>NZ_JAZHRQ010000001.1:4800000-7250000 GCF_036924575.1 Bradyrhizobium sp. AZCC 1577
CCCCGTCCGTCGCCGGCGGGGCCTTTTCTGGGTGAAGTACGCTTGTCTCTAGCGCGCGCAACCAGCAGGCGATCCGCCGTAAGCGGTCGCGGTGGTGGTCAATGCGGCTGACTGAAGCTTCTTCATGCGCTGTATATGGCGGTAAAACGCTCAGGCGTCAACGCCAGCCGCCTAGCGTTCGTCAAGCTCGCATCCATTCGCACCTGGCTGTGTGCTAATGAGTCCACGGGCCTAGGCCGGCGCTTCACGCCGCCCGATTTCGCAACCCGGCCGTATCAGCCATCTCAGCCGCGAGCAACACGGCCGCGCGGCTGGCGCCAACCGAGGCGACGCCTTGGCCGGCGATGTCATAGGCCGTGCCATGCGCCGGCGTGCAGATCGGAAACGGGAAGCCGCCGAGAATTGTCACTCCGCGATCGAAGCCCATCAGCTTCATCGCGATCTGGCCCTGGTCGTGGTACATCGTCAGCACCGCATCGAAGGCCCCGTTCTTGGCGCGCAGGAAAACCGTATCGGCCGGAAACGGCCCTTCCGCCGCTATTCCTTCGGCCCGGCCGGCCATGACAGCAGGTTCGATCACATCGATCTCCTCGCGGCCGAAATTGCCGCCGTCACCGGCATGCGGGTTGAGACCAGCCACCGCGATACGGGGCTCGGCAAAGCCGGCCTGTCGCATGCAGGCATCGGTCAGTTTCAGCGCGCGATGAATACGTTCGACGGAGAGGCGCGAGGCCACATCCTTGAGCGCGATGTGCGAGGTGACGCGGGCATTCCAGAGCCTGTCGAGCACGTTGAATTCGCTGGCTGGCGTTTTCAGGCCGGCGACCTCGGCGGAGAACGCGATCTCGTCGTCATACTCCGCGCGCGCGAGCCGCATCGCTTTCTTGTTGAACGGCGTGAAGCAGACGGCGTCGGCCTGCCCGTCACGCGCCAGCGTGAGCGCGCGACGATAATTCTCCAGCGCGAACGCGCCACCGGCCTGGCTCGCGACACCACGCTCGACGGTCGCGGGATCGAGATGGCCAAGGTCCATAAAAGCGGCGTCACTGCCGATTGTTCGCGGGTCCGCGGATGGAGCTACATTTGGCAGGTCCGTCCTGACGCCGGCCACGCGCGCGCCTTCGTCGAAAACGCGGCGATCTCCGATCACGATCAGGCGTGCGCGGGAGAGGATTTCATCGAGGCAGGCGAGTTTTGCGGTCAACTCCGGGCTGATACCGGCGGGATCTCCCATCGCCAGCGCGATCACTGGCTTGCCGGGGCTATGCAGCTTCATATGGTCCTCACCTTTTCATCAGCGGCTTCGTCCGGCTTTCGCAGCAGACGCACGATCTGCAGGGCGAGCGGAAGCAGCAGCAACGCCATCCCGGCCAGAACGAGGGTCGTCACCAGCCGGTTTGCAAAGAATATCCCGAGCGATCCCTTCGACATCAGCATGGCCTGCCGGAACGCGTCCTCAGCCTTGTCGCCGATCACGATCGCAAGCACCAACGGCGCCAACGGATAGTGCAGCTTCTTGAAGAGATAGCCGACGACACCGAAGCCAAGCATCAGGACGACGTCGAGATAGGAGTTCGAGACCGAATAGGCGCCTACCACGCAAATGATGACGATCAGGGGAGCGATGACGGCGAAGGGAATGCGCATCAGGGCGGCGAACACGGGAACGGTGAGCAGCACGAGCGCAACCGCAACGATGTTGCCGACATACATTGAGGCGATCAGCCCCCAGACGAAATCCTTTTGATCGACGAACAGCATCGGTCCGGGATTCAATCCCCAGATCATCAGCCCGCCCATCATGACAGCGGCCGTAGCCGAGCCGGGAATGCCGAGCGAAAGCATCGGCAATAGCGCGCTGGTGCCGGCGGCATGGTCGGCGGTCTCCGGCGCGACGATGCCCTCGGCCTCGCCGGTGCCGAAACGAGCGCCATTGCGCGAGAAGCGCTTGGCGATACCATAGCTCATGAAGGAAGCCGCGGTCGGACCGCCCGGCGTAATGCCCATCCAGCAGCCAATGGCGGCGCTGCGCAGCAACGCAATGCCGTGCTGCGGCAGACGGCCGAGCGCCCGGAAGACTTCCTTCCAATCCACCCTCGACGATACCGCGCGGGCCTGAAACTCCTCCTCCACCGCAATCAGCAACTCGCCGATACCAAACAGCCCCATCACGGCAACGACGAAGCTGACGCCCTTCACCAGCTCGTCGATACCCATGGTGAGCCGCACGCTGCCCGAGACCGTATCGATACCGATCGCGGCGATGGCAAAGCCGATCGCGAGCGCCACCACCGTCTTGATCGGCGCCGCACCGCCCATGCCGACGAAACTGGCGAAGGCGAGGAAATAGACCGCGAAGTATTCGGGCGGTCCGAAGGCGAGCGCCACCTGCGCCACCCACGACGCCAGAAACGTAATCAGGACCACGCCGACAAGCGCGCCGAACGCCGCCGAGCCGAAAGCGGTGGCCAGCGCCGTCGTCGGCCTGCCGTCGCGCGCCATCGGATAGCCGTCGAAGGTGGTGGCGACCGACGAAGGTTCGCCCGGGATGTTGAACAGGATCGACGTCACCGAGCCGCCGAACAGCGCGCCCCAATACATGCTCGAAAGCAGGATGATCGCCGACACCGGCTGCATGCCGAAGGTCAGCGGCAGCAATAGCGACACTCCGTTTGGCGCACCAAGACCGGGCAGAACGCCGACGAGAATGCCGAGCAGAACGCCGATCACCATCAGCGTCAGGTGCGGAACGGTGACCGCGATGGTGAAACCGTGCAGCAGCGATTGAAGGTTTTCCATCGCCCCGCCCTTCAGAAACCGAACGCTGTGGCGAGCGCGCCGTGCGGCAGCGACACCTGGAACATGCGCTCGAACACGACGTAAAGCGCAAGCGGCGTTGCCGCGGCGATGACAAGCGCGCGCAAGACCGATTGCCGTTTCGGCCACGTCAGCACCGCAAAAACGTAGCCCGCCGAGGCGAGATACATTCCAACCATTGGAATGACGGCGACGAAAATCGCGGCTGGAACGAACAAGCCCGCGAGGCGGCGCAACTCGGATGGCGTGATGGCTGTCCTGACCACTGCGAGGGTGCCGCGCCCCATGGCGCCCTGCCCCATGTTGTAAAGGCTGCCGAGCACGATGATGATTCCGGTTAGGAACGGAAACGTACCGGCGTCGACGCCGGCGCTCGACCAGCCGATGCCGTTGTCGATGCTGGAAACAACGACAACGACGCCAAAGATTCCGGTCAGCGCCGCGGCGGCTATCTCGAGCGCGCGTCGTGATATCATCGGTCCGGCCCTACTTCACCAGCCAGCCCTGTTCGCCCGCGACCTGCTTTACATGTTCGAGGTCCTGCTTGATGAAATTGTCGAGCGCAGCGCCGGTCAGGAAGGTATCAACCTGCGAGGTCCTTTCGATGTATTCCTTCCACTCGGGCGTCGCCTGCACCTTCTTCAATAGGTCGACGTAGAACGCCGCCTGCTCCGGGCTGACCTTGCCGGGCAGCCACACCGTGCGCGGCTGCTCATATTGCGAAATCGCAAGCCCCTGCTCGACGCAGGTCGGCACGTCGCTCCAGCCTTCTGACGTCGTGACCTTCGGTCCCTGCGGCAACCGCTTCGGGCTGAACGCGCAGAGCGGGCGCTGGGTGCTACCGCGCCATTGCCCAAGGCTCTCGGAGGGATTGTTGACGTGGGCATCGATATGGCCGCCGGCCAGTTGCACGGCAGCCTCGGCGCCGCTCTTGAAGGGGATGTAGGTGAATTTGACGCGGGCCGCCTTCTCGATCATCCGCGTCAGCACCTCGTCGGTGTCCTTGGACTGCGCGCCGCCCATCTTGAACTCGGTCGCGGCCGCCGCCTTGAGAAAGTCGCCCGCCGTCTTGTAGGGCGCGTCCTGTTTCACCCACAGCAGGAACTCGTCCTGCGCCATCGCGGCAATCGGGGTGAGATCGGTGTAGTTGAAGGCAACCTTGGAGACGAGCGGTTGCTGCCACGCGTTCGAGGTACCGAAGATCACCTTGTAGGGATCGCCGGCGGACGCCTTGCCGTAGACATAGCCTTCCGCCCCGCTGCCGCCGCCCTTGTTGACGACCACGACCGGCTGGTCGGTCAGTTTGTATTTGGTGACGATGCTCTGGACGGCGCGCGCAAGATTGTCAGTGCCGCCGCCCGGCCCCGCGGTAGCGACGAACTCGATCGGCTTCTGCGGCTGCCAGGCCGCGATGGCCGGAAGCGCGCCCGCGAGCATGAAAGCCGTCGTGGACAGCAGCAGTTTTGACGTGATCTTCATGGTTTCCTCCGGGTAGGCGTTTCTTGTTGTCGTTCGTATTCTCGTCTTCTCGTCAGGCGACCTGCTCCTTGCGGCCGGCCGAGGCGGCAACGATCGCCCCCTCCCGCTCGAACGCATCGATCTGCGCCGGATCAAAACCATGTTCGCGCAGCACCTCGCGCGTATGCTCGCCATAAACAGGCGCGCCCGAACGCACCTTCCCGGGCGTCGCCGAGAATTTGACCGGCAGCCCGATCGTCTTCACCGGTCCGAGGGTCGAATGTTCGACCTCAACCACCATCTCGCGCGCGAGCGTCTGCGGATCGCTCAACGCTTCCAGCATGTCGTGCACGGGGCCGCAGGGCACGCCTTTCTCGTCAAGTGCCGCCAGCCAATGCGCCCGCGTCTGTTTGCGGAAACGCCCGCTCAATTCGGCTTCGAGCTCCTTCAGATTCGCCATGCGGTCGGAGCCGTTGACGAAGCGCGGGTCGGAAGCCAGTTCCAGCGCGCCAAGCGCTTCCAGCATCAATAGCCAGTGCTTCTTGTTGGCGCCGCCTACCACGAGCCAGCCATCGGATGCCTCGAACGCCTGATACGGTGCGTTGAGCGGATGGGCCGAGCCCATGGCGCGCGGCGCCACGTTGCTGGCGAGCGCAATCGTCGACTGCCAATAGGTCTGAACCAGCGCCGCCTCGTAGAGCGAGGTCTCCACCCACTGCCCTTCACCGGTCTTGAGCCGATGCGAATAGGCGGCCAGGATCCCCATGCTGGCGAGGAGTCCGGCCGTGATATCGGACAGCGGCGGGCCGCATTTGACCGGCGGACCATCCAGCCGTTCGCCCGTGAAACTCATGATGCCGCTCATCGCCTGGGCGACCAGATCGAAGCCCCGGCGATGCTTGTACGGGCCGGTTCGGCCAAAACCAGAGAGCGAGCAATAGATCAGCGCCGGAAAATCCCGATGCAGTTCCTCATAGCCGAAGCCTAACCGCTCCATCGCGCCCGGCGCGAAATTCTCGACCAGCACGTCGGCGTCAGCGATCAGCCGCCGCAGCACTTCCTTGCCGCCTGCGGTCTTCAGGTCGAGCACGATACCGCGCTTGTTGCGGTTCATCATCAGGAAGGAGGCTGCCTCGTCGCCGATCTTCGGTGGCACCGAGTGCCGCGTGTCGTCGCCATTTGGCCATTTCTCGATCTTGATGACATCGGCGCCCATGTCGGCGAGCATCAGCGTGCAGGTCGGTCCCGCCATCACATGGGTGAGATCGATGACCTTGAGGCCGGCAAGCGGCCCCGAACGCGGCGTCGTGTCGTTTTGAAGGGACATTAAGGGCTCCTATTGGCCGCGCCATTGCGGCGCGCGCTTGGTGAGAAACGCGTCGAGCCCTTCGCGGAAATCCTGGCTGGTGTAGCACATCAGGATGAGGTCCTCGCCCTCCTCGTGCGTCAGCCGTTTCTGCAGCCGGGCGACTGCCTGCTTGGTCGCGCTCAGCGTCAGCGGCGCGTTGCGGGCAACGAGCCTTGCGATCTCGTCGGCGCGCCTGTCGAGCGCGGCCAGATCATCGACGACCTCGTTGAGCAGGCCCACCGAGGCCGCCTCCTCGGCTTCGACAAGCCGTGCCGTGAAGATCAGATCCTTGACGCGCGCCGGGCCGATCAACGCGGTGATGCGGCCGACATTCGACATCGACAGGCAGTTGCCGAGCGTGCGCGCGATCGGAAACCCCATCCGCGTGCTTCTGGTGCCGATGCGGAGGTCACAGCAGGCCGCGATTCCCGCGCCGCCGCCGGTGCAGGCGCCGTTGATGGCGGCAATCGTCGGCACCCGGCAGGTTTCGAGGATGCCGAGCACGCGGTCGATGCGGTTCTCGTAGTCGAGCCCGTCCTGCGGCGCCTTGAAGGCCCGGAACTGGTTGATGTCGGTGCCCGCGGCAAACGCTTTGTCGCCGGCACCCCGCAGCAGCAGCACCTTGATCCCATGGTCGCGGTTGGCGCGCTCGCAAATCGCAGCCAACCGCTCGTACATCGCGAAGGTGAAGGCGTTGCGCGCCTGCGGTCTGTTGAAGGTTATCCGGCCGATACCGTCATCGAGGGCAAACAGGAGGTCATCCTCCCCTACAGTCACGTCGTGATCCATGCTGCCGGCCCTTTCTTAATCGACCTTAATCAATTCTGAATGCAAAAATATGGTTTATCAAGCTGGAACTATCATAATTCCGGTGATATAGCCTCTTTTGCATGCAAATTGGATCTTACGGGATGCTTCATGAGGAAGTCGTAGGCCGCGTCCGCGCCATGTTGCTCGATGGCGAGATCCCGCCGGGCGCGCGGATTCCCGAGCGCGACCTCTGTGAAAAGCTGCAGATCTCGCGCACACCGCTGCGCGAAGCCCTCAAGGTGCTCGCCGCCGAGGGCCTGGTTCAGTTGCTGCCGAACCGCGGCTCGCGCGCGGCCAGGTTAACCGACAAGGACATGCGCGACCTGTTCGAGGTGTGCCAGGGGCTCGAAGCCCTGGCTGGCGAGCTCGCCTGCGAGCGCATCACCGATGCCGATATCGCCGAGGTCGCCGCCGTCCACGCCACGATGGTGCGGCACTACGGCGATCGCGACCTTCTCCAATACTACCGCTGCAACCGCACCATCCACGAGGCGATCATCGCCGCGGCCGGCAACCCGGTGCTGTCAGGCCTATATGAATCCGTCACGGCCCGCATTCGGCGTGCGCGCTACGTCACGCCGATGACACCGCGCCGCTGGGCGCTGGCGGTGCAGGAGCACGAAGCGATCCTCAATGCACTGCAACGCCGCGACGGCGTGGGGTTGTCGCATATCCTGCGCGCGCATCTGCGCCACAAGCGCGAGGAGGTCTTGCAGGCTGGCTTCGCGGAGACCGAGCCGCAAGATCAGGCTCGCGCATCATAGCAGCGTCTAGCCTGACGCTGATTCTCATCCGAAGCGCCCGTCCATCTCTACCCGCATTCGGCCGTCGCTACGCCCACGCCGAGACGACCCCGGGGTTTTGCGGAGCGGTTTTCCCAAAACGATAACCACCCGTTCACCATGACGGCGAATCCCGCCGTGCGATCGACCAAATAATTCAACCCTCAAGTTCCCTTATACCTTTGATGCCTAGTCATACCTCCGGGGATGGCCGCCATCTGCCGTGTAGTTGGGACGTCCCTGCGTAAGAGTAGCAAAGCGTATGAACATCGCACGTGTCGTCGTTCTGACCATCGCATTGAGTGCCGGCGGTGTTGCCGCCTATCTCGCCCGTGGCACGGAAGAAACATCTCGACCAGTAGCCGAACCTGTCGCACCGTTGCCGACGGTGGAAATTCTGGTCGCGAAGTCCGACATCGGGCTCGGCCAGCAGGTCAAGCCCGAGGACCTGCAATGGCAGGCCTGGCCTGCCGCGGCCGCCGGCAGCAATCTGATCAACCGAGCCAGCAAGGCCGAAGCCATCAAGGAAATCGCAGGCTCGATCGCGCGCAGCCCATTCTTCGCGGGCGAGCCGATCCGCGAGCAGAAGTTGGTCAAAGCCAACGGCTCCGGCTTCATGGCCGCCATCCTGCCGACCGGCATGCGGGCGATCTCGACCGAGATCTCGCCGGAAACCGGTGCCGGCGGCTTCATCCTGCCCAACGACCGTGTCGACGTCATCCTCTCCAAGCGTGAAAAGAATCCGGACAGCAAGGGACCCGACGTCGCCCAATCGGAAATCATTCTCTCCAACATCCGCGTGCTGGCGATCGATCAGGCGCCAAAGGAAAAAGAGGGCAGCAACTCCCTCGTCGGCCGCACCGCCACACTCGAACTGAAGCCCGAGCAGGCCGAGACTCTGGCGCGCGCGCGCCAGAGCGGCACGCTGTCGCTCGCGCTGCGCAGTATCACCGATGTCAACGCGGCCGAAGGCCGTTCCGAGGCTCAAAAACGAAACGAGAGCGTCAACGTGGTTCGCTACGGAGTCGCCAATCAAACGACGGCACAGAAGTGACCGAAAGGACGCCCGATATGAAGTTTGGGGAAAATCAGTCAGCGATGCGAACCGTGGCGGTGCGCACCCTGTTATTGTCGGCTGTCGCCGCGCTGACGCTCGGGCCGCTGCTGCCCGTGGTCGCAGCCGAGTCTGAGAAGGATCCGGTCACGACCTCCGCAATCGGCCCGGTCAAGATGCGCTTCCTCTCGCTCGGCATCGGCAAGTCGGTGGTCGTCGACCTGCCACGCGACGTAAAAGACGTGCTGGTGGCCGATCCGAAGATCGCCAATGCCGTCATTCGCTCCCCGCAACGCGCCTACATCATCGGCGGCGCCGTCGGCCAGACCAACGTGGTGTTTTTCGACGGCGATGGCCAGCAGATCGCGTCCTACGACATCGCAATTAAACGCGATCTCAACGGCGTGCGCGCCGCGCTGCGGCAGTCGTTGCCGGGGATTCAGATCGAGGGCGTCGGCGACAGCGTACTGCTGACTGGCTCGGTATCGAGCCCGGTCGAAGCCCAACAGGCCGGCGAGATCGCTGCACGGCTGGTCGGCGGATCCGAGAAGGTCGTCAACTCGATCGTCGTTCGCGGCCGCGACCAGGTGATGTTGAAGGTCACTGTCGCGGAAGTGCGGCGCGATATCATCAAACAGATGGGCATCGATCTCAGCGCCAGCATGAATGTTGGCAACACGTCGGTGCTCTTCAACAATAACAATCCCTTCACGGCAAACAACCAGCCCCTCGTCCCTGGCAATAGCCTTATCGGGCAATTTGGCTCGGCGCCGTCGGTCAGGGCGACGCTTCGCGCGATGGAAAGCGCCGGTGTCGTGCGGACGCTCGCCGAACCCAATCTCACAGCGATCTCCGGCGAATCCGCAACGTTTATCTCGGGCGGCGAATTTCCCATTCCGACCGGCGTGACCTGCCAAACGACCACGGGCGGCACCATCGGACAATGCGTCCAGACCGTCAGCTTCAAGAAATTCGGCATCTCGCTCAACTTCACGCCGGTAGTCCTGAGTGAGGGGCGGATCAGCCTGCGGGTGATGACGGAAGTGTCGGAAGTCTCGACCGAAAACTCCCTGACGGGCGGTGCCGGTGGAACGACCATTCCCTCGATCAAGACCCGGCGTGCAGAGACCACGCTGGAAGTACCGTCCGGCGGCTCGGTGGCGATGGCCGGCCTGATACAGGAGCAGACCAAGCAGGCCATCAACGGCCTGCCCGGGCTTGATCAATTGCCGGTTCTGGGCGCGCTGTTCCGCAGCCAGGACTTCGTCAACAACCAGACCGAACTGATGGTTCTCGTGACGCCGTATGTTGTGCGCGCGGTCGCGCAGAAAGAGCTGTCGCGGCCCGATGACGGCTTCGCGCCGGCTGCCGATTCCCAGTCCACGCTGCTCGGACGCATCAACCGCATCTACGGCCTCGCCGCCCGCGTCGATCCGGTCGCCGGCGTCCAGGGCAACTTTGGCTTCATCATTGATTGAGTTTCAGAACTGTTCACCGCGTGGGGACGAGGACAGAACGATGATAACCAGAACACCGTTCCATCGCGTCAAGGCCGGGGGGCTGCTCGGCGCCCTTCTCGGCCTTTCGGCGACACTCGGCGCTTGCACGTGGCAGTCCACGGAAATCGTGACAACCGCAAGCGTATCTGACGATTACCGCCACCGTCATCCGATTGCCGTAACCGAAGCCGACCGCTCGATCGTCGTGTTCGTCGGCCGAGGCCGCGGCGGCCTCTCGGGGCCGCAGCGCGCCGACGTCATGGGCCTGGCGCAGGCCTGGATGCGCGAAGGCACCGGCGCAATCATCGCCGATGTCCCGATCGACACGGCGAACGCGCGCGCGGCCGCGTCGTCGTATCAGGAAATCCGATCGGTGCTGTTGGCGGGCGGCGTGCCCTCGCGCGCCATCACACGGCGTCACTACCACCCCGACGATATCAGGGCCTTGCCGACGATCAGGCTGAGCTATCCGAAGATCAAGGCGGTGGCCGGTCCGTGCGGGCTGTGGCCGCAAGACCTCGGGCCGAACATCGACAATGTCGCCTATAACGAAAACCGCTCCTACCACAATTTCGGCTGCGCCACCCAGCGCAACCTCGCGGCGATGGTCGACAATCCGGCGGACCTCGAGCAGCCGCGTCCAGAGACCGCCGCCTACACGCCGCGGCGCGATATCGCCTTTGACAAATATCGCAAGGGTGCATCGACCGCGACCAGCTATCCCGAAGCCGACAAGGCCAAACTCAGCGATACAGGCAAATGATCAGCCGCGTCTTTCAAAACTCCGACGAGCAACTGGACGACACGCCGGCGCAGCCCGAGGAATACATCTCGCCGGCGCCGCGCGTATCGGTACAGGCCTTTTGCGCCAGTGTGGCGATCGCAACCGCGGTGCGCGCGGCGAGCGAAGACCGCCGTCTCGGCAAGGCGCACCTCTCGGTTCACATGGGCGGCATTGCCGCCGCCATCGAGGCTTACCACACGGCGCCGACGCCGAACGTGATCTTGCTGGAGACCGAACCCGGCAGCGATATCCTCGAAGGGCTCGATGAACTCGCGACCGTCTGCGACGCGGGAACGCGCGTCGTCGTGATCGGCAGCGCCAGCGATGTCACGCCCTATCGCGAACTGGTGCGGCGCGGCGTCAGCGACTACGTTACCGGACCGATCGAACCCATCGATGTCGTGCGCGCAATATGCGGCCTGTACGCGGCCTCCGAGGCCGTGGCCGTCGGCCGCATCGTCGCCGTCGTCGGCGCCAAGGGCGGCGTCGGTGCATCCACCGTCGCGCATAACGTGGCCTGGACGATTGCGCGCGATCTCGCGCTCGATTCCGTCGTGATCGATCTCGACCTTGCCTTCGGCACCGCCGGCCTCGATTACAATCAGGATCCGGTTCAGGGCATTGCCAATGCCGTCTTCCAGCAGGAACGGCCGGACTCCGCCTTCATGGAGCGTCTGCTGGCGAAATGCACCGACCGCCTCAACCTGTTGGCGGCGCCGGCCACCCTGGACCAGGTCTACGATTTCGGCGCCGACGCGTTCGATGCGATCTTCGATACGATGCGCATGACGACCCCCTGCATCGTGCTCGACGTTCCCCATCAATGGTCGGCATGGACCAAGCGCACGCTGGTCGGCGCAGACGACATTCTGATCGTCGCCGAGCCTGACCTCGCCAATATGCGCAACACCAAGAACATGCTGAACGTGCTGAAGGCGGCGCGGCCCAATGACCGCCCGCCGCTCTATTGCCTGAACCAGGTTGGCATGCACAAGCGTCCGGAGATATCCACGCGCGAATTCGCCAAGGCAATCGAGAGCCAGCCGATTGCGGCCATTCCGTTCGATTCGAAGATGTTCGGCACCGCCGCCAACAACGGCCAGATGATCGCGCAGATCGCCGCCAAGCATCGCACCACCCAGGTGTTCCTGCAGATCGCGCAGCGCATGACGGGCCATGCCGTGACCAAGCGGTCGCGGATTTCGTTCCTGGCGCCGATCATCAAGAAGCTGCAGGGCGCGACGGCCCGCAGGGCGTGAGCGAAGGATGACGGCGCAGCGGCGTCGGACGGCGGCGCTGATCGCGTTTTCGGGCGAAAGCCTGCCCCGGACTTGATCCGGGAGCCTGCCCCGGACTTGATCCGGGGTGAATTCAGGCTCTGCTGGCTCTGAATCGATCAGAACCGAAAAGGCTCCAGCCTAGTCGAGGCGTCGGGCTGCGGCGATCGGCATCTTGTCGGCCTCGGCCCGCGCGTTCTCCTTGTCCTTTCGCGCCAGCATCCGCTTCAATTGCGCGACTTTGGCTGCCGCCTCGGCGGGCGGCAGGTCGGCCTTCACAATCTTTTCTGCCTCGGCAAAATGCCCCTGCAGGCCGACCGCCAGTGCAAGATTGGCGCGCACCCGCGGATCGGTCCCGGCCAGGCTGTGGGCGCGGCGCAGCGTCTCCTCGGCCCTGGGCAGATCCTTCGAAAGCACGTAGGACAGTCCGAGATTGGACAGCACCGACGGATGGTCGGGCACGATTTTCAGCGCGCTCGCATAGTATTGCCGCGCCTCCTCGTATCGGCCGAGTTGATCCAGTGTTGCTCCCTGCGCCGACAGCAGCCGCCAATCGGGATCGTCGGGGCTGTGGGCGCGGCCGAGCACGTCGAAGGCCTGCTGGAAATTGCCGTTATCCGCCAGCGCGCGGCCATAGGTTGCGAGCAGCGGCTTATTGCCCGGATGGGCGATGGAGGCCTGTTCGAGCACCGCAACCGCCTGCGACCGCTGCCCTGTCGCCCGAAGCGCCTTACCGTATTTCAGGGCCGCGTCGGCATCCTTCGGATTGGCGCGATAGCGTTCCTGGTAAAGCTGGATATCGCGGCGCGGATCGGCGGCGTGGTCGGTGTCGGCCTTCTCGCCGATCGAACCGGTAATGTCTGACAGTCCCGAGGTCTGGCAGCCGCCAATCCCCAACGCCAGGATCAGGGTCGATGCGCACGCAAGGAGCCGCGTGACGCGGAGCGGATGAGGCAACTTCTGGAACATGTAGCGGGACTCACGGCGGCGACTGTCCAGAAGTGTTCACAGCTTAACCCTAAGTTCCGGTTAAGCTGGCCCGCTTTTGCGGTAATTGGCGACCTTTGCGGGCGCCTCGCGCCGTGCATGCGCTTGCCGGCCCGTTCCGGGCCGACCGCACCAGCGGGGCGACCGAGCGGCCTAGTCGAGGAATTGCGCGCCGAGTTCGCAACCGATCCGCCAAGCCAGCTTGCACTGACGCGGCCTTCCCTCCGAAAAGATCACCGTGAATTCGGGAGGAATTTCGGGATATTCGGCGATGATCTTCACGCCGCCATCCGACATGTCTGTAATCATGCAGTCGCGCGGCAATCCGCCGGTCGCAAACTGTATTTTCGCAAAGTTTCTGCACGCACGTCGTTCGCTTCTGCGGCGATTCGCTAACATGTCTACCCTGGCCTTGCTGGAGTGATTCACCCGGAGGTGCCCTCAGCTTTACCGAAGAATTGTTGGAATTGACCTAGCGCGACGGCTCGCAATGTAACTGATACGTTTGAATTCCGTTTACCGAATCCGGAGCCGAAGACCTTCGAACACCGGCAAGCCACGATCGAGCAGCGCCCGTGCACGGCAATTTTCGGCAAATTAAAGGGTTGATCGCCCCTCGTCAGGCGATAGCCTGACCCCTCGACTCGATTTGGCGGAAACTGACGCGCATGGGAAGCCTCGTCCTTCTCGACCTGATGGGCGGCGTAGCATTGCTGCTGTGGGGCTTGCACATGGTCCACAGCGGGATCCTGCGCGCGTTCGGGCCGAACTTGCGTCTGTTATTGGCAAAGGCCCTGAGCAACCGCTTCTCCGCCCTCGCCGCCGGCCTCGGCTTGACCGCGCTGCTCCAGAGCAGCACCGCGACGGCGCTGATCACGAGTTCGTTTACGTCGGACGGGCTCGTCAGCCTGGTGCCTGCGCTCGCCATCATGCTCGGTGCCAATGTCGGCACCACGCTGATCGTGCAGATCCTGTCGTTCAACATCGCCGCCGTCGCGCCGGTGCTGTTCATCATTGGTCTGGTCGCCTTCCGCACCGGGCCGCGCTCGCGCATCAAGGACATCGGCCGCGTCTTTATCGGGCTCGGCCTGATGCTGCTGGCGCTGCACATCCTGCTCAACACGCTGGCGCCGGCGGAGAACGCGCCGGGCGTACGCGTATTCATGAACGCCATCACCGGCGATCCCGTGCTCTGCATCCTGTTCGCTGCGATCGTGACCTGGCTCGTGCATTCCTCTGTTGCCAGCGTGCTGCTGGTGATGTCGCTGGCCTATGCGCATTTCATCACCCCCTTTGCGGCGCTGGCGCTCGTACTCGGCGCCAATCTCGGCAGCGCCATCAATCCGATCGTCGAGGGCGCGCGCCGCGACAATCCCGCCAGCTATCGCCTTCCGCTCGGCAATCTCGTCAACCGGCTTGTCGGCGTGCTGCTGGTGGGGCCGTTCCTGCAGCCGATCGCGGAGCTTCTGATCGCGTGGCAACCGGATGTAGCCAAGGCAACCGCCCTGTTCCACATCGCCTTCAACGTTGCGACCGCAGCTCTCTTCATTGGCCTGCTCGACGGCATGGCGCGGCTGTTGAAGAGGTTGCTGCCCGAGCGCGTCAAGGAAGCCGACCCGACAGGTCCGCGCTATCTCGACGAGAGCGCACTCGAGACCCCTTCCCTCGCGCTGGCGGATGCCGCCCGCGAAACCCTGCATATGGGCGATCACGTCGAGATCATGCTGCGCAAGGTGATGGCGGCGATGATGACCAACGACCGCGCGCTGGTCGACGAGGTCTCGCGGATGGACAACATCGTCGACAGCCTCGACGAGGCGATCAAGCTCTATGTCACGAAGCTCACCCGCGGCAGTCTCGACGAGCGCGAGGGACACCGGGCGATGGAGATCGTCTCCTTCGCCATCAACCTCGAACATATCGGCGACATCATCGACAAGAATTTGAGCGAACTGGCCACCAAGAAGATCAAGCGCCGCTTCCAGTTCTCGGCCGAGGGCGCGGAGGAGCTTTCCGCCTTCCACAAGCGCACGATGGATTCTCTGCGGATCGCGTTCGGGGTCTTCATGTCGGGTGACCTCAACGAAGCGCGAAAACTGCTGGCCGAAAAGGCCGCGCTGCGCAATGCCGAGCTCGCCGCCACCGAGCGGCACCTCGACCGCTTGCGTGAAGGCCGGCCCGAAACCATCGAGACCACGTCGCTTCATCTCGACGTGTTGCGCGACCTCCGGCGCATCCACTCGCACATCTGCTCGGTCGCCTACCCCGTGCTCGATGCCGCCGGCGAACTCGCCGCCCATCGCAGTGCCGAAAGCGAATTGCTCGCGCTGCCCACGGCGGCACCGAGCCGCTGACGGTCAGCGATCGAGCGTCTTCGAGGCGGTGGCACGGTTCTTCACGATCAGCATGATGTTTCTGATATAGATGATCGTGGCCAGCGACTGGCCGATGATGATCACGGGCTCGCGCTTGGCGATGCCGTAGATCAGCGTCATCATGCCGCCTCCCATCGAGAAGAACCAGAACGCCATCGGCACCACGCTCTGTCCGGCCCGCTCGCTCGATATCCACTGCACCAGGAACCGCGCGGTGAACAGCAATTGCGCGATCAGCCCGAACGCCAGCCAGAAATCGAACTTGGCGACGAACACGTCGTAGAGATAGTCGCCGAGCGCCTGGCCGTATTGAATCAGCATCAGCGAACCTCGATCGCAACGGGCGTCGACTTCTTGCGCCGGATCAGCCACCACACGCCGGCGAGATCCATGATCCCGATCCATAACCGGTCAAAGAAGCCGTAATTGGACACGCCGGATTGGCGCGGGCGGTCGATCACGTCGACGTAAGCGATGTCGAAACCTTCGCGGCGCACCAGCGCCGGCAGGAACCGATGCAGCCCGTCGAAATAGGGCATCGAGAGGAACACCTCGCGCGGGAACGCCTTCAGCCCGCAACCGGTGTCGCGGGTACCGTCGCGCAGGATGGCATTGCGCACGCCGTTGGCGATCCGCGACTGCAGTTTCTTGAAGCCGGTATCCTTGCGCCCGACCCGTTGGCCTGCCACAAGACCGACGCGGCCGTCGCCTTTTTCAACTGCCGCGATCAGGTCCGGCAGGAACGCCGGATTGTTTTGCCCGTCGCCGTCGAGCGTCGCCACGATGGCGCCGCGCGCGGCCCGTACGCCGCTGCGCACCGCTGCCGATTGCCCGGTCGAGGCGGCGTGCTTCAGTTGCCGAAGCTGCGGATATTGCTTCATCATCGCCGCCAGCCGCTCGGCGGTCGCATCCGTCGAACCGTCGTTGACATAGATGATCTCGTAGGCCCAGCGGCTGCCGAGCGCGCTGACGATTTCCGCAATCAGCGGCGCGACGTTGTCCGCCTCGTTGCGGACCGGCACAACGATTGAAACGGCGACCGCATCTCTGTCGGCAGGTGTCAAATCGGTACTCGTCTGGTTGGTTTGGAAGGACCCGGAACCGGGGCGTATCGGGCCGTCTGGCGGCGTCCGCTTTTATGGGGCGAAAGAGCCCCGGGCAACCCTTTTGAGGCGCCCGGACGAGGGCCCGGCAAGGGACACGATGCTGCCGTCGCGCTGGATCGCAAATCCGAGCCGGCGGGCCGCAAACCAGTATCGTACGAACATCGCACCGACGATGCCGACCAGGGCCCCGGCAACCACGTCACTGGGATGATGGGCGACCAGCACCAGACGGGTCGCCGCAATGATCAGGGCATAGACGGCCATCGCAAAGCGAGCCTTCGGCCAGATGACCGACACGGCGAACGCGAGCGCAAAGGCGGTCGTGGCGTGGCCGGAAGGAAAGCTGAAATAAGCGGGGTTGCCCGCGAAGTGCGAGAAGTGGAAAGCGTTGGCCTCGCCACCGACAAATGGCCGGCCGCGGCCGATGCTGTATTTCAGCACCTCGGTGACCAGACTGGATACAGCGACGGCGCAGAAGATGAACTGCAGCCGTGTTCCGAGACCGAGCAGCAATGAGCGCCTGATGCCATCCAAGGCCGGTGCGGCGATCGCGACCGCGATCAGCAATCCTCCCAGCCCCGCCAACACATATTCGTCCTTGCCGAAATCGGTGAGAATGCGGACCCACCACAGCGAGGGCGTACCGCGCTTTGGCATCTGGGCGATTTCCCACGCGTCGATCGCATACATCAGCACCACGATCGCTGCACCGAGACCTGCCGAGATCCACAAGACATGACGAGCCGCGCGGCGAGCGGCTTCGGCTCGCCGCGAATGCGACGGCGACCGCACGAGCTGCGCCAATGACAGCCACGTCAGCGTGGAGAAACGCGCAAGATAGCTTTTGGAATCGTCGACAGCAGGGCTCGCAGCCATCTTACTCCGTGCCTTCCGAGCGGAAGATGGCGATCGAGATCGCCTTGCCCTGCGAAATGTTATAGCCCTCGATCCGCTTCGCTACATTGTAGCGCAGCCCGATCGCTTCGGCGCGCTGAACGAAGGCCCGCTCCGTGCGCGATTCAACCAGCGCGAACCGGCAACTGCCCTGCCCGAGGAAATCGGCCGCGCCGGATCCGTCGGTGAGCAGCGTGCCGGTACCGGTCATGAAGACAAGGCTCGGCTCGTGGAAGCCCGCGGCGGCCGCCTTTGGCCCGACGCAGACCACGTTGCGAAGCGCACGCGCGATCTCGGCGCTTGGAAACATGGCAGTCAGCGACGGCATGACAATGCCGTAGATTCCGACCGCCAGAAACATCGCCGCGACCACGGCATTCAGCAGCGAGCGCTCGGCGCGGCTGTCCTCGAACATCCACCACGCGATCAGGCCGAAAATCATCGCCGCCGCCAGGAAGGGCCAGGCCGGAAATACCGGGTAATGCGTCAGCTTGATGGCGCCGATGACGGCGATCACGGATGCCCCGGCCGGAATGACAAACCACCAGGCTGCACCGCGCATCAGCCAGGAGCGTGATAGCACGCGGCGCTCCAGCGCGCCGGCGGTGAGGATCGCAATCGCCGGGTAGAGCGGCAGCACGTAATGCGGCAGCTTGGTCAGCACCAGTTCGAACACGATCCATGACGGAACCAGCCACGCCAGAAGATATTGCGCGCCGGGCTCGCGCCGCGCGCGCCATACCGCCGGCGCCGCCATTCCCGCCAGCGCCGCGCCCGGCCAGAACGTGACCCAGAACAGCACCAGATAGAGGCCGGGCGGCGCGCCATGGGACTCCTGAGCGCCGAGCTTGCTCAGCATGTCGCCGCCGAGCGAATTGGAGAAGAATGCCTCGCCCGCGCGCCAGAAGATCGCAACGAACCAGGGTAGTACCAGCACCAGCGTCCACATCAGCCCCCAAACCGGGCGCAGCCGCCAAAGCCATGCCGCCGAGCGGTCGAGGATCGCGAGCGCCAGGATGGTCAGCCCGACGAACATCAGGATCAGCGGTCCCTTGAGCAGGATGCCGCCGGCCAGCGCCGTCCAGAAGATCGCCGGCGGGGCCCAGGGCGGACGCGCCGGATCCTCGCCACGCTGCCAGGACAGATACACCCGCGCCATTGCCCCCATCGCGGCGACAACGGTCAAGAGCAGCATCGCATCGGTTTTGGCTAGCCTCGCTTCGGCGCCGAGCAGGACGGAACTGCACATCATCAGTGCTGCCAGCGCGGCCCCGCGCCGCGTGACAAAGGCGAGCGCCGCCCAGTAGGTCAGGAGAACCGCGCCGATGGCTCCCATCAGGGAGGGAATCCGGTAAAGCCAGATGCGCAACTGCGCGCGCGGCAGACCGAG
Source organism: Bradyrhizobium sp. AZCC 1577 (assembly GCF_036924575.1). NCBI lineage: Bacteria > Pseudomonadati > Pseudomonadota > Alphaproteobacteria > Hyphomicrobiales > Nitrobacteraceae > Bradyrhizobium > Bradyrhizobium sp. AZCC 1577. The sequence continues at coordinate 4,818,582 of NZ_JAZHRQ010000001.1, forward strand.
CGACGAGGCGGTTTCGACCACGGCGGCCTGCAGCCAGTAGATTCCGACCGGCTTCTTGTAGCGGACGTCGTCCTGGAAGCGGATGTCGACGAAATCGCCGCTTTCGACCATCTGCTTGGTCGCCTGCGCAAAGCGCGCCTCGTCGCGGTCAATTGCCGGAATGTTGAAGAATCCGGGCAGGAAAAGCACGATACCGCAGAGCACCAGAAACACGATCGCGCGAAAATGGTTCGCGGTGGCATAGTCGAACACAACGGCCAACCTGCGGCCGGAATGCGCAGGTTTTACAGGCTGTTGGCCCGCTCCAAAGCGTGGGGGGTGCAAGGTTTCCACCATGCTGTTCGCATACGATGAAACCGCAGTGCAAACAACACCGCAAAACCCCTAAGTCGTGGTCAACAGAGCGTTTTTCCTTACTGTACCCGGATGACCACGGTATCGGCCGTCCCCGTCGCATCGATCACGGTCAGCCGGGCAAAGCCCGGTCCGGGCGGATCGACCAGGCGCTGGCGACGGCTGTCAATCTCGCCGACTGAAGTGCCGTTCACCATGATGGTCAGCGGCAGCACGCCGCCGGCAACCTTGACCGGCATCGCGGCGGCCTGCCCGTCGCTTGAACGGTCGACGTCGATGCGCGACCCGTTCAGGGGAAACTGGATGCGCGGCGCAGAATCGCTGCCGGTCCGGATCAGTTCGCCGACCGGACGGAACCGCCGCAGCGGCAATGGCAGTTTGGCGTTGCTGGCGATCAGCGCACCTTTCGGCGGCTTCGGCAGCGCCGCAGGGATTTTCCCGGTGCGCGCAAAGGCGTCGAACAGGATCGGCGCGGCGGCGGTGCGGCCGACCAGGCCCGGCACCGGCGCGCCGTCGGGACGCCCGACCCACACGCCGATCGTGATGCGGCCATCGAAACCAACCGACCACGCGTCGCGATAGCCGTAGCTGGTGCCGGTCTTGAACGCAATTTTGTTGTGCACGCCGTTTTCCGGCGGCGGCGTGCCAAGCAATACGTTACCGACCTGCCAGGCGGCGGCGTGGTCCATTAGCCGGAGCGGCTCACGCTCGTCCTTGGTGAGCACGATCTCGCGCAACGGCCGCGCCGCACCCAGCCGCGCCAGCCCGGCATAGAGCTGCGCCAGGTCCTGCAAAGTAACGCCGACGCCGCCAAGGCCCATCGCCAGACCCGGCGCTTCGTCCTTCGGCAGCACGAGATTGCCGCCGGCCTGCTTCAGCCGCGACGACAGCCGGCTGGAGCCGACGCGGTCGAGCAGCGCGATCGCCGGCACGTTCAGCGAGAGTTGCAACGCCTTACGCACCGGCACGGTACCCTGGAACATCATGTCGAAATTTTCCGGCGCATAGGAGCCGAAGCGGATCGGGCGGTCGTCGATCAGGCTCTCGGGGTGCACGAAGCCATCCTCGAACGCGAGCCCGTAGATGAACGGCTTTAGCGTCGACCCGGGCGAGCGCACCGCGCGGGTCATGTCGACCTGCCCAGCGCGGCGCTCGTCGAAATAATCCGCCGAGCCCACGCGCGCCAGCACGTCGCCTGTTTCGTTGTCGACCGCGATGATGGCGACTGAAATATTCGGTCCCTGCGCCACGGCACGGTCGTGCGCCAAGGCTTCCAGCGTCTTCTGCAAGCCGGAATCCAGCGTGAGCTTGATCAGCGGCGTATCTTTCACCGTCGCCATCGCGGAATCGGAGGAATGCGGCGCCAGGATCGGCATCGGCTTGCGCAGCCGCGGCACCGCCACCGCCTTGGCCTGCGCCGCGTCCTCTTGCGACACCACGCCATCCTCGACCATCCGTGCCAGCACACGGTCCCGCGCGGCGTGGGCGGCTTCCGGATGACGGTCGAGCCGGCGGCGTTCCGGCGATTGCGGCAGCGCGACCAGCAATGCGGCTTCAGCGAGCGAAAGCCGCTTCGGCTCCTTGCCGAAATAGGCAATGGATGCGGCGCGGATGCCTTCGAGATTGCCGCCGAACGGCGCCAGCGCCAGATAGAGATCGAGGATCTCGTCCTTGCTCAGTTGCCGCTCGAGCTGGACCGCGCGCACCATCTGGCGCAGCTTTGCGTAGACCGAGCGCTCGCGCCGCGGCTCCATCAGCCGCGCCAGTTGCATCGTAATCGTCGAGCCGCCGGAGACGATGTGGCCGCGGCTCGCCAGTTGCAGCGCCGCCCGTCCCAGCGCCAGCGGATCGACGCCGCCATGCGACCAGAACCGGCGGTCCTCGTAAGCAAGTAGCACCTTGAGATACCCGGGATCGACCGCGGTCTTTGCCTCCACCGGCAACCGCCACCGTCCGTCGGCCATCGCATAGGCGCGCAGCAGCTTGCCGTTGCGATCGACGATGGTGGTGGAGACTTTGCGCGCCTCTTCCAGCGGCAATGGGCCCAGCGCGTAGACCCAACCCGCGAAGGCGGTCGTGATGACGACGAGGACAAAGGCCAGCGTTACGGCGATCCGGAAAAAGCGGCGAGGCCCAATACCACCGCCATGGCCGGGCTTGCCCGGGCATGACGATTGAGATTGTGGTGACACCGCGTCGCTCATCCCACCATCGCTCATTTCGCCGGACGCACCTCGACCGAGCCGGTGCCGGTACGGCCGTAGCGCGAGGGGTTGTACATGTCCTCGACATAGGCCTGCGGCAGCACGTATTTGCCGGGCGAGACCGCGCGCACGATGTAAGCCACCGTGAACACCGACTGGTCGTCGCTGGCGCGCTCGATCGCCGCGGTGAAGCGGTCGTCGCGGAACTCGGTATGCTCCGGCTCCTCGCCGTCCTCGATCCAGTCCAGCGTGCCGGAGTCACCGGACGACACCAGGCGCGGGTTGTCGATCTCGAGACCGGCCGGCAGATAGTCGGCCACCATGATGTGCCCGCGTTCCGGCTTGGCCTCGGTGATCTTCAGCACCACCGCGAAGCGATCGTTCTGCTTGGCCTTGGTGACGTCGGCGGGCTTGCCGTCGAGCGAGAAATAGCTGCGCTCGATCTTGAAGCCGTTGGAAGCCGCGGGCTCCGGCGTAACCGGCGAGCCCGAGACCGAGACCACCGCCTGCACCGGCGCATCGCCGGTATTGGTGATCTTGACCGGCTTGCCGGCCACCGCCTCGGCCTTGTAGCTGCGATAGACGGCGGCCTTGACCGGCGATCCATCGATATCGAGCGCCAGCGTTTCCTTTGACAGCGCTCGCGCGGCCAGCACCATCCACGCATTCTCCTGCGTGGAGGTGTAGGGCGTAAGCCCCCGCGCCGCTTCGACCCGCTGAACGGCCTGCGTCAGTGTCGCCCGCGGCGCGTTGCCTTCGCTGGCGAGCGAGACCAGCGCCGCCGCGTCGCGCAGCGCCGAGCCGTAATCGACGCGGCCGAACTCGATTACCGGTTTTGGCGCCAGCGCATCGAGTGCCGCCGCATAGACCCGTTCCGCCCGCGTCTTGTCGCCGACCAGCGCCAGCGCCGCGGCGAGCTGCGATTTCGCAATCGGCGTTGCGAGATTGCTCAGCTTGGTGTCGGCGAGATAGCGGAGATCGCCGATCGGCGCTGCACCATTGCGGGCAAGCACATAGAGGCCGTAGGCCAGATCACGGCCGCCGTCCTTTTCCGGCTCGTTGGCATTGACCACGGAGTTGCGGATACGATCCAGCGCGTTCTTGAACAGCACGTCCGGCACCGCAAAGCCCTTTTCGCGGGCCCGCGTCAGGAAGTCCGTCACATAGGCGTCGAGCCAGGCGTCTTCGCCGCCCGCCGACCACAGCCCGAACGAGCCGTTCGAGCCCTGCCGCGCCAGCAGCCGTTCGATCGCGTCCTTGATGCGCTGGTCGACGGCGGTATCCATCGCCAGGTGCGCGCCGGCCGCCAGATCATTGACATAGAGCAACGGCATTGCGCGGCTCGTGATCTGCTCGGAGCATCCGTGCGGATAGCGATCCAGCGCCTTCAAAATGGTCGCCGCATCGAGTGCGGTGGATAGGCTGACCGACAGCGAGACGCTGCCGGTGCCCGACACGAGGTCGGAGAACATGTCAGGAGTCAGCGTCAGGCTCTCGCCTTTCGCCAATGTCCGGATCGAGCGCCGCGCCAGCACCTGCGTCGCCGCCTTGACGTCGAGCGCATAATGCCGCGTCAGCGTCAGCCCGTTCGGGCCCTTGATGTCGACGTCGAGATTGGCGGTGCCGGCGCCGCCGGCATCGAGCGCCAGCGACATCGAGGTCCGCTGCTTGGCCGCGAGTTTGACCGTCGTGGTCGGATTGCCCGTCACCTTCACGGGTCCCGAGGTCTTCACGCTGATGCTGTAGTCGCCAGGGGCGCCCTCGACATTGTCGAGGTCGAAACTCATGGTGCCCTTATCGCCATTGAGCAGGAAGCGCGGCAGCGTCGCCGTCAGCACGACGGGGTCACGCACCGTGACATCGATGGTGGCGCGGCCAAGCTTGGTCGTGTTCCACGCCACCGCCATCACGCGTGCAGTACCGGCGAACTCCGGAATGTCGAAACTGATCTCGGCGGTGCCGTCGGCGCCAACCGTGACGATGCCGGAATAGAGCGCGAGCGGCTTCTGCGTGGGCGGTGAGCCCTGCAGCTCGGCGCCGGCGGAATCGCCGCCGGTCCTGATCTGGCCGCGGGTACCCTGCATACCGTCGATCAACTGGCCGTAGAGGTCGCGGATTTCGGCCGTCAGGCGGCGCTGGCCGAGATAATAGTCATCGGGTGCCGGCGGCTTGTAGTTGGTCAGGTTGAGAATGCCGACATCGACCGCGGCGACCACGACCTTGGCGTCCTCGCCGGGATTGAGCCCACCCAGCTTGACCGGGATCTTTAAGCTGGTGCCGGGCCGAACCAGCGGTGGCGGCGACAGCGCGACTTGGAGCGTGCGCGCCTTCTTGTCGATCCCGAACCATTTTAGCCCGATCGCCCGTCCGGGCATCCGCAACGCCGCCGCGTCCAGCGGTCGCCGCAGCGTCGCCAGCACATAGGCGCCTGTGCCCCAATCCTTGCCGACGGTCAGTTTGACCTGCTGGGTGCCTTCCTTGACGTCGACGGTCTGGGTCGTCAGCAGGCGGTCGCCGAGCACGTTGATGGTGAGCTTCCCGGCGGTGCGGGCATTGACCGACACCACCATGGTGTCGCCGGAGGCGTATTCCGGCTTGTCGATCGAGGTCTCCAACAGGTCCGGCGTATCGGCGCTGCCGTCGGAATACCAGCCGACGTCGAACTGCACCGAGGTGATCGGGCCATCCGCCTCATTCGATTTGACGTCCAGGCGATAGCGGCCGGGCTCCGGCGCGACCGACACCCGCGCCGCCTTGTCTGATGTCAGCGTCAGGTCGCCATCGGCAACGCGTTTGGTGGATTTGACCGGCTCATATTCCCAGGACGAATTCTGACGATACCACTGATAGCGCGACTCCATCTTCAAGAGTTCGTAGCGCAGGCCGTCGCGCGACAGTTGCTTGCCGTCAGGGCTGACGAAGACCACGTCGAACTCGGCCTTGTCGCCTTCAGCGACGCTCTTGTCGCCGAACAGCGGCTTGATGCCGATCAGGGCCGCGGTCGGCGCCACGGGGAGCACCAGCTTGCGCTCGACCGCGCGGCCGCCGGTCTCCACCATCCGGATGAAGATCTGCGCCTCCTGCGGCTGGGTCGAGGTCGGCGCCTTCGCCAGCGACACCGGGAAGGTCGCAACACCATTGGCGTCGGCCTCCGGCAGGTTCTCGATCGGGGTGCGCTCGTTGGAAGCGGTTTCCTCGTCCTCCACACCGAACTGATAGCCGGGATAGCCGGGCCGCCCGGAGGCTGCGGGGGCGACCAGCATGTCGCCTTCGAGCTGCAGGCCCGACGCCGGCGCACCATAAAGGAACTTGCCAGCGACCTTCAGTTCAACCGGGGTCTCAGCCTTGATCACCTTTTCCTTGGCCGAGACGTCGAATTCGATCCGTTCGGGGATGTAGTCCTCGACCATGAAGGTGGTCTCGCCGACGGACGAGCCCTTGGGGTCGGTAAAGGCGCGCACCCGCCAGGTCCCGGTCGGGACCGCCGAATTGAGCGGCACGGCCATGGAGCGGCCACCCGCGCCCTGGTCGGGGAGCTGGGCGCGGCGGAATTCGACGCCGTCCGGCCGCTCGATCACCAGCGTCAGCGGCCCGCCGGCCAAGGCGTTGCCCTGCCCGTCGCGCAGCAGCGCGGTCAGGTAGACGGTCTCGTTCGACCGGTAGACCCCGCGCTCGGCATAGACGAAGGCGTCGGCGCCAGGCGGCACGATCCGTCCTGACACGCCGCGGTCGGTGAGGTCGAAGGCATTGGTCTTCAGGCTGAGGAAGGCGTAGTCCGCCTTCTCGCTCATCACCGTCAGCAACGCCGGCGAGAGCCCGCCCTCGCCGCGCGCAAGCCCCGCCTCGAACAGCACGTGGCCGGCATCGTCGGTCTTGCGCGTGGCCAGGATCTCGTTGTTGCGCGCGACCAGCCGCACTTCGGCCTTAGATACGGCTTCGGTCGAAGCCAGCGAATTGACGAAGACATGGATGCCGTCATTGCCGGAAAACGCCGTCAAGCCCATGTCGGAGACGATGAACCATTGCGTCGCCAGTGTGCCGTCATCGTCGCTGCTGCTGCCCGGGCCCTTGGCGGCGGCCGTCATCACGTAGACGCCCGGCTGCAGATCTCCGAGCACCTGGTCGACCGGGAAAGCCGTCACGACGTCCTGGTTCAGCGTCGAGGCGGTGGCGAGCTCGCCGGACCAGACCTTGACCCCGCGCTCGTTGCCGAGATCGGAGAGCTGATAGCTGGAGAGCGTCTTCTGAAAATCGCTGTCGACCACCGTGTTGATCAGGTTCCGGTCGCCGATCCGGAACACGTTGACGTTCACCGAAGGCGTGTTGACGCTGACCAGCGGAATGCCGCGCTGGCCGGTGCGCGGCAGCACATAGGCGCGGCCGGTGAAGCGCACGAACGGCTTGCGGTCGCGGACATAGACGTTGAACTCGGCCGATTTCGGCAGGCTCTCCTTCACCGTGGACGGCAGGCCGGCGCGCAGGTTGATGTTGTAGCGCTCGCCATGCTTCAGCCCGTCGACGCAGAGCTGCTTGCCTTCGCTCGTCAGCGCCGGCTTGTCGGTGCCGGCCAGCGCCACGAAGGGCGCGAAATCGACCCGCTTGGCGAGGTCTTCGGAGAACTGGAAACAGGCGCGCGGCGAGGCGCCGTCGGAATCCACGGTATAGTCGAGCAGCCGGAAGCCGTGCTGATCCCGCATCTTCTCGTACTGGCCGCGGACCTCGGCGACCTCACGCATGTCGAGCGACAGCCGCAACGCATCCAGTGCCGGGCGCCACAGCTTGCGCTCGGACATCGCCCGGCCCAGCACGGCCAGCGCATCAGCCTCCTCGGCCTGGTTGCCGGCGCGCTGATAGGCGATGTAGGCCGCGGTCGAGGCGCGCTCATAGAGGAAGGTCTGTTCGCTGGAACTGACGGAGCGGATCTGGAAGATGGTCTTGGCGAGGCGCAGCCAGTTGGCGCTGTCTTCTGGCGTGGTCGCCGCGATCTGGCCGAGGATCTGCAGGCCCACCCGGAAGTCGGCGCGCTTGAAGGCGGCGTCGGCATCGTTGCGCAGCGTCGCGGAGGATTTCGCCACCGGCCCCGCCTCGCTCTTGATCTGGGCCTCCAGCTTCACGGCCGAATCGGCCAGCTCGTCGCGCTTGAACGCCTTGTCCGCGGCCCCTGCCGCCGTCAGGCCAAGCGCCAGCGTGGCGCAAATCACTGTGGCGCGAACCAAACCGATCATGATGGACTCCTTGCCGCGGACAGATGCCGCGTAACGACCAAAAAAGGCGCGAAAAGGTGACGGACTGATGGCAGTGGTGAAGGCTTGCGGAAGGGTCGCATGCATGGCTTAGGCAGTCCGAACGGTCGCGGCCGTCCCGTAGCAGACGGTCAGCGGGGAGGCATGTATATTGGGGCAGGCCCGAGGCTACGGCCCGCCGTCTGGCTTTGTCGCACTCTTGAGGAAATCGGTTCGACCGTCTTGGCGGGAAGGCGGATTTTTCATATTGGCAGTGGTAGAAAGGCTCAAGGCGGCGAGGCCGCCCCGACGGTCCCATAGCTCAACTGGATAGAGTAACGGATTTCTACTCCGTGGGTTGCAGGTTCGAATCCTGCTGGGATCGCCATACCATTTCGCGCTTTTCCGCAATTTCGACTTCATTCTCGTCTCGGTTGGATTCTCGGCTTATGATGCCGGCCAGCGATTGCTTCCGTTGCCCTGACAAAGGATGCGGACGTCATGCCAAAAAAGGGAATCACCGGCCACGACGAATGGGTCGTCACGGAAGCGCTGGCGACGGCGCTGGTCGCACTTGAGCAGCTCGAGCCGACCCAGCAGTCACGCCAGCAGATGGACGATATCCGGAAGCTCTTGGCGGCCAATTGTCAGCCCGGGACCATCAACCTGCATCTCGCCCAGGCCAAGTGCCGGCTGAACCCCCATGCCGATCGCGCCGTCATCTATCGCGAGTACGGATTTCAGGACTGGGAAGTCTGACGAGTGTGCTGCCTGCTGGAATAAGCTCGGAGCGCTGGTGTTCTGTCGTGGGGAGAGGACCGCGATAATTCTGCGAGGAAGGCTGGGAGGATATTGGGATGAAACTGCCGCACGCACCCGCCACGGCAATAGCTCTGACGATTTTGGCCGCGGCGATCGCCCTGCCCGCACCCGCCCGAGCCCAGACCTACGATCCGAGCTACCCCGTTTGCCTGCAGGTCTACCAAGGCTTCGTGGACTACTATTTCGAGTGCCACTATCGAACGATGGCGCAGTGTCAGGCGTCGGCATCGGGCCGCTCCGCGCAATGCGTCGTTAACCCGTACTATGCCGGGCGCGGCAAGCGCCCGAAGCGGTATCAGTCCTATTGAGAATCGGCTCGCTTCGATGAGGCGTGGCTCGCACCTCGCCACTCCCGCCCGCTGTTCACCAGCCGTAGCTGCCTAGCGCCAGCGGCCTTCGTGGTGCCCTAGCCGTTCGCGTCGTGTCGGACTGCAGGCAGCGCCGGGCCGCTTCGATCTCGGCGTCGCTCGCGCCCTTGCTCCGTGCCCAGTGCTCTGCGGCGGGCGCGCTGTATTTCGCCACGTAGTAACGCACGACCGGACACGAAATTCGACGCAAGACACCGGACTGGTCACTCGCAAATGCGGCGCTTGATGTACCCAGACACAGCGCCAGCACACACATCCAACGTAAGGCCATGTGATTCCCCTCTCTATGTCAGAGGGCCATGGCTTTCAGCGACGCATCAAGCCCGATTGTGAGTTCCGCCAACGGAACGGTCGGAGCTGTGCTTAAGCCGCAACTATTACCGTCGTGACGGCGCCGCTCCGCCCGATAAACGCGACTTTCTACAATCATTAAAATTGATTGTTTACGAAAAAGGCCGAACCTGATTGCCGCCCTGGGACAATCCGTTAGCCTGCTTGCCATGGCTGCGTGAACCGTTGGTAGCCGAGATGGAATTCGACCGCCGATCTGTCGCAAGGACGACGATTTCGAAAAGCGCGTTGCTGTTCTTCGACGCTCGGCGCGGTGTCTTCACCTGCCGCGTTCAGGATGTCACGAATTCCGGGGCTGGAATTGAACTCCACGACCTCAACCTGCTGCCCCTAAATTTCGAATTGACCTTCGACAATTTTCACAACATTCGCGAATGCCGCGTAATCTGGCGGCAAGGCGATTTCGTCGGTGTTGCGTTTCAAAACTGATCGATCTGCGACCAGGCGCCATTCCGCATCCGTTGCGCCGACGCGGGCGGTTCACGCGCCAACTCGCTCGAAGCCGCCATCTAGGCGCATCCTGCAAAGCCCAGAAGTCCTGTCAGGCAAGACCGCAGCAGGCAAGACAGGCTTGGAGGCAAAACAGGCTTGGAGACAAAACAGCCTTGGAGAATGGAACTAACAGCGGGGCTCCGCGTCGAATCCCTTCGGTTCCACCGGCACGCAAGCTAATGACGGGCGAGCCGCCTTCGCGTATCGTTTGCGGTCGGTCGTTTCGAGTTTGTGACGGGAGGTCGAACATGTCTTGGGATCGTCCGTTCGCTCAGCCTGTGCCGCTCCCGAAAGGGCCGCCAGCGCAAACCCTGCGAGACGCCGCCGACTACATCAGGACCCTTCCTCAGCCCGAACGCGAACGTCAGGAATGGCGGCTTGCCATCCAGATGCTTATTGATGCCGCCGAAGATCGTGGACCCATGCTGTTCGCGCGCATGGGAATTGTCAGAGCCTTCGAGACGAGTATTGAAACGACGCTCGATGCGGAGCCCCCCAGGATCCCCGCCAAGATCCCCGCCAAGCAAGCTGAAAGAAAGCAAAGCTGAAGGGAGACCGTGACGCCGGCATCTGAACCCAGGTCAACGTCACGCAGATGGCGCCGGAGAGCATGAAGACGCTTCAAGCCCGCATTTCCAAATCGAACGAGAACTCGCGCTCGCAGGCGAAGTGCAAGCCACGCCGCCACCGAACGACCGTAGACCTGCCTAGCTAGGCTACATTCCTAATTCGGAAATCATCGATCCGCTTGCCGGATTTCAGTTTTGCAGCGAGCCAGCGAGGCGTCTTCCCTCGGCCTGCCCACGTCTCGGACGGCCGATCGGGATTCCGGAATTTCGGAACGACCGTCGGATATGGACGCCGCCCTGTCGATGATTTCGTGCGCTCAGCTTCGACCACGCCCTTGAGCTGCTTCAGGCGATCTTCAAGGAGGCGCTTCTCTGCAAGCAGAGTCGTTGCAAGCCTGGCGGTTACTTCTTCGTGGAGTGCCCACAGCTCATCCGTGGACATTGATTTTAAGGCTTTCCGGTTCACGACCGTCCCCAATCATGATTCGATGACTATCATCGTTGGTTGCAAAACATGAGTAGAATAGGGCTGATTTAGAACCTCCCTCGGGCAGAAAAGTTCCATCCCTTGGCATCGTGACACACAACCATAACGGAATCCGCTCGAAGATGCACCAAGAAGCTGCGCCAAATTTTCTTCGCCCGCAATCATTAAGGAAGCGCCGGCGGCGACCATCGCCCATAATAGCCGAGCGCGCGTCTCCCTGGGGTAGGTGATAGGAGCGGCACCCGGCTATTCGGGCCGCGCGGCGGTGCGGCCTGAACAGGAACTCATTTATGATTTAAGGGAACTTTAAAAAGCCATTGAATCATAACGATTTTATCGGAACGCAAATCGCCGATCAGGCACTGAGCTTTTGCCGCGGAACCGAACCGGCCGCAAACGACCACGAAATAGCCTGGCGTGAGGAAACGCAACGCTCTCGACACGTTTCCCCGGTCTCATGAATGAACGGCCGAGCGCGAGGCCCCCTTGAGTCCGCCACCACCCGAATTCGATCGCGACGAGGCGCTGGTGTGTATGGCGCTGGCGTTCTGCCTGGCCGGTGCATCGACCAGCATCATCTACCGGCTGCTGGGTTGAGGGGGTCCGGACGGATCAGTGAGCCACTGTGCGCATGCCGACGAGCGCGTGGCGCGCTTTTGGTTTTGCGATGTGATGGCGCCGATGAAGCGAGGTAAGCGGCGGCTCGCGGTCAGGAGTAGACGAGGCCCGGAGTGCCTAGGAGTCCGGGCCTCGTGGCCTCCAGTGGTAGCGCGCGTCGTGATGAACGAGCGCCCTGCCCCCCGCTGCAAGCGAGGGCGTTATAGATCGGCGTTACGTGCACAGCCAATCCGTACGAGTACGGTGAGCGGGCGCCGCACGGTTCTGTGTGACAAATTGATCAGCAAAACGCGGTAGCGCGGATCGCATGCAATATCCGGGCTGCCGACACTGCATTCCGTCCCGCTCTAAGCGAGCTACGCCAGGCGCAGCCATTCGCCCGCCTCTACCGCTTATCGAACGGAATATACTGATGATACTCTTTCGGCACCGAGCTCCGGTAACGAGCGGGCACCGTGCCGCGGTCGATCGAACGGTCGATCTCCTGCTGCCGCGTCATCTTGGCCGGTTTCTTTTTCTTCGGCGCCGCCTTCTCCTTTTCGGCCGCGGCGGCTTCCGGCGCGGCGGGGGACGGCGTTGCCGTTGCCGCAGTGCCGCCATCCGGCGCGCCCTGCGCCAGCGCGACGGCCGGCAGGAGTACGAGTGCCGCCGCCGACGCGGCCAGCACAAGACGACATGGCTTTTGCATGGAAAGCTCCAGTTCGGGCCCGCTCCGTTTCCAGGCTGATCCTATTACGTCCGCACACGTCCGCACACCGGGATTTTGGCGAGGCGAACGGGCATGGACCGGCTATGCTTGACCCGGCTGCAGGTCGTAAAAACGAACGCGAGCCGGCTGCACTGCCAGTCCGGACCAAGCGCTGCGCTCAAGACCGGCTCCGGTTTGGACAGACCAGGCGCAAAGAAACCGATGGCGCAGGCCAGTGAGACGATGGCGGCGGCGAGAACGAGGTTCTTGCGGGTCCACCAATTGTGCGGCATGGCGGTCGCTCCTGTTTCGAAAGCGCGGAGCATAAGATCACTCCACCGCGGTGCCTGTGAACGGCTTCACACTACACGGATTTGTGCGCGAGCCCCGATGGACGCGGAAATGGGGTATAACTGGCGCAAATCCGTTGCGCGCGCACAACGCTTGATCGACATTGCCCTCGGGGCGAGCGCGTGTGCGGGGCGTGCGATGGACGAGCAGGAAGCGAGCTACGACTACCATCGCTACAAGCAATTGCTGGCGGAAGCGGTCGACGAGACCAAACGGCTCGAGCTGATCGAAATCATGATCAGGGAAAAGGCCCGCGACAGGCTCGAGGCGCAGCGGATCGCGGACCGCGTAGCGATGACCGCTATGACGGTTGCGCGCGTCCTTGGACCTGGGGGTCGTCGCGATAATATCTAGAAGAGCGATCACTTCTCCGAAGCGAGCATCACCAGCGAGCCGACCACCCCGATCAGCGCACAGGCGAGAAGGCCATATTGAAGGATCGCCAGCGCCTGCCTTGGGGCTTCGGTCGCCGTTGCCATCTCGTGGAGCAGCCAAGCTGACGTAATCCCGCTTATCAGGATCAGTTTGGACCATTTGCTGCTCACGCAAGCCTCCCCTGCTTTACCCGACCCTTTTCGACGCTGGTATTTTGCCTCGGGTTCACTTACCTAGTCCCCATTCCGCGCGCGTGGCGCGTCCAACCCCAAGAGTGAAAGCGACAAGGCCTCTTTTATGAGTGGATTCAAGGAACCGAGCTTCGCGGACCGCCAGAAGGCCGCCCAGCAGGCGCGGCAGAACATCCTGAACAAGTTTCGCACCCAGCCGGGACCCGACGATCCCGAGGTGAAGCGCCGCCAGGCCGAGCGCGAGGCCGTCGCCGCCGCCCGTGCCAAGGCGAGAGAGGCCAAGGAAGCCGAAAAGGCCGAACAGAAACGTCGCGAGGCCGAGGCCGCCGCGGCGGAGGCCGCCAGGTTAGCCCGCGAGAAGGAAGAAGAGGCCGCCAGGCTGGCGGCGCTGGAGGCTGAGCAAAAGGCCAAGCGCGACGCGCGTTACGCCGCGCGCAAGACCAAGGGCAAGAAGAAATAGGCACGATGCTGATCGCCGTTTCTTGCCGGCGACAGATGCAGCCCCTTCATTCCGGGATCGTGCGCAAGCGCCAGATCCCAGGTGCGGAATTGCGCACCTGGGCATCTCGAGATTCTCAGATGCGCAATCGCGCATCATAGTTCGATGCCGCGCATCGCCCCGGAATGATGGTGCGGCTCAGTTCTTCTTCATGCCGTCTTCTTTTTTCATGCCGTCGTGCTTCATGCCTTCCTTCTTCATCATACCGTCCTCTTTCTTCATGCCGTCCTTGGACATGGACTCCTTCTTCATGCCGTCGCCCTTGCCCATCTTGTCCTGAGCGAAGGCGGCTGGCGCGAACGCGAGGCCGAGCGAAACAAGCGCGGCAGAAAGGCCGAGGCCGATACGGGTCGTGGTGGTGGTCATGGGATGGTGGTCCTTGGTTTGGGTTGGCTTCTCGAAAGCGACGTCTGCCGCTTCTCCAACGACGATGGCGCGACCGGTTTTGTTACCGGCCACGTCCCAAAGTTCCGCAATTCTCACGGTTAGTTGAAGCGAACACATTCAGTTAATATGGGGCTGAAGCCGGTCCGGATTGCCGATCCAAGAACCGTTTGCAGGAAACAAACCATGCTCACGCGCCGCCATGTCATCGCATCTGCACTCGCCGCGCCCGCCGTGCTTCGTTTCGGCACCGGCACGGCCCATGCGGCCACCACGCTGAAGATCTCGCATCAGTTTCCGGGCGGCACCATCGACAAGGGCGACTTCCGCGACCGGCTGTGCCGCACCTTCGCCGCCGAAGTCGCCAAACGCAGCGACGGCGAGATCGCAGCCGATGTCTATCCGAACTCCTCGCTGGTCAAGACCAACGCGCAGTTCTCGGCAATGCGCAAGGGCGCTCTCGATATCAGCCTCTACCCGATGCCGTATGCCGGAGGCGAGCTGCCGGAAACCAATATCGGCCTGATGCCGGGCCTGGTCGCAACCTACGACCAGGGTCTGCGCTGGAAGAACGCGCCGGTCGGCAAGGCGCTGACCGACTTCCTCGCCGACAAGGGCATTATCCTTCTCACATGGGTCTGGCAGGCCGGCGGCGTCGCCAGCCGCTCTCGACCGATCGTTGCACCTGACGACGCCAAGGGGCTGAAAGTGCGCGGCGGCTCGCGTGAAATGGATGTGGTGCTTAAGACCGCGGGTGCCTCGGTCCTGTCGATGCCATCGAACGAAATCTACGCCGCAATGCAGAGCGGCGCCTGCGATGCCGGAATCACCTCCTCCACCAGCCTGATCTCGTTCCGCCTCGCGGAGGTCGCCAAATCGCTGACCTCGGGCGCCGGCGCCTCCTATTGGTTCATGCTGGAGCCATTGATGATGTCGAAGGCAATCTTCGACAAGCTACCCAAGAAGCAGCAGGACATCATCCTGACGGTCGGCAGCGAACTGGAAGCGTTCGGCCGCAAGGGCGCGCAGGACGACGATATCGAGGTCGCCAAGGTCTATGAGAAGTCCGGCGCCAAGGTCAGCACGCTCGATGTCGCGACCGTCAGCAAGTGGCGCGACATCGCGCGCGATACCGCCTGGAAGGACTACACCGCCAAGTCGGCGATGTCGGCCAATCTGCTGAAGCTCGCCAGCGACGTCCCCGCATGATGCATGGTCCGCTTCCGGATCAACGCCCCGCGCGCGCCACGATTGAGCCGCCGCCCACCACCTGCAGCAGGTCGGTTCTGACAGCCTCGATATGCTGCTGCAGAAACCGGCAGGCCTGGTCGATCTCTTTCGCCCGGCACAGCTCGATCAGGTGAGCGTGCTCCTTTTCGGCCGTGCCCATCGCCTTGGTATTGGAGAGTTGCAGACGCGTGTAGCGGTCGCTGGTCTGCAAGAGCGCCACGACGATCGCCTTGGTACGCGGCTGCCGGGCGTGAACATATAGTGCCATGTGGAAGTCAGCGTTGAGCTGCCCCCATTCGCTGACGTTGCGCGCCTTGATCGCTTTCTCGAAGCGCTTCTGGATGTCGTCCAGCGCGGCAAAGTCTTGTTCCGCAAAGTGCGGCGCCGACTGCGCCAAGAGCCGCGGCTCCATGATTCCGCGAAGATCGAACACGTCGTTGATTTCGTCCAGCGACAGTTCCGATACGATCGCGCCTTTTTGCGGGACGATGCGCACCAGCCCCTCCGCCTCGAGCTGAAACAGCGCTTCGCGCACTGGAATGCGGCTGACGCCGTATGCCTCGCCCAACGCATCCTGCCGAAGTTGTGAGCCGGCTGGATAAGTCCCGTCGAGAATGGACTGCCTGAGCTGATCGACGATCGCAGCCGACAGCGTCCGGTGCTTCAGAGGGACTTTCATTTGATCTTCCGTCGTCATCGCCGGCCTTTCCGATCGAGGCGGCCCCATTTCGCGTTGAACTGGTCCGCCGCAGCGAAAGCCGAGGCGTCCATAATCTCCATTTGACAAGATTGTATAAATTATACAATTTCGAATGGCACGAGAAATCTTGACGGGCAGCGGGGCTCTTTATGATCGAGCAGGCAATTGCGGACATGCCAGCGTTCAGCGCCCGGGGAATCGTCGTCAGGGCTTCGAGTCTGCTGCTCGCTTTCGAGCGCATCGCCCTGATGGGGCTGATGTATCTGCTGACGGCGCTGATCCTGGTGAATGTCGTCACCCGCTATTCGCACTTCCCGATCTACTGGATCGATGAATCCGCGGTCTATTGCGTGGTCTGGCTGACCTTCATCGGCGCCTCCGCGATGACGCGGCTCAGACTCGACTTCGCCGTCACCATGATGACCGAGCGCCTCTCGGCGCGGCATCAGAAGTTCGCGAAGGTCATCGCGACCGGCATGGTCGTCGTGTTCGGCGTGGCGCTGATCATCACCTGCTTCCTCTGGATGGATCCGATCGGGCTTGCCCGCGCCGGCTTCGACGCGCGCAAGCTCGCCGCCGAGACATTCAACTTCCTCTACACCGAGCGCACCCAAACGCTGAACTGGCCGACCTGGGTGCTCTATTTGACGCTGCCGATCTTCGCGGTCTCCATGACCATTCACGGCGTGGCAAACCTGCTCGAAGATCTCGAACTGGTGCCACGGACGCCGCCGAAGGGTTTTCAACTCTCAGAACTCGACGGGGTCAACTAGTGATCACGTCAGCCGCCTTCATCGCGATCATGTTGGTCGGGGTACCGATCGGCCTTTGCCTCTGCCTGGCCGGGCTCGTCTTCATCATCGCGTCAGGCAATCCGGTGCTGTATCAATCCTACCCGCTGCAGCTCTTCGGCGGGGTCGACAGCTACGGCCTGATCGCGATCCCGCTGTTCATCCTGATCGGCGAAATCATGAACGGCGGCGGCATTACCCGGCGCATCGTCGACATGGCGATGGCCTTTGTCGGCTCGCTGAAGGGCGGGCTGGCCTACGTCAATATCCTTGCCAACATGTTCATCTCCTCCATCCTGGGATCTGCGACCGCGCAAGTCGCGATCATGGCGCAGATCATGGTGCCGGAGATGGAAAAGAAGGGCTACGACAAGACCTTCGCGGCCGGCTTGACCGCCTATGGCGGCATGCTCGGGCCGATCATTCCACCCTCGGTGATGTTCGTCGTCTACAGCGTGCTGGCGCAGGTATCGGTCAGCGACATGCTGATTGCCGGCATCGTGCCGGGCGTGATCCTGACCGCGATGTTCTGCATCGCCATCGCACTGATGGGATACGTCTACAACTATCCCAAGGCCGATTATCAGACGCCGCGGCAGCGGCTGGCGACGATCCTGCGGACATCGCCGACGCTCCTGATTCCGATCGTGATCGTCGGCAGCATTCTCGGCGGGCTCGCCAACGCGACGGAGTCCGCGGCCGTCGGCGCGGTAGCCGCCGCTCTCGTCGGAAAATTCTGGACCAAGGAGTTCAGGTTTTCGCAGCTCCCGCAGATGATGCTGCGCGCAGGCGTCTACTCGGCCATCGTGCTGTTCCTGGTCGCGGCGGCCGCCGTGTTCTCCTGGGTGCTGGTGTTCGGCAAGGTGCCGCAGGAGACCGCCGCATGGATCCAGTCGGTCGCCAAGGATCCCGTCAGCTTCATGCTGCTTTGCAACGTGATCCTGCTGGTGATCGGTACGGTCATCGACGGCATTCCCGGCCTGATCATGACGGTGCCGATTCTGCTGCCGGTCGCGACCGAGATCTATCACATCGACCCACGCCAGTTCGGCGTCGTCGTGGTGATCAACCTGGTGCTTGGATTGCTGTCGCCCCCGGTCGGTCTTTGCTTCTTCGTGGCGGCAGCCGTAACCGGCGCCAAGCCCGGCAAGATGTTCATCGTGACGCTGCCGCTGTTCGGCATCTCCTGCATCCTGCTGGTGCTGCTCTCGCTCTATCCCTCCCTCTCCCTCGTCCTCATCAAGTAGGTCCAAACCCCTCAAGGAGCATTGTCATGTCGCTTTCACGTCGCCGCTTCCTTGCCGCCAGCGCGGCCGTGCCGCTGTTCGCGCCGTCGTTGGCGCTGGCGCAAGCCAAGGAATTCCGCCTCGGCCTGATCACGCCCAACGGTCATTCCTGGAACAAGGCGGCCTTAAAGCTCGGCGACGACCTCAAGGCTGCTACCAACGGCCGCCTGACCATGACGGTGTTTCACTCCGGCCAGCTCGGCAATGAGCCGGCGATGATGCAGCAATTGCAGTCCGGCGCGCTCGACATGGGCTTCATCCAGGCCGCCGAGCTCGGCTCGCGCGTGCCGCATATCGCAGCGATCAACGCGCCCTACATCGTGCGCTCGACGCCGTCGGTCGCCAAATTCGTTCGCCATCCGGCCGCGATCAAGCTGTTCGAGGTGCTGCCGCAGGAAACCGGCACGATCGGCCTCGGCTGGGGCATCACCGGCATGCGCGCCATCTTCTCGTCGAAGGACCTGACGACCTTGGCCGATATCAAGGGCATGAAGCTGCGCATCAACCCGACGCCGGTCTATCGCGATTTCTATTCGTCTCTGGGCGCGGCGCCGACGCCGATCCCGACGCCGCAGGTGTTTGACGCCATGGCGAACGGCCAGGTCGACGGCCTCGAGGCGGACTTGGAGTTCTCCTGGAACCAGCGCTTCGACAAGGTGTCGAAAGTCATCCTGCAGATGAATGCCGTCTTCATGCCGATGGCAGCGATCGTCTCCGGCCGCGTCTGGCAATCGCTGCCGGCGGCCGACCGCGAGCTGATCACCAAGACCGTCAAATCGACGCTCGATGCGCAGATCGATGAATTGGCCGGCAATGAGCCCAAGCTGATCGAGAACTTTAAGAACGCGCCGATCCCGATCCGTCAGGTCCCGGCCGGGGATACCGAAGCGGTCATTGCCGAATTCGACAAGGTCTGGCTGCCCAAGGCCCCGGTCCTTGCCGAGTTGCGCAAAGTCGGCGCGACGCTCTGATCCCATCCCATCGTTTTCAAGCCAAAGCCCGGCGGATTCATCAGTCCGCCGCAACAATTCCAATGGAGCTAAACAAATGAGCCCACGCATTTCCTGGGAAGGCGTCTTCCCGGCGGTCACCACGCAATTCAATGACGACCTGTCGCTCAATATCGATGCGACCGCCAAGGTCATGGACGGCCTGATCCGCGACGGCGTTTCCGGATTGATCGTCTGCGGATCCGTCGGCGAGAACACTTCGCTGGAGCGCAAGGAGAAGGTCGCGATCATGGAAGCCGCGAAATCCGTCGCAGCGGGTCGCGTGCCCGTGCTGTGCGGCATCGCCGAGTTCACGACCGCCTTCGCCGTCGAAACCGCCAAGGAAGCGGCGCGCGTCGGCATCGACGGCGTGATGGTGATGCCGGCGCTGGTCTATTCGTCCAAACCGCACGAGACTGCCGCACATTTCCGCGCGGTCGCCACGGCGACCGACCTGCCGGTGATGCTCTACAACAATCCGCCGATCTACAAGAACGACGTCACGCCGGACATTCTGGCCTCGCTCGCCGACGTCGAGACCGTCGTCTGCTTCAAGGACTCCTCCGGCGACACACGGCGCTTCATCGACACCCGCAACATGGTTGGTGACCGTTTCGTCCTGTTTGCTGGCCTCGACGACGTCATCGTCGAGAGCGTCGCCATGGGCGCGGTCGGCTGGGTCTCCGGCATGTCGAACGCTTTCCCGCGCGAGGGCGAGACCTTGTTCCGCCTCGCCAAGGCGGGGCGCTATGCCGAGGCGATGCCGCTGTACGAATGGTTCATGCCGCTATTGCACCTCGATGCCCGTCCGGACCTCGTCCAGTGCATCAAGCTTTGCGAGCACATCATGGGCCGCGGCACCGCGCTGACCCGTCCGCCGCGGCTGGCGCTGCTGCCGCACGAGAAAGCAGAGGTCGAAGCGATGATGGCGAAAGCGCTCAAGAACCGGCCGGTGCTGCCGAACGTCGGCCTAAAGGCCGCGTAAGCGGCCTACTTGGCGGCCCGCGCCTTCGCGTTCAGCGCCGCAGCAACGCGGCTGACCGGCGGGCGGCCGATCAGCCCACTGACGACATTGGTTGCAGCGACCAGCTTTGCCATATCGACGCCGGTCGCAATGCCTATGCCTTCGAGCATGTAGACCACATCCTCGGTTGCGACATTTCCCGTCGCGCCGGGGGCGTAGGGACATCCGCCAAGACCGCCGGCGGCGGAGTCGATCACGCGGCAGCCCTCTTCCATCCCGGCGTAGAGATTGGCGAGTGCCTGGCCATAGGTATCGTGGAAATGCATCGCCAGATTGGCCATCGGCACATGGCCGGCGACCGCGCGCAATAGCTGCCGCGCCTTCGAGGGCGTGCCGACGCCGATGGTGTCGCCGAGCGAGATTTCGTAACAGCCGAGATCCCACAACACCTTTGCGACATCGACCACCGCCTGCGGCTTGATCTCGCCCTCATAGGGACAGCCGAGCACAGTGGAGATGTAGCCGCGCACCCGGACGCCATCGGCCCTCGCGCGGGCGAGCACCGGCTTGAAGCGTTCGATCGATTCCGCGATCGAACAATTGATGTTGGCGCGGGAAAAGCTTTCCGACGCCGCAGCGAATACCGCGATCAGTTTGGCGCCGGCGGCCTGAGAAGCCTCGTAGCCCTTCTCGTTCGGCACCAATACCGGCAGTTCGCAATTCGTATGGTGGTTGACGCCCCGCAACACCTCGGCCGATCCGACCATCTGCGGGATCGCCTTTGGAGAGACGAAGGCGCCGACCTCGACGGTGTGGAGGCCCGCGCCGATCAATGCCTCAATGAACGCGATCCGGTCGGCGACGCTGATCGGCGTCTTCTCGTTCTGCAGCCCGTCGCGCGGGCCGACCTCGACAATGTGAACGCCTTCGCTCATGACACAGCCGCCGGTTCGATTTCGGCGAGCTCGACGCCTTCGCCGACGATATCGCCGACCTTGCACCTGATTTTCTTCAACACGCCCGCAAACGGCGCACGCAGGGTCTGCTCCATCTTCATGACTTCCAGCGTCAGGATCGCCGCGCCCTTCTCGAGCGTCGCGCCTTCCTCGGCCAGCAGTGCCACCACGGTCCCCGGCAGCGGCGCCACGATCTTGTCCTCGCCGACCAGTTCCTCCGTCTCGCCGCCGAACGGATCGACCCAATGCAGATCGAAGCGGCCGTTCCGGGTGCGGAGGTAAAGCTCGTGGCCTTCGATCACGGCCGTGACGCGCGATTTTATGCCCTCGATCGTCAGATCGAAGCTGCCTTCTTCCGCGGGCGACGTCGCGAAAACGAACTCATGCTTGCCGATGGTCAGTTTCGATGCACCATTGCCATAGTGCAGCGTCACCCCGTGTTCGGTGCCCTGCCCCTGACGGAAGGAGAACACCCGCTTTCGCTGGCCGACCGGCATCCAGCCAAACGTCTGCCAGGGTGAATGCGCTTGCTTTCGCGCGGCGTTCTGCTCATCGACAACAATTGCCGCTACCGCGGCACAAAGCTCGAGGTCCCCTGCCGTTCCCGACGATTCCGTCAGCTTCTTCAGTTCGCGCTCGATGAAGCCGGTGTCGATGGTATTGGCGCGCACCTGCGGGTGCGTCACCAGCGCGGACAGGAACGCAATGTTGGTGACGATGCCGCGGACGTCGGTCTCTTCCAGCCCACGGTTCAGCCGCTCGATCGCCGCCTGCCGGGTCGGCGCCCATGCGATGACCTTGGCAAGCATGGCATCGTAGTATGGCGACACCGCATCGCCGCTGCGGTAGCCTGCATCGATCCGCAGGCCGTCGACCGCCTCAGGCGTGCGCCAGGTCCTGATCCGACCGACCGACGGCATAAAATTCTTCTGCGGATTCTCGGCATAGACCCGCGCCTCGATGGCGTGTCCGTTCAGCTTGATCTCGTTCTGCGCCAACGGCAGCGTTTCGCCGAACGCCACCCGCAACTGCCATTCGACGAGGTCGACGCCGGTGATGAGTTCGGTCACGGGATGCTCGACCTGCAGGCGGGTGTTCATTTCGATGAAGAACACCTCCTTGCCGTCGGAGACGAATTCGATGGTGCCGGCGCCGACATAATTGACCGCGGCAGCCGCCTTGCGCGCAGCCGCGCAGACTGTTTCGCGTTGCTTGGCGTCCAGCGTCGGCGACGGCGCCTCCTCGATCACCTTCTGGTGCCGCCGCTGCAGCGTGCATTCGCGCTCCCAGAGCGAGAGCAGATTGCCGTGGCTGTCGCCGATGATCTGCACCTCGATGTGCCGGGGGTTTTGCACGAATTTCTCGATCAGCATGCGATCGTCGCCGAACGCAGCCTTCGCTTCGCGTTTGGCGCTGACGATCGCCGCCGCAAGCTCGCCGGCCGAATTGACCACGCGCATGCCCCGCCCACCGCCGCCGGCGGAAGCCTTGACCAGCACGGGGAATCCGATCTTCTCGGCGGCCTTCGCAAGCGTCGCCTCGTCCTGGGCCTCGCCGTGATAGCCGGGCACCAATGGCACGCCAGCCTTTTCCATCAGCGCTTTCGAGCCGGACTTCGAGCCCATCGCCGTCATCATCTCGGCCGTGGGGCCCACGAACACCAGCCCGGCATTCAGGCAGGCCTGCGCGAATTCGGCATTTTCAGACAGAAAACCGTAGCCGGGATGCACCGCCTCGGCGCCGGTCTGGCGCGCCGCTTCGATCACGCGCTCGACGTTGAGATAGCTGTCTCGCGCCCGGGCCGGTCCAAGCAGCACGGCCTCGTCGGCCATGGCGACGTGCATGGCGTCGCGGTCGGCCTCGGAGTAGACGGCGACAGTGCGCAGGCCCATGGCGCGGGCGGAACGGATCACACGGCAGGCAATCTCGCCGCGGTTGGCGATCAGGAGGGTGCGAAAACGCCGGTAAAGTTTCGAGCGGTCCATCATCACATCCTGAACAGGCCGAATTTCGTGGGTTCAATCGGCGCGTTGGCCGCGGCGGACAGCCCAAGGCCCAGCACCAGGCG
Source organism: Bradyrhizobium sp. AZCC 1577 (assembly GCF_036924575.1). Lineage (NCBI taxonomy): Bacteria > Pseudomonadati > Pseudomonadota > Alphaproteobacteria > Hyphomicrobiales > Nitrobacteraceae > Bradyrhizobium > Bradyrhizobium sp. AZCC 1577. The sequence continues at coordinate 4,841,541 of NZ_JAZHRQ010000001.1, forward strand.
GGTGTCGGCGGGATCGATCACGCCATCATCCCACAGCCGCGCGGTGGCGTAATAGGGATTGCCCTGGCTTTCATACTGGGCACGGATCGGTGCGCGGAACTTGTCCTCTTCCTCGGCCGACCAGCTTTCGCCCTTCGCCTCGATATTGTCGCGGCGGACCTGGCTCAGCACCATGGAGGCCTGTTCACCGCCCATTACCGAAATACGCGCGTTTGGCCACATCCAGAGGAAACGCGGAGAATAGGCGCGGCCAGACATGCCGTAATTTCCGGCGCCATAGGAGCCGCCGATCACGACAGTGAATTTCGGCACGCCGGCGGTCGCGACCGCCGTCACCAGCTTGGCGCCATCGCGCGCGATGCCACCGGCCTCGTATTTCTTGCCCACCATGAAGCCGGTGATGTTCTGCAAAAACACCAGTGGAATATTGCGCTGGCAGCACAGCTCGATGAAGTGCGCGCCCTTCAGCGAACTCTCGCTGAACAGGATGCCATTGTTGGCGATGATGCCGACCGGATAACCCCAGATATGGGCGAAGCCGCAAATCAGCGTCGCGCCGTAGAGCTTCTTGAACTCGTCGAACTCCGAGCCGTCGACGATCCGCGCGATGATATCGTGCACGTCGAACGGTTTTCTGCCGTCGGCGGGGACGACGCCGTAGATTTCCTCGGCGGGAAACAGCGGCTCCCGCGGCTCGCGCATGTTCAGCACCGCGCGCGTCGGCGGCTTCAGCATGGCGACGATGCGCCGGGCGATTCCGATCGCATGTGCATCATTCTGCGCATAGTGATCGGTGACGCCGGAGTGGCGGGAATGCACGTCGGCGCCGCCGAGCTCTTCGGCGGATACCACCTCGCCGGTCGCGGCCTTCACCAACGGCGGACCGCCGAGGAAGATGGTGCCCTGATTGCGCACGATGATGCTCTCGTCCGACATCGCCGGCACATAGGCGCCGCCCGCGGTGCACGAGCCCATCACGATCGCGATCTGCGGGATGCCCTGCGAGGACATCTGCGCCTGGTTGTAGAAGATGCGGCCGAAATGCCGCTCGTCCGGAAAGATCTCGTCTTGCATCGGCAGGAAGGCGCCGCCGGAATCGACCATGTAGACGCAGGGCAAATTGTTCTGGCGCGCGATATCCTGCGCGCGCAGATGCTTCTTCACCGTCATCGGATAGTAGGTGCCGCCCTTGATGGTGGCGTCGTTGGCGACGATCACGCATTCACGGCCCGAAATACGTCCCACCCCGGTAATGACGCTCGCAGAATGGACGTCGCCGCCATAGAGCCCGTGGGCTGCGAGCGGCGATAGTTCGAGAAACGCCGTGCCGGGATCGACCAGCAGGTCGACGCGTTCGCGCGCCAGCATCTTGCCCCTCGATGTATGCCGCTTACGCGACACCTCGCCGCCACCGCCGGCGACCACCTTGAGCTTCTCGCGCAGTTCGGCCACGAGACCCCGCATCACATCGGCATTGCGGGCAAACTCGGAGGATGCAGGATCGATGGTGGAATGAAGCGGCATGATCGGCGTTTTCTTTGGATGCGAGGGAGCCGTTGGAACGGCTTCAGGACGGCCGGAACGTAACGTTCGAGGAAGATATGACAGCCTGTATCATCTTTGCCTCGATGTGAAGTTCAAGCCGTCTTTTCGAACAGCTCCCGGCCGATCAGCATGCGGCGGATTTCGCTGGTGCCGGCGCCAATCTCGTAGAGTTTGGCGTCGCGCAACAGCCGCCCGGTCGGGTAGTCGTTGATATAGCCGTTGCCGCCGAGGAGCTGGATGGCGTCGAGCGCGCATTGCGTCGCCTTCTCCGCGGCGTAGAGGATCGCACCGGCGGCGTCCTCGCGCGTGGTCTCGCCGCGGTCGCAGGCTTTTGCCACGGCGTACACGTAGGCGCGCGAGGCGTTCATCGTGGTGTACATGTCGGCTATCTTGCCCTGCACCAGCTGGAAGCTGCCGATCGGCTCACCGAACTGCTTGCGCTCGTGCACGTAGGGCAGCACCACGTCCATGCAGGCCTGCATGATGCCGATCGGCCCCGCCGCCAGCACCGCGCGCTCATAGTCGAGGCCGCTCATCAACACATTGGCGCCACGGCCGACCTCGCTGAGCACATTCTCTTCCGGCACCTCGCAATCCTCAAACAGCAGTTCGCAGGTGTCGGAGCCGCGCATGCCGAGCTTGTCGAGTTTCTGCGCCGTGGAAAAGCCCTTCATGCCCTTTTCGATGAGGAAGGCGGTGATGCCGCGCGGGCCGGCGTTAGGATCAGTCTTGGCGTAGACCACCAGCGTGTCCGCCTCAGGGCCGTTGGTGATCCACATCTTGTTGCCGTTCAGCACGAAGCGGTCGCCCTTCTTTTCGGCGCGGGTCTTCATCGAGACCACGTCCGAGCCAGCACCCGGCTCCGACATCGCGAGCGAGCCGACATGCTCGCCCGAGATGAGCTTCGGCAGGTATTTGCGCTTCTGTGCATCACTGCCGTTGCGGCGGATCTGGTTGACGCAGAGGTTGGAATGGGCGCCGTAGGACAGGCCGACGGAGGCGGATGCCCGCGACATTTCTTCCAGTGCGATGCAGTGCTCAAGATAACCGAGACCGGCGCCGCCATATTCCTCTTCCACCGTGATGCCGTGCAGGCCGAGCGCGCCGATCCTGGGCCAGAGATCGCGTGGGAACTGATTGCTGCGGTCGATCTCGGCGGCGCGCGGGGCGATTTCGTTTTGCGAAAACGCATGCACGGTCTCGCGAATTGCGTCCGCAGTCTCGCCGAGGTCGAAGTTGAGAAGCAGCGCCCTGTTTGAGGCCATCGTTCCACCCTTGCATATCTTCGAATTAAACGATCATACGTTTTTTTACTATCCTCGCAAGTGGGACATATTGAGGCTCAAATGAACGCCGCAGAAAATTGAAATTACTATCTTTTCGTGCCAGAATTATACGGCCGCTTGCTCGTTTCAAGGGCGGCGAACGCCCTCCACTCTCAGAGGCCAAATGGCGCGGACGATCGGCTCACACGGCCCCAAGACGATGGAGGCGATCCGCAAAGCCGGGCTGCGCCTGATCTTCGAGCACGGCTACGCGGCGATGAGCCTGCGCCAGCTTGCGGCCGAAGTCGGGATCCAGTCGGGCTCGCTCTACAATCACATCTCGACCAAGCAGGAATTGCTGTTCGTGCTGGTACGGGACCACATCAACGAGCTGCTGCGCCAGCTCGATCGCGCCCTGCAGGGGAAACAGGGGCCGGCCGACAAGCTCCGCGCCTTCGTCGCCTTTCACGTCAGCTACCACATGACCAAGAAGCGCGAGGTCTTCATCGCCAATTCCGAGCTGCGAAGCCTGGAGCAGAAGAACTACGAGGAGATCGTGGCGCTGCGCGGCGCCTATGAGCGGCGGCTTGCGGAAATTCTCACCGAGGGTGTCGCGGAAGGCGAGTTCGAGGTCGTTGACATCCAGGTGGCGACGTTTGCGATCCTGTCGCTCCTGACCGGCCTCACTGCCTGGTACCGGCCCGGCGGGCGGCTCACCAAGGAGGCGATCGTCGCCGCCCATGAGAAGCTGGTACTATCCGGCGTCGCTCCTGGCGCGACGGTTGACCGGGCGCAAACCAAGCGCGCGCCCTCCCCTGATGTCACGGCTCGCGGCAGGCCGGAGGGCGGATGAGGTGCCGATGACGGAACGTCAACCCCTCGACGAATTCGACCTAAAAATCCTGTCCGAGTTGCAGAAGGACGGACGCATCCGCAACAATGAGCTGGCTGATAGAGTCGGCCTGTCGGAGCCTCCGTGCCGGCGGCGCGTTCGGTCCTTGCGCGAGCGCGGCTATGTCAGTGCTATCCGAGCCACGCTCGACGAAAAGCTCCTTGGTTATGAGGTTATTTCCTACGTATTGATTCAGTTGCAGAGCCAGGCTCAGGCGACGTTGCAGGCGTTCGAAAAATCGATCGCGGCAATACCGCTGGTCCAGCAGAGCTGGCGCATTTCGGGCGACGCCGATTATCTGCTCAAATGCGTGGCGCGAAACGTCGAGGGCATGCACCAGCAGCTTCTGCAATTTTCAGCGATGCCCGAGGTCCGCAATATCAGAACCTTCCCGGTGCTTGGCGTCGCCAAGGATGCGCCGCTGCCGATATCCCCAAGTCCGGCGGCATCTGACCCGGCACAGTAGTCCTGGCCGCAACACCCTCGCGTCGCACGACCGGAAAGCGTGCCGGCCGGGCTCTCTCAGTGGGTCCAGGGCTCGACGCGCTTGAAGGCGAAATTGTCGGCGTAAGCGGCCGGCCGGCGCACCGAATCCTTGGGCTCGATCACCTGGTAGGCGATGCCCTTGCGCTCGCAATATGCGATCGCGTCTTCCTTGGTGTCGAAGCGCAAGGTGAGCTGCTGCTTCATGTCGGAGGATGAGGTCCAGCCCATCAGCGGCTCGATCGCCTGCGGCTGCTCGGGCTCGTAATCGAGTTGCCATTCCTGGGTCTTGGCCCTTCCCGATTGCATCGCGTTCTTGGCAGGCTTGAAAATGCGGGCGGTCATTGGATGGTCGGGTCCTCAAGCGATATGCGACATGGAAGCGTTTGGTGGAAACGGCCGGGATAGTATAGAGACACCTTTCAGGAATTTGATCGGTGATTCCAGAAATCCGGCTGTACCATTTCCGTACCGGTATAGTCATTATGCCGTACTGTGACAATCCAGGGCTATCCGGCGCCCAGGACCCGGTCTTGCGGCACGATCCTCCCGAAAGCATCACGAAGCGGCACCCATGAAAATCAACGCCACCCTGCCAGAAAAAGGACGCGACCTCCGGCTCGACCTGTTTCGCGGAGTCGCGAACTGGGCGATCTATCTGGACCATATTCCAGACAATGTCGTGAACTGGATCACCACCCGCAATTACGGGTTTAGCGACGCCGCCGACCTGTTCGTCTTCATTTCCGGCTATACCGCCTCATTCGTCTATGCCCGGATGATGCTCGAGCGCGGCTTCATTGTCGGCGCCACCCGGCTGACCAAACGCGTCTGGCAGCTTTATGTCGCCCACATCATCCTGTTCGTGATCTATATCGCCTCGATCAGCTATCTCGCCCTGCGCTTCGGCGATTCCCAACTGGTCAACGACTTCAATGTGGTCGGCCTGATCGACAACGCCACCGAAACCCTGCGGCAGGGACTGTTCCTGAAGTTCAAGCCGGTCAATCTCGACGTGCTGCCGCTCTACATCGTGCTGATGGGTCTGTTCCCGCCGGTGCTATGGATCATGCTGCGCCAGCCCAACTGGACCATGGTGGCGGCAATCGTGCTGTGGCTGGTGTCGCGGCAGACCGGCTGGAACCTGCCCGCCTACCCGCAGGGTACATGGTACTTCAATCCGTTCGCCTGGCAGGTGCTGTTCGTATTCGGCGCATGGTGCGCCTTAGGCGGCGCCCGCAACAACCTCGCGATCATCAACGCGCCTATCACGCTGTATCTGTGCATCGGCTATCTGATCTTCGCCCTGATCATGACCATGGCCGGCCGATTCCCGACTTTCGGCGAAATGTTCCCGCAGTGGCTGTATTCGACGTTCAATCCCAACGACAAGACCAACCTCGCGCCGTATCGCTTCCTGCACTTCGTGGCGATCGTGATCCTGATCATCCGCTTCGTGCCGAAGGAATGGCCGGGGCTGGAGTGGAGGATTTTCGATCCGCTGGTGGTCTGCGGCCAGCAGTCGCTCGCCGTATTCTGCGTCGGCGTGTTCCTGTCGTTCGTCGGGCATTTCGAACTGTCGATGAGCTCGGGCTCGCTGTTCGCGCAGATCTTCGTCAGCGTGACCGGCATCGCGATCATGACCATCGTCGCCTACTACATTTCCTGGTCAAAGCGGCAGGACAAGCCGCTGAAGCCGGCGGCGCCGAAGGCCGCCTGAGCGGCTCTCGGCTGGTCTCCGGCAGGCGGGTTCAGGCCGGCTGCGCGGTCGATGCCACCAACGTCCGCACGTCGGTGTAGATATTGACTAGCGGCGCCACCACCTTGTGCATCGCGTTCTTCGATACGATCGTGTCGTGGATCACCAGATGATCGACGCCCGTAGTCAGAAAGCAGTTCACGGCGTCCTGCGGCGCTTCCACGATGGGCTCGCCCTTGATGTTGAATGAGGTGTTGATCAGCACGGGAACGCCGGTCAAGGCCTCGAATTCCTTCAGCAGGCGGTAGAGCATCGGATTGGTTTCTTCGCGCACGGTCTGGACGCGTGCAGTGCCATCGACATGCACGATCGCCGGGATCTTGTCGCGCCATTCAGGGCGAACCGGCTTGGCGATCAGCATGAAGGGCGAGTCTTCCTCGCCTTCAAAAATATCCTTCATGCGCTCGGACAGCACGATCGGCGCGAACGGCCGAAACGCCTGCCGGTGCTTTACGCGGCTGTTGAGGATGTCCTTCATCTCGGGCTTGCGTGGATCGGCCAGCAGGCTGCGGTTGCCGAGCGCGCGCGGCCCGAATTCCGAGCGGTCCTGAAACCAGCCGATCACCTTCTGATCGGCGAGCAGTTTGGCGGTGTCGCGGCAGACATTGTCGCTCCTGACGGCGTCGACCTGGATCCGCACCAGAAACTTCTGTAACTCCTTGGCGGCATTCTGGTCGCTGTAGCGCCTGCCGACATAGGCGTGATCCATCACGAAGGCGCGGCGCTGCTTCAGGATTTCGAGCCAGCCGTAATAGGCGCAGCCGATCGCAATCCCGTCATCGCCCGCGGCAGGCTGAATCCAGACGTTCTCGAAACCGGCTTCACGGGCTAGACGCCCGTTCGCCACGCAATTCAGCGCGACGCCGCCGGCCATGCAAAGGTTTTTGGCGCCGGTGGTTTCGCGCAACCAGCGGGCGCGGGCCAGCAGCACGTTCTCGGTATCGTCCTGCGTGCGCCAGGCCAGGTCTTCCCAGTGCCGCATCGCAGGGTGTTTTTCCCAGTTGCCGGCGACGTCGAAGACATAAGGTTGCTTGAAGTCGGTGGCGTTCCAGTGCGGCACGTGCAGCTTGCCGTCGTGCAGTTCGAGCAGATGCTTGACCTGATCGCGGCGGCCATAGGGCGCCAGTCCCATCAGCTCGCCGCACTTGTTCCAGTCGCCAAAGATGTAGGTCGAGGCGCGGCTGTAGAGCGCGCCGAGCCCGGGCATGGTGTAGAATTCGTCGCTGAGGAAGCCGCGATCCGGCTCCATCCAGACCTTCTTCAGGCACTCGAGGGTCGTCCCATTGAACCTGTAATAACTTTCGGATTCTCGTGCCAGCGCTGTTGCCGGGTCGCTGGCGGGAAATGATTCCATGACGTCGGAGCGATAGCTGCCGACGCCATCGACGATCATCACGACGCCATCCTCGAACGGCGACACCGCGAACGCGCTGTAGGCGTGCGCGAGATGATGAGAGATCGTGACCACCTTGTCCGAATGTTTCAGATACAGCGGATGCTTGGCTGCCTCGTCGCGCTCGAATTCCGGCAGGAAGCCCGGCGCGTCGAAATAGACCAGCCGCTCTTCCATTTCCGGGACCGGCAGGATGTAGCAATTGCGCACCACCAGATCGACGTCGTCGAGCGCAATGCCTTCGGCTTCGAGACAATAATCGATCACTTCTTTGTAGAAGCCCGATGCGTGCTTGGCCCGCGTGATCCGCTCCTTGGCGATCGCAAACGCAATGGCGCCGTCGCGCAACAGGCAGGCGCTGACATCATGGTCATAGGTGTTCAGACCAAGGACATAAGTGTGTTTTTTTGGCATGGGTACTCGTCAGGAGAGGATCGTCTTGCGCTGAAAAATGGAGATCGTGTCGACATCAAGTTCTTGGCGTGGCCTTGCAGATTTTTTCAATCGAAGTTCTGCAGCGCACAATCCTAAGTGTTCATCCAACATTCAGGAAGATGAATGCGCGCCGCAGGAATCCGCAGCAAAACCACCGTAACTTGACCTTACCTCCCCTTCTCAATAAAGTCCGGAAAGCCCGAAAGAACCTTAGTAAAAATATTGTCTTAGTGCATCTGAACTGAAAGCATTCTCGCGCGTCTACGTGAGATAGTGCCGAAGTGCAGGTGTTTCGGAAGTGACCGGGAGATTCTCGAATGGCTAAACGCTACAATATCCTGACCCGCTGTCTTGCAGCGCTGGCTTTGTTGTTCGTCTACGTGGCCAGCACGTCTGCGATTCTGGTGGGCGGAACAACCACGTCCGCACAGGCGTACCGCGGCAGAGGCAGAGGCTATTATGGCGGCCGTGGCTTCTATCGCGGCGGTCGTGGCTTCTATCGCGGCCGAGGCTTCTATGGTGGGCCCGTTGTTGTGCGCCCTGGCCCGCGCTGCTGGTGGAACGCCTACGGCGCCCGCGTCTGCAGGTGGTGATAGGCCGATCGCCGTCGCGTCAGACGGGATCGTTAACGGAATCAGGCGTGCCAAACGGCACGCCTTTTTCTTTGGCCGATTGCTTCCGTGCACAGAGAGCGCCGTCCGCGCCCGGCTTAACTTGCAAGCCGGGGAAGCAGCTTGAGCGCATTCCCCCGCTCGATCGCCGCCATCTGCTCCTCCGTGAACACACCCGCCTCGCGCAGCCCCTTCACATGATCGATGCCGGTCCGGTACGGGAAATCGGTCCCGAACACGATCTGCGACGGAGGAATGATCGCCGCCAGCGCCGACATCGCACCACGGTTGGACGTCTGCGCGGTGTCGTAGAAGAATCGCTTCAGCTCGGTGAGCGTGCCGTCGGGCACCGTCTCCTTCGCCTTCGGCGCCAGCAGCGGATGCCGGACGAAGCGCTCGATCAGGAACGGCATCGTTCCGCCGGCGTGGGAGAATATCCATCGGATTTCGGGAAACCGCCGCGCGTTGCCGGAGAAGACGATGTCGGCGATCGTGCGCGTCGTGTCGGTGCCGAACTCGATCATGACGGGCGGCTGCGTCGGCGCCAGGTTCACGCAACAATTGGCCGCGGTGGGATGGGTGTAGACCAGCGCCTTGCGGCGATTGAGCTCCTCCATGACCGGCAAGAACAACGGATCTCCGAGCCATTTGTCGCCGTAGCTCGTCATCAAGGCAATGCCGTCGGCCTTGAGCGTGTCGAGCGCATAAGTGAGTTCGCGCAGGCTGCCTTCGGCGTCGGCGAGCGGCAGCATCGCGAAATTGCCGAACCGCCCCGGATAATCCGCGACCAGCTTAGCGGCATATTCGTTCGACTCGCGGCAGAGCCTTCGTGCCGTATCGCCCTTGGTGAAATTGACCGCGGGCGTGGTCACGGACAGCATCGCAGTGGCGATGCCGGCCTTGTCCATATCGGCGAGCGATTTCTCGATCGTCCAGTTCTTCATCAAGGGATCGCCGAAGCCGCTGTCGTTCGACGCGGTCACGTAGGTTGGCGGCGAGAGATGATGGTGAACGTCAATCCGGAACGGCTTTGCGTCGGCGGTTTGTGCCCCCACCCAGCCACCACCGATCGCCGTCGTCATCGCCAGCGCGCCGGCACCGAGCATGAAGCCACGCCGGCTTGGTGCTGCGAATGACGAACTCGATTGACCACAGCAGAAGCATCCCCGCAGCGGGGCCGTGCGCAAATCCGTCATTCGTTCTCTCCCCGATCTTGTTGTTGTTGCGTGCAGCCTTCAGCCGTCGAGAATGGCGACCGCCCGGGTCCAGCCTGCAGATGCGCGCTCGATCTTCACCGGGAAGCACGACACCATGAATCCGGTCGACGGCAAGTGCTCGAGATTGTGCAGCTTCTCGAGGTGGCAATAGCCGATGTGGCGGCCGGCCTTGTGGCCTTCCCAGATCAGGCTGGCGTCCTTCGTCTCGGCATATTTCTTCGCGGTGTAGACGAACGGCGCATCCCAGCTCCAGCCGTCGATGCCGGTCAGGCGCACGCCGCGCTCCAACAGATACATCGTCGCCTCGTAGCCCATGCCGCAGCCGGAGGTGACGTAGTCCTGCTGCCCGTATTTGGCACCGGCGCTGGTATTGACCACGACGATCTCAAGTGGCGACAGCGTATGGCCGATGCGCTTCAATTCCGCTTCGACATCCTCGGCGGTCGCGACGTAGCCATCCGGAAGATGCCGGAAGTCGAGCTTCACACCCGGCTGAAAGCACCATTCCAGCGGCACCTCGTCGATGGTCCATGAACGCTCGCCGCGGTTCATGGTGGGATGGAAATGCCAGGGCGCATCCAGATGCGTGCCGTTGTGGGTGGAGAGCGATACCTGCTCCACCGCCCAGCCCTGGCCATCAGGCAGATCTTCCGCCTTCAACCCTTCGAAGAACTGCAGCATGCGCGGCAGGCCCTGCTGGTGATCGATGTACTGGATGGTCGGGTGGTTGCCGGGCGGATCGGCCGGCACGTCGTTTTGCAGGGGGACGGAAATGTCGATCAATCTGCGCGCCATGGCGGTTCCTCGCTGGATGTTCTTTTTGTGGAGCGTGGTCGCAAACGGCTATTGCCGCTCGACCCGGTTCTTCAATATGCCGATCTTTTCGACTTCGAGTTCGATGGTATCGCCATGTTCGAGATACCAGCCGAGTTCGAGCCCGCATCCATTGCCGACGGTGCCGGATCCGATGAATTCGCCGGGCATCAGGGTCTCGTCCTTGCTGACATGGGCGATGATCTCCTCGAACGAGAATAGCATGCCCTCGGTCACCCCTTGCGAGCGCGTCTCGCCGTTGACGCGCGCTTCCATCTTCAACTTGTAGGGATCGCCGATCTCGTCTGGCGTCACGATCCACGGGCCCATCACGTTGCCGCCGTCGAAACTCTTGCCCTTTGCCGGGCCTAGCCGTCCCTCCATTTCAATGCGCTGGGCATCGCGCGCGGAAAAGTCGTTGAAGATCGTATAGCCAAAGATGTGGTCTTGGGCCTTGGCGGCGGAGATGTTGGCGCCCTTGTTCCTGGTGATGATGCCGAATTCGAGCTCATAGTCCATTACCTGGCTGTAGCGCGGCCATTTCACGGTGGTGTTGGTGCCGCGCACGCTGAAGCGGTTGGTGAAGTAGTAGATCGGCTGCTTGCGATAGACCTCTGGCAGTTCGCCGAGCGGCTCGGCCTCGATCCGCGCCAGCTCGGCCATGTCGCCCTTGGCGCGTGCGGCCAGCTTGAGCTGCCCGCGCGGCGCCTGCAGGATGTGCAGCGGGAACGACATGCCGTCCCGCATCTGCCGCGGCTCGGGGACCGGCGCGAGAATTTCGGCCGCCTCGATCTTCATGGACAAGCTCTCGTCCTTGCCGTGCTTGTCGAACACCTTTGCCGCCTGTTCGATCGCGGCGTCACCGGCATCGATCAGCGCCAGCATCGAAGCGAAGGCAGGATTGGCACCTCCGTTGCGGCTGGCCGCCGCTGCGAGATCAAAGAGCAGCCTGTCGCCGCTATGCACGATGGCGACCTTTTCCTGACCGCCCGACTTTATTGTTGCGAGTTTCACCTGACGCCCCTTGTTTTTCGGTGAAATATATGATCAAAAAAAATATCGATAAACAAGACAGAAAAATGTGTAGTGGGGAGAACACTGTGAAAAAGGCGCTAGCCGCCCTTGCCGTCAGCGTGGCGCTGACCGGTACCGCCTTTGCGCAAGCCAAGATCCAGGTCGGCTGCACGGCGACCTCGGATTGCGCCTCGGCAATGATCGCGATCGACGAGGGCATTTTTAGAAAACACGGGCTCGAGGTCGAGATGACGCCGATCGGCATCAACTCGAACATCCCAGCGGCGATCCTGTCGAATTCGATCCAGATTGGCGGGCCGACCTCGACGGTGTTTTTGCAAGCCGTCGACGGTGGGCTCGATCTCGTCGCTATTGCGGGTGCTACCATCATGAGCCCGGTGTCGAACGGCAACATCACCGCCTTCGTCCGCAACGGCATCACCATCAAGGAGCCGAAGGATTTCATCGGCAAAAAAGTCGGTGCGCCGGGGCTAAACGCCTTCCTGCATGTGCTGTTCGTGAAATGGCTGGTGGAGAAAGGCGTCGATCCCAAGAGTGTCAATTTCGTCGAGGTCACCTTTCCGACGATGGCCGATATCATCAAGTCCGGCGGCGTCGACGCCGTGCTGACCGCTGAGCCGCTGGTGACGCGGATGACCAATGCCGGCCTTGGTTCGGTCGGGGCGCGCTATGCGGTCGAACTGGCGCGCACCGATCCGATCATCTTCTACGCGGCCTCGCGCGAATGGGCGGAAAAGAACGCCGCGGCAGTCAAGAAATTTCGCGATGCGCTCGCCGAATCCGCCGCGATCGTCAACAATGACCGCGAAAAGGCGTCGAACTCGATTGCCAAGTTCACCAAGCAGCCGATCGAACTGGTCAAGGCGACGCCGCCGAACCGTTCCGAACCGGCGCTGAAGCCCGAGCAGCTCTCTTGGTGGATCGAGGTGATGTCGTCACAGAAGATGCTGCAATCCAAGCTCGACACCTCAAAGCTGGTCCTGAAGTAAAGGATTTCGCGATGCCGGCCTCTGAGCGCCAATCGAGCCGACCGGTGACTGAGGCCGCTACCTTGAGCGAGCGCGCGGCCACGCTGGTCGAGCAGGACATTCTTGCCGGTCATCTACCGCCGGGATCGCGGCTCGGCATCGTCGACCTCGTGCAGCGCTACGAGATCGGCGCCACCCCCTTGCGCGAGGGCCTGTCACGGCTGATGTCGCGGGGGCTGATCGTGGGCACCGGGCAGCGCGGTTTCCGCGTCGCCGACGTCAGTCGCGAGGATCTGCTCGACATCACCACGATGCGCACGGCGATCGAGATCGAGGCCATCAGGCTGGCGATCACCCATGGCGACGATGCCTGGGAGGCTGGCATCGTCAGCGCGCTGCACCAGATGCGCCGCCACATCGAGCGGACCGGCGATGAATTCCGCGAGGGCGCAGAGGATTTCGACCGGCTGCACAAGGGCTTTCACACCGCCTTGCTGGCGGCGTGCGGCTCGAAGCGTTTGCTGACGGCCCATTCCGATCTCTACGACCAGGCCTATCGCTACCGTCGCGTGATGATGCGCTCCGTCGATAGCGGCAAGAAATTCGTGCGCGCGCATCAATTGCTCGCCGACCGCGTGATCGGCCGCGACATTCAGGGGTCTCAAGCGATGCTATCGGCGCATCTGCGTTCGACCATGGATTTCGTCTATCCCCCAGGCAACGAGAGCTGACATCATGGCAAGCGCCGCAAAACGCCTCGAAGCCGTATCCGGCACTGCCACGCCCCAGATCACATTTGACGGCGTCACACTCGTCCTCGGCGGCAAGACCATCATCGAGAATCTGAGCCTGGGCGTACAGCCCGGCGAATTCCTCTGCATCGTCGGCGCCTCCGGTTGCGGCAAGACCACGGCGCTGCGGCTGGCGGCCGGTCTGTACCAACCGACCAGCGGCAAGGTGAATTTCGACGGCCAGCCGATGCGCGAGCCGCGTCGCGAGATCGCGATCGTGTTCCAGGATTATGGCAAGGCGCTGCTGCCGTGGCGCACCGCAGCGGGCAATGTCTCACTGGCGCTGGAAGCGGGCGGCATGCCGTCAGCCGAGCGCCCTGCCCGCATCGAGGAACTTTTGCGCACGGTCGGCCTGCCCGGCCATGCCGGCAAATACCCGTCAGAAATGTCAGGCGGCATGCAGCAGCGCCTGCAGATAGCCCGCTGCCTGGCGCAGGAGCCGAAGACGCTTCTGATGGACGAGCCGTTCGGCGCGCTGGACGCGATGACGCGGCAGGGATTGCAGGATGAGGTATTATCGCTGGTGGCAGCCAGCGGCGCTACCGTGATCTTCGTGACCCACGACCTCGACGAAGCCATCTATCTTGGCGACCGCGTCATTGGCCTGCTGCCGCATCCGGGACGGATCGGCATCGAGCTTTCGGTCAACCTGCCGCGCCCGCGCGATCAATTGTCGACCCGCGAGCATCCGGAATTCCTGCGGCTGCGGCGGCAATTGTTCGATTTCATCAAGGCCACCGAGCAGTGACGGCGAATTCCGCCAAGGCGCTCGTGCTGCCGCTCGCCGTGCTGGTGGCGTTCGAAGTCTGGGCACGCGCCACCCATCTGCAGAGCGACAGCCTTGCGCCGCCGAGCGAGATCGTAATGGCGCTGTTCGGCGCCTTCGCCGATCTCTCGATCCTGGCGGCGACGCGCGACACGCTGTTTTCAGCTTTCGCAGGCCTTGCGATCGGCACCACCATCGGCTTGGCGTTCGGCATCGCCTTCGGGATTTCAGATACGCTCGATCGACTGATGGAAGTAACGGTCGAGGCCATCAGGCCGATTCCCTCGATTGCGCTGCTGCCGATCGCGCTGATCGCGCTTGGCTTCGGCTACCGCATGGAAATCGTGATCGTGGCGTTCGCCTGCGTCTGGCCGGTTCTGATCTTGTCGCGCGCGGCGGTGCGCAGCATCGAGCCGCGGTTGATGGAGGTGGCGCGGGCGCTGCGGCTGTCGCCGGCACAGCGGGTCTGGAAGATCATCATCCCGGCAGCGCTGCCGCGGATCTTCGTCGCGTTCCGCCTGTCGGCCGGCATCGCGCTGATCGTCGCCGTGACGGTCGAAATCGCGATCAACCCGCTCGGCCTCGGGGCCGGCATCATGCTGGCGCAGCAGGCGCTGCGTCCCGACCTCATGCTGGCCTACCTGGTCTGGATCGGCATGATCGGCTACGCGCTGAACGTCCTCTTGACCGTCGCCCAGAACCACCTGTTCGGACGCGCCGCGTTGAGCGGAGACAGCGCATGAACCGCGCGGCCCTCCTCTGGCGTGTGGCGAGCTTTGCGGTCGCGGCCGGATTCATTGCGCTCTGGCAATTGATCGCCAATCTAAAACTGGTCTCGTCGGTGTTCCTGCCGGGACCGGACCGGGCCTGGGCTGCGCTGGTGCGCGGGTTTTCCTCCGGTGATCTCTGGAGCAAGCTTGCCGGCACGCTCGAACACATGGCCTATGGCTGGCTCGCCGCCTCCATTGCCGGCATCGCGATCGGCGCGATCATCGGATCGTCGCGCCCGATGCGGACCTATGTCGCGCCATCGCTGGAGTTTCTGCGGCCGCTGCCGGTCTCGGCGATCATTCCGGTGGCGATCGCGATGCTTGGGCTAACCCAGGCGATGGCGCTGTTCGTGATCGCCTTCGGCGCAATCTGGCCGATCATGTTGGCGACCATCCACGGTTTTGCGGCGGTCGAGCCGCGGCTCTATGAGGTCGCGCGGTCGCTGCAGATGTCGCGGCTCGCGGTGATCTTCAAGATCGCGCTGCCCTCCGCCAGCCCCGACATCCTCGCCGGCATGCGCCTCAGCTTGACGGTGGCGCTGATCCTGTCGGTGGTCTGCGAAATCCTGGCCGGCCTCGACGGCCTCGGCCATTGGGTTCTGCTGTCAGCCCGCGCGTTCCGCTCGGCCGACCTGTTCGCCGGTGTCATCCTGCTTGGCGTCACCGGTTACGTGACGTCGGTGGCGATGTCGCTGGCGGAGCACAGACTGTTGGCGTGGCAGGCAGCGCGACGGTGATCGCCGGCAGCCGAGCAGTTGCGGCTACGTATCTGCGACAGGCCGAGCCGAAACCTCCGGCTTCTTCGACGCCGTCATAAGGCGCCGCCAACCCCGTCCGACCCAGCGCCACAACGCCCGGAGACTGAAGGTGACGAGCACCTCATGGTGCCGCATTCCTTTGCCGCCCTTGACCAGCCCGAGATCGCGAATGATGCAGTACGTCCCGCTGCTCATGCGGGCGAACTTCGCATCTCGGAAATGATTGCGCACACGCGACAACATGCACGCAACATGCACCGCGGATCGATTTCGTCAATCTTGACGGCCGTCGAATCAACCTCGCCAGGATACGAAAGCCGTCAGAGCGTTGCGTTATTGTTGCGTTCGCCAATGCGATACAGTTGCGCGGTCCGAACCGGCACGCGACCCAGCACCGCGCGCCGCTCGTTCATGCGCTCGCTCGGCGAATCCGGCTGCGCAAAGCACTCAAGGATCTGAATGCGGATTTCCTCCGCGAGCGGGCCTTCGACCCGACGCATGCGATTCCAGAGCCGGATGATTTCCCGTTGCTTCTCGACATCCATTGGTCACCTCCAAACAACGACTAAGGAGAACATAACAGGAACGAAATTGCAAGCCACGAATTCGCTGCGGAGTCACAAGTGGCGGTGTCACAAGTCATGAAAGCGAAATTGCAGTATCGAAAGGTCGCGCGCACGCGTAGGCGTTATCGACAACGTCGTCCGTCACGCCTCGGATAAGCCATCACTGAGCGCGCCGCGAAAGCAGCCACTCCGATATCTCGGTTTCAACTCTAAATGCAGAGGCCGAGAATCTTCAGTCGACAAGCCTCAGCCGGGCGCGATTTGGACTTCGCAGCGTTTGCCTGCTTTGAATCCTTCGGCGAACTCTTTGGCGCACTCTTCGGCGCCTTGGGACGCTCATAGTCGCCGGCGATCACCATGGCCCAGTACGTACGACCGGTCCGCGCGCTTTTCACGCTGGCAACACCTACGCGCGTCGCGCCGGGCAACAGGAGGTTCTTCCGGTGCCCGGACGAATTGATCCACTGGTCGAGGGTCTTGGGAAAACCGTCGTAGCCGTACGCAATGTTCTCTGCGGCCCGACCTGCTCCCGCCGGGCCGACACGCGTATTGAACCGGCCAAGGACATCGTGATCCAGTTTGTCCTTTGCGGCCATCGCCTGAGCTTGATCGTGTGCTATCCGTGTGAGAGTCGCATCCAGGCTTACGCGCTTCTGCCCGTGCTTTAGCCGAAAATCGGAAATCATCTGCGCGGGATTGGCCGCCGCCTGCCGGCTCCCTGCGGCGACAAAACAAATCACCAGCCCCAGCAGAAGGGCCTGCCGCACCAGAATGACTGTCTTCCTACCAGCCACAATTGTTCCCCTGCCCCTCCCCAATTGTGCTGGGAAGATTCAATCCGAAAAAGACGTCGCAAGTCATTGATTTTATTGGTCGGGGCAGCTGGATTCGAACCAACGACCTGCAGTACCCAAAACTGCCGCGCTACCAGGCTGCGCTATACCCCGATCCGACGCTGGAAATGCTCGATACACGCTAAATCCGCAGCCATCAAGGCGATGGAAGCCGGTCAGCGCTTGCTGAACAGCGGATGCGCCACCCTGTCGCCTGGCTGAATTCCATACTTTTGCGCCGTGCCGGCAATCACTTCCAGGACCCCCCTGGCAAGCCCGCCCGAGGAGATGATCTTGGTGGAGAGCGGCTCGGTGTTCTCAGCGATTCGCAGGATGCGGCCGTCGGCGCGGATGAAGATCATGTCGAGCGGAATGTAGGTGTTCTTCATCCACATCGAGATCTGCTGCTCCGGCGAGAAATCGAACAGCATGCCTTTGCCGTCCGGGAGTTCTTTTCGGTGCATCAGCCCCTGAGTCTTCTCCTCCTCCGTCGTCGCCATCTCGACCAGGAACACGCGTACGCCTGACTTGGTGGCAATCTCGAGCGGCTGAACGCTCGCGGCCTGCGCGGCAGGATCGGCGCAGAGAATAAAGAGCACAGCAGACGCAGCGGCCAGCGACGTCATAAGGCGGTCCGGGATGCGAAGCCGCGCAACCATCAAAGCGAAATTCATCAAAGCACTCACGCCGGATATCCCAGGAGAAATTGCCGGGAACCCTAACCTGAGGATTGCGGCAAATGCCAGAGGCCGCCGCGCTGGGGCGCGACGGCCGGCTCACGTTTGCGTCAGTGGTACGGCGGGATCAATGCGACGACAGCGCCGACGGGCCGGTCTCCGGATGAATTTCCGCCGCCATCATGCCCTTGGACCCGGGTCCGTAGCGCACCAGCACGTACTGCCCCGGCCGCAGTTCGGTCATGCCGAAGCGGCGCAGCGTTTCCATGTGGACGAAGATGTCCGGCGTGCCCTCGCCGCAGGTCAGGAAGCCGAAACCGCGCAGCCGGTTGAACCATTTGACCTGGGCCCGCTCCAGACCGCTGGTCGGCGTAACGCTGACATGAGTCCGAGGCGGCAGCATCTGCGCCGGATGGATCGCGGTGGACTCGTCCATCGAGACAATCCGGAACGCCTGATAGCCCTTGGCGCGCTGCACGCATTCGACCACCACCCGCGCGCCTTCATAGGCGGTCTGGTAGCCGTCGCGCCTGAGCACGGTGACGTGCAGCAGCACATCGGGCCAGCCATTGTCCGGCACGATGAAACCGTAACCCTTCGAAGCATCGAACCATTTGATGATGCCCGATATTTCGACAAGGTTTGCTGCGGCATCGCCGAGCCCCGACAACGCGTCCGCCGCCGGATCGCGCTGTGCGCCGGCTGCGTATTCACCTGGTCCAAGCCTGTTCTGCCCTGTCCCGCCTGTCGGCGGCCCCCCGAGCTTCTTGGACCCAAATTCGTCCGACCCCATGACCCCGGACCTCACACTTCAAAAAGCGGTCCACTGTCGCCGTAGCGGACCGGAACACGCGCCCTACCATGACCATCATGATAACGCAGCGCGAATCTCTCGAATCAAAGATAACACTCCCGATTGTGGCGCATAGCTAAAAAAACAAATTGGCCTGCAACTATGAACAGGCTTGCACAGCCGCGAATCAGTTGGAGATCAATTGCCTACAAACGGTCCGAGCGTTTCTCCGATGTCGTGACGGATCACCAGATCGGCAACGTCGTCCTGCTCGGTAGGTTCATTGTTGATGATGATGAGCTTCGCGCCGCAGTTCTTGGCCATTAGCGGAAAACCTGCGGCGGGCCAAACAACCAGCGAAGATCCGACTGCCAGGAACAGGTCGCAATGCTGCGCCAGTTCGGTGGCGCGGCGCATCGCGTCTTCCGGCATCGCTTGTCCGAACGAGATCGTGGCCGTCTTTACCGGCTCGTCGCAGATGGTGCAGTCGGGTGCGCTGCCGGCTTCCTCGAAACGCTGCTTTACCCAAGGAAGATCATAGGCATGTCCGCAGCCGATGCAGCGGGCATAGGTGGTGTTGCCGTGCAGCTCGATCACGTCATCGGCCCTGAAGCCTGACACCTGATGCAAATTGTCGATGTTCTGGGTGATGATCGCCGGCGTCTTGCCGGCTTTGTAGAGCGAGGCCAGCGCGCGATGCCCGCGACCGGGCCTGGCCGCTGCAAAAGTTGCCTCCATCGCAAACCGTCGCCGCCAGGCCTCGGCCCGCGCGTCGGCGCTTGCAACGAATTCGTCGAACGCGATCGGGCGGTTGCGGGTCCAGAGGCCGCCCGGGGAGCGGAAATCCGGAATGCCGCATTCCGTGGAAATGCCGGCACCGGTGAAGGGAACGATACATGCGGCTTCGGCGATCATGTTGCCGAGTTGCTCGACGCCGCTGCGCAAATCCTTGGCGATCACCGCTGATATTTTCCAAATTGTTGGGCCGCGCGGATTATAGCACGGTCGTTCGGATTGCCAGACCGATGCACGCTGCCAGGCTGCGCCGCACGCACATCCGGCAAGGCGGCCTTATCAAGCCGCCTTATGCCGCGCCGCCTTGTCACACCGACGCGTCATGCTGCCTCATTATGCTGCCTTGGCCACGGATTCCTTCGGCTCCTTGGCTTCTTCCGACTTCTTCGCCTTGGGTGCGGGTGCGCTTTCCGTCTTCTTCACCGGTGGCTTGCCGTATTGCACCAGCTTTTCCAGTTCCGCTTCGAGCTCGGCGCGGCGCGCAGCGACTTTCTCGAACAACTTGTCGGTAGCATGCTCGCGCAGGCCTGCGAGTTCTTCGATGCTCAATGAATCCAGATCGATCTTTGCCATTGGAACCTCCCGTTTGTCTTTCGCTAACGGGAACCCGCATGAGCGACAAGAATGCGCCACACCTTATCCACCGCCTTCGCTTCAGGCGGCGCGCGATCACAAGGCCTCCCCATTCACGCCCCATTCGCGCACGCCAATGATGGCGGGCGCGAATCAAAAAAATGGATGGGCGATGACGGAGAAGGAAGAAAGACTCGCGCGCGACCGTGCCGAAATCGCAGCACGCGTCGCGAGCTTCAGGCAAACCCAGCAGAAGTTCGAACGCGAGCGCGAAGAATATTACGAAACGACCTTGGCCAACGCGCTGAATGGATCCAGCCGGCCATCATTCTGGCGCTGAGGCAACACCGCCAAGGGCACTGTTCGACCTCCGCGCTGTCGTCGACAGAAATATCGCGTCCGGAACCCGCAATAGAATTTGCTGCGGCCGGAACCAAGCCGATGTCTCGATGCTTTGCTAACAAATGCCGCAGCCCTGTGAGAGGTGAAAGCACGAAAGCCCCGTCTAGGTCTTCGGATGTAGGCGGGGTTTCGTTTGCCTTTTTGGAGGGCGGCATTGCGAGCTATGCGATCCCGCGGACCTGACCGTCGAATTGCGCGGAACGAATTCGATCCGTTCGGTGTTTCACTACCGGAAGGTGCATCATGCCTGCGTGGATGGAAATTCTGATCAATTTGATCGGTTATGCCGGCTTCATCGCCATCGCGACCTATCACAAATCGCCAGACGAAAAATTGCCGGACCGTTGAGTGCCCACTGGGCAGGCGCTAGTTCGCCTTGACCAGCGCTGGCCGCTTTCGGTTTACGGCCGCAGACTCTTTTTGTTCTCCCGGAACGAACAGGGGGCGCGTTTCAGGCACGATTGCTTTCTTAAGATGCCGTTACCTCGCCGTCCCGACCGTCGAACCTTTTTGGCGCAGCCCGTACCTATCTAAAAAGGTGCTGCGATGACTCAGGCCGACCACTATCGAGAACAATCCGACAGAGCCCGACGGCTTGCCGAAGCCGTCAAGGATCCGGAAGCTTCGAAGAAACTGATCGAGATGGCCGAGGAATTCCGCCTCTACGCCGAGCGACTGGAACAGATGCATTAGCGCGATTGCGCGGGGCGTGCATGGCATAGAGGCTTTAAGCCTCTGTTTACCCCTTTGCGCTGTAGCACCCGGCCGTTAACCCAACCTCTTTACAAGACGTAAACAGGAACCTGACAAGTTTCGACTAGGAGGGTTGCACCCATGGTCATTTACCCCATACCGGTTGAAGTGACACAAGCCAGAATCCAGCTCGTCGTCGATCAGGCCGCCAAGGCGCCGCCGCACACGATCAATCAGGATCTAAGGGCCGTCGACCATGCCAAGGCAGCCGCCATAGAAGCGGCCCTTGCCGATTTACAGACCGACGAGCCGTCGCTGGTGGACGTTAAAGTCTGACCTGACGGGAAGTATCAATCTTGCGCGCGAGGCCAGACTGCGTCCGGCCCCCTCTCACGCTCGCCATGCGAGCTGTTGTGCGTGCACGACGCCAAGCGTCAGCAGACCGCCGATGCCGGCGAGCACGGCCAAGCCAGCAAACCAGACCCATTGCGGCCCTTCCTTGTAAGCGAGGAACGGAGCAAGCGGCAGCGCTCAACATGTTCGTTGCGCGTCGAGGCAGGCATATCCTTCGTTAATGCATCAGGCGCGGCACGATAACCGATACCGCCAGCAATGCGCCGAGGCTGCTCACCACGGACAATTTCATCCGGGCCGTCCTGGCATCGGTAATCGGGAGCAAGAGAAAGAAAACCATCGCAACTATGAGCACGCCATAGAGCAGGTACATGGTCGATCCCTCCGTTGCCGCCACAATGGACGGAGGAGCCAACCGCGTATGTGTGGGACGTCACCCCCGTGACGCGGTGCCAACAATTCTGCAATTTTACGCTTTTCGTTGTCTCAATCACAACTTGAGCGTGCCACACCGATTTGATCAAAGTTCGAGAGAAAAAGAAATGCTCAGGAAGTTTCTGCGCGACGAGGGCGGCGCCACTGCAATCGAATACAGCCTCATCGCCGGGTTCATCGCCTTGGCCATCATCGCTGCCGTCGGAATGACCGGCGAAAGGCTCGTCGCGCTACTTGAGGGTCTTGCTACCGCATTGAGCCTTTAAGTTGCGATTGAAATGTCACGGCAAGGGTGAGGATCGCGCGTCCTATCGGCACCCAGAGCGCGCATCAGCGAGCGGGACCTTCGCGCAGATGGCTACGCGATCCAATAAATTGCTGTTCCAACGACAACGAGAGCAATGGCACCGGCGGTCAAAGTCCCGAGCTTTCGCTCGGACCTTGTCGGCAAATCTTCCCGCGCCGCGTTCTCTTCAGCCGGATGATCTTGTTTCATGCCACACCTCCCTCCATTCAAAACCGGCGTAGCGGTTTCGTTCCTCGGAACCAAGGTTCGAAATATATCTACGAGAGGACGAGAAACGGGTTTCGCGAGCGCGCTGGTAAGGCGAGCTCTCCTGTGCATCGCCCAAGCGGGGCGTCGTTCCGCAGGCCTGACCTTGAGCAACGAGCGCTTCCGATCTTTCGCATTCGCCCGCATCGATGGCCTTCTGAGGCCACAGAGCGCTCGGTGCGGACCCGCACTTTATCCGCACGTTATCGGTGACCTCTGGTGCACTTTGCTGCTATTTTCCGCCCGAACCGCCCAACCCAAACAAGATCTCTGAACGTTCTCAGGAGGACAACAAACATGCGCTATCTCCACACCATGCTGCGCGTCCGCAATCTCGATACTGCGATGAAGTTCTACCGGGACGCGCTGGGGCTGAAGGAAGTACGCCGGGTCGACAATGACAAGGGCCGGTTCACACTGGTGTTCCTGTGCGCGCCGGAGGACGAAGGCCTGTTCAAGGCCGCTCCCCAGAACCGCGGCGCGCCGCTGGTCGAGCTCACCTATAATTGGGACGAGGAGAAATACGGCGAGGACCGCTATTTCGGTCACCTCGCCTACGAGGTCGACGACATCTACGCGACCTGCGACCGCCTGATGAAGGCCGGCATCACCATCAACCGCCCGCCGCGCGACGGCAACATGGCTTTCGTCCGCTCGCCGGATCTGCATTCGATCGAGCTGTTGCAGAAGGGCGAACCGAAGCCGCCGGCCGAACCGTGGACCTCGATGCCGAACACCGGTCACTGGTAGGCCTGTACAATTTCTTCGTCCACGTCCGTCGTCCGAGCTACCATAAACGTTCCTTCACTCGGGTTCTTTTCTGCATGGGAACGGGCCACGACATGACGCGTTTTCTCCTCAGTGCATTTTGAGGAGGAGATGATGGGACGAGGAATTTTGCTTTGGTTGCTGGGCGTGCCTATTCCGGTGATCATTCTGTTGTGGCTGTTCTTCGGCCACTGAAAACGCTCTCGCCCGCGCATGACGCGGAAATCGGGGCTCTGTCGCACTGCGGCGGAGCCCCGATTTTTGTTGGGCTTGAGCCCACGCAAGAGCGCGCTTTTTTGCCGATCTTCGGCTATTAACGGCCAATCGGAAAATCAGCGGGAGCAACGCGCGTGGCCGACAACAACAAACAACAACTCACCATCTGGGGCCGGGCCAATTCGGTCAACGTGCAAAAAGTGCTGTGGTGCCTTGCCGAACTCGATCTCGCCTATGAGCGTATCGATGCCGGCATGCAGTTCGGAAAGAACAGCGAGCCTGCCTATCTGGCGATGAATCCGAACGGCCGCGTACCCACGCTGGTCGACGGCGACTACGTGCTGTGGGAATCCAATTCCGTGATGCGCTATCTCTGCATGGCCTATGGCCAAGGATCTGAACAAGGATCTGAACGAGGTTCGTCGATCTATCCCTCGCAGCCGAAGGCGCGCGCCGGCGTCGATCGCTGGCTCGACTGGACGCTGTCGACGCTGCAGCCGGTCGACCGGCCGGTGTTCTGGGCGTTGGTGCGCACGCCCATCGAAAAGCGCGACATGGTCGCGATCCAGAAGGATGTCGATGCCGAAGCCGCGGTGTGGCGGATCGTCGAGGCGCACCTGCCGACGCGGCGCTTCATCGAGGGCGATCAGTTCACCATCGCCGACATCGCGCTCGGTGCCTTCGCGCGGCGCTGGTTCGGCGTTGAAGGCGTGACAAAACCGAAACTGCCAAACCTCGAACGCTGGTTTTCGCAGCTCGCCGTACGCCCCGGCTTCACGCAGTTCATCGCG
This sequence comes from Bradyrhizobium sp. AZCC 1577, assembly GCF_036924575.1. Taxonomy (NCBI): domain Bacteria; kingdom Pseudomonadati; phylum Pseudomonadota; class Alphaproteobacteria; order Hyphomicrobiales; family Nitrobacteraceae; genus Bradyrhizobium; species Bradyrhizobium sp. AZCC 1577. The sequence goes on from NZ_JAZHRQ010000001.1 coordinate 4,865,491, forward strand.
CCGCCGATGACGTAAGCGCGAATCTTCTCAACGCGAGCCGCCGGACACCCCCGCTCCGACGCTTACCGCGCCGCCGATTTTCATGCAGGTGTTGCTGCCTTCGATTCTGACGAAGCCCGCGCCGTATTCCGCGCATGCATTGGCCGAACTTGGGCGCTTGAGTGGCAGCGACTTGCCCGACGCGGGAGCTTTGTCGAGCTTCTGAGGACGGGTTTGTTCCGCGACCGAGGCAACCGCAGACAGCGCCAAGGCGACCATTATGGCGATCAATACCAGGAGGGATTTTCGCATCCCGCCTTCTATCGTCTCTCGCGGATCAGAGCCAGACTAGCGGATGAACTTGATGCCGACCGATTTGCCGCGGCGCCAGACCACTTCGCAGCGGCGCCCGGTCCTGGCGTCGCGCGAAAACGCCAACCGCAATTTCGCCGGCAACGTGTTGGGATCGTCGATCGTGACCTTCGCCCCCGTTGCGGACATATCCTGGACCACGCATTGGCGCGCGGCAAAACCGCCTTCGAGCGTGATCCACCCGGGTTGACTCAATGATTTGCGCGCGTCGCGCTTCTTGCTTGATAGCAAAGCCATGTCGAAAGCTCCCCCGAGACAGCCCTACACGATGCGGCTTTAAAATCCGTTGCTCAGCGCGTGGGCATGCCTCCGTCATTCGGCCGGGACGCTGATGGAGAGACGCAAAGCGGCCGCAGAACGCCTTTCCGAGCGGCTTGCCCACCCGCCCAAACGCCACTATACGTTCGCCCGTCGCCGCCCCCATCAAACATGGACGGCCGGCGGCCAACACGGCCCATCAAGCACTAACACCTTGATTTTCCTGTTGTTCTTGCTCCCTTCGTCTATCGGTTAGGACGCCACCCTTTCACGGTGGAGAGAGCGGTTCGATTCCGCTAGGGAGCGCCAAATTGCCACCACTCCGAACAAAACTGCGAACCCATGACGGCACGGATGCCATCCATGCCGGTGGGTTTTCGCCATGGCCCAAGGCATCAACTTAAATGCCGCGGTATCTGGCGGTGCGGAAGTTGGCATAGAAACGCGTGCTGGCGGAAAGCCATCGGCTGATCCGCCCCCCCCCCCAAAAAACGTTCGAAACAGCTTCGATCGTTCCGCGGTTCCGGCGACAGAGCTTCGAGCGTCCGGGTCCCCCGCCTGGCAGACTCGCAATCCCGACCACGAATCAAGCGGCCGGCGGCCCTCATTCCCGCTATAATAAAACCATGACGATCGGGATTACCGGACCCGAACGGAAGGTACCAAGGCAAAGCGCCGTGGTCGGGTCCATCATTGCGGCCGTCTTCGTTGCGATTTGCCTGATCCTGCTCTGGCTCACGAGCGACTTCCTGGTTGACTGGCTGTGGTTTTCCGCGATCGGTTATCCGCAGGTTTTTTGGACGACAATCGGCGCCAAGGCCGTCGTCTTTTTTGCAGTCTGGACCGGAACTGCGGTCGTCCTTTGGTTGAACGGATGGCTCGCGGTGCACTTTGCCCGACGGCAGCCGACGCAATCTGTCGCGGCCTTCGTGCAGAATCTCGCGGGCAATGTGCCGCCCGACCTGTTCGCGGTCATGCGCGATCGGCTGCCGTGGCCTCGCGTCATCGCCGGCGGTGCAGGATTGCTCGCTCTGCTGGTTGCCGCGGCAGAAGCCGGCAATTGGGGCATCATCCTGCCATTTTTCTATCACGTTCCCTACGGCGCAGACGATCCGCTCTTCAACAACGACATCAGTTTCTATCTCTTCGTGCTACCAGCCTATATCCTCGTCAAAAACTGGATGCTGCTCACAATCGTTCTGAGCGCGCTCTTCGCTGCAGCGATCTACTGGGTGCACGGCGATATCGAGTACGGCATTCATCGTCGATCGATGTCGCCGACAGCAATCGCTCACGGCTCGGCGTTGCTTGCTCTCCTCTTGGTCGTGAAGGCCTGGTCGTACGTTCTCGACCGTTACCTTCTACTGTATGGCGACAACGGCGTCGTCGTCGGCGCCAGTTACACCGAGGTGCATGTGGGGCTACCGGGCCTGTGGCTAATGATCGGGCTGTCGATCATTGCGGCGTTTGCTGCGTTGGCAAACTTGCGGGTGAGGACCTACCGGCTCCCTGCCGCCGCGGTCCTGCTTGTCGTCATCGGCTCTTTCGTCCTGTCCGGCGTCGCTCCCGTGCTGTTCCGGCAGTTCTTCGTCAAACCAAGCGAGTTGGAACTGGAGAAGCCCTACATCGAACGCAACATCGCACTCACCCGGCAGGCATACAATCTCGATCAGATCGCAGCCAAGCCGTTTACTGCCGAACAGGAGCTTACCTTTAAGACGCTCGACGCCAATAAGGCGACCATCGAGAATATCAGGCTGTGGGACTGGCAGCCCTTGTCGGACACCTACGCGCAGTTGCAGGAGATCCGCACTTACTACAAATTCCACCATCTTGACGTTGATCGCTACTGGCTCGATGGCTCGTACCAAAGCGTAATGATCTCGGCCCGCGAACTGCGGCCCTCCTTGCTGCCGCCGAATGCACAGACATGGGTCAACCGCCACGTGCTGTTTACCCACGGCACCGGCGCGGTGATGAGCCCGGTCACTCGCAAGAGCACCGAAGGGCTGCCATTCTTTTATTTGCGCGACATACCTCCTGTTGCGGATGGAGGCCCCCAGATCCGTGAACCGCGCATCTACTACGGCGAAGAACGCGACAGCTACGTCATCGTCAAGGGGAGTACTCCTGAGTTCGACTATCCGAAGGGAAAGGACAATGTCTATGCGGCCTATGACGGCACCGGTGGCGTTCCGATCGGAGCGATGGTGTGGAGAGGCCTGTTTGCTTATTACTTCAACGACCCTAACCTGGTGCTCTCAGGCTACATCACCGCCGACAGCCGGATCATGATCCGCCGCAATATCCAGCAGCGGGTACGGACGATCGCTCCGTTCCTCAGGCTCGATCACGATCCTTATCTGGTCATCAGCGATGGGCGGATGTTCTGGATGCAGGACGCCTATACGGTGAGTTCCTATTTCCCCTATGCACAGCCGGCGCAAGAGCTGGACCTCAACTACATCCGCAATTCAGTGAAGGTTATCGTCGATGCCTATAACGGAACCGTCGACTTCTATCTGATCGACACCCGCGACCCGGTCGCCGCAACCTTCCAGCGCATCTTTCCGGGCTTGTTCAAGCCGTTCTCGGTTATGCCGCCGGACCTGCAGAAACACATTCGCTATCCGGAGGACCTGTTCCTGATTCAGGCGCGGCTGTATCAGACCTACCACATGGAGGCGGCCGACGTTTTCTATAACCGCGAGGATCTCTGGCAGTTTCCGCGCCAGCCGGGCGGTGGCGGCATTGCAACGATGGCCCCTTATTACATCATCATGCGGCTGCCCGGCGAGCCGCAGGCCGAGTTCTTCCTCATGCTTCCGATGGTGCCTAGCCGTCGCGACAACATGATCGCGTGGCTCGCCGCGCGCTGCGACGCGCCCGACTACGGCAAGCTGATCGTCTACGAGTTTCCCAAGGAGAAGCTCGTCTATGGACCATTCCAGATCGAAGCGCGGATCAATCAGAGTACCGAGATATCGCAACAAATCACGCTATGGAATCAGATGGGCTCGCGGGTGATACGCGGTGCGAACTTGCTTGTGATCCCGATCGAGAACTCGATCCTTTATGTAACGCCGCTCTATTTGCGAGCGGAGCACGGACACCTGCCGGAGCTGAAGCGCGTGATCGCAGCCTACGGCGAACATGTGGTAATGAAAGAGACGCTCGCCGAGGCCTTGTCAGCGCTGTTCATAGAGTCCGGCGCTGCACCGGCAGTTTCAACCACGACAGAGGAGAGGCCCGTCACAGGCCCGGCGGCAAGTCGGGCACGGGAGGCGCTTGATCGCTACAATCAAGCAGTGGAGCGATTGAAGTCCGGAGATTGGAAAGGTTTCGGCACGCAGTTCGATGCAATGCGCGAGCTTCTGGAGGAAATGAACCGACGCTCCACCGGCCACTAGGCCCCGAACCTTCAGTCCAGCGCTGCCTCCGACCCGGAGAAGTGGAAATTATGAACATGGGTGCGGCACCACGATTGAGCTTTGCTCAAAATCATATCGCGATTTCAACAGCATAAGAGTTCGTAGTTTTGTTCTGAACGGCGCGCCATCACGTTGCCACCACTTTCAAAGCACGTTGCAGTGCTACTTTCCGCCGGATGCCTGACGGACGGTCGGCGCGAGTTTCTGGGATCATCCTGTGCGGGAAAAAACGCGAAACGCATCGTCGTCGGCGCCATGAAACCGCATGAGCGAAAACCACGCCATGTTCGGCAGACAGCTGGTCTCTCCCGCCGACGCGACTTTCGACGCCTGACGCCTGACGCCTTTCGATTCGCCTCGAACCAGGCTGTCAAGTTTTCCCGGACCGGACAGGTCGAAACGGCCGTCGCGATAACTGCTACAGCCATTATAAATCATATTCGGATAATCATATTCGGCGACTCTCGGACGTAAAGCGTCTGGTCACTCCACAGCTTATGCGAAAAGAATGCGTGACTACACGCTTAAGGAGAAGACCGGAAGGTGACGGCGCTCGTGATCGTGGCATGGCTAGCAATCATTGCATTGGCGTTGCATTCCGGAAGATAAGTAAAGCTGCTGGTGGCGTTCACGGAACTTTGTTCTACTCCGAGAACGGTAACGGAACTTTGTTCTACTCCGGAGAACTACGGGAAGCATGGCTGACATTTTCGCGCGCGTCGATGGCGACCGCGTCCTCGCCGATCTCAACGCGCTGCGCGCCATCGGCGCCTACAAGACCGGCGTTCACAAGCCGACTTTCTCTGAACCCCATCTGCGCTCGCTGGCGTGGCTGGTGCAACAGCTTCCTGAGGCCGGCCTCACGGGCGAGATCGACGGAATCGGCAACGTGCTCGGCACCAGCACGAAAAGCGGGCCGAAGCTGCTGGCGGGATCGCATCTGGAAAGCCAAAACCACGCGGGCTGGCTCGATGGACCGCTCGGCGTGGTCTATGCGCTCGAAGCCGCGCGCGTCATCAATCCCGACCCGAATATAAAGGGTGCCGTCGAAGTGGCGGCGTGGTGCGACGAGGAAGGCCATTTCGGACACTTCCTCGGCAGCCGGTCCTATGTCGGTGGCGTCACCGAAGCCGATATCGACGCCGCGCGCGATCGCAACAATGGCAGGAGCATGCGTGACGCGCTACGCGACGCGGGCCTTGCCGGCCGCGCCCGCGCGCGGTGCGAACAAGGGCGGCATACCGGCTATCTGGAAGCCCATATCGAGCAGGGCGAAGCACTGGAAAGCAGCGGCCTCAAGATCGGTATCGTCACGTCCATCGTCGGGATATGGCAATACCGCATCACCTTTACGGGCGAACAAAACCACGCCGGCACCACGCGGATGGCCATTCGCCGGGACGCCGGCCTCGCACTCGCCAGATTTTGCGTCGATATCGACAATCGTTTCCCCGCCGCCTGCGGCCCGCGCACGGTGTGGACCACCGGCCGCATCGCGCTCGACCCCGGTGCGCCCAGCATCATCCCGGGAGCGGCGGAAATGCTGTTCCAGATTCGCGACGATGATCCTGCCGTGATTGCGCGGCTGGAGGAGCTGCTCCACAGCATGGCCGCAGAGGTCAACGCCCAAGGCCGCTGCGCCGTCGCGGTGGAGCGCATCCGCACCGGGACGCCCGCGCGGATGGATGGCTCGTGCCAGCAGGCCATCGAGGCTGCCAGCTCAGCTTTTGCCGATGGCAAGTCGCTCCGCATGCCGAGCGGCGCCGGTCATGACGCCCAGATTCTCTCAACCGTTATGCCGGCCGGCATGCTGTTCGTGCCCTCGATCGGCGGCATTTCGCATCACTGGACCGAGAACACCGCCGACGCCGACATCATTACCGGAGCGGAGGTCTTTGTTGACGCCTGCCGGCGGCTGTTGGCGCAATGAGGCGACGCGAGATGCGACATGGTTGCTGAAACCAGGCCGGCCTATTCGATCAGGGACATTCCGGCCAGCGTATGGGTGCTGGGCTTCGTCTCGATGCTGATGGACATCTCGTCGGAGATTATCCACGCCCTGCTGCCGATCTACCTGGTCTCGGTCCTCGGCGCATCGATGGTGACGGTCGGCGTCATCGAAGGCATCGCCGAGGCGACCGCCGCCATCACAAAAATATTCTCCGGCGCGCTTTCGGACTGGCTCGGCAAACGCAAATGGTTGGCTGCCATCGGTTACGGCCTCGCGGCCTTCACCAAGCCGGTGTTTCCGCTGGCGCCAACCGTCGGCTGGCTGGTGGCCGCGCGTTTCGTCGACCGGATCGGCAAAGGCATTCGCGGCGCCCCGCGTGATGCGTTGGTGGCCGATCTTTCGCCGGCCGATCTGCGCGGCGCGAGCTTTGGGCTGCGCCAATCGCTCGACACGGTCGGCGCCTTCGTCGGTCCCCTGCTCGCCATCGCCCTGATGTGGTGGACATCGGACAACTTCAAGGCGGTGTTCTGGGTTGCCGTAGTTCCCGCCTTCCTGGCGCTGGCGCTGATCGTCTTCGCCGTGCGTGAGCCGGAGCGGCCGCGGGCGCTGCGCACCGTGCGCAATCCGATCAGCCTGGCCGAGATCAAAAACCTGGGGTCGGCCTATTGGTGGGTGGTGGCGGTCGCGAGTGTGTTTACGCTGGCGCGCTTCAGCGAGGCCTTCCTCGTTCTCCGCGCCCAGAATGTCGGAGTGCCGATCGCGCTCGTGCCCGCCGTGCTGGTGGCCATGAATATCGTCTATGCCCTCGCAGCCTACCCCGCCGGCGTCATCTCGGATCGCATGAACCGCACGGCCGTGCTGGCGAGCGGCATACTGGTGCTGGTTGCCGCCGACATCGTGTTGGCGTTGCTGCCGTCGGTGGGCGGTGTTGCGCTGGGCGTCATTCTGTGGGGCCTGCACATGGGGCTGACGCAGGGACTGCTGGCCGCGCTCGTTGCGGATACCGCGCCGGCCGAGTTGCGCGGCACGGCTTACGGATTCTTCAACCTGCTCGGCGGCGTGGCGATGCTCGCGGCCAGCGTCATTGCCGGCGCACTCTGGGATATCGCAGGGCCGCAGGGCACGTTCCTGGCCGGCGCCGGCTTCGCGCTGGTCGCGCTGGCAGGATTGCTGGTGGTACAGGGCAAGATCGGCCAACAGGCCGCCGCCTGAGCGATGCCGGATTCGGCCAGGTTCCTTGGTGACAAGGAGTCGCGTCTGACTTTCTTGCAAACGGCTGGATTTGCGGCCATTTACGCTCACATGAGGTAAATTTCCGCAGATGTTGTTGCTTCAGGCCCTCCCCACATCGATCGGCGTTGCCGCGATCGCGCCGGCGTTGCTGGTGCTATGGCTTGTTATCGCCGCCGATGAGCGCCCAGGCCCGCCGGTGCGGGTGTGGCTCGCTTTCATCCTCGGCGCGGCCAGCATTTCGCTGTTGGGAATCGCGCGCGCCCCGTTTGCCGCGATCCTTGCGGTGCCTGGAAACCCCTGGATGACACAAGGCCTGCGTTCGATCTTCGGGGTGGCCGCGCCCGAAGAAATCGTGAAGGTCCTCGTGATCATTCTAGTGTCATTGCCGGTGCGCCGCCGCGCGTTTGCCGACCCAATGGACACGGTGGTCTACGGTGCGGCCGCGGGCCTCGGCTTCGCGGCCTACGAAAATCTCGCCTATCTCGTGCAGCACGCCGACATGTGGCGGTCGCTGGCCGCCTTGCGCAGCGTATTGACGGTGCCGTTTCACGGCGCACTCGGCATCATCGCAGGCGCGTATATCGCGATCGCGCGCGCCGGCACCGCGCTGGGTGCGCATCGCCATCATCGCGACTGGGCGCGGATCTCGAGCTGGGCGCTGGCGCTGTTCGCGCCGGTCGCGCTGCATGCGGCATTCGATTTTCCGCTGCTCACGCTACAGAAACATCAAGATCTCGGCCCCGACGCGCGAATGCTGCTGGGGGCGGCGAGCCTGCTCATCGGTTTCAGTTCGATCGGGTTTGCCATACGGCTGATACGGCGCGTCGGCCGCCATCATGCGCCGCGCACCGAAATCGCGCGTGAGCGGCTGAGCCAGTTGCGGCGAATGTGGGCCCTGCTGCTCGCGGGCAGCGGTGCGGGCTTCGCCGGCGCGGCTTTCGTCCTGACCTCGCTTCATCACTGGTTCGTCAATCCGGAGCGCAATGCGTCGCTGCTTCTCATTCCGCTCGGCATGACCTCCATCTTGGTAGGCTTGGCGTTGTTGCTGGCCACGTCGGCTGTCTATGTGTTTGGCCGCAATCGCATCAGAAAGTCCTCGGACGGATTTTCGTCCGCGCCCGAGCCGGGCTGAACGTCATCCCTCAGTCGTTGATCTCGCTTAAAAAGCCAGCCAACAATATTACCCGCAGCCGGCGTACCGGGTATTGGATATTCGGCGCGGCAGGTATCGGGAGTTTCCAATGACCCAAGATATTCCCCCGGACATCGGCAAGCTGCAGTCCGAAATGAATGCCGCGGTGAAAGCGCACTGGAAGGCCTTCCTGTTCGAAGGCATCGTGCTCGCCCTGCTCGGCCTGGCTGCTATGATCGTGCCGCCGCTGGCAAGCCTCGCCGTCACCATCTTCCTCGGTTGGATGTTTCTGATCAGCGGCATTGCCGGGCTGTTCGTCACTTACTGGGCGCGGCAGATGCCGGGCTTCTGGTGGTCGCTGTTTTCGGCGGCGCTCGCCGTTCTAGCCGGCGGGATTTTGCTGGCGCGGCCCGCGCAAGGCGTTCTCACGCTCACCATCGTGGTCGGCGCGTATTTTCTGGCCGAGGGCGTCGTCAGCATCATGTACGCACTGAACCACCGCCGCGAATTGTCGGAGCGCTGGTCCTGGCTGCTGATTTCAGGCGTGATGGACCTCCTGATCGCATTCATCATCATCGCCGGCCTGCCGGGTTCGGCGGAATGGGCGATCGGCCTCCTGGTCGGGATCAATCTCGTGCTCGGCGGCGCGTCACTGGTCGCGGCATAGCGCTCGCCGCGCGCAAGTCCTGATGCCGCCGATTATGGGATGACAAGACCCGCTTGGTGCGCTATAGAGCCCGCCATGATCATGATCGCCGCCAGCAACTTTTGGTATTTTAGCTACGACAGCTCGCTGGCGGTGGGAGGATCGCGCTCAATCTGACGAATTGAAGCCAAGAAGTCCGAACAGCCGCCAAACCTGGCGGCTTTTTTGTTGGCCGGCAGGTTTCCTAGAAACAGGAGCCATAGCCGTGTTGAGCACCACCGACGACCTTCGAATTAGCGAACTGAAAGAGCTGAGTACGCCGCAGGAGGTGATGGGCGAGATACCGCGCACCTTGACCGCGACGCGCGTCGTGATGGCGGCGCGCAATGCCATCCACGCCATCCTGCACGGCACCGACGACCGCCTGCTGGTGGTCGTCGGCCCCTGCTCCGTCCACGATCCCGCCGCGGCCGTTGATTACGCCGAGCGGCTCGCCGCCTTGCGCGAAAAACTCGCCGACCGCCTCGAAATCGTGATGCGTGTCTATTTCGAAAAGCCGCGCACCACGGTCGGATGGAAGGGACTGATCAACGACCCCAATCTCGACGGCTCCTTCGACATCAACAGGGGCCTGCGGCTCGCCCGCAACGTGCTTTCCGCCGTGAACAATCTCGGCCTGCCGGCCGGGACCGAATTCCTCGACATGACGACGCCGCAATACATTGCCGACCTGATGGCATGGGCGGCGATCGGGGCTCGCACGACCGAGAGCCAGATCCATCGCGAGCTCGCTTCCGGTCTATCCTGCCCGGTCGGCTTCAAGAACGGTACCGACGGCAATATCCGCATTGCAGCCGATGCTGTGAAGTCGGCCTCGCATCCGCATCATTTCATGGCTGTCACCAAAGGCGGGCGCTCGGCGATTGCGGCAACCACGGGCAACGAGGACTGCCACATCATCCTGCGCGGCGGCAACAAGCCGAACTACGACCGGGAAAGCGTCGATGCCGCTTGCGTCGAGCTTGTCCGCGCCGGCGTCGCCCCGCGGATCATGATCGACACCAGCCACGCCAACAGCAACAAGAAGCCGGAGAACCAGCCGCTGGTGGTCGCCGACATCGCGCGCCAGATATCGGATGGCGAGCAGCGCATCACCGGCGTCATGATCGAGAGCAATCTGGTCGCCGGCCGCCAGGACGTCGTGCCGGGCAAACAGCTCGCCTATGGGCAGAGCATCACCGACGGCTGCATCGACTGGGAGACGACGGTGTCGGCGCTGAACATGCTGGCTGATGCCGTGGTAACACGCCGGAACGTGCCATCGCGCAGTTTCCGGGAGGAGCGCTCGGCGTAGCCACCCGGGTCGAATGATGGCGAAGTAGGGCGCGATCGGTGCGCCCTGCCCAGCTTCTATTGAAGCTGCACTACGAAGCGTACGCACCCGCGCGACGCCGTCAAAGCTGCGCTAGCAGCAAAAAATTGGCGGGCCTGTGGCATACTTCACACTTACGAAATCGCAGTTCGGAATACTGCTTTGCCGGGACTTCTATTTCGAACGAGGTTTCGATGAAGCAATTTCCGAACAACCAGCAATTTCCCAGCAAACTGAGTGCGGACGACCTGCGCACCTACCGTCGGTGGACTGGCGGCTTGTACCTCACCTATTTGGCCGCGATCATCGTCGCGGTCGGTCTCGTTCTTGCAAATGGACCTGCGCGCGACCTCAGAGCGTCGAACGAAACTCAGATGGCACGCCTGAAAGATGGGCCAGCATCAATCGATATTCCGACAACGGCCAAGCCTGTCACCAAGCGGTAGCGGCCTCAGACCAGCAACTCAAACGACATTTTTTGGAATGGTGTGATGATTAAATTAGTCATTCGATTGATCATGATTGCAGCTTTGATTGTTCCGAACTTGGCAGTTGCCGACGTTGCGCAAACCCCCGTTCAATTTTGCTGGGCGATGGGAAAGTTCGACCATACGATCTACTTTGCCGAAGTCGGGAATCGCGAAGATCGCCAGGCAAGCTTCGACACGCTGCTCGAGATTTCGGGCATCGATCATCACGCGGTGAAATGCACTACCTCAGATTCCGAAACGCATCGTCTGGCGCGTGCGCAGTTGATGAAAGGTTGGTTGGAGTCCGAGTTTGAAATCGTGAACACTACATTCCTGTCAGATCTCGATTACTGACAATTCAGGATGACAAGATCGCGACCGGGGTTGCAGATAAACGACCTGACGCAGTCGTTCCTCGTGTCAGCTTGTGATCTGCGGCTGACGATTCATGCTCATACTTGGTGGCTGTTGTCTCTAGACCTTGTGGAAGTCGGCAGCAAGGCGCGGGGATTCGCTGTACAGCCACTGACGCTCGGTCGGGTTCCAAGTCGCGGCCGAGCTGCTCAAGGCGCGCACTCCCCCCGGAAATCGGTCAGGAACCGAACATCGCGGGCTCGATTAGATGCCTATGATTGAACGAGTTCTCTTCGAGAGCAGCAACGGCGATTTTTGGTTGTTGACGCGCGACCCGGTGTCGAGGATGCCCGCCGTGAAACATCAGCCGAACGTGAGTTCCGGTGGACAAATCTCCTACACGGACATTGGTAAATTTCTCCGAGACGGTGCCAACGGCCCAGAACACCAAGCGCTGCTGAAGCTTATCGGCTCCTTAATCGATGACTAAATGGCATGAGCCAGCCAGCTCTTGACGTGGGACCACAGCACTAGGGTGCTCGCCCCGCTAGAGGCAGTGCTCGGGGGATGCCGACATGGCGATCATTTCAGTTCTGATTGGGGTTCTGGTCATTGTTGTCGTGGGGGCAATTTGTTTTTGGGCTATCGAAAAGTTTGCCCCCGATAGGAAACTAGCAAACCTTCTAAAATTACTGGTTGTGCTCGTCTGCTTAGGCGCGATTGTGCAACGACTGCTGGTCTTGACTTACTAGGTATGCCGCGCAGCTTCATGACGATGCTGACCGGCCGTAACCTGCCGAAGGTCCAGCAGCCGCGGGGAAGCTGAGCCCTCACTCATTGCCCGCGCCCTTTCTTGGCAGGTGGCGGCGGGCCGGGTGGCGCTGCTGCATTCGATCCTTGGAGACTATCCACGCGAGCGGAAAGCCCACCCAACTGTTCCCGAAAGCAACTTACGTTGGCCCTGCTCAGCCGATATCTGCCGCTGTAGACCGCTGATCTGCTCCGCGGCACGTTCCTGTGCTGCCTGGAGCTCTTGGATCGTTTGCTGGAGATTGGCCACAGCATGTCTAGCCGTCTTGTCAGCGATTTCGGCAGCCAGAGACGGCTCAACATTGGGGTGAACAGCCGCTAATGGCGAGGACTCGGATCCGATTCGATTGCTGGCCCAAAGCACTGCCGCAATGGCAACCGCGAGGAGAATAAGTAAAACCCACGGTAGTATGTGGCGCGGTCGTCCTGGCTCGCTGTTGATGCGATTCTTGGGCGTGAAGTCACTCATCATTTGGCTATTAAGCCGACAATGATCGATTAGTTCCCATCAACGGGTGATAGCCGTGGCCGTGGCCGTTCTCGGAATGGCAGGCCGCGATCGAGGCGCTAATGCTGTTGGCGGACTCGGCGGCCCGACGATGTTCGCGCGTCGGTGTCATGAAAGCATTGAACCGGAGCCACGTTCGGGAGTTTAACCTTTCTTGCAAGGACCCTCACTGGGGACGCCGCAAGCTGGCGCGAGATCGATGAAAACGGTCTGGATTTACGTCGATACAAAGAAAAAGGTCGGCGACCGTGACCATCTCAAGGTGTTTGCAAACTCGGACCTCGCCGATGAGTGGTTCGTGGTGAACGATCCAGAAGGCATCGTCTTCGAGTACGAGGTCATAGGCGTTGCAGATGACGAAACCGGGTCGGGACGTCAACGGCATCGCTAGGACAAAGGCCGACCACCACATGAAACTCCCGGGCGTGCGGGCAGTGGCTCCACATGCGCGATCTGGGGCAAGTCAAGCCCGAAATTTAGCACGAGCTTGTTTGGGTTATTACCTGAGATCTTGCGCTTAATCTGCCGCGCAACATTCGCATACGAATGCCTGACATCGACTCGAATAAAAAGCCGGACGCGTCGCAGCCTGGTCCGCCCGAACGTCAAAACATGGTCGAGGAATTGGCCGACAGTAGCGATGCCGGTACGCTACCTCCAGCGCGGCTGGAAGCGGTTTTCCTCGTCGGCGGTAAGCTCGCCAAAGGCGAGACGAAAAGCCGGACGGCTGGTTTTCTCCCGGCGATAGCCGGTTCAGTCATCTTCGCGGACTTCCGACCTGTGAGCCGGTCCGTGAACTAGCAAGCGAAGCGAGCCTTGAAGGATCAATGACCCGGCTGGTGGCCGTCGCCCTTCGAGGGCCGCGCTACGCACGGCCGCCTCAGAGGTGACGGATCCATTGTGTCAGGCTTGCTTCATCATGCCTAGCAGCCGCGGCAGATGCTCTTGATCTTGCGGTCGAGCGCTGCGTTTTCCTTGCTCAGCGGATCGTTCGGATCGTTCAGGTTCTTTTCGCTGGGCACATCGCTGCGGCGGGGCTGCCGGTGTCCGATCGGCGCCTCCGGAATCCCTCCGGCACTCGGGTTGCTCTTTGGCATTGTCGACGTCCCGCCCTGCGCGAACGCAGCAGGCATGCCGATCAGGACCATCAGCGCGACTGACAAGATTGTTCTCTGCATCCTGATTCTCCGCCTTTTAGATTCCTTTATCGTGTCCGTTCGGGCACGTCGATCGTTACGCAGTTTCGCCGTCCCTGGGCAGCACAGTCCTGCGCCTTTCGTACATCGGCCATGGTGCCTAGCAACCAGATTCCGGCGGCCACCAGCAGGACGAAGAAGCCGAGCAGAACGGCGTTTTCGATTCCGCGATGGCCCTCGTCTTCCGGCGGCTCCTGTTTCTCCTCGCCGTCCTCCGTCATCGCCCGATCACGGCTTTGGCGGATAGAGGTGAACGTCTCCGCAATAGTCGACGATACGATACTGCGCTTCCGAGGATAGTTCACATTCCCCGGAACTTGCATGCGACAAATAATTCGGCCCAATCGGCGCCTTTCCATGGCCGCCGGGAATGTCGAGCACGTAATCCGGCTGGCACAGGCCCGAAACGCGGCCGCGCAAGTTGCGCATCAGTTCCCGTCCCTCTGCTATGGTAGTGCGCAGATGCCCGGTCCCCGGCGCCAGATCGCCATGATGCAGGTAATAGGGCTTGATTCGGTTTTCAACAAAGGCCCGCATCAACGCTTCCAGCGTCGCGGCATCGTCATTGACGCCGCGAAGCAGCACCGTCTGGCTCACCAGCGGAACACCGGCGTCGGCCAGCCGCGCGCAGGCGGCGCGGGCCTCGCCCGACAATTCGCGCGGATGATTGGCGTGAACGGCGATCCAGGTCGTTGCGCCGTCAGCTTTCAACGCCCTGATCATGTCGCCATCGATGCGCGCAGGCGCAGCCACCGGCACGCGGGTGTGGATGCGAACGATCCTGACGTGATCGATGGCGGCGAGGTCCGCCATGATCTCAGCCAGCCGCCGTGGCGACAGCATCAGCGGATCACCACCGGTCAGGATGACTTCCCAGATTTCGTTGTTGTTGCGGATATAGTCCAGCGCGTCGCGATAGGCGGCCTCGGACAGCGCCGTTGCCTTGCCGGGCCCGACCATCTCGCGGCGGAAGCAGAAGCGGCAATACACCGCGCAGACATGCACCAACTTGAGCAGCACGCGATCGGGATAGCGATGGACGATGCCGGCGACCGGCGAATGCGCGTCGTCGCCGATCGGGTCGGCATTTTCACCGGGCGCATTCATTAGTTCGAGCGCGCTCGGAATGAATTGCCGCGCGATCGGATCGTCAGGATTTTCCGTGTCGATCAGGTTCGCGATATCAGGCGTCACCGCGATGGCGTAGCGCGCGGCGACCCGCTCGAGGTCGGCGAGATCGGCCGGCTTCGCCAACCCCCGCTCGATGAGATCGGCGGGCTGCCGCAGCGTTGCCAAAAGTTTCGGGTCGATCTTGTTCATGTCTCTCCTGCCGGTGGCGTCCACACCACCTGGTCCACCCGCAGCGCGCCGCTTGCCAGCATCACCAGCCGGTCGAAACCGAGCGCGACGCCGCCCGACGGCGGCATCGCGGCAACCGCTGCGAGAAAATCCTCATCCAGCGGATAGCGCTCGCCGTAGCGCCGCTCCTTCTCGTCCATATCAGCGGCGAAACGGCGGCGCTGCTCGCCGGCATCGGTCAATTCGCCAAATCCGTTGGCGAGTTCGACGCCGCAGGCATAGACCTCAAAACGTTCGGCGACGCGCGGATCGGACGCTTTCGCCCGAGCAAGGGCTGCCTCCGGCGCCGGATATTCGAATAAGACAGTCAAACGCCCCTGCCCCAGATTCGGTTCGACATGCTCGACCAGCACTTTGCTGAAAATATCCGACCAGGTGTCGTCATCGGTGATCCGCACCCGCGGCCCTGCTGCCGCCGCAAGCGCCGCGCGATCGCCCTCGCCATTGCTGATTGTGGCCAACAGATCGATCCCGACAAAGCGGTCGAACGCGGATGCCACCGTCAGCAGTTCCGGCTCGACGAAGGGATCGGCCGTTCTGCCCCGGAACGAAAACTGCCCGATCGCGGTCGCCTGCGCCGCATGTGCGATCACGGCGATGGTGTCGGCCATAACGGAATCATAGCCTGCGTTGGCACGATACCATTCCAGCATCGTGAATTCGGGCAGATGCAGATCGCCGCGCTCGCGGTCGCGGAACACGCGCGCCAATTCGAAGATTTTGGCTTCGCCGGCGGCGAGCAATTTCTTGGCGGCGAACTCCGGCGACGTTCGCAAATAGCGCGTCGCGCGCGTGCCATCGTGGCTGATGATTTCGGTGCGTGGGGCATGCAGATGCGTCTCGTTGCCCGGCGAGACCTGCAGGACGCCGGTTTCCACCTCGGTAAAACCCTGCTCGTCGAACCAGCCTCGCACTGCCCTCGTGATCGCGGCACGCGCTATCAGGAACGGCTTTCGATCGGCATGCCGCGTAGCCGACCACCAAGGCGAGGGCTGGTCGATATCGACCATCACAGGCGGTTCCGAATCCACCGAGCATCCTCCGCGGAGCCGATCAAGGCGATCAGGGGATCGGCAAATATCATTGATATTATTCGACTTTCTTTGCGTTCGACAGGGCGAGCCGGAGGAAGCGGCAAGATCCAGCTCCAGCTCCGTCATTTCATGTCGAAAGACGCCCTCCTTGTCCATTCGCCCGATCGATGTCGCCGCTATCAGCCAAAGCTGCGGATATTCGCGAACCGCTTAAACCATTGCTTTCAAGCCCATCAGCAACGGTCGGCCCATCGTTCAATTGCTTGCCAGACGCGTCACATAACACGGCAAAATCCAGCCATTTGCGGCTTCAAGCAGCTTGCCGGACCGGCCGTAAAACGCTGGCATCGACGGGCAAAATCAGTATGTTGCAGCCCGAAACCGCCTGATTGGCCCTGCGGACACAAATGTCCGGTTCGGCCGAAGGCCAGAAATTCGGGAAAATAGCTTTGAAAGTCATCGCCAGTTCTATTCGCAAGGGCAACGTCATCGAGCAAGACGGCAAGCTCTATGTTGTCCTGTCGGCCGAAAACATCCATCCCGGCAAGGGAACCCCGGTCAGCCAGATCGAAATGCGCCGCATTGGCGACGGCGTGAAGGTGTCGGAACGCTACAAGACCACTGACCAGGTCGAGAAGGCCACCGTCGAGGACCGCAACTTCAACTACCTCTACGAGGATGGAGACGGCTTCCACTTCATGAACGCCGAGACCTATGACCAGGTCCAGGTCTCGAAGGAGATCGTGGGCTCGGCCGCGCCCTACCTGCAGGAGAACATGACCGTGAAGCTGTCGATGCACGACCTGAATCCGGTCGCCATCCAGTTGCCGCAGCGCGCAACCCTCGAAGTTGTGGAGACCGAGCCGGTCACCAAGGGGCAGACCGCGTCTTCCTCCTACAAGCCTGCTATCCTCTCCAACGGCGTACGCACCTCGGTGCCGCCGCACATTGGAACGGGAACACGGATCGTGGTCATGACCGAGGACGGCTCCTACGTCGAGCGCGCAAAGGACTAAGACCGCGCCATAGGCCACGGAGCACACGCCGGGGGGCGATGCATTGGGTACAAAGGCTGTCCGCTTGCTCTCGCGTTGGCGGGCAGCCTTTTGTTTGCTCCCCGCCGGGATATCAGGCGCTTCCGCCAATGAGTTCAGAACGCCGTCGATGTCGGCCGTTCGCGTCGAATGGCGCGCCGTTCTGGATCAGCTTCGCAGCGAGATCAATTCCCGGCCGGCGATCGCACAGCGCTTCACCTTCGCAGGCCAGCGGCGGGTGCCGGCATGGGATCCGCGCGCGACGCCCGCGCTGGTGCAGTTGAACGCGATCAATTCGGCGATGTTCGCCGGAATCGGCCGCAGTCCGGTGCCGGTGCTGCTGCCCTTTGATACCGCGGCCTATCTCGAGGCCGAGGCCGGTGGCACGCGCCACCCGGCGGTGTCACGCCACCAGGCCGGCTTCCGCCCCGTCGATCTGTTTCACGCCGGCCCCTCCGGCTACGACGCGGTGTTTTCGCTGGACCCCGGCGCCGGTGACGGCCTGCCGTCTCGAACTTTCGCCCGTCCGGTCGAGGTGCAGATTACGGGCTCAATCCTGGTCTATGATCTCGCCGATCCGCTCAGCGGCAAGGGCGAGCCGGTCAAGGCGCTGGTGTCGCAATTTCCGGACATGCGCCGTTTCATTCGCGAAGGTTACGTGCGCTACGCCTTCACCCGTTTCGGCGTGCCCTACGTGGTGTCGATCCAGTGCCTCGATTCGGCGCCGCGGGCGCGGCGGCTGGCCTGCCGCGAGGCTTACCCGATTGCCGAGCGCTTCCTGAAGGCGCTGCGCATCTCCGGAGGCCAGCCGGCGCGACCGCGCTTCGACGTGCCCTCCGAGGTTGCTGAACGGCCGGTCACCCTTTCGTCCGACTTCACCTATCGCCCGAGCGGCGACATCATTGCCAACAGCGGCGCGCGCAGGCGCGGCGGCCGCGCCGACCTGATCGCCTATTCGCAGATCCGCTTTCCGCTGGAGAAAGCTCCGGCCCGGGTCAGCTCGCAGCAGTTCACCAAGCGCAAATCCGGCGGCGTCTATCCGTGGCGGGACAATTTTTGCGAAGCCCGCAGTTTCCAGGTCGGCCAATGTGCGGCCGGCTTCGGTCACCAGGGCCAGGACATCCGCCCCGCGCCCTGCCCGCCGAACAGCAGCGCCGACAACGCCTGCCATCCGAAGAAACAGGCGGTCGTCGCGGTCCGCGACGGCGTCGTCATCCGTTCGCTGAAACAACAGGCGGCAACGCTGCAGATCAACACAGGCAACGAGCACATCCGTTTCCGTTACATGCACATGAACCCGTCAGCCATGGATGCGGACGGCATCCTCAACGGGCGCCGGGTCGCCGAGGGCGAGAAGATCGGCGTGGTCTCCAACTATCTCGATTTCCCGAACGGCACGTCGTACCACCTCCACTTCGACGTGCAGGTCTTCACGCGCGACGGCTGGATCTGGGTCAACCCCTACACCACCCTGATCGTCTCCTACGAACGGCTGATCCGCAGCCGCGGCCACGAAATCGGGACGGAGCCGCCAGCCGCCGTCGCGCATGCGTTGTCGAAGGGCGTGCTGCGGCACGTCGCGAGGCGAGCGGAAGGTCGCGCTAACTAATCGCAAACCGGTTCGGTTCGGACGCGATCCTCTCGCCTAAACCGGTATCTAGCGCCCTCGACGCTCAGGCGGCCGTCTTCCGCGCCGGCGGCGTCCAGCGAAACGCCGCGCCGAATCTGTTCCAGACATTGATCGAGGCGACGGCGGAGGTGAGATAGGCGAGCTCCTTCTCGGAGAATTCCGCGCTCGCCTGGGCGTAGACCTCGTCATTGACGCCGTCTGCGAGCAGCGTCAGTGCCTCCGTCCAAGCCAGCGCGGCACGCTCGCGCGCGGAAAACTGCGGCGCCTCGCGCCAGACCACCACGAGGTTGAGCTTGTCGGTGGGCACACCGAGCTTCTCGCCCTCCAGGATGTGGTACTGCACGCAGAAGGCACAGCCGTTGATCTGCGAGGCACGCAGCTTGATCAGCTCGAGCAGTTGCTTGTCCATGCCCGCCTTGCCCGCGACCTGGCCAAGCGCCAGCACCGCCTCGTAGGCGTCCGGCGTCAGCGACATGAAGTCTTTGTATTCCTTGCGGGCGTGCGACATTCTTCCTGCCTTCTGTTGTCAGTACTCCGCTTGATTATAAGAGACCCCGCACCCCGTCCATGGCTAACCGCACCGGCAAAACTGCCGCGGATTCTCCGGAAAAAGCCGGTTCCCGCGGCGTCATAGCTTTTGGCGCAGGCACGCAACGCCGCTAGACTGAGCGCATGAAACAGCCTGATTCCAAGACTGCGCCGACCCGCCGCGCCCTGCTGCGAGGCAGCCTCGGCGCCGGCGCCTTGCTCGCGACCGGGCTTCCTACATTTGCCGCGCCGGCCGGCTTCGACCAGTGGCGCGATAACTTTCGCGCACGCGCCTTGGCAAAAGGCATTTCGGATGCGACCTGGACGCGGGTCATGGGGCGCGTCGAGCCCGACATGAGCGTGTTCCGGCAGATGCAGAAACAGCCGGAATTCCACGAGCAGATCTGGCAATACATCAACCGCCGCGTCTCGGACTGGCGCATCATCAACGGCCGCGAAGCCTTGAAGAAGCACGAGCCGCTGTTCGCGCGGATCGAGCAGGATTTTGGCGTCGAGCGCGGCACGCTGCTCGCACTGTGGGGCGTCGAGTCAGCCTATGGCGACCCATTGGTGCAGCAGAATCATATGCGCCCGATCTTTCCCGCGCTCGCGGCACTCGCCTGGAACGAGCCGCGCCGCCGCAGCTATTGGGAAACCGAGCTGCTCAACGCCTTGAAGATCGTCGATCGCGGCTGGGGCACGCCGGAGGAAATGCGGGGATCCTGGGCCGGCGCGATGGGGCACACGCAGTGGATGCCGGAAGTCTGGCTCAATGTCGGCATGGACTACGACAAGGACGGCCGCGTCTCGCCGTTCGGCAAGCCCGATGACGCGCTCGGCTCCAGCGCGCGCTATTTGCTCAACCGCGGCAAGTATCACCGCGGCGAGCACTGGGGCTATGAGGTCCGTAGCACAGGAGGGGCTTCGAGCGGCAGCCGGACCTATGCGGCATGGGCCGGCGCCGGAGTCACGCGCGCCGATGGCAAGCCGTTCCCGCAGCCGAACGCGTCGGCGCAGATGTGGGTGCCCGTCGCCGGCGGACCTTCGTTCCTGCTGGGTCCGAATTTTTATTCGGTGAAAAGCTACAACCCGTCGATGAACTACGCGCTCGCGATCTGCCATCTCGGCGATCGCATCTTGGGCGCGCCGCCCTTCATCCAACCTTTTCCCGGCTCGGAGCGCGCCCTGACGCTCGCCGAAGTGCAGGAGCTGCAGACCCGGCTGACCAAAGCGGGCTTCGATACCGGCGGCACCGACGGCCGTGTCGGCAACGACACGATGAAGGCTGTGAAGGATTATCAGACCAAGATGGGGCTTCTGCCCGCCGATGGGTACGGCGGACTGAAGGTGCTGGCGCGGTTGAGGCAGGGCGGATAGCGACGCAGCTTCAACCTCGCGCGGCTCGGCCACGTCCTCTCCATCGATCCTGCAGTCAAGCCGCTTCCAGCGGTTCGACTTCCTTCGCCAGCCGATCCACAAGATGATCCACTGCGCGTTCGGCCGCAGCGATCGACGCCTTCAAGCGTTCACCCCCGAACTCGTCATATTCGATGGCGATGCTGTGGAAGTCGGTGACGCCGAGGAAGCCGAACACGTCGCGCACCGCCCCTTCGACATGGTTGATGTGCGCGATCCGTCCGCCCGGATCGTAGCCGTAATCACCCCGCGAACTGAGCATGATGAGACGTTTACCCTTACCAGCCAGTAGCTGCGAATAAGGATCGTCTGGCCGGGAACGGTCAAAGCCGAAAGTGCGACCGACCCGCACGACATTGTCGACATACGCCTTGAACTGCGCCGGCATTCCAAAATTGTACATCGGCACGCCAGCCACGATCAAATCTGCGGCGATGAGTTCATCGACCAATGCGTCGCTTTCCGCCAGCACATCATTCATCCACGGCTCGCGCAGCTCGTGTTTGGTGAAGGCCGCACCGATCCATTTCTCGGTGACGTGATGCGGAGGTGATTGGCCGACATCCCGATCGGTCACGAGGTCATTCGGCCGGTATTGCAGCCAACGCTGCACGAAGCGTTCCGTGAGGCGGCGCGTGTGCGACCCGCGAGGGAACCGATCCGATCGGTCAGGCCGTGCACTGGCGTCAATCCGTAGCAAGTTCACGGCATATCTCCTTTCATCCTTGTTCGACTAGATGGATCGGGAAGGATGCATTGACAAAAGCAAATTGCTCATCACATGGATGAACTACATTCATCTGTTGGGCCTGCCGATGAGACGTCTTCCACCGCTGTCCGGACTGCGGGCGTTCGAAGCCGCCGCGCGGCATCTGAGTTTCAAGCGTGCGGCGCAGGAGCTGCACGTGACGCCGACCGCCATCAGCCACCAGGTTCGGCAATTGGAAGAGGTGCTTGGCGTGAACCTGTTCGAGCGGCGGACGCGTCAGGTCCTGCTGACCGCGGAAGGGCAAGTCTTGCTGCCAGTTCTGCGCGATGGATTCGATTCCTTCGCACGTGTCATCGAAGGATTGAGCCGCAGGCAGCGCCGCGCGACGGTGACACTGTCGGCCACTCCCGCGTTCACTGCCAAGTGGCTGGTGCCGCGCATCGCGGGCTTTCACAACGCAAGACCTGACATCGATCTCACGCTGCTGGCGACCCTGGAGGTCGTGGACCTTAATTCGGGTGTCGCGGACCTCGCATTGCGCTATGGCCCTGGCCCTTATCCCGATCTGAGCGCCGAACCGTTGGCCATCGATCGTTTTGCGCCAGTGGCAAGCCCGCGTCTTGGTCTGAAGAAGCCGGCCGATCTGCACTCAGCGACCTTGCTGCATTTCGACTGGCGCCGCAGCGATAGCGGCAATCCGACCTGGCGACGCTGGCTGAAGATCGCAGGTATCGACGGTATCGATGCTCGGGCCGGGCTCCGCTTCAGCGATGAGACCCATGCGATCCAGGCCGCCGTCGCCGGCACCGGGGTTGCGTTGCACAGTCTGCTGCTGGTGTCGGAGGAGCTCGCGACCAAAACGCTGGTCGTGCCGTTCGGCCCGGAAATCGAAGGCTTCACCCTGCATCTTGTGCGCGGCTCCCGCAGACCCCTGACCGAACCGATCGAAGCAACGCAAGCCTGGTTGCGCGCGCAATTCGTCAAAAGCTCACCTTCACGATGATCACCGCCGGCCCGCACCCGGGACCGCGACTTCGCAACTGCATGCGTTCGATTTGCTAGCCTCGTCGTTCTTCTCCCGCGGCATAACGAGGCATGTCAGAAATAGCCTTCTCAAAGGCACTTCGTATCTCTGACTGACTAAATCCCCTGGCCCGCAACTCCGTCATGAGAGTGTTGATGATGCTTTCGAGAGGAGCTTCGGACTATGGATTGCTTGAAATATAGTTCGGCACATCTCGACGCGAAGTTATAGGCAGCCTTGAGGCATTGCCCTTCCCACGGATGTTCCTCTTGATCGGACATCGAAAACCTCCACTTACCTGATCACCGCCGGTCCCGGATCCGGCACCGCGACGTCGAGCACGCGAAACTGCACCCGTTCCGATCCTTGAAAACGATCGACCGCGAGCGAGCCAGCGACATGCAGGAGCTGGCCGCGGTTCTGCGTCAGCGCGTCTCCGAGCTTCTGTCCGACCGCGCGGAACGCAATGCCATTGACAATGGCGCCGTCGCCCGACTTGAAGCGCACGCGCAGATGCGCCTGCCCCACTTCGTCGGCATAGACGAGCTGATGCGCCGGCAGCGCGATCACCGGCTCCGGATTGGCCGCGCCGAACGGCCCGGCGCGGTTCAGCGTATTGGCGAATTCCACGGTCACGCTGCGCGCGCTAACCGCGCCATCGATGAACAGCTCGTTCTCGTGACGGGAATTGGCGACGTCCTCGGCCAGCGCGCTTTCCATGAAGGCGCGAAACTCCGCGAGCTTCTCTTTGCGCAGCGTCACGCCGGCAGCCATGGCATGGCCGCCGCCCTTCATCAAAAGCCGCTCCTTTACCGCCTGCCGCACCGCCCTCCCGAGATCGACGCCCGAGATCGAGCGGCCCGAGCCGGTGCCGATGCCGCCCGGCTCGAGCGCAATGGCAAAGGCGGGACGCGCAAACTTCTCTTTCAACCGCGAGGCGACGAGACCGACAATGCCGGGATGCCAGCCTTCGGCGGCGGTCACGATCACCGCACCCTTGTCTTCGAGCCCGAGCGAGGCCAGCGCCTCGGCTTCGGCCTGCGCTTCGGCTGCCTGCTCGATGACGCGGCGCTCGCTGTTGAGACGGTCGAGTTCGGCCGCGATCCGCGCGGCCTCCGAGACATCGCCCTCCAGCAAGAGCCGCACGCCGAGATCGGCGCGACCGATCCGGCCGCCCGCATTGATGCGCGGCCCCAGCATGAAGCCGAGATGCCAGGCTTCCGGCGGGCCGTTAAGCCGCGCCACATCCATCAGCGCGGTATGCCCGACATGGTCGCGGCGGCGCATCGCGATCAGGCCCTTGGCGACAAAGGCGCGGTTGAGCCCGATCAGCGGCGCGACGTCGGCCACGGTGCCGAGCGCCACGTGATGCAGCATGCCCAAAAGATCCGGCTCCGGCCGCTCCGCGCTCCAGAAGCTGCGGCCGCGCAATTCGCGGTTCACGGCGACCAGCGTGATCAGCACGAGACCGACAGCGGCGAGATGGCCGAGGCCGGAGAGATCGTCCGGTCGGTTCGGATTCACCAGCGCGTCGACCTCCGGCAATTCGTCGCCGGTCTGGTGATGGTCGATGACGACGACGGATAGGCCGAGCTTTCGCGCTTCCGCCAGCGGCTCGATGCTGGTAGTGCCGCAATCGACGGTCACCAGCAGCGTTGCGCCCTTGGCGGCCAGCGCCCGCACCGCCTCGACATTAGGGCCATAACCTTCAAAGATCCGGTCCGGGATGTGAATCAGCGGATCGAGCCCGCAATGGCGCAGGTGCCAGGCCAGCAGCGCCGCGGACGTGGCACCATCCACGTCGTAGTCGCCGAAGATCGCAACCTTTTCCCCGCGCATCGCGGCATCGGCGATGCGTTTGGCCGCCAGTTCCATCTGCGTCACGGTGTGCGGATCGGGCATCAGTTTGCGGATGGTCGGATCGAGAAAATCCTGAACCTCGTCAATTCCGACATCGCGGCCCGCCAGCACGCGGGCCAGCATTTCGGGCAACTGATAGCGCTGGGTGATCGCCAGCGCCCGCGCAGCTCCCCTGACGTCGAGCCGGTCGCGCCACAATTTGCCCGTCGCCGAACGCGCCACGCCGAGAAACGCCGGCGGCAGTTCAACGGGAAGTGCGGATGCGGGAAGGATCATGATGCCTTCGAGAGATAGGGGCTAAGCGGGCTGTCGGCAAACGCAAACGGCGACGATGGCAGGCAAACGAATCGTATGCGGCAACGCCGGCACAGCCTCGGGGCGTCGCGGGCCCTGGGCTATGCCGACAAATGCGACTTGCACAAAGAAGATGCAACTTCATCAGGTAAAACTACCCGCAAGCCGCCGGAACTTAAACCAATCGTTAGCCATGATCCCCGACAAAGGAGACGAATACGCTCTCGCTTGAGTCCCGCCGATCCGCAGAAGATCGACATCCGCACAAAGACTGAGGAATTCCCGCCAATGTCCGTCGCGCTTCGCTCCCAAACCGCAACGACTGCAAAACAGCCGGCAAAATCAGCGGGCGCCGAGGACGAATCCGACGTTTCCGCGCTGATCGCGAGATTGACCGCCGAGGTCAACCAGGTCGCCTGCGAGAAGACCAAGTCGATCCAGAAGATCACCAACCAGATGAAGATGCTGGCGCTGAACGCGCTGATCGAGAGTTCGCGCGCCGGCGCGCAAGGTGCGGGCTTTGCGGTGGTGGCGCAGGAAGTCCGCAATGTCGGCCAGCAGGTTGAGACGATTGCCCGCGAGCTCGAAAGCCAGCTCACCAACCGGACCGGCAATCTGATGAATTCGATCGCGCAGATGGCCAACCGCTCGCGCGGCGAGCGCATGGTCGATTTGTCGCTCAACGCCATTGAGCTGATCGACCGCAACCTCTATGAGCGCACCTGCGACGTGCGCTGGTGGGCAACCGATTCCGCCGTGGTCGATTGCGCGGCCGCGCCGCAGGCTGCCGCCGTCAGCCACGTGTCGGAACGGATGGCAGTGATCCTCGGCGCCTATACCGTCTATCTCGATCTCTGGCTCTGCGATCTCAACGGCAATGTGCTGGCCAATGGCCGCGCGGATCGTTTCAACGTAATCGGCCAGAACGTGGCGCAGACCAAGTGGTTTCGCGCCGCGCGCGGCTTGCGCTCCGGCGACGATTACGCCGTCGGCGACGTCGAATGCCAGCCCCTGCTCGGCAACGCTCAGGTCGTGACCTACTGCGCCAGCGTCCGCGAAGGCGGCAAGGCGCACGGCAGACCGACCGGCGTGCTGGCCATTCATTTCGACTGGGAACCCCAAGCCCGCGCCATCGTCCAGGGCGTACGCGTCGGCGCGGCCGACAGGGCGCGCGTGCTGCTGGTCGATTCGAATTTCCGGGTGATCGCGGCGTCCGACGGCCAGGGCCTGCTCACCGAACGCATCTCGCTTCCATTGGAAGGGCGACGCTCCGGCTTCCATCAGGACCGCTCCGGTGGACTTGTAGCGTTCCACGCCACGCCCGGCTACGAGACCTATAAGGGCCTTGGTTGGTTCGGCGTGATCCAGGCCGGCGCGGGATAGGCCACTAGCACCCCAGCCGGTCGGCGATGCCGCCAAAATCCTTGGCGACGATGTCCCAATCGCCTTTGGCCTCGAAATCATGTTTCTGGTGCGGGCCGTATTCGGTGGGACGCGCGACGAACGCGGTCTTGAGGCCGTTCTGCTGTGCTGCTTTCAGATCGCCATTGTGGGCGGCGACCATCATGACCTGCTCCGGCGGCAGGCAGAGCAGCTTCGCCGCGCCGAGATAGGTTTCCGGATCGGGCTTGTAGTGCTCGAACAATTCCGCCGACATGATGAGGTCCCACGGCAGGCCGGCGAACTTCGCCATGTTGGTCAACAGCGCGACGTTGCCGTTGGAGAGCGGCGAGATGATGTATTTCTTCTTCAGCCGCGTCAGGCCCGGCACGCTGTCGGGCCACGGATGCAGCCGGTGCCAGCCCAGCGTCAGGTAATGCAGGTCGGCTTCGCTCAAGCCTTGTATCGAAAACTGCGCCACCAGTTTTTCCAGCGACCGCCGGTGCAGCGTATCCAGTATCTGGTAGCCGCGTTCGGGATGTTTGCGCACCTCGTCCATCGAGGCCATGTAAACGCCGCGCCAGCCGTCGACCAAGGCGGTCCAGTCGGCCTCGATGCCTGAGGTTTCCGACCATTTGGTGAAATCGTTGATGAGGCTGGTGCGCCAGTCGACCACGGTGCCGAACACGTCGAACACCAGCGCCTTCACGGCTGATACGTCGGACATGCGAGCCCCTCCCCGTTTTCTCTTTTTTGAGAGACGTCGTTCCGGGATGGTGCGTAGCACCAGACCCGGAACCTCGAGATTCTCAGATGCGCAATTGCGCATCGTAGTTCGTGCTTCGCACGCCCCGGAATGACGGCTCGCTAGTCCAGATGAAACTTATCCAACTGCCGGTGCTCCGCCTTGATGTAGCGCACCGTGCCGGTCACCGAGCGCATCACCACCGTTTCGGTCTCGATCACGCCATCCTTGCGGAATTTGACGCCCGTCAGCAGAGAGCCCGTGGTGACGCCGGTGGCCGCGAACAGGCAGTCGCCGCGCACCATGTCCTCGATGCCGTAGATCATCTTCGGATCGGTCACGCCCATCTTGTGCGCACGCTCACGCTTCTCCTCGCTGTCGAGGATCAGCCGGCACTGCATCTGGCCGCCGATGCAGCGCAGCGCCGCCGCCGCCAGCACGCCCTCGGGCGCGCCGCCGGTGCCGATATACATGTCGACGCCGGTGTTATCGGGATCGGCGCAATGGATCACGCCCGCCACGTCACCGTCGGTGATCAGCCGCACCGCCGCACCGGTTGAGCGGATGCTGGCGATGATATCGGCGTGGCGCGGGCGATCGAGCACCAGCACCGTGATTGCGCCAGGCTCGACGCCCTTGGCCTTCGCGAGCCGCAGGACATTGTCGGCGGGCGAAGCATCGAGCTCGATCACGCCCTTGGCGTAGCCTGGGCCGATGGCAATCTTCTCCATGTAGACGTCGGGCGCATGTAGCAGCGTGCCGCCATCGGCCATCGCCATGGTCGCGATCGCGCCCGGCATGTTCTTGGCGCAGAGCGTGGTGCCTTCCAGCGGATCGACGGCAATATCGACCTGCGGACCGGCATTCAGCCCGACCTTCTCGCCGATGAACAGCATCGGCGCCTCGTCGCGCTCGCCCTCGCCGATCACGATGGTGCCTTCGATCGGCAGCTTGTTGAGTTCGCGGCGCATCGCGTCCACTGCGGCCTGGTCCGCCGCCTTCTCCTGGCCGTGGCCGCGCAGACGCGCGGCCGAAACCGCGGCACGTTCCGTCACCCGCACGATTTCGAGCGTCAGGATGCGCTCGAGCAGCAATTGCGGCGGAACGGAAATATGGGTCGTCATCGGCTCACTCCTTTAAACCTGCACGGGCAGCTCGGCCCGCAAATCAAACCTTTTGGCGCGCGATCCGTTTCGATCCCACGTCAGTTCTTCTCGATCCGTATCACCTGCGGCCGGCCGCTGATCACCTTGTCGCGCTGAACGGCTTCGAGCGCACGATACACCGCATCCTCGGAGGTGGCGTAGGTAATCAGAATCACCGGAACCGGTGACGGCTTCTTCGCGGCACCGTTCGCATCCACGCCTTCCGGATGGCGCTGCACGATCGATTCCAGCGAAATCTTCTGTTCGGCGAGGCGGGTGGCGATGGTCGCGGCGGTGCCGGCGAGGTCGCGCGCCATCAGGCGGATATAGTAGCCGCCCTCATGCCGCTCCATCGGCGCCTTGGTGGTGTCGCGCAGCCGTTCCACCGGGCGGCCGAACGGCTTTGCGCGAATGCCGCGTGCCACGTCGGCGATGTCGGCGACGACGGCGGACGCCGTCGCAGCACCGCCGGCGCCGGGCCCCACCAGCGTGATCGCGGGAATGCCCTCGCCGTCGATGGTCACCGCGTTGGTGACGCCCATTACCTGCGCGATCGAGGACGATTTCGGCACCATGGTCGGGTGCACGCGCTGCTCGATGCCCTTGGCGGTCCGCACCGCAACCCCGAGCAGTTTGACGCGATAACCGAGCTCTTCGGCGGCGCGCAGATCTTCCGGCGTGATCGAGGAGATGCCTTCAACATAGACCGCGCTCTGCGCCACCTTGGTGCCGAAGGCGAGGCTCGCCAGGATCGCAAGCTTCTGCGCGGTATCATGGCCATCGACATCGAAGGACGGATTGGCTTCGGCATAGCCGAGCCGCTGTGCATCCTTCAGGCATTCGGCAAACGACAGGCCCTCATGCTCCATCCGACTCAGGATGTAATTGCAGGTGCCGTTGAGGATGCCGTAGACGCGGTTGACGCCGGTGCCGGAAAGCCCCTCGCGCAGGGTTTTGATGACGGGAATGGCGGCGCCGACCGCCGCCTCGAAGTTCAGGGCGCCGCCGTGCTTCTCGGCGGCCTTCGCCAGCCGCAATCCGTGCTTGGCAATCAGGGCCTTGTTGGCGGTTACCACCGACTTACCGGACTTCAGCGCGGCCTCGATCGCCGACAGCGCCGGCTCGCCGGAGCCGCCCATCAGTTCGACGAAGCAATCGACGTTGGCGTCGCTTGCCAGATCAAGCGGGCTTTTCGCCCAGTCGATGCCGCGTAGATCGAGCGAACGCTTCTTTGTTTTCGAGCGCGCGGTGACGGCAACGACCCGCACCCCGCGCCCGCTGCGCTCGGCAAGCATCCGCGACTGCTCTTCGATGAGGCGGACGACTTCGGCACCAACAGTGCCGAGCCCCGCGATACCCACTCTCAGGGGTGCGACCATGAATGAGAGAACCTGCAATAAAAGGAATTAGCGCCGGTTGGCGAGAGGAACCACGTTGTGCAACGTTTCAATGCCGCTTTCAAGGAAGCGGCGCACCCCGCGCGCGGCCTGGCGGATGCGCTGCTCGTTTTCCACCATGGCGATGCGGACATAGCCTTCGCCATGCTCGCCGAAGGCGACGCCGGGCGAAACCACCACGCCTGACTTCTCCACCATCAGGGTCGCGAACTGCATGCTCCCGACGCCTTCAAATGCCTTGGGCAGCGGCGCCCAGGCGAACATCGAGGCCTGCGGCGGCGGAATCTCCCAGCCGGCCCGGCCGAACGATTCGACCAGCGCGTCGCGGCGCCTGCGGTAGGTGTCGCGCATCTCCTTGATGCAATCGTCCGGTCCGTTCAGCGCGGCGGTGGCCGCGACTTGAATGGGCGTGAACGCGCCGTAGTCGAGGTAGGATTTCACCCGCGCCAGCGCGGCAATGATCCGCTCGTTGCCGACCGCAAAGCCCATGCGCCAGCCAGCCATCGAGAACGTCTTCGACATCGAGGTGAATTCGACGGTGACGTCGATTGCGCCGGGAACCTGCAACACCGAGGGCGGCGGATTCCGGTCGTCGAAATAGACCTCGGCGTAGGCCAGATCCGACAGGATGAAGATCTCGTGCTTCTTCGCGAACGCCACCAGATCCTTATAGAAATCGAGCTCGGCGACATAGGCGGTCGGATTGGAGGGATAGCAGACGATCAGCGCGATCGGCTTCGGGATCGAATGAATGATCGCGCGCTCCACCGCCTCGAAAAACTGCGGCGTCGGTTCCGAGGGTACCGAGCGAATCACGCCGCCCGCCATCAGAAAGCCGAAGGCGTGAATCGGGTAGCTCGGATTGGGGCACAGCACCACGTCGCCGGGCGCGGTAATCGCCTGCGCCACATTGGCAAAGCCTTCCTTCGAACCCAGCGTCGCAACAACCTGGGTGTCCGGATTGAGTTTTACGCCGAACCGCCGTCCGTAGTAGGCGGCTTGCGCCTTGCGCAGGCCATTGATGCCGCGCGAGGCCGAGTAGCGATCGGTCCGCGGCTTGCCCAGCGTCTCCTTCAACTTCTCGAGCACATGAGGCGGCGTCGGCAGGTCCGGATTGCCCATGCCCATGTCGATGATGTCGGCCCCGGCATTGCGCGCGGCCGCCTTGGCCTGGTTGACCTTCTCGAACACGTAAGGCGGCAGACGGCGAATGCGATAAAAATCTTCCATGGGACCCTTGCTCCGGCAACCGGCAGGACAGAATCGGACGGAACCTGCGCGCGCTACGAAACCCGATCGGCTTCGTCCAAAAATCGCGTCCAATCAAGGATTTGGAGCGAATTCAGGCGCGAGGTCTCTAGGCTCTGGACCCGCAATGCGGTTGAATTGGGTTCTTTTACCATGGGAGCCCGGCAGCGCCAGTTTTTATAGCGTTTTCAAGCGAAATGGTGACCGGTTCGCGTGAAGAAAACGCGTCCAGACTAAGGCTATCTCACTTCTTGGCCGGTTTTGGCGGGGTAGCGGCGGCCGCCTGACGGTCGCGAGCGGCGGTCAATTCTGCCTGGATTTTAGCCAACTCGGCCGGCTTCATCGCCTCCTCGTTGCGGTCCGGCGGCAGGTCATGAACCGGCAGATAGCCACCGGCTTCCTTCGGACGCTCGGGCGCGCCGGCCGGCAGGCCGAGGCCCGGCATATCCGCGATCTGGGTCGAGCAGCCGCCGAGCGCGAACGCTGACGCGAACAGCGCGGCAATCGACCACAGCCTTATCATTCGGCTTACCGGCATCCGTCCGGAAATCCCCAACACTACCTGATGCAGTGCACGCGCATCGCGACGACATCTATGCGCTGGTACGAGCCTTGCATCGCCAAATCGTCCGCGGCGTTGATTTCGCTAGAACCGTTCAAACCATTGTCGCCCGAAACGATTAAAGCCCAAACAGCAAATGTGACAGGTGCGGCTGCAATGTGTGCATTGTGTCTGAACACGCAAACTTTATCGCAGTGCAACAGGGTTTAACCCCAACGCCGCCGCCATCAATCCACGCGGTGACGAACGCGAAACGAAGCTATAGTGTGCTTGATATGAGCGACGTCAACACCGAAACCCAGGCTCCGAAGACCTTCAACGCCGAAGCCTTCGCCATGAACATCGCCAAGGCGATGGAGACGAGCGGCCAAGCGCTCGCGGCCTATCTCAAACCGCGCGAGGACGGGGAACCGAAGGACAAGCCGCCCAGCGAAATCGGTGAAGTCATCAAGACGTTCACCAAAGTGGCTGAATACTGGCTGACCGACCAGCAACGCGCCGAAGCTCTGCAGGCCAGGATGGGCAAAGCCTATCTCGATCTCTGGGGCTCGGCGGCGCGCCGCATGGCCGGCGAACAGGCCAAGCCTGCGATCGAGCCGTCGCCGCGCGATAAGCGCTTCAAGGATCCGGAGTGGAAATCGAATCTGTTCTTCGATTTCGTGCTGCAGCTCTATCTGCTCACCGCGCAATGGGCGCAAGAACTGGTGAAGAACGCCGAAGGCGTCGATCCGCACACGCGCAAGAAGGCCGAGTTCTACGTTCAGCAGATCACCAACGCGATCGCTCCGTCGAATTTCGTGCTTACCAATCCGGAAGTACTGCGCGAGACGCTGGCCTCGAACGGCGACAACCTCGTTCGCGGCATGAAGATGCTGGCCGAGGACATCGAGGCCGGGCGCGGCATGCTGCGCATCCGTCAGTCCGATCCGTCGAATCTCGAAGTCGGCGTCAACATGGCGACGACGCCGGGCAAGGTGATCTACCAGAACGAGCTGATGCAGCTCATCCAGTACACGCCGACCACGGAGACGGTGCTGCGCACGCCGCTCCTGATCGTGCCGCCCTGGATCAACAAGTTCTACATACTCGATCTCAAGCCGGAAAAATCCTATATCAAATGGTGCGTCGATCAGGGCATCACCGTGTTCGTGATTTCCTGGGTCAATCCGGACAAGGAGCTCGGCAAGAAAACCTTCGACGACTACATGAAGGAAGGCCCGCTGACCGCTATGGACGTCATCGAAAAGGTCACGGGCGAGATGAAGGTCCATACCGCCGGATACTGCGTCGGCGGTACCCTGCTGGCGTCGACGCTGGCTTGGCTCGCCGAGAAGCGGCGCCAGCGCGTCACCTCTGCGACGTTCTTTGCGGCCCAGGTCGACTTCACCCATGCCGGCGATCTGCTCGTGTTCGTCGACGAAGACCAGATCGCGACGCTGGAGCGCGAGATGGAAGCACGGGGCGTTCTCGAAGGCAGCAAGATGGCGATGGCCTTCAACATGCTGCGCTCCAACGACCTGATCTGGTCCTATGTCGTCAGCAACTACCTGAAGGGACAGCCGCCCTCCTCCTTCGACTTGCTGCACTGGAACTCCGACGCCACGCGGATGCCGGCGGCCAACCATTCCTATTACCTGCGCAACTGCTACCTGGAGAACCGACTCTCCTCCGGCAGCATGGTGCTCGATAACACCCTGCTCGACCTGTCGAAGGTCAAGGTGCCCGTCTACAATCTGGCGACGCGCGAGGACCACATCGCACCGGCGGACTCGGTGCTCTACGGTTCGCAGTTCTTCGGTGGCCCGGTCAAATATGTGCTGTCCGGCTCGGGCCACATCGCAGGCGTGGTCAACCCGCCGGACGCGGGCAAGTACCAGTACTGGACCAACGACAACATCAAGGATGTCACGCTCGCCGACTGGATGAAGAACGCCACCGAGCACAAGGGATCGTGGTGGCCCGACTGGCTGCAATGGCTGGAGGGCCTCGACGCCGAACGCGTGCCCGCGCGCGCCGTCGGGTCCGAGGAGATGCCGCCGATCGAGGACGCGCCCGGCAGCTACGTCAAGGTGCGCGCGTAGCACGGAAGCGCGTTGTTGAGTATATTTGGCCATCCCGTGCCGGGAATCGAAATCGTTTGAGGGGAAACCAATGACGCAACCAATAACGCGTGAATTGTTCTGGCTGACTCTGACCGTGATTTTGACCGGGCTCATGTGCGTCCCCTACTTCATCAATCGCTGTCAGGTGCGCGGCCTCTCCGGCGCCATGGCCAACCCTTCGCGCAACGACAAGCCGCATGCGGATTGGGCCAATCGGATGATGTTCGCACATGACAATGCGGTCGAGAATTTGATCATCTTCGCGCCGCTGGTGCTGATCCTCAACGCCATCGACTATTCCGACAGATGGACCGTACTGGCCTGCGCCGTGTATTTCTGGGCCCGCGTCGCCCATCTGATCGTCTACACGCTGGGCCTGCCGGTATTCCGCACGCTGGCCTTCACCGTCGGCTTCTTGGCGCAAGCCGTGCTGGCGCTGGCGATCTTCAGGGTGGTCTGAGGCGACCAGCCCTCGGGCATCTATCTCCTTGCATCGTCATCCGGGGCGCTGAAGTGCGCATCCGGAATCTTGGGCTTCCGGGTCTGGATACAGTGCCCACTTGAGGCGAGAATGCGCATGGCATCCAGCAAAGGACTTTCTTGAATTTCACGGGTTGCCAAAAGAAATCATCTTTTCTCATCGATCGCGCTCAGTCGTTGGCGACAGCCTGGAACGATCGCACCATGCCTCAGAGCTTGTCCGGCAAGCGTGTTGCTCTCATTGCCGACGACAGTGGATGGAGGAATACGACTGCGTTTGATCTGGGCATACAGGCCATGGGTGGCATCTGTGTCCAATCGCAAATCAGGTTCAATGTCCGTGAAGCCACGGCGGATCTAGCGAGATACCTCGACAACTGGTTCGACATTTTGGTGATCCGCACCAAAGAGCTATCTGCTCTGAAAGAACTCGCATCAATTGCCAAAGCTGCCGTGGTAAATGCGAGAACGAGGTCCAATCATCCGTGCGAAACACTTGGCGATCTCGCCTATATCTACAGCAAGAGAGGAACTCTTGAGGGGATGAAAGTCGTCGGCGTTACTCCGGACGCCAACGTTTTTCGGTCGTGGGTAGAAGCTTCCATCTCGATGCCCATCCAGGTGAGACAGGTCTATCCGGAAAACTGGCACGTCAAAGACGTCTCACTATTGGGCCCAAACCTCGCTGCGAGCACCGATCTCGCAGAGCTGTTGAATGCGGACGTGATCGTTACCGACTCATGGCCAAGTGAGGCACATGAAGAACAGATGCGGGAATACCGGATTTCGGCGTCTGTTCTGGCGAAATGCCGACCCGATGTCATTTTCCTTCCCTGCCCACCCGTTTCCAGGGAAAAGGAAGTCACTGCTGATGCAATGCATCATCCAGCTTGCCAGAGTGCCGCTGCAAAGGCTTATCTTCTACACGCGCAAAACGCCCTGCTCGAATGGATCGTCACATAAAGCCCGTATGTGATCCCGCCTGCGGTCATGCGGTGATTTGAGGCTCCCTTTCGCATCTCGAATGTCAATGAAAAACCCCCGAGGCTTCGCCCCGGGGGTTTTCGTTAGTGCGTCCTGAAATGGCGCTCAGTACTTCGCAACGACCGGCGAATTGAAGTGGTAGTTGATGCCGGTGCGGAAGACGTGTTCGGTAGCCGAACGGGTCGTCGTCGCCGGAACAGCGCCGAAGACAAAGCTGTCCGACGTCGAACCGAGGTCGACGTAGAGATACTCGGTCTTGGTCGTCCAATTCGGACCCAGCAATCCCAGCAGCGTAAACGGCGTTTCGATGCCCGCACCCGCGGTCCAGCCGGTATTGGTATGCGAGAACGATTGCGTCACCGGGCCGACGAAGGAGGTCGTGTTGATCTTCGTCTTGATGCTGCCGTAAGCAAGACCGCCGGTCACATAGAACAACGTCGACCCGACCGAATAACCCAGCCGCCCGCGAACCGTGCCGAACCATGGCAGGGTGGCATCGTAAGCCGCGCTCACTCCAGCGAACCCGCAGCTCAATACGCAAGTCTTGTCGTCTTGCAGGGTCGACCCCTGAATATCCGCCTCAAAGCCGAACACCCAGTTAGCGGCCTGCCAGTTGTAGCCCGCCTGCACGCCACCAATGAAACCATCGGGGGCCAGGTTGAAGGTGTCCACGAACGGACCAATCGGCACGCTCAGCGAACTCCGGTCACGGCCGTATCCGGACCCGAAATTGCCGCCGAGATAGAAACCGCTCCAATTGGCCGCAGCCACCGGCTGGTAGTTCGAGTTGCCGCCGATCCGGTAGTTCAAGCCGGCGCGGAAAATATTTTGGCGGATCTCGGTATTCACGTTGCTTGGGAAGAACAACGGTGCGGCGAAGTCGGTCCGGTTGCCGAGGTTCAGATAGAGATGTTCAATCTTTCCGGTCCAATTGCCGCCCAGCGCAGCCTCCACACCACTGCCCACCACCCATCCACCCTGGGTACGATCGGTTGAAAACGTCACCGGAACCGGACCCGGTCCCGACTGAGTTATCGTGGTGTTGACGTCGCCATAGGCAAATCCGGCCGTGACGTAGCTCAACACCGGTCCCTTGGCCAGGCCGACACGTCCGCGAACGGTTCCAAACCAGTCGAGCTTCTGGCTGTAGTTCGTAAGCAAGCCGCCGCCGAAATTCAAATTGGTGCGGTCGTCGCTGAGGCCAGCTCCCTGGATATCCGCTTCAACACCAAAGACGATCGGCCCGAGTACGGAATTCGTCTGCCAGTTGTATCCGATCTGCCCGCCACCGAGCGCGCCTTGAGGCTGCAGGTAAAGCGAATAGTCTTGCCCCGGAAACGGCTGATGTCGGGTGCGGTCGCGCCCGACCCCTCCACCCGCGTTGACGCCGACATAGAAGCCAGTCCAATCGTAGACGGCTTCCAGTGCGGGAGCTTTGGTGTAAGGCCGGGCGGCCAGGTCTGCGGCGAACGTCGGAGCGCATCCCAGGCCAACGAGAGCGGTGGCCAAGAGGTACTTCTTCATTTTCATTTACGGCATTCCCAGTCCGGCATTCCCGGCAGGCGTGCCGCCGGCGCTTCGAACGCATCTTTACTGGTTTCTTGTCCCCGATTCTGTAGCTAGGCCGCCACAGGTTCCACGAATTGCCCGCTCAACTGGTGGAACTACGTTACGATGCCTTGCGAGCCGTAAGTCGCTTTTTTGGCAACAACGAACAGCATCGACGCCATCTTGTCGTCAAAGCCTCTGACTTCGCCGCTCTCGATCGACAGCGAATCCCATTTGCCCGCCTCGGCGTAAGCCGCGCGCAGCCAGTCCGGCGAGGGATAGTTGTAGTAGCGGTCGAGCGTGTCGCGGCCGTCGCCATCGCCTTCCTTGAAACTCGCGAAGAAATAGCCGGCGGGTTTCAGCGCGCGCCAGATCAATCTCAGAACGTCGGCAAGCTGGTTGCGCGGAACGTGTAGCAGGCAGGCATTGGCCCAGACGCCATCGTACGCCTCGACCGCGTCGAGATCATGAAACAGCAGCGTCTCGACGCTGCGGTTGAGATGCTTTGAGGCGATGGCCGCCATTTCTGGCGACCCGTCGGTCGGACGGACATCGAACCCACGCGCCAGCATTTCCGCTGTGTCGCCGCCGGCGCCGCAGCCGAGTTCGAGGATGCAAGCACCCGGCGGAAGCTGCACCAGAAACGCCATCAGCCGCGCCTGGCGCGAGGTGAACGTGCGCTTGGCATAGGCTTCCGCGTTGCCGCGGTAGAATTGCAGGGTTTGCTCGTCCACCGCAGCACCTCACATCACGGAAACAGCGCAATCTGCTCCAGCCCGGCCGTTTCGGGCAGATCGAACATCAGGTTCATGTTCTGGATCGCCTGCCCGGCCGAGCCCTTCACCAGGTTGTCGAGCGTGGAAATCACGATCGCCCGGTTTTTGATGCGGTCGGCGACGACGCCGATCTGCACATAGTTGGAGCCGCGCACGTTCTGGGTCTGCGGCAGCACGCCCTTCTTGGCGACATGCACAAACGGCTCGTTGGCGTAGGCCTTCTCCAGCGTGGCCCGCAGATCGTCCGGCGTCGCGCCGCTGTTGAGCCTGACATAGGACGTGCAGAGTTCGCCACGCGCCATCGGGATCAGATGCGGCGTGAAGTTGACCGTCACCGCTGTACCCGCGGCAACGCCGATCTCCTGCTCGATCTCCGGCGCGTGCCGGTGGGTGCCGACCGAATAGGGCGACAGCCCCTCGCCCGCCTCGCTGAACAGCGTGTTCTGCTTCAGGCCGCGCCCGGCGCCGGTAACGCCCGACTTGGCGTCGATGACGATGTCGTCGACGTCGATCAGCTTTGCCTTGGCTAGCGGCACCAGCGCGAGCAGCGCCGCGGTCGGGTAACAGCCGGGACATGCGACCAGCCGCGCGGCCGCGATCTTCTCGCGGTAGAATTCGGTGAGACCGTAGACGGCCTCGCCCTGCAGTTCGAGCGCCCGGTGCTCATGGCCGTACCATTGCGCATAGGTGTCCTTGTCGCGCAGCCGGAAATCGGCGGACATGTCGAGCACCTTGATGTTGGGGTTGGCCCTGAGGACGGCGGCGATGATCTCCTGCGTGGTGCCGTGCGGCAGCCCGCAGAATACCGCGTCGAGGCTGGTCCAGTCGACCTTCTCCCACTCGACCAGCTTCGGCAGATCGAGCATGAAGAAATGCGGGAACACGTCGCCCATCGACTTGCCGGCGTGGGTGTTGGCGGTGAGCGCGGTGATCTCGGCGTTCGGATGCCGCGCCAACAGGCGCACCGCGTCGGCTCCGGTGTAACCGGAGGCACCGAGAATGCCGATCTTCTTTTTCGAGCTCATCACGCGTTCCTGTTATTTGTCCGCCAAGCCCAGCATCAGCCGCAGGTTCTGCACCGCTGCGCCCGACGCGCCCTTGCCGAGATTGTCGAGCCGCGCGACCAAGACGGCTTGCCGATGCTTGTCGCTGGCAAAGACGTAAAGCTCGAGCTTGTTGGTTTCGTTGAGCGCTTCCGGCTCCAGCCGCCCAGCCTTGGTTGCCGCATTCTCCAGCGGCATGACCGAGACATAGGTGCTGCCGGCATAGCGCTTCGCCAGCGCGGCGTGCAGGTCAGCGCCGCTGGGTCTGCCATTCAGTGTGTCGAGATGCAGCGGCACCGAGACCAGCATGCCCTGCCGGAAATTGCCGACCGACGGCACGAAGATCGGCCGCCGCGTCAGCTTTGAGTAAAGCTGCGTCTCCGGCAGATGCTTGTGCTCAAAGCCGAGGCCGTAGAGTTCGAACGACGGCGCGCTGCCGTCCTCAAAACTTGCGATCATCGACTTGCCGCCACCCGAATAGCCGCTGACCGCGTTGATGGTGACGGGATAGTCCGGCGCCAACAGGCCGGCATCGACCAGCGGTCGCAGTAGCGCAATGCCGCCGGTCGGGTAGCAGCCCGGATTGGAAACCTTCCGAGCAGCGCGGATCTTGTCGGCCTGATCAGGCGCGAGCTCCGGAAAGCCATAGGTCCAGTCGCCGGCGACCCGGAACGCCGTCGAGGCGTCGAGCACCTTGGGCGCCGAAGCGCCCATGCTGTCGATCAGGGCGACCGTCTCTTTCGCCGCATCGTCAGGCAGGCAAAGGATGACAAGATCGACCTCCTCCATCAGCGCTCGCTTGGCGCCGGAATCCTTGCGCTTGTCCTTGGCAATGCTTTTCACGACGACGTCGTTCTGCTGCCGAAGGCGCTCCTGAATGCCGAGTCCCGTCGTTCCGGACGCACCATCAACGAACACGGCGGGCTTGGTCGCGGCGCCCACGGCCTTGGGCTCGTGGCTATCGGTGATGGTCATGGCACGGTCCTTTCGAACTGATTGGTTTCGTCGGCAAAGGCCCCTTGGTTTGCAAACACGTTGGGCCGCGCCTCTCTCATCAAATGCGCGATCTGCTTGGCGCCGGCGTCGGCCTGCGAGGCCAGCGACCCCGCAACCGCTGCATAGTCGGTCTCGGATTTGTGCTGGTTCAGCTTGAAGCTGCCCTCGACCTCTTCAACCGTCATCTCTAGGCCCACGATCGCTTTCTTCATCGCCTCCAGCCGACCCGCCGTCATCTTCGACGACAACCATGGCTTCTTCGGCAACAGCCGCGCCTCGAACTTGGCGCTCAGCGCCTCGATCTGCGCGGCGAGTTCGCCGTCGGACATCATCCGCACCGGGCCGGTCAGGTGCACCGCCTGATAGAGCCAAGTCGGTACCTGGTCCGGTGAGACGTACCAGTCCGGCGATACATAGGCGTCCGCGCCACTGACGGCCAGCAGCCAGGACGTCGTTCCGCTCGCGAGCTTTACCAGCGGATTGTGACGGGCGACGTGAAACGCCGCGCGCGGCGTGCCGTCATTGGCCGAGGTTAGATAGAATGGCAGCGACGACGCGACCGGCTTATTGCCATCCCACGCGCAGGCCAGACCAAAGCCGCGCGCTTCCGCGAACGCGAGGCTCGCGGCGCGGTCGGACTTGAACGGTGGAGGCGTATACATCTCAAACTCCTGCTTGATGTAGGAGCCGCCAGTTCAGACCGCGTTTTCTGGAAAAGGGAGAAGCCGCGGGACCCGATCCGGCGGCAGAGGCGACAATCTCAAACGCAGACGTCCGCCCATACCGCGACGATGGCGCGGCGGCGGCGAGCGTTGGAGATGGTCGAAGCGTAAGTCATGGGCGCGGCTATAAGGCCGCGCCCGACTGGCGTCAAGTTATGACTGCCATTCCGGCAGGGTCTGGTGTCAGATCACCGGATTCCACGGCGCCGGGATCAGCCGGTAGCCGTTGCCGTCCTTCTCGACGAAGCCGTTGGCCGGGAACGGATAATGGAAGCCCTGGACCCGCATCTTGTCGGCGACCAGCATGTCGTAGACCCGGCGGCGGGTCTTTTCCGCCAATGCCGGATCCTGGTCGAACATCAGGTGCCAGCCCGGATTGGTGACGAACAGCGCCGGCAGGTTGGTGACATCAGATTGGATGAACATCTTGTCGGAGCCGGATGCGAGAACATAGGAGGTGTGGCCTGGCGTGTGGCCGATGGTTTCCACCGCCGTCAGTCCAGGAGCTACTTCCTTGCCCCACTCATAGGGCGTCACCTTCTTTTTGAGCCCCGCCTCGAGCACGCGGCGGGCGTTCTTGAACACGGTCTGCATCCGCCCTTCCGGCGCACGGCTCATCTCGCCGTCGTCCATGAAGTATTTCCATTCGGCCGCCGGCACCAGCACCTCGGCATTGGGAAACGTCGGCGCGTTCTCCGCGGTCAGGAGACCGTTGATGTGGTCACCGTGGAAGTGCGAGATCACGACGATGTCGACCGCCTTGGGGTCGAAGCCCGCGGCAACCATGTTGGCGCCGAACTGGCCGACATTGCCCTTGCTCGATGCAAACGCAGCGGCGCCGTTACCGGTATCAACCACCACGAGCTTGCCACCGGTATTGATGACCAGCGGCGCGAACTGGATCGACATCTTGTCCTTCGGCATGAAGGCCTTTTCGAGCGCCGCGTTCACTTCGTCCTTCTTGGCGTTGAGCACGAACGTGTCGGGCAGCGCGAAATTGTTGACGCCGTCAGAGATGGCCGTCACCTGGGCATCGCCCACCTTGTAGCGATAGAAGCTCGGCGCCTGCTTGTCCGCCACCTGGGCGGCCGCCCTGGCCGGCGCCTGCGGCAATAGCGGTGTGGCGGCGAGCGCCGCGGCGCCAGTGAGTGCGTGACGACGTGTCAGTTCCATAGTGATGTTTTCCCCGGTGAGATGATGGATACGAGGGCGGGATTCACCCGCTTTGATGCGTGTCCTTGGTCGGTTGCCGCTGAACCTATCAGCACTCCTGCGATAGCGCGACGACACGACGGCAATGCGAAGTTGCTCTTGTCTACTTACGTTGGGGCTAACACCCCCGTCATCCGCTTATTCCGTTCGCTCCTAAACCACCCGCCAAAGCCATTCGGCGATCTTCCCCATGACGTCGCCTACCAGCAGCAGAGCGGCCGACCAGACCAGGGCCGAGACAAAGTTGGCGATCTGAAAGGGCCAATATGACATTTCGAAAATGCCGGCGGCGAGCGGCACCGAGGCGCGCAGCGGTCCGAAGAAGCGGCCGATGAAGATCGAAGGCACGCCCCATTTCTTAACGAAGTCCTCGCCGCGCAGCAGGATTCCCGGATAGCGCGACAGCGGCCACATCTCTGCGACGTGCTCCTTGTATTTGAAGCCGATCCAGTAGGATACCCAGTCGCCGAGCGCCGCGCCGAGGCCGCCGGCGAGCCAGACCGGCCAGAAGTTGATGCCGCTGACGCCGATCAGCGCGCCGATCGCAACCAGCGCCCCCCAGGCCGGCACCAGCAGCGAGACGAAGGCAAGCGATTCGCCGAATGCCAGCACCAGAACGATCGGTGCGGCCCACGCCTGGTTGTCGCGCACAAAATCAGCCAGGGCGCGCACATAGTCTTCCATGTCTTGAATGCCTTCCCCCGCCCCGTTCACACCATTGAACTTTGGTCTGATTCAAGGCTATGCGACAGCTAAGCCAGCCGCTTGCGTGACTTCAAGTCACAAGGGCTGGCACGGGATGTGATAGCACCGTGCCGGCTTGCCGGAGCCACGATCAATACGCCGCGAAAAACCCTGATCTGTCCAGGTGATAGCCGAGGGCGTTACGGTCCTCTGTTCAGAGCCGCGCGAGACTGGTACGGCCTTGCATCCGGTGCAACAGCAGGGAAGTAACGCATCGCGCCAGCCCCGCCGTCACCTTTTCAGGCCATCCGTGGCATAGTCAGGCAGACCGATTCGCTCGCGCGAGATCGCGCGCAACACTTAAAGAGCCATGTCCAAGCCATTGAAATCAGCTACAAAATCAAAATCCGCCAACGATCTCTTCGGGGCAGAGGCGAAGGGCCGCGCGGCGCCCAAGGCCGCCTCGCGCGGAACCAGCGCCGAGGCCGGCTATACCGCGGCCGATATCGAGGTGCTGGAAGGCTTGGAACCGGTGCGCCGCCGCCCCGGCATGTACATCGGCGGCACGGACGAAAAGGCGCTGCACCACCTGTTCGCCGAAGTCATCGACAATGCCATGGACGAGGCGCTGGCAGGGCATGCCTCCTTCATCGAGGTCGAACTGAGCGCCGATGGTTTTCTGACCGTCACCGATAACGGCCGCGGCATCCCGGTCGACCCCCATCCGAAGTTTCCGAAGAAGTCGGCGCTCGAAGTCATCATGTGCACGCTGCATTCCGGCGGCAAGTTCGACTCCAAGGTCTACGAGACCTCGGGCGGCCTGCACGGCGTCGGCGTCTCCGTCGTCAATGCCCTCTCCTCGCGGCTCGAAGTCGAAGTCGCGCGCAGCCAAAAGCTCTACCGGATGAGTTTTGAGCGCGGCCATCCCAAGGGCAAGCTCGAGGACCTCGGCAAGATCAACAACCGCCGCGGCACCCGCATCCGCTTCAAACCGGACACCGATATCTTCGGCGCCAAGGCGGCCTTCAAGCCGCAGCGCCTGTTCAAGATGACGCGCTCGAAGGCCTATCTGTTCGGCGGCGTCGAGATCCGCTGGCGCTGCGATCCCGCGCTGCTGAAGGGCATCGAGGACGTTCCGGCCGAGGACAGTTTCCACTTCCCGGGCGGCCTGAAGGACTATCTCGGCGCCGCCATTCACGCCGATACGCTGGTGCACCCGGATATCTTCTCCGGCAAGTCGGGGCGCAACGGCGCCCATGGCGCCTGCGAATGGGCGGTCGCCTGGACCGCGGATGCCGACGGCTTCCTCTCCTCCTACTGCAACACCGTGCCGACGCCCGACGGCGGCACCCATGAATCCGGCATGCGCAGCGCGATGCTGCGCGGCCTGAAAGATCATGCCGAACGTATCGGCCAGGGCAAGCGTGCCGCGCCCGTCACGTCGGAAGACGTCATGGTGGGAGCTGCGGTGATGCTGTCCGTGTTCGTGCGCGAGCCGGAATTCCAGGGCCAGACCAAGGATCGTCTCGCCACGGCAGAAGCCCAGAAGATCGTCGAACAGGCGATCAAGGACCCGTTCGATCACTGGCTGTCGGGCAATCCGCTGCAGGCCAACAAGCTCCTGGATTTCGTCGTCGAGCGCGCCGACGAGCGGCTGCGCCGCCGCGCCGAAAAGGAAACCTCGCGCAAGACCGCGGTGAAGAAGCTGCGGCTTCCCGGCAAGCTCGCCGATTGCACCAACACCGCGACCGAAGGTTCCGAGCTCTTCATCGTCGAGGGTGACTCGGCCGGCGGCAGCGCCAAACAGGCGCGCGACCGCAAGACCCAGGCCGTGCTTCCCCTGCGCGGAAAAATCCTCAACGTCGCCTCCGCCGGCAAGGACAAGCTGATGCAGAACGCGCAGCTTGCCGACCTGATGCAGGCGATCGGTTGCGGCACCGGCGCGCATTACCGCGAAGAGGATCTGCGTTACTCGCGCATCATCATCATGACGGACGCCGACGTCGACGGCGCCCATATCGCTTCACTGCTGATCACATTCTTTTATCGCCAGACGCCGCGGCTGATCGACGAGGGCCATCTCTATCTGGCGGTGCCTCCGCTCTACAAGCTGACCCACGGCAGCAAGTCGGTCTATGCCCGCAACGATGCACATAAGGACACGCTCTTGAAGAGCGAGTTCAATGCCAACGCCAAGGTCGAGGTGAACCGCTTCAAAGGCCTCGGCGAGATGATGCCGGCCCAGCTCAAGGAAACCACCATGGACCCGGCCAAGCGCACGCTGCTCCGCGTGGTGCTGCTGGCCGACGACCGCGAAGGCACGGCTGATTCCGTCGAGCGGCTGATGGGAACCAAGGCCGAGGCCAGATTCGCCTTCATCTCCGACAAGGCGGAGTTCGCCAGCGACGAGCTGCTGGACGTCTGATTCATCGAAAACAGGCGATTTTCGAGCAATTTCCGGCCATTCTGGCCGGTAACTGGCGAAACCTGCCCGTATTTCGAGCTTTTGCCAGCCGTTCCTTTTCGGCCCAGTGTGCTTCCCCCGCAACAGCAATTTCGCGGGAACTGCGTATAGTCACGCTACTGGATTTTGGGAATCGGCGCTCGCGCACCTCTAGAGCGGTGGCGCACCTAGGGTAAGGGACTTGAAAATGAAAAAGGTACTGCTCGCTCTGACCGCGGTGGCGGCAATGACTGGATCGGCCGTTGCGGCTGACCTCGGGGCCCGTCCCTATGCCAAGGCTCCGGCGCCGGTCGCCCCCGTTTATAACTGGACCGGCTTCTACATTTTCGGCGGCGCTGGCGGCGGACTGTGGGCAGCCGACAGCAACCTGGTGACTAACCCCGGCGGCGTCGCGATCAGCCGTGACCAGAGGATGGGCGGAAGCGGGTGGTTCGGAACGGTCGGTATCGGCTACGATTGGCAGTTCGGTGGCAGGTGGGTGGCCGGTGTCTTCGGTGACGGACAATTCGGTGACATCCGTGGCTCCATCAACGAACCGGATTTCGCTTTTGAGGGACGTGAAAAGCTTCGGACCAGCTATGCGGCTGGCGTGAGGCTGGGTTATCTCGTCGCGCCGAATGTGCTGTCTTACGTGAACGGCGGTTACTCCGGTTCGGAGTGGTCCGGAGCCAGCTATTCTACATTGGGCGCGGCAGGCGGACCGGTGGTGTTTACTACCCCCTCCTTCACCCGCAACGGCTGGTTCATCGGCGGCGGCGTCGAGAACAATCTGGACATCTTCGGAATCTCCGCACCAGGCTGGTTCATGAAGACCGAATATCGGTCGGCTTTCTATGACCGCG
Organism: Bradyrhizobium sp. AZCC 1577; assembly: GCF_036924575.1. Lineage (NCBI taxonomy): Bacteria > Pseudomonadati > Pseudomonadota > Alphaproteobacteria > Hyphomicrobiales > Nitrobacteraceae > Bradyrhizobium > Bradyrhizobium sp. AZCC 1577. Next base: position 4,910,421 of record NZ_JAZHRQ010000001.1, read on the forward strand.
CTACCCTCCCGGAGACGTTCACGCCTGCCTTCGGCGGCGGAATCACCGGCAATTCGGTTACCTTCAAGCCTTGGGTGCAGACCATCAGCACCTCGCTGGTCTACCGCTTCAACTGGGGCGGCGCTCCGGTCGCCGCCAGGTACTGATTTCTGCTAACTCGACAGCTCAAAAGCCCCGGCATCGCCCGGGGCTTTTTTGCGTCTGCGGGCAGCCGCGCCAACTTACCCGCTGCACTTGCTTTCACGGCCCGCCCCCTGCCACCGCCGCCTTCAGCGATCGATAGGCCCGCCGCAACCGGCACTCGATCTCGGACCAGTCCTGATCCGTCATCGCCTGCCCGCGGGCGTCGCGCCAGGCCATCGCCTCGGCGCGGCCGATACCTGACATCACGAGCGACGGATCGTCGGGATGCTTGCCGTAGGTGATGGCGGCAACGCGCGCGACCGTCACGCCGTACTGCGCGGGGCCCACGGCCTCGCGCCTTGCCTGCCACCAATCGAGCTCGAGACGCGCCGCTTCCTCAACATTGAAGCCTTCGGGCGTGGCGGACGCGAGCAAACGGTAGTAGGTCACGAGCGCGGGCAGCGCGGCGTTGGCGGCCTCGCGGGAGCGCGTCGGCTGGAAGGCTTTCGCGGCCCTAGCCGCCGCCAAGGCGATCCAGAAACTATCGAGCGGCGAGAAGCCGAACTGCGTCCGCGACAGCTCGTAGAGATGGTAGAACAGCGCGGGATAGCGTTTGTCGTAATAGTCGCGCCACATCACCGTCTCGAGCCGCGCGATGTCAGCCGGATCGAAAGCGCGCAAATCAGCTTTCCGCGGCCACGACACATAGGCGCCAATGGCAATCAGAATCAACGCGAGCGCTAGACAGATCATTCGGCAGCTCATGATGATCCTTGATGATCCTTGGCGATGCCGCAACTTCAGGCCTTGCGAAGCCGGCCGGCTTTCTATTCGATCGGAAGCTACGGCCGCCGCCGGCGATGGTTTCCTGCAGCGGCCCAAAGACAACCGAAGAGAATGCCGCACCGCGTCCCCACGCCAGGCGGTAGGAGGGAGGAAGCCATGGCCAGATCCCTTTCAATCATCGGCTTTCTGGCGCTTGCGATCGGCCTGTTGTGGATCGGCCAGGGCACCGGCGCGATCCCTTGGCCGTCATCGAGCTTCATGATCAACCAGCTGCAATGGGCCGGATATGGCGCGGTGCTCGTCGCCGTCGGCCTGATCCTGATCTGGCAAGGCAACCGCTAGATTCGTAGGGTGGGCAAAGCGACTTGTCCGCCGTAGCTCAACGAGCGAAGGCGGAAGCGTGCCCACCATCCTTCACTCGCTCTGAAAATGGTGGGCACGGCGCGAAGCGCGCCTTTGCCCACCCTACGAAAACCAAAAGCAAACGGACGACAACAATGACCACAAAACTCTTCGACCTCACCGGCAAGGTAGCTATCGTCACCGGCGGCAATGGCGGCATCGGGCTCGGCATGGCCCGGGGCCTCGCGGAGGCCGGCGCGGCGATCGCCGTGGTGGGCCGCAACGAAGCCAAATCGGCCGATGCGGTCGCGGAACTTGCGCAAGGCGGCGCCAAGGCGATTGCGGTGGCGGCTGATGTCACCGACCAGGCAGCGGTCGCGGCGATGACCGAGCGCGTCGTCCGCGATCTCGGCCGCATCGATATTCTCGTCAACAACGCCGGCATCAATATTCGCAAGCCGCCGCATGCGCTCGATATCGCCGAGTGGAACAGCGTGATCCAAACCAACCTCACCAGCGCCTTCCTGTGCTCGCAGGCGGTCTATCCGGCGATGAAAGCGGCCGGCGGCGGCAAGATCATCAATATCGGCTCGATGATGTCGATTTTCGGCGCCAGCTTCACGCCAGCCTATGCCGCGAGCAAGGGCGGCATCGTGCAGTTCACCCGCTCCTGCGCTTGTGCCTGGGCAGCCGACAACATCCAGGCCAACGCCGTGCTGCCGGGCTGGATCGACACTGATCTCACCAAGCGCGCCCGCCAGGAGATCGACGGCCTGCATGAGCGGGTGCTGGCGCGCACGCCGGCGGCGCGCTGGGGCGGGATAGACGACTTTGCGGGCATCGCGGTATTTCTATCCTCGGCAGCGTCGGATTTCGTCACGGGCACGGCGATTCCAATTGATGGCGGGTATTCGATCATGGGGTAGCCAAAGACGGCTTGCCTGATCCTCGGCCTGCACGAAAAAAGCCCCGGCCAAGGCCGGGGCTTTTGCATCGTCTCTGGATTTCGGTACTTGGATCAGTATCTGGCGACGACCGGCCCAGTCGGCCACGGATTGAACTTGTAGCTCACCCGCGCCATCACAGCATCGACATCCGCATCGACGTTGCGGAAGGACACTCCTCCAGGAGTGCAGGTGACCAACGCCAGATTACAATTGTGCTGCTTGCTATCGAACTCGTAGTGCTTGTAGTCGACGCCGAGGATCAGGTTGTCGAGAACCGCGTATTCGAAACCAACGCCGGCGTACCAACCGCCATGCGAAGCACCGGCATGGTCCGACGTAATGCCGGTTCCGTTGAGGAGGATCTGGGTGTCGATGTCAGCCTGCGCGTAGCCGCCCTGGCCATACACCATGAAGCGGTTCCAAGCATAACCGACCCGCCCACCGATATACCAGATGTCATTGACGCGGCTTTGGCAGGAAAGGCCAACGACCAAGTTGCAGGCGCCGAGGGCGCCGGTGCCGGCGGTGGTGTTAAAGCCGTTGTCGAGGGCGTTGTAGCCGCCTTCGATACCGAGGACGAAATTGCCCCACTGCTTCTGGATTCCGGCAAAGCCGCCGTAAATCAAAGCGGCGTCGCTGTTACCGGTGCTCCAGAGGAAGGGCGGAGCATTGAAGAAGTTTCCGGCGGTGTCGTGCCAGGCGCCGCCAACCGCGCCGCCGACATAGATACCGGACCAGTCGTAGGTAACGACCGGGGGCACCACGGGCGCTTTCGCGATGCGCGCCGGCATGTCTGCGGCGAACGCGCTCACCGCGCTGGCGGCAAGGATGGAAGCAGCGAGTACCAGTTTCTTCATGTTGTTACCCCTTATTCCCACGGAATTAGACATCTAAGACCCAAAATCATGACTAACCTTACGGAGATTCTCGCCCTTTGGCTGTCACCCGGTTGCTACAATCGCGGGTATTGTGGTCGGTAGCCGGCATTTGCGCGTATTTTAAATACCGTCGCCATCAACTCCTGGTTCTTGGCCCTAGGAACGGCCCTGTATCCTATTTACGGCGTTCCACATACTCTGGGCGCACGCCTAAGCCCACGAACCGCGCCGTGACGCCCTGCAGCCAGGGCACCGCGGTGACCAGCCGCATGACCAACGGGACCTTCAGCGGCTGGTTGCCCGGCTTCAGCGCAGCGTTCACGATGTTGTTCTGCACGACGACCTGCATCCGCTGCGTCATCTTCACCGGAAATTCGCGCCGCCGGCGCACCGCGTCGAGTTCGTCTTCGGACGGGCAGCCACTTACCAGCTTCGGCGCCAGCAGATTCGCCGTCGCCACCGCATCCTGAACCGCGAGGTTGACGCCGACGCCGCCGATCGGGGACATCGCATGCGCGGCGTCGCCGATGCACAATAGCCCCGGGCGCGTCCAGCGCTTCAGCCGGTTGACCGCAACCCTCAACAGCTTCACGTCGTCCCAGCTCTTCACCTCGGCAAGTCCCGGTCTCAGGACCGGCGCCATGCGCGCGATGTCGTCGAGCAGCGCGGGCAGTCCCCTCGCCCTGACCGCGTCGTACTGCCCTTTGGGAATGACGAATGCGCATTGCCAATAGTCGCCGCGGTCGAAGGTCACCATCATCTTGCCGGGATCGACCCGCGCAAACAGGCTCTCGCTTTCGTTCTCCCGCTTGCCGGCGCGAAACCACAAGACATCCATCGGCGCGCCGATTTCCTCGACCTCAAGGCCAGCGCATTCGCGCACCAGCGAATGGCGTCCGTCGCAGGCAACGGTCAGGTCGGCCTCGATATCGATGATACCATCCGGCGTCTTCGCCTTCACGCCCGTGACGCGCTCGCTGTCTCGAATGAGATCGATCGCTTCCGTCGACATCATTACCTTGAGCGAGCCGAACCGCTTGCCGCTTTCGCGCAGGAAATTGAGAAAGTCCCACTGCGGCATGAAGGCGATGAAGGGATATTTGACGCCAAGCCTGCTCAGGTCGGCGAGCCGCACCGTTTCGCCGCCGAACATGCCTTGCATCTTCTGCAAGCGCTGGTGCGGCAGTTTCAGGAAGCCGTCGATCAGCCCGAGTTCGTCCATCACCTGCAGCGTCGAGGGATGCACGGTGTCGCCGCGAAAATCGCGAAAGAAGTCGGCGTGCTTCTCCAGCACCACGACGTCGATGCCGGCGCGGCCCAGCAGATATCCGAGCATCATGCCGGCCGGCCCGCCGCCGACGATACAACAACGTACTTTCATCGCTCGCTCCTGTCGCCGGTTTGCCCGACGAGGCAGCATCGATCATCTGCCAGGCATCGGCAATGCAATATGCGGCGCGAAAGCCATTGCGCGGATGTTTGGCTTGTCGAAAACTGAACCACATCCACCCCGTCGTCCCTGCGAACGCAGGGACCCATACGCCGCGGCCGTCGTTGTCGTGCTGGATCGATAACGGCTTCCTTCAAACAACGTACATTTGTGGTTATGGGTCCCTGCGTTCGCAGGGACGACGGAGGAGAGCTGCTCCGAGGTGCCCGTGATGCAATCGAGGCCGCGTCCGCTACCGCCTAAAACTCTTGATCTCGGAGACGCTGCCGTCGCGATAGGTCAATTCCACCGAAACCGATCTGGTCGCCGGCGCAAGCTTCAAATAGGGCTGCGCATCGTGTGGAATGACGCTGGGATCGCGAGTGTTGCAAGGCGGCATTTTCAGCACCTTGTCGGGCACCGCGCTGTCGATGCCGACGCGCACTTCGCGGATCGCGCAGCGGTACGACATCAAGTGCGTATAGTAGACCAGAAGCCCGTTGTACTCGCGGAACGACAGCCAGCTCGTCGCGGTCATATCGAGAATCTTGCGCTGGTCGCGGATCAGCGCAGCCTCGGGATCGAACCGGATCGGGAACGGCCCCTGCAACTCGCCATTGGTGTCGACATAGCGCACCTGGATGATGGCCGCCGAAGCATCGGCCGGCAGTTCGACCGACGGGTTGGGCATCCGCTTGCGGGTCCGCGGATCGAGCGTATCCATGAAGCCGGTCTCGCGGAAATCGCCGCTGTCGCCGATCCGCCAGGAAATACCGAGCGTCGGATCGGCGATCGAGAACACCACGGTCCAGCCGCCATTGTGACGCGAGAACATCGCGATCGGCGCGTTGACGGAATCGTTCTGCGGCTGCAGGCGCTGTACCGGAGGCAAAGCTGCAAGCTTTTGCAGCGGCTCGGCGGGCTTCGCCGCCTCAGGCTGGGCCTTCGCCAAACCATTCAGAAAAACGTCGTCGACCATCTGGTCGAAGTAAACCGGGATCTGCTTGTGGTGGACGGTCTCTGCCAGTTCGCTGACCGCGCGCCGCGTGCGTTGCGCGACCTGCACGAGATTGACGCCGGGCTGCGTCAATTCCTTCGCGAAGGTTCGCGTGAACACCGAATTGGGATTGGCGTCGTCATTGGAAAGCCGGTCGAGCGCGGTCTGCCGCGGCCCGGCCGAGAAGATCGAGAACACGCCTTCCGGCAATTGCGTCATCGGCGCGAGACCGCCGCCGCCGGCAACCGCACGCGTACCGGCGCGCTCGAACGGATTGTTGCGGCAGGCATCGAACACCAGGATGGCAGTGCGCACCTTGCGGTTCTGCATCCGCTCGATGATGCGGTCGGCGAGGATCGAGGCGTCGCGCACGAGCTCTTCCTGGCCTTCGGTCGCCGCCGGCACGTCAGTCGGCAGCAGGAAATTCTGGCCCGCGATTTCAAAACCGTGGCCGGCATAGAAGAAGAACGCGGTGTCGCCGGCGTCGACCGCCTTGTCGAAGGCCAGCAGCGTCTGGCTGAACGCCTGCCGGTTCTGGTTTTCCGCCACCATCACCGTGAAGCCGAGCTGCTTGAGCGTATCGCCCATGGTGCGGGCGTCGTTGACCGCCTTCTGCAGCTTGGGCACGTTCCGGTAGTCGTTGTTGCCGACCACCAGCGCGACACGCTTTTCCGCCTGCGCGGGGACGGTGAGGGCCGCCATGCAAGCTGCAAGGGTCGTCACCGCGAGCAATCTGGAAAGCCAACGCTTCATCGAAATCCCCCAGCGCACGAATGGTCCTGGTTTAGGCCGTGCAAAGCCGCTTCATGCCATAGTCGGCATCCCGATGCCCACGGTTCAACGGCTCCGGTTGATAGGAATACAGCGGCTCGGTTTGACGGCCAAATGACGGTTTTGGCCGTTATTTGTGCGAAAACATTAAGCTTTTTCGCTATATGGTCAGTTCCCAGATTGACTTTGGCCATTTCGACCCTATGTTCGCGCTCAACGCGGCCTTGGATCGAAACGCGATTCTCTAGGTTAGCCGCTCGTCTGCGTAAGTCAGAGCCCCCAGCTTTTCAAAAGCGCGCCGTTTCGGGGCAAAACGCGACAGCATTTTTACCTTCGATTCCGAACGGCGGTGTCGACTAGAGGCTCAATGTCTTTTTCCCATCTCGGTCTTTCCGATAAGGTCCTCGCCGCAGTTGCGGCTACCGGTTACACCACCCCTACTCCCATCCAGGAACAGGCGATCCCCCACGTTCTGGCCCGCCGCGACGTCCTCGGCATCGCCCAGACCGGCACCGGCAAGACCGCCGCCTTCGTCCTACCCATGCTCACTTTGCTGGAAAAGGGCCGCGCCAGGGCACGGATGCCCCGCACCCTGATCCTTGAACCGACCCGCGAACTTGCGGCACAGGTGAAAGAGAATTTCGACAAGTATGGCGCTGGCCAGAAACTCAACGTCGCGCTTTTGATCGGCGGCGTCTCGTTCGGCGACCAGGATTCCAAGCTGACCCGTGGCGTCGACGTCCTGATCGCAACTCCGGGCCGGCTGCTCGACCACACCGAGCGCGGCGGCCTCCTGCTCACCGGCGTCGAACTGCTGGTCATCGACGAAGCCGACCGCATGCTGGACATGGGCTTCATCCCCGATATCGAACGCATCTGCAAGCTGGTGCCGTTCACGCGCCAGACCCTGTTCTTCACCGCGACGATGCCGCCGGAAATCAGCCGCATCAGCGAAACCTTCCTGCACAATCCTGAACGAATTGAAGTCTCGCGCCCGGCAACCACGGCGACCGGCGTGTCGCAGTTCAAGGTCAACGGCGGCCGTGAGCCGCACGAGAAGCGCGAGCTTCTTCGCCGCCTGTTGCGCGACGCCAAGGACCTCAACAACGCGATCATCTTCTGCAATCGCAAGCGCGAAGTCGCTGTCGTTCACAAATCGCTGCAGAAGCATGGCTTCAGCGTCGGCGCCCTGCATGGCGACATGGACCAGTCGGCGCGCACGGCGGCGCTCGATCAATTCCGCAAGGGCGATATTCCGCTGCTGGTGGCCTCCGATGTCGCTGCCCGCGGCCTCGACATTCCCGCCGTCAGCCACGTCTTCAATTTCGACGTGCCGCATCACGCCGACGACTACGTGCACCGCATTGGCCGCACCGGACGCGCCGGCCGCGCCGGCACCGCGATCTCGATCGTGACGCCGCTCGACAGTAAATCGATCGCTGCAATCGAACGACTGATCGGGCAAACCATTCCCCCCGCCGAAGGTGACTACGCCGTACATTCGGACTCGTCCGAGGAGACCGATCAGCCGCGCGAGCATCGCGCGCGGGAAGGCTCGCGTGGCGGGCGCAAGCCGCGGCGCGAACGCGAGCCGCGACACGCCAGGGATTCTGATAAGCGCCGCGACAAGAGCGCCGATCGTGAAACGCGGCAGGCCAAGGGCACGGGCCGCAGTGCGAGGCCGCAGCCGGAGGCCGCCGCCTTTTCGCCGCCCGCCCCTGCGCAGCCTTCGCGCGTGCCCTCGATCGGGCGACCCGAACCGCGGCGCGCTCACCGCGAGGTCGAATCGGAGCCTGCCGATCACTCGCACCTTCCTGCATTCCTGTTGCGGCCCATTCGCGCCCGCGTCTGACAAGCGTCGATTTGCTGCGGCCGGAACTGTTTACCGGCCGTTCATCCTCCTCCGTTAACCTGCGGCGATAATTTTAATCATTGCTGCACGGCAACGACCGGCGCTACTCGCTATTGGGGACGGATCAGTGGTCAAGCTGCTGGACGAGCACGAACGCACGATGGCGTTTGCCGAAGTCGCGTTGGGCCAGATCAAATCCCTCAGGCAGACCGCCGTCCCACGCAACTATGAAATCTGGTACGTCTACGCGACTGGATACAATGCTCCCCTCAACAAGATCATCAACGAGACGCTGGCGCGCAACGGCAAGCTGAGCGAGTCCGATCTCGAACAGATCTACGAAACCTATCTCTCGCACATCAAGGCCTCCGACCGCATCGACAAGGTCGGCGCGCGCGTGATCGGCGAGATCGACGACGTGATGACCCTCATCACCGCGGCGCTCGCGATGTCGGAGAGCTATGACGCCAAGCTGAGCGGCGCGAACGAAAAACTCAGGAACGCCAAAAGCGGCGATCAGATCAAGGCGATCGTCGACGGTCTGATGAAATCGACGCGCGAGATGCGCGAGACCAACAAGGCGCTGGAGAATCGGCTGGCGTTGTCTAGGACCGCGATCAGCAATCTGCAGCACAGCCTCGAAGCGATCCGCGCCGAGAGCCTGACCGATCCGCTGACCGGATTGGGCAACCGCAAATATTTCGACCGCTCGATCGAGATGGCGGTGCGAACGGCGATGGCGAGCGGCGAACCGCTGTCGCTGATGATGTTCGACATCGACCATTTCAAATCGTTCAACGATTCCTACGGCCATCTGACCGGCGATCAGGTGCTGCGGCTGGTAGCGATGTCGCTGAAGCAAACCATCAAGGGCCAGGACATCACCGCCCGCTATGGCGGCGAGGAGTTCGCGGTGGTGCTGCCGAATACCGGGCTGCGTCAGGCGCTGACGGTCGCCGACCACCTCCGCCGCGCCGTCATGGCCAAGGAGTTGAAGAAGAAATCGACCGGCGAAATTCTCGGCCGCGTCACCATCTCGGTCGGCGTCTCCATGCTGAAGCCGGACGACGACACCGATTCGCTGATCGAGCGCGCCGATGCCTGCCTCTACGCCGCCAAGCGCAACGGCCGCAACCGCGTGGTCTGCGAAGTCGACCCCGAATACGCCGCCGAGACCCGCAGCCAGGTCGCCTAGGCGCCAGCTATTTGCCCCGCGCCTTCCTCGTGCCCGTGGCCTTCCGCTTCGCAGCCGGCTTGCCCGCGGTCGTCCCGGACACCTTCGCTTTCTCTACCTTGCGCGCCTTCGGTCGCTTGCGCAGAGCTGCGCGCTGCGCCGCGGCCAGCGCTGCCCTCGCCCATCCGGCCAGTTCCTCGGAATCGTCGAACAGACGAGCCGGCAATTGCCAATACGAATTCACCGTGACGGTCTTGGCTCGCGTCTGATACTGAAATGGGGTTGATCCCTCGGCCTGGAATTGCGGGATCGTTTGCTCGTCGGCACGAAGATAGAGTCCCGCCCGCAGCGCGAGCGCGAAATTGGTACCGTCGGCGGAAATGCCGAAACCTGAAAACATCCGGCGGATGGTGACCGGCCCGAAATCGGCAAACAGGTCGATCAGGAAATCGCGGTCCATGGCTCACCGCCCCCGGCGATGCGGTCGTTAACCCTTCGCCGGCGTCAGTTGCACCGACTCGCCGCAGCCACAGGCGGAAACCTGGTTCGGGTTGTTGAAGATGAACTGCGCCTGGAGCTTGTCGGCCTTGTAGTCCATCTCAGTGCCGAGCAGGAACAGGACCGCCTTGGGATCGACCAGAATCTTCACGCCCCTGTCCTCGACCACTTCGTCGGTCGGGCGGATCTCGTGGGCGTATTCCACCGTATAGGATTGCCCGGCGCAGCCGCCGTTTTTGATGCCAACGCGCAAGCCAACGATCTCGGAATCGGCCCGCTTGGTCAGCTCCGTGATCCGCGCAGCCGCCGCCTCGGTCAATTTCATCACCTGCGGGCGCGGCCGCGGCTTCGGCTTGGAAGACTGTACGGTGGTATCCATTGCAGTCGATCTCCGGCGTCGCATCGTGGCGACGAGCTATCATGGCATTAAAATAACAACGAAAATCCCGCTGTGAAGGCCCCTCGTCATGAACTCACTCAGAACCCGTCGAAACCAGCCGCAAGCATTCTAGTAAATCGCCCAAATTCCCGGTGTCGCCAGTTCCAGCAAATGGCTGTCCGGGTCGCGGAAGTAGATGCTCTTCCCGCCGCGCGGCCAGTCCGTCCTGCCTTCGATCGCGACATCGTGCTTGTCGAGTGCCTCTTCCCACACCGGCAGCTCAGCCGCCGGAATGGCAAAGGCCATATGAACGGGGCCGCTGCCATCATGCGGCGGAATGGTGCCGCCGGGGAGTTGGATCGTCTCAGGCGCCGAGCCGCGGCGAAACAGCAGCAGCACGTTTCGTCCACCGACATCGAAAGCAACGAACCGCGGATCCGCCGTCAGCGCTTCCAGACCCAGCACCTCCTCGTAGAACGCGCGGGCGCGGTCGAGGTCATCGACGTAGAGTGCAGTCTCGATGACGCCGGATAGCTTGGGCAATAGGTCCCTTCACCACATGTTGAGGACGAGGCGCGCCTCGTCGGACATCCGATCCGGCGTCCAGGCCGGATCCCACACCAGATTGACATTGACGACGCCGACGCCCGGGACGCTGGCGATCGCGTTCTCCACCATGGTCGGCAGTTCGCCGGCGGCCGGACAGTTCGGCGTAGTCAGCGTCATCGTCACATCGACGCTGCGGTCGTCCTTGAGGTCGACCTTGTAGATCAGGCCGAGTTCGTAGATGTCAGCCGGAATTTCCGGGTCAAACACCGTCTTCAGCGCGGCAACGATTTCGGTGCCCAGCCGCTCGGTCTCCTCCGGCGGCAGCGCCGAATTGGTTTCCATGTTGGCGGTTTTGACTTCGGCCGTATCACTCATGCGAACAAATCCTGCGCCTTGATCAGCGCCTGTGCCAGATGGTCGACTTCTTCCCGGGTATTATACATCCCGAACGACGCCCGGCAGGTGGCTGTGACATTGAACCGCTCTAAAAGCGGCATCACGCAGTGGGTGCCGGCGCGCACCGCGATTCCCTGCCGGTCAATCACGGTTGCGACGTCGTGGGGATGGGCGCCCTTCATCTCGAAGGAGATCACCGGCCCCTTGCCGCGCGCGGTGCCGATCAGGCGCAGCGAATTGATTTCGCGCAGCCGCTCCTGGGCGTAGTTCAAAAGATCGTGCTCGTGGGCGGCGATGCGCTCCTTGCCGATCGAGTTGACGTAATCGATCGCAGCGCCCAGCCCGATCGCCTCGACGATCGGCGGCGTCCCGGCTTCGAACTTGTGCGGCGGATCGCCATAGGTGACCCAGTCCTTTGCCACCTCGCGGATCATCTCGCCGCCGCCATTATAGGGCCGCATCGCGACCAGGTGCTCATGCTTGGCGTACAGCGCGCCAATCCCGGTCGGACCATAGATCTTGTGGCCGGTGAAGGCATAGAAATCACAATCGAGGTCCTGCACGTCGATCGGTAAATGCACAGCGCCTTGCGCGCCGTCGACCAGCACCAGAATGCCGCGGTCATGAGCGAGCTTCACGACTTCCTTGACCGGGACGAAGGTGCCAAGCGCGTTCGACATCTGAGTGATGGCGACGAGCTTGGTGCGCGGTGTCAGCAGCTTCTCGAACTCCTCGATCAGGAAATTGCCGTCGTCGTCGACCGGCGCCCATTTGATCACGGCGCCATGGCGCTCGCGCAAAAAGTGCCAGGGCACAATGTTGGAGTGGTGCTCCATTATCGAGAGCACGATCTCGTCGCCCTGCTTGATGTTGGGCTCGCCCCAGGAAGATGCCACCAGATTGATGGCCTCCGTGACATTGCGGGTGAAGATAATTTCCTCACTACGCCCTGCGTTAATGAATTTCGCCACCTTCGCGCGGCCGCCCTCGTAAGCCTCCGTCGCGGCATTGGCAAGATAATGCAGACCGCGATGTACGTTGGCGTATTCGCTTCTGTAGGCTTCCGTCATGCGATCGAGCACGGCGGTCGGCTTCTGCGCGGAGGCGGCGTTGTCGAAGTAGACCAGCGGCTTGCCATAGACCTTCATCGCCAGCGCAGGGAAATCCTCCCGCACGCGGGCCACGTCATAGGCGCCATTCTTGACCGCCGGATGCTGGGTCATGCCCGTGCCTCCAGCCAACGCTGCGCGGCGGCGATTGCGAGCTCGCGCAGATCGTCGTTGACGATGGATTCGATGGCCTCACCAACAAAGGCCTGGATCAGCAGCGCCTGGGCCTCCTTCTCGGAGAGGCCGCGGGCGCGCAGGTAGAACAGCAGGCTCTCGTCGAGCGCGCCGGTCGTGGCGCCATGGCCGCAGGTAACGTCATCGGCGAAGATCTCGAGCTCCGGCTTGTTGTCGGCCTCGGCGTCGTCGGACAAAAGCAGTGCCCGCGTCATCATCTTGGCGTCGGTCTTCTGGGCATCGGGACGCACGATGATGCGGCCCTGGAACACCGAATGGCCACGGTCGTCGACCACGGCGCGGAACACCTCGCGGCTGGCACAGTGCGGCACCGCGTGGTCCATGAGCAGCGTGGTGTCGGCGTGCTGGCGGCCGTTGAGCAGGTTGACGCCGTTGGTCTCGACCCGGGAATGTTCTCCCGCGAACGCAATCGTCGCCTGGTAGCGGCTGACGGCAGCGCCCGAGGTTATGCCAAAAGTGTTGAAATGCGCATGGGCGCCGAGCGTGATGACGGCGGAGGAGATGTTGAAGGCCTCGCGGCTGTCCTCGACCAGTCGAACATGATCGAGCCGCGAATTGTCCCCGATCGCTGTTATCAGCGAGTCGTGGGCCTGATAGGTCTTCGCGCCGTCGGCTGCGATGTAGCTCTCGACCAGCGTCACGCCGGCATCCTTGCCGAGACGCAGCAGCGAGCGCGTAAACATCGCCGCGGGCGCAGTGCCGCTCGCGACATGAATGATCTGCAGCGGCTGCTTCAGCACGACGCCGTTGGCAATCTCGATCACCACGCCATCGGTCATCATCGCGCTGTTGAGCGCCACCATCGGATTGGTGTTGTCGGTCGTGAGCAGTTGCGCCTGCAGCGCGGCCTCGCCGGCTTCCAGCACATCCCGCAGGGGACGAACGGTAAGGCCCTTCTCCAGGCCGCCTAGTTCGGAAAGCTTTGGCGCGAACACGCCGTCCACCAGCACCAGCCGGCGCGCGCCCTTGATCGCCTGCAGCTTGACGGCGGAGGCGGCCCGCGTCAGCGCAGCGGCATCTGGCGCAGGCGCCAGCGGCAGCACTTCGCGCATCAGCGCCCGCAGATCGGTGTACTTCCAGTCCTCGATCCGGCGATGCGGCAGGCCTGCGCGCTCATAGGCCTCGAAGGCGGCACTTCGCGCTTCGGCCACCTTGCCGGTGCCGGGCAACCGGTCGCGGGCGATCGCAAAGCTGTCGCTTAGCGCCTGTCCCGTCTCGCTTTTTGCCAAAACCAGGTTCATCACAAATCCGCTTTGCGTCAGGCTGCGTCTTCGAACTGGGTATAGCCGGAAGCTTCGAGCTCCAGCGCCAGATCCTTGCCGCCGCTTTTGACGACCCGGCCCCTCGACATCACGTGTACGAAGTCAGGTATGATGTAGTTCAACAGCCGCTGGTAGTGGGTGATGACGACCATGGCGCGGTCGGGCGAACGCAGCGCGTTGACGCCGTCGGCCGCGATCCTGAGCGCGTCGATATCGAGGCCGGAATCCATCTCATCGAGGATGCAGACGGCAGGCTCGAACAGCGCCATCTGCAATATCTCGTTGCGCTTCTTCTCGCCACCGGAGAAGCCGACATTGACGCCGCGCTTGAGCATGTCCTGCGGGATGTTGAGCGACTTTGCGACCTCGCGGACCTTCTTGAGAAACTCCGGAGAGGTAAGCTGGCTTTCGCCGCGAGCTTTGCGCTGGGCATTCAATGCCGTGTGCAGGAAATTCCAGGTGGTGACACCAGGGATTTCAACCGGATACTGGAACGCCAGGAACACGCCCTTGGCGGCGCGCTCGTCCGGCTCCATCTCCAGGAGGTCCTCACCCCGGAACAGGATTTGTCCATCCGTGACTTCGTAACCCGGCTTGCCGGCGATGACGTGCGACAGCGTGGATTTGCCGGAGCCGTTCGGTCCCATGATCGCGTGGACTTCGCCCGGGTTCACGGTCAGCGTCAGCCCGTGGAGAATTTCGTTATCCTCGACACGAACCTTCAGGTCTTTCACTTCAAGCAATGACATGTCGTTTTTCCATTTTCACCCCTCGTCTTGAGGAGCCCGCCAGGCGCGTCTCGAAGGCGTGGCCACAATCTTTCCTCTCATCCTTCGAGACGGCCGCTGCGCGGCCTCCTCAGGATGAGGTCGCTATCCAACCGATCCTTCGAGCGAGATCGAGATCAGCTTCTGCGCCTCAACTGCGAACTCCATCGGCAGTTGCTGCAGCACGTCCTTCACGAAACCGTTGACCACGAGGCCAACCGCTTCCTCCTGCGAGAGCCCGCGCTGGGTGCAATAGAACAGCACGTCCTCGGAGATCTTTGACGTCGTCGCTTCGTGCTCGAAGGTCGCAGACGAGTTCTTCGCCTCGACGTAAGGCACGGTATGCGCGCCGCATTTGTCGCCGATCAGAAGCGAGTCGCAGGCCGTATAATTGCGTGCGCCGGTCGCCTTGCGATGGGCGGTGACGAGGCCGCGATAGGTATTTTGCGATTTGCCCGCCGCGATTCCCTTGGAGATGATGCGGCTCGACGTGTTCTTGCCAAGATGGAGCATCTTGGTGCCGCTATCGACCTGCTGGTAACCGTTCGAGATCGCGATCGAGTAGAACTCGCCGCGCGAATTGTCGCCGCGCAGGATGCAGCTCGGATATTTCCAGGTGATCGCCGAACCGGTCTCGACCTGGGTCCAGGAAATCTTCGAATGGTTGCCGCGGCAGTCGCCACGCTTGGTGACGAAATTGTAGATGCCGCCCAAGCCTTCGGAATTGCCAGGATACCAGTTCTGCACCGTCGAATATTTGATCTCGGCGTCATCGAGGGCGACGAGTTCGACGACCGCCGCATGCAACTGGTTCTCGTCGCGCTGCGGTGCGGTGCAGCCTTCGAGATAGCTGACGTAGGAGCCCTTGTCGGCGATGATCAGCGTGCGCTCGAACTGGCCGGTGTTGCGCTCGTTGATGCGGAAATAGGTCGACAGCTCCATCGGGCAGCGCACGCCCGGCGGCACATAGACGAACGAGCCGTCGGAGAACACCGCCGAGTTCAGCGTCGCGAAATAATTGTCCGAGGTGGGCACGACCGTGCCGAGATACTTCTTCACCAGTTCGGGGTGTTCGCGGATCGCCTCCGAGATCGGCATGAAGATCACGCCGGCGGCCTTCAGCTCCTTCTGGAAGGTGGTCGCCACCGAAACCGAATCGAACACCGCGTCGACCGCGATCTTGCGGTTGGCCGACGGCTCGCCGCCGGGCGGGGGCTCGACGCCTTCGAGAATGGCGACTTCGCGCAAGGGTATGCCGAGCTTCTCGTAGGTCTTGAGGATTTCGGGATCGATCTCATCGATCGACGACAGCGTCTTCTTCGGCTTCGGCGCCGCGTAGTAATAGATGTCCTGGTAGTCGATCTTGGGATAGTTGACGCGCGCCCAGGTCGGCTCGGTCATGGTCAGCCAGCGGCGATAGGCCTCCAGACGCCATTCCAGCATCCAGGCCGGCTCGTTCTTCTTCGCGGAAATGAAGCGGACGGTGTCTTCCGAGAGACCCTTGGGGGCCTTGTCGGACTCGATCAGCGTCTCAAAACCATATCGATATTGATCGACGTCGATGCGCCGTACGCGCTCGACCGTCTCTTGTACGGCTGGCATTCCATCCTCCGCTCGCGGTTTCAAGGACCGCGGTGGAACAATCGCAAATCAGTGTGACGAAGCGTTTCCGGCGAAACCCGCTTAGAACGGTTCAAGCCGTGTTTCGTCGCCCTCTAAGTAAGGCATCGGCGAGCTTTCGCCAAGCCTCAAGGGCCAAATCAATGTCTGTCTCCGTGGTAGACCAGCCCAGACTGAGCCGCACCGCTCCCTGTGCCAGCTCGCCTTCGAACCCCATGGCGGCCAGAACGTGGGATGGTTGCACCTTGCCCGAGGAACAGGCGGAACCGGACGATACCGAAAATACCGCTGAGATCGAAGCCGATCACTGCCGTCTCGGCCCGAAGCCCGGGAACGGTAAACAGCGTCGTATTGGGCAGGCGCGGCGCATGCTCTGAAAACACAATGATTTCAGGCGTTTGCTTCAGCCCCTTCTCAAGGCGCTCACGCAGGCCCTGCTGCCGGATGGCGCCGGCCGGCAGCTCGGCCATGGCTGCCTTGGTCGCAGCGCCGAAGGCCGCAATACCGGCGACATTCTCGGTTCCCGCCCGGCGGCCCAGCTCCTGGCCACCGCCGCGGAGCAGCGGCTCCAGACCCTGAACCTCTTCGGCCAGGACCAGCGCACCAACCCCCTTGGGGCCGCCGATCTTGTGCGCAGACAGGGTGATTAGGTCGGCCCGTATCGATTTGATATCGAACGGTATTTTGCCGAGTGCCTGGATCGCATCGACATGCAGCAGCCCGCCCGCTTCATGCACGATGTCAGCGACTTCGCCGACCGGCTGAATGGCGCCGGTCTCGTTGTTGGCCAGCATCACCGACACCAGCGCAGGCGGCCCTTCGGCCAGCAGCGTACGCAGATGGGTAAGGTCGACCAAGCCGGCACCCGAGACCTTAATGGCCGCGATCGTGTCCGCCGGAAACCGTCCGCCCGATAGCACCGACGGGTGTTCGATGGCCGACACCACCAGTCGCTGGACCGGCGACCCCGTGCCCCGGCGCAATCCCGGCGCCAGCGCCATAGTATTGGCTTCGGTGCCGCCGGAAGCAAACACCACGTCGTGCGGACGGGCGCCGACGGCCGCCGCGACTGCAGCCCGTGCGTCCTCGACCAGCCGGCGTGCCTGACGCCCTTCGGCATGCACCGAGGACGGATTGCCGGCTAGGTCCCAAGCGGCCGCCATCGCCTGCCTCGCCTCGGGGCGAAGCGGCGTCGTCGCATTCCAATCGAGATAGATGCGGTCGGACATTGTTCTGTATAATATTACCTACATCCGCGGGCGGCCAGCGCGAGGTACGCCGGGTGCCTGCGCAAAGCGCCTTATGGCAATTGGGGATCGTGCCGTCTCATACAATCGCAAGCTGACCCCTTGAACAGCCTTCGAGACGTTCAAGATGCTTGCTTTTTGCCCCTCGCCTCATGCTAGAAGGCCGCAACCAGTTCACGGGAGCGCCCGTTCGCGCATCGCCCAACGACGCATGATCACATTCTTTTCCGCCGGATCACGTCCGTTGCCTAGGGATCATCAATGCCTGAAGTAATTTTCACCGGCCCCGCAGGCCGCCTCGAAGGCCGTTATCATCCGGCCAAGCAGAAGAACGCGCCGATCGCGATGATCCTGCATCCGCATCCGCAGTTCCACGGCACGATGAATCACCAGATCGTCTACCAGTGCTATTACGCGTTTGCGCATCGCGGCTTCTCGGTGCTGCGTTTCAATTTCCGCGGTGTCGGCCGCAGCCAGGGCTCATTCGATCACGGCACCGGCGAGCTCTCGGACGCGGCATCCGCGCTCGATTGGGCGCAGACCATCAATCCCGAAGCACGCGCCTGCTGGGTCGCGGGCTTTTCGTTCGGCGCCTGGATCGGCATGCAGCTCTTGATGCGCCGGCCCGAGGTCGAAGGTTTTATTTCGATCGCGCCGCCCGCCAATCTCTACGACTTCTCCTTCCTCGCACCCTGCCCGTCTTCGGGCCTGATCGTGCACGGCGAGAAGGACGCGGTGGTGCCGCCGAAGGACGTCAATACGCTGGTCGAGAAGTTGAAGACGCAGAAAGGCATCGTGATCGATCAGCAGATCATCCCGGGCGCCAATCATTTCTTCGACGGCAAGCTCGAGCCGCTGATGGAGACGGTGACCGGCTATCTCGACATGCGCCTTGCCAACGTCCGCTGACGTCTGGTCCGTGCCCCGGGCGTGGTGCAACACGAAGTGGTGCACCGCAGAGCCGGGCCTACCCGCCGCGCTAGGCCGCCAATTTCAGCAAATGCGCGTTATGGCGCACCAGGAACGCGTGCAGCAATTGCGGATAGTCGGGACCCACCGCCGTGCGTACGCTCGGCCGCTTCGCCAGCGTCTCTCGCCATGCGCGGACCTTCGGCGTGTCGGCGAACACTGAGAGATCAATCAACTCATCGAACACGTCGAAATAGCGGAAGATCGGCGCGAACACCGCGTCCACTAGGCTGAAGCCCTTGCCCGCGAAAAACGGACCCGTGCCGAGCGTCTTCTCGACCTGTGCAAATTTTGCGGCAACCGCCTGCCGTTTGCTCTCGAAGATCGCGGGATCACCCGTCGTCTCCAGACCCCAGAGCTCGCTCAGAATGGTCGACCCGAACTCCATCCAGGCCCGATGCTGCGCACGCTGAAGCGCATCCTGCGGATGCAGCTTTGCGCCGCCCTGGGTGTCCTCGATGTATTCGCAAATCACGTTGCTTTCGAACAACGCGACCTCCTTGCCGTCGGCACCGGTCACGACGAGCACCGGCACCTTGCCAAGCGGCGAAATCTTCAGGAACCAGTCCGGCTTGTTGGCCAGATCGATGTCGACCCGTTCGAACGGAACGCCCTTTTCGTTCAGCGCGATCACGGCGCGCTGCACATAGGGACAAAGCTTGTGGCTGATCAAAGTGAGCTTCTGCGCCATGACGACCTCCCAACGCGAAGGCCGGCCGGCCTCCGCTCCATGCATCTGCATCTAAATTAGATGCACCTGCATGCAGCCGTCAAGGTCAATGCAATTGCATCAACATATCTTGAACCGCGTCACGGCCGCGCGATGATGCCGCCGGTCATCGGGAGCGGCACCCCGGTCGTGGCGGGGTAGCTCAGCGGTAGGCCTTTCAGGCCTCGCGCCGCCAGAAATCCGAAAGCCTGCGCCTCGATGGCGTCGGAGGCCCAGCCCAGGGTGTCCGCCGCCCGGACGGTCGCAGGCGCCAGACACTCACGCAGCATCCGCAACATAGTGAGGTTGCGGGCGCCGCCGCCGGCCACGATCCAGTTCTTGGGTTCCTTCGGCAACAATGGCACCACCCGGGCGATCGCGGCGACGGTGAAGGCGGTCAGCGTCGCCGCGCCATCCGCGGGCGCCATATCGCCGAGCTTCAGGCCCGCAAAATCGTTGCGATCGAGCGATTTCGGCGGGGGCAGCGAAAAGAACGGCATCTCCAGCGCACGGTTGATCCAGGCCGCATCGACCCTGCCCAGCGCGGCGGTGCGGCCCTCGGTGTCGAAGCGCTGGTTCATGCGGCGGAACATGTGGTCGTCGAGCAGGGCGTTGCCGGGCCCGGTATCGCAGGCGATCAGCGTGTCGCCGTCGATATAGGTGATATTGGCGACCCCGCCGATGTTGACCACGATGGTCGGCCCCTCCCACTCCAGCGATTGGGCGAGCGCGCGGTGATAGACCGGCACAAAGGGCGCGCCCTGCCCACCGGCTTCGACATCGGCAGCGCGGAAATCGTACATGACCGGAATGTGGATCGTCTTGGCGAGCGTCAGCGCATCGCCGATCTGGACCGTCAGCTTTTTCTCTGGCCGGTGCAGCACAGTCTGGCCGTGAAAGCCGACGATGTCGATATCGTCGAAGCGCATCCGGTGTTGCGCGGTAAAGGCGGCCACCGCCTCCGCATGCGCAGATGTGACGACCCGCTCGGCCTCCCGCAGGCAGCCGGGCCGCGCCGTGCGATCGGTCAGGTCGGCGGCCTCGTACAGCGCCTGCCGCAGCAGGCCGCGCTCCGTATCGGTATAGGGCCGGTATCCGGACGGTCCGAGCGCATTCACCCGGCGGCCGTCGGTTTCGATCAAAGCGACATCCACCCCGTCGAGCGAGGTGCCGCTCATCAAACCTAATGCCGTCAACATCATGGTCGATTGTGCCTTTGAAACGCCCTGCTCGATACGTCCCGCCGACGACGACCAGCTTGTGCCAAACACGCACATCTTATAATGCCACAGCGCCCGGCCTTGCGGCAGCCTGTTCCGGCCATGGTTCCGCAACTGGTTACAATTACAGTGAAAATAGAATGATCAAAGCGCTCGCCCATGACCAAATTTAAATCAGATTTTCTGAACATTTTGCAGGAGCGCGGCTTCATCCACCAATGCTCCGATTTCGAGGGCCTCGACGCGCTGGCCGCCAAGGGCCAGGCGACCGCCTATGTCGGCTACGACTGCACCGCGCCGTCGCTCCATATCGGCAATTACCTCACCATGATGATGCTGCACTGGCTGCAGCAGAGCGGCAACAAGCCGATCACCCTGATGGGCGGCGGCACCACCATGGTCGGCGACCCCTCCGGCAAGGACGAAACGCGCGCGATCCGCTCGATCGAGGAAATCGAGGCCAACAAGGCCTCGATCCGTGGCGTGTTCGCGAAGGTGCTGCGGTACGGCGACGGCCCGAGCGATGCGATCATGCTCGATAATGCCGAATGGCTGACGAAATTGAACTGGATCGAGATGCTGCGCGACATCGGCCGGCATTTCTCGGTCAACCGCATGCTGACGATGGATTCGGTCAGGCTCCGGCTCGAGCGCGAGCAGGAGATGAGTTTCATCGAGTTCAACTACATGGTCTGCCAGGCCTATGACTTCGTCGAGCTTGCGCGGCGCACCGGCTGCCGGCTGCAGATGGGCGGCTCCGATCAATGGGGCAACATCGTCAACGGCGTCGATCTCGGCCGCCGCATGGGCACGCCGCAATTGTTCGCGCTGACCACGCCGCTGCTCACGACCGCGTCGGGCGCCAAGATGGGCAAGACCGCGCAGGGCGCGGTGTGGCTCAACGCCGACCAGTTCTCGCCTTACGACTTCTGGCAATATTGGCGCAACGCCGAGGATGCCGACGTCGTGAAATTTCTAAAGCTGTTCACGACCCTGCCGATGAGCGAGATTGAGAAGCTCGCGGCATTGCAAGGCGGCGAGATCAACGAGGCCAAGAAGGTGCTGGCGACGGAGGCGACCGCGCTGTTGCATGGCCGCGACGCCGCGAACACCGCCGCCGAAACCGCCCGGCAAACGTTCGAGCAAGGCGCGATCGCGGAGAACCTGCCCACAGTGGAGGTTTCGCGCGGCGAGCTCGAAGCCGGCGCGGCCGTGCTGGGGCTGTTCGTGAAAGCGGGTCTCGTGACCTCGAATGGCGAGGCACGGCGCCAGATCAAGGGCGGTGGCTTGCGCGTCAATGATGCCGCGGTGACCGACGACAAGATGGTGCTCACACCGTCCAACCTCACCCCGGAAGGCGTCATCAAACTTTCCATGGGGAAGAAAAAGCACGTCCTGCTCAAGCCGGCCTAGAGCATGATCCGGAAAGTGGATACCAGTTTTCCCCTCGGGACAAACGCGCAGCGTTTGCCCGGAGATCATGCTCAAACAAAGAATCTAGCTCGGCCTTGCATAGGCGCATTCACTTTTTGACGCTTGCGGGCATCAGCGGAAACGCGCTCCCTGCGTCTTATGGAAGAAAAGACGCCAGAGGGAGACGCGACAGCCAAGCCGCTCAAGCCGGGGCGCGTGGCGCTCAACGTACTGGCGCTGTGCTTCACGCTGGCGCTGCTTGGCCGTGGCCTCGGCGAGAGCTTTACGGTTTTCCTCAAACCGATCTCGGAGAATTTCGGCTGGGACCGCGCGGAAGTGGTTTCGGTCTATTCGCTGACATGGCTGGCGGGCGGGCTAACGGCGCCGGTGGTGGGGCGGCTGTTCGAC
Source organism: Bradyrhizobium sp. AZCC 1577 (assembly GCF_036924575.1). Classification (NCBI taxonomy): domain Bacteria; kingdom Pseudomonadati; phylum Pseudomonadota; class Alphaproteobacteria; order Hyphomicrobiales; family Nitrobacteraceae; genus Bradyrhizobium; species Bradyrhizobium sp. AZCC 1577. Next base: position 4,932,461 of record NZ_JAZHRQ010000001.1, read on the forward strand.
CGCTACGGCCCCCGCGCTGTCTATTCGCTGGGACTGCTGCTGCTCGGCGGAGCGTTCCTGGTGGCGTCACGCGCGCAGGCGCTGTGGCAATTCCAGTTGAGCGTCGGCGTCTCCGTCGGGATCGGCATCGCCTTCATCGGCAACGTACCGAACTCCATCCTGCTCGGCCGCTGGTTCGGCCGGCGATTGCCTACCGCGATGGCGGTGGTCTATTCCGCCGCCGGAGCGGGCGTCCTGGTGCTGCTGCCGGCATCGCAGCTTCTGATCGATCACATCGGCTGGCGCGGCGCCTACCAGACGTTCGGTATCATTGCGCTCTGCCTGCTGCCGCCGTTGTTGCTGCTGCCATGGCGGCTGTTCTCCACGGGCTCGCCGCACATCGCGAAAAAGGCCGATCCCGATTTTGTCGACGGCGGCTGGACGCTCGGCAGCGCGATGCGTCACCACGCGTTCTGGGCGCTGTTTTCGACCTTCTTCTTTACGGCCGTCGGGATGTATGCGCTTGCGGCGCAGATCGTCGCCTATCTGATCGATGCCGGCTTCCCGCCGCTGCAGGCCGCAACCGCCTGGGGCTTTTCCGGCGTCGTGCTGCTGTTCGGCATGCTGGGCGTGACCCAACTCGATGCAATGTTCGGACGACGACCATCAGTGCTGCTCAGCTACGCTATTTCGATCGTCGGCATCATCCTGCTCTGGCTGCTGCAGTTCTATCCGAACTTCTGGCTGCTCGGCGCCTTCGTCGTAACCTTCGGCAGCATGATCGGCTCGCGCGGCCCGCTGATCACGTCAACCGCAATGAATATCTTTCGCGGCGAACGGGTCGGTACCATCTACGGCACGATCTCGATCGGCAGCGGCCTTGGCTCGGGACTCGGCGCCTGGGCCGGCGGCCTGATCCACGACTGGACCCACAGCTACAACCCCGTGATCGCATTCGCGCTGGTGGCCGTCGTGCTCGGAATGATTCCGTTCCTGGTCGTGCCGGCGCTGCGGCGGTAGCTACGTCCCGGCCTGCTTGCCAGGGCTCCTCCTTGTTGCTGCGATCGTTTCAAGCAGCCAGCTCTTGAATGAGAGCATCGCGGCGGTCGGTCGCCGGGAGTGCAACGACGTGATCCAATAATCGCCGAGCGCGACTTCGACCTTGAAAGGACGTACCAGCCGCCGCTGCCGGATCTCGTCCTGAAACAATCGCGCCGGCAACAGCGCAACGCCGAAACCGCGCGCCGCTACACTGGCGATCGTGATCGATGAATCGAATACCATTCCCTTGAGGACCGGACTCTGCAGTCCCGCAGCGGTAAACCATCGCGGCCATTCCTCCTGTCGGTAGGAACGCAGCAGCACCTCGCGCTTGAGATCGGCCGGCCGGCTCAGCCTGCGAGCCAGCGAAGGCGCGCAGCATGGGGTAAATGGCGCTGCCATCAAGTGGGTCGCCTCGGTGCCGTGCCAAAGGCCATCGCCAAACCTGATCGCGTAATCGAGGCCTTCACCCGCGATGTCGATACGATTGTTGTTGGTGAACAGGCGCAAATCGATCCGTGGATAGGCCTTCCTGAAGGCATCGAGCCGCGGCAGCAGCCAGCCCGAAGCGAAGGTACCGACCACACCGACCGCGATGACGTCCTGGTAGTGGCCGTCGTCAAAACGATTGAGCGTTTCGGTGAGCCGGCCGAAGGCCTCGACAATGCTCGGCAGCAGCAACTGTCCTTCATCGGTGAGCGCAACGCCGCGGGGCAGCCGGCGAAACAACTGTACGCCAAGCCGGTTCTCCAGCACTTTCACATGCTGGCTGACGGCCGCCTGTGTAACCCGAAGCTCCAGGCCAGCACGGGTGAAACTGAGATGGCGCGCCGTCGCTTCAAAGGCCCGTAGCGCATTGAGCGGAAGGTGCGAAAGCTTCATCCGGCGCCGCATTGCTCGTCCCTAGTTTTTCTTATGCCTGCCCGCAGAACTCATCGTTTGTCAAGACAGCGACCGATCGGCACCTTCCTGCGCGCAGCAAGGAGGGATTCCTGGTGATCACGAGAAGACAGTTCCAGCTTGGATGCGGTGCAGCGCTGATAACGACTGCTTTGAGCGCCCGGCAAGCGATACGCGCATCGACCGCAAATCAACGACTGATCGACGAGATCAAGCGTCTGGAGAGCGAGAGCGGCGGCCGGCTCGGTGTTTGTGTCCTCGACACAGCAACGAACACTCGTCATGCCCACCGGGGCGATGAGCGCTTTCCGATGTGCAGCACCTTCAAGATGCTGGCAGCCGCCGCGATCCTGGCGCGGGTGGATGCCGGCAAGGAACAATTGACGCGGCGCGTAACCTTCGACGCATCCGCACTCATCGTGTACTCACCCGTAACCGAGAAGCGCGTCGGCGGCGACGGCATGACGCTCGCTGAAATTTGCGAAGCGGCGGTGACGCTGAGCGACAACACGGCCGGCAATCTGCTGCTGGCCAGCATCGGCGGACCGCCGGGGCTGACGGCCTTCGTGCGGAGCCTGGGCGACCAAGTCACGCGGCTAGACCGGGATGAGCCTTCGCTCAACGAGGCTTTGCCCGACGATCCCCGCGATACCACGACACCGAATGCGATGGCTTCGAATCTGCAAGCGCTGATCCTTGGGACCAAAGCGCTGTCGGCAACATCGCGCGAGCAACTGACGGCATGGTTGGTCGCCAACAAGACCGGCGACGCGCGACTCCGTGCAGGTTTTGCGAAAGACTGGCGCGTCGGCGACAAGACCGGTACTGGTGCCCGAGGCACAAACAATGACGTTGCTGTGACCTGGCCACCCGGCAAAGCGCCCATCGTGATCACCGCCTATCTGACTGGCGCCACCGTTTCTGCCGCGCAGCAAAACGCCACTTTGGCTTCGGTCGCGCGGGCGGTCTCGGCCATGGCATCTGGCTAGGTGCCGAATGCACGCAGCAACTGGCGGATTATCGGTAGCAACCATTATCCTGTGCTTTGCAGTGCCGAGCTCGACTCGATCAATCGCGTCGAACGATATATTTGCCGACCGTCCGGCATTTTCCGAAGCAGAGCAGCCTGCGCGGAGGCCAGCCGACTGCAAGGATGTCAGGCGGATGGCGGACGGTATTCCAGAACTCGACTACCGGATCGATCTCTCGGTGGTCGGTAATCTCACAGCGGTGCAGACGGATCAAGTCTTGTGGTATCTCGTGCTGTGCTCACCGCCGGATATCAGGATCATGTGCGTGACCTACCAATCCAACGGCCTAGCGGTCGGCGACAGGGTTATCGCGAGAGGCGGATATCGACGACGCGACGTCGACCATGTCCTGCTGGATCCATGTCTGGCACCAGAGCAGTGATTTCTACCGAGAGAAAGCTTCCCATCCCGAAGCTTCCATTCGATCATCCACCAACCTGCGGCGATGCCTGACTAATTATTCGGCGGCAGTTCGATCGGGGTGTTGTTCTGCTTGCCGGTGTTGAACTCGAAGATCTTGCGCAGCACGCCGGGCATCACGGCCGAAATCGGATTGACGCGCAGCACGGGCTGGCCAGGCGTGCCGACCACCTCATAGGTCACGCCGATCAGCCCCTCATTGCTGCCGCCACCGAGGAACAGGCCGAGCACGGGAATCTGACCGAACATGTTGTTCAATCCGTACATCGGAACGAAGGTGCCGCTCATGCGCACGGCATTGCCGACATAGTCGATGCTGCCTTCGATGGTCGCGCCGATGATCGGACCCTTCACGACACCATCGCGGATCGTGAGCTGTCCGCTCTGCCGAGTGAACTCGGCGCGCAGTGCCGTAAAGGAAATGCCGTTCTGAACGCCGGCCGCTCCGCCCGCGGCGGCGCGCTCCAGTGCGGCCTCACCCTTGACGGAGAAATCGCGGACGTTGATCAGACCGTCCTTGGCACTGGGTTCAACCGTCGGCGGCTCCATCGCAAGCGAGAGCTGACCGCCGACCATTTTCGAGTAGGTGTCGGTGAAGCGGAAGAAAGCACCCGCATCGTTGGTCTGCAGGATGATGATGTCGCGTCCCTGTCCCTGCCCGCGGCCGCGCAGATCGGCGGTCACCGGCGTGTCGCGCCCGACCTTGCCGGAGAGCGTGAAATTTTTGACGATGCCGTTGCGGCGGGAGAATTTGCTGTCGACGCTGCGCAACGCCTCGCCGTTGAAGCCGGCGACCGCGCCGAGCTTGACGTCGACATCGAGATCGATGTTCCTCGACTTGCTCTTGGGGTCGGCTTCCTTGCCCGAGATCGCCGATTTGAGGAAACCGCGGCCGTCGAACACGTCGCCGCGCATCGTGACCTTCACGACGCCATCGGTGCCGCGCTCGGCCTTCAACGTCGTCTTGTCGCCGTCCGACGGCGCGTAGGTCGGGAAGTTCGCGTTCAACAGATCGCCATTCTGGTCGACTTCCAGCGATCCCTTGATCGAAACGCCGCCGCCTTCGACCACGATGTCCTGGAACAGCGTCGACTGCTCCTTCTTCACGACATTGAACGTCGCCTTGCCCGACTTGCCGGGCACTTTGACCCACCCCGGCAGGATGTTGTCGAGCCGCAGCGAGGTCAGATCGGCTTCGATGCCGACGCGGCTGTCGTTCTCGCCGATCTTGCCGACCACCTTGATCGGGATCGAGCCGCTCACGGCGGGTCCGAAATCGATCCCGAGGCGCGCGCGGCTGGCATCATCCAATGTCGCCTGCAGCCTGATATCGGCGTCGCCCTCGCTCGGCTTGCGATAGTCCAGCGAAGCCGGTTGCCCGTTGATCTTGACGTCGCCCTTGACCTGGTAGCCCGCGTTATTGGCGAGCACCTTGAGCGTACTGGATTCCAGCTTCTGGTTCATCACGAGCTTGTCGGCGGCAAACCCGGCCAGATCGGCAATCACGGTGTAGGTGGTGTCGGCCTTGGTCATCGAGCCCTTGACCGGCATGCCAAGCGTGATGACGGCGGCAACGTTTCCCTTGCTGGCGTTCGGATCGATCAGCGTGCCGGAGAGATCGCTGATGCGGTCGGACGCCAGAATCTCGGCCGCTGCCGGCACGGACGCATCGACCCTGAACTTCACCCGCGAGGGCGACGGCTTCGGCGCCATGTCCGGCACCTCGAAGGTGAAATCGGAAATGTTGATCTTGCGGCCGCCGGGTGTGTCGGCAATTCCCTGCCCGATCGTCACCGTCGCTGTTCGCCCGGTAACGCGCGCTTTCAAATCCGCATCGCGGACCGCGGGCATGTCGTCGACCGGACGCGCGGTAACTCCGGAGGCGACGATGTTGACGGCCAGACCATCGTCGGGAATCGGCGGTCCCTTGCGCGACAGATTGCGCACCGGCGAGTTGACGCCGACCTCGATGCGCTGGAGCGTGCCGCGCTCGATCCGCTCGATCACCCATTCGCGCACTTCGGGCACGATCAGGATCGGCCACATCCGCTTCAGGGCTGACGCCGACATCGGCGTTCCAGCGAAACCGAGCTGGAGCCGCGCCTCGTTCGCATAGTCGATGCTGCCGGTGCCGGCGATGCCGATCTCGCCGTTGCTGATATCGGCCTGGGTGAGCAGCACGCGCTTGCGGTCGGTGTCGAACTTCAGCCCGATCGCGATCCGGTTGAAGATCAGCGGCGGTTCGTTGTCGGTGCCGGCCAACAGGATGGTGCCGCCGCTAAGGCCGGCCTGCCATTCGGTGGTCGCGCCGTTCGGCGGCTCGAGATGGCCGAGCAACGTAATCCGGTTCGAACCGGAAATGACCTTGAAGGGTGCGACCAGCACGCGCCGTCCGGCATCCCATTCGACGCTCATCTCCGCCGAATCGATCGGCATCGGATAGTCAGGCGTATCGCTGTCGATGAGGTTCCCGGCGCCGGCGGTGATCTTGCCGCGGAAATAGGTCGGCAGACCGTCGCGGCCCAGTTCGCCCTTCAGCTCGCCGGAAAGCGGCAGCTCGGCGCTGTAGGTTAGGTCCTTGACCCGCATTGCAAGCAGGATGTTGGCGGCGGGCACCTTGTCGGCGCGAAGATCGACCGACCGCACGCCGTTCTGCTGTGGTCCGACTACGACTTTGAGCGACCAGGGACGCGCACCTTGCTCGCCAAGGCTCACCGCAACCCCGCCGCTGCTCGGCCGGCGCATGCTGAGGCTGATATTCTCGAACGTCCATTTGTTGCCGCGCTGCTGGTCGTCGACGATGAGATTGCCGTTCTTGAGGCCGATCTCGTTCAGGTTCTGCCCATCGAGGCCGGTCAGGCTGAGGCTGTCGAGCCAGTCAAGGCCGGCCAGCAATCCGTTCTGCGTGGTATCGGGAGCCGTCGCAGCAGCACCCTGCGGCGGCGCAGGCGCCTGGCGAGGGAATGTTGGGGCTATGCCGGCATCGCGCTTGGAAGCAACGCCGGTCGCCAGCGGCTTGGCGGTGTCGCCGGCAGACACCGTCACCTGGCCGTCCGGCGTGATTCGCACCGAAAGTTCGGCATCGACCAGATTGAGGCTCTCGGCGCGCAGCCGTCCCATCACCAGCGCCATGCCCGATAGTTTCACCTCGGCCTTCGGCGCGGTCGCGACGACGATCTGGTCACGGTCGCGGACCACGATGTCGCGGATGCGCACCGCGATTCGAATCCGTCCGGCCCGCTCGATCTGTGTACCGCCGACCTCGACTGTGTTGCCATGGCCGATATTGTCTTCGATCGCGGCCGCCAGCCACGGCGTCGCGACGTCGAGGTTGATCGGCCCGGCGCCGAGCCGCCACCACAGACCGCCGAAACAACCGGTGAAGATCACCGCCAGCACGGCGATCACGATCGCCAGGCGCTTGACCCAGCGCTCGCCGGTCATCTGCTGCAGCGCTGAGAACTTGTCGCCGAACCGGTGGAATCGGGAATTGGAGCGCGACAACAGCCGTCGCGCACGATAGCCCGCCGCCTCGTCCTGCTCCCAGCCCGCAGCGTCATCCCATTGCTGGGCCTCGGCACGCGGATTCGACCCCTTGGGCGAAGTATTCTTAGCCATTGCCTCTCGGTGCCGGCGCTGAGGTTGATCGCCGCCAAGGGCACGCTCTTCGATCGGTATCGAGCGTTCCTGTGCCGGCATCGCTGCCATTCCTCGATTAATACTGTTACTCGTGGTCGGGCCCAAGGATTGATTGGGCGGTCCCATCGACGAGCGGACGGGGGTAGCGTCGAATTCCTTGTAACCATACTCCGGGGTCATCAAACTTGCCCAGCAGCCGGAGCGAATCCGACGGTCAAAGGCGAGACCCGCAATACCCTAATGGTTGATCTGCGGAAAGCGACGAAAGGAAGGCGTATGTCCAAGAAAACGCGCAAGAAATCCTCCATGCCATCCCCCAAGAACCGCAAGACTTCCGCCGCAAAACCGGCCGCGGCCAAGACTGCCGCCAAGACCGCCCGCCGCAGCACGCCGGCATCGACCAAAAAGCCTGCCGCCAAGGTAGCCAACAAGGCCGCCAAAACCGCCACCAAGGCGGCCGCCAAGAAGCCGGCCAAGAAACCGGCAAAGACGGCCAAGAGCGCTTCAGCCAAAGCGTCGCACAAGCCGACATCGAAACAGTTAATAAAATCCAATCTATCGGATACGCCCAAGCCGGTTGCCGGAACCGGACTGGTCGAAGGCGCCATGGCGCTCCCCTTCAAGCTTCCGCGGGACGGCGGCGGCAGTGTTTCGCTGGCAGATTATGCCGGCAGGAAACTGGTGCTGTTTTTCTATCCCCGCGCCGACACGCCCGGCTGCACCCGGGAGGCGATCGACTTCACGCGGCTCGATAGCGCGTTTGCCGATGCGGGCGCGGTGGTGCTCGGGATATCGGCCGACACCGTAAAGGCCCAGGAATCCTTCCGGAACAAGCACCAGCTCTCGGTTCCTCTGATCTCGGACGAGCAACATGAGATGCTTGAGGCCTATGGCGCCTGGGGCGAAAAATCGATGTACGGCAGGACCTTCATGGGGATCATTCGAACGACGGTTCTGATCGGCGCCGACGGACGGATCGCCAAAATCTGGCGCAATGTGCGGGTCGACGGCCATGCCGACGAGGTGTTGGCCGCCGTCCGCGGCATGTGATCGGCAGGTTCCATTTCCCAAAAATTAACCATGAATGGGTCAAATCGGCACGCAAATTGAGCCGAACGGAGCTGATTTCCGACCGGCGCGGGAGTGCCGATGTCGTACCGTTCCGGTCATTATGCCGATCACCACCATCCCCACGATCATGGCCGGACGCCGCCCCGCCGTCCGGCACCCCATGCCGCAAAAGCTGCAGCGCTAGACGGTGACGGCTACACCATCGTCCATGCCGGCAGGCAGGTCAGGCTCGGCCCGGTCGTGTTCTGGATCGTCGTCGGCACGATCGTGCTGCTTGGCATGTGGTCGGCGGCCACCGCCACGTATTTCGCGTTTCGCGATGATGTCCTGACCCGGCTGATCGCCCGGCAGGCCGAGATGCAATACGCCTATGAAGACCGCATCGCGGAGCTGCGCGCCAAGGTCGACCGCACGACCAGCCGCCAGTTGCTCGATCAGGAACAGTTCGACCAGAAGCTCGACCAGATCATGCGCCGCCAGACCGCGCTCGAGTCGCGCGCCACTGCCCTTGGCGCGATGCCGGATATCGCGGCGACCGGTTCGATTCGGCCTCCGCCGCGCGGCGCGGCCGCGGAGACGCCCGCTTCCGGCAGCCTAAAACCCTCCCCGATCAGCGACACCGTGATCTTCGTAGCGCCGCCAGATCGCGAGGCCCGGCTGGAATCGCGCGCGCCCGCCGTCGCCAAGCCGCAGCCAAACCAGTTCGCCAAGGTTCAGGGTGTCGACAATGTCCTGGTCCGCCTGCAGACCTCGCTGGATTCCGTCGAGCGGCGGCAGATGGCGGCCTTGAGCTCGGTCGAAGACAGCATGGAGTCGCGGCTGCGCCGCATGCGTGGCGTGTTCACCGATCTCGGCCTCAATATGGCGCAGCTCGAAGCCGCAACGCCGCGCTCGGCCATTGGTGGCCCGTTCGTGCCGTTGAAGCTGCCGGCGGATGCCGGTGCGTTCGAACGCCAGCTCAACCGGATCAACCTCACCCGTGCCCAGATGCAGCGCCTCAACGCGACGCTCGCGCTGGTGCCCTACCGCAAACCCGTCGTCGGCGAGGTCGAATTCACCTCGGGCTTCGGCGTTCGCAGCGATCCATTCCTCGGCCGGCCCGCGATGCATACCGGCCTCGATTTCCGCGCCGCCAGCGGCGATCCGGTGCGCGTCACCGCGAACGGCAAGGTCGTATCGTCGGGATGGATGGGTGGTTACGGTCGCATGGTGGAGGTCGATCACGGCAACGGCCTGTCGACCCGCTACGGCCATCTGTCGGAGATTCACGTCAGGGTCGGCGACTTCGTCAAGATCGGCCAGGTCATCGGCGCCGTCGGCTCAACCGGCCGCTCCACCGGTCCGCATCTGCACTATGAAACGCGGATTGACGGTGACGCCGTCGATCCGCAGAAATTCCTGCGCGCGGGCGTGCGGCTCAGCTCGGGCTAACATCGCGCCGTCAGAACTGGCGTGCTCGCTTGTTGATCGCGCGCGGAATTACTTCCTTTATTCTCCCTCCGCCCATTCTACCGTCACGTAAAACGGAACCGCGCGCCCGCGTCGGTGAATTTTTTTGGTCCCCGTGTCGGATCGTATGGGGGCCAGGCGTCCTTGTGGCAGAGACTGAGCGAACCCAACCAAATCCCGCAATATACTCCGCTCAGTAATGGAGAAGATAACGTCATGTCCCAAGGCAATACCGTTCGTTTGCATCGTGTCCTCGCCACCAAGCCGGAGAAGGTTTTTCGCGCCTTCCTCGATGCGGATGCCATGGCCAAGTGGCTGCCGCCCTACGGCTTCACCTGCAAGGTCCACCAATTCGAGGCGAAGGTTGGCGGCACGTTCAGGATGTCGTTCACGAATTTCACCACGAACGCCGGCCATTCGTTCGGCGGAGAATATCTGGAGATCGTGCCCAACGAGCGGATCCGCTACACCGATCGTTTCGACGATCCCAATTTGCCTGGCGTTATTGAGGTTACCGTGACCCTGAAAGCGGTTTCGGTCGGAACCGAGATCAACATCGAACAGACAAACTTGCCGACGGTGATCCCGGTCGAAGGCTGCTATCTCGGCTGGCAACAATCGCTTGCCCAGCTCGCGTTGCTCGTGGAGCCGGATATTCCGGGATAGTGACGGTCGAGGAGAGGCACCACGCGGTGGTGCCTCATCCTCCAGTACCCGACCTCGCCGGCATGATGTCGCCGAATACTTCCCATAGCTCGCCGTTGTCTCGCAAGCCGCTTCAGCGCTTGCAAGGATACACCTATTCCTTATGCCGAAATGGCATTGTTGCCCGGCGCCAATTGTGATTGATGCGGGCTGCAGGCATGACCTTGCGCGATGGCGAGGCCCAGAGGTTGGACTAAGGCTTGAAACCGAACACACGAATTGGTCCGCGACGCCCAAAACTCGCGGCGGGTGGATTTCGCTTTGCGCGCTGGCTCGCTGCAAAGACCATGCGTGCTGCGGGATTTCATCAGCTTGGCTCTGAATTCGCCGATGCGCGGATCGCGCATGTGCGCGACAAGCTCGCGCGGGGCGAGGCGGTCTATCTCGCGGGCCTCGGCGCGCCCGGCACGCACAATTCAGGGCTGGCGCTGGTCGAGGTGACGCAGGCGGATGGGCCACGGCTGATCGTCAACAACGAGGAAGAACGCTTTTCCGGCAACAAGCACACCACCGAATATCCGAGGCTGTCGATCGACGCGGCGGTAGGAACGCTGCGCGGCATGGGCCGCGACATCGGCGACATCGATGCCTGGCTCACGAGCTGGGATTACCCGACGCTCGCCGGTACGCTGGCGCGCTCGGTGCTCGAGGAATTGCCGCAGAGCCTAAAACTCGTACGCACCACCGAGGCCACGGGCTTCGACGGCCGCCGCCTCGACCAGATGACGCGGACGCCAAAAATCCTCGCGCGCCAGCTTGGGCTTGCCGAGCGGGTGCCGCTGATCTGCCTGCCGCATCACGACAACCATGCATGGTTTTCGTACGCCGCCTCGCCGTTCGCCGACGATACCGCGCCGACCGCGATTGCGGTGCTCGACGGCACCGGCGATCAGGGCTCGATCTCGCTCTATGTGGTCGAGAACGACGCGATGCGTCGGCTCTACTGCAACGACAGCATGTTCGATTCACTCGGTGCATTCTACAGCGTGATCTCGTCAACACAGGGCGGCTGGACCTGGCTGTCCAGCGAGGGCCGCTACATGGGCGCTGCCGCCTGGGGCAATATGGACCGCGCCAGCAATCCCTATTACACGCGGCTGCGCGACGTTCTGCATTTCGGGGCGAACGGCGATATCAGGCTCAATCGCGCGCTGGCCAACTGGTACTGCGACCCGTTCGACCATCCCTACAAGGAAGCACTCACAAAAATTCTCGGCGAACCGCTTAAGGGAGACCAGCTCTGGAATCCGGATGCGGTGCTGCGTGTCGAGGACATCCACCACCGTCCCGATACCAAGGACCGTCTCGACAAGGCGGCCGCGACGCAACTGGTGTTCGAGGACGCCATGATCCACGTCGTCGATCATTTGTTGCGCACGACCGGCGCCAACCGGCTGGTGCTGACCGGCGGCGTCGCGCTGAACGCGGTCGGCAATATGCGGCTGCTCGAACATTTCGACGAAGCGTGGTTCGCGGGCGCGCAGCGGCGCAACGCGCGGCTGCATCTGTGGGTGCCGCCGGTGCCCGGCGATCCCGGCGTCACCATCGGTGCCGCCTGGCTGTTCGCGCATCTGGCGGGCGCTCCGCGCGGCGCGCCGATGACGCACGCCTTCTATTGCGGCACGCCGCCCTCGCAAGGCGACATCGTCCACGCCGTTGCGGCCGATGACATCACCTCGCAAAGGATCGGCGATATATCGACGCCTGAAGGCCTTGAAGCGATCGCCGACCTGATGGCGTTGATGGTCGCCCAAAACGGCGTGATCGCGCTGTATCAGGGCGCGGCCGAGACCGGTCCCCGTGCGCTCGGCCATCGCTCGATCCTCGCCAATCCCTGCGATCCGGCGGTGCGCGAGCTGCTCAACGCGCGCGTCAAATACCGCGAGGCCATTCGCCCGCTGGCGCCGATGGCAACGCTGGAAGCTGCGAAAGAATACTTCGAACTGCTGCCCGGCGCTGCGGATGCCGATTACAACGCCTATAACTACATGGTGCTGACAGCGCATTCGAAGCCGCATGCGCGCGAAAAAATCCCGGCGGTCATCCACGCCGACGGCACCGGCCGCATCCAGATCGTGCGCGCCGGCGACGATCCCCTCACCTATGCCTACTTAAAGGCGCTCGGCCGCCATATCGGCGTCGAGCTGTCCGTCAACACCTCCTTCAATGTCGCAGGACCGATCGCGCAGACCCCGCAGCAGGCGATCGATACGCTGCGCCGTTCCAAGGGGCTCGATGTCGTGGTGCTGGTGGCCGGCGACGGCACCGTCACCGCAGCCTGGCACGGCGGCGAGCGCGACAGCGGAAGGTTCAAAAGCTGGCTTGCCGACTGGAAGAAGACATCAGCTTCCAGTCAGCTTACGCGATAATTCGCTTGTTCCTTGAGATCGGGTGATCCGCCGGCTCAGAGATCGACGCGTTCGCTCGCAACCGCCTTGCGTTCCGCCATGTTGAACCGGCCGCTATAGATTGGGCGCTCACCGGTCGTCGGACCAGGATATTGGACGATGAATATCTCCCCGCCCGTTTCGGTGCGGAATTCACCCTCAAAGTGCGGGTCGGGATGGAACAGCACCGTTCCCGGACCATGCAGCGTTCCGTCGATTGAAAACTCGCCTTTCAGGATATGCCAGACCTGTGCGAAGCCATGATAGTGCTCGGGATGATAAGCGCCGGGTTCAAGCCGCAGAATTCCCGCATTCGGTTCGGTCGGGCGTTCCGGTCGCGGATGAAAAAGCATTTTGCCTGTCTCACCCGGCCAGCGGATCGTCTCCCATTCGACTTCGTCGAAATGGCGCGCCTCGTAAGGCTTGTGGTCCTTCCGCGACGCTTCGCGCGCGGTCGTCAATCCCGCATTTGCGGCCGCGGTATCGGGAATCTCCTTGCTCCTGACGCTCATTTCGCTCTCCCTTTTGCAGTTTTCTCTCGTTCGCCTTTCCTGCCCGCAATATCGCTCCACCACTCGACCGCGATGGCCGACTGATTTTCGATTGATGTCACCATCAGGAGGCGCGCACTGCCGGACCCGCGCGCCCACGCCATATGCGGTACGTCTGAGCGCAGATGAATCGAATCACCGCGTTCCAGCGCGATAGTTTCGTCGCCCACCTGAAATTCGACGCTGCCTTCGAGGACAAAGCACATTTCTTCGCCGGGATGCGCGACCAGCGTCGGCTTGCGCGGTTTTGCCGATAATTCGAGCAGGAAACTTTCCAGCCGCTGCTCGCCCACGCCCGAAGCGAGTTTGCGCCAGGCATAGTTTGCATCAGCGCCCTTCGATGGAACGGCATCGATTGACCGCACCACGCGATACGCACGCGTCCGGTCCTCTCCTTCGATGTCGGCGAACAATTCGGCCGGCCGCACCTGAAGGACGCCGGCAATCTCCAGCAGATTACCGATCGAACACGCGATCAGTCCGCGCTCGATCCGCGAGAGAAATGTCACTGATAGCCCGACCATTCCGGCGAGTTCATCGAGCGTCAAACTGCGCGCCGAACGGGCCCTGCGAATGACGGCTCCAATTGCGGCAAGGCGCGCCGCCTCGCGGGCGCGCCGGCCAGCTTCTGCCGAAACCACGCTGCTCTCCCGCTTTGCTTATAAGGCAAATCGTATTGCTATATAGGCAAATGTCAAGCCGGCTCGCGTCGCCTGCGCGAGCGATTAACGCTCGAGAAACTTCAGACCGCGGCCGTCAATCAACAGCAGCGCGCTCCCGATCACCAGTGCGCCCGCGATTTCACGCGGCAAAATCTGCTCGCCGAGCACGAGCGAGCCGAGCAGGATGGCCGTAACAGGCACAAGCAGCGTCACCAGCATGACGTTGGTGGCGCCGGAACGCCGCAGCACCTGGAAGAAAACGATATAGGCCAGCGCCGTCGACAAGCCGGCAAGACCGAACACCGCGAGCCATGTCACCGTATCAGGCATTGGCAATTGCCAGGGACGCTCGAAAATGCCGGCGACGACAGTCATCATCAGGCTCGATGCCATCAATTGAAACGTGGCGGTGGCAAGCGGCGGCGAATCCGATAGCGCGCGCCGCGCTATCAGCGCGGAGATGCCGTAGCTCAGCGCCGCCGCGAGACACAAGAGGACGCCGAGCCCCTGCCCGCTGGCAAAGCCTACTCCGCTGCCGCGAAGGATCACGACGCCGACAAGGCCTGTGATCACGCCGGCCACACGCCTGATGATGAGCTTCTCCTCGCCCGCCGCCGCCATCACCGCCACCGTGAACAGCGGCGTGGTGGCATTGAGGATCGAAGCCAGCCCGCTCGGGACGTACATCTGTCCGGTGACGATCAGCGAGAACGGCAGCACATTGTTGAACAAGGCGACGAGGAAGAACGGCCGCCAGCCCATCCACCCCTTCGGAAACGGCAGTCGTTGTGCGCACAGCACCGGCAGCAGGATCATGGCGGCCAGCAGCACGCGCAACAGCACGAGCGTGAACGGCGGCAGCTCGCGTAGCACCACGCCGTTGAAGAAGAACGATCCGCCCCACAGGATCGAGAGCAGGCCGAGCAGCGACCAGTCGCGGGCGTCGATCCGGTTGTCGTTGGCGGTCATGGCTGCTCAAATCGAGAAGACAGCCGCGTCTATTAAGTCGCGCTGGATTTTGCCACCCGATTTCCGAATACGATCGTGCGGCGGCTATTTCGGCCGCGAGACGATCTCGATCATCTTGCCTTCGTCGTCGTCAGGCATCTCGGCCTTTGCGCGGGCGTAGGCATCGACTGCGGCACGCCCGAGTAGCGGTGCATCCGCGAGCAGGCTCTCGGCCAGCTTCACCGCATAGATCGCATCCTTGTAGCGGAGCGCCGACGTGAACGACGCGCCGGAGAAATCGCGCGCCACCATGCGTTTCGAATGCCGGATCACCTGCGGCGACGCCACCGCACCGGTCGCCATCGTTTCTGCCACCAGGTTCATGTCGAGTCCGGCCTGCTCGGCCATCGCGATTCCTTCGGCGAGGCTCGCGATCTGCACCGCGCCGATCAGATTGTTGATCAGCTTGTAGACCGTGCCGGTGCCGACTGCGCCGAAATGCCTGATGACGTCGCCGATCGGCGCGAGATAGGGTCTTGCGCGATCGAGATCGGCCGCGTCAGCACCGACGAGCAGGGTCAGCTTGCCGGCCGCCGCCGCTTGCGGAAGGCCGGTGACGGGACAATCGATATAGGTGAGCCCGCGCCCGCGCAGTTCGCGCGCCATGTCGAGCGCATGCTGGTGCGATACTGTCGAGCATTCGATCGCGAGGCTGCCCGCCTTCATCGTTGCAGCAGCGCCATCCTGGCCGAGCCAGACGGCACGCGATGCGTCGTCGTCGGCGACCATGGTGACGACGGCATCAGCACCGTTCGCGGCGTCCGCCGGAGATGAAGCCCAGCACGCGCCGCGCGCGATCAGGTCTTCCGCCTTGGCCTTGCTGCGATTCCACACCGCAACCGTAAAACCTGCATCGAGATAGCGGCCGGCCGTGCCATGGCCCATGCGGCCGAGCCCGATGAAGCCGACGTTGGTCATGGATTAGTCCACGTCCTCGACCTGGCCGGGCGCGGTGCCGAACGCGCGCTGCGCCAGCGTCGCCGCCATGAACTCGTCGAGATCGCCGTCGAGGACACCCGACGTATCCGAGGTCTGCACGCCGGTGCGCAGGTCCTTCACCATCTGGTAGGGCTGCAGGACGTAGGAGCGGATCTGATGGCCCCAGCCGATATCGGTCTTGGCGGCCTGATCGGCGGCGGCTTGCTCCTCGCGTCTCTTCAGTTCGATTTCGTAGAGCCGCGCACGCAGCATGTCCCAGGCCTGGGCGCGATTCTTGTGCTGCGAGCGGCCGGCCTGGCAGACCACCGCGACGCCGGTCGGAATATGCGTCAAGCGAACCGCGGATTCGGTCTTGTTGACGTGCTGGCCGCCGGCGCCGCCCGAGCGCATGGTGTCGGTGCGTACGTCGGATTCTTTAATGTCGATCTTGATGCTGTCGTCGACGACCGGAAAGATCGCCACGGAAGAAAACGAGGTGTGCCGGCGCGCGTTGGAATCGAACGGCGAGATCCGCACCAGGCGGTGCACGCCCGCTTCGGTCTTCAGCCAGCCATAGGCATTGTGCCCGCTGATCTGGATGGTGGCGGATTTCAGGCCGGCCTCTTCGCCTAGCGTTTCTTCCAGATACTCGATCTTGAAGCCGTGGTTTTCGGCCCAGCGCGTATACATGCGCAGGAGCATCGCGGCCCAGTCCTGGCTTTCGGTGCCGCCGGCGCCGGCATGCACTTCGAGATAGGAATCGAACTTGTCGGCCTCGCCGGACAGCAGCGCTTCCAGCTCGCGGCGGGCGACCTCTTTCTTCAGGGCTTTTAGCGCGTCCTCGGCCTCGACCACCACGCCTTCATCGTTCTCGGCCTCGCCGAGCGCAATCATTTCGACGTTGTCGTCGAGCTCGCGCTCGACCTTGCCGATGCCCTCGAGCGCATCCACCAGCGAGGTGCGCTCCTGCATTAGCTTCTGGGCTTTCTGGGGATCGTTCCAGAGGTTGGGGTCTTCGGCGAGCTTGTTCAGCTCGGCCAGCCGTGCCGTCGATTTCTCGACGTCAAAGATGCCTCCTCAGCAGCCCGACTGACTGCTTGATCTCTTCAACAAGGCGTTCGACTTCGGCGCGCATGGTCTCTTCTGTCTGCGGATGGAACCGCTACTGGATAGATGTTCAACGGGCCGGATGTAGCGGCGTACGCCGCAAAGCGCAATCGGCTCAGGCCAGTGAACTCGCGTTTTGTTTGATGCCGGCGGGCTAATACAGGTCGCCCGGGCGCATGACATTGGTGGCGTCAGGCGGGATTCCCGGCTGCATCGGCACCCGTCCGTCGTCGACCACGCCGACGACGGCGTAACTATCCGGCGGCGCGGTGCCCGGCTTGAACGCTTCCAGGATGGTGCGGCCACCCTCGCCCGGGTTGGGCCTCATGCCGCTCTTGGCGTCGACGCGCACCAGCCTGATGCCGGGAGGCACCTTGAACGGGACCGCCGGCTTGTCAGCGAGCGCAAGCTTCATGAAATCCTTGACGATCGGAGCGGCGGTATGGCCGCCTTGCGCGGCTCTGCCCAGACTGCGGGGCTTGTCATAGCCAAGATAGAGACCGACGACGAGATCAGGCGAAAAGCCGATGAACCAGACGTCTTTTCCGTCAGAGGTGGTGCCGGTTTTGCCCGCGATCGGCTTGCCCACCTGCCGCAGCACCGATGCTGTGCCGCCCTGCACCACCCCTTCCATCATCGAGGTGATCTGGTAGGCCGTCATCGGATCGAGCACCAACTCGCGGCGATCCACCAGTTGCGGCTCAGGTTGGTTTTTCCAGCCGCCGGGCGCGTCGCAACCGCGGCACTCGCGCGCATCATGCTTGAAGATGGTGCGGCCATAACGGTCCTGGATGCGGTCGATCAAGGTCGGCTTCACGCGACGGCCGCCATTGGCGAGCATCGAATAGGCCGTGACCATCCGCATCACTGTGGTTTCACCGGCGCCGAGCGAATAGGAAAGATAGTTCGGCAATTCATCATAGACGCCGAAACGTTTGGCATATTCGCCGATCAAGGGCATGCCAACGTCCTGCGCCAGCCGCACCGTCACGGTGTTGACCGACCATTTGAGGGCTTCACGCAGGGTAATGGGACCCCGGTAGCTGCCAACCGAAAAATTCTCCGGGCGCCAGACGCCGGCGCCCGGCCCCTGATCGATCTCGATCGGCCCGTCGACCATAATGGTCGATGGCGTATACCCATTGTCCATCGCCGCCGAATAGACCAGCGGCTTGAAAGTCGATCCCGGCTGCCGATAGGCCTGTGTCGCGCGATTGAACTGGCTTTGGTCGAACGAGAACCCACCCACCATCGCGAGCACGCGGCCGGTCCACGGATCCATCGCGACCATGGCGCCGGACACTTCAGGCAATTGCCGCAGGCGATACTGGCCTTCGACCGGCTTGCCCTCCTTGTCGAACAGCGGGTCGGCATAGATCACGTCGCCCGGCGACAAAATTTGCGAGACCGAGGCCTGCGTCTTGCCGCGCGCCGAACCGGAGGCCGGTTTCGCCCATCTGACACCGTCCAGCGTGATGAGGCCGGTTTGCCGGTCCTTGGAGATGGCGCCCCCCAGTTCGCGGCCGGGCTGGAAACCGATCCGCGCCGACTGATCTGATGTCTCCAGCACCACGGCCATCCGCCAGGGCGAGACGTCAGAGAGCGATTTGACGTCGGCGAGTTTCACGCCCCAGTCGCCGGAGATGTCGAGCTTGCTCACAGCTCCGCGCCAACCCTGGGCCTCGTCGAAGTTCACGAGACCGGCGGCCATCGCTTTGCGCGCCATCACCTGCAGCTTCGGATCGAGCGTGGCGCGGACCGACAGGCCGCCTTCATAGAGTTTCTTTTCGCCGTAGCGCTCGAAGATGTCGCGCCGGACTTCCTCGGCAAAATATTCGCCGGCAAAAGTATGCGCGGCATTGGAGCGGCTGGCCACGACCAGCGGTTCCTTGCGGGCCTTGTCGGCGTCGACTTGCTTGATCCAGCCGTTTTCCACGAGGCGATCGATCACATAGTTGCGCCGCTCGATCGACCGGTCGCGGTTGCGCACCGGATGCAACGTGCCCGGTGCCTTCGGAAGCGCTGCAAGATACGCCGCTTCCGCAACCGTCAGTTCGTTCACTGATTTGTCGAAATAGACCAGCGACGCCGCTGCGATGCCGTAGGCGCCGAGGCCGAGATAGATTTCGTTGAGATAGAGCTCGAGGATGCGGTCCTTCGAATACGCCCGCTCGATGCGCATCGCCAGCAAGGCTTCCTTGATCTTGCGGGTGAAGGAGACCTCGTTGGTCAGAAGAAAGTTCTTCGCGACCTGCTGGGTGATCGTCGACGCACCCTGCGGACGCTTGTTGGAGCCGAAGTTCTGCACATACGCCACGGCCGCGCGCGCCATGCCGGTGAAGTCCATGCCGCCATGCTCGTAAAAATTCTTGTCCTCGGCCGCGAGGAAGGCGTTGGTGACGAGTTTAGGCATCGCTTGGATCGGCAAATAGAGACGCCGTTCCTTGGCGTATTCTCCAAGCAGCGCGCCGTCCGACGCATGGATGCGCGTCATCACCGGCGGCTCGTAATCCTGAAGCTGCGAATAGTCGGGCAAGTCCCTGGAGAAATGCCAGATTGCGCCCGCGACGCCGGCCACGCCGACCAGAAACACCACGGTGCCGGCAGTAAACAGAAAACCCACAAACCGCACCAGCAAGCGCATTACCGAAATTCCATTCCAACCCTTGCGCCGCGACAGCCAGCGTTGGCCCTCGTGCGAGGGCTTTGCGCTATCCTCGGACGCCTATCTCGACCTCGGGCATCTCACTCTGCCGCGATACCAACTATCGGGACCCACCCGGGTCCAGACGCGTGTATCACGCAATGTCCAAGGATACATCCTGAGATTGCCGACGGCTCGCCCGGATCAATAAAGCCCGCCGGTGCCGGGCCGCATGATGTTGCCCGCAGCATCAGGCTGGTAGCCTTGCGGGTATCCCTGCGGCGCCCGGCCGTCCATGTCGGCAACACCGATAACCGAGTAATTGTCCGGCGGCGCGGTACCCGGCTTGAACGCTTCGAGGATGGTGCGGCCGCCCTCGCCCGGACCGACGCGCATGCCGCTCTTGGCATCGACGCGAACCAGCTTGATGCCCGCGGGCACCTTGAACGGGACCGCCGGCTTGTCGGCAAGCGCGAGCTTGAGGAAATCCTTGGCGATCGGCGCGGCGAGATGACCGCCGGTCATGCCGCGGCCGAGATTGCGCGGCTTGTCGAAGCCGACATAGATGCCGACCACGAGGTCCGGCGAAAAGCCGATGAACCACGCGTCTTTTTCATCGTTGGTGGTGCCGGTCTTGCCGGCAATGGGCTTGCCGACTTCCTTGACCACCGTCGCGGTGCCGGCCTGCACCACATATTCCATCATCGAGGTGATCTGGTAGGCCGTCATAGGGTCCAGCACCTGCTCGCGGCGATCCACCAGTTGCGGCTCGGCCTGGTTCTTCCAGCCGCTCGGCGCGTCGCAGCCGCGGCATTCGCGGGCGTCATGCTTGAAGATGGTGCGGCCGTAGCGGTCCTGGATGCGATCGATCAGGGTCGGCTTCACGCGGCGGCCGCCATTGGCGAACATGGAATAGGCCGTGACCATGCGCATGACCGTGGTTTCACCCGCGCCGAGCGCATAGGACAGGTAATTCGGCAATTCGTCATACACGCCGAAGCGCCGCGAATATTCGCCGATCAAGGGCATGCCGATGTCCTGCGCGAGCCGCACGGTCACCGTATTCAGCGATTGCCGGAGCGCGTTGCGCAGCGTCGTCGGCCCGCCGTATTTGCCGGACGAATAGTTCTCCGGGCGCCATACGCCGGCGCCCTGCCCCTGGTCGATTTCAATGGGCGCGTCGACCACGACGGTCGACGGCGTATAGCCGTTGTCCATTGCCGCCGAATAGACCAGCGGTTTGAACGACGAACCCGGCTGTCGATAGGCTTGTGTCGCGCGGTTGAACTGGCTCTGGTCGAACCGAGAAGCCGCCCACCATCGCCAGCACGCGGCCGGTCCACGGATCCATGGCGACCAACGCGCCGGACACTTCCGGCAACTGGCGCAGCCGGTATTGGCCCTCGACCGGTTTGCCCTCCTTGTCGAACAGCGGGTCGGCATAGATCACGTCGCCCGGCGACAGCACCTGCGCCACGGAGCTCGGCGTCCTGCCCTTGGCGGGTCCGGATGCAGCCTTGGCCCAGCGCACGCCATCGAGCGTGATGATGCCGGTCTGCCGCTGCTTGCTGACGGCGCCACCGAGTTCGCGGCCCGGTTGGAAACCGATCCGCGCCGACTGGTCGGATGTCTCCAGCACCACGGCCATACGCCAGGGCGAGATATCGGAAAGCGATTTGACATCGGCGAGTTTCACGCCCCAGTCGCCGGAAACATCGAGTTTGGAGGCCGCGCCGCGCCAGCCGCTGGCCTCGTCATACCGGACCAGACCGGCGACCATGGTCTTGCGCGCCATCACCTGCATTTTCGGATCGAGCGTGGCGCGGACCGACAGGCCGCCTTCGTACAGCTTCTTTTCGCCGTAACGCTCGAAGATGTCGCGCCGGACTTCCTCGGCGAAATATTCGCCGGCGAAGATATGCGCGCCGTTGCCGCGGCTGGTGACGTTGAGCTGTTCCTTGCGGGACTTGTCGGCGTCGGCCTGTTTGATCCAGCCGTTTTCCACGAGGCGGTCGATCACGTAATTGCGCCGCTCCACCGCGCGATCGCGGTTACGCACCGGGTGCAGCGCCGCTGGCGCTTTCGGCAACGCCGCCAGATAGGAGGCTTCCGCAACCGTCAGCTCATTCACCGATTTATCGAAATAGACCAGCGACGCCGCCGCGATGCCGTAGGCGCCAAGGCCGAGATAGATTTCATTGAGATAGAGCTCGAGGATGCGGTCCTTGGAGTAGGCGCGCTCGATGCGCATCGCCAGCAAGGCTTCCTTGATCTTGCGGGTGAAGGAGACCTCGTTGGTCAGGAGGAAGTTTTTGGCGACCTGCTGGGTGATCGTCGACGCGCCCTGCGGACGCTTGTTGGAGCCGAAATTCTGCGCATAGAGCACGGCCGCGCGCGCCATGCCGGTGAAGTCGATGCCGCCATGCTCGTAAAAATTCTTGTCTTCGGCCGCGAGGAACGCGTTGATGACGAGTTTTGGCACCGCCTGGATCGGCAGATAGAGCCGGCGCTCCTTGGAATATTCGCCGAGCAGCGCGCCGTCAGACGCGTGCACGCGCGTCATCACTGGCGGCTCGTAATCCTGAAGCTGCGAATAGTCGGGCAAGTCCTTGGAGAAATGCCAGATCGCACCCGCGACGCCGGCCACGCCGACCAGGAACACCACGGTGCCGGCCGCAAACAGGAAACCCAAAAACCGGACCAGCAAGCGCATTATCGAAGTTCCGTTCCAACCCTGTGCGCCGTCATCGCGGCGCCTATCCAGATACGGCAATCCCGCCGGACGGGTTGCCGCTACGCGGTCGAACAATAAAAGGTCCGGCGGACAATATTGACCGATTCCGAAGACCAGCAGTCCGTTTTCTATACCGTTGCCGCTGTGGCCAAACTAGGGCTTGGTCCATCGGACGGCCCCTTTTCAATCCACCCTTACGCCACGCGTACCGGGCTTTTCACTTGGCCGGTCCGGCAGTTGCCAGCCGTTTGGCCAGAAACGCATCAATTGCCTGCGCCATCGCGCCGACCGTCTTGTTCCGCCAAGTTTCCGATACCAGAAGCTCGAGGTCGCCCCTGTTCGAGACATAGCCGAGCTCGACCAGCACCGACGGCACGTCCGGGGCCTTCAGAACCCGGAAACCGGCCGATTTCAACGGATGCTTGTGCATCCGCACGGTATTCTTCATTTCACTCATCAGGATCCGTGCAAACCGGTTTGAAAAGGTTTTGGTCTCCCGCTGCACCAGGTCGATCAGGATGTCGGCGACTTCGGTCGGCTCGTCGACGAGGTTTACGCCGCCAATAGCGTCCGACTTATTTTCGGTATCGGCCAGCCGCTCGGCTTCGGAGTCGGAGGCCTTATCGGAAAGCGTGTAGATGGTGGCGCCATGGGCGTCGCCCTCGCCGCGCGGCAAAGCGTCAGCATGGATCGAGACGAACAGTGCCGCCGCCTCGTTGCGCGCGACCTTCACGCGGTCGCCAAGCGGTATGAAAGTGTCGTCCGTCCGGGTCATGACGACGCGATACTTGCCCGATTTCTCGATCCGGTCGCGCAGCGCCAGGCCGAAGGTCAGCACCAAGTTCTTTTCCATGATATCGCCGCCGCCGGCCTGGGTACCGTTGTCGACACCGCCATGACCGGGATCGATCACGATCACCGGCCGCTTGTCGGGCGCTTGCGGCGGCTGGGCGATTGGCGAATCCGGTTGAGCGGTGGCGTTGGCTTCGGCGATCGCGGGCCGCAGTTCGGGGCGGCTTTCCGGCGGCAGCGACTGGACAAAGGCGGTGCGGTCCACCTGTTCGAATTCGAGCACCAGCCGCGGCGGTTGGCCGTTGGCCGCTTCCAGTACATAGGATTTGGCGATCTTGGTCGGCCCCGTCAGGTCGAACACGATCCGTGATCCGCCGGGCATGACGAGACCATAACGGAACGCCTTGACCAGCCCCCGTCCCCCGGCTCCGATCCCGGCGGGAAGGTTGAAGCTGACCTGGGGAAGATCGACGACCACGCGATAAGGGTCCGCCAGCGCAAAGGCGCGAAACTGCACCGGCTTGTCCAGATCGAGGATGAAACGGGTCTGCCTGGCATCGCCAGCCAGCCGGGCATCGGACGCGATCGGGAAATTCGACACGGCCGCCGGGCCGGGGACGGCGGCGACGGAAGCCGGCGGTTGAGAAGCTCCTCCCTGGGCCGCGCAGGAGCCAATCATCTGGGTGCACAGCAATGCTGCGGTGCACAATAGCCCACATCCCAGCAAAACAAGGTGATTTGCGCGGCTCGCCAACGATTCGGTGCCTCCGGAGGAGCCTTCCCTTACCGCATTAGAACCGCAGGGTTAATTGGGCCTTAACATTTGATCACCGAAAAAACAGCAAGTGTTGCCGTGCAGCGACGCCCGGCGGCGGGTTCCCTTGCGCTTCCCTTGCACGGAGCCCCCGATCCACGTATGTACGAGGTGCTGACGGCTAATACTCCCGGTTGTGTCGCGTTCAGCCTCCCGGTGCAGCGCCGGAACCTCCGAAGCCCGGAGGAACCTGCGTCTTTCCCGATCCCTCCACAGCCAGCGCCGCGCGCGGCTGACACGGAGCGGCGGTTTCGAGCCCGAGCGGCGTCCGGTCCCAGGTACTTTTTCCAGGGGCGGTTTAAGACACGGCAAAACTGATTATCCGGACCCTATCGGTCCGATATGCGATGGCCGGCGGGCGTTTAGGCGCCGAACCGGGCCTTCAGCGATAAATGCGGCGGTATCCCTTTCCGCCAACATGTTCAGACGGGCCGACGCTTGATGCGCCAGACTGTGTTGCCGACCAAGATCCACGGAACGATCGCAACGACGCGAGGCGGAAGCTTCGCGCGTCGTATCGCTCTGGTGGGCCCCCGTTCGGCGCGGCGCCAAGAAGTGCGTTTTGGCCTTCCCCTCACCCCCGAATCAGGTGGACCGTCGCGTCACCGGGCCGCGCAATTTGCGCGCGCCATGCACCGCGCCCGCCCCCGTCAAGAGTTCCAAAATGCCCAACAAGATGTTGATCGACGCCACCCACCCGGAAGAGACCCGGGTCGTTGTGGTCCGCGGCAACCGCGTCGAAGAATTTGATTTCGAGACCGCCCAGCGCAAGCAACTCCGCGGCAATATCTATCTCGCCAAGGTCACGCGCGTAGAACCGTCGCTGCAGGCGGCGTTCATCGAATATGGCGGCAACCGCCATGGCTTCCTGGCGTTCAGCGAAATTCACCCGGATTACTACCAGATCCCGGTCGCCGACCGTCAGGCGTTGATCGAGGCCGACGAGCGCGCCCATCGCGAGGCCGAGGAAGAGAGCGAGAACCGCTCCAGCCATCGCCGCCGCTCGCGCCACCGCAATGCGCGCCGCCGCGGCCATGGCGACCGCGTCCAGAGCGACGTGGTCGAGGGTACCAGCGAGGATCCCTCGCAGGCCACCCAGCCCTATGAGCGCCAAGAAAATTTTCAAGATCAGGATTTTCAGGAACATCTGCACGAGCCTGAGGCCGCGCAGCAGGCCGGCGATACGCCGGCCCATGACGCCGAACATCACGCCGAAGCGGCTTCTCACGATCGTGATGCGCACGACCATGAGGCGCATGGTGACGAGCGGGCGCATGATGGCGACCGCCCCGCACATGATCACGACGAGCCCGAACAGGCTCGCGCCGCGAGCGAAGCGCCGGCCGCGGAGGTGCAATCCGATGCGCCTGCCCCTGCTTCGGTCGAAGCTGCCGAGGTGCAGGCCGAGGACGGCCATGACCACCGTCATGACGAGGAGCGCGCGCAGGAAAACGCCGCCCATGCCGACGACGTGCCGCACGTCGAGCACGTCGGCGATTATACTCCCCCTCCCGACGAACCCGCCGCGGCTCTGGAAGCCGATGACGGCCATGACGATGAGGATGATGGCGAGGACGCCGAAGAGGAAGTCGTCGAATCCGTCGGTGGCGACGACGTGCTGGAGGAAGTTCCGGAGCGCCCGTTCCGGCCACGCCGCCAGTACAAGATTCAGGAAGTCATCAAGCGCCGCCAGGTGATGCTGGTTCAGGTGGTCAAGGAAGAGCGCGGCAACAAGGGCGCGGCGTTGACGACCTACCTCTCGCTGGCCGGCCGCTATGCCGTCCTGATGCCCAATACCGCCCGCGGCGGCGGCATCAGCCGCAAGATCACCTCGGCCCAGGACCGTTCGCGGCTGAAGGAAGTGGTGCAGGACCTCGACGTGCCCGAGGGCATGGGGATCATCCTGCGCACGGCCGGCGCCTCGCGGACCAAGCCCGAGATCAAGCGCGACTTCGAATATCTGATCCGGATGTGGGAGACCGTGCGCGACATGACGCTGAAGTCGCAGGCCCCTACCCTCGTCTACGAGGAAGGCTCGCTGATCAAGCGCTCCCTGCGCGACCTCTACAACAAGGAAATCGACGAGATCCAGGTCGCCGGCGAGTCCGGATACCAGGAAGCGCGCGACTTCATGAAGATGCTGATGCCCTCGAACGTGCGGGCGGTGAAGCAGTATCGCGATGGCCAGCCGCTGTTCTCACGGATGGGTGTCGAGAGCCAGTTGGACGCGATGTTCTCGCCGACCGTGCAGCTACGCTCCGGCGGCTACATCGTCATCAACCAGACCGAGGCGCTGGTTTCGATCGACGTCAACTCCGGCCGCTCGACCCGCGAACATCACATCGAGGATACCGCGCTCAAGACCAATCTCGAGGCGGCCGAGGAAGTGGCGCGGCAGTTGCGTCTGCGCGATCTCGCCGGCCTGATCGTCATCGACTTCATCGACATGGACGAGAAGCGCAACAACCGCGCGGTCGAGCGCAAGCTCTCCGACTGCCTGCGGCAGGATCGCGCGCGCATCCAGGTCGGACGCATCTCGCATTTCGGTCTTCTGGAAATGTCGCGCCAGCGCATCCGTGCCAGCGTGCTGGAAAGCTCGACCGAGCCCTGCCCGCAATGCGGCGGCAGTGGCCATGTGCGCTCGGTCTCCTCGGTCGCGCTGCAATTGCTGCGCGGCATCGAGGAAATCCTGATGAAGGGCGCGACCCACAATCTGGTGGTGCGCACCCGCACCGACGTGGCGCTCTATGTGCTCAACCACAAGCGCGGCCACCTGCGCGATCTCGAAAACGCCTTCAAGGTCACGCTCGCCGTCGTCGCCGACGCCACCGTGAGCGGCCAGCAATCATACGTCATAGACCGCGGCGAGCAGGTCCACACGCTGGAAGCCGCCAAGGCGTTGCTGGCAGCGCAGGCTGCCGCCTTCCCGCCGCAGGTCGAGGAAGCTTATGACGACGACGAGGCGTTCGACATCGAGACCGAGTCCGAGATCGAAACCGAGGAGACCGAAGGGCTGACCGACGATGCCGCCGAGACAGCGGCGGGCGAAGGCGAAGGAGACGGTCACCGCCGCAAGCGGCGCCGGCGCCGGCGCGGCCGTGGCGAGCCGCGTGAAAGTGGTGCCCCGCGCGAGGACGGTGACGCGATGCGCGTCGCAAGCGAGACCATCGAAGGCGCGATCGCCGAGGACGGCGAAGCCGACGAGGACGAAGGCGACGAACAGGCCGGCACGGTCCGTGGCGATCAACTTGCCAGTGGCGAGCGGCGCCCGCGCCGCCGCGGCCGTCGCGGCGGACGCCGCCGGCGCGGTACCGGACTGGAAGATGGTCTTGCCGGGTCGATCGCAGACGAACTCGAGCCGCCCCCAGTTCCGGAGGCGACCAGCGCGGTTGCCGATTTCGAGGGCGCCTCGTCCGAGCCCGCGCCATCACTGGTGCAGGCCGACGCCCAGCCCGAACCGGTTTCGCCGCCGGCGGAGATGCAGCCTGCTGCCGATGCCCAGCCGGAGCCGGTTGCGAGTGCGCCGGCGCCAACCGCCGAGGAAACCAGGCAAGAAGCCGAGCGCGCCGCGGCGCGGCGGCGCTCGACCGTGCGCGAGAAAGTCAGCTTCGTGACCAGCGCTCCGGCCGAATCGGCGCCCGCCTTTAGCCAGAACGCGCCAGAGCCGAGCGCGCAGCCCGCGCCCGCTCCAGCCGAACCTGCGCCGGCCTCATCGGGCGAAACCGCGCCACGCAAGGCAGGCTGGTGGTCACGGCGCTTCGGCAGCGGCGAGTAAGGAATCGAACTCAAAAAGAAAACCGCCCGGCGAAAACCGGGCGGTTTTTATTGTCTGACGCGATGGCTTAACCGCGCGCGTCGAACATCCGCCGGGTGGCCGGCACGAGCGCCGCGCCGAGCGCGTTCTTGATCAGCGATGCCGCGATGAATGGCACAATGCCGACCAGCCACGCCTTTTCGACGCCGAGCTTCATGCCGAACGCAAGCCAACCAAATCCGGCGGCAAGAATGAGAACGTGCCCGAACGCCATCGCCACGAATAACCGGAGCACCGATCGGTCCCAGCCGCGCTCGCTCAACCATCCCGTCACGAAGGCCGCTGCTACGAAGCCGACGAGATATCCGGCCGTCGGACCGACGAACGGTGCGAGGCCGCCGACCGGGCCTGCGAATACCGGAAATCCGATCGCCCCCTCCGCCAGATAGGCCACGAGTGTAGCGCTGCCGAGCCGCCAGCCATAGGCTGCGCCGATCACCAGCACGACCAGCGTCTGCAGCGTCATCGGCACGTAGGGCAACGGCAAATTGACCTTCGCCGACAAGGTCAGCAGCGCCGTTCCCAGCGCGACCAGGATCACGCTGCGCAACAGGCCCGACGATCCATCGGCGCGATGCGGCCATAGCAGCGCGGCGAGCGGGAAATGCGATGGCGCGACGGTTTCAGTCATGGTTCTGGACACGGATAGCTCCCGGTTGGTTATAGGTGCGGATGAAGTGTGCGACAGGCCGGAGGTATTATCGCAGCCAACGCGCGATGCGCGTCACCGCTTCGCGCATCTCGTCGGCCGAGCGCGCATAGGAGAAGCGAATGAAGTTGCGGCCGTGGATCGGATCGAAATCGACGCCCGGCGTCGCCGCCACGTGCGCCTTCTCCAAGATGCGGCCGGCAAACTCGAAACTGTCGGACGTGAAATCCGAAACATCGGCGTAGAGGTAGAACGCGCCATCGGCCGGCAGGAACTTGGTGAGACCGGCCTTCGGCAATCCCTCGATCAGGATGCCGCGGTTCTCCTGGTAGCCGCGCTTGATCGCCTCCATCTCTTCGCGGCCTTCGAATGCCGCTTCGGCCGCGATCTGCGACAGCGTCGGCACCGAGATCGACAGGTTCTGCTGCAACCGCTCGATCGGGCGCACCAGAGCCTCCGGCACCACCATCCAGCCGACCCGCCAGCCGGTCATGCAGAAATATTTCGAGAACGAATTGATCACGAGCGCATGCGGCGAAAGCTCCGCCGCCGTCACCGCCGGAAACGCATAGTCGAGCCCATGATAGATCTCGTCGGAAATGAAGCGGATGCCCGCGCCTTCTGCCGCGTTGATCAGGCCGGTGAGCGCTTCGCGCGACATCATCGTTCCCGTCGGATTGGCTGGGCTGCCGACCAGCACCCCCTTCAGCGGCGCCTTGCAGTGCGCCGCCAGCAACGCCTCTCCTGTCAGCGCATGGCGCGTCGCGCTCGAGGTCTCGATCAGCACCGGCTCGCAACCGAGCGCGGTCAGAATATGCCGGTAGGGTGGATAACCCGGCACCGTGACCGCCACGCGATCCCCCGGCTCGAACATCGACAGGAACGCCAGAATGAATCCACCGGACGAGCCGGTCGTGATCACGATGCGGTCGGTGTCGACCGCGCAGCCGTAAGTGTCGCGGTAGTGCCTGGCAATCCGCGCACGCAGCGTGGGCATGCCGAGTGCGGAGGTGTAGTCGATCCGCGCCTCATCGAGCGCCGCGTGCGCGGCCGCGATCGCGGTTCTGGGCGCGGGCGCCGCCGGTTGCCCCACTTCCATGTGAATGACATGGCCGCCGGCCGCCTCAATGCGCGCTGCAGCCGCCATCACGTCCATCACCATGAAGGGCGGAACGTCGCTCCGCTCCGAGGGGGTCAGCAGCGCTGTCGCGCGGTCTCTAAGTGTCGATTCCAGCATCGATCTCTGCTATTGCACGGGCGCCGTTCCGAATTCGGGTTCCCGAGCCGGTAAGCGCCCCAGACTGGCCGTATTCGATGGCTTGTTATAGCGTTTTCAAGCGAAGTGATACCGGCTCGGTGAAGAAACGCGTTGAAACAACAAACTGGGACCCGTTTCTGATCCAATCGGAAACCGAACCGGCGTCCGGGCAAATCCGGATGCACCGCCAATCGCCAAAGACCGCTCATGCTGCTCCGCATCGCCCTACGCAAGAAATCACTGAATTTGACCACGTTGACGACTGCGGTCGCCCTTGCCGTCGCGCCGATGGCTGCGCTGGCGCAGGAGAACAGGGGCCCACCGGTGCTCCGCGACACCGAGACGGAACAATTGCTGCGCGAATATACGCGCCCGATCCTGCGCGCCGCCGGTCTGGAAAAGCAGAACATCCAGATGGTGATCATCAACCAGGGCGTCTTCAACGCCTTCGTTGCCGACGGCCGACGCATCTTCGTGAACTACGGCGCGATCATGCAGTCGGAGACGCCGAATCAGATCATCGGCGTGATGGCGCACGAAACCGGCCATCTTGCCGGCGGCCATCTCGCCAAGATGCGCGAGGAGATGGCGCGGGCCCAGACGCAGATGATCATCGCCATGCTGCTTGGCGCCGGCGCGATGGTCGCGGGCGCGCAAGGCGGCAGCAACAGCGGGTTGGCCAACGCCGGCGCGGCGATGTTTTCCGCGCCGGGAGAAATGATCCGCCGCAACCTGCTCTCCTATGTACGTCAGCAAGAGGAGAACGCCGACAAGGCCGGCGTGAAGTTTCTGACCGCCACAGGCCAGTCCGCCAGGGGCATGCACGAGACCTTCAAACGCTTCACCGACGAGAGCCTGTTTGCCGCGCGCGGCTCAGATCCTTACGTTCAGTCGCATCCGATGCCGGCCCAGCGCGTCGCCGCGCTGGAAGAGCTGGCACGGTCGAGCCCTTACTGGGACAAAAAGGACGACCCAGCCCTGCAACTGCGCCACGACATGGTGCGCGCCAAGATCTCGGCCTTCATGGAGCGGCAGGATACTGTGTACCGGCGCTATCCATTGTCCAACAACAGCCTGCCTGCGCGCTACGCCCATGCGATCGCGACTTATCGGCACGGCGACCTGCGCAGCGCGCTCGCACAGATCGACGCGCTGATTCAGCAGCAGCCCAACAATCCCTATTTCCACGAGGTGCGCGGCCAGGCGCTGCTGGAGGGCGGCAAGCCGCAGGAGGCTATCGCGCCGCTTCGCAAGGCCGTAGCACTTTCCAACAACTCGCCACTCATCGAGATGCTGCTTGGGCAGGCCCTCGTGGCAACCGGCAACAACGCCTACACCGACGAGGCGATTGCCATCCTGCGCGCGGCGGTAGCGCGCGAGAGCGAGGCACCGATCGGCTATATGCAGCTTGCGATGGCCTATGGCCGAAAAGGAGATTATGCGCAGGCCGATCTGGCGTCGGCCCAGGCCGCCTACCTGCGCGGCGACAGCAAGACGGCGCGCGATCTCGCCTCACGGGCAAAAACACGCTTCGCGATCGGGACGCCGGGATGGGTCAAGGCTGACGACATCGTGAACACCAAGCCGCTGCCCGGCCAGAAGGGCAACTAGAATTAAGCCGCATTCGGCTATAATCGGACTTGGTCACCAAAGACTTGATCATCAAGGACTTCGCTATCATCAAGGACTTCGCTATCAAGGATTTGGCCAACCCGAACCAAGATATTCTCGAGGAGCCGGCCTTCAGCAGAATTGCCCGGGAACTCGCCGCATAAGGATTTACCGATGCCCTCGTTCCGTCTTCTCATCCCCGCACTGTTCGCTTTGGCGCTCTGCGGCGCGCCGCTGTCCGCCTCCGCGCAGAGTTTTACCGACACCCAGCGCGGCGACATCGAGGCCATCATCCGCAATTACCTGATCGCGCATCCCGAGGTGCTCGAAGAGGCGATGACAGAACTCAGCAAGCGTCAGGCCGCAGCCGAAGCCGCCAAGCACGAAGCCGGCGTCGCCAAGAATGCGGACGCGATCTTCAACTCGCCGCGCAACGTCACGCTCGGCAACAAGGATGGCGACGTCGCCTTCGTCGAGTTCTTCGATTACAATTGCGGCTATTGCAAACGCGCGATGATGGACATGATGGAGCTGATGAAGAGCGACCCGAAGCTCAAGGTCGTCCTCAAGGAATTTCCGGTGCTGAGCGCGGGCTCGGTCGAAGCTGCTCAGGTCGGCGTCGCCGTGCGCATGCAGGATCCGACCGGCAAGAAATATCTCGACTTCCATCAGAAGCTGCTCACCGGCCGCGGCGCCGCCGACAAGGCACGCGCGATGGCCGTTGCCAAGGAAGTCGGCCTCGACATGGCGAAGCTGGAGAAGGATCTGAACAGCACGGAGGTGCGCAGCACGCTCGAGGAAAACTTCAAGCTCGCTGAGGCCATGGGCATGAACGGCACGCCCAGCTACGTGATCGGCAAGCAGGTCGTGATCGGCGCGGTCGGCGTCGAGGCCTTACGCGAAAAGATCAGCAACGCCCGCTGCGGCAAGGCGACCTGCTGAGGCGACGCTTCCTTCGCGCATGGCGTAAAAGGCCGGCTCGACAGCCGGCCTTTTCGTTTTCGTTGCAGCACTATGTGGCGCAGCGGTTCATCCCGCGTTCACAAAACAAAGCCGGCGGAACCGGCAAGTATCAGGAACATCAGCTAATTCCTTTCGTTGTCGGCGCGGGCAATGCAGAAACGTGAGGAGACATTCGAATGAGTAATCGCTTTCTGATGACGGTCGCGGCAGCGGCCCTGATCGCCGGAACCGGCTTTGCGAATGCTCAGGGCACCGGCATGGGACGCGGCGACGCGGGGTCGGCCGGTTCTGCGGCGCAGCAGGGCGCGCCTTCTGAGCGGGGCGGTGCCGCTTCCGAGCGGGGCGGTGCCGGCACTATGCAGCAGCGCGAACCCCGCGGCACCACCGGCATGGGACAGTCCGAGCAGAAGTCGATGGGCGGTGAAAAGGCCCAACGCAGCGAAGACCGCATGAAGGGCGGCAAGGACATGAAGGCCGAGGGCAAAGAGGACCGCGGCAGCATGAAGGGCGACAAGGGCCAGACGACGGGCCAAGGCATGCAGCGTGAACAGGGCACGACCCAGCGTGACCGCGACCGGACCACGACGCAGGGCCGTGACCAAATGCAGCGTGACCAGAAGGTCCAAGGCCAGCAGGACCGCGACCGCACGCAGACCCAGGGCGGAGCCGCGGGCGAAACGACCACAACAGGTCAGGCCGGCGCGGGCGCCAAGCTCTCGACCGAGCAGCGCACCCAGATCACCAACGTGATCAAGGAGACACGCGTTCAGCCGGTGACGAACGTGAACTTCTCGGTTTCGGTCGGCACCCGCATCCCGCGCGACGTGACCTTCCACACGCTGCCCGCGCGCGTGGTGACGATCTATCCGGAATGGCGCAGGTATAAGTACATCCTCGTCAGGGAGCAGATCGTGATCGTCGATCCGAACACCTACGAGATCGTGGCGATTCTGGACGCCTGACAGCGGCCTTTCGCAAGGAAAAGGGCGGGCAGCAATGCCCGCCCTTTTCGCTGATCAAGAGCATGACCAAGCCGC
Organism: Bradyrhizobium sp. AZCC 1577; assembly: GCF_036924575.1. Taxonomy (NCBI): domain Bacteria; kingdom Pseudomonadati; phylum Pseudomonadota; class Alphaproteobacteria; order Hyphomicrobiales; family Nitrobacteraceae; genus Bradyrhizobium; species Bradyrhizobium sp. AZCC 1577. Next base: position 4,965,645 of record NZ_JAZHRQ010000001.1, read on the forward strand.
AGCAGACCAGGCAATCGATTCACTCCATTGGTTAATGAATAAATTCAGCGGGTTATATCCGCCTTTTTATGAACAGGGTAAGGCCCTTGAAAGGCTCCCAGGACGGCCTAAAGGCTTCCCCTTGGCCGCGTTGTTACCTATAACCCCGCGACCCGCCCGCCCCTTTTTGCTGGAATCCGGATGGCCCAAGGAAGCGCCCAAGCCTCTGCCGCGACGATTTATGTGCTCAACGGCCCGAACCTCAACATGTTGGGGACGCGCGAGCCGGAAACCTATGGCCATGCGACGCTCGCCGACGTCGAAAAGCTGTGCGTCGAAACGGCGGCACAGTTCGGCCTGAAGGCCGATTGCCGCCAGTCCAACCGCGAGGGCGAGTTGATCGACTTCATCCATGAGGCGCATGCGAAGAAGGCGGCCGGCATCATCATCAACGCCGGTGGTTATTCGCACACCTCGATCGCGTTGCACGATGCGCTGGTCGCGGTCAAAATCCCGACGGTGGAAGTGCACATCAGCAACATCCACGCCCGCGAGAGCTTCCGTCACCACTCCTTCACGGCCATGGCCGCCTTTGCTTCGCTCTGTGGTTTCGGCGTCGACGGCTACCGGCTCGCAATATCAGGCCTGGCCGCCAAACTCGGCGCCAAGGCCAAAGACTGACTTCAAAAAACTGACATCAAACATCTGACGTCGAACGACACCTGACGCTTAAGCCGTCACCCACATCGAGAATTCCGGATCAAGAGCATGGCCCGCCAGCCCGACAACAAATCAGCGGACAAATCAGCCGCAAATCTAAAGAGCGACGACAGCGCGCTCATTCGCGAACTCGCGCTGTTGCTGGACGAGACCAGCCTGACCGAGATCGAGATCGAGCGCGCCGGCTTAAGGGTGCGTGTCGCGCGCAATATCAGCGTGTCGGCGGCGATGCCGGCGAGCTTCCAGCCGGCGCCGGCCGCGGCGGCAGCCATCGCTGCGGGTAGCGCGGCGGTTGCCGACCTGGCCAAGCATCCGGGCGTGGTCCCCTCGCCGATGGTCGGCACCGCCTATTGGGCGCCTGAGCCCGGCGCCAAGCCGTTCATCGAGGTCGGCACCAAGGTTTCGGCCGGCCAGACTCTCCTGATCATCGAAGCGATGAAGACGATGAACCAGATCCCGTCGCCGCGTGCCGGCACGGTGACGCAAATTCTCGTCGAGGACGGCCAGCCGGTCGAATTCGGCGAACCGCTCGTGATCATTGAATAGAGGCGAATGGCGAGTAGCGAATAGCGAATGGTGAAGAGAGTGTTTCCCTATTCGCTATTCGCCATTCGCTACTCGCGGCTTGGAAAAACATGTTCGACAAGATCCTCATAGCCAATCGCGGCGAAATTGCCCTGCGCGTGCTGCGCGCCTGCAAGGAACTCGGCATCTCCACCGTTGCCGTGCATTCCACCGCCGACGCCGACGCGATGCACGTGCGGCTCGCCGACGAGAGCGTCTGCATCGGGCCGCCGCCTTCAAAGGATTCCTATCTCAACGTCCCGGCGCTGCTCGCGGCCTGCGAGATAACGGGCGCGGATGCCGTGCATCCCGGCTACGGCTTTCTTTCCGAGAACGCCCGCTTCGCCGAAATCCTCGCCGAGCACAATCTGCATTTCATCGGCCCGAAGGCCGAACACATCCGCCTGATGGGCGACAAGATCGAGGCCAAGAAGACCGCAAAGCGGCTTGGCATTCCGGTGGTGCCGGGCTCCGACGGCGCGGTCTCGTCGGACGACGACGCGCTGGCGATCGGCAAGGCGATCGGTTTTCCGGTGCTGGTGAAAGCTGCCGCCGGCGGCGGCGGACGCGGCATGAAGGTAGCGCGCACCGCCGACGACCTGATGCTGGCGCTGTCCACCGCCTCCAACGAGGCGAAATCCGCATTCGGCGACGCCTCGGTCTATCTCGAAAAATATCTGCAGAAGCCGCGCCACATCGAGATCCAAATTCTCGGCGACGGCCGCGGCGGCGCGATCCATCTCGGCGAGCGCGATTGCTCGCTGCAGCGCCGTCACCAGAAGGTCTGGGAAGAAGGCCCCTCGCCGGTTCTCGCCGCCGCCGCCCGCGCCAAGATCGGCGAGACCTGCGCCAAGGCGATGCGGGACATGAAATATCTCGGCGTCGGCACCATCGAATTTCTCTATGAGGATGGCGAGTTCTATTTCATCGAGATGAACACCCGCATCCAGGTCGAGCATCCCGTCACCGAGAGCATCACCGACATCGACCTCGTGCTGGAGCAAATCCGCATCGCCGCCGGCGGCGACCTGCCCGCGAAGCAGGAAGAGATTGCTATCATCGGGCATGCCATCGAATGCCGCGTCAATGCGGAAAACCCGCAGACCTTCCGCCCCTCGCCCGGCAAGATCACGCAATTCCATCCGCCCGGCGGGCTCGGCGTGCGGATCGATTCCGCCGTCTATCAGGGCTACGTCATTCCGCCCTATTATGACTCGCTCGTCGGCAAGCTGATCGTGCACGGCAAGACTCGCGCCGAATGCCTGATGCGGCTGCGCCGGGCGCTCGACGAGATGGTGGTCGACGGCATCGAAACCACCCTGCCGCTGTTCCGGGCACTGGTCCGGGAGGCCGATATCATCAACGGCGACTACCACATTCACTGGCTCGAGCAGTACCTCGCCGGCCAACCCGCGGACGGCTAGAGCTCTGGGCGCGAAGATTGCCTGAAATTTTCGACGGCCGATGGAACCGATGGGTTCCATCGCACGTTGGGATGTACAGGGGGTTGCCGGGGGCGCGTATTCCGCTTGTCCATGACGCGAGATCACCGTGATCGCTGATGTCCAGCGCAAGCGCGCCGTGGGCCACATCCTGCTGCTTGCGGCGGGGCTATTGGTGTTGACCGCCATCAGCGCGGGTTCGGTCCATCTGGTGAACAAGGCGCGCGAGGACGCGCGCGCGGTGCAACGCACCGTCGAGGTCGAGAACCAGATATCGCTCGTCCAATTGCAATTGCGGCGTGCCGAAAGCGCACAGCGCGGCTACCTCGCAACATTGCGCCCCGACTTTCGGACCGACTTTGAGCAAGCCATGTCCGAACTGGCGCCGGCGCTGACGCGGTTGGGCCGGCTTGTCAGCGACAATCCGGTTCAACGGGGGCTCATGAACGAGATGATGCCGCTCTACGACCAGCGCATCGATGAATTCCGTACGACGATGGAGCTGGCCCGGTCCCAGCGCCTGAACGATGCCTCCAAGATCGTGCGCGAGGGCATCGGGCGCGACACCATGAAACACATTGACGATCTAGCCGTGCGGATGCGAACCGAGGAGGACCGTCTGTTTGTCGAGCGCACGACCAACGCCGATCGCAGCCAGACCTTGGCGGCCTCGATCACCGGCATCGGCTCGGGTTTCGTGGTCGTGTTGGCTGGCATTGCGATCTTCCTGGTCCGCCGTTCGTCGCGCGCACGCGACGAGGCCGACGCCAGGCTGCGCGACAGCCACCTCAACCTCGAGGCCACCATCGACGAGCGCACGGCGGATCTGCGTGAAGCCAATGACGAGATCCAGCGTTTCGCCTACATCGTCAGCCACGATCTGCGCTCGCCGCTGGTGAACATAATGGGCTTCACGAGCGAGCTGGAGGAATTGCGCGGCGACATCTTCAAGCGGATCGCAGCGCTTTCCCGCGTGCAATCCGAAGCGCCGCCCGCCCCGGAAAATGCCACCGATACCGCCGAGCCCGTACTCGAAGGTCCCGACCAGAAGCTCTCGGAGGATTTCTCCGAAGCGCTCAGCTTCATCAAATCGTCGATCGGCAAGATGGATCGGCTGATATCGGCGATCCTCAATCTCACCCGCGAGGGGCGGCGCGAGTTCGAGCCGGTCCGGATCGATACCAAAGAACTGATCGAGGGCATTGCGGCGACCGTGGCGCACCAGGCCGCGGAGGCCCAGGCCGAGATCCGGATCGACGCATTGCCGAATATCGTCACCGATCGCCTTGCGCTGGAGCAGATATTCTCCAATCTGATCGATAATGCGCTCAAATATCTCAAAACCGGCGTGCCTGGCGAAATCACGATTCGCGGTCGCACCAAGCTCGGCTTTGCGGTATTCGAGATATCAGACAACGGCCGCGGCATCGATCCCAAGGACCATCAGCGCATTTTCGATTTGTTCCGCCGCGCGGGAACCCAGGACAAGCCGGGACAAGGCATCGGGCTTGCTCATGTCCGCGCATTGGTGCGCCGCTTGGGGGGAACCATGTCGGTCGCATCGGAACTTCACCAGGGCAGCACGTTCACGATAACACTGCCCATTAATTGGCCAGCAGGTAACCGGAACATACGGATATGAGTAATCCAGTCACCATCATCATGATCGAGGACGACGAGGGCCACGCTCGCCTGATCGAACGGAATATACGCCGATCCGGCGTAAACAATGAGATAGTACCGTTCACCAGCGGTACAGAAGCGCTGAACTACCTGTTCGGCAAGGACGGGACGGGCCTCGACCACAAGGGCGGCGCGCTCCTGATCTTGCTCGATCTCAACTTGCCCGATACGTCCGGTATCGACATTCTGAAGCGGGTGAAAGAAAACCAGTATCTCAAGACCACGCCGGTCGTGGTACTGACCACGACCGACGACTCCTACGAGATCAAGCGCTGCTACGAACTCGGTTGCAACGTCTACATCACCAAGCCCGTGAACTACGAAAGCTTCGCCAACGCCATTCGCCAACTCGGTCTGTTCTTCTCCGTCATTCAGGTCCCTCCGGCCGCCGTATGAAACCCGCGACGCCGACGCTGCTCTATATCGACGACGACGCCGGCCTCGCCCGGCTGGTCGACCGCGGCCTGACGCGGGCAGGCTTCAAGGTCGTGCACGCGGCGGGCGGCGAAGAAGGCCTGGCGCGGCTGGCGCAAGGCGGTATCGACGTGATTGCGCTCGACCAGTACATGCCGGGTCTCGACGGCCTCGAAACGCTCGAACGCATCATGGCGATACCGGACGCCCCGCCGGTGGTGTTTGTCACGGCCGCGCAGGATTCGGCGATCGCCGTCACGGCGCTGAAGGCCGGCGCTGCCGACTATCTCGTCAAGGACACGCGGGGCGATTTCATTCCGCTGCTTCAGGTCGCGATTTCCGGCGCGCTCAGGCAGGCCGAGCTTCAACGGGCCCGCGACGAAGCCGAAGCCGAGGTTCACTCCTCGCGCGACCGCTATGCGGCGCTCGCCGCCGAACGTGAAGTGCTGCTGCGCGAAGTCAACCACCGCGTCGGCAACTCCCTGCAGATCATCGCCTCGTTGCTGCACTTGCAGGCCAATTCGGCGACCCAGGACGACGTCAAGGCGGCACTGACCAATGCGATGGGACGCGTCGCGGCGGTCGCCCAGGTCCACCGCCGTCTCTACACCTCGCACGATCTCAAGAGCGTGCTGTTGAACCAGTATCTCGAAGCTCTGCTGGAAGATCTCCGCCGTTCGGCCGAGGGCAACAGGATGTCGCGGCTGACGCTCAAGGCCGAACCGATCGAGATCGACCCGGACCGCGCAGTGGCGATCGGCATCATCGTCAACGAACTGGTGATGAACGCCGTCAAATACGCCTATCCCGACGGCGCCGGTCCCATTCACGTCGAGCTCAAGCCCGAGGGCGAAGACCTCGTGGTCTCGATCGCGGACGACGGCGTCGGCCTCAACGCCAAGTCGGACCCGCGCTCCACCGGCATGGGACAACGCATCGTGAGCGCCATGGCCGCCAAACTGGATGCCAGTGCCGAGCGCGATCCCAACCACCACGGCACCAGGATCGTACTGCGTTTCCGCCGCATCCCAGCAGCGGTGCCGAAGTCGACCAACGCCGCGGCGAGTTAGGCTAGTCCCTCGCCGTCGCCGCTTCGATCGCCCGCGCAGCCGAGACAAGAACGTCCGCCACCTCGATCGCACGGCGTGGGCCCAATCTGTTGCGCATGGCGGAGAGCGTAATCGCGGCGGCGGGTTGGCCGTCAGGAGTCCGGATCCAGGCCGAAAGCGACTTCGTTCCCTGCACGAGGCCGACATCACGCAGATTGTAGCCTCGGCGCCGCGCGAGCTGGATCTGTCCGAGCACGGTGGCTGTATCGGTCCGGTAGGCGCCAAAACGCGTTTCGTTGGCGAGCACGATCTTGCGCGCCTCCGCTGACGGCATGGCGGCCAGGATCGCCACGCCAGCGCTGCTGACGCCCAAGGGACGCCGCACGCCGACCTCGATCGACAACACCTGGATCGGATAGCTACCGATGCGGCGCGCCACGCACAGCGTATCGAGGCCGGTGCGCACCGTGAGAAACAAGGTATCGCCGAGTTGCGCCGATGCTGCCGCCAGATGCGGCTCGGCTGCAACCATCAGGGGCGAACGCGATGGACGCGCCAGCGCCAGTTCGGGCACCTGGCGGCCGACGACATAATTTCCCGTCCGCTCGCTGCGTTCGACAATCCCCTCCTCGATCAGCACATGCACGATGCGATGTACCGTCGGGCGAGCGAGCGAGGTCGCCTGCACGACTTCAGCCAACGGTACGCCTCGTTCCCCACCAACCGCGAGCGTCCGCAGCACGGCCAACGCGCGGCGGATCGCCTGCCCACCCTGCCGCGGCCCTCCTGTCTTTAACCGACCATTCGTCATACGCCCCGCCCGCTGTCCACAATGTGGACAAAAACACCACAATTTGGTCGACAGCGGAAGGGCTGCGCGCAAGATCGCTGCCGCGGAACAATACATGCGCATGCCGCTCGGGACGGGGCTCGCGCAAAACAAGAATGTAGCGGCAGATGTGCCGCTTTTCGGGAGAATGCGATGAAATTTTTCGCGATCGCAGGCATCGCTCTGTCGGCACTATTCACGGCAGCGTTGAACGCACCGGCAGGCGCCCAGCAATGGCCGGCGCGTCAGGTTAAGCTGATCGTCCCTTACCCGGCAGGCGGCAATGTCGATAGCGCCGCGCGCGTCATCGCCGACAGGCTGCAGGCGAAGCTGGGCCAGCCGTTCATCGTGGAAAACAAGGCTGGCGCCGGCGGACTGATCGCCGGCGAGGCGTTCGCGAAAATGCCGGCCGACGGCTACGCCTTGTTCGTCGGCGCCAATGGTCCCGTGCTGTTCGCACCCGAGATCGCCAAGCGCGAGGCCTACAACTGGAAGCGGGACTTCGTTCCCATCACCTCGATCACGATGACGCCGCTGGTGCTCGAAGTGCATCCGTCGGTTCAGGCTAAGGACTTGAAGGAATTCATCGAGCTCGCGCGCCGCGATCCGGGCAAGCTGACGATGGCCTCGCCCGGCCAAGGCACCACCAACCATCTGCTCAGCGAGCTCATGCAGTCGACGCTGGGCCTGCAATGGCTGACGGTGCACTACCGCGGCAACGCGCCCGCTCTCAACGACCTGATCGGCGGACAGGTGCAGTTTGCCCTGGACCAGATCTCGGTCGGATTGCCTTCGATCAAGAGCGGCATGCTGCGTGCACTCGCCGTCACCGGCAGCCGCCGCGCCTCCTGGCTACCGGATGTCCCGACCTTCACCGAACTCGGCCACAAGGAATTTGACGGCCAGACCTTTACCGGCCTGTTCGCGCCCGCACGCACGCCGCCCGAAATCGTGACCAAGCTCCACGATACCCTCGCGGAGATCCTGAAAGATCCCGCCGTCGTCGAGAAGTTCAACGCGCTCGGCGCCGAGGCCGTATCGATGACGCCGGCAGAGTTCACGAGCTACCTCGAACGCGAGGACGCGAAGTGGATTCCCGTCGTCCGCAAGGCGAACATCAAGGCTGATTGAAGCGTATCCCGATGCGGATCGATCCTGCATATCTCGACGCTGAAACGGCCTACCGGCTGATCACCGGCGTCGTGGTGCCCCGCCCGATCGCCTGGGTGACCAGCCTGTCGAGCGGCGGGGTGCTCAACCTCGCGCCATTCTCTGCCTTTACGTTCGTCTCCCCGAAGCCGCCGATGCTGGCCATCAGCGTCGGCCGCAAGGGTGGAATCTACAAGGATACCGCGCAGAACATCCTCAACAACGAGGAATATGTCGTTCACATCGCGGACTCCAGCCTGATGACGGCAGTGCACGAGAGCTCCACCGAACATCCGCCCGACGTCAGCGAGGTCGAGGAGTTGCGGCTTTCGACACTGCCGGGAGAGCGCATCAAGGTGCCTCGTCTCGCGGCCGCACCGATTGCGATGGAATGCCGCTTCCGGCAGTGCCTCGAATTCGGCGAGACCCGTAGCCGGCTGATCGTCGGCGAAGTACTGGTCTTCCACATCAGGGATGGCCTTTTGAACAACGGCAAGATCGAAACCGAGGCGCTCGACCCGATCGCCCGCATCGCCGGCCCGCGTTACGCCAAGCTCGGCGAGATCGTCACCTTAAAACCCGTATTCCAGACGTCCAAAACTGAATCCTGAAGCGTGCCGCGCCATCGCGCGCCGCGCTGATCCGGAGACCGATCGCATGCATCTTCTGAGCTATCTTGCAAACGGCAAGCCGCGCTTCGGCGCGCGCATCCGAAGCGGGGTCGTCGACCTGACCGAACGGACGAAGTTTGCCGACCTGCGGGCGCTGATCGCCGGAGGCGGGCTTGACATCGCGCGCCAGGCAATTGCCGGGCAGAAGCCGGACCATGCGCTCGATGACCTCGTGCTGCTGCCGCCCATCCCGGCTCCGGAAAAGCTCTGGTGCATCGGCGTCAACTACAGGGATCGCAACGCCGAGTACAAGGACAACTCGGATCTGCCGAAATATCCGAGCCTGTTCGTGCGCAACCCCTCCTCCGTCGTCGGCTCCGGCCAGCCGATCGAGAAGCCGAAGGTCTCCGAACAGCTCGACTATGAAGGCGAGCTGGTAATCGTCATCGGCAAGGAAGGCCGGCACATTCCCCGCGAGCGCGCGTGGGAGCACATCTTCGGCATGACGCTGTGCAACGAGGGCAGCGTTCGCGACTGGCTGCACCACGGCAAGTTCAACGTCACCCAGGGCAAGAATTTTGACCGCTCGGGCAGCATCGGGCCGTGGATCGTCACGTCAGACGAATGCGATCCGCGTGGCCCGCATGACATCATCACCCGTGTCAACGGCGAGGTGCGCCAGAGCGACTCCACCGAGCGGCTGATGTTCCCGTTCGATTACCTGATCGCCTACCTCTCCACCTTTGCCACCTTAAGACCCGGCGACATGATCGCCACCGGTACCCCCACCGGGGCCGGCGCCCGATTCACGCCGCCGCGCTGGCTTAAGGTCGGCGACGTCGTCGAGGTGGAGTCCGGAAAGATCGGCATCCTTCGCAACACCGTGGCGGCGGAGCAATAGAAGATGCTCGATCAACAAACCGTCGAACGGCTGGCGCAGCGCCTCGATGACGCCGAATGCAGCAAGTCGTTGATCCCGGCGTTCACGCGCGAATTTCCTGATCTGACGATCGAGGACGCCTACGCCGTTCAGCGCGCCTGGACCAGGTTGCAGCTCTCCCGCGGCCGCATTGTCAGGGGCCACAAGATCGGCCTGACGTCGAAAGCGATGCAGAACGCCGTCGGCATTTCCGAGCCGGATTACGGCGTGCTGTTCGCCGACATGTTCTACCCCGATGCATCGCCGATCCCGTTCGACCGTTTCCGTGCGCCCCGCATCGAGGTCGAACTGGCCTTCGTGCTGAAGACGCCGCTGAAGGGCCCGGATTGCAGCCTGTTCGACGTGCTCAACGCCACCGATTACGTCACGCCGGCGCTCGAAATCCTGGAAACCCGGATGCATCGCGTCGATCCCGAGACGAAGGCGCCGCGCAAGGTGATGGATACGATCTCCGACAATGCCGCGAATGCGGCGCTGGTCGTCGGAGGCCGGCCCATTCGTCCGCTCGACGCCGACCTGCGCTGGATCGGCGCGCTGCTGTTTCGCAACGGCCAGATCGAGGAGACCGGCATCGCCGCCGGCGTGCTCAACCACCCTGCCAACGGCGTGGCCTGGCTTGCCGATCGGCTGGCTGCCCAAGGCGAGTATCTCGAGGCCGGCGAAGTGGTGCTGGCGGGATCGTTTACGCGCCCGGTCGAGATCATCAGGGGCGATACATTTCATGCCGATTACGGCCGGTTCGGATCGGTGTCCTGCCAGTTCGTCTGAACGAGAGCATCCCGGAGGGAGAGCAGTGATGACAAGGCGCAAGAGCATTCACATCGGCGAATTCAAGCACGCCAATCCCATTCCGAACGCCTGCCGTATCGGCCATCTCCTGATGTCCGGCGTCATTCTCGGCCGTGATCCCGCGACCGGCGCAATGCCCGAGCGCATCGAGGACCAGTGCGCCAACATGTTCGCGCATATGAAGACAATCGTCGAAGCCGGCGGCGGTACGACCGATGACATCATCAAGATGACGGTATGGCTGCAAGATCGAAAGCAGCGCGCGCCGGTCAATACCGAATGGCTGAAGATGTTTCCCGACGAGCATTCCCGCCCTGCCCGCCATGCGCTGCAGATGGACATGGAGAATGGCGCGCTCGTGCAATGCGATTTCACCGCCGTAATCGGCTGACCGCGATCAGACAAGGAACCCGAGATGCCGACCTATCTTCCGTTCGATCCGAACCCGCGCCGTCCCTCAAAACTGCCGCCGCCGAAGAGCGTCGACAGCCAGTTTCACGTGCTGGGGCCGCTGGAAAAATATCCGGTGCGGCCGGGTGCCGCCTACCAGATGCCGACTGCGACCTGGGAGGCCGCGCTTCGCGTCCACAAGGCGCTCGGCATCGAGCGCGGCATCATCGTGCAGACCACGACCTATGGCGCCGATCATTCGGTGGTGCTCGATGGCCTCGCCGCGATGGGACCGAACTATCGCGGCTGTGCCAACGCGCTGGTGTTTGCCGAAGCCGATGACGCCTATCTCGCCAAGCTGCACGATGCCGGTGTCCGCGGCGCCCGCTTCAGCTTCCGCCAGGAACTCGGCGCCGTGCTCTCGGACAAGGATTTTGCCCGCGCCATCGCGAAGATTCGTGAACTCGGCTGGTATGCAAAAATCCAGCCGGAGAAGGACGGTATCGTCTCCAGCGTCGCGAAGTACGAAAATCTCGACGTCCCCCTACTGATCGATCACATGGCGAGGCCCGACCCGACGCGCGGCAAGGACGACCCGAACCTGCAGAAGATGCTGGAGCTCCTGTCCAAGGGCAATTTCTGGGTAATGCTGTCGCTCGGCGAAAAGACCTCGAAGAAGGGCCCGCCCTGGGACGACGTCATTCCGATCGCGCGCGCCTACATCGAGGCGGCGCCGGACCGTTGCGTCTGGGCCAGCGACTGGCCGCACCCGGTTTCGGTGGTGCAGCCGCCCAACGATGCCGACCTGCTCGAACTTCTCTACCGCTATGTGGCCGATGAAGCGGAACTGAAGAGGATCCTGGTCACCAACCCGGCCATGCTGTTCGGCTACGAGGACTAGCGCGGGGCGGCCGTCACGAATAACACGACAACGGGCAACGTCACCGCCGCCAACGTCGTGCCGAGCGCGACGGCGCCCGAGACGGCTTCGGTGAGCCGTCCGTACTGAGCCGAGAAGATGTAGGCATTGGCGCCGGTCGGCATCGCGGCGAAAACAACGACCACGGCCGCGGAAATCGGCGGTAACGCCAGAACATGGAACGCGAGGACCGCCGCAACGGCCGGCATCGCCAAGAGCTTGAGCGCGCACATCACCGCCATGCCGAGCGCCTGGCCCTTGATCCTGAATCCGAAGAGATTGATGCCGAGCGCGATCAGGGCCGTGGGCGAGCCCGCCTGCGCCAGCAGTTCCAGAGTCTTGTCCGCGACAGGGTTCAGCCCCAAGCCGGTGAGGCGCCAGAGAAAGCCGAAGCCGAGCGCGAGCATGATCGGATTGCGCGCGATTTCGCGCACGGCCCGCAGCACCAGCAGCGGCGCCGTCTCGGAAGATTTTCGTTCCGCCCACGCCATCTGCAGCGTGCCGCAGAGCCAGAGCAGCGGCGTGTTGACCGACAGGATCAAGGCCATCGAGCCGGCGGCCTGACTTCCCAGCGCCGACAACGTCAGGGGAATGCCGAGCATCACGATGTTGCCGTAGATCGAGCCGATCGCAAGCACCACGCCATCCGCCCGGGATTGCCGGAGAAGCGATGACGCCAGCAGCGCGGCGATCCACGTGACCGCCGTTGCCCCATAATAGGCGCCCCACACCGAGAAGGCGCTCACGGCGGGGAATTCCGCGACAACCACGATCCGGAACAGCAGCGCCGGAATGGCGATGCTAAAGGCGAACTCGGCAATGCCCTTATGCGCCGTCGGCGAGATGAAACGCAGCGCGACTGCCGCATAACCCGCCGCAATCAAGGCGAACACCGGAACGACGATCAATACTGCGCTCATGCCGCACTCATCTTGGAAATTCGGCCGGGCGAATACCCCGTCGTCATCCGCTTCGTATGGATGCGGCTATGCTGCGCACCAATTTGTTATGGAACGTAGCATACGCCCCGTGTGTCCTGCTATCATCGACACATGACCTCGCGCGAGTCTGCTGCTTCCGAAATCACGCCCGAAGTGCTGCTGCGGGCCTATGCCTGCGGCATCTTCCCGATGGCCGAGAGTGCCGGCGATCCGACACTGTTCTGGGTCGAGCCGGAAATGCGCGGGGTCATTCCGCTCGACGGCTTCCGCATCGCCTCGCGGCTTGCCCGCACCGTGCGTTCGGACACTTTCCGTGTTACCGTCGATACCGCCTTCAAGGCGGTCATCGCGGGCTGCGCGGCGCCCCAGCCGGGCCGCGACGACACCTGGATCAACAAGCGCATCCGCGATCTCTATCTCGGGCTCCACGAGCTCGGACACTGCCACAGCGTCGAGGTCTGGCAGGACGGCGACCTCACAGGCGGCCTCTACGGTGTCAGCCTGGGGCGGGCCTTCTTCGGCGAGAGCATGTTTCACCGCGCCCGCGACGCTTCCAAGGTGGCGCTGGTGCATCTGGTGGCGCGAATGATCGCAGGCGGGTTCGAGCTGCTCGACACGCAATACGTCACCGAACATCTGCGCAGCTTCGGCGCGGTTGAAATTCCAAGGCGCCGCTATCGCACCTTGCTCGACAAGGCGATTGCGGGAGAGCCAGCGGATTTTATGCGTTTGCCGCTCAGCGTCAGCGGTGCCGACGCACTCGCGATCATCGCCAAACGCAGTTGATTTGGTCTAAACCTTGTGCGCGCGGCGCCGGGCAAATCGAGAGCTACTGGCTCGTTGTGTCGCCCGCTTCCAATTGGCTCAAACCGGCGGCGGGTTCAATCGCGCAAAGCCTTCTTGGACACGATAAGGATAATAGGGATAGCATGGCATCACCGCGCTCGCTTTGTCCAGGAGCGCGACCTGCTCGGCGGTCAGCGACCAGCCGACGGCGCCGAGATTGTCGCGCAGTTGCGCTTCGTCGCGCGCGCCGATGATCACGGACGACACGCTTGGGCGGGTGAGTAGCCATGCGATCGCAACCTGCGGCACAGTGCGACCGGTCTCGGTCGCGACGGCATCCAGGACATCGACGACGCGATAGAGCCGCTCCTCGTCGACTGGCGGACCGAACTGCGCCGTCTCGCGCAGGCGGCTACCAGCCGGCAGCGGCTGGCCGCGTCGTATCCTGCCGGTGAGACGCCCCCAACCCAGCGGGCTCCAGACCAGCGCGCCGACGCCCTGATCGAGGCCGAGCGGCATGAGCTCCCACTCATAGTCGCGGCCGACAAGCGAATAATAAACTTGGTGCGCCACATGGCGCGTCCAGCCGTGACGCTCGGCAATGGCGAGCGACTTCATCAACTGCCAGCCCGAGAAGTTGGAGGCGCCGACATAGCGCAACTTGCCGCCACGGACGAGCCCATCAAGCGTCGACAGCACTTCCTCGATTGGCGTGAAGGCATCGAAGGCGTGGAGCTGCAGCAAGTCAATGTAGTCGGTTCCGAGCCGCCGCAAGGCGGCGTCCACCGCCGACACGAGGCGATGTCGCGATGAGCCGGCGTCGAATGGACCGTCACCCGTCGGCAAGCTCGTCTTGGTAGAGACCAGCACCCTGTCGCGGCGGCCTTTGATCGCGGCGCCCAGAATCGCTTCCGACGCGCCGTTCGAATAGACATCGGCGGTGTCGAACAGGTTGACGCCGGCCTCGAGGCAAATGTCGATTAGCCGCCTCGCCTCCTCGGCGCCACTCCGGCCCCAGGCCGAAAACAGCGGCCCCTGTCCGCCGAACGTGCCAGTACCGAAACTGATAACGGGGACCTTCAGGCCCGAGGCGCCGAGGTTGCGATATTCCATCAGTGCTCCCTTTTGATCCTTTGCTTTCATTCCGCCGGGCACGCCGCGGCGGAAGGTACCGGACGGTCCAGATACATGCTCCATAGCGCCAGCAGGAGTCCCGCCGCGGTGATCGCCGCCGCGACGAGCGGAAGCGCGGCAAGGCCCAAGCCGCGATCGATCGTAAGCCCGCCGGCCCAGGCGCCGAGCGCATTGCCAAGATTGAAGGCCGCGATGTTGAGGCTGGATGCGAGCGTGCGCCCCTCCGCGCCGGCCGCTTCGAGCACGCGAAGCTGCAGCGGCGCCACGGTGGCGAAGGCGGCGGTGCCAAGCAGAAAGATGAAGGCCACGGCGAGACCCTTGATCGACAGCACCGCCGCAAGCGCGACGAGGACGAGCGCAAGCGCGGCAAGCGTGCCGATCAGGGCGCGTCCGAGACCACGGTCGGCGAGCCGCCCTCCTGCAACGTTGCCGATCGACAGTCCGACGCCGAACACGAGAAGGATCGGCGAGACCGCCGCTTCAGAGAAGCCGGTCAGCCGCGTCAGGATCGGCTGGACATAGGTAACGACGACGAACAGGCCGGCAAAACCGAACACCGTCATGGCGAGGCCGAGAAGGACTCGCGGACGGCCGACCACCGCCAGCTCCTCGCGCAGCGAAGTGGCTTTCTCATTGCCGCCCACGTTGCCGGGAACCAGAACGACCAATACAGCGAAGGCGACCAGCCCAATCACGGTCACCGCCCAGAACGCGGCACGCCATCCCAGCATCAGGCCGAACCACGCACCAAAGGGCACGCCGAGCAGAGTAGCCACCGTCAATCCGATGAACATGGTGGCAATTGCGGAGGCACGCTTGTCCTCAGTGACCAGGCTCGTCGCCACCACCGAGCCGACGCCGAAGAATGTGCCATGGGCGAGAGAGGTGAGGATCCGCGCCGCCATCAACAGCCCGTAGTCCGGCGCCAGCGCGCAGGCGGCGTTGCCGAAGGTAAAGATCGCCATCAGAGAAAGCAGCACCGCCTTGCGCGGCATCCGCCGCGTCGCCAGCGTCAGGATCGGCGCACCCACGAACACGCCGAGCGCATAGCCGGAAATCAGGAGACCTGCCGCGGGGACCGAGACCTGCATGTCGGCGGCGACCTGCAGCAAGAGACCCATGATGATGAATTCAGTGGTGCCGATGCCAAAGGCACCGGCGGTCAGCGCAAGGACGGCGGCAGGCATGCGTTGCTCCGGATCAGGACAGGGTCGCTGCAACGCAAATAGCGAAAGGGCGGCAGAAGAATTAGAGTGCCGGTAGTCCAATCATTTGTGACGTGAAATCAACATGGCTCGACTCGACACCAATCGTTCCGCCGAGATGGAGGTCTTCGTCCGCGTCGTCGACCTCGGCGGGTTCACCGCCGCGGCAAAGAGCTTTCGCCTGACCCCATCCGGCGTCAGCAAGCTGGTATCCCGCCTGGAAGCCCGGCTCGGCACGCGGCTCGTCAACCGGACGACGCGCAAACTCCAACTGACTGAGGAAGGCCAAGCCTTCTACCAGCGCTCGCTGCGCATCCTCGGCGAGATCGAGGAGGCCGAGCGCGAGGCCGGCTCCGGCGCAGCGCCGCGCGGGCATCTGATGGTGAACAGCAACATCCCCTTTGGCATGCAGCACGTGATGCCGCTGTTGCCGCGCTTCCTCGTCGAGCATCCGGAGATCACGGTCGACATTGTCTTCACCGATACAATCATCGACCTGATGCAGGAGCGCGCCGACGTAGCCATCCGCGTCGGGCCGCTGGGGGCTTCGCGCCTCGTCGCGCGCAAGCTCGGAACCAGCCGCATGGCGGTCGTAGCCGCGCCGTCCTATCTTGCCCGTTTCGGCGAGCCGAAGACGCCGGCCGAACTCGCCAGTCATCGCGGCATCGGCTGGACTTTTCCGCGCAGCATTCGCGGCTGGCCGTTCCGGCGCGGCGAGCGGATCGAGGAGGTGCTGCCGCCGCCAGCCGCGCGCGCCAGCGACGGCGAAGCGGTCCGCCGGCTCGCTCTCGGCGGCGTTGGCTGCGCGCGCTTGGCTCTATTCCACATCGGTCCCGACATTGAGGCCGGGCGCCTCGTTCCGATGCTGCAGAACTACAATCCCGGGGACCGCGAAGACATTCATGCGATCTACGTCGGCCACGCCGGACCGCTGCCGGCGCGCGTGCGCACTTTCATCGATTTCCTCGCAACGCACATCCGGATGGGCGACCCCACCCTAAGGCGCACGGCCGACGGCAAGTGGAAGCTGCACGGCGGATACGGATGCTAGGTGTAGAAGTGCCCCGCGGGGCATGGACGCCGTTAATTCCCGAACAATCCACCAAACAACCCGCCCGGCCGCTGCTGCGGCGGAGGCGGTGGGGCCTGCTGCGGCTGCTGCTGGAATTGCGGCTGCGGCGGCGGTCCTGGCGGGCGCGGCGCCGCCTGCTTCGGCGGCGGCGGACGCTTCGCAGCCTGCGGCGGCGCGGCCGACTTGGCCGGATCGGGCTGCGCGCTGACGATGGTCTGGTCAGGGCCTTTGCAGTCGGTGAGCCAGATATCGTAGACCGGGTGCTCGACGCCGTGCAGACCGGGACTGGCAGCGAACATCCAGCCCGAGAAGATCCGCTTCACCTCGCCTTGCAGCGTGATCTCGTCGACCTCGACGAACGCATCGGTGTTGGCAGCTTCCGTCGATGGGCGCGTGTAGCAGGCGCTGGTCTTCACGCGCAGTGCGCCGAACTGCACGGTCTCGCCGATGTCCTCGTCGAAATTGATGATGCGGCCGGTGATCTTGTCGAGGCCGGAGAAGCTCGCCTTCTTGTTGGTGATCTTGGTGGCCGGCGGTTCGGACACGACCTCGTCGCCCGGCTGCAGGGTCGCCGGCGA
Organism: Bradyrhizobium sp. AZCC 1577; assembly: GCF_036924575.1. Lineage (NCBI taxonomy): Bacteria > Pseudomonadati > Pseudomonadota > Alphaproteobacteria > Hyphomicrobiales > Nitrobacteraceae > Bradyrhizobium > Bradyrhizobium sp. AZCC 1577. The sequence goes on from NZ_JAZHRQ010000001.1 coordinate 4,982,839, forward strand.
ATTGGGCACGCCCTTGGCCGGGGGCTGCCGCTGACCCGATGGCGCGTTGGCGACGCCTGGACCTCCGGGCTGCGGCGGCTGAACCGCGACGCCCGGCTGCGTCCCCTGCGGAGGAGCGGTGGTGCCGGGCGGCGGCGCCAGCGGCTGCGACTGGAAGCTTCCCGGCGGTGGAGCGCCCTGCCCCGGCGGCGGACGGTTCGGGGTCGGCAGCAGCCGGCCGCGCGGCAGTTCCGGCACTTCCTCGTCGTCGTCGGGGAATTGTTGCTGCTGTTGATTGCCGCGGGGAATGGCGCCCGGCGGCCGCAGCGGAGGATCGGAAAAGATATTGCCGATCTGCGCCTGCGCTGGCGGCGCAAGCGAGGTCGTGGTGGCGGCAATCAGGGCCGCAAGACCGGTCATGGCAATGGTTCGAAGCATCTCGCGCGGCTTTAACAGGCGAATCGGGCTCGCGACATAGTACAGACTTGTCCGCCGCTCGCGTCCCTCCCGGTTAACACGGTGAATACGGCGGGGAAAGGGCGGTTTGCCCTCATCCTGCCGCAGTGAATATCATGGGCCTGGAAGGCGGAAGCCGGTTTTCGGAACATCGCTCCATGATCTAGTCAGCCCCGCCTGCAGATGGAATAGTGGCCTGATCGCGCGGCCACGCGCGAAAACCACCAAAATCCGGGATAACCGGACGAGCCAGAGGAAACCTCAAGCTATGCCCGATCGAATTCGCCTCGATGGCCGGGTTGCCGTCGTGACCGGCGCGGCCGGTGTCATTGGAACCGCGACCATCCGGCTGTTGGCCGAGCGCGGCGCCCGCATCGTCGCCATCGACCGCAAGAAGCAGGATCTTGCGGCCGCCATCAAGGACCTGCCGGCCTCGGCCGAAGCGCTCGCGGTCGCGGCGGACGTTACCCGGGAGGAAGAAGTCACGGAATATGTCCGCGCCAGCGTCGACCGGTTCGGCACGATCGATGTCCTCTACAACAACGCCGGCGTCGAGGGCGATATCAAGCCGATCCCGGAATATTCGCTGGAGAGTTTTCGGCGCGTGCTCGACGTCAACGTGGTCGGCGTCTTTCTCGGCATGAAGCACGTGCTGCCGGTGATGCTGAAGCAGAACAAGGGCAGCATCATCAACACCGCCTCCATCGCCGGCCTGATCGGCTCGCCGATGATCGCCGTCTACAGCGCCAGCAAGCACGCCGTGATCGGTCTCACCAAGAGCGCCGCATGGGAGTGCACCGGCACCGGCGTGCGGGTGAACTGCGTCTGCCCCGGCCTGATCGACAGCCGGATGCTGAGCACGATCCTGCAGGGCCGCAATCCCGGCAATGAGCCGCCGCCGACCGAAAAGATCGTCGACCGGATTCCGGCGCGGCGGCTCGGACAAGCCTCAGAAGTCGCCTCCATCGTGGCGTTCCTCGCCTCCGACGAGGCCAGCTACGTCTCCGGCTCGGCCTATACCGTCGATGGCGGCCGCACCGCGGCCTAGCACCGCCATTCCGGGGCGGTCCGGAAGGACCGAGTCCGGAATCTCGAGATCCCGGGTTCGCTGCGCGCCCCGGGATGACAACTCAAAACGAGAGGTCTCATGCCCGTCACGCTCGATCCCGATGCCGCCGCCGTCTACAAGGCTTTCCAGGAGGCGGGCCGTCCCGCCTATGAGACGCTGACTGCGCCGGAAGCGCGCGAATATTATCGAAGCGCCCGCGTCGTCAGTAATCCCGAACCGCCCGCGCTCGAATCGACCAAACCGCTCGCGATCCCCGCGCCGCACGGCACGATTCCGGCGCGCATCTACACGCCGAAGACGCTGCGCAAGAGCAACGGCCTTGCGCCGTGCCTGGTATTCTTTCACGGCGGCGGCTGGGTGATCGGCGATCTCGATACCCATGAAGTGGTCTGCCAGAAGCTTGCCCACGAGGGCGAGTTGATCGTGATCTCGGTCGAACACCGGCTGGCGCCGGAGCACAAATTTCCCGCCGCCGCCGACGACGCCATCACGGCGACGAAGTGGGTTGCCGCCAATGCCAGCCGGCTCGGCATCGACGCTGGCCACTTACTGGTCGGCGGCGACAGCGCCGGCGGCAATCTCGCCGCCGTAGTGGCGCTCGCCGCACGCGACGGCGACGGCCCGAAGCTCGCCGGCCAGGTGCTGATTTATCCCGCCACCGATTTTGCGATGACGCATCCCTCGCACAGCGAGCCAGAGACCAGCATCCTGCTGACGCACTCCGTGATCAAATGGTTCTGCAACCATTATCTGAACGGCGCGGCCGACATCGAGCATTGGAAAGCCTCGCCCGCGCGCGCGAAAACGCTCGCCGGCTTGCCGCCGGCCTATGTGCTGACCGCAGGCGCCGATCCGCTGCGCGACGAGGGCGCCGAATATGCCGCGCGGCTCAAGGAAGCCGGCGTGCCGATGACCTACCGGCATTTCCCAGGCCAATTCCACGGCTTCTTCACCATGGGCAAGCTGCTGCAGCAGGCCAACGTCGCCGTCAGCGAAATCGCCGGCTGGCTGAAAACTTTGAAATAATGCACATTGCGCAACGCTATCGGTAAACCGTGAATTTCTCCTGCGCACATTTGGGGCCGCTGTGACCGAACCAATCCTCCTATTTGGCATACCCGTCGATTTTCTGCTGTTCGCGCTGACGCTGCTCGGCGTCGCGTTGTTCCATCATCACACGCTGCCCGTTGCGCTGACGGGACTGGCCGCCATCGTGATCTACAAGCTGATCTTCACCGGCTTCAAATACGGTGCGGGTCTCAATGGCCTCGGCCACCACATGGCCCATGAATGGGTTACGCTCGGCAATCTGTTCCTGCTGCTGATGGGCTTTGCGCTGCTGTCCCGGCATTTCGAAGACAGCCGGATTCCTGACGAGATGCCGGCATTGCTGCCGGACGATTGGAAGGGCGGCGTCGTGCTGCTCGGCCTTGTGTTCGTGCTCTCGAGCTTCCTCGATAACATCGCCGCCGCGCTGATCGGCGGCACCGTCGCGCGCCACGTGTTCCGCGGCAAGGTTCATATCGGCTATCTCGCGGCGATCGTCGCAGCCTCGAACGCCGGCGGCTCGGGCAGCGTCGTCGGCGACACCACCACCACCATGATGTGGATCGCCGGCGTCAGTCCGCTCGCCGTTGTCGAAGCCTACATCGCCGCCATCGTGGCGATGTTGATTTTTGCGGTGCCGGCGTCGATCCAGCAGCACCGCTATTCGCCAATTCAGAAAGACGCGCCGAGGGGGCTCAGGATCGACCCGACCCGGGTGTTCATTGTCGCGGTCATCCTCGCTGCAGCGCTGGTGGCAAACGTCACGGCAAACCTGAAATTTCCCGCGCTGCTCGATACCGTTCCGGTTCTGGGCCTCGCGGTCTGGGCGGCCATCCTGCTCACGGCAGGATTACGCGCGCCGGATTGGAAGGTGATGCCGGAAACCTTCAAGGGAACCATCTTCCTGCTCGCCCTCGTCACGGCGGCCTCCCTTATGCCGGTCGAGCGGCTGCCGGTGGCGTCATGGCCGACCGCGCTTGGACTGGGCTTCGTCTCCGCGGTGTTCGACAACATTCCCCTCACCGCGCTCGCCCTGAAACAAGGCGGCTATGACTGGGGCTTCCTGGCTTACGCCGTCGGGTTCGGCGGCTCGATGATCTGGTTCGGCTCATCGGCCGGTGTCGCCTTGTCGAACATGTATCCGGAGGCGAAGTCCGTCGGGCGCTGGCTCAGGCATGGCTGGCCTGTGGCGGTGGCCTACGTCGTCGGTTTCCTGGTGATGCTCGCTATCCTTGGCTGGCGCCCCGACGCCCGGCTTTAGCGCGGTCGAAGGGGATTGCCGGCCTCGTGCCGGCGATCATCCATTTGGCTGGCGAGGCTGTACCGACTCAGGCCGCAATGTTATCCAAGTTTCCGACTAGCTCTCGCACGCAACAACTCTGCCGGTGATTCGGCAGCAATCCGCGAGGTGATTGCAATGGCATTTTTCAGGCGCGAGCTCGGCCCGATCGAGCGCTTCGAGGTTGCGCTGAAGGACAAGCTGACGGCGCGGCAGAAACTGGCCGAGCGGTTGAGCGTCGCCGAATCGGAACTTGCAGACAAGCGTGCCGCTGCCGAACGGCTGGCGGTAGCCGGTGCCGACAATTCCCGGCTCGATCGAGCCGAAGCCAGCATGCGCGCCGTTGAAGACCGCGCCAAGACATTGCGCGCCGAATTGGTGGAATTTGACGATCAGGTGGCCTCGGCCGAGCGCGCGCTCGCTGATGCCAAGACCCAGCGCGACCGCGACGCGCTGGCTGACGAGATCGAGGCGATGGCTGCGGCGATCGAGCGGGCTGCGCCCGGATTCGAAGCCGGCGCCACAACGCTCGTCGAAGCCGTTACAAAAAGCTCGCTGTCGATACCCGAAGCCACCCGGTTCTCGGCCAGCGTGGATGCGGTGCGTAGTGAAGTCCGCGCGGCGGCGGACTTGATCTGCTGGGAGCTGCGTTCCGCCGCGGTGCGCACGCGCGCGGGCAACGCCAACCTCGCCAACCCCGCGCCATCCCTCTCGGAGGAGCCGCCATCGGCAGAGACCGAGCGGCAATTGATGTACACCCTCCATCCCCTGCGTTGGCGCGAGGACGGCAAGGTGCGCAAAGTTCCCGCCTTTGCGTTGGTCGGGCTGCCCAAGGCGCTGCTGCCGGTAGCGCTGCAGCATCAGCATGTAGACCATCTCAATGCCCGCCGCGTGCAGACGTTGATGCATCTTCACGGCAGCGCAGGAAACGGCGAACCACAGGACGACGATCCGCAGCTTGTCGATCTGGATGCCTTGCTCACCGAGGAAACGCAGAGCGCCCAAGCCGACGTTGCCTGAGCCAGCGCAGACGGCCGCCGACAAGCGCTGAACCAACCGCTCCAGCGGACGTTGTCCGGGTTGGTTCATGAAGCCGGCTTACGAGGATGCGGCTACGCGTCGTCACGCTCAACGTCTGGAATCGGCAAGGCGATCCGAAACGCATCGGTCTGATCAATCTGGAACTGCGCCGGCTGGCTCCCGATCTCGTGTCATTCCAGGAAGTGGTCAAATCGCCGGACCATTCGCAACTCGACGAGTTGATCCACGACACCGGTCTGCATGGAACACATCAGGCTGACGTGCTGCGCACCGTACCGCCCGATGCCGATCGTTTTGGCGGAAGCGCCGTCGCGACGCGATGGCCGCATCGCGTCGAGGAAGTCCTTGATCTGCGCATGTCGGATGCGAACGATGTCCCGTGGTGTTCGCTGGCAGTAACGGTGCCGCTACCCGGCGAAGGCGATCTTTTGTTCATCGCCGCTACGACCTCATGGCGGCTCGCCGCGGAATCGGCCCGGGAACGGCAGGTCGTTGCGCTGACGGATCTCGACGCGCGTCACCGGCAGCCGCTTCCCACCATCATCGCCGGCGACTTCAACGCAACGCCTGACGCGGCCAGCATTCGCTACCTCGCCGGACTGCAGTCGCTCGGCGGACGAAGCGTCAAGTATCACGACGCTTGGGAAGTCGCAGGCGAAGGTCAGGGGTACACCTGGAGCGTCGACAATCCAAATGCACAGTCGGAGATCGGCAGGATCGTCCGTCAGTCGCGTCATCGGCGCAGGGTCGATTACGTCTTCGTGGGCTCCTGGGACGCCCACCCGAAGGCGAGCTGCGAGGTTCAGGCCGCCTCGCTCGCATTCGACCTGGCGGTCGACGGCATCTGGCCCAGCGACCATTTCGGCGTCGTGGCCGATCTGGAAATCAGCGCCGCTCCCTCCGTGTGAGGGTTACCCTGGGCCTTGCAGCCGGGCACTGTTCGAAATCGGCTCTGGCAGCATCGTCACCACGGTTCCTTCGGGAATCGGGTGGCGGCGACGCCTTCATCCTGCGATCCCGAACGCTCGAACCAGGCCGTGCCGCTGAACCAAGGCAAGGCGATTGCAGTTGGAGAAGCCAATGAAAGCCGAAAGCGATCTGACGACCCGAAATCCGTTCGGCGTCATGGACGTTCCAAATCCCGGTGATGACGACGTGATGCAGTTCGCCCGCATCACGATGCCGGAAGAATCCGCCACCGACGAGAATGCAAAGCCATGGAGTCCTGGAGATGCGAGCTACCAGCGCGGCACGATCGACGGTGAGTGGTCGAGCCGCTGGAAGGGTGCCGCAGACCCCACCATACCGGGCGATGCCCCCGAAAAATGGAAACAGGGCCGGGGCGAAGCAAGAACCGTGGGAGACCGCGTGTACCTGTTGTTCGACTGGAATTCCGGCGCGCGCCGGGGGCTGATCGAGGCACGGCGCGAAGGTCCGCGGCGGCTGGTGGGCAAGTATATCAACCTGAACAATCCGGAGATCACGGTGCCCTGGGTCGGCCTGGTGGTGAGCGATCAGCGAATCGACGGTTACTTTGCGCAAGGCCGGGTGGATTTCCGGAGGTAGCGGCTTCCGTTCACCTACCCTGCCCGCGCCGCGCGACGCAGCGATTGCGGGGGCTGGCCGAAGGCGCGGATGAAGGCGCGGCGCATCCGCTCGGGGTCGCGGAAGCCGGTGGCTTCCGCGACGCGCTCGATCGCCTCGCTGGAGGACTGCACGCGTTGCCGTGCCACCTCGATCCGCAGCCGCTCCACCGCCTTTGACGGCGTGGTGCCGGTCTCGGCCATGAAGGCGCGGGTGAAATGCCGCGAGCTCATGCCGGCCTGCTCGGCGAGATCCTCGACGGTGAGCGGCGCATCGAGGTTTTCGCGCGCCCAGGCCAGCAGCGGCCCGAAGCGGCCGTTCGGCGCCTTCAATTCCAGAAGCGAGGAGAATTGCGACTGGCCGCCGCTGCGGCGGTGATAGAGCACGAGCTGCTTCGCGGTCTTCTGCGCGATCTCGTCGCCATAGTCCTCCGCGATCATCGCCAGCGACAGATCGATGCCGGCCGATATTCCCGCCGAGGTCCAGACGTCGCCGTCGCGCACGAAGATGCGATCGGGCTCCAGTTTCACCTGCGGATAGGTTTTCAGAAAATGCCGCGTGCGCTGCCAATGCGTGGTGGCGCGGCGGCCATCGAGCAGGCCGGTTTCTGCGAGGACATAGGCGCCAGAGCAGACGCTGGCGATGCGGATGCCGCGTTTGGCAATCGTGCGCACGAAGCCGATCGTCTTCTCGCAGGCGGCGGCCTGCCGCACGCCCTCGCCGCCGGCGACGATCAGCGTCGTGATCGCAGATGCCGACTTTAATCCTCGCGCAACGATCTCGACGCCCGACGACGAGCGTACCGGCCCCGGCGTCACCGCCAGAACCCGGATCGCGGACGCCCCCTCGGCAAAGCGCGCCGCGATCTCGAACGCCGATATCGGCCCGGCCGCGTCGAGCAACTGGAAATCCGGAAACACGAGAACGCCGATCATGATGCTCGCCTGTCTTATGCTTGCCTGTTTTGGGCCGATGAATGAGATGTCCTGAAATGAGGGAATTATGCCATTTCGGACAAGAAGCGACCATGGCAGGATGCCCCTCGTCAAGCCAAATTTTCCGGAGGTCACGATGTCCGCGCCATCTCAACCGTCCACGCTACTTCAGATCGGTCTCGTGCTGTTTCCGCACGTCACCCAGCTCGACTTCACCGGTCCCTTGCAGGTGTTCTCCAGCCTGCCCGGCGCCAACGTGCATTTGATCTGGAAACGGATTGAGCCGGTGACGAGTGATTCCGTGCTGGTGCTGACGCCGACCACGACCTTTGCCGACTGTCCGCAACTCGACGTGATCTGCGTGCCCGGCGGGTTCGGCACCGACGACATGATCAACGACGAGGAGATGCTGGCCTTCCTGCGCAAGCAGGCGCCAGGTGCAAAATACATCACCTCGGTTTGCACGGGATCGCTGGTGCTGGGCGCCGCCGGCCTGCTCAAGGGTTTTCGCGCAGCGACGCACTGGACGGCGATGGATTTTCTGAGCGCGTTCGGCGCAATCCCGACCAAGACGCGCGTCTGCGTCGACGGCAACCGCGTCACCGGCGGCGGCGTCACCGCGGGGATCGATTTCGCGCTGACGCTGGTCTCGCTACTGCACGATCAGAAGACCGCGGAGGCGATCCAGCTCCGGCTCGAATACAACCCGGCGCCGCCATTCAATTCCGGCTCACCCGACACCGCGCCGCCGGAAGTGCTTGCCTTCATGAAGGACAGGATCGCGCCAGCGCAAATCCGCCGCGGCGAGATGATCGACCGCGCCGCCGCACGGCTGGGGTAGCGCTGCGCCTCTGCAATCGTGTCCCGGACGCGGCGCGGCACCATCAGCGCGTTTACGCGCGTCTTCGACGCGCTATGGTGACGCGACGCAGAGCCGGGACCCACCGGAATAGGTCCCGGCTCTGCGGCGCAGCGTACCGGACGATGCTTCGCATCGCCGGGAGAACGCTGCACCGCGTCCGGAACATGGAGCAAATGGCAGCAACAAGAAAAAGGCCGCCTGGTTTCCCAGACGGCCTTTCCTGTCCTACGGCAGCCACACATTAGCGGGCGATTTCAGAACCTCTGCACCGGGGGCCTATCTCCCGGCCGTGTCCTACTCGGTGGCCGCTGCTCGCCGGGGCAGTCGCGAACTGGAGCCCGGCACCGACGCGATGGTTTCCCATCTCCGTAAGATGGCTACATTGAGCCGCGATAACGCGGATGGCGCAAGACGGCTGCGGCGGATGTCCCCGCTGATCCCGTTATCCACAGACCCCAGCACGACCAAATCGGACTTCCGGTAGTCTCTCAGTTTGAAATTTGCTTGCGAGAGCTGGAGCGTTCTGCCGCCTCGTCCTTCAAATAGCGGCGGTACGCCGGGAAGCGGGCGCAGGCATAGGCCAGTGCGCCTAGCGGGATCGCAAAATACCAGTCGAGGTGCCCGAAACGGTCAGCGATAATGGCAACCGCTACGCCAATGACGATCGCAGTGATTCTATTCCACCACAGCGGTATCGGGCTTTCAGTCTTGCCTCTCAAGTAGATCGCACCCGCTAGCGAAATGATCGCCACTGCTGCAACCCCGATAACTGGAATCCAGGCGTCTTTCATTTATTCGGTTCCGTCACTGCCTTGCCAAGCTTATCGCTGAGACACTACCAGACTTCGCCGCGCATGCGCGGACCACCGGATTCCAGGCGCACGATCACGGTTGCGAGACCTCGCTGCCCGCGCGGGCGCGGGCCAGTTGTGCGAACACGACAGCGTGCACGATCAGGAACATCGGCACCAACACCGTCGGAATCAGCGACCACGGCAGCATCTGCACCGCTTCCGAGCCTGGTCCTGCGTGGATCACCTGCAGGGGCGAGCCATTCGCCGAGATGACGCCGAGGGCGATCGCGACGATGAGATCGAGCATGCCGAATGCGTTCCAGGCCCAAACCAGCGCTTTGCCTTGCCCGCGTAGCGCGAGCCAGGCCACTGGCAACGCGAGCACGCCGGTGATGATGTCGCCCCAGCCTGCCGAATATGGAAATGGTCCGCCAAGCCGGCCTTCGGCCGCGAGCAGGATGAAGAATCCTCCCGCCACGCGCCAGACGTTGAGACCGATCAGAAACGGCATCGACATTCCAAGCAGCGACGCGCGCACCGGCGCAGAGATCGCGGTGACAACCGCAGTCGCCACCAGCGGGAGCGCGATGACTGCGCCGATCATCAGCGGCCCCAGCGGACTGGTGCCGCGGAACTGGTTGGCGGCCGCGAGTGCGGCAGCCAGCCCCGTCCACAGACCGGCGCCGACGGAAACAGCGACACGCTGCGATGTGCTGATCGGCATCGTTCCGGCAAGCGCATTGATGCTAACGATGATGGCGGCAACGAGCACGATAGTTCCGATGAAATCGAGCATGACATCTCTCCTTGTGTGTAGTTACACCTATCGAGATGAACGAAGCGGTGGCCGAAAGCCCGTGCGTCTCATCCCAAATTCCGGGACTCCAGCAGCTTCAGCGCGGCTTGGCCGTCAGCGCCGAGCAGCTTGCCGATATGCGCCTGCGCCTTCGACCAGAACGGAAAGCTGCGGCGCACCACGCTCCTGCCCTGCCCGGTGATGCCGATCATCCGCGCGCGCGGGTCGTCGCCGGCCTTGATCGAAATCCACTTTTGCTGCTCGAGCACCGCGAGATTTCGCGTGAGCGTCGTGCGCTCCATGCCGAGAATGCCGGCCAGCCTGCCCATCGGCATCTCCCCTCGCAGCATCAACTGCGACAGGATGGTGAATTGGGTGATTCGAATTCCGGATTCCTGCATGTACGAATCGTACAGCCGCGTGATCTTTCGTGCAGCCTGCCGCGACGCCAGACAGAAACAGCCGGCAGCGGCCATGTAGTGAGCGGTGTCGGGGTCGCTTGCTTGCTTCATGATATAAGTGTATCTACACCTATTTGCATCCGCAAGCGCAACCCGAAGCTGTTCCCGCTAAAATAAACGTGAAATCAGCTTCCCGGCGTCCAGGGCTGGTAATCGCCGGTCGCCTTGGGGCGGCGACCGCTGGCCAGCGTCGAGCCGGAGGGGCGGTAGGCCGCGGGCGTGCCGGTCAGGTTCGGAACGTGTGGCTTCTCCCACTCGCGCGGCGTGTAGCTCTCTTCGGTCGGCGCGGTATCGACAACGTGATGCAGCCAGCCATGCCATGACGGCGGCACCCGGCTCGCCTCGGCAAGCCCGTTGTAGATCACCCAGCGCCGCTCGAAACCCAGCGTCGGATCGATCTTGCCGCCCTTGGTCCGGTAGTAGCGGTTGCCCTGCTCGTCCTGGCCGACCAATTCGCCGAACCGCCACGTCCACAATTGCGTGCCGAACGTCTGGCCGTTCCACCAAGTGAAAAATTTCAGCAGAAACAGCTTCATGAGGGCTCGGCCGGTTCGAGATATCGTGCCGCTCTGATGCCACCGGCCGGACGGATTGTCCAGCAGAGGCTGACACTGCGGCCCTGCCGGACAGCGGCTTGCCGCCCGTCCATGGTCGCGGAATCGGCGCAATCCGTTCATCCCGGATACGGTTCCGATCCGGCAGGCTGAATCCGCATGCAATCAACGCGCGGGCTCTGGAACGTCCGCCCCTTGAGCGGGTTAGGGCCTATATCCCGCAAATGGAGCCTAGAATGATCAGTCTAAAGGTTTTGAGTGCCGCGGCAGCGATGGCGCTTGTGTTGCCGGTGGTCGCGCCAAGCCTCAGCGCCGTTCAGGCGCAGGATAGAGGCGGTGCCGTTCCGTCTATCGGTGGCGCCAGGGGCGGCGGCGGTGGCGGTGCAGCCATCGGTGGCGGCGGCATCAGAGGTGGCGGCGTGGCGGTCGGTGGCGGTGGCGTTCAAGCCGGCGGCCCCGCGATTGGGGGCGGTAGAGCTGTCGCCCCAGGCGCACCTTCTGCTGGATTCCGCCCCAGTCCAGGCATCGGCGGCCCAGCCGTCGTGGGCGGCGGCGGTCGGGGGAATTATTATGCTGGCCGCTGGCACGGCGGTCATTTTCATCGCCATCGTCACGGCTTCTGGCCGGGCTTCGCGATCGGTGCCGGTATCGGGTCGGCCTATGGCTATTACGGTAGCACCTATTACGATGACCCCTATTATTACGACGACACCGTAGTCGCCGCAGCGCCCGTGGCCGACGATGATGCCGTGGCGTATTGCATGCGGCGGTACAAATCCTACGATCCGGCATCGGGAACGTATCTCGGCTATGACGGGCAGCGTCACCCCTGCCCGGCGCAGTAGCACGATAGCGTGAGTTCAAGGGCGGCACATTCCACAGTGTGCCGCCCTTTTTCGTTCCAGAGTTAGAGCGTTTGCCAGGCGCGCAACGCCACCGCGACGCCGCCAAGCGTAAACGTCAGTGCCGCGACCTCGCGCAGGCAATGCTTGGTCAATACGGAGCCAAGCCCAACGCACACCGCGCCTGCCAGAGCACGCTCAAGTTTCTGCCGCCGCACGAGCGCGCACAGCGCCAATGCCGCGGCGCCGACGATGCGCGCCATGGTTGATCGGCGACATGACGGGATTGGGTCCGGAACCGGCGGTTGAACTTGTTATCGTTCTGATACGGCGAAACGGAATTGCCCTCGGCAACTTTTATGGGCACTCTGCCATGTAGACGACTTGTCGGCGTTTCGACTTAATCGTCACATGGGACGTGCGACCTGCCGCCGCCCCGAGGAAGAAGGAATCATCGTGCCGCGCGTTCTCGTGGTCGATGACGACCCGATGGTGTGCGTTGCCATCGAGGTTTGTCTGACGCGCAAGGGTTTCGAGGTCACCGTTGCCGACGGTGGTGAAGCGGGAATGCGCGCGCTCGAAACTTCCGATTTCGACGTCATGCTGATCGATGTGTTCATGCCGCATATGCGCGGCTTCGAATCGATCCGGATGTTCCACGAGCGCAAGCCGGACGTACCTGTTATCGCGATGTCGGGCTACGCCTTCGCCAACACCGAACGCGCACCGGATTTCCTGCGGATGACCATCCAGCTCGGCGCGGCATGCTGCCTGCGCAAACCGTTCACGCCGGACGCGTTGTTGACCTCGGTCAATCAATGCATCACCAAACCGAAAGCTTCCGCGCAGCAGTCGAAATCGTGAAGTAAACAACTGGCAATGCCCTCGCAGCGTATCATTCTTGGAAGTGGCCTCGCTATCCTCCTCATTATCGGCGCTGCCTCGATCGGTCTCGACCTCAAGTCGCGGTCCGACGCAGCCTCGGTCGACCGTGCGCTTGGAATTCTCAGCAAAATCTCGGATATGCGCCCGCTGCTGCGCCGGACGGAAAGCGCGGCGCGTGCCTTTGCGCTATCGGGCGATCAGGAATTCGCCAGGGAATACCGCGAGGCCAGCGACGCGACCGTGCCGGCGCTGGCGGCTCTGGTCGAGGCGGTCAAGGACAATCCCACCGAAAAGCGGCTGATCGAGGAAACCAAGGCACTGGTCGAGCGGCAGATTGCCGTCAATGGCGAGTTGATCAGGCTCCGGACCGCGGGAGATGGCGCCGCTGTCGCGGCGCTCGTCAACCAGGAGGACCGTGCGGCGACAGCCGCAATCACCGGAAACCTCGAGAAAGCGGTCGCGGAAGAGCGCAGGCTGCTTTTTGCCAGACGCGCCGAATCCGAAACCAACGGGACGCTCCTGCTGGCGATCGATCTCGCCGGCGTCCTGCTGATTCTGTTCCTCGCCACTCTGCTGACGGTCTCAACCCGCCGCTCGCGCCGGGAACTGCAGGATTCGCTGAGCGCCACCAAGGCCACCAACGAGGCGCTGGAGGCCGCGGTCGCTGAGCGCACCGAACATCTGGTCGCCGCGCATGAGGAACTCAGGCTTTCGGCCGCCGTCTTGCGCAGCACCTTCCACAGCATGGCAGAGGCCGTGCTCGTCATCGACACCAGGGGCGAGGTTTTGCTCTCGAACCCGGCCGCCGAGAAGATGCTGCGCTACCGGCCGGGCATGACGGTCGAGCACATACGGTCGCTCAGCGCGGTTTTCCATGCCGACGGCGTCACGCCGCTGCCTCTCCATGACATGCCCGCCTCGCGCGCGCTGCGCGGCGAAGCGTTCGACGCCAGCGAAATCGTGTTGCGCCCGGTTAGCGGCGATCCGCCGGTTCACCTCGTGATCAGCGGCCGGCCGCTGCGCGATGCCTCGGGCGCCATCAGCGGCGCGGCGCTGGTCTACCACGACATCACGGGATCGCGCGAAACCGAGCACAAGCTGCAGCAAGCGCAAAAGCTCGACGCCATCGGCAAGCTCACCGGCGGCGTCGCGCACGACTTCAACAACATGCTGACCGTGATCACCGGCACCACCGAAACGCTGGTAACCAACCTTGCGCATGAGCCGGCGTTGCAGAAGACCGCCGAACTGATCGACCAGGCGGCGGAGCGCTGCAGTGAGTTGATCCAGCATCTGCTCGCCTTCGCCCGCCGCCAGCCGCTGCAGCCGCGCAATGTCGACATCAACGCGACCGTGCTCGATATCGCAAAACTGCTTCGCCCGACGCTCGGCGAGCAAGTCGAGGTCAACTCCATTCTCGAACAGGAAGTGGCGATTGCCCATATCGACGCATCGCAGCTCGCCAACTCCCTGCTCAACATGGCGATCAACGCGCGCGATGCGATGCCGAACGGCGGCAAGCTGCTTTTGGAGACGCGCAACGTCGTGCTCGACGAGGCCTATACGCAGGCCAACCCGGACGCAAAGCCCGGTCCCTATGTGATGCTCGCGGTCAGCGACACCGGCGCCGGCATGCCGCAGCACGTGCTGGACAAGGTGTTCGAGCCGTTCTTCACCACCAAGGAGGTCGGCAAGGGCTCAGGCCTCGGCTTGAGCATGGTCTACGGCTTCGTCAAGCAGTCCGGCGGGCACATCCGGATCTACAGCGAGGTCGGCCACGGCACCACGATCAAGCTTTATCTGCCTCCTGCCCGCGGCCAGGCCGAGGCCGCGCCGCCGGCGGCAGCGCCGCTGCCGCATGGCAACGAGACCATCATGGTGGTGGAAGACGATGCGCTCGTGCGCAACTTCGTCACCGCGCAATTGCAGAGCCTCGGCTACCGGACGGTGGCCGCTGCCAACGGACCGGCGGCGATGAACCTGATCGAAGGCGGTCAGGCGTTCGATTTGCTGTTCACCGATGTCATCATGCCCGGCGGCCTGACCGGACGCGAACTCGCGGACAAGGTGCTGAAGCTCCGGCCCGGCATAAAGGTGCTATATACGTCCGGCTATACCGACAACGCGATCGTGCACCAGGGCCGCCTCGATCCCGGCGTGCTGCTGCTGACCAAGCCGTACCGGAAGTCGCAGTTGGCGAACATGGTCCGCCGCGCGCTGTCGGGATAAACAAGGCGCAAGCCTCCCTCCTGCGGCGTCGTTTTCAATGCCAACTGATGTATGAAAGGGCGAGACTTGGACGAAGAGATTCGGGGAAAGAGCCAAGGCTAATGGCCGACGTGATCTACAAGCGCTGCTATTTCGATTGGGGCGGACGATGCGCTTACTGCGACGTTGGACTGCCCCGGCAAAAGACGGGCGGCAAGGTCAAGGCCAGCATCGACCATTTCATCCCGCTCTCCAAGGGAGGCCAGAATGGCAGGAGCAACCGCGTGCTGTCCTGCTACCCCTGCAATCTCGCCAAGGGCGACACCGACCCGCGCGAGACCAATCAATGGCCGCACGTCGAACAACGGCTTGCCGAGATCGCCGCTACGCCGCTGATCAGTCACGGCAAGCTCAGACAACTTATTCCCGAATTGGTGAAACAAGTTGCCGTAGAGGCATGATCCGCACCAGAAGGGTTGGGTTGGCGCTGATCGATGTCGAGTTCTGCTGCGCCGAAGCGGACGCGCCATTTCCGCCTACTGCGAACCCGAACCGCCCGCCACGATCTTCTCATTCAGCTTCTGGTCGACGGTCTCGACCGTGCGGTCGATCTCGGCGCTCGGCGCGCCGAGCTGGTGCGAGATCAGCTTCACGAGCAGGTCGACGCGCTCGATGAACGGCGCGCCGGCGGCAACCGCGCGGGCCGCCGATGACGGCTTGAGCAGGCTTTCGGCCGCCTTGGCGTATTTCGCGAACGGCACCTGGTCCTGCGGATCGGCGCCGAGGCGCCGTGCGATACCGTCGACGTGATCGTAGATCGACTGCGACAGTTTCAGGTCGCCGTGCACGGCGTCGCGGATCGACTGCGGATCGTTCGGCGTGATGCAGCGGTAATTGCCGGTCAGCAGCATCGACCATTTGGCGAGCGGCACGAACAGCGAGTCGAACACTTTCAGCTTCACCGGGACGTCGTGGCCATCCAGCGTCACCGCATCGATATCAGCTTCCAGCTCTCGAAGCAGCTTGTTGTGCTTCTCGTCGGCAAAGGCGGCGGCCTTGAAGTTGGTCGGCAGGCCGACATGCAGCACGTTTGCTGCCTCTTCCGGCGGACGGAAAGCCTGCGGATCGGGCGAGCACAGCGTCACCAGCCCAGGCTGGAAGCGTTCCCACACCTGCGCGTTGGTATAGGCCTCCTCGAGGTCCATGTCCGCCAGCGCCGGAATCCGCTTGAGATAAGGTAACGGCGGCATGTTCATGATCGACAGACAAGGCAGCTTCGCCTCGGCGATCTTGATCATCAGAACGCGGATCGTGTGGTTGGTGTATTGCGGCTCCTGCATCGCAAGACCGACCAGGTCATAGCGGGAAAGATCGACCTCGGCGGGCGTCGTCGCGTCCAGCTTGCCCGGCAGGTCGCGCGAAAAGATCGCGCGGTGCACCGCCTCGTCGCGCAGCTTGATGCGTACTTCGGTGCCGTCGCGGTTGATGAGCTCGGCCGTCTTCTTCCGGCACACCAGCGTCACGTTGTGACCGGCCATCAAAAGCTTCGTCGCCAGCAAGGAGCCATACGAGGCCCCGAGGATCAAAATGTTGCGCGCCATACTCTCTCTTTCACAGATAAAACCAGGCCCCTCTAGGTCTGGCACCCATTATGCCAGAACTATCTCAGCAGGAGGCCTACTGCAAACCGGCAGATATTACAATCAGATAGCGGCTCTCAAATTTACCCGTCCGGCTACGCCGTCGGGAGGCGGTTGGCCGAGAAGGCGACCAAGCTTCGAGCCGTCGTAAAAGGTGCTTCATCCATCAGCTTTACCCGACAAGCGACCTGCACGCGCTTCAGTCAAAGAACTCCACCGCACCTGTTTCGAGACTGTACATTGCGCCGGCGATCTTGATTTCACCCTTCGCTTCCAGCTCGGCAAGTACGGGGCTGTCCTTCCGGATACCCGCAACGTTCTTTTCTACGTTCGTTCGAGCGACAGCATCGACGAAGGCGTAGTTCTTTGCCAGGCGCTCGCCGGTATAGGTCGTCTCCTCCACTGCTGGTTTGATCTTGGTCAGCAAGCCCGTCAAATTTCCCAATTCGGCATTGTCAATGGCGCCCTTGATGGCGCCACATGCCGTGTGGCCCATTACGAGTACGACCTTTGCCCCCGCCAATTTGCAGGCGAATTCCATGCTGCCCAAGATGTCCGCGTTTCTAACGTTACCCGCAACCCGGCAATTGAAAATGTCGCCAAGTCCAAGATCCATGATCACCTCGGCAGGCGCGCGCGAATCTATACACGTCAGCAAGACGGCCGCCGGGTATTGACCTTTTGCACTCGCTTTCTGTTCGCGGAGGTAATTGCGTTCCTTCCTTATTCCCATACGAAAACGCTTATTACCGTTCTTCATTGCCTGGATGATTTGCTCCGGCGTCAGCTTGTCGCGCAGCTCCTTGGTAAGCGCGTCTGCACGTGCGCGATCTGCACGGAAGACGCTGCCGCCGCCAATGCCGACTACAGCAGCTCCAGCAGCCAGCTTGAGAAAACCACGGCGACCCAGGCAATCGCAGCCAAGAGGATGTCCAAGCGTCTGGCGCACGTGCGATCTCCCTTCCTACAATTGCATCTCCAACGCGGCCACAATCGCTAGGTTTGGCCGGTGAAGGCCAGCGGGATCACGAAAAGCGTTTCAAAACGAGCAACTCAGTGTCCGCTCAGCACAAGTGTCTTGATCGGAAGCAGCAGGGCCTGGATGCGCAACAGCATCGCGTGCACGATGCCGACGGTGTCAACGGCATGCAACGCAAGCCGCTTGAATACGCCAGTCTCGTTCGAGGCAATCCGCTCGTGGTTACTGGTATAGGCGTTGACGATGCAACTGCTTCCGGGTGTCACGCCGTTAAGGCCGCCTTTATAGATAGGCTCCAGGTAGGTGAGAATGGTGCCTGGACGCATCACCTGCTGCGCGTCGACCAACTGCTCGCCGGCGCGGACCTGACCTGCTGCGATGTAATCCTGCACACCGGTCACCACCATCGGAATGATAGTCCAGGGCTTCGAGATGCATGTGGCCTCGGCGACCATTCCAACCTTCATGACCTGCGCCTCGATCTGTCCAAAGCCCGCAAAAAGCGCGCGTTGTCCTGCCCCCTCCGGAATGAGAACGCCAGCCGATCGCATCATAGGATTGACGACATCTCCCACACGCAGCGTGAACTGCTCTACCCGGCCGGCGACACCGGCTCGAATGTATGATTTGTCCATATCCACCTGCGCATCGGCCAACGCCGCCTCCGCGCTTGCCTTCTCCGCGGGCAGAAGCGCGCTCACGCGAGTCATTGCTGATTGTTTCGAAGCTGTCGCGGAGTCAAGGCCCCCTTGCCGACCCGCAAGCAGCACCTCGAGCTTTTCGATGTCACGCTGCGGGACGATGCCGGGATTGCGCTTCTGAAGTTCGCGTTTGGTGTCCAGCTCATCCGAAGCTTGCTGATAGGCGCCCTTGGCCTCCTGAATCTGTCCTTCGGCCTTGAGGATGTCGGCCTGCGCCACCAGCAAAGCGGCCTCGACTTCGGCGATCTTGCGCCGGGCCGCTTCCATTGCTGCTTCCTGCTTTGAAGTGTCCAGCTTGAAGATCACATCACCCTTCTGGACGGGAGCGCTGAAATCAGCGCGAACTTCTGCGACCCGGCCAATTCTCTCCGGAACGATCGGAATGGTCCTGTAGAACAGCGTCGCCGTGTTGGTCGACGGATGAAAATAGAAGATGACCGTAATCAGGCCGACCGTCAGCATGAGGCAGGTGACGATGCCCCACCTTAGCTCAAACCACACTGAATAGAAGGTAATCTCCCGGCCGAGACGCTTCCCTTGCCAGTAGCGGCGATAAAGGTAATCCGGAAAGATCGTGACCAGGGAGCAGAGCAGCAATTCAAGCATGGCTGCGCACTCCCCTGACGCCGGCCTTTGTCGCATCCGCTCCCTCGGGGCGAGCGGCGTGGGCCGGGCCTTCATCGGCTACCTCGGCCGCTTCGTTTCCCGGCGGAACGCCGGCCATCTTCTCGACCGATCCCGCGATGCTGCGCAGCGGCGTGCTGAAATCGGGCAAATCGATCATGGCAAGCAACAGCCCGATTACCCAAAACAGGTGGATGTGGGTAAAGAGCGCCAACAAACCCAACACAGCCACGATCTCGAATTGCAGCTTCTGCGATTTGTGCGCCATCCGCTCCGGCAAAGAGTGCAAGCGCAGGTAAAGATTACCGACCAACAGAACGGCACCGAGCAGAACGATGCCGACCACCAGCATGAGGATATCGGTGCTTTCAGGAGCGGTGATGAAGCCTGGCAGATGATGCGGGGCGCTTGGATGAAGTAACTCGCTCACGGCATACTCCATTCCAAAATGCAAACTATCGTACCGAGGAAAAACAGATACTCAGCTTCGCCGAACGGTTGTATCTTTGCACAAAACTGCGACTTGGCAAGCTAAGACCTTGTCGCCAGCACCACGCCCGCCAGCGTGAACACCAGTGCTGCGATCTGGATCAGGCCGAGCGGCTCACCGAGCGCGATGGCCGAGGCGACGACGCCGATCACCGGCACCGCCATGGTGCCGATCGCGGCGACTGATGCCGGCAGACGGGCGAGCGCGGCGAACCAGCTCACATAGGCGATGCAGAACTGGATCACGGTGGAATAGATCAGGAGCCACCAGCCGAGCTGTGTCACATCATCGATATGCGTGGTCTCGACGGCGAGACCGATGATGACGATCGGAAAACATCCCAGCCCGATCTGCCAGGCCGCGGCCGGGATCGGCGGCAGCGGCACCGGCAATTTTTTCGCCAGCACCGTGCCGAGCGCAAAGCCGAACGCGCCGCCCAGCGCCATCACCATGCCCGGCAGTTTTGCCGCGGTCGCGCTAAACCCGTTGCCGCCCATGATGGCGGCGAGGCCGGCGAACGCCATCACCAGCGCCACCGTGCGCAGAATAGTCGGCCGCTCGCCGAGCACCGGCCAGGCCAAGAGCGAGGCCCATACCGGCATGGTGTAGGCGATCAGCGCGGCTTCGCTCGCCGGCAGCCACAGCAGCGCCAGCCCCATCAGCACCATCCAGCCCGTGACATTGAGCAGGGCCGAAAGCATCAACCGCGGCCACAGATGCCGCTCGACCTTGAGGCTTTGCGAGCGCGCCAGCGCCAGCACGGCCAGGAGCGCCGCGCCGATCACGCCGGTCGAGCCCCGCAGCGTCAGCGGCGGCAACTCGCTCAACAGATACTTCGTGACGGGCCAGTTAAACCCCCAGCCCACCGAGGTGATGGCGAGGAACATCAGGCCTGCGGGCGCGATCCGCATCGGCGCGCTGGTCGGTTTTGATTCTGTCATGGAGCCCGGCAGGGACGGAAAAGAGGTGGAATCGGCCTCACCTTGCCGCTTATCGGCGGGCGCGACCACGGGCTCGTCGGCATGCCAGCCCTCCCCGTTCCGTAGCGTTACGTGAGTCTTTCGAACGCAATCCCGAAAGCCGAAAAAATACCTGCCCTGTGAACAGCGGGACGAAGCCTGTTTCCACATGCGAGGAACAAATTTTTGGGTTGGGAATCCCTGAGGACTCACCGATACTTGGCACCATCACAGGCGCGGGAACACCCCCTGTTATCCCTCACTTTCCACCATATTTAGTATTTGATTCAGGAACTCGTACTACTCCTTGACGGGCGCAACGGGTTTGGCCTAGCCTTATTGCTGGACGGCGCGAGTTAAGTTCTGGGTCCCGCCGATCGCTCCCAAATGGGTTCCGAACGAGCACTCCGTCAGCCGGTTGAGGCACGGATCGAGGGCTTGTCTGCCCAAAATTCGGGGGCGATCCGGGCCTTAAAAACGAGCCGAATGGCTCAAGGCGACGAGTTGCGGCGTTGAGTTGGGAGCATGGTCCGGAAAAGTGGGTACCGGTTTTCGAACAGACCATGCTCAAACGAAGGAAGGGGCTGGCCCTGCCGAAAAGGCGGGACGAGCCCTTGGGGTGGCGAAGACAGAAACAGGGCCGGGTTCACCGGTAGAGCTTGCGGATCTCAAGGGCCAAGGTTGTCTTCAACCTTGGTCCCGGAAGTTCGCTCACTGAAACATCCGGCAACCGCAGGAAATGCGGACCGGGCAAGACGGGGCACGACAACTATGCGAATCGAACGGCGCAACACCACTTCCGGCCAATCACCCTACGCAGGGATTGATTTCAGGCTGACGACATCGGAGATCCGCAACCCCGACGGTTCGGTCGTGTTTCGGCTCGAGAATGTCGAAGTGCCCCAGTTCTGGTCGCAGGTCGCCTCCGACGTGCTGGCGCAGAAGTACTTTCGCAAGGCCGGCGTCGCTGCGCGCTTGAAGAAGATCGAGGAAGAGACCGTCCCGTCGTGGCTGTGGCGCTCGGTGCCGGACACCGAGGCCCTCGCCCTGCTGCCCGAAAGCGAGCGCTATGTCGGCGAGACCAGCGCAAAACAGGTGTTCGATCGCCTCGCCGGCTGCTGGACCTATTGGGGCTGGAAGGGCGGCTACTTCTCCAGCGATGAAGACGCCCAGGCGTTCTACGACGAGCTGCGCTACCAGCTCGCAAAGCAGATGGTCGCGCCGAATTCGCCGCAATGGTTCAACACCGGGCTGCACTGGGCCTACGGCATCGATGGCCCCGGCCAGGGCCACTATTACGTCGACTGGAAGACCGGCAAGCTGACCAAGTCGAAATCGGCCTACGAGCACCCGCAGCCGCACGCCTGCTTCATCCAGGGCATCGAGGACGACCTCGTCAACGAGGGCGGCATCATGGACCTCTGGGTGCGTGAGGCGCGCCTGTTCAAATACGGCTCCGGCACCGGCTCGAACTTCTCGCGCCTGCGCGGTGAAGGCGAGCGCCTTTCGGGCGGCGGCCGCTCGTCCGGCCTGATGAGTTTTCTCAAGATCGGCGACCGCGCCGCCGGCGCGATCAAGTCGGGCGGCACCACGCGCCGCGCGGCCAAGATGGTCGTGGTCGATGTCGATCACCCCGACATCGAGACCTATATCGACTGGAAGGTGAAGGAGGAGCAGAAGGTTGCAGCCCTCGTCACCGGCTCCAAGATCAACCAGAAGCACCTCAAGGCCGTGCTGAAGGCCTGCGTGAACTGCGAAGGTTCGGGCGACGACTGCTTCGATCCCGAAAAGAACCCAGCGCTGCGCCGCGAGATCAAGCTGGCGCGCCGCGCGCTGGTGCCCGACAATTACATCAAGCGGGTGATCCAGTTCGCCAAGCAGGGATATAAGGACATCGACTTCCCGATCTACGACACCGATTGGGATTCGGAAGCCTACCTCACGGTATCCGGCCAGAACTCCAACAACTCGGTCTCGCTGAAGGACGATTTCCTCCGCGCCGTCGAAACCGACGGCGAGTGGAATCTGATCGGCCGCACCAACAAGAAGATCACCAAGACGCTGAAGGCGCGCGAGCTCTGGGAAAAGATCGGGCACGCCGCCTGGGCCTCGGCCGATCCGGGGTTGCACTTCAACACCACCATGAACGACTGGCACACCTGCAAGGCGTCCGGCGACATCCGCGCGTCGAACCCGTGCTCGGAATACATGTTCCTGGACGACACGGCGTGCAACCTCGCCTCCGCCAATCTGCTGACGTTCTATTCGACCACCACCAAACGGTTCGACGTCGAGGCCTACGAGCACCTGTGCCGGCTCTGGACCATCGTGCTCGAAATCTCCGTGATGATGGCGCAATTCCCCTCGAAGGCGATCGCCGAGCTCTCCTACGAGTTCCGCACGCTGGGCCTCGGCTTTGCCAACATCGGCGGCCTCTTGATGACCATGGGCCTGCCCTATGACTCCAAGGAAGGCCGTTCGCTGTGCGGCGCGCTGACCGCCGTGATGACCGGCATCGCCTACAAGACCTCGGCCGAAATGGCGGCCGAGCTCGGCACCTTCCCCGGCTACAAGAAGAACGCCCAGCACATGCTGCGCGTGATCCGCAACCACCGCCGCGCCGCCCACGGCCACGCCTCGGGCTATGAGTCGCTCAGCGTCAACCCGGTGCCGCTCGACCACGCCTCCTGCCCGCAAGGAGACGTGATCGCGCATGCGACCAAGGCCTGGGACGACGCCCTCGCCCTCGGCGAAGCCAACGGTTTCCGCAACGCGCAGACGACTGTCGTGGCGCCGACCGGCACCATTGGCCTGGTCATGGATTGCGACACCACCGGCATCGAGCCTGACTTTGCGCTGGTGAAATTCAAGAAGCTCGCCGGCGGCGGCTACTGGAAGATCATCAACCAGGCCGTGCCCGAAGCGCTGCGCGCGCTCGGCTACAGCGAAGCGCATATTGCGGAGATCGAGGCTTACGCCGTCGGCCACGGCTCGCTCTCCAACGCGCCCGGCATCAACCTCACCACGCTGAAGGCAAAAGGCTTCACCGACGAAGCGCTGGCCAAGGTGGAAAAGGCGCTGCCGACCGCCTTCGACATCAAGTTCGCCTTCAACAAGTGGACCTTTGGCGAGGACTTCCTGCGCGACACGTTGAACCTTGCGCCGGAAGCAATCGCGGCCCCCGGCTTCGACCTGCTCGCAGCGCTCGGCTTCTCCAAGCGCGAGATCGAGGCCGCCAACGTGCACATCTGCGGCGCGATGACGGTGGAAGGCGCGCCGCACCTGAAGGCCGAGCACTATCCGGTGTTCGATTGCGCCAACCCCTGCGGCAAGATCGGCAAGCGCTATCTGTCGGTCGAGAGCCACATCCGCATGATGGCGGCCTCGCAGCCGTTCATCTCGGGCGCGATCAGCAAGACCATCAACATGCCGAACGACGCCACCGTCGAGGACTGCAAGGCGGCGTATCTCTTGTCCTGGAAGCTCGCGCTGAAGGCCAACGCGCTCTACCGCGACGGCTCGAAGCTGAGCCAGCCCTTGAACTCGCAGCTCATCGCCGATGATGACGACGAGGACGATGCGGTGGAGGCGCTCTACGAGAAGCCGATGGCCGCGCGCACCGCGCAGGTCTCGGAGAAGATCGTCGAAAAACTGGTCGAGCGCATTGTCGTGATGCGCGAGCGCGAGAAGATGCCGGATCGCCGCAAGGGTTACACCCAGAAGGCGGTGGTCGGCGGCCACAAGGTCTACTTGCGCACCGGCGAATATGACGACGGCCGTCTCGGCGAGATCTTCATCGACATGCACAAGGAAGGCGCGGCGCTCCGCTCCTTCATCAACAACTTCGCGATCGCCGTCTCGCTCGGCCTGCAATACGGCGTGCCACTGGAGGAATATGTCGACGCCTTCACCTTCACCCGCTTCGAGCCCGCGGGCCCCGTGCAGGGCAACGACTCCATCAAGTACGCGACCTCGATCCTCGACTATGTGTTCCGCGAACTCGCGGTCAGCTACATGTCGCGCTTCGATCTCGCCCATGTCGACCCGACCGAGTCGAATTTCGACGCGCTCGGCAAGGGCGTAGAGGAAGGCAAGGAGCCGTCCGACCAGGGCCAGCAGGCCACCAAGTATCTGTCCAAGGGCCTGACCCGCTCGCGCACGGATAATCTCGTCGTGATGCGCGGCGGCGACGTGGATGCCCGCGGCTCCCACAACGTCACCGCGATCGGCGGCCACGGCCCCAGCGCCCGCGCCTCCGACGCGCATGAAGGCGCGGTGGCGCTGAAGCAGGAAACCAGCCACGACCTGTCGCCAACGGAAAGGCTGGACGCCCTGAAGTGGAGCAAGGCCGGCAGCGCCGCCGTCGCAGTCGCCCCGTCCAAGGCCGAACGCCGCGCCGAAGCCAAGGCCAAGGGCTACGAAGGCGAGATGTGCTCGGAGTGCGGCAACTTCACGCTGGTGCGGAACGGGACGTGTATGAAGTGCGATACGTGTGGGTCCACGACGGGGTGTTCGTGAAGCGCCGCGGCGATGTCTAACGAACCGTCCATCCACGACAAAAGCCCTGCCGGCAACGGCGGGGCTTCTTTTTTTGGTCCGCCAGTGCTGAACGAGATCTGGTTCTAGCCGATGACTCGAAAACTCATCCCAATGGCCATCGCGTATGATTTCGATGGCACACTGGCGCCAGGCAATATTCAGGAAAATAGCTTCATCCCCGCAATCGGAATGAAGAAGACAACCTTTTGGCAGAACAACAAAGCGCGCGCAGAGAAGCACGAAGCAGACGAGGTGCTTTCGTACATGACGTACATGCTAGAGCGCGCCGCAGCCCAAGATGTTCCGGTCCGCAAACGAGATTTCGCGGAGCACGGGAAAACTGTAAAACTTTTTCGGGGCGCTAGCAATTGGTTCGACCATATCAATGCCTACGCGAAGGAACGACAAGTCAAGCTGCAGCACTTCATTATATCATCTGGCATCAAGGAGATGATCGAAGCAACAAAGATTGGGAGGAAATTTACAAAGGTGTTCGCTTCGTCGTTTGCTTATGATGCAAATGGGGCTGCCAAGTGGCCCGCGTTAGCGATCAACTACACAACAAAGACCCAGTACCTTTTCCGGATCAACAAGGGGTCTCTTCGTGTGCATGATCACGGACTAATCAACGACTTCGTTCCGCACGCCGAGCGGCCGGTGCCTTTCACCAACATAGTTTTCATCGGCGACGGCGAAACCGATATTCCGTGCATGCGGCTAGTTAGAGATCAAGGCGGTCACTCAATAGCGGTCTATCAGCCTGGAAGTCGATCGAAGAAAGCCCGCGCGGAGAAGCTTATACATGACAAGCGTGCAGACTTCATCGCACCCGCGGATTATTCAGAAGGCAGGCGGCTCGACGAAATCCTTCGCGCAGTAATCGACAAAGTAGCGGCGAATCATGCGGTCCATGTCATGGAGCGCGATTAGCCGGCTGGTGCATCAGTTTAGCAAGTAGCCCGGATGAGCGAAGCGGCATCCGGGATCACTCTAACACCGTCCCGGATTTCGCTTCGCTCATCCGGGCTACTAGCTCTCGGCCCGAAGATGGAGAGCACGAATTGACCAAATTGAAGGGTAAAGAGCGAACAGTGACCGCTGCACGACTTTTTCTGGACACATGCGTTTGGCTCGACCTAGTCGGAAGCGAGGCAAACGAGCCTCTACTGGGAGCGCTGGAAAACCTTACAAATCGCGGCGTCATTGATCTTGTTGTACCGCAGATTGTCAGGGACGAGTTCGACCGCAACAAAGACCGCGTCATCAAGGAAAGCGGGCGCAGCCTTTCGAGTACGCTCAGGCGGGCCAAGGTCGCGGTCTGGACGTATGGCGACGCGAGGAAGCGGCGCAAAGCCGCCGACGTGCTAGACGATATCGACTACCTTCTGAGCAACTCTTTGGATGTAACCGCCGCCTCGGTAGCCCGAGTGGAAACGCTTTTCATGAAATGCTCGTGGCTTGGAGATCAAAGCGCGGCCATGCAATCGGCTTCAGCGAGAGCGCTCCAAAAGAAGGCGCCATTCCATACAGGCAAAAACAGCTTCGCCGACGCCGTAATTTTGGAGCTCTATGGGCAGATTGCGGGACACCCGGGCCGCTCTGTGTTTGTAACTCACAACGTGAAGGATTTCAGCCTGCAAGGCGGCGACCAACGAAAGCCGCATTCTGATATCTCGCAGTATTTTTCACGCATCAAATCGCGGTACTTCATTAAGCTGATTGACGCCCTGCGCGCCCTTCGGCCGAACGAATTTGCAGAGGCGATGTACGAACACGAATTTACCATTGAGCCCCGCAAACCCAGCGAAGTATTAAACGCGATCGACGAACTAACTGACCGTGTTTGGTACGACCGTCATATGGTTATGCGGCATGAGATTCAGACCGGAAAATGCAAGATCATTGCGAAGAAGGACTTCGGACCCAAGCATCACCGCGCGAGCGGCATGGGAAGGCTGGTAGTGGACGATATCCTGGCTGGGGCTATCAAATCGGCGAACCGCGTTGAAAAGAAATACGGGAAGGAAAGCCTGGGTCCTTACTCAAAGTTTGATTGGGGTATGATCAACGGCAAGCTATCCGCCCTGCGCTGGGTGATCGGCGAAGACTGGGACGAGCTCTATACCTGACAAAGCTATCCACAACCCCGCCCTGACACCTCTTTCATCAGCCCGCAGCGACATCCGGGACCACTCTAACATCGCCCCCGGATGTCGCTGCGCTCATCCGGGCTACGCTCGCTAACTTGGTCGGAACGCCACAACCTCAACGAGAGCCAGCAAGCGTAGTCCGGATGAGCGAAGCGGCATCCGAGACATCTCTAATACCGCCGATGCGAAATCCTCGCTCTTGCGTATCGATTTCTACTACCGGGGATTGTGGAGCGGTGCCGACCAAGGCTACATTGCCCCATCTCCGTGGGGGCTGGCATGAAAGCGTTCTGCATTCTCCTAACTGCGGTAGCTACTACCGTTGTTGCGACCATTGATGAAGCGGATGCGCGTCGTGGCGGTCGCTTTTTCAGTGGTGCGGCTCGTGGCGGCGGAAACGCGCTCTTGCACGCTCCACGCAAGAGCTACACGCCAGATGTTCTTACCGTAGATCAGTTGGTCGACTGCCTGAAACGTCCGAGTTGATGGATAAGGCAAGCGACGCAATTGATGCCAACAGAGCGATGTTAAAGAGCAAGATCGATAGTATTGATCGGACAAAAGCCGAAATTGACCTTCGCGAGCCGCGGGTCAACACGCGGATCAAATCGGAAGTCGATCGGTTCAATAACGATGTCCGGCAACTTAATGCGATGATCGTCTCTTATCGCGCCGACCAAGAAGCGTTTAACAATGACGTACGATCGCACAACGCCGCCTTGGCGCCGTTCAATGCCAAGTGCGAAAAGAAGTATTACGTCGATGATATGGAGGCGGCGCAGAAGCTCGTTGAGGCGTCGAAATGACACAAGGCGCAATACGCTCCGCTGTTGTGCCTTCGGCCAGCAAACTGCGTCGCCTCGCGCGCAAGCATGACGCCTTCGGCTGATCCGGCGGACGTACGCCCTTATCAGGTGCTGAGCCTCGACGGCGGCCGCAGGCGCGGCACCTTACTTCGCCAGCCCGAGCGACTTCAGCGCCTTGCCGTTGTCCTCGTTGTCCGCCTTCATGAATTCCGCGAAGCCAGCCGAATCCAGATAGATCATGTCGAAGCCGCGCCTGTTCATGAATTAGCGCCAGCGTAATCCGCCACTTTTGCCAGCGATTGATCCGCGGTTACGCGGAGCCTGTCATCGGGCCGCGCATCGCGCGGACCCGTTGGCTAATCCACCCTACCCACCGAGCATATTCCAGAGAACAGGGCACCATCCCGACGGGCAGCGCCGCGGAGCCTGTTCCGCTGTTTCAACCTAACCGACCGCCGTGCCGCTGGCCTCAGGCACAGCGGAATTCGCGCGTTACCGTGCACTGCCCGTCGTAATCGGTTCCGAGTGTACCGGGATCATCAGGTGCTCGTTGGGTTTGCCGGGGAACATGACGTAGGGCTGCGTCGGGTCTTTGACATCCAGATCGCGCGGATAGGGACTGAGCATCTCGCGTGCTGCGCCGCCGACGATCATGACATGCGGCCCGGTCTGGACCCAATGCTTGTGCGTGTGCCGTTCGGCGGAATCATGATTGCTCGTGCCTGTGTCACCGTCCAGCATGAAAATGAGGCCAATTTTGTTCGGCGGAGTCTGTTTGGCCTGCAGAGCCTTGCGCCATTCCATGGCGTTCTCGTCATCGCATTCGGGCGTTCCGTCATTTCCGATAAAGCAAGTGAAACCGTTCGATCCGGTTTGGATCGTCTTGGAAGATCCATCCGGCTGCGGCATGGTGATCGTCGCGTTGTTCACGACCGACGCCGGAGCAGCGGTCTTCACCTTGGCGATGTACTCTGGTTCGGTCTTCGGGACTTCCTCGGTGGGAAGAGCCGATGCCGATGTGATGGTGAGGGCTGCCGATGCGACGCAGAACCCAACCGACGCGAGAGCATAGAGCCTGTTCATGGCTTACCTCCTGTAGTGGGCAACCGGCATCAATTCTACACCCAAGCCAAGTGGGTGCCTCAAAAATTTCAGGAGGACATCTTCGACAACGTACCGCCGATGCCAAGACCGGAGGAACGGGCTACCGTTGCCCTTGGATTCCGATGCGAGACACGCACGCGGCATGGCGGCTCGGCCTTGCGTTGACTGTAGCCCCCTTTTCTTCCACAGCGAGTAGCCCGGATGAGCACAGTGATATCCGGGACAACCCGAGCACCGCCTCGGATTTCGTGGAGCCTGTCATCGGGCGCGCATTCGCGCGACCCATTGGCTCATCCGGGCTACGCTCGCTACTTTGCATGGGGTTGTTTTCGCGATTTTGTGTCTGGGCCCTGCGGTGTACTGCGGAAGAGTATCTGCACCGAGTCCGGGAGGCGGTATCGTCAGCAAGCAGCCCCGACGAGCGCGGCGACATCCGGGACAACCCCAGCACCACCCGGATATCGCGGAGCCTGTCATCACGGCGCGAGCGCAATTGCGCTCGTCGCTGGGCGCGCATTCGCGCGACCCGTTGGCTCATCCGGGCTACGCTCACTATTCGCTTACTTCGCCAGCCCGAGCGACTTCAGCGCCTTGCCGTTGTCTTCGTTGTCCGCCTTCATGAACTCCGCGAACTTCGCCGAGTCCAGATAGATCATGTCGAAGCCGCGCCTGTTCATGAACTCCTTGAACTCTTCGCTGTCCCAGATCTTCTTGATCGCGATCTCGTACTGCGCGGCAATCTCCTTCGGCAGGCCCTTGGGCGCTGCAAAGCCGCGCCACACACCCTTGTGCCACTTGTGACCCGTTGCCTCTTCGGTGGTCGGCACGTCAGGGAAGTTCGGCGCGCGCTTGGGCGAGAAGAACACGAGGCTGCGGATACGCCCCGCCTTGAGCAGCGCCTCGGCTTCCGGCATCGAGCACGCGACGAAATCGACGCCGCCGGCCGCCAGATCGGTCAGCGCGGTCGCAGCGCCGGTGGACGGCACCCAGCGGATCGAGCCGGGCGAAACGCCGTCGGCCTGCATCAGGCCGGCGAGCGCGACATGCCAGCTTCCGCCCTGCCCCGTGCCCGAGGCCACCACCTTGTTCGGGTTCGCCTTGATATGCGCGAACAGCTCCTTGACGGTCTTGTAGGGTGAGTCCGCCTTGACGTGGATCGCGGCGGGGTCCTGATTGACCAGCGCGATCGGCGTATATTTCTCCCAGGTGAGATCGGTGAGCCCCACCCAGTGCATCAGGTTGATCTCGAGCGTGATGAGACCGAACGTGTAGCCGTCAGGCGCGGCGGTGGCGATCGCCTGGTGGCCGACCACGCCCGAACCGCCCGTGCGGTTCACGACGTTCACCGGCTGCTTGAGATCGCGTTCCAGCATGCTCGCGATCTGGCGCGCGACCGCGTCGGTGCCGCCGCCCGCGGCCCACGGCACGATCAGCGTGATCGGCCGCTCCGGGAAGGCCCCTTGCGCGTTTCCGGCGCCGAGCAGGCTTGCGGCCGCAAGCGCCGCAAGCGCGAGATTTCTGACCAAATTGCTGACCTGGCGAAACATTCGCAAACCCTCCCGCTCTGCTTTTTATGCGCCGGGTGAGACACCGCGACGGGCGCTTATGCGCTATTCGCCATTCGGGCGGCGGAGCGCTGACATGTCAAGGAGAAGCAAACGTAGGGCGAGTTAGCCGAGGGCGAGCCGCGGACATCCCTCATTGCGACCTTCAGCGAATCCGCCGATCCTCCGATCGACATGGGGTGATTCGTGCTCGCTGAAACTACCGATCAATATCTGGACAGCCTCAATCCCGAGCAGCGCAGGGCCGTCGAGCACGGCATCGGCCCGGATGGAATCATAGGCTCGCCTCTCCTTGTCATTGCCGGCGCAGGATCCGGAAAGACCAACACGCTCGCGCACCGGGTTGCCCACCTCATCATCAAAGGCGCCGACCCGCGCCGCATGCTGCTGATGACGTTTTCGCGCCGTGCCGCCGCCGAGATGACGCAGCGTGTCGAACGCATCGCGCGCCGTGTCCTCGGCGACAAGGCCGGTATCATGACGGAGGCGCTGACCTGGGCCGGGACCTTCCATGGCATCGGGGCACGGCTGCTGCGCGAATATGCCGAACGCATCGGCTTCGATCCGGCCTTCACCATCCATGATCGGGAGGATTCGGCAGACCTGCTCAACCTGGTGCGCCACGAGCTCGGATTTTCAAAGACCGAGTCTCGTTTTCCCACCAAGGGCACGTGTCTTGCGATCTATTCCCGTTGCGTGAACGCGCAGGCGCCGATCGAGGCGGTGCTCGGACAGCATTATCCCTGGTGTTCGGGATGGGCCGGCGAACTCAAGCAATTGTTCGCTGCTTACGTCGAGGCCAAGCAGAAGCAGAACGTGCTCGACTATGACGATCTGCTATTGTGGTGGGCGCAGATGGTCTCCGAGCCGGGAATCGCGCAGGAGATCGGCGGCCGGTTCGATCATGTCATGGTCGACGAGTATCAGGACACCAATCGGCTTCAGGCGACGATACTACTGGCGCTCAAGCCGGACGGTCGCGGCCTTACGGTGGTCGGGGACGACGCCCAATCGATCTATTCGTTTCGCGCGGCCACCGTCAGAAACATTCTGGATTTTCCCGATCACTTCAGCCCAAAAGCAGAGATCGTCACGCTCGACCGCAACTATCGCTCCACTCAGCCGGTTCTGGCGGCCGCCAATGGCGTGATTGGACTTGCCAGAGAACGCTTCACCAAAAACCTCTGGACCGAGCGCAATTCGGCCCAGCTACCCCGTCTGGTCACGGTTCGCGACGAGGCCGACCAGGCGCGCTACATCGTCGAGCAGGTGCTATCGAACCGCGAGGAAGGATCGCGTCTCAAGGAGCAGGCTGTTCTGTTCCGGACGTCCTCACACAGCGGCCCGCTGGAGGTCGAGCTGACGCGGCGCAATATTCCCTTCGTCAAGTTCGGCGGCCTGAAGTTTTTGGACGCCGCCCACGTCAAGGACGTGCTGGCGCTGCTCAAGTTCGTCGAGAACCCGCGGGACCGCGTCGCCGGATTCCGCGTGCTTCATTTGCTGCCCGGTATCGGCCCGGCGTCGGCGCAGCGCATTCTCGATCAAACCACCGTAATGGCCGATCCGATCGCCGCGCTTGCAGCGCTGCCGACGCCTCCCCGCGCCGGCCAGGATTGGACCGCGTTCGTCGAAACGCTTGGTAATCTCCGCTATTCGGAATGGCCTGTTGACATCGAACGTATCAGGCTCTGGTACACCCCGCATCTGGAGCGAATTCACGAGGATGCCGAGGTGCGGCTGGCCGACCTATTGCAGCTCGAGCAGATCGCCTCGGGCTATCCTTCCCGCGAGCGCTTTCTGACCGAGCTCACGCTCGATCCACCTGACGCGACCAGCGATCGCTCCGGGCCACCACTGCGAGACGAAGACTATCTGATCCTGTCCACGATCCACTCTGCCAAGGGTCAGGAATGGAAGTCGGTATACGCCTTGAACGTCGTCGACGGCTGCATGCCGTCTGATCTCGGCGCCGGCACGACGGCTGAACTCGAAGAAGAGCGACGTCTTCTGTATGTTGCGATGACGCGCGCCAAGGACGATCTGCATCTGATCGTGCCGCAGCGCTTCTTCGTGCACGGCCAGCAGGCACGCGGCGACCGGCATGTCTATGCGTCCCGGACGCGGTTCATACCGGATCATCTGGTCAAGCTGTTCGAACGGCAGACATGGCCGGCTGCGTCCCCGGCGGCACGCCCGACGCCAAATCAAAACGTGCAGATGGATATTCGTGAACGCATGCGCGGCATGTGGCGTTAGCAGCGTGGCCGGACGAGCAACCGGGTCGCGCGAATGCGCGACCCGGTTTGGCTCATACAGGCTGCTTGCTACTCGTTACTCGCCGGTGAGAACGCAACTACCATCCGCGATTCATGTGGCGCACTTCGCCGGTTCGCGAGTCGACATAGACTTCCATCCAGCGACCCGCGCGGTCGCGGCCTTTGATCTCCCACTGATCGCCTTGGAACTGGGTGTAGGACACCGTCATGACGCCGAGACCGGTCGCCACGTCGAGCGCGGTCTCCATCGAAATCTGGTCACCGGAATCGAAGGCGACGGCAGGTGTCGCTGCACCAAGCGCTAAGGCAGTGACAATTGGAAGAATGACATTTCGCATGGACACTCCTGTCGAACGCGTTGAGCCGTTACGCCAGTTAGAACGAGCGGCAGTGTAGTGTGTTCCAACACCAGAGATCGCGGAACAGCGTGAAATTTCGGCAGTTGTGGCGATTTCGCGGCGGTTCCCGCTCGCTAACTAGCTCGCCATACACGCTTGGAGCAGCGTAGTACCCAAGCGTTGTCCGGATGATCGTCGCGCAAAAGAAAAGCCCGGCTCACAGCCGGGCTTTTCTTTCATTTAGCGCCTGTCCTGACCGGGGCCTCCGCCACCGCCCGGTCCACCGCCACCCCCGCGCGGTGCGATCTGCGGCGCGCCGCCGCCCTGCGTCGCGGGCGCTGCTGCGCGCGGGGCGGCCGGGGCCGGCGTCTGCTGCGCGCGTACGTTCGGCGGGCCGCCGCCACCGCGCGCCGCATCGGGCTGCGTCATGCGAGGCGTGGCACGGTCCATCCGCGGCGCAGCCGCACGCGGTTCGTCATGGCCGCGCGCCATGATCGGCGGCGTCTGCGGGCGGCCGCGGGTTGTCGGCTGCTCGCGCACCGTCGCTCTTGCGTCCTCACGCGTCATCCGCCGCGCGCTCTCACGCGCCGTCCGCGCGTCTTCCCGCGTCATGCGGTCCCGCACCACCGCGCGTTCGCGCCCTTCGCGTGCGCCACGCGTCGTGATGTCCCTCTCCCGCGTCACGCGTTCCGTCACGCCGGCGCGGCTCCGCTCCGTCACACCGGCGCGCGTCCGTTCCTCGACACGGGCACGCGACCTCTCCTCGACGCCGACACGCGTCCTTGCCTCGGGGAGCGCAGCGTCGCGCGCGACCGCCGCGCGGCCGATCCGGGCCGCCGAGCGGTCGATCGTCAACCGCGTTGCGACACGCTCATGCGACCGCCAGTAGCCACTCCAGTGGGCGCGGCGGTGATACCAGGGACGTGCCGCATAGTGGCTCGACCAGTACGTGGTCAGCACGAACGGCACGATGGGAACGTCGATCTCGTCGACATAGTCGGGCAGATAGACGTAGCGGTTGCGGTAGAGATATTGGAGATACCGCGACGACACCCAGCCACGATCCTCCGACCAGCTCACATCGCACCAGGCCTTGCCTCTGAAGCACCCGTGGATGTTGACACGGGTGCCGCCGGGAATGCGGTCGACGGTCGGAAAGCCTTCACCGGGCCCGGCCTTCAGGCTGACCGTGGTGGTAACGATGCCCGGCGCTGCCAGTGCGGCGGTCGGCATCAGCAGCATGGCTGCTGCAATGAACAATGCTCTAAATTTCATGGCGAATTCCTCCTCTCGAGCAGGAACGCCGCAGCGAAACAGGTGTTCCCTGAGGAGGGTCGCGTTAGCCGAAGGATGCAGGCGTCTCGCAGGCGCGAGACGCGGCTCATTTGTTCGTCATGGGCTCTGCGCAAGCAAACTCTCAGGGCGATCTCGGCAGGCGAGCCTCGGAGACCACCCTCACCCACCTTCCGGCTTAATTCCCGCCGCCTTCATGATCGGCAACAGTCGCGCTTCCTCGCTGTCGCGATAAGCCGTGATCTCCTGCGGCGTGGTCGGCCACGTGGTGGCGCCTAAGTCGGCGTAGCGCTGTTTGAGCCAGGGGTCGTTCAGGGCCTTTGCGGTGAGCGCGTTGATCTGCGCGACGAGGTCGGGCGGCATGTTGGCGGGGCCGATCAGCGCGGTCCATGAGGTGATCTCGTAGCCGGGCAGCAATTCGGCGAACGCGGGCACGTCAGGAAGCTCCGCGATCCGCTTCTTCGCGGTGACCGCGACCGGCCTGATCGCGCCGGAGCGCACGCTCGGCAGCGAGCCCGGCAGGTTGTCGAACAGCAGATCGACATTGCCGCCGAGCAGGTCGTTCAGCGCTGGAGCTGCGCCGCGATAGGGCACGTGGCGGAGCTGGACGCCGGCCATGCTGTTCAGCATTTCGCCGGAGAGATGCAGCGTGGTGCCGAAGCCCGCGGAGGCATAGGTGTATTTGCCCGGCTCCTTCTTGAACGCCGCGAGCAATTCCTTGAGGTCTGCGGAGAACAGGTCCTTCTTCGCGCTTAAAATGTTCGGCAATTGCCACATGCCGGAGATGAAGGTGAAATCCTCGCGCGGGCGATACGGGAGTTTTGCGTAGCTACCGATTGCGAGCACGTTGGAGGCGATGCCGCCGAGCCCGACCGTGTAGCCGTCCGCCGGCGCTTTTGCGATCGCGTCCGCGCCCAGCACACCGCCGGCGCCGGCCTTGTTCTCGACCACGAAAGATTGCCCGGACAGTTCGCTCATCTTCTGGCAGAGCAGGCGCGAGAGCGTGTCGGTGGCGCCGCCGGCCGGAAAGCCGTTGACGTATTTCACGGGCCGGATCGGCCAGGCCTCTGCCGCGCGTCCCGCGTGCGGCATAAGCCACGGCGCGGCAACGGAAGAGCCAAGGAGCGCAAGCGCGCGACGGCGGTCGATAGACAGCGGCATCGGTGTCCTCCCCTTTTAGGCCATACGCCGCCTCACAGCTTTTCGCTGTTCTCTTCTCCTTCGCTCCGTCTTCGATCGGCGTTCCGCGATGATCTCTGACGAGAGGTGGGGCGCGTTCGGCTAACACAGCTTACGGGCTGTCCGCGATGCTGGGAACCCGCTCACTAAACAAAAGGACCCCGACGATGGCGCAGCCCACTCACCCCGGGACAGTCGACCCGGATCTGTGACCTGGCCCACACGCGGTTCAAACCACCTGCCCTACACTTTCGCCCGTGGTGCTCGAGTTCCGGGGACGAATATGGACGACGAGTTTTGCAGGGAAAGGGCAAGGACAGTCAGGGCCCTCGCCGAGCAAGCTGACCCGTTGATCAAGAGGCGGCTGCTGCAACTCGCCTCCCACTACGAGCGCAGGATCACGCGACCATCCTATATCCGAGGCAACCAGGCGGCGGCGTCCCGGCCGCTTGAGGGCGCTTGGGGGCAAGAGGTCGAGCAATCGACCGAACGACCGGACCCTGATCGTCAATAGCCTGCTCCTACTCACTGACGCCGTCAGGACGGCATTCTCTATCGGCGTGCACCGCGCGGTTTGACTGCCCCCTTCTTCCACAGCCGAAATCCGCCCTCGAACGCATTGGTGTTGGCGCCGAGGCGGACCTTGCGCGGCAGCTTGTCGATCTTGTCGGCGTTTCCGCCACCCAGCATGACGTAATCCGGCTCCAGTGCAGCGAGCAGACGCTTCAGGACGTCATCGACCGCGCGTTGCCATTTCTTCCTGCCAACGCGCTTGAGGGCTGCGGCACCGACGCATTGCTCGAACGTCTTGCCGTTGCGGTACGGCAGGTGAGCGAGCTCCATCGGCTCCAGAATGCCATCCACGATCATCGCGGAGCCAAGACCCGTTCCGAGCCCTAAGAACAGCATCCGGCCGCCCTGGTAGCTGCCGATCGCCTGCATCAGCGCATCGTTGACGACCTTGGTCGGGCGGCCGAAGGCCTTTTCGAAATTGAAACCGGCCCACCCGAGACCGAGATTGTGAGGCTCCGACAAGGGCCGGTTGTTGACCACAGGTCCCGGATACCCGACCGCGATGACGTCATAGGACCAGTCCTTCGTCAGCGCCTTGACCTTCCTCACCATCACTTTCGCGGATAGCTCGGGCCCGGACGCAAACGCGCGCCTGGTTCGCTCCGTGCTGGTCATGACCTTCACGCGCGAACCACCGATGTCGATCACGAGGACCGTATGCCGCGATGCACGCTTGCCCGTTTTTTTCTTCGCCATGAGTTCGTGCCCTGCGCTGTCGGATGATCATAACGCCAGCCGATGCTCACCTGAAGCAGAGAGACAAGCAGCATCACAGCTTTGTTCTGCATCCGACTCTATTTTGTTCGCAAAGAACGAATCGGAATCGTGCAAATCAGCGCGAGCCAATTCTTAACAACGCGTTTTGCTTCGTGCTTGCGTAGCACGGACGTGCTCGACCCGTCGGCTCATGCGACGCGCGGCCCGCGACGAGCGCAGTAGCGCTCGCGTAGTGATGACAGGCTCCGCGCAGTCCGCCGCTTCGCTCGCATCCAATCGGCGCGTCGGTGCCAGCAAGGAAAAAGCAGCACCACAGCTTTGTTCTCCATCCGACTCCACTTTGTTCGCAAAGAACGAATCGGAATCGCGAGAAATCAGCGCGAGCCAATTCTTAACAACGCGTTTGCTTCGCGATTGCGCGTCGACGACGCACGCGCTCATCACGAAAAAGCCCGCGACGACATCGCGGGCTTTTTTGCAAGGCTGGGACTTAGTGGGTCGCTCGTCAGCGCCTGTGTACGGCTTGCAGTAACAAGCTCAGCTCAAGCGCCGATCAAACGGCTGTGCTCAGCGAATGGCGCGACCGGTGGTGTCGGTCTGGCCTTGTGCGGTCGTGATCCTGTTCCGCGGCGTCAGGACGCTGAGCTGAAACGGCGTGGCCGAATTTGCGACCGGCGACGCTTCTTGGACGTTTTCAGCGCCCAGCGCCTGAACCTGCGCGGCCGAAACCGGAAAGCCCGCCTTTTCAAAAGCCGGCAACTCGGCCGCGACAGCGCCAGTTGCAGCCGGAATCGCGAGCAGAGCGGCGGCAGCGATGGACAGGGAAATCTTCTTCACTTCAGTTCTCCATAGGTAGCTTGAAATACGGACCTAATAGTCATTTTGCTGCGCTGCAATAGCACATTGTTGCAATGCACACATGCGAGGATAGAATGCGGAGCCGGCCGTTGGTCGCGCGATCAGTCGCAAGGGTTCGCCGGAATTTTCCGCGTTGCAGCCAGGAAATCAGAAGGCGCGGCGCAAGCCGGAGGCTCCATTTGGCAGCGGAGCAAACGGCACCCCTCTCCCTAACCCTCTCCCGCAAGGGGAGAGGGAACCCATCCACGCTGCGTCCCTGACGGTGCAGACCAGAACAACTGTATGGTTCTGTTAGATGAGCACGCTCGTCAGGCTCCCTCCCCCCTTGCGGGGGAGGGTTGGGGAGAGGGGTAAGCCGCGAGCTCCGCCCTCTCGTGCTGTGCCGCGTAATCCGCAGCTCTCGCGACGAATTGGCGGGGCCGCTATCTACACGATGAAGTCGAAAGACGTGGAGGGCCGGGACAAGCTCGGCCAGCGTTGTATCAGGCCGCCTTCGCTTCCTTCTCCGGCGGCGCGGTTTCCATGGCGCGCATGTAGAGATCGAGCAGGCTTTCGCGCTCGTCGCGCTCGTCCTGGTCCTGCTTGCGCAGCTTGATGATCTCCTTGAGGATCTTCACGTCAAACCCTTCGCCCTTGGCCTCCGAAAACACTTCCTTCTTCTGCTCGTTCAGCTCCTGCAATTCGCTGTCGATGTTCTCGATCCGCTCAACGAAAGAACGAATCCGCCCGCCGGGAATGGTGATGTCAGACATGGTGCCTCTTTGTTGAATAGGATCGTGAAAATGCCCGCAAACAAATAACCAATGTGTTAACCTCGGCAGGTTCCCGCCCGGCAATTCGCCATTTCCCAGACTTATCCGCATGAACGTGATTTCGATTCAGTCGCAGGTCGCTTTCGGCCATGTCGGCAACAGCGCCGCGGTGTTTCCGATGCAGATGCACGGCATCGACGTCGTGGCGGTGCCGACCACGCTGCTTTCCAACCGGCCGGGCTATCCGACCATCCGCGGCCGCGTGCTCGCTGCAGATCTCGTTGCCGATCTGCTGCGCGGCATCGAGGAGCGCGGTGCGATCGACGCCGCGCAGATGATCCTGTCGGGCTATCTCGGCTCGGCCGAGAACGCCAACGTGGTTGCGGACTTCGTCGCGCGCGCCAAGGCTCGTAATCCGACGCTGCGCTATTGCTGCGATCCCGTGCTCGGGGATCGCGACCGCGGCCTGTTCGTCCACGCCGACATCCCGCCGCTGGTGCGCGATCATCTCTGCGCGCTAGCCGATGTCATCACGCCCAATCATTTCGAATTCGAATGGCTGTGCGGGACGAAGGCTGCGACGATCGATCAGGCAATCGCGGCGGCGCGGGCGCTGATGTCGTGCGGCCCGTCGACCGTCGTGGTCACCAGCGCCGAGCTGGCCGATACGCCGGAAGGCGAGATCGAGACGCTGGCCATCGAGCGCGCAAAGGCGTGGCGCGTGCGCACGCCGAAACTGCCGATCAGTCCGAACGGCACCGGCGATCTCTTTGCCGCGCTGTTGGTATCCGCCCGCCTCCGCGGCGCAAACACGCCGGAAGCGCTCAGCCACGCCGCCTCCGCCATCTTCGCCGTGCTGGAACGCACCGCGGCCAGCGGCATGGAGGAAATGCGCATCGTCGAGAGCGCAGCGTCACTGGTTGATCCGAAGCGCCGGTTCGACCCCATCGCTATCAGCGGATCGTAGGCCGCTTAGCCCGCTCGACTCACCCGCTACTGCACGACGTCGAGTTTGACCTTGGCAACACCTTTCCCCACCATTCCCAGCGCGTCGGCTGCGGAATAGGAGACGTCGACAACGCGCCCCCGAACGTAGGGACCGCGGTCGTTGACCCGCACCGTCACCGACTGGCCGCTCGCGACGTTTGTCACGCGCAACTTGGTGCCAAACGGCAATGTCGGATGGGCGGCGGTCATTTCCATCGTGTTGAACTTTTCGCCGCTCGCGGTCTTCGTTCCCTCGGTGTAGAAGCTGGCAACCCCATGCGAGGCCGTCTTGGTGCCGCCTGCATCCCTGCGCGACGCAGACCGGGTGTGCTTTCTCACGGCGGCCACGCGCCTCTTCATCATGGACGATGTGGTTCGATCCTGGTCCAGCGACGCCTGCCGGCTGGCGCGAAGCTCGGATTTTTGGGTGACGACCGAGGACTGCGCGCAAGCCGCAAGCGATGCCGCTCCCAGCGTGACAGCAAGCAGTCGTATGAATCTCCCTGCGTGCCCGGCCGTGATTGATCGCGCTTCAAGTTGAGTCCGGCCTGCCCGGACGTCGACGCACGAAGTACTGGTGCAGCCAATGGAAGACATGTTGCATTTCCCCGCCCGCGCCCCAGCCCAAGCCGAAAACCAACACGCGTCCATCGCGGGACCGAATCTGGGCGGAAGCGTGACCGGACCCGATCAGGCACAGCTTCCTCAGCGCAATTTGGTTCGAGTGTGGTGATTGGGTCACAGGAATTAGGAGTTCAGCCAGAATTGCGGCATCGGCTCAGATCAGCTACCCGACCCACTCAGCCGAAGGGAGAGAAACATGCAAGTCGCAGTCGTCGGAGCCGGAGCGGTCGGATGCTACTATGGCGGACTGCTGCTCAAAGCCGGGCATGACGTGACGTTCATCGGCCGGCCGCCGCATGTCGACGCCATCAACACGCATGGCCTGCTGCTGGACACCACGAGTTTCAGGGAGTACCTGCCCGCCCGCGCCGCGACCGACACGACTACCCTCGCCTCGCCCGATCTGGTGCTGGTCTGCGTGAAGTCGGCCGATACCGAACTGGCCGGCCGGTCGCTCGCCGGACGACTGCGGCCGGAAACCTCCGTGCTCAGCCTGCAGAACGGCGTCGACAACGCACCGCGCCTCTCTGCCGTCACCGGCCACGCTGTCATTCCCGTCGTCGTCTATGTCGGCAGCGAGATGGCCGGTCCCGGCCACGTCAGGCATCACGGCGGCGGCGATCTCGCCATCGGCCCCTCGGCCGCGAGCGCAGCGCTGGCCGAAATGCTTCAGGCCGCCGGCATCGGCATCACGATCGCCGACGACATCGACCGGACGCTGTGGAGCAAGCTGATCATCAACTGCGCCTTCAACGCGCTGTCTGCGGTGGCGAGCATTTCCTACGGGCCGATGCTGGACGTCGCAGGCACCCGGGATGTCGTCACAAGCGCGGTGCAGGAAGCGATATCCGTCGCCCGCGCGTGCGGCGTTTCGATTCCCGACGACCTCCTCGAGCATATCCTGAACATCCCCACCATGATGCCGAACCAGATGTCGTCCACCGCGCAGGATCTCGCCCGCGGCAAGCCCAGCGAGATCGACTTTCTCAACGGCCATGTGGTGCGCAAGGGCGCCGAACTCGGCATCGTGACGCCGACCAATCAGGCGCTGCAGGTGATGGTGAAGCTCGCCGAACACGGCAAGAAGATATCGCGGCAACGGCAGTAGCGGGCTGCATGCCGCGCACACTGGTCTGGCGCGCTCTCACCCGCCCATCACATTTCCCCAGCCGTCGAACACATACTCCCGCCACGCCACTGTGCCGTCGTCTCGCGCGCGGCTGAAGCGGCGGAAATCGTCGGCCTCATCGCCGATCCAGGTGATGATCTGGTCGCTTGCGAGGTCGTGCAGGACGGCGGGCTCCGATGGGTTGAAGCTCGTCATGGGGTGCATCGTCGGGTGTTCCGTCATGTCGTTGCAACGCTTTCGCAGCGGCGAAGGTTGCGCATCCTCGCAACCTCCTGCCCGCAACGGCGTTGTCGCAAATCTCTCAAGGAGGCACGCACCATGCGGAACAAGGCGCCAAATTCGCAAAGCACCAAAACGCGCTCGAACGCCCAGATGCAGGCGGCGAATTCAATGCTCAATCCCGGCGATGAAGCACCCCGTGGAACGCCCGGCACCGGCGACGACATCTGCCCCGAATGTCACGGCAAGGGCCGAATCAACGGCTCTCCCTGCCCCAATTGCGGCGGCGGCGGAACGATCACCCGCGCCATCGGCGGCGCGTGAATACGCGTATGCCATTTCGTAGAGCGTAGATTTGGCGGATTAGCCGAAGGCGTAATCCGCCAATGGTGCCGCCTACGCGGTTCGCTTCTCGAGAATCTTGCGGAAATCCGTGGCGAGGCTCGCGTAGTAGCCGGCCAGCCCTTCGTAGAAGGCCTGCTGCGCCTTGTCCGTGGCCTCCTTGGCCTTTGCTTCGCACTTGCCGGCCCGGCTCTCGTACTTCTCCACCTTGGTCTGAAGTTCAGCCACTACCATCGTCATTACTCCCCGCCACCACACATGCTGATGATGCTATGCCGGCAAAAGTCGAAAAGATGGCCGCGTCGGGGAGATTTCGCAGCGTTGCCGTGAGCAAGCGATGGCGACGCGGCCTATCGCGACGGCACCCGCGCCGGCGGACGCATCGATGATCGCGACTTGGCTGACGCTGCCTGCGGCTTCGCCGCGGCGCGCTTTTCGCTATCGATGGATTCCAGATAGGACGTCAGCGCCCAGGCCGAGCTCGCGCCGGTGGAATAGTGCTTTTGCAAAAACAAATAGAGCGTGAGGTGAAAGCGGCCCTTGGCGAGCCCACGCGGGCTGCGATGGCAAGACGCGCAACCTTCGGCAAACAGTTTCGGCGCCGGTTTGCCCTGATCGAGATTCTGCGCGACAGCCGGGCCGGAGAGCGCGGCCATCAACACAAGAACAAGCAGGCCGCAGCGCGCTTTCGTTGGCGACATCAATTCTACCCGTGCATGAAGCAAATGGACGAGCTGCCTGCGGCAGCTCAAGAAAGGCGGAAGATGGCAGGCAATTCGCAATCTGCTGTCCAGCCGTGGCGAAAAGTGGGTGCGTTTTCGCCAACATTGCGCTCCGTTCGGGGCATGGGAGATGTGCCCCTCAATAAGGCGGCTTCTTGCGCTCCCGCTGCGCCCGTGCCGCCTCCATCCACCACACGAGATCATCGGCGAAGCGCGGAAACGCGTGCGCCAGCGCCTTGCCGCCCTCGCCGATCGGCTTGCCGTCTTCGCTCAGCGTCTGCGCGATCGGCCCGACCGCGACCGAGCTCGAAATCACCACCATGCCCATTTCCGAAAGCGTGCCGTGCCAGGCGAGCGCGGCGCGTGCGCCGGAGAAGCGGCCGGCCGAATAGCTCGCGATCGCCGCCGGCCGCCAGAACCATTCTTCCAGAAAATGGTCGGTGAGATTTTTCAGCCCCGGCTGCATGCCCCAATTATATTCGCCGGTCACCAACACAAAGCCGTCGGCGCTGCGGATCTTTCCCGCAAGTTCTTCGAGCGCCGCGGGCGCACCACCTTTCGGATACTCCTTGTACATCCGGTCCAGCATCGGCAGGCCGATCGCCTTGGCGTCGATCAACTCGACATCATCGCCGCGCGCGCGAAACCCCTCGACGACGAACTGCGCGAGACGAATGCCCATGCGGTCGGAACGGTAGGAGCCGTAAAGGACGAGGATAC
This sequence comes from Bradyrhizobium sp. AZCC 1577, assembly GCF_036924575.1. Lineage (NCBI taxonomy): Bacteria > Pseudomonadati > Pseudomonadota > Alphaproteobacteria > Hyphomicrobiales > Nitrobacteraceae > Bradyrhizobium > Bradyrhizobium sp. AZCC 1577. Next base: position 5,025,917 of record NZ_JAZHRQ010000001.1, read on the forward strand.
GGTTGCTCATGAGACCTCAACCCTCAGGACATTGGATGATGACACTGGAACCATGCGCGCCATTCTCATGCAAGGCCTGAGCCGCCTCGATGGCCTTGGCAAGGCGATCGAACTCATCCTCGGCGCGACCGTGCTGAACACGATCATCTTCCTCGCACTGCTGTCGTCCTATGCCGCAGCCACCCGCTGAAGGTTCAAGCAGCCAACAAAAAAGCGGCCTTGCGGCCGCTTCTTTGCAGTTGCTAGTCCGGCTCTACCAATAGCCGGGCCCATCATAATAGGCATATGAATCGACGTACGGCGCACCCGCGATTGCAGCCGCCGTTCCGACTGCCACGCCAACCGGTCCGCCGACATAGCCCGGGCGATAATACACGCGCGGGCCATACACACGCGGGCCGTAGTAATAGCTGTAGTCATAACGGCTTGGCGTTCGCACGCCGTATCCGCCGAGCAGATAGTCGGAGTTCGGGTGGGAGAACCCGATCATGCCGGGCTCCTGGGTGGCTTCCTGCGAGAGCGCAGGCGTCGCGAGCCCTACCGCAAGGATGGCGGCCGCGCCGAGCAGTGTGAGTTTTGTCATCGCTCATTCTCCAATGTGAACATGAAGAGCGAACGGGCAGGTAAGATGCTGGTTCCGGAGGCGAATTCACAGCGCCGTGAATATCAGCGGCGATTTGCTGCGGGTCGCAAAGAGAAAAGGCCGACGGGCGTTACGCCGCCGGCCTTCTCTTGCAACTGCCGGCTCGGGAGGTCCGGTTCCGCTGCGATTCCATGCCTAAAATTTGACCATTACAGTCTTAACAAAATCCTAACACGCGACCGTGACGCGCATCACGGAGCGCCAGAACCTTGTCCGGCTAGCCTGCGACCAACAATGAAGATCGCCTGCAACAGGAGGCCCGACATGACCCAGGTCTATTTCCACTGCTCAAACTCCCGGGAAGTCCGGCTCGACCGATCCGGCGAAGCGGTGAGCGACCTCGCCGAGGCGCGTGACCGCGCCGCCTGCATCGTTCGATCGCTCATCATGGGGCGGGACGCGGAAGACTGGCGCGACTGGGTCGTGCATGTCAGCGACGATTTCGACGAGGAGATCTTCGTTCTGCCCTTCGCCTTCGTCCTCGGCAAGCCGCACTGAGAGGTTGCCATGTTGCTCCGCCGCCTGGATGCGATCATGGCACGGTGGCACCACCTGATCGAGCGCGCCTGCGACCCCTATCGTCCCGAGCGGCACTACATGCGCGGCCCCGGCCCAAAGTGGCACGCCAGGCATCCGGCAGGCAGCGCAGGCGCCGTCCTCTAACCTCACTGCGTCGTAAGCTCCTCATCGTGAGGAGCGCCAACGGGTCTGCGCGTAGCGCGGCCCGATGACAGGCGCCCGTGCCCGGCCGCCCCCGGCCGCCTGCAGGTATGATCGCTGCGCCCGGGTTCCAGTCCGGCGGGGGAGCCGCAGCCCCAACCTCTCCACGCTCTCGCCTTGCTTTGGTCAAACCTCGCTGGCCGTGTGGTGGCCAGGGCAGAGGTTTTCCACGCAGCAGAGCATGCTTGCCGCCCCGATCCGGGTGACATTGGACTGAGCAAGGGACCGCCAATGCAATCCACGCCAACACTGAAAGAGGCTGATCCGCACGACGTTTTTGCGATCGAATCGGTGCTGGCCGCGCACGCCCACAAGGCGCCGCCGCTGGCCCACGATCCGGCCACCGCTCCCGTAGCGCCGCAAGTCCAACCGGTGGCGCCGCAGGTCAATATTGCGCCGCAAGTCCAAGCCGCGGCACCGCCGCAAGTCCAAGCCGCGGCCAAGTCGCAGGTTCACGTCGCGCCCGCGATTTCGATCAGCGCGCCAACCCCGCAGGTCGAACCGACGTTTCGCACCACCGACATGCGCGATGCCCAGATGCGTGATGTCCAAGCCGACAACATCAGACCGGGCGAGGAGATCAAGCTGGATGGCCTGAACGCCGCCGGCGAGCGGCCGATGGCCAAATGGACGAAGCGCGTGATGATGGCGCTGTTGGCCCTGGTCGGCGCCATTGGTGCCGCCGCCTGGCAGCACTATGGCGATCAGGCCAAGGCGATGGCTGCCGAATGGGCGCCGCCCTTCGTGCTGGCTGCCTTGCCTTCGGCAGCCAAGCCCGTCGTGGCCGGGCAACCGAGCGCGCCGGCTGCTCCAGCCGCCGCAACCGATCAGGCCGCAGCGGAGCCGGCGGCAACGGCAGCACCGGCTCAACCCGAACCCACGGCTACTGCCGCGGCTGCTCCCTCCACGGAATCGGCCCAGTTGCAATCCATGGCACAGGATCTCGCCGCGATGGGCCAGCAGGTCGAGGAGCTGAAGGCGACTATCGCGCAGCTCAAGGCAAGCCAGGCGCAAATGGCGCGGGAATTTGCCAAGGCTACCGACAAGGCTGCCGAAATGAAAGCTTCGGAAGCGAGGGCTGCTGAGGTCCGACCCGAACAGAATTTTCGCCCGAGGGTAACAGCCGCGCCGCCACCGCCCCGATCCGCGAATGCGCCTGTCGCGCCTGTCCGGAAGCCGAAGCCGGCTTACTATCCACCGGCTCAAGCCGCCTATGTCCCCCCTCCGCCGCCAGCCGCCGCCCCCGCGCCGCTGCCGCCGGCACCGCCGCAGCAAACCATGGCTGATGACGGCGAGCCGGTGGTCCGCCCGCCGATGCCGCTGCGGTAAGTAACTGTGTCCCGGATGCCGCGCGCTGTGCCGCGCCGCATCCGGGACAAATCCGCTAGCTCTGATGCGGGCCTCGCATCAGCTTCATGGCGTCTTCGATATGACGCCATTCCTTGGCTTCCTCGATATCGCCACTGCTCTCGCAAGCCTGTGCATTGTGTGCGGCTTGTGCGATCGCGGTGAGGCCGTGCTTTTCCATCATCTGGCGTGCAATCGTGTGGATCTGCATTTCCGACATCATGTTGCTCTCCCGGGGTTGCATCCGTCCTCGCCGCAGTGATTCGAATGTCGCGGCTTCCTCGTCAAAACGGCCGAACCGAAAATCTCGTTCCTCCTGCCGCAGTAGATAATTTTAGGACAAATCTTGGGATCGCGCGGTTCCACCCGGGGCGGCTCTCCCCCGTAATATCCCGCCCGCAATCTCCCCGAATATCAAGCCGGTCGTCCGCCTGATATTTTTTCAGCGTGAATCGCAATCGCGGGAGTCGGACATGGCATTAGTCTATTTCCACTGCTCCAATTCCGAGGGCGCACGCATCGTTCAGCGTGGCCTTGCCGTCGGAAATCTGGCCGAAGCGCGTGACCACGCCGCCCGCGTCGTGCAGTCGCTGATTACGGCGCAGTGCCCGGAAGACTGGCGCGACTGGACACTGCATGCGAGCGACGATCTCCACGTCGAAATCTTCGCCCTGCCGTTTTCGTCCGTGCTCGGCGAGCCGCATTGAGAGGTCGCCATGCTGGCCGTGCAATCGCTTCTTCGATATCTGAACCAGGTCGCCGCGCGATTGCAGGTTCTGCTCGACCTTGCCCGCAACCCCTATCGCCCCGAGCTGCACTACATGCGCGGCCCCGGCCCAAAATGGCACGAGAAGCATCAAGGCGGCGTAGGAGTCGCGTAGTCTTGTAGTCTTGTAGTCTTGTAGTCTTGTAGTCTTGTAGGGTTGGCAAAGCGAAGCGTGTCCACCGTTAGTGCGCCGCCGCGGCGATATGGTGGGCACGGCGCAAGAGCGCCTTTGCCCACCCTACAGCCCTCTCACAAATCCCCCAACTCTGGCGGCTCGAACCAGTTCGTCAGCGACAGCCCGCCATCGATCGCGATCGCCGCGCCCGTGACATAGGCCGATATCCGGTTCGACAGCACCGCCAGCGCCAGCGGCGCAAGGTCTTCGGCCTGGCCTAGCCGGCCGAGCGGAATGTGTCTTGCGAGCGCGGGATCGGCGACGAAGCCGCCGGCCGCAATCGCGCCCGGCACCAAGGCGTTGACGCGAATGTTGAAGCGGCCGAACGTCTTGGCCAATTCCTTCACCAGCATCGAAAGCCCCGCCTTCGCCGTCGAGTAATGCGGCAGGTTGCGCGGCGTGCCGGCATGCAGCGAGGTCAGCAGCAGGAACGAGCCGGGCGTCTTGTCGGCGATCAGCTTGCGCGCCAGTTCGCGGCAGAGGTGGAATCCGGCGTCCAGATTCACCGCGTGCATCTGCGCCCAAATCTCCGTGGTGACGCCGAGCGCATGATCGGCTTCGCGCCGCGGTGGCGAGGCGCTGTGCACGAAATGCGTCACGCGCCCGACGGCAGACGCGGCGTCAGCCAGCAGCGCCTCGCGCGCCGCGGGATCGGCGAGATCACCGACCCAGGGCAGTGCCAGCTCCGGCCGCGGCGACGCGTTGGCTGCCGCCGTAACCGTGTCCCGGTTCACATCGGCAAACACCGTGCGGACGCCCTCGCCCACCAGCGCCTGCGCAATTGCGCGGCCGATCCCGTTGCCCGCGCCGGTGACGAGCGCGGCCTCGCGCGCGGGATCGAATGGCATACCCAACAGGCTCATGTTCGCGTCTCCCATCGAAACAGGCATAGCCAATTCTACAGACCGACCGCATCTTGCGCTGTATCAATTCGGCGCGCCATCTGCATCGCTAGGTTGCTTTCACCTTGCCTGAAACCGTCTTAAGCTCCCTTTCATAATGGGCGGGCTCACCGTCATGCAAACCCGCGTTCGAAAGGTCGCCCACGTTCTGGAACGCGTCGGGCTTGCCATGGCAGGCGCGGCGAGCGGGTTGTTTGTGGCGGCTCTGGTAGGGACGAGCCACGCCGCACTCACCAATCAGGCGTTCCTGCTGCTGATGATGGTCGGTGGCGCCATCGGCTTTTATCTCGGAATCGATACGCCGCTGCGCGTCACCGCGTCGAACGACCGGCCTCCCGATGACGCCTGGGTCGACAGAGTGGACACGCCGGACCTGCTAAGCTCCATCGGGACCTTCCTCGCGGCGTTGTCGGCGTTCGCTTGCGTCGGCCTAATCGTGCTGCGCCACGATCCGCATTTGGCATGGATTTGGATGATCATGGCCGGATGGGTGGTCGGCGTCGCCATGCAGATTACCGCCGGTACGATGGCCCGCCTGCGCCGCTGATCGAGCGCTCCGTCCGACCTCAGCTCTCGTCTTCCAGCGTCAACACCAAACCGGTCAGCGCCGCGCCGATGCCGAACATTAGCCCGTAGGTTGTCACCAGCATCACCGTGGTCTGAACAGGTGCGCCGCTCTTGGCGACGAGGTCTCTGACATGGAAGGCATCGATGAGGCCGAGCAACAGGACCAGCGTTAGTCCAAGCGCCACGCCCATCAGAAAATGGGTGAGCAGCGCATTGAAGAGTGACTTTTCCCGACGCATGGAGGCCGTGCCTCTCGGCATGATGCCAAGCCAACGCACGGCCGAAGAAACTGGTTCCATACCGCGAGAATAGAATTCGCCTTGCGCTGCAGCGCATCGGCGGCCTTCAGGCGTTTGCAAAACGTTAAGCAAGTGCCGGTACCTCCATCGGCATTCCCAAAAAATTCCACAATCCTTTTTAGGAAGAACACATTGTTTTCGACAAAGGAGAATTTCCCATGCGGTTAGGGCAAGCGATCTTTTTCGGTTCGGCGGCCGCCCTCCTCACTTTGGCAGCGCCGACGCTCGCCAGAAACTCCAACACGAACTCCAACACGAATTCCCAACCGGCAAAGACGAGCGAAGCGCCCGCTTCCGCCTCCTGCCATGCCTATCAGCAGGCGACCGACGGCTCATGGACGCAACTGCCCTGTCAGGAAACGGGTTCAAAGGCGCCGCAGCCGAAATCCGCATCGAAGAACGCGGAAGAGGAAACGCGCTGAGTGCTGAGCCGGCGACTGATGGAGCCGGACCTCCAGTGCAATCCGCCGCAGGCAAATCACTTCTGATTTTCAGAAATGGCGTCAAGCCCAGGAATCAAAAAGAATCTAAAATATTTCGCTTAACGCGAGGGGCAAATCAGTCGCATAACTCCGTCCGTCTCACCCGATGGAGGGGCGCTTCGCGATCGTCACGAACGTGCGGTGAGATGCGGTGGACGCTGAATGCGCGCTAGACGTACGCGCAGGAAGCGTACGGCGAAGTCGTGTGGTCCTGATGTCGCGGTGCTGGCATTAAGTTGCGTGGGGCTATTCTCGCGCAGCGACGGTGGCAAAAGAGCCGTTCGCCGGGGAGCACGGCATAAGCCGTAAAGCCATTGCGCAGGGAAGGCCGGGATGCTCCCGCTGTACCTGTATGCTCGTGTGCGTGTTCTTTTGCGCACTTTGCACACGAGACCGCGGGTGCGGCAAGCATCCGGTCTTCCCTGCGCCCTCTGAATCAGGAGGGCCGGAAGTTGATAGCAAACCTCGGGCGCAATGCACCGCGAGATCGCGATGTCACGTCGTCCCTGCGAACGCAGGGACCCATAACCACAAATGTTGATTGTGACGCGAAGCTGGGGCCCGCTATCCCATCGGCAAGCGAGAGCGGTGGCTATGGGTCCCTGCGTTCGCAGGGACGACGATATAACTTCGGACAGCTCACGCCATTTTGACAGTCCTACCCAGCCAATCGTCGAAACGCGTCGGCATGATCCGCGCGCCGTCGTCCGGCACCAGCGTGCGCAACGCGAGTGGCGCGCCGAAATACGGCACGTCTACGCCCGCCACGATCTTGCTGGTATCGCCTTGCTTGCGGAGCCAGCGGCCGACGAAATCCGCAAGCGGCGCCGCTTCGGGACCCGCGACCTCGCATATGCCGTTGGCAGGCTCGCCGAGCGTCACGTCGGCCAGCGCTTGCGCGACCTCATCGGACAACAATGGCTGCATCAACTGGCTGGAAACGTGAACCTCGCCGTCCCTGCGCCCGTAGTCCGCGATTCCACCGATGAATTCGAAGAACTGGGTGGCGCGCAGGATCGTGTAGGCCAGCCCGGAATTTTCGATCAGCCGCTCCTGCGCCAGCTTGGCGCGGAAATACCCGCTGCTCTCAAGCCGGTCGGTACCGACGATCGACAGCGCAATGCAGTGCCGCACACCGGCCTGTTTCGCCGCCGCAATCAGGTTGCGTGTTCCGTTCTCGAAGAAGTGCAGCACCGCCTTGTCCTCGAACGAGGGCGAATTCGAGACGTCGACGACAATGTCGGCTCCCACGAGCGCCGGCTGCAGCCCCTCCCCGGTCACGGCGTTGATCCCCCTGCTCGGGGACGCCTGCAACACCTCATGACCGCGCGAGGCGAGCAACGGGGCCAATTTCGAACCGATCAGACCTGTACCGCCGATAATGACGATCTTCATTTCCTCGCTCCTCTGTCGTTAAGGCCGCGGCACCACGCGCCATCGCCAAGACCAACTGGAACGGGTCGGTGTGACACGTGCAACCGTAACCCTGGATTAATTTGCACCACCTATACTGGCAGTCCGCACATCCGTTACCAGCGCAAATGGCCTAAAATCCCATGAAAATCGGTACCCTCCTCACCGCTGCCATCGTTTCGCTTTCCGCCGTCGGCGGCGGCCTCGCCGTCTATGTGGCGGTTTCGAAGTACCAGACCATGGACAAGGTCTCGGTCGCGCAGAGCCGGCTGGAGGTGGTGCGTGCGGTCGGCGACATCCCGCGCTACATGAATCCCGAGCGCGGCTTTGCCACCAACATCATGTTCGGACCTCCTACCGTGGATCCGAAACTGCTCGCCGAACTCGACAAATATCGCAAGAACACCGATGGGGCGCGCGACAAGATGAACCGGGTCAAGGCGACCTTGGCGGGCGCGATCGAAGACAGTGCTGCCGTCGGAAGCAGCATCGATGCCCTGAATACCCAGTTCGCCGCGCTGCGCGCAGCCATCGACAAGGCCCTCACCGGTCCGCCGGAAGCCCGCCGCGATGCTGCCAGGAAAATCGTCTCCGACAACTCCGTCTTCAACAAGGCTGTCACGACGCTGCTCGACGAGCAGGTGCGCAAGATCGCGCTGCTCGACGGCACGGCCTACCGGCAGGCAAGCTACGCCAACGTCGCCTGGACGCTACGCGACGTCGGCGGTCTCAACTCCAGCCTGCACAAGAATCTCATCGGCGCCAACCGGGTAGCCACCGAAGCCGAGAAGATGGAGATCAGCCGCTCGCAAGGGAGAAACGATCAGATTCTGATGTCGCTGCAGGAATTGCGCGGCAATCCCTCTACGCCGGCTAATGTGGCCGCGGCGCTCGACAAGATGAACGCGGCCTATGTCGATCGCTTCGGCAAAGAGCTGAAGCTCGTCAAGGATGGCGCCATCAGTGGCAAGTATGAACATGATATGGAAACCTACTACGCGGAGACTCAACTCGGTCTTGCGTCCATCATTACGGTCCGCGACGCGTTCTACGACAACGCCGAGCAGGTGCTCGGTGAGGCCTATTCCTCCGCGCGCTTCAGCTTCCTCATCGCGCTGGCGGGCCTGATCGCGGTTGTCGCCGCCAGCGCCACGCTGATCGTGATGGTGCGCCGCCGCGTCTGCATGCCGATCGTCGACCTCACCACCACCATGTCGCGGCTGGCCAGCGGCGACGTATCCGGTGAAATCGCCGGCGCCGGCCGCGGCGACGAGATCGGCGCGATGGCATCGGCGGTGCGCGTTTTCAAGGACAACATGATCGAGGCGGAACGTCTTGCCGCCGAGAAGGCCGCCGAGAAGGCCGCCGAGAACGACGGCAAGATGCGCCGCGCCCAGGTGCTTGACGAACTCACGCGCGTGTTCGAAGCCAAGGTCACCGAACTCGTGGGCGGACTTTCGGCCGCCTCGTCCGTCATGGAAGACACCGCGCAGTCGATGTCGTCGACGGCGACCGCCACCAACCGCCAGGCGGCGATCGTTGCCGCCGCTTCCGAGCAGACCTCGGCCAACGTGCAGACGGTTGCCAGCGCCACCGAAGAATTGACCTCCTCGATCTCCGAGATCGGCCGCCAGGTCGCGCAATCGACCGAAATCGCCGCCCGCGCCGTCGATAATGCGCGGCGCACCGGCGAGACCGCCCGCTCGCTCGCCGAGGGCGCGCAGAAGATCGGCGACGTCGTGACGCTGATCCAGAGCATTGCCGCGCAGACCAACCTGCTGGCACTGAACGCGACGATCGAGGCCGCGCGCGCCGGCGATGCCGGCCGTGGCTTTGCGGTCGTCGCTTCCGAAGTCAAATCGCTGGCCGGCCAGACTGCCAAGGCGACCACGGAAATCTCCGAGCAGATCGCGTCGATTCAGGCGGCGAGCGATCAGACCGTGACGGCGATTCAGAACGTCGCCAACGTGATCGCCGAGATCGACCAGATCGGAACCGCGATTGCCGCCGCGATCGAGGAACAGGGCTCCGCGACCAAGGAAATCTCCCGCAGCGTGCAGGAAGCCGCGCGCGGCACCCAGGAGGTCAATTCCAACATCACCGGCGTCCAGAAGGCCGCCGACGATACCGGCGCTGCCGCCAATCAGGTGCTCGGTGCGGCCGAGCAGTTATCCTCGCAGTCCAAGGACCTCGCCGGGCAGGTCAACCGCTTCCTCTCGGAGGTGCGGGCGGCGTAAATTCGCTCGTCAATCGGCAAAGCCGATATAGCGGACGAAATCGCGGTTGGCTACGGCGCGATGCGCAGCGTCTCGCGCCTCGCCGCATCCGCTGCCGCAAATCGACCAGAAATTGTGTCTAGCCAGTGCGCCTCGTACGCGGGGACAAGCCTTGAACAAGAAACTGAAATATGCGGCGGCGGCGATCGCCGTCTTTGGCGCAGCCATCTACCTCAACAACACCAATCATCTCGCCGCCCATCAGGAGGGTAAGCCCGTCCTGCTCGCGCATCGCGGCATAGCCCAGCGCTTCGACGAGCGCGAGCTGAAGAACGACACCTGCACGGCGGCGCGAATGCTGCCGTCAAGCCATCACTATCTGGAGAACACGATCGAATCGATGCGAGCCAGCCTTGCGGCCGGTGCCGATGTCGTCGAACTCGACGTTCATCCGACGACCGACGGCGAATTCGCGGTGTTTCACGACTGGACGCTGGATTGCCGCACCGACGGGCGCGGCGTCACGCGCGAACACTCCATGGCCTATTTGAAGAAGCTCGATATCGGCCATGGCTATACAGCCGATGGTGGCAAGACCTTTCCGTTTCGCGGCAAGGGCATCGGCCTGATGCCGACGCTCGCCGAAGTACTGGCGGCCTTTCCGCAGCAGCGGCTGCTGATCAACGTCAAGAGCCGGGACGCGTCCGAGGGAGAGAAGCTGGCAGCCGTGCTGACCAAGCTCCCCGCCGAACGCCGGGCGCAGATCATGGTCTATGGCGGCGACGAGCCGGTCGAAATGGTCCGCCGGCGGCTGCCGGATGTCCGAACCATCGCGCGTTCGACCATCAAGAGCTGCCTGCTCGGCTACATCGGTTACGGTTGGACCGGACTTGTCCCGCAGGCCTGCAACAATGCGATGGTGATGGTGCCGATCAACGTTGCTCCATGGCTGTGGGGTTGGCCGGACCGCTTCCTCAGCCGCATTCGAGCCGCCAATAGCGAAGTGTTCGTGCTCGGCCCTTACCGAGGCGGCGACTTCTCTACCGGAATCGATACGCCGGAGCAGTTCGCGCGGCTGCCGCAAAACTATTCCGGCGGCATCTGGACCGATGAGATTGAGGCCATCGCGCCGCTCGCCGGCAAGCGAAACTAGCCGCTAGCTCCGCAAGCCCGGGGCCTCGTGCCCGGTGCGCGCGACATATTCGGTGTAACCGCCGCCAAATTGGTGGATGCCCTCCGGCGTCAGCTCGAGCACGCGGTTGGAGAGCGCCGCGAGGAAATGCCGGTCGTGGGACACGAACAGCATGGTACCCTCGAACTCGGACAGCGCATTGATCAGCATTTCCTTGGTCGCGAGGTCCAGGTGGTTGGTCGGCTCGTCCAGCACCAGGAAATTCGGCGGATCGTAGAGCATTTTTGCCATCACCAGCCGCGCCTTCTCGCCGCCCGAGAGCACGCGGCACTTCTTCTCGACGTCGTCGCCGGAGAAACCAAAGCAGCCCGCGAGCGCGCGGAGCGAACCTTGTCCCGCCTGCGGAAAGGAATCTTCCAGCCATTCGAACACCGTGCGCTCACCGTCGAGCAGGTCCATGGCGTGCTGGGCAAAGTAGCCCATCTTCACGCTGCCGCCGATCGCCACCATGCCATCGTCGGGTTCGGCCGAGCCCGCCACCAGCTTCAACAGCGTCGACTTGCCGGCGCCGTTGACGCCCATCACGCACCACCGCTCCTTGCGGCGGATCATGAAATCAAGGCCCTGATAGATGGTGCGGCTGCCATAGCCCTTGTGGACGTTCTTCAGGCTGACGACATCCTCGCCCGAGCGCGGCGCCGGCAGGAATTCGAACGCCACCGTCTGTCGCCGCTTCGGCGGCTCGACGCGCTCGATCTTGTCGAGCTTTTTCACCCGGCTCTGCACCTGCGCCGCATGCGAAGCGCGCGCCTTGAAGCGCTCGATGAACTTGATCTCCTTCGCCAGCATCGCCTGTTGGCGCTCAAATTGGGCCTGCTGCTGCTTTTCGTTCAGCGCGCGCTGCTGCTCGTAGAACTCGTAGTTGCCGGAATATGTCGTGAGCGTCCCGCCGTCGATCTCGACGACCTTGTTGATGATTCGGTTGATGAACTCGCGATCATGCGAGGTCATCAACAGCGCGCCCTCATATCCCTTCAGGAACTGCTCGAGCCAGATCAGGCTCTCGAGATCGAGATGGTTGCTCGGCTCATCCAGCAGCATCACGTCAGGCCGCATCAGGAGGATGCGTGCCAACGCGACCCGCATCTTCCAGCCGCCGGAAAGCGCGCCGACGTCGCCCTCCATCGTCTCCTGGCTGAAGCCTAAGCCCGACAACGCCTCGCGAGCCCGGCCGTCTAGCGCATAGCCGTCGAGCTCCTCGAAGCGGTGCTGCACCTCGCCGTAGCGCGCGATGATATCTTCCATCTCGTCGGCACGATCCGGGTCGGCCATGGCGGCCTCGAGCTCCCTGAGCTCGTTTGCCACGACGCTGACAGGCCCGGCGCCGTCCATCACCTCGGCCACGGCGCTGCGGCCCGACATCTCGCCGACGTCCTGGCTGAAATAGCCGATAGTGATCCCCCGATCGAGCGAGACCTGGCCCTCGTCGGGTAGGTCCTGGCCCGAGATCATCCGGAAAAGCGTGGTCTTGCCCGCCCCGTTCGGGCCGACGAGGCCGATCTTCTCCCCCTTCTGAAGGGCTGCGGAGGCTTCGATGAAGAGGATCTGGTGGCCGACTTGCTTGCTGACGTTATCGAGACGGATCATTGGGCCCTGAAGGAAGGAAATCGCTGCGGCCGCTGCTTAGGACATCTAGCGTGCTTGTGGAAGCGGTTCCGAGATATTCCCGCCGCAACAAGCTACGCTACCTGACGGTGTTTTGGTTTGTCGACACAACTGCATGCCAGGAGACATATACCAGGGGCCGAATGATCTCGCGTATGGGCGGTAAAACCTTCCAGCGCTGCGAACCGATCTGTACCGGCATCGTTAGCCCGTCAGCTCCAATTGAACCGACGGAGAGTTCCCATGAGCGCAACAGGTCTCGAAGTATTCGACAGAACGCTCCAGATCACCAACACGTGGTTGGACGAAGTGATGACCAACCTGCCGCGCGATCGCAAGCTGGCGTGGCATATTCTGGGATCGGTATTGCGAACCATCCGCGACCGGGTTCCGGTCAATCTTGCCGCCCATCTCGGCGCGCAGCTCCCACTACTGGTGCGCGGCACGTATTACGACCAATGGCGGCCAAGTGAAACGCCGAAGGCATGGCGATCGGCAGACGAGTTTCTCTCCATCGTCTCGGCAGAACTTAGTTCGCAGAAACCGGTCGATTCCAAAGATGCAGCGCAGGCGGTGTTCCGCGTTCTGAACCATCATGTCGATCCCAATCAGGTCGAGAAGGTGCGCCACGCGCTTCCGGAAGACGTTCAGGCGTTGTGGCCCCGTAACAATCGGGTTTCATCGGCGGCCTGATGCGGCATCTGATCGCGGTTCCGAAGATCGACAAGAACCCTGATGTTCGCCGGGCGTTGTCTTGCAGCACAAAAGCAATCAACAACGGGAGCGAGCAATGACCAGACCTCCGCCCGTGCCGCAGGACAATCAAAGCCACAAGGGTACAGGCGATCCGAAATCCGGCAACGCCCATGAAGTTCGGAAGGGCCGCGGCCGCGTTGAAAATACCCGTGAGCAGGGGCAACAACACCGCTCAGAACACGACTCATCAGGGCTATCAGCAGGATCGCTAGTCAGGAGCGAGCACCATGTCGACTTCAACGAAGACGCGCGCGAGCATTCGCCAGGGCGGCCCGGGTGCTTCCCATGAAAACGCCAAGGCGCCGCTTCACGTCGAAAAGCCGCCCGCCGATGATCCGCAGCGCCGGCACAGCAAGGTGTCCGGCGGCGGCGGCGAACATGACACCCACCACACTCACGAGCCGGAGCGAAAGGGCGGCGGCACCCATCCCGCATCGAAGGACGCGTCATGAGCACCAAGCATGTGAAACTGAACCGACCGACTAACGTCGATCTTGTTCGAAATCCGCTAATCGGAGGCTCGAAGGGAACATCGATGGCGCAGGTAACGTCCGACGAGCTTGAGGAATTCGAGGGCGCCAATACCTTCGAGGGCGACATCGAGAATGATACGAATCCTCAGGGTGGTATCACTAAGGCAGAAGTTCGCGACCGCCGCCGCGGGCCGCCGCAAAACGATCGGGATAGCGGGCCGCGGCGAATGCCGCTGCAGGGGAAGAAGACGCACGAGCAGCAAATGCGCATTCTTGAACGGAAGCCCGATGTGCCCGACGCGAGACAGATGGAGGAGATTGCGCAGACCCAGCACCCTGGCGGCGCCAAAATAGCGAAGCGCCAAGCACGTCAATCGGAATTTCCGATAAGCCGCGGCGGGCTCAACCAGGAAAGCCAGCACAACAAGCACAATCGTCCGGGCCAGTCCGGCCACAAGCCTCAAAAGCCATAGGGGATAGTTACTATGACACGTGGAGCACATGGAGACGGCAAGCATCTCGGCCCTGGCGCGAAGGGCAAAGGCGCCGGGACCGGCGCTATGACCGACGTGCAGAACGATCTGATCGGCGACAACGCGGTGCTCTCCAACCGCGACAAGACCGAGCATTCGCGCGATCGCGGCCAGGACAGCAAATGGACCCAAACCGAGCAGTTGAAAGACCACGCGGCAAACAAGGGCCGCGGATAAGGCGCGAGATTGTCGGTCGAGCACGCGCGGAGATCACAGGTTGATCACGCCAAGTCGCGCGGCATGTGCCACAGCATCGGTGCGGCCTGTGGCATCAAGTTTGGCAAGCAGCGAAGCCACATGGAATTTGGCGGTATGCACGGATATTCCAAGTTGGCGCGCAATGGCTTTGTTGGATGCGCCTTCGGCCATCAGGACAAGCACGTCGCGCTCGCGTGGCGTGAGATCGATATCGGACGCATCGACGGCCGTCGGCGCGTCGCGTGATATGAGCGCGACCGTCGCTGCCTCTCCGGGCGCCGCCAGACGAAGTCCGGACACGCCGCCGAGCAGAGACGCGAGCCGGTCCGCCAGCGCCGGATCGGCGATCTCGATAGCTACCACAATGACCGGTGAGGTCTCCTCGCTCACGCTTCTGGCCTTTCGCCGATTGTGAGCTTGACTTGCAGCGGTTGGCCGGCCCGGCGAATCGTAATGTCGATGACCGCCCCGATACTATCCGGCCCAAGCGATCGGATCAGCGAGCGCATGCTGGTCAGCTTCTCGTTGTTCCATCCAATGATCACGTCGCCTTGCAGGATACCGGCGGCGGCCGCGGGGCCTGACTTGTCGACACTCATCACCATCGCTCCGACGCCATCGTCGAGCTTGATCGGCTGCAATCCAACCCCGAGATAGCCCCGCGCAATCCGGCCATGGGTTTCAAGCCTTCCCGCGATCCGGTCGATCGTCGTGCCGGGAATCACGAGAATGCGTCGCACCCCTTGGACTGCCATGCCGATCGCTTCGCCAGAGGCGTTGACGGCAAGTCCCCCCTCGTGATTGCTGCGCAGTCGTACGTCGAGCTCGATCCTGGCATCGATCTCACCGCCACGAAGGCTACGCCAGCGGCCTCCGACCAGCGAGACGACGCCGAGCGCCGCCGTGGGAACGCCATGCTCGGCAGCGACCAGAACTATCAGCGAGCCCAGATCCGGAACAACAGGCGAGAACGCGACGGAGGCAGTATTGCCGGCATCACTCTTGGTATCGAGCCGCAGCAGCGCGATATCGGTGGTGTGATCCCGTCCTGCGATCTTGGCCGACTGCGTCGCCCCGTCGGCAAATTTGACTGAGACTTCGCCTTCGTCAGCCAGCGCTTCATCAGCCGTCACGATCAGGCCGGGTTTCCAGATGAAGCCCGAGGCCCGCGAGCGGTGCGAATGCACCGAGACGATCGCGGACTTTGTCCGGGCGACGACATCGGCAAGGGCGGAGGATAACGACGGAAGGATAGCTGCGGTCGGGTCGGGCATGACAGAACTCCTGGATCGGTTGAATCCAATCTGGGAGTTCAGATTGCGTTCGGGAACTAGCCTGATGGGCAGGCCGCAGGAGTTTTCCGCCTCGAACCCGAGCGCTCCCGCTTCGCCCTATGCCGTGTGTCCGGGATCGATGTACTTCGGCGTCTTCTTCTCCCGTTGAGGCGTCATCCTCGCAGGATCGGGGGCGCCAGGCACGCCGCGCGGTCCGAGCTGCTCACGCTGAATATCGTCTTCCGACTTCTCGGGTTCGACGCCATTGGGCTCGTGAATTCGGGTCATGGCTGAACGGGTTCTCCTTCGAACATCAGCTCGCGCTGTTAATGCCTCAGCAGAACACCTGTTCCTATTCCCGATCTGGCGCACACCGTGGAACTAGTATTGCTGCGTGCTCCCGTGTCACAACTTTCGAGTGTTGATGCTGTATCAATCAATTTCTCGGGCGTTTGCTGGAAGCCCTCTAAGAGCTCCTCTAAGAACCATTCCATTAGAGGAATCGTAATACCTCGCGTATGCGTCACCGCGTTGCGCTGCCCGACTTCCTGAAGGCGGCGTGAGTGCTCGCAGGTTGGGGTGAACCTTGAAGTCTCGTGATTTGTTCCGGATCGCCGCGTTGGCGACCGTGTCCGTATTGGCGTTGTGGCCGCAGTCGACGTTCGCGCAATCAAGTTCTTCGTCGCAATCCGGGGCGCAGTCGTTACCTCCCGTCGTCGTCGCCTCGCCGGAGGCTCGCCGTCGCGCCGCAGCGCCGGAACGGCGCCAGACACGGCGCGCAACGCAGGCAGCGCAATCCAACCGACCGCAGCCGCAACGCGGCGTCGGCTTCGTCGAAAACCCGCGCGGCGCAGTCCAGGGTTATGTCGCCGGCCGCTCGATGGCGAGCACCAAGACCGACACGCCGATCATGGAGACGCCGCAGTCGTTGTCGGTGATCGGCAGCGAACAGATTCGCGACCAGAAGCCCGGCAAGTTCGACGAGATCCTGCGCTACACTCCGGGCGTTGTCGCTGGAACGTTCGGCGCCGACACCCGCAACGACTGGTTCCTGATCCGCGGCTTCAAGTCGGACGACGTCGGCCTGTTCCTCGACGGGCTGCAGCTCTTCTACACGTCCTATGCGAGCTGGAAATTGCAGCCGTTCAACCTCGCCCGAGTCGAGGTGCTACGCGGCCCCTCCGCCGTGCTCTATGGCGGCTCCAGCCCGAGCGGTATCGTCAACGCGGTCAGCAAGATGCCTCCAACAGAGCCGATCCGCTATCTCGAGACCGGCGTCAATAATTTCGGCAATGCTTATCTATCTTTCGATTTTGGCGGCCCGGTTGCGACCGCGCCCGAAAACGGCAAGCTATTCTACCGTGTGGTCGGCCAGGTCCAGAACGGCGGCACCCAGGTCGATTTCACCCCCGACAACAACTATTTCATCGCGCCGTCCGTCACCTACAAGCCGGATGCAGACACGACGTTCACCGTGCTGGCTTCGGCGTCGAAGCAGGATACGCGCGGCATTAACTTCCTGCCGTATGTCGGAACGGTGGTCGATGCGCCCTTTGGGCGTATTCCGACAAGGCGGTTCGTCGGCGACCCCAGCGTCGATACGTTCAAGCGCGAACAGGAGATGATCGGCTATCAATTCGAGCGCAACCTCTCTGACAGCGTCACATTCCGGCAGAATGCGCGCTACGCGCATGTTGACATCACCTATCGCGGTTTGGTCGGCAATAGCTATTCCAACATCGCCACCGGTGACCTCGCCCGCTACAATTGGTACGCGAAGAACACCGCCAACCAGGGCAATCTGGACAACCAGTTGGAGTATCGTTTCGATACCGGCCCAGTGCAGCACACGATGCTATTCGGCTTCGATCTGAAGGCCTATCGGATCGACGATTACCAAATCTTCGACTTCGGCGGTGTGCCCTCGATCAACGTGTTCAATCCGGTCTACGGTGTCGGCGACATACCGTTCACGGTCGCGCCATTCCGCAACTTCCTCCTGACTCAGAATCAACTCGGCACCTACATTCAAGACCAGATGAAGTTCGGCGGGTTCACGCTGGTGCTGAGCGGCCGTAACGACTGGGTATCGACCAGCCAGGCCGATCGTCCGAGCGGCGCCACGCTGTACAACCGCGAGGACAGCAAGTTCAGCGGCCGTGCCGGCCTGATCTACAATTTCGCCAACGGGCTCGCGCCCTATGTTGCCTACGCGACAAGCTATAACCCGATCATCGGCCTCAACGCGTCGAACCAACTGTTCCTGCCGGAAACCGGCGAGCAGGCCGAGATCGGATTGAAGTTTCAGCCTAACGGCTTCGACGGCCATTTCAGCATTGCCGTGTTCGATCTGAAGCGGCAAAACGTGCCGACGACAGTCCCGGGCATCACGCCGGTTCTTCAGAACCAGACCGGTGAGGTCACCTCGCGCGGTCTCGAGCTGGAGGCCGTAGCCAATCTCGCACCTGGCCTGAAGATGGTTGGCGCGTTCACCACCTACGATCTCTTTATCAGCAAGGACGCGAATCCAGCGCTGCTCGGCCTGACGCCGACCAACACGCCACAGCAAGTTGGATCCGTCTGGGCTGACTACACCTTCCAGGAGGGACCGTTGAGGGGCTTTGGCTTTGGTGGCGGCGTGCGCTACGTCGGCAAGTCCTTCGCCAATGCCGCGAACACGCTGGTGGTTCCCTCGGTCGTGCTTGGTGACGCGGCGGTCCACTACGAATGGCAAAACTGGCGCGCGGCGCTGAATTTCATCAACATCGCCGACAAAACTTACGTCGCAAGTTGCGCGTCCGATACGTCCTGCTTCTACGGCGATCGCCGCCGCGTGACGGCAAGCCTCGCCTACAAGTGGTAACGCGTCGCAATCGGCGGGGAGGCAGCCCTGAAAGCCAGAACGGTTCGCATCTGGTCAGTGGTCCACACCTGGAGCAGCTTGATATCGACGCTGTTCCTGCTGCTGCTGTGCATCACCGGCCTGCCGCTGATCTTCCATCATGAGATCGATGAGCTGCTCGGCTACGATCCAAAGCCCGAGATCGCCCAGCCGGGCGCGGTGAAGCGGAGCATCGACGAGATCGCCCGCACGGCGCTTGCGAACGATCCCGGTCGCGTCCTGCAATATATCTTGTGGGACAAGGACGAGCCGAACAACGTGATCGCCTTCACCAACAACAAGGTCGACGGCGATCCGGATGCCGCGACGCTCAGGGCCTATGATGCACACACCGCCAAGCCGCTCGGCTCGGTCGGTGGTGGCCCGATGCTGATCTTCCTCAAACTCCACGTCGATATGTTTGCCGGCCAGCCCGGCAAGCTGTTCCTCGGCGCCATGGGATTCCTGTTCCTGGTCGCCATCGTCTCCGGCGTCGTGCTGTACTGGCCGTTCACGCGGCGCCTGAGCTTCGGCACCCTCAGGGACAAGTCGAGCCGCATTGCCTGGTTCGACTGGCACAATCTTCTGGGCGCGGTTACCATCGCATGGGCGCTGGTGGTCGGCGCCACCGGCGTCATCAATACGCTTGCGGAAGTGATGCTGAGCCAGTGGAAGGCCAACGAACTCGCCGACATGGTCAAGCCTTACGCGGGCAAGCCGCCACCGGTCCATCTCGCCTCGCTTGATGTAGCGCTTGAGAATGCACGTAAGGCCGCGCCGGACATGAACGTCTCCTTCGTTGCCTTCCCCGGCACCCCATTCACGAGTTCGCATCATTTCGCGGTGTTCATGCGCGGAGACACGCCGTTGACATCGCGCCTGCTCAAACCAGTGCTGCTCGATGGCGAAACCGGCGAAGTTTCCGACGCGCGCGATCTTCCGGTCTATCTCAAGGCGCTGTTGGTCTCGCAACCGCTGCACTTCGGTGATTATGGCGGCATGCCGCTGAAGATCATCTGGGCCCTGCTCGACATCATGACCATCGTCGTCATCGTCAGCGGGCTCTATCTGTGGGTCGTCAAACGCCGCAAGCACCGCAGCCACGCGATCGCGGGACAGCCTGCGTTGCAGCCGTCGCGATGACCGACGCACGCAAGTTGCGCTCCAGCGGCAATTGGTGGACCGTGTATGGCGGTCCACTGCTGATCGGGGTGCTGTCGGTCGCTGGGTTGTTGACGGCGCTGCTTTCGGAAGGCGCCGGCCGTTATTTTTCCTGGATCGCCGTTGGCTCGCCCGTGGCCCTCACCGTGTGGTTTTTCGCGCGGCGCAAGCGTGGCTAAGCGGGCCGCATCAACTTGAGCGTCGCAGCCAGCCGCAAGCTTCGCTTTCCCGCGAGCGCTATGGCTTCGAGTTGAGCGCCGGCTTCGTCGCAGGTGCCGGTAAAGCCGATGCCCACCTCATGGCCGCCGAACACAGGGTTTTCACCCTTCGCCGGCGTATGCTCCTGGTTCAGGATCTCACCCTTCCAGCGGCCGTCGGCCGAAGCGTAGGCCCCGAGGTAATAGAAGAAAGCATCGCCGCCGAGGATGCGGCCGTCCAGCAGCAGCATGACGCCGGACAGACCGGCCTCGATACCATCGAGCGCGCGGAGCTGGAGGGAATAGAGCCCGTTGACTATGCCGCCCGGCCCGACGGTGCCGACCGGCGGCAGCGCCTCGTCGTCGAGCCGCGTCAACTCGGCCCAGAACAGGGCGCCGGGCCGCGGCGCGGCGCTGCCTTCAAAACGAATCTTGTTGCCCTGCAGCCTGCCGCGCACGCTGATGGCGGCGACATCGGTGTCCATCAGCGGCTTGTAGTGGGGGTCGTCATTGTGGCGCTGGGTGATGACCTCGCCGATAATTTCCCCAGCCGTCTCCTGATAGGTGCCGAGATGGGCAAAGGCGGAATTGCCGCCCGCCAGCTTGCCATTGTGCATGCACATGATGCTGCGGCCGAACGCGTCGTTCACGCCGTACTCGACCTTGTAGAGCCCGTTCAGCAACGAAGGTGTCCCGCCTTTGTCAAATCATCTCGCGGGGCTTAGCACCGCCGGAAGCCCGGAACCAGCCGCGTTTTAATGCCGCTTGAAGCACTGCACCGCGCGCTCGTGCTTTTCCGCCGCGGCACGCGATTTGAAGGTTCCAAGGTTACGGCGCTTGCCCGTTTTCGGATTGATTTTGCGGGAATAGAGCCGGTATTCGCCCGATTGCAGTTTTCGGATCATGGAAAGCACCGCTTTTTGCGAGCCCCCGTCCGCAATAATTGCGCCGCGGGCCCTCTTGTTCCGGTCCTGCTATTCGCGTTGTCTCTGGCCCTGCGATGCCGGATCGCTCTGCCGGCACGGAATGAATGGGGCCCCCGTGCAACATTTCTTCCTGTACCTCCTCGCGCTCGGGGCTGGCGTCAGCGTCGCGACCCAGCAGGTGCTCAATGGCAGTCTGCGCACGGCGCTGGGCTCGCCGGCCTGGGCGGGGCTGATCAGCTATGCGGGCGGCCTCATCACCATGATCGTCGCGGTGATCGCGCTCGGCGGACGCGTGCCGTCCTGGAAAACAATGGTCGATGTGCCGTGGTATGCGTGGTCCGGTGGCGTGTTCGGCGCTGCCTTCATCCTGCTGGCGATCCTGTTGTTGCCCTCGCTCGGTGCAGCGACGCTGTTTGCGCTGGTCATCGCCGGCCAGGTGCTCGCTGCGGTGACGCTCGACCATTTCGGCGCGTTCGGGCTGACGCCGCATCCCGTCAGCGCCGCGCGGCTCGCAGGCGCAGTGTTGTTGATCGCCGGTGTCGTCTTGATCCGGGATTGAAATTCAGGGCTCGAGCCCGCTCTCGCGCAACGCTGGCGCGACCGCAGGCGACGCAAGAAATCGCAGCAGCCGGTCCGCTTCATCCGGTTTGTTGCTCGCTACCATACGCCCGGCGGAAAACACCGCGGGCGTTTGCAAGTCGCGTGGAATGGCTCCAACCACCGCGATGCCGCCGACCTGCTTCAACTCGCTGATTTGCTGGACGGCGAGATCGGCCTCGCCGGTCACCAGCTTCTCAGCGGTAAAGCCCTGCGGGATGATCTGCGCCCTCGCATTGACCTCGGCGGCAATGCCGAGTTGCTCGATCAGTCTTGCAAACAGAATGCCGCTGGCGCCGAGCCGCGAATAGGCCACCGAGCGCGCGCCGAGTAACGCCGCGCGCAGCGCCGCCTCGGTCGCGATATCGGGATGGGCCGCCCCAGCCTTCACGGCGATGCCGACAAAGGAGCGGGCCAGGTCCACGCACGTCTCCGTGACCGCCCGCCCCTCGCGCGCGACTTCGTCCAGCCCCTCGCGGGTCAGGATGACGACGTCCGAGGCCTCGCCCGCGCGCAGCCGGTCCAACAGCGCCAGTGTGGGCGCGAAATCGGCGTCGATGCGTGCGCCTCCGGCCGCCCGATACTGGCCGGCCAGGCTTTGCACGGCGCCCTTCAACGCCAGCGTCGAGAGCATGCGCACGGTATCAACCATCGGCCGCTATACCCGGCGCATCAGCTTGAGCACCGCGGTCATGCGAAGGCTGCGCTTGCCGGCGAGCGCGGTCGCCTCCAGGAGCGCGCCTTGCTCGTCGCAGGAGCCGGAAAAGCCGATGCCGACTTCATGCCCGCCGAAGATGGGATTCTCGCCCATGGCGGGCGTGTGCTCCTGATTGAGAATCTGGCCTTTCCAGCGGCCGTTCTCCGAGGTGTAAGTTCCGAGATAGTAGAAGGATGCGTCGCCGCCAAGGATGCGCCCGTCATTGAGCAGCATCACGCCGGTCAGGCCGCCCTCGACGCCGTCGAGCAGGCGTACGTGGATGGAATAGAGGCCGTTGACGATGCCGCCCTTGCCGACGCTGCCGGCTATCGGGATGGCCTCCTGCTCGATCGGCGTCATCACCGAATGGAACGCCACGCCGGGCAACTCCTTCAAGCCCCCTTCGAAGCGGTACAGATTGCCGTCTGCCCTGCCCTTCGCCAGCAAGGTGGCATCGTCGGTGCCGGCCATCGCGCGGTAATTCGGGTCCGGGTTGTGGCGCACGGTCTGGATCACGATGTCGACGCCATCGTCCCGTTTTTCGTAACTGCCGATATGGGCAAAGGCCGAATTGCCGCCCAGCATCTTGCCGCCGCGCGCATACATCACGCTGCGGCCGACCGCCGCGCCAAGCTGAAACCTGACTTTGTAAAATCCCTCAAACAATGCCGTCACCCCGGCAAACCCGGCTCGTTGTCTAGCGCGGTTCATAACGCAGGGGAACGGCCTTGAACCGCCGTATTTGAATCAAACCTATCAAAGCGCCGTGTCATCAAAACGCAATGATCCGCCAAGGCGACGCCTTGGCGGATCAGCTTTGCAACCCGGAAAGCCCGAATTGTATCGTCGGTCAGTTAGGCCGCGGCCGCCTTGGCGCCGGTCGGGACTTCCGCGATCGTCTTCAGGATCTGAGACGCGATCTGGTAGGGGTCGCCCTGCGAGTTCGGACGGCGGTCTTCCAGATAGCCCTTGTAGCCATTGTTGACGAAGGAGTGCGGAACGCGGATCGAGGCTCCGCGGTCAGCCACGCCATAGCTGAACTTGTTCCAGGGCGCGGTCTCGTGCTTGCCGGTCAGGCGCTTGTCGTTGTCCGGCCCGTAGACGGCAATGTGGTCCATGAGATTCTTCTCAAAGGCAGCCATCAGCTTCTCGAAGTATTCCTTGCCACCGACTTCGCGCATGTACTTGGTCGAGAAGTTGGCGTGCATGCCCGAGCCGTTCCAGTCGGTATCGCCGAGCGGCTTGCAGTGGAATTCGATGTCGATGCCGTAGCTCTCGGTCAGGCGCAGCATCAGGTAGCGAGCCATCCACATCTGGTCGGCAGCGGTCTTGGAGCCCTTGCCGAAGATCTGGAATTCCCACTGGCCCTTCGCCACTTCAGCGTTGATGCCTTCGTGGTTGATGCCGGCGGCGAGGCAGAGGTTGAGATGCTCTTCCACGATCTTGCGGGCGACATCGCCAACGTTCTTGTAGCCAACGCCGGTGTAGTACGGGCCCTGCGGACCCGGATAACCGTCCGAGGGGAAGCCGAGCGGACGGCCGTCCTTGTAGAAGAAATATTCCTGCTCGAAGCCAAACCAGGCACCTTCATCGTCGAGAATGGTTGCGCGCTTGTTCGAGGGGTGGGGGGTCTTGCCATCGGGCATCATGACTTCGCACATCACCAGCGCGCCGTTTTCCCGCGCAGCATCCGGATAGACGGCGACGGGCTTCAGCACGCAATCGGAGCTGTGGCCTTCGGCCTGCATGGTGGACGAGCCGTCGAAGCCCCACAGCGGAAGCTGTTCGAGCGTCGGGAACTTGTCGAATTCCTTGATCTGCGTTTTGCCGCGCAGACTCGGCGTCGGCGTATAGCCGTCGAGCCAAATATACTCGAGCTTGTACTTGGTCATTGAGCCTCTCTTGAGTTGCTATGAAATGCGGAAAACCGAAACCTTGAATTCTGGACTTTGACGCCCAGCCCCCGGAGGTCCCCGCATGCGTGTACCCGGCCACGTCAGGCCACGCCCTTCTAAGCATTTAACGTGCCAATCGCTGCAGTGCGGCATTGGCCTTCCACGGCTCGCGCCGGCGGCGGCCCAAAATAGAAGCTGCGACATAGGAGCGCGGCCGGCCCGCAAATCGGGCGGTCTGGGGGCGGGCCAGCGGTCCGAATCCAGCACATTTTTCCGGCATTTTCGCTCCGCTGCCGCTAAGCGCTTAAAGGTGCAGCATCCTTTTGAGGCCCCCACGTGGGACGCCGACTCCGCCGAGCAACCATCCCGTCGCCCCACGCGTTGGTCATGCAAACGCTGCCTTGCAGAATGCACCGCCAAAACTGCCTACGAAATAGACAAAGCCTGCCGTTCTCTTGGTCACTTGCACCCGCCCGGGGCACCGACAATATCGCCTTACGTAACCAGTAGAGAACGAGTCGGGCGCACCATGGAGGCTCGCGCTTCGAAAAAAGGAGACAATGATGAATCCGAGTTTGAATCACGGGTCAGCCACGATCTACCAGTTCCCAGCCGGGGGCCGGGCGGCTCTCGGGGGACGTCGCTATGGCGAGACCGAAGCCGTGACCGAGTTTGCGGCCCAGCCGGTCAACCTCGCGGACTGCTGCGATAGCTGGTACCACGCCGCGGCGATCGAGGACGCCAAGACCGAGCGGGATCACTGATGCTTGGGAGGTGTTTGGCAGGGACGCGCCGGGCAAACGAGGCGCGGACGGAGAACTAGAAAAGGGTCGGAACGAAATCGTTTCGGCCCTTTTTCATGTCTGCTCGCACGTCGTGGTCGGCCGCCTGGCGTGCTTGAGTGTGGTGATGCCGGCTTTGGTGATCCGTAGGGTTACGCCCTTCCCCTGGTAACGCGACCCTGACAAGACCCAACGCTTGGGCAGCGTCACCGCCTTGCCGTCGAGTTGCAGATGGGCACGCTTGTCGTATTGAAAAAATCCAACCGTGAACTGCGAGCCGTCGGCGCAACGATAATTCCGGAAGCTGGACTGCGCCGACGCCGCTGACGGCATGGTCGCAACCGCGGCGAAGCCTAGCGCCGCGCCAAAAATCGTATTTCTGCGACAATTCATATTTCGTCCCTCGCACAGTCGAGTATAGACGAGACAAGAGCGGGCGACATGCCCTTTCGACCGTTTGTCCGCAGCACGAGATCGTTCAAACCGCCAATGTCAGAATCCCCTGCCTCCCCTGCCCGCCATCTCAATCTTGCCGGCGCCAGCAATTTTCGCGATCTCGGCGGCTATCCCACAAGCGACGGCCGGACCGTACGCTGGCGGCAGATTTTTCGCTCCAACCATCTTGGCCATCTCACCGAAGGCGATGTCTCCGTGCTGCGGGAGCTGGGCGTCCGCAGCGCGTTCGATTTTCGCGGCACCGAGGAGCGCACCGCCGCCCTATGCGGCATGCCCGAGATATCAGTTCATTCGCTGCCGGTCGAGCCGACGGTGGTCGCGGCGCTGCGCGCCATCGCAGCCGCCGGCACGCCGCTGTCCACGGACCACGCCGTCGAGGTGATGCGCGACTCCTACCGCAGCTATGTGCAGAAGAATACGCAACACTTCCGGACCCTGTTTGCACATTTGCTGGAAGATCGCGCGCCGCTGGTGATCCACTGCACCGCCGGCAAGGACCGCACCGGCTTTGCGTGCGCGCTGATCCTGCATACGCTCGGCGTTTCCGAGGACATTATCTCGGAAGACTATCTCCTGACCAACCGCTTCTACCGACGGGACCCAAATCACAGCAGCGACCTGCCCGAAAACGTCAAGCAGGTGCTGGGCTCGGTGCAGGCCTCGTTTCTCGCCGCCGCCTTCGAGGCCATCGACGCCGACTACGGTGATCTCGAAAGCTATCTCCGCGATGGTCTTGGTCTCGGCAAAGCCGAACGCGCCCATCTCGAGGCGCGCTATCTGCAGCGCTGATTCCATAGCGTTTTCAAGCGAAGTGGATTCCGGTTCGCGTGAAGAAAACGCGTCAAACAAAAAATTAGGGCGCGGTTCTGATTCAATCAGAACCGGGCTCTAATCCGCCTTCACCTCACCCGCTGCATCGACACGACCTGCGCGGACAGCTTGCCGCCTCTCGCCCTGACGTTGACCTGCACCTTGTAGTCGTTGCTGGTTTCGCCCTTGGGCACATAGAGCATCGCGGTAAAGCGCACGCGGCCGCGCGCATCGAGTGTCACCGGCAGGTCCTCATGCACGCGAAAGAAATTACCCTGGCGATTTCGCGGCGGCAGCCTGGCCGTCATGATCGGCGCGATATTAATCCGGGAATGGATTTGCGCGCACCCTCGCGCGGTCGCGATGGTACCGGCCGCGAGCTCTATTGCAAAAATTTAAGAGCTCTCGCGGTAAAATAAATTAGTTTATCGAGTTAAAGTCTAGCGCACCGTTGGCGCAAGATTTTCAGATACTATTTTTTAAGTCTAGCGCACTCGGTGCCGCCGTTCCTGGCCGCATAGGCGGGATTGCGATACCAGCCGTGCTTCAGGGTTGGCTGCCAGTCTGTGCGCGTTTGCGAAAATACACCGGCAGGACATGGTCCCCACTTCAAATTGGCTCTGCCACCCGCCATTCCGCCCTGCATGGGAATCGGCGCTCCTCTCATAATGCCCCATTTGCTTCTGGGGCCCATGTTGTAGCCGCCTCGAAATTGAACTTCCTGTATGTTATCGCGATAGTCTTCTTGCATAATTGGTCCGTCGAGTTCAGTCATAAACACGCCATCTCGAGCTTCCTCTGAATCATCGGAACCAGTTACGACCGCGTGAGGCTCGACCAGCGCACGCAGATCGAGTTTGGTCGCCGTTTCACCATCAATCCGGTAATAGGCAAAGGAATCGCTCTCCCAGCGGCTGTTCGCCACCCCAATGACGGCCCGACTGTCCGGCGACCAGGCCGCAAGCAGTTCGTAGCGGTTCGCCCGCATTTCACCCGTCTCCCAATGGGTGCCGCCGAGTGTGGTCAGCACCGCGCCATCGGTGACACGGATCAGGACGTTTTCGACGTCGTCGGGAGTATTCTGGCCGGACGGCAAGCCCTGCGCGGTTCGCCAGGCGAACGCGTAGTCCTTCGAGGGCGAGGTGGTGTCGGCGAAGACACGCATCGCAGCTTTCCCTTCGCCGCATACGAGGCCGCCGTGGCGATCGGCGACGCAGCCTTGCGCATGCGCGGCGACCACCGACTGCAATGCGATGAGAGCGAGTGGAAATGCGAGAGCGGAGCGCATGCGCTATCTTATCCGCCACGCGCAAGTCGTAAAGTAGACCGTAGCGGCCAAAAGCTGCGCGCTATCGGCTCAGGCCGCCGCTTCCATTTCCAGTTCGGCGTCGAGATCGGCGATGACGTCCTCGAACGCCGAGATCGCCTGCTGGATCGCTGCGATCTGCATCAATTCCCAGCTCGAGACCGGACCGCTGCGATTCTGCAGCGCTACAACCAGGTCGCGCCGCTGCTCCTTAAGCTGAACAAGCGGTAAACCATGATCCGGCAAACCCATGACAAATCCCCCTGCCTTCTTGTTGGAGTCCTGTTGTACCGAATGGATTCTGCAAACGGCTTACAGAACTCCGGCAAATTTTATCGATTTAGCCTCATCCCTTGACCTCCCGTAGTTCTACGTAGCTCGCCACCTCCGGCCAGAATTGGGCCGCGACAATTTGGGCCGGCGAGACTGACAGTCATGCAGAAATTCGCCGCATCGGGATTGAAAATCTCCTGATAGGGTGCGCTCCCTCATCCGCATGCGGAGGCCCTTCATGGACGGAAAAGTCATTGTCGTGACGGGCGCACTCGGTGCGCTCGGCCGGGTGGTCGTGGACGAGGCGCTGGCGCGGGGCGCCAGGATTGCAAGCGTCGATCATGCCCCGACGCAAGCCCCGGCCACGGCGGACCTGTTCGAACTCGGCGGCATCGACCTCACCGATGCCGCGGTAGCCAAAAAGGCCATCAACGCCGCCGCCGCGCATTTCGGCAAGCTAGATGCGCTGATCAACATCGCCGGCGGCTTTGCCTTCGAGACGGTGGCAGAGGGTGATCCCAAGACCTGGCAACGGATGTATGCGCTCAACGTCATGACCGCGCTCAACGCCTCGCGCGCGGCGATCCCGCATCTCGCCGCATCGGGCGCGGGCCGCATCGTCAATCTCGGCGCGATGGGCGCGCTGCAGGCAGGCAGTGGCATGGGCGCCTACGCCGCCTCAAAAGCTGGCGTGCACCGCCTCACCGAGGCGCTCGCCGTCGAACTCAAGGGCAAGATCACGGTCAACGCCGTGCTGCCGTCGATCATCGACACCGCAGCCAACCGCGCCAGCATGCCGAAAGCCGATTTCACCCAATGGGTGACGCCGAAGGAACTGGCCGACGTGATCCTGTTCCTCGCCAGCGACGCGGCTAGCGCCGTCACCGGCGCGCTGCTGCCGGTGAACGGGAGGGTTTAACCCTCCACCTCCACCAGTTTTCGCAGCACCGCCTTGAAGCGGATGCTGCGCTTGCCGACGAGCGCGGTGGCTTCGCCTTCCGCACTGTCGCGGTCATACGTGCCGGAAAAGCCGATGCCGACTTCATGGCCGCCGAACACCGGCCGTTCGCCCATGGCCGGGGTATGCTCGCGGTTGATGAGTTCGCCCTTCCATCTGCCGTTCGCCGCCGTGTACGCCCCGACATAGTCGAAGAACGCGTCCCCGCCCCTGATGCGGCCGTCCTGCAGCATCATGACGCCGGTGTTGCCGGCATCGATTCCGTCGAGCATACGGATGTGGATCGAATAGAGCCCGTTTCCGATCCCGTTAGGGCCGACCGCACCGGGCGGCGGCGCGTCGGTATCATCGATAGGGCTCAGAATGGTCGTGAAATAGACGCCGGGCAAGGCCGCGCTGCCGCCGTCAAAATGAAACTCCTCACCGCGGGGGGCGCCCCTGAAATTCATCACGGCATGTTCAACTTCGAACATCGGAACATATTTGGGATCGTGATAATGGCGCGACATCGTAACCTCGCAAGAGACGATGCCATCGGTTTCGGTGAAGTGGCCGACAAAGGAAGAGCCGGAATCGCCGCCGTACAGTCTGCCGCC
This sequence comes from Bradyrhizobium sp. AZCC 1577, assembly GCF_036924575.1. Classification (NCBI taxonomy): domain Bacteria; kingdom Pseudomonadati; phylum Pseudomonadota; class Alphaproteobacteria; order Hyphomicrobiales; family Nitrobacteraceae; genus Bradyrhizobium; species Bradyrhizobium sp. AZCC 1577. Next base: position 5,055,013 of record NZ_JAZHRQ010000001.1, read on the forward strand.
CGATGTCGCAAACATCACGCCGCTGCCCGTGCCGCGCGCCGTGGTGAAGCGGAATTTGTATAGCCCTTGCAACACGCCTACTCGCTGTGGGAGCGGCAAATGCCTGTCGGTCCGCGAACGATCGATTCGCAGGTTCCCTCAAATTGCCGCTGGCCTTGTCCCCGCCCCGACAATAGCCGCCCCGGGGCTATCCGATCAAACGCTTTGCCGGCTAGGCTCGGCGTGTTGAGTCGCGGCAGCCAGCGCCGCCGGAGCCTGCCTTGGAAACCGCACTTTATCTTCCCGTCAAACGCTTCCTCGAAAAGCTCGGCTTCACCGTCAAAGGCGAGGTCGGCGGCTGCGATCTTGTGGCGCTGAGTGGCGACGATCCGCCGATCGTGGTGATCGGCGAACTGAAGCTCTCCTTCAACCTGGAACTGATCCTGCAGGCAGTCGATCGCGCCAGCGCCGCCGACGAGGTCTGGCTTGCGGCTAAATTATCCGCCCGCGGCAAGGGCCGCGAAAGCGACGCGCGGTATCGCAACCTTTGTCGCCGGCTTGGCTTCGGCATGCTCGCTGTCACCAATACCGGCGATGTGGAAGTGCTCGTCAAGCCGCCGACATCAGCGCCCCGCCGCGATCCCAAAAAGCGCTCGCGGCTGATCGCGGAGCACCAGAAGCGCAAGGGCGATCCCGTCATGGGTGGATCGACGCGCGCGCCGATCATGACGGCGTACCGACAGCAGGCGCTGGCCTGTGCCTCCGCGCTGTCAGGCGGGCCGCGGCGCGTCAGGGATTTGCGGACGGAGATTCCCGATGCTGGAAAAATCCTCTTGCATAATGTTTATGGCTGGTTCGATCGCGCCGAGCGCGGCATCTACGTGCTGACTGATGCCGGCCATGCCGCGCTGAAGCGCTGGCCACAGCAGCCGCTGGATCTGGCTGCCGCCGGTAATCCCTCGCCATGATGGCAAGCACGGTGACACCGAACCGTACAGCGCTACCGGACTTGAAAGATTTTGGATGCATGGCTGTATTGTCGAGCGAAATTCATATTGCAATGCAACATTAGGGCACCTAGGTATCTCCGCAATCAAATGCGAGGCGCCTTATGAGCGAAGACTGGAACACGAAATACGGCACACGACGCGTCCGGCGGGATCCGCCGACGCTGGAGGAGGCAATCTTCGCCGCGGTCGGGATCACCGACGATCAGCAGCAGCAGGCGGAAATCGCCGCCGCGCTGATGGGGCTGCCCTATGAGGAAGTGCTCGCTGAAGTGAAGAAGACCGGCCGCGCGCTGGCGCGATCGGCCACCCGCGTCATTACGGGCGAGCAAGGCGCGCAGCGATCGGTCGTGGTCGAGCGCCGCGTCGTCAGGCGTTTTGGCAACGACAAGCGTACCGGCACCTGAACAGCCGCGATTGCCTGAATTGCACAGAGAATTGCCCAAGGAATTGCCCAAGGCTTTGGGCAATTCTCGAGATCGAACGTACGGATCGGCTTAAGAGCCCCCCCCACTCGGACGGGGCGGTCCCGGCCATACGAAGCAGCATTCGCCGATAAGCGCGGTTGAAAGCCACCACCGCACGCGTCGTCTTCAGCACGCTCTCGATCCAGGACGTCGCAAGTTCGGCCTGATCATACTTCGTCAGATCGATCGTGCCGGTGGATTCGCCGTGGCGGAATATAAGCTGTGCGCCGAACTTGCTGGCGAGCGCCCGCATCGCCTCGTTCTGCGCGCCGGTGGTGATCCGCAGGCTCTTATAGCCCTTGGCGCGTGCTTCCTTGATCAGCTTGCGGAACAGGATGCTGCCGACGCCGCGCCGCCGCACGGAGGTTTCGACGCTGAAGGCGATCTCGGGAAGCGAATCCGGTGACTGATCCGGCGGATGCAGCTCCGCCGCTCCGCGAACCACGCCGTTTTCAAAGAAGGCGATGATCGTCGTGCCGTCATTGGCGCATTTCTCGGCGTAGCGCTCAATGAAGCTGTCGTCCATGAAGCCATGGAAACGATCGCGGCGGCTGGTGCGGTCGAGCCGCAGCAGGTGATCGCGCAATAGCGGCAGTTCTTCCTGCTGGCTCAGCGTGCGCACGCTGCTATCGGCAAGCGCAGCCGCAATAACGGTGAGGTACATAGTCCAAAACTCCTCTGAGAAAACCCTCGAGGAGGCGTCGAATCCCTAGACCACCCATATTGTGCGGCGCAGCATCGAATTCAAGACCGGATTGCTCCGTGTACTGCCTTAAATAACAGCAACATTTCCAGCGATTTAGCTGATCCGCCATTAACCAATTGTTAAGCTTCGTCACCCGGCCCAAAGTGGGCATGGAGCTTGCTTATTTTGGATGCGCCAAGCCCAGGCAACGCACCCGGATGGTTCGTGGAGGCCCATTGTGGCTGTCGTGCTCGACACCAGATCTTGCCTTCCGGAGCGCCGGCTTGCGGTCTGGCAGGACATTGTGTGCGACACCTTCGTCGGGCTCGACTGCAAATCGGACCTGCGCGGCGCGTTTTGGGGCTCGGTGTCGCAATCCAGAATCGGACCGGTCGCGCTCACGCAGGTCGATTCCACGGCACAGCGGGTATTCCGCACGCCGTCACGAATAGCCCGCGCCAGCGAAGATTTCGTGCTGATGGCGCTGGGCAACAACGGCGTGAACGGCGTGTTCCAGGATGGCCGCGAGGCCGTCGTCTCCGCCGGACAATTCGTCATCTACGACACCACCCGCCCCTACGAGCTGCGGTTCGACGACAGCTTTTCGCAGACGATCTTCCAGATGCCGCGCAAACTGCTGCAACAGCGCGTCGGCTCGTTCGATAGTCTGACCGCGACGACGTTTGCAGGCGATCGTCCGCTCGAACGGCTGACATATGATTTCGCGCGCAATGTGAGCCAGACGATCGAACTGGTTGATCCCGCCGCCGCAACGCGCCTGCTCGACCAGGCGCTCGACCTGCTGGCGATGACGCTTGCCGACCGGCTGCATGCCCGCTTGCCGGACCAATCGGCTCACCGGTCGGCGCTGCTCTATCGCCTCAAGAACCATATCCTGACGCATCTTTCCGATCCCGAACTGTCGCTGCCGCGCGCTGCAGCCGCAGTCGGAATCTCGCCGCGTTACGCCAGCGATCTGATGGCCGCCGAACAGTCCTCGTTTCGGAGCTACGTGCAGGCGCAACGGCTGGAGCGCTGCAAGCGAGATCTTGCCGACCCCGCCTACCAGGCCCGGCACATCGGCGAGATCGCCTTCGCCTGGGGCTTCAACGACCTCGCCCATTTCAGCCGCATCTTCAAGCAGCGCTTCGGCATCTCGCCGCGCGAATGGCGCGAGCACAAATAACGCCTCCCGCCCCTCTCCTTTCCCGTCGTGCGCACGCATCTGACGCCGCCGCGCGCGCTGTCCGCCTGCCGGTTAAGACAAGTTTTCGTTCCGCCGCGGACAAGCGGCACGCGCTGCCATGGCTGTAGGCTCGGGGTCAGCGAGTGTCAGTCATCAATGCGGGAGGATGATGCGATGGGTCTGGTTCATCAGAAATACAAGGTGGCGGTGGTTCAGGCGGCGCCGGTTTTTCTCGATCTCGACGCAACCGTGGACAAGACCATCAACCTGATCGAGGAAGCTTCCGCGAAAGGCGCGAAACTGATCGCGTTTCCCGAGACCTTCATTCCCGGGTACCCGTGGCAGATCTGGCTCGGTGCGCCTGCCTGGGCGATCGGCCGCGGTTTTGTGCAGCGCTACTTTGACAACTCGCTCGCCTTCGACAGCCCACAGGCGGAAAAGATCTGCCGAGCCGTCAAGCGCGCCAAGCTAACGGCCGTGCTCGGGCTGTCCGAACGCGACGGCGGAAGCCTCTATATCGCGCAATGGCTGATCGGGCCTGACGGCGAGACCATCGCCAAGCGTCGAAAGCTGCGGCCGACCCATGCCGAACGTACCGTGTTCGGTGAAGGCGACGGCAGCGATCTCGCCGTCCACGACCGCGCCGACGTCGGACGGCTCGGTGCCTTGTGCTGCTGGGAGCATCTGCAGCCGCTGTCGAAATACGCGATGTACGCCCAGAACGAACAGGTCCATGTCGGCGCCTGGCCGAGTTTTTCGCTGTACGATCCGTTCGCGCATGCGCTCGGCCATGAGGTCAACAATGCCGCCAGCAAGGTCTATGCGGTCGAAGGCTCGTGCTTCTTCCTCGGCCCCTGCGCGGTCGTCTCGCAGGCCATGATCGATGAGCTCTGCGACTCTCCCGAAAAGCATGCCTTCCTGCATGCCGGCGGCGGCCACGCCGTGATCTACGGGCCGGACGGCAGTTCGCTGGCCGAGAAACTTCCGCCTGACCAGGAAGGCATTCTGTACGCCGATATCGATCTCGGCATGATTGGGGTAGCGAAGAACGCCGCCGATCCGGCCGGGCATTATTCGCGGCCCGACGTCACGCGGCTGCTGCTCAACACCACGCGCGCCAACCGCGTCGAGCATTTCTCGCTTCCTGTCGATGCCGAGGTCATGAGCGAAATCAGGCTGCAGGCCTGACGCGCTTCATTTTCCGAGAAGGAGCAGGCCCATGGAATCCGCAATCCCTGCGCATCTGCAAACCGCGCGAACCCGCCACCGCCGCGTCGGTGACGATTATGCGCCGCCCTACCCGTCCTTTGTGGCGCGGCACAAGCCGAGCGTGACGCGCGTGGTGATGGCCTATTTCGGCCTCCAGACTCGCGGCGCGCCCTCGACCACCGCAGAGCAGGCGCTGATTCGGCTTGCATCGGAGTTCGCCGCCGCGGACGGCCCAACGCACTGGGACCGCGCGCGCTATGTCGACGAGGCCGGCTTCACCAACGTCGTCACGGTCGCCTATTGGGACAACCGGCAAAAATTCGATCGCTGGTTTCCGGTCGTGCGCGAGCGTTGGACCGGCGAGCAACGGACCAACGACGGATTCGGTACCTTCATCGAGGCGCTTTACCCATCCGTCGAGGGCTATGAGACGCTGTTCTCTTCGCTCGAAAAGCCCGAAGGCGTCGCCGTTCTCGCCGACGGCATGAGCGGCGAGGTTTTGGAGCATTCCTATTGGGGCGGCATGCGCGACCGCATCCCGTTGTCCCAAACCAGCGAGATGGCGGCCTCAGGTTCCGCGCGAGCCATTCGCGAGGGCGCGCGCATCCGGATCATCCCGCATGACAACATCTGCTTGATCCGGTCGGGCCAGGATTGGGGCGATACCGAAGCCACCGAGCGCAAGATGTACCTCGGCGATGTCGAGCCGGTGCTGCGCAAAGGCATGGATTTCCTCCGCGACCAGGGACGTTCAATCGGCTGCTACGCCAACCGTTACATGACGGTCTTAGGCCCCGACGGCGCGACGGCCGAAAAGTCCTACGGCATGAGCTGGTGGAAGAGCCTGTCGGCGCTGGAGCGCTGGGCTGAATCGCGCCCAACCCATGTCAGGATTTTCGGCGCTGCCATGAAGTACCTGTCGACCCTGGGACCGGCCGCAAAACTACGGCTGTACCACGAGGTCACCGTCGCCCGCGCCGACGAACAGCTTTTCGAATATGTGGATTGTCACCCGCAAACCGGAATGCTGAACGCCGTGCAGACGGTGGAGATGGCCTGAGGCTACAGCACCATCTGGGTTTGCGTAACGACCGCGACCAGCTTGCCGTCCTCGGTCTCCAGCCGCGTTTGCCAGACTTGGGTGCGGCGCCCCCGATGCACCGGTGTGGCGGTCGCTATCACCGTAGACCCTTCCTTGGCGCCACCGATAAAATTGGTCTTGCTCTCGATCGTGGTGGTGCCCTTGGCATCCTCGGGCAGATTGATGAAGGTCGCGGCAGCGCCGACCGAATCTGCAAGGGCCATGATCGCGCCGCCGTGAATCGTATTCCGCAGCGTGCAGAGGTCCGGCCGCACCAGCATCCTGGCGACCACCCGATCCATTCCGGCTTCCGTGAAGGTTACCCCCTTCAGTTCCGCAAACGGCATCTTCATCGACTGGATCTTTTCGAGCGGCGTCATTCGTCCTCCGGCTTTTCTTTGAAGTGATTTCCTGAACAGAATGGAGGCTGCCGGTAATTCAGGCAATGACCTCCGAGGTAATGGCGGCCGTGACATGGCGCGCGAAATTCGGCATACCGTCGGCATGCGCCAGTTCCCGCCCCGCCGGATCATCTGTCTGACCGAGGAGACCGTGGAGACGCTGTACCTGCTCGGCGAGCAGGACCGCATCGTCGGTGTCTCCGGCTATGCGGTGCGGCCGCCGGGCGTCCGTCGCGACAAGCCGCGGGTCTCGGCCTTCATATCGGCGGACATTCCAAAGATTCTGGCGCTTGAGCCCGACCTCGTGCTCGCCTTTTCCGATCTGCAGGCAAACATCGTTGCCGACCTCGTGCGCACGGGCGTCGCCGTCCATGTCTTCAACCAGCGCGACATCGCGGGCATCCTCGCGATGATCCGGACGCTGGGGGCTATGGTCGGTGCGGCGGAGCGCGCGGATCAACTCGCGCGCGGCTTTGAAGAGCGCCTCGCGCGGATCGCCGCGACGCCCCGGCCCGCACCGAAGCCCAAAGTCTATTTCGAGGAGTGGGACGATCCGCTGATCTCCGGCATCGGCTGGGTTTCCGAACTGATCGAGATCGCCGGCGGCGAGGACGCGCTGCCGAAGCTGCGGTTTCAGCAGGCCGCCAAGGACCGGATCATTTCGTCGGATACGCTGCGTGACGCCGCGCCCGACGTGATCCTCGCGTCCTGGTGCGGCAAGAAAGTCGTGCCCGACCGCATCCGGCAGCGTCCAGGCTGGGGCGAGATTCCTGCCGTGCGCAACAACCGCATTGTCGAAATCAAGTCGACCATCATCCTTCAGCCGGGACCGGCGGCGCTGACGGATGGGTTGGATGCGATTGTGAAGGCGTTGTGGGGGTGACCGGCAATCTAGCCGTCGTTCCTGCGAACGCAGGGACCCATACGCCGCGGCCTGTCAATGTGGCGATGTGGAAGTTGCCTCCCGCTGCAATCAGCGCCGGTGGTTATGGGTCCCCTGCGTTCGCAGGGACGACATCGAACTTCGTGGCTCAGTTTAAGCCTTCTCCACACCGCACCATTCCGCGATGAACAGCGCGGTTGCTTTGGTCGACTTTCGCAACGAGTCCAGCTCGACATATTCGTTGAAGCCGTGCATCGCGGCGCCCTTCGCACCGAAGCAGAGGCTCGGGATGTTGTAATTCAACCCGTAGAACCGGGTATCGGTCAGCGCGGTGAACGCGCGATCCGGCACCACGCCGCCATAGACGGCGTCGAACGCTTTTGCGAAGGCGGCTTCCGGCTCAGCCGAGTTCGTCAGCTCATAACCCTCCGACAAAAAGCCCGACCATTCGACCTGCGGCGGATTGTTGGAGAGGAATCGGTGATCGCGCGCCGCCGCCGACACGCAGGCCAAAATCTCCTTCTGGCATTCGGCGATCGACCAGCCCGGCAGGACTGCGATGCGGCAATCGACGTCGCACCAGGCCGGCACACTGGAGGCCCAGTCGCCGCCCTTGATGATGCCGGGGTTGAAGTTGAGCGGATGGGCGACCGCCTTGAAATGGCGGTCCGCCCTGGCGCGCTCGTTCCAGTCGGCCTCGAGCTTCTGCAGCGCGTGGATCAAATGATACGCCGCCATGATCGCGTTGGCGCCGGCGCCGGCCTCGAACACATGAACCGGGAAGCCGCACACCTTCAGGCGAAACCAGATCACGCCGACCTGCGAGCGCACCATGGTCTCGCCCGTCGGCTCCGGGATGAAGCAGGCGTCCGCGCGATAACCGCGCTGCAAGGTCGAGAGCGCGCCGACGCCGGTCGATTCTTCCTCGATCACGGATTGAAAATGGATGCGCGCCGCTGGCCTTAGCCCAGCGGCCTTGATCGCAACCAGCGCATAGAGTGCGCCGATGGTGCCGGATTTCATGTCGCAGGCGCCGCGGCCGTACATCCTGCCGTCCTTGATGGCGGGCGAGAACGGCGGCGTTTCCCACATGTCGAGGGGACCTGCCGGCACCACGTCGCAATGGCCCTGCAGGATCAGCGATTTGCCTGAAATGTTCGCGGGACGGTACGTACCCACCACCGTGCGCGCCTTGGAAAAATCATGCTCGATCGGGCCGAAGCCGCGCAGATCCTTCAAATCCTCGACGTCGATATGCCAATCGTCGACCTCGTAGCCACGCTGGCGCAGGAGATCGCCGATCATGTCCTGGCACGGTCCTTCGGCGCCACGGGTCGAGGGGATCGCAACGAAATCCTTCGTCGTCGCCAGTTGCGCATCAAAGCCGGCGTCGACGGCGTCGAGGATTCTTTGTTGCGTATCGGTCGTCATGCGGCAGCTCCAGTAAAGGAATTCCAGGAAGTCGGGAGTGCGCACCCTACCCCGATCTCAGCCGCCGGCGTAATGCGCAAAATGCGCATCCCGCAATGCATCTTCGAGCAGGCGGCCTTCTGAATAGCCGTTCAGCGAGGCCGGCCGCTCGACGCCGTCGAGAAGCCGCGGACAGGGTTCCGGCCGGCCCAGCACCGTGCGCACCGGAATACGCTCGGCATAAACAGGCAGTTCATAGTCTTCCTCGTCGTCGGCGACACCCTTCGACCTGATCTTGGCGGACGCCTGCTCGATTTCCATCGCGATCACCGATGTCGCCTTGATCTCCTGTGCCGTGCTTTGCCTTAACGTCGCGGTTCGATCGGGAAAGAACCGGTCGACCATGGCGACGAGCGCGCGCTCCTTCTCCACCGGATCGGTGACGAGATAGGCGATGCCGAAGGCCATCACGGCGCGGTAATCCGCCGAATGGTTGAAGCCGCAGCGGGCCAGCACCAGGCTATCGAGATGCGCAACCGTGAGGCAGACCCTCTCGCCCTCGGACTGGTTTCGCAGCATGCGGCTGGCGCTGCTGCCATGCCAGTACAGCTTGCTCCCTTCCCGCCAGAAGAATGTCGGCGTGCAATAGGGCTGGCCGTCGATCACGTAGGAGACGTGGCACAGCATCGAGGCGTCGAGCAGGCCGTGCACGGTGGCGTGGTCGTAGAAGCCGCGATCATGACGGCGCTTCACCTGGTTGCGCGGCGATAACGGATATACGTCGGCGGTCACGGCTTCGGTCACGGCAGCTCCTGTTGGATCGGTGAGCGGTCGTTGAGAGTTGTACCGGCCAATTTGGTCTGCGATAGTGCCAATTCGATGCGAAAAATTCCGACCAATTCTCCGCCGGCGCGACGCAAGGCCGAGCTCGCGCTCGATCTCTCCGGCCCTCACGTGACGCCGGGCGCCTCGGCCCCGCACCGGCTCTATCAGGCGCTGTGCCACGCCATCACGGGCGGAATTGCAAAGCCCGGCGAGCCGCTGCCGCCGTCGCGCACGCTTGCGAAGCAGACCGGCTTCCGCCGCAACGCCGTCACGTCAGCCTATGAGCGCCTGATCGCGGACGGTTTTGCGGTAGCCACCGTCGGATCCGGCACTTTCGTCGCCGCGCGTATTCCCGCCCGCGTCCATGACGCTCGCAGGACGAAGATCGCGATCGAGCCGCCGCAACAAGGCCCGCTGGCGCTCGGCTGCACGCACATCGACGAACGGGCGCTGCAGCGCTTCAGGTCGTTTGCCGGCCGGCGCATGCGCGCGTTCGGCACCGAGCACCTTCAATACGGCGACCCCAGGGGCAGCCGCGAACTCCGCGCCGCGATCGCCGATCACTTGTTGTCGGCGCGTGGGCTGCGCTGCGATCCCGACCAGATCATGCTGACGTCGGGAACGCAGCATAGCTTACGGATCGTGCTGGGCGCGATCCTGAAATCCGGCGATCAGATCTGGTGCGAAGACCCCGGCTATCCCGCCGCACGAAGGGCGATCGAGCATTGCGGCCTGCGCCCCATCTCGGTGCCGGTCGACGCCTCCGGCATGATCATAGCCAGGGGCCGCGCGCTCGGGCCCGCCGCCGGCGCGGCCTACGTCACACCGTCGCACCAGTTTCCGCTCGGCGTGCAGATGTCGATGGCGCGGCGGCTCGAACTGCTCGACTGGGCAAGGGATGCCGGCGCCTTCGTGATTGAAGACGACTATGACAGCGAATTTCGATATGACGGCGCGCCGCTGCTGTCGCTCGCCGGCATCGATCATCTCTCGCGCGTCATCTACATGGGCACGTTTGCAAAGACATTGTTCCCTGGATTGCGCATCGGCTACTGCGCGCTGCCCGAGCGGCTCGTCGGGCCGGTGACGACAGCCCGTGCCGCGCTCGACCGCTTTCCCGGCACGCTGCTCGAAGGCGCCGTCGCAGACATGCTGAATTCCGGCGCGTTCGCAGCCAACCTGCGCCGGGTGCGCGGGATCTATCGCGAAGCGCGGGACGTGCTGGCTTCGACCCTGTCGACCACGTCGAATGGAGCGCTATCGGTGCCGGTGCCCTCGCAGGGCCTGCATCTGGTCGCGCGGTTCGATCCCTCGACCGATCCGCTGGTTGCCGCACAGGCAAAGGCCGAGGCCGGCGTCGCAGGTTGGCTGCTGGCGGAAACTTATTTCCGCGCACGCCCGCTTGCCGGCTTCGTCCTCGGCTTTGCCGGCCACAAGCTGCCACAACTGATCGCGTCGGCCGAGCGACTCGCGAAATCATCGCTGGCCGCCTTGCAGGCAAACGGCAAGCCGAACAACGCTGGAACTGGCAAGGTCAAACGGCTGAAGGCCGTGACGTGACCACTCGCGCCGGCCGGCACCCTATCAGAATCGCGGCCGCGTCACTAAGCTCGATAGTCAAAATCAACTTCACGAACGGAAATACCCAATGCCCGGCCATCGCAACGTCTCGTATCTCGTCATCGGTGCATTGATCGCAGGCGTGGTCAGCCATGCAACGACGGCCCTCGCCCAAACGGTCTCACGCGAGCAGGACATTGTCGACCTCAGGCTCGGCCAGCGCGTCCTCGTCGATGATGGATCGTGTCCGACGGGACAAATCAAGGAAGTCCAGGGCTCGCAAATGACGACATCAGGCGTGCTCCGCACCCGCAAGTGCATTCCGCGGCTGGGGACGAAGAAGCGCTAGCGGCGATCGCACCGGCCTAGAACATGCCGTTGGTGTTGGCGGCCTTCTTGGGAATTTCCTGCACGACATCCCAGTGCTCGACGATCTTGCCGTTCTCCAGCCTGAAAATGTCGACGATGGCGCGGCCGCGCGTGCCTTTCTCGCGCACGCTATGGACGTGGACGATCACGTAGTCGCCATCGGCAAAAGCGCGCTTGATCTCGCTGCGGGAGTCCGGAAATTTCTCGCGGAGGAAACCGAGGAAGGCCTTGAAGCCCTCGATGCCATCCGGCGCCGTCGGATTGTGCTGAATGTAATGCGGCCCGAAAAACTTCGCCGCGGCATCAAAATCCTTCCGATTGAGAGCCGCATCGTAAAATTCGAGCACGGACTTCTTGTTGGCTTCCTGTGTCGTAGCGTCGGCGGCGACCGCCGGAGATATGGCCAGCGACAATAGGCCGATCAGGCCGACAAAAAGAGATTTCATGACAACTCCCTTGTGCAATCGGTCTCGATACGGAGCCCAACCTACCAGCTTCCGTATCGACCGACGACCCCGCGCCACAGCGCATCGCGTTCGCGCGCTGGTGTGCCAGGAAGTCGCCGAGCGAATAGCTCTGAGCAGCTATTACGCGGTAGACTTAAGGGCGGAAAGTATTTGCGAGCCGCGCTTACTGGTTCGTCGCCGGCTCGAACATGCATTGCAGCGTCGGCTTGGCGATCTTGGTGAAGGTCGGGCCGATCTCGGATCGCTTCGACGCCGGCACCCACGCGGTCTCGATCGTCGGCACCCCGGTCTCGCTGATGCCGCGCAGCAGCGCTTCGCGCAGGTCGGCATCTTCCACGGTCGCGGCGGCGTAGTCGTGCAGGCAGCCGCAAACCCTTTCGGGATGCGCCCAGCGTCCGACCATGTGGGGCGCGCAGAGCCGCACGAATTCGCCGCGCGGATCAGGCAGCTTGAACAGGGAACGGAACGAGGTCTGCGGCGGCTGAAACTGGACTTGAGCCTGCGCCGCGCCGCTGAGAAGAAGAGACGCAAAGATTACAGCAGAACAGATGCGTACGAACATACCGAGCCTTTATCGGCGATCTCGTTGCAAAGGATCCGCTACGCTCAGTTGGCCGCCACGACCATCGGAGCCGCAACCGGCGAACCGTTATAGGCGAAGGTGCCAATCCCCGGCAGGCCTTGATCCGAAGAACCAGCCATCGAGGGACCAGCCAGGATGAAGACCAAGGCGAGGATGAAGCTGATGGTCCGCATCTGACTGTCTCCGGTTATCAGTGGCTGGCGGTGCCTGCCGTCTCGTTGGCCACCTAATAGGTCTCGGCTGTTTCCAGACATCTGCGCCAAAAACGAAAAATGGTTTCGTCGCGCAGGAGAATTGTTTCGTCGGCCCTGTCGGACGAAACAATAGCGGGAAAAATCCAATGAATTCAGCCGGGACGCTCGTATTTGAGATGCTCAGGCGGAACTCCGCAAGCTGGCCATTGCGGCCACTTTGGCCTCCGTCCAATGGACGAGAACCGCCTCGCTCGCTGGCAGATCGGATGAACCGAAGCTTCGATTCGTCCGACTCAGCGAATGCCACGCAACCTTCCGCGTGCCTGTGCGTTGTGAGCCTTCCTCAACAAAGGACAGTAGTCGTGGGCAATGGCAACAGTGCACCCCCGACCCGCAAACCCGGCCAGCCGGTGGGTGAAAATTTGTCTGGAAGTGAAAATTGGTCTGGAAGTAACGGCTCCGAACAGCGGATCAATCCTTCCTCGAAGACAGAGCGCCACGGAAAAGCCTCAGAGCATCCTGTGAGCCTTTGTGGCGCGATGTCACAACAAGGCGGCGAATTTCGCGGCAATGTCTCTGCGCCGCAGAAATTCGTGCATCTGGTCGGCTGCCGCGACCGCAAGGTCGGGCCCGGCCTGGAGGCCCGCCAATATTCCAATCCGCTCAAGCGGTAAGCTTGATACCCTCATCCTGGATCCGATCTCGGATCCGGGCGGTATCGGACTTACTGGATGAATTCACCGCATTTCTGAACCGCTGCCTCAGTGGCACCCCAGGGCATGATCGGCACTGAGGAGGTGGAGTTTTTGGGTGAACCTTCGATCAGCTTGTCCGAATAGACCATGTAGACCAGTACATTGCGTTTGGCGTCGCAGCCGCGAACGATCTGCATCTTCTTAAAGAACAGCGAGCGGCGCTGGCGGAACATATCGTCGCCCTGCTCCAGGCTGTGCTTGAACTTGATGGGGCCGATCTGGCGGCACGCCAGCGAGATATCCGAGACTTCCTCGGCAAGGCCAAGCCAGCCCTTGAAGCCGCCCTTTTCCGGCACCGTGAAGTGACAGGCCACCCCCTCGACCTCGGGGTCGTCGACCGCGTAGGTCGCAAGCTTATCGTTGGGGCTCAGCCACTTGAATACGGTCGAGCGGCGAAAGATCAGGTCGGGCTCATCGGCGGCCGACGCCGGGCCCGCGTGCCACAATGTCAGCGCCAACACCACCAAGGCCACGCTTCTCCACTTCCTGTCGCACTTAACGATGGCCTTGGATGTCATTGAAATCTCCGCTGAAGGGCTCGCCGCCTATGTAGTGCCAGAAAGTGGAACAGGAAGGCCGCAGCGGATTTGAAGGCCGCAGTACCGCCTTATGGATGGCGTCTGATCAAGCAGGCGGTTTAACGGAATGTGAGGCTTTTTTGCTACGATCGGGGCGAAAAGGGCTGGAATTAGAAGGCTTACGCTGGTGAACGCTTTTCGCCTTTGCGACAACAAACGAATAGGCAAGACAGTGGATTCGAGTACCCGGATTTGAGGATTATGCGCGTGAGCGGGCATCGGTATTTCAGTGCGAGTACTGCGGGCGCGACGATTTCGAAGCAGCGATTTTGGCAGATTGCGATGTTGACCGCGGCAGGCATCGTCGTCGCCGCTCCCCAAGCCGACGCCGCGGCCCTGTTCTACTGGCAGGATTCCGATCCGGGCTATTACCGGCCCTTGCCGCCGATGCAGCCGCGCAAACCGAAGGTACGGCGACCGTCAGCAAAGACCGAGGCGGTCATCAAGGAGACCAACGCCAAACCGCAGGGGCCGTTGATTATCGCGGTCTCGATCGAGCAGCAGAAGGTCCGCGTCTACGACGCCAACGGGTTGTTTGCCGAAAGCCCGGTGTCGACGGGCATGAAGGGTCATTCGACCCCAATGGGCGTATTCAGCGTCATCCAGAAGCACAAGATGCACCGCTCCAACATCTACAGCGGCGCGCCGATGCCTTACATGCAGCGCATCACCTGGTCGGGGATTGCGCTGCATGCCGGCGTGCTGCCGGGCTATCCGGCGTCGCATGGCTGCATTCGCATGCCAACGGCCTTTGCCATAAAGATGTGGAACTGGACCCGGATGGGCGCGCGCGTCATCATCACGCCCGGCCAGATCACGCCTGCCAGTTTCTCGCACCCGTTGCTGGTGGCGCAGAAAGTCGTCCCGCAGCCGCTCATCGCCGACGATCCCACGACAGATGCGCCCGCGGTGAAGGGCGACAAGGGCGCGGACGCAGGCCATGCGGAGCCAAGCCTCGAACTCCGATCGACCGTCGGCCACGCGGCGCCGCTGCGCGAACAGACCCACACGGCGGATGCCGGCAGCGCTCTGCCGACGAGCGCCGTCGTGACCATGTCCGACGCAACGCCTGTCAGTGATACATCGAGCGCGGAGGCAAAGGCGGACGCGCCGAAATCCGAACCAGCTATCTCGGCAGCCGGTGAGCCCACGAAGGCGATCGCTGATACACCGGCTGCGTCGGTTGTTGCGCCTGAGGTCAAGAAGGATACCGCGCGTCTGCCCGGCGCGGACAAGGGTCCCAGGGCCGAACCGCCCAGGCGTCCGGGCCAGATCGCGGTGTTTGTCAGCCGCAAAGATTCCAAGCTGTACGTCCGCGAGAGCTTCAAGCCGCAGTTCGATTTGCCGGTGACGATTGCGCCGAGCGACCGGCCGCTTGGCACCCATGTGTTCACCGTCGCGGCTGACAAGAACGATCCCAACCTGTTGCGCTGGTCGGTGGTCTCGCTGCCGGTCGCGGCCCGCAACGCTGCGCGGATCGATAACACCGACCCTGCTGCGCGGCGCGGCAGGATGCCCGGCGCAGCGCCCGCCGAGGCAAAGCTGCTGCTGGCGGCGAACAGTCCGGCCGAGGCGCTGGACCGCATCGCCGTCGCTCCCGAGGCGATTGCGCGGATCGCCGAGATGCTGACCACCGGCAGCTCGATCGTGGTGTCCGATCACGGCATCAACACGGGCGGCGAAACCGGCGAAGGCACCGACTTCATCGTCCCGCTGCGCATGGTCCAGCCATAACGGCTTGTTGAGGGGCGGAGGCCCGCGCATCGCGCTATGCTTCGGTCGCTAAACCGCAGCCCGAGGCTTTTCATGATGGACCGCAGGAGCGTGATGACCGCGGCGCTAGTCGCGATCGCAAGCATGGCCTCGAGCAGGAAATCTCTGGCGCAGGCCGCCATGAGTCGAGTCACGGCTTACGCGTTTTCGTTTCCGGGATTGGCCGGCGGCGACATCAGGCTTTCCGAATTTGCCGGCCGGCCGATCCTGATCGTCAACACCGCTTCGCTATGCGGCTTCACCCCGCAATATGGCGGCCTGCAGGAATTGTGGACCGAGTTCGGTGGCCGCGGCCTGATGATCGTCGGCGTTCCCTCCAATGATTTCGGCGGCCAGGAGCCGGGTGGCGCGACCGAAATCACTGCGACGGCGCAGAACCACCGTGTCACGTTTCCGATCGCCGCGGAGGCCGTCGTCAAGGGACCGAATGCGCATCCGTTCTACAGGTGGGCGGCAGAGGCGCGACCGAAGGATGTTCCACGATGGAACATCCACAAATACCTGATCGGCCGCGACGGCTATATCGCCGATGTCTTTCCGGAATCCATCGAACCCGTAGATACACGGGTCAAAACTGCGATCGCTCGGGCATTGGCCGCTTCCTGAATTAACCGGCTCGGGGACAAATCCGCTGCGTCGCAACGGTTGCATTGGCGCGCGTGCTCCAACTAGGCTACTGTGCGTCGGGGGATGGAGGCAGACCGGACGACGGCAGCGCCACCGACCGGGTGCGGGATTCTAATTTGGGGAAAACAGGATGCGTATTGGGGCGGGGGTGATCTTTGCAGGCGCGGTTTCGCTGTTGGCATCAAGCGCGGCGTGGTCGCAGGTTCCACCCGCCAAAGGCGTGGCCGCGCCTCAGGCAGCAGCGGCACCAGTTCCCGCTCCGCCACCCGCGCCCGTCTCGACCCGTCCGCCTTGCAACAATCCGAACGCGCTCGGCATCGGCCGCACGGTCGAGATCGACACGACCGGCGGTCCCGGCTTCGGCTTCGAGCATTTCAAGGAGCTCGACTTCCTTCGCGACAAGGAAGTGGTGCTGACCTTCGACGACGGCCCGTGGCCGGTGAATACGCCTGCGGTCCTGAAGACGCTCGCGGAGGAATGCACCACCGGCATCTTCTTCCCGATCGGCAAGCACGCCACCTATTATCCCGAAATCCTCAGGCAGGTGATGGCGGCCGGCCATTCGATCGGATCGCACACCTGGTCGCATGCCGCCCTCGTCAACAAGAAGCTGAACGAGCAGCAGCGCAAGGACGAAATCGAAAAAGGCTTCAGCGCCGTGAAATGGGCACTCGGCGGCAAGGCGCCGGCGCCGTTCTTCCGCTTCCCCGCGCTGCAGCACCCGCCGGAGATGGTCACCTATCTTGGCGAACGCAACATCGGGATCTTCTCCTGCGACCTCGATTCCTTCGACTTCAAGGCGAGCAAGGCGCAGACGATCATCGACACCGTGATGCGCAAGGTCGAGAAGAACGGCAAAGGCATCATCCTGATGCACGACTTCCAGAAGCACACCGCCGAAGCCCTGCCCGAGCTACTGAAGAAGCTGAAGGCTGGCGGTTACAAGGTGGTGGCGATGCGCGCCAAGACGCCGGTGCAGACCATCGCCCAGTATGACGAGGACATCGTCAAGGATCTGAAGCTGCCGACCGTGAGCTCGCGCCCGGTTTCCAGCGTCGTCCAGACGATCTCGGAATAGTAGCGGCGCGACGCGGGCCCGTGCCGGCGCTGCGCATCGAAGGCTATGTCATCGTTTCCGCGGACGGCATGCTGGCGGACGCGCGCAACGTCATGCCGGACGAATTGAAGTTCGAGGGCGACAAGGCGTTTTTTACCGCCGCCCTCGACCGCGCCGACCTGATCCTGCACGGCCGCAATTCCTATGAGGACCAGCCGAACTCGCCGCGGCGCAAGCGGATCATCCTGACGCGCAAAGTCGATGCCATCGCGCCCGACCCGTCCAATCCGAAAGCTACGCTGTGGAATCCCGCGGGCGCTTCGTTCGAAGCCGCCTGCCATCATGCAGGCGTGGATACCGGCACCGTTGCCGTGATCGGCGGCCCCGGCGTGTTCGGCATGTTCATGGACCGCTACGACGTGTTCTGGCTCTCGCAAGCGCCGCATGTCCGGCTACCCGGTGGCGAACCCTGCTTCCCCGGAGTCCCCGCCCGTTCGCCGCAGGAAATCCTCGCCGCGCACGGACTGCGCGCCGGCGAGCCGCAGATGCTCGATGCAGCGCACGAGGTGACCGTCACGCCGTGGCGGCGCGGCGCATAGGGCGTCATCCTTTCGTCCAATCAATCTCGCCGCAAGCCAACCCGTGGCCAGAGATCGCTTGACAGCGCGCGGGCGCGGTTCCAACCTGAAAAGAAAAAGAAAAACACACGTCATCATCGGGAGGACCACGACATGTTGAGGCGCGCTTCAACCATGCTTGCAGCGGTGACTCTTGGGTTCGTCACTGCTTTGACCGGGCCGGTTCAGGCCCAAACCACCGAAAAGCCGCTAGTGCTGAAGGGTCAATCGACCCACCCCGCATCC
This sequence comes from Bradyrhizobium sp. AZCC 1577, assembly GCF_036924575.1. Lineage (NCBI taxonomy): Bacteria > Pseudomonadati > Pseudomonadota > Alphaproteobacteria > Hyphomicrobiales > Nitrobacteraceae > Bradyrhizobium > Bradyrhizobium sp. AZCC 1577. The sequence continues at coordinate 5,072,972 of NZ_JAZHRQ010000001.1, forward strand.
TCGAACTTCCATCTCATCTTCAAGCTTTGGGCCGAGACCGTCGAAAAGATGACGGCCGGACGCCTCAAGATCGAGACGCTGCCGGCGGGAGCGATCGTGCCGCCGTTCGAGGTATTCGACGCCACGTCCAAGAACGTTCTCGATGTAGGCATGGGGCCGTTCGGCTACATCCTCGGCCGCAACACCGCGACGATACCGATGTCGCATGGTCCGCTGTTCGGTATGGACGGCTCGGACTACTGGGCCTGGTACTATGACGGCGGCGGCATGAAGCTGCTCGACGAGTTCTATCGCGACGTCCTCAAGCTCAACGTCGTCGGCTTCCCGATCCCGACCGATTACCCGCAGGGAATGGGCTGGTTCAAGAAGGAGATCAACAGCCTCAGCGATCTCAAGGGCCTGAAGTACCGGATCTACGGCATCGGTGCGGAAACCTACGGCAGGCTCGGCGTGTCGGTCGTCACCATTCCCGGCGGCGAAATCGTGCCCGCCATGGAGCGCGGCGTGATCGAGGGCGCCGAGTGGATCAACTGCGAGGAAGACAAGAAGCTCGGCCTGCATCAGGTGGCCAAGCACTACTACACGCCGGGCATGCACGAGCCCGTCACCGGCGGCCAGTTGATGATCAACGGTGACGTCTGGAAGAAGCTCACGCCTGACCTGCAGGAGATCATCAAGGTGGCGAGCGTCTATGCCACGACGCAACGTAACTTCGCCTTCAATCGCGAGACGGCGCATGCTTGCCAGGACCTGATCAAGGCGGGCGTTCAGATGCATCGCACGCCCGACGATGTCTTGAAGAACTTCCTCGACGAGTGGGAGAAGATCCAGGCGGAGCACGCGGCAAAGAACCCCTTCTACAGGAAGGTCATCGATAGCCAGAAGGCCTATGCCGAACAGATCGTGCCGTTCAAGCTCTCCTGGTTCCCGCCGTACAATTTCGCCGGCGAGTACTACTGGAAGAGCAAGATCTACCTGACCAAGAAGTGATCTCTCCGTAGTAGCGGAGCTGCTGGCGTCCGAACCGCCGGACGCCAGCATTGCCTGAAGAGGAGCGATCATGTCCGCGGACCCCAGCAGTGCTTCGGTCGCCAGCAATCCGGGCGGCGAATTCCCGCATGCTTTTTACTCGATCATACGGGCGATTGACCGCTTCACCGACGTGACCGGCAAACTCATCGCCATGTCGATGTTGTTTCTGGTGGTGACGATCTCCTACGAGGTCGTCATGCGCTACGGGTTCGGCGCGCCAACCGTTTGGGTCTACGAATCCAGCTTCATGGTCAACGGCGCGGCCTTCATGCTCGGATCGGGATACGCGCTGCTGAAGGGCGCGCATGTTCGTACCGACATCTATTGGGAGAATTACTCGGAGCGGAAGAAGGGCATCGTCGACCTGATCTCTTATCTGTTGTTTTTCTATCCGGCCATGATCACGTTCATGCTGATCAGCTATGACGATGCCTTGCACTCCTATGACACTGGCGAACGGTCGCAGGAAAGCGTGTGGCGCGCGATCATGTGGCCCTTCCGGGCCACGATCCCGCTGGCGGCCCTTCTTCTCATGATCCAGGGCGTGTCCGAGGTCCTGAAGTGCTGGTACCAGGTCCAGTTCGGGCGCGAGTTCGAGCACAAGGAAAAGATCGAAATATGACGGGACTCGAACTCCTCGGAATTGTCATGCTCGTGGTGATGCTGGGGGCGATCTTCATCGGCTTGCCGATCAGCTTCACGCTGCTGTTCCTGGCGCTGTCGTTCGGCTACGTCGGCATGGGCGAGCGCGTCTTCAACCTCGCCTACCTGCAGACCATCGGCCTGATGAAGCAGGACGAACTCGTTGCGGTGCCGATGTTCATCCTGATGGGGTTCGTCTGCGACCAGGCCGGACTGATGGAACGGCTGTTCAAAGCGTTCCGCGACCTGTTTGCGCCGCTCAATGGCGCGCTCTACGTGGTCGTCATTCTCACGGCGACGCTGTTCGGGATCGCCGCGGGGACTGTCGGCGCAACCGTCGCGCTGCTCGGCATCATGGCTGGGCCGATGATGATCCGCGCGGGCTACGATGTGCGCATGTCGGCCGGCTCCATTGCCGCCGGCGGCACGCTCGGCATCTTGATCCCGCCGTCGGTGATGCTGGTTGTGATGGCGCCCGTACTCGATATCTCGATCATCGATCTCTATGCGGCGGCGTTCGGTCCCGGCTTCCTGCTGTCCGCGATGTTCATCGCCTATACCTTGATCCGTTGTTACTTCAATCCGAAGCTCGGCCCGCCGGTGCCGGTCGAGGAGCGGCCCGATTCGGTGCGGATCGTGCTATGGGAGTGCCTGGTCGGTCTGGTGCCGGTGACCATCCTGACGATCCTGACCCTCGGCGCCATCCTCGCCGGTATCACGACCGCCGCGGAAGCAGCGGCGTTCGGCGCGCTGGGGGCGATCCTCCTCGTCATTGCCTACGGCCGGTTCACATGGCGCGGGCTGCTGGATGCCTGCTATGCCACGCTGGCGACGACCAGCATGGTGCTGTTGCTTGCCGTCGCCTCCAACGTATTCGGCGCCGTCTTCGCATGGCTCGGCACGGCGACCTGGATGACCAACGCCCTGCTCGCTTCGCCGCTGCCGCCTTGGGGCACGATGTCCCTGCTCCTGACCCTGATATTCCTGCTCGGCTGGCCGTTCGAATGGCCGGCTATCGTCTTCATCTTCATGCCGATGCTCGCGCCGGTGGCCAAGGGCCTCGGCTACGACATGGTCTGGTTCGGCTGCATCGTCGCAGTCGTGTTGCAGACGGCGTTCCTCTCTCCCCCCGTTGCCATGTCGGCCTACTATCTCAAGCAGGTCGTCAAGGAATGGAACCTGCGGCTGATCTACCGCGGCATGGCCGACTTCATGGTGCTGCAGGTCGCTTGCGTGGCACTGGTGCTGATCTTCCCGGCAATCGCGATGTGGTTCCCGCAATGGCTGCAGGCGCGCAGAGTAGCGGCGCGCACCGCGCAGATCGAACACGTCGCGCCGCCGCAGAGCGCGACGCTGCTGGACGGTTCACGCGTTGTGGTCCGGAATTTCTGACCGCCGTTTAGATGTCCCCGTAGGCCGGCTCGTTCGGCCGCGGACCCTTGCCGTAGCCCGCGATCATGAACAGCGCGCCGATGATCGACAGGTTCTTCAGAGCCTCGATCAACGTCTTGGCATTTTCGGGCGCCGGCTGATTCCAGAAATCGTGGAAATAGAAGGTCGTGGCGAGCACGAAGAAGATCAGGAGGATCGCGAAGAAGCGCGCGGCGAAATTGACCGCGATCATCAGGCCGGCGAGGATCTCAAAACCGCCGACGCCGACCGCCAGCAATTGCGGCATCGGCATGCCCGCCATGGTTTCGAGCTGCGAGGTATAGGGCGCAAGCAGCGCCGGAATCGTTACCTTGGATGCGATGAAGTCTGCCGTCTGCTGTATCGCGAAAAGCTTGGTCGCTCCCGTGTACATGAAGAGCACGGCGAACAGGACTCGCCCGAAGGTAACTAACGCTGGCATGGGATCGGCCTCACTGAATGGCATGCAAAGATAGCAGGCGGCGCGAAACGATTATGGGCGTTTCGTCTCCGCTTTTCAAACGCTCAAATCGAAGCCATCCGCGCAGCAGCCTGCGCGGTGCCCTCAACCAGACATTCCTATAGAAGCAGAACCAAGGCGCTTTCTTGATCATCGTGGCTTTGCGCAAAAGCCGGCCCCCGGACTTGGTCCAGAGCCGGCTTCGGTTCACGCGAAGAAAGCGCGTCAGAACAAAAGGCTAAATCCCGATTTTGATTCAATCTGAACCGGGCTCTACCCGAACAAGGTTGGCTGCTGGCGGCCGGCGCGCTCTTGGGCTTCGACGGCGGCGACCGCCGTCATGTTGAGGATGCCGCGCGCCGTCACCCCCGGGGTGAGGATGTGCGCCGGGCGGGCCGGGCCGATCAGGATCGGACCAACGGGAAGCGCATCCGCCAGCGTCTTGATCATCTGGTAGGCGACGTTGGCGGTGTCGAGGTTCGGCATGATCAGGATGTTGGCATCGCCTTCCAGGTTGGAATGCGGCAGCACGAGTTTTCGCGCGGCAGCCGAGAGCGCGGTATCGCCCTGCATCTCGCCATCGGCCTCGAGCTCCGGATGCTTTTCCTTCAACAGCGTGGTGGCACGGCGCATCTTGCGCGAGGATTCCGTATCATAGCTGCCGAAGTCGGAATGTGACACGAAGGCGACGCGTGGCTTCATGTTGAACCGCTGGACGTGGGTTGCCGCCAGCGACGCCACCTCCGCCAGCTCCTCGGCGCTCGGATTCGGACGCACCTGGGTATCGGCAATGAAATAGGACCCCTTGCTGGTGATCATCATCGCCAGCGCCGCGAAATCGCTGACGCCGGGCAGGAAGCCGATGATCTCGCGAACATGGCGCAGATGGCTCATATAGCGGCCTTCGACGCCGCAGATCATGGCGTCAGCCTCGCCGCGCACCACTGCCAGCGCGGCAATCACGGTGTTGTTGGTGCGAACCACCGTGCGCGCAGCTTCGGGCGTGACACCGCGCCTGCCAGCCACGTCGATATAGGTCTGCACGTAGGAGCGGTAGCGCGGATCGTCTTCCGGGTTGACGAGGTCAAAATCCTGCCCGGCCTTGATCGAGAGGCCGAACCGCTTGATCCTGGCTTCGACCACGGAAGGCCGCCCCACCAGGATCGGTCGCGCCAGATTTTCTTCCAGCACGACCTGCGTCGCGCGCAGCACGCGCTGGTCCTCGCCCTCGGCATAGATCACGCGAACCGGCTGGGTCTTGGCCTTGGCGAACACCGGCTTCATGACGAGACCGGAGCGGAAGGCGAAGCGTTCCAAGAGCGCGGTATATTCCTCGAAATTCGTGATCGGGCGCGTCGCCACGCCGGATTCCATCGCGGCTCGCGCCACTGCCGGCGCGATGCGCAGGATCAGCCGCGGATCGAACGGGCTCGGGATCAGCGAGCCCGGCCCAAAACCTTGCGTCTCGCCGCTGTCAAAGCCCTGCGCCACCGCATCCGACGGCGGATCGCGCGCGAGCTGCGCGATGGCGTCGACGGCGGCATGTTTCATTTCCTCGTTGATTCCGGTGGCGCCGACGTCGAGTGCCCCGCGGAAGATGAACGGAAAGCAGAGGACGTTGTTCACCTGGTTCGGGAAGTCGGAACGCCCGGTGCAGATCATCGCGTCGGGGCGCGCCTTCCGGGCTTCGTCCGGCATGATCTCCGGGGTCGGATTGGCCAGCGCCATCACAAGCGGCTGGTCCGCCATCGACTTGACCATGTCTGATGTCAGCACGTTGGGCGCGGACAAACCTAAGAAAATATCCGCGCCGCCGATCACGTCCGCCAGCACCCGCGCACTCGTTTTCTGCGCATAGACCGCCTTCCAGCGGTCCATCAGTGTGTTGCGCCCCTCATGCACGACGCCGTCGATGTCGCAGACCCAGATGTTCTTGCGCTGTGCGCCCATCGACACCAGCAGATTGAGGCACGCGATCGCCGCGGCGCCGGCGCCGGAGCAGACGATCTTCACATCGGGCAATTTCTTGCCGTTCAACAACAACCCGTTGACGATGGCGGCTCCCACAATGATGGCCGTGCCGTGCTGGTCGTCGTGGAACACCGGGATCTTCATGCGCTCCTTGAGCTGCGCCTCGATCTCAAAACATTCCGGTCCCTTGATGTCCTCGAGATTGATGCCGCCGAAAGTCGGCTCCAGCGCCGCGACCGTCTCGACCACGCGCTCGATGGTATCGGCGGCAATCTCGATGTCGAACACATCGATCCCGGCGAACTTCTTGAACAGGACCGCCTTGCCTTCCATCACGGGCTTGGATGCCAAGGGACCGATGTTGCCGAGCCCCAACACCGCGGTACCGTTGGAGACCACGGCGACCAGATTGGCGCGGGAGGTCAGCGACGCCGCTTCGGCCGGATTGTTGGCGATTTCGGTGCAGGCCGCCGCCACGCCCGGCGAATAGGCCAGCGCGAGGTCGCGCTGGTTGGCAAGCGGCTTGGTCGCCTGGATCTCGAGTTTACCGGGCCGCGGCAACTGGTGATACGCAAGCGCCGCAGAACGCAGATCTTCAGAATAGGACGACATGTAGGCTCCCGCGTTTCCGGTCCCGAACTCTTGCTCTTATTGATACTTCCAGATCAGGGTCAGTTTTCCGGCAAAATGAGGGGGATGTGAAGCACGGGCGACCACTTGGATGCAACATCCGAGAACGCCGCCGTCAACAGGGGCTCATCGACGAAGCGCGGCAAATCCGGTAGCATATTTGTCTCCCTACCCCATCCCCCTGGCCGACAATATGGCAAATTTGCCTCCTGCAACGTCGGCGTCCGGAGCACAACTAATGGTAAAGATATTGCTGGGTCTGGTCGCCGCGGTCGTGATCGCGGTGGGAGGCTTCTTCGGCTTCGAGTACTACACCCAGCATCGAATCAAGGGCGAGGTCGAGGCCGCGTTCGAGCAGATCAGAGCCAGCGGCGGCAAGGCCAGTCACGGCCAGGTATCGTTCGACCTGAAGAGCCGCACGCTCCGAATTGACGATATCGCGACTGAATCGGCAACGCAGCCGCCGGTGCGCGTGAAGGTTGCCAGCATCACAGCCTCCGGCGTCGGTCAGCCGGATACGGCACGCTTCTCGGCCGATGCGATCGAGGCGATCGACCTCGAAATCAATGCCAGCATGCCGGCAGGGGCAGATTGGCAAGTCACCTACAAGGTGCCGCGGATCGCGGCGAAGGATTTTTCCGGTCCGGCAGGCCTGCCGCGGCCACCGGCGTCCTCGTCGACGATAGACCTGTATCGATTGCTTATCGAACAGTTTGGTGCACTCACCGCCTCCTCGATCACGGCACCCAGTGTTGCCGGCACCATGAACTCCGGAAACCCGGCGCTGGGGAAGGGAGAATTCGCCTATTCCAACCTTACGCTGCGCGACATGAAGGCCGGCAGGATCGCCGCTGTTACTATCGACCGAATGACATTCACAGCGACCACGCAACCGAAGGGCAAGCCCGAGAAGGTGACCGGGGACCTGGCCAATCTCGCTGCGCAGGACGTCGATACGCTAGCCGCCGCAGCCATCCTCGATCCACAGCGCGCCAATGACGACCAATACTACCGCGTCTACCGGCAGATTAGCACCGGCGCCTATACGATCACCTCAGGACAAGGTCCGGCGGTGCGTATCGAGGGACTGACGGCCGACGATATCGGGGCGCGGCCCTCGCGGCTGCAGTTGGCTGCGCTGCTGGCAACGATACCGTCCGGCACGGCCCAGCCCACGCCGGCGCAGGCGCGCGAAATGATGGAACGGGCGGCCAAAATCTACGAGGGCGTGCGCATCGGAAACGGCGAGATACGCGGCCTTTCGATGGATATGCCAGAGGGCGGCTTCAAGCTCGCGTCGATGCGCTTCAGTCTGGAGAACGGAAAGACGGGCGAGTTTGCGGTCGAGGGTTTTGACGGCCGCACGCCCCAGGGCCCCGTCAAGCTCAGCCGCTTCGCCCTCAAAAGCGTGGATATCGCCGGCTTGTTGCGCATGAGCGCGCAGTTCTCGAACCCGGCGCAACCGCCATCGCCCGACCTAGCGCTCGGCATGATCGCTCTGCTCGAGGGCGCCGAGCTCAAAGGCTTCACAGCGCCCTACAAGAACACCGGCCGGCCGATCAACGTCGACCTCATCAGCCTCGATTGGGGACAGTTGGTCGGACCTGTTCCGAGCAAGGCACGGCTGATCGCGAAGATGTCCGGTCCCCTCGACACGACGGATCCCGGCCAGCGAATGCTGATTGCCACGGGCCTCGACAAGTTGGCGCTCGATCTCGATCTCGGCACGGTGTGGACCGAAGCATCACGCTCATTCGTGCTGGAGCCGGCAACGGTCGAGCTTGGCGGCATGCTGAAAGCGTCGGCAAGAATTTCGCTCGCCAACGTGCCGCGCGAGGTTTTCTCGATCAATCCGCTTCAGGCAGCCGCCATGGCGACGCAAATCGAGGCCGGCGGAATCGAGCTCACGGTGCGCGATCTCGGTGCCGTTGATCGCGCGGTCGCCCATTATGCCCGGATGCAGAACATCAGCCGCGACGCGGCGCGGCAGGCGATCGTCAAGGACGTTAGGGACAGCGGCGCCACAACGGCGACCAGCAATCCCGACGCCGAGGCGGTTGTGGACTCGCTGGCGCGCTTTATCGAGACGCCGGGAACAACGCTCACGATCAAGCTCACACCACTCGGCAAGGTGCCGGTGATGCAGCTATTCGAGCTACTTCAGACCGATCCGCTCCTTGCCTTAGCGCAGTTCCGGCTAGAGACAACGACGGCGCTCTGAGCCGTCGCGTGCTCTATCCCTTATCCGGCAGGTTGAGCCGGATGTGGAGCTCGCGGAGCTGCTTGGTCGTGACCTCCGATGGCGCGCCCATCAGGAGGTCCACGGCCTGCTGATTCATCGGGAACAGCGAGATTTCGCGCAGGTTCGTGGTTCCGCACAGCAGCATCACGATGCGGTCGACGCCGGCCGCCATGCCGCCATGCGGCGGGGCGCCGTACTGGAATGCGCGATACATGCCGCCGAAGCGCTCGACGACGTCCTTCTCGCCATAGCCCGCGATCTCGAACGCCTTCACCATCGCTTCCGGCTTGTGGTTGCGGATGCCGCCGGAGGCGATCTCGTAGCCGTTGCAGGTGATGTCGTACTGGAACGCCTTGATGGTCAGCGGGTCCTGCCCGTTGAGCGCGTCCAGTCCACCTTGCGGCATCGAGAACGGGTTGTGCGAGAAGTCGACCTTCTTGTCTTCCTCGTTGTACTCGTACATCGGGAAGTCGACGATCCAGGCGAGTTCGAACCGATCCTTGTCGATCAGGTTCAACTCCTCGGCCACCTTGGTGCGAGCGAGGCCCGAAAACTTCCAGAATTTTTCCGGATCGCCCGCGACGAAGAAGGCGGCATCGCCCTCCTTCATGCCGAGCTGGTCGCGGATCGCAGCCGTCCGCTCCACGCCGATGTTGTTGGCGAGCGGACCCGCGCCCTCGCCGCCCTCGCGCCACATGATGTAACCGAGGCCGGGCTGGCCTTCACCTTGCGCCCAGGAATTCATGCGATCGCAGAACGCGCGGCTGCCGCCGCCGGTGCCGGGGATCGCCCAGACCTGGTTCTTCGGGTCTTCCAGCATCCGCGCGAACACCTTGAAGCCGGAGCCGCGGAAATGCTCGGAGACGTCCTGCATCACGATCGGGTTGCGCAGGTCCGGCTTGTCGGTGCCGTATTTGCGCAGAGCTTCCGCAAACGGAATCCGCGGCCAGCCTTTGGTGACCGGCTTGCCCTTGGCAAACTCCTCGAACACACCGGTGACAACCGGCTCCATCGCCGCAAAAATATCTTCTTGCGTGACGAAGCTCATCTCGACATCGAGCTGGTAAAACTCGCCCGGCAGGCGGTCGGCGCGCGGATCCTCGTCGCGGAAGCACGGCGCGATCTGGAAGTAGCGGTCGAAGCCCGACATCATCAGGAGCTGCTTGTACTGCTGCGGCGCCTGCGGCAGCGCGTAGAATTTTCCCGGATGGATTCGCGACGGCACCAAAAAGTCGCGCGCGCCTTCCGGCGAGGACGCAGTCAGGATCGGGGTCTGGAACTCGAAGAAGCCCTGCTCCTTCATCCGCCGGCGCATGGAATCGACGATCGCGCCGCGGGTCATGATGTTCTGGTGCAGCTTCTCGCGACGGAGGTCGAGGAAGCGGTACCTGAGCCTGATATCTTCGGGATATTCCTGCTCGCCGAACACCGGCAGCGGCAGCTCGCCGGCAGGTCCCAGCACCTCGATCTCGCTGACGTAAACCTCGACCCTGCCGGTCGGCAGTTCCGGATTGTCGGTCCCTTCGGGACGGCGGCGCACCTTACCGTCGATCCGCACCACCCATTCCGAGCGGAACTTTTCCACTTCCTTGAACGCCGGCGAGTCCGGGTCGGCGACGCATTGGGTGATGCCGTAATGGTCGCGCAAATCGATGAACAGCACGCCGCCATGGTCGCGGATGCGATGGCACCAGCCGGAAAGACGGGCGATCTGCCCGATGTCGCTCTCACGGAGCGCGCCGCATGTATGTGACCGGTAGCGATGCATGGAAGTCCCAAAAACAGATGTCGGAGGTTGAGAATCGGGGGCCAAAGCCGGTCCGAAGTTGCGGAGGGTTTACCCGACGCAGCCGGGGGCGGCAACCAATGGCGGGGCGGTTTTCGGCTGAAAAACGGCCATTTCGCAGGCCGGCATCCGGGCCGTTTGCCTATTCCGGGGCTGCGCCTATCTTTAGGTCATGACCATTCATTTCCCGTTCCAGAACACCTATTCGGCGTTGCCGGCGAATTTTTTCGCCCGTGTGGCCCCTACCCCGGTCGCCGCCCCGAGGCTGATCAAGCTGAACCGGGCGTTGGCTATCCAGCTCGGCCTCGATCCAGATGTGCTGGAGAGCTCGGAAGGCGCGGAAATCCTCGCCGGAAAGCGCGTGCCTGAGGGCGCCGATCCGATCGCGATGGTCTATGCCGGCCACCAGTTCGGCCAGTTCGTGCCCCAGCTCGGCGATGGCCGCGCCATCCTGCTCGGCGAGGTCATCGACAAGGACGGCGTCCGCCGCGACATCCAGCTCAAGGGCAGCGGGCCTACGCCATTTTCGCGCCGGGGTGACGGCCGCGCCGCGCTTGGGCCGGTCTTGCGCGAATACATCGTCAGTGAGGCGATGTTTGCGCTCGGCATCCCCACCACCCGTTCGCTCGCCGCCGTCGTCACTGGCGAGGGCGTGATGCGCGAGACCATGCTGCCCGGCGCGGTGCTCACGCGTGTCGCCGCAAGCCATGTCCGTGTCGGCACCTTCCAGTTTTTCGCTGCGCGCGGCGACACTGAGGGCGTGCGGGCGCTCGCCGACCACGTCATCGCGCGGCACTATCCCGATGTCGCGAAGGCCGAGCGTCCCTATCATGCGTTGCTCGAAGCCGTCGTCGCCCGCCAGGCCGATCTCGTCGCGCGCTGGCTTCTGGTCGGCTTCATCCATGGCGTGATGAACACCGATAACACTTCGATCTCCGGCGAGACCATCGACTACGGCCCCTGCGCCTTCATGGACGAATACAACCCCGCGCAGGTGTTCTCGTCGATCGACGAGATGGGTCGCTACGCCTATGCCAACCAGCCGCGCATCGCGCTGTGGAATCTGACGCGGCTCGCCGAATGCCTGCTGCGGCTGTTCTCCGACGACCAGGACAAGGCGATCGAACAGGCGCAGTTCATCCTCGGCGAATTCGCAGAGAAATTCACTGCCACCTATCAGGCCGGACTGCGCAAAAAGATCGGCCTGTTCACCGAACGCGACGGCGACGAAGCTTTGATCCAGGATCTGCTCGACGCCATGGCGAAGAACACGGCCGATTTCACCCTCACCTTCCGACGCCTCACCGATGCCGCCGGCGATCCCGCCGAGAACAAGGTTCGCGATCAGTTCACCGATCCCGCCGCTTACGACGAGTGGGCCGCACGCTGGCGCCAGCGCCTCGCCGACGAACCGCAATCCGCCGCCGAACGGCAGGCCGCGATGCGCGCGGTGAATCCGGCTTTCATCGCACGCAACCACCGCGTCGAAGCCGTGATCGCAGCGGCCGTGAACAACGACTACGCGCCGTTCGAGGAATTGCTGACGGTGCTGTCGAAGCCGTATGAGGATCAGCCGGAGTTCGCGGCCTACACAGAGCCGCCGCTCCCCGACCAGCGCGTGCTGCGGACGTTTTGCGGGACGTGACGTCGCGATAGGTGATCTACCTCCCTTTGAAGTCACCCACATGCAGCACGTTCGATAAGACAGTGCTCGAGGTAGATGACGTCCCGTCGATGTTGCTCGCCATCCCGATCAACCAAGGGAGCCTCTTCTCGACTCCCGTCGTTATCGGCTCGCCGGTCATGCCGAACGAATTGAGCGGCCAAATTCCTACAGGCACGATTTCGAGTGTGGCACGCACCAGCCTTGCGCCACCGCCGAAGCTCTTGCTGATGTCGAGCGGATCGACTTTTTCTACCGTCATCGGATCGTTGAGATCGCGAAAGCGAACCAGCATCGGAAGGCTTGTCAACGGCAGTTCGCGCTTGCCGGGCAATTGCCGAAGCTTTTTGAGTCCCTCGTCCACCGTGGGGCCGGGAAATGCGCCACCGTCGAAATTGAACGCGCGCAGAATGATCGACTCCGGCATCGACCGACTGTCGGAGCCGGCGTTCAGCAGCGCAAACAGCGTCCCGCGCGATCCGAGATCGAGGACGACGGCCTCCCCTCGGTAACTGCCTGCAAGATCACTCTGACCAGCGAATCTGGATTGCTTGCTGTAGGTGACTTCGACGACGCTCGATCCAATCTTGGGTTCGCCATCAACCTCGGCCTCAAGCACCAAACGGTATCGCAGCGTCAGGCTGGGGTACGATATGTCGTACAGCACCAGAGCGCCGAGAATCAGGGCAAAGGCAATTCCAAGCCATTTCATGTTAGGTTCTCTTGGTCCACCAGCGTGCGGTCGGCAATCTGCGCGCCGAGAGGTTGAGAAGATGTAACGTTGGTGGGAGTTGGAAGCGTGTACCCCTCGCGCCGCACCCGCCCGTTAACCGCGATCCTTAAGCGCCCATCCACCATCCGCGCACGCGCGGCCACTCCCGGTTCCAAAAATTAAGAAACGGTCAACGCGCTCCCCACAATTCTATCGGTTTATCAGGGGAGAATTGCCGTGGACGCCTTTGCTTTCGAATTCATGGGAATGGTGCTGATTGCGCTCTGCCTCATCGTGCTCGCGATCCCGTCCGGCCGGCGCCGGCCGCGGCACGTGCGCTACGAGTGATCGACTTCAGCACCGTCATACCGCGAAGGCGGGTATCCAGGACGCCGCGGCCTCTCGATTAATCACCAGCGTCTCTGGGATACTGGGTCGCCCGGTCAAGCCAGGCGATGACGTTCTGGGTCCGGCCCTCAAGCCGACGCAAAAAAGCCGTGCTCAGGCTCAAATGCAAGGCTCAAATCCTCCGCGACACCCTTGACATATCAGCGTTTTCGGCAGAACGCCTGTCCGACGCGTCATGGATTGTTCATGGATCTGATTACCACCACTTCCGACCTCGCCGCCGCCTGCTCCCGGCTCGCCCAACACAAGGTCATCACAGTCGATACCGAGTTCCTGCGGGAAACGACGTACTACCCCCTGCTCTGCGTCGTGCAGATGGCAAGCGCGGACGAAGCCGTCGTGATCGACACGCTGGCGCCCGGCATCGACCTCAAGCCGTTCTTCGACCTGATGGGCAACGAGGCGGTGCTGAAGGTGTTTCACGCCGCCCGCCAGGACATCGAGATCGTCTGGCACCAGTCCGGCACCATTCCGCACCCGATCTTCGATACGCAGGTCGCGGCGATGGTGCTGGGCTATGGCGACAGCATCGCCTATGACCAGCTCGTCGAGCGCGTCACCGGTCACCGGCCGGACAAGACCCATCGCTTCACCGACTGGTCGCGCCGGCCGCTGACGCCGGAGCAGATGCATTACGCGATCTCCGACGTCACTCATTTGCGCGACGTCTTTGCCGCCCTCGATGCCGACCTGAAGAAGCGCGGCCGCAGCGACTGGGTCAGCGAGGAGATGGAAGTCCTGACCTCGCCAAGGACCTACGATTTCCACCCCGAGCGCGCCTGGGAGCGGCTGAAGACGCGGGTGCGCAAGCCGAAAGAGCTTGCCGTGCTGATGGAAGTCGCGGCCTGGCGCGAGCAGGAAGCGCAAAGCCGCGACGTGCCGCGCTCACGCGTGCTGAAGGACGATGCAGTCGGCGACATCGCCACCCACGCCCCGACCTCGCTCGAGCGCCTTGCCGGCCTGCGCTCGTTGCCGAAGGGCTTTGACCGCTCCAAATGGGGCAGCGACATCATCGCCGCCGTGCAGCGCGGCCTCGCCCGCGATCACGCCACCTTGCCGAAGATCGAAAAACCGCGCGGCGGTTCGAATGGCGCCGCGACCGTCGAGCTCCTGAAAGTGCTGCTGCGGATGACGTCGGAGCGCCACGCCGTCGCCAGCAAGGTGATCGCGACCGTCGACGATCTCGACCAGATCGCCGCCGACGACCACGCCGACGTCGCTGCCCTCCACGGCTGGCGCCGCGAATTGTTCGGCGAAGCGGCGCTGGCACTGAAGCACGGCAGACTGGCGCTTGCGATCGAAAAAGGCAGGGTCGTCCGGGTCGATCGGACGTGAGTAACAACTTCCGAGAACGTTTCCCGGATGCTGCTCAAGTAGGCCGCCAGGTGGGCGGCTTCCCGATCCGAAGCGTCGACCGGCGTCACGATCGGCATCGAGATTCCGAGACCGCACTTCTGCGGCTGCGCACCGCGCCATCCTTCGATCGAATCGCGGCACAGCCGCCTCATGCACCGGCCTGCGACAGCCCCTTGCTCTGCCGCCATGTGCCGGGAGGCGCGCCGACGAGGCGGCTGAAGGCGCGGTTGAAGGCGGCTTCGGATTCGTAGCCGACACGGGAAGCGATCTCGGCAAGGCTGAGGCCGCTATCGCGAAGCAGTCGCCTGGCGAGGTGCATCCGCCATCCGGCCAGATACGTCATCGGCGCCTCGCCGACCAGCTCGACGAAGCGCTTGCCCAGCGCGGCGCGTGAGATCGCCGCGCGGTCTGCCAGTTCCTCGACGGTCCAGGGCCGCGCCGGCTCGGCGTGAAGCAGCGTCAGCGCCCGGCCGACATGGGGATCGTTGAGGCCCGCCAGCCAGCCGCGACGCCCCTCGGCGACATGGATAAGCTGCCAGCGCACCACCTCCATGAAGAGCAGCTCGGACAAGCGCGCGAGCATGGCGCGGTTTCCGGGACCTGGCCGCATCGCTTCGGCGATGAGCTGACCGGTCGCAGCCTGCCACCAGCCGGCCTCCTGATCGAGCGTGACCGGCTCCGCATAGCGCGCGGTATCAGAAAATGCGTCGAGGATGACCTTACCATTGCGCAGGCGGACGCAAATGAATGCCGGCATCGCATCGAGCAGCGGCCCGAACCGTTGGTCGGAATGCAGGTAGCCGCAAACAAAGCGCGTCTCCTCCCCGCCCCCGCCATGCTTCACCCAGGTGATCTGCTCGGCCGACGCCTTGGGGAAGATGCTGGCAATCGTGACGGGAGCAAGCCCCGGGTCGCTGGTCATGACGTGCTGATCGCCGCGCGGAAACACCAGAACGTCGCCGGCCTCAATCCTGATCGGTTCGAGCTTGCCGCATGTGATCCAGCAGCCGGCGTTCATTGCCAGGTGAAACAGCGTGATCGCTTCCGCGCCCGGCATCAACCGCGAAGCCAGCAAGTCCGGTGGGGAGGTCACGACCGACCATGGCCGCGTAAACTCGGCATTGAAATGAATGGCGCCCGACACACGGATGACGCGCAGAACCTCGGACAAAACGTCCATTTGGCCTCCAGGGCTGGATCACTAAACGGTGCGTAGCGTCTCGGCAAAGAATCTGAGCGCCCCGATCATTGTGTCGACGCTGGCCCGGCCTTAGTTCACCGTCCGGTTCGGTTGAAGCGAGCTTTCCCGGCCCGCCCGATGCGGTCGATCGGGCCATAGCCGGTCCGTCGTGGCAGAACCGGCCGGATTTTATGCGGCACTGGCCGCGGAAATTGTTTCACGAACGGAGATTTTGGATGTTTCTCAAGACGGTTGACGAAACTGAGGCGACAGGCCGCATCGCCAAGCTCTACGCAGCGCAGAAAGCCCAGAGCGGCTTCGTAATGTCCGCGACGCGCTGCTGGACCGCGCGGCCGGATCTTCTGCCGATCTACCAGGAGTTCGCCGACAAGATCCGCACCGGCTTCTCGCTAAGTCCGCGCGACTGGCGGCTGATCACATTCGTCGCCGCAAAGCAGGTGCCGTCCACCTATTGCTCGCACGTCTACGGCAAGCAGCTTCTCGCTGACCTCGGCTCGAAGGAAGCGGTTATGGCCGTGCGACGCAACTTCGCCACGGCGCGACTAAGCGAACGGGACGTCGAAATGCTGCGCTATGCCGAGACGATCGCAAGCGACGCGTCCCGCGTGACGGCGAAAGACATCGAGCGGCTGCGAGCGGTGGGCTTCACCGACGTCCAGATCTGCGACATCGCGCTCTGCGCCGCGTTCCGCTGTTTCGTCGCGCGGTTCTTCGATGCGGTCGGCGCCGGCCCGGAGCCGGCCTTCATCGACGCAGACGCCGATTTTCGCAAGGCGATGACGGTCGGTCGAGCAATCTGATGAAGAGATTTTTTCAACCCAGGACTTTCAACCGAGCATAAGAGGGAGATGACTATGACCACCAGCGTCAAACAGATGATGGAAGCCGCCAACGCAGCGGTGCCGCGCATCACGCCCGCGCAGGCCAAGGAAATGATTGCGAAAGGAAACACCCTCGTCGTCGACGTGCGTGACGCGCCGGAAGTGGAGAAGAGCGGCAAGGTCGCAGGAGCCATCCATGTCTCCCGCGGCATGCTGGAGTTCCGCGCCGACCCCGAGACGCCCTACCACGACAAGAGTTTTGCCAAGGACAAGACGGTCATCCTCTATTGCGCGTCCGGCGGACGATCCGCGCTTGGCGGCAAGGTGCTCAAGGATATGGGGTACCCCAATGTCTACAATCTCGGCGCCTTCAAGGACTGGGCCGAGAGCGGCGAGGCGATCGATAAGCCGATAGAGCGACAATCGTAATCGTCATCACTTGGGCGAGCGCGAATATCCGAGCTGCCGCCAGAGTGGAGGGCCGGCCGTGCATGGCGCGGTGGGCCGAACTAGTACAGTTCGCTACCACTTCAACTCAAGCCCCACCGTGCCCTGATGCGACTGCATCGCGGCGCGGAGTTTGGCGTCGTAGTTTACGTAGAGCCGTGCGCTATTGGTCAGGCTCAGCGAGGCCGAGGCGCCGGCGTCGGCGCCATACCGGCTCTCGCCGATGCCCTGCAGCGTGAGGCTTTGGGCGCCAAGGGTGACCGTGATGTCGGAGAAATTCTGCACGACATTGTCGACGAACTTGCCGTAACCTGACAGGTCGAAAATCTTGCCATCGAAGATCCAGTAATGGCCGATCTCCGCGCCGATCAGCAGCCGCGCGCGCTCCACAGTGGCGCCCGTTGCCGCCACGGGATCGAGGCCGCCGATCTCCTGCAGCGATCCGGTCCGCGCGCGGACATATTCGAACGCGGCCTTGGGCACGACGCGTCCCTGGTCCTTGGACCAGTAATAGCTGATCTCGCTCAACACGCCGTCGAGCCGCGCATTGTATCCGGCGGTCGCAATCCCGAGCCCCGTGTCTCGGCGCGAATTGATGTTGCCAAAGCCGTGCACGACTGCGCTGGCCCAGGTCCACGGCCCGCTGTCGACGGAGGCCGTGAAGCCAAGCTGAGTTAGATCAATGGTGGCCGATTGCAGCGCCAACGGAATGTCGATCGCCGAGCGGCTCTGGTCGACCGAGAAGCCGATATTGACGCCCGGCATCACCCGCGCGCCAATGCCGGCCACGCCGCCCCAGGTCTTTCTGCTGTCGCCGACGAAATCGCCGACCGCGCCGTTCTTGGTCCAGTTCCCGTAGCCTTCGAACCAGGTCCGGTAGCGCGGCGCTTCCGTGCTCTCGGAGGCGCCGCCCCCGCCCGGATTGGTCCGCTGCAGACGGTTGAAACCATTGCTCGACTGGCTGCCCAGCCGTTCCAGGAAATTGCTGCCGAGATTGGTCAGTGTCGCGCTTGATGAGACCGTCGAATTGATCATGGTCAGAGTCGGGCTAGGCGTCGGCGAAGGCGTGGGTGTCGGGGTTGGCGTGGACGTCGGCGATTGCGCGTGGGCGGCGGACATGGCGGTGATGAGCGCGAACGCAATCGCGGCCAGACATGCAAGCGCGTGCCCGGTTCCGATTCTCCATGCTCGCGAAGGCCGCCGTGAGCCGCGCATGTAGTCCATTCCAGAGGGCGAAGGCGCCAGCCCGAAAAAATGCGCAAATGCCGATAAACCGTAACGATTTGCCCCTAGTTCGCGCAAACGGTCAATCGGCGCACTGCCGAATAGGCGCGATTGTGGTTCGGCTGCCACAGCCCGCGACACCAGGACGATTTACCGGAGCCCGCCAGAACCTTGCTAACGCCCAAATTTCGTGTTGCAATCCCAAGCGCAATCGGATTCAGGCCGTTCGACTGTGCGTTTCGCGAGCAGGAAATCTAGCAGCTACCGGGAAGCCCGTTTGTGGCGTGGCACGTGGAAAACGTGGCCGCGTCTTTTTTGTATCTAGACCAAACTTGGAGACAGGCGATGGCGATGCACAAGGGCAGCGTCAAGTGGTTCAACCCCACCAAGGGGTATGGGTTCATCAAGCCGGCGGTCGGCGAGAAGGACGTGTTCGTCCACATCTCGGCCGTCGAGCGTGCGGGGCTCACCACTCTCAACGAGAACCAGCACGTCGAGTACGACCTTGTCGAAAACCGCGGCAAGACGTCCGCGGAAAACCTCAAGGTCACGTAGACTTCATCGACGCAAATTGCCCCCGGCCTCGCCGGGGGATTTTGTTTGCGCCCTGCCCTGGAATTCAGGCCGCCGCCCCGCAGCCGGCGATCTCGCTGAGTTCCGGATAGAATCGCGCGGTCATCCGGCCGACATAGCGCCGCAGGTTGGCATGGCTTGCGGCCGCCCGCTGCAAATCCGACTCGAACAGCGGACAAATCGCACAGACCGCGAAGGCGAACATCGTGGCGTCGATGCCGGCGGGCTCCCTGCCCATGAAAAACGGCTTGTCGCCGAGATAGGCCGCCATCGCGTCGATCGAGCGGATCCCGATCGCGGTGATCTCGTCTTTGGAGTGACGGCCGATTCCCTGGCCGTGCAGCGTCTTGCGCAGGCGGCGGCGGACCATCGAAACCACGACCGGCCGGACCGGCGCCGGCACGCCCCTGAAGAAATTGACCGGACCTTTGCGGAAATTGTCCTCGATCATCCAGCGGAAGTAGACGCTGGCCCAGTAGAGATTGTCCTCCGCCATCTTCTCGAAGGCCCAGGAGATGGCGAGCTGCTCGGCGCTGAGGCCCTGGTCGAAATCGATGCCGTATTTCTTTTCGAGATGCCAGCGGATCAGCGTGGAATCGCCGAGCAATTGGCCGTCGTCCTCGATGTAGGGAATTTTGCCTTTGGGCGCCTTCGAAAAGCTCATCGGCGCTTTTCTGAACGGCAGTTTCGACATCCGTAGCAAGGTCTCGGCCTTGGTCACGAACGGGCTTGCGTCGGGAAGGCCGAAATTGGGCCCGGAGCCATAGAGCGTGATCATGGAAACCTCAATGGATTTAGCGGAGCGCGGTCGCCGCGCTCGTTCGCACACACCTTGCGGATAATATCAGATCGTCCGCGGCGAAATCAGGGTGCCATCGCGTTCGGCCCCATCGGCGACCTTGCAGATGTCGCCTTCGAGGCGGAGCTTTCCGCTCGCGAGCAAGCGCAGCGCCTCGGGGTAGATACGATGCTCGATGCCGAGAATGCGCTGCGACAACGTCTCTGCCGTATCGTCGTCGGCCACCGTCACCGCGCCTTGCATCACGATCGGGCCGGCGTCGGTTTCGGGAATCACGAAGTGCACGGTCGCGCCCGAGATCTTGACCCCAGCCTGCAGCGCCTGACCGTGCGGATCGAGACCCGGAAAGGATGGTAGCAGCGAGGGATGGATGTTGAGCATTTTTCCGTACCAGCGCTGCACGAATTCGGCGGTGAACAGCCGCATGAATCCGCCGAGGCAGATCAGTTCGACCTGCTTTTCATCCAGCGCCCGCTGCAGGACGGCCTCAAAGGCCGCGCGGTCCTTGCCGAACGGCTTGCTCTCGACAACCAGTGTCCGGATGCCACTCGCGGCTGCCTTCTCCAGCCCAGGCGCATCGGTCCGGTTGGAAATGACGGCGACGATCTCGGCCGGAAAATCCGCAGCCTTCGCCGCATCGATCAGCGCGGCCATGTTCGACCCGCGCCCGGAGATCAGGATAGCGACCCGGCGCTTCATTGCGCGAGATCGAGATGGCCGTTGTAGGCCACGCGATGTTCGCTCGCAGCCGGGATCACTTCGCCGAGCAAGGCGACGGTCTCGCCGCTTTCAGTCAGGATCTCCGTCACCTTCTCGACCGCATCCGGCTTGACGATGGCGACCATGCCGATGCCGCAGTTGAAGGTGCGCAGCATTTCGAGTTCGGCGATGCCGCCCTGCTCCGCCAGCCATTTGAACACCGGCAACACTGGCAGCCGCGCCAGATCGATGCCGACGCCGAGGTGCTTTGGCAGCACGCGTGGGATGTTGTCGGTGAAGCCGCCGCCGGTGATATGGGCAAGCCCCTTGATCGCGCCGGTTTCGCGGATCGCGCGCAGGCAGGATTTCACATAGAGCCGCGTCGGCGTCAGCAGCGCGCCGCCCAGCGTCATGACCGGCGAGAACGGCGCCGGCGCATCGAAAGCCACGCGGGATTGTGCGACGATTTTGCGGACCAGCGAAAAGCCGTTGGAATGAACACCGGATGAGGCCAATCCGATCACGGCGTCGCCCACGGCAATGTCCGCGGTCGGCAACAGCGTGCCGCGCTCGGCAGCCCCCACCGCAAAGCCTGCGAGGTCGTAATCGCCGTCCTTGTAGAGCCCCGGCATCTCGGCGGTCTCGCCGCCGATCAGGGCGCAGCCGGACTCCCGGCAGCCCTCGGCGACGCCTGCCACGATGGCCGCCGCGGCGTCGGGGTCCAACTTGCCACAGGCGAAATAGTCGAGGAAGAACAACGGTTCCGCGCCCTGCACGACGAGGTCGTTGACCGACATTGCCACCAGGTCGATGCCGATACCGCCATGCAGGCCGGTCTCGATCGCGATCTTGACCTTGGTGCCGACGCCGTCGGTCGCCGCCACCAGCACCGGATCCTTGAAACCCGCCGCCTTGAGGTCGAACAAGCCGCCAAAACCGCCGATTTCGGCATCGGCGCCAGCCCGGGCGGTGGCGCGCACCATCGGCTTGATGAGATCGACCAGGCGGTTGCCCGCATCGATATCGACGCCCGAATCCGTGTAAGTCAGCCCGTTTTTGCGGTCGTTCATGCCCAAATTCCAGTATGATGACGGCTGGTTACGAGGAATTCCGCGATCCTGCAATGGCTCGCAAGCGCTTGGCGCATATACTATGTAGATAAGAGCCGGCTGTACCCGCCAGGGGCCGGATTTAGGCCGGGAGCCGGGAAGCGACCGAGTTGAGCATTCCAAATATCATTACGCTGGGGCGCATCATTCTGGTGCCGGTCATCGTCTGGGCGATCGTTTCCAGCCAGATGGAAATCGCGTTTGCGATTTTCGTCATCGCCGGGGTCAGCGACGCCGTCGATGGCTTTCTCGCCAAGCGCTTCAACATGTCGAGTGAACTGGGCGCCCTGCTCGACCCGCTTGCCGACAAGGCACTTCTGGTTTCCATCTTCGTGGCGCTCGGCATCTGGGGTGCGGTGCCGCGCTGGCTCGTCATCCTCGTGGTGTCGCGCGACATCATGATCGTGACGGCCGTGATCGTGTCATGGCTGTTCGACAAGCCGATCCCGATGAAGCCCCTGATGGTGTCGAAGCTCAACACGGTGGCGCAGGTGGCGTTCGCGGCGCTGGTGCTGGCGTCGCTCGGTTTCAACTTCAAGCCGGCGCCCTATGACGTGATCCTGATGGGTTTTGTTACGGTCTTTACTTTGGTTTCCGTCTCGCTCTATCTCGTCGAATGGGTGCGGCACATGAGCACGATCGAAGCGCGCTAGGTTGTTCTTTTGTTTTTGCGCGTTTTTTCTCGCAAGCCGTGCCCGCCCGGATCAAGTCCGGGACAGGCTTTCGCTCGAAAGCGCTATGAAAGCCTGAATGTCCCGGCCTGGAGATTTGCGTGGTAGTTCGCGTTCAACCTCGTCAGCTTGCCTTTGCGCTGCCGCATGCGGAGAGCCTGACGCGCGACAATTTCCTCGAGGGTCCGGCCAATGAAGCCGCACTCGCGCTGATCGAAAGCTGGCCGGATTGGCCGAACCGCATCATGCTGCTGGCGGGGCCGGAGGGATCCGGCAAGAGCCATCTCGCCGCGATCTGGGCCGAACAGGCGGGCGCGCGCTCGATCTCAGCGCACGCGCTCAACGCCGCTGCCGTCCCCGGCGCACTCGCCACCGGGGCACTGGTGGTCGAGGATCTGAGGCCTGCCGACTTCGACGAACGCGCCTTGTTTCATCTGCTGAACCTGGCACGCGAGGACGGGGCGTTCGTCCTGATCACGGGACGCGTTCCACCGGCGGCGTTCGAGATCGAGCTGCGCGATCTCCGGTCGCGGCTGCGCGCCGCCCCCCTCGTGTCGCTATTGCCGCCGGATGACCTGTTGTTTCGTGGCCTGATCGTCAAATTCTGCGCGGACCGCCAATTGAGCATCGACGAGACGGTGGTGAGCTACCTCGCCACCCGAATCGAACGGTCCTATGCCGCTGCTCGCCAGGCGGTCGAGCTCCTGGATACCGAGGCGCTGCGGCTCGGCCGGCCGGTCACCCGGGCGCTGGCCGCGGAACTCTTGCGCAACGCCTGATCGGGTAGCTCCTGCTGCGTCCTGCCGCCTTGACGCCGGCTGTACGCGGAACATCAATGTCATTGAAACGTCATCGGCGTATCACATGCTGTGGGCCGCTTTCCCTTAAAGTCGGCCCTGCCACTAAAGTCGGCCCTGCCTCGCTCGCGATGGATCAAAGCCTTATGGAATTGGTACAAGCCGTTGAAATAAAAGAAAAAGAGCCGATTGCCGAAGCTCCGTCCGCGATCGTCACGAGCCCGGAGCGATTCATCAATCGGGAACTATCTTGGCTGCATTTCAACCGCCGGGTGCTCGAAGAATCGGTCAATCCCGGCCATCCGTTGCTGGAACGGGTGCGATTCCTGTCGATTTCGGCCAATAACCTTGATGAATTCTTCATGGTTCGCGTGGCCGGCATCAAGGCGCAGGTCCGTGAAGGCATCGCCGAGCGCAGCCCCGATGGCCTGACGCCGTCCGAGCAGCTCACTCTCATCAACAAGACGGTTTCGGAACTGGCTTCCGACCAGCAGGCGATCTGGCGCGATCTGCGCACCACCCTGTCGGACGCCGGCATCATGCTGGTCGACGGCCACGACTTCACCAAGGTGGAGCGCGGCTGGCTCGAGGATCACTTCCTCCGCAGCATCTTCCCGCTGCTGACGCCGCTGGCGATCGATCCCGCGCACCCGTTCCCGTTCATCCCGAGCCTCGGCTTCACCATCGCGCTGCAATTGTTGCGGACTTCCGACGGCAAGGCGATGAACGCGCTGATCCGCATGCCCGGCAAGATCGACCGCTTCATCCGCGTGCCCAAGGACGGCGCGGTGCACCTGATCCCGCTGGAGCAGGCCACCGGCCTGTTCATCGGCCGCCTGTTCCCCGGTTACACCGTCAAGGGCCAGGGCGCGTTTCGCATCATCCGCGACTCCGAACTCGAAATTGAAGAAGAGGCCGAGGATCTGGTCCGCGTGTTCGAGACTGCGCTGAAGCGGCGGCGGCGCGGTTCGGTGATCCGGCTGGAGATAGAAGCCAAGATGCCGGAAGCGCTGCGCACCTTCGTGCAGCAGGCGCTTTCCGCCGCCGACGACGAGGTGTTTCTGGTCGACGGCGTGCTGGCGATGAACGAGCTGTCGCAGCTCACCCGGCTCGACCGTCCCGATCTCGAATTCGTGCCTTATGTGCCGCGCCATCCCGAGCGAGTGCGCGACCACGCCGGGGACATCTTCGCGGCGATCCGGCAAAAGGACCTCATCGTCCATCATCCTTACGAATCCTTCGACGTCGTCGTGCAATTCCTGCAGCAAGCCCTCCGCGACCCCGACGTCGTTGCCATCAAGCAGACGCTCTACCGCACCTCGAGCAATTCTCCGATTGTGCGGGCGCTCGCCGAGGCCGCGGAAGCCGGCAAGTCGGTGACCGCGCTGATCGAGCTGAAAGCGCGGTTCGACGAGGAAGCCAATATCCGCTGGGCGCGCGACCTCGAACGCGCCGGCGTGCAGGTCGTGTACGGCTTTCTCGAACTGAAGACGCACGCCAAGCTGTCGATGGTGGTGCGGCGCGAGGGCGGTAACCTGACGACCTATGTGCATACCGGCACCGGCAATTATCATCCGGTCACCGCGCGCATCTATACCGACCTTTCCTATTTCACGTCGGACCCGATCATCGGCCGCGACGCGGCGCGGGTGTTCAACTACATCACCGGCTATGCGGAGCCGAGCGACATCGAGCGGATGGCGGTGTCGCCGCTGACGCTACGCAAGCGCATCATCGAACACATCAAGGGCGAGACCAATCACGCAAGGCACGGCAAGCCGGGCGCGATCTGGATGAAGATGAATTCGCTGGTCGACCCCGACATCATCGACGCGCTCTACGAGGCCTCACAGGCCGGCGTGTCGATCGAACTGGTGGTGCGCGGCATCTGCTGTCTGCGGCCCGGCCTGCCCGGGCTATCGGACAATATCCGCGTCAAATCGGTGATCGGCCGTTTCCTGGAGCACGGCCGAATCTACTGCTTTGGTATGGGGCAAGGCCTGCCCGGGCCGAAGGCGGCTGTGTATATCTCGTCCGCCGACATGATGCCGAGGAACCTCGACCGCCGCGTCGAAATCCTCTGTCCATTGCAAAATCCCACGGTACATCAGCAAGTTCTCGAACAAATCATGGTCGCGAATCTGAAGGATACCGAGCAGAGCTGGCAATTGTTGCCGGATGGGTCTTCAACGCGTATGAAGGCCGCGAAAGGCGAAGAGCCGTTCAACCTGCATAACTATTTCATGACGAATCCGAGCCTGTCTGGACGTGGAAAGTCTCTCAAGGAATCTTCGCCGCGCCGCCTCACGCGCCGTACCGAACGTCAGCAATCGTCATAAAGGAGCGCCGCTGTGAAGCGGCCGCGCAAGCGCGCTTCCAGCGTCGCCGTCATCGACATCGGTTCGAACTCGGTTCGTCTCGTCGTCTATGAGACGATGGCGCGCAGCCTCGTCACCATCTTCAACGAAAAGGCGCTGTGCGGGCTCGGCCGCGAGGTGCAGAGCACCGGCCTGTTGGCTGAGGATGCGGTTACCAAGGCGCTGACGGCGCTACGGCGATTTCGCGCGCTGTGCCGCATCCAGCAGGTGGAGCGCGTCTTCGCCATCGCCACGGCCGCCTGCCGCGACGCCAAGAACGGTCCCGACTTCATCGCCAAAGCCGAGCGCATCTGCGGCGCACCGATTCAGATCCTGTCCGGTCCGCGCGAGGCAAAACTGTCCGCGCTCGGCGTCATCTCCGGCATCCACAATCCCGACGGCATCGTCGGCGATCTCGGCGGCGGTTCGCTCGAACTGATCGATGTGGAGAAAAACCGGGTCCACAGCGGCGTCACGCTGCCGCTGGGAAGCCTGGCGCTACAGGATCTCTCGGAGAAATCCTTGAAGCGCGCCGAGCGCATCGTCCGCGACGATCTCTCCGGCGTCGCCCAGCTCAAGGCCGGCCATGGCCGCACATTCTATGCGGTCGGCGGCACCTGGCGCGCGCTCGCACGTATTCACATCGTCCAAAGCGGCTATCCGTTACGCGTGATGCACGGCTATTCGTTACCTGCCGCCGACGCGCTCGATTTCGCCCGGCGCCTGCGCCGGCTGGCGGCCGCCAACATGCTCGCGGACATCGAAGTCGTCGCGGATGCACGGCGTCCGCTGCTCACCTATGCGGCGCTGGTGCTCGAATACATCATCCGCGTCGGCCAGCCGAAGACGATCGTGTTCTCGACCTTCGGGGTCCGCGAGGGCCTGCTCTACGAGATGCTGCCGCCGCAGGAGCGCGCCAAGGACGGCTTCATCTGCGCAGCCCAAACCTTGAACGGGCTGTTGTCGCGCTCCGCACGCCACGCCGAGGAACTGGTCGCATGGACCGATCGGCTGGTGCGGGTCGTGAAGCTGCGCGAGACCGAGGAGGACCGCCGCCTGCGCCACGCCGCCTGCCTGCTTTCCGATATCGGATGGCGCGTGCACCCCGACCACCGCGGCGAGGAAACGCTGAGCCTGATCACCAACGGCAATTTCGGCTCGATCAGCCATCAAGGCCGCGCCTTTGTCGCGCTGTCGGTGTTCTACCGCTATGCGGGCTTGAGCGAAGAGAACGAGCCGCCGGAGCGCGTCCGCGGGCTGGTGCCGCCGGCGATGGATGAGCGTGCGCGCCTTCTCGGCGCGGCGTTCCGCGTCGCACACCTGATAACGGCCGCGCGCACCGGCGTGTTGCCCGCGACGCATTTCCGCACCAACGGCCGCAAGCTGATGCTGGTGTTTGAGCATCGCATGGTCGATCTCGTCGCCGACCGCGTTGGCAGCCGCTTCAAGCAACTGGCGCGGCTCGTCGGGCGCGCCGGCTCGATCGTGCGGAAGTAAGACGGAAAGGCGGCGTTCACAACGCGCCTTCCGTTTGTCGTCCTTTCCGCCACAGCCTGCTTTTTGGAGCCGGCACGCACAACACCCGGCTACTTCTTTTTTGGTGTCAGCCAGTCTTCATCTTCCAGGGACGGGGCCCGCTTCTGCTGCTCCAGGATTTTCTTGTACTCCTCGGGAATCACCTGACTGCGTGACGCCTCGTGCAGCGTGTGCGGGAACCAGGTCGCAATGCCGGGGAAGGCAACCATCAGCCCAACGCAGATCACCTGCAGGATCATGAACTGGAACATGCCGGCGTAAATCGTCGCGAGACTCCAGCCCTTGACCACCTGCTTGAGATAGTACGCCGACATGGCGACCGGCGGCGACAGAAAGGCGGTCTGCAGCACCACCGCAACCAACGCTCCGAACCATATCAGGTCGATGCCCATGCCCTTCACAACGGGATAGAAGATCGGCAGGAACACCAGGATGATGGCTGGCCATTCGAACGGCCAACCCAGCAGGAAAATGAGAAAGAGCACGACAATCAGCATGAGGCTTGGCGGCAACTGGAGGCCGAGCATCGTCTCGGTGATCCAGTTCGCCGAGCCGAGACGAGCGAACACCGCACCGAAAATATTCGACGTGACCGCGAGCAGCAGCACCATGCTCGACGTCGCCATCGTCGAGATCAGCGCGCGCTGCAGTCCGCTGAGTGAGAACCTGCCATATGCGATGGACAGGATCAGCGCACCGACGCTGCCGATGCCGGCGGCCTCCGTCGGTGTCGCAAGCCCCCCGATGATCGAGCCAAGCGTCGCCGTGATGAGCCCGAGCAGGGGCAGCGTGCCGATGATCACCTCGCGCGCAATGTACGCCGCCGAGTAGATCCGCTCGTCCATCGGCACCGGCGGCCCGAGCTTGGGATTCATGAAGGCGCGCACCATCAGATAGCTGATGTAGAGGCCGGCCAGCAGGAAGCCCGGCCCGAAGGCTGCGGCATAGAGATCGGCGACCGACACCCCGAGCACCGGGCCCATCACGATCAGCATCACCGACGGTGGAATGAGAATGCCGAGCGTGCCGCCCGCTGTGATAGTGCCCGCTGAAAGCTTGGCGTCGTAACCCGCCTTCGTCATGATCGGCGAGGCCATGATGCCAAGAACGGTGACGGCTGCTCCGACGATACCAGTCGCCATCGCGAACACGGTCGAGGTCAGGATGACGACGAGGAAGAGCGCGCCGCGCACCGGCGCAAGCAGCATGCGGAACGCCGTAAAAAGGCGCTCCATGAGGCCCGCCTGCTCGGTGATGAAGCCCATGAAGATGAACAGCGGCACGGCGGCCAGCAGTTCCTCCTTCATCATGCCGATGGTCTGGAAGTAGCCTAGTTCGAAGACCGTTGAGCCCATGCCCCAGTAGCCGAACGAAAAGGCGAGAAACAGCAGTGTGAACGAGATCGGCACGCCGATGAAGATCGCTCCAAGCAGGACCAGAAGCATGATGAGGCCGATGAGCGCTTCTGCGGTCATATCTCGACCTTCTCCTTGTGCTCGAGCTCGACACCGGTGCGCATCATGTAGATGCTCTTGATCAACTCGGACACGCCCTGGATGAGCAGCAGGAAGCAGGCGAGCGGCACGACGAACTTGAACGGCCACAGCACGGGTCGCCATGGTGTCTGGTCCGAGGTCTCGTTGATCTGAAAGGCGTAGTGAAATTCGTTCCAGCTAATCAGCAACAGCATGATCAGGCTCGGGAAGAAGAAGACGATATAGGAGATCGTATCAATCCAGCCCTTCCTGCGGACGGAGAACTTCTCCCAGAAGAAGTCGGTACGTATATGAGCGCCCTTGTGCAGCGCGTAAGCAGCGCCCAGCATGAACAGCGAGCCGTAGAGCATGTAGGTTGCGTCGTAGGCCCAAATGGTCGGCGCGTTGAACAAATAGCGCGCTGTAACCTCGTAGGCGACGGCCAGAACAAGCGGCACCGACAGCCACGAGATGATCGTGCCGGTCCGGTCAGTGAAGCCGTCGATGACCCGGATTGCTGCCAGCAGCGCCGGCGATTGTCTGTCAGTTACCTCAGCCATCCCTCCCCCTACCGTCGACGTCGGCGCGGCGCGCCTTGCGGCGCGACGCAGGCCGGCTGCGCGTGAATGGGGCGGCCGAAACCGGCCGCCCTCGGACGAAGTCCTATTTCTCGACGGGGAAGTAGTAGTTCGCCATGAAGGAGTATGGCGGGAAATAGGACCGCTTGTACGGCACCACGGCGCTGGCATAGGCCTTCTGCGAGTCGTGCACCTTCTTGAAGAACGGGTTCTTGGCGCTCTCGGCCGCCGCGATCTCGTCCCATTTCTTGATGAAGGTCAGCAGGATCTCGGTTGGCGTGCGCAGGATCTGTACGCCGTGCTTCTGCTGCATTTCAATCAGCGCATCGGCGTTCTGGCGCTGCCACTTGGTCCACCAGACGAGGAATGTCTCGTTGGCCGCCGACTTGATGATCTCCTGATGCTGCGCGCTGAGCTCCTTCCACACATCGCCGTTGATCACGATTTCGCCGACAGTCACGTTCTCATGCAAGCCGGGCGAATAGTGATACTTCCAGACGTTGTGGAAGCCGAGCTGCATGTCCTCGATGCCGCCGACCCATTCAGCGCAATCGATCACGCCGCGCTGCGCGGAGGGAATGATTTCGCCGCCCGGCATGTTGACCACCGTGAAGCCTAGTGCCTGCCACACTTCGCCGGCCATGCCGGTCTGGCGGCATTTCATGCCCTTCATATCCTCGACCGTCTGGATCGGCTTCTTGAACCAGCCGAACGCCTGCGGCCCTGCGGGCAGGATGGGGAACACGACCAGATTGAGCTTGAGCTCCTTCTGATAGAAGTCGTTGTACAGCTCGAGGCCGCCGCCGTGATAGAGCCAGCCCATCACGTCCATGTAGTCCATGCCGAACGTGCCGCCGGGACCGCCGGTGAACAGGATCGCGGTCTTGTTCTTGCCGGTCCAGTAGCCGGCCCACGCATGCGCTCCGTCGAGCACCTTCTTGTGGGTCGCATCCAGCACCTCGAACGCCGGCACGACCTGGCCAGCGGGCATCGCTTCGATCTTCAGTGCGCCGGCCGATAGTTTGTTCACCCGCTCGGCGAAGTAGGTGAAGTTGTCATAGAGCGTAAGCGACGCCGGCCATGTGGCCTGCATCTTCAGCACCTTCGTCTGCGCCACGACTGTAGTGGTGGATCCGACAAACGCCGATGCGAACAAGGCAACGGCGATTAATCCCAGAAACAAGCGTTTCATGAGTCCTCTCCTCCCTTGGACAACGTGACCTTGGCGATCGCTTTTCTTCGTTTCTTCTCAGTCGCCAAGCTTGAAACCACGTCTGCCACCATCCTGCCACCATCGCGCCAAGTTGTCATCTTGCTTTCTGACCGCAGCAAGGGCCGGCAGACTGCCGCACCGCAGCTGTACTCTTCCGCGGAATCGTGCCGATGGATTTACCGGTGCTTGTTGCACCGCACGATCGCGCTACAGCCCCCGCACGAACGCCTCGAGCGCTGCGTTAGTCTCCTCTGGCGCCTCCTGCTGCACCCAATGTCCGATACCGGGGATGATGGTGGAGCCGCGGAAATCGGAGCAAGCAACTCCGGGGTCGGCGTAAAGATCGATGCCCGGGACGAAGGCGCGCACGGGATCGCGCTCGCCGGCGATGAAGGCCGATGGCTGCGCAATACTGCGTCCGCTCAATTCGGCCAGCTCGGCAAAGTCGAGTGTCTGTGCGCGATCTGGTGCCGCCAGGAGTACCCGAGCTCCGGGAATCCATGGACGCAGACAATCAGCGGGCCCGAGCCGCTGACGGCCACGTTGAGCTTGATCGCTCCGTTCGTCACGGTGACAAAGTCCATCACGGTCCCCCACATTGCCCCTCATATTAGCGACATCACGCGCGCCGCGAGCGCTGGCTCACGCAGCGCAGCCTGCGGCTTGAGGAGCTGCGAGACTTCTACGGTCAGCCGGTGCACCTCGGGATCCTGCGCGGCGAGCTTAGTCAAAGCCATACCATATTGCAGGCGCTGCGCGAGATCGGCGGGCCGCACGCCTCGCGTGGCGGGATAGACAAAATCGTTGACGGCAACGCCCCATGGCGTCGCGATGGTGTCCTGGATGGCAGCGAAGAAGTCACGTGCCAGGCGCTCCATGGGGACATCTTCCGTCAACAACCGGTCCATGATCACGGCTTCCTGCGCTGCCACGCTCATACCCTGGCCGAACACTGGATTGAAGCGGCAGAGGGCATCGCCCGTCGCAAGCAACCCCGCCGGAAAAGACTCAAGGCGCTCGAAATGTCGCCGCGTGCTGCAAGGCAACTGGTGGCGGACGATATCAGTCAGCGGGCGCGCGTCCCTGACCGCGTCATAGATCGTCGGGGTACGCAGGCTCCTGACGAAATCCATAAATCCCGCGCGGTCGCCCGGAGGCGTATCGCCATGATTGCCTCCGATGGAAAGCAGCCAGCGCTGTTTTTCGATCGGAAACAGGAACGCACCGCGGCTGCTGGCGGGTGCAGACGGCAGCATGATATTGCCCAGCCAGTCAGCATTGTGATCGAGCCGCTCGACAATGGTGCTCGCATAGGCCTGATCAATGCCGATCTCGGTTTCTTCGGGCTTCTGCAAAGAAAGCTCTTCGAGCAGTTGCAACGTCAGGCCGCCGCGGCCAGAGGCTTCTACAACCAGATCGGCTTCCACCGCGACTGCCTGACCATCATCGCTTTCATAAAGGACCGCCTCGACCCGCATCGTATCGCGCGATGCGACAAGCTTGATCACGCGGGAGCGCATGCAAATGCCGATATTCGGGGTTTGGAGAACGCGTTCTCTCGTGACGGCTTCGAGCAGTGGGCGCGACATGCTGAAAATATCGAAGCCGAGATCGCGAATGGGGAATGGGTCGAACCCGGGGCGCTCGAACCGGATGTCCTTCCCGGTACGGACCTTAACGGCGCCCGCTTCCGCCAGATCGTTCTCAAATCCCGGAAACAGCGTTTCCAGAGCCTTCAGCCCGCCCGCGAGCAGCATGTGGGCATGCTGGCATTGCGGCGTCCCTCTTCGCGGCGCCGCCTCCGCCGGAAGTACGTCCCGCTCGATGACCGTGACTTTCCTGAAATGCCTTGAGATCGCCTGAGCGGCCGTAAGGCCGGCCATGCCCGCGCCAATGACCACGGCATGACTTCTTGCAAAATCTGGCACGTGCTCCTCCTGTAGAAGGGAGCATGTCAAATATGATCGGAAAAAATTCAAAAGGTCACGTACGCCCGACGCAGTTGCTCGGACCGACCAAGCTTATCTGATCTTTTTTGGGGCAATAGTGAAAGGCGTCACAGGTTTGGGGTGGGAGCCCAGTCGCCTTCCGCGCGTCGAATCTGATCTCGTCGGACGCGCCGGATCGATCGTCGTAGCTTCGTCGTCGCGGCACGCCTCGCCCCCCGTCCGCGCCTGCAACTTGAAGGACGTGGCTCGTCCGAACGAACATCAGAAAATGTCGAAAGCACGTTCAAGACAGCACTTTGGCGCTACAACCCGGCGCTCCAATTAGCGGCTTGGTAACGGCCGGCTGGTAGTAACGAAAGAGGCCGTCATCAAGGGGCCGCCAGCCGGAAGGTATCCCCATGCATTCGAAGCGCGAGGCCCTTTCGGGCACGCTCACTGTCAAGACCACCCTTGCCGTGATCGTCGGGGTGCTCGCGATACTGGTCCTGATCTCTTGCGCCATTACCGGCGCAGATGCCTGGCGCAGCTACACGGCCGCCATCCGCGTTGCCGAGGTGAATGCAAACGCCGATCACCTGCTCAAGGGACTGGAGAACATTCAGCTTGAACGCGGTCAGACCAATACGGCCCTGCAGGCGCCTGCCCCGGCAAATGCTCAGACCGGCGAAGTGATCCAGAAGCGCCGTTCGCAGGGCGATGCCGTGCTGGCCCCGGCGCTCCGGCAGATTGCCGCCACCGCGACGCCGGAAGGCAAGAAGCTGATTGCCGACGTCGAGCAGGCCTATGAACACGTCAGGCAGCTCCGCCGCAGCGCCGATTCCGCCCTTCGAATTCCGAAGGAGCAGCGCGATGCCGAACTGCTCAAATCCTGGTACCCGGCCGTCTCCGACCTCCTGACCCGGATTCAATCGCTCTGGACCATTGCCTCGCGCGAAATCAGCAGGGAAGACGCCATCGTCGGCGAGCTTACGATGGTCAAGCAGAGCGCTTTCCTGATGCGCGAATATGCCGGCCGCGAACGCGCCGTTCACGCCGGCAATATCTCGGCCGGCCGCGCGCTATCGACCGAGCAGCAGCGTGACATCGCCAGTTGGCGCGGGCAGGTGCAGTCGAACTGGCAGACGATACGCGATCTAACCGCCGGTGCGGCGTCGCCGCTTGTCTCTGCCGTTGCCGCCGCCGAGCAAAACTTCCTCGGCAATTTCAAGGCTCAAACCGATACGATCTACAAGGCAGGCATCGCGGGCGCCGGTTATCCGATGACGGTCCAGCAATGGTACGACGCGTCGAACCCTGCGCTGGAATCCATCGTCCGGATCAAGGATGCCGCGGTCGACGTCACCAATGTCCACGCGGCGGCCAAGGCTGCGGCGGCAAGAGCCCAACTCATTCTCGTCGCCCTCGTCACGCTGCTCGGTATCGTTGTCGGCATGGGGTCGATCTGGGTGCTGTCCCGGCGCGTGATCCGCCCCCTGACCGCCATGACGGCCGCCATGCAGCGCCTTGCCGGCGGCGATCTGTCGATCGACATTCCTGCGCTGGCGCGGGCTGATGAGGTTGGCGAGATGGCGCGGTCGGTCGCGGTCTTCCGCGACAATGCCGTCAGGGCGAACGCACTGGCTGCCGAGCAGCGAGCGGAACAACAGAAGAAAGAGCAACGTCAACAGGTGATGGAGACGCTGACTTCAGGCTTCGACCAGAGCGCCAGCCGCGTGCTCGATGCCGTCGCGACATCGATCGTCGAAATGCGCGCCACCGCCGAAAGGATGGCAGCGGTCGCAACCGAAAATACCAACAAGGCCTCGGCCGTGGCATCGGGCGCGCAGGAAACGTCGAGCAACGTCCAGACGGTGGCCACCGCCACGGAAGAGCTGTCCGCGTCCGTCACCGAGATCAGCCGGCAGGTCAGCCAGTCGGCGGCGATCGCGGCAAAGGCCGTGCAGGAAGCGCAGGGAACCAACGCCGAAATTCAGGGCCTCGCGGCGATGGCACAGCGGATCGGCGACATCGTCAAGCTGATCAACAACATCGCCTCGCAGACCAATCTGCTGGCGCTCAATGCCACCATCGAAGCGGCGCGTGCCGGCGACAGCGGCAGGGGCTTTGCCGTCGTCGCGGCCGAGGTCAAGAGCCTCGCCGAGCAGACGTCAAAAGCCACCGAGGAGATCGCCTCCCAGATATCGGCGATCCAGGGAGCCACGCAGAAATCCGTCGTCTCGATCGAGGCGATCGGCAAGACCATCGGCGAGATCAGCGAGATCGCAACAACCATCGCCTCTGCGATCGAGCAACAGGGCGCGGCGACCCAGGAGATCGCTCGCAATGTGCAACAGGCTGCGGCCGGCACCCAGGAAGTGTCCGCCAATGTCGGCGGCGTCACCGAGGGCGCGGCAGCCACTGGCGCAGCGGCAAGCCAGGTCGAGACCGCCGCCGGCAATCTGTCGTGGCAGTCGCAGCAATTGCGCGAGCAGGTCGACGCGTTTCTTGGTCAGGTGCGCGCGGCATAGCCTGGCTAGTTCGGCCGGGCGCTGCCTTCATACATGAACGTCATCGCCTTCGGTCCTGGCATATAGCCGGTCTCCACCCGATCAATCCTGAAGCCTGCCGCTTCGATCATCGTGCTGATCGGTCGATTGAGGTGACAGCCGCCGCTGATACATTTCCAGGCCGGCGTCAGCCAGTCCTGCCATCGCCTCACATTCTTGTCCGGCGCCATGCCGTGTTCCACGAACAAGAGCTTGCCGCCAGGGCGAAGCACGCGTCGCATTTCGGTGAGCGCCATGGCGGCATCCGGAATGCTGCACAAGGTCCAGGTCGTCACCACCGTATCGACGCTGCGGTCATCGAGCGGAATGGCTTCCGCCGAAGCCTCGATGAAGTTGACCGGCGTACCCGGATGCAGAGCATCGCGGGCCATTGCGATGAGCTTCGGGGCCGGCTCCAGCGCCAAGAGCTCGCTCACCGGCGGCCGATAGAACGGCAAGTTGCGGCCCGAACCGATCCCGATCTCGAGCACGCGACCTTCGGCCGCGCCGATCACCCGCTCGCGATATGGCCGAAGCTGCTTGTTGCGCATCGCAAGGTCGCAAACCCGCGGCAGGATGACGTCGTTGTAGAAGCCCATAACTCGTCTCCATCAGTTCTGCTCGCGAGTCCCATCAGGCCGGCGCGTAACCCCGATGATGGATTTCACGGAGCTTGTCAGGATCGTGATTGGCCAATGAATATGCAACGCAACTCTCGCACTGCTCCAGGGCCGACTGTCGCTCTCCTGGTGGCGCAATTGTGTAACACGAACTTGCGTACTACCTTCCGTGGATGGCCGATGCTTGTTGTACACCTCCGCCCCTGAACTTGGACCGGAACCGCGGTAATCCGGCTTATCGCCGGGTTCTTTGGGTGGTCCTTGGCATCAATGCCGCCATGTTCCTCACCGAGATCGGCGCAGGCTTGGCGGCGGGATCGGCTTCGCTCCAAGCCGACGCGCTCGATTTTCTCGGCGACGCGGGAAACTATGCGATCAGCCTCTTTGTGGTTGGGATGGCACTGCGCTATCGCGCGTCAGCGGCGCTTGCCAAGGGCGCCACCATGGGAGCCTTCGGCCTCTGGGTAATTGCCATCGCCATCTGGCACGCCGCACAGGGGACGCTGCCGAGTGCATTCACCATGGGTGCGGTCGGCGTCATGGCCCTTGCCGCCAATGTTGCGTCATTCGGACTCTTATGGGCCTATCGCAACGGCGACGCCAACATGCGCTCGGCCTGGATTTGTACGCGTAACGACGTTCTAGGCAATCTCGCGGTGCTGCTGGCTGCACTCGGCGTGTTTGGCACCGGTACCGGTTGGCCGGACGTGCTTGTCGCTTCCTGCATGGCCGGACTTGCGCTTCAAGGCGCATTCGTGGTGGTGCGCCAATCCGCTGGTGAATTGAAGGCCGTGCCGGCATAAATCGATTTACGCCATTGGTGAGATGTGGAGGCCGCCAGCCGCCAATACCAGACCTCTCAGCATCGAGCCTCGATCATCCCGCTGATCTCTTCGGGTGCGGCAAAAATCACGTCTGCCCGGTCACCCATCATTCCCGCAGGCACAAGGGCTGGTGCGCCACCTTGCGGACCATCTTTGCCGGAATCAGTTTTCAGGCGCAGATTGCGCTCCCAAAAGGCGCGGGTCTTGCCATCAGCCGTGGTCACCCGATAGGTGTCGCGACAATAGGTGATTGCCTTCACCTGCATGTTCGACGCCAAACTTTTCAAATTGGGAACGCGGCCGCCGCCCATCATCCCACCCATCATTCCGCCCATGCCTCCCATTTGCCCTTGAGCGTACCGCTCCGGCGCGGCTCCCGGTTTGGTTGCTTCCCTCAGAAAGGCGAGCAGGTCTGCACGGTGCTGCGGGTCCTTGATGCCGTTGAATGGCATTTCGTTGTCCGGCACCATATCATTGGGATCGGCCAACCAGGCGTCCAGCGAACGGTCATCCCAGATGATGCCTGACGATTTGAGCGCGTCGGAGTAGCGTTCGAAGCTCGGTAACGCTCCGGCCTTCCGTCCCCACAAACCGGCAAGACTCGGTCCTGTCATGTTTTGATCCGGCTCAAGCGAATGGCATGGTGCGCACATGCGGAAATTCTGCTGACCCCGCGCGGCGTCGCCGTGCTGGGCCAACGAGGGAGACGAAAGTGCAATCGTCGAGAGCCCGATGACAATGAGTTTGTTCATTGCCGACCGTCCTTGCTCCCCGTGCGAAGGTACTTGATCAGTGCCGCGGCCGCCAGGATCAAGACGATCACGACCAACAACCAGACGAACCCCATGCCCCACATCATTCCAGGCATCATATTGTCCATCATTGGCTCACCTCAAACATCTCGCCGAGTCCAACTGTTGGAGGGTTATCTGCAAGCCGCTCGCTTCATGCACATGAGCATCATGAAGGTGCACGGCAGAGACGCCATGATGCGAAATATCTCGGCGCCTGTCAGCCAATTCCAGTTCCAGGCGACGCTCAAGGAAACCGCCGTTGCAAAGACAAGATACAGCGCTATCCAATAGCGAGCGAAATAACTGCCCAAAGTGGTGATTAGTGAGGTCCCGCCCATAGGTGTGCCGTTGTCCCGACTTAAGGTCATTGGAACGCCTCTTGCTGCGATGAAAGGGAATGTGACGGGTTGCGGGAGTAGACGATTTACCGCAACCCTCTTGCTTCAGATCGCGCCAATGCATCTCGGCCGGCGCCCTTCACGCGGCGGTATAGCGCCCGTGAGTATCAACGACCCTTCGGACCACCCTGGTAGCGGAATCCCGATGCGCCGCCGGCGGTCGTGGGCTCCTGACGGAACGTTGCCCGATCGTAGGCGAATGCAGAATACGGATCGGTTTGCGAGGCAGACCTGATCGGGGTGCTCTTCCTGGCTTCATTCGGCCAATAGCTTCTATCGGTAATGGTCGATCCTGCCTGCGCAGTCGCGGAGATCGCCACGAGCGGCAACAAGAGGGACATCGTGAGAAGGTGTTTGGTTGACATGTTCCGGCTCCATGATTGTGGAAGCGCCGTCATATGCGCCTCTAACCATGAGTTCGGAGCTAAATGCCAGCCGGTTACAGGCTCACGCCGACGTGAAAACCGCCAGCGCCGCAACAAGTCTTGGGCTCAATGCTGCGCCCGCGAAGGTGCGAAGCATAATTGCGCACTCTGGCCACTCCCGAGGTCAACCGAACAGGCACGATCAATGCACGTCGTTGATCGCCTTCTTCCATCCTCGGAAGCGGTAACCATGGCCCGTCACGGTTTCGATGGAAGCTGCGAAGGGGCCGAGCTTCTTCCGCAGTGACCCGACAACGGCGTCCACCTTGTTCGAGCCCGCGAAGGGGGTGTTCCAGATTTCGGCGAGCATCTCGTCTCGGGTGATGACGCGTCCACTTGCCTGGATCAGGGCGAGTATCACAGCGTACTCCAGCCGCGTCGTTGGGCGACGTTGACCGTCCAGGACGATCTCACGATTGGCCTCGTCGAGTCGGCATCCGGATAACGGTGCTGAGGCAGCCGCGCGTACCTCATCGCCGGCAAGGAACGAATGGACCGCGTCGGCAATCGCGTCGCCATCGATCCATGGCAGGTGTATGTCGCCGTCCAGTGTTATGAGCCGCGCGCGAGGTAATTCGGCAGCGAGCTTTTGGCCAGCTTCAAGGGGGATCGCGCGGTCCTTGCGCCGATGTATGACCAGCGCCTCTGCACGGACGCGTGAAAGGACATCTGCGGCATTCATCTCACAGCTCAGGCGCAGTAATTGCGCCGCCTGCGGTGCATTCGCCCAGTCACACTGGTTTCGGGAAAAATCTTCCGAATCCTGCGGCGCTGCACCGGGCAGGAATAGCGCCGTAAGCGCGACCGATCCAAGGCCCCAGTGCGCCTTCACGAGGTCAGTGAGCGCATCGCGCAGATCGGGCGTCGCTATATCGGCCCCCCTCGCATACGAACCATAAAAACACAAGCGGCGGACGCGTTCCTGGTGCGCAGCCGCATACGTGAGCGCAACCGGTCCCGCGCAAGACACCGCGAACAATGAGAACTGGCTATCGCCGAGTTCATCGGCGAGTGTTGCGAGCAGTTGCACTTCGTCCGCTTGCGTTCGCGGTGGAACGTCGCGATCGCTCAGACCGGTGCCCGGTCGGTCGTAGCGGACGACGCGAAAGCCCTCCGCCAGGCGACTGAAGAAACGCCGAAATCCCGGATGCTCCCAATCGCGCTCGACGTGACTGACCCACCACGCGGGGCAGAGGATGAGCGGCCCTTCGCCGACCGTGGCATAGGCGATCCGGGCTCCGTTTGCGTCCCGAATGAATCGAATGACCTGCACCGCCGGTATCGATCTCCCATGGCTCTCATTCAATTCTCATAACAATTTCATCGCCTTTTCAAGCTGGGTCTTGCCGCCACCCGATAGATTCGATGCGATCGACGAAGGACCGCTTTATCCTGGCTATCCTTCGATTGTCGTCCCCTTCGAACAGTAGGATGTTGGAGGCAATTCATGACCATGGACATGACCACGATGGGCTCGGGCGCGTTGCTGGCAATGGGGGTTTATCACCTCGCCATTTTCACCTTCGCTGTGCTTGGAATCGCGGCGTCGATCAAATATCTGCGCTCCTGATTTGTCAGGCTACCTGACGTTCGGGATCGCAGAAATCGCTCGCGTGCGCCGCAGGATGAACGACATGTTTGCAATTGACGGTGCTGCACGACGCACTGCTGCTGTCGTGGTAACCGCAATCCGGACGCTGTGGAGCGAGCGAATTTCGTCGGGCTCATTCCTCCTTGGTCTGCTGGCCGGTGCGGGACTGACCGTACAAATACACAAATGGTGGACCTCGTCCTTGAGCCTCTGCTTGTCCTCCGCTGGGCTCCGCCAACTCAACGACACCCAATCCGATCTGGTCCTTGCGTTCACGTTGTATCCGGTCACTACGTCGGCCGGACAAATGGCAGTGCTCACTGTCGCGGTCGCCGCGCTTATTGGGTTTCTGCTTTGGACCAAGCGAGCGACCTCGGCTTCATTCTTTTTGGGCGTGCTTGCGGGCACCGGCTTCGTTTTGAGCTTCGATATCGTCTGGGTCCATTGGATCTTTGGCCTCCATCACCTTACGAATACACAAATGGACCTCGTCCTTGAACCCCTGTTCGTCCTGCTCGGACTCGCCTTCTTGTGGTTTGCGATCACACGAGAGCGCCGCCAAGCTACTTAAAGTGATCAGAACTGCTCATCGTGGGGTACTGGCTCGCCCGAGGCGCTCCGGCGCACTGTCCGGCAGATACCACGAGAGTTGACCATGCACGGTAGTCTCGGAGGCGACAATGATTGGTCTAACGAATTCTTATGCTCAGTTGGCAATTGAGAGCATTGTGGTGGGCAGCATTGCGACATTGGTGGCGGATCTCTGGTCTCGCCTGCTGCAGACCGTTGTCGGCATCCCACGGGCAAATTGGGGATTGGTTGGACGCTGGGTGGCTGCATTCCCGCGCGGGGTATTCGTTCATCGCCCGATCACAGCAACACCGGCGGTCCGCGGCGAGCTTGCGATCGGCTGGACATTCCACTATGCGGTCGGGATCGCCTATGCGGCACTCTATCTTGTGATCTTGAGATCGGGCCTCGGCTCGGAACCAAGTCTCCTTTCGGCTGTGGCGTTCGGATTGGTCGTTCTCATTGCGCCCTGGTTTGTCATGCAGCCGGCGCTCGGTCTCGGCTTCATGGCGGCGCGTATGCCAAAGCCCACAGCCGTTCGTATCCTCAATATTTCCGTACATACGTGGTTCGGCGTCGGGCTCTATCTCGGTGCCACGGCCTGGCTAATGGGCACGAGGTCAATCACGAACGCGATCTGAACTGCGACGGTCACCAGCGTAGAAGGCGCGGCCCCAACAACGCGCCAGCCAGGGTGCACAGCACAATCGTCCCGCCGTACCAGACAGCAATAAACGGTAGCGAATCGTCTGTACAATGGAGCGCATAAGCCGTTGCGCTGACGCCTCCTGCGATGAGGCCTGCGAACGCGCCGGCTCGCGAAAGATTGGTGGGAGCGCCTTTTCGCACGGCCCAAATTGAAACAGCGAAGGGAACAATCGCAATGACCGGAATGGAGAGAAGGCATTCCAGCCATTCATCGCCCACGATCATCCTTCCCCAATGTGCAGGGGGCGCGGACCCAAGGCTGACTGCGGCAAGAATCAAAACGATGAGAAACGGCATAACGA
The DNA here is from genome assembly GCF_036924575.1 of Bradyrhizobium sp. AZCC 1577. Lineage (NCBI taxonomy): Bacteria > Pseudomonadati > Pseudomonadota > Alphaproteobacteria > Hyphomicrobiales > Nitrobacteraceae > Bradyrhizobium > Bradyrhizobium sp. AZCC 1577. Next base: position 5,113,490 of record NZ_JAZHRQ010000001.1, read on the forward strand.
TAAGGAAAAGCGACATCCTCCGTTCACTGCCAGGGCGCGCCAGGCGCACCAAGTAGGTCATCGCGAGACCGACAACCCCAACCGCGAACGCCAGCTTGATGGTGAGATAGATCAGCGCGCGGGTTGTCGTCAGGTCGGGGCGGAGGCCCAGGCCGGCAAAAGCAATGCCGAGGGCCGCGATCGCCGCCGTGGCAATTGCGACATAAAGCGATCGGACAACCGCCTTGCGATCGACAGGCTCAAGGTTCGTGCTCAGAAGCGCAACCAGATCGTCCGTCTTCATGTTCGTGTTTCCTGGGCAATCAACCGAGCAAGCATTTTGAGCCCGCGATGAATATTTACCTTTACGCCCGGCTCTGAGAGCCCGCATCGATTCGCAGCTTCAGCCACGCTCAGCCCGTCAAGTTTTACGGCCTCGATCGCGCATTGCATGCCCTTTGGCAGCCGCTGCATGAGCCGCCGGACATCATGCGTGCTTTCGATCTCGGAATTGTCATCACGTGCCATGACCTCATCGGCCTCGTCGATCGGCACCTCGGCGAGCGATGCACGATTCCGACGCAGAAAATCGATCAGTTTGTAGCGCGCGATGGCGTGCACCCAAGGCGTGAGTGGCTCCCGCGGGTCATAGGTATGCCGCTTGAGGTGGATTGCCAATATGGCCTCCTGGACCAAATCTTCGGCCTGCGCCATCCCTCTTCCAACGGCGACGAGCTTGGCCTTGTAATAGGCACGTAGGCGACGGCTCAACCGATCGAGGAGCGAGCGGTGTGCCGCCGCGTCACCCTCGAGGCTCGCAAGCATGAGGGCCTTGAGTTCGATTTCGAGGGTCGTCATGCCTGCTATCTCGTTAGTTCGATGGTCCGCCGGATTTGGTTACAGCAGGTTTGATCACTCGACAGGCTCGGGAACTTTTCGCGGTGCGACAGGAGACGCAATCGACCGCGGGGGCTCGACGGAATCGTCCCCATTCTTCAGCCCGAAGCCCTTCACAAGTCCGAAGATCGCCGGGATCACGATCAGCGTCAGCAAGGTCGAGGAAATCATGCCGCCGATCATCGGCACCGCGATACGCTGCATGATCTCCGAGCCTGTGCCGCTGCTCCACATGATCGGGAGCAGCCCGGCCATGATGGCGACCACGGTCATCATCTTCGGACGCACCCGCTCCACCGCACCCTCCATGATGGCGTCGTAGAGATCACGCTTCGTCAGCGGCCGGTTCTCGGCGGCACGACGGGCGCTGAATTCGGCCAGCGCCTGGTTCAGATAGATCAGCATCACCACGCCGGTCTCGGCAGCAACGCCGGCGAGCGCGATAAAGCCGACCGCGACCGCGACGGACAGGTTGAAGCCGAGCCACCACATCAGCCAGAGCCCGCCGACCAGCGCAAACGGCAGCGACAGCATCACGATCATCGTCTCGGTGACGGAGCGGAAGTTGAGATACAGCAGCAGGAAGATGATGAGCAGCGTCGCGGGAACGACAATTTTGAGCCTTGCGGTGGCGCGCTCGAGGTACTCGTACTGGCCGCTCCACATCACATAGTAGCCCGGAGGAAACTGAATGCTGGCTTGCACGGCGCGCTGCGCCTCGGCGACGTAGCCGCCGAGATCGCGGTCGCGGATGTCGACGTAGATGTAAGTCGCCAACTGGCCGTTCTCGGTGCGAATCGAGGACGGCCCACGCGCCGGCACGACCTTTGCGACTTCGCCGAGCGGGACGGCGCCGCCGGCCGGCATGGGCACCAGCACGTCACTTGCAATCGCCTTCGGATTGTCGCGCAAATCCCGCGGGTAGCGCATGTTGACGGAAAAGCGCTGGCGGCCCTCGACTGTCGTCGTGACCGTCTGTCCGCCAAGCGCAGTAGCGATGGTGTCCTGGACATCCTGAATCATGATGCCGTACCGCGCCATCGCTTCGCGGTCCGGCGTGATCTCCAGATAGTAGCCGCCGATGCCACGCTCGGCGTAGGCGGACGAGGTGCCGGGCACCGCTTTCAGGACCTGCTCGATCTGTTTCGCGAGCTTGTCGATCTCGACCAGATCGGTGCCGATCACCTTGACGCCGATCGGGGTGCGGATGCCGGTCGACAGCATGTCGATACGGGCCTTGATCGGCATGGTCCAGGCGTTGGAGACGCCGGGAAATTGCAGGGCCTTGTCCATTTCCGCGATCAGGCTGTCGATCGTCACGCCTGCCCGCCACTCCTGCTTCGGCTTGAGATTGACGACGGTCTCGTACATTTCCGATGGCGCCGGATCGGTTGCGGTCGCGGCGCGGCCTGCCTTGCCGTAGACGGATTCGACTTCCGGAAACGACCGGATGATCCGATCCTGGGTCTGCATCAGTTCAGCGGATTTGGTGATAGAGATGCCCGGCAATGTCGTCGGCATGTAGAGTAGCGTGCCCTCGTTCAGGTTCGGCATGAACTCGGTGCCGAGCTGGCGGGCCGGCCAGACGCTCACCGCCAGGATGGCAAGCGCGATCAGGATCACGAAAGACTTGGCGCGCAGCACGCCCTTGATCACCGGTCGATAGATGAAGATCAGGAAGCGGTTGATCGGATTCCTGTGCTCCGGAACGATTCTGCCGCGGATGAAGATTACCATCAGCGCAGGCACCAGCGTCACCGAGAGCAGCGCGGCGGCGGCCATGGCGAAGGTCTTGGTGAACGCCAGCGGGCTGAACAGCCGTCCCTCCTGCTGTTCCAGCGTGAAGATCGGCATGAACGATACGGTGATGATCAGCAGGCTGAAGAACAGCGCCGGACCGACCTGCGCGGCCGCCTCAATCAGGATGGCCATCCGGGACTTTCCGGGCTCCGCTCGTTCGAGGTGCTTGTGGGCATTCTCGATCATGACGATTGCTGCATCCACCATGGCGCCGATCGCGATCGCGATGCCGCCAAGGCTCATGATGTTGGAGCCGAGCCCCAGCAGCTTCATGGCGCCGAACGCCATCAATATGCCGACCGGCAGCATCAGAATCGCAACCAGCGCACTGCGGACGTGCAGCAGGAACACGATGCAGACCAGCGCAACGACGACACTTTCCTCGAACAGCGTGTGCTTGAGCGTGTCGATGGCCGCGTAGATCAGGTTCGAGCGGTCGTAAACCGGCACGATCTCGACCGATTTCGGCAGGCTGCTGGCGATTTCCTTGAAACGCTTCTTGACGTTCTCGATGACGTTGAGTGCGTTGACGCCAAAGCGCTGCAGCACGATACCGCTCGCGACCTCGCCCTCCCCGTTCAGTTCGGTGATGCCGCGCCGCTCGTCGGGGCCGAGTTCGACTCTCGCGATATCGCGCAAAAGCACCGGCGTTCCGTTGCTCACCTTCAGCACGACATTGCCGAGGTCGTTGATGCTCTTCAGGTAGCCCTTGCCGCGGATGACATATTCGAACTCGGACAGTTCGACGGTGCGGCCGCCGACGTCGGCGTTGCTGGCACGAATCGCCTCGCGCATCTTCTGCATGGTGATGCCGCGATCGCGCATGCGCTGCGGATCGAGGATCACATTGTACTGCTTGACGAAGCCGCCGACGCTCGCCACTTCGGCGACACCTTCGGCCTTGGCGAGCGCGAACTTCAGATTCCAGTCCTGGATCGTGCGCGTGTCGGAAAGGTTCAGCTCCTTCGACACGATAGCATATTGGTAAACCCAGCCGACGCCGGTCGCATCCGGGCCGATGGTCGGCGTCACGCCGGCGGGAATGCGCGAGGTCGCGGCGTTTAGGAATTCGAGCACCCGCGAGCGCGCCCAGTAGATGTCCGTGCCATCCTCGAAGATGACGTAGACGAAGGAGACGCCGAAGAAGGAAAAGCCGCGCACCACCTTCGATTTCGGCACCGTCAACATCGCGGTGGTGAGCGGATAGGTGACCTGGTCCTCGATGACCTGCGGCGCCTGACCGGGGTACTCCGTGTAAACGATGACCTGCGTGTCGGAGAGGTCGGGGATAGCGTCTAGCGGCAGATGGACCAGCGCGTAGATGCCAGCCGCAGCGGCAAAGCCGCTGCCGAATAGCACCAGCAGGAGGTTGCGAGCCGACCAAGCGATCAAGCGGGCAATCATGGCTGAGCTCCCTCGGCGAAGCCCTTGAGTGCCGCCTTCAGGTTGCTTTCCGCATCGATCAGGAAATTGGCCGAGATGACGACGGGCTCGCCGTCTTTCAGCCCGCTGCGGATTTCGACCAGTCCGTCTCCCCGACGGCCGATCTTGACGTCGCGGGGCTCGAATCGTCCCTCACCCTTGTCAACCAGAACGACCTGGCGCGCCCCCGTATCGAGCACCGAGCTGTCGGGAACGGCCAAAACAGGCTCCGCGCCGCCAATCTCGACATCGGCGTCCACATACATGTCCGGCAGCAATGCGAGGTCGGGATTTGCAAGTTCGATCCGAACGCGGGCTGTCCGTGTCTCGCGGTTGACCTGGGGATAAATGACCGAGATCTTTCCGGAGAAGTCCCGTCCCGGGAAGCTGCGCGCGCGCACGGTTACGCCTTGTCCGACAGCAAGCGAGCCGAGATCACGCTCGGCGATGTCAATTACCGCCCAAACCACCGACGTATCCGCAACGCGGAAGAGCACGTCGCCCGGTTGAGCTCGCATACCCTCGACGGCGTTGCGTTCCAACACGATGCCGTCCCGTGGGGCCGTCCAGGCGACGGTCACCGGGACGACCCGCGTTCTTTCGACCTCGGTGATTACCGCGTCGGGCACGTCAAGGTTCATCAACCGCTGCCGTGAACCGCGTCCGTAGGACGGTTCGCCCGCCGTAGTCTTGGACGTCAATGTCGTCACATACTCGGCGGCAGCACTGGAAACCGCCGGACTGTAGACCTGCATCAGCGGCTGCCCCTTCTTGACAAAGGTACCAGTCGTGACGTCGGCAACTGTTTGCAGGTAGGTTTCCGCACGCATCGCGATGACTGAGACTCGACGCTCGTCGAGTTGGATCGTGCCTGGCGCCCGCACGACCGTCCGGATCGGGCGAGTGGCCGCCGGCTCCGATTTGACACCGGTGCGCTGAATCTTTCCCGGCGAGACCTTGACCGATCCGTCGCCGCTGTCCTCGCCCTCATAGACGGGGATGTAGTCCATCCCCATCGAGTCCTTCTTGGGCGTCGGCGAAACATCCGGCAGCCCCATCGGGTTGCGGTAATACTTGACCTTGCGGTCGGTGGGCGGAGCCGCCGCGCTTTCCTGCGGCGGATCGTCAAAACTGATGTCGGCGCCCCGGAGGACGGCCCGGTAGTCGCGGCCATCCGGCGTCTTCTTTGGCGTCAGCGAGTAGAACGGCTTGCCGTTCGGATCCTGATAGTAGATCGCGGCGCCCGCCGGTTCGCTCGCCTGGGCCATGACGTGGGCATGCGTGGTCTCTCTGCGCGGCCAGAGATAGGGACGCGCGAGGACGCCGGCGACCACGGCAACTGTAACGGCGGCAGCGATCGCAACCTGAACGGACCGGTTCATTTGTCGGCCTGAATAACGAGCTTGTTGTCGACTGTGCCGGTTTCGCCCTGCACTTTTGCGCCGAGCGACAATTGCCACCGGCCGGCCATGCTGAAATCGGCCTTGAAGCGGTAGGTACCGGGTTCGGATCCCGGCAGGGGCGTAAGCTCGGTCACCATCTCTTGCATCGCATCCGGTGCCATATCGAGACGCGTTGCAAAGATCACCGCGTCCGGAACGGCCTTGCCCGTCGTCTTATCGATGAGCTTGACCGCAATGATCTTGTCGCGACCGGTCTTCACAGTCGGTTCGACGAGCTTGAACTCGTAATTCTTGATATCAGCGAGTGCGACGGTTGCGGCGCATGTCAGGACAGCGGCGCTCAGCGCGACCCGCAGGCCGCGCGAAAACTGAATTGCCTTCATCATGGTATCCTCGATCTACTGGTCAGCCGCCATTGGCGGCATGGGCGCGGACGCCACGAAGCGCCGCGAGATTCCGGCGTTACGCCGAAAGGACCAGGGACCGGGGAGGTTTTGGCGGAGGTGAGTACCCGAGGCTTTCCACTTCCGGATCGCTGCCGGGCAGCAGCGTGCGAAGGGTCACGGGCTGGATTTCGGCAATGCCGGCCGGCAGCGGCGCCTGCAACGTCGTCGATACGCAAAGCGCCATCAACGGGCACTGGTCGCAATCGACCGGCGCCGATTTCTCCGGGCAGCACGGCATGTCGTCGGACATGGCCGCGTCATCGGACATCGCCGTCATGGCCATTGGTGCCATGGCGCCCGTATTCGCCCGCGCCGTGAGCGGGGCGATGACGAGGCCGACGATCACAAAAATCGCCAGCAGCCGGCAAAGGTGAATCGAGTATTTCACGCGTTCAGTTTCGCACATCTCGGCCCATGATGGGAAGCAGAGTTCCATCACGAAACCGCGGGTTTCGTTAACGTAAGCCAGCGGACGAAGACCGCATTTGCGATGAATCAAAGCCCACCCCTGACCCCAATTCAGATTGGCCGGCTGCCCAGAACGTTTTTCAAGGCCGCGACTTGAGCTAGCGGCCGCCCCCCCGGCGGTGGTCTGTCCTCAGCAAGGAGCCCAGCCATGCACGCCCGCGAAATGATTGGCACCCACCCGGCCGTCCAAGGCCAGATCAGTGACGCCCTGATCCGTTGCATCGAGGAATGCTACTCCTGCGCCCAGACCTGCACCTCCTGCGCCGACGCCTGCCTGTCGGAGCGCATGGTTCAGGAGCTGACCCAGTGCATCCGGCTTGACCTGGATTGCGCCGATATCTGCAATATCACCGGCCGCATCATGACCCGCCGAACGGGTTTCGACGACGAGGTGATGCGCCGCATGCTCAGCGTCTGCGCCGCCGCCTGCCGGCTTTGCGCGGAGGAATGCCAGCGGCACGCAGCCACGCACGAACATTGCCGCATCTGCGCGGAAAGCTGCCGCCGCTGCATGGAAGCTTGCCAGGAGGTCTCACGCGGCATGGCGCATTAGCGCGCGGCAATCAGCCCTCGTGCCGGAACACGCTGAACTGAAAAGCCTGCCGGGACTCCCACGGCGTAGCGTGCTCGTGCCGCTGCGTGTGGACCAACTTGAACGCTGTGCCCAGCGTCCGTCCGAGACTCTCGCTGTCGTAGCGCGCGACCGGCAGGCCGCTGCACTTTTCGGGGCCGTCGAGCGCAAAGGTGGCGATGATGGCGTGCCCGCCGATCTTCAGGCCCCGCTTGAGGCGCGCAATGTAGGCGGCGCGATCGCCTGCGTCGGTGAGAAAGTGGAACGCTGCCCGATCGTGCCAGATGTCGTAGGGCTTGGCCGGCTCCCAGGTCGTCGCATCCGCGACGATCCAGCCAACCCGCTCGGCGCTGGCGCCAAGGTGGCTCTCCAGGCGGCGCTTGGCAGCGGCCAACGCCGCGGCGGAAAGATCGAGCACGGTGATATCCTCAAATCCCTGCTCGACGAGACTGTCGACCAGCCGCGAGGCGCCGCCGCCGATGTCTATGATGGCCGACTTGTGCGTCACCCCCGCCTGCACGATCAGGTCGAGCGAAGGAACCGGGCTTTGCTGAAACCAGCTAACCTCGTTCTCGCCCTTTGTCGTGTAGACGTTCTCCCAATGGGCCTGACGGCCGGCATCTCCCATAGGACCTTCCCCTCGCTGTATGCGACGCTGAATATGTGGTCATCCCTCTCGTCCTCGACAACGAGGGGCGACCATGCCGTCGGCGCTCGGACCCGCAGCTCTTGCTTCGCAACGGAGAGCGCAGGACCAATACATAACCAACACGGCATGCGTTGAGCGGGTGGCCACTGACGTCAACCTGCATATTGGTCGCAAATCGGACAAATAATTTGGCCTTTCGGTGTTCCCGCTTGACTAATCCATATCTCGGCGGGTATGTATCAATCAATAACCAGAGAGTTATTGATTTCGAATGCCCAACGCTCATGACGTGCTGTTCAGAACACTCGCCGACCCAAGCCGTCGGGCGATCTTCGAGCGGCTGTGCCGCGAAGGAGAGCAAACGGTCGGGGCGCTGACGGCCCGGGCCGGGATCTCGCAGCCGGCCGTCTCGAAGCATCTTGGCGTTTTGAAACAGGCGGGGTTGGTGCGCGACCGCCACGAAGGCCGCCAGACGCACTACAGCGCGCAACTCGGTGCGCTGGCCCCGCTGATCGACTGGGCGAGCCAGATGCACGGCTTCTGGCAGAACCGGTTCGATAACCTGGAAGACCTGCTCAAACGGATGGACCAATGACAAATACCGCCCCCGAAACGCGCACCGTCGTCGTCGAACGCGAAATGTCGCATCCGCCGGAAAAGCTCTGGCGCGCGCTCACGCAACCCCACTTGATGGAGGAGTGGCTGATGAAGAACGACTTCAAGCCCGTCGTGGGTCACCATTTCAATCTTCGCGGCGATTGGGGTGGCGTGCTGGACTGCGAGGTCCTTGCCATCGAGCCGAACAAGGCGCTGTCGTACACCTGGAATTTCAAGCACGACGATGCGGCTTTCAATCTAGAAAGTGTCGTGACTTTCACGCTGACGCCAACGCCCACAGGCACCCTCCTGCGCATGGAGCAGACCGGTTTCCGGCCGGATCAGAAGCAGGCCTATGGCGGCGCCCTCGCTGGATGGCAGCAATTCTTCGCCAAGCTGGAAGAGCTCGTGGCGCGGACGGATTGAACCGCCGCGTCACGCTCCGGCTCGTCTGCAAAAGTCTGCAAAAGGAGGGCTCATTGAACTGGAACACGTGGATTCGGCAGATTCACCGCTGGCTGTCGATTGCCTTCATGGTGACCGTCGTCGCCAATTTCATTGCCATCGGACTGGGGGAGCCTTCCCCGTGGGTGGTATACTCCCCATTGCCGCCGCTCTTTTTACTGATGTTCACCGGCCTGTACATGTTCGTGCTGCCCTACGCCGCCAAATGGCGCAGTGGCTGACGTACCGGCGACAGGAGCGAACACAATGGCGCAAACGACGTCGAGAAGGCCGGCGAAGATCGCAAAGAAGACCACCGCCAAGCAGGCTACCGCAAAGCCCGTCCTGCTCTCAGGCGGCAATCCTCAGATCGCAAAGGGATACGGCGATGCCCCCGTGCAGGCCTACATCGCGGCCATGCCGGGCTGGAAACGCGACGTCGGGCGCCACCTCGACGCGCTGATCGTCCGCACCGTCCCCGGCGTGCACAAGGCGGTCAAATGGAATACGCCCTTTTATGGCGTCGAGGACCAGGGCGGCTGGTTCCTCGCCTTTCACTGCTTCACGAAGTACGTCAAAGTGACCTTCTTCCGCGGCACATCGCTCCACCCTCTCCCGCCCGGCGAGTCCAAGCACAAGGAAGTGCGCTATCTCGACATCCATGAGGACGGCCTTGACGAAGCGCAGCTTGTTGCCTGGGTGAAGCAAGCGAGCCAATTGCCCGGCGAACGATTGTGAGCGAATGACAACAGCCATGAAGAAAGCAACAATGAAGAAGAGCGGCGCGAGCGAAGGAAAAGGCGGAAGCTCTCCCTCTCGGCACATCGATGCGCGAATCAAGGAGCTGGGCGATTGGCGCGGCGAGATGCTCGCGCGGATTCGAAGCATCATCAAGCAGGCCGATCCCGAGGTGGTCGAGGAGTGGAAGTGGCGCGGCGTTCCGGTGTGGGAGCACGACGGCATCATCTGCACCGGAGAGACCTACAAGGCGGTCGTGAAGATGACCTTCGCCAGGGGCGCCTCGCTGGAAGACTCGTCAGGCCTCTTCAACTCCAGCTTGGAGGGCAACACCCGGCGCGCCATCGATTTCCATGAAGGCGACAAGATCGACGAAAAGGCATTGAAGGCGCTCATTCGCGAGGCCGTGGCACTGAACACGTCGAAGCGAGCGGCCGCGCGACCCGCCAGCGCCCGGAAGAAATCAAAGAGCGCTTGAGCAAACGAAGGCTAGAGCCTTTGGTTCTGATTGAATCAGAACCGGGCTCTAGATTCTTGTTCTGACGCGAACCGGTGTCCACTTCGCTGGAAAACGCTATAGCCATCACCGAGGATGAAGCTGCAGCTCCAGCAATGCGAGCCGTTGCAGGACAACCGGGTCACGCTCTCCGCCGTGAGCGGCGCGCAGGATCGCTTCCGCGATTAATTGAACGTGGTGGGAATGGACGGGCTCCGGGAGCGTAGCGACGGCGGCGTCAAGCGCCTGCTCCATCACCGAGATGACCTCGGGCGGAAACGACGCGTTTGCAAAATCCTTCATGGCCGGCGGCTAAAAGAAAGCGGTCGCCGATGCGCCATGTAAACGGCACTGCATCGGCAGCCGCTCGAGTTCATGTGTCTATCCCTGACACAGATTGCATAATTTTCCCGAGCTTGAATCGTTCCAATGACGCGAACAAAATCGCTGCGTCCGATCGACCCAAGTGCGGCTGGACCAGCGGCTGGATCGCCGCCACCGCACGATCGGACGCTTCAGACGGCCGGATCCTGATGCAGGTAACGGTCGTCAAACTGCGCCAGTTCCGCGAGCCTTGTTTCGTCGAGCACGCGCACTTGCCCTCTGCTGACGTCGACGATCCCGTCCTCGCGCAGTTGCCTGATGATGCGGTTCGCATGCACCGGCGTGATGCCCAGCGCCTCGCCGATCTGCTCCTGGGTAAGCGGGAATTCGAACGTGGCAGGCTCCGTGCCTCCCCTGACTGCAAGAAGACGCCTGCGAAGTTCGAGCGCGATATGGACAAGCCGGGCCGGTGCCGGCCGCTGTCCAACATTGACGATCCACTCCCGAAATATCGCGGCATCGATCAAGGTATCGCGCCAGAGCACGTCCGCAACATTCGGTCTCGCATGCGTCAGGTCTAGCAGCGAGGCATGACTGATGAACCCTAGCGTCGAGGGGACCAGCGTGGCGAGATCATGATCCATCCTGCGCAGGTGCAAACTCTGAAGGTCGGGAATCTCGCCAGGGATGTGAATCGAGAGAATTTGCCGCTGGCCGGCCTCTGTCGTTTTGGAACGGATACAGAAGCCCTCGATAATCAGACAGCATTCCGACGGACGTTCGCCGTCAGATACGATGGCTCTTGCGCCTTCCCAGTGGCGAACCGCGATCGGAAGCGAACGGATCGCGGCAGTATCAGCCGGATCGAGTTTCGAGACGGTATCGAGCCGCCGCAACAAGCTTGCCAACACCGAATCCCGATTCACGCGCCTGTCCTGTTCGATTGAATGATCTTCTGCCTCTGGGTGAAACGAAACCTGCCCGATGCCGGTTCCAAACAAAGGTTAAGGATGCGGTTGCCGAAACGTGGAAGGGTCGAAGCCAATGAGGAGATCCGTCCATGAAAAAAAAGCGCAATCGCAGCCGCCCGGCACTCTCGCTCCAGGAGCGCCTCAAACAAATTGCAGTTCGCGCCCGCGAAAAGGCCGAGAGCTCACCGCCAGGACAGGAGCGTGATCGTTTGATACGGGCGGCGGTCGCGACCGAGTCGGCAGCGGTCATCGAACGCTGGCTGACGTCGCCTGGATTGCAGCGCCCGAAATAGCGCTGCGGTCTTCCGCCCTATCTGGATTTGTCGGCGCAGACGTGAATGACGTACAGCGGATTTGCGAATTCGTCGGTGACTTCCATCCGCCAGTCCTTGCCCGGACATAGCCTCCCATCGAGATGATCATGGATGATCTGCCCCGCCGTCACGGTCGCCTCCCGCCAGGCGGCTTGCCGATCGGGCAGTTCCTCGCTTTCTTTATCGAGTTCAGCCCTGTCATGATACACGTTAGTGAAGTCACGCCCCTGCTAAATGTTCCTGCGCCGGAACGCAGTCGCCGGTGCGCGGCGCATGCTTGCGATTGAGCAAGAACAGCGGCGCGCTGTGCGGCCGTCCGCCTCTCTACCCGATATGGAACGAATCGAAAAAAGCCAGCTTGATTCCCCGTTCTGCAGTCCGGGAGTTGTTGATGCGTAACGCCGGCTCGGGTCCGTCGATCGTGCCACATGGTGATGAGCACGACGTCTATATGGTCGAGCATGAATCCCTGGAACACGGCCGGGTCTGGGCAGAAGTCAGTTCCGAGAGCCCGGGATTTGAGCCGGTTGTAATGGACCTGCTCACCGGCCAGTACACCAATCCGATCCGGGTGGTTGCTTTCAACGTCGCTGAGGGGTGGTGTCGTGACGCTTCGGTGGAAGTCGCGCACGAGCTGCGGCGACGCTGCGACCTCCAGCTACGCGACATTCCGTTTTTCCTGCAGGATTTTGTCGATCGCTACGAGGGCCGCTATCAGGACGTCCAGTTGCCGCTGCCGATGCGGCTGTACTAGGAGAACACGACGATCATTCACCCGTGGCACGCCGCGTGGCTTGTTCGGTAGCATCGGCGTGATTGCAGCCCACTCCTTGTCGGTGAGTTCGTAACGCATGATTCGCCCCCACGATAGCGGGCTTGAATCACGGCAAGACAGTCCGGCGCAATGTGGCCCGCCAAGGAGCGGGCCGGATCGCAGCTCGATGGCGGATCGGCGTTAGCGCAATCCGCCATGTCACGACGATTGTAGAAAAGTGGCGGATCACACTTCGCTGATCCGCCTGACGGCCTGCCTAAACGTGCAGAACTGGCGGTGACTTACCATCAGTTACATCACACCACGAGACAGCCCTAGATACGTCGTGCCATCTCTGAGCCTTTCAATAGCTCGGCCAGCGACGATGTAGTCGATGTCACTGGGTGTCAGGCCGATATCCATCAGCTCTCTGTCGCTCAGGTCGTGCAAACTGACTAGCAACCTCTCGCGTTGGCGTCGTTTTCGAAACGCACGCCAATATCCCTGGAGCAAACTCAAGACGCTCCGCGTCGATGCGACTGGTGGTCCAGCCGCTTCCTTTTCCGAGAAAGCGTCTCTCAGCGCTGCGATGGAAGCATCGGGGCACGCCTCGGCCAAAGCATTGCCCGAGGCGTCTTTCACCAAAGCGATGGCGAGGTCGAGGCGGAGCCCTGAGGCATCGCGACCGGTCTCGGATGTGAGGTTCGTCTGTTGGGGTGACATCGGATGCTCCCTGCTGTTATGCCGGCAGGGAGCGTGGCCAAACAAAAGGCCCCGTCCGATGCCGGCGGGGCCTGGTGAAAAGATCGCGTCGTCGAATTCCTAGCGCACGACTCCTTCCACGGCCCAGCGAGAGCGGGTCATGTGTTTGCGGGTCCACGATGCGCACGACGTTTTGATCATGAAGCGTAGCTACCACGGAGATCGCGCAAAATCAAGGGGTGTGCCAGTGCTCCTCGCATCCTGGAGGCGAGCTCTCCTGACGCGAAGTCTGCCTTGGTTCTGAGATCGTCTGGTTGTTTGATACTTATCGAATGCAAGAAGTTGGCTATGTATTAAGCCCGCTTCTGGCCCACGGCCGAACCGCGCTTAAGCCCTTGTGACCGATTGTCAGCGGCAAACCGGGCATCGATCCTTGCTCCCTTCCACCGCCGCCTTTGACCCATTTGAGACATCAAGCCGGCTTGCTTTCCTCTGAAGTTTCGTCACTATCGGCCGCATGACTGTCGTCGTGATCACGTTCGCGAACTTGTGGTGGCGCTCCACTTAGGAGCGGCACGGCTTTGTCATTCACCCAACCGTCGCCGCCGTTCATCGGCTTGCGAGGTTGCTGCATCAACAGTCCGATTGAACGGCGGTTCTTATCTGGAGAACCGCGATGCAACACTCGTCAGCCACCCTCCCTGTTATCTTGACCGGCGACAGAACCACCGGCCCGTTGCACCTGGGGCACTACGTCGGTTCGTTGAAGAACCGCGTCACCCTACAGACGACGCACCAGCAGTACCTGCTGCTGGCGGATGCCCAGGCACTCACGGACAACGCGCACAATCCTGGTCGGCTGCGTGACAATGTCCTTGAGATCGCGACAGACTACCTGGCTGCCGGGATCGACCCGAACCTGACCACGATCTGTCTTCAATCGCATCTCCCGGCACTTGCCGATTTGACCCTGCTGTACATGAACTATGTCACGGTGGCCCGGCTTGAGCGCAACCCAACCATCAAGGACGAAATCCAGGCGCGAGGATTTGGCAGAGACATTCCAGCAGGCTTTCTCTGCTATCCCGTCGCCCAGGCCGCCGACATCACCGGTTTCAAAGCGACGATTGTTCCGGTTGGGGAAGACCAAGCTCCATTGATCGAGCAAACCAATGAGATCGTTCGCCGCATCAATCGCCAAGCTGGTGTTGACGTGTTGCCCGAAGCCCGCGCACTTATTCCTCGCGTCGGACGCCTTCCCGGCATCGACGGCAAAGCCAAAATGAGCAAATCGCAGCGCAACACTATTCAGCTATCAGCCACGGCCGATGAAATACGTAAGGCTGTCCGGCGTATGTTCACTGACCCAAACCATATAAAGGCGTCCGACCCAGGTCGCGTCGAAGGCAACGTGGTTTTCAAGTACCTGGATGCGTTCGACGAAGATCACGTTGCAGTTGAGGATTTGAAGGCACGCTATGTCCGTGGCGGTTTGGGCGACAGCATTGTGAAGAAACGTCTGGATGACGTGCTGCAGGCACTTCTCGCGCCAATCCGAATCCGTCGCCGCGCACTCGCTCGTGATCCCGGCTATCTGCTGCAAGTCGTTAAGCTTGGCACTGCGCGAGCGCGGGAGACAACTGATGCCACTTTGCGCGATGTTCGCGCCGCGCTTGGTCTATTCACATTGAACTAGTCGGATGGGGGCCAAGCCGAGCTTATGTCTGGATTTTGCCCCTCTGCGAAATCGGGCGATGTCCGCTATTCCGCCGCTGTTGAGGGTTGAGCGTCGCTTAATGAGTACACGCCCTAGCCACGGCCCGATCAGCGCAGGAAGCCGTCGCCGCTCTCCTCACAGCTCCACGCGTTGCGGCACTCCTGGGCTCACTCGCTGGTGATGCCGAGAGCGCGGACAAGCTCACCCCGCGCTTGATAATCAATCCCGATCTGGCGCTTGAAATCATCAGGCGTGCCGCCGACGGCGACCATGCCCTGCTTGTCCAGCCATGCGCGCATCGTGTCAGTGGCAAGCACCGCATTCACTTCCTTGTTCAAGGTCGTGATGACAGGCGTCGGGGTCTTCTTCGGCAGCATGAAGCCTATATAGCTGATGATCTTGAACCCTGCGAAGGTTTCGCTGATCGCCGGAACGTTGGGCAGCAACGGGAAGCGCTTCTCCGACGTGACGCCGAGCAGCTTGATCTTGCCGGCCGCAGCCAGCGGCTCCACCGCCGTGGGTGCGCCGAACAGCAGCGGGATCTGGCCGCCCAGGAGATCATTCACCGACGCCGCCGTTCCCTTGTAGGGAATGTGGGTCATGGTGAAGCCGCCATATTTCTGCAGCATCTCGCCGGCGAGGCGGTGCGGCGTCGAGCTGCCGGAGCTGCCGAAACTCAGATTCTGCGTTTTCTGCTTGCCCAAAGCGACCAACTCGGCGACCGAATTCGCCGGCACATTGTTGGCCGCGGCAAGCAAGAGCGGCGACCACGCGACGTTGACGACCGGCTCCATCGCGGTCGAAAGGTCGAAATGGTTGCTGGTGGCGAGGTGCGGATCGATGGTGACCATCGCGTCCGTCACCATCAGGATCGTGTATCCGTCAGGCTCGGCGCGCGCCGCCGCCTGCGCCGCGATCATGCCGTTGGCGCCCGTCTTGTTCTCGATGACGACGGATACTTTGAGGTTCTCGCCGAGTTGCTTGCCGATGGTCCGGGCCAGCGCGTCGGCCTGTCCGCCCGCGGAATAGCCGACCAGGATGGTGATCGCCCGCGACGGGTATGGCTGCGCCGTGGCGCTCGACACGATCGCAACCAGCGCCACGACGACCGCCGCGCCGAGAATGAATGCCTTCGCTCGAAACAGTGTGTCGGAAATCATGTTCCGCCTCCTCCCTGACCATTGGCGTTATGAAGGCGGTTGGGCCGCTCTTTTTCGTTATTCGCTTCTTGTTGTTCAATTCTATGCAGGCATGCTCGCAGCCGCGCCAAGCACGCCGGCCGCACGCAGATCGGCTATTTCGTGCGCCGAATATCCGGCAGCTTGCAAAATTTCATCGGCGTGCTCGCCGACCCGCGGCGGCTGGCGCGCGAGGCCCGGCCGTTCGCGGGCCTCGCCGAATTCCACCGGCAGCGCCGGAATTCCGACCCGCGGTCCGCCGCCGAAAGCCGACACGGCGGTTGCGAGCAGGCCGCCATTGGCAAGCAGATGCGGATCGGTCGATAATTCGTCGGGCCGCCCGACGCGCGAATAGGCGACCCGCGCCGCCTCGCATTTTTCGAGGATCTCGTTCAGCGGCAGTTTCGTGATCCGCCGCTCCAGTTCGGGGAGCATCCACTCGCGCGCCTCGCAACGATTGGCGTTGCCGACGAGCCTCGGATCATCGCGCCAGTCATCGAACCCGAACGCGTCGCAGAAGCGTTGCCAGTGTCCGTCCGACGTGCAGCCGATGAAGACCTGGCCGCCGTCGGAAGCGGTGAAAACGTCATAGACGCCCCAGGCGTTTTTCCGCGCCGGCATCGGCGGCATTGGCCCGCCGGTAACCGCGCTGCCGACGACGACCGCGCCGAGCATGAAGGTTGCGCTTTCAAACAGCGAACTCGCGACCTTCTGCCCCACGCCGGTGACGTCGCGCTCGCGCAGCGCGGCCAGCGCGGCTACGACACCGAAGACGCCGCCGAGAATGTCGATGACCGGCGCGCCCGCGCGAAGCGGCCGACCGGGCGGGCCGGTCATGTAGGCAAGCCCGGACTGCATCTGCACCACCTCGTCGAGCGCGCCACGGTTCTCATACGGTCCCTTCAGAAAGCCTTTCATCGAGAGGTACACAAGACGCGGGTTGATCCGGCGCAGATCCTCCCAACTGCACTTCAGCCGCTCGATCGTTCCCGGGCCAAAGTTCTCCAGCACGACGTCGGCGTCCTTCACCAGCCGATGCACGATCGCCTGTCCCTCGGGCCGTTTCAGGTCGATCGCGATCGAGCGCTTGTTGCGGTTATAGGTCGCGAAAAAGCCGGCGGCGAAACCCGGCAACCGCCGAGTCGGATCGCCGTCGGCCGGCTCGATCTTCACCACGTCGGCGCCGAGATCGGCAAACAGGACACCCGCGCACGGCCCCATGATGGTGTGACCGAAGTCGAGCACCTTCAGCCCTGCAAGCGGTCTGGATGAAGTCGTCATGCAGCCGGTCTCCTGAAGGCGGCAAGCGTTCCCGATAGCAGCGCCGCGCTCGGCAGCCGGTGTCCGACGATCCGCTCGGCAAGACGCCCGGCCTCGATCAGCGCCTCGATATTCAGGCCAGTGGAGATGCCCATCTCCTCGCACAACAATGCGAGCTCTTCGGTGGCGATGTTACCCGGCGCGCCGGGTTGGCCGGCAAACGGACAGCCGCCGAGCCCTGCCACCGCCGCATCGAAAGCCGTGACCCCGAGCCGCAGGCCCTCATAGGCGCAGGCGATGCCCTGCCCGCGCGTATCGTGAAGATGAAGCGCGATCCGCAGGCCGTCCCAGCGGTCACGAACGGCGCCGACGGCGGCAGCAACCCGCCTGGGCGTGGCCCAGCCCATGGAATCCGCCAACGCAACGTCGCGCACCTCGATGCCCGCTTCGCGCGCGATGGCGAGCGCGTCCGAAACTGTCGCGACGACCTCTGCCGACGATATGTCACCTGCAAAGTTGCAGCCGAACGCGGCCATGACGATGATCTTGGAGATCGGCACGCCGGCTTCCCGATGCACACGCACGTACCTGCGCATGGCTTCGATCTGTCCGGCGCGGTCGCGGTTGAGATTCCTGATCGCGAACGGCTCGGATGCGCTCAGCGAGATAAACCCGGCAAGGGTGAGCTTCTGCTTGAACGCGAGCGCGCGCTGCAGCCCGCTCTCGTTGAACCACAGGGCGGAGTATTCGACGCCTTTCCGCGCGGTGAACCCTTCGATCACGGCCTCGGCGTCGGCCCAACCCGGGACGTGCTTGGGATTGACCAAGGAGGCGATCTGGATCCGGCGAAGCCCACATGCGGAGAGCGCATCGATCAGCGCGATCTTGTCGGCGGTCTCGATCGGGCCCGGCTCGATCTGAAAGCCTTCGCGGGGCCCCTCCTCGCTGATGACGACGCTGTCAGGCAGGTCCATGCGCTGGCGCTCCTCCGGGTCGTTCTTGTTGATTGCGGGCGAGCTTGCCGTGCGCCTCGGTATCTGACAAATATAATATGAAGATCGTTACGTTCTAGTAATTGGATGGCAGGGAGCAGCTCGATGGCGTTCGGATTGCGGCAGCTTCGCTATTTCATCGCCATCGCCGACGCCGGCGTGCTGTCGCGGGCAGCGGAGGCGCTCAACGTCGCGCAGTCGGCGCTGAGCCATCACGTCGCCGCACTCGAAACCGATCTGGGCGTCAAGCTGCTGGAGCGCAGGCCGCGCGGGATCGCGCTGACCGCGGCCGGCCGGCGGCTTTACGAGCACGCCAGCGCCGTGCTGTCGGCGCTCGGCAAGGCAGAAGAGGATGTGCGAACTTTCAACGAGGCCGCGACCGGTCCGGTTTGCCTCGGCCTCAGCCATACCGCGATCTCCATGGTCGCGCTCGACGTCATGAAGGCGGTGCGAAAAAATTTCCCAGGCGTACACCTGACGGTCGTCGAGGCGCTGTCGCCGGCGCTGATCGAGCGCGTCTTCTCAGGGACAGTCGATCTCGCGCTCGCCTATAATCCGCCCCGGGATGCCCGCCTGGACGTCGAGTGGCTGCAGGACGAAGACCTTTATCTCGTCGGACATCCGAGCCTGATCGGCAAATCTTCCAGTCCGATCGCCTTCTCCGCCATCCCGCAACGAAGCGTGGTTGGACTGACGCCGATGCCGGCTTCGCGGGCCATCATCCAGACCCAGGTTCTGCGCAATCAGATCACGCCGAGCGAAACGCTCGAAGTCGATTCGTTGTCGGCATTGCGAATGGCGCTCGAGGCTGGTTTAGGATGCGCGATCCTCTCCCGCGCAACCGTTCTCGCCGACTTGGCGGCGGAGAAATATCACGCACGCCGCATCATCGATCCGCCGCTGACGCGCTCGTGCGCTTTGGTTTCGCTCGCGGACCGTCCGCAAACAAAAGCCTTTCTCGAGGTACGCAAGACAATGGTCGAGGTGGTCCGCTCAGCGGTCAGCGCAGGGCGATGGCCGGCGAAGGGAAACGGCCGACGGAGCAAGCGCGCCGCGAACTAGGTTCAGGACACTCTGCAACACGAGTGCTTCCCCTCGCGAAATTATCCGGGCGGCATCCGCTCGAATTTCTGCAACGAAGGATCCATCGTGTCCCACGCATGGCCGCGGATGCCGTACGTGATCAGTTGTGGATTGAACCGGCTTGGGTCGTCCAGGCTGGTCGCGTGGACCGCTATCGGTTCCGGGTTGGCGACGAATGTCAGATAGACCGGCGTTCCACAGGTCGGGCAGAAGGCGTGGACCTTTTCATTCCCGTTGTCGTCCGCCACCCGCCATTCTTTCGCTTCGCCCGTAATTGCCACATCGGCTCGCCGGGGGAAGACCAGGTAGGATCCATGCCCCGTGCCGCTTCGTTTCTGGCAATCGCGGCATTGGCAGTGGCTCTCGACGAGAGGTTCGCTGCTCGTCTCAAAACGGATCGCGCCGCAGGCACACCCGCCGATAAAGGGCTTGGTCATGGTCATTCTCCTGCTTCTGATTGACCGGCAAGGGATCAGGCCGATTTCGGCTTGGCGAAGACGTCGAGGCCGCGGCCGGTTTCCAGCAAGGATTTCAGGCTGGCGAGCACGACCGGCCAACCTTTCTTGATGCCGTTCGCCATCCCGCTGCCGGCTACGAGTTCGTCATGTGTAACCGTCAGCCGGACCATGTCCTCGTATTCCTCGGTCTCGAACGTCACCCGGCTGTAGGCGGAAGGATCGGAGGCCTGCGACGCATTCGCCCAGGTGATGACAAGACGGGTTGGTGGCGAGACCTCGACGACCTTGCCGACCAGTTCGACGCTCCGTTGATCATTGGCGCGGACGTGCTCCCATTTCGATCCGGGATTCCAGTCAGAGACGTTTTCGTGGCCCCAGTATCGCCTTGCGATCTCCGGCTTTGTGATGGCCTCGAACACCTTCTCCGGCGTCGAGCGAATATAGGTCACGTAGACAAAGCTGGTCGTCTCTTTGGTCATCGTCATTCTCCTTCGAGTTCTTTCTTCAGATCGTGCAGCAGGCTGAGCCGCTGTCGTTCGAATTTCCGCACCCACCGCTCGTAGACCTCATGAAGCGGCACCGGGTTGATGAAGTGCAGCTTCTCCCGGCCGCGCCTGACCGTGCTCACCAGATTGGCCGCCTCCAGGATTTCGAGGTGCTGCGTGGCGGATTGCCGGGCCATGTCCAAGTTTTCGCAAAGCTGCCCAAGCGTCTGCCCGTTCTTCTCACAGAGAAGATCAAGCAGCTTTCTGCGTGTCGGGTCGCCCAGCGCTTTGAAAACCTTGTCGGCCTGCATGGTCTCACTCTATGAAGAGCACAATATGCAGGTAAATACCTGCAGCCAAGCCCGTCCAGCAAGTCATTCGTCACCTTGCTGTGATTAGGGACGGACGATCAGGACTATTGATCGGCGGAGGCGGTGTCAGCGCGCTGACGCGATCGCGCTTCTGCCGCCTGGATCGCGCGCCAGATGCGCGAAGGCGTTGCGGGCATGTCGAGATGACGCACGCCGAGCGGCGCCAGTGCGTTCATCACGGCGTTCATGATGGTGGCAGGTGCCGCGATGGCGCCGGCCTGACCGCTTCCCTTGACGCCGAGCCGGTTGGCACGGCTTGGAAAATCAGGCGTGAGGTCGCCCTCGAACGCGGGAAGATCGCCCGCACGCGGCAGCGCATAATCCATCAACGAGCCCGACAGAATCTGTCCTGTCTCCGCATCGAACAGCGCGTGCTCGAATAGCGCCTGCCCGATGCCTTGCGCGACGCCGCCATGCACCTGCCCCAGCGTCTGGCGGGGATCGAGCAGGCGGCCGTAATCATCAAAGATGACGTAGCGATCGAGCCTCACCTCGCCGGTCTCGGGGTCGATCTCGACCTCCGCGACATGGCAGCCGTTGGGAAACGTGTAGCGGTCGCACAGATGAGTGGCTCTGTGCGCCAGCCCCGGCGCTACGTCGTCGCCGGCTAGCTGATAGGAAGCGCGCGCCACCTCATCGAGGCTGATCTCCTGCCCGGTCGCAGCCACGCGCAACTGGCCTGCTTCATACTGAACCGCATCCACGTCGGCCTGCAGCAGGCGCGCGGCAAGCCGCCGCGCATTCTCGATCAAGCCTTCCGCCGCCATCAACAGCGCGGTGCCGCCCTGGTGCATAGAGCGCGCTCCGCCATGGCCGCCGCCACTATCCAGATCGTCCGTATCGCCCTGCCGAAACCGGAAGCGCTCCAGCGGAAGGCCGAGCGCGTCGGCTGCGATCCGGGCGTAGGTGGTCTCGTGGCCCTGGCCACTGGAATGCGTGCCGACCTTCAGGTCGATCAGGCCGTCCTCACCGAACTGTACTTCCGCCACTTCGTTGGGCTGGCCGCGCGCGGTCTCGAGAAAGCAGGCAAGCCCGAGGCCGCGCAGCCGGCCCAGCTTGCGTGATCTTCTCTGGCGCGCCTTGAATCCCTCCGCGGCAGTGGCGGCGTGATCGATGGCGTGGGCAAAGCTGCCCTGCTCGACCGAAAGCCCCATCGCGCTGCTGTAAGGGAAGCGACGCATGATGTTCTTGCGCCGCAGCTTCAGCGCATTCATCCCGAGTTCGGCGGCTGCGATATCGATGCAGCGCTCGATCAGATAGTTCGCCTCCGGCTTGCCGGCGCCGCGATAGGCATCGACCGGCGTCGTATTGGTGAACACGCCGTTGGTCTGAAATGCGATCAGCGGAATGTCGTAGACGCCACCCGTCGCGCTCGCCATGGCCATGGTCGGGACGCCCGGCCCCACCATCGAGACGTGAGCGCCTAGATTAGCGAGGACTTTAACGTCGAGCGCCAGGAAGCGGCCATCGCGATCGAGCGCTAGGCGGGCCCGAACGATGCTGTCGCGGCCATGCGCGGAGCCGGTAAAATCCTCGCTGCGATCGCCGATCCACTTCACGGGACGGCCGAGCCGGCGCGCCGCCCACAGCACCAGCACCCATTCGGGATAGAGCACGTTCTTCATCCCGAAGCCGCCGCCGACATCGGGAATGCTGACGCGGAGCTTCTCGCGTGCCACGCGGAAAACGGAGTCTGCAAGCAGGTCGCGGATCATGTGCGCGCCGGCGGCCGAGGCGGTCAGGTGCAGCCGGCCGCTCGCGGCATCGAACTGCCCTATCGCACCGCGTGTCTCCAACGGCGCGGCGACGACGCGGTTGTTGACCAGCTCGCATTGCACGACGTGCGCTGCGTCGCGGATCGCCGCTTCCACCGGGCCGATCTCGCCGCGGTCGAACTGGAACGCGATGTTGCCAGGAGCCTCCGGCCAGATCGACGGGGCATCCGGCAGAATCGCGGCTGCGATCGAGACGACCGGCGGTAGCGGCTCATAGTCGACGACGACGGCCTCGGCGGCATCGCGCGCGGCCTCAGTGGTTTCCGCAACCACGAACGCGACCGGCTCGCCGACATGGCGCACCACGCCGCGCGCCAGCGCGTGATAGGGCGGCACCACGAGCGGCGTGGTCATCGGGATGCTGGTCACCGCGCACGGCAACGGGCCGATATCGTCGGATGCCAATTCGGCTCCCGTGAGCACGGCCGCGACGCCGGGCATCCTGCGCGCCGCATCGACGCTGATCGCGGTGATGCGCGCATGCGCATGCGGCGAGCGAACGACGACGCCATGAAGCGCGTCTGGCGACGCGAGATCGGCGAAGTAGCGCCCGCGTCCCTGCACGAAGCGCACGTCTTCAAGGCGATCGAGGCTGCGCCCCAATAACGGTTCGGTCATGTGAAGCTGTATGGAATTAGGCGGCGGCAAAGGCAATCGGAAGCCTCGTCAGGCTGCCCGGCATCGGTCCAAATTCAAAACTGTCAATAAAATCAAGGCGATCCGTCAGGACCATTGCGTAGGGAATGCCGCGCCTTCCGGCGCGACCGCAATGACGACCGCCTGCTTACGGGCTGCGGGTGCACCGTGCGCCCGGCAGCCTTCCGTTTTCATCTGATACAATGACCGTGCCGATCTCGCCATCCATGCCGCGAGATCGCACGGCCCTTGCCTACGCCGTCGCTGAGTGCTCCGCGCCCTGCAGCTTGCGCTTGCGCCAGACCGCTCCTGCCAGCAGCACCACGGCGATGCCGATGAGTCCAAGGATCACCTCTCCGCCATGACCGCCATTGGCGAAGTGCGGCGCCATGCCGAGCGATTTGAGCATTCCATCGAGGCCGACACCGACCGGACCGTTGAAGAATGCGTGCAGAGACGGTTGCAGCGCCGGGTCGGTCGCCATCACCTCACCCGCGACCCAGCCCAGCAAGCCTGCACCGGCCCACACCAGCGCGGGAAGACGCGTCAGCAACGCCATGATCAGCGCAGCACCCGCGACGATCAAGGGAACGCTGATGGCAAGGCCGATGACGAGCAGCGGGATGCTGCCATTGGCGGCCGCGGCGACCGCGATGACGTTGTCGAGGCTCATGACGATGTCGGCGATCGCAACGATCTGCACCGCTGCCCACAGATGCGCAGCCGCTTCCGTGTCGCTCTCGTCCTCGTGTTCCGGCACCAGGAGCTTTGCCGCGATGAAGAGCAGCGCCAATCCGCCGACCAGCTTGAGGAACGGCAGCGCCATCAGCGTCACGACGATGCCGGTGAAGATGATGCGCAGCAGCACGGCAACGCCGGCGCCAAGAATCATGCCCCAGAACTTCTGGCGCGGCGGCAAGCTGCGGCAGGCCATCGCGATGACAAGCGCGTTGTCACCCGACAGCAGGATGTTGATCCACATGATCTTGCCGAGCGCGACCCAGAAGGCCGGTGTCTGCATCTCGGCGTGGAACTGGGTGAAGAACGCAGAAATCGTCGCAGGATCGAAGATTTGCAAGAGCCAGTTCACAGCGTTTCCCCCCAGGCCTCTTCAGCCGTTGCGCGCGGCTATTGCGGCCGCTCTTCCAATCGATTAGCCGACGATTTCGTTACCGGAAAAGAACTGCGCGATCTCGATCGCGGCAGTGTCCGGCGCGTCCGAACCATGCACCGAGTTCTCGCCGATCGACTTCGCGTGGACCTTGCGGATCGTACCCTCCGCCGCCTTCGACGGATCGGTGGCCCCCATGACGTCGCGGTATTTGGCGATAGCGCCCTCGCCTTCCAGCACCTGCACGACGACCGGGCCGGAGGTCATGAAGTCGACCAGCTCGCCGAAGAATGGACGCGCCTTGTGAACGGCATAGAAGGTTTCCGCCTGTTCGCGGGTCATGCGAATGCGCTTCTGGGCGACGATCCGCAGGCCGGCCTTCTCGATCAACGCGTTGACGGCGCCGGTCAGATTGCGCGCGGTCGCGTCCGGCTTGATGATCGAGAAAGTGCGTTCAGTCGCCATCGTTTACATCCTTGCAAAACACGCTGATTTGGAGAGTTGCGGGGGCTTATATCGGCGCCACCTCGCGACGGCAAGCGACCCTGTGACGCGCCTGCCCCCCATTTTGGGCGCCTTTTCGTGCGGCACGTCACCCCGCAGGGGCAAAGATTACCGCAATTTCAGGGAGGTGAACCCACTCTGTAACCTGCGTCACGCCGCCATTCAGCTTCGCAGCCGTAAACTTTCCGACGATCGGACACCGGGTGCGCATCCGCGAGGCCCGGGGCGTCACGGGAGGCGATCTCACCGATGGCGCGCATTTTCGCGCCTGAACCTTGAGGAGACGATCATGTTACGTAAACTCTCGCTCGTTGCAGTGGCCGCGGCTTCGCTGGGCGCGGCCGCGCTGGCGCCGACATCGGCCTCGGCCCACGGCTGGCGTCACGGCTGGCACCATCATCATCACCATCACGGCTGGCATCATCGCCATCACGGCTGGGGCTGGGGCCCGCGCGTCGTCATCGGCGGCCCGGCCTATTTCGGTGGCTATGGCGGCTGTTACGTGCGGCGTCTGGTTCCGACCCCCTGGGGCCCGCGCTGGCGGCTGGTGAACCGCTGCTACTGAGCTGATTTGAGCTTCTCCCTGACTGACGCCCCGGCCGCCCGCCGGGGCTTTTTTTGTGCGGAAGCGAACAGCGCGATTCGACCACTTGCACGCGAACGCATGGGGCTCTGCACGGGAAACAAATTTCGCGGTTGTGACTTGATCCTTCATCATTGTTTCACTCAAGCCTTGCGAACGCCGCGAGGTGGAACTCGCGAAGAAGAGACACCGCCGATGGATGGCCGAATCATCAGAGATTTCGAACAACTCGATCACAAGACCTGCGTATCGATCTGCGACGCCATCGGCGAACGGCTTCAGCAAAACTTGCGCCCCGAAACTGAACTACCACCGCGTCTACGAGAACTCGTCGACGAGTTGCGCCGCCGCGACAACGAGTTGCATTGAGGACCGCTGGGTAGCTGATTTTACCGATAAATGAGTTGCGTTTGGCACCGGCTCCGGTGACAACGCCGCATGCTTTCCATCACAGACATTTCGATCCGGATTGCCGGGCGGCTCCTGATCGACGACAGCACGGTGCAGATCGTGCCGGGTGCTCGCGTCGGCTTCGTCGGCCGCAACGGCGTCGGCAAATCGACGCTGTTTCATGCGATCCGGGGTGACCTGCCGACGGAATCCGGCGGCATTACGCTACCGCCGCGCTGGCGCGTCGGCAGCCTGGCGCAGGAGGCGCCGGACGGCCCGGAGAGTCTCATCAATGTCGTACTGAAGGCCGATCTGGAGCGTGATGCGCTGCTCCGTGAGGCCGAAACCGCCACCGATCCGCATCGCATCGCCGAAATCCAGACCCGGCTGGTCGACATCGACGCGCACTCCGCGCCGGCGCGCGCCGCGGCAATCCTGAGCGGCCTCGGATTTTCCGCTGCGGACCAGGCGCGGCCGTGCTCGGAATTCTCCGGGGGCTGGCGCATGCGGGTGGCGCTGGCGGCAACGCTGTTTTCGGCGCCGGATTTGCTGCTGCTGGACGAGCCGACCAACTATCTCGACCTCGAAGGCACGCTGTGGCTGGAAGACCATCTTGCGAACTATCCACGCACCGTCATCGTCATCAGCCACGACCGTGACCTGCTCGACACCTCGGTCGATCAGATCCTGCACCTCGATCGCGGCAAGCTGACCCTCTACAAGGGGACCTATTCCTCCTTCGAAGAACAGCGCGCCATGCGCGAGATGCTGGACGCCAAGCACGCCAAGCGCCAGGCCGACGAGCGCAAGCGGCTGCAGGCCTTCGTCGACCGCTTCAAGGCAAAAGCCTCGAAAGCCCGACAGGCGCAATCCCGCGTCAAGATGCTGGAACGAATGAAGCCGGTTACCGCGCTGGTGACCCAGGATGTGCGTGAAATCACGTTCCCGACGCCGGAGAAGATGCTGTCGCCGCCGATCATCGCCGTCGACGACGTCTCGGTCGGCTACGACCCGAAAAAGCCGGTGCTCAACCGCGTCACGCTGCGCGTCGACACCGACGACCGCATCGCCCTGCTCGGCTCCAACGGCAACGGCAAGTCGACGCTGGTCAAGCTTTTGGCAGGCAAGCTCCAACCCTTCTCCGGCCGGATCACACGGGCGGAAAAGCTCTCGGTCGGCTATTTCGCGCAGCATCAGGTCGACGAGCTCAACCTTGATGCGTCGCCCTACGATCATGTCCGCAGGCTGATGCCCGATGCGCCGGAAACCAAGGTGCGCGGGCGCACCGGCGCGATCGGATTTTCCGGCAAAGCCGGCGATACCCTGGTCAAGAGCCTGTCGGGCGGCGAGAAAGCGCGGCTGCTGCTCGGGCTCGCCACTTTCTTCGGCCCGAACATGATCATCCTCGACGAGCCGACCAACCACCTCGACATCGACAGCCGCGCGGCACTGGCGGAGGCGATCAACGATTTCCCCGGCGCCGTCATAATGGTCTCGCACGACCGCTATTTGATCGAAGCCTGCGCCGATCAATTGTGGGTCGTCGCCGACAAGACGGTAACGACCTACGACGGCGACCTCGACGATTACAGGCGAATGGTGTTGTCGATCGGGGATAAGCGCGAGCGCAGCAGCGAGCGTGTCAAGGAAAGCGTGAAGCCCGAGCGCGCCAGGAGCGAAAGGCGATCACCGCTGAAGCAGCGGATCGTCGAAGCCGAGGCCGAAATCGAGCGCATCAGCGGCATCATCGCCAAGATCGACACCGCGCTTGCCTTGCCGGATCTGTTCACGCGTGATCCCAAGCAGGCCGCCCAGCTCAGCAAGGCGCGCGCCGGTGCCGAAAGCGCGCTGCGGCGGGCCGAGGAAGATTGGCTGGAGGCCAGTTCGGAATTTGACGAAGCGACGGGGTAGCTAAAACGGATCGTCGTCGGCGAGTTTACGCCGCCGGCTTCTTCTTCGGCTTGGCACCCCTCGCCGGCGCCACTGCCTCCGGTGCACGCTCGATCGACGTCAGACGTCCGGCCGTGAAGGTGTAGATGCCGGCCCGCTGGCCGCGCGAATAGTTGACGACCGCCACGCGGTCGCCGCGCGGGTTATTGGAAAGGCTAACATTGTCGGGGGCACCGATGCCGCGCACGACGTCGCATTCGGTATGGCCGAGCGCCACCGTTCCCGTCGTCGATGGAGGCGGGTTACCTGCAGCGCCATTCGCCAGCGCATTGGCGTCGGTGCCTGGCCCCGCCATGCCGGGACAAGCGCCGTCGGCACTGACGAGTTCATCCGGCGTGACCGCTTTGGTCGGGGTGAGCGGCGGCGTCTCGATCGAGACGTTGCGAATGAACACGCGTCCGGAGCGCTGAAACCAGTCCGCATCCTTCGACAGCAGGTCCGCCCCACCCGCGCAGCCCGCCAGCGCAGGCCCGAGCAGCAACAACGTCAGCAGTGGCTTTCGATCGATTGTTCCGCGTCGCACGCTAAACCCCAGGCCCCCACCCTTACTGTAACCATTTGTCCGACCATCACTTTGCGGCACGACCATGGCTGCCCGCAAGGTCCGGCGCAGAAAGCGCTGATTATCATTAATTCCTGTGGATCGCTATTGCCGCCGCTGCCACCGGCCTCGCTCGTCGGCCTGCCAGTAGGTCACCTCGAATCCCCGCGTCTTGCAATCGGCCCATGCCCCGCGCGCGGCCGTCAGCGCGTCGGCATCGTCACCGTTGAAGATCAGCACCACCCGCTCGTATTTATCGCAGTCGGCCGGCAACGCCGCGTTGTCAATCAGGAACCTGACATTGGCCCCATTCGGATTGCTCTCCTCGATTGAGAGAATGATGGGCTGGTCCTGGGCATCGCCGGCGCGCCATGTGGCATGCGGCAGGAACGAATCGTCGCTGTAGGTCCACAAATGCGCATCGAGCGCCTCGGTCCGCTCCGGCGAAGTCGATTGCACGACCACGCGCCAGCCGCGCTCGAGCGATTTTTCCAACAGCGGCGGCAATACGCTTTCGAGCGACATGGCCTGCAAATGGTAGAACAGGACTTCCGTCATCGCCTGCAACCGAACTATTTCGTGGCTTCGTAATATTCCGCGACCAGCCGGTCCAGCAGGCGCACGCCGTAGCCGGATCCCCAACTGTGGTTGATGTCGGTTTTCGGTGCGCCCATCGCGGTTCCCGCAACGTCGAGATGCGCCCACGGCGTGTTGTCGACGAATCGCTGCAGGAACTGTGCGGCGGTAACCGAGCCGCCGTGGCGTCCGCCGGTATTCTTCATGTCGGCAAACTGCGAATCGATCAGCTTGTCGTATTCAGGACCGAGCGGCATGCGCCAGACGCGCTCGCCGGTTTCATTTCCGATCTTGCTCAGCCGTTCCGCCAACTCGTCATTGTTGGAGAACATACCGGAATACTCGGTTCCGAGCGCGACCATGATCGCGCCGGTGAGCGTTGCGAGATCGACCATGAATTTGGGTTTGAACTTCTTCGCCACGTGCCAGAGCACGTCGGCCAGCACGAGTCGGCCTTCGGCATCAGTGTTGATGATTTCGATGGTCTGCCCCGACATCGAGGTGACGATATCGCCGGGACGCTGGGCGTTGCCGTCGGGCATGTTCTCGACCAGGCCGATGGCGCCGACCGCGTTGACCTTCGCTTTGCGCGCCGCGAGCGCATGCATCAGCCCGACCACGCAGGCCGCGCCTCCCATGTCGCCCTTCATGTCCTCCATGTTGGCGGCGCCCTTGATGGAGATGCCGCCGGTATCGAAGCAGACGCCCTTGCCGACGAAAGCAACGGGCTGATCGCCCTTCTTGCCACCATTCCAGCGCATGATCACGGTGCGGCCGGGCTGGGTCGAGCCCTGTGCGACGCCGAGCAAGGCGCCCATGCCGAGCTTCTTCATCGCCTTGACGTCGAGCACCTCGACATCGACACCAAGCTTCTTGAGCTGGCTCGCGCGGCGCGCGAATTCCACGGGGTAGAGTACGTTCGGCGGCTCGTTGACGAGTTCGCGCGCAATGATCACGCCGTCGACGACATGGGACGCGGGCGCAAGCGCCTTTCGCGCGGCAGCGACATCGTCAACGGCAATCGAAACGTCGGCGCGCAGCGCGCCATTCTCGCCGTCCTTCTTCTTGGTCTTGTAGCGATCGAACTTATAGGCGCGCAGCCGGATGCCCGACGCGATCGCGGCGACCGAATCGGGCTGCATTGCCCCCTCAGGCAGTTCGGCGATCACGGTGACCGCTGTGCTGGCGCTGTTGAGCTTGCCCGCCGTCACCCCGCCGAACTTGAGAAAATCCTTCTCCTTGATATCGCCCGCCTTGCCGACACCAACGACGATCAGGCGCTCGGCCTTGATTCCATCCGGCGCCGGAATGTCGAGCGTCGATCCGCTCTTGCCCTTGAACTGATTGGCCGCCGCCGCCCGCTTGACCGTATCGGCCGCCTTCCCCAGCGCCTTCCGAGTCGCCTCGCCGAACTTCAGTGCCTCGTCGCAAAACACCACGAGAACGGCGCGGGGGGGCGCGGAAAAAGCGACAAAGCCGACCTTGACGGCGTCGGTCATGGGTAAATCCTCCAAAATTCAGGGCTGCCTTGCGCGGCCGGAATCGGTCCGCATTATGGAATGTTCTCTTCGGTGACGGCCCAAATCGTTCAGGACCTGATGTTTTCGGCACTATGGCCTGTCTGCCGCGCCACTGCCAAGCGCCACAGTGGCTGGAACGCCACATGAGATGAATTCTTAGCCGTATCGAGGGGACGCCACGGCCCGGCCATTTTGTTGACGGATCAAAGGGATGGTAGTGAGAATGTAGACGGCTGACGATTGGCGGCCCGACCATGGGGAACCCTCAAACAGGGATTGGTCGGAGGCTGCCCTTTGGGCGTGCAAGGGTGGGATCGTGCGGTAACGATGGGGTCGATCGACAGGTACATTTTCCGCACGACGCTCGCGTCGTTTGCGCTGGTCCTGGTCAGCCTCACCGGCGTGATCTGGATCACGCAAGCGTTGCGCGGCATCGACCTGATGACCAGCCAGGGCCAGACCATCATCACCTTTCTCGGCATCACCAGCCTGGTGATCCCGGCGCTGGTTTTGATCATCGCCCCGATCGCGTTGATGATCGCGATCTCCCACACGCTGAACAAGCTTGCCACCGATTCTGAAATCATCGTGATGAACGCCGCCGGCTTCTCGCCTTTCCGGCTGTTCCGCCCATTTTTCTATGCCACCTGCGTGGTGGCGGCGATGGTTGCCTTCATCGGCTCCTACCTCGCGCCCGACGGCATGCGCCGGATCAAGCAATGGGATGCCGAAATCACGGCCGACGTGCTGACGAATATCCTGCAGCCCGGCCGCTTCGCCCAGCTCGACCAGAACCTGACGATTCGGATCCGCGAACGCCAGCCGGGCGGTGTGCTCGCCGGCATTTTCGTCGACGACCGCCGTGATCCCAAGGAGCGTGTCACCATCATCGCCGACCACGGCACGGTGCTGAAGAACGAGAACGGCTCCTATCTGGTGCTCGAAGACGGCAATCTCGAACGTTTCGAGACGGGAAAGCGCGATCCGGCCTTTGTGGCGTTCGTTCGTTACGCTTTCGATATGTCGAAATTCTCTAATCGCGGCCGCGACGTCGCACTGGGGATTCGCGAACGCTATCTCTGGGAGCTGATCTCGCCCTCGGAGAACGATCCGGTTTTCAAGCAATTGTCCGGACAGTTTCACGCCGAGCTGCATGACCGTTTCCTGGCGCCGGTCTATCCCTTCGCCTTCGCAGTGCTGACCTTTGCGTTCCTCGGCACGCCGCGCACCACGCGCCAGAGCCGCAATTTTTCGATCGGCGGCTCCATCGTGGCGGTGTTTGGCCTGCGCATGGCGGGATTCGCCTGCTCGGTAATGACGGTGAAGACGCCAAGCATGGCTCTCGTGCAGTATTCGATGCTGTTCGGCGCGATCGGCGTCGGGCTGTGGATGATCATCGGCGGCATCGTGGTGGAGCCGCCGGCCGCGCTGATGGAGGCCATCAACAGGTCGAACGCACGCCTCGCTCGGCTCTTTGGACGGCCCGCCACCGCATGAGCATGATGACCAACACGCTCGGGCGATATTTTGCCGGCCGCTTCCTGATCTCTGCGGTGGGCGTGTTCGCGAGCATTTTCGTGCTGCTCGTGCTGGTCGATTACATCGAAATGGTCCGCAAGACCTCCGGGCTGGTATCGGCATCGGCGATCACGGTGGCGCAGACGTCGTTGTACCGGGTGCCGCAACTGCTCGAAAAGCTGATGCCGTTCTGCGTCCTGATCGGCGCGATGACCTGCTATCTCGCGCTGTCGCGGCGGTTGGAGCTGGTGGTGGCGCGTGCGGCCGGCGTATCCGCCTGGCAGTTCATTTCGCCGGCGCTGGCAAGCTCGATCATTCTCGGCACCCTGGCGACGGTTGCCTACAACCCGATGTCGGCGAACCTGCGCGAACTGTCCAAGCGGATGGAGGCCGAACTGTTCGGCTCGGCGCCCGGCGGCGGCATTCAGGATGCATCCGGCTTCTGGCTCAACCAGATCAACAACGACGGCCAGTCGATCATCAATGCGGCCCGCAGCGAGCAGCAGGGTGTCCGGCTGACGGGGCTGACCGTGTTCCGATTCGATACCGATCTCCAGTTCAAGGAGCGAATCGAGGCGCGCGAAGCGTCCCTCGAAGAGGGCCGCTGGGCCTTCAAATCGGTACGCCGATACTCCCTGGATAAACCTCCGGTTGATCAGGAGAGCTATTACCTCTCAACCACCCTGACACCGGCCCAGGTTCGCAACAGTTTCTCCACCCCCGAAACCGTGTCTTTTTGGCAACTGCCCGGCTATATCCGCTCTTCCGAAAGCTCCGGCTTCGCGACTGCAGGCTACCGTCTGCAGTACCATAAGCTCATCGCACAGCCATTTTTGCTGGCTGCAATGGTGATGTTGGCGGCTTCCGTCAGCCTTCGCTTCTTCCGGATGGGCGGCGTGCAAAAGATGGTTTTAAGTGGCGTGGGCGCAGGGTTTCTGCTCTACGTTCTATCGAAAGTTACTGAGGATTTGAGCAAGGCTGAGTTGATGCATCCCATCGCTGCGGCGTGGTTGCCTGTCTGTGTGGGCGGCCTCACCGGCTTCTTAGCCTTGCTGTACCAGGAGGACGGGTAGTGGCCGTTGTCGCCGCCCGCCAGTTGAGGTCGCCTGCGTTCAGGCGGCGCACCACCGTGCGCCGCTATCGAGCCCGCTTGGCCGCCGTTGGCGTACCTATGTTTGCCTTGCTCGCCGGACTGGTTTTCGGCGGCACGATCGAGTTTGCCCTGACGGCTCCCGCCGCGGCGCAAACCTTCACTTACAATCCGCGTCCACCCAAGCCGCCGCCGCGCCCTGTCAACAACGACGGCAAGATGCTCGTGCAAGCCGTCGAGGTGGATTACGACTACAACAACCAGCGCGTGTCGGCGGTCGGCAACGTGCAGATGTTCTACAACGGCACCAGCGTGGAGGCCGACAAGGTCATCTACGACCAGAAGACCAAGCGGCTGCATGCAGAAGGCAACATCCGCCTGACGGATGCGGAAGGCAAAGTCACCTACGCCAACATCATGGATCTGAGCGACGACTACCGTGACGGTTTCGTCGATTCGCTTCGCGTCGATACGGCTGACGATACGCGAATGGCGGCGACGCGCGCCGACCGTTCTGCCGGCAATTACACGGTGTTCGAAAACGGCGTCTATACCGCCTGCGCGCCGTGCAAGGACAATCCGAAGAAGCCGCCGCTATGGCAGGTCAAGGGTGCGCGCATCATCCACGACCAGACCGACAAGATGCTGTACTTCGAGAACGCGCAGCTCGAATTCTTCGGCGTGCCGATGGCGTATCTGCCGTATTTTTCGACGCCCGATCCGACGGTCAAGCGCAAGACGGGCTTCCTGATGCCCGCCTACAGCTCAAACTCGACCTATGGCTACGCGGTGGAGACCCCGTTCTACTGGGCGATCGCGCCGGACTATGACGCGACGTTCAATCCACGCTTCACGACGCGGCAAGGCGTGCTGTTCCAGGGCGAATTCCGCCAACGGCTGATCAACGGCTCGTACCAGATCCGCGGCTACGGCATCAATCAGCTCGATCCCGGCGCGTTCGCCGGCCAGCCCGGCGATCGCGACTTCCGCGGCGGCATCGACACCAAGGGCCAGTTCGCCATCAACGACAAATGGGTCTGGGGTTGGGACGGCGTCCTGCTCTCGGACTACTTCTTCTTCTCAGACTACCGGCTGGCCCAATACAGGGATCCGCTGGGCTCGTTCCTGACCCTGCCGACGGAAGCGATTTCGCAGCTCTATCTGACCGGTGTCGGCAATCGCAGCTTCTTCGACGCGCGCACGATCCATTACCTCTCCTTCTCCGGCAACCAGGACAAGGTGCCGGTGATCCATCCGGTCATCGACTATTCCAACGTGATCAACCACCCGATCCTCGGCGGTGAGGTCAGCTACAAGACGAACTTCACCAGCCTGTCGCGCACGACCGCGGCGTTTGACCCGATCACGACGCTGGCCAACACCAACGGCTTGTGCCTTACCGCATCGGCCGATCCGCTGGCCCGGATTCCCTCGCAGTGCCTGCTGCGCGGCATGCCCGGCACCTACACGCGGCTGACGGCCGAAGCGCAGTGGCGGCGCTCGTACACCGATCCGATCGGTCAGATCTGGACGCCGTTTGCGATCATGCGCGCCGATGCCATCGACGCCTCGATCTCGAACCAGCCGGGCGTTTCGAACTTCCTGCCCGTGGGCGACACGCAGGCGGTCCGCCTGATGCCGACGGTTGGCCTCGAATATCGCTACCCCTTCATCAACGTTCAGCCCTGGGGCACCACCACGATCGAGCCGATTGCGCAGATCATCGCTCGTCCGAACGAGACCTTCGCCGGCCGGCTGCCGAACGAAGACGCGCAGAGCATGGTGTTCGACGCCAGCAACCTGTTCGCGATCGACAAGTTCTCCGGCTACGACCGCGTCGAGGGCGGCGGCCGCGCCAATGTCGGCGTGCAGGCGACCACGCAGTTCGATCGCGGCGGCAGCGTCAATGTGCTGTTCGGCCAATCCTACCAGTTGTTCGGCCTGAACTCGTTCGCGGTGGCGGACCCGACCAATACCGGCCTCGAATCCGGCCTGCAGAACACCCGGTCCGACTACGTCGCCCGCGTCAATTATTCGCCGAACCGAACCTATACGTTCAGCGTGCGTTCGCGCATGGATGAAGCGACGATGAACGTCAATCGCTTCGAGGCCGAAGGACGCGCCTCGTTCGACCGCTGGTCGGTCAGCATGATGTACGGCAACTATGCCGCCCAGCCGGAACTCGGCTACCTGACCCGACGCGAAGGCCTGCTCGGCAGCGCATCCATCAAAGTGGCGTCGAACTGGGTCGTTTCGGGGGCCGCTCGCTGGGATCTTGAAGCCAACAAGCTGAACCAGTACATCATCGGCGCCGGCTATGTGGACGACTGCTTCGTGCTGGCCGCCAACTACGTCACGTCCTATACCTACTCCGCCGGGACGACGCCGCCGGTGCTCAATCACGCTTTCATGGTGCAGATCGGCCTACGGACCATTGCGAATTCGTCCTCGTCGTCCGGCACCAGCGGCCTTCAGTAGCGTGAGGCCCGACCTTGCCGGAGAATACCCAGCGCCGCGCGGTACGAATTGGTTGATACGACTGATATGACCATGACGACCATTACGCTCCTTCCTCGCCGATTTTGGTCCTTGATCGCCGGCGGAGCCGTTGCGCTTGCCGTTCTGGCCGGCGGCGCTTCACCGCTGCAAGCGCAGTCCGTGGCGGTGATGGTGAACGGTGAGCCCATCACCACTCTCGATATAGAGCAGCGCACCAAGCTCAACTTCCTGACCACGCGAAAGCAGATGCCGCGCAAGGAGGTGATCGAGGAACTGATCGACGAAAAGGTGAAGATCAAGGAAGCCAAGCGGTTCGGCGTCGACCCTTCGGCGAGCGATATCGACCAGGCCTTTGCCGGGATGAGCCAGCGGATGCGTATCTCGCCCGAACAGCTCACCAAGTCCCTGGAGAGCCAGGGGGTCCGGCCGGAAACGCTCAAAGCCCGCCTCAAGGCCGAGATGGTCTGGGGCAGCCTGGTGCGCGGCCGTTTCAAGGAGAGCCTCCAGGTCGGCGAGAAGGACGTTGCCGACGCCGCCCAGCAAAGCGGCGAAGCGACCCAGGCCGACGCGTTCGAATACAGGCTGCAGCCGATCGTGCTGATCGTGCCGCGCGGTTCGGCGCAAAGCGCGATCGACTTGCGGCGCAAGGAGGCAGAGTCCTTGCGCGAGCGCGTGCAGAGCTGCGAGCAGGCCAACTCCTACTTCAAGTCGATGCAGAATGCCGCGATCCGCGGCATCGTCACCAAGACTTCGGCCGACATACCCGGCCCGCTTCGCGAGCTCCTGGACAAGACGCCGATCGGTCGCCTGACCCCGCCCGAAATCACCAAACAGGGCGTGGAGATGGTGGCGTTGTGCGACCGCAAGCCGACCAAGATCGATACGCCGAAGAAGCGGGAAATCCGGGAAAAGATGTACACGCAGAAGTACGAGGCAAAGTCGAAGGCTTACCTGGCCGACATCCGCAAAGCCGCGATGATCGAATATCGTTGATGCATGGCAAAGCCCCTCGCGCTGACATCGGGCGAACCTGCGGGCATCGGCCCCGACATCGCCCTTGAAGCGTGGCGGCGGCGCGGTGAGCTGGATCTCCCGCCATTCTATCTGCTCGGCGATCGCGCGTTCTTCGCCGAGCGGGCGAAAATCCTGGGATTGTCGATCGACCTCGTCGACGCCGTGCCCGAGGACACGAGCGCGGCATTTGCGCGAGCCCTGCCGGTGGTCGCAACCGGCGACATCGCAACCGCGCGCCCCGGACAGCCAGACCAGACCAGCGCAAGCGCGGCGCTTGCCTCGATTCGCCATGCGGTCGACCATGTCAGGGCCGGACGCGCCGGCGCCGTCGTCACCAACCCGATCGCCAAGAGCGTGCTCTACCGCGCCGGGTTCCGCCATCCCGGCCACACCGAGTATCTCGCCGAGCTTGCCGCCGATGGCGGCCGCGTGCCGCAGCCGGTGATGATGCTGTGGTCGCCGGCGCTCGCCGTCGTTCCCGTGACCATCCATCTTTCGCTGCGCGAGGCGCTGGACCAGCTCTCGGCCGAGCTGATCGTCACGACGGCCCGGATTGCGGTTGCGGATCTGAGAGCCCATTTCGGCCTTGCCCAGCCGCGGCTTGCGATATCGGGCCTCAACCCGCATGCCGGCGAAGACGGCTCGCTCGGCAACGAAGACATCGACATCGTAGCACCCGCGGTCGAAATGCTGCGCAAGGAAGGCATTGATGCCAGGGGGCCCCTACCCGCGGACACCATGTTCCACGCCGCGGCGCGCAAGACCTATGACTGCGCGATCTGCATGTATCACGACCAGGCACTGATCCCGATCAAGACGATTGCGTTCGACGACGCAGTCAACGTCACGCTGGGATTGCCGTTCATCCGCACCTCGCCGGACCACGGCACCGCCTTCGACATTGCCGGCACCGGCAAGGCCAATCCGTCGAGTCTCGCCGCGGCGCTGCGGCTCGCCGCGCGCATGGCGGCAACCAAACCTGCATGAGCGCGATCGACGATCTGCCGCCGCTGCGCGAGGTCATCCGCGAACATTCCCTGTCGGCCCGCAAATCGCTCGGCCAGAATTTTCTGCTCGACCTCAACCTCACCGCGCGGATTGCACGCGCCGCCGGCCCGCTCGAAGGCGCCACCATTATCGAGGTCGGCCCCGGCCCAGGCGGCCTGACGCGCGCGCTGCTGGCGCTCGGCGCCAAACGCGTCATCGCGGTGGAGCGCGACGAGCGCGCGCTGGCTCCGCTCGATTACATCGCCAAGCGCTATCCTGGCCGGCTTGAGATCGTTCACACCGACGCGCAGCGCTTCGATCCCCGTCCGATGCTGGGCGGCGAGCGGGCAAAAATCGTCGCCAACCTGCCCTACAACATCGCAACCGCGCTTCTGGTGGACTGGCTCTCGATCGAGCCATGGCCGCCCTGGTACGACATGATGGTGCTGATGTTTCAGCGCGAGGTCGCCGAGCGGATCGTGGCAAGAGAGAATGACGAGGCCTACGGCCGGCTCGCGGTGCTCGCCAACTGGCGCTCGGAGACCAAAATCCTGTTCGACATTTCCCCCGCCGCGTTCGTGCCGCAACCGAAAGTGACCTCCTCGGTGGTGCGGCTGGTGCCGCGTGAGGCACCCGAGCCGTGTGACCGCCGGGCTCTCGAACAGGTGGCGGCCGCGGCCTTCGGCCAGCGCCGCAAAATGCTGCGGCAGAGCCTCAAATCGCTCTCGGTCGACCCGGCCCGGCTGGCTGAAGCCGCGCATATCGACGCGACCAGGCGCGCCGAAACCATTCCAATCTCCGGCTTTGTTGCCATGGCCCGCGAATTGACCGATATACGAAGCATAAAAACATAAACGCCCTGAAGAAACTGCTCGAGGAGATGATGCCATGGCGCTGATGCGTCGCCAGTCGCTGGTCAAGTTCGATGCGCCGTTGTGCGAAACCATCGTCGACACGCCGAAGCCGAAAGGCAGCGAAGTCCTCGTCCGCATCGAGCGCTGCGGGCTCTGCCATTCCGACCTGCACATCCAGGACGGCTATGCCGATCTCGGCGGCGGCAAACGGCTCGACACCACGCGCGGCATGACGCTGCCGTTCACGCTCGGGCACGAGATTGCCGGCATCGTCGATGAAGTCGGTCCCGATGTGTCGAAAGACCTGATCGGAAAGAAGCAGGCGGTATTCCCCTGGATCGGCTGCGGCCAATGCCGCGACTGCGCCAATGGCGACGAAAACCTCTGCGTCAAGCAGCGCTTCCTCGGCGTCTCCATCGATGGCGGCTTTGCCACTCACGTGCTGGTGCCTGACGCCAAATATCTGCTGGATTACGATCCGCTGCCGGTCAACCAGGCGGCGACGCTGATGTGCTCGGGCGTCACCGCCTATGGCGCGCTGAAGCGGCTGGTCGACCGTCCGCGGCAGCGCAACCTCTTGCTGATCGGCCTCGGCGGCGTCGGCATGATGGGGCTTTCATTCGCGCAGGCGATGTTCAAGCAGAACATCACGGTCGCCGACCTATCTCCTGCCGCGCGCGAGACCGCGCTGCAGAACGGCGCAGCGGTTGCCTACGATCCGGCCGAGCCCGAGGTCATAAGGCGCATCCTGAAAGAAACCGAAGGCGGCTTCGACGGCGTCGTCGATTTTGCAGGCAATGAGAAATCGATGGCGTTCGCCGTTGCGACGGTCGCACGCGGCGGCAAGATCGTGGTGTCCGGCTTGATGGGCGGCAATTTCAGCCTGCCGATGGTGCAGTGGGTCTACAAGCGCATGACCATCGAAGGTTTCATGGTCGGCACCCTCGCCGAGGCCAAGGAATTGATGGCACTCGCGCGCGCCGGCAAGATCAAGCCGACGCCGATGAAGGAAGAGCCGATGGCCGACGTCCAGAAATGGATCGACGAGCTGCGCGCCGGCAAGGTCGTCGGACGTATCGTGCTGAAGAACTGAGGCATGCGACCGTTATGCCGACTTTGGCTTCGACAGTTCCTGAACCGCCCGGTGCGCGACAACGTCCAGTCCGCCCAAGGTGGTATTTCCCTCCTCTGCACTCTGCATCAGCTTTCGGGCGACGTACTTGCGGCTTTCATGATCGCCGCCGTTGGGAAAACGGCGGCAGGCTTTTTCCAGCGCAACTTCCATGTTTGCAATCGTGCGGTCATCCAATTTAGCCACGACGTCACCTCCCCGGGGTGAACAAAGCCAACCGACATCCCTTGCGAGTACAACGATCATTGAATGATAGCACTTTCGGGAAAAAGCGGGAATAGAGCATGGCACCTCGCCGAGAGGCGACGTGCCGTCTCCTTGCAAACTTCCCGGGACGATCACGGCCATGGTATGCCTAATGCCTACTTCCTGAGCGCCGCCTGCGGCGTGTTGCGAAAGCTGATTGCCATGCGGTTGTAGGCGTTCATCAGGCCGATCGCGATCGTGAGGTCCACGAGTTCTCGCTCCTCGAACACGGCGCGGGCGGCCTGATATGCTTGATCCGGCACGCCGGTATCGGCGACGCGCGTCACCGTCTCGGCCCATGCAAGCGCGGCGCGTTCGCGCTCGTCGAAGAGATTGCCGGCTTCCGCCCACGCCTGCACCAGCGCGAGCTTTTCGATCTTCTCTCCCTTCTTGAGCAGGTCGCGCGTGTGCATGTCGAGGCAATAGGCGCAGTTGTTGATCTGGGAAATTCGCAGGTAAACCAGTTCGACGAGCTCCGGAGAAAGTCCGCTCTGCATGACGTAGCCGTGGACGCCACCCAATGCTTTCACGCCTGCCGACGCGATCTGGTTGCAGTCGAGACGCTTGCTCATTTCTTGCCGTTGCTGGCCGCTCACCTGCGAACCACCGCCTTCAGAGAGTCGACGAATACCCAGAACAAGCGGCGAACAGGCCGACATCCTTCAGGAGGAATTGACCCGGCGCGACCGTGATCGCGGGCAGCCCGAGCTCCGGCACCACGACGCCTGGCGTCGAGATCATGAAGCTGATGGTGGTGACGAAGAGTCCGCCTTCCTGGACTTTCGCGCTACCACGCCTCAAAGCACGCATCGCCGATCTGCCGAAACGCGCCGCGCCGCGAGGGCGAGCTGGGCCTCCACTGTCACCGTAATGCCTAAAAGTCCCGGGCTCTGATTTCCCGGAACGACACCAAACGGCGCTGCGCCTCGTCCCACAACACGAGCCGCACACACCGAAAGCTCTCCAGGAGCGTTATGTGGCCGACATCGCGCAGCTCCGGGTGGTCACGCAGCACGTGCGGCAGCCGGTAATAGGGAATCCGACTGGAGAGGTGATGCACGTGGTGAATACCGATGTTGGCTGTGAACCAGCGCAGCAGCGCCGGCAGTTCGTAATGTGAGCTGCCGTACAGAGCGGCTTGATGCAGGTTCCAGCTCTCGTCGCGCTCCCACGACGTGTGCTCAAACTGATGCTGCACGTAGAACAGCCATACGCCGGCCGTGGCGGCCAAGAGCGTAATCGGAAGATGCACGAGCAGGAACGCCTTGATCCCGATAAACCATGTGAGCGCAGCGACGATGACAGCAATCGCGAGATTGGTTGCCATTGTACTGGCCCAAGGCTGCCAACCATTGCGCATGAGGCCGACCGGAATCCTCTGTTGCAAAAGAAACAGATAGGCCGGTCCGAGCCCGAACATGATCATCGGGTGGCGATAAAGACGGTACTTCAGACGACCCCACCAGGAAAGGGCCCGGTATTCGCGCACGGTCAGCGTATCGACGTCGCCGATGCCGCGGCGATCGATGTTGCCTGTGGTGGCATGATGAATCGCATGCGTGCGGCGCCAATAGTCGTAAGGCGTGAGCGTGAGCACGCCAATGACGCGGCCGACCCAGTCATTCGCCAGGCGGCCGGCAAAAAAGGTGCCATGACCGCAGTCGTGCTGGATCATGAACAGGCGCAAGAGAAAGCCAGCGGCCGGAAACGCGATAAGCAATGAAGCCCAGGCATAGCCAAGGGAGAACGTGAACCAGGCCGCGGTCCACAGCATGACGAGCGGCAAAGCCGTGATCGCCAACTCGGTCAGGCTCCGCAGCCGAGTTGGGGTGCTGTAGTTGCCCAAAATGGGCTTCCACCGCCGTGCGTTGAGGACGTCATCGCTGCCAATGGGAGTCGGAATGGAGCCAAAGTCTTTTGGCCCATCAGACCCCTGCACAGTTCTCTTATGCACAGATATCCCCTTCTGACAGTGCACGTAAGATCGAGGCACCGATGGATCGGCTCCTGCGTCCGTTGATCGATTTTTGGGGAAGGGTCTGAAACGTGCGTGCCTGTCAGCAGCAAGGCAAAGCGGCCCAGTCGTTCGGCCAAGTGTCGATTAATCCGCATATGGACACAAATTGAGAGAACGTCAAGGACTGCAGCACCGTTACCCGTGTCCCATGGGTTATTTCCGGACCCGGCTGACGGCTGCGAAATCCACTTCGCGCCAATGAGCCGACTTCCCGCCTTGGCCATTGGCTCACACTCGGCGCGTCACCATGCTGGGGCCAGGTAGCCAACCGCCAGCAACACTGGCTTCCTTCAGAATGAGGAATTGGGACAGTGGAATTACGGTGTACTCAACGCTCTCTTCCCGATGAGCTAAATGCTCTTCCCGAGCTAAATGCACTATCACCGTAATCCGAATTCTGAAGCCAGAATTGCGAGGTCGCAGCGGACTTAACTTGCTAGCGAAGCCTTGTGAATCCGCAACGTCAATTGCGTGCACTGCCACCGTAGTGACGAGATGGCTCGCTGCATTGTTCCTTGGCGGAACCCAGGATGAACGCGCTATCAAAATCTCCGCCGAGCGGAACGAATGCCTTCCGAAGCCTTTGGTTTTGATCGACAAGAGGAGGTAACTATGAGGCTATCTGTCTTGGCGATTGCGACACTGCTTACGGTCGGAACCATCGCTACGGCCAACGCTATCGAGTTCGGCGTCGGCCCTGGCGGCGTTTATGTTGGTCCCGGCTATGATCGCCCCTATTACCGTGATTACAGAGATGACTGCCGGATCGTGATCCGCGAACGCACCAACCGCTTTGGTGAACGCGTCAGGATTCGGGAGCGCATCTGCGATTAAACACGCAATCGACGGTTAGCGACGATCAGATCAGGGTCCGGCTGCCACGCTGGACCGATCGGTAACTGAGAAATTGGTGCGATGTCGCACCTCCCCTGCGACACCGTTCCCGCAAAAGAAGGGCCTCAGCGCCGCTGGAGCCCTTCTTGCGTTTCTTGGATGCTGTCAGCAAGGCCCGCATGAGGCATGCGATATGCGGGAAAGGCTGACGGGTAATTAATCAATGCGCTGCGCGTGGACGCGCTGCCGCGCCCTTGAATTGTCGTAGCGCGCCTGGTCGCGCGTCGCCGGCGTGACGCAGACCTTGTCGTCCGTCGTCGCTTCGCGCCATACGTAACCTTGCTTGCAAGTCTCGTATCCGTACTGTCCACGCC
The DNA here is from genome assembly GCF_036924575.1 of Bradyrhizobium sp. AZCC 1577. NCBI lineage: Bacteria > Pseudomonadati > Pseudomonadota > Alphaproteobacteria > Hyphomicrobiales > Nitrobacteraceae > Bradyrhizobium > Bradyrhizobium sp. AZCC 1577. The sequence continues at coordinate 5,156,160 of NZ_JAZHRQ010000001.1, forward strand.
CTGCCCGCCGAGCGTCCTGCTGCGCATTGTCGTTCCAGGCCTGCCGGCGGGTTTGAGGCGTCACGCACACGTAGTCGCCGCGGGTAGCCTCCCTCCAAACATAACCTTGAGTGCATTTCGCCTGGGCGTAAGCTTGGGGCGCGTAGAGAATGACACCGAACAGCAATGCCGAAAGCGTGAAAGAGAGCTGCTTCATCAAACCCTCCATTGACTAGAAATATCGCGGGCAATCTTCTCTGCACTAGTTAAACTTTAGCGTGTATGAACTGGTTCACACTGAGGCATAACGCTAACGTGACGGCGGGACTCCACTATCGTTGGCTTACACAAGACCTCGAGCTTTGTGCTTGGTTCAGGTCGTAGAATGACGCTACAACTGGCTGGCGCAGACCAAACTAGAATTAAGCAAAATGGACCCAGAGATCATACTGCTGAACGTTCAGCGGCCCGGAAGTGACAAGATCGCCGTTTGCCTGAAGCTGACAGAGCTAGACCGCGATATTTGCCGGCTCGCGGTCGTCTGGCCTGTCGGCGGCCAAGAACGCGACTTCGACGCACCGGACTTCTATGAGTGCCTTCGCGCGTTTCGACGTGTCATCGAACCCGAAGGATTTCGCGCTCTTTGCCAGGGAGCACGACCGAATGTGTGCCCATCGGGCATGTCGCGCGACGCTGGCGCTTGGAAGTGCTGGGCACACAGGTTCGGAGAACCGGCATCGAGCAGAGATCAACTGGTTGGAACGTTCGATCCTGTAGAAGATATCACTGCGGTCGGCACGGTGAGCGAACAGGATGAATGGATGTCCCGTCATTGGGAGGAGTTCAAAGCGCGCGCTTCCTTCCGATAGGTGCCGAATGCGATGACAGTGGCCAATCGCGTTTCACGTTCGCGAATTTTCCGGGGCAGCCGCCTTACTGAGAAACGGCGCGCGGCGCATCGCGTTCTGTCAGACGGTCGCGACCGTGCGCATATGCTTTTTTCAGAGCGCCCCCTATCTGGACCGCCATGTAATCCGCTCGGTCCTCTTCCGGGAGAAGCGACCCCATCTGTACGATCCGCTTCGCTTCAAAGTCGATCCACTCAGCAAACGTCATTTGCTGCTCCCATCGCTGGCCCAATGTCAGCCGTGGGGCCAAGAGCCAACTCAATCGGCATCGGCCCGTCTGATTGCTGTCAAGTATGCGGACCACTCGAACTCGAAGGGACCCACATGCGTAAGCTTGGTTCCGGCCTCATATCCGTTATCATATGCGAAGTCAGACCATTGCACGACAACGTCGTTCCGCGAGACAAAAACGGTGATAGCTCCACAAGCGAGATCGCCACACTCGGGGCAAACAAACAGAGACACACGGTGACCTCCGCCGTCGCGGACATCCGAGGTCAACATGCGTGCTATTCCGCCGTTGAAGCGACCGGCCACATCGGGCTCTAATCGCGGGTCCGAGAGGCACCCGCACATATCAAGGCTGCACGCCTCAGTGGATTTGAAGAGGGATGCTCCATTGACGACAAAGTCAAATGTGCACCGCTCCTGTTTCAACGGACTGGTGCTGCCGACCCGATGAAGCGTAGCAAGTTCAAGTTGATCCGCCATTTCCGTCGCTCTGCGCCTACCTGTATCCCGGGATCAATGTCAGCTTCTTCACCGTAATTCTAGTCTAGAAAGTTTCTCTATCCGGACATGGCTGCGGAATTGCGGTGACACCGCAATTGATCGGTGCAATACGCTTTGCTGTTGCGCCCTACGCGTAGCACGCCGCCGGCGCCGCGTCGGACGGCTCCATCAAGCCGCGTTCCGCGAACCTGCCGTCGGAAAGCAGAGTCGGAGCTTGAGCCCTGGCGCGTTGTCGAGCAGTTCGATCCGTGCGCCGTGGAGACGGGCAACGGCGGCGACCAGGCTCAATCCGAGACCGTTGCCCTGCGCGTAGCGGCTGTGTTCGAGCCGGTAGAAGCGCTTGAACACATGCTCATGCTGATCGGCGGGAATTCCCGGGCCGTCGTCGGCGACCGAGACGGCCGGCTGACCGTCAATGGTTTCGTGCACAACTACGACCTGCCCTCCGGCACGGCCGTGCTTGATCGCATTGTCCACGAGATTGGCAATGGCATCGAAGATTAGATCGCGATCGCCGGTCACCAGCACCTCGCGATCGCCGGCAATGGTGAGACGGGTGCCGTCCTGCTCGGCCGCGGCATCGTACAGCTCGACCACCTCGCCGGCGATCTCCGCCAGGTCCACGCGGTGGAACGCGTCCTTTCGCGCCTGGGTCTCGATCTGCGCGATCCGCGTGATGGATGCAAAGATCCGCAAGACAGCATCGAGGTCGGCGATGGCGTCGCCGATCAGCGTCTGATCGTCGTCGCCGATGCGCGGCCCGTGCCAGGCCTTCTCCAGCCGTCCGCGCATGCGCGTCAGCGGCGTCCGCAAATCGTGCGCGACATTGTCGCTCACCTGCTTGATCTCGCCCATCAAGGTTTCGATACGGTCCAGCATCAGATTGAGGTTCTCCGCCACGCGATCCCATTCGTCATGGGTGCCGCGCAGCGGGATGCGCTTGTCGGGACCGCTGAGCATGACGGCGCGGCTGGTGGCGTTGATCGACTCGATCCGCCCTACCGTCCGCCGAGTCACCAGGATGCTGGCAACACTGCCTATCATGAACATCAAGGCAATGCTCAAGGCCACCGCCGTCTTGATGTGATCGGTAAAGCCGTCGAGGTCGCTGATGTCCTTTCCGACCAGCAGACGATCGCCGTTCGGAAAGGTTTCGACCGCCGCCCGCAGCAATGGCCGGCCGTCTGCGCCGGGCGGTGGCTCCACTCCGCGAAACTCGGCCCATCCCCCAGCCGCCGTGACCGCCGGTGGCCAGGTCTTGAGATTGCCGGCCAGCGCGGCCGATGCGGGATCGACCAGGAGATAGATATTGTCGGCAAAAGTCTGGTCGGCAACGCGTTGCCGGATCAGGGCGATCAGCCCATCGCGCCCGGAGCGCTCGTAAGCTCCGCGCAGGCTGACAAGCTCGACCATGATGGCGCGGTCCGACTGGCTGCGCACATAGGAGGAGGTGGCGAGATAGACGTAGGCAAAAATCGCCGACGCTATCACGCCAAAAATCCCGATCCCGAGCAGCGCCTGCTTGAACGTCGACGAGGTGAAGGTCTTAGCCAGGAGCACGGAGACAATACCCGATGCCGCGCACCGTATGGATCAGTGGATAAGCCTGCTGACCGTCGACCTTGCGGCGAACGCGCCCGACATAGACGTCGATGATGTTGGTTGAGGGATCGAAATGAAGATCCCAGACTTGCTGCAGCAGCATGGCGCGTGATACGACGCGGCCTTCGTTGCGCACCAGATACTCCAGCAACTGAAATTCCCGCGGCAACAGCAAGATGTCTTTGCCGCGCCGACTGGCGGTGCGAGACACCAGGTCGATCACGAGATCGCCCACCCGCAAAATGGTCTCCTTCACGATGGTGTCGCTGCGGCGCCCCAGCGCCTCGACCCGCGCCAGTAGTTCGACGAACGAAAATGGCTTCACCAGATAGTCGTCGCCGCCGGCGCGCAAGCCGCGCACCCGATCATCGACCTCACCGAGCGCGCTGATGATCAGGACGGGCGCGGCGTTGCCATCGTCGCGCAGTTGCCGCATCACTGCGATGCCGTCGATATCCGGAAGCATGCGGTCGATGGTGATCACGGCATAGTCGCTGGCGGCGCTGCGACGCAACGCCTCATGGCCGGTGGCGGCCAGATCCACCTGGTAGCCGCTGGTCGTGAGCGAATCCACAAGCTGGCTGGCGGTTTCCGGGTCGTCCTCAACGACCAGAATACGGCGGTGACCTCCCGTCATGGCGTTTCGTCTCCGAACGACTGCTCAAAAGCCGAACCCAGTCTGGCAAGAAAATCGGAAAGTCGTTGCGCGACTCCATGGCCGAACCAACCCACGCGTCGTCCGAGGGTTGCCTGCGGAGACGCAAATAAGCGTGAGGCCGACGGCCGATCCGGCGTCCGGATGGCCGTCCTCTGGTTGCGACCGTCACGGCGTTCCGGGCCGGAGAGGTGACCGAAGTCCGCGCGTCCACTCCGAACCCATCACGCTCGATCCTTTTGTTTGGAGCATGATCTCCGCGCTACGCTTCGCGGTTGTCGCGAGGGAAAACCGGTACCCACTTTGCGCTAACGCAGCCCCGCGGGTCCGGATCATGCTCTAGTAGTAACCGTAGTCGCCGCAGACATTGACCACCCGGAATCCACGCGGCGTCCACACCCTGCGCCAGCAGTCGTCGTAAGCGGCGTAAACTGCGGGCGCGCCAATGAACGCAAAGCGGTGGAAGCGATGATGATGGCGGTGATGGAAGCCGCGATGGAATCGGCCGCCGTGGAATGCGAACCGCGGCGAGGCTCCGGCATGCGCAAAGGACGACGACCCTGCGAAACGGCTGCCGCTGAAACGGGGTCCTGCGCCGGAAAAGCGCGCGCCGCCGCCGATGTTCGTGTCGCCGCCAACGCGCGGACCGCCGCCCACGGCGCCGGCACGCATCCCGCCGCCGAAGCCTCCGGCGTGCATGCCACCGCCGAAACCACCGCCACCGCCGGCGCGCATGCCGCCGCCTCCGATACCTCCGCCACCACCGCCGCCCCCGACAGCACCAGCGGCGTGACCGCCACCGCCGCCACCCATACCGCCGCCGCCGCCACGCTGCGCGAGCGCCGGCGACGCAAGCGCCAGCGTCGTACCAAGCGCAGCCGCGATGAGGCCATTAAGGAGCCTGCTGTTCATTTGCGATCCTCCTCCCGTGATTGGACCATAGCGACGGATGCCGTCGCTGGAAGAAGACGATCAAGCGACGCAAATGATCCCGCGATGACCAATGACAAATGCGACAGTTTCTGACAGCGAAGTTAGTTTCACCGCGGCGCGGCGGTCTACAACAAGGAGCGCCTGCACTCGGCGCTCGGATACCAATCGCCTCTTGAGTTCGAAACCGCGTTCGCGCAAAACAAAGCACGATAAGTTATCGTCGCAACCGCACTGTCACAGAAATTATCGTGTCTCACTTCAGGGGTGCAGTCCAGCACTGTCACCGTAATTCCTCGCGTGTCACGAGGCCGGCATCACAGTAACTTTGCTCAAGCCGCAGACGTCGGGTGCCAAGTCAGATGGCCGCTTCGGCAAGCAGGACTTTGTCTATTTGCCAAGGAGGACGCCTATCGCTGTCCAGCCGGGGAGCAACTGCCATATCGCTTTACGAGCGAGGAGGACGGCAAGCGGCTACGGCGCTATTGGGCCACAGCTTGTCAAGATTGTTCTCTTAAGTCGCAATGCACGACAGGACCGGAGCGGCGGATTCCACGATGGGAGCATGTGCATCTGCTCGAAGCTGTGCAGCGGCGCCTTGATGCAAACCCGCATGCCATGCGCGTGCGTCGCGAGACGGTCGAGCATCCGTTCGGCACGATGAAGGCCCGCATGGGAGCGACACACTTCCTCACCAAAACGCTTCCAAAAGTAGCAGCCGAGATGGCTCTCGCGGTCCTTGCCTATAATCTAACACGGGTCATGAACATCGTCTGGACCAAGCCGCTGATGGCTGCGATCGTCGCCTGAGACCGAACCGGTCCAGACTTCTCACAAACTTCCCTGGGAAGGGTGTTTTTACACGGCCAAGACCCATTTTCCGACGTGCGCATAGCCGGACATGGGCCCACAATTGTGCTATATGAACATTCAATTTCCCCCAACCTTGGGGGTGCATCTTGAGCAGCGAGTACGTAGAGCGACGACTGGCAGCTATTCTGGCGGCGGATGTCGCAGGCTCTTGCCGCTTAATAGGGATAGACGAAGAAGGCACGCTGGCGCGACTGAAAGCGCTTAGAAGGACGCTTTTCGATCCCAAAATCGCGCAGCATCACGGTCGTGTCGTCAAGAATACCGGGGACGGCGCTATCGCCGAGTTCGCCAGCGTGGTCGACGCGGTCCGATGTGCCGACGAAATTCAACGCGGCATGGTCGAACAAAATATCGACGTGCCGCAGGACAAGCGGATCGAGCTCCGCATCGGCATTCACGTCGGTGATATCATTATCGAAGAGAACGATATCTTTGGTGACGGGGTCAATATTGCAGTGCGTCTCGAAGGGATTGCAGAGCCGGGTGGTATCAGCATCTCGGACGACGCGCGTCGGCAAATTCGGGGCAAGGTAGATGTAACGTTTGAGGATTTGGGTTCGCAATCCTTGAAGAATATCGCCGAACCGATGCGGGTCTGGCGCGTCCCATACGGTCGCGCCGTGCCAGCCGTGCCGAACCGCCTGCGTGTTGATGAGGCCGCCCTTACGCTCCCCGATAAGCCCTCTGTCGCTGTGCTGCCATTCGCCAACATGAGCGGTGATCCAGAACAGGAATATTTTGCCGACGGCATAGCGGAGGACATCATCACGGCGCTGTCTCATTTCAAGGCGCTGTTCGTCATCGCCCGCAACTCGAGCTTCACCTACAAGGGGCGCGCCGTCGACGTGAAGCAGGTGGGACGCGAGCTTGGGGTGCGCTACGTGCTGGAAGGCAGCGTTCGCAAAGCGGCCAACCGGGTACGCATCACGGGACAGCTCGTCGATACCGCCACCGGGGCGCATCTTTGGGCAGACCGGTTTGATGGCGGGATCGGCGACATCTTCGGTCTGCAGGACCAGGTCACCGAGAGCGTTGTCGGGGCGATCGCGCCGGTGGTGGAAAAAGCCGAGATCGAGCGTGCCAAGCGCAAGCCGACCGAGAGTCTCGACGCCTATGCCCTCTATTTACGCGGTTTGGCCAGGCTTTATCAGTTTGCCAGCCGGCAAGCGAACGACGAGGCATTGCGCCTGTTCAACAGCGCGATCGAGCTCGACCCGGATTTTGCCTCCGCCTACGGTCGCGCCGCCTCTTGCTACGTCTTTGCCAAGATCAATGGCTGGATTACAGTCACAGGGAACGAGATTGCCGAAGTAAAAAGGCTGGCCCAGCGGGCGATTGAGTTGGGCAAGGATGACGCGACTGCGCTCGCCGACAGTGGGTGGGCGTTAGTGAATGTTGTTCGCGATGTCGAGGTAGGCGCCGCCTTGATCGATCGCGCGCTGATGCTCAATTCCAATTTGGCCATGGCATGGCTTTGCGGCGGCTGGGCGAAAAACTGGCTCGGCGAGCCGGAAGCGGCGATCGAGCGCTTCGCGCGTGCGATGCGCCTGAGCCCACTTGATCCGCGGGTGAGCGGAATGCGGGCCGGGACCGCGATTGCCCATTTCTTACTGGGCCGCTATGACGAAGCGGCATCGTGGGCGGCAATGGCATTGCAGGACGATCCGGACCATCAATCTGGATTACGCATCGCTGCCGCAAGCAATGCGATGGCCGGACGGCCGGAGCAAGCACACAAGGCAATGGCTCGGCTGCGGCAACTCAATCCCACGCTGCGTATTTCCAATCTCAAAGACGTGCTCCCCCTATTCGGCTTGCCGAAGACCTCTCGCGATACGAGGAAGGATTGCGGCGAGCCGGGCTGCCCGAATGACCATCGCAGAAAGATGCTCGCCCGTTGGGACGATGATCGAATAAGCGGGACTTCCTTTGTTGGCCGCTTTACGACATGCGAATGAGCTCCGAAATGGTTCGCTTATAGCGCCAGCTCGGAAGTGATCGCCAGACCGCCAAAGCGGACAGCTTTGACCCTAACCGGTCATCGAGCGATCGGCGTTTGCGTATCGGCAGTATGAAACATCGGCGGGGCGAAATTACTCCGGCTTGATGTTGGCCGCGCGGATCACCTTCGCCCACCTTTGCGTCTCGTCAACGACTAATTTTCCGAAGTCAGAGGGCGAGAGAACAAGAGGCGTGAGGCCCAGATCGGCGTATCGCGCCTTGATACCGGGGCTTGCTAGTCCGGCATTGATATGATCGTTGAGCCTCTGGATGATCTCGGACGGTGTGCCCTTCGGCGCACCCATCCCTGCCCACCCGATCACCTCGTATCCGGGGACCGTTTCGGCAATGGTCGGCACGTCCGGCATTGCGGGTGACCGCGTGGTGGTAGTCACTGCCAGCGCACGAAGCTTTCCCGCCCTGATAAATTCAAGCGACGGGGTCACACTAACGAACAGGAGTTGGACTTGGCCGCTGATTACATCGGTGAGCGCAGGTCCCTCGCCGCGATAGGGTACGTGAACGAGGTTGACGCCAGTCATGATCTTGAACAGCTCGCCTGCCACATGGCCCGGTGTCCCGACGCCGCCGGACGCTATGTTGACCTTGCCGGGATTGGCCTTGGCGTAGGCGATGAAGTCCGGAACGGTTCTGGTGGGATGAGCAGGATGCATCACCATGACATGGGGGCCATGCACGATCCCGGCGACCGGCGCAATGTCCCGGATGAAGTCGAAGTTAAGCCTGTCGTAGAGCGTTGCGTTGATTGCGTTCGGTGTTAAGGCCAGCAGGAGCGTATAGCCGTCGGCCGGTGCACGAACGACTGCCTCGGTGCCAATATTGCCGCCGGCACCCGGCCGGTTCTCGACAACGAATTGCTGGCCGAGCCGCTCCGATAACCACTGACCCATTAGCCGAGCGTGAAAGTCCCCCGAGCCGCCGGCTGGAAAGCCGACGATGATGCGCACCGGCCGCGTCGGATAGGCTTGCGCTCGCGCGATGGTCGAGAGCGCCGGTAGCGCAGCAGTGGCCGCAGCCAAATGCAGAAACTGCCTTCGGTGGGGAAGTTTCATTGCAGTCCCTCCGCGGCGGTAATCCGATGCGAACGGGCGCGAATAGCCTATTCCTATTGCTGAGATCGTGGAAGGGCGATGTCGCCTTTGGCCCAACTCGGACCTCCCGAGGCCGCACGCTTATTGCCGCCGTGCCACGGGCACAGCAAATGCCGCTTGGGGCAACAAGGCCCTCCCGCGATTACCGCTCACAGATGCGCAACAAAGTGCTAAGCTGCTTTCCGCCCCTCCGGCGTGGTTAGTCTGGTCGTTTCGAGGGTGCCGTGACCGAGCAGCGGGTTCAAAGGCGATTAGCGGCGATCTTGGCTGCCGACGTGGTCGGCTACTCTGCGTTGATGCAACGCGCTGAGGAAGCCACCTACGCCGAGTTCGAGCGGCTGAAGCGCGAAGTAATTGAGCCTGGCCTCTCCCGCCACGACGGGCGGCTGATCAAGACCACGGGTGACGGCGCGTTGGCCGAGTTCGCGAGTCCGTCGGCTGCGGTGCGATGCGCGGTGGAGATACAGGAAAGCATCGCGTCAGGCCGAAGCTCCCTTAAGCTACGCATCGGGGTCAATCTCGGAGAGGTCATCGTCGGGGCTGACGGCGATCTATTTGGCGACGGGATCAACATCGCGGTCCGGCTAGAAGGGGTCGCCGATCCGGGCGGCATCCTGATTTCCGAGAAGGTGTACAGTGAGGTCGAGGGTAAGCTAGACGTTGGCCTCGAGGACCGGGGCGAACAGCAGCTCAAGAACATCTCTAAGCCGATCCGTGCTTACGCGGTACGCGCAGGAGGGTATAGCGCGCGGATCGATAGGCTGGGTGCGGCCCCACCACTCCCGGACAAGCCCTCCGTCGCCGTGCTGCCGTTCGAGAACATGAGCGGCGATCCTGAGCAGGACTATTTCGCGGATGGCATGGTTGACGAAATAATCACAGCGCTCTCGCGGTTCAAATGGCTGTTCGTGATCGCCCGCAATTCGAGCTTCACCTTCAAAGGCAAGGCCGTCGATATCAAGGAAGTCGGGCGCAGGCTCGGTGTGCGCTACGTCCTTGAGGGCTCTGTGCGCAAGGCGTCAGGGAAAGTTCGCATCACAGGGCAGTTGATTGATGCGGTGATGGGCGCGCACATTTGGGCGGACAGGTTCGAGCGTGACATGACGGACGTTTTCGCTCTCCAGGACGAAGTGACTGTCGCTGTTGTCTCAGCCATTCAGCCCAAGCTGCTTCAAACAGAGATTGGTATGGCGACGCGGCGCCGACCAGAACCTCACCGCCTATGATTTGTTTCTTCGAGCCATGCAGCAGTATTATTTGACGACCAGCGAAGGGGTGGCCGAGGCGAAAAGGCTGGCTCATCGCGCTTTGGAGCTAGACCCTCGGTTTGGCGTCGTTGCGGCTCTGGCAGCTATGTGTCACATGAACAACGTCGTTTGGGGCTATGCTGTCGATCCTCAATTCGAGCGCAAGGAAGCAGTTCGGCTTGTTCGCTTGGCCTTGAGCCTCGACGATGGTGATCCAGACACGTTGGCATGGGCTGGCATAATCTCGGCGTACATGGTTGGCGATAGTGAAAGTAGTGTCGAATTGGCGGACCGGGCGGTCGCGCTCAACCCAAATTCATTTCGTGCATGGACCTGCAGAGGCCAAGTCCATAGAGTTGCGGGGCTGCCGGAGGAAGCGGTCAGGAGCTTTGAACGTGCCATGCGCATGAGCCCGGTAGACCCGCAGTCACACCTGCCGTTTGTTGGAATGGGAAATGCCTTCATTGAGCTTCGTCGCTTTGACGAGGCCGTCGTCGCAGCGAAGAAAGCCCAGCGCCACAACCCCTCCTATTCGGCGGCTTACCGCTGTCTCGCGTCCGCTTTCGCCCACCTCGGACGTGATGCGGAGGCCCGTGAGGCGGCGGCGCGCGTGCTTGAGCTTGATCCCGCGTTTACAATATCCGCGTTCATCGCCCGTGGTGGGCAATCCAACGCGAAGCTGCAGATCGAGGGTCTTCGGAAAGCGGGGTTGCCCGAGTAGCTCTCCAATGCCCACGAGGTGATCGAATGGCGGCACTCTGCTGCGGCGCATGAGTCCGGTTATGGCACTTCTGCGACATCGGGCTATGTCCGCTATTCCGCCGCTGTTGAGGGTTGAGCGGACATCAGTTAGTCGCTTAATGAGTACACGCCCGAACTGGCCGTCTATGGTGTGCTTATGTTGCGCCTCGTTTCGATCGCTATCATCCTATCGCTGCTACCCGTCGTCGCGGCGGCTGCGCCACCTCATAAACGGCCGGCGCCCCGCTGGCACGGCTACGGCTTCCTGCCAGGCTATCAACAGCCGCCGAACAACAGCCTTCCAGCTTACACTCGGAAAGATTCAATTTCGCGCATGGCGCGTTCCAACCGGCGCCCTTGGTATATCGATCCTGTCCCGCGTTATTACGGGTACGATGGCGACTGGCACTATTTCGGTCGGCCCGGCTTTTACGGCGGTCGCTACAATGGCGGCAGCTTCGGTCCTTGCTGGACGCGCACGCCGATCGGGCCGATCTGGAATTGCGGCTAATCAGCTAGCTGCGACCAACCGGCGCGACAGGTAAATCACTTCTGATTTTCAGAAATCGTGTCAAGCCCGGAAATCAAAAATATTCCGCTTCTCGCCGCACCCAAATCAGCCGTACAACTTCGCCCGTTCCGGCCCGCTAAGAGGGGCGTATCGCGAACGTCACGGACGTTGGGCATGGAATGCGGTGGACGCAGCAGCGTCAGGCGCGCGCGTGATTGCAGGGCGGGCTTTGCCTCGTGAGCGATTGAACGCGCGCAGACGACCGGCGCTTAAACGCCTCGGCCAAAACTTCTTCCGGCAGCATACGGGCTGGTCGAAGCGCTTCGGCCCGAGGAAGCTGCGGACGGCAAAACCGCGTGGTCCTGGCACCCGTTGCTGGTGTCAAGCCGATGGAGATTGTCGGGCCCAACCGGGCCTTCGATCAATCGCCAATCCATCGGCGACGGAGGCCAGAGGAATTCGGCTCCGGGGAGATCGCGGCATAAGCGTTAAAACCACTGCGCAGGGAAGGCCGGGTGTTCCGGCGCACCTGCGGTCCACCGTGTGCATTCTTGCGCACGACTGCGGGTGTCATGGGCACCCGGCTTTCCCTGCGCCCTCTATTTCCTGAGGGCATCGTCGATGCATAATTTCGGGCGCTACCCGCGCCGCGAGATCGTAATGTCGTATCCAGTGCCTGCCGCATCCAGCGAAAACAATTATGCGTATCCGAGCACCGGCATCACCCTGCCCCACCCTCGCGCCGCAGCGGCTCCGGTTCATTCGTGCGATCAGGTGAATGTTCGGGACGTTGGACCGCTTCTAAACTGCAGCGCTTTCAACCCACAGAAAGGCCGCTGTTTTCCACCGCTTTTTCACTGATTTTCCTTGGCCTTAGCCCGCCACATATGAGGCGGCGCGCGAGCCGCAATTATACCCCATCTGCTCCGAAATTGCGGCTCATTGCGACCCAAGTCTCTGACCAGATTGGGCGCATCAAGCGTCGAGTAGCGTAGCGTTGCCGGGGATGCAGATGTCGAAGTGTTCCGTGAAATTCGTCCCGGCTCTCTTTGCCGGTGTTGTGGCGGGAGCGAGCCTCGCCACCATGACGGATCTCCGGGCCCAGGTGTCGGAAGCGCAGGCCGCTCCAGTGGCGCAGGCCGCCGCAGCCGACAGTTGCCTGTCCACGCCGAAGGGTGCGACGCCGTCGGGCAGCCATTGGTACTATCGCATCGACCGCGTCACCAAACGTCAATGCTGGTATCTCCGCGAGGAGAACGACAAGGCCGACGACAAATTTGCACGCGCCGCGCCGCCCGCATCAGCCCCGGCGGCATCGCCGCCAGCCGCTGAACCGGCACCGGTGCAAGCGAGCTCGCGCAAATCGTTCGACGACGCGCGTGCCGAATGGGTTGCCCAGCAAAACCGTGCAGCGGCAAGTTCGCTAGTCAAAGCCGAGCCGCGAACGACTGGCGCAACTTCCGCGCCCGCCGCCCAGAACGGACCAAGCGCTGCCATGCCGAACGTGCTCGCACCGGCGCCGCTGGCGAACATGCGCTGGAACGGCGCTCCCGACGCAAGTTCCTCGACCGCCCCGACCGATCAACAATTCGCTGCCGCCAACGCGCCCGCAGACCAGCCAGCGCAGGTGGAGGAAGTGCAGCAGCCCGCAGCAGAACAGGTTGCACCTGTCACGCCAGAATCGGCAAAGCCGACCGCCTCGCTGCAGAAGTTGCTGCTGGTGATGGCGGCAGCGCTGGCGCTCGCCGGCCTCACGGTAAGCGCGATTGTCAGGATCGGGCGCATGCGGGCGCGCCGCGCCATACGCCGCAAGCGGCGCGCGATGTGGGATGCCGCGCGCACCAAGCGTCCCGCGCCGCCGGTGTTCCACGATGAAGACGCCCGCCTGCGGCGCACCGGCGCTGTGCAGCATACCCGCGTGCCCAAGGAGCGGCCCCGCGTGCCGCAAGAGCGCGCCCGCGTACCCCAGGAACGAGTACGCGTACCGCAAGAACGAGCGCGCGTACCCCAGGAGCGAGTGCGGGCACCGCAGGAGCGAGTCGTGCGGGCACCGCAGGAACGAGCACGCGTCCCTCACGAGCGAGAGCGTGATCAGCAGGTTACGGAAATGCTGGCCCGGCTCGCCCGCAGCGCGCAGACGTAACCGAAGCCTACGCGGCAGTCATTTTTCCAACTGGCGCCGCAAGCCGAGAACGAAATCTGAGAGGCCTACTTGCCGCTCTCGCTTCAACTGTTCCGCGCGCAAGATTGATTTTACGGCTTCGAAGGCTATGCCGATATTGTCGTTGACCACAATGTAATCGTAGGCATCGAAATGGCTCATCTCGTCGCCGGCCTTTCGCATACGGCCGCGGATGACCTCTTCCGAATCTTGCGCGCGCGTGTGCAGGCGTTGTTCCAATGCCGATACCGACGGCGGAAGAATGAAAACACTGACCACATCTTTCGGCGACCGGTCGCGCAGTTGTTGAGTGCCCTGCCAGTCGATATCAAACAGCACGTCCTGCCCGGAGGATAATGCCGCTTCGACCGGCGCGCGCGGCGTGCCGTAGCGGTTGTCAAATACGGTTGCCCACTCCAGCAGTTCGCCGTTGGCGACCATCGTCTCAAATCGTGCATGATCGACAAAGAAGTAATCCTTGCCGTTGACCTCACCGGGCCGCTTGGGCCTCGTGGTCGCCGATACTGACATTTGCAGCGCTGGTGTCTCGGCGATCAACATGCGCGACAGCGTGGTCTTGCCCGCGCCCGAGGGCGAGGAGAGCACGAACATCAGCCCGCGCCGTTCAACTCCGTCGAAACCACCAGCCGTCATCGGTCACTCCAGATTCTGGACCTGCTCGCGGAATTGCTCGACCACGTTTTTCATCTCGAGCCCGGTCTGGGTCAATTCCAGATCGTTCGATTTGGAGCAGCAGGTGTTGACCTCGCGGTTGAATTCCTGGGCGAGGAAATCGAGCCGCCGCCCGACCGGTCCGCCCTTGCCGATCATCTCGCGGGCCTGCGCGACGTGCGAGGCGATGCGGTCGAGCTCTTCGCGAATGTCGGCCTTGGTCGCAATCAGGATCGCTTCCTGATTGAGCCGGTCAGGATCGAAGCGTTCGGAAGTCTCCAGCAGCGCCGCCACCTGCTCGGCCAGGCGGGCCCTGATCGCCTCCGGCTTGCGGCCAGGCGCGGCCTCGGCCTTTTTCGCCAACCTTTCGATTTCATCCATGCGCTGGATCAGGATTTGCCCGAGCGTCACGCCCTCGCGGCGGCGCATCTCGACGAGATGGCCGAGTGCCTGCTCGAAGGCGGCTGCCGCCGCATCCTTTGCCGCCTTGTCCTCCGCCTCATCGCTTTCGGGTTCGACCACCTCGATGACGCCCTTGATGCCGAGCAGTCCGTCGATGCTGGGCGCCACCGCGTCGATTTTGCCGGCGAGCACGCCCGCGACCTTCACGATCGAGGCGAGCACGTCTTCATTGATGCGCACGGTCGAGACTGCGTTGGCGCGCTTGACGTTGAGATTGGCGTACACCGTGCCCCGCGACAGCACCTCGCCGGCGCGTTTCTTGGCAAAGGCCTCGAGTTCGTCCCAACCGGGCGGCAGGCGCAGGCGCAGGTCAAAGCCTTTGGCGTTGACGGACTTCAGTTCCCATTCGAACGTGTAGGGGCCGCTGGCGCCGTGGCTCCGGGCAAAACCGGTCATGCTCGATAGCGCCATCGCGTAACACTCTCCAAAAGACAGGGATTTCGAGACTCGAAATGAACGGCGGGACCATAAGCCTATTTCACCCAAAGTGGAATTGCGTTCCGGCTGCGGCGTGGAACGCCTTCGCGACCCGCCGGCGTCAGCGCTGAACCACCGGCGGCGTCGTGGTCGATTGCGCGGCGCCCTGGCGGGCCGGCGCGGTTGCAGGTGCCGGAGGACGGGCGGGCGGCTTTTTAGCCGGCGCTGCCGGCCGCGGCGTCGTCGCGGTTGGATTGGTATCGGCCGGTGCTCCGGCCGCCGTCGGCGGCGGCGCGTCCTCCGATGGTTCGACGGTGTCGTTCTGAATCTGCTTTTCCAGCGACCGCAGCTTGGCAACGTTCTTCTGGTGCTGGTCGTAGGTCTCGGTAAAGGCGTGCCCACCCGTTCCGTCTGCCACGAAGAACAGGTCGCGCGTGCGTGCCGGGTTGGCGGCCGCTTCGAGCGAGGCGCGGCCCGGATTGGCGATCGGCCCGGGCGGCAAACCGTCGATCACATAGGTGTTGTAGGGCGACGGCTGCGTAATTTCGGAGCGCTTGATCGGCCGGCCCAGCGTTCCCTTGCCGCCGACCAGGCCATAGATGATCGTCGGATCCGACTGCAGCTTGATCCTTTGCCGCAGGCGATTGGCGAATACCGCCGCCACGCGGCTGCGCTCATCGGCCCGGCCGGTTTCCTTCTCGATGATCGAGGCCAGCGTGATGAGCTGATCCAGCGACCTGACCGGAACGTCCGGGTTGCGGCGCTCCCAGATTTCCGTGAGCACCCGCTTCTGGGTCTGCTGCATGCGCTGGATCACCTGCTCGCGCGTGGTGCCGCGCGGAAACTTGTAGGTTTCGGGCAGCAACGTGCCTTCGCGGGGTATTTCCCGAACCGAGCCGGCGAAGATGTCGTTGTCGAGGAGTCGCGTCACGATTTGTTCGGAGGTCAGACCTTCCGGAATCGTGACGGCATGCTGCACCACCTTGCCTTCGACGATGGTGGCGATGACGTCGCGCAGGCTGGCGCTCTTCTGGAAGGAATATTCGCCGGGCTTGAGGTCGGAGCTCGCCTTCAGCGCAAACACGCCGCCGATGAATACCCAGGGATTGACGTTGATCACGCCTTCGCGCAGCAGCGCGTCGGCGATGTCGCGCTTTCCGGCACGCGAGGGAATGTTGACGATCTTGTCTTCCTTCAGCGGACCGGGCGTTTCCAGGATTTGTCTGCCGTAATAGTACACCGCCCCCACCCCGATCATCAGAATGATCAGGATGGTGAAGATGGCATTGCCGACCACCACGAATGGATTGCGGGCGCGATCCGACCGCTTCGGCGGCGGCGGCACCTGCTCGGGCTCCAACGCAGCGCGCGGGCTTCGTGGTGAAATGGGCGGCCTCTCACTCATCGATGCAACCTGAATCCTGTCGGTTCAATCGCGACTCGGCAATCCGTTGCCCAGCCGATAGCATACGCCCGCATGTAGAAGTCATCGCCGAATGCGGCAAAACGGTGGAGTCGTTCCAAAGACTTGCTAGTCGGCCACGCGCCGAATGATCACGGAGGCGTTGGTCCCCCCGAAACCGAAGGAATTCGACAGCGCGACGTTAATCTCGCGCTTGCGCGCGGTCTGCGGCACCAGATCGATCGCCGTTTGCACCGACGGATTTTCCAAATTGATGGTGGGTGGAGCAATGTTATCGCGAATCGCAAGGATACTGAAAATGGCCTCGATTGCACCGGCAGCGCCGAGCAGGTGCCCGGTCGACGACTTGGTCGATGACATCGACACCTTGGAGGCGGCGTTGCCGAGCAGCCGCTCCACCGCGCCGAGTTCGATCTCGTCGCCGATCTGCGTCGAAGTTCCGTGGGCGTTGATGTAGTCGATATCCGATACCGTGATGCCGGCGCGTTTGATCGCCGCGCTCATGCTGCGGAAACCGCCATCGCCATCCGGCGACGGCGAGGTGATGTGATAGGCGTCGCCCGACAGGCCATAGCCGATCACTTCGCAATAGATTCGCGCACCGCGCTTTTTCGCGTGCTCATATTCCTCGAGCACCACGACGCCGGCGCCTTCGCCCATCACGAATCCGTCGCGGTCCTTGTCGTAGGGCCGCGAGGCCCTTTGCGGCGCGTCGTTGAAGCCGGTCGAGAGCGCGCGCGCCGCGCAGAATCCGGCCATCCCCAGCCGGCAGATCGGCGATTCCGTGCCGCCCGCGACCATCACGTCGGCGTCGCCGAGCGCAATGAGGCGGGCACCATCGCCGATCGCATGCGCGCCGGTCGAACAGGCCGTGACCACGGAATGATTGGGGCCCTTGAGGCCATGCTCGATCGATACATAACCGGAAGCGAGATTGATCAGCCGCCCCGGAATGAAGAACGGCGAAACCCTGCGCGGCCCGCGTTCCTTTAACAGCAGCGACGTCTCGGCGATGCCGGACAGGCCGCCGATCCCCGAACCGATCAGGGTCCCGCTGGCGCATTTGTCTTCTTCGGTCGCCGGATGCCAGTTGGCGTCGTCGAGCGCCTGGCGTGCCGCAGCCATCGCAAAGATGATGAAGTCGTCGACCTTGCGTTGTTCCTTCGGCTCCATCCACTGGTCGGGATTGAAAGTACCATCTGAGCCGTCGCCACGCGGAATCACGCAGGCGATCTGGCTGGCGAGATCGGCGACTTCGAACGTGTCGATCTTCTTGGCGCCGCTCTGACCGTTGATGATACGCGCCCACGTTGTGTCAACGCCGCAGCCGAGCGGCGTAACCATGCCCAGCCCCGTGACGACAACCCGCCTCATGTCAAAACTCCAGCCCGAAACCAATGGCCCAAAACAAGAAACCGGGGGACCGTTTGATGACGGCCCGTCCGGCTCTGTCTCTACCCGCCCGGGACGTCAGCTCTTAGCGTTCTTCTCGAGAAACTTCGTCGCGTCGCCGACGGTCAAAATCGTCTCAGCGGCGTCATCGGGGATTTCACAGCCGAACTCTTCTTCAAATGCCATCACAAGCTCGACGGTGTCGAGGCTGTCGGCGCCGAGGTCGTCGATAAAACTTGCGTTGTCGACAACCTTATCGGGTTCAACACCGAGGTGTTCGACCACAATCTTCTTAACCCGCTCGCCAATCTCACTCATCTTTAACCTCGTGCTTGTTCTATTGGACCCGACCCCAAGACGCTACAGAGACGCTACGAGCTATCGTGGTCGTTAAACTTCCTTCGCTATCGCGCATAGTCTTGATTCGGCCCGGTGGTAGCCGACAAAGCCCCGGCGAACGGCAGGCGTCGCCACGCCAATATACAGGGTTTCAAAATCCTGCAATGGCCTTGTTTGCCCATCCGTCGGGGGTTCGGTTACCATACTTCCCAAGCCTTGACTACAAGCCTCACCCGCCCCGGACAACGGCCTTTGGCCGCAGAGATCGGGGCAATAACTCGCTCAAATCATGGCCATTCCGCCGTTGACGTGAATCGTCTGGCCAGTGACGTAGGCCGCCTCGTTGGAGGCGAGATAGACGGCTGCCGCCGCGATGTCCTCCGGCGTCCCTAGCCGCGCCGCAGGAACCTTCGTCAGGATGGTCTCGCGCTGCTTGTCGTTTAGCGCGTCGGTCATCGGCGTCTTGATAAATCCCGGCGCGATGCAATTGGCGGTCACGTTGCGCTTGGCGTATTCCGCACCCAGCGTCTTGATCAGGCCGATGATTCCGGCCTTCGACGCGGTGTAGTTGGCCTGGCCGGGGTTGCCGGTCACGCCGACGATCGAGGTGATCGCTATGATCCGGCCGAAGCGCTTGCGCATCATCAGTTTGGTTGCGGCGCGGGCAAGACGGAAGGTCGCAGTCAGGTTGACGTTGATGACGTCGTCCCAATCCTCGTCACGCAACTGGACAAACAGATTGTCGCGCGTGATGCCCGCATTGGCGATCAGGATATCGACCTGCCCCATCGCGGCCTCCGCCGCCGGCACCAGCGCCTCGACCTCCGCGCTGTCGGAAAGGTTGCACGGCAGCACGTGGACGCGTTCGCCAAGCCTGCCGGCAAACGAATCCAGCACCTCGCGACGCGTTCCGGAGATCGCCACCGTCGCGCCTTGACCATGCAACGCCTGCGCGATCGCACCGCCGATGCCGCCGGTCGCGCCGGTCACCAGCGCCGTCCTGCCAGTTAAATCGAACATCAGTGTCTCCTTTCGGGAGCTTTTAGGCCGACGCCGCCAATGCGTCCTTCGCGGCGGCAATATCGTTGGGTCCCCCGATCGCCACGCCGACCGCGCCGTCGGCGATCCGCTTGACCAGCCCGCTCAGCACCCTGCCGGCACCGATTTCGAAGAACCGCGTGACGCCATGCGCTGCCATATAGGCCACCGACTCGCGCCAGCGCACGGTGCCAGTGACCTGCTCGATCAGGTGGCGGCGAATCTCGTCGGGATCGGTGATCGGCGCGGCCAGCACGTTCGCCACCAGCGGCGAGGCCGGCGTCTTGATCGTTACACCTGCAAGCGCCTCCGCCATCGCATCGGCGGCGGGCTGCATCAGCTTGCAATGGAATGGCGCGGACACCGGCAGCAGCATTGCACGCTTGGCGCCTTTGGCTTTGGCGATTTCCACGGCGCGGTCGACAGCCGCCTTGTCGCCGGACACCACCACCTGCCCGCCGCCATTGTCGTTGGCGGCCTGACAGACCTGCCCCTGGGCAGCTTCGTTGGCGACGGCCACCGCCGCCTCATAGTCGAGCCCAAGCAGTGCCGCCATCGCGCCGGCGCCGACCGGTACCGCCTTTTGCATTGCAAGACCACGGGTGCGCAGCAGGCGGGCGGTATCGCTGATGCTAAGGCTGCCGGCAGCGGCCAGCGCGGAATATTCGCCAAGCGAATGGCCGGCGACAAAAGCCGCATCCCGTCCGACGGAAAAGCCCGCGTCGGCCTCCAGCACGCGCAGCGTGGCAATCGAAACCGCCATCAGGGCCGGCTGGGCATTTTCAGTGAGCTGGAGGGTTTCGGCCGGGCCATCCCAGATGATCGCGGTCAGCTTTTCGCCGAGCGCCGAATCAACCTCGTCGAACACAGCCCGCGCGGCCGGAAAGGCCTCCGCCAGGGCCTTGCCCATGCCGACCGCCTGGGAACCCTGCCCCGGAAATGTAAATGCAGCCGTCATCCGGTGCTCCCTCGTAAGATTGGGGCCGTAAGACACTGACGCGGGCCGGGATGTCAAGCCGCGGTGCGGTATCGCCGGGCCGCTGCCGGGTCATCAATGGGCCGGAGCGGATCAGCGTTCCTGTAGCGCCAGCCGGATACCCAGAGCGCAGTAGAGACCGCCGATTGCCTTCCCCTGCCATTTCAGAACCGCAGGATTGCGGCGCAGGAAGGTCCCGAGACCTCCGGCGCCTACTGCAAAAACCGCCGTACTGACGAACCCCAATAAAACAAAGATGATCCCCAGAATCGTGAGCTGGAGTATGACCGAACCATTCTCGGGCCGTACGAACTGGGGGAGAAACGCGAGGAAGAAAAGCGCCGTCTTCGGGTTTAGCACCTCCGCCAAAATCGCTTGCCGAAATGCCTTTCCTGCTGAAATCGGCAGTGCGCCGGCCGCAAGATTTGCTGGTGTCCTTTCGAGGACGGCACGGATGCCGAGGTAAACCAGATAGGCCGCGCCGAGGTACTTGATGATGCTGAACAGCATGGCCGAAGCGGCAATGATCGCCGAGATACCGACGATCGCCATAAAGGTGTGAATCATGTCGCCGGCCGCGATTCCGGCGCCCGTGGCGATGCCAACCGGGGCGCCTGAAGTCGTTGCCCGTGCAACCGTGAGAAGCGTCGCGGGGCCCGGAATGAACACAAAGCCAAGCACGACCGCGACATACGTAATCAATGTGGTCGGATCGATCATTCGCTGGCTCCGCTTGGTCGCCGATGGAAGCTACACCACCGTCGATCACCGCACTAGAAGCCGCCCGCCGCCTGGTCGCCACCGACGTCGGCGCCAGCCCGCGCGCGGCGTGCGCTGCTTACCAGCTTGCCGGGCCGGTCCTCGTGGTCGGGCTTGGCGGTCGCAATCCGCAGCACGGCGGCGTAGCTCGGCTCCACCTCCATCCGATCCGCATATCGGCTTTCAGAGAGGATGCGGTGGACGCGCGGCAGGTTGTAGCAGGGCACGTAGAACAACAGATGATGCTCGAGATGGTAGTTGACGTAATATGGTGCGATGAACAACCGCTCGAGAAAACCCGCGCGCGTGGTGCGCGTGTTGCGCAAGGGATCGCTCGAATCGGGAACGACGGCGTGTTCGGCGATGTTGCGAATGCGGGTGATAACCATCTGCCAGGTGAGCAGCGGCAATAGCCACAATAGCGGATAGGCCCACCATATGCCGGCGGCGGTGAGGCCAGCAAACAACACCGCGTTGACTGCAAATTGCGGGCCGAGCTTTTCCCAGAAATGCGCGGCGCGCCGCGCAAGCGGCCATTCCTTTGGGCCAAGCGCATTCAACAATTGCGCCTTGCGCTGCTGATAGCCGGTCTGCCCAGTGATATCGCGGAAGAATTTGCGGCGGTAGCTCATCCTGGTGATCGGGAACGGCGCCGACAAAATCAGATCGGGATCGTCGTCCTGCTGGGTGCGTGCATGATGCTGCAGATGGTAGCGCCGATAGGCGCGGGTCTCGGCGAAGATCGGATAGGCGCAGAACCACTGGCTGAGCGTCAGGTTGATTTT
Organism: Bradyrhizobium sp. AZCC 1577; assembly: GCF_036924575.1. Lineage (NCBI taxonomy): Bacteria > Pseudomonadati > Pseudomonadota > Alphaproteobacteria > Hyphomicrobiales > Nitrobacteraceae > Bradyrhizobium > Bradyrhizobium sp. AZCC 1577. Next base: position 5,177,875 of record NZ_JAZHRQ010000001.1, read on the forward strand.
CTCGTCTGCCGACAGGCATCCATGCGCCCCGTCATGCATCAGGATCGCAAGCCCGAGCTGGCGCGAGCCGATGATGCCGACCGCGAGCAGAAAGGTCAGCGGATTGGGCCACCACGCCACCAGCGCAATCGATCCCAGTATCAGCGCCCACGCATGCGCGATCAGGGCTGCACCCTTCCATGTCACGCGCTGGCGTATGGCGACCAGTTGATCCTCGGTCAGAAAGTCGCGGGCACGCATGCGAAGCGCGGTCATGCTGATGTCTCCCCGTCGGGTTCATCGTTGTCGCCAACCAGGCGCAGCCTGGCGCTGTCGGCCGCGGATGCTGTCGTGGCCTGATCGCCCAGCACGCGCAGCATCTCGTTGCACAATTCCTCGGCTGAACGGCCCATGGCGTAGCCCTCCACCATCACGCCGATGGCCAGCGCCCAGAATCGCCGTGAGCTGGCGTCGGGATCGCGCAGGCTTTTCCAGCCGTGCCGCTCGATCTGACCGGCATAGGCGCGCATCCCCTCGCCGTGCAGCCGCTCGATGGTGCGTTCCACCAGCGGCGCGAGATCCTGGCGGCGGCGGGTGAGCGTCAGGGCTTCGGTAAAGAAGGCGACCGAATCCGTCGCCGTGACGGCCTCGACCAGCGCGCGCGTGTAGTCGCGCGGCGTACGGGCCTGCAACGCGGCCTCCTCGGCCGCGCGCGCCACGTACAGCATGTCGCGGCAGGCAGCTTCGACGAACAGGGCTTCCTTGGTGCGGAAGTAGTAGGTGATCTGGCTCGGAAAGGCATCGGCGGCCGCCGCGATGTCCGAGATCGACGCTCCGGCGAGGCCCCGCTCCTTGAACAGCCGGCTGGCGCCATCGAGCAGCCGCGAGCGCATCTGGCGCCCGGCCGTGCGCGTGGCGCGGGCGGCGTGCTTGGGATCGCTGGGCGCTTTTGGCGCTGTCTGGACGGACTTTGGAGCCATCGCTTGCCCTCCGATCCGTTATTTGTATGCCATACAAACAAATAAATCAACCATTCATTGGGCCCACCGCCTCCCGTGCTGACGCCAGGACGCTTTCAAGCCTGCTCAAGAAGCCTTGCCAGCACGCTGAAAATCCTTATAAACCGCGCATCCGTGGATCCCGGCCGGGAGCTGAACGGACGGTCTCAGCAATCTCACCTTTGCAGGCGTTATTGATGTGGCAGGGCCAGTCGGCCCGTCGTCCCGTGCTTCCGCCTTCTGAGCTTATCCCCGAGTCCTTTCCGAAGGCCTCGAAGGGCTTGCCGCCGGGGACCGCGCCAACACTAGGAAAGGACACCCATGCCTCTTTACGAGCATGTTTTTCTCGCGCGCCAGGATGCGAGCACCCAGCAGGTCGAAGAGCTGACCACCCAGATGACGGGCATCGTCGAAGGGCTCGGCGGCAAGGTCACCAAGACCGAGAACTGGGGCGTACGCTCCCTCACCTATCGCATGAACAAGAATCGCAAAGCACATTTCGTGCTGATGAACATCGATGCGCCGTCTGCTGCGGTCACCGAGATCGAGCGGCAGGAGCGGATCTCTGAAGACGTCATCCGCTATCTCACTGTCCGCGTCGAAGAGCACGAGGAAGGTCCCTCGGCGATGATGCGCAAGGCCGATCGTGACCGCGAGCGCGACGATCGCGGCGGCGGTTTCCGCGGCGACCGCGAAGGCGGCTTCCGTGGCGATCGTGAAGGCGGTGGCTTCCGCGGCGACCGTGGCCCGCGCCGTCCGCGTGAAGACGAAGCAGCAGCGGTAGAGGAGTAAGAATCATGGCTGAAGCTGGTGCACGCCGTCCGTTTTTCCGTCGCCGCAAGACCTGCCCGTTCACGGGTCCGAATGCGCCGAAGATCGACTACAAGGATTCCAAGCTGTTGATGCGTTACGTCTCCGAGCGCGGCAAGATCGTGCCGAGCCGCATCACTGCCGTCTCCGCCAAGAAGCAGCGTGAACTCGCGCGCGCCATCAAGCGCTCGCGTTTCCTCGGCCTGCTACCCTACGTCATTCGCTAATGCCTTCGACCGGCGGCGTCCGCGCCGCCGGTCTTATTCTTCAGGCTCCGGTCGCCGATGGTTGGTCGAAACAACCTCTGGCCGCCCATCGAACCCGCAAATTTTTTCTCTCATTTCAATGCATCCGATGCCGCCTGCTCGCATCGTGTACGGCTTTCCGGTACGTCTTTAGTTCTAGTACGTAACTGGTGCGCCCTCCCCCTGATAAATCCTCGCCCGCACCTTGCTACCTAACCGCCGCGGCCCCTGCACATGAAGGGAGCACACCTCGTTGACAATCGCTGCGGCGGGCACGTACGCTGCCCGACAGCAGGACGGATGCCCAATTCCCGGATGCTACGGGCGTCGAAGTTGCCGCCGATCACGTGCGGACACGAGCCCCAATAAGCGGCGCCAACGAGCGCAACCGCCAAAGGGAGTGCAAACGATGTCCGCCCACATCCGTGGTCTACGGCGAATTGTACGTCTGGCCGTTATTTCAGCACTGACCGCCGCTGCAGCAGGCGCAGCCCATGCCCAGAAAACCGATGTCATCTTCAGCGCCGGCCCGACCGGCGGCAGTTGGACGCCGATGGCGGCAGCAGCGTCGCAGGTCGTGAACAAGCGATATCCCGAGCTGAACGTGCAGGTTGAGCCGGGTGCCGCCCTCGTCAACATGGAGAAGATCCGCAACGACAAGGCCGATATCGGCTGGTCGATGACGACCGTCATGGCCGATGCGCAGAAGGGCGAAGGTCAGTTCGCCGGCAAGGCCACCGACAAGGCCCTTTTCGTTGCCAATTTCTATCCCAACGTCTGGCAGTTGGTGGTGCCCGCGAACAGCGACATCAAGAGCGTCAAGGATCTGAAGGGACAGCCGGTGGCGCTGCCGGCACGCGGCAACACCAGCCTGGCGGCCGGCTGGGAGTACCTGCTCAAGGTGAACGGCATGACGCTGAACGACTTGGGCGCGAAGAGCTACGGCCCGGTGTCTTCCAATGCAGAGGCAGTGAAGAACCGGCAGGCGATGGCGGCCGGATGGTTCACCGTGGTGCCGGCATCTTTCGTCCTGGACCTTGGCTCGGCGATGCCGCTGCGGGTGCTTCCGGTCACCGACGAGGAGTTCGCCGCACTGCGCAAACTCAATGCGGGCTTTGTGCGCTACACCATCAAGGCCGGCACCTACAAGGACCAGGGCGTGACCGAGGCCGTTCAAACCTTCCAGTCGCCCACCGTGCTCATTGCGTCCTCCAAGACGTCTCCCGAGGTGATCTACAAGATCACCAAGGCCATTGTCGAAGGGCGGGACGAGTTCGGTAACGTCACCAGCGAAATGAAGGGCGTGAAGGCGTCCGACATGGCTGAGAGCCTGGGCATGCCGTATCACCCCGGCGCGGAGAAATACTACCGCGAAGCTGGATTGCTCAAGCAGTAGAGGGCGTGCCGTGCGCAAACTCTCCGGCTACGCGGGCCTGGTCGTCGGAGTGGTTGCGGTCGCAATGTCCGTGTACCACGTTTACGCGCGACTGACGGTATACGCTCCCGATCAGCAGGCCCTGCTCTACATAACGCTGGCCTTCAGCCTGGTGCTGTCGTTCCTGCTGTGGCCTCGCAGCAAGAACGCAACACTGGGTCGCGTGCCGTGGGAGGATCTCGCTTTGGCAGGTCTTTCGCTCGCGTGCATTGGCTACATGTTCGCGAACTACGACTACATCGTGAACCGTTTTCCCACCGCCGAGTCCCTCACCCGAATGGACATGGCGGTTGGAATTACCGCCACCCTGCTGGTTCTTGAGGCGACACGACGCACAATCGGCGCGTCGCTGCCGATCGTGGCAATTGTGTTCCTGCTCTACGGGTTCGCGGGCCCCTGGCTGTACGGCTGGCTCTATCACAGAGGTCTCAGTCTCGAGATCACCATCGACCAGACCTATTTCACCACGGAGGGAATTTTCGGGGTGCCAATGACGGTGGCCGCGACCTACGTCATTCTTTTCATCATCTTCGGCACGTTCCTCGAGAAATCCGGGGCAGGTCAGTTCTTCATGAACTTCGCGAACGCGATCGCCGGTGGCGCGCGCGGTGGCCCCGGCAAGGTTTCGATCGTCTCGTCCAGCCTGTTCGGTACCATCTCCGGCTCCGCGGTCGCCAATGTCATGGTCGACGGTTGGTTGACGATTCCGATGATGAAGAAGACCGGCTTCAAGCCGGAAGCGGCAGCCGCCATCGAGGCGGTTGCCTCCACGGGCGGGCAGATCATGCCGCCGATCATGGGCGCGGCGGCGTTCGTCATGGCCGAGTTTCAGGGCGTCAGCTACACGCAGGTGATGATCGCGGCGGCGATACCTGCGCTCTTCTACTATGGGGCGCTGTTCGCTGCAGTCCACTTCAACGCCGTGCGCTCGGGACTCAAGGGCTTGCCACGCGAAGAACTGCCCGTCCTGGGCTACATCATGCTGCGCCAGGGGCACCTGTTCCTGCCGGTCATCGTGCTTCTGGCGCTGCTTCTATTCGGCTTCACGCCGACCTATGGCGCGATCATCGCCACTTTCGCGCTGGTCGCCATCTCGTGGCTTCGTCCTTCCACGGCGTTGGGTTGGCGCGCGTGCCTTGAGGGCTTGCGCGACGGGGCGGTGCAAACCGTGCCGGTGGCGATGGCCTGTGCGTCCGCCGGTATCGTGATCGGAATCGTACTGCAAACCGGGCTGGCGCTGCGGTTCACGGCCTTTCTCATCGACTTCACCTATGGCTCATTGCTGCCCGCACTGCTCATCACGATGGTCGCCGGCGTCATTCTCGGCATGGGTATGCCGACCACCCCCGCCTACATCATGCAGGCAGCACTGCTCGTGCCCGCGATCATGAAGCTCGGTGTGGAGCCCATGGCGGCGCACATGTTCGCATTCTACTTCTCCTGCCTGTCGGCAGTGACGCCACCCGTGGCGCTGGCCGTGTATGCTGCGGCGTCAATCGGCGGGGCCGGCCTGTGGGCCTCAGGCCTGCAGGCGATGAAGTTTGCCGCCGCCGGCTTCATCGTGCCGTTCTTCTTTGTCTACAACCCTGCGCTGCTATTCGAGGGCCCATGGCCCGACATCCTTCGCGCGGTGCTGACCGGCACGATCGGAGTGATTGCGCTCGCAGCCAGTCTTGAAGGCTACTTCCTGCGTGTTGCTACGTGGTTCGAGCGGGCGCTGTTCTTTGTGGCCGCAATGCTGCTGATCGACCCCAATGCCATCACCGATGTCATCGGCTTGGGCTTGCTCGCCATCGGCCTGTTGGTGCAGAAGGTACGGACGACACGACGAACGATAGCGCCGGAAACCAGCACGTGACCCGAACACAGTTCGCCGCACTGACGCTTATCGCTGCCGCCCTCCTCGCTGGCACCGTGGCTTTCGGTGTTTTGCGTATCTACGCCTAAGCCGGGCGGGGCGTCACATCACGCCCTACGGCATGGAACGCCGGGAACTCCTGCTGGGCAGCTTCCGCCAAACACCCTTGATCGGGTGAGGCTCCTGATCTAAAAGGCCGCCAGTCACGGCCCCCGGTGGGGCCGTGAACGTTTGAGGGCCCAACTGCGCTCGGTACCACGGTACCGGTAAGCCCTCGGATCTCTAACTAGTTGGTAAAGGCGGCATTTTTGCTGACCTCTATCTAACCGCTCGAAAGGGGCGGGACAGCTTATGATCGCGATTATCCTCATTGGTCTTGCGGCCGGCTGCGCGTCGGCGCTGATGTTCGTCTCGGTCGTCTCGGGCGCGCCGGTCTCGTTGCTGCTGTCTCTGCTGGCGCCGCTACCGCTGATGGTGACGGCGCTCAGTTGGGGACCGCTCAGCGCAACCATCGGCGGCATCGCGGCGGCTTCCGGCTTCGGTGCAATTTTCGGTCTGCGCTTCTGCCTCGCTTTTGCGGTTGCGGTGGCGCTGCCGGCCTGGTGGCTTGGCCATCTCGCGTTGCTGGGACGATCAACGGCTGCTGTCGAAACGGACAACGGCACGCACCCCACGGCAGAGAAGCTCGAGTGGTATCCGACCGGACGGATCCTGCTTTGGATCGCCGGCTTTGCCATCCTGTCTTCCCTCGCGTCGTGGCTGGTCTTCGGCAAAGATGCCGATGCCATCGCTGCGGCCCTGCGAAGCGGGCTGACGAAGGTTCTTTCTGACCGTGAAGGGCTCTCGTCTGATGACATCGAGCGGTTGGCTGACGCGCTTGTAACGATCTTTCGCGGCTTGTCGGCAATGCTCGTCGTGGCGACGCTTACGCTCAACCTCTGGCTTGCGGCGAAGATTTCAGCGATGTCGGGCCGGCTACGCCGCCCCTGGCCAGACTTGAAGAGCACAGCGTTGCCGCCGATGACACTCGTAGCACTCTGCGGGACACTGGCATTTTGTTTCGCTGGCGGATCGTTTTCGATAGCCGCGCAGATCATGACAGCCGCGCTCTTCATGGCTTACGCGCTCGTCGGCCTTGCCGCCGTTCACACGCTAACGCTGGCGCTGAAGAGCCGCGGGTTTTTGCTGAGTTGCACCTACGGGATCCTGGTGCTGTTGCCATGGACGCTCGTTCTGATGATCGCCCTCGGCCTTACGGACGCAATTTTCGGATTGCGCCAACGTTATCTGCGCGGAAAGCCGCCGCCTTTGCCCGCAGCCTGAAATCCAACCATCCACTAACGTCATACCGAACACATAATAGGAGAACGAAAATGGAAGTCATCTTGCTGGAACGCGTCGTCAAGCTCGGTCAGATGGGCGAAGTCGTCCGCGTCAAGGACGGATTTGCCCGCAACTTTCTGCTCAAGCGCGGCAAGGCGTTGCGCGCCACCGCCGACAATCGTGCCAAGTTCGACGGCATGAAGGCCGAACTCGAGGCCAACAACCTCAAGGCCAAGGGCGAAGCGACCAAGGTCGCGGAGAAGATCAGCGGTCGCAACGTGATCGTGCTGCGCCAGGCGTCGGAATCCGGCCAGTTGTTCGGATCGGTCAGCATTCGCGACATCATCGCCTCCTTCGAGGCCGACGGCGTCACCATCAACCGCAGCCAGGTCCTGCTCGACGCGCCGATCAAGACCATCGGCAAGCACGAGATCAACATCGCCGTGCATCCGGAAGTCGAAGTCAGCGTCAGCGTCACCGTCGCGCGCAGCGCCGATGAAGCCGAGCGCATCAACCGCGGCGAGGACATCTCGACCCGTCAGGAAGACCAGGACGCCGCCGCCGAGGCAATCGCCGCCGCCGGCGAGTTCTTCGATCCGGACGCCCAGCACGAGGAGGTCGCGCCGGCGCCGGCTGCGACCGAGAAGTAAGGCGCTTCGCTGCAAACGCTTTGACGACCTTCAAGCCCGGCCCTAATCAGGCCGGGCTTGGGATTCTAGCGGCCGTCTTGTGGTCAAGCATTGCGATCGAGGCCAGCGCAGTTGCGGTATGCTTCTCGACGCCATCGGTTACGCAAAACACGTCGGCCGCAACCACGGCGACCTGACGTCCGGGCTTGATCACGCGCGCCCGGCAGATCAATCGCTCACCGATCGCCGGCGACAGCAGATTCAATTTGTATTCCGCCGTCAGCGCCGGTTGCCCGCGCGATGTCGCGGCCGCGATCGTGGTGGCGTTGTCGACGAGAAAGGCCGTGACGCCGCCGTGAAACAAGCCGTGTTGCTGCAACAGTTCCGGCCGGCGGTCGACCGCAAGCGTGCAGGCGCCACGCGTCAACTCGGATAGTTCCGCGCCGATATGGGTCATGAAGCCCTGGCGGCCGACATTGTCGCGGATACGGGTCGCGATCGGCGCGAAGTCGGGATCGTCATTCGCACTCATACGGCTTCTCCCGCTTTATCGGTTACATCGGGCGCGACCACTGCGCGGATGGCACAGGCGATCAGGATTTCGGCCTGTTCTCGCGGATCGGTGCGGTCGCGGCCCGACAGCCATGCGCGGCAAAAAATCTGCGCCGGTCCGATGATCTGGCTGAAGAAAACCGACGAAGTCATCGGCAGCAATTCGCCGCGCTCAACCAGCGGCGCGCGCCATCGTTCGACGGCTTCCGCAAGCCGCGAATTCCGCGTGCGCTGCGCGCCGCGGATCGCTTCGGTCCATTCGTTGCGGGAAATCTCGAAGAGATAGCGCGCCTCGCGCCGGGAATTGACGACCCAGTCCAGATGCGCGCGGATCAGCCGCGCCACGCCTTCCCGCGCGCCGCAGGATTCATCGACCGCCGCTACGATGGCAGCGTGATAACGGGCGAGGATTTCCAGGAACAGCGTGCCGGCCAGTTCCTTCTTCGATCCGAAGAAATGGAAGAAGCTGCCGTTGGACGCTCGCGCGCGAGTTCTAATGGCGGCCACCGTGGCGCCCTCGAAACCGTCGCGGTCGAACACCGCCAACCCCGCCGCCAGCAGATCGTCCCGTGCCGTAGCCACCTGCGCCGCCTTTCGGTCCATTAGATCGTTACTCTAGAGTGAAGCTCTAGAAACGGTCAAGCGCGTCACCGGCCAAGCATTTGGAAATCTGCATCCTATCGCGAGATGGGTGGCGCGGGGGGACCGACGGACCCGGCCGGCGGCGTTGCGGGCGCCGCAGTAGCTGTCACCGGCGGAGACGTCGCGGGTGCCGCCGCCTGGGGGCTCGCGGCTGGCTCAGGGGCAGTCGCGGCGGGGGGAGCTGGCGGGACAGGCGTCACCGGGTCGGGCCGGGGTGCGGTCGGCTCGCTATCGGCGCTGTCCTTGGGAGCACTGACCTTGGGGGTCTCGGACCCGCCCTCGCTGGCCGGCTTTTCTGACTCGCCGGCCGGCTTCGCGGCTTCCGTGGTGACCGGCTTGTCGGCCTCACCTTTGGCGGAGTCGGTCCTGTCGGTATCAGGCTTGGCAGGATCCGGCCCGCCAGAATCGGTCTTGGCAGAATCAGGCTTGGCAGAATCAGGTTGCTCGGCAGTTCCGGGCTTCGCAGTTTCGGATTTGGCGGCATCCCGAGACGCATCTTCCTTTGCGGCCTCTTCGCGGGCGGCCTGCTCGGGTTTCTGCGGTTCTTCGGCAGCGGGCGCGGGCTTGCCACGCCTGCCCTGCTTCTGCCTGACGCCCGATTTGCTGTCGGTAGCGGCCTGCCCATCATCTGCGGGCTTAGCAGCCTCGGGCGCCGCGTGCGGTCGTGCAAGCCGCCTCCCGTCTCGGCCTCGACGGGCGCCCTCGCCTTGCGGCGGCGCTTCGTCGGCACCCGGCCGGGAGGTCTCCTGGGCCGGTGCGGAGGACGGCTGCCGGCGGCCGAATCGGTCGGGCTGATCCGACCTTCCGTCCTGCTTGGCGTCTTTCTGCTTAGGCTGATCTTTAGCCTGATACCTGGGATCTGCGGCCCCATTGGATATCAGGTAGGACGAAAGCACCGAGGCCATGTCGGTACCGGTCGTATAGTGCTGACGCAAAAAGCCCGGCAAGGACGAAGCCGACACGTTCTTCAACAGGCCGCGCGGGCTCTTGTGGCAGGCGCTGCAAGTACCGGAGAATATCTGTGAGGGGCTCTTGCCGGCATCGAGGTTTTGCGCCCGCACCGCACCTGCTGTGAGGCAGCCGATCAGGAGCGTCACCGTCGCTAAACTGAGCGCTCGGCTCAACATTCCCTGTATCTCCAGACGTGGAATCGCTGCCGGTCGCACAACACGGGCCAGCGGCGGGTCACCTTTTAGCCGATTGTGACGCGAATGGAAGCGGGCTTACTACGCATCTGCGTGACTGTGACATTTAAGAATATCCGCTTTGACGCCAACGCAGTAGCGCTGCGGCATCATCATACTTACGATGTTCCCGTGCATATGGAACTCTCTGTTCCCAAGTGCATTGGTGTAACGGGCTGGTCGTTCCATTGGTGCGTCGATGGATCGTTTGTTGCGTTATTTTCTTGGTCAGTTCATTCGCCGCGGCACGATGAATTTCACATCCGCGAGCGGGGCGAGATTTACCTGCGGGGATGGAACCGGTCGCCCGGTATCAGTGCGGTTCCTGAGTAAGCGGACGCAACTCCGGATTCTCCTCAATCCCGAACTGGCGCTTGGCGAAGCCTATATGGATGGCTCGTTCGTGGTCGAGGACGGCTCGATCGCCGACGCGCTGGAAATCCTGCTCGGCCAGCCCGAAATGCTGCCACGCTGGGCCAAGCTGCAATGGTGGCTGCGCTACTTCAGCAGGCACGCGAGACAGTTCAATTGGCGGGGCCGGGCGAAAAACAATGTCGCCCACCACTATGATCTGGACGGTCGGCTCTATTCCCTCTTCCTCGACGCCGACCGGCAATATAGCTGCGCGTATTTCGAGGCGCCGGATATGACGCTCGACGACGCCCAGCTCGCCAAAAAGCGTCACCTTGCTGCCAAGCTTCTCGTTAGGCCGGGCGACCGCGTGCTCGACATCGGCTCGGGCTGGGGTGGCCTTGGCCTCTATCTGGCCGAAATGACGGACGCCAATGTCACCGGAATCACGCTGTCGTCGGAACAATTGCAGGCTTCGAATGCCCGAGCCACCGAGAAGAGCCTGACGGGGTCGGCAAAATTCCTGCTGAGCGACTACCGCGATATTGCCGGCCCGTTCGACCGGATCGTGTCCGTCGGGATGTTCGAGCATGTCGGCATCGACTTCTATGAAACCTACTTCCGGCGCTGCGCCGAACTTCTGAGCGATGACGGCATCATGGTGCTGCACTCGATCGGCCGCTCCACGGGACCCGATGTGACGAGCCCATGGATCACGAAATACATCTTCCCGGGCGGCTATATCCCCGCCCTGTCAGAGGTCATCCCCGCGATCGAGAAAGCCGGCCTTCTGGTCTGCGACATGGAAATCCTGCGGCTGCATTATGCGGAAACGCTGAAGGCCTGGCGGGAGCGCTTCATGGCGCGGCGCGAAGAGGCGGTGCGTCTCTATGATGAGCGTTTCGCCCGGATGTGGGAATTTTATCTGGCGGCGTCGGAAATGTCGTTCCGGAAGCAGAATCTGATGAATTTCCAGATCCAGCTCACCAGGCGGCAAGGAATTGTGCCGATGACGCGCGATTACATCGCCCGGGAAGAAGCAAGGCTGCGCGGAATCGAAATTGGAAAGCAGCCGCGGCTGCGGTTGGCCGGCGAATAGGCCGCAAAGGCGGCGGAGTCAGTTTCTCAGGCTATAGGCCGAGGCGTAAGGCAGGTTGGCCAATGCCGGGTGGGCGAGCTGGGCTCGCAACGCGGCAAGCACCTGGGCATCACAGGGCTCGTCACGCCGTTCGGGGCGCGAAATCTCCTCCATGGTGTCGATCAGCATCGCCAGCCACAAACGCTGGGCGCTTGCCGATCGCCATCCCTGGAGTTGCTGACCCATCGCCTGTTCCTTTTGGTCGGTGCAACTGGCAACTCGAAAATCGCCGGCCCGTTCCCGATTTGGTAACCAATCCATCCTGAGCGAAGAAAATCACATCCGATGTGATCTACTTCACAGAGCCGCTCGGCGGTCCGTCGTACATCTCCGCCCATGAAGCGGCAGACCTACCCAGCCCCGTTCGATTCCGACATCAGGATCGACTACGCCTTGATCGCAATCGGCGTAGCTGCCGCCCTGTTCGCGTTCGTCTATCTGATGCTGGTTTGATCAACGCTTAAGATCAGGGCTCGAAACGCCTTCTTCCTTCGGATATGTCGGCCCAAGTCGCGGCAAGGTTCAGATTCCCCTAAGTTCTTGTCTGGCTTTTTCACAAAAGCCACTCCGGTACCGCCGGACGGCGGGCTGCTTTTTGGTCCAAATCCGTCAAGGGGCCAGCTCAGGATTCACACATGGCATTGTGTGAATCGGGCATAAGGCCTACTCGGACTTTCGGATCGCCTGCACGTGGCGCTTTATCGCTGCCCCGCTTCCGCAAGCGATCTGACAAAAACCAAAAACCTAAAGAACATTACAAACTATGGCTCTGACTGATTCGAATGTCCTCAAGCTCGCCCCGGACGCGGGAGCTCCGGCCTACCGGAGCGCGCCGCACAATATCGAGGCGGAACAGAGTTTGCTGGGCGCCATTCTGGTCAACAATGACGCGTTCTACCGGGTTTCCGACTTCCTGGAACCGAAGCACTTCTTCGAGCCGATCCACCAGACCATTTTCGAGACCGCCGGCAGCCTGATTCGGATGGGCAAGGTCGCAACGCCCGTGACGTTGAAGACCTTCCTGCCGGCCGATACCGATATCGGCGGCATGACGGTTGGTCAGTACCTCGCGCGCCTCGCGGCCGAGGCCACCACGATCATCAACGCGCAGGACTATGGCCGCACGGTCTACGACATGTCGCTGCGCCGCGACCTGATCCGGATCGGCGAGGACATGGTCAACGTCGCCTTCGATGCGCCGGTGGATTTTGCCCCGCGCGCGCAGATCGAGGACGCCGAGCGCCAGCTCTATGAGCTCGCCGAATCCGGCCGTTATGACGGCGGCTTCCAGCGCTTTTCGCAGGCGCTGACGACCGCCGTCGACATGGCGGCCAAAGCCTTCCAGCGTGACGGAAGTCTGTCGGGCATCGCGACCGGCTTGCGCGACCTCGACAGCAAGATGGGCGGGCTGCAGGCGTCCGACTTGATCATCGTCGCCGGCCGCCCCGGCATGGGCAAGACGTCGCTCGCCACCAACATCGCCTACAACATCGCCAAAGCGCACCGCGCCGAGGTGCAGGCCGATGGCACGATGAAGACCGTCAATGGCGGCATCGTCGGCTTCTTCTCCTGCGAAATGTCCGGCGAACAGCTCGCCACCCGTATTCTGGCCGAACAGACCAGCATTGCCTCCAGCATGATCCGACGCGGCGGCATCACCGAGGCCGACTTCGAGAAGATCCGCGATCATTCGATCGAACTGCAGTCGCTGCCGCTCTATGTCGACGAAACCGGCGGCCTGTCGATCTCGCAACTCACGGCGCGTGCGCGCCGGCTGAAGCGGCAGAGGGGCCTCGACCTGATCGTGATCGATTACATCCAGTTGCTGCAGGGCTCGGGCAAGCGTTCGGACAATCGCGTGCAGGAAGTGACTGAAATCACCACGGGCCTCAAGGCGCTCGCCAAGGAACTTAACGTTCCGATCATCGCCTTGTCGCAGCTCTCGCGTCAGGTGGAAAACCGCGACGACAAGCGCCCGCAACTGGCCGACTTGCGTGAATCCGGTTCGATCGAGCAGGACGCCGACGTCGTGATCTTCGTGTACCGCGAGGAGTACTACCTTGCCAACAAGGAGCCGCGCATCGGCACCCCCGAATACGAAAAATGGCAGCTCGATATGTCTCTGGTGCACGGCAAGGCCGAAATCATCATCGGCAAGCAGCGCCACGGCCCCACTGGAACGGTGGAAGTGCAGTTCGAAGGCCAGTTCACCCGGTTCAGCGATCTGGCGCAGGACGGCAACCTGCCGACCGGCGGTTATTGAGGCGCGGCCACGGTTGAACCGCAGCGTTCCGCCGCGTAGAACTGTGGCATGAACGTGGCCCCTGATCCCAAGTCCATCCCGCAAGGCACCCTGCTGTCGCCCGAGGCAAACAAGGCTGCCGCGCTCGCGACCGCAACCGGCGTGCTGACGGTCGATCTCGACGCCATTATCGCCAACTGGCGCAAGCTCGAGAAGACCGCGGTGCCGGCCGAATGTGCGGCCGTGGTCAAGGCTGACGGCTATGGCTGCGGCGCCGAACAGGTCGCGGGTGCCCTTGCGGGCGCCGGCTGCAAGACGTTCTTCGTCGCCACCCTCGACGAGGCTCGCGTGGTTCGCGCCGCGGCGCCTGCGGCCGCGATCTACGTGCTTGGCGGCTTCTTCCAGAACACCGGCGACGCCTACGCCAAGTTTGACTGCAAGCCCGTCATCGGCGACCTCAACGAACTCGCCGAATGGGACGTGTTCTGTCGCCGTTCCGGCTGGTCCGGCGGCGCCGCCATTCACATCGACACTGGCATGAACCGGCTCGGCCTCACCGTTACCGAGGCGCAGGGCATCATCCCACGCATCAATGCCGGTGATCACGGTATCACGCTCGTGATGAGCCATCTCGCCTCCGCGGAAATGCTCAACAATCCCGCCAACGCCAGGCAGCTCGCGGCCTTCCGCGAGATCGCGAGCCTGTTCTCCGGCGTCCCGGCCTCGCTGGCAAATTCGTCCGGCATCTTCCTGGGCGCCCAGTTCCAGTTCGATCTGGTGCGGCCGGGCTGCGCCCTCTATGGCATCAACCCGACGCCGGAATCCGACAACCCGATGCAGCCGGTCGTCGAATTGAAGGCGCGCATCGTGCAGATCCGCAACGTCGAGCGCGGCGATACCGTCGGCTATGGCGGCACCTGGACGGCGCGGCGTCCAACCAGAATAGCGGTCGTTTCCGCGGGCTATGCCGACGGGTATTTCCGCGCGGCCAGCGCCAATGACGGCACCCGAGGTGCCGAGGTGATAGTCGCCGGCAAGCGCTGCCCGATCGCGGGACGGATTTCGATGGACCTGACAGCGGTCGACGTGACTGATCTCGACAAGAATGCAGTGCGGCGCGGCCATTGGGTGACGCTGATCGGCGAAGGCATCACGGCCGATGAACTTGCCCATCATTTCGGCACCATCGGCTACGAAGTGCTGACCAGCCTCGGCAAGCGCTATGCGCGGGTTTACAAGGGTGGCAATGCCACTGCAGACCCCCCTGCTCCGCCTCCATCACAGCAATAACGGCGAAATCCGACGCTGGAGCGTTGCCCGGTCCTACTATTTCTTCCGGCTGGCCAACACTTGCTTGCAGGCGTCGCTGAGTTGGTGATGTTGCTTGTTCAGACATGCGACGACACGGCCGCCGCCGGGCAGCGTGCCGGCGCAATATTTGTCATAGTCGGCCTTGCAGGCGCCGCGCTGGTCGGTGGCTTGAGCGACTGCGGATCCGGAGTATCCGATGGCGAGCACGAGAAAGGCGAAGCGTAGTTTCGACATGGATTCTCCAAGTGTCGGGCGAAGCACAGTGATGCCAGCCAGCTCTACATGAAGATCGCGACCTTCAACATTAATAATGTCAACCGCCGCCTGCCGAGCCTGTTGCGCTGGCTGCGCGCGGCGAAGCCCGACGTCGTTGCCTTGCAGGAATTGAAATCGACCGACGCCGAGTTCCCGATTCTGGCAATCGAGAAAGCCGGCTACGGCGCGGTGTGGCGCGGACAACAAACTTGGAACGGCGTCGCCATCCTGGCGCGGAATGCCGAGCCGGTATTGACCCGGACCGCGCTCCCCGGCGATGGGGGTGTCGAGGCCCGCTATATCGAAGCCGCAATTAGCGGCATCCTCGTCACCAGCATCTATCTCCCGAACGGCAATCCACAGCCGGGACCGAAATTCGATTACAAGCTCGACTGGTTCAAGCGACTGCGGTCCCACGCTGGCAAGCTGCTCAAGCAGGACATCCCCGTGGTGCTAGCCGGCGATTACAACGTCGCGCCGACCGAGTTCGATATCTATCCGACGAAGTCCTGGGACAAGGACGCGCTGATCCAGCCGAAGAGCCGCGCCGCGTTCAAGGCGCTGTTGGATCAAGGCTGGACCGATGCGATCCGAACGCTTCATCCATCTAAACCGATGTTCACGTTCTGGGACTACAAGCGCAACCGCTGGCCACGCGATGCCGGATTGCGGCTCGATCATCTGCTGCTGAGCCCGTCGATAGCGCCGCGTCTGCTCAAGGCCGGCGTCGATCGCACGGTTCGCGGCGAGGAAGGCGCCAGCGACCATGCACCGGCGTGGATCGTGTTGAAGTAGCTCCTCGCAAGCCCCACCGGCCGAATTTCCTGCGCGGCAGGATGGCGACTGTTCAGCTCTTCCGGGTGTGGCCCCAAGCCTCGTCCCAATCCTCGCCCGCGGCGTCGATCACACGACCATCGGCCTCGAAGAACTTGTTCGGCACCTGGAAGATTGCGAGCATCAGCCCGCCTTGCGGACACCACGCGACGTGGCGACTGCCCTCTTCGCGCCAGATGAATTCGCCGGCCTTGCATTCGATGCCCTGCGCCGGACCTTCCTTGTCGACGAGCGAGCCTTCGAGCACGTAGGTCTGCTCGATGTTGACGTGTTCGTGGTCGGGGAGCACCGCGCCGGGCGCGAACCGCATCAGCGCGGTCATCAAGCCGGTCTTGCGATCGAACAGCAGCGTCTTGGCCTCGCAGCCGGGAAAGCGGGTCTTCTGCCATTCCATGCTGTCGGGTCGAACCAGATGGGAATGCGTGTCTGCAGTCTGCGCATTTGCCGGCGTCGCAGCGTCCATGGCGATCCTCTGTTCTGCTTGTTTTGACGCGATCCTAGCAGCTTTGCCTCTCGCCGCCAGCCGGCAGGTGCGTTGCGGCGTCCTTGCCCCCACCTGCGGCCAACTGTAGGATCGACCGGCCAGCCGAACGCAATGTACGGATGAAAAATGGCGGCTCTGCAACAGGCAAGAATCTGCAAGGGCTGCTGGGAGCAGATGCATGTTCCGGTGCCGCTTCGCGGCGTGATCTCCGCGCCATTTCGCGCGTTCGGCATTCGTCCGAGCCGGATGAATCCCAATACCTGCACCATCTGCGAGCTTATGTTCACGAAGGTGATGCGGGCCCGCAAGATCACCATCGACGCGACCATCATGTTTGCCGACCTGCGCGGCTACACTAGCCTGTCGCAGTCGCAATCGCCGGATGCTGTGTCAAGTCTGCTCGATGCATTCTACGATGAATGCGCCAACGCGATCTGGGCGCATGACGGGCTCCTCAACAAGACGATCGGCGACGCCGTCATGGCCGTCTTCAACTTTCCCCTGCAGCGGGAGGAGCATGCCAAAAACGCCGTGCTGTCGGCGCGGCAAATTCAGACGAACTGGCGCGAGCGGCGTGAAACTCTTGTCGAAGCGCATGGCCTCACCGCGGACGAACTGGGGATCGGCATCGGCATCCATTCCGGCGAACTCAGCTTTGGCGAGTTCGGTCACTCGCATCGCGACCTGACGGCGATCGGTACCGTCGTCAACACCGCCTCCCGGGCCCAGTCGGTCGCCGAAGCCGACCAGATACTCGTGACAAAGGCCGTCTTCGAGCGCGTCCAGCCGGATATGAAAGACAGCCAATCAAAGCCATTCCAGCTCAAAGGATTTGACGCCCCGATCGAGCTTTACGTCGCCTAGCGTGAGTGAGCTGGCGGCTCTGCTGTCATCGCATAGCAGCTTCCCTCGGCACGATCGGCTCCCTTCCGAGTGATATTTAGGCCTCGTAACCCGAGGCTGCCGGCACCATGATGTCGGCATCAGGGAATCGCGAAAGACTGCAGCTTGAGTTTCCTCTTCGTCCTCATTGTCGGCCTCGTCGCCGGCACCATCTCGGGCATCGTCGGCACGGGATCGTCGATCATGCTGATGCCCGTATTGGTCTATCAATACGGGCCGAAGGAAGCCGTGCCGATCATGGCGGTCGCCGCCGTGATGGCGAACTTCTCGCGCATTCTCGCCTGGTGGCGCGAGGTCGACTGGCGCGCCTGCATCGCCTATTCGGTTACGGGCATTCCGGCGGCAGCCCTCGGCGCGCGGACATTGCTCGCCCTGCCCTCGCACGCCGTCGACATCGCGATCGGCCTGTTTCTCATCGCGATGGTGCCGGTTCGGCATTGGTTGGCCCGACATCAGCTAAAGGCACGCCTCTGGCATCTGGCGGTCGGCGGCGCCGTTATCGGCTTTCTCACCGGCATCGTAGTTTCGACCGGACCGCTCAGCGTGCCGCTGTTTCTGTTTTACGGACTTACCAAGGGTGCCTTCCTCGCCACCGAGGCCGCAAGCTCGCTCGGGCTCTATCTGAGCAAGTCGGTCACCTTCGAGCGCTTCGGCGCGCTGACGCCGGATATCGCGCTGAAGGGCCTGATTGCGGGCTCTTCCCTCATGTTCGGTGCCTTCATCGCCAAAGGCTTCGTGCTGCGTCTTCAGCCCGACGTCTTTCGGCTGTTGATGGACGGCATCATGCTGGCCGCCGGTCTCACCCTGCTGTGGACGGCATTTTCGTAAGCATTCGGCCGCACCGCCTGAACCATTCCCCATCAGCGGCCGACCAAGTGACGCGTGTCACATCCATTCGGCAAGTAACCACAGATCAGTGCCGGGCATGGAATCGCATCACCCACGTCTGGAGAGACTGAAATGCCTAGGGGAATCATCGGCGCCATCGTCGCCGTCATTGTCGTCGTCATCATCGCCGCAGGAAGCTGGTACACCGTCGATCAAACCGAGCGCGGCGTGAAGCTGCGTTATGGCGCGGTCATCGGCACCGCGCAGCCGGGCCTTGGCTTCAAGGTTCCGCTGATCGACAGCGTTGAAAAGGTCAGCGTCAAGACCTTCACCTATACCTGGGACAAGATGAATTCGTATTCCTACGACCAGCAGCCGGCCGACCTCAAGATCAGCGTCACCTTGCGAGCCTCACCTGACAAGGTGGCCGATCTCTACGCCAAGTTTGGCGGGCTCGACACCGCAGTCAAACAAGTGGTCAGCCCGGCCGTCAATCAGCAGGTCAAAATCGTGTTCGGCCGCTACACCGCCGTGAAAGCGATCCAGGAGCGCGGGCCGCTGAACTCCGCGATCAAGGACGCCATCACCGCTTCGCTGAAGGACGATCCGATGATCACGATCGAAAGCGTCCAGCTCGAAAACATCGAGTTCAGCGCCAACTATCTGCATTCGATCGAGCAGCGCATGCTGGCCGAGGTCGAGGTGCAGAAGCTGCAACAGAATGCCGAGCGCGAAAAGGTGCAGGCGCAGATTACCGTCACCCAGGCGACCGCCAAGGCCAACGCCGTCCGCGCCGAGGCGCAGGCCGCGGCCGACGCGCTGCGGCTGAACGGCGAAGCCCGCGCCACCAATATCAGGATCACCGGCGAGGCCGAAGCTGCTGCCATCGAAGCCCGCGCCAAGGCGCTCGGCACCAATCCAAACCTGGTCACGCTGGTGCAGGCCGAACGCTGGAACGGCGTGCTGCCGACGACGATGGTGCCGGGATCGTCCGTGCCGTTCGTTTCAGTGAAATAACAATCGCAAATTCAGAAGGGCGACGCCGTGCAGAGCACGTATCGCGCGTCGCCGTCTGGTTCCGAAGCGCAGAAACGCGCTTCCGGCCAGTTTCTTTCTGCTACAATCCCCATCGGAGCAATGCGCTCCGCATCCATGTAGCCGTTGGCTTTCAGGCGTGCCAATTTGGTCGGTGATTAGTGTGCTCCTTGCACGATCTGATTCTCGACATGGGAGAACGTGTCTTGAGTGTGATGACGGAAACGGCTGATCTCGCCGATGTCGGCGACCAGCGAACCGGACGAACCGAAGCCCGACAAGACACCCTGAAATTTGCGGAAGCCGCCCTTGTCGAGAGCAAGCGTGAAGGCCTGCTGCTCGCGGTCCGGGCACGCTGGGTCGCGCTGGCCATCACTGCCGTTACCTTGCCGATCATCAACCCGAATTGGGACGTGATCTACTACGTCCTGATGCTGGGCTTCTTTGCCCTGATCGGCTGGGCCCAGCTCAAAGTCGGCAAGGTCGGCCGTTCGCATCTCGAGGTTTTCCTGATTATTTGCGATCTTGCGTTGCTGACCTTCCTCAGCGTCGTGCCCAATCCCTGGAGCACCGAGCACTGGCCAATCGGAATGCAATTCCGGTTTGACAGTTTCATCTATTTCTTCATTTTCCTTGCCACGGCCACCCTCGCCTATTCGTGGCGAACGGTTGTCGCGATGGGCGGATGGACCGCTGCCCTGTGGGCCATTGCCGTCGGTTGGGCCTATCTGCAGCCCGAAACCCATGCCGCGCTGTCGCAGCGCGTCAGGGAAGCTGTTGGCGCAGATATCCGCATGTTCGAGATCATCGATCCTTCGTCGATCGGCTTCGGCGCCCGTTTCCAGGAAGTGACGGTGTTCATCATCGTGGCCGCGATCCTGGCGCTAGCGGTGCGCCGTTCGAATGCGCTCCTGATCAGCCATGCCGGGATCGAACGCGAGCGTGCCAACCTGGCGCGCTATTTTTCACCCAATGTCGTCAATGAACTCTCCGGCAACGACGAGCCGCTCACGCGGGTTCGCACACAAGACGTCGCGGTATTGTTTGCCGATATCGTGGGATTCACCGCCTATTCCGATGGACGAGACCCGAAAGAGGTCATCGACACGCTGCGGCAATTCCATGAGCGAATGGAAAGAGAAGTGTTCCAGCACGGCGGAACGCTCGACAAGTACCTCGGCGACGGCCTGATGGCGACGTTTGGCACGCCATTCGCCAGCGATTCCGACGCGCTGAACGCCTTGCGTTGCGCGAGGGGTATGATCGCCTCGATTGCCGAGCTGAACAGAGAACGGCAGGGCCGCAACGAGCCGCCGATCTAGGTCAGTGTCGGATTGCACTATGGTCAGGTCGTGCTGGGAGATATCGGTCTCAATCGGCTTGAATTCGCTGTGATCGGCACCACCGTGAATGCAGCGAGCCGGCTGGAGGCGCTGACCCGCGAATTCGGATGCGCCATCGTCGTCAGCGACGCGCTGGTCCGGCAGGCCCGCTCGGAATCGAACCATTCGAGCGCCGACTTCGCGTCGCTTGTCGAGCGGCCCGCGCAGATTATTCGTGGTCTCGAGCAACCAGTCGGCATCTGGACATGCGCGAACGTCACTTCGTGATGCTACGAGATAAACAATCAATAGTTGAAAACACTTGAAATTGCTAAATGCGTTGGTCAG
This sequence comes from Bradyrhizobium sp. AZCC 1577, assembly GCF_036924575.1. NCBI lineage: Bacteria > Pseudomonadati > Pseudomonadota > Alphaproteobacteria > Hyphomicrobiales > Nitrobacteraceae > Bradyrhizobium > Bradyrhizobium sp. AZCC 1577. The sequence continues at coordinate 5,198,581 of NZ_JAZHRQ010000001.1, forward strand.
ACTGAGATAGCAATCGTTGGGAGGGGGCTTTGGGGCTTAGAGCGGCTCTAGCTATATTCTGCTGTCTGGGCGCACCGGCTTTGGCCGGATGGCAGGTTGAATCATTCACGGATCGGATGACCGAGAAAGCCGTGAGGTACGCCACCCTACCGGCTAAAGCTGCTTATCGCGGAATAACAGCAAAGTTAGAGCTAACTTGCGGTGGGTTAGAGGGCGGTCGGTCCTCCCGTGCAACAAGCTGCCCGGCGAAACATTACACATGATTAGCGCCAGTGCCTGCACCATTTAAATTTGATGAGGTTGGCATCTGGTCCGAGTTGAAGCTCGAGATCATCGAAAAATACGGCTCAGCCTATACGGGAGCATTTGCCAACCAACGAGGCCTGAAAAAATTCTATGTCGACGCGTTCAGTGGTGCCGGCGTCCACATCTCGAAGCGCAGTGGTGGGCAGATCGACGGCAGTCCAGCCCGTGCGCTGAAAATGACACCGCCTTTCGACGGCTTCTTCTTTATTGATATGGACGCTCAGAAGACGGCGCATCTCAGAACGCTATGTGCCGGCCGCAGTGACATCCATATAGAAACGGGTGACGCCTCGAAATATCTCACCCAAACGCTTTTGCCCACAATCAAGTACAAGGACTATAAGCGAGCGCTCTGCCTCTTCGATCCTTATGGTCTTCACCTTGAATGGCGCGCGATCGAGATGGCAGGTCAGTCCCGCGCCATTGACATGTTCCTGAATTTTCCGGTGATGGATATGAACAGGAACGCAATTTGGCGCAATCCCACCGCCGTTCCGAAGGAAGGTATCGACCGTATGAACAGCTTTTGGGGTGATGAGTCTTGGAGAGGAGCAGCCTACGCCGAACACCCGCAAGGCAACTTGTTCGGCGCACCAGACCTCGTAAAGCAGGGCAATGACGCAATTGTAGGCGCCTTTCGCGAAAGGCTGCGCAAAGTGGCCGGCTTCCAGTTCGTCCCCGAGCCTCTACCTATGAAGAACAGCACCAATGCTGTTGTGTACTACTTGTTCTTTGCCTCGCAGAAGCCCGTTGCGCAAAAAATCATCGACGCCATATTCAAAAAATACCGATGAAATCACAGCCTCAGGTCGGGCATCTCATCGTAGGTTTTGCCGTTTAGTATGCGCCCAGCCGCCTTCTTGTTTTTTCCACCCCACTGCTTGAAGAAGAAGGCTGTTCTTGAGGACCGACACATCGTCTCGATTTCGTCGACCCACTCAGGCTTCATTTCGCGAGCGCGCGGGCCGCTCTCTCCACCGACGATCGCCCAATGAATACCTGCCAGATCGCCTTCGGCCACGGACCCGATCAACGGCTCAAAGGAAACAAATCTGATTGCAGCAGGCACCCGTCGAATGGCGTCCAACCTATTCAGAACGCGACTATCCTCGATGCTAGTGCCGAGCCAGACGTTCGGGAGGATTTCAAATGTTCGTTGAGCTAGAACCTCGGCCATTCGCTCAGGGCGCTTCGTGAGAATTTGATACGTGTGTCGAGGTGTCTTCTTCATCACGCCCCAGACCCGAGCAATGAATTCAACCGGAACATCATCATGAAAGAGGTCGGACATTGAGTTGACGAACACCTTGCGCGGCTTCGACCACGTTTTTGGTGTGTGGAGAGATGCGTGATCCAGACGAATTTTCCCGGTCCAGACCGCACGTCCCCCGCTTTTCCGGGTGAGGCCGCGGTACTTCTCAGTGCCCATCGACTCAAGCCTTGCCGCCATCCGCATGGCGTAGCAATTCGTGCACCCTGCAGTAAGCACGGTGCAGCCAGCCACAGGATTCCAAGTCGCATCAGTCCATTCGATTGATGTTTCGGCCATAGAGCTCTCTCAAGAAAATTATAGAATCTCAAGAAAGTGGTTAGATTTAGTTACTCGAACTTAATGTGCACTCGCGGCCGTTGCGTCTTCGCCAAAAGCTCCATTCCGCGTTCGACACGAGCGTGTTGCAGCATAGTATCATGCCCCGCACGACCTTAGACATGCTATTACGCATCGCCCACTCGACCAGGACAGCGACTCACCCCTCTATGGCCAAATCCACCCTCTCCTTCGTCTGCCAGAACTGTGGCGCGGCGTATAACCGCTGGCAGGGCAAGTGCGATTCCTGCGGCGAGTGGAACACGCTTGCCGAGGAAGACACCACCGGCGCGACCTCGATGCCGGTCTCGGTCCGCTCGCGGCGCAAGGGCCGGACGTTTGCGCTGGAAAGCCTCACCGGCAAGAGCAATGACGCCCCTCGCCTGCCTTCCGGGATGACCGAGCTCGATCGTGTCACCGGCGGCGGTTTTGTCCGCGGCTCGGTGCTGTTGGTCGGCGGCGATCCCGGCATCGGAAAGTCAACGCTGCTCACGCAGGCTACCAGCATGCTGGCCCGCGCAGGCCACCGCGCGGTCTATATATCGGGCGAAGAGGCCGTGGCGCAGGTGCGGCTGCGCGCCGAGCGGCTGGGCTTGGCCGACGCGCCGGTGCAGCTCGCCGCCGAAACCTCGGTCGAGGACATCGTCTCGACGCTGTCGGAAGGCGCGGTGCCGCGCCTGATCGTGATCGATTCGATCCAGACCATGTGGACCGACACGGTGGAGTCGGCGCCGGGAACGGTGACGCAGGTCCGCGCCTCGGCACAGGCGCTCATTCGTTTCGCCAAGAAAACCGGTGCTGCGATCATCTTGGTCGGACACGTCACCAAGGACGGCCAAATCGCGGGCCCCCGCGTGGTCGAGCACATGGTCGACGCGGTACTGTCGTTCGAGGGCGAAGGCTCGCAGCATTTCCGCATTTTGCGCGCGATGAAGAATCGTTTTGGCCCGACCGATGAAATCGGCGTGTTCGAGATGACTGGGCTCGGCCTTCGCGAGGTCTCCAACCCCTCGGAATTGTTCCTCTCGGAGCGCGATCTGGGCAGCCCGGGAACCGCGGTTTTCGCCGGGATCGAAGGCACCCGCCCCGTGCTGTTGGAATTGCAGGCATTGGTGGCGCCGACCACGCTCGGTACCCCCCGGCGGGCCGTGGTGGGTTGGGATCCAAGCCGGCTGTCGATGGTGCTGGCGGTGCTCGAGGCCCATTGCGGGGTCAAACTGTCCGGCTACGACGTTTATCTGAACGTGGCGGGGGGCCTGCGGATCCAGGAGCCCGCGGCTGACCTCGCGGCGGCCGCCGCCCTGGTGTCGTCGTTGGTGAACGCGCCGTTACCGACAGACGCAGTCTATTTCGGCGAGATTTCGCTCTCGGGCGCGGTCCGGCCGGTGGCGCAGACCTCCGCCCGATTGAAGGAGGCCGCGAAACTGGGCTTTGGCCGCGCTGTTCTGCCCGAATCGGCGCGCGGCGAGGTCGGCGGCGATGGCGGGCTTGCGCTGAACAGCATCGGCGGACTAACCAGCCTGGTGGCTGAAATCGCGGCGCGCGGCAGCCCGAGAGGCAACCGCGACACCAGTCGCGAGGGTGCGGCAGAGAAAAATGCCACACCAGCGCGATTCCGTCGTGAAAACAGCTAAAGCGGCGTGACGCGCCCGCCCCTCGCCGCTATACAACGCGCGCGAAAGGCGGGCGGGATGGCACGATTTCCGGCCTTGCGGGATACGCCGTCTGCCCCTCACTTGGGGGCGACCCTGAGCCGCCGATTCGCTGCCTAAAGGACTTACGAGCGGACCTGACCAGCCGATGCCGATAACGATACTCGATCTCGTCCTGCTCGGAGTGATGCTGATTTCGGGCCTGCTCGCCATGGTGCGCGGCTTCATGCGCGAAATCCTGTCGATCGCGGCCTGGGGCGCGGCGGCGCTGGTGACGCTGTATGCCTTCTCGAAGCTGCTGCCGACCGCCAAGGCCTATTTCAACAATGATACGGTGGCAGCCGTGGCGGTGGTGGCCGGCACCTTCATCGGCACCCTGATCGTCGTTTCCGTGATCACGGTGCGGATTTCGGACATGATCCTGGATTCCCGGATTGGCGCGCTGGATCGCACCCTCGGCTTCCTGTTCGGGCTCGGCCGCGGCCTTTTGATCGTGGTGGTCGCCTTCCTGTTCTTTAGCTGGCTGGTCCCGGACAAGCAGCGGCCGGACTGGATCACCAACGCGAAGTCTCGAACAGTGCTGGATGGAACCGGGCAGTGGTTAATGTCGCTCTTGCCTGACGACCCCGAGAACACCATTTTAAAGAGATTCAAGAAGAATAAACCGGAAGACGATCAAACTGACGCCGACCAGGCAGCCCCTGCATCCGGCGATGGCTACAGCAAACCTGCCCGCGACAGCCTTAAAAAGCTGATCGAAAAACCCGCGGGCCGCTAATTCTGGCCAAAATAGAGAGGCGATGGACGCGATGCAAAACCCTTCCGATCCCGCCGGGCAACTCGATCTAAATCCTGGCATCGAGTTGCAGGACGATCTCGAAGGCGACACGCTACGCGAGGAATGCGGCGTGTTCGGCATCTTCGGCCACCCGGAAGCCGCTGCCATCACGGCGCTCGGACTACACGCCCTCCAGCATCGCGGCCAGGAAGCCGCCGGCATTGTCTCCTTCGACGGCAGCCGTTTCCATTCCGAACGCCGCCTTGGCCTCGTCGGCGATACCTTCTCCCGCCGCGAGGTGATCGAGCGCCTGCCCGGCATCGTAGCGGTCGGCCATGTCCGCTATTCCACGACCGGCGCGACCATCCTGCGCAACGTGCAGCCGCTGTTCGCCGAGCTCAATGCCGGCGGTTTTGCGGTCGGCCATAATGGCAATCTCACCAACGGGCTGACGCTGCGCCGCGAACTGGTGAAGAACGGCGCCATGATGCAGTCGACCACGGACACCGAAGTGATCCTGCACCTGGTCGCGCAGTCCAAACGCAGCCGCTTCATCGACCGCTTTATCGAGGCGCTGCGCGCCATCGAAGGCGCCTATTCGCTGGTATCGCTGACCAACAAGAAGCTGGTCGGCGCACGCGATCCGCTCGGTATCCGTCCGCTGGTGCTGGGTGATCTCGACGGCTGTCCGATCCTGACTTCGGAGACCTGCGCGCTTGACATGATCGGCGCGAAATATGTGCGCGATGTCGAGCCCGGCGAAATCGTCGTGTTCGACGAAGAGGGCGCCCACAGCCACAAGCCGTTTCCACCGAAACCGCCGCGGCCCTGCATTTTCGAGTACATCTACTTCTCACGGCCGGATTCGATCGTCGGCGGCCGTTCGGTCTATGAGGTCCGAAAGGCCTTCGGCGCGCAGCTCGCCCGCGAAAGCCATGTCGAGGTCGACGTCGTGGTGCCGGTGCCTGATTCCGGCGTGCCGGCGGCGGTCGGCTACAGCCAGCATTCCGGCGTGCCGTTCGAACTCGGCATCATCCGCAACCACTATGTCGGCCGCACCTTCATCCAGCCGACGCAGAGCGTGCGCGAGCTCGGCGTGCGCATGAAGCATTCGGCCAATCGCGCCGCGATCGAAGGCAAGCGGATCATCCTGATCGACGATTCACTGGTGCGCGGCACCACGTCGAAGAAGATCGTGCGCATGATGCGCGACGCCGGTGCGCGCGAGGTGCATTTCCGGCTCGCTTCGCCGCCGATCCTCTATCCCGACTATTACGGCATCGACCTGCCGGACCGCGGCGGGCTTCTCGCGGCCACCCATACGCTGGAAGAGATGCGCGACATCATCGGCGCGGATTCGCTGGCGTTCCTGTCGATCGACGGCCTGTACCGCGCCATGGGCGAACCGGGGCGCGACCCCGCCAATCCCAAATTCTCCGACCATTGCTTCACGGGTGCCTATCCGACGCACCTCACCGACCAGACCCAGGTCGAACCGCAGCCGCGCCAGCTCTCGCTCTTGGCAGAGGCGAGCTGAGAACACCCAACGGTGTCGTCCCTGCGAAAAGCAGGGACCCATAACCACAGGCCTTCGTTTTTCCGGATGCCATTAGTTATTGACACCTCCTCACCTCATGAGCGCCGCGGCGTATGGGTCCCTGCTTTCGCAGGGACGACGATGATCGAGCTAGTTCAATGACCAAACCCCTCGCCTCCCGCATTGCGCTCGTCACCGGCGCCTCACGCGGCATCGGCTATGCCGCGGCGCTCGCGCTGGCAAAGGCCGGCGCGCACATCATTGCCGTCGCGCGCACACAAGGCGGCCTTGAGGAACTCGATGACGAGATCCGCAAAGACGGCGGCAGCGCCACGCTGGTGCCGCTCAACCTCACCGATTTCGACGGCATCGCTCGGCTCGGCGCGGCGCTGCATGAACGCCACGGCAAGCTCGACATTCTCGTCGGCAATGCCGGGGTCGCCGGCCCCTCCTCGCCGCTCGGGCATATCGAGCTGAAGCCCTGGAACGACGTGTTCGCAGTAAACGTGACTGCTAACTTCCAGCTCATCCGCTGCATGGATCCGCTGCTCAAGGTCTCGGACGCCGGCCGCGCCGTCTTCGTCACTTCGGGCGCCGCCAGCAAGGCGAACGCCTATCAGGGGCCCTACGCGGCCTCGAAGGCGGCGCTGGACACGCTGGTGCGCTCCTGGGCCAACGAGACCGCAAGCACGAAGCTGCGCGTCAACCTGTTCAGCCCCGGCCCGATCCGCACCCGGATGCGCGCCAGCGTCTTTCCCGGCGAAGACCCGATGACGCTAGATACGCCGGAACAGGCGGCTGAATTCATCGTGCCGATGTGTGCGCCGGAATGGACCGAGACCGGCAAGCTCTATGACTACAAGACCCGCACACTGATGAGTTTTCATCCGCCGGCTTGAGCTTATTACGAGCTCTCTCATTGTAAGCACAGCGACTTGTCCGCCGGAGCTTTGGCGATGTGGAAAGCAATCCATTTCGCCGCTTGTTGAGACATGAATTCGCCATCCCCCGTGCATTGCGTGAAACTCGCCAATGACGGGTTGCTCTTTGTCTGCGATCGCATGAACGACCGCATCCAGTTGTTCAGAAAAGATGGAACCTTCGTTAAGGAATGGTTTTACGGAAAGAATACCCGGGGCAACGGTGCGGTGTGAGATCTGGCCCGAGCTGACGTCGGGCGCGCTACGATAGGTGCCTTGCCCGCGGTTCCGAGAAGGACTATCGCAAAGCCGCTGGCAGGTTCCGAAAAGAGAGCCGGCGAACAACATTTCTGGAGGAATACCATGACGACTGGAATTGCGCGGCGCTTCGCCGCTTCCGTGGCGCTTGCCGCACTCGCCCTGGCGACGCCAGCACTGGCCCAGGACAAGACCGTCAAGATCGGCGTGCTGAATGACATGTCGAGCCTCTATGCCGACATTGGCGGCCCCAATTCGGTGGCTGCAGCGAAGATGGCGATTGACGATTCCGGCCTCGCCGCCAAGGGTTGGAAGATCGATCTGGTCAGTGGCGATCACCAGAACAAGCCCGACGTCGGCGTCAACATCGCCAGGCAGTGGATCGACAACGACAAGGTCGACGTCATCGCCGACACGCCAAACTCCGGCGTCGCGCTCGCGGTAAGCAACCTCGTCAAGGACAAGAACGTCGTCCTGCTCAATTCGGGCGCAGCCACAGCCGATCTCACCGGCAAGGCCTGCACGCCGAACACGATTTCCTTTACCTACGACACCTACATGCTGGCCAACGGAACCGGCAAGGCGCTGACCAAGGCCGGTGGCGATAGCTGGTTCTTCCTGACCGCAGACTACGCGTTCGGACATGCGCTGGAACGCGACACCTCGGCGGTCGTCACCGCCAGCGGTGGCAAGGTGCTGGGCGGAGTCAGGCATCCACTGAATACGTCGGACTTCTCGTCGTTCCTGTTGCAGGCGCAGTCCTCGAAGGCAAAGGTGGTTGGCCTTGCCAACGCTGGCGGCGACACCACCAATGCGATCAAGCAGGCTTCCGAATTCGGCATCGTTGCGAGCGGTCAGAAGCTTGCGGCGCTCCTGCTCTTCATTAACGACGTTCACTCGTTGGGCTTGAAGACTGCGCAAGGTCTGACGTTCACGGAATCGTTTTACTGGGACCTGAACGACAAGACGCGCGAATGGTCCAAGCGCTTCCAGAAAGTATCACCGAAAGGCACGATGCCCTCGATGACGGTGGCGGGGGTTTATGCAGTGGTGCTGCACTATCTCAAGACGCTCGACGCGATGGGCGGCAATCCGCATGACGGCGCCAAGATCGTCGCCAAGATGAAGGAATTGCCGACCGATGATCCACTGTTCGGCAAGGGCCCGCTGCGCGCCGACGGCCGCCGTCTCATTCCGGCCTATCTGTTCGAGGTGAAGAAGCCGGAAGAGTCGAAGGGGCCGTGGGATTACTACAAGCAGATCGCCACGATCTCGGCGGAAGACGCCGCCAAGCCGCTCGAAGCCAGCGAGTGCCCGCTGGTAAAGAAGTAAGAATTGTAGGGTGGGTTAGCGAAGCGTAACCCACCTCTTTTCACGCAAGCGAGCGGTGGGTTACGCCTTCGGCTAACCCACCCTACTTTTTCAGCGTGCGCCACGCAATCAACAGCGCGAGCCCCAACAGTGCTGCCGCCAGCAGGAACGGCGCGCCCGGCAATTTCACCGGCGCCTGGTCGCTGATGAAATAGGCAAAGGTCAGCGTGAACAGGAACGGTCCCGCCATCTGGGCGATGCTGTTGACGCTGTTGGTCGCGCCCTGCAACTGGCCCTGCTGATCCGGCGCAACGAGCTGCGTCGTCAGGGCCTGGATCGCCGCGCCTGCCACGCCCCACAGCGCCATAACGGGAATGCCGGTCCAGAACAACAGCCCGGTCGGCGCCGCGCCATAGATGAAGAATCCCAGCCCGCCGCTAGCGAGCCCGAGCAGCAGCGCGCTGCGCTCGCCAAGACGCGTGACGATCGGCCCGACGCCCGCACCCTGCACCACCATGGCGCACACGCCAACCAGAGCCAGCGTGAGCCCCACCGTTGTCGTGTCCCAGCCATACCGATAGGTGGCGTAGAGCACGAAGGTGGAAGGCAGCACCACATGCGCGACCTGGCCAAAGAAATTCGCCAGCGACAGGCCAGCGAGAATCCGGTTCGAGCGCAACAGATGCAATGCGCCGAGCGGACTGGCGCTCTTCCAGTGGAACGGCGCGCGCCGATCCCGCGGCAGCGACTCGGGGAGGATCAGCCAGCCATATAGCGCGTTCGCAAAGCTCAGGCCCGCCGCGACCCAGAACGGCAGACGCGGATCCATGCCGCCGAGCAGGCCGCCGATGGCGGGGCCGAGAATGAATCCGGCGCCGAACGCCGCGCCAATCTTGCCGAACACCGCGGCACGCCGTTCCGGCGGCGTCACATCGGCGATATAGGCAAAGGCCGTGGAAATGCTGGCCGAGGTGATGCCTGAGATCACCCGCCCGATAAACAGCCAGGTCAGCGACGGCGCCAGCGCCATCAACACGTAATCCAGCGCCAGCCCGAAATTCGATAGCAGTACCACCGGCCGGCGGCCGAACCGGTCCGAGAGCGCGCCAAGGATCGGCGAGAACAGGAACTGCATCAGCGCCCAGGCGGTGCCGAACAGGCCGAAGATCCGCGCCGCCGTCGCGGTGTCGTTGTCGACAAAACTCTCCACGATCTTGGGCAGGATCGGCAGGATCAGGCCGAGCGCGAGCATGTCGAGCAGGATGGTGACGAAGATAAAGGCCGCCGCGCCACTGCGCACCGGCGGCTTATCGTCGGCAGCAGCGGTGGACGCCTGTTCGCTTATGAGGGCCGCTTGCGCTTATGCGCGAACGGATTGGCCTTTTCGCGCAGCGTGATGCGGATCGGCGTGCCCGGCAGGTCAAAAGCCTCGCGCAGGCTGTTGGTGAGATAGCGCAAGTAGGATTGCGGCACGGCGTCCGCGCGCGAGCAGAACAGCACGAAGCTCGGCGGGCGCCCCTTGGTCTGCGTGATGTAGTTCAGCTTCAGCCGGCGGCCTGACACTGCGGGCGGCGGGTTGGCATCGACTGCCTGCTCGAACCAGCGATTGAGCGCGGCCGTAGGCACGCGCTTGTTCCAGACTGCGTAGGCATCCTGGATTGCGGTCATCAGGCGATCGATGCCCTCGCCCAGCAAGCCGGACACGGCGACGATGGGGACACCTTTCACCTGCGGCAACCAGTGATCGGCACCGCTGCGTAGCGCCGAAATCAGATGCGGCTTGCGCTCCATCAAATCCCACTTGTTGACCGCGAGCACGATCGCCCGCCCCTCGCGCTCGATCAGATCGGCGATGCGCAAATCCTGTTCCTCGAACCGGTTCTGCGCATCCATCATCATCACGACGACTTCGGCAAAGCGCACGGCGCGCAGCGCGTCCGCCACCGACAATTTTTCCAGCTTCTCCTCGATCCGCGAGCGCCGCCTTAAGCCCGCAGTATCGAATACGCGGAAATCGCGTCCCTGCCAGGTGATCTCCACCGAAATGGAATCGCGCGTGGTGCCGGCCTCGGCGCTGGTCAACAGCCGCTCCTCGCCGAGCAGATGATTGATCAGCGTCGACTTGCCGGCATTGGGACGGCCGACGATGGCGACGCGGATCGGACGCTGGGCGAGATCCTCGTCCGATACGATATCGTCGTCGTCGAACTCTTCCCGCTCTTCAGCCGGCTCCGGCATCAGTGCGGCGAGCGCGTCGTAGAGATCGCTCAAGCCCTCGCCATGCTCGGCCGAAATCTGCACGGGATCGCCGAGCCCCAGCGCGTAGGATTCCATCGCGCCGATTTCGCCGTGCTTGCCCTCGCTCTTGTTGGCGACCAGCACCACCGGCTTGTTGGCGCGGCGCGCGAAATCGGCAAAGGCGCGATCGTTCGGCGTCAGGCCCGCACGGGCGTCGATCACGAACATCAGCGCATCGGCCAGGCCGATCGCGGCTTCGGTCTGCTCCTGCATTCGTGCCGTGAGCGAGCCCTTGGCGCCCTCGTCGAGGCCGGCGGTATCGATCACGGTGAATTCGAGATCGCCGAGACGCGCGCTTCCCTCGCGGCGATCGCGGGTGACGCCGGGCTCGTCGTCCACCAGCGCGAGCTTCTGCCCGACCAGCCGGTTGAACAGCGTCGACTTGCCGACGTTGGGTCGGCCGATGATGGCGATCGTAAAGGACATAAATGATCCAAACGCCCGTTTCTGAAGGGCGTGTCAATCGAACGAAAGCGACAAATTAGCGCGAGAAACTACCGCTCGGCATCGGAGCCGGGAAAGCCGATTGTTGTGAGGATTGCGCGGGCGCGGCCGATTGATCGGGCGGTGGAGCCGTGGTGCGCTTGCGCACGATCTTGGCCGGCTTGGGCGCCGGCGGCGCAGCGGCGGTGCTGCCCTCTTCCTCGGGCGCGACGGCGGGGTCCGCAGCGGCTGGTGCGGCAGCCTGCTTGCCCTTGGATTTCGCGCCACGCTTCGATTTCGGCTCTTCCGGTGGAGGAGCCGCAGCGGCAGCCTGCGCATTCGGGTCATCAACCTGTTGGTTGGCGCCCCTATAGAGATCCTTCGGCACGCCCTGCTCAAGACCCGGCACACCTTCGGGAAACACCGGCTTGCGCTCACCGGGCAATTTCTTCTTGGTGTCGAGGAAGTCGAGCATGTCGGTGGGATCGAAATTGCCCAAACCGCCACCGCCGCAGCCTGCCAGCGCGCCGGAAAGCGCGACGAGAATGGCGGCTGCGATCAAACGTTGCGGGCGGCGCATGGTCGGTTTCCCACTCAACTCGTTCTCCGTCAGCTCTTGGCGACCGGCGGCAGCAAGGCCTGTAGCGCTTCGGCACGCGAGCGCAGGCTCGGTGGCGTCTCACCGTCATTGGCGATCATATCCAGCCATTGCCGCGTCGCTCCGGCATCATTGGCGCGCCAAGCCGATAGCGCCAGCAATTCGCGCGCGGTATGGCGGAACGTGGCGCCCGGCGCAGCAGCGGCTTCGAGGCGGTCTTTCATGTTGGGATAGCTGGTGCTTTCCAGCAGCAACTGGGCCGCGCGAATCCGCGCGAGATCCTGCTCTGCGACACCGACGCTGCGGTCAGCGGCAATCTCGTCGAACAGCTTTGCCGCGGCCTGCGGATCGCGGTTGGCGACTTCCGCCGCCATGCGCAACCGTGCCAGCACGCGGTAGCCGAACGGCGCCTTCGCAACGAGATCGGCGAACGCGGCTTCGGCCTCGGCGTGCTTGTTGGCTTCCGAAAGCTCGACCGCCTTGTCGAACGCCGCCCCTGCCTCGGCCGCCTTCTTGGACTCCAGATACTGGTAGCCACGCCAGCCGCCGACGGCGGCGATGATCAAAATCAGGCCGGCGATGATCAGAAGCGAATACCGGTCCCACAGCCTTTTGAGCTGCTCGCGACGGACCTCCTCGTCTACTTCATCAAATAATTCAGACACTTAAAGATATCCCATCCCCGGGGAACCGCAGCTTCGGCGGCAGTATCGCACGCCCGATCCCGCATGGCCGGGGCGTAGCCTATCGATATGGCGGTGGCAAGGCAAAGCGAGGCGGATCAAAGCGTTAACAGCGGCTCCCAACCGCCTCCGAAATCGGCCGGCAATGTTGACATCGCGGTTCAAAGTTTGGCGTAATCCCGGCCGCTTCCATTGTCGATCCGTACTTTTTCAGGTGTTTCATGCCTCGCCACGCGCTGGTTTCGATGCTGCTTGCCTTCGGCCTGGTACCCCTGGCGGCCGCAGCGTCACTGGCCGAGGACTTCAAGCCGAAGGCGCCCGAGACGGCATTCTCGGGCAAGCTGCGCCCCGACATTTTGGGTATCTCGACCGAATCGAACGCCGAATCCGCCCGCGCCATTTTTGATTCGCTGTTCAAGGGCCGGACCGACACCAAGACCGACATCCAGCAGCAGAAGTTCGGCGGCGCCAGCTATGTCTCCGCCTTGAATTTCAGCCTTCCTGCCGGTTCGAAACAGAACGGCGAGATGCTCTCGACCAGCTTCTCCTCGCCCGCGAGCGCCAACCGCGCCTATTTCGTCGCCCGCAACCTGACCTTCGCACCGGACCAGCAGCCGTCGAAGGCGGACATGATCAAGGAGATCATGGGCAAATACGGCGTGCCGACCATCGTCGGCGACCAGCATCTGTACTACATCTATCGCAAGGGCTCGATCATGTCGGTCGGCGGCAAGTACAAGGAAGCGACTGCGCTCGAAGCGATCGACAAGCCGCTCGACCCTAGGGCCGCCGTCAAGCTCAACGGCGACACCGTGCGCGGCAGTTGCGTGGCGGTCGTCAAGCGCGCCCAGACCAAAGCCAAGGAACCGGGCGCCATGCTCACCGAGGCGAAGGGCGCGAACTGCGACGGCGTGTTGAGTGTTCAGCTCGTTCCGGGCACGCTGGCCGACCGCGTCGGTATCGCCCAATTCACCCTGCTGGACGTCAAGCAGCTCGTCAGCGCCGCCGCGATCGACAGTGCCGCGCTCGCCGCCGGGCCAAGCGAGAGCGCGATGCCCAAAGGCAGCGCGCCGAAGCTCTAAGCCGCCGTGAAAGCGTCGCGGAGCTGCCGCTTCATCACCTTGCCGTTGGCATTGCGCGGCAACGGGTCCGTCCGCAGATCCATGGTTTCCGGCACCTTGTAGTCCGACAGCCGCTCGGCGCACCAGGCGCGCAGCGCTTCGCCGCTGACGGCATTCCGCGTCACGACGACGGCATGCACGCGCTCGCCTAGCACCGGGCACGGTTTTGCGATGATTGCGCTCTCGACCACGTCGGGATGGCCTGAAAGCACCGACTCGACCTCGGCGGAATAGATCTTGAGCCCGCCGCGATTGATCATGTCCTTCTGACGATCGAACACGCGCACGAAATTCTCTTCGTCGATCGAGCCGAGATCGCCGGAATGCCAGAAGCCGGCCGTAAAACTCTCCGCCGTCGCCTTCGGATTGTTCCAGTAGCCCTTGATGACGGACCCACCGTGAATCCAGATTTCGCCGATCTCGCCGCGCGGCAGTTCGCGGCCCCCGGCATCCATCACGACGATCTGCGCGCCGGGACAGGGCAAGCCGACGCTGTCGATGTGGCTGGCGGTCAATTCGCCCGGCATCATGGTCGAGGGCGACGTGGTCTCAGTCGCGCCGTAGCAATTCATCAGCTTCAGGCCGGGAATCTTGGCATCGAGTTTCTCAATGGTGGCGATCGGCATCGGCGCACCGCCAAAGCCGCCGATCCGCCAGCTCGACAGATCGTAGCTGTCGAAATCCGGCTGCAGCAGGCAGAGATTGTACATCGCCGGCACCATCACGGTGTAGGTGACGCGCTCGCGCGCGGCGAGCTTCAAATATTCCGCCGCCTTGAACTCCGCCATGATGATCAGCGCGCCTGCGCAACGGACCATGGTCATGACGTTGGCGACCACGCCCGTGACGTGCCCGAGCGGCACGGCGGCGATCGAGCGGTCCGCTTCGGTAAGCTTCATGCATGATACGAACACCATGGCCGAATGAATGATGGTGCAATGGGCGAGCATCGCGCCCTTTGGCCGCCCCGTGGTGCCCGACGTATAGAGGATCATGGCAGTGTCCTCTTCGCCGACCTCGATTGGTGCGGCCAGCGGCGCGTTGTCAGCCAGTTCGGAAAAGCGCGAAACTCGCGGGTCGTCGTCGACAACAATCCGGCGCATCACATCGGGAATATCGCTCGCATCGGGCACACGATCGGCCAAGGCCGCCTCGTGGATCAGGAGCTTTGCGCCGCAATCGGTGAGCACATAGGCGATCTCGGGCTTTTGCTGGCGGATCGAAAGCAGCACCGTCACCAGACCGGCATGGGCCGCACCCAGCATCGTCAGCACGAATTCGATTCTGTTGCCGAGCAGCAGCGCGACGCGGTCGCCGCGCTGCAGGCCGAGTCTTTGAAATCCTGCTGCGATTTGCGCCGATTGCTGTGCGACCTCGCGCCATGTCATTCGCGTGGCGCCGCAGACCAGCGCCTCGCCGTCCGGGTTGGTCGCAACCGCTTCGGCCACCATCGCCGGAATGCTCTTGGGCCGGTCGCAAAAGACCGGGACCATCCGATCGCCAAAGCGCGGCTCGAGCCGCATCGCCGGAATGGAGTGCTGCGACCAATCCATCGCGCGCCCCGTCAGCTCTTCTTCATCTCGTAGACGTGCTCGGGTCCCGGGAAAGCGCGCGAGCGCACGTCGCTGGCGTAGCCTTGGATCGCCGCTTCGATCGCGGGGCCGAGATCGCCATAGCGGCGCACGAATTTCGGCGTCCGCGGCGACAGGCCCAGCATGTCCTCGAGCACCAGTACCTGGCCGTCGCAGGCCGCGCTGGCGCCGATGCCGATGGTCGGAATGGCGATGGTTTCCGTGATCTTGCGCGCCAGCGGCTCGGCGACCGCTTCGACCACGACTGAAAACGCACCGGCGTCCGAGATCGCCTGGGCGTCGTTCAGGATCGGATCCCAACTGCCCTCGTCGCGGCCCTGCGCGCGAAACGAGCCGAGCGTGTTGATCGATTGCGGCGTCAGTCCGATGTGGCCCATGACCGGCACGCCGCGCTCGGACAGGAACGCTACCGTTTCCGCCATGCGCACGCCGCCTTCGAGCTTCACCGCGCCGCAATGGGTCTCCTTCAATATCCGCACCGCGGAATGAAACGCCTGCTCCTTCGAGGCCTCATAGGAGCCGAACGGCATGTCCACCACGACGAGGGCATGCTTCGAGCCGCGCATCACCGCATGGCCCTGCAGGATCATCATGTCGAGCGTCACCGGCACCGTGGTCTCGAAACCGTGCATGACGTTGCCGAGGGAATCGCCGACCAGAATGACGTCGCAGTGCCGATCCACCAGCGCCGCGGTATGCGCGTGGTAGGACGTCAGCATCACGATCGGCTCGCCGTTCTTGCGCGCACGGATATCCGGCGCCGTTTTGCGCTTGATGGCAGATTGCACGGACATGTTAGGCTCCAATGACGGGAACGCCGATCACGACAGGATGGAACGCGAAGGCGAGCGCCAGATAGGCGACGAGACCGACCGCGATCGCGATCAAATCGTTGCCGGGACCGCCGACGGGAATCGGCGGGGCGCCGGCGTCGGAACGATATTTCAGCGAAATGCGATCATACACCGCCCACGCGAGAAACGAGCCGAACAGGAGGATCGAGCCGAGATCGCCATTGGCGAGCAGATGCGCCGCCGCCCACAGCTTGATGCCCGTCAACATCGGATGTTTCAGCGTCGTATAGATCCGGCCGCGGATGTAGGACGCGACAACCATGATAACCGCGGGCAGCATCAGCGCCGTCGTGATGTGCTTGAGCGCCACTGGCGGGTTCCAGAGGTCGATCCAGCCCGTTCGGCGATAAAGCGCAAAGCCCCAGATGATCAGCGCCAGACCAGCGATCGAAGCCAGCGCATAGCCGATCTTGTAGCCGCTCTCGCCCGTCGCGGAGATCACCTGCGCGCGCAGCTTGCGTTGCGTGGTAAGCGTGTGGACGCCGAAGAACAGGATCAGGCCCAGGATCAACACCAGCAGTCCCATGACGTGCCTCCCGTTGCGCGGCTGGTTTTCCGGATTATCCGGGTATCATCTTAAGGGCTTGGTGCGCAATGTGCCACGCGGCCGTTACGGCTTCTCCGCCTGCTTGCCTAGATCGCGGTTGTCGACGTAGCGGATCGCGATCGGCCGCCCGGCAAGCGCGCCGCCAAGCCCGCCGGTAAACTTCAGCGGCGTACAGGCCGCCAGCGACGCATTGATCGCGTTGAGATAGGTAGCGCGGGTGTCGGCCGGAACGCCTGCCGTGGCATAGGTCACGCGGGGCGTAGCGATGATCTCACCCGAGCGCTTGAAGCTGAACCGAACCGACATCTGCATGCCCTGACGCGCGATGTCGGAAGGTGGTGGCGACCAACAGGAGCGCAACGCCGCAAAGAGGTCGCCGATCGTATCGAGATCATGATCCGGCTTCCGGTATTTCGCGGCCTGATCCTGTGGAGGCACGCTTTCGATCGTGAGTTGCAGATTCTGGCCGTACGGATAATCGATCTCGGGAATACAGGGACCTTCGTTGAACACGCTGCAAAATGACGGCGTGCACGGTTGGCCGTCGAGCACGCTGCAGGGCGCGTGCGAAAATGGCGTGGCGTCGATCTGGCGCCGCGACTGGGCGTCGCCGGCGCTCATCCCGACGAATGTGGTGATCAGGCAGACGATGATGCACCGGAACATGCGGCCCTAAGTCCTAAGAGGCGACCCGACTAAGCTGATGCGCGCTTCGTCCCGTATCAAGGCGGACGGTGTTCACATCCCTGCGTTCATCGCGGACAGTTCCGCAATCAGGGCTTTCTCGCTGGGCTGATCGAGGACGCCGGCGGTATAGAGCGAGATGCCACCATAGAGCGTAATGTAGACCTTCATCACCGCGCGGCGACGCTCGGCCGGGCTCCCGATATCCTGGCAGAATACCCGCATGGCCTGGGCGATGACCTTGTGAACCGCGGCCTGCAGCGGCGGATTGTGCTTCATGGTGGCGTGCGGGCGGCTCGTCATCAGGGCGTACAGCCCGCGGTTGGCAAGCGCGAAGCGGACATATTTCGCGGTGTAGTCCTGTGGCGTCTCTGCCTTGACGAGGATGGCGGCGAGCCTCGTGTAGGCCTCGGCCGCAACCGCGTCGAGCAGCGCTTCGCGGTCAGCGAAATGATTGTACAGCGATCGATGCGCGACGCCGACGGCCTCCGCGACCTCGCGCAGGCTCAATTGCTCATGGCCGGCCGCGGCCACCAAACGGGTGGCGGCCTTCAGCGCTTCGGATTTCAGATTGCCATGGCGATAGGTCGCCCGGCGCGGCTTTGCGGTCATGCTCCCTTCATACAAAGGCATGAGACGCGACGCCACTGCCAGGCGGCCGAAGCTTTCCGTCAGGCCGATGCCTGTTTGGCAACGCGGTCCTCGCCGTACTGCGGCGTAATGTCCTCGTCGATCATGGCGCGGATCATCTTGATCACCGCCCCGCGCGCCCGCGCCTTGGTGGCGGCATGGGCGGCCATGTTGAGCGTGGCGAGCGCCTGTGCGGTCTCCTCGGCGCTGCGCTCCAGCGCATCCGCCGGGACGACGCGGTCAAAGAAGCCGGCGGTGACGGCCTCCATGGGGCCGAACATCTCCCCGGTCATCACTGCCCTGCTGAAATAGGCTGGCGTCAGCCGCTGCCGTGCGATTTCGATTGCAAAACGCGGCACGGTGAGCCCGATCGCGACCTCGTTCATGCCGATCCGGTAGTCGCCCTCGGCGGCAATCCGGTGGTCGCTGGACATGATCAGGAAAGCCCCCATCGGATAGGCATTACCCTGGCATGCCGCCACCACCGGCGTCGGGAACGAGAGGATGCGCAAGGCCAGTTCCGCGCCCGCTTTCACCATCAGATATTGGTCCTGGGCGCTGCCTTTGGCGAAGACGTTGAGGTCGAATCCTCCTGAAAAATGCTTGCCGCGGGCCTTCAGGATCACCACCGTCTTGTCCTTTTCCGCCTGATCGAAGGCCACATGCAGGGCGTTGAGCATGGCAAGCGACATCACATTGGCCTTGCCATCGTCGATCACGACGGTGCCGAACGGGCCGGAACGGGAATAGGTTGCGAGATCAGTCATGGGCGGTCTCCCTTTTCCAAAAAAGCATCCAGTGGATACTTCCGGAGGCGAGGCAGCGGCACAAGAGGCTTATCAAGGCTGCATGCAGGCATCCACTGGATGCATGAGTGAGCAAGCAACCAGCCCAACTGTCATCGTCCGGCTCGACCGGACGATCCAGTATTCAAGAGACGTCAGTTATTTACGGATAAGCCGCGGCGTACTGGGTCCCCCGCTTTCGTGGAGGACGACAGCGGAGATTGGTGCAGGAAGGGTGGCCGCTTACGCCTTCTTCTTCACGTCCTTGACGTTGGAGAACGTGATCCCTTCGGCGCGCTCCCTGGTATAGCCCAGGTAAAACTCGTTCTTGGCCATGAACACGGGATCGCCGTCGACGTCGTCGGCGATGCCCGAGCCGTTGGCCGCGATGAAGGCCTCTAACTTCTTGCGGTCGTCGGACGAGACCCAGCGCGCGAGCTGGAATTCCGAGACTTCGAATTCCACCGGCAGCGAATATTCCGCGTCGAGCCGTGCCTTCAGCACGTCGAGCTGCAGCGGACCGACGACGCCGACCAGCGCCGGTGCGCCGTCGCGGGGCCGGAACACCTGCACCACGCCCTCTTCCGACATCTGCTGCAGCGCCTCTTTCAGCTTCTTGGCCTTCATTGCATCCGTCAACCGCACGCGGCGGACGATTTCCGGCGCAAAACTCGGAACGCCGACGAAGGTGATGTCCTCGCCTTCCGTCAGCGTATCGCCGATCCGCAAGGTACCGTGGTTCGGAATGCCGACGACGTCGCCGGCAAACGCCTCATCGGCCACCGAGCGATCCTGCGCGAAGAAGAACTGCGGCGACGACAGCGACATGTTTTTGCCGGTCCGCACCAGCTTCGCTTTCATGCCGCGGCTGAGCTTGCCGGAGCACAGCCGTGCGAACGCGATGCGGTCGCGGTGGTTCGGATCCATATTGGCCTGGATCTTGAACACGAAGGCGCTCATGCGCGGCTCGGCTGCTTCGACCTTGCGCAAATTGCTGTCCTGCGCCCGCGGCGCCGGCGCAAACTTGCCAAGACCTTCCAGCAAGTCGCCGACGCCGAAATTGCGCAGCGCGCTGCCGAAATAGACCGGCGTCAGATGGCCCTCGCGAAACGCGTCCAGCTCGAACGGCTTGCAGGCTTCCGACACCAGCGCGAGTTCGTCCTTGATCTCGGCGACGTCGAGATTGGGGTTGCGGCCGGCAAGATCGGCGATATCGATCTGCTCGGTCGCGCCGGTCTTGGCGCCGCCGCCTTCGAGCAGGCGCACGCCGCCGTTGGCGACGTCGTAGGTGCCGAGGAAGTCGCGGCCGCGACCGACCGGCCA
This sequence comes from Bradyrhizobium sp. AZCC 1577, assembly GCF_036924575.1. Taxonomy (NCBI): domain Bacteria; kingdom Pseudomonadati; phylum Pseudomonadota; class Alphaproteobacteria; order Hyphomicrobiales; family Nitrobacteraceae; genus Bradyrhizobium; species Bradyrhizobium sp. AZCC 1577. The sequence goes on from NZ_JAZHRQ010000001.1 coordinate 5,218,469, forward strand.
GGTCATCGGGGTGGTGTCGAGCGCCAGCGTCTTTTCGATCTCGTCCAGCAGTTCGAACGTGTCGCGGCTCTCGCGGTCCATCTTGTTGATGAAGGTGATGATCGGAATGTCGCGCAGCCGACACACCTCGAACAGCTTTCGCGTCCGCGCCTCGATGCCCTTGGCGGCGTCGATCACCATGACGGCGGAATCGACCGCGGTCAGCGTCCGGTAGGTGTCTTCCGAGAAGTCTTCGTGGCCGGGCGTGTCCAAGAGGTTGAAGACGAGGTCCTGGAATTCGAAGGTCATCACCGAGGTCACGACCGAGATGCCGCGCTCGCGCTCGATCTTCATCCAGTCGGAACGGGTATTGCGCCGCTCGCCCTTGGCCTTGACCTGCCCTGCCAGATTGATGGCGCCGCCGAACAGCAGGAGCTTCTCGGTCAGCGTGGTTTTGCCGGCGTCCGGATGGGAGATGATCGCAAATGTGCGCCGCCGCGCGACTTCATCTGATAGCGGCGAGCGGGACGGCGATTCGGCTGTAACGGCAATGTCGGACATGAGGCTCGAGCGTTTGGCAGGGAAAACCGCGCTGATCAAGCCTCATTTGGTGGTTGCGAGGGCTCCTGGCCAGTCCCATATCGGCAGCGGAAGGACGGCCTTCCAATTTTGCAGCTCATCCGCGGGGACGACCCTGCCTGGTTCGGAGGGTTGTCATGGCCTGGATCGTGTTGTTCGTCGCCGGTCTCATGGAAGTGGGTTGGGCGATCGGCCTCAAATATACCGAGGGTTTCACGCGACTTGTTCCATCCGTCCTGACGCTCGCCTGCATGGCAGGGAGCATCGTCCTGCTCGGCCTTGCCTTGAAAGCGCTTCCGATCGGAACCGCCTACGCGGTATGGACCGGCATCGGCGCGGTCGGAACGGCCATCCTGGGCATCGCGCTGTTCGGCGAACCCGCGACCGCCGCCCGCCTCGCCTGCATCGGACTGATCGTGGCCGGCATCGTCGGGCTTAAACTCGTCACCGGATCAGCGTAGCAACAGCACGGCCCAATAGGTCAGCGCCGCGATAATCGCCGACGCCGGAATGGTGATCACCCAGGCATACACGATCGAACTCGCGACGTTCCAGCGCACCGCCGAGACCCGCCGCGCCGCGCCGACGCCGACGATGGAGCCAGTAATGGTGTGGGTCGTGGATACGGGAACCCCGAGATAGGTCGCCATGAACAGGGTCGCAGCTCCACCGGTTTCGGCGCAAAAGCCCTGCATCGGCGTCAATTTCGTGATCCGCAATCCCATGGTGCGGACGATCCGCCAGCCCCCCATCAACGTGCCGAGCCCCATCGCCGCCTGGCAGGAAATCACGACCCAGAACGGGATGGCAAAATCCGCCCCGAGGTGGCCTTGCGAATACAAAAGCACCGCGATGATGCCCATGGTCTTTTGCGCGTCGTTGCCGCCATGGCCGAGCGAATAGAGCGATGCCGAGACGAATTGCAGGATGCGGAAGGCGCGGTCCACCGCAAACGGCGTCGAGCGCACCGACAGCCAGGACACGATCGCAACCAGCACCAGCGCTAGCAGAAACCCGACCAGCGGCGACAACACGATCGCCAGCAGCGTTTTTGACAGGCCGCTCCAGACCGCCGCGGAAATCCCGGCCTTGGCCACGCCTGCGCCGACCAATCCGCCGATCAACGCGTGCGAACTCGAGGATGGAATGCCGAGCCCCCAGGTAATCAGGTTCCAGACAATGGCCCCGACCAGCGCAGCGAAGATCACAGCCGCATCGACGACGTCGGGCTCGATGATCCCCTTGCCGATCGTGTTGGCGACATGCAGCCCGAAGACGAGAAAGGCGATGAAATTGAAGAAAGCCGCCCAGAACACCGCATAATGCGGGCGCAGCACGCGAGTCGACACGATCGTCGCGATCGAATTGGCGGCGTCGTGCAGGCCGTTGAGGAAATCGAACAGCAGTGCGACCGCGATCAGGAAGATCAGAATCGGTAGGCCAAGCGTGGCGTCCACTGAATTGGCCCTGCCCTATACCTGTTCGATCACGATCGAGTTGATCTCGTTGGCGACGTCGTCGAAGCGATCGGATACTTTTTCGAGATGCTTGTAGATCTCGGCGCCGACGACGAAGTCCATCGAATTGCCGTTGCGGTGCTTGAGAAACAGTTCCTTCAAGCCGATGTCGTGAAGATCGTCGATACGGCCCTCCAGCTTTCCGATTTCCTCGGTGATGGCGGTCAGCATCGCGACGTTGTTGCCGATCGACTGCATCAGCGGGATCGCGCGGCTGACGAGATTGGCGCACTCGACCAACAGCGTGGCTATTTCGCGCATCGGAGGCTCGAACGTTCGGACCTCGAACAGCACCACCGCCTTCGCGGTCTGCTGCATCTGGTCGATCGCGTCGTCCATCGACGTGATCAGATTCTTGATGTCGCCGCGGTCGAACGGGGTAATGAAGGTGCGGCGGACCGCGGTCAGGACCTCGCGGGTGATTCCGTCGGCGTCGTGTTCGAACTGATTGACTCGCTGGCAGAATACCGGCGTCTCGTCGCCGCCGCGCATCATGTCCTGCAACGCCAGCGCGCCCTGCACGACCGTCTGGGCGTGGCGGGCAAATAGGTCAAAAAACCGCTCCTCTTTGGGCAAAAAGGCACGAAACCAGCGCAGCATGGGTATTTTTTCCGTCGTTCAGAAACAGCCGCGGAGCGCGCTGTCACAAAACTGTCATAGATCATTCGAGGGAAAAGCGCGCGACGTCCGGCCCCAGGAACCGGGTCATCCACCACTTTGTGGAGCCGAAAAACTGCGCCCAAACCGCCGTTTTTAGAGGGATCGGCGGAAATAATGCGCGATCTCGCCGATGATGCCTCGGCGGAACGTCAACACGCAGGCCACGAAGATGACGCCCTGGATCACCGTCACCCATTGGCCGAAGCCGGCCAGATATTGCTGCATGGCAATGATAACGAAGGCCCCAACGACCGGACCGAACACCGTGCCGAGGCCGCCGACCAGCGTCATCAGCACGATTTCACCCGACATCGTCCAGTGCACGTCGGTGAGGGAGGCGTTCTGCGCCACGAACACCTTCAGCGAACCCGCAAAGCCCGCAATCGTTCCGGAGAGGATGAAAGCGAGCAGCTTGTACTGGTCAGTCTTGTAGCCCAGCGAGATCGCGCGCGGCTCGTTTTCGCGAATGGCTTTCAAGACCTCGCCGAACGGCGAGTTGATGGTGCGGTAGATCAGGAGGAAGCCGCCGAGGAATCCGGCAAGCACCACGTAGTAAAGCACCGTGGGCTTGGCGAGATTGAATATTCCAAACAGATAGCCCTGCGGAATACCCTGGATGCCGTCCTCGCCATGCGTGAACGGTGCCTGCAGATAGATGAAATACAGGAGCTGCGAGAGCGCCAGCGTGATCATCGAAAAGTAGATGCCCTGGCGACGGATCGAGATGAAGCCGGTGACGACGGAAAGCGCGGCGGCGCCGGCGACACCGACCAGAATTCCGACTTCCGGCGTTACACCCCAGACCTTGAGCGCATGCGCCGAGCAGTAGCCCGCGGTCCCCAGAAACATGGCGTGGCCGAACGACAGCAGGCCGCCATAGCCGATCAGGAGGTTGAAAGCGCAAGCAAGCAGCGCGAAGCACAGCGCCTGCATCACGAAGAACGGATAGATGCCCGTCAGGGGTACGAGCCCCAGCAGCACCGCCATCCCGGCGAACACGATCATTTCGTCGCGCATCGCTTGCGGCGTTATCGGCAGTGTGTCGTCAGTCAATGTGCTCATGTCAGGCAGCCCGTCCAGTCAGTCCCGTTGGCTTCAGCAGCAACACCAGCACCATCAGGACGAACACCACGGTGTTGGAAGCTTCGGGATAAAAATACTTGGTCAGTCCCTCGATTACGCCGAGCGCAAATCCGGTGATGATCGATCCCATGATCGATCCCATACCGCCAATCACCACCACCGCGAACACGACGATGATCAGGTCCGCGCCCATCAATGGCCGGACCTGGTTGATCGGCGCGGACAATACGCCGGCCAGCGCCGCCAAGCCGACGCCGAGGCCGTAGGTCAGCGTGATCATCCGCGGCACGTTGATGCCGAATGCGCGTACCAGGGTTGGGTTTTCAGTCGCCGCACGCAGATTGGCGCCGAGCCGGGTCTTCTCGATCAGGAACCAGGTCGCAAGGCACACCACGAGCGAGAAGACGACGACCCAGCCGCGGTAGATCGGCAGGAACATGAATCCGAGATTCATGCCGCCCTGTAATCCGCGGAACCCGCCGACCTCCGGATAATCAGGAATCGCGTACGGCAGGCCGGACGAGCCGAAGTAATTCTGGAACACGCCCTGCACGATCAGCGCGATGCCGAACGTCAACAACAGCCCGTAGAGGTGGTCGAGACCGGCCAGCCATTGCAGCATGGTCCGTTCGAGGATCATGCCGAAGATGCCGACGACAATCGGCGCGATGATCAGGGCCCACCAGTATCCAATCCCCGTGAGATGCAGCAGAAAATATGCGCAGAACGCGCCCATCATGTAGAGCGCGCCATGGGCGAAATTGATGATGTTGAGCATGCCGAAGATCACGGCGAGCCCGAGACTGAGCAGCGCGTAGAATGATCCGTTGATCAATCCCACCAAAAGCTGGGCGTAGAGAGCTTGCATCGGTTTCGCACTCAATCTCGTTATGATGCGGGTTAGCTTGGGCCGCGAGAGAAGGCCCGCCGGCATGACGCCGACGGGCCATCGTTGTTACTTCTTTACCAGCGGACAGGCGCTTTCCGAAAGCGGCCGGAAGGCCTGCTCGCCGGGAGTGGTGCCGATCAGCTTGTAATAGTCCCACGGCCCCTTGGATTCGGAGGGTTTCTTGACCTCGAACAGGTAGGCCGGATGAAGCTTGCGGCCGTCGGGGCGGATCGTGCCCTTGCCGAACAGCGGATCATCGGTGGGCGTTTCCTTCATTTTCGCCACCACCTTGACGCCATCGTGCGGATTGCCGCCCATTGCATCGATCGTCTTGAAATAGTGGATCAGGCCCGAATACACCCCGGCCTGCACCATCGACGGCATCGCCTTGTTCTTCATCCGCTCGGAGAAACGCTTCGAAAACGCGCGGGTGCCGTCGTTCAGATCCCAGTAGAAGGTTTCCGTGAAGTTCAGGCCCTGAGCCACCTTGAGGCCGAGGGAGTGGACGTCGTTGATGAACAGCAGCAGTCCCGCGAGCTTCTGCCCGCCCGAGACGATGCCGAACTCTGCAGCCTGCTTGATGGTATTGGTGGTGTCGCCGCCGGCGTTTGCCATGCCGATGATCTTGGCCTTGGACGCCTGTGCCTGCAGCAGGAACGAGGAGAAGTCCGACGAATTCAGGGGGTGCCTGACGGTGCCGATAACCTTGCCGCCCGACTTGACGACGACCGCGGAAGTGTCGCGTTCCAGCGCGTGGCCGAACGCGTAATCCGCAGTCAGGAAGTACCAGGTATCGCCACCGGCCTTCACCAGCGCCTGGCCGGTAGAGTTGGCGAGCATGTAGGTGTCGTAGACCCAGTGAATCGTGTTCGGCGAACACTGCGTATTGGTGAGATCCGACGTCGCCGCGCCGGTATTGATCATGATGGCGTTCTTTTCCTTCACCAGATTGTTGACCGCCAGCGCCACGCCGGAGTTCAGCACATCCACGAAGATATCGACCTTGTCGACGTCGATCCATTGACGGGCGACGGTGGTGCCGATGTCGGGCTTGTTCTGGTGGTCGGCGGAGACGATGTCGATCTTCCAGCCCTTGGCCGCAAGGCCGGAATCCTCGACCGCCATCTGGGCGGCGACCGTCGAGCCGGCGCCGCCAAGGTCAGAGTAAAGTCCGGAATTGTCGGTGAGCACGCCGATCTTGACCGTCTTGTCTTGCGCCACGGCGCTGCCTGCGGCAAGTGCCAGAGCGGTGCCGAGGAAGAGCGCTGAAATCCGATGTTTCATAGTATCTCCATTATTCCAGAGTGCAGCAAAGTACCGATTAAACGCCGAGATAGGTGTGGAGCTTGTCCATATTGGCCGACAACTCCGAATTCGCAAAACCGTCAATGACCTTACCGTGCTCGACGATGTAGTAGCGGTCGGCCACCGTGGAGGCGAAGCGGAAATTCTGTTCGACGAGCAGGATGGTAAAGCCTTCCGACTTCAGCCGAGCGATGGTGTGACCGATCTGCTGGATGATGACGGGCGCCAAACCTTCGGTCGGCTCGTCCAGCATCAGAAACCGTGCGCCGGTGCGCAGGATTCTTGCGATCGCTAGCATTTGCTGCTCGCCGCCCGAAAGCTTGGTGCCCTGGCTGTTGAGGCGCTCTTTCAGGTTCGGAAACAATTCGAAGATCTGGTCGAGCGACAGCCCGCCACTGCGCACGATCGGCGGCAGCAGCAGGTTTTCGCGCACGTCGAGGCTTGCGAAAATGCCCCGCTCCTCGGGACAGAATGCGATGCCTAGGCGCGCGATCCTATCGGACGAGGCGCGCGTGATGTCCTGACCGTTAAAACGGATCGACCCGGTACGCTTGCCGATAATTCCCATCACCGACTTCAGCGTCGTGGTCTTGCCGGCGCCGTTGCGGCCGAGCAGCGTGACCACCTCGCCCGCCTTCACATTGAAGTTGATGCCGTGAAGGATATGCGATTCGCCGTACCAGGCCTGCAGGTCGGAAACGGAAAGAATCTCCGCGCCCGCCGGTTTGGCGGTGGCTTCGGCCATTTTCAACTCAGGCATGACCGGCCCCCAGATAGGCTTCCTTGACGCGCTCGTCCTTGGACAATTCGGCATAATCGCCTTGCGCCAGCACCTGACCGCGCGTCAGCACAGTGATGATATCGGACAGGTCGGCGACCACGGAGAGATTATGTTCGACCATCAGGATGGTGTGCCTCGCCGAGATACGCTTGATTAGGGCTGCGATCTTGTCGATGTCTTCATGACCCATGCCCGCCATAGGCTCATCGAGCAGCATCATTTCCGGGTCGAGCGCCAGCGTCGTCGCAATCTCCAGCGCGCGCTTGCGTCCATAGGGCATCTCGACCGCCGGTGTATTGGCGAACTCGCTCAAGCCCACGTCGTTCAGCAAGTCGAGGGCGCGGCCGTTGAATCGGTCGAGCACGCGCTTGGAGCGCCAGAAATCGAACGAGCTTCCATGCTGGCGCTGTAGCGCGACACGAACGTTTTCCAGCGCCGTCAGGTGCGGAAACACCGCCGAAATCTGGAACGAACGCACTAGCCCGAGGCGGGCCACATCGGCCGGCGCCATCGCGGTGATGTCCTGCCCCTTGTACAGGATCTGCCCTGCAGACGGCCTCAGAAACTTGGTCAACAAGTTGAAGCACGTCGTCTTGCCGGCGCCATTCGGCCCGATCAACGCGTGAATGCTGCCGCGCCGTACCTTGAGGGCGACATCGCGAACGGCGAAGAAACCCGCGAATTCCTTGGTCAATCCGTGGGTTTCGAGAATGAACTCATCAGCCAAACAAATTTCCCCCTCAGCCGTCTCCGCGAGTTCGCCCGCGCGCGGCCAGTTTTTTCCTGTTCGGGCAGGCTCTCCTGGACGTCCTGGAAACCGTCCCGAGCCCGCCGCCTCCGGCCGGAATATGCCGTCAACGCGATGGATTAGGCAAGGCGGAATGCTGCCACGCCCGACCGTGCGCTTGCGGTTCCGGATGCGCCATAAGTCGAATAGCGCGCCGGCGCCGCTCGGCCGGGCCACGAGCCACGCTCAACCGCAACCTCGCGCCGGCAAGCCATCGTTAACGGTGTTTTGCTGCAATCGGGCGCGCTTTCACACAATATTTCCCCTCGGGGCGCATCATCTCGCGATTTGGATCGCGCAGGAATTGCCGCCTTGAAATTTGAAAGCGCCGGACCGTCGGTCATCAAATCCATCAAGCAGCGCGACCTGCTGAACACCTGGCTGCGGCTTTACGCCCGCGACCAATCGATACCGCGCATGGCGGAATACCAGCCGGCGCGGATCGAGGACGAACTTCCCGACCTGGTACTCTACACCGTCGATACCAGCACCCAGCCGCCGCGCCTGACCATCCAGAGCGACGGCACGCGGATGTCGACGGCTTATGGGAATACCGGCAAGGGCCGCTATCTCGACGAGTATCTCGGCGCAAGGCTCGCTCCGATCGTGATGCCCGTCTATCATGAATGCATCGCGCGCCGTCTTCCTGCCTATACCATCGCCAATATCGACGACATCTACGGGCGAATCGTCGCCTATGAGCGGCTGTTGCTGCCGTTCTCGGATGACGGCAGCGTCACCCATGTCATCGCTTCGCTGAAAACCATCAGCGAGGATGGCGGCTTCGAGATCAAGAATCTGATGCGCGGAAACGACCAACTGCCGGTGCCGAAGCTTCGCGCCATCATCGACCGCGATCTCTTCCATCGCGCGCCAGGCCGCATTCCATCCGGCGATGAACTCGAATTCGATTAGGCCTTCCCCCCGCGCGGCTTCGACGCGACCTCGCTCGCATAGATATCCGGCTTGAACCCGACCAGCAATTTGCCGCCGAGATCGAGCACCGGCCGCTTGATCATCGAGGGCTGCGCCAGCATCAGCGCCAACGCCTTGCGCTCGTTGAGGCCTTCCTTGTCGCTGTCGGGCAACTTCTTGAACGTCGTGCCGGCGCGGTTGAGCAGTATTTCCCAGCCAACATTGTCGGACCATTGCTTGAGCTTGTCCTTGCCGATGCCGGCAAGCTTGTAATCGTGAAAGTCGTAGGCCACGCCGTGATCGTCGAGCCAGGCGCGCGCCTTCTTCATCGTATCGCAGTTCTTGATGCCGTAGATGGTGATGGGCATTGTCGTTGCATTCCGGAATGTCGTTATTGGTCCCGCCGGACCGGATTAGAATTAAGCAGATCGGCGAATCTATCATAGACTGAAGCATCATTCCGCGCCGGGACCAGCCGATGGAATTCACCGTATTGTTTCTGGCCATAGTCATCGTGATGCTGATCGCCTGGCGCGGTCGGCGTCCGCTCGCGCTTGGCCTGTTCGGAGCCGTGCTGATCGCGTGCATCGCCACCTATCTGCACCACGCGACCGATACGCTGAAATTGTCGTTCTGAGGGACGCATGACCCAGACGCGTGCCATTACGTTGAATGCACTCAGCCTCTACGCGGTGGCGCTGGTGCTTGCGGCGGCCTATGCGGCGCAGTTCATTCTTCATGAGCTGCCCTGCCCGCTCTGCCTGCTGCAGCGCATCCTGTTCGCGGCTCTCGCCGTCGGCCCGATCCTCAATATCCGCTTCGGCCCCCGTCCCAGCCATTATGCGATGTCGCTGCTGGCGGCGGTGGCAGGCGCCGTCGCGTCGACCCGGCAGGTGCTGCTGCATATCATGCCCGGCGACGCCGGCTACGGTTCGGCGTTGCTCGGCTATCACTATTATACTTGGGCGCTGATCGGCTTCATTACGGCCATCGTCCTGCTTGCGGCGATCCTGCTGTTCGACCGCCAGTTCGAGGAAGACCGCGCCGTGCTGCCGGCCACCGGCGGCGCCTTCGGGCAAACCGCGGTATGGCTCGTGATCGCACTCACGGCGGCCAATGTGGTGACCACGCTGCTCGAATGCGGCTTCGGCGCCTGCGCCGATAACCCGGTGGTGTACGAACTGCTCAAGCACGCCGCTTAAGGCCGCTTGGGTATGTCGAGCCCGCGCTGCACCGCCGGCCGGGCGAGCCCGCGTTGCAGCCATGCCGGCACCTGCTTCAGCGTATCGAACGCAACGAGATCGCGCGCACCGTAGAAGCCGATCAGGTTGCGCATCCAGCCGAGCATGGAAATGTCGGCGATGGTGTACTCGTCGTCCATGATCCATTGCCGTCCGGCGAGATGCGTCTCCACTACCTCAAGGAGGCGTCTCGACTCGGCGACGTAACGCTCGAGCGGCCGCCTGTCCTCATATTCCTTGCCGGCGAACTTATGGAAGAATCCGACTTGGCCAAACATCGGGCCGATGCCGCCCATCTGGAAGTGCAGCCACTGGATGGTCTGGTATCGCCGCGCCGGATCGGCCGGCAGAAGCTTGCCGGTCTTCTCGGCGAGATATTGCAGGATCGCGCCGGACTCGAACAGCGGCAGCGGTCTGCCGCCGGGACCATCCGGATCGAGGATGGCCGGTATCTTGCCGTTCGGATTCAGCGACAGGAATTCCGGCGTCTTCTGGTCGTCCTTGTTGAAGTCGACCAGATGCACCTCGTAGGGCAAGCCAATCTCTTCGAGCATGATCGAAACCTTCACGCCGTTTGGAGTCGGCAGCGAATAGAGCTGAAGGCGGTCGGGATGTTTGGCGGGCCAGCGTTTGGTGATCCGGAAGGCGGAAAGATCGGACATCAAAACTCGTTTTGCATGGTTGTCGTTGCGTGGCTAATGTAGGGCCGATGCCGCATATAACAAGGGTTCGCGCCGTTCATGACCGATCAACCGTCTCCGGCGAAGCTCGGCCTGACTGATGAGGAGCTTGCGGCTCGCCCGACCCTGTTCGCGGCCGATGCACTGAAGGATCAAGTCGCCGTCGTAACGGGCGGCGCCGGCGGCATCGGGCGGGCGATCGCCTGGCTGCTTGCGCGGCTGGGCGCGCATGTCGCCGTGGTCGGGCGCGACGGCGGCAAGCTCGACGCGCTCGTCGCCCAATTGACGGGCCGAGGCCTCAAAGCATCGGCGCATGTCGCCGACATCAGGGAGCCCGACGCGGTCAGCGTCCTGTTCGACACGATCTGGGCCGCGCAAGGCCGCCTCGACTGCCTCATCAACAGCGCCGGAGGGCAATTTCCCCAAGCCGCGATCGATTTTTCGGTGAAGGGCTGGAACGCCGTCATCAACACCAATCTGAACGGCACCTGGTACATGATGCAGGCCGCCGCGCAACGCTGGCGCGACCACAAGCATCCCGGCAGCATCGTCAACATCGTGGTTGTGACGACGCATGGGCTCTACGGCATCGCACACACGATTGCTGCACGGAGCGGCGTCATCGGGCTGTCGCGCGCCGTCGCGGTCGAATGGGCGCCGCTGAACATCCGGGTCAATTGCGTGGCGCCGGGCGCGATCGAAACCGAAGGCTGGAACGTGTATTCGCCGGAGGCCCGCGCCGCCTACCCGCGCTCGAACCCGATGATGCGCACAGGCTCGCCCTGGGACATCGCCGAAGCCACTGTCTTTCTCGCTGGTCCTTCGGCCCAATTCGTCACCGGCGAAACGCTGACCGTGGACGGCGGCGGTCAGCTCTGGGGCGAAACCTGGACCACCGGCAAGCCGGCGTATTTCGGCGGCGAAGATGGATAAACCTCTCCGTACGGACTGATGCCGGGCCGTCGCTACAAATCAAGAGCAAGTTCCACCCAGAGCGGATCATTCGGTTTGAAATTCGTTCCGTAGCTAAGACGGAAAATTGAAGCCCCGAACTTGTTCTTCTCAGCGGCAGTCTCACCGTCGCCGCGAAGAATCCTACCGTCGGTCAACTCGTTGAGCCGCTTGTAGAGATCACCGTAAGGCATGGACCAGCCATGAGGCGAGTTCTTGGTTACCTGTTCGTGCGCGGTCTCCTCCACCACAGGGATCATTGCGCACAGCCGCGGATCCGTCATCAGCTCCAGACCGCGTTCGCGCAGTGTAGCGTTGTGGCTGGCGTGATGCCCGACCTTGTAGAGAATCGTGCGCGCCAGGATATCCTCTATCTTAAGCCTGGGTCCGCTCGCCGTATCATTTGCCGGGTAGGTTTGATCACCCCAGGAAAGCCAGTTACCGACTTGCGCGTCGCCTGGGAAAAGCAGCACGCGCTTGTCCAGTTCGAGTCCCAGCGCGAGCGAAGTGTTGTTCACGTCACCATCGATCTTCAGCGCCAGGCTTTCGACGCTACCCAGCCAATCATCGTCGATGCGACGGTACTTCGCATCGCCTTTCGCATAGATTCCGGCGATTCGAATGTTGGGCTTCTGCTTCGGCGCCCTCGCCTTTAACTTTTTGCCGTTGGCTCCGTACGGACACCAGTGCAGCGGCACGAAGGGCTGATCCTCGAGGCGCACCCGGCCGCCGTTATCGCCGTGGACCACAGCCAGCCCAACCACCGTTTCAACATCTTCGCCCCGTGCGAGATAAACCTCCCGTGCCACACCCGCGGACGGATCAAGCTGACGCAACTTCTTTGCATCGTCACGCGGCGGCCCAAGCACATAGGCGCGGAACGCATCGTGCACTCCCCAACGCACGACATCGCCCGGCTTCAGAAAGACGACGTTGCCGGGCCCGGCTCTGTCCCTCAACCATTCCAGCACCGCCTCGCAGCTTGCATTGCCGGCGAGATCGTCACGCTTTTTCGCCGCCACGCCCATCGCGCCGTCCCCAACGCTGTCGAGCCCGCCATAGAATTGCAGCAGGTTGGTGACCGTCTTCATTTCATCACTGGTCGCGGCAAGTGCTGGGCTTCGCGCCAGTGCCGCTAGCGCAGACAGCGCCTTGTTCTTCTTGTTCCGGTAGCCGTTCGCGACCTCGTCAGTGCGATCCTCCGTCCACGCCATCCAGACCTTAGCGATTTTGAGCGACCTGAACGTATCGTTAGCCAGAATGAAACCCGAGAGATGGTCGTAGTGCTCGTGGGTCGCGACCACCAGGTCGAGTGCACCGCCGCAATCCTTCATGAAATCGGCAGCGCCGGCAATAATCCGCTCCTTGCCAAGCGAGGTTGTCGGCTTGCTGGCTTTAGTGCCGATGCACTGGAGCACACCACAATCGATCAACATCTTGAAGGTGTCTGCCCCAACGACGTGCTTTACAAAAAAGAAGTCGCCGAGCATCCCGCGATACATTCGGATCGAAACCGTACCGTTGGCCGATGAGGAGGTATTCCCTGGCCCGGGACTTGGAGGTCGCGGCGTGCGGTTTGTAGGCGGGTCAGACACCTTTTTCTTGCCCCCGGCTTTCTTCGTGACGGACTTCGCAGTCTTGGCCGTCTTGCTGGCTCCCCGTTTTCTGCTGGCGCCGGCGGCACCAGCCGCAGACCTGGTACTGCGTCCTACCCTCGCATTCTTCTTCGCGGTGCCGACTGATTTCCGCTTCGCGGCTTTTGCTCTCCTTGCCACTGACGCCCCCTATTGGCCACGATGAACCATCGCAAACGGTTCGCGACGACCGCTTCCGGATTCATCGGACAGATAAGTGAAGCCAAAACCATCGGGCCGCGCCAACAGTTCGCGCTGCTCGCAGAGCCGCTCCTCGTCATCAATGCGCTTGCGGATCACGTAACGCAGACGGTTGTCCCTGAGATCGATGATCAACGTCGCGCCGCCCCGGAAGATGAAGTCCGCCTTTTTTCGCGGCGGCCCCCTATCCGCCTTCTTCTGTTCGTCCGGATCAAGATAGCCGCGTCGTCGCTGCGTCACCTCGACGACAAGCTGGCGCACATCCTGCCCATCGGGACCACTTCGGCGCGTGGCGCGCACGCTGTGGACTTCGACCTTCGGGCCCTGTCCCCAGTCGATACTGTTCAGGCGCAGGCGCTCTGGCTGCATGAAGTAGACGCCCAGTGCCTTTTCCCAGTCACGATCCACCGAGGGCTTGCGGGGATCAGGCTCAACCAGCCAATCCCATATCTTGAAACGATTCTTCTCGGAAATTTCGATGATCTTGTCCCGCCCATAATAGGAACGGAGGTCAAGCCCGATTGCCTCGATGTCGGCGATATCCAGGGGATTCTTTCCCAGCATCTGCTCCGGACTTTCCCACAACAGATTTTCCGGCGACATGGAGAGACAATCTTCGACCATAATGCCACGGCGGCGGAACGCCTCTGCGAAGGCGATGCGATAATTATAGGTATCTACCGGCACCAGATCGTTGTCGGCGGTGACTATGCCGCGAAGGAACTCGCCAAATCTCACATCGACAGGTGGCATGTAATCAAGCGCGCGCATGCACATGCGAAGCACATGATCTGCGGTCTTGGCGGCCTCCCTCGTCAGACGCGCGGTGAGATCGGCGTCGAGCCGCTTGTTCTCGCCCCGTTTGATCCCGCCGATCCGGAGCAGATCTTCGGTGCGCTTTCCGAAGATTGTGAGGAAGGCGTCAAACACCGCGGCGACCAGAATAGCGCCGCGCTCGTGGCATTCAGTGGTTTGCGCGAGGTGGTCCGGATCAGGTTCGGAGCCGACATATTGTCGGAGCGATGGATGCCCCGAAGTGCCCGCGGCAAACTGCTGTGCGAGGCCGCTGAGAAGCGTCATGCGGTCCAGTGCTCCACCTTCCTGTATATGCGCATAGACCGCTTCGGTGAGCGTAAAGTGGGAGAACAGTGCCACAATGTCGGCGAAGGCTTCGTGAAAAGCGAGACTGTCCAGGCTGGTCGCTTCCGCGTACCTACGATGCAGGCCGTCGAGCACGGCATGCGTGGTTTCATGCGCGATAATATCGTGCGACAACGCGGTGAATATCCAAGTGGCGCCGGCCGAAGCGTTGGAGCTTCGAAAATATCCAAACAACAGAGCCCGCTTTTCCCTGCTGTAATATGCGTTCGCTTCCCGAAGGGCGTGCGGATAGATACGCAGCTTTTTCACCGCCTCGTATCTTCCCTGCTTTCCCGGCTTGTTGTTCCAGCGCGGCGACCAGATCACCTTGCGCCCGAGCGCTCGCTCGAAAAGATGAATGACCTTCATCGCCACCGCAAAAACCATCTGCTGATGGAATTGCGGATTGCCTTCGGATGGCGTCAGCCCATCCTGCGCCAGAAGATGAGGGTCGTTGAGATCGACCGGCTGGTAGAACTGGCCGCTTGCCGGATCGATATCAATGACTTCGAGATACTCGTTGACCGGACCGATCTCAAGCTTGTCTTCCCAGGCTTCTTCCCACGGCAGTGCGATGGTTGCGTAGGCATATCCGACCGAGCCCAACGTATTCGCCGCTTGCGGATCGAAGGCATATACGCGCAGCTTGCGCGCGGAAGGTGATGGATACACGGACTCCATGATTATCACCGCATATGAAATCAAATATCAATTAAAGGCCGATCGCAAAGCGGCCTCGCGCAATGCCCTATCATCGCACTCTCGCCATATTGATGCAACGACTGATTTCTTACTTTTGCAATACAACTTCATTGGCAGATCCAATCACCATGCGCTGCACCGTGGTTGCACTAAGCTGGAGTTGCGCCGGTAAAGCTATACGGGAAAGCCGCGAACCTGGCGTATTCAGCGTTGAACGCGGAAGCTATTTCCAACGAGAGCCTTGCAATGACACGCTATCGCCTCGCCATCTTCGACTTTGACGGCACGCTTGCCGATACGATCGACTGGTTTCGTGCCTCCTTTCAGGACGCGATCGCGCGTTTCAATCTCAAATCGGTCACCCCGGAGGAGCTGGAAGGAATGCGCGGGCTGTCCGCGCGGGAAATCATGGCGAGGCTGCGCGTGTCCACGTGGCAGCTTCCGGCCATTGTGAACGACATGCGAAAGCGCAAGCTTACGGCGGCGAACGAGACATCGCTGTTTGCCGGCATCCCGGAGATGCTCGCCGACCTTCAGCGCATTGGTGTCAAGACCGCGGTCGTCAGCTCCGACAGCGAGGCATCCGTCCGGCAGGTGCTCGGTCCCGCCACCGCACTGATCAGCCGCTTTGACTGTGGCGCCGCAGTGTTCGGAAAGCACTGGAAGTTTCGACGGGTCGCGCGACGGCTGGAAGCAAGGCCCGCGGAAACGATCTGCATCGGCGACGAGATCCGCGACATCGAAGCCGCCAAGGCGGCCGGCATGGATTCGGGCGCGGTGGCGTGGGGCTATGCCATCCCCGCCGCGCTGCAAGCGGCGGGGCCGACGCATTTCTTCAACTCGATCGAGGGGATGACCCAGAGGCTTGCGGCGGCGAAATAACGCCGCTCGGAACTTCTGCTGTTTTTCGCTGCCGGTGGCTCTCATCCGCACAGGCGCCATCGCGCGACATGCCGATGGCCCCTCTGGCTGTGCACGAGCACGAACTCTGTCACAGTCCAGACAACCGGTTCGATCGGATACTCGCCCACGCTGCGCGCGTCATATAGCAACGTTACATGCGGCGTGAAATTCGTATTGGCGAGCCGCCTCAATCCTCTGCGCGCCATCGCGACACCAAGCATTTGCCGAAACGACTGCAACCGGCACAATCCCTTCTCGCCAATCAGGACAAACGGACGATTGCCCGGCCCCCCGCCGAAACTTGCCGTGCGATCGAACGAGACCTCGAACGGTTCGGTCCGCAATTCCGTGGCCGCCTCGCAGGCGGCGCAAAGCTGGCGGTCCGGCAACCCACCCAGCGAAAATAGCGAAATGTGCAGCCGGTCTGGCGCGATGAGCTTGCCGTTGAAGCAATGGGCGCGCTTGAGCACGCCCGCCAGCCGGTGAATTCGCGCTGCTGTGCCCGCGTCGGGAAGAGCCGCGAGGAATATTTGGCCACTACTAGAGCTTGCAAAGCCATCCATGATAACGCAGAACAAATCATGAACATAAGATTGTGGCAAGGCCCCAATACAACTGGTTCAGGCAAGTTCCCGCAGCCTCATAACACACACCCGTAATGCGCCGACGACACCAGGCGTATGTACTTGTCGTGCACCGATCCCGGTCGCACCGCGGCCAACGAGGCCGGGACGCGCCAGTCGGCCATGCGGCGGGCGATCTCTTCCGCTGACACTTCGAGATTCACGGTGCGGGCGCCTGGGTCGATGACAATGGTGTCACCGTCGCGCACCGCAGCGATCGGGCCGCCCCGCGCGGCTTCCGGCGAGACGTGGCCGATCAGGATGCCGTGCGAGACGCCGGAAAAACGGCCGTCGGTGATCAGCGCGACATCCTCACCGAGACCCTGTCCCTGCAACTGAATGGTCAGCATTACCATTTCCGGCATACCGGGGCCGCCCACCGGGCCGACATTGCGCACGACGATGACGTTGCCCGGCACGATCTCGCCGGCGCGGATCGCGGCCATCGTATCGGCCTCGGACTCGAATACGCGCGCGGTGCCGCGAAATTGCCCCTTCTCGAGGGTCTTGCCCGATAATTTGAGCAGGCAGCTCTCCGGTGCGAGATTGCCCTTCAGGACGCTGATGTGATTGTTCGCCGGCGCGATCGGTTTCGACACCGGAAAAACGATCCCCTGCGGCGGCATCTGCTCCAGCATCGGAACATCGGTGAGATTCTCTGCCAGCGTCTTGCCGGTCACCGTCATGACGTCGCCATGCAAAAGGCCCGCGCTAAGCAGCTCCTTCATGACGACTGGAACGCCGCCGATCGCATGCAGGCTGCTCATCGCGAACGGGCCGTGCGGCTGCAAATTGGCGAGCAGCGGGACGCGCTCGCCGACTTGCTGGATGCGCTCGATCGTGATCGGCACCTGGGCCTCGCGCGCGACCGCGAGCAGATGCAGGTACATGTTGGTCGAGCCGCCCATCGCATAGACGGTCGTGATCGCATTTTCGAAAGCGCGCGCGGTCATGATGTCGCGTGGCCGGATGCCCGCCTGCATCAGCCGGTACAGGGCGTCGACCGAGGCGCGGGCCTGCGCGCGAACATCGGCATGAATATCGCTGCCGGCGTTATAGTCAGCGGAATGCGAGGCGCCGCGCGGCAGCATCATGCCGATCGATTCCGCGATCGTGCTCATGGTGTTGGCCGTAAACATCGCGCCACAGGTGCCGCTGCCCGGCATCACGTTGCGCTCGACTTCCAGCAGTTCCTCGCCGGAGAGGCGGCCGTACTCATTGGCGGCGCGCGCCTCGGCGTAATCCATGATCGTCAGATTGCTACCTTTGCTCGCCCATGCGCCGAACGAAACGCGGCCGGGCGTGCTGGTGCCGGGATAGAGCACGAGGCCGAAGGCGTTCGTCCGCGCCAGCGGCATCAGCGCGGCAGCTCCCGTCTTGTCACAGCCGGAGATCACGATCATCGCATCGCCATGGTGCGCGTAATGACCGATCTCAAAACAGTCGGCAACGACATCGCGCGATGCGAGGCTATAGCCCGCCGTCGGCGTGCCCTGTGTCAGCGCATCCGACACCGCCGGAGCCCCGACGACCAGCCCCTGCCCGCCGCGCTCGGCAAGGATTTCCACCAGGAGATCGGTGATGGCGCGAACACGGTTGTTGCAGCGATGGGCGTTGGTCCAGGCGCTGGCAATGGTCACCACCGCACTGGTCTCCGCGGCGCGGTCCGGATCGAATCCGGCAGCACGCAACTCGACCCGCGATCGCTTCCAATAGGTGCTGCTGTCTTGCGTTGTCATCGGGCGCTCCAGGTCTTCTGATTGACTGCACGGACGTTGGCGTCCGGCTTGATTGACACTGAAAACGAATTAGCCCGTCTTGCCGTCGTCAAAACTGACAATCACAGCAGCGTTGGCGATGATGATGGAGTCGCTTCCGCTCTCGGCAGGAATTTCCAGCCCGCCCTTTACCGCCGTCACGTTCACCGTGCCGTAAGGCAGTTCCTTTGCAACGGCTGCAGTATCGACCCCGCTCGGGTCTGGAACCGCGACGGTAACCTCCACGAACATATCGTTGGCGGTCTTTCCCAGCATCCGGAAAAAGCCGAGGCTGGAGTGGCGGATAGCGTCCGAGACGGCGCGCTTGGCGGCTTTGGTCGCATCGCGTCCGTGAACGTCGACGCCCATGCCCATTTCGGTAATACAGCGAACGCGTGCCATCGGGTTTCCTCTTGTCGTTTATCGCGTGGTCGTTTTCGGCGAAGCCCTCTCTCAATCCTCGCTTACGGCCACGGCGTCAAGCGGCGGCGCAGAAATGCGCGACGGACATGCGCATGCATCTCGCGGCGCGATTTCGCCCGAGATATTGCGGGAAATCTCGGCGCCCCGAAATGAGAGGGCGCAGGGAATGCCGGGTGCTTGCTGCACCCGCGGTCTCGTGTGCAAATGCACTTAAGAAATGCGCACACGAGCATACAGGTACAGCCGGAGCATCCCGGCATTCCCTGCGCGATGGGTTTACGGCTTATGCCGCGCTCTCCCTGGAGACGAATTCCTTTTGCCTCCATCGCCGACAGATTAGCGATTCATCGAACCCGGTCGGGTTTCGAAGAACCTCCGCCGGCTTAACACCAGCCACGGGTGCCAGGACCACACGGTTTTGCCGTACGCAGCTTCCTCTGCCAGAGACTTCGACCGGCCAAGTGCTTGTCAGCCGAAGTACTGGCGGAAGCGTTTAAGCGCCGTACGTCCTGCGCGCTGTGTTCGCTCACGGCAAAGCCGCCCTGCGACCACATCCACGCGCCCGACGCTGCCGCGTCCACCGCAACCCGTCCCAACGTTCGTGACGATGGCCAACGCCCCTCTTCTTCGGGACGGGATGGCCGGAGTTTTACCGGTGATTTGGGTCTGGCGCGAAGCGGAATATTTTTGATTCCAGGGCTTGACCTGATTTCTGAAAATCAGAAGTGATTTGCCCCATCGGATGTCAGCATAATTCGTGCAGGAACCGATATCGGCCAAAATCGTTTTCAGTCTGGGTCCATTCGAGGATCAATCTTGCAAGGCGACTCCGAAATTCTATTCTGGCGCCGAACGGACGTCACCGGGCTGGAGCGATTGATGCTCCATATTTCCGCTGACGCGGTCTTGGCAGAATCGACCGTGATCTGCGTGGAGGACGGCGGCTTTCGCCTCGACCACCGATGGAGACTGACGCCTGACTGGCGAACTCAATCGCTGGACGTAGACCGATGGGGCCCGGGCGGCCACACTCACCTCACCCTTGATCGGACCGATGGCGGGTGGTGCGTTAACGGCCAACAACGTCCCGATCTCGACGGTGCGGAAGAGCCCGACCTTTCGGTCACCCCCTTCTGCAACACCTTCCCTATCCGCCGGACACCCGCCGGAGCCCGACAGAGTCGCACACTCGATACCTGTTTCGTGGACGGTGCGGCCATGACGATACAGCGCTCCCGTCAACGATACGACCGTCTCGGTCCGGATCGGGTGCGTTACGTGGATCTCGGAGTCTCGGCAGGCTTTGAGGCGGAGCTCGAGGTGGATAATCGGGGTCTAGTGCTTCGCTATCAGCACCTTTTCGAACGCGTGACACCTATCTGACGAAGGCGTCGCGATAAATCGCTGACCAAAAAGCCACCCATGCCGAGCTGACTAGGGCGTGTACTCATTAAGCGACTGACTGATCTCCGCTCAACCCTCAACAGCGGCGGAATAGCGGACATAGCCCGATGTCGCAGAAGGGCCAGGAACGGGCATTCAGCTCGCTCTCGCGGATGGACTAGCTCCGCTCGCGGGGGCGCTGCGGCGGCTGAGGATTGTTGGCGGGATTGGTATCGTACTTGGATATTCGCGTGATGAGCCCGCTAGTGGCGAGCGGTTGCAAGTCCGCCTCCAGCGCGTCAGCAATCTCCTCGGCATAGACCTCCCGGTCGTCCACGTAGACTGTAAATGATCTCAAATACTTTTCCTTCTTCGCCGGATTCTCGATCGTCGCCTTCGTCCACTGGTAGAGCGGATAATTTTCGACGCCGTGCTCTTCTGCTGCGACGACATACTCCGCAAAGGCGTCGAACTGGCATTTCAGCGCAGCGCGATGCTCGGCGATGATATCGAACAGCGGCGCCAGTGCCGGAACACGGAGTTTTCGGCGTACCGATTCCGCCGTAGCGGAATCGTTTACATCGAACCTAACCTGATACTGCCACTGAGAAGTCACGCTAGTCTCGCATTCTGTCGCACCCGATTTGTCCCTTTCCGATCGCAAGGCGTACCGCTTCCTCACGAGCAGGTCCGGCACGCGTATCAAGAGCTGGCCGCAATGTCAGGCCGACCGTTTCGTTAGTAGCTCTTCTTTTTGGCAAGGCGCTCGTTGAACGGACGAAGATCGATCACGATTCGCTGGTGGGTTCCGCTGCCGATCTCCTCTATGCCATCGCTTGCCGACACCTTGAAGTCAACTCGCTTCCCCTCGACATTGATTACCTCGGCCGTCGCGCACACCTCGTGGCCTACAGGCGTGGCGGCGAAGTGTTGTACATCTACTGCAGTACCGACCGCGCTTTCACCTGGATCCAAAAACGGTCTTATGGCATTGAGCGCGGCGTTTTCCATGATCAAGATCATCACGGGTGTCGCAAGCACTTGCGGCAATATGGCGTCCTTGAATCGGTCGGCAAGATGTTCGGGTTGCACCCGCAACGTCGACGTTCCTCTGGCTCCCAACGGAATCTGCCGCATTCATTCGTCCTAGAACTCTATATGGACGCGTCGACCGCTTCGCCCCCAACAGCAGCACAAACGCGGACATCTGGCTAGATCAGAGTCGGGCCACAAGCCGACTTCCCTGAAACGACCATTGTCGGCTTAGAGCAGCCCGCAAGCAAGCTAGAGTGTTATTTGAGCTCGATCTCCACCAGCTCGACTGCGCTATTTCCATTGTTTTCAATGCCGCGCTCTTCGACAGGTATCACCATGAAGTCATGATTATTCAGCACCAGTGGCTGATCCGGCTTCCCGGGTCTTTTTTCTGTCACCGTACCACCAGTAACGACGATCCTTGCGCCTGGAGCCGTTTGCTGAATTGTGGGAGCGTTTTCACCTGGACTTAGCTTGAGCCGCCAAGCCCGAGCACGATTGTTATCCAGCGCCACTTCGTATTTTGCAGGTCGTGTCGAGACAGTGTAACGCCCCGGTTCAGGATAGACGATCCCAACCGCAAGAAGCCGCATCGCACGGTCCCTTTCAAGATTGATGACTTGATGCACGCCTGGGGTCTTTGTGTAGGAAGAAAAACCGACAGCCCCTAACTTGAGTTCTATTTCGACCGGCTCTTTGCCGAGAACTTGATTCTTTATCTTTGCGCCGGCCGTGATGACGAAAACCAGATCCTGATCGTGCGAATGGTAACCTGTCGAAAAGCCCGGAGGTAACGTCACACTTTCAAGTGACATGTGGTCGTCCTGGAACGTGAACAAGTGGAAAGGTGCCTTCGTCACCGGCACTATTATGGGTTTATCCGCCTCTTCCGCCCAGCTGGGAGCGGTCAAGGCGCATGCGAACAACAACCCCAGGAGTCGGTGTTTCATTGGTCCCTCCCTAGTTTGTGCTCTCTTCCTTGTGCGGCCGACAACCGACTCGCCAAAACGCAATTCGGCGCGTTCGTTCTGGACCGTTAGCTAATCAGTGACCGTGAACGGATACGCAACCTGCGCTACAAAATCAGGCGCACCGAAGTTGTTGCGATCAGAAGTGGCGCGCTAAATCGCGCATGGGCGTCATCGGCGCTCGAACGCCAGCCGTCGAAACCGGCTCCTCCGCTTGCTGCATGATCACCTTCTTTCTGCGACACGCGATCGCACGAGAGGGCACATCACCCAGCGTAAGGATCCGCCTCACGGCCCGTAACGCTAGACCTACAACCAAAGGTTCGCAAGCAGATCGAATGATGCAAGGAAGACCCCGCTCTAGCCGCGCTTCGGATTGGAATGAATCATCGGTCAGCTGGGCAACTCACCGTGAGCAAATCGAGTCCGCTACACATCCATGAGCGGGCCTCAATGCAACGTGCCGCCACTTCGCCTAAGGGCCAAGAGCGGCCCTAGTTGTCCCATGACCCGCGCTAAGAGCTTGGGCAACAGACTGGGCAATTCGTTCAGGCCAGCTGACGCTTCGCGACCTTACCCAAGGCTTCGGCAAGTTGACCTAGCCCCACGTCGATGCGGGTGACGTCGACAGCCGCAAAGCCAAGAACGAGCCCGTTCGGGGCGGATCGCTTGACAAGGTAGCTTGAAAGCGCCCGCACCTCGACGCTGCGCTCCGCAGCAGCATTGACAGCAGCCCGATCATCGATCTCCGAGGGCAACCACGCAACAATCTCCAATCCTGCGGATTCGGGCGCGAGCTTAAGGATTCCGGAAAGCCGGCGGACGCCTTCTCGCAGCGCCATCAGGCGAGAGCCATAAAGCTCGCGCATGGACCGGAGGTGCCTTGCAAAGTGGCCTTCAACGATAAAATCACACAGCACGGCTTGTCCGAAAGTCGGGGGAAAACGGTCCACAATCGATCGGGCAGCCGCGAAGCCGTCGACGAGCGCCGGTGGGACCACCAAGTAAGCCAAGCGCAATGCGGGAAAGAGCATCTTACTGAAAGATCCCGAGTAGAGAACGACCCCATACCTGTCCAAGCTTTTGAGTGCAGCGAATGGGCTGCCGTCGTAACGGAATTCGCTGTCGTAATCGTCCTCGAAAATCCAGGATCCTTGTCGATGCGCCCATTCCAGCAGAGTCAACCGGCGTTCCAGAGAGAGGCGACTGCCGAGAGGTACTTGATGCGCCGGCGTGACATACGCCATCCGCGCAGCTGAACACAGGCGCTGGCCGGCTGCGACATCTATCCCACGAGAATCAACTGGAACTGGAACGGGCTTCAACTCCGCCGCTTCGAGGACGAGGCGCGCCCCGGGAAATCCGGGATCCTCGATCCACACCGGGTCATTGGTGTTGAGCAATAAGCGTGATGCCAAGTCGAGCGCCTGCTGAACGCTTGAAACGATAACGACCTGATCGGCATCGCAGACGACACCGCGTGCCGAACCGAGATAGGCGGCCACCGCTTCTCGGAGCGGCCGATAACCGAGAGGATCTCCAACCCCGAGCAGCTCCTTGCGGGCGAGGCGTTGCCGGCGAGCTGCAATCCGCGACCAGAGGGCGAGCGGGAACGCCTCGAGATCGGGTTGATAAGCACGGAAAGCAACACCGACTCTTGCAATCGGTTTCAGCGGAAAGCACGTGGTAGTCATCGTTTGACCGCGCGCAGAGAAGCCGAGTTTCGGCTTTCCGGTTTCTGCGATCACCGGCTTGTGCGCTTCGAAGCTCCGTTGATCGGGCACTCTCGCCGAGACAAAGGTGCCGGCGCCGACCTTGCTTGAGATGAAGCCTTCGGCCTGTAGCTGCCTGAAGGCCCTAACCACCGTTCCGCGCGCGATACCGTATTGGCGCGCAAGGTCGCGCGAGGACGGTAACGGCGTGCCGGCAGTCAACCTTCCATCCAGCATGGCCGCACCGAGTTGTTCGGTAAGCCAACGAAATGTGGCTTGGCCGTGTGGGCACGCCCCGAGTGCGACATCTTGTGAGCGCGACCGCTTCGACATGATGCCTCCAGGTCAAAATGGACCATGAAAAAACTCAAAAATGGTCCACGGACGAAATCCACTTGTGCGCATTTCGTATTCAAGAGGGCAGCCCTCGACCGAGTTCCCTTGCACCGGCGAGAATCGAGGAGGTCCGATGGTTCTCAGCGCCCACGATCATGTCATTGCGCCGCTTCAGCGGCGCTGGCGCCCATACGTGTGCACCATACCTGCTGTCGCCGCACTCTCTTACCCGGTGGCGCTGTTGGCGTTGAATCGGAGCTTCGGTCTCGTTGGCAGTGCTCACGAACCGGGCGAATGGCTGTTGGGTGCGGTCACTGTCGGCGGTTCCCTGATCCTCTGCTATGGCGTTCCCGTTGTTGGGTTCGTCATCGCCTATCAGCTCGGTTGGAGTGCCGATCGATCGCTGTCGCGTGTCGGACGCATCACGGCTCACCTGGCCGTCGCCAGTCCGCCACTGTTCACGCTCATCGGTGTTGCCTTTTACATCGCCGGCGTCACCAACGGTGATTATGTCTTGTGGGCGATAATATGGATCGCTGCGGCAATTCTGATCTTCACCCGCAGCCAGGCGAACGAAGCAGCAGAGCGCGAATCTCACCGTGTGCTATCGCCGGCGCTTCGGACGGCTCATGGAATATCCGCCGTTATCATTCTGGCGATCTTCCTGGCACCACACATCGCCAACCATCTAACGGCGATATGGAACATCGATGTGCACAAGATGGTGTTGCAGACATTGCGGCATGTCTACCGCACAGACACTGTCCAGCCATTGCTCGTCACCCTGTTCATCTTTCAGATCGCGAGCGGACTTGCCCTGTGGGGGGTGCGCATGCGTGTCAAGGCGGACCTATTCGCAACTCTGCAAACGACAGCCGGCATGTATCTGGCTCTGTACATCGTGTCACATATAATTGCCGTCTTCGTCTTGGGACGCATGGTGATGAAGGTCGACACCGATTTTCTCTTTGCGTCCGGCGCGCCGACCGGTCTGCTGCACGATGCCTGGAATGTGAGGCTCATCCCGCACTACTCGCTGGCGGTTTGGGCGCTATTCATTCATCTGGCCTGCGGCTTAAGAGGTGCGCTCCTGTCCCATGGCGTTTCGATCACAACGGCCAGCTCGGTTGCCTGGCCAATCATCGGGGTCGGCGCCGCCGTTGCCGCGACGATAATCTTGTCGATGTGCGGGCTGCACGTTAGTCCATGGATAACACCGTGAGATCTCAGATCGCGCGCAATATGCCTGGGCATCAGGTGTCATTGTCTTGCCCGAGGCCCCGCTCCCGCCAGTCAGGTCGGGGGTGAAGTCCGCAATGGGTCAAAAGCCGGCGCTGAAGGTCGCGCTGAGCAATGTCCGGTCTACCCCGACATGAAGACGACCAATGCGATCTTCGGCTAAGGGCCATAGGTGCACGTGCAGTTCTTAGACTTGCGCTGTGGATGGGCGGACATGCCCCTGCTACGATGACCCCGTTTACGAAGACGGAGGAAGGAAAATGGGTCCACGAGCCAAAGCATGTTTCGGTCTAACAGTATTCCTTGCATGCCTTTGCACCAACGCCATCACCTTTGCAGGAGAATTGATCAGGCTCGAAAGTGCTCCCGTTCACCTCGGCGAACTGCAGAAGCGCTTAGCGCGCGAGCGCGGCGAAAGGCCGAAAGCTGCGTCCGAAACGATTGAAGGTTACCTGTCGAAACCTGAGGGCGATGGCCCATTTGCCGCCATTGTATATCTCCACGGATGCGATGAACTTTCGGAAGACGCCCGAAAGTACAACGCTCGGGGCTATGTGTCCCTTGTGTTGGATAGCTTTTCGACCCGTGGCATCAAGAACACCTGCTCCCAAGCGACGCCGGGCCTGTTGTTTGCCCGCCAAGGTGATGCTTTAGGCGCTCTATCCTATCTTTCCAATCTTCCCTTCGTCGATTCTCAACGTATCGCGGTCGTTGGATATTCGCAGGGTGGAGTGGTCGCTCTGCAGTTGGCGTCGAACCATCAGGCGGAAATCTTTGACGTCCCTCGGGGTCTAAAGTTCAAGGCCACCGTGGCCTATTACCCGTTTTGCGGCGTTGCTTCAGAGGAACTCATCGTTCCTACATTGATCCTGATTGGCGAACTCGATGACTGGACGCCAGCGAGAGACTGCGAACTTTGGAT
This sequence comes from Bradyrhizobium sp. AZCC 1577, assembly GCF_036924575.1. Lineage (NCBI taxonomy): Bacteria > Pseudomonadati > Pseudomonadota > Alphaproteobacteria > Hyphomicrobiales > Nitrobacteraceae > Bradyrhizobium > Bradyrhizobium sp. AZCC 1577. The sequence continues at coordinate 5,244,814 of NZ_JAZHRQ010000001.1, forward strand.
GAAGCGGCGGGCCGACAGAGGAGCGCCCGTTAAACTGGTCGTCTACCCCGGCGCCTATCACGCTTTTGATTTTCCGGCCTTCGCCAACGGCAGGGAATATTTCGGGCACTGGCTCAAATATGATCCCTCTGCGGCCGCCCAGTCAGTCCAGGAGATGCGGGGTTTCCTCGCTGCTCAATTTTCCCGTTGAGTTACCGTGAAGCGAGCGCGCCGGCATTCGTATGGAGCAGCGTCCGGTTTGGGTCAAGAACGACAAAGCTCGGGTGAGCATAATAGGTCCGCTTTCGGGTGCATAGCGTCCGACTCGCTCCTTGGCGGGCCACATTGAGCCGGACTGTCATGCCGTGATTCAAGCCCCTTATCGTGGGGGCGAATCATGCGTTACGAACTCACCGACAAACAGTGGGCTGCAATCAAGCCGATGCTACCGAACAAGCCGCGCGGCGTGCCGCGGGTGAATGATCGTCGTGTCCTCAATGGCATCTTCTGGGTCTTGCGCTCTGGAGCGCCATGGCGCGATTTGCCGGACAATTTTGGTCCGTACACGACCTGCTACAACCGCTTCGTTCGCTGGCGACGAGCGGGCGTGTGGACCCGAATTATGAACGCCCTGGCAGGCCGCCCATGATGCCGCCGTCCAGATGCTCGACACCTCCATTGTCCGCGTGCATCAGCATGCAGCGTGCATCACCCGAAACCGGAGACAGTCGATGGGTCGGTCACGGGGCGGATTGACCAGCAAGATCCATGCGCTCGTCGATGGTAATGGCCTGCCTGTACGGCTGGCACTGACACCTGGTGAGGCTCATGACAATCTGCTTCAGCCCTTATCTCTACCGCGCCCGCAACAAAGTCGAACGGTTCTTCAATCGGATCAAGCAATGTCGTCGGGTTGCTACACGCTACGATAAGCTTGCCGTCAACTATCTTGCCTTCGTCCAGCTCGCATCCATCCGGCTATGGCTAGCTGCGCGTAATGAGTCCACGCCCTAATTTCGCACACCCGACGACGACGTCGCGCTGCCGGCTTCATCGGCGCGAAATCAGCTTCAGCCAGGGCGCCGAATGGAAGGCGCTCATCAGCAAGTACATCGGCACCATGCCGCCTACCGGCAATGCGTTTGCAGCCGAGCAGAGTGGATCGAGCGGGCCACCGCCAACCACGGCGGTAAGCAGCGCCATGATTGCGAAGGTCGGCGCGGCCGCAAGCGATAGCCATCTAACTATCGCAAGCGCGACCGCGGCGCCTTCGTCATCACAGCTCGCCGCGCAGGGCGCGTTGCTGTGAGAGGCCTCGCTCATCCCTTTGTGCCTGCGCTCTGCTTGCGGAACGCGGCCTCTCCGGCGTCCGACACCTCGACCCACCTCTTGTCGGGCGCTGCGCCTTCGACGTAGCTGTCGTGCCAATTCCACCATTTGTAGGTCGGAGTCTGCGGATATCCTTCGGGCGAATCCTCCCAGACCTCCTGGCGGCCGAGCGGCGTGATGTCGAGGTAATTCCAGGTGCCTCCCATCTGCTCGTCGCCGCGGTTGTTGATGAAGTAGGTGCGGTAGATCTTGTTGCCGTCGCGGAAGAACACGTTGGTGCCGTGCCATTCGCCGACGTCGAAGTCGGTGTCGAAGCTGTCGGTGATGGTGTACCAGGGGATCAACTCCCATCCCATTCGCTTCTTCAGGCGCGCGATGTCCGGCTGCGGCGCGCGCGAGGCAAACACGAGCGTGGTATCGCGGGCGTTGAGATGGGCAACATGGGCGACCTGGTCGGCCACCATCGAACAGCCGCGGCAGGCATGGTCGGGCCAGCCGAACACGCCGGGCTCGAAGAAGGCGCGGTATAGGATCAACTGATGACGGCCCTCGAACAAGTCGCGCAAGCTCGCCTGGCCGTTGGGCCCCTCGAACCTGTACTCCTTCTCCACGGCCAACCACGGCATCCGCCGGCGTTCGGCGGCTAGCGCGTCACGGGCGCGGGTCGTGGCCTTTTCCTTCACGAGCAATTGCTGGCGGGCCGCTTCCCATTCCTGTGCCGAAACGGTGTGAATCTGCATGGCTAACCTCCTGTTTGTTGGGACGTTTGTCACTTGAGCTTCGACTTGCAGCGTCAGGCCGGCAGACGCGCGTCGTATTCCTTCATGAGGCCGCTCCAGCCATCCCAGAACGGCGCCGGCTCCTTTCCGCTCGCACGGGCGACCAGAACATCGAGATGCATGTGCCAACCGGCCATGTGCTTGAGCAGCGTGGCGCGGTCGGGGAAGCGCCGATGGGTGACCGTGAGCAGCACGCCCTTGCCTTTGGGCTCCAGTTCGAACGTGACGTCACCGGTACTGTTCCAGGTGATCGACAATTTTCGGGGTGGATCGAATTCGGTAATCCGGCTCTGCATGCGATGCTCGCCGCCAAAGCCGGCCGGGGCCTTGCCGGGCGGATCCGTCAATTCGTCGTTTCGCCAGACGAGTTCGAAGGGCGCGCCGACTTTTGTCCCCATATCGCCCGCCGCCATCCATTTGCGGCGCAACTCGCTGTCGGTGAGATAGGCCCAGATGCGCTCGATCGGGCCGGGCAGCAGCCGCTGGATTTTCAGCGTCGTGGGCTCGGGCAGGCTGCCGTACGCGTCGGGCTTTGTCGTTGAATTCATCGCTCTACTCCGTCACCGATTTTGATTTGGATTTTGATTTGGATTTTGCTTGCGCCCGGTCCTCTTCGCGCAGCAGAGCTTCCAGCCTGTCGAGCTTTGCGGTCCAGAAACGCTCGTAACGCTTCAGCCATGCATCGGCTTCCGCGAGCCGCGCCGCCTCGAGGCGGCAGAGATGGGAGCGACCGCGGATCGTGCGTTTGACGAGACCAGCGCTCTCCAGCACCCGCACGTGTTTCGAGGCGCCGGCGAAGCTCATGTGAAACGGCGTCGCCAGTTCCCCGATCGTCAGTTCCCGTTCCGCCAGACGACCAAGCATCGCCCGCCGCGTTGGATCCGCGAGGGCGTGAAAAACGGCGTCGAGATGGGCACTACGTTCAACCATGTGGTTTAACATAGTCGCGCGACGCTAATTGTCAACCAATCGGTTTAACGTTTTCGTGATGAGATTTGGGCCTAGCCGTCCGGCACGGTGTACACGGCGCAGGGAGCCGCAATGCCGCGCAGCGCGTGCGTTCCCAGCGGGATCAGTTTTGTGGTGGTTTCGGCGGCGAGTGCGCTTGATATCAGCACCGTTCGGCCGAGCGGCCGACAGAGCCCTTCCAGCCGGCTCACCAGATTGACCGCGGGACCTATCGCCGTGAAATCCAGCCGGTCGGCCGCTCCGACGTTGCCCCACAGAATTTCACCGAGATGCAATGCCACGCCGAACGACAGCGGCGGCAGCCCCTGCTCTCTCCGTGCGTCGCCGAGATGCGCCATTCCGGCCTGCGCGGAAGCGACGGCCCGGAGCGCCGCGTCGCAGGCATCGCGGGGAGATGGGCCGGTGACCGGAAAGATCGCCAGCACGCCGTCGCCGATGAATTTCAACACCTCGCCGCCGAAGGCATGGACAGTGCCGGCAATGCAATCGAACCAGGCGCCGAGCGCGGCAATCACCGCCGCGGGAGGCTCGGCCTCGGACAGTGCCGTGAAGCCGCGTAAGTCGGCAAACAGCAGCGCGGCCCGGATCGTCTCGCCGACCTCGCGCCGCAGCGGCCCCGTCAGCACGCGCGCCGCGCTCCGCTTGCCGAGATAGGCTTCGAGCGCAGCGGTCACGGTCGCGCGCGCCGAAAGCGCGGCGAGCGGCGCTGCAGCGAAGCGGGCGGCATCGCGCAGGCGATCAGACTCCGGTTGCGTGAACGGCCGCGGTCCGATCCAGCCAAGAATCGGCCCGTCCGATCCCGGGCTCACATTATCTTCATGCACCGCTCCGCCTGCGAGCCCGGCCAACCAGCTCCGGCCGGCGTCGCCGGACAAATTCCCCGCCGCTCCGAATCCCGCCGGAGCGAACCCCACGGCTTCGATCACCGCCCCATTCTCGGCGCGCCATAGCCAGGTCCGGCGGGCGACGATCGGATGCGGCACGGCGAGCGTCAGCGCTCCGCCGGCGAGCGGCACGCCGTCCCCGATCAGGCGCGTGCCGAGTTCGGCCAGGAACCGGTCGGCGCCCGGCGAAGCGCTGGCTGCATCGACCAGCCATGTCAGCGTCGAACTCAGTTGCATGGATCGATCATGCGGCAGCGATGTTGCATTGTCACCCACGGCGCTTAACTTAGGCACTCGCCTTAGGCACCCGCTGGTTGTATCAGCGCATCCTGCCAACGACCCACGAGGTTTTCGATGACTGAATCGTTTGTGCTCCAGCGCGAGACCCACATCGCCGCACCCCGCGCCAGCGTGTTCGCCTTCCTGACGGACCCTGAGAAGATCGTGCAATGGATGGGCAGCGAGGCAGTGACGGAGATGCATCCGGGCGGCATGTACCTCCTGAAAGGCGTCGGCAGCTCCACGGCACGCGGCGCGTTCCGCGAGGTCGTGCCGGTTCACCGCCTCGCCTACAGCTTTGGCTGGGAAGGTAATGAGGAAGTGCCGCCGGGATCGAGCCTGATCGAGATCGATCTGATCGAACGGGACGGCGGCACGCTGTTGCGCATGACCCATAGCGGCCTGCCCACCGAGGCAACCCGCGACGCCCATTCCAAGGGTTGGGCGCATTATCTCGACAGGCTGACCAAGGTAGCCGCCGGCCAGGACCCTGGACCGGACCGCGGACCGAGTGGCACACGCAACGCGTAAGGATGGCGTCGGTCAAGGCGTGCATCGCTGGACGATCAGTCCTGTTTCTTCAACACCGTCACGTGGAGACGGCGCCGGATTTCCATCCCCTGCCGCCGGTAGAGCGCGATGGCCGAATGATTGTTGGTGAAGACGTGCAGGAGCGGAATTTCGCCGCGAGACACAATCTGGCGCGAGATGGCGGATAGCAGCATCTGTCCGTAGCCGCGGCCGCGATGCGACGGATGCACGCAGACGGCGGTGATCTCGGTATATTGAGCGGGCTTCATCCGCTCGCCGGCCATCGCGACAAGCTGGCCGTCGACGCGGATGCCGAGAAAGGTGCCGAGCTCATGGGTTCGCGCGCTGAACGGGCCCGGCTTGGTGAGCTCGGTGAGTTCGATCATCGCGGGAACGTCGTCGACACCGAGCGTGACGATATCGACGCCATTGGCTGGTGTTTCAACCGGCGTTCCAATCATCTGTTCACCGGTGTCCGCCAGCGCGATCTTGAATTCGGCGGGCGGGTTCACGGGATCCGGCGTGAACAGCACGGCGATGTCCTGCGGCGACATCAGCCCGGCGAGCGCTGCAAAGCTTTCAGGCGACATGTCCGCCATCGCTGCGAAGGGCGTGATCTCGGTCGGATAGCGCCGCGCGCGGGCATCGCCTTCGGCCAATGCCTGCTGCGTGGTCGTGAGCGCCGTCCAGATCGGATAGTCGAGGGGATGGTCAGGTCGAACGGACATCGGGCTGCCTTCATTCGCTCAATTGCATTGCGCTACCGGTAATCGTCGAGGTCTGCGATCTTACCACCTTCCCTGACTTCAGCAGTGTAGCGCCAAATGTCGGGCTGTGAGCCGTCTACATCCGTAAAGCCATAGTGGCGGGCGAGTTCGCCGGAGCTGACCGATCTCTGATTCCACCTGCCGCGATCGGGATCGGCAGCGAGCGCAGCCACGGCGCGGCCGACATAACGCGGCGATTCCGACAGCGCGAAATCGGGCGGCGCCTGATGCCTGCCGCCTCCACGCTCCGCCAGCGCCTCGCGCCAGTTCGTTTCGGTGACGCCAAAATTCTCCAGCATCATCTCGGAGCGCAGCCATCCAGGCGTGATCGCAACCGCCGTGGCTCCGTGCGGCGCGAGTTCGTGGCCTTGCGAGTAGGCGAGACGGTTCACGCTCTGCTTGACGAGGTCGTAGAACACCGAGATGCGATAATGCCGCGCATTGTAGTCGGCGGTACCGTCGGTGACTTCGACGAGCAGGCCGCCGGCTTTCTCGATCAACAGCGGCAGCAGATAATGCGATGTCACCAGATGCGTCTCGATGCCGAGCCGCAGAATCCGCAATCCCTTTTGCAGGTCGAGCTTCCAGATCGGCGTATTCCACTCGGCGGGCCCGCCCTTCAGCCGTTCGGCGCCCCAGATGTCGTTCACCAGCACGTCGATGTGGCCATGCTCGGCGCGGATACGCTCGGCCAGTTCCGCGACCTGCAAAGGTTCGAGATGATCAACGGCGATGGCGACGCCTTTGCCGCCGAGGCCGGTCACGAGCTCGGCCGTCTCCTCAATCGTCTCCGGCCGGTCATAATCGGATCGCGTTGGAGCATCGGCGCGGGCGCTGCTGCGCCCCGTGCAGATCACCGTGGCACCCGCCTCTCCCAGCGCGGCGGCAATGCCGCGGCCGGCGCCGCGCGTCGCGCCCGCCACCACGGCGACACGTCCGGCGAGCGCGCCTTCATGTGAGACCATGCTCATCTTCCCTCACCTTACGCGCCGCTGCGGTCCGATTGCATCGAGGCGCCTGCGCGCATCATTCCGCTTTCTCTGCCGTCGCCTTGATCAGATTGTCGCGGAGCGTGACGACGTTTTCCTGCAGCCGCGCGAACTCGTCGGGCTTCAGTCCGGTAGAGGCCACGAGATTCATGTGCATGCCCTTCTCGCGCAGCCGGCCGCCAGCCTCGGTCAGGCTGATGCGCACCTGCCGCTCGTCCGCGGGATCACGCTGGCGGCGCAGATAGCCCATCTGCTCCAGCTTTTTCAGGATCGGCGTCAGCGTGTTGGACTCCAGGAACATCTTCTCGCCTAGCTCACTCACGGTCTGGCCGTCCTGCTCCCACAACGCCACGATCGCGATCCATTGCGGGTAGGTCAGGCCGAGTTCATCGAGGCCCTTTTTGTAGGCCCGCCCGAAGGCAAGGTTGGCCGAATAGATCGCAAAACACAGGAAGTCGCCAAGCCGCCGCTCGCCTGCCGCCTGCTTCGGCCTCTGGCTGGCCTTTGAATTGTCTCTCGAATTGTCCCTGGAGCCGGTCCGGGGCCCGTCGCTCAGTTTCATGGAGGTCGTCCTTTCCGACACGAACATGTGAAGTCTCGCATCCATATATATCGTATCCGATTAAATCGGAAGGGTTGACATAGGCGGGCCCGAGGCGTTTTATGTCGCATACGATCTTTTCGTACACGCTACAACCACGGGGCGCCGGAACATTCCCGCCACCACAACATCGAGGAGAGAACCATGTCAGATCTCAAGGAACGCACCAGCACCACTTCCAAGGCCGCTTCGGCGGTCGACCTGAAGCTCGAAGTCATCGTCATCCCGGTTTCCGACGTTGAACGCGCCAAGCAGTTTTATGCAAACCTCGGCTGGCGGCTCGACGCCGATTTCGCCGGCCCTGACGATTATCGCGTAATCCAGTTCACGCCGCCCGGCTCCAACGCCTCGGTCATTTTCGGCAAGAACGTCACCCCTGCCGCGCCCGGCTCCGCGCAGGGCCTCTATCTGATCGTTTCGGACATCGAGGCCGCTCGCAACGAGTTGCTCGGCCGAGGTGTTGCGGTCAGTGAAGCGTTTCACGCCGGCGGCAACGTGCATGTCGGCTCGGACGAGCCCTATCTGTTCGGGCGGGTCCGGCTGAGCGGCCCGGATCCGGAACGCGGCAGCTATCGCTCCTATGCCTCGTTCAGCGATCCCGACGGCAATGGCTGGCTGCTGCAGGAAGTCACCGCGCGATTGCCCGGGCGCGTCGACGCTAACGCGACGGCCTTCAATTCGTCGGCTGATCTCGCGAGCGCACTGCGCCGTGCGGCGGCTGCCCATGGCGAATACGAGAAGCGCAACGGCGGCCAGCACGATGAGAACTGGCCGGACTGGTACGCCGAATACATCGTCCGCGAACAGAGCGGCCAGCAGCAGGCGGCATGAGCAGGCGAAGCTGTCATCGGCGGTGGCTTGCTCAACGCGTTCGCCGCCGGTGAGGACGCCAACCCAACAAGGAGATTCACCATGCGTTTGCTATCCAAAGGCCTCTCATTCATTTCGCTTCCTGCGCTCGCGCTGGCCGTGACGCTTTCGGCCGGAACGGCATCGGCTCAGACCACACAGAGCGCCGCGGGTGATCGAACCGCAACTTCATCCGAGCGACGCGATGATCTGGCCGGCAAGCTTGTCCGGCGTATCATCCAGCGCGCGCCGTCATCGATCCCAGGCCGCGAGATCGTGCAGGTAGAGACGGAGATTCCTGCAGGCGTCGAATCCGGATGGCACGTTCATCCCGGCGAGGAGGTCGGCTACATCGTCGCCGGCAATGTCGAGATGAAGGTGCAGGGGCGCCCCACCGTCATCCTGCGCGCCGGCGATGGCTTCCTCATTCCGCCGCGGACGCCGCACAATGCGCGCGACCTCGGTCCGGAGACCGGGCGGATGCTGTCGACCTATCTCGTCGAGCCCGGCCAACCGCTGGCGACGTTCGTGGAGCAGCACGCCGACAGGGCTGCCCATTGAGACAGTGATCGGCCGGGGCTGCCGGACACACAGCCTCGCCCTGCTCCACTCCGATCGTCTCCCTGCCGTCTTGCTGATCACGCTGTAAGCCATCCAAATTGACATCGTTGGCGGCCCTCAGCCTTTTGGCTTGCGTAGGAACATAGACAGCGCCTCGGCCGTCTCCTTCGGTCTTTCTTCCGGAAAGAAATGACCGCCGTCGACCGGCTGTCCTTTCACAGCCGCAGACCAGCGCCGCCAGATTGCCAGCGGCCCTCCCTCGCTTTCGTACCACGTCGCGAGCGCGCCTGCCGCACTCCACAGGGCGAGCGTGGGACAGGTGATTTTCCGTCCCGCCTCCTGGTCCAGCCGGTCGTGATCACGATCGATCGAGGCGGCGGCGCGATATTCCTCGCAAATGGCGTGCGCGTGCGCGGCATCCCGCAGCATTGCGGCATATTCCTGCTGCACGTCCTTGGGAATTGCGTTCGCGGAGCCCCAGTTCGCCGCGGCGTCTGCGACGATGACATCGCCGCAACGGGTGAGGATGGTTTCTGGAAGCGGCGATGGCTGCGCCAGCAGCGCCCATGGCCAGAACCCAAGCGCCAACCGATCATCGGCCCGATCCCACGCCTCGGACACCGGAATGATATCGAGCACGGCCAGCGCATCGACCTTGTCAGGCGCATCCAGCGCCAAGCGCTGCGCGACCCGACCTCCCCTGTCATGACCGATGACCGAAAAGCGCGAATAGCCGAGCCGATCCATCAGCGCCAGCATGTCCGCCGCGAGCGCCCGCTTCGAGTAGGCCGCGTGGTCGGGCGTGCTTTCGGGGCATCCGCTTTGCCCATAGCCCCGCAGATCGGCGCAGACGACGGTGTGTGTCGCAGCCAGGTGTGGCGCGATGTCCCGCCACATCAGGTGGGTCTCGGGAAAGCCGTGCAACAGGAGAATCGGCGGCCCGGAGCCTGCCCGGCGCGCGAAGAGCCGCGCTGCACCGGTGTCGATTTCGACCGACGTAAAGCCCTCGAACATCGCAACGCTCAGCCCGGCAGTGCGGCGACGGCGACGATCTCGACGACGAGGTCGGGATGCGCCAGCGCTGCGACCCCGATCACCTCTGATGGCGGCGGGTTATTATAGCTGCAATGCTTCGGGCAATGCTCGGCGAAGAATTCGTCCATCACGTCGAGGCGAAAATTGGGAGAGCTGAGGACGCCACCGTCCGGAAACGGTCCCTTGACGTACTGGGTGATCCTGACGAGGTGATCGAGCGAACTGCCGAGCTCTTCCAGATCCGCTTTGATGTTAGCGAGAATCAAGCGCCACTGTGTTGCGGCGTCACCGGCCGCACCGCCCTTGGCGTTCTCGGGATCATAATTTTCAGTGGTGGCTGTGTTACCGGCCAGAAAGACATAGCCCTTTGCGCCGGTGACGACCGTGCCCTTTCCCCAGGGCATCAGCCGGCCGCCCTTCATCTTCTTGTGCGTGACGAGCTGCATCGCTGTCTCCTGCAGACGAGCCCCGCCCCGATCGGTCCGATCTAGAACCCGACACTACGAAAATGGTTCGCCTCAAGACTGCGTATATGGGTCCACGTTCTCGCTGCGCGAAGCGGGATGACAGAGGCGGCTTGACCTGCCACGTATCATGCAATATCAATAGTTACATGAAACGAGACAGTAGACTTTCAGGCGTGCTCCACGTGCTGCTGCACATGGCCGAGCGGAAGGAGCCGGTGACTTCCGACGTGCTCGCACGGGCCATGGACACCAATCCCGTGGTGATCCGGCGGATCATGTCCGGACTGCGCGATCAGGGCTATGTGCGATCGGAGAAAGGCCATGGCGGCGGGTGGACCCTCGCCCGCGACCTCGCGACAGTATCGCTGCGGGATGTCTATCAGGCGCTCGGCCAACCTTCGCTGTTCGCCATGGGAAACAGAACAGAAGCCCCGGGCTGTCTTGTCGAACAGGCCGTGAATGCTGCGCTCGACCGGGCGTTCGACGAGGCGGAGGCGCTGTTGCTCTCACGTCTTAAGGATGTGACGCTTGCAATGTTGAGCGCCGATTTTCAGAAGCGCCTGGGCGACCGGCGCAACCGTCATCGTCTGGAGATCGCCCATGCATCATGACGCGGCCGCCAACGCCTTGTTGGCCCACTTCTCCGATCCCGACGCGGTCGCGCGCTATGCGGATGGACCGCCGCGCTTCGTGCCCGGCTTTGCGGACCTTCACCGCATGACCCGCATCCTGCTGGCGGAACAGGCTGAGCAAGACGCACGGGTGCTGGTGCTCGGCGCGGGTGGCGGCCTGGAGTTGACGGCGTTGGCGGCGGCAGAACCGCGCTGGAGGTTCGTTGGCGTCGATCCGGCCTCCGAAATGCTGAAGCTGGCCGAGCAGACGCTGGGGCCATTCAATGCGCGCGTGCAGTTGCAAGAGGGTTATATCGACGATGCGCCAGATGGGCCGTTCGATGCCGCCACCTGTCTGCTCACGCTGCATTTCCTGGATGTCGACGAACGGCGGCGGACGGCCTGGGAAATCCACCGCCGCCTGAGGCCCGGAGCGCCGTTCGTGGCCGCCCATTCCAGTTTTCCGCAACAGGACAGCGAGCGCGCGCGATGGCTATCGCGCTATGCCGCCTATGCGATCGCCTCCGGCGCCGATCCGAACCAGGCCAACACGGCGCGTGCGGCGGTCGAGGCGCGCTTGCCCGTGCTCAGTCCGGAGCAGGACGCACAAATTCTGCGTGAGGCCGGATTCCGGGATGTGGAGTTGTTCTACGCCGCCTTTACCTGGCGCGGCTGGATTGCGTATGCGTGAAGCGTGGTAGTCAGGCATCCTGATTCAGCCGTCCAGCAACAAATCATGACCATCCGTCCGATTGTCAGATATCCCGACCCCCGGCTTGCGCTCCCGGCGCAGCCGGTGACCGTGTTCGACGACGCGCTGCGCGACCTGGCCAGAGACCTGCTCGAGACGATGCATGCCGCGCCCGGCATCGGCATCACCGCGCCGCATGTCGGCGTCTCCCTGCGGGTCGTGGTGCTCGACCTCGACCCCATCAATGGCGCGCGCACCTATATCAATCCCGAGATCATCTGGGCCTCGCCTGAAATGATCATGCATCAGGAAGGCAGCGTCTCGATGCCCGGAGTTAACGACGAAATTCGGCGTCATGCGCGCGTTCGGATCAGCTATCACGACGTCGACGGCAATGCACACACCGAGGAATCCGAGGGGCTGCGCGCCGTCTGCCACCAGCATGAGATCGATCAGCTCAATGGCCTGTTCTGGATTCAGCGACTATCCCGCCTGAAGCGCGAGCGGTTGATCAAGCGTTTCGAGAAGCTCTCGCGGGGCTGAAGATAGATTGGGCGGAATATGCTCTGCTATTCCGCCCTGCCCTGCCTTTACGCTGGCACCGGCGCAGCGCGTGCCACCATCATCGGCCTGAACGTCATCATGATCAGGAATGCGCCGAGCCCCATGATCCACGAGCCGATATAGAGCCAAGCGTAGCTGGCAAACGTGTCGTAGATCAAACCGCCGGCCAAGGGTCCCGTCGCCATGCCGAGGCTGCCGGCCATCGCGGTGCCGCCGATCACGGTGCCCATCATCCGCAACGGAAAGTTTTCGCGCACGAGCACGGCATAGAGCGGCATGGTGCCGGCATAGAGGAAGCCGAACAGCGCGGCAACCGCATAGAACGCGGCGAGATCGCGCACGAAGACATAACCGAGTGCGCCGAACGCCTGCGCCAGCAAGCCAAAGACGAGCACGCGCTTGGCGCCAAAACGATCGCCGAGCAGGCCGAAGGCGATACGGCCGCCCATCCCCGCCAGGCCCTCGATGCTGTAGATGGTGACGGCGGCGATCATCGGGATGCCGCAACTGATGGCGTAGCTCACGGTATGGATGATCGGGCCCGAATGGGTGGCGCAGCAGAAGAAATTCGTCAGCAGCAGGATGATGAATTGCGGCGAGCGCAGCGCCTGCGCCAGCGTCATCTCCGGTTCCGCCGGCGCGCTCGATGGCGCGGACGCCCCGCCCTCGTGCGCCGGCGCACGGCGCACCAGCAACGAAACCGGGATCATGATCGCGGCGACGACGAGCGCCACGATCTGCATCGAGGTGCGCCAGTCATGATTCGAGACCAGCCAGGCGGCGAGCGGCGACATGGTCATCGGCGCCATCCCCATGCCTGCCGAGACCAGCGAGACCGCAAGGCTGCGATGGGTATCGAACCAGCCGGTTACGCAAGCCATCATCGGCGCGAAGATCGCAGCCGTGGCGCCGCCGACCATCAGCCCGAAGACGAATTGAAACACGACCAGTGAGGTCGCAAGGCTCGCCAGTCCCAGGCTTGCCGCGAGCACGACCGAACCGGTCAGCACCACCGGCAGTGGCCCCAGCCGGTCGGACAAGTTGCCCCAGATCATGCTGGTGAAGGCCATCGCGAGGAAGCCGATCGTCATCGCGCTGGATACGCCGGTCACCGACCAGCCGGTATCCCGCGCGATCGGCTGCAAAAACACCGGCAGCGAAAACATGCCCCCGATCGCGACACAGCCAAGCAGGCCCCCGGCAGCGACGATCACCCAGCGATAGCGAGAATTGGTCATTCCTGATCTCCTGACAGCCTCTTCGGCTGGAAGACGAACGGAATGGGCCGGAGCCGACAGGCCGAAGGCTGCCGCAGCTCACTTTTTTGCGAGCGAGGTAGGTTCGTTCTGCGGGTAGACGACGCCAACCAGCCTGTGGAGCCACCGGTCCCAGTGCAAGGACTTATCGAGCCCCAAGCTTCTCAGCGATGAGCATCTCGCAACGTCGAAGAAGACCGTCCGCGAGTTCGAGTCGCCGTCAATCCCAGGATCACGACGAATGATATCGCCCTTGACTATGTCTCATCTGAGGTATATTTTTGTCTCACCTGATTTAGAGGTTCCCGTGAGCCATCAAACCGCGATCCTGGCCGGTCTGCTCGGCGTCAAGCCGAAGAACACAGAGACGACGCTTACCCTCGCCCGTTCCGTGGAGAAGGGCCTGCCGGTATCGGCGTTGGATAAATTCGCCGGCCGCGTGTCCCCGCAGGACGTCCGTCACTTCACCTATCGCGTGGTGCCGAAGCCGACGCTGGAACGGCGGCGCAAGGAAAAGCAGCATCTGACGACCGAAGAGAGCGACCGGCTCGCGCGTGTCGCAAAAGTGTTCGCCTTCGGCCTCGAAGTGTTTCGCGACGAGGCCAAGGTGCGCGATTTTCTCAACCGGCCACATCCTATGCTTGAAGACAAGACCCCGCTCGAACTGGCCTTGGCAACCGGCCCCGGGGCGGACGCCGTCGTCAACCTGCTCGGGCGTACAGCCTATAGCGGCGGCGTCTAGGCGTGCCGAAGAGCGATCGTGTCCTGACATGCTATCGCATCGGGGATCCGGACGGCGCCTACCCCGTGTACGATGCCGAGGGATCGCGCCTCTACCCGGGCCGGTGGAATACGCGTACCAGCCCGATGATCTACGCATCCGAGCACTATTCCACCGCCATGCTCGAGAAGCTGGTGCATGCTAATCTGGTGATGCCCGCCAACCAGCACTTCATCGTGATCACGATACCAAACGGCGTGTCGTATGAAGTTTTCCAAGCTGCGGCGCATCCCGGCTGGGATTCACGCAACGAAACGATCTGCAAGAGCTTCTGCCAGAAATGGTACGAGGAGAAGCGTTCGGCGCTCCTGATCGTCCCCTCAATCCCGGCGCGGCCGGAGCGCAACTTTCTGATCAACCCGGCTCATCCGGAAGCCAAGAACGTCACGCACACCCTGCCTGAGCCGGTGTGGTGGGATGAGCGGCTTTATGGGCGGTAGCTAGTCCGATCGGCGAATACCCTGCGCTATTCACCCTGCTTGCCATCGGTTTCGTCAATGGAACGATACAACCTGCGCCCCAGTTAACCAGCTCCACGTCGCAGAACGATGAAGCTGTTCCAGCCTGGGAGATCGCCATGGCCATCCACTTCAATCATACGATTCTTTCGACCCACGATAGCAAGGCGTCGGCAACCTTCCTGGCCGAGATGCTCGGTCTCCCCGCCCCGCGAAAGTGGGGACCGTTTTATATGGTCACCACCGAAAACGGCGCCAATCTCGACTACATGGATGTCGACGGCGACGTTACTCCGCAGCACTATGCATTTCTGACCAGCGAAAGCGAGTTTGACGAGATCCTCGGCCGAGTCCGGGAACGGCAGCTTCCCTACTGGGCCGACCCTGGACGGACGCAACCGGGCAAGATCAACCACCACGACGGTGGGCGTGGCATCTACTTCCAGGAGAAGAACGGGCATCTTCTTGAAGTTATTACCCGCGAGTACGGCAGCGGCGGCTGGAATCCCTGACGGCGCCTTCCGCCCACGTGCTCAATCCTCGAACAATGCCCGCACGTCCTCTTCCGTGAGCGCTGATGCGATCCGTCCGTCGCGATCGAACAGGCTATCGGCCAAGGCACGCTTCCGTTCCTTGAGCTCTTCCATTTTCTCTTCGACGGTGCCGGCAGCCACCAGCCGGTAGACGAAAACCGCCTTGTCCTGCCCGATGCGGTGGGCACGATCGATCGCCTGTTCCTCGACGGCGGGATTCCACCAGGGGTCAAAGATGATCACGGTATCCGCCGCCGTCAGGTTGAGGCCGACGCCGCCGGCCCTAAGGCTGACCAGGAAAACGTCGTTCGTCCCGTTCTGAAAACCGTCGATCGCGTGCTTGCGGTCCTTGGTCTCTCCAGTCAACACGCCATAGCGCACGCGTTCCGCGTCCAGGCGTTTTCGAACCAGGTCGAGCATGGAGGTAAATTGCGAGAAGACGATGATCTTCCGGCCCTCGCTCAGCAGCTCCAGCACCATTTCCATCAATCGGTCGAGCTTGGCCGACGGCCGCGCGACACGGTCGTCGAGCTTCAGCAGCGAGGGATCGCAACAGACCTGCCGCATTCTCATCAACGCTTCGAGCACGACGATGTGGCTTTTGGCCAGGCCGCGCTGCTGGATTGCCTTGCGAACCTTTTCTGACATCGACAGGCGGATCGCATCGTAGAGATCGCGCTGGCTCCCCTCCAGGACGATCCGCTCGACGATTTCGCTCTTGGCAGGCAGCTCCGCCGCCACCTCCGCCTTGGTCCGGCGCAGCAGAAACGGCCTGACCCGCCGGGCCAGCGCGGCCGCACGGACCTTGTCGGCGCGCTTCTCGATCGGGGTCCGCCACTGACGGGAAAAGCCGGCCTTGTCGCCGAGAAAGCCGGGGTTGGCGAAACTCATGATCGACCAGAGTTCGCCAAGATGATTTTCCATCGGCGTCCCCGTCAGGCAGAAGCGGTGCCGCGCCTTGACGTCGCGCAGCCATCGGGTGGTCGCAGCGTCGGGATTCTTGATCGTTTGCGCTTCGTCCAGCACCGCCATGTGCCAATCGCGAGACAACAGGACCTCCCGGTCGCGCGCGATCAGCGGATAGGTGGTCAGCACCACATCATGCTCGGGAATGGCCGCAAAGCTGTGCTTGCGATCGGGACCATGCAGCACCAGGACTTTCAGGTCAGGCGCGAATTTCTGCGCTTCGTTGAACCAGTTGGTCATCAGGCTGGTCGGTGCGACGATCAGAGCCGGTTGTGTGAGAGCCCCGCGCGCCTTTTCCAGCGCAAGAAGGGCCAGGATCTGCACGGTCTTGCCGAGCCCCATATCGTCGGCCAGCACGCCGCCTAGATCGCTTTCGCGGAGCAGATCGAGCCAGGCCACGCCTTGCGCCTGATAGGGCCGAAGTCCGGCGCGAAAGCTTTCCGGCAGGCGCGGATCGCTCAAGCCATGGGCTTGAACCAGACCGGCGAGACGACGAAGATTGTCAGCGCCCCGGAAGACGAATTTGTCGTTCTCAACCCCGAGCAGCGGCGCCACGTCTGCCCGTGACAGCTTCAGCTTTCCCGAACCGTCTGGGGAAATCCCGCTCAGGTTCAGACCATGCAGCGCCAATATCAGCGGAAGAAAGCGATCGGCGGCCAATGAAACATGGCGGCCGTCGGCAAGCGGCAGATAGAAATGATCGCCGCTCTCGGCGAGTTGCTTGATCCGATCGGCGGTGAAGTCAGGCGCAGAAACCAGCGCAGCCACCATCGGCGCAAGGTCGCGACGCTCGCCGTCGATTTCGATTCCGAGCGCCAGTTCGAACCAGTCGATACCGCTGGAATTCAGCTCCGCATCGAAGTCGCCCGATGCCGCCAGCCGATGGGGAAAGTCGTCATCGATATGGATCTCGAAACCCTGCGCTCGCAGCTCAGCCGCCTCGAGGTTGAGAAAGTCGAGCCAGTCATAGGGCTCGTCGAGTGTCAGGTCACGGCCATGGCGGGAATCGAGAAAGGGAAACTTCGCCCTCGCCTCGACGAACCCGAGATCGGTCAGGCGTCTGCGGGCCTCTTTCTCCTTCGGCTGACGGCGCTTGATCGCGTAAACCTGTCCGGCGTGAAATGCTTCCACCCGGCTCGCCCGTTCCGATAGATCGATCTCGATCGGGCCGTAGCGGAAGCCGAGATGAGCGACCGCGACCTGGCCACTGTTTGCTCGCGCCTCGCGGTAGTAGAAGGAGACCTCGCTCATCCGACCCTGTTGCAGCCGCAATACCGGGACCGGTTGCTCGTCGATCTGCATCGCGGCCGCCGGCGTCGCCGGCAACAGGCCGTGATGACGTTCCGGCAGACGCTGGCCGAGACGCCGCGACACTTCCATAACCTGGGCGCGCGGAATCTCCGGCGCCGACAAGAGCTGGCGGGCAAGCCGAGGCGGCAAGCTCAGCTCTACCGGTCCGATGGTCCCGGCGGACTCATCCACATAGACCGGCGGCTCGGCATTGAGCGCAATCGTTCCCGGCACGAGAAGGCAGGGAGCAATACCGCGCTTGCTGGCCTGGCGCCATTCGATCCGACCCTCGCGCTTGTCTCCCCATCGCAGCGGCTGTCGCTTATGGTCGAGCCAATAGGCACGACCCGTCGCGACGATCCGCTGCAATAGCTCGCCCGAAAGCGGCCGTTGGCTGTAGTAAACTCCTCGGGACGTAGCCGAAATTTGACTTAAAATATCGATGTCGCTGTCGCGGTAATATTTCGGTGCCCGCTCGGATGCAAAATCGGACACGCTGGGTTGGGAGTAGTTGCCGCCGAAATCGCCGCCTTTCAGCACCCTGACCGAGAGCAGCGATACGGCCAGAAGTGGGGTCTGTACGCCCTCGTGGGCGGGATGCAGACGATAAAGCAGCCGCTGGTTCAGTTCAGCGGGATAATCGTCGCCGCGCACCGCGTTTCCGATATTCTCAAGCCAGCTAACGACTTCATAGCCCAGCACGGGCGGCAGGGTTGCCGCAGCTTGCTCGGTCGCCGTCGAACCGACCGATGACGGCTTACCGCTGGTGGCTTCGAGCAGGGTTGCTGCCACATGCTTGCAATTGAAGGACATCGGACAGCTACATTCGCCGTCGAGGTCAGTGAGCCGATCGTCACTGAATTCAAGTTGAATATCGACGCGATATTCGTTCGATCCGCTCCCTCGCACCTTGGCACGAAGGTGCGTCAGGTCTTCGCTGACCTCCAGTCCCTTGACGCGGCCTTGCGCTTGATAGACGTGCGCCTTCTCAAAAGCCGAACGGCTGAAGTAGTCATACAAGTCCTTGCGCTTAAGCAGATTCGAAAGCACGCAATGAAATTCCACGACATAAGCGATTGGCTACATAAGAGGATGATCCGACGTGAGCAAGCTCATAGCCCTAGTCGCACTCGATCGTCCCCGGCGGTTCAACGTCATACACGGCCCGGTTCACACCCCTTGGTTTACTTGTCAATCCCACCAGAAGAACCACCAGTCGGCCGATTTGCCGGGCCGCCGTCCGGAATTTGAAAGTGCTCGCGATTTCTTGCAGCTATCACCCCGCCGCCGCCCGTTCGATCTCCGCGATGTCGATCTTCTTCATCGTCATCATACTGTCCATCGCACGCCTGGCGGCATCGCGATCGGGTCCGTTGAAAATCTCGAGCATCCGCTTGGGAGTGATCTGCCAGGAAAAATCCCAACGGTCCTTGCACCAACCGCACGGCCCTTCCTCGCCCCCATTGGTGATGATCGCATTCCAATAGCGGTCGGTATCCTCCTGGCCGTCGGTCTGGACCATGAAGCTCACCGCCTCGTTCGGCTTGTAGTTGGGTCCGCCGTTCAGCCCCAGGAAGCGCCGGCCGAGCACGGTGAACTCGACCGTCAGTTCGTCGCCCTGCCCCACGCCCGGCTTGGCGGATGCATGGCCTGCGCCGACCCGGCTATCGGGAAAGGTCGCGGCGTAAAACTCCGCCGCCTCTCGCGCTCTGCCCTGATCGAACCACAGGCATGTTACGAGCTCGGCCATCGCAATCTCCTGTCAAGAACTCGCGCCGTCAACTGGCTTCGAGGGTAGCGCCCGGGCATTCACGCCACCGGCGAAGCGAGCCTCCCCCCATTAAGCTTACGCCTTAACCAATAATTAATTATGGCTTTGCGGGCACGAAAGGCTCAGCTTAGCGTTTTGGCAATGCTGCTCAGTAACCTACGATGGGTGAGTGCCATGACCTATAGAACGACGTTTATCGCGTCTCTCAGTGCAGTCGCGCTTGTCCTTGCCGCGGGCGAGACATTTGCCGATCCCGGCGTGGCGCGCGGCGCAGGCGTTGCACCGTCGCGTCCGGCTTTCCCGGCATTCCCCAAATCGGGGCACCATCACCATCATCACCGGGGCGTGAGCGGTTTCTGGCCGACGGGCGGCGTCGTCTATGGTCTGTCGGATGAGGTTGACCGACCGGTCGTCGTGGAGACTCCGCCACTCAAAACATCGGACGATATCCGCTTCACGTGCGTGTACGATATTCCCTGGGACTATGTGCATCGATGTCCGCAGTTCACCACGCCTCGGCAATAATTTGAGAGCATCTGTGTGGACGCTGCTCCGCAATGCAGCCTCGGGCTGACGGCGGCGCGCAAACTACAAATGTTGCACGTGCCAATGAGACTAGCGCCCGGTTCTGATCGAATCAGAGCCGGGCTTTAGATTCTGGTTCAGGCTTTCGCTGGAGAACGCTCTAATGCATGCATACCCGGGCCTGCTCCGGCCGTGCGCCTCGTCGCATGCCCCGCCATTACGGAGAAATTTCCATGAATGACCAGACCCTCGTAGTCCAGTCCATGAAGGTCAGTACGCACGGCTTTGCGAGTCTCGCCGTGCCGACGTATCGCGCCTCCACCATCGTCTTCGACTCCGCCGAAGAGTACCGGAATCGCGGCAAGCGGGCGCCGGACGGCTACAGCTACGGCCTGTATGGCACCCCGACGACGCGAGAACTCGAGCAGAAACTGACGGCTCTCGAGAACGGTGTCCGCACCTTCCTCACCCCCTCCGGGCAAGCGTCAAACGCCTTCGCATTGCTCGCATTGTTGTCGGCCGGAGACCGCCTGCTTATGGCCGACAATGTGTATCCTGCCACGCGCGACTTTGCTGATCGCGACCTCCGAAAGTTTGGCATAGACACCATCTTCTTCGATCCGACGTCGCCGGAGGACCTTGCCGGCAAGCTCCGTGACGGTGCGAAGATGGTCTGGTGCGAACAGCCGGGGTCGACGACCATGGAGGTGACCGACCTGCCGCGCCTTGCCGAACTGAGCCATGCGGCGGGCGCGCTGGTCGGATGCGACAATACCTGGGCAACACCGCTCAACCTGAAGCCGCTCGATCTTGGCGCGGACATCGTCACCGAAGCGCTCACAAAATACGTCGCCGGCCATTCCGACGTCTTCATGGGGTCTATCACGGTGCGCGACGAGAAATTCGTCGAGACGATGCGTTCAACCCTTGGCCGCTATGGCATAGGCGCCTCGCCCGACGACGCCTCCCTCGTGCTTCGAGGCATGGAAACGCTGGCCGTCAGGCTATCCTACAGCTCCCGGGTGGCGACTGACATTGCCTCGTGGCTCGCCTCACAGCCGTTGGTCGAGGCGGTGCTCTTCCCGCCGCTGCCGCAATCGCCGGGCCACACCCTCTGGAAGCGCGACTTCCGAGGCGCGAGCGGTGTGTTCAGCGTGATCTTTCGGCGAGGTATGGCAGCCCGCGTGCCTCAAGCTCTCGATACGCTGCGTATATTCTCGATCGGAGCTTCCTGGGGAGGAACGCGCAGCCTTGTGGCACCGATGCCCGTCATACAGCATCGCAGCGTCACGCCCTGGCCCCACGACGATTTGGTTTTGCGCTTCAGCATCGGGCTAGAGGCGGAACAGGACCTCCATGCAGACGTCGAAAGGCTCTTGCAGAGATTGTCAGCGGATCCGCTGTGAACCACGGAGAAGCTCGTGGCGTAATAGCGAAGGCTATTCCCTAGTTAATCCAACTTCATCATTGCGAGGGCAACAGATCGCGCGAAAGGAGGCCCGATGACAGGCTCGGCGATTCCGTCTTTCGAGCTGCCTCCTTGACCTTCGTCATCATTGGATATACATATTGTATGATGTATATCCAGCAGACAGAGAGATCGCATGCAGGTCGCCAAATGGGGAAATAGTCTCGCGGTTCGCCTTCCCGCCGTCGTGGTTGAAGCGCTTGGGCTCAGGGAAGGCGATGAAATCGAGATCCACGTGACTGCCGAACGACAGTTCGGTGTGGCGCGCAAGTCAGGCCGCGACGAGCTGTTGAAACGCCTTCGCGCCTTCCGCGGCCGTCTCCCTGCCGATTTCAAGTTCGACAGAGACGAGGCGAATGCCCGTTAGTTTTTTCGACACCAATGTCCTCGTCTACCTCGCATCCGGCGATGCCGCCAAGGCCGATCGGGCGGAGGCCACGATTGCCGATGGCGGCTCGATCAGCGTGCAGGTTCTCAACGAACTTACCAACGTTGCGCGCCGCAAGATGCGCATGTCGTGGGACGAGACGCACGCGTTCCTGAATATGTTGCGCGGCCTGCTGACTGTCCATCCCCTCACCGTCGAGACCTACGAAACCGGACTCCGCCTCGCCGAGCGATACGGCCTTTCCATTTATGACGCGATGATAGCCGCTTCGGCGGTTCACGCCGGTTGCGATACACTCTGGTCCGAGGACTTGCAGGACGGGATGGCGCTGGACGAAGGCCTGCGCATCATCAATCCATTTCGGGGTGCTTAGCTAGCAGCCGCAGGGTGGGCAAAGGCGCTATCGCGCCGCGCCCACCATCTGTCATCACGTACGCTTTTCTAATCCAACCGACGTCGGAGGTCCGGTCGGGGGCGCTTGCGCGCACCGCACCAACATTAGCGTCAACGCGCTCAGGCGTATCGGTCAGATGACCTGGCCGCCGGAGACTTCGATCCGCTGGGCGTTGATCCAACGATTGTCCTCGCGGAGCAGGCTCGCGATCATCGGGCCGATGTCATCGGGCTGGCCGACACGGCCGAGGCTGGTCATGCCCGCGAAGGTCTTGTTGAGATCCGGCGTATCCCGGACGGCGCCGCCGAGGAAGTCGGTTTCGATCGCGCCCGGTGCCACCGTGTTGACCGCAATGCCGCGGCTGCCGAGCTCCTTCGCCATGTAAACGCTGAGCACTTCCACCGCACCTTTCGCCGCCGCATAGGCAGAGAAGCCGGGGAAGGACACGCGGGTCAGGCCGGTGGAAAGATTCACGATCCGGCCGCCATCGGCGATCAGCGGCAGCAGCGCCTGGGTGAGAAAGAACACGCCCTTGAAGTGAACGTTGACCAGTCTGTCGAACTGCGTCTCGGTCGTCTCGGCGATCGACGCCATGTCGCCATGGCCGGCATTGTTCACGAGGTGATCGAATCTGTCGCGCTGCCAGGTTTTCCGAAGCATCGTCCGCAGCCGATCGGCGAACGAGGCGAAAGTAGAGACATCGCTGACGTCGAGCTGCAGGGCAATCGCCTTGCGGCCGATCGCCGCGATCTCGGCGACAACGGCTTCGGCGTCTTGCTGCCGGCTTTGATAGGTGATGATGACATCGCTGCCCTTGCGGGCGATGTTGAGCGCCGTGTTCCGGCCGAGCCCGCGGCTTGCACCGGTAATGAGGACGATCTTGGTCATTGGTCAGACTCCTTTTTGCATGCGTGACCACGCCGATATGGCGCACGCGAGCCAGCCTTAGTTGCCGGAACCTCGATGATCCTTGCCTAATCCTCCAGATCGAATTTACGCGTCAATCCGGGCGCGATAGGATGGCCGCATGACCGACACTCTCCTCAAGGCTGTTCGCCGCTATGCACAGGCCAATGCCGATCCGGCCGGGATTGCCCGGACTCCCATTGCCGGTCTGACGGCCATTCGTGCGACTGCACCCAGCGGCCTCGACTACGCGATCTCCCGACCGCTCGTCTGTCTCGTGCTGCAGGGAACCAAGCACGTGACGATGGGCAATCGGGCCTTCACGTTCAGCGCGGGTGACTCTTTGCTGGTCACAGCTGACGTTCCAACGGTGAGCCAGGTCAAGCGGGCGAGCATCGCCTCGCCCTACTTCGCGCTCGTGTTGGACCTCGACCCGGCGGTGATCGCAGATCTCGCCGTGGAGATGAAAGCCGTGCCGACCGCCGACGGCGCGCCCGTGCGCTGGGAGCCGACCGATGCCGAGGTCACCGACGCGGCCCTTCGGCTGATGCGCCTGATTGAGCGCCCGGCGTCCGTTCCAGTGCTGCGCGCACAGTTGATACGTGAGATGCATTACTGCCTTCTGACCGGCCGCCACGGAGAGGCGATCCGGCGTCTTGGCTGGCCGGACGGTCACGTGCAGCGAGTGGCGCGCGCGGTCGCAATGCTTCGGGCCAAGTTCGCCCAGCCACTACGGGTCGAGCAACTGGCGGCCGTTTCCGGGATGAGCCCGTCGTCCTTCCATCAGCATTTTCGGGCCGTGACGTCGCTTTCGCCGCTGCAGTTCCAGAAACAATTGCGCCTGATCGAGGCGCGACGCCTGATGTTGTCCGACGGGATGGCCGCGAGCAGCGCGGCCTTTGCGGTCGGCTACGAGAGCGTGTCGCAGTTCACCCGGGAATACGGCCGCCTGTTCGGCTTGCCGCCGGGCCGGGAGACCAAGGCAGCGAGAGGGAATGTCCAGGCCGCCTGATTCACCCTGCGCACTGTTCACCAGTTCGTCACGATGAGAACAGCGTGTGGTTATCGATAATTACTTCCTTGCCACAACGAACGGCCGCCCGTCCTTGCCACGCGAGGCATGGCGGGCGCGCTCGATGATTTCAAATCCCGCTGCCGAAATTTCGCGCTCCAGGTCCTCCGCGGACAGGAACGCCACATAGGGCGCCTTGCCGACGAGCTGCATCAGGGGCAGCGCAATGCGCAATAGCGGATTCATTTCCTTCAGGCACGGCGTCTTGGAAATGAAGATCCCGCCGGGCCGCAGCAGCCGATGGACGCTTCGGAGCGCCGCTTCGCGCTCAGCCACCAGATGCAGAACGTTGAAGCCGAAAGCGATGTCGAAAGTCCCGTCCGGCCACGGCGCCGCCTCGGGCCGCACCACTTCGAACGTGGCGTTGCTGCAGCCTTCGGCCTTCGCCTTCTCGCGCGCGATCGCGATCATTTCGCCCGATAAGTCGGTCGCCACAATGCGCCCGACCGATGGCGCGAGCTTTAGCGCCGTCGTTCCCGTTCCGCATCCGAACTCGAATGCCGCTTCGTCGCCCTTGAGGTAATGTCGCGTCCGCTCGAGCGTGCGCTCATAGCCCGCCATATCGGCGATCGGGTCACTGGCATATTTGCGCGCGGCGCGATCCCAGAACTTGGCGTCATTTGCAACACGAAACATGGCGGCCCTCCTGCGCTGCGGCTTCTAGCATATGGAAATGGAAATGCTAACGGCGGCGCAGGTCGGCGGGGTGGGTTCGCGAAAGCGTAATCTGCCGTTCACGCGTTCGTCACGATGTGACAATGCGGTGGATTACGCCGGAGCCTGCCATCGGGCCGCGCTTTGCGCGGACCCGTTGGGCTAATCCATCCGACGAGCTACGGCGTTCTCATGAACCCCGCTGCCGCGAAGGCCCCAGAGGATCAGCGCAAAGGATATGATTCCCGTCGGGGCGGCTGGGTACATGACGAGTTGGATCAGCATCTCCTGAGCGTCACTCCCACGAGCACCGGCCGCCGCGATCGGAATGATCGAACCGCCGGCTCCCAAGAGCGCCGCGATCACGAAACCGGCGATCGTTGCAAGCGCGGAATAGATCAGAAACCAGAATGCCAGCCGCGACGGCACCGATGTGAGTTTCAGCTTCGGCCAGATCAGACCCACGGCCACAAGCAACACCCCGGTGAATCCGCTGAGCGTGTGAACCGAACGGCCGAGATGGGGTGCGGCGAAATACGGCACCGCAAATCCCTGGAAGCTCGTGAAGAGGAACAGGGCCACGCCGATCTGAATCAGCCGGTGACCCTGGACGGCCAGTGCTGTCGCGCTCATGCGTCGCTCCTTTTCGGCTGTCACCGTGACGTCTAGCGTACTCCCCTCCGCGACGAGGAGCAGATAGGGCTGGAAAGCCGATGTCGAAAGATGGATCCCTGCCGATCGGGCGTAGTGCGAGGAAGTGCATGAAGCGCGTCTTGATCACGAGCATGTCTGGAACCAAAAAATCCTTGGTGATCCCGGCCAGCCAGGCAGTCCTTCACCGGGAACGGCGCGCCGGCGCCGCCGTTGACCAGATGTTGCTGAAAAGGCCGATCCAATGGCTGGTCTTGAATTCGAGATGACCTATCGTCTGCGCGTGCGCGGTCCGATGCCGGCGACGCAAGGCTCGCCCCTTGGCGAGCACATCTACTGGGAGATGAGCGAGGGCACACTGGAAGGTCCGCGTATCAATGCGCGGATCGCGATGCCGGGCGGTGACTGGTACCGGCCGGGCGCGGATGGCTTTGGCCGGCCCGATGTCCGCGTGCAATTCATCACGGATGACGACGCGGCTATTCTGCTGCACTACACCGGCCTCGTGCAGATGAATGACGCATTCACCAAGGCCGCCGAAGCGGCCACCGCCACGCGCTTTGAAGATCACTACATGCGGATGGCGATGCGCTTCGATACCGGCGCACCGAAATATGCCTGGCTCAACCAGCATGTATTTTTGGCCGAGGGCCGTCTCACCGGAAAAAACCAGATCGAGTACCGCATTTACCGCGTCACGTGATTGCTGAATGCGCCAGATTACGCCGGAGCCTGCCATCGGGCCGCGCTTACCAGCTTCCGGCAGCAGATTCTCGTCGCCAATCAGCCGACCGGTCAAATCTTTGTGCACAGATGCGAGCGGGGCCCAACAACAGGCGCTCAAGAACATCGTCACCCTGCATATCACCAGGCGTGGACGCTGGCCGACGAATCCGTCACGGCTTAGCCGCTTCATCGCTTGACACCTCGATGTTCGAGGCCTACATGCTTCGTATGCCTCGTCCCGTAAAGGCCATCCGTTCGGCGCCCCGCCCAATGCTCGATTACACCGATCGCGCGTACTGGCAGGGAACGATCAAGATGTCGCTTTCCAAGTTCTTCGTGCTTTGCGTGCTTCATCAGAAGCGGATGCACGGATACGAGGTCGTCCAAGCGGTCCAAAGGACGACCAAGGGATGCTGCAGTCCTACCGAGGGAACGGTCTATCCGGTGCTCAACGAGTTTGAGGCAGGCGGCTACCTCACCTCGCATTCCGAGATTGTCCAGGGGCGCGAGCGGAAGGTCTACACCCTCACCAGGAAGGGGCGCGAAGCGTTCCAGACCGCAGTCGACGCATGGCTGGAGGCGACAGATTGCATTATCGCCAGCAAGGCAGCAGCAGATGCGATGAATCGTTCGCGCGGCAAGGCCAAATACACATGCTGATATTTTTTGCGTCCACACATCGATGATCGAGGCATTGGCGCCCGATGCATATTTTGGGTCGCTGCTTATATGCATTTCGAAGAGTCAAATGAACGTGGTCATCGCGCTTGGTAGCGCTCAGGCCGGCCGCAGGATCGACCTGTTCGGCGGCCGCGACGTGCTTGCCGCTATCGGCCGCGCTCGAACTCGCCGGCTTCGTCGCTCTCCTTGCTCCCACCCCTTCATCGACGGTTGAAACAAGTATGAGACTTCGTTCACTTGCCGATCCGGATTTCCTGCCCGCGCTCGACAAGCGCTACGCCCTGCAACGGCTGGCAAACGACCTTGGCAGCGGTCCACAGTATCCCCCACGCATCCTGCTGCTCTACGGGTCGCTGCGGGAACGCTCCTATTCCCGGTTCGTCGTCGAGGAGGCAGCGCGCCTGCTGCGGTTCTTCGGAGCCGAGCCGCGAATATTCGATCCCTCGGATTTGCCGCTACCCGATCAGGTCAGGGCGGACAATCACCCCGCGGTCCACGAGTTGCGCGAGCTCGCCATGTGGTCGGAAGGACAGATCTGGTGCAGCCCCGAGCGCCACGGCCAGATCACCGGCGTCATGAAGGCGCAAATCGATCACTTGCCGCTCAACATCGGCGGCATGCGGCCGACCCAGGGCCGGACACTGGCCGTCATGCAGGTTTGCGGCGGCTCGCAGTCGTTCAATGCGGTGAACACGCTTAGGCTCTTGGGACGCTGGATGCGGATGTTCACCATCCCCAACCAATCGAGCGTCGCGAAGGCCTTCCAGGAGTTCGATGAAGCCGGACGGATGCGGTCGTCTGGCTACTACGAACGGATCGTCGACGTGGTCGAGGAACTTTTCCGTTTCACGATCTTGCTCCGACCGCATGTCGCTACCCTGAGCGACCGATACTCCGAGCGCAAGGAGGCGGGCCGCCCGGCGAAAGATGTCGGGACTGACCTATCGGCGATCGCAACAGCGCACCAGCGGTAAGGAACACGAGCGTGACGAAGCTGGTCTGGCCGACTGATCTCCACTTGGTCAAGCGCGACCGAGACTGGGCCGCAGGGCATCGTCCCTCTGGCACGCCTGCGGGCCTGAATTGCGCTCCACACGACGCGTCAGTTCTCCGCGGACCCCGCCCCTTCCTTTACTTCCCGGCTGGTCCCGCCCAAAGGGCGCGAGGCGAACAAGCGCCCTGCTAACGTTTCGTCGAGCGACGGCGCGAACTGACGCTCTTCCCTATGGAAGAGTGCTTTGAAGAAAAGAGTGTCAGAAGCCGAATTGATTGTTCTGGCGATCAAGGCGGTCGCGAGCACGGCAAAGGCCAGGCGAGCCAGAAGCACGCTCGTAAGGTCAGCGCCGAGCGCGACGACGACCACCGTATCCTCGATGAGGCTGTGGGCAAAACCCATGAACACGCAAGCGAGGAATATCTGACGCGGCTCTGCGCTAGCCGTGCGCGCCTCGCGGATCAGCAGTCCGGCGCCATAGGAAATCCCAAGAAACAGGCCGACAGCGGCGAAAGGTACCGTCTGCTTTTCAATGCCAGCCAGCCGAAAGAGTGGCGCAAGCCCTCTGTTCATCCAGTCCAGGATGCCCGACATCTTGAGAAGCTCGATTAGCCAGCTCAGCGAAAGCAGAACGAACAGCATGATCGCCAAGGTCTTGAGTGTGCCCAGGAGAACGCCGCTCCAACCGGTGCTTTCATTCATCGGCATCCAGGCCGGCTTCACCGGCTCGGACTGCCATCCGGTCGCGGCGAATATCTGGTGCAGAAGGACGGCAAAGATCAACCCTCCGCCGATACGAAGCGCCGCGGTGGCCAGGAAGCTAGGTCCGGCTTTTTGAATTATCCGTTGCTCGATCGGAATGGCGTGCGCAAACAGCAGAAGAGCCGAAAAAACTGTCATGTCGGCTGTGCTGAGGGCTGAAACCGGAACCAGGGTGAACATGGTCACAAGCGCCCCCCAGATCCCGACCAGCAATCCGGTCAGCCAGGCAAAGGCGAGTTCGGGTGGCAATCCCACCAGCGTCATGACTGGGGAGAAGAACGGAGAAATCGCCTGGATGACACCAAGGTCCTGCAGAAGCTGGGTGGCTATCGCAACCGGCACGATGACGCGAACCAGCTCCCAATAGATTTCAAGCGTTTCCAATGTCTTGCGATAGACGGCGGTGCAGATCGCCATTGGCGGCTCCATCAGCGTTGGAGCCCGTGACTAGCGTGAGACGCTTCGCATTTGCGGTCAAATTTTGCGATTCTGTGCAATAAAATTGCAATCGACGCCGAGCGAGGACCGAGATGGACAAGATCGACAGGAAGCTTCTCAACCTGCTCCAGGATGACGCTTCACGGACGAACGCCGAACTGGCGGAATTGGTCGGGCTTTCTCCCTCGAGCTGCCTGCGCCGCATTCGACGACTGAAGGAAAGCGGCGTCATCAGCCACGTTGTCGCGCTTCTTGCCCCGGCCAAGGCTGGCCGAGGCATGAAGGCGTTCGTCACCATCGAACTGGAGCGACATGGCGAGCAATATATGCGTGATTTTTTGGAGCGGGCCGCTCAGGAAACGGCCGTCACTCAGGCCTACAGCGTGAGCGGCCAAACCGACGCCGTCCTCATGCTGCGCTTGACGGATATGGACGAGTTCGATGCGCTGTGCGAGCGGCTGTTCCGAGAGCGAAGCAATGTCGCACGATACTACACGATGTTCGTGATCCGAACGGCCAAAGAAGTGACCGCAATTCCGCTCTAGATTCTACAGTTTGATAGACCTACCGGCTGCCTTCGCCTTGCGGTCGTTCGCGACCACATGCTCAGCGGGAGCGGTCTACCCGGCGGTTGCGATCTCGGCCGTCAGTCCGAACTCCACCGGCATCTGTCCGGCAAGGTACGCTGCGCCATGACGGCGTGAGATCGATTCTGTGCCATCACAAGATCATACGCGATTTCGACCAGAAGGGAATCCCGAAGCGGCTAACGGAGTTGTCACCCTGACAACCCCCGAGGCGCGGCGTTTCGCGCTCGTTCCAAGGGCCAAGGAATTGATAATTTGCCGGGGGTTCGCAGATCGCACTTGGGCCATTCAGCGGCATCATAAAAGCACATTCAGTGAGATGCGGGAATCCGGCGTCTTCGGTGTCGTCGTCTTCTGCAGCGATTATCACTGTAGCCACTCGATCGCGCTGCCCGCCGATCACTGGCCGGATCATGTTCGGGGCTGTCGGATATCGAGCCGCATTTCGTCTGCAGGTCCGTGGGACGGGTTAGCAAAAGCGTAATCCGCCGTTGGGCTAGTTCATCCCGAATGGGAGAATGCAGTGGATTACGCCTTCGGCTAATCCACCCTACGAGGCTATTGCTTGAAACAATGCTCGCGGTGCCATTTTAGGAAATGGGGATGCGGACGGTCAGACATTCGACGAGGCGCAAGCGCACGACCGGATTTGTTGATGATTGATCCTATTCCCTGTGGATCGTTCGTCTGTCGCGAGATTAGTATCTCCAAGTCGTCGGCCAAGCTAATAAGACCACGATCAAACATCCAATGCGCGGTGCCCGAAAGAGCGATCCCGTTGCCGACAATATCTGGCCCACTCGCTTCCACTGGCCGGATATGTGCGGCCGCGACTTCTGCCCGACCCCTTCCGTTGATGAGCTTTAGCCCTGTGATAGCGCAGCGCTCGTCGTAGGCGCGCAGTACAACGCGACGGAACACTCGATCGCGCAAGGTCCTCGACACCGTGACACTAATGCGGTCGCGCAGTTGGTCAAACTCAAATGGCGTCTGCTCCTCATCTAAGCCCAGCGACAGCATTTCATTGTCGAGCCGAGGCAACAAAGGCGTGCTTTCCTTGAATCCGAGTTCGACTATTCTTTTGAAATCTTCGGGAGAGATTGGACGGACCGCCGATTGAGCGCGTCCGGAAATCCGTCCCTGCGCATTGAGAACGCCCTGCTCTATAGGTCCCGTCGCGCCGTTGAAAGGGACCGTATTGGCAAAGTCGAGATAGCTTCCCGACTCGATCAGCGCGACATACATCCCTGGAACGGCAGGATCAGGAATAACTTGTTGAACCTTAGCAATTGCAAAGTAACCCCGCGTCTCGGCGACCTTGCTTGGTTCATAATAGACTATCCAATCATCAACGCAGGCTTCGACGCGACGCAGGTATTGACGGGGAAATTGGTATTGTTCAGCCGGGCTGTCGTCATAGATCGAGTCTGAGCGGTGGATGAATACCCCAAATCCCATAGCTTTCTCGGCACAGCATTTCCGGCCATTAGATCGGCCCTCTAGTCAACTCTCCAAAACTCTAGCGTGACTCACTCCCACTCAATCGTCCCCGGCGGCTTGCTCGTCACGTCGTACACCACCCTGTTCACCCCCTTCACCTCGTTGATGATCCGCGTCGCGGTGGCGCCGAGGAAGCTCATGTCGAAGGGATAGAAGTCCGCGGTCATGCCGTCGGTGGAGGTCACGGCGCGCAGGCCGACGACGTATTCATACGTGCGGCCGTCGCCCATCACGCCGACCGTTTTCACTGGCAACAGCACGGCAAAGGCCTGCCAGATCTTGTCGTAGAGGCCGGCTTTGCGGATCTGGTCGATGTAGACGGCGTCCGCGTTGCGGAGGATGTCGAGCTTTTCTTTCGTGATGTCACCAGGGCAGCGGATGGCAAGGCCCGGACCCGGGAACGGGTGGCGGCCGACGAAGATTTCGGGCAGGCCGAGTTCGCGGCCCAAGACGCGGACTTCATCCTTGAACAGTTCGCGCAACGGCTCGACCAGCTTCATGTTCATGCGATCAGGCAAGCCGCCGACATTGTGGTGCGACTTGATGGTCACCGAAGGGCCGCCGGTGAAGGAGACGCTTTCGATCACGTCGGGATAGAGCGTGCCCTGCGCCAAAAATTCGGCGCCGCCGATCTTCTTCGCCTCCTGCTCGAACACGTCGATGAACAGGCGGCCGATCGTCTTGCGCTTCGCCTCGGGATCACTGACGCCTTTGAGCTCGCCGAGGAAGAGTTTTGACGCATCAACATGCACCAGCGGGATATTGTAGTGATGCCGGAACAGGTCGACTACCGTTTCGGCTTCCTTCAGCCGCAGCAGGCCGTGATCGACGAACACGCAGGTGAGCTGGTCGCCGATCGCCTCGTGGATCAGCACCGCGGCGACCGCGGAATCGACGCCGCCGGACAGACCGCAGATCACCCTGCCCTTGCCGACCTGGGCGCGGATTTTTTCGATCGCTTCCTCGCGGAAGGCGCGCATGGTCCAGTCGCCGGTGAAGCCTGCAACCTTGCGGACGAAATTGCGCAGCAGCTTGGCGCCATCAGGCGTGTGCACCACTTCGGGGTGGAACATCAGGCCGTAATATTTGCGCTTCTCGTCCTGGATCACCGCGAACGGCGCGTTCGGCGAGACGGCGGCGACGGTAAAGCCCGGCGGCATTTTGGTGATGCGGTCGCCATGGCTCATCCATACCGGATGGCGTTCGCCCATCGACCAGGTGTCGTCGAACAATCTGCTCGCCGTCTTCACCTCGACATCGGCGCGGCCGAATTCGCGGTGGTGGCCGCCCTCGACCTCGCCGCCGAGCTGGGCGGCGAGCGTCATCTGGCCGTAGCAGATGCCGAGCACGGGGACGCCGGAATCGAAGATCAGTTGCGGCGCGCGCGGCGAGCCTTCTTCGTGCACCGACTCCGGCCCGCCGGAGAGGATCACCGCCTTCGGCTTCATCTCCTTGAAGGCAGATTCGGCCTTCTGGAACGGCACGATTTCGGAATAGACGCCCTCCTCGCGCACCCGGCGGGCGATCAGTTGCGTCACCTGACTGCCGAAGTCGACAATCAGAATCTTGTCATGCGCCGAGGCCACCGAGGGCGTCGACTCGCGGGCTTTCTGTGCTGCTGTCATGGACAGGAATTACGCGACGGGGCGCGGCCTCGCAACCGCGGCAAAGGGCTGACCCACATTCTTTCTCGGGCATGGACAAATCGATATTAGGTAAGTATTATTGACCTAATTGTGCCGGTTGCCGGGAGTCCGTATTGACGCGCTATCGTTCCGGGGCGCGCAAAGCGCGAACCCCAATGTGCAATTGCACATTGTGGAACCTCGAGATTCTCAGGTGCGCAATTGCGCACCATAGTTCGATGCTTCGCATCGCCCCGGAATGACGATGACGGGGCCTCTTATGAACGATCGCAGGACTTCCCCCATGAAAATTCCCACCCTGCCCTTCACCGTCACTGACTGGAGTCAGGTCGCCGCAACCACGCATCCGGGCGTTTCAGGCGAAGCGCTGTGGCGCACGCTCAACATCGGTGATCTCCGCGTGCGGATGGTCGAGTATTCACCGGGCTATTTCGCCGATCACTGGTGCGACCGCGGGCACGTGCTCTATGTGCTGGAAGGCGAGCTCGATACCGAACTGCGCGACGGGCGGATGTTCAAGCTTCGCTCGGGCATGAGCTACCAAGTGTCGGATTTCGGCGACGCCGCTCATAGATCTTCGACGAAGACGGGCGCGAAGCTGTTCATTGTGGATTGAAGATCTCTCCCCGTCATTGCGAGGAGCGAAGCGACGAAGCAATCCATCCTTCTTTACGCCGCGCTATGGATTGCTTCGCTTTCGCTCGCAATGACGCGGAAAGAGCGTCACCCCTTCTTCAACACCGAGACGAAAAATCCATCCGTGCCCGTCCTTCGCGGCGTCATCAGCCATCCCTCCGGCGATCGCAGCGCAGCCTTCGCAAAATCCTCCGCTCTGTCCCACAGCACGCTCGCCGTCTCGTTCAGTGGCTGAATCGAAAACTCGGGATGACGTGCCACGAAGGCGCGGACTTGTTCGCCGTTTTCGCTTGGCAGCACCGAGCAGGTGACATAGGCGATCCGGCCGCCGGGCTTGACCAGGCGGCTTGCGCGATCAAGCACTTCGGCCTGGTCCTTCAAGCGAACCTCCAGCGCGCCAGGGCGCATCCGCCATTTGGCGTCGGGATTGCGGCGCCAGGTGCCGGTGCCCGTGCAGGGCGCGTCGATGAGCACGAGATCGGCCGATGCCTTGATGTCGGCCAATGGATCAGTGTCGCCCTTCGGCGTACGAATCTCGGCGTTGTGGACGCCGGCGCGTGACAGCCGCTCGTAGATCGGGGCAAGCTGGCGCTTGTCGCGATCGGTTGCGATCAATCGCCCCTTGCCTTGCATCATCGCGGCCAGCGCCAGCGTCTTGCCGCCGGCGCCGGCGCAGAGATCGATCACCTGCTCGCCGGGCTTGGCAGCGGTGAACAGCGCCGCAAGCTGCGAGCCCTCGTCCTGCACCTCGATCGCGCCCTTGATGAAATCCTCTTCCGCATGAATGCCGGGATTGCGGGCGTCGGCGCCGAGTTCGATGCGGAGCCCGATCGGCGACCACGGCGTCGGCGTAGCTCCGAGATGGCCGAGCGACGCCAGCACTTTTTCGCGCTTGGCTTTGAGCGTATTGACGCGCAGATCGAGCGGCGCGCGGCTCGCCATCGCGGTGGCCTCCGCCACGCGGTCGTCGCCGAACACGGCGGCCAGATGCGCATCCAGCCATTCCGGATAGTCGCCGGCGATGTGCGGCGGCGCGTCGTCGAGGGTCCGCGACGTGAGCGCTGATCGTTCGGCCTCGGTCAGTGGTTCCGGCGCAAAGCGCCCGCCGTCGCAGAGCGCCGACATCGCCTCCACATCGAGCTTGCGCTCGAGCTTCAGCATGCCGAGCACGCGCGCCCGCGGCGTGTCGGCGTCCATCAGCCAGGCGCTCGATGCCCGCCGCCGCAGCACGTCCCAGATCAGGCCCGAAATCGCCGCGCGATCGCCCGAGCCGGCATAGCGATGCGCGGTGCCCCACTCCTTCAGCGCCTTTGCAGCGGGAACGCGCTGCGCGTCGATGGTGTCGATCAGTTCGATGGCGGCGGAAAGGCGGGCAGCGGGCGTCATTCAGGGCTTTCTAGATCAGAAGCAGAAGCTTCAGCGCGAAATAGATCCACATCACGAGCAGCACCAGCGCGCCGGCAAACCACGCCAGGCTGCGCTGCTGGATGTTGTTCGAGGTGACGAAAATGCCGGCATGGGCAAATCGTGTCACCACGAACACCCAGGACATCAGCACGATGAAGAGATCGGCCCGGCGCAGCGGCAGCGCCAGCGCGATCAGGAGGTAGAACAGCAGGGGTACTTCGAACTGATTTGAGAAGCAATTGCCGATCTGGGCGACGCGGGCCGGATATTTCGGCTGTCCGAGCGCGATGTCCTTCAGGCTGGTTTCGCGGGCCTTCACCGCCTTGGTGCGGGCCGTCACCATCCAGAGCAGCAAGAAGAAAGTGAGCCCGATCAAAACGAAGACCGGCAGCAAAACCATTTGAACCGACATGAGAATCTCCCCCGAAACCTGCCTGAGATCCCATAGCAATAACGAGACGCCCCTCACCTGACAAATCCACTTAACCGGGCTCGCTTGAACCACAAGGAGAACCCAGACGACCAACTAGCGAGAATTCCGATGGTTCTGGTCTCGAACCGGCCTTGGAAAGCAATCCGCGAGCAGGCGATGAACATCACCTCCCCGATCCTGACCGGCGCCGGCCGCGCCGCCGAGCTGCCCGGCGTCTGTGACCTCCCTGCTCCGGGCCGTCGGATTCAGCGACGGCCCGGACGGCGGCCTTGGCATCGTCATGTCGGCCTTGGCCGGTATCGCCGCGGCGCTGGCGGTGGCGATCATGCTCTCCGTCTATTTCCACAGCGGCCACCGCAGCCGCCACGATCTGCTCAAACACGGGCTTGCCGCTTCCGCGGTGCTGGTCCTGCTCGCCTTCGCGATCTCGGACATCAGGCACGCGGCGCAGGCCTATCTCGGCCTCAATCCGACAAAGCCCGCGGTGGAATTTGAAATCCGCCTGCCGAAGGCGACGTTGACGACCGCCGCAGACATCCAGATCGAGCTGCTCACTGACCGGAACCAGAAACTGGCGAAGGTCGAGGGCGCGCTGGCCTCCGCGCCCGACGGCCGCAGCATCCTGCGCGGGACCGTGACGCTCGATTACCGCACCACCGAGCGCATGATGGTGCTAAATCTGCCCGGCCGGGCCCAAAGCACGTTCCGCCTGCGGCTGCCGGCAAGCCCCTCGCATTCGGAGCAGTTCGGGCCGTGGCATCTGGCCGACGGCATCGTCCCCGCCAATGGCGACACGGTGACATCAGAGATTCATGACGCCTTCGCGATCCGCTATCGCGTGCTCTGACGCCATTGAGATATCAAGATGGCGGACCACTGGGCACATTTGCTTTGACGCCAACAACCAGCGCTCTACTGTATCCCTGACGGTCGCCGAAAGAGAGCAGCCGCGGGAGGAGTGCAACTTTGCGATTTCGCGATCAGGAAATTGTCTTCGCCACCGGCGCCAAGGGACAGAATATCGATATTCTCACCGCCAATCCGGTCAATTACTTCCACGTCATCAGCAATGCAGCCGAGCTGCCGAGACTTGTGATCGACGGCAAGCTGTTCCTGCCGGCCTCGGATACGCGCAAACGCAACGGAAAGCTTCCGCTGGTGATGGTGGTGCCGGGCAGCCTCGGCGTTGCGCCCTCGCACCTGGCGCACGCCGAAACGGTGGTCGGCGACGGCTTTGCAGCGTTTGTCCTCGACAGTTTCGGCGCGCGCGGCGTGACCTCGACGGTCGCCAACCAGACCCAATTCTCCTTTGCCGCCAGCGCCTACGACGTGCTGGCGGCATGGCAGGTCCTATCAGCCCATCCGGAGATCGACGCATCCCGGATCGGCGCGCAAGGCCACAGCCGCGGCGGCTCGGCCGTGCTGACGGCAGCGACGCGTCGCTTTGCCGATGCAGTGGTCGGCGCCGGCGCCGGTTTTCGCAGCGTGCTCGCCGCCTATCCCTGGAGCGGGCATCAGTTCCTCGATCCGTCCGTCGACGAAACCGAAATCCGCGTCATCATGGGCGATGCCGACGAATGGTGCTCGCCGATGCAGGTGCAGGGCCATTGCCAGGCCATCCGCCTCTCCGGCGGCAAGGCGACGATGCGGCTGATCGGCGGCGCGCAGCACAGTTTTGACCGCGGCACCGGGATCGAGAACGTCGCTGAAGCATCCGTCTCCCCCGCCGCGCCGACGGCCTACATCGCCAATGACGGCGCCTTCATCCATCCGCTTCAGGGCGTCGCGGAGAGCAAGCTCACCGACCGCGACCTGATGATCTATGGGCTGAAGGCCGGCTATGGCCGCAAGGGCGCGAAGATCGGAAGCCGCGACGGAGACGCTGAGCTGTTTCGGGAGGACATGCTGGCGTTTTGGCGACGGACGTTGGGGTGAGAATTCTGACGCCACTGCAACTTCGCAGCTTATCATCCTCCAATGAATGGCAATCATTTGAAGAGGTAGTAGATCTCCAGTGCGGTTCGGAACGGGGCAAGCCGAGACATGTCGCTTAAGGGTGTGACGCTGACCTCGTAAATGCCTTCACTTAACTCGATCGTGTCAAGCCGTCGGCCGAGGTAGGTGGCCCCCGTGATATTGCGCCCTTCAGGCCGGACAGTTCGATCGTAAATGGCTCTATTTTCCAGGTCGCGAACGACAATCCGAATGACAGTCTGCAGCTTGCCAGGTGGCCGCGCCACATTACCTGGCTGCCCGACTGGCCCTCCGATGAGATCATCAACTCGAACCCGTTGCTCAGCATTGTCAAAATAGACCAGCAAGCTCAGATAGTAGATATTCCGCTGGATGATACGGGTGCGAAACGTGAACGGTGTCCCCTCAACCAACTCCACGGGGACAACCTGCACCGGAACGTCGCTATAGATGAGCTTCAAGAACTGAGCATAAGGCGAAACACCGTATAGCGAACGGACATAAATTGTCAGGACGAGCAAGACGATCAAAGTGACCGTCACTGCAGCGAGCATCTGCGTTCGCGAGCGGCGCTTCATGTTAGTTCTGCGATCTTGGAGGTCAGGCAAAGATTTGAAGGATTGCTCTAGGTTATCGTGCGGCCGTCACTTTTTGTCCGCTCAACAAAGAAATGAGCGCCTGTCTTGCACTCGCACTCCTGGAGGTTGCAATGGCATTTTCGATGACCTATGTATTTTCTGACAATTTTATATGAATGTCTTGTTAGCGAGACGCGGCCACTCTTTGCGCTCTCGTCATCGTTCTGACTCCAGACGCGGCGATAATCCGTCCAAAAGGATTACTGCATGTCCGAATTTCGCCTGACGCAAATTTCCGATACCCACCTCGCCCGCCGTCTGCAAAAACTCACCGACAATTTTCACCGCGTCAGCGAGCACATCGATGCGACCCGGCCGGACCTCGTCGTCAACACCGGCGATCTCGCCTTCGACGCGCCGACCAGCCCGGACGATCTCAACTTCGCGAAGGAGCTGCATGACTCGCTGCCGGTGCCGTGCCGGCATTTGCCGGGCAATCACGACGTCGGCGACAACCCGACGGAAGTCGCCCCTGCGCCGAAGGATCTGGCGACAGAAAACGAACGGCAGAACTATCTTTCCGTGATCGGCGAAGACCGCTGGCGCTTCGATGCGGCCGGCTGGTGCTTCATCGGATTGAACTCGCTGATCATGAATACCGGGATCGAGAGCGAGGCGGAGCAGTTCGGCTGGCTGGCTTCAGAACTCGGGCGTGTGAACGGCAAGCCGATCGCGCTGTTCCTGCACAAGCCGCTGTTTTTGAACGCACCTGATGACCCCGAGACTCTCGACACGGCTATCCGCTATGTGCCGCAACCGCGGCGCAGAAGCTTGATCGAAATGTTTTCGAAGGTCGATCTGCGGCTGGTCGCCTCAGGGCACGTCCATCAGCGTCGCGACTTCACCTATCGTCACACGCGCCACGTCTGGGCGCCGTCGACAGGCTTCATCCTTCCCGAACGAATTCAGCCGGTCATCGGCATCAAGGAAGTCGGGCTGGTAGAGTATCGCTTCCAGCCCGACGCCCTTGAAGTTCGGCACATCAAGGCGCCGGAGCAAACCGATGTTGATCTGGATTCACTGATCGGCAGGAACCCTTAGACCTCAGTACTCCCGCTCAATGTAGTAGGAGCCATCGGTCCAGGGCTGTGACGCAAATGCGCCCACGCGTGGGGCCGGGTGAAACCGGTTACCGTAGTAGTAGCCCGGGGGCGTGGTGGTCCTGACGCCATAGCCTCCTGTGACGTAGGCTGAGTTCGGATAGCTATAGCCTGTCACGCCGGGCTCCTGATAGACCACTTGAGCCATCGCAGGAGTGGCCAGCATCGTGGCGGCAACCAGGCCGAGCGATAGTTTCTTGAAGTTCGTCATTTGGCTTCTCCATCAGATGTCAGGGCCAACGACAGTTGCGAAGGGACGTTCCGCCGCCCGCCTCAAGTAGGCGTGAGCTTGTTCCTGAGGGTTCCCAGAACTCAGGCGCGCCGGCTTCAAATCTTGTCCGGCCCGACGCGCACCAACTGCTTACCGAAATTGGCGCCCTTCAGAAGGCCCATGAACGCAGTCGGCGCGCTCTCGAGCCCTTCGGTGACGAACTCCTTGTGCTTGACTTTGCCCTCGCGCACCCACCCCGACATGTCGCGCAGGAAGTCGCCGTGGCGCGCAGCGAAATCGCTGACGATGAAACCGCGGATGGTCAGGCGCTTGGTCAATACCGCGCGCATCAGGGACGGCGCCCATTTCGGCGCCACCGCCTGCGTGTCGTTGTAATGTGCGATCAGGCCGCAGACCGGAATGCGCGCAAACGCATTGAGCAGCGGGAACACCGCTTCGAACACCGCGCCGCCGACATTTTCGAAATAGACGTCGATGCCTTTGGGGCAAGTATCCTTCAGCTTGGCCGCGAGATCAGGGTCGCGGTGATCGAGGCAATCGTCGAAGCCGAGTTCATTCTTGACGTAAGCGCATTTGTCCTTTCCGCCGGCAATGCCGACCGCGCGGGCGCCCTTGATCTTCGCGATCTGGCCGACCGCCGAGCCAACCGCGCCGGAAGCGGCCGCGACGACGACGGTTTCGCCTGCCTGCGGCTTGCCGATGTCGAGCAGGCCCGTATACGCCGTCATGCCGGGCATGCCGAGCACGCCGACCGCGGTCGAGATCGGCGCGATTTTCGGATCGATTTTTGCAAGACCCTTGCCGTCGGAGACCGCATGCGTCTGCCAGCCGGCGCGCGAGAGCACGATGTCGCCCTTGGCGAAGTCGGGATTGTTCGAGGCGATCACTTCGCTGACGGTGCCTGCTTCCATCACGCCGCCGATCGGCACCGGCTGGGCATAGGACGGCCCGTCACTCATGCGCCCGCGCATGTAGGGATCGAGCGACAGCCAGATGGTGCGAAGGAGCACCTCGCCAGCGCCCGGCGTGGGGATGGGGCAATCCTCAAGGCGGAAGTCGGAGGGCTTTGGTTCGCCGACGGGGCGCGAGGCGAGAACGATGCGTTTGGCTTGGGACATGACGGTTTCCTCCAAATGTTATTGTTGTTCGTCATTGCGAGCGTAGCGAAGCAATCCACAGCTCCGCAAGCTGTGAAATGGATTGCTTCGCTGCGCTCGCAATGACGGTGGAGAGTGGCGCTCCCGTTCCAAACGCCGTCATTCCGGGGCGCGAAGCGAACTATGGTGCGCAATTGCGCACCTGAGAATCTCGAGACTCCGGGTCTGGTCCTTCGGACCATCCCGGAATGACGGAGGAGAACTACGCCCCGCCCGGATAATTCGGGCTCTCCCGCGTGATCGTCACGTCGTGGACGTGGCTTTCGCGCAGGCCCGCGCCGGTGATGCGGACGAACTGGGCCTTGGCGTGGAATTCGGCGAGGTTGCGTGCGCCGACATAGCCCATCGCGGCGCGCAGGCCGCCGGCGAGCTGGTGCATGACATTGGCGACCGGGCCCTTGTAGGGTACCTGGCCCTCGATGCCCTCGGGCACCAGTTTCAGCGTGTCCTTGATGTCCTGCTGGAAATAGCGGTCGGCCGAGCCGCGCGCCATCGCGCCGACCGAACCCATGCCGCGATAGGCCTTGTAGGAGCGGCCCTGCCACAGAAAACACTTCGCCGGGCGTCTCGTCGGTGCCGGCGAGCAGCGAGCCGACCATGGCGATGTCGGCGCCGGCGGCGAGCGCTTTGGCCAGATCGCCGGAATATTTGATGCCGCCATCGGCAATCACTGAAACGTTGGCCTTCTTCGCCGCTTCCACCGCATCCATGATCGCGGTGAGCTGCGGCACGCCGACGCCGGCGACGATGCGCGTCGTGCAGATCGAGCCCGGGCCGATGCCGACCTTGATCGCGTCAGCGCCCGCGTCGATCAGCGCCTGCGCGCCCTCTTTCGTTGCGATGTTGCCGGCAATCACCTGCACCGCGTTGGAAA
The DNA here is from genome assembly GCF_036924575.1 of Bradyrhizobium sp. AZCC 1577. Taxonomy (NCBI): domain Bacteria; kingdom Pseudomonadati; phylum Pseudomonadota; class Alphaproteobacteria; order Hyphomicrobiales; family Nitrobacteraceae; genus Bradyrhizobium; species Bradyrhizobium sp. AZCC 1577. Next base: position 5,285,597 of record NZ_JAZHRQ010000001.1, read on the forward strand.
GCCGCTTGATGCGATTGACCGCGTCGAGCACCCGCGAAGAATGGCCGTGTGCGGTATCGACCACGATCAGGTCGACGCCGGCATCGATCAGCCGTTCGGTGCGCTCAAAGCCACCCTCGCCGACCGTGGTCGCGGCAGCCACACGCAGGCGGCCATGCTCGTCCTTGCAGGCGAGCGGATGCGCAACCGCCTTTTCCATGTCCTTGACGGTGATCAGCCCGACGCAGCGGTACTGGTCGTCGACAACGAGCAATTTCTCGATGCGGTGGGTGTGCAGCATCCGCTTCGCTTCGTCCTGGCTAACGTCCTCGCGAACCGTGACGAGGTTCTCGTGCGTCATCAGCTCCGAGACTTTTTGTTTGGGATTGGTCGCAAAGCGGACGTCGCGGTTGGTGAGAATGCCGATCAGCTTGCCGGGCGAATTCTTGCCGGCGCCGGTGACGACGGGAATGCCGGAAAAGCCGTGGTCCTTCATCAGCGCCAGCGCGTCCGACAGCATCGCATCGGGACCGATGGTCAGCGGATTGACCACCATTCCGGATTCATACTTCTTGACCTGCCGCACCTGCGCGGCCTGCCCCTCCGGATCGAAGTTGCGGTGGATGACGCCGACGCCGCCGGATTGCGCCATCGCGATCGCCATGCGCGCTTCGGTGACCGTGTCCATCGCCGACGCGATAATCGGAATGTTCAGCGGAATCGCGCGGGTCACGTAGGAGCGGATATCAGCCTCCGAGGGCAAGATATCCGAGAGACCGGGCTTCAGAAGCACATCGTCGAACGTGAAGGCTTCACGGATACCCTGAAGTCCCTGCGCCATTGCCAACTCCTTTCGGCGGCTCGCCGCCGCGATCAGTTCTATGGATGAACGCCGCCTTCGGCGATGCTACCGGCATCGCCGTCGAATCGAAGCCCATCGGTGGGGTTGACGGTGGTCGATAGCATGGCAGCACGCCGAATCAAAGCGTTTGACGGCTATGCACAGACTTTTCGGGAAACGCCGCAATCCCAAGGGTTTAGCGGGAAGAGTTTACGGGAAGGCCTTACGGCCGATAGCCCGGCGGCGGCCCGTGCTGGCGGATCGCCTCCACCACCTCGCGGTGCCGGCGATCCTCCCGCTTCATGTGAACCGCGATCAGCGCATGCGCCGACGGCACCAAGAGCAGGACGTGGAAGATCAGCCCGAAAACCAGGCAAAACACGATCAGGACCAGGTTGAAGATCGCCGAAAACGGCTGCCCGTTCAGGAGCAGCCCGAGCGGCGGCAACAGCGCGGCGAGAACGTAGATCATCATGACCTCCAGCGGCTGGCGCGGTGCATACCAGCGTCACGCAGGATTTAGGTGGTTTGCCCGGTTTCGCAATGGCTTGTGTGACGGCGGGATGATACAGCGCCCTCGCCTGCCTCTCTCTCCAGTCCCCGATCCCGATGGATAAGCAACGCCTGATCCCGCTGATCGTCGCCACCGCGCTGTTCATGGAGAACATGGACTCGACGGTGATTGCGACCTCGCTGCCGGCGATCGCGGCTGACATCGGTACCAGCCCGCTGACGCTGAAGCTGGCGATCACGTCCTATTTGCTCTCGCTCGCCGTGTTCATTCCGGCCAGCGGCTGGACCGCGGATCGCTTCGGTGCGCGCATGGTGTTCTCGATCGCCATCGGGGTGTTCATGATCGGGTCGATCGGGTGCGCGCTGTCGCAGAACATTACCCATTTCGTGATCGCCCGCATCCTGCAGGGCATGGGCGGGGCGATGATGACGCCGGTCGGGCGGCTGGTGCTGTTGCGCTCGATCGACAAGAGCGCGCTGGTCAACGCGATGACGTGGGTAACGGTGCCGGCGCTGATCGGGCCGGTGATCGGCCCGCCGCTTGGCGGCTTCATCACCACCTACTTCTCCTGGCACTGGATCTTTCTGATCAACATCCCGATCGGGCTGCTCGGCATCTTCATGGCGATGAAGTACATCGACCCGATCAAGAGCGAGGATCCCGAGCGCTTCGATCTCTATGGGCTGGTGCTGGCCGGGATTGGGCTAGCCGGCATCGCCTTCGGTCTCTCGGTCGCAGGTCTCAATTTGTTGCCCTGGCCGATTATCGCCGGCCTGGTCGCGATCGGCACCATCTCGATGACTCTCTATGTCATGCACGCGAAACGAACCGGCTCGCCGGTGCTCGATTTCTCGCTGCTGCGACTGTCCACCATGCGCGCCAGCATTATCGGCGGCTTCCTGTTCCGGCTCGGCATCGGCGCGCTGCCGTTCCTGCTGCCGCTGTTGATGCAGGAGGGTTTTGGGCTGACGCCGTTCCAGTCCGGCCTGGTGACGTTTGCCTCGGCCGTCGGCGCCATGGGGATGAAGACGCTGGCGGCGCGCATCATTCGCGCCTTCGGCTTCCGCTACATGATGACGGTCAACGCCGTCATCAGCGCAGTCTTTCTCGCGGCCTGCGCATTGTTCACGGTGACGACGCCGCTGTTGCTGATCTTCATCATCCTGGTGGTCGGCGGCTTCTTCCGCTCGCTGCAGTTCACTGCGATCAACACCGTCGCCTATGCCGAGGTCGAGCCGGCGCAGATGAGCCGAGCCACCACGCTCGTCAGCGTCAACCAGCAATTGGCGATATCGGCAGGCGTCGCCGTGGGCGCGTTCTCGGTCGAATCGACCATGCTGTACCAGCATGTCACAGAGCTGAATGCCGGCGTATTCCCGCCCGCGTTCCTCGTGGTTGCGATCATCTCGGCGGCGTCGGCCTACTTCTTCTGGCAGATGCCTGACGACGCCGGCCACGAGATTTCAGGGCGCAAGGTCGTCGAGATCTCCAGCCGCAAGGGTGCGGAAAAGGCAGCGACCAGGAAGGCCGCCAGCGAAGGCACCGAGGACGCTCGGGATCAGCGACTGGGGTAACTCGCGGCGCATTTTCACACCCAAATGCCGGATTTTCCCGTCTCCGTGCCGCGCCGAACATCCTGCGCCCGTCGAGCCGCTGAGTCCCGGCAATCCGGTCAACGACCTCTCAATGACCCCTTGGCCGATGGCCAGTCACTCCCCGCGTCGGAGTGCGCTGCCGCACTTCGTCCGCGTTGACAGACAGGGAAGCTTCGGCGCCAAGCGGCGGCGCTTTCATGTCTTCCGTCAGGAAGATGCGATCGATTCTACGGCGCATGAGCTGGTAGCACTCGCATGTCGCCGCTTCGAGCCGCTTCCTGTCAATCTCAATCGAGCTGCGCCGATTGGATCGGATTCCACCCGAGTCGCGCAGCTTGCATACGACATGCGTCACCGTCGGGCGGCGCACACCGAGCAGTTCCGAAAGCGTCTGTTGCGTCAGCGGCAGGATGTCGCCGTCGGCACGATCGTGGAGTTGCAGCAACCATCTTGCCAGGCGGGCCGTCACCGAGTGCAGCGCATTGCAAGCTGCGACGTGTTGGAATTGGACCATTAGCGCCCTGGTGTGGATTTGAACCGTTCCCCTCAAGGCGCTGCTGCGTTCAAGCGCCGCCTGAAACTGTGCCGACGAAATCTGCAGCGCGGTCCCCGCCACCCGCACCACCGCCGTCATCGGAGAGCGGGAAGGCCCCAGCGTCGTCAGGACGCCCACGGCTCCTTCATTGCCCACGACGGCGGTCGCAACGGTTTGTCCGCTCGGCATATCCATCACAAAAGCGATCAGGCCGCTAAGCGGGAAATGAATCCGTTCTATTGGATCGCCCGACCGCACCAGCACGGCGTCACGTTCGAGGGTAACCAGTCGGAAATGACGCACAAGCAAATCGAGGTCTGCCGGCGGCAACGCAGCTAACAATCGATTACCAACTCTGGCCCTCTGCTCCATCACGGGAATACTCCTTCCCAGACGGAGGCGCGGGTCACTTGCAGAAAATTCCCGGTGGCGTTGGGGCTGCATGCGACAAACAGACCGCGCCTGAGTACTGAAATACTGAGTATTGAAATACGCCGCTACGGGAGAAAGTTCCAGGGATTCGACGCGTGATCCGGCCCAGGGCTGCAACCGTCGGAGACGCCGTCCAGTCCCCGCGCCGCGCAGGTTGCGCTAGTTGCGGTGCCCTCGAAAGCCCATCGCCAGCACGTAGCGCTCCGAGGAGTCCTGCCGGCTCGAGGCCGGCTTGACGTGACGGACGCTGGAAAAGTCGCGCTTCAATTGGCCCACGAGTTCAGCATCGGCGCCGCTTTGGAAGACCTTTGCCAGGAACGTCCCGCCGGGATTGAGCACCTCGGCGGCAAAGGCCGCGGCCGTCTCGACGAGGCCGATGATGCGGAGCTGATCGGTCTTGCGGTGGCCGGTGGTGTTGGCCGCCATGTCGGACATCACCACATCGGCGCGCCCGCCCATCATTGCGATCAGCTTTTCGGGTGCGTCCTCGGCCAGAAAGTCGAGCTGCGCGAAATCGACGCCGGGAATTTCCGGCATTTCCAGCAGATCGATCGCCACCACTTTGCCCTTGCCATTGATCGCGCCGACACGCTTGGCCGCGATCTGGCTCCAGCCGCCGGGGGCCGCGCCGAGATCGACCACGGCATTGCCGGGCTTGAGAAACCGATATTTGTCGTCGATTTCGATCAGCTTATAGGCCGCCCGCGAGCGATAGCCCTCCCGCTTGGCCTTTGCCACGTAGGGATCGTTGAGCTGCCGCTCCAGCCAGAGCTTTGACGACAGCTTGCGCTTGCCCGCGCTTTTGACCGTGACGTGCAGCCGTCCGGTGGTGTCTTTCGCCATATCGATACTTGTCTTGAAAATGCCAGTCCGGACCCGGAGCCTGGAATCAGTAGCACGGAAGTGGATACGCATTGAAGCGAGCATGATGGGCCGGACCCACCATCCTAGCGCCGGCCCCGTTGCCATGGAACAGCGCGACGCACCGAGCTGCCGGGTCATCCCGTTCGAGGTAATGCAGCCGCACGCCATCGCGGTCGATGAAACTGCCGATCGGTGGGTACCTCCGTTCGGCCGTGACCGAGACACTATATTCCCAATCACCAGAACAAGGACGACACCCTAAGATAGCTTCGGGACAGTGGACATTCGCTGAGCCTTGTGCCGTGCCTAGCGATCCGAATTGCGGCGGGTGAAGAGCCAGTCTGCGGCATAACCGCGACATGTTTGCCGACGTTCCTAAGCAGTCGTTGCGAACCAAGCGAGGTGTGAGGAAAAGATCGGAAGGCTTGGAACGGTCGCACAGCGATTGCGTTGCTCGGGTCGGAGCTGGGGGAGTCATCAACCTGCAATCAGCGGAGAACTAAGATGGCCAACCCACGCCAAGAGGAAAAGTCTACCCAAGGCATGGAAGACGCCGCCCGCCGCGCCGGCGAGAAGACTGCCGAACAGACCAGCCGCTTTGGACAAGCTGCAGCCGAGCAGACGACGCGGATCGGACATGCTGCGGCTGAAGCCGGAGAGGAAGTGGTCCGGGCAGGCGCTACCCTATTCCAGCAAAACGCCGAGACGTTACAGAACACTTGGCGCTTCGGCCTGGATATGGCGACGACCCTGATGGGGCGGTCCACGGAGCAACTTGGTCGATCGCTCGGTCTGTCGGGAGACGGAGTGCAACAGGCAGCCGAACGATCGGCCCGCAACGCGCAAACCATCCTATCTACCGGCACGACTGCTGCCAAAGTGATGGGCGGCATTTCGCAGGAATACCTGCAGTTGGTTCGGCATCAAGTCGAGACGAACATGGACCGCATGAATGAATTGTGGGCCTGCCGAACTCCTCAGGAGGTTGCAGCCGTTCAGACGGACCTGGTACGTGAGACCGTGGGATCTGTTCTGGAGAGCAGCCGGCGGATAGCCGATATGTCGCTCAAATTGGCCGACGATGCCGGAAAGCAGATTAAGCAGAATATGGAAGAGGTGCGGCGCGCCGCCTAGTGCGGGCCCTATTGCTCGGCCTTGAGGGAAGAGCGGCCGGCTTTCAGCCGCTCTTCCCTCTTGTGGGCATAGCCCGGGACCCCACACATCAGCACGGCCGCAGCGCGCCGTCCTCGCGCATCATCTCCACCAGCATGCCCTCGCGCAGGCCCCGGTCGGCCACCCTGAGCCGAGGCAATGGGAAGGCGTCGCGGATCGCGTCGAGAATGGCGCAGCCGGCCAGCACCAGATCGGCGCGCTCGACGCTGATGCAATTATTGTTGGCCCGTTCCTGATAACTCATACCGAGCAACCGCTGGATCACCGCCGTAACGTCGGGACCGTTCATCCAGATGCCATCGATGCGCCGGCGGTCGTAGCGCGGCAGGTTGAGATGGATGCCGGCAAGCGTCGTCACGGTGCCCGACGTGCCCAGCATATGCATGTCGCGCAGATCGTTGCCGTGCTCGGCCGCAAACGGCGCCACATAGTGCGCGACTTCGCGCACCATCCTTGCATAGGATTCCGCCGTGACGTCACGTCCGCCGAAATGCTCGGCCAGCGTGACGACGCCGAGCGGGACCGACATCCACGCCTTGATGCGCGGCACCGCGTTCTGCTCTTCCGGATCGCGCTCGATCCGCACCAGCTCGGTCGACCCGCCGCCAATGTCGAACAGGATCGCACCCCGCCCTTTGGCGTCGAGCAGCGGCGAGCAGCCGATCACAGCCAGGGTTGCTTCGGTCTCGCGATCGATCACCTCGAGGCGGATGCCAGTCTCGCTCGCGACGCGGGCACGAAAGCTGTCGGCATTGGCGGCGGCTCGGCAGGCTTCGGTTGCGATCAGCCGCAGGCGCTTGGCCTTGCGGTAGCGGATCTTGTCGCTGCAGATGCTGAGCGCCGCGATGGCGCGCTCGATCGCCGCCTCGCTGATGGAACCGGTGGCGGAAATGCCCTCGCCAAGCCGGATGATCCGTGAAAACGAATCCACCACGCGAAAACCGTCGCCGGCCGGGTGGGCGATCAAAAGGCGGCAATTGTTGGTGCCAAGGTCGAGTGCGGCATAGACACCGTTTGCCGTGGCCGCCGCAACCGCCCCTGCCGGGCTGGCGCAGGCCTCAAGGGCTTCGCGCAGCCGCGTATCGTGGTTCATCAAAACTGTCTTTCCGCAGGCCGCGTCCGGGCCGCCGAAGAAAATCACCGTTCACGGAAACTTTAGCAGCGCCAAGGGGCTACGCAACAACCCATCACATAGGACTATGCCCAATCAGGCGTTGTCCGGGATTACACGGTACGTTATCTGAGCGGGAACCCGCGGAACCAAGAATCCAGCAAGAAATCCAAGAGAATCCCAAGCATTTCAGGTGTTTTCGATGCAAGATCACACGTCGGCCTCCTCCCTAGACAACGCTATCGCACTGCAAAAATACGGTGTGGGGCAGCCGGTGCGCCGCAAGGAAGACGACACGCTGGTGCGCGGCAGGGGCAAATACACCGACGATTTCACCCTGCCCGGCCAGGCCCATTGCTGGATAGTGCGCTCCAGCCATGCCCACGGAATCATCAGGGGGATCGGCACGGCCGCCGCCAAGGCGATGCCGGGCGTGCTCGGCGTCTGGACCGGCAAGGATCTCGAGACCGCCGGCTACGGCCCCTTCACCTGCGGCCTGCCGTTGAAGAGCCGCGACGGTTCGCCGCTGTTGCAGACCAACCGCCCGGCGCTGCCGACCGACAAGGTTCGCTTCGTCGGCGACCCCGTGGCCTTCGTGGTCGCGGAAACGCTGGCACAGGCGCGCGATGCGGCGGAGGCTATAGAGCTCGACATCGAGCCGCTGCCAGCCGTGACCGATGCGGCGGAAGCCGCAAAGCCCGGCGCGCCGCAGCTTTACGATCACATCCCGAACAACGTCGCGCTCGATTATCACTATGGCGATGCTGCCAAGATCGACGCCGCGTTCGCTGCCGCCGCCCATGTGACCAGGCTGGACATCGTCAACACCCGCGTTGCCGTGGTGTCGATGGAGCCGCGCGTGGCGCTGGCCGCCTACGACAAGGCCGCCGAGCGCTTCACGCTGCAGGTGCCGACGCAAGGCGTCTCCGGCAACAAGGTGACGCTGGCAAAAATCCTCAACGTGCCGAACGACAAGGTTCGTATCCTGACCGCCAATGTCGGCGGCTCCTTCGGCATGAAGAACGTCAGCTATCCCGAATATACCTGCATCCTGCATGCGGCGAAGGCGCTGGGCCGTCCAGTAAAATGGACCGACGAACGCTCGACCAGCTTCCTCTCCGACAGCCACGGCCGCGGGCAGCTCATTCACGCCGAACTGGCGCTCGATGCCGACGGCAAGTTTCTCGCGGTGCGGCTTTCCGGTTACGGCAATCTCGGCGCCTATATCACGGGCGTCGCGCCGGGGCCGCTGTCGCTCAACACCGGCAAGAACCTCGCCAGCGTCTACCGCACCCCGCTGCTCGGCGTCGACATCAAGACGGTGTTGACCAACACCACCTTGATGGGCGCCTATCGCGGCGCCGGCCGGCCCGAGGCGAACTACTACATGGAGCGGCTGATCGACCGCGCCGCCGACGAGATGGGCATCAACCGGCTGACGCTGCGCAAGCGCAACTTCATCAAACCGACGCAACTGCCGTTCGCAGCAGCTTCGGGCGTCACCTATGACAGCGGCGACTTCGCCGGCGTCTTCAACAAGGCACTGGAGATTTCCGACCACGCCAATTTTACCAAGCGCAAGAAGGAGAGCCGGAAGAGCGGCAAGCTGCGCGGCATCGCCGTTGGGTCGTATCTGGAAGTCACCGCGCCGCCGAGCGGCGAACTTGGCAAGATCACCTTTGAGCCTGACGGGTCGGTGAAGCTGACCACCGGCACGCTCGATTACGGCCAGGGCCATGCCACGCCGTTCGCTCAGGTGCTGTCGGCGCAACTCGGCGTTCCCTTCGAGAAGATCACCATCGAGCAGAACGACAGCGATCTCGTCCGCTTCGGCAACGGCACCGGCGGCTCGCGCTCGATTACGGCGACCGGCCAGGCGATCGTGGAAGCCTCCGCGCTCGTGATCGCAAAAGGCAAGCAGGCGGCCGCGCATCTGATGGAGGCATCCGAAGGCGACATCGAATTCGCCAATGGCCGCTTCACCATCGCCGGCACCGACCGCTCGATCGGCATCATGGATTTGGCGAAGCGCCTGCGCGAGGGCAAGATGCCCGAAGGCGTGCCGCTGTCGCTCGACGTCGACCATGCCACCAAGGATACGCCGTCCACCTTCCCCAACGGTTGCCATGTCGCGGAGGTGGAAATCGATCCCGAGACCGGCGTCGTGCAAATCGTGCGCTATTTTGCGGTCAACGATTTCGGCACCGTGGTCAATCCGATGATCGTCGCCGGCCAGTTGCATGGCGGCGTCGCGCAGGGCATCGGGCAGGCGCTGATGGAGCAGGTCAGCTACGATGCAAGCGGCCAGCCGATCACCGGCTCGTTCATGGATTACGCGCTGCCGCGGGCCGAGGACATTCCGCCGATGGAGATCGGCGACCACCCCTCGCCGGCAAAATCCAATCCGCTGGGCACCAAGGGCTGCGGCGAAGCCGGCTGCGCCGGCAGCCTCGTCTGCGTCGTCAACGCGGTGGTCGACGCGCTGTCGGATTACGGCATCACGCATATCGACATGCCGCTGACGCCGGAACGGGTGTGGCGGGCGATTCAGGATGCGAAGGCGGAGCAGGCGGCGTAGGGCCGCACTGCCCATCACATCTACAACTGTCATCGCCCGCGTAGGCGGACGATCCAGTATTCCAGAGACACCCGTTGTAGAGTCGAGAAGCCGCGGAGTACTGGATTCCCCGCCTGCGCGGGGAATGACAGGTGAGATCGCGGCCGCCGCCTTACCCCTACGCCGCCGCCTGCTCGCGCGGCTGGTAGATCGCGATGTGGTGGCAATGCGCCAGCGGCGTGTTGCCGTTGCCGACGACCAGCGCGTCGAGCTCGACGAAGCGATGGCCCTTCTTGTCGTAATTGCCGACCACCTTCGCACGCGCCGTGATGACGTCGCCGGCCTTCGCCGCTGACAGCAGTTGCATGCGGCTGCCGACATGAATCCACGGCCCCAGGATGGCATTGTCGACCAGCACGCGATTCATCACCCGCTGCAGCAGGCCGGGATGACCCAGGCCCTCCCTGGCGTAGATCGTATCGGTTTCCCTGATGTCGGCGAGATATCCCGCGGCCGCTTCGCCTGCCCAGTCGCGCGGAGTGGTGCCGAGCCATTTGCCGACTTCATAGGAAGACGCGTTGACCGGCTTGCGCTCCGCGACCGCCGCGACTTCCCTGTAGTCTGCGATCGAAACAGCCGGCGCGGAGACCGGCAACGACGCCGTGCCGGTGGCACAAAGCGCGCCGCGGCTCTGCACGTCGATCGACAGCACGCCGTCGCTTTCTTCCGCCGTCAGCTCCGTGAGTTCGCCGTCATAAACCGGCTTGACGAAACGCGCCTCGATCAATCCGCGTTCCAGAAATGCGCGGCCCCATTTCGTCACCGGTTGGTGCATCATGTAGGCCATCACGTCGACGCCGGGGACCAGCCCACCCGAAAATCCGAACCGCTTCGCCACGGTGTCATCATGCATCTTGTTTTCGGATTGTTTGGCGGTGTTGTAGGCCTGGACGCGATACGGCTCGATGGGCATGCCGGTTTCCTGTTGTTTTTGGTTGTTTTTCCGCCGGTTATGGTACGCAAAGAATGTGCTGACGCAAGCGTGTTCCCGGCCCCGTTTTCCTCGCATTCCGGCATCGAATAGGTTACCACGCGCGGGCAAAAGAACCGCTGTCGAACCGATATGCCTGACGTGAACCAAACCCGCATCTATGTCGATGCCGACGCCTGCCCGGTGAAGGACGAGATCTATCGCGTCGCGATCCGCCACGGCCTGCCGGTCAGCGTCGTTGCGGGAAATTTCATCCGCGTGCCGCAGGACCCGCTGATCGAACGTATTGCCGCCGGTTCCGGCATGGACGCCGCCGACGACTGGATCGCGGAGCGCGCCGGCCGCGGCGATATCGTCATCACATCGGATATCCCGCTCGCCAGCCGTTGCGTGAAGGCCGGTGCCGAAGTGATCGCGCCGAACGGCAAGCCGTTCACGGAAGCATCGATCGGGATGACGCTTGCGGTGCGCAATCTGATGACCGACCTGCGCTCATCCGGCGAAGTGACCGGCGGTCCAAGGTCCTTTGCACCGCGCGACCGCTCGACGTTTCTGTCGGCGCTCGACCAGACCATCCGCCGCATCCAGCGCCAGCAGGCGCAGCAGCCTGCGCCGAACCAGGGTTGAACGATGGCGCCGCCGCTGATCCAGTTGAAAGATATAAGGCTGACGTTTGGCGGCACGCCGCTGTTGTCGGGCGTGGAATTGTCGGTGTCGTCGGGCGAGCGCGTCTGCCTGATCGGGCGCAACGGCTCCGGCAAATCGACGCTGCTGAAAATCGCCGCCGGACTGGTCGAGCCCGACGGCGGCAGCCGCTTCGTGCAGCCCGGCGCCACCATCCGCTATCTGCCGCAGGAGCCTGATTTCGGCGACCACAAGACGACACTCGCCTATGTCGAGGCCGGCCTCGGCCCCGGCGACGATCACTATCAGGCGCGCTATCTGGTCGAACAGCTCGGGCTTTCCGGTGACGAGGACCCCGCGCATATCTCGGGCGGCGAAGCCCGCCGCGCCGCCCTGGCGCGGGTGCTGGCGCCCTCGCCCGATATCCTGCTGCTGGACGAGCCGACCAACCATCTCGACCTTCCCACCATCGAATGGCTCGAACGCGAACTGGAAAGCCGCCGCTGCGCGCTTGTCCTCATCAGTCACGATCGCCGGTTCCTTTCCAACCTGTCGCGCTCGACCGCCTGGCTCGACCGCGGCCAGATCCGGCAGATCGACCGCGGCTTCTCCGCATTCGAAGCCTGGCGCGACGAGGTGCTGGCGGAAGAAGAGCGCGAGCAGCACAAGCTCGACCGCAAGATCGTCAACGAGGAACACTGGCTGCGCTATGGCGTCTCCGGCCGCCGCAAGCGCAACGTCAAGCGGCTCGGCAATCTGCATGCGCTGCGCGACCAGCGGCGCAATTATCGCGGTACTGCCGGCAATGCCAACCTCGCGGCCGCCGAAGCTGAAAAATCCGGCAGGCTGGTCATCGAGGCGAAGAACATCGCCAAGGCCTACGGCGAGCGCAAGATCGTGGAGAGTTTTTCGACCCGAATCCAGCGCGGTGACCGCATCGGCATCGTCGGCCCGAATGGCGCCGGCAAGACCACGCTCGTTCATCTTTTGATCGGCAACGATCCCCCAGATAGCGGCACGATCCGACTCGGCGCCAATCTCGAAATGGCGACGCTGGACCAGCACCGCGAAAGCCTCGATCCGAAATCGACGCTGGCGGAAGCGCTGACCGGCGGCCGCGGCGACCATGTCATGGTCGGCGGCAAGCCGAAACACGTGGTCAGCTACATGAAGGACTTTCTCTTCGCGCAAGAACAAATGCGCACGCCGCTGGAGGTGCTTTCCGGCGGCGAGCGCGGCCGGCTGATGTTGGCGCGAGCGCTGGCAAAGCCGTCGAACCTCTTGGTACTGGACGAGCCGACCAACGACCTCGATCTCGAAACGCTCGACGTGCTCGAGGAGATGCTTGGCGATTACGAGGGCACGGTGATCCTGATCAGCCACGACCGCGACTTCCTCGATCGCGTGGTGACGTCGGTGATCGTGCCGGAAGGCAATGGCCGCTGGATCGAGTATGCCGGCGGCTACACCGACATGCTGGCGCAGCGCGGCGAGGATTTGTCGCGGGAATCTGTCAATGGACCGGCGCCGATTGAGGAAAAGAAGGAGACCAGAGCTACCGCCCCTTCCGCCGCCCCCAAACGCCGGCTGAACTTCAACGAAAAGCACGCGCTGGAAACGCTGCCGAAGACGATCGCGAAATTGCAGGCCGAGATCGCAAAGCAGCAGAAGCTGCTTGACGATCCCGACCTCTACGCCAAGGATCGCAGGAAATTCGACGCGGCGTCATCGGCGATTGCAAAAGCGCAGGAAGAGCTGGCCGCCGCCGAAGACCGGTGGCTGGAGCTGGAAGTTTTGCGGGAAGAAATTGAGCAAGCGTAGAAGCCGCATGGTATCCTTCCGTCATTGCGAGGAGCGAAGCGACGAAGCAATCCATCTTTCCTCGTGTGCGGAGAAATGGATTGCTTCGCTTCGCTCGCAATGACGGCAACAACGAATTGGAATCGACCGCATGACAACGCCCCTCGCCGCAAAAATCGCCCGCGAATACGGCACGCCCTGTGCGGTCATCGACATGGACCGCGTCGAGCGCAATATCGCCCGCATCCAGGTCGCCTGCGATACCGCCGGCGTCGCCAACCGGCCGCATATCAAGACTCACAAGAGCCCGCTGCTCGCGCAGATGCAGGTCTCGGCCGGCGCCAAGGGCATCACCTGCCAGAAGCTCGGCGAGGCCGAAGTGATGGCGGATGCAGGCATCGACGACATCCTGATCAGCTACAATCTGATCGGCGAGGAGAAGATGGCCCGGCTCGCGGCGCTGCAGGCCAAGGCCAACATGACGGTCGCTGCCGACAATTCGACCGTGATCGCCGGCCTGCCGCAGGCCGCCGCAGCTTCGGGCCGACCGCTGTCAGTCGTGGTCGAGTGCGATACGGGGCGCAAGCGCGCCGGCGTCGAAACGCCGGCGGAAGCTATTGCGCTGGCGCGCGAGATTGCGGGCTCGAAGGGCCTGCAATTTGCGGGCTTCATGCTGTACCCGACCGAGACCGGCTGGGTGGAAGCACAAAAGTTTTTCGATGAGGCCCTGGCGGGCGTCCGCGCGCATGGGCTCGATGCGACGATGGTTTCGACCGGCGGCTCGCCCAATCTGAAAAATCTCGGCAAGCTGAAGGGCGCGACCGAGCATCGGCCCGGCACCTATATCTACAACGACCGCATGCAGGTCGCGGCTGGCGTCGCCGAATGGGACGATTGCGCGCTGAACATCTATTCCACAGTCGTGAGCCGCGCCGGACCGGACCGCGGCATTCTGGACGCCGGCTCGAAGACGCTGACATCGGATCCCGGCGGCGGTCTCGACGGCTACGGACTGATCCTGGAGCACCCCGAAGCGAAGATCGCGCGCTTTGCCGAAGAGCACGGCTTCCTTGACCTGGCCCGCAGCAACACGCGGCCGAATGTCGGCGACGTCGTCCGGATCGTGCCTAACCATGTCTGCGTCGTCGTCAACATGATGGACGAAGTGGTGATGGTGCGCGGCGACGAGATCATCGGCACGCTGCCGGTCGCGGCACGGGGGAAGTTGCGGTAGGGAGTGCCGTCGACGCCACAGCCGTCATTGCGAGGAGCAAAGCGACGAAGCAATCCATTCCTCCGCTTGCGGCGAGATGGATTGCTTCGCTTCGCTCGCAATGACGGGGTTAGATTTTGCGCTCCAGCCACGTCAACGCCCCTCTCCCTGCCGCCACCCCCGTCGCGAACGACGCCTGCAAGAGATAGCCGCCGGTCGGGGCTTCCCAATCGAGCATTTCGCCGGCCACGAACACGCCGGGCAAACGGCGGATCATGAAATCAGCATCGAGTTCGTCGAACACTATTCCGCCCGCCGTCGAGATCGCGCGCGCGATTGGCGCGATGCCGTTGAGTTCGATCGGGACGGCATTGATGAGGTGAGCTAGATCGGCCGGAGACATCGACGCCAGCGAAGCGCCGGATGCCTTGGCGGCTTCCTGCAGCAAGCCGATCGCAACCGGCGACAAACCCACGGCCTTGCGCAGGAAGTTGGACAGGGATTGCTTGCCCCTTGGTTCCGACAGCCGCGCGATCAGCTCTGTTTGCTCAAGATCAGGCCGAAGCGCGATGTGCAGGGTCGCCTGCCCTGAAATCATAATGGCCTCGCGCAGCTCAGCCGAAAGCGCATAGATCGCGCCGCCCTCGATGCCGGTGCGGGTGACGATAGCCTCGCCACGCTGAGTGTGCGCTCCAAAGGTCAGCGCCACACCCTTGAGCGGTTGACCTTCAAAGCGGTCGCGGAAAATTTCCGACCAGGCAACGGTGAAGCCGGAATTGGCCGGCCGCAGCGGCGACATCTTCACGCCCTCTGCAGCGAGCGTTTCCGTCCATGTGCCATCGGAACCAAGCCGCGGCCAGCTCGCGCCCCCGAGCGCCAGCACGGTTGCGCAAGACTCGACGGCGAGCGGTCCACCAGGCGTTTCGAAGCGCAGGCGGCCCTGCTCATCCCAGCCGGTCCAGCGGTGACGCAGCGCCAGTCTTGCGCCCATCGAGTCCAGCCGCCGCAACCATGCGCGCAGCAAGGGCGACGCCTTGAAGGCCTTTGGAAAGACCCGGCCGCTGGAGCCGATAAATGTTTCCTGCCCCAATGCCTCGCTCCAGTCGCACAACGCCTGCGGCGGAAACGCTTCGATGGCGATTTTCAGGTGCGGCATCGCCTCGCGGTAGCGGGCAAGGAACTGCGGCAACGGCTCGCTGTGCGTAAGGTTGAGCCCTCCGCGCCCCGCCATCAGGAATTTGCGCCCCGCCGACGGCATCGCGTCATAGACGGTGATGCTGGCGCCGCCTTGCGCCAGCACTTCGGCGGCCATTAGCCCGGTGGGGCCGGCGCCGATGACGGCGGCGCTTTTGGAGTGCGAAGACATAGCGAGAGTGTAGGCCAGATTGGCTGCCACAATAACAATCGTCATGCCCGGGGCCTGTCCCGGGCATCCACGTCTTGACCTTGATACGGCAACAAAGACGTGGATGGCCGGGTCAAGCCTGGCCATGACGGCGGAGGGACGGTGAGCTACAGCTTAATCCCTGTCCTCGCCGCGGCCTGGGCGACGTACTTCTGCGTCTGCTCGAATGCGCCCTGCAGCGCCTTCGCCTTCGACACATCGTCGATCTCGGCGAAATGCGCCGCGATGGCGTCAGGCGTCCAGTCGGACTGGGCTAGGTTGACGCCTTCGGTCTCGACGATCTTGATCACCGCAAACGAACCCGCGCCCGCGCCCATGATGGTGCGGGTCGGCGCATCCTCACTGAGCAGATATTCCACCGCGGGCGTGATCGCTTCGGGTTTCATCAGCGCCAGCGCCTGCGGCGGCAGCAGTTCTTCCGTCATTCGGGTGGCCGCGGTCGGCGAGATCGTGTTGACGCGAATGTTGTTCTTGCGGCCCTCCTCGGCCAGCACGTTCATCAGGCCGACCATGCCGGCTTTCGCCGCGCCGTAATTGGCCTGACCGAAATTGCCGAACAGGCCCGACGACGAGGTGGTCAGCACGATCCGGCCGTAGTTGCGCTCGCGCATGCCATCCCACACCGCCTTACAGCAGTAAAACGTGCCGACGAGGTGGACGTCGAGCACCTTGGCAAAGTCGGCGACGTCCATTTTTCCAAACGACTTGTCGCGGAGAATGCCGGCGTTGGCGCAGAGCAGATCGACACTGCCCCACTCCTTGGTAGCCCGCTCGACCATCGCGGTGACTTGTCCGAACTTCGAGACATCGGCGCCGTCGGCCATCGCCGTGCCGCCGGCTTTGCGGATTTCCTCGACCACGGATTCGGCCGGCGTCAGCGAGCCGCCGGTACCGTCCCGCGCGCCGCCGAAGTCGTTGACCACCACCTTGGCGCCGCGGCTCGCCAGCCCCAGCGCATGCGCCCGTCCCAGACCATTGCCCGCGCCCGTGACGATTGCGACGCGTCCGTCAAACCTGATTGCCATGAGTATTGATCCCGATTGTTCCTGCCCGTCATGCCCGGGGGCCTGCCCCCGACTTGATCGGGGGTGACCCGGGCATCCATCAAATTGAAGGGTTTTTGATCAGCGATGGATTGCCGGGTCAACTGGTTTGAAGACGCGCTTCGCGGTTTTGCCCGGCCATGACGGGCAAAACCTAGTTGAAATAGATCAGCCCGATCCAATCGGCGACCAACGCCGGCTTGTCCTCGCCCTCGATCTCGACGGTAACGTTAGTGCGCGACTGCAATTCCTTCGGCTTGCGCAGCTTGGCTTCAACAAGCGTGAAGCGGCCGCGGACCCGCGAGCCGGCGCGGACCGGCGAAAGGAAGCGCAGCTTGTCGAAACCGTAGTTCACGCCCATTGCCGTGCCTTCGATGACCGGCATCACCTCGTACGACATGATGCTCATCAAGGACATGGTGAGAAAGCCATGCGCGATGGTATTGCCGAACGCGGTTTCCTTCTTTGCCCGTTCCGGGTCGACATGAATGAACTGATGGTCCTCGATCACGTCGGCATAGAGGTTGATCCGGCTCTGGTCGATCAAGTGCCACGACGACACGCCGATCTCCTTGCCGACCATGGCCTGATAGGCCTCAAACGAGACCGGCGGCTTCTTCCAGACTTCATTCATTGATTAGCTCTCCAACCCGGCGGTCCGCACTTTCTGCAGCTCCGGGAATTCTTCTTCGCGGAACTCGGCGCCGCGCAACGCATCGTCTCGGACATTATCATGCTCGAGCCGGCGCAACTGCACCCGGCGGATTTTTCCGGAAATCGTTTTCGGCAGTTCCTTTACCAGTTCGATCTTGCGAATACGCTTGAACGGCGCGAGCCGGGTGTGCAGATGCTTGAAGATCGACAGCGCAGTCCCAGGCGAGCGCTCTACACCCGATACCAGCAGCACATAGGCCTTCGGGATGGCGAGCCGTATCGGATCGGGACTTGGGACAACCGCAGCTTCAGCTACCCATTCATGCTCCAGCAGCACGCTCTCCAGCTCGAATGGACTGATGCGGTAGTCGGAAGATTTGAAGACGTCGTCGGAGCGGCCGACAAAGGTGAGATAGCCCTCGTCGTCGGCAAACACCACGTCGCCTGAGCGGTAGAGATCGCCGTCCGCCCCGCTCAATTTGCCGTCCTCGCCCTGATAGCCCTGCATCAGGCCTGCGGGACGGTCGGCGCCGAGCACCAGCGTCACCTCACCCTCTTTGGTGACCTGGCCGTCATTGTCGGTGATCCGCACCCGGTAGCCCGGCAACGGACGGCCCATCGAGCCGACCTTCACCTTCTGGCCCGGCGAGTTGCCGGCGAGCGCCGCAGTCTCGGTCTGGCCATAGCCGTCGCGGATGGTGAGGCCCCACGCCGCCTTCACCTGGTCGATCACTTCGGGATTGAGCGGCTCGCCGGCGCCGCAGACCTCGCGCAGGCTTACCTTGAAATCCGCGAGCTTCTCCTGAATGAACAGCCGCCACACCGTCGGCGGCGCACACAGTGTGGTGACGCCGCAGCGGCCGATCGTGGTGAGCAGGGCTTTGGCGTCGAAGCGCGGCTGGTTGACCACGAACACGGTGGCGCCGGCATTCCACGGCGCGAAGAAGCAACTCCAGGCATGCTTGGCCCAGCCCGGCGAAGAAATGTTGAGATGGACATCGCCGGGCTGCAGGCCGAGCCAGAACATCGTCGAGAGGTGGCCGACGGGATAGCTACGCTGGCTATGCCGCACCAGCTTGGGCTTTGCCGTGGTGCCCGAGGTGAAATAAAGCAGCATCGGATCGTCGGCATTGGTCGGGCCGTCAGGTGCAAAGTCGTCCGAGGCACTGTCAGCCTGTTCAAAGGGCAGCCAGTCATCGTGCTTCGATGTCGCGCCTACCACGACGCGCACCAGTCCGTCGCCGCCGAGGCCCGCAAATTTCGCGACCTGATCTTGCGAGGCAACCACCGCCCGCGCCCTGCCCCGCTCGAGCCGATCGCGCAGTTCGTCCGGGGTCAGCAGCGTGGTGGCGGGGATAACGACGACACCGAGCTTCATCGCCGCCAGCATGGTCTCCCACAGCGGCACGACATTGCCGAGCAGCAACAACAAGTGATCGCCGCGTTTCAGCCCCTGCGCCCGCAGGAAGTTTGCGACCTGATTGGAGCGGCGCGACAGCGTCGCGAACGTGAGCTTTGTCTCCTTGTCGCCGGGATCGACGATCCAGAGCGCCGGGCGATCCCGGCTGTCAGGATTGCGCGCGAGCTCCGCGTCGAACCAGTCGAGCGCCCAATTGAATGGAACGGGATCCGGCCAGCGAAATCCCTTCACGGCCGTATCGTAGTCGGTGCGGTGCTTGAGTAGAAACGCGCGCGCTTCCTGGAAGGTCGTCATTAGCTCTCCGTTATTTCGCAGCGAGACTCCGAACGTGCTGGATAATTCCGGAAAAATCCACCCCGCCATGGCCGGCGGCGTCAAAAGCCTTGTAGATCTCCTGCGCGTGCTTGCCGAGCGGCGTCGCCGCCCCCGCAGCCTTGGCCGCATCCTGCGCCAGTGTCAGATCCTTCACCATCAGGGCCGACGCGAATCCCGGCTTATAATCGTTGTTAGCGGGCGAAGTCGGCACCGGACCAGGCACCGGGCAATAGGACGTCAGCGCCCAGCATTGCCCCGATGAGGTCGAGGCGACATCGAACAGCGCCTGATGCGACAGGCCCAGCTTTTCGGCGAGCGCAAAGGCTTCGCCGACGCCGATCATGGAAATCCCTAGGATCATGTTGTTGCAGATCTTGGCGGCCTGCCCCGCGCCGGCGCCGCCGCAGTGGACGATCTTCTTGCCCATGTTCTCCAGCACGGGCCTTGCCGCCGCAAACGCCTTTTCCTCGCCGCCACACATGAAGGTCAGCGTCGCGCCCTTGGCGCCGCCGGTGCCGCCGGATACCGGCGCATCGACCGAGAGCATGCCGTGCTTTGCCGCCAGCGCGTGCGCCTGCTTGGCGCTTTCGACGTCGATGGTCGAGCAATCGATGATCAGCGTGCCCTTGGTCATGACAGGGACCACTTCGTTCCAGACCGACAGCACATGCTTGCCCGCCGGCAGCATGGAGATAACGACATCGACGCCCTTGACGGAGGCGACCGAACTCTCGGCGATGACAGCGCCGTCGGCCTTGGCCTGATCGCGCGAGGCTTCGACCAGATCGAACGCGGTCACCTTGTGGCCGGCCTTGACCAGATTGGCCGCCATCGGGCCGCCCATATTGCCGAGGCCAATGAATGCGATATTTGCCATCTCGAATCCTCCGCTAAACTTTTTGTTCTGATCAGGGAAATCTGAGTTCGTCAGCGCCGATCTCGCCGAAATAAGGCGCGACCATTTCCGGCGTCACGTCCTCGATTCTCGGCGGCGACCATCTTGGATTGCGGTCCTTGTCGATGACGGCGGCGCGCACGCCCTCGCGGAAATCGTCGCTCGCGAACACTTCCAGCGCGGCGCGATATTCCCGCACCAGGCATTCCTCCAGCGAGCGCGCGCTGCGCGCCAGCCGCAGCAGCTTGAGCGTCACCACCATGCCGCGCGGCGACTTTTCGTTCAGCGTCTTCAGCGTCGCCTGCGCGAAGTCCGAGCCATCACGCTGCAGCGCCGCGATGATGTCTTCCATGCGGTCGTGGGAGAACAACGCATCGATCTTCACCTGCTGCGCGGCGACCGGCCCGGCCGTTTCTCCAGTCGAGAAGCCGTCGATCAGCTTCCTAATGTCAGCCGCCGTCGTGCCCGACGCCACCTTCGTCAATGCCTCACGCAAGGCCGGCAGTTTTGCCGACGGCACCACCGCATCGGCAAATCTTGCATGGATGGCATCCGGACCGTTCATGGTCTGCCCGGTCAATCCAAAATAGGTGCCGATCTCGCCCGGCGAATGCGACAACAGCCAGGTGCCGCCGACGTCAGGGAAGAAGCCGAGGCCGACCTCGGGCATCGCGAGTTTCGTCTTCTCGGTGACGACGCGATGGCTCGAATGCGCCGACAGCCCGACGCCGCCGCCCATCACGATGCCATCCATGAAGGCGACATAGGGTTTTGGGAACTTCTTGATGCGGGCGTTGAGGATGTATTCATCCCGCCACAGGATCTTGCCGAGATCGCCCTTGACCTTGGAGCTTTCCCAGAGCGCGCGGATGTCGCCGCCGGCGCACAGCCCGCGCTCGCCGGCACCTTCCAGAACGATCACCGCAATATCAGGATCCGCCTCGAAGGCATCGAGCGCCTTGTCGATGTCGTGGAACATCTCCAACGTCACAGCATTGATCGCCTTCGGCCGGTTCAATCGGAGAATGCCGGCCGAACCTTCCTTGCGCGCGATCAGGTCGCCGTCTGCGATGGCCGCATCCGTCATCGCGCGCCCTCGATCAGCTTGCGCGACACGATCAGCCGCATGATTTCGTTGGTGCCTTCCAGGATCTGGTGCACGCGCAGGTCGCGCACGATTTTTTCGATGCCGTATTCGCTCAAGTAGCCGTAGCCGCCATGCAGTTGCAGCGCCTGGTTGGCGACCTCGAAGCCGACGTCGGTGCCAAAACGTTTTGCCATCGCGCACAGCATGGTGGCGTCGGGATCCTTGCGGTCGAGCGCGGCGGCCGCGCGCCAGACAAAGGTCCGCGCCGCTTCCAGCTCGGTCGCCATGTCGGCGAGGCGGAACTGCAGCGCCTGGAATTCATCGAGACGTTTGCCGAAGGCTTTTCGCTCCTTCATGTAGGCGAGCGACTTGTCGAGCGCGCTCTGCGCGCCGCCGAGCGAGCACGCCGCGATATTGAGGCGGCCGCCGTCGAGCCCGGCCATCGCGATCTTGAAGCCGATGCCCTCCTTGCCCAGCCGGTTCTCGACCGGCACGCGGGCGTTCTCAAACATCACCGCGCGCGTGGGCTGCGCGTTCCAGCCCATCTTGCGCTCGTTGGCGCCGAACGAGACACCGGGCGTTTCGGCCGGAATGACGAGCGTCGAGATGCCGCCGGGCCCGTCGCCGCCGGTCCGCACCATCACGACATAGAGGTCGCCGCCACCGGCACCGGAGATAAACTGTTTCTGGCCGTTGAGCACATAATGATCGCCGTCGCGCACCGCGCGGGTGCGGAGCGCCGCGGCGTCCGAGCCGGAGCCCGGTTCGGTCAGGCAATAGCTTGCCAGCAGCTCCATGGTGCAGAGCTTTGGCAACCACTTTTGCCGCTGGCTGTCATTGCCATAGGCATCGATCATCCAGGACGCCATGTTGTGGATCGAGATGAAGGCCGACACCGTCGGGCAGCCGGTCGCCAGCGCCTCGAAGATCAGCGCCGCGTCGAAGCGGGTCATCGCGGAGCCACCGACATCGTCCTTGATGTAGATGCCGCCCATGCCGAGGCCTGCGGCCTCGCGCATCACGTCAACAGGAAAATGCTTCTCTTCGTCCCAGCGCAGCGCATGCGGCGCGATTTTCTCGGCCGCAAACGCCCGCGCCATGTCGCGAACCGCGGCCTGATCCTCGTTGAGAGCAAATTGCATCTTGCCGGTTATCCTTGAAACTCACCCATCGTCATTGCGAGCGCAGCGAAGCAATCCATCCCGCCGCAAACACAGAATGGATTGCTTCGTCGCTGCGCTCCCTTGCGCAAACGCTTCGCGTTTGTCGCAAGCAATGACGGCGCCCGAGCACAAGACTACTTCATCAACGGAATCGAGAACTCCGCGCCTTCCTTGACGCCGGACGGCCAGCGCGAGGTCACCGTCTTGGTCTTGGTGTAGAAGCGGACCGAGTCCGGACCGTGCTGATTGAGATCGCCGAAGCCGGACTTCTTCCAGCCGCCGAACGTGTAGTAGGCGATCGGCACCGGGATCGGCACGTTGATGCCGACCATGCCGACATTGACGCGTGCCGCAAAGTCACGCGCCGCGTCGCCGTCGCGGGTGAAGATCGCAACGCCGTTGCCGTAGTCATGTTCGGACGGCAGTGCGAGAGCTTCCTTGTAGTCATGCGCGCGCACCACCGAGAGCACCGGGCCAAAAATCTCTTCCTTGTAGATCCGCATATCCTTGGTGACGTTGTCGAACAGCGAGCCGCCGAGATAAAAGCCCTTTTCATAGCCCTGCATCTTGAAGCCGCGGCCGTCGACGGCGAGCGTGGCGCCTTCCTTGATGCCGATATCGATGTAGTTCTTCACCTTTTCGACCGCTTCGCGCGTCACCAGCGGGCCGTAATCGGCGGACGGATCGACCGAGGTGCCGATCTTGAGCGACTCCACGCGCGGGATCAGCTTTTCCATCAGACGATCAGCGGTGGTCTTGCCGACGGGAACGGCGACGGAGACCGCCATGCAGCGCTCGCCGGCCGAGCCGTAGCCGGCCCCGATCAGCGCGTCGACCGTCTGGTCCATGTCGGCGTCGGGCATCACGATGGCATGGTTCTTAGCGCCGCCAAAGCACTGGCAGCGCTTGCCGGTCTGGGCGGCGCGCTCATAGATGTATTGCGCGATCGGCGTCGAGCCGACGAAGCCGATCGCCTTGATATCGGGGTCGTCGAGAATGGCGTCGACGGCTTCCTTGTCGCCGTTGACGACGTTGAGGATGCCGGGCGGCAGCCCCGCTTCCATCATCAGCTCGGCGAGCCGCATCGGCACGCCGGGATCGCGCTCCGAAGGCTTTAGGATAAAGGCGTTGCCGCAGGCGATCGCGGGCGCGAACTTCCACATCGGGATCATCGCCGGGAAATTGAACGGCGTGATGCCGGCGACGACGCCCAGCGGCTGGCGCAGGGAGTAGATGTCGATGCCGGGGCCGGCGCCCTCGGTGTATTCGCCCTTCATCAAATGCGGAATGCCGCAGGCGAATTCCGCGACTTCGAGGCCGCGCTGGATGTCGCCCTTGGCGTCGGGAACGGTCTTGCCGTGCTCGCGCGCCAGCAATTCAGCGAGCTTGTCATAGTCGCGCTGCACCAGTTCGAGGAACTTCATCATCACCCGCGCGCGGCGCTGCGGATTGGTGTTGGCCCATTCGGGCTGGGCGAGCGCGGCGTTCTCGACGGCCGCGCGGACTTCCGCTCTTGAGGCCAGCGCCACCTTGGCCTGGACGTCGCCGGTCATCGGCTCAAACACGTCGGCCGTCCGGCCGGAAGTTCCCGTGACCTCTTTGCCGCCGATAAAGTGTCCGATTGAGCGCATGAATGATCTCCCTAAGGTCCCGTCTGGGATCGCTTTCGAGCCCCTTTTTGACCTGCATTTCTTGGGATACAAGTCCGATATATTGCACCATAGATGTGCGGAAATGCTGGATCAAGGCACCAAGACGATCGACTGGGATGACTTCCGTTTCGTGCTGGCGATCGTGCGCGGCGGCTCGGTTTCCGCTGCCGCCAAGCAGCTATCGGTCGATCATGCCACCGTCATTCGCCGTGTCGACCGGCTGGAACGCCATCTCTCCGCAAAACTGTTCAACCGCCGCAAGACCGGCTACCTCCTGACCGAAGCCGGCCAGCGCGTGGCCGACAGTGCCGAAGCGATGGAATCCACCATCGTCGCCAACCAGGAGGCGGTCGGCGGATCGCGCGCCCGGCTCACCGGCACGGTCCGGATCGGCGCCCCCGACGGGTTCGGCAGCCATTTCCTGGCGGCGCGGCTTCTGAAATTCACCGAGCGGTATCCCGATCTCGACCTGCAGCTCGTCGCCACCGCGCGGCTGTTCAGCCTGTCGAAGCGCGAGGCCGACATCGCGATCAGCCTCTCCATGCCAAAGGAGGGCCGGATCGTCGGGCGCAAGCTGCTTGACTACAGCCTCGGGCTCTATGCCGCGCCGGCCTATCTCGACCGGGCACCGAAAATCACTTCCCGCGGCGACCTGCCAGGGCATCGCTTCGTCGGCTACATCGAGGAACTGATGTTCACGCCCGAGCTGGATTACCTGCCCCAGGTTTCGCCGAAGATCTCGGCCAAGTTTCGCAGCGCCAATCTGATCGCGCAGCTCAACGCCACCATTGCCGGCTTTGGCATTGCGGTGCTGCCGCATTTCATGGCGAAGGCGCATGCCGAACTGCGCGCAGTGCTGCCCGCCGAGGTCAGGATCTCGCGCACGTTCTGGATGCTGATGCACGCCGACAGCAAGGACCTGGCGCGGATCAGAGCGGTGGCCGATTACATCCACGAGACAGTGGAAAGCGAGCGCGCGCTGTTTAGCGGGCGGTGACGGCACGAAATCATCGTCGTCCCTGCGAACGCAGGGACCCATAACCACCGATGTGAAATGACGACAAAAGCCGTCTCCCTTGTGCCGCTTCCAAGGGCCGCAGGGTATGGGTCCCTGCGTGCGCAGGGACGACGTGGAGAGGCCGCCGCCTAATTCACCTTCCGCGTCTTCTTCGCGGCCGGCTTCGCCTCGGCGCGCGTCAGCGCCGCCTCGCGGCCGGCGACGAGAATTTCGTCGGAGAGTTCACCGCTGCCGGCAACGCGCGACATCACCAGCGTACCCATCATCGTCGCCAGCGTGCCCATCGCCTGCCTGCGGGCCGTCTTGCGCGGCACGTCGGGAATCTGGTCGGCGATCACATCGATCAACTGCTCCAGCTTGGCGGCAAAGGCCTTGCGCGTCTTCGCGCTTTCCCGGACGATCTCGGCACCTAACGTCGTAACGGCGCAACCGCGGCCGGGATCGTCGCGATGAACCGTCGAGACGTAGGAATCGATGATCGTCGACAACCGCTTCTCCGGCGGCGTTTCAGCGGCGATTTTTCGCCAATGCTCAACCGAGCGGTCCATCGCATAGGCAAAAGCCTCGATGACGAGCGCCTCGCGGGAATCGAAATGCGCGTAGAAGCCGCCGTGGGTCAGGCCCGCTTCCTTCATCAAGTCGGCGACGCCGATGCCATGCGCGCCCTTTTCGCGAAGCCGCACCGAGGCTTTTTTCACGATCCGTGCGTGGGTCTCCTGCTTGTGCTCTTTCGAATAACGCATCAACGCATCCCATTAAATGTCCCTGGTCATATAATAACAGCTATGAGCAGGAAAAGCTGCATCTAATTCGCCTTTTCAACGCCGATCATCGTGAACGTTCCGGTCGCGTGCACTGCAAGATTGCCCGCACGGTCGCGGACGAAGCCTTCGGCATAGCTGGTCTGGCGGCCGACCTTTATCACTTTGCCTTCCGCCGAGATCGCGCCCGACCGCACCGACAATGGCCGCAGATAGGTCAGCTTGAGGTCCAGCGTGACGGAGGTCTGCCCCGCCGGCTGCATGGTGGTGATGGCACAACCCATGGCAGTATCCAGGAGCGCCGCGGCCGTCGCGCCGTGGAGCAGTCCGATGGTGTTTTCGAGGCTTTCATCCGGATCCAGTTCCATCACGATCCGGCCGGGCTCGGCGAGGCGCATCTCGAAACCGATCAGCCGCGCCATCGGCGGCGGTGGCAGGATGCCGTCGCGGATCGCGCACATGGTCTCGAGCCCGGACATTCCGGATGCCGCCGGGGCAATCGGCCCCGGCGCCTGCCATTCCACCACCCGATGCCTGCGCATATCGAACGAAAACAGATCGACAGTCTCGGTCATAGTCATGGCGGCTCCTTTAGATGACGATCATAATTCTATATCGGTGCGAGCGGTCGCGCAATGCCCCTCGCCCGCCCTTGACAAGCCGGCGCAATGTCCCGGAAGTGATGGCAACGACCAGAACAAGCCCGGAAAAGCAGAATGGAAATGCTCAATCCTCATTGCGGCATCGACCGCGACGACAGAGGCGTCGTTCGCCTCGCGATCTGCAATGCGGGCCCTCTCAACATCCTCTCCTCCGCCGTCACCGACGGCGTGCGCGAAGGGTTCGAGCGGCTCGCCGGCGACAACACCATTCGCGTGGTCATCCTCGCCGGCCAGAGCGAGAAGAGCATGATCGGCGGCGCCGATATCAAGGAGATGGCGAAGCTCGACCAGAAATCCGCTGAAGCCTTCATCACCCGGTTGCGCGACCTCTGCGAGGCAGTGCGCCACTTTCCGGCGCCGGTGATCGCGCGGCTTCCCGGCTGGTGCCTCGGTGGCGGGTTGGAAGTCGCCGCCGCCTGCGATTTCCGGATTGCGGCCCACGATGCCAAATTCGGCATGCCGGAAGTGCGCGTCGGCATCCCCTCGGTGATCCACGCTGCGCTGCTGCCGCGGCTGATCGGCTGGGGCCGCGCCCGCTGGCTGGTCATGACGGCGGAAAATATCGACGCGCCCACCGCGCTCGCCTGGGGCCTGGTCGATGTGGTCGCCAAGGAAGGCGGGCTCGATGCCGCGGTCGAGCATACGGTGAAGGCGCTGCTCGAATGCGGGCCCGGAGCGCTGCGTTCGCAGAAGGAGTTGCTGCGGCAATGGGAGGAACTGCCGTTGACCGAATCCGTCAACTTAAGTGTCGGCGTATTCGGACAATCGTTCCTGACCGGAGAGCCGCAGCGGCTGATGCAGGGATTTCTCGACCGCAAGAAATAGACGGAGGGACGCATGAGGCCTGCCGGCAAGGGACCGCTGGAATCGCTCTATTTCGGCTATCCCCGCTTTGCGGCGCGGCGCGTTCCCGAACTTGACGGCGAGGCGACGCGGCATCCGGTGCTGATCGTTGGCGCCGGCCCGATCGGCATGACCGCGGCGCTGGTGCTGGCGCGCTACGGGATCAAGAGCGTGCTGATCGACCGCAAGGACACTTTTAATGACGGCAGCCGCGCCATCTGCGTTGCGCGGCCGAGCATGCATATCCTGGAGCGGATCGGCGCGGTCGGGCCGTTCGTCGAAAAGGCGCTCGGCTGGCGGTTCGGTCGCAGCTACTATCGCGGCGAGCAGATTTTTCGGCTGGAGATGCCGCAACCGCCGGGCGAAAAATATCTACCGATGTACAATCTGCAGCAGCAGTACATCGAGAAATTCCTGCATGATGCGGTTGCGGCCTGCGATCTGGTCGACATGCGCTGGCAGAGCGAACTGTCGGCCATCGAGCGGCACAATGACGGTGTCTCGGTTCGGATTTCATCGCCGGCGGGCGACTATCGGCTCGATGCCGACTATGTGCTGGCCGCCGACGGGGCGCGCTCGCCAATCCGGTCGATGCTTGGCTTGCGATTGAAGGGCGACAATTACGAAGGCCGCTACGTGATCGCGGACATCCGCATGGACCACGATTTTCCGACTGAGCGCCGGGCTTTTTTCGAACCAAGCGGCAATCCCGGCGGGACGGTGCTGATCCACAAGCAGCCGGACGATATCTGGCGCGTAGATTACCAGCTCCGTGAAGGCGAGAACGAACAGGAAGCGCTCAAGGAGGAAAACCTCCGCGCCCGGGTCGGTGCGATCCTTGCGGATATCGGCCACACAAATGCATGGGATCTGGAATGGTGGAGCGTCTACTCCGCCAACACCTTGTGCCTTGACGATTACAAGCACGGCCGCGTCTTCTTTATCGGCGATGCCGCTCATATTGTGCCGATCTTCGGCGTGCGCGGGCTGAACAATGGTCTGGCGGATGCCGAGAACATCGGCTGGAAGCTGGCGCTCGTGCTCCATGGCGAGGCGGATGAGCGGCTGCTCGACAGCTTTTCGCCGGAGCGGCGCGGCGCCACGCTCGACGTCTTCGCCAATGCCACCAAGAGCACGCGTTTCATGACGCCGCCGACGCGCGGCTGGCGGCTGGCGCGCGAGGCGGCCTTGTCGCTCAGTTTGAAGCACGAATTTCCCCGCGGGCTCGCCAATCCGCGCCAGATGCAGCCCTACACCTATTCGGACAGCCCGCTGACGCTTTACGCCGAGCGCGACACCGAATTTGCCGGCGGCCCTCGTTGCGGCAGCGCCGCGCCGAACGCGAGACTGGCCGACGGCAGCTACCTGCTGGACCGCGCCGGCAACGGCATGACCGCGATCCTGTTCTGCGAGGGGCCGCCGGTTGCCGAACAGGCGGCGCTGTTGGCGCAACTCGGCCGGATCGATAAGCGCTTCGCTGCCGTGCTGGTTACGTCGCGCGGCTCGGCCTCTGAAACAAAGGCCATTGCGGACCAGGACGGCGAAATCGCCCGCCTGTTCGCCGCTAGTCCTGGCACGCTCTATCTGCTGCGGCCCGACCTGCACATTGCCGGGCGATGGAAGGCCGCTGCTCCCGACGAGATCCTGAAAACCGCAAGCCTTTGCCTGGGAAGCGAGACGCCATGAGCGCCATGCCGTTCGAGGACTTCGAGACCGCTTATGAGACGCTGGCGATAGCGATCGACCAGGCCGGGCCCGAGCGTGAAGCGCTATTCCTGACCCGGCTTGCGCTCGTGCTCGGCCACGAACTCGGCGACATCGCGGCCTTCAAAAAGGCCATCGAGGCCGCCCTCGACGGACTGGAATAGCCAGCCGGTTCGCGGGCTGCGATCGATCAATTTCTCTCATGCGAATGGTGAGATTTTTGATTGGACTGCCTGGTTGTGATTTTGCCGCGTATAATATTATGCCTATAATTCAATCGCGGCTTGCGTGGATTGCCCTGGCGTCATCATGTCCTGAAATGAGGGAAGTACGACATTCAAGTCAGAATGCCGTCACGTCAGAATGCGTCAAGCCGACCTAAGCAGACCTTCCCACTGGAATTCCCCGAGGACCAATGATCTCGAACTGGCTTTCAGCCGCCCTGGCCCGCCGCAATATCCATTACGGCTGGGTGATGGTCGCCGTGACCTTCCTCACCGGCCTGATCTCCGCCGGCACGGTCGGCGCGCCCGGCGTCTTCATCGTGCCGTTGCAGAAGGAATTTGGCTGGACGACGGCGGAGATTTCTTCCGCGCTGTCGATCCGCTTCATCCTGTTCGGGCTGATGGCGCCCTTTGCCGCAGCGCTCATGAACCGCTACGGGCTGCGCAATGTGACGCTGCTGGCGCTGCTGATCGTCGTCTCCGGCCTGGTGGCGTCGCTGGCGATGACACAGGTCTGGCAGCTCATGCTGCTGTGGGGCGTCGTGATCGGGCTCGGCACCGGCATGACGGCGCTGGTGCTGGGCGCCACGATTGCTGCACGCTGGTTCGTGGCGCGGCGCGGTCTCGTCGTCGGCATTCTCACCGCGAGCGTCGCCACCGGACAGCTCGCCTTCCTGCCGCTGCTGGCGAGCCTGACCGATACGTATGGTTGGCGGATCGCGCTGGGCCTGGTGTGCGTGACGCTCGGCGTCGCGGCCTTCGCCGTGCTGATGATCATGCGTGACCGGCCGAGCGATGTGGGCTTAAGGCCATTCGGCGACGAAGGCACCGAGCCGCTGCCGGCCCCTCGCCCAAACAACATCCCGATCATGGCGGCGGCGCTCGGCACGCTGCGCGATGCCTCGAAGTCGGGGGTGTTCTGGATCCTGTTCGCCACCTTCTTCATCTGCGGCGCCTCTACCAACGGTCTGGTCCAGGTTCACCTGATTCCGATGTGCCTCGATTTTGGCATCCCGCAGGTGCAGGCGGCGAGCCTGCTGGCTGCGATGGGCATATTCGATTTCGTCGGTACCATCGCTTCCGGCTGGCTGTCGGACCGCTACGACAATCGCTGGCTGCTGTTCTGGTATTACGGGCTCCGCGGCCTGTCGCTGCTGTTCCTGCCGTTCTCCGATTTTACGCTCTACGGCCTTTCGCTGTTTGCGATGTTCTACGGGCTCGACTGGATCGCAACCGTGCCGCCGACGGTGCGGCTCACCACCCAGCGGTTCGGCCCCGAACGCGCCAATTTGGTGTTTGGCTGGATTTTTGCCGGTCATCAACTCGGAGCCGGCGTAGCCGCCTTCGGTGCGGGCCTGTCGCGGACGGTGCTGCAGACCTACCTGCCGGCGTTCTTCGTTGCCGGCGCGCTCTGCGTGGTGGCGGCGCTGATTGTGCTCGCGATCTCGCGGCCGAAGCCTGTGAGGGTGTAACAACTGCTGTATGGTGGGCAAAGGCGCTTGCGCCGTGCCCACCATCCGCGACCACGATCGTGAATGGTGGGCACGCTTCGCTTTGCCCACCTACGATTCCTGCGCCCTTGGCAACCTACGGCCGCGTCGACATGTTGCTCGGCGGGCCGACGGTGCGGATCGGTTCGGCGAGTCGCGCGAACTCGCACAGCAGCGAACGCGTCTTGCGCGGGTCGATCACCTCCTCGACCCAGAATTTCTCGGCAGAGCGGAACGGCGAGCGCAGCTTGTTGAGGCGGTCCTCGATCTCTTTCAGCTTTGCAGCCGGATCATCCGACCCGTCGATATCGGCGCGGTAGGCGGCCTCGATGCCGCCTTCGAGCGGCAACGAGCCCCAATAGGCCGACGGCCAGGCATAGCGCATCGAATAGCGGTTGGCCGGCTGGTGCACGACGCCGGCGACGCCGAACGCGTTGCGCACGATGATGGTGCACCAGGGCACGGTCGACTGGTTGACCGCCGCCATCGCCCGCACGCCGTGGCGGATCGTCGCCGACTTCTCGGCCTCGAGCCCGATCATGAAGCCCGGGCAATCCATTAGATAAACCACCGGCAGATGGAAAGTCTCGGCGAAATCGACCCAGCGCACCACCTTCTGGCAGGCTTCCGCCGTCCACGACCCGCCATAGTGGAAAGGATCGCTGGCGAGCAGCAGCACCGCGCGGCCCTCGAACCGGGCAAGGCCCGTGACGATCGGGCGACCGAAATTGGCGTTCACTTCGAAGAACGAGCCCTTGTCGACAACGGCGTCGATGATCGGGCGCATCTTGTAGACCTGGCGGCGATTGCGCGGCACCGCGTTCAACAGCGATTCTTCCGCGCGTTCGGGATCGTCGCTGCAGGCCGTGGTCGGCGGCAGGTCGTATACCGAGGACGGCAGATAGGACAGAAAACGCCTGGCGCGTTCGAACGCCTCTTCCTCGGTATCGACGGCATCATCGACGCCGCCGGCGCGGGTCTGGATCTCGGCGCCGCCAAGCTCCTGCTTCGTCAGGTCCTGGCCGAGGCGTTTTACGACCGGCGGGCCTGCGACGAACATCGCGGAATTTCGGGTCATGACGGAATAATGGCTAGCGGCAAGCCGCGCCGCGCCAAGGCCCGCGACCGAACCAAGCCCGAGCGCGACCACGGGCACCCGCGCCATGTTCGCCGTCGTGAACCAATACCAGCGCGTGCCGCCGACCCCGCCGGGCAGATTCGCAGCGCCACGCGTCTCGATCGTCTTCACCGAGCCACCGCCGCCCGAGCCTTCGATGACGCGGATGATCGGCAGGCGAAAATCGTGCGCCATCTCCTCGGCCATCAGCGGCTTGGCCGAGATCGAGGCGTCGGCCGAGCCGCCGCGCACGGTGAAATCGTCGCCGACGACAACCACGGTCCGGCCGTCGACCCTGCCGCGGCCGAACACGCAGTTTGCCGGCGTCAGGTGCCTGAGTTCGCTGTTTTCGTCGTATTCGGCGATGCCGGAAATCGCGCCGATCTCATGGAAGGAATTCTTGTCGATCAGTTTGTCGATGCGCTCACGAACCGTGAGCCGGCCCTGGTCATGCTGGCGCTTGACCTTGTCAACGCCTCCCATCTCGCGCGCGAACGCTTCGCGCCGAGCGAGCTCGTCGAGCTCCGGCTTCCAGTTCATTCGTATCCTCCGTCTTGATGATCTTGTTGTTATTATGGGCCGGCACCGGAAGCGGCTTTCTTTCGATCCGGTTGGCGAAGATGTCGCCCTCGGCGCCTTCCAGCAGGCCGCCGATCGCGACGCCGAGTTCGAGCATCTGCGGCGCCACTTCCCGGTGCAACCGCTCCTCGTCGAACATCGCGGCGAGAAGGCCGATCGTCACGACGACAAAGGTTTGATATTGCGGCGACCACACCGGCACCGCGCACCCGTTGATATGCGGGCTCCAGGTGCCGCAGCCCACGACATAGCCCTGTTCGCGCAGGTGGCGGCGGTTGTCTTCGATGCGCGGCTTCAACTGCGCCGCATTTTCCGGGATCTCGCGCTCCATTTCGGCGATCAGGGCATCGCCGACGTCGGTGTCGAGCGCTGCGGTGTAGGCAAAGCCGGCCGCGGTGCTCGTCATCGAGATGCGGCTGCCGGTGCCTTCGTGCAGGCCGAGCGCGTTCGCCGCGCGCGCGAATTCGAGATAGACGAGGTGATAGCGATCGGGAATCACGAAGCCGACGGTGCCTGGCAATTGATCGGCGACGTCCTGCAGACGCAGCCTGATCAGATTGCGAAGCTGCAACCCCTTCATCATCGAGGTGCTCATCGCCACCGCGCTTGGACCGATGCGGTATTTCTGGTCGCGCGGTAGATAGACGAGTTGGCCCATCCGCGTCAGCGTGTGAGTGAGCCGCGATACCGTCGACCGCGGCAGACCACAGCGGCTGGAAATTTCCAGATTGCCTAGTCTCGCTTCATGACCCTCGAAGCAGCGCAAGACGTCGAACGCCCGCGACACCACCTGGATCACGTCACCCTCGCCCGCCAGATCGCTGGCGAGCATTCCCTGTTTGCTAAGCCTTTCCGAGCGTCTTCCCATTGTTATGGCTCCATGGCCTAATTCCGCCCTGCGGAACAAAATTCCACTTGCAGAACAAACTACCTCAGGCAATCTGCGGCCACAACAAAAAGCCGTTCACGAGGACAGCCTGTCCGTCAGACGGTCCCGGGAGAGCGGAAATGCCAGAGATCAAGATTGTCACCGAAGTCGCCGGACGCGTGTGCGCGCTTCCCGTCGCAACTAGTGGCAATGTCGGCGACGGCGACGAGATCGCTTTCGTCGAAGCCATGAAGATGGAAATTCCGGTCACGTCGACGACGGCCGGAAAGATCAAGGCCATCCTGGTCAAACTCGACGACGTTATCGCCGAAGGACAGGTTGTCGCGATCATCGAAGCTTAACCGGATCACGGCATAAACTTTTTTGGAACGAGTTCCGCGACAATCTGTCCAGCTCTGGTATTGACGTGTACGCACGTGACGTTGCCATCGCCAGCCGCCGATGACATGATCGACGCTAACGAGAGAATTTTCGCATAGCGAAACAATCTGAGGGGAAAATTATGATCTACCGCTTGAAGGCGCTCGCGCCACTCGCCCTTGCAGGCATCTCATGGCTGACCTTGCCGGCGGCTCATGCGGAAGACGTCAAACTGCCGCCGACCATGGTGGTCACCGCCTATGACACCGGCACCGCGGGCTTCAACATCGCCGTCGGCGTCGGCAAGATGATGAAGGACAAATACGGCACCGATGTTCGCGTGCTGCCCGCCGGCAATGACGTGGCGCGACTGGCACCGCTGCGCGCCAAGCGCGCGGCCATGTCCGCGATGGGTTCCGGCACCTATTTCGCCCAGGAAGGCGTGTTCGAGTTCGGTACCAAGGAATGGGGCCCCCAGCCGCTGCAGCTCGTGCTGTCCACGGTCGATTGCAACGCCGCCACGCTCGGCGTCGCCAAGGATTCCGGTGTGACCGAGATCAAGCAGCTCAAGGGCAAGCGCGTGGGCTTTGTGGTTGGTTCGCCGGCGCTGAACCAGAACGCGCTCGCCATCCTGGCTTTCGGCGACCTCAAGCAAAGCGACGTCAAGGTCGTCGAGTTCTCGAGCTACGGCGCAATGTGGAAGGGTATGATCAACAACGACGTCGACGCTGCTTTCGCCACCACCATCACCGGCCCGGCGAAGGAACTCGAGACATCACCGCGCGGCATCATCTGGCCGCCCTTGCCTCATAACGACAAGGCCGGCTGGGAGCGCGTGAAAAAGGTCGGCTCGTTCTTCTTCCCGCACGTCGCGACCTGCGGCGCCGGCATCTCCAAGGACAAGCCGATCGAGCTCGGCAACTATCCCTACCCGATTTTCATGGCATACGGGACGCTGCCCGCCGACGAGGTCTATGCCATCACCAAGGCGATGATCACGGGTTACGACGCCTATAAGGATTCCGCGCCGGGCGCGGCCGGTCTTGCGGCCGAC
Organism: Bradyrhizobium sp. AZCC 1577; assembly: GCF_036924575.1. Classification (NCBI taxonomy): domain Bacteria; kingdom Pseudomonadati; phylum Pseudomonadota; class Alphaproteobacteria; order Hyphomicrobiales; family Nitrobacteraceae; genus Bradyrhizobium; species Bradyrhizobium sp. AZCC 1577. Next base: position 5,320,161 of record NZ_JAZHRQ010000001.1, read on the forward strand.
CGCCAGACCAAGAACTGGGTGGTTCCGGTGCATCCGGGCGCCGCCAGGGCGCTGAAGGAAGCCGGTCAATGGACCGACGCGCAGGAAGCCTACAACAAGGAATTGCTGAAGCGCCAGCAAGTGCTGGCCGCCGCATGGACGGACTACGGCAAGTCCAGCCCGCCATCGGATGACAAGGCGTTTCTCGAAGGCTGGATGAAGGCGCGCGCCGCGGCGCTGGCAAAGGCGAACATGCCCAACGGCTTTGAATAGCGCTGCCTCACTCGCCTGGGGTCTAAGGCGAATACCGTCTAGGGGGAATGATGTCACCTGCTGCGAGTGATAGCGTAGCCGCGTCTGCAAAACGAATTGAGTTCGACGACCCGCATGCCAACATGCAGGAAGCCGAAGTCACGCGGGTGCGGACATTGCGCGGGGCGTGGCGCTGGACGCTGGTGGTTGCAACCGCGGTAACCATCCTGCTGTGTATCAACCAGCAATTCTCCCTGCGCTTCTTCCTCGGCTACACCCAGCTCAACACCGAGTATTTCTATCTCCTGATCGCGCTGATGCTGCCGTTCACGTTCCTGATCTTTCCGGGGACCGGGAGCGCGCCGCTCGATCGAATTCCCCTGGTATGACATCCTGCTGTTTGTCGCCAGTTTCGCCTGTGCAATCCTCCTGATGCGCAGCGTCCGCAAGGCGGCAGAAGCCGGTTGGGAATTCGGCGGCGCGCCTACCTACGTGATCGTCGCCGGCGTCATCATGTGGGTCGTGCTGATGGAAGCGTTGCGGCGCACCGGCGGCTGGAGCCTGCTGCTGAGCGTGCTGCCATTTACGGTGTATCCCCTCTTCGCCGACGCGACGTGGCTGGGGCCGTTTCGCGGCACCCAATCGACACTCGAACAAGCGACGGCGTATCACGTGCTTTCGGGCGAAAGCCTGCTCGGCATCCCGATCCAGGCCTTTGCCGATACCGTGATCGGCTTTCTGGTGTTCGGCACGGCGCTGATGATGACGGGCGCCGGGAAATTCTTCATCAACCTGTCGTTTGCGATGTGCGGCACCTTCCGCGGCGGCGCCGCCAAGGTTTGCATCTTTGCTAGCGGCCTGCTCGGCATGATGTCGGGCTCGATCATCTCCAACGTGCTGACCGCCGGCACCATGACCATTCCCGTCATGAAGAAGAGCGGCTTCCGCGCCTCCTATGCCGCTGCGATCGAGGCCTGCGCCTCGACCGGCGCCGTGCTGGCACCGCCGGTGATGGGCGCGACCGCGTTCGTCATCGCGCAGTTCCTCAACGTCAGCTACGCGGACGTCGCGCTTGCTGCGATCATTCCGGCGACCCTCTACTACATCGGCCTCTTCATGCAGGTCGATTCCTATGCCGCCCGCCACGGGTTGAAGGGCATTCCGCGCGCCGAGCTGCCGAAGGTATGGGACACGATCAAGGACGGCTGGTACTACGTTTTCGTCATCGCGCTGCTGATCGTGATGCTGCTCTACTTCAAGCGTGAGAGCCACGCACCGTTCTACGCCACTGCGCTTCTTTTGGTGCTGAACCAGCTCTTCTCCAAGGAAACCCGCTGGACGCTTGCGACGATCAGCAAGTTCCTTGAGGTCAACGGCCGCACATTCGTCGAGTTGGTCGGCATCCTTGCCGGATGCGGGCTCTTGATCGGCGCGTTCTCGATGACCGGCGTGGTCTCGAGCCTCGCCAACGACCTGTTGCGGATCGCCGGCGACAACGCGCTCCTGCTGCTCGTGATGTGCGCCTTCACCAGCCTCGTGCTCGGGCTCGGGCTGACGACGACGGCCTGCTATATCTTCCTCGCCATCCTGGTGGCGCCTGCGCTGGAAAAACTCGGCCTCAACCGCATGGCCGTGCACATGTTCATCTTCTATTGGGGTATGCTGTCCTCGATCACGCCGCCGGTCGCCATCGCCTCCTTTGCCGCGGCCGGCATCGCCGGCTCGCCAGCAATGAAGACGGGGTGGGAATCGATGTGGGTCGGCAGCATCATCTATTTCATCCCGTTCTTCTTCGTGTTGAACCCGGCACTGGTGCTGCAGGGACCAAGCCCGTATCTCGAAGGGCTCGGACTGATGGCGCTGGCAGGCTTCGGCACGCTGTTCATCTGCGGCGGCATTCAGGGCTATCAGGTCTTTGTCGGCGATCTCAGAGCCGCCGGCGCGTTGGAATGGCCGCTGCGGATGTTGTTCGTAATTGGTGGCTTCGTGGTGGCGACGCCGGGCGGTGGGATCATGCCGCTCTCACAATGGCAGATCACCTCTCTTGGATTGGCGATCCTGATCCCGACCGTTCTGATCGCGCTCGTGCTGATACGGCGCCAGACTCTGGTGTCGGACCAGTTGCGCGCACCCTGATTGCGTTGCACAAGAAGAGGCGATGAAACCATTGCCTCTTCCGTTCACGGCAGGCCCCGCGACCTGGACCAGCTCGAAGCCGCCCTTGCTGCGGTTCCTGCGCGCGTGCCACGCCGAATTCGCTGACGAAACTAGTGGCGCGGTCGCCGACTACATCCCTGAGCTCGGCAAGGCGGACCCTGCCCATTTTGGCATCAGCCTCGCCACGCTCGACGGCCATGTCTACGAAGTCGGCGACACGCAGGTCCCCTTCACCATTCAGTCGATGTCAAAGCCCTTCGTGTTCGCGCTGGCGCTCGACACCTTGGGGGCGGCACGGGTCGAGAGCGTCATCGGCGTCGAGCCGTCGGGCGATCCCTTCAACTCGATCCGCCTCAACGCCGAGAACCATCCCTTCAACCCGATGGTAAACGCCGGCGCGATCTCCTGCTCCGGTCTGATCCACGAGGCCAAGGGCGATGCGGCATTCGAATACATCAGACAGGCGTTGGGCCGGTTTGCCGGGCGCGAGCTCGACGTCGACGATGCCGTCTATGCTTCCGAAAGCGCGACCGGCGACCGCAACCGCGCGATCGGCTACCTCCTGCGCACCAACGCGGTGATCAAGGAGAACGTGGCCGCCGTGCTGGAGGTCTATTTCCGGCAATGCGCCATCCTGGTGACGGCGCGTGATATCGCGGTGATGGCAGCGACGCTGGCCAACCGCGGCATCAATCCGGTGACCGGCGAGCAGGTGATGACGCCATATGCCATCTCGCGCACGCTTTCCGTGATGACGAGCTCCGGCATGTACGATTATGCGGGAGAGTGGATCTACCGGATCGGCATCCCCGCCAAGAGCGGAGTTGGCGGCGGCATCCTCGCGGCGCTCCCGGCGCGGCTCGGGCTTGGCAGCTATTCGCCAAAACTCGACAAGCACGGCAACAGCGTGCGCGGCATCAAGGTCTGCGAGGCGCTGTCGTCGCATTACGATCTGCACATGCTTAATCGCAGCGACGACGCGCGGACCAGCATCATCGCCGATTACGACATCGGCAACAGCCCCTCGCGGCGTGTGCGGCGCGCGCAGGAGCAGAACATCCTCGCCGCGCACCACCAGGATGTCCGTGTCATCGAGCTGGTCGGGACGCTGTCGTTTTCCAACGTCGACTACGTCTCGCGCCAGCTTGCGGCCAGGCCCCGCCCGCAATTGGTCATTTTCGACCTGCGCCGCGTCACCGCCATGACCCGCGCCGGCGCCCGCCTGCTCGCCGAGGAATTCCGCGAGCTCGCCGCGCACCACGTCACGGTGGTTCTGTCCGGCATCAGGCGCTCGTCGCCGGACTGGAAAGCGATTGCGGAATGGACCGAAGGTCTCACCAATATCCGCAACTATTACCTGCTCGACGCCGCCATCGAATGGGCGGAAGACCAGCTCGTCTATCGCTACGGCGGCGCCATCGACTTCTTCGAGGCGACCGAACTCTCCGAGCAATCGCTGCTGGTGGGGCTGACGGAGGAGGAATTGACCGATCTCGCCTCGCGCACGTCAATCCGGACCTGTCAAACCGGCGAGAAGATCATCTCCGCCGGCGATCTCGCCGCATCGCTGTTCTTCTTGCGGAGCGGCGCAGTCCACGTCACCCTGCCCGACGGCGTGAGGCTGGCGACATTGACGGCAGGCATGCCCTTTGGCGAAATGGCGCTGCTGGAGCCGCAGCGTTCCGCCGACGTGCTGGCCGACATGGCTGCGACCGCGTATGAAGTTTCACTCAGCGATTTCGAGCGCTTCCGGAAACAGCATCCGCGCGCCGGCGAGCGCATCATGCGCAACCTTGCGCAATTGCTGGCCGATCGCCTGATCCTCGCCAACGCCAAGCTGGACCTGCTGACGTCGGGGTAGACTAGATTTGGGGCACGGTCACGGCCGCATGGTTCGAGACGCCCGGCGCTGCCGGGCTCCTCACCATGAGGGTCTTAGATTCGTATCCCGGATACGACACTGCCAGACCTCATCCTGAGGAGCATCGCGACGCGATGCGTCTCGAAGGATGAAGCCACGGTGCCTACCCCGCTTTGCCCCGCCCGTTCTTTTCGGCGGCGCGGCGCAGCGCTTCGGCGAGCGCGCCGCCCTGCTCCTGCGGCTTGCGCGGCGACGACGACGTCATCGACGCCTTGGAATACTCGCGCATCTTGCTGTCCGACAGCTTGGGGCCCTTGTCGCCGATTTCGTCGTCGAGCCGCAACGTCAGCGCGATGCGCTTGCGGGCAACCTCGACTTCCAGCACCTTGACCTTGACGATGTCGCCCGGCTTCACCACCTCGCGCGGGTCCTTGATGAAATTTTTCGACATCGCCGAGATGTGCACCAACCCGTCCTGGTGGACGCCGATGTCGACGAAGGCGCCGAACGCCGCAACGTTCGTCACCGTGCCTTCCAGGATCATGCCGCGCTTGAGATCCTTGATCTCCTCGACACCCTCCTTGAACACCGCGGCCTTGAATGCCGGGCGCGGGTCGCGGCCGGGCTTTTCCAATTCGCGCAGGATGTCAGTGACCGTCGGCAGGCCGAAGGTTTCGTCGACAAAGGCCTGCGGCTTCAACTGTCGCACGACATCGGCATTGCCGATCAGCGCCTTGATGTCGCTCTTGGTCGCGGCGAGAATCCGGCGCACGACTGGATAGGCTTCGGGATGCACGCCGGAGGAATCCAGCGGGTCTTCGCCATTGTTGATGCGCAGGAAGCCGGCGCATTGCTCGAACGCCTTGGGTCCGAGCCGCGGCACTTCCTTGAGCTCCTTGCGCGACTTGAACGGCCCGTTGGCGTCGCGATGCTGCACGATGCTTTGCGCGAGCCCCGCACCGATGCCCGACACCCGCGCCAGCAGCGGCGCGGAAGCGGTATTGGCATCGACGCCGACGGCGTTGACGCAGTCTTCGACCACGGCATCGAGCGAACGCGCCAGCTTGGCCTCGCCGAGGTCGTGCTGATACTGGCCGACGCCAATTGCCTTCGGGTCGATCTTGACGAGTTCGGCGAGCGGGTCCTGCAGGCGCCGCGCGATCGACACCGCGCCGCGCAAGGTGACGTCGAGCTCCGGCAACTCTTCCGACGCAAAGGCCGAGGCGGAGTAGACTGACGCACCGGCCTCCGACACCACGATCTTCGACATCTTGAGATCCGGCAGCAGCTTGACGAGCTCGGTCGCCAACTTGTCTGTCTCGCGCGAGGCGGTGCCGTTGCCGATCGCGATCAGCTCGACGCGATGCGCGACCGCGAGTTTTCCGAGCGTCGCCAGTGCTTCATTCCATTGCCGCTGCGGCTCGTGCGGATAGATCGTCGTGGTCGCCACCACCTTCCCCGTCGCATCGACGATGGCGGTCTTGACGCCGGAGCGGTAGCCGGGATCCAGCCCCATGGTAACGCGGGCACCGGCGGGTGCCGCCAGCAGCAGGTCGCGCAAATTCGAGGCGAACACGCGCACGCCCTCGGTTTCGGCCGAAGTCCATAGCCGCATCCGCAAGTCGATATTGAGATGCACCTGGATCTTGGTGCGCCACGCCCAGCGCGCGGTCTCCACCAGCCAGCGGTCGCCCGGGCGCTTCTGATCGGTGATGCCAAAGCGCTGCATGATCTTCAGTTCATAGGCGCTGGGGACGCCGGCCTCGGGCACATTCGCCTCGGGCTGCATCTGCAGCTCCAGAATTTCTTCCTTTTCGCCGCGGAACAGCGCAAGGATGCGGTGTGAAGGCAGCTTGTGCAGCGACTGGTTGAAATCGAAATAGTCCTTGAACTTCTCGCCTTCGAGCTTCTTGCCCTTGCGCACGGTGGAGATCATCAGCGCGCTGGTCCACATCTCCTCGCGCAGCCGTCCGATCAGGTCGGCGTCTTCGGCGAATCGCTCCACCAGAATGGCGCGGGCGCCTTCGAGGGCGGCTGCGACGTCCGCCACCTGCTTTTCGGCGTCGACGAAGCCCGCCGCTACAACCGTTGGGTCGTTCTGCGGCTGGGTCAGCAACAGCTCGGACAGCGGCTCGAGTCCGGCTTCCTTGGCAATCTCGGCCTTGGTGCGGCGCTTCGGCTTGAAGGGCAGGTAGATATCTTCCAGGCGGCCCTTGGTGTCGGCCGCCATAATCTGTGCTTCCAGCGCGGCATCGAGCTTGCCCTGCTCGCGGATCGAATCAAGGATCGCCACCCGACGCGCTTCGAGCTCGCGCAAGTAAGTCAGGCGGTCCTCCAGCGTGCGCAACTGCGCGTCATCGAGCCCGCCGGTGATTTCCTTGCGGTAGCGCGCCACGAACGGCACCGTGGCGCCGCCGTCCAGCAGTTCGACCGTCGCCGCGATCTGCTCCTCGCGAACACCAAGCTCTTGCGCAATCTGTCGATTGATATTTGCCACGCGACCTCTTTCCAAAGCCGATTGCGGCGGGAGGACCGGCCGCGGGGACGCCGCTTATGGACCATCTCGGATCGATTTTTCAACCCGCCGCACGAAAGAAATTGATCTGTGGATCGGCCCATCGATCAACAACGGCACGCGGGATTCGCAAGGGAAAACATGCCGAGATAGGGGTGGATTGATGGCCTGGTAATGTGTAAACGGGCGCTCCCTCCCGGAGCTCCCATGTCGATCTGCGGTCTTGATTTCGGAACGTCGAACACGACGCTCGGCACCATGGAAGGCCGGGCGCCGGTTCTGATGGCGCTGGAAGCGGCGCACAGCACGATTCCCAGCGCGATCTTCTACGAGGCGGATGGCGGCGTTCTGATCGGCCGCAGGGCCATGGAAGCCTATGTCGAAGGCACGGCCGGCCGCCTGATGCGCAGCCTCAAATCCGTGCTCGGTACCTCGCTGATCGAGGAAACCACCCGGCTGGGCCGAGCGCGGGTCAGCTTTCGCGATGTGATTGCCTATTACCTCGGCGCGGTCAAACGTCGCGCGGAACAGGCCACAGCCCGCCAACTGCGCCATGTCGTCCATGGCCGTCCCGTGCATTTCGTCGATAATGCGCCAGACGCCGATCGTAAGGCGGAACAAACCCTGCGATCGATTGCGCAGGGGATCGGTTTCGAGGAGGTCACGTTTCAATTCGAACCGATCGCGGCGGCGCTGGACTATGAGCGGCAAATCACTTCCGAGGAACTGGCATTGATCGCCGATATCGGCGGCGGCACATCGGACTTTTCGATCGTGCGGCTGGGTCCCGAACGCCACGGCAATGCTGATCGTACAGCCGATATTCTCGCCAATGATGGCGTCCGCATCGGTGGCACCGATTTCGACCGTCAGCTCAGTCTCGGCGTGGTGATGCCGCTGTTCGGATTCCGCAGCGCCATGAAGCGCGCCGGGCTCGACGTGCCCTCGAGTTATTTTCACGACCTCGCCACCTGGTCGAACATCAACCGCATGTATGAGCCGCGCGTGATGGCTGATATCCGCCAGGTACGGCAGCAGGCGGCCGAGCCGGAACTTCTCGACCGGCTGATCCGCGTGGTCTACGAGCAGCGCGGCCATACGCTTGCAATGGAAATCGAGGATGCCAAGATCGCCCTGTCCGAGAAGCAGCGGGCGGACATTCCGCTGGAGTGGGTTGTCCCCGGGCTCAGTGCCAACATCGGCCGCTCCGATCTCGTCAGCCATACCAGGCAGTTGGCCGACCGCATCGCGGCGCGCATCAGGAACTGCTTCGTTCAGGCGGGACTGGCCGCTGAAGACATCGACTCCGTGTTCCTGACCGGCGGCTCGGTAAAACTCGCCCATGTCCACAAGGCGATCACCCAAGCCGTGCCGTCGGCCCGCGTCGTCGAAGGCGACATCTTTGGCGCCGTCGGCAAGGGACTGACGCTGGAGGCGCTACGGCGATACGGCCCTGCGAATTGAGATCAGCGGTTCGCGGACCCAGCCGCTGCTCACCCCACCACTTCCGTCACCGGCTGCATGTCGATGGCAAAGGTTTCCAGAAACTTCGACGTCATGATGTAGAAGCCGACCGAAAGCTGCAGTTCGACCAATGCGGCCGGCGTCAGCTTGGCGGCAATCGCGTTGAAAGTTGCGTCCGTCGGCTTGTGACGCCTAACGATCTCGTCGGTGAAGGCGAGCGCGGCGCGCTGCACGTCGTTGAAGCAGGTCGCCGCTTCCCAGTTTTCCAGCGCCTCGTTCTGCTCGTCGGTCACGCCGACGTTCTTCCCAATTCGCTTATGGGCGACGATCTCGTAAGGCGCCTCGCACAGGATGCCGGTGCGGGTGATGGCGAGCTCGCGCACGATCGGGTCCAGTTCGCCCTTGTGCCTGATGGCCCCGCCCAGCCGGCAGTATTGTTCGAGGTAGCTCGGCGAGTGCGCCATCATCCGGAAGATGTTCGCATTGCGGTTTTTGCCGAGCAGTTCGCGGGTGCGATCGTTGTGCTTGGCAGGATCGCTATATTCGATGCGGGCCATTCGTCACCTTGGGCTTTGGATTTTCTGATTTGCTGACAGAGAGATCATGCACTGCAGCAGGGAGCCGATCAACCGTCGAAACGTTGCGGTCGCAAGTGGGGCCTACGCTCAAGCCGTCAAACACGCTCCAAAAAACTCCCTTTCTCGTGCACAAACCGGCTGCGAGCGAGCCAAATTGCCGCCTCAATGCTGGTCGATTCTCGGGACTGTCGATATTCGCTGAGTGGGGACTCAAAAGAGCGAATACTCGTCGCGGGGTGTTCCGAGTAAAACCAGACTGAGCTCATCAGGCCTTCACGGGCAAGGATGACTCATGCCCAAGTCTAGGGAGTTAGGCATGAAGGAAGCCACCAGGAAGGCGGCCTCGGAAGCGCTTGCGCAGATGCTGGCGGTAACAGCGATGCTCGTCATCGCCAGCGTTGTGTTCTACTGGCACTGAATGTTGACGCGTCGAAGCACTCAGATTTTTCACCCGTTCCGCGTAATTCTGGGTTGCTTCGTTGCGTGAGCATTGCGCCTGACAGTCACCTCGTTTTCTCGAAATACGGGACCAACCTTCCCGCAAACAGCCGATAGCTCGCCGTAACTTTGTCGCCGATCGCAAGATCATTGGCGCCATGGGCCATCATGCGAAAGCCCTCGGCCGCATCGACCAGCACGATATTGTAGGGAACGTGGGCGCGGGTTTCCGGCGTCGCGGCGCGGCAGACCAGCGACGTCGCATAGACCATCGCTCTCCCGCTGGCGCGCTTCTCGACCGGATCAGGTGCGCCACAGGCGGCGCAGAAGCTGCGGTGAAAATACTGCGCCTTCCCGCAAGCGCCGCAGGATTGATAGACGATGGCCTCGGCGCCCTTGGTCCAGTCGGCGAGTTTTTCGCTCATCGCACCCGCTCCAGGAACATGCTGACGTGTGACGACAGCACGCCGCCATCGCCATGCAACAGCGCGATCGAGGCATCGCGAACCTGCCGGGGGCCGGCACGCCCGGTCATCTGCAGATGCGTCTCGACGAGATGGGCCATCGCGCCACCGACGCCGCAATGGCCGTAGCTCAAGAGACCGCCATGGGTATTGAGCGGCATGGCGCCGTTGCGGCCAAAATGCCCTGCCCGCACCCGCGCGGCCGCCTCGCCGCGCCGGGCAAGGCCGAGATCCTCCAGCAGCATCGCCAGCGTGATGGTGAAGCTGTCGTAGACCGCGGCGTAACGCACGTCCGAGATCGCGAGACCGGACGCGGCCTTGGCCTTGGCGACAGCGATTTCGGCACCGAGTTCGCTTAGAGCGGGCATGGCCGTGACGTGCTGATGGGTATGCGCCTGCGCGCAGCCACGCACGCGAATGCCGGTCGAGCCGGTGCGCTCGCGGCTGACGACGAACGCCGCGCCGCCATCCGACACCGGGCAGCAATCCAGCAACTTCAGCGGCATCGCCACCGGCTTTGAGGCCATTACGTCGGCCACGGTGATTTGTTCGTGGAACTGGGCACCGGGATGGGTCAGGGCGTTGGCGCGCATCAGAACCGCGAACTCGGCGAGATCTTCCTCGGTGACGCCGTATTCGTGCATGTAGCGCGAGGCGACGAGGCCGTAATAGGCCGGGATGGTCGGCCCCAGCGGCACCTCGTAATCGGGGTGGCCGACCTGCGCCAGCGCCTGGATCGAGGCATCGCGGCTCTGGCCGGTGAGACGGTTTTCGCCGCCGACCACAAGCATGTGCCTTGCGACACCAGCATCGACCAGATGGTGCGCCAGCATGGTCATGGCGAGGCCGGTGGCGCCGCCGACCTGCACGGCATGTGCGTAGGATGGCTGGATTCCAAAATGCTCGGCGAACACGGTTGCGAGCATGATATGCGGCGACACTGTCGAGTAGCCACAAAGAATGCCGTCGAGCTCGGATCGCTTCAGCCCGGCGTCGGCAATGGCAAGCTCGGCCGCCTGGCTCATGAGATCGAGCGAGGACGAGCCTTCGTGCTTGCCATAGGACGTCAGTCCGACGCCGGTGATGAAGCTCATCCTGTCACCCCGCTCGAACGCAACGCGCTCGGCATGCATAGATCGTCATTGCGAGCGAAGCGAAGCAATCCACTTCTCCGTGCGGGGATAGATGGATTGCTTCGTCGCTTCGGCGCAAAATTGCTCTGCAATTTTGTCGCGAGCTCCTCGCAATGACGGCATGATGTCGTCCTCAATACGACTTCGGCAGCCCCAGCACCTTCTCGGCAATAAAACTGAGAATGAGCTGCGGGCTGATCGGCGCGATGCGCGGGATCAGGGATTCCCGCAAATAGCGCTCGACGTGATATTCCTTGGCGTAACCGAAACCGCCGTGGGTCATCACCGCCTGCTCGCAGGCGTGGAAGCCGGCTTCGGCGGCGAGATATTTCGCGGCGTTGGCGGCCGGACCGCACTGCATGCCCTGGTCGTATTGCCAGCCGGCCGAGAGCACCATCAGCCACGCGGCCTCCAGTTCCATCCAGTTCTTCGCTAAGGGGTGCTGGATGCCCTGGTTCATGCCGATCGGACGATTGAACACGATACGGTTCTTCGCATAGGCCGCGGCCCGCGACAGCGCGACCTGCCCCAGGCCCACCGCTTCCGCCGCGATCAGGATGCGCTCGGGGTTCATGCCGTGCAGGATATATTCGAAGCCACGGCCTTCCTCGCCGAGGCGGTCATCGACCGGAATTTCAAAATTCTCGAAGAACAGTTCGTTGGAATCGACAGGCTTGCGGCCCATCTTTTCGATCTCGTGCACGGTGACGCGCTGCTTGTCGAAATCCGTATAGAACAGGCTTAAACCGTGGGTCGGGTTCTTCACCTCTTCCAGCGGCGTGGTGCGCGCCAGCAGCAGGATCTTGTTGGCGACTTGTGCCGTTGAAATCCAGACCTTCTGGCCGTTGACGACATACTTGTCGCCCTTGCGCACCGCACGGGTTTTCAACTGCGTGGTGTTGAGCCCGGTGTTGGGCTCGGTCACCGCGAAGCAGGACTTGTCGCGGCCGTCGATGATCGGCGGCAGCATGCGCGTACATTGCTCCTTAGTGCCGAACACGACGACGGGATTGAGCCCGAACACGTTCATGTGCACGGCGGACGCACCCGACATGCCGGCCCCGGATTCCGCAATCGTCCGCATCATGATTGCAGCGTCAGTGATGCCTAACCCCGACCCGCCATATTCCTCAGGGATACAGATGCCGAGCCAGCCGGCATCCGCCAGCGCGCGGTGGAAGTCGGCGGGGTAGCCGCCTTCCTTGTCCTTCTTCAGCCAATAGGCATCGTCGAAGCGCGAACAGATTTTGCCGACCGCGTCGCGGATCGATTCCTGGTTGGCGGATAGCGCGAAATCCATGTGTCCGTCCTATGTGTTTGGCACGGCCTTGGTGACACCCTCGCGCACCAAAGCGGCAATTTCGTCCGCCGAGAAACCCGCTTCGCTGAGGATTTCCGCGCTGTGCTCGCTGAGGCGCGGCGCCAGCCGTTTCGTCTCAACCGGCGTTTCGGAAAATCGTGCCGATGGCCTCATGTTGCGGATGCGACCCTCGGTTGGATGATCGACGACCGGGAAGAAATCGGTCGCCACGATGTGGGGATCGCCGAGCAGGCTCTCGAGATCATGCATCGGCATGACCGGCACGTCGGCCTTCTCCAGGATAGCCGACCATTCGGCGGTGGTTTTGGTCTCGAGGATCCGCGCCAGCTCGGCATAGACAGCGTCGATATTGGCGGCGCGGCCGGCGAAGGTCGCAAATTTCGGATGGACGCGAAGGTCGTCGCGCCCGGTGGCATCGAAGAAGTTCTGCCACTGCTTGTCGTTGTAGACGATGACGCAGATATAGCCGTCGGAGGTCTTGTAAGGCCGGCGATCCGGCGACAGGTGCCGGGCATAGCCGCCCTTGTCGAGCGGCGGCTCATAGGTGAGCCCGCCCATGTGGTCGCCCATCACGAAACCGGCCATGGTTTCGAACATCGGAATATCGACGCGCTGGCCGCGCCCGGTCCGGTTACGATCGACGAGACTGGCGCAAATCGCGCCCACCGCGGTGAGCCCGACGATACGGTCGACCAGCGCATTGGGCACATAGCGCGGCACACCGTCTGCCGTTTGCGCCATCAGCGCCGGCAGTGCAGTCGCGCCCTGGATCAGGTCGTCATAGGCGGGTTTTGCTGCATAGGGCCCATCCTGGCCGAAGCCGAACACGCCGGCGTAGATCAGGCGCGGATTGATTTTCGCGACCACGTCGTAGCCGAGGTTCAGCCGCGCCATCGCCTGCGGGCGCACATTGTAGACCAGCACGTCGGCGGATTTGATCAGCCGCAGCACGGCGTCACGCCCGGCGGGCTTCTTCAAATCGAGGCAGATCGAGCGCTTGCTGCGGTTGGTGTTGAGGAATACCGGCCCCATGCCGGGATGACGGGTCGGCCCGATCTGCCGCGTCACGTCGCCGTCGAGCGATTCCACCTTGATGACGTCGGCGCCGTAATCGCCGAGCATCTGGGTGGCATAGGGCCCCATCAGCACGGTCGTCATGTCGATGACCTTGATGCCATCCAATGGTCCCATGGATCAGCCTGCTCCCGAATTGTCGTTCCGGCCAAGTAACGGCAGCGGATTGGGAAGATCAAGCGCGCCCGGCGTATGGACGTATGCACGGGACACCAACAATGGATGTCGTCCCTGCGAACGCAGGGACCCATACGCCGTGTAGGCGGTGATTGCGGAAAGCTTTAGTTACTTTCGCCGTAACAGGGGTGCCTCCAGCCTCCCACTGTGGTTATGGGTCCCTGCGTCCGCAGGGACGACGAAAGTAGTGCTGGTTGGAGGTTACTTTTTCGACCTGGCGTCGCGTTCCCGGGTCAGCCGTTCCAGCTCTTCATTCTGCTGACTGAGCCGGTCGGCGATGCGCGCTTCGTTCCGTTCGCCGGAGGCCGCGGCAGCCTGTTCGATCAACTGGCGGATGTTGTCTTCCAGAATCCTGATCCGGTTGTTCAGTTCTGCCTCTGACATCGAACTTTCGTTGCTCATAATGCACGCTCCGGAAAACTGTTGGGTGGGCAAAGCCACCGGGTCGCGCGAATGCGCGCCCGATGACAGGCTCCGCGTGCCCACCAGTCTCACCTCTCGGCACTCATGGTGGGCACGGCGCAAGCGCGCCTTTGCCCACCCTACGATAGCACGTTCGCGGCTACTTCGCGGGCTCCAGCACGGAGACGTAGTTCGCCACCGCCGCGCCGCCCATATTGAAGATGCCGGCAAGTTTTGGATTATTGAGCTGCATGCCTTCGGGCGCCTGGCCGACGAGCTGCATCGCGCTCATCACGTGCATGGAGACACCGGTGGCGCCGATCGGGTGGCCCTTGGCTTTCAGGCCGCCGGAGGGATTGACCGGCAGCTTGCCGTCTTTCTGGGTCCAGCCCTCCAAAATCGCGCGGGCGCCCTGCCCGCGCGGCGTCAGGCCCATCGCTTCATATTCGATCAGTTCGGCGACGGTGAAGCAGTCGTGGGTTTCGACAAAAGAGAGATCCGAGAGTTGAACGCCGGCCTGCGCCAGCGCGCGCTGCCAGGCCACCGTGCAACCTTCGAACTGCAGGATGTCGCGTTTGGACATCGGCAGAAAATCCTGCGCGTGCGCGGTGGCACGGAAATTCACCGCCTTGCCCATCGTCTTGGCGGTTTCGGAATCCGTCAGCACCAACGCTGCCGCGCCGTCCGACACCAGCGAGCAGTCGGTGCGCTTCAGGGGGCCGGCGACATAGGGGTTCTTCTCGCTCTCGGCGCGGCAGAACTCGAAGCCAAAATCCTTGCGCATCTGCGCATAGGGGTTGGCGACGCCGTTCTTGTGGTTCTTGGCCGCGATCATCGCCAGTGCGTCCGACTGGTCGCCATACTTCTGGAAATAGCTTTGCGCGATCTTGCCGAACACGCCGGCAAAGCCGCCGACGGTGTCGCCATCCTCGGGCAGATAGGACGCCTTCAGGAGGTAGCGTCCGATATCGGCCGACGGCGTCCGCGTCATCTGCTCGACACCGACCACCAGCACGATCCTCGCGGCGCCCGAGGCGATCGCCCGGATACCCTGGTGCACCGCCGCCGAGCCGGTGGCGCAGGCATTTTCGACCCGTGTAGCCGGCTTGAAGCGCAGTTTCGGGTCGGCTTGCAGCACCAGCGAGGCGGTAAAATCCTGCGGTGAGAAGCCCGCGTTGAAATGCCCGAGCACGATCTCGTCGACGTCTTCGGCCGCTATGCCGGCATCGGCAAGCGCATCGGTCGCAACCTTGACCACGAGGCTCTCGACGGTTTCCGCGTCGAACTTGCCGAATGGCGTGTGCGCCCATCCGACGATGCTGGCTGTCATGGTCGTTCTCCCTATTTCGGTTCTGAAGGCTTATGTAGCCTATCGGGGAACAGACTTCACGCCGGTTTCAGCGTTTTCATGGCCCGCGCGCACATGGCGGTTATGCCAGCCCAGTTCCCGGACCGGATCTCCGCCGCCGGACAAAGCCAGGAACCGCCCACCGCCACCACATTCGGCTCAGCCAGCCAGGTTGCGGCATTGGCCTCTCCGATACCGCCGGTCGGGCAGACCCGGATATTCGGAAACGGCCCGGCCAGCGCCCGAAGTGCCTTGATACCGCCGGACTGTTCCGCTGGGAAGAATTTAACGATGTCGAAGCCGGCCGCCAGCGCCTGCATCAGCTCGGAAGCGGTCGCGATCCCCGGGGCAAATGGCAGGTCGCTCGCGGCGGCGGCTTTCAACAGCTCCGGCGTCGCGCCCGGGCTGATACCGAATTTGGCCCCGAGCGCGCGCGCCCGCGCCAAGTCGTCGGCGTTCAGGATCGTGCCGATACCGACGATGGCGTCCGGCACCTCGGCGATCATGGCCTTGGCGGCGTCTGCGGCGACCGGCGTCCGCAAGGTCACTTCCAGCACACGTACCCCGCCCGCAACCAGCGCGCGCGCCAGCGGCACCGCGTCCTCGAACCGCTCGATGGTGAGCACCGGGATCACAATCGCGGACTTGAAGATCGTGGCGAGTTGTTCCTGCCGTGCGGCTGCGGTCATGGAGATGCCTTGCGAGAATGAACATGGTTCGGGATGAGGCCGGACGGCATCTCCGCACGCGGAATGATCGCGCCGGGATGACATACCACAACGCCGGCCAGACGATGCCCGGCCCGTGCAGCTTCAAGCGGATCCGTGCCCACAAGGCGCGCGGCCACATAGGCCGCAGCGAAGCTGTCGCCGGCCGCTGTGGTATCGACGACGGGCGCCTCCACCGGCTTGGCCTTGATCGGATAAGGCACGCCTTCCAGACGCACGATGCTCGCCGGCTCCGAAAGCTTCAATACCACCTCGGCGCCCGGAATCCGCGCCAGCAAGGCTTCGTTGGTCACCCCCGGATAGAGCGGCAGCAAATCCTCCGTGGAAGCCAGCACGATATCGGCTGTGGCAAAGGCCTCCTGAAAAACGGCGCGCGTAACATCGAGATCGGGCCAGCCGCGGGCGCGGAAATTGGTATCGAAAGCGAAACGCGCCCCATTGTCGCGCGCGCGGTTGAGAGCTGCAAACAGCCGCGTCCGCCCCTCCGCACCATATAGCGACAGCGTGATCGCCGAGAGATAGATCACGTCATAGCCAGCGAGCGCATCAAGGATCTCCGGTGTCTCCGGCAAATCCATCAGGTTGCGCGCGGCGGCGCTGTCGCGCCAGTGAAAGAACCGGCGTTCGCCCTTGTCGTCGGTCTCGATCATGTAGAGACCCGGCAGTTTGCCGGGCAGCCGAACCACGCGCTCCGTCCCGACACCCTCCGCGGCCCAGCCTGCTATCATCTCATCGCTAAGGCTATCGTCGCCGAGCGCGGTGATGTAGTCGGCGCCGGCGCCGAGGCGCGCGAGATAGACGGCGGTATTGAGCGTATCGCCGCCGTAGCCGCGCGAATACAGGCCAGCCTCAGCCCCTTCGGCCTGTTTCAGCTCGACCATACACTCGCCGATGCAGGCTACCTTGCTCATGACCGCATTCGCGTGAACTGGCGTGCAATCAACTCAGGCCGCGAACTTGCCGCCGAGTTCATCCTCGATATGGATCCGGATAATGTCGTCGAACGTCTTTTCCGCGGTGGTGAAGCCGAGCTTCAGCGCGCGGTCGGTGGAAAAATCCCGCGGCCAACCAGAGACGATACTGATGATGGTCGGATCGGGCACGCGCTTTATGCGCGCGGTGACGTTCTTGCCGGCGACGCGATCGAGTGCTGCGATCTGTTCGCCGACCGTCACCGACATGCCGGGCATGCTGAGGTTACGCCGCGGCCCCATCGCGTCGAGATCCATGGTGCCGGCGTGGACCAGAAAGCCCACCGCCGATTTCGGCGAGGCGTGCCAGTGCCGCACGTCTTCGGAGACCGGCAACACGGCCTCCTCGCCGGCGAGCGGCTCGCGAATGATGTTGGAGAAGAAGCCGGAGGCCGCCTTGTTCGGTTTGCCCGGCCGCACGCAGATCGTCGGCAGGCGGATCGAGATGCCGTCGAGCAGGCCCTTGCGGGTGTAATCGTTGATCAAGAGTTCGCAGATCGACTTCTGCGTGCCATAGCTCGTCAGCGGGGTATGGAAGAATTCGTCGCCGATCTTTTCCGGGAAAGGCGCGCCGAACACTGCGATCGAGGACGTGAACACCAGCCGCGGCTTGTAGCCGCCGCCGGCGTGGCGGATGGCATCGATCAGGTATCGCGTGCCGTCGAGATTGATCCGGTAGCCCTTGTCGAATTCGGCCTCGGCCTCGCCGGAAACGATCGCGGCGAGATGAAAGATCACATCCGGTCGGTGGGCGATCAGCGGCTCCGCCGCGCCGGGATCGGCAAAATCGGAAGCCACGACTTGAATCGGGATCGACGCGTTGGGCTTGGTGGGCGCCACCACGTCCTGCAGCGTCATTCGGGTGATGTCGTGCTTGCCGAGGCGACCGTCGCGCAGCAACCGTTCGGTCAGCTTGCGGCCCACCATGCCGGCGGCGCCGAGAATCAAAATGTGCAAGACCCCTACTCCCTCTTCATACCTGGTCGTCCCGGCCTTGAGCCGGGACCCATACGCCGCGGCCGATGCAATCAAGATGGGATGGTTGACGGCTTCGTCTCAACAATTGCCGCCGGTGGTTATGGATCCCTGCTTTCGCAGGGACGACAGCGATAGTTTTGCTATTTCTTGATGCGGACCTTACGCGCTCACTCTTTCACGGCTCCCGTCATGGCCGACACATAGTGCTCGACGAAGAAGGCATAAAGGATGACGAGCGGCAAGGAGCCCGCCAGCGCACCCGCCATCAGCGAGCCCCAGCGATAGATGTCGCCATCGACGAATTCGTTGACGATTGCGACCGGCACCGTCTTGTTGGAGGTCGATTGCAGGAACGTCAGCGCATAGATGAACTCGTTCCAGCACAGCGTGAAGCAGAAGATGAACGCCGAGATCAGCCCGGGAATCGCCAGCGGCAGCACGATCTTGATCAGGATCTGCCAACGGCTGGCACCATCGATCAGCGCGCATTCCTCCAGCTCGAACGGGATGGTTTTGAAGTAGCCCATCAGCAGCCAGGTCGAGAACGGGATCAGGATGGTCGGATAGGTCAGAATCAACGCCATCGGCGAGTCGAACAGGCCGTACTGGAACACGACGGTCGCCAGCGGAATGAAGAGGATCGACGGCGGCACCAGATAGGCCAGGAAAATCAGGCCGCCGACCATATTGGCGCCCTTGTAGCGTAGCCGGACGATGGCATAGGCCGCGAGCACGCTCGCGATGATCGACAGGATGGTGGCGCAGACCGCGACATACATCGTGTTCCAGAGCCACATCGGATAGTGGCTTTCGAACAGGAGCTTGTAAAAGTGCTTGAAGGTCGGATTCCAGGTCCAGAACGGGTTGTACCTGTCGAGATCGAGCAACTGCTCGTCCGGTTTGATCGCCGTCAGGCCCATCCAGTAGAACGGGAACAGCAGCACGATGACGATGATCGACAACGGCAGATAGAGCGTCACCAGCCGGCGCGGCACCGACTGCAGATAGCTCATGCCTTCGCTGTGATCGTCCTTCGCGATCGTTGGCGCCGAGCCATGCAGGACGGCCTTGAGATCGATCCGTGAGGTGGGGAGATCAGTCATTGTTTTCCCCTTGCTGCCACTTGCGGCGCTGCAGGCCGAACCAAGACACCATGATGGCGGCGAGGAGGAACGGGATCATCGCGCTCGAGATCGCCGCGCCCTCGCCCAACTGACCCGCGATGATCGCGCGCTGGTACGACAGGGTCGCCATCAGATGCGTGGCATTGACCGGGCCGCCCCGCGTCATCGCCCAGATCAACTGGAAGTCGGTGAAGGTGAACAGCACCGAGAACGTCATCACGACGGCGATGATCGGCGTCAACAGCGGATAGGTGATGAAGCGGAACATCTGCCAGCGCGACGCGCCATCGAGCGTCGCGGCCTCATAGAGCGACGGCTGCACGGTCTGCAGGCCGGCGAGCAGCGTGATCGCGACGAACGGCACGCCGCGCCAGATATTGGCGAAGATTACGCAAATGCGGGCCCAGGTCGTGTCGCCGAGGAAATTGATGTTCTGGGTGATCAGGCCCATCTGCTTCAACGACCACGAGATGATCGAGAATTGAGAATCGAAGATCCACCAGAATGCCAGCGCCGATAGTACTGTCGGCACGATGAAGGGAATCAGCACCAACGCGCGCAGCATCGCCTTGAACGGCATGTTCTCGTTCAACAGCAGGGCCAGATAGAGCCCTATTCCGAATTTGATGGCGCTCGCGATAAACGTGTAGAGAAGCGTGTTGAATACCGAAAGCCAGAAGATCGCGTCATCCCACAGCCATTCGTAGTTCTCGGTCCCGACAAACTGCCCTACCCGGCCAATACGTGTATCCGTGAATGAGAGCCAGATACCAAGGCCAAGCGGATAGGCCAGAAAGAAGATCAGGAAGGCCAACGCGGGCACCATGAACCAGAAGCCCAGCCAGTTACGGTTGTGCTTGAGCTGGTCCCACGCACTGGCCTCGCGGATCTCCGTCTTGGCGCGTCGTGGCGCGATTGCGATGTCAGCCATGCCTGATGTCCCGATTACGGCTTCTTGCTGCGCGTGACTTGCCGGAAAGCCGTCCTCACTTTTCCGGATCACGCCTGTATTGACAGAGCGGACGGCGACGTTCGCCGCCCGCTCCGGTTTTGTCAGCGATAGATGCGCTTCAATTGCCGTTCGGCTTCCGCGATCGCCGTCTTGGCATCCTTGGCGCCGGTGCAGTAGTTGGCGAACATGTCGACCACGATGAAATCGGCAATCGCGGTTGCCGCCTTCTCGCCGGGCGTACCGATGCCGGAGGCCGGCAGCGCGCGCTTGCTGGCCTGAGCAAACACCGCGTTCTTCGGATCCGCGGTCCAGACCGGCGCCGAGTCATAGGCGTTCAGCGTGTGGGTCAGATAGCCGCGCGCTCCGGAGAGCCACTTCTCGAAGTTTTCCTTCTCCAGCATGAAGGCTACGAACGCCTTCGCCGCATTCGGATATTTGGTGAAGTTGAACGCCAGGATCGGAACCGCGAGCTGCAACTCGGTCGGCTTGCCAATCGGACCCACCGGCCACAGGGCATGGTAGGTGTCTTCGGCGAGATCCTTCTTGCTAGCATCGTCCTTGGCCGCGACGTAGATCGAGATGCCATTGGAGGTGACATAGAGTTCGCCAGCCAGGAACGCCTTGTTGTTCGAGGAGTCGTTCCACGACGCAACCCCCGGGATGAACGTGTCCGACAGCGCCTTGCAGTACTCCAGAGCCTTGACCGTTTCTGGCGAATTGATGCTCACCTTGTCGCTCTTGTCGACAGTCCAGGCGTTATGGCCCCAGAGGATCCAGTGCAGCCAGGCGTTGGCGTCGCCGGAGGCGTGCCCAAGCGCAAAGCCGGCCGGCATGTTGTTCGCCTTCAGCGCCTTGCACATCTCGAGGAAGCTCGGGAAATCCTTGGGGAATTCCTTGAAGCCGGCCTTGTCAGTCGCCGACTTGCGGTAGGTCATGTAGCCGCCAACAGTGGCGACAGGAATGCCAAGCCAGTCATTACCGAGCATGCAGGTCTTCTGCGCCGCATCGGTCCAGCCGCCATATTTCTTGCCGAGATAATCGGCAACATCGTTCAGCTTCAGGACCTTGGTTGGGAACAATTGCGGCAGCGTGTGCAGACCCCAGGCGAGGTCGAGGCCCGAGCCGGTGTTGGCGGCAACGGATGCCTTCGGCTGCACGTCCTCGAACGACTCCGAGAACACGTTCATTTCGGTGCCGGTCGCGGCTTTGAACGCGGCCACCATGGCGTTGAAGGCCTCGTCCTCCGCCGGCACGAAGCGCTTCCAGCGCATCACCGTGAGCTTGGCGCCCTGCTCCGCCTTCCAGGGCGAAGCCTGCGCCCAGGCCTTGGCGAAATCGAGCAGTGCGGGTCCGGTCAGCGCGCCCGCGGCTGCCAGCGCGGTGCCGCCTTGAAGCAGCGAGCGGCGAGTAAAGTCCTGCATAGTCCATCCTCCCTTTGAATATTTTTTGGTTATTGCTCAGCCCATTTGATTATTGCTCAGCCATTCAGTCGCTTGCCGGTCGCCTCGTCGAACAGATGCACGAGCGCCGGATCCGGCTTGAGCCGGACCTTGTCGCCCGGACTGAATTGATGCCGCTCGCGGAACACGGCGACCACCTGCTCTCCGCCGAGCTTGGCGAAGACCTGGGTTTCCGAACCGGTCGGCTCGACCACGACGATCTCGGCTTCGGCGCCATCATCGGCGATGGTGAAATGCTCGGGCCGCACGCCGTAAACCGCCGGCTGGCCGTCCGAATTGGCGGGCGCCGTCGTCAGCGGCAGCTTGACGCCGTTCGGGCCTTCGAAACCGGCGACGCCGTTCGACTTCACCTTGCCTTTAAGGAAATTCATTGCCGGCGAGCCGATGAAGCCCGCGACGAACTGGTTGGCCGGGGTGTCGTAGAGTTCGAGCGGGGTGCCCATCTGCTCGACGATACCGTCATGCATCACCACGATCTTGTCGGCCATGGTCATGGCCTCGATCTGGTCGTGGGTAACGTAGACCGTCGTGGTCTTGAGCCGCTGGTGCAGTTCCTTGATCTCGGTGCGCATCGCCACGCGCAGCTTGGCGTCGAGGTTGGACAAGGGCTCATCGAACAGGAACACTTGCGGATCGCGCACGATGGCGCGGCCCATGGCGACGCGCTGCCGCTGGCCGCCCGACAATTGCCGGGGATAGCGATCGAGCAACGGGGTCAGCGCCAGGATTTCCGCGGCGCGCTTGACGCCAGTCGAGATTTCCTCGGGCTTGGCGCCGCGCAGCTTGAGCGAAAAGCCCATATTGTCGGCGACCGTCATGTGCGGATAGAGCGCGTAGTTCTGGAACACCATGGCAATGTCGCGCTCTTTGGGCTGGACATTGTTGACCACGCGATCGCCGATCGAAATCGTGCCGGAGGTGATGTTTTCGAGGCCTGCGAGCATCCGCAGCAAGGTCGACTTGCCACAGCCGGAGGGGCCGACGAGCACGACGAACTCACCATCCTCGATCGGAATCGACACGCCGTGCAAAACTTCAAAGTTTCCGAACGACTTGCGCACGTCGCGAATCTGTACCGACGACATCGAACTCTCTCCCCTCATTTTCTGTTTTGTGGCGCCACAGACGGGCGACGACGCCATGCTGTCTTTTCGACTCTAATGCCGGAAGTCGAATTCAACGGTCATTATCATCCGCAGTTTGGCGGCTTTTAGCAATCCGATGGTAGCGCTGTCAATAATTGTTCAAACGTCTAATTTGTTGTGATATGAGCGCAAGATGGGACGAAAACAGACAAAGTCTGGCAAAATCCGCCTCACCGAGGTCGCAAAGCTCGCTGGCGTCAGCCCAATCACGGCATCACGTTTTTTCAGGAACCCCGAAGCGCTGTCGCTTAGCAAGCGGGAACGCGTCGACAGCGCCGTGAAGGAACTGGGTTACGTACCCAATCTCGCTGCGCGCGCCCTCGCTTCGCACCGTACCGAAGTCATCGGCGTCGTCATTCCTTCTCTCACCAACAACGTGTTCGCCGATGTGTTGCGCGGCATCTACGATTCCTCCGAAGGTAGCCGCTACACCATTCAACTTGCCAACACGCGCTACAGCATCCTGCAGGAGGAAAAGCTGCTGCGCCTGTTTCGGGCGCAGAAGCCTGCGGGATTGATCGTCACCGGCATCAACCAAACCGCGGAATCGCGCACGATACTGGAGTCGATGAATTGCCCGGTCACGCAGATCATGGAGATCGGCGACAGTCCTGTCGACATGATGGTCGGCTTTTCGCACTACGATGCAGCTTCTGCGGCGATTTCGCACATCCTCGAGCAGGGACGCCGCCGCATCGGATTTCTCGGTGCGCGAATGGACCCCCGCGTGCAGCGGCGGTTCGAAGGGTATCGTGATGCCATGAAAGCGGCCTCGCTGTTCGACCCGAACCTCATCGTCACCACTTCCGTACCCACAACCGTCACGCTTGGCGGAACACTGTTCGCCGACCTCCTTGCCCAGACGCCCGATATCGACGCGGTCTTCTGCGTCAATGACGACCTCGCGCTCGGCGTTCTCTTCGAATGCCAGCGTCGGCAGATATCGATTCCCCGTGACCTGGCCATTGTCGGCTTCAACGACCTGGAATTCACCGCCGCCGCGGTCCCCTCGCTCACCAGCGTGCGAACCAATCGCTATGAAATGGGCCGGCACGCCGTCACCATGGTGATCGACGCGATCGAAGGCCGTCGCCCCCAGACGCCGGTGCTCGACCTCGGCTTTCAGTTGGTGGTCCGTGAAAGCTCAATGCGACAAAGCACCGTGATGGCCGGGTCTGTGGGCATAGATTGAGCGCGGATAGAAAATGGTAGCGCTATCTTTTGGCCCGAACTAAGATCGGTTGCCCAGTAGGACACGGGCGAAGCGCGTTGCAGCGGATGAAATTTTCAGCATGGTGCAATCGCCGCCGTGATTTTAGCCGCCCATGAGCTTGCAGTGCGGGAGGAACCAATGAAAAAGAACGACAACAAGACTGCCACCAATGGCAAGAGCCGAAGACTACGTTCCCTCGAGTGGTTCGATAATCCGCATAATCCGGGAATGACGGCGCTCTATCTTGAGCGCTACCTCAATTACGGCCTGACCCGGGAGGAATTGCAATCCGGCAAGCCGATCATCGGCATCGCCCAGACCGGCAACGACCTCTCCCCGTGCAACCGCCACCATCTCGAACTGGCGCATCGCGTACGCGAGGGCATTCGGGCCGCCGGCGGCATCGCCATGGAATTCCCGACGCATCCGATCCAGGAGACCGGCAAGCGGCCGACGGCGGCGCTCGACCGCAACCTCGCCTATCTCGGCCTGGTCGAAATCCTGTTCGGCTATCCGCTTGACGGCGTGGTGCTGACCACCGGCTGCGACAAGACCACGCCGGCCTGCCTGATGGCGGCGGCGACCGTCAATCTGCCCGCGATCGTGCTCTCGGGCGGCCCGATGCTGAACGGCTGGCACAACGGCGAGCGCACCGGTTCAGGCACCATCGTCTGGAAAGCCCGCGAGATGCTGGCCGCCGGCGAGATCGACTACAACGGGTTCATCGAGCTCGTGGCCTCCTCGACCCCCTCGGTCGGCCATTGCAACACCATGGGCACCGCCTCGACCATGAACTCGCTGGCGGAAGCGCTTGGCATGTCGCTGCCGGGCTGCGCGGCGATCCCGGCGCCGCATCGCGAGCGCGGCCAGATCGCCTACGAGACGGGCAAACGGATCGTCGAAATGGTCTGGGAGGATCTCAAGCCCTCCGACATCCTGACCCGCAAGGCGTTCGAGAACTGCATCGCGGTGAATTCGGCGATCGGCGGCTCGACCAACGCGCCGATCCATATCAACGCGCTGGCGCGGCATATCGGTGTCGAGCTCTCGATCGACGACTGGCAGAAGCACGGCCATGACATCCCGCTCTTGGTGAACATGCAGCCGGCCGGCTTCTATCTCGGCGAGGAATACCATCGCGCCGGCGGCGTGCCGGCGGTGGTGCGCGAATTGATGGCGCACAAGCGCATCCACGAAGACGCCGTCACGGTCAACGGCCGCACCATCGGCGACAACTGCCGCGAGGCGCCAAAGCCCGACGGCGACGTGATCTGGAGCTACGACAAGCCGCTGGTGAAGGATGCAGGCTTCCTGGTGCTGCGCGGCAACCTGTTCGATTCCGCAATCATGAAGACCAGCGTGATTTCAAAGGAATTCCGCGACCGCTATTTGATCAATCCGAAAGACCCGAATGCGTTCGAGGGCCGCGCCATCGTGTTCGAAGGCCCGGAAGACTATCACCACCGGATCGACGACCCCTCACTCGATATAGACGAGCACTGCGTCCTGTTCATCCGCGGCGCCGGGCCGATCGGCTATCCCGGCGGCGCCGAGGTCGTCAACATGCAGCCGCCGGCGGCGCTGATCAAACGCGGCATTCTTTCCCTGCCCTGCATCGGCGACGGAAGGCAGTCCGGCACCTCGGGTTCGCCCTCGATCCTCAACGCTTCGCCCGAGGCCGCCGCCGACGGCGGCCTGGCGATCTTGCGAACCGGCGACAAGGTTCGCATCGACCTCAACACGGGCGATGCCAACATCCTGATCTCGAGCGATGAATTGAAGAAGCGCCGCGCCGAGCTGAAGGACAAGGGTGGCTTCCCCTACCCGGCCCACCAGACGCCGTGGCAGGAGCTCTACCGCTCGACCGTCGGACAGCAGGCCACCGGCGCTTGCATGGAGCTCGCCACGCGTTATCAGAATATCGCCGGCACGGTCGGCGTGGCGCGGGACAATCACTAGTTAGCGCCGTCATTGCGAGCGAAGCGAAGCAATCCATGCCTCCGCGCAGGAAAAAATGGATTGCTTCGTCGCTTCAGCGCAAAATTGCTTTGCAATTTTGTCGCGAGCTCCTCGCAATGACGAAGAACAAGAGGAAAAGAAAAACATGTCAGATCGACTGAAGGGAAAGCGCGCTGTTGTCACCGCCGCAGCGGCGGGCATCGGCCGGGCATGCGCAATAGCATTCGCGCGCGAAGGCGCCACGGTGATCGCCACTGACATCAATGAAAGCGGCATCGCCACCCTGGACAAGGAAGGCGTCGCCGAGACGGCACGACTTGACGTTCGCAGCACCGCCGAGGTCGTCGCCTTCGCCAAGCGCATTGGAAAGATCGACATCCTGCTCAACGCGGCGGGCTTCGTGCACCACGGAACCATCCTGGACTGTTCGGAAGAGGACTGGGACTTCTCGTTCGACCTCAACGTCAAATCCATGCACCGGACCATCAAGGCATTTCTGCCGGCGATGCTGGCGGGCGGAGGCGGCAGCATCGTCAACATCTCGTCTTGCGCGGCGTTGAGGCCAC
Organism: Bradyrhizobium sp. AZCC 1577; assembly: GCF_036924575.1. Lineage (NCBI taxonomy): Bacteria > Pseudomonadati > Pseudomonadota > Alphaproteobacteria > Hyphomicrobiales > Nitrobacteraceae > Bradyrhizobium > Bradyrhizobium sp. AZCC 1577. The sequence goes on from NZ_JAZHRQ010000001.1 coordinate 5,346,420, forward strand.
CGGCCAACCGTTATGTCTACAGTGCGTCCAAGGCGGCGGTTTCGTTGCTCACGCGCGCGGTTGCGCTCGACTTCATCACCCAGGGCATCCGCTGCAACAGCATCTGCCCCGGCACCGTGGAGACACCCTCGATGCTCGATCGCGCCGCGGCCGTCGGCCCGCAGGGCAAAGAGATGTTCATCGCTCGCCAGAAGATGGGGCGGCTGGGCACCGCAGAGGAAATCGCGGCCATGGCGATCTATCTTGCGAGCGACGAAGCCGCGTTCACCACTGGTGTCGACCTCGTCGTCGATGGCGGCTACATGCTCTGACGTCCACGCTGTCAAAGGGTTCGAGCATGAACAAGATCGATCTGAACGGCCGTTGCGCCGTCGTCACCGGCGGAGCGCAGGGTTTTGGGCGCGCGATCACCGAACGCTTCGTCGCATCGGGTGCGAAGGTCGCGATCTGGGATTTTGACCTGCCGCTCGCGGAAAGAACCGCGAAGGAAATCGGCCCGGCCGTATCCGCCTTCAAGGTCGATGTCTCTGACTTCGCCGCTGTCGAGAAGACCCGCGACGAAACGCTGACGGCGCTCGGCAGGATCGACATCCTCGTCAACAATGCCGGCATCGCCGGCGTCAACAAGACGGTCTGGGAGACCGACCTTGAGGAATGGCGCAAGGTGCTGCGCATCAATCTCGACGGCCCCTTCATCTGCTGCAAGGCGGTAGTGCCTGCGATGCTGCAGCAAAAATACGGCCGCATCGTCAACATCGCTTCCATCGCCGGCAAGGAAGGCAATCCCAACGCGGCGCATTATTCGGCCTCGAAGGCCGGCCTGATCGCGCTGACCAAGTCGCTCGGCAAGGAACTCGCGCAGCACGACATCCTCGTCAACGCGGTGACGCCGGCGGCGGCGAAAACCGCGATCTTCGACCAGCTCACCCAGCAGCATATCGATTTCATGCTGTCGAAGATTCCGAAGGGGCGCTTTGTGCTGGTGGAAGAACTCGCGGCGATGGTGGCGTGGCTGTCGTCGGAGGATTGCGCGTTCTCGACGGGCGCGGTGTTCGATATCTCGGGCGGCCGGGCGACGTACTAGGAGCGGCCATGACCAGAGAAGGCGGATGCCTGTGCGGCGCAGTCCGGTTCAAGACCGAGGGCGAGCCGCTCAACGTCCGCATCTGCCATTGCCGAAACTGCCAGAAGGCGATGGGCTCGCCGTTCTTTGCCCGTGCGCTGTTCGACCAGCGGGCACTCTCGGTCGAGGGCGAAACGGCGTGCTACCCGTCGTCGGAGGCGCTCGACCGGGTGTTCTGCAAGATTTGCGGCACCAGGCTGTTTTCTAGGCGAACCAACGGCACTGTGGTCGGCGTCGCGCTGGCGGCATTTGACGACCGCAACGCCTTTGCACCGACCGAGCACATCTGGGTCTCGGAAAAGATGGCCTGGGTTTGCCTCGACGACGGCCTGCCGCAATATCAAGAGACGGTTCCGTAGCCCGATGGAGCGCTAGCGCAATCCGGGATCGTTCGCATGCGGATGGACCGATCCCGGATTGCGCTTCGCTCGATCCGCGCTACGATGCCACGCAAAGCGAGGCAGATCGATTGAACATCTCACTCTACGGCATTTCGGTCTGGATTCTCCCGCTCCTGATCGCAATCACCTTCCACGAGGCCGCTCACGCCTTCGTGGCATACCGGCTCGGGGACAAGACCGCTTGGGAGCTCGGCCGGGTCAGCTTCAACCCCTTCAAGCATATCGATCCCTTCGGGACCGTCATACTCCCCGGCGTTCTGCTGCTATCGCATTCGCCGTTCCTGTTTGGCTATGCCAAGCCGGTCCCGGTGAATTTCCGGAACCTGAACCATCCCCGGCTCGACATGGTCTGGGTGGCGCTGGCCGGCCCCGCCACCAACATCGCCTTGGCGCTTGTCACGGCTTTGGCCTTCCACGCCCTGCCTCTAGTGCCGGCGGAAGCTGCCAAATGGACGGCGGACAACCTCAAAAACGCCTTCCTGATCAATATCGTGCTGGCGATTTTCAACATGATGCCGATCCCGCCGCTGGACGGTGGCCGGGTCGCCGTCGGACTCTTGCCGCGGGTGCTGGCTTACCCGCTGTCGCGGCTGGAACCGTATGGGATGCTGATTTTGATCGGCCTTCTGATCCTGCTTCCCATCATCGGCGCGCAGCTCGGCCTAAATCTTGATGTTATTTCGGCGATACTGCGGACACTGACCGGTTATGTGATCAGCGCGCTTCTCTTCATCACCGGCAACGCTTAAGCTTCAAATAGAAACGAACCCACAAGGGAAGAACCGACCCGGACCATGGCGACCAAAGCTGCCGATATGTTGATCGCACGACGCGCCGATACCCGCGCGAGGGCAGATTTTGCAACCTGGAAAATGCTGGCCAAGCTCAACGGCTTCACCGCCCTGCCCGCCGAGGCGCAAAACTTTCTTGAAGGCTACAGGCAGTTGCTCCTTGCGAGGATGACCGAGGCGGACGCTTCCGAGGCCACCATCCAGCTCATGTACAAGAGCTACTATGCGGAGATGGGCGGCTCCGGAACGCCACCCGAGATTCCTTCGCGCGCGAGCGAGCCGGCCACTGACAGCGGCAACGTCACCGCCTTCCGCCGTCCGGCCCCCCGGCCAAAACAACAGGTCGCATCCGGCCAAGCGGCAAAGCCGCGGCTGCCGGTGGCCCTGATTTTCATCTGCCTCGCCATCGTCTACGTCAGCATCCGCTACTTCTGGCGCTGAGCTTCGAACAAAATGATTGCGTCGGCCCCGCTGGATCGATGCAGCGACCATGGTGCCGAATCCACCCTCTCCCGCTCGGAAAGAGGGCGCGGCTTTCACGGCCACGCCGCGTAGGACGGACCGCTGCGTGCGTGCTCCAGTCGTATCTGCCGGCGATAGCTGCCCGGTGATGCGCCGCAATACTTGCGGAAGAAGCGATTGAAATAAGCGGGATCGCGGAAACCCAGGCCATATCCGATCTGCTCGACCGGAAGATCGAGCTGCTGCAGACGCGTACAGGCCTCGCGGACCAGGCGCTCGTGGATGATCGCGCGCGGGCCGCAATTTTTCTCTCGCTGGCAATGGGCGTGCAGCTTGTCGGACGTGACGCCGAGCGCGTCCGCATAGCGCGCCACCGGCCAGCCGTCGCGGTAATGCAGTTCGACCATTTGCAGGAAATTGCCGACCAGCGCCGGACCACCGCCACGCGCTGCAACCTCGTGACGCTCATCATGCGAGGCGCTGAGCCGGCAGAGTTGCAGACACAGTAACAGCAGATGTGAGGCGATCAGCGTCGCGCCGCCGAAGCCGGGCGCGCGCAACTCCGCCGCGATCGCGCGGCAGGATTCGGCGATCGTGTCGATATGTGGAGAAAGCGTCTCGCCGGCAACCAGCGCAGCGCGCTCAGTGGTTCTGCGCAGATGCAACGCCTCGGCGCTGCCCGCGATAATCTTGATCAGGAAGGCATCGTCCACCGACAACAGGAAGCCACGCGCGCCGGGACCAACGTGCAGCGCTGCATCGGTGCTGCCCGGCAGCCAGAGCAGCGCCGGCGCTTCGAGCGCGACACCGGTCCCGTGCCATGAAGCCCGGCCGCGGTCCGATTGCAGCAACAATAGATGCGCCCGGCGCTCCGCCTTCTGGCGGATGACCCACGATCGAGCCGCCAGGGCGGCCGAAAAAACCTCCGCGCGTACCGCCAGCGCGACGCCGACCGGCAGTCCGTTCAGCCCAGGTGATGCCGACATGCCCAAATCTCTTAAGTAATTCGCTCCTGAGACAATCCGCCGCCAGTGAAGCGGAAGGTTTGCCAGAAAAGTACAATCTTTCCCCGGTTTCGTCCAATTCCAAGCTTCCGGCAACCTCCCCTAACGTCAGGCGATCATGAGCGCCAGTTCAATGGCGCCGGTCGACGCACCCTGGGAGGACAAGATGATGACATTCCTGACGCGGCGCACCGCCCTACTGGCGGCCGCCACCTGCGCCGCTACGCTCGGTCTGACCGCCATCGCCGAGGCGCAAACCTCGATCAAGATCGGCTACGCGATTTCGCGCACCGGCCCTAACACCGGAGGCGCTGCGGTCACCACCATCCCCAACTACGAATTGTGGGTGAAGGAGGTGAATGCCGCCGGTGGCATCAAGCTCGGCGACAAGCGGGTCCCGATCGAGGTCGTGCACTATGACGACCGCTCCAACGCCGAAGAGGCGGTGCGCGCGCTCGAGAGGCTGATCAACCAGGACAAGGTCGATTTCATCCTGCCGCCATGGGGCACCGGCCTCAATCTGGCGATTGGTCCGACGCTCAATCGCGAAGGCTATCCGCACCTCGCCGCCACAGCCGTGACCGACCGCGCCCCCGAACTCGCCAAGCGCTGGCCCAACAGTTTCTGGCTGCTCGGCACCAGCGCGGACGCCGCAAAATCGCTGGTCGAATTGCTGAACAAGTTGCGCGACGAAAAGAAGATCGGTGACACCGTGGCAATGGTCAGCATTGCCGACGGCTTCGGGATCGATCTGTCGTCGGCAGCGCGGCCGGCACTCACCAATGCGAAGTTCAAGCTCGCTTACGACAAGAGCTATCCGATCGGCACGCAGGATCTGGCGCCGATCGTGAACGAGATCAAGGCGCTCAACCCGGATGTCTTCATTGCCTTCAGCTATCCGCCCGATACTCTGGCGCTGACCGAGCAATCGCGCATCGCAGGCCTCAATCCGAAGGTCTTCTATACCGGGGTCGGCACCGCCTTTCCGCTCTATCGGCAAAAATTCGGCAAGAACACCGAAGGCGTGATGGGCATCGGCGGCTGGAGCGGCGACAGTCCGGCGATCAAGGACTATCTCGCCCGCCACAAGGCCGCCGCCGCCAACGGGGCGGAGCCGGACCGCTGGGCGAGTGCAGTCACTTATGCCAGCCTGCAGATGCTGCAGCAGGCGATCGAGCGCGTCGGCAAGATCGACCGCGCCGCCGTGATCAAGGATCTGCAGACCGGCACGTTCGACACCGTGATCGGCCAGGTCAAGCTCGAGAACAACATGCCGACCCGTTACTGGTGGGTCGGCCAGTGGCAGGGCGGCGAGTTCTATGGCATCGCACCGGCGAAGAACGAAGGCGCGCGCGCCGCGATCGTTCCGAAGCCGGCGTGGGTGGCGCCGTAACGTCAAGACAGAGACGCGGCCAGCACGCCAATGACCAACGCCATTCTGACCGGCCTGATGCTGGGCGGCATGTATGCGCTCATCGCCATGGGGCTCACGCTCCAGTACGGCGTTGCGCGCATCATGAACCTCTCCTACGGCGAGTTCCTGATCGCCGCCGCCTTTGCATCGCACTGGCTGTTCACGGGCTGGGCGATCAGTCCGTTTGTCGGACTGGCGCTGGTCGTTCCCCTCGCCTTCGTGCTGAACTTTGCAATCTACAAATTGCTGCTGACGCCGTTGGTGCGACGCGCGCCCAACCGAGACGCGCTCGAGGTCGACAGCATTCTCGCAACCTTTGGCCTCACCTTCGTCATTCAGGGCTTGATGCTCGCCCTGTTCGGCGGCGCCTACTACAGCTATTCGTTCCTGGCCTTCCCGGTGCAGTTTCTCGGTGAGACGGTCGCAGCCAACCGCCTCGCCGCGCTCGGCATCACCATCCTGCTCGGTCTGGCGCTGTATGCCGCGACGCGGACACGCGCCGGCACGGCGGTACGCGCCGTAGCCGTCGATCCTTTCGCCGCCCAGCTTGTCGCCATCAACGTGCCGCAGGCCTCCGCCCTGACATTTGCATTGGGTGGCGCGCTGGTCGCCGCCGCCGGTGTGCTGGTCAGCACCTTTCTTACCTTCAGCGCGTCATCCGGCGTCGTCTTCACGATGAAGGCCTTGATCGTCGTCGTGATGGGCGGCGTCGGCAACATGCTGGGCTGCCTGGTCGCAGGCCTGGCGCTTGGTCTCAGCGAGGCGCTGGTTGCCTCCTATGTCGATCCCGGGCTCACGCTTGCAGTCAATTTCGCGCTGTTTCTCGCCGTGCTGCTGGTGAAGCCGGCCGGCCTGTTTGGCAGGGCGACGCGATGAGCACGCGTATCGCCGGCTTCGGTGCCACAGCGCTCGCAGCGCTTGCGCTGCTGGCGCTCGTTCCGCGCCTCGGCAACGCCTACTACCTCGCGCTCGCCATCAGCCTTTTGCAATACACCGTGCTGGCGACGGCGTGGGGCATGTTCTCTGGGCCCACCCGCTACGTCTCATTGGCAACGACCGCCTTCTTTGGTGTCGGCGCCTATACCGTTGCCGTGCTCGGCGAGATCTTGCCATGGCCGCTCGTGCTGCTGACCGCAGCGGCGCTCGGCGCCATTGTGGCTGGCATCGTCGGGCTCTCGACGCTGCGCTTGAGTGGCGTCTACTTCGTCATCTTCACCTTTGGACTGACCGAACTGATCCGCCAACTCGTGGTCTGGTTCGAGGTCAACAAGTCGCGCGTGCTCGGGCGCTATGTCTTCGTCAATATCACCCAAGCCGACATTTACTGGCAATTGCTGGCGCTGACCGCCGCGGTATTCCTGCTGGGCTGGCTGATCGCGCGCTCGCGCCTCGGCTTTGCGCTGCGGGTGATCGGCGAAGACGAGACCGTCGCAGAACATTGCGGGATCAATACTACTTTTGCCAAGGTCGCCCTGTTCACGATCAGCGCCACGGTCATGACACTGGTCGGCGCGATCATGGCGCCGCGCTGGACCTATATCGAGCCGTCGATCGCCTTCAATTCGATGATCTCGTTTCAGGTGCTGATCATGGCGCTGCTCGGCGGCGCGCACCGGCTGTGGGGGCCGGTACTCGGCGCCGTGCCGCTGACGCTACTGTTCGAACTGCTGAGTGCGCGCTTTCCGAACACGTTCACCATCATCCTCGGCTGCATCTTCCTGCTGATCGTCTACATGCTGCCGAGGGGCGTCGCGGGATTGTTCGAGAAGCTGTCGACGACGGCGGGCGGCAAAGCCAGGCAACGGGCGACCGCATGAGCCAGGGCAGCGGAACACCCGTGCTGACGATCAGTGGGTTGCGGCGCGCGTTCGGCGGGCTCGTCGCGGTCAACGATCTCGACTTTACGGTCGCCCAAGGCGAAATCATGGGCCTGCTCGGCCCCAACGGGTCGGGCAAGACCACGGCGCTCAATCTGATCTCGGGCGTGCTGCGCCCCGATGCCGGCACCATCCGCCTGATGGGCCAGAACATCGCGGGCCTTGCGTCGTACCGGATCGCGCGGCTCGGATTGGCGCGGACATTCCAGCTCGTCCGCGTGCTCGACGGCATGGATTGCCGCGAGAACATCAAGGCGGGATTGGCGTTCCCGAGACCGCATCTGCCCACCTCCGAGGCAGAACTGCGGATCGACGCGCTGCTTGATCGCGTCGGTCTTGCCGGGCACGACCGGCGGCCCGCGGCGGACCTCACCTATATCGACCGCAAGCGCCTGGAACTCGCACGCGCCCTCGCGGCAAAGCCGCGGCTATTGCTGCTCGACGAGTGGCTCGCCGGCCTTAATCCATCCGAGCTTGCGATCGGCATCGACCTGATCCGATCATTGCGGGCTGACGGAATCACCATTGTGCTGGTCGAGCATGTGATGAGCGCGGTTCGCGCCCTGTGCGACCGCTGCATCGTCATGAGCAGCGGACGCAAGATCGCCGAAGGCGCCACCGTGGACGTGCTGAGCGATGCGGCCGTTGTGAAGGCCTATCTTGGCGGGGTAGCCGCCGATGCTTGAGGTCAAAAATCTCAGCCTCGCTTATGGCCTGCATCGGGCGCTCGACGGCGTCGCCCTCAGCGTCGGCCACCGTGAGATCGTAACGATCCTGGGCGCCAATGGCGCCGGCAAGACTTCGCTCCTGAAAGCCATCGCGGGCGTCGTGCGTACGCTTCCCGGCAAGCAGGTGAGCCTCGGCGGCCGCGACATCTCCGCGCTTGCCGCCCACGACATCGTCGAAAGCGGGCTGGCGCTGGTGCCGGAAGGCCGCGGCATCTTTGGCGACCTCACGGTGAAGGAAAATCTTCTGCTCGGCGCCAACCCGAAGCGCGCCCGCGAGGGCGAAGCGGCGCGGCGCGAGCAAGTGCTTGCGCTGTTTCCGCGCCTGCGCGAACGCGCCGCCCAGATCGCGCGCACCATGAGCGGCGGCGAACAGCAGATGCTCGCCATCGGCCGCGCGCTGATGTCCAATCCGGATATCCTGCTGCTGGACGAGCCGTCGCTCGGGCTCTCGCCCGCGATGGTGCAGGAGTTGTTCGCCACCTTGCTGCGGGTGCGCGAGGCCGGTGTCGGGCTTTTGCTCGTCGAACAGAACGCGCAGGAGAGCCTGCGGATCGCCGATCGCGGTTATGTGCTCGAGAACGGCGTCATCGTTGGACACGGCACTGCCGACCAGTTGAAAGCCGATCCCGCCGTCCAGCGCGCCTATCTCGGCGGCGTACCGCCGGCCACCGCATCATCATCGTAACGCACGCGTGAGGAGAGAAAGCCATGTATGAAATTTCGCTGCTGCTCGAGAGCAAGGATGTCCCGGCATCGAACGGCGCGACGTTCGATCGCCTCAACCCGGTCACCGGCGATCTCGCAAGCCGCGCCGCGGCAGCCCAGATCGCGGATGCGAAGCGCGCGGCCGACACTGCGGCCGCCGCTTTCCCCGCATGGTCCGCTACCGGTCCGAACGCGAGACGCGCGATCCTGTTGAAGGCTGCCGATCTTCTGGCATCGAAGGCACCCCAGTTCATCGAGTTGATGGCGGCGGAGACCGGCGCGACAGCCGGCTGGGCCGGCTTCAATGTTCACTTGGCCGCCGGCATGCTGCGCGAAGCGGCGGCCATCACCACGCAGATTTCGGGCGAAGTCATCCCCTCCGACAAGCCGGGCTGTATCGCGATGGCCGTGCGCCAGCCCGCCGGCGTGGTGTTGAGCATGGCGCCGTGGAACGCGCCGGTTATTCTCGGCGTTCGCGCCATCGCGCTGCCGCTCGCTTGCGGCAACACCGTGGTGCTGAAGGCCTCCGAAATCTGCCCGGGCACCCACCGGCTGATCGCCGAATGCCTGCGCGATGCCGGACTGCCGCCGGGCGTCCTCAACGTCATCACCAACGCGCCGGAAGATGCCCCTGCCCTGATCGAAATGCTGATCGGCCATCCAGCCGTGCGGCGCGTCAATTTTACCGGCTCGACGCGCGTCGGCCGCATCATCGCGCAGGTGGCGGCAAAGTACCTCAAGCCTGCCCTGCTCGAACTCGGCGGCAAGGCGCCGATGATCGTGCTCGACGATGCCGACATCGACGCCGCCGTAGCCGCCGCAGCGTTCGGCGCCTTCATGAACCAGGGCCAGATTTGCATGTCGACCGAGCGCCTCGTCGTCGACGAGAAGATTGCCGACGCCTTCGTAACAAAGCTCGCGGCGAAGGCCGGATCGCTCGTCGCCGGCGATCCGCGCAAGGGGAACGCGCCGCTGGGATCGCTGATCGGCACCGATGCCGCGGCCCGCATTCAGGCCCTGATCAACGACGCCGTCAGCAAAGGCGCCAAGGTGGTCGCAGGCGGGCGCAGCGAGGGCACGCTGATGTCGGCAACCGTGATCGACGGCGTCAACTCGTCGATGCGGATCTACGGCGAGGAGTCATTCGGCCCGGTGGTCTGCGTCGTGCGCGTCAACGGCGCGGACGAAGCCGTTCGCGTCGCCAATGACACCGAATACGGGCTATCGGCAGCGGTATTCGGACGCGACATCGCGCGCGCGTTCGAGGTCGCCAAGCGCATCGATTCCGGCATCTGCCACGTCAACGGGCCCACCGTTCACGACGAGGCGCAGATGCCATTCGGCGGCGTCAAGGCGTCGGGCTATGGCCGCTTCGGCGGCAAGGCCGGCATCGCCGAATTCACCGAATTGCGCTGGATCACGATCGAGACCGGACCGCAGCACTATCCGATCTAACGCATGGCAGGAATGCGAGACGTCAGCTCTTGTTCTTGACGCGGAAGATCACCGGCAGCGTGAACGTCAGGCCCTCGTCGGCAATGATGGGTGGCGGCATCGGCACCGGATCCGAGCGGCGCACCATTGCCAGCGCCGCCTCGTCGAAGGCCGGATCGCCTGACCCCTTCTCGATATCGGTCGAGAGCACGCGGCCCATGCGGTCGAGCGTGAAGCGAATCTGGATCTCGGCGGACTTTTGCTGCCGTTCCTTCGGGTAGCGCTTGTGCTTGTCGAGATGCGCGACCAGCTCCTTTTGCCAGGTCGCGCGCACGCGTCGTGCGCTCTCGCCGGTGCCGATCACCGGTGCGATGGAACGCTGCCCTTCCGGAATGTCCTCTGAACTCGGCGTCGCGGTCGCCTCGGAGGCAACCGACTCGGTCGACGCCTGCGTCTGCACCGCCGCGATCTTCGGATCGTCCTCTTTCGGCTTCTTCGACTCGTTCTCCGTCACCACCCGGTCGGCCTCTTCAGGCTCCGTCGGCTTGTCCTGCGGCAGCTCGGTTTCCTTGACCTCGGCCTTCTGCTCGGCGAGCTGCGGCGACGCCGCGGAAGCATCGGTATCCGGACCCGGCGGCAGATCGGTCACCTCGCGGTGAACGGAGGCCATTTCGAGCCCGATCTCGATTGCCGACGCGCCGAGGGCGTCATCGGCTTCTTCGGTCTGCAAATGCGCGATCGCCAGCGCCGCGCCGCCAATGTGGAGCGCGAGCGCAATCACCGCGGCAGAAATCCAGAGCCGCCGCGAAGGCTTTTGCTCGTCGAGGCCGGTCAAGGCTTTGCCGGCGCCGCTTGCGCCGCCGCTGCTTCGGGAACGCCTTCGAGCGCCACCAGCTTGATTTTGGAATAGCCGCCGGCGCGCAGGATTTCGAGCACGTCCATCAATTCGCCATAGGGCACGGCGCGGTCAGCGCGCAGGAAGACGTGGCGCTCCTTGCTGCTGTCCGGCATCGCATCGAGCGAGCGCACCAGGTCGACGCGCTTGACCATGTTCTCACCGATCGCAACCGAGAGGTCCGGCTTGATGCTCACATAAGTCGGCTTGTCCGGCTTCTTCTGCGGGGTTGCGGTCGACGTCGGCAAATCGACCGGCAGGTCGACGGTCGACAAGGGGGCTGCGACCATGAAGATGATCAGGAGGACGAGAATGACGTCGATGAACGGCGTGACGTTGATCTCGTGCGATTCCGCGAAATCGCTGTCGTCATCGAGGTCGTGTTCTGCAATTGACGCGCCCATCGCCTACTCCGCCGCCGCCGCGCGCGAATGCGAACTACCGTGCGAGCTGATGTGCGTGCGGTCGAGATCGCGCGACAGCAGCCGTCCCGCGGCGCCCGATGCTCGGCTGACCAGTTCCATGTAGCCCTTGGTCACCCGCGAAAAGTGATTGTAGATGATGACGGCCGGGATCGCAGCGACGAGACCGATCGCGGTCGCAAGCAGCGCTTCGGCGATGCCGGGCGCCACCACGGCGAGGTTCGTGGTCTGCGATTTCGAAATGCCGATAAAACTGTTCATGATGCCCCAGACCGTACCGAACAGGCCGACAAAGGGCGACGTCGCGCCGATGGTCGCCAACAGCCCCATGCCGAGCCGGATCCGACGCGCCTCGGCGCGCACGATTTCCGAAAAGCTCGACGCGGCGCGCTCCTTGATGCCGGCGTCGCTCGAGATGCCCGCCGATAGCCGCGCCTCGCGCATCGCTGCCGCAAGGAAGGACGACAGTACGCTGCCCTTGGCGCCCAGCGCGAATTGCGCTTCCGCCAGCGACCTCGCGTCGGCGATCTTGGCGAGCGCCCTGCGCAGCTTGCGCTGAACGACCGCCAATTCGAACATCTTCGCGATGAAGACGGTCCAGGTCACGAGCGAGGCAAAGGCGAGACCGATCATCACGGCCTTCACCACAACGTCGGCATCCTTGTACATGGACCACGGCGACAATTCGCGCGGCGCAACCGTCGTTGCCTTCAACGAGGTGCCTTCTCGCCCGGCCGGCGCGGCGGTCGCGTCTGAGCTTGCGGTTGGTGCAACCGGCGCGGCGGCTGCCGTCGGCTGAGTTGCCTGGACCGGCGCCGCTGGGGCTTGCGAAACCGCGGGCGCCTGTTGAACCGGGGACGCAGGCGGCGCTGCGGGTGCGACATTCTGCTGGGCCCAGGATGGCGCCGCCAGCGACAGCATGGCCAGCGCCGAGATCACAGCCAATGTCGTCGCGCGAGAAAGAGACATATTCATACTTAGGCCCAGTAGCGGATAAGGTTATGATAGATACCGGTCAATTTGACCGTTTCAGGGTCGTCTCGCCCAGGCCGCTCCACCAGGGCCGGGATCGAATATCGAGATCGAAGATCGGGCTGCGGGCGTAGCCATCCCGTATCATGCTCTGCAGCCAGAAAAAAGCGCCCCCGCATACCTCGTGTGACCGGCGTGACCAGATGCAAACGAGACGCAGGATAACGCACGAACTCCCCGGCCGCGAGCTGATTTCGTGGGAACCTCAGGGGTTCTCCGCCACCAGCTCACCGCCATCATATTCCTCCCGTCCGACAGGACATGCCGCTGACGAAATTCAGTTCGCGGCAGCCGACGTGCGGCGGACAATCCTGCGCCGTAGGTACCCAGCGAAAATTTTGCGGTCAACGCGGTTGGGGCAAGACGTCGCTTGAATCCATCCAGATCAAAACGATTCTAATTTGCGGTCCGTTCGACAGCCATGAATGAGATTGCGAGCCACGCCGTCGCCATCGCCGATCCTCACGCGTGCGCTGCCGCAACCTTTCCAATTGTTTAGGATTCTCAAGCGCTCGTGCATGTACGCCCCGAGGGCGCCGAGACAATATCTGTCTCCGCAGGGAACCGTTCTGGGTGCCATTGCCTGTTTTCCGAAACACGTAGGTCGGCATGTCGAGATCACGCACCATCCGTTGGGTCTTGTTGGTCGCAGCGATTGCCGGGCTGGGCTATTTGGGCTGGCAGCGATTCCACGGCGAGGAACACCCGGCGCAGGCTGACGGGAAGCGCGCGCCGGCCCGCACCGCCGTCCCCGTCAAGACCGCCCCGGTCGAGAAGGCCGATTTTCCGGTCTATCTGACCGGGCTTGGCACCGTGCAAGGTTTCAACACCGTCGTAGTGCGCAGCCGCGTCGACGGCCAGATCAATCGAATTGCGTTTCAGGAAGGCCAGTTCGTCAAGGAGGGCGATACCCTGGCCGAGATCGATCCGCGGCCGTTCCAGGCCGTGCTCGATCAGGCCAAGGCCAAGAAGGCGCAGGACGCAGCCAATCTTGCCAATGCCAGTCTCGACCTGCAGCGCTCTACCAGGCTCGGCGAATTCGCGACCCGGCAACAGACCGATACGCAGCGCTCGACCGTCGCGCAACTGACGGCGCAGGTTGAGGCCGACACGGCAGCGATCTCCAACGCCCAAACCCAGCTTGATTACGCCACCGTCAAGGCACCGATTTCCGGTATCGCCGGGCTGCGCCAGGTCGATGTCGGCAATATCGTCAACGCCGCAACCCAGACCGGCATCGTCACCATTGCCCAGATCGAGCCGATCGCGGTGATCTTTACCGCGCCGGAGGACCAGTTGCCGGATATCAAGGCAGCGCTGGCCACCGGTTCTCCCAAAGTGATCGCTCTTTCCACCGACGGCAAGCGGGAGCTGTCCACCGGCACGCTCTCGCTGATCAACAACCAGGTCGACACCTCGAGCGGGACGATCAGGCTCAAGGCGGTATTCGACAACAAGGATCACGCGTTGTGGCCCGGCCAGTCGGTTTCGACGCGGCTGCTCGTTGCGACACTGAAAGACGCCACCGTGATTCCGGATGACGCTGTTCAGCATGGCGCCGACGGTCTCTACGCCTACGCGGTCAACCAGGACAACAAGGCCGAGCTCCGCAAGATCAAGGTGACGCGCTCGATCGACGGCCGCTCGGTAGTCGATGAGGGACTTTCGCTCGGCGAGCAGGTGATCACGGCAGGTCAATTCAAGGTTCTGCCCGGCTCGCTCGTGACCACGGCGATCGCCAGTTCCGATCCGGCCCAAGCCAAGGTTGCCCAGGAATGAGCGGCGGAATCTCCGCGCCCTTCATTCGCTACCCGATCGGCACCTCGCTGATGATGGCGGGCATCATGTTCGTCGGCCTCGTCGCCTACCCGCTGTTGCCCGTCGCCCCCCTGCCGCAAGTCGACTTCCCGACCATCCAGGTCACCGCCAACCTGCCGGGCGGCAGCCCGGAAACCATGGCCTCGTCGGTGGCGCAACCGCTTGAGCGCCAGTTCGCGCAGATTCCGGGCGTCGCGCAGATGACGTCTACGAGCTATCTCGGTACGACCGCAGTCAACATCCAGTTCGATCTCAACCGCTCGATCGACGCGGCCGCCAACGACGTGCAGGCCGCGATCAATGCGGCCAGCGGCCAGTTGCCGAAAAACCTCCCCTCGCCCCCGATCTATCGCAAGGTCAACCCGGCGGATTCGCCGATCCTGATCATGGCGGCGACTTCGGACACGCTGCCGCTCACGACCGTCAGCGACTCCGTGGACGCCCAGCTCGCGCAGCAGATCAGCCAGATCTCAGGCGTCGCCCAGGTCATCATCGGAGGCCAGCAGAAGCCGGCGATCCGCATTCAGATCGACCCGGCGAAACTCGTCGCCAAGGGCCTGTCACTGGAGGACGTGCGCAGCCAGATCGCGATCACGACCGTTGACAGCCCCAAGGGCAATATCGACGGCGAGCGGCGTGCTTACACCATTTACGCCAATGATCAGCTAACGGATTCCAAGGACTGGAACGACGTCATCATCGCCTATCGCAATGGCGGTCCGTTGCGGATCCGCGATATCGGCCAGGCCGTCACCGGCCCGGAGGACGCCAAGCAGGCGGCTTGGGCCAACGGCAAGCGCGGCGTATTCCTGGTGATATTCAAGCAGCCCGGCGCCAACGTCATCGAGACCGTCGACCAGATCAAGGGGACGCTGCCCCGGCTACTCGCTGCGCTCCCACCGGCTATCAAGGTCGAGGTGATGAGTGATCGCACCACGACGATCCGTGCCGCGGTCGAGGACGTCCAATTCACCATGCTGCTCACGATCGCGCTGGTCGTGATGGTGATATTCATCTTCCTGCGCAATTTCTGGGCGACGGTAATCCCGGCGGTGACGGTGCCATTGGCGCTGCTTGGCGCCTGCGCGCTGATGTGGGTGTGCGGCTATTCGCTCGACAATCTCTCGCTGATGGCGCTCACCATTGCCGTCGGCTTCGTGGTCGACGACGCCATCGTGATGCTGGAGAACATTACGCGATACATCGAGCAAGGCGAAAAACCGCTGGCCGCTGCCTTCAAGGGCGCCAGCGAAATCGGCTTCACGATCGTGTCGATCAGCATCTCGCTGATCGCGGTGCTGATCCCGCTACTGCTGATGGGCGGCATCATCGGCCGGCTGTTCCGCGAATTCGCGGTGGTCCTCGCAATGACCATCTTCGTGTCGATGATCGTGTCGCTGACGCTGACGCCGATGATGGCCTCGCGCTTCCTGCGCGCGCATGGCGAGGTCAGACACGGCCGGTTCTATCAACGGAGCGAGCGCGCCTTCGATGCGATGCTGCACTTCTACGAGCGCGGCCTCGATCTCGCGCTGCGCTGGAAGTTGACGACCCTGATGATCTTCTTCGCCACGCTCGGTCTGTCGGTCTATCTGTTCGTGATCATCCCGAAGGGCTTCTTCCCGCAGCAGGACAATGGCCTGATCACCGCCACGTCGGAAGCCAGCCAGGACATCTCATTC
This sequence comes from Bradyrhizobium sp. AZCC 1577, assembly GCF_036924575.1. Taxonomy (NCBI): domain Bacteria; kingdom Pseudomonadati; phylum Pseudomonadota; class Alphaproteobacteria; order Hyphomicrobiales; family Nitrobacteraceae; genus Bradyrhizobium; species Bradyrhizobium sp. AZCC 1577. Next base: position 5,362,208 of record NZ_JAZHRQ010000001.1, read on the forward strand.
GCCGACATGAAGCGTCGTCAGGAGCAACTCGGAAGGATCGTGCAGGCCGACCCTGATGTGGCCTCGGTCGCGATGGCGATCGGCGGCACCGGACGTGCTGGCAATAACGGCAATCTCTACATCACGCTGAAGCCGCGCGACGAGCGCAAGGCATCCGCGCAGCAGATCATCGCGCGCCTGCGTCCGCAGCTCGAGAAAGTCGATGGCGCCCGTCTCTATATGCAGGCGGCCCAGGACGTTCGCCTCGGCGGCCGGCCGACCCGAACCCAGTTCGAATTCACGCTGCAGGACGCCAATTTGGCCGAGCTGAACGAATGGGCGCCCAAAATCCTGGCCAAGATGCAGACGCTGCCGCAGCTTCGCGATGTTGCGACCGACCAGCAGACCAACGGCACCACGCTCGAGCTGAAAATCAACCGCGACACAGCCGCGCGTTACGGCATCCAGCCGCAACTGATCGACGACACGCTGTATGACGCGTTCGGCCAGCGCCAGGTGACGCAGTACTTTACGCAGCTCAACACCTACAAGGTGGTGCTCGAAGTGCTGCCGGAATTGCAGGGCAGCCTCGACACCCTGAACAAGATCTACCTGAAATCGCCAATCACCGGCGACCAGGTGCCACTTTCGACCTTTGCCACCTGGACCAGCGTGCCGGTGCGGCCGCTGTCGATCAGCCATCAGGGCCAATTCCCGGCAACCACGATCAGCTTCAATCTCGCGCAGGGCGTGGCACTGGGCCAGGCGACCAACGCAATTCAACAAGCGATGGTCGAACTCGGCGCGCCGACGACGCTCAATTCGAGCTTCCAGGGCACGGCGCAGGCATTCCAGCAATCGCTCGGCACGGTGCCGCTGTTGATTCTCGCAGCGCTCGTGGTGGTGTACCTGATCCTCGGCATTCTCTACGAAAGCTACATCCACCCGCTCACGATTCTATCCACGCTGCCGTCCGCGGGCGTCGGTGCGCTCGCCATCCTGATGCTGTTCGGATTCGATTTCAGCCTGATTGCCCTGATCGGGATCGTGCTTCTCATCGGCATCGTGAAGAAGAACGGCATCATGATGGTCGATTTTGCGATCACGGCCGAACGCGACGAGCGTCTGGAGCCGGAAGCCGCGATCCGCAAGGCGGCGCTACTGCGATTTCGCCCGATCATGATGACGACGATGGCGGCGATGCTCGGCGGGGTGCCGCTGATGCTCGGCACCGGCACGGGATCGGAAATTCGCCAGCCGCTCGGTTATGCCATGGTCGGCGGCCTGCTCGTCAGCCAGGCGCTGACGCTGTTCACAACGCCGGTGGTCTATCTCTATCTAGACCGGCTTTCGAACGCGTTTGCGCGCTGGAGCCGTTCGACCGGTTCGCACCATGATGCGCATCCGGACGCACACGGCTCGGTCAAGCAAGCGGCCGAATGACTTGACTTTGGCCGGCAACCGACACATCCGAAGGTAGTTTCCTTCGGAGCCGGTTCAGTGAAAATTCCAATCAAATTAGTGGTTGTTGCCGCGGCGCTATTCGGCATGTGCGGCCATGGCCAAGCCCAGGCGCTCAAGACCAAGAATGCTGCGCCCGCGGCGCAGGCACCGCCAGCTCCCACCGCCGGCCCGGCCGAGGGCGCCAATACGCCCGCGCCTCCCGGCTGGGTTGCGCGGTGCAGCAGCGCCAGCCGCGGCGCGCCACTCGAATGCGCGATCGAGCAAAGCGCCGTCCTGACCAAGACCGGTCAGTTGATCGTGCTGATCAGTATCCGCGTATCGGCCGAAACCCGCGCACCGGTCGGTATCGTGCAATTGCCGCTCGGGCTCAACCTGCCGGCCGGAGCCAAGCTTCAGGTCGACGACGGCATGACGTCCGACCTGCAGGTTCAGACCTGCGAGGCGCGCGGCTGCTACGCCAACACCCAGATTTCGCCTGACATGCTGGCCGCGTTGAAAGCCGGCAAACAGTTGAAGGTCTCGTTCCAGAATATGGCCAAGGAAACGATCACGATTCCGATGCCGCTGGCGGATTTCGCCGCGGCATATGAGAAGATCAAGTAGGCTCCGCCATTGCGACGAGGAGCAACGCCGCGCCATTCGCGCCGTCATGCCCCGCGCATGCGGGGTATCCAGTACGCCGCGGCCTATCGATAGTCACCTGCTGTCTCTGGAATACTGGATCGCCCGCATGCGCGGGCGATGACAGCTTAGGATCGGCTGCTACTGTCGCGCCATCTCCGCGGCACCCACGCCCTCGCCATCCAGCTTTTGGTCGGCATGCATGTCGACCGACACCTTCAGCAACCGACCGGTGAATTCGAACCGCGGCAAGCGCCGCCCGCGCCACCCTGCAATTCGTTGGAAAATGCCCCTCCTTCCACGCTTGCCAAGGCCCGGACCGAGCGAGTAGAACGACGCACCAGCGAAAGCGGCGATTTGCAAAATCCCGCTCCAGCCGATTGCCCGAACATCCATGTAAGACATTGATGTTATTGAGCAATTCTTGGGGAATGGTGTAACGGTAGCCTATCGGGTTCTGGGCTAAGCCATTGATATCCCTAACCCGGTTTTGCAATGCCACCCCATTTTGATCCGGCTGTTTCCGGCCACTTCTGAGCAGTTTGCAAAACTCTGCAACGATGCGGGATGGGCCTAAATCTGCCCCTCACCCATCGCCGCGGTCCGGACTAGGAGGCCTGGCTGATCTTCTATGGCGACCTGCATGTCGCATGATCGGCATGCGATCTGGCTTTGCGCTTGCTGGTTCAATTCCAGCCAAACTTGATTGCCGTATCCTGTACTGCTTTATCCATCCGTAGCGTAGCGCTAAGGTTTCTACTCCCTCCGGCTCCGCCATCGCTAACCCCTTGAAAACATTAGATGATACAACGCGTTTTAAGCGCGCGTTTGTCACAGACCCCCGTCACATCCGACCGCCAGCGCGGTCGGCAGTAAAGGGGGCTCGACCGCAATGTATCTGCAACGCCGCAACGGAGTTTACTGGTTTCGTAAGGCCACTCCGCTAGATCTCATCAACGTCATGGGCCAAACCGACGTTCGCTGCTCATTGCGAACGACCCGGCGTGATGTGGCCAAGCGGAGGGCCGGTCAGTTGCTGGTTGCACTTGAACACGTTTACGAGGTGCTGCGCTCGGAAGAGCCGTTGGAGCCAACCAAGGTACTGTTGGGCAACCTCGCACAAGATTTTGCAAATAATGGAGCTGGCACACCAGAAGGCTTCGACATCGCATCTCTACAGCTAAAGCGGGCGACCGACACGCTCGGAAGACGCTGGCGATGCTGCCAACACCAAGCGGCTACCGCTTAAGCCCGACCAGATTAGCAAGCTCTTTGCGATCACTGGCACAGCTTCGACAAAGACGGCTCTCTATTGGCTTCCCCTGCTCCTGCTAACGACCGGCGCGAGACCAAACGAGCTGGCGCAGTTACAGACCGACGACCTACACATGTCGTTCAACGGACGGCCGCATCTAAATTTGCTTTGCCTTCTTGACGATGATGATGAGGCTGCAAATCCAACTGAGAAAGCAGAGGCTGAAAACGATCCGCGCAGGGTAAAGACTGCAGCGGGACGGCGCATGATCCCGCTCCACTCGATATTGATCAAGGCTGGCTTCATCCGGTTCGTTGAGGGGCGCCACAACGGCAAAGCCAAGCAATTGTTTCGTGAATTGCATCCAGACCAACATGGTTTCTGGAGTTCGGCCATTACCAAGCGCCTCAACCGTATCATTCGAGGGAAACTGAAGATCTCCAATCGGAAATATAGTACCTACTCTCTCCGACACAGCTTCATCGACGCATGCAAAAGCGCCGGTATCTCGGAAGAGACGCGTATGAAATTCGTCGGCCACCAGCTTGGTGGCGTGCACGGAATCTATGGCAATCCATACGTGCTGCCGCATGAGAGCGAACTGATCGATTCAGTCAGCTTCGAGGGAGTTGATTTCGCACATTATCCCATTAGGGCGTGAACCCATAAATTCGAGCGGTCGGCGGAACGTCCGCTTTGGTGCGCATTCCGGACTCGAGTCGGATATCGCGCGAGGTCAGAAAAGTGCCAATAAGCGACGTCCCCTGTCACTCGATTACCTCATCGGCGCGGGTCAGTAGGGTTGCAGGAGGACGGTTGGCAGCCGCTTCTCTCGCGCGATCGCCGCGATCGGCTCACTGGAAATAAGCAGGAGATTGGTCTGAAGCACAACGACCACGTCGACCTGCTCGCGCGCGAACTGCGGGATTGGATGTTGCCGCATACATTCTAGAACTCGCGGCGACTGAGGCCCGCAAAGAGAGCGACGACACAACCAGCAAGCAGGATTGACAAAGGGCGAAGGTCGACCACACTCGGAGAAGAAACATCAAAATCAAACGGGAGAGGATGCCACGATGACGATCGATCGATTGCTTTTCACCGTGTTGTTATCCGGCCTATCGTTTCTACCGACTGCCGTGCTGGCGCAGACGGGCGACGCTCCGGGCGGGAAGGCCCCACCTAAGCTTGTCCTATTCCTGGTGGTCGACGGCTTTCCGCAGGAGCAACTGGTCAAGTACTACGACCAGTATGGAGAGCGCGGCTTCCGCACGTTGCTCGATCGAGGCGCCTGGTACGGCAACAATCACTACAGCCACGCAACCACCTACACCAGCGTCGGTCACGCGACGCTGCTCTCCTGCGCCCATCCTTACAAGCATGGCGTGGTCGGCAACGACTGGATCGACAAGAAGACCGGCAAACGCATCTATTCGACCGAGGACGACCGCCACAAGTACATCGGCGAGGATACGCCGCAGCACTCGGGTACGTCGCCGTTCAACATAAAGGTCACTGCGGTCGGTGACGAGCTCATCTACGCCAACGGCAAGTCGAAGGTGACCGCGATCTCCGGCAAGGACCGATCCGCGATCGGCCTCGCGGGCCACCACGGCACCGCTTATATGCATTCGACCGTCACGGGGCGCTTCATCACGTCCGACTACTACATGCCGGACTACCCAGGCTGGTGGAAGGCATTTTACGAAGGCAAGCCGCAAGACAGGTATTTCGGCAAAAGCTGGGACCCGCTGCTGCCCGAGGAGGCTTATTCGCGCTCGACCTCCGACGACCGGCCCTGGACGACGCGCTACAAGGGGCTCGGCTCGCGCTTCCCGCATGCGACCGCCGGCGGTGCCTCGACGCCCGACAAGGCATACTACGATGCCATGATGTGGACGCCGTGGGGTGACTTGCTCACCCTCGACTTCGTAAAGGCTGCGATCGAGGGCGAGAACCTCGGCAACAATCCGGCCGGCGCAACCGACATTCTGGCGGTCAGCTGGACTAGCCACGACTACGTCAATCACCTGTTCGGTCCGGAAAGCCGGCAGTCGCACGACCAGACGATCCGGCTCGACCGGGTGTTCGGTGAGCTGTTCGCCTTCATCGACCAGCGGATCGGGCTGCAGAACGTTCTGATCACGTTGTCGGCCGATCACGGCTTCATGAACATCCCCGAGTTCAGCGCGAGCCGCCGGCTCGACGCCGGCCGCATCGATCCAGACAAAATGATCGAGGGCGTCAACGCGGCGCTGTCGGCGAAATTCGGCGAAGGCAAGTATGTGACGGCGTGGTGGAACCCGAATCTCTATGTCGACTATCGGCTGCTGGAGGAGCGCAAGCTCAATCCGGCGGAGGTCGAAGCTGCGGCGCAGGCATTCCTGCGGTCGTATCCCGGTGTCGAGACTGTTTTCACCCGCACGCAGCTCGAGAACGGTCAGATGCCGAATACCAAGCTGGCGCGCCAAGTGACGCTTGCCTGGCACCAGCAGATCAGCGGCGACATCGTAGTCATGAATAAGCCGAACTGGTACCTGTTCGCCAAACCCACGACTTATGCGTCAACGCACGGATCGCCCTGGGCGTATGACACCAACGTGCCGCTGGCGATGTACGGACCAAGCTGGATCAAGGCCGGCAAGTACGGCGATTCGGAAGTAGTTGACCTCGCGCGGACGATCGCCTTCATCTTGAACGTCCGCCCGCCAAACGGCTGCGAAGGCCGTGTGCTTTCGGAGATACTGAACTGACGGGCATGGGTAGGTCATCCTCCAGCAATGCCGTGATGCCGCGGGAGGCGTTCCATTGCAGCTGTCGTCGCGGAAGGGCCAGGGCCCTGATCTCTCCGGTGTTCGAGTCGAAATGTCTGCAACGGGTCGATGCTGTCGAAAAAGGCCCTGTGGCGATCGGCCTGCTGTTGGGAAAGCGGTTTCGGCGTCTTTCTGGCTGGGCGTCACGGCCTGCTCGGCGAACACCTCGCCCGAATTGCCGTGCCACTTACGCAATCGACACGGACCCCTGACCTGTTGGCGGGCCGAGTAGATGGAGCGCCATCGTCTTGAGGTTCTGCACGATGGCGGTAAGGTGAAACTCGTCACGGGCGCCGGAGAGACCTCTGAGCCGCATGCGTTCGAAACCGTGGTGGGTCTTGAGTTGAGCAAAGCGCATCTCGACGCGCTTGCGTTCATCCCGCGATTTGAGAAAGCGCTTTGTCCCCATCAGCCGTCGCGCCATATCGCGGGCATCTTCGTGAATGTCACGGGGTACCTGTCGGGCAGCCATATTCGGACAGCATCTCAGCTTCAGCGCACACACATCGCAGTCGTTGGAGGCGCGGTAGCGGAGCATGTTGCCGTCGTGCACGGTGCCGGTGGTGTGTAGCACTTTGTTGTTTGGACAGATGTAAACGCCGCGCCGTCTGTCCCAGCGAAAGTCACTGCGCGAAAAGGTGCCGTCATCGCGCTCGCTTGCGTCGCGAACTGGAATATGTGGAGCAATCCCGCGGCCAACCAGCCAGCCGAGGAAACGGCCCGTTCCATAAGCGGTGTCAGCAGCAAGCCGCTTCGGCTTCAAACTAAAGCGATGTTCGGTTCGATCGAGCATCGTCTTTGTGGACTCGACCTCGTCATAGGTGCGCGCGGGCGTTGGTTCAACGTCGACAATGACTGCGTGCTCGACGTCGATGAGATAGTTGAGCCCATACCCGAACTGCACGCGCTTGTGGCTTTCGCCGTCCACGCCGACAACGGGTCGGAGGGCGAGATCACCTTCGGTGGCTTGCGATCCGGCGCTGCGGGCGGCGTCCCGTCAGAACCGCCACCACGGCTATCGTTGCCTTCATGGTCCTGGGCCTCCGCCTCGAGTCCAGCCAGATACTCGGCCACGGCACGCTTCTGTCGTTGCGCATCGGTCCAGTCCAGTTCGTCCGGCGCTTTGCCGTGATAGCGGCTGGCATTGGCCTCCATCACGCTTGCATCCACCGCGAACCCCTCGCCCTTGACGAGGCCCGCGAGCATGCAGGCTGCAACCACGCGCTCGAAAATATGGCGCAGGATCTCGCTCTCACGGAAGCGGCCAAGCCGGTTCACCGAGAAGGTCGAATGGTGCGGAACCTTGTCGTCGAGATCGAGCTTGCAGAACCAGCGATAAGCAAGGTGCAGCGCCACTTCCTGACACAGCCGGCGCTCATGACGAATGCCATAGCAATAACCGACCAAAAGCATCCGGATCATCAGCTCGGGATCCACCGAGGGCCGGCCGATGTCGCTGTAAAACGGCTTTAGCTGCTGGTGCAAATCGGCCAGAACGGCTGTCGCAAACACATTGATCCGTCGCAACAGGTGGTCAGTCGGGATCATCTCGTCGAGGCTGCCCCTGATCTCGTCCTGCCGCCCCATCATCGCCGACTCTCCTGCCGTCTCCTCAGCAGGAATCATTGTTCGCTCGGCTCCTCAAGCCCTTTTTCGACAGCATCGGTCATTCGCGTCGGTTTGGCCGCGTACCGACGACTTCCGCTCTACCCCTGATAGTGTTGCAAAAACGCGCGGCTAATTTTCCGCGAAAGAACGAAATAAGCGACAATCGCCGGTCAATGTAGCCTCAGACCCGTTGTCAGAATCGCCGGTGAGTTTAGCGCCCCCACGTTATAATTCGATCGTCGCGCCTATGGCTCTAAGAATTTGAGTCGCATGCTGCAAAAAGACTTTTGCAACACTATCCCCCGATAAACAGACATTGTTACCTGTGCGTCGGCATGTCTCAAATGTCACAGAAGCGGTCGTTCCATAATTGCTCATTCCGTAAATTGAGCCATCGAGAAGTCCGGCTTCGGCAACGGTGATCCTCAACCGACAAAAATGCGCTCGACCAACCAGTAAGTGCCGATTACGGCTACCGTCAGCGAGGCGATGCGCGGGGCTAGTCGCGAGCCGCGCCCGCGCGACAGACACATCAGCGCCGGCAGGAAGACGGCAACGAAAATTAGTTGTCCGATTTCGACCCCCACATTGAAACCCACCAGCCCACGCACCAGTGTCGCCCCCTTCAAGCCGAGTTCACCAAGTACGGAGGCAAACCCGAAGCCGTGCACCAGGCCGAAACCGAAACTCCAAATCCACCGCCTCCGGTCGGGCTCGGCCGCGAAAAGATTCTCCAACGCGACCCACACGATCGTCGCCGCAATCAGCGGCTCGATGACGCGGTCGGGAATCGTCACAATGCCCAGCGTTGCGACCGACAGCGTCACGCTGTGGGCCAATGTGAAGGCCGTGACGATGCGCACTACCGACCACACGCCTCGCGCGGTGGCCAGCAGCGCAACGAGGAACAGCAGATGGTCATAGCCGGTGAGAATGTGCTCGATGCCGAGCTTGACGAAATCGAACCAGCCTGTCCCAACGGTGCGGTCGATGTCCACAGTGACGGACCTCGCTTCCTCCCCGAAGATCACCGGCCGCTCGCCGCTCGACGTGCGGAGATTGCCGAGGGTCTGGTAGTGCTCGCCCAGAAAGGCGCGCCAGTCCTCGGTAATGTCGAGGCGGCCATGGGAAGCGTCGCATGTGAAGTCGATCTCGACCGTTGCGCGGGTCTCGTTGGTGCCGGCGCCGCCAATGCGCACTCGTCCCGCCCGGCAGCGTCCGCCGTCGAGGTCGACCGTGACGCTTCTGCGCGCCGCTTCGGCCACCGTTTCCGCTGCGGCGCGGTCGCCATTGGCGGCAGCGGTTAGCGTGGCCGTCGCTGGGGCCGGCAGCTCGGGCAACGCGACGGAAAGCGCATAGAGCATCCGGCCGCCTGTGAATTCGATGCGCAACAGTCCCGTCGTGGTCACATGCGCAAGGGCGCCGCCGCAGACAATGAGCGCCAGCCAGAGCACAGCCCATCGCATCAGCCTCGCCGTCACGGCGTTCCTCCCGTCCGCTCCCATTCCTCGGCAACGAAGGCCGGCAGCAGCGCAATCTCCGGACTCCCGTCCAGCCTCGCATAATGCGACAGGCCCATCGGATTGGTGACGCCGAACGAAATGGCGAAGACGGAGGCGCCGCGGCCGCTGACGACGATGCGCAGCCGGGGCGGCGCGAGGCCAAACTGCGCCGTGCCGGCTTGGGCGACTTCCGCAGCCGTCAGAACACGGTCCGGCCCCGAATTGCGCAGGAATTTGAGCGCGCTGTCGAGCCGCGCCTCAAAACCCGCGGTGGCTGTTCCCTGCGTCGCGCGCCAGCCCTCGGGGGTGCGCACGAAATGCCAATTGCCACGGGGGGCGGTAACATCGACCTCGCGCACCTCCTCGAGAGGAATCATCATCAGTCCTTTGGGCTTGAACGGCTGAAGCCCTGGGCCACCGCGACCGCCGGTAAACGCCAGAGCCGCGAGAAAGGCTGTGGCGCCGAGCGCTGCGGCTGCCCAGGCCAGCCGGCTCATCGCCGCCACCACCACATCGCGCTGCCGGCGAATGCTATCAAGCCGGGAATCAGCAGAACCGTGACGAGGAAGATGCCGCGCATCTGCCCGCCGGTAAGGGATACCGTGGGCAGCACCTCGACCGGCGGTCTCATCGCCGGCGCCCGTTCCTCACGCGTCAGCCAGGAGATTCCGGCCAGCACGGCGTCGGAATTGGCCAGATAAGGAAAGAAGGAATTGGAGGCGAAATCGGCGTCGCCCGCGACAATCATGCGGAATGTCGCTGCCGCCGATCCATCCAGCCGCCCCTCGGCTGCAAGCGCAATGATCTGCGATGAACGGGGGCCGGACTTCGATTTCGAATGGGCTTCAAGACGATTTGCGATGACGTAGCTGTCGCCGCTGCTGGCGGCCAGTGGCGTCACCTGCACGCCCGGCACCGCCAATATCTCTAGCGGACGCGCGCCGGGATAGAACGAGAGCGCGAGTCCCCGCGTGGCAGGGTGTGGGCCGTAGCGCGATACGGCGATCATCTGCTCGTCGGTGAAATAATGCTCGGTCGGATCGACGATCACGCCATCGTGCACCGCGATGCCGAGGTTGGCAAGTAGGGCCGCGATGCTCTCATCGAGGGTGTAGTCCGGCTCGATCAGCAACATCGCAGAGCCGCCGCGTTCCAGATAGCGGCGCAGCACGTCGGTTTCGCCGGGGCTGTAGCGGGTCCGCGGATTGGCTTCGACGATCGCAGCGCAATCGTCCGGGATCGGCTGCCCAGTGGCGAAGGAGACCTTTCGGGCGACTAGGCCGAGCTTCTCGATGGCGCGTCTCAGGCGGCCGAGGCCGTGCTGCTCCATCTGCACCACCCCGGTGCCGGAGACGTTGTGGCTATGATTGTGGGCACCCTCAAAATGCGTGTGGAATTCGAAATTGTCGATGTCGTATTCGCCGTGGCCCGAGGCGAAGCAGATCACGACCTCACGGGTCCGCAACAGCCGCAACACACCGAGCGCGATCTCGCGGTCGTCTGTAGTGATCACTTCGACACGGCGTTCGCCGAGGCGCAGTACTGCGGAATTATAGGTTCGCACGCCCTGGCTGCTGGCCAGCGCCGGATTCTGATCGGCGTCGATCTGCTGCACGCGAAAATTCACATTCTGCCGTTCGAGTTGCCGCAGCATGGCGCCGAGCGCCCGCGCCGCCTGGTTCTGCTTCTGGTAGAAATAGACGACGTCGATGGGTTCGCTGAGCCTGCGCACCACTTCGCCCGCCTCCGCCGACGGCGTGAAGGCTTTTTCGCGCGTAAGGTCGAGGTGGGCGTCATGACGGAACAGCGCGACATTGGCGAGGATCGTGACCATGACGGCGGCGGCGATGACAAGCGTGGCGGAGACCATGCGGCTGACGAAGGCGAGCCTCGCCGGCACTTTCAGCCCGGCCGCAAACAACAGCACCAGCGCGAGCACTACCCCGGCAAACCAGGCGAGATTAATCCAGTCTTGCAGCGGCTCGAGAAGGCTGTGAAGAAAGCTGGTATCCCCGGCCGGCAGATCGGTCAAACCTTGCTGGTCGCTCATCGCTGCGCAAGCCCCCAGGCGGTCAGGAAAAGCGCAAGCAAGCTCGCCGTGACGAAATAGCCGATGTCAGACAGGAACACCGAGCCGCTGACCATCGGTTTGAAGTGGCCTATCAAAGAGAGGTTGATTGCAAAGCTGTCGAACGGGGGTGGTAGAAGATAGGACACCGAATCGGCAAACCAAAGCATCAGGAACGCGCCGATCGACAACGCCGCGGCCACGACCTGACTCTCGGTAATGCTCGACATCAGGAGACCGACGGCGACTAGCAGCGAGGCGTGGAGCGCGAGCGCCAGGTAGCCGGCATAGATCGGTCCCCAATCCGGTTCGCCGTAGCAGCCGAGGATCACGGCGTAAATGAGCGTCAGCGCGAAAATCGCGAGCACGAGCGTCAGCGTAGCAGCATATTTTGCCAGCACGATCGAGAGCTCGCGAACCGGCGCGGTGAGCAGCAGTTCGAGCGTTTCCGATCGCCGCTCCTCGGCGAAGGTGCGCATGGTCAGAACGGGCACCAGCAGGATCGACAACACGTACATCTGGTGAAAGATGTATTGGAGGTTGGCGACCTTGGTGACGAAAAGCGTCAGGCTGAAAGTATAGCCGAGCACGAGCAGAAACACGGCCGCCACCGTGTAGCCGATCGGCGACGTCAGCGTCGCGTTCAGCTCCTTGGCGAAGAGGATGCGCAGCGTTCTCATGTCAGCGACAAAAACCAGCCTTCGAGATCCGGCGTGTCGACCATGGCCTGGACGCCGAGCAACCGGCCGTCGAGCATCACCGCCACCCGGTCGGAGGTTTTCTCTACCTCGCTCAGGATATGCGAACTCATGAGCACCGTGTGGCGCCCGGCAAGCGAGCGGATCAGTTCCCTCATTTCAATGATCTGGCGTGGATCAAGCCCATTGGTCGGCTCGTCGAGGATGAGAATGTCAGGATCGTGGATCAATGCTTGAGCGAGCGCCGCCCGCTGGCGATAGCCACGCGACAGGGCCTGGGTCGGCTTGTCCACCACAGCACCTAACGCCAGCCGGTCGACGACACGCTCCACGGCGGCGGCCACCGTCCGTTCAGGCAAGCCGCGGAGCCGGGCCATGAATGCGAGGAATTCGCCGACGCGCATTTGCCGGTAGAGAGGCGCCGATTCCGGCACATAGCCGATAAGCCGCCGCACCGCGAGCGAATCGCGCACTGTGTCGAGGCCTGCCACCGTCAGCCGCCCTGCAGACGGCAGCAGGTAGCCCGCGAGCAGCCGCATGAAGGTGGTTTTGCCGGAGCCGTTCGGTCCCAACAGGCCGAACACTTCGCCGCGGCGGATGTCGAGCGTGAGCCGGTCGAGCGCCGTGACCGAGCCGTAGCGTTTGCTTACGCTAACCGCTGAGATGGCCGGAGTATCCGTCGCACGGATTGGCGCATCGTCGCGCGGCGCCGCGTCGATTGACGAGATGGTCATGCAGCGCCCCGACAAAGTAGCGTCTGCCTTGCAGACAGGCCTGCGACTGCGTCGCCCCGGCAGGCTCGCCTGGACGGTCTGGTGCGGGCCCTGCTCCCGAGGAGAGCCCGCGCCGATTCAGATCTCAATCGTAAAACTCCGGCGCCTTCTTCGTCGCCTTGAAGATTTCCGGATCGTGCCCGTAGAAAATCTGCGCGTTATTCGCATCGCGCACCAGCCTAATGCGCTGATAGCTGCGATAGGCGTCGCCCGGGTTTTGTGTGCCCGGGATCGGCGGGATGAGGTTCTTGTCGAGATTTTCCTTGAGATAGACCACGTCGCTGGTGAGGATGACCGAGCCGGTCTTGGGCAGCTTCACGGTCACGAACTGGCTGCCTGGGGTATGGCCTGGAGCACGCATGACACGCACCGAGCCGTCGTCGAACAGGTCCAGATCGCCGTTGAGGCGGATGACGTTCATTTTCTTCGTGTCGGCGAAATCGCCTGGAATGTAATAGACGGAGAAGCCGACATCCGGCCACCAAGCAGCCTTCAGCTCATCTTCCTGGACGACGAGCGTCGAATTCGGAAACTGGCCGACATTGCCGCCATGATCGAGATGTAAGTGACCGGCCACCACGTATTTGATGTCGTCGGTCTTGAGACCGATCTTGGCAAGCTGCGCCGGAATTGCGTCATCCTTCGTCATCTTGAGGCCGAAGCCCTTGGCGAGTGGTCCCCACCATCCCTCGGGGTCGGTTATCGTCTTGTCGTTGTTTCCGGTATCAATAATGACGTTGCCCTTGGGATGTTTAAGCACGTAGAAACTCACCGGTGCCCAGTCGATATTGCCTTGCCCACCCATCTGCAGGGCGGCCTTCGGGAAGCCTCCCAACGAGCCGGATGAGAAGACGTAAAGTTTTGGGCCCTCTTGTGCGGAGGCGGGCGCCGCCACAGCCGCAAGGCCGAGCGCGAAAGCTAGACTCAAGGCAACATGCTTCATCGTCATAGCGTGTCCTCCTTTGCCTTCGTTTTACGGGCTCTCTTTGGAGCCACAAGCCCCGCCCGACGAGGTCGAGGCCAAGCACCAAGAATAGATTGAGCGCCCCGGCAAAAGCAAGTTGGGAATGATCTTCTTCGTTGACCGGCCTACCGCTTTCGACCACGCTAAACTGGAACGCCAGTTTGGATTAGCGCCCTACCCCTCAAAACGAGACAGGATAAGTAACAGCTACTGCCATTACGGCAGCAACACCTGAGAGTGGGAGACCTACAATGGTGATCTTTCTCAAGACACGAGAGATTGGCATATGTTTTGGAATAGCGACCCTACTCGCCTGCTTTGCTCCGACCGCACGAGCTCTGGATAAGCTCACCGACTTGCTGGACATCGATCCAAAAAAATTCAACCGGCCGACCATCATCGACAACAAGTGGATGCCGCTGAAGCCCGGCACGCAGCTGGTGTTTGCTGGGACGACGGTCGACGACAATGGCAAGCGCAAACCACATAGCATCGTGTTCACGGTCACTGACCTTGTAAAAAAGATCAACGGGATTGACGTCGTCGTCGTCTGGGACCGCGATATAGCCAACGGCAAGCTCGAAGAAAGTGAGCTAACCTTCTTCGCTCAAGACGATGACGGTAATGTCTGGCATCTCGGCCAATACCGAGAATTGTACGAGGGTACCGATCTGGTCGGCGCACAAGCTTGGATGGTCGGCCATCTGAACGGTGCCAAGGCCGGCATCATGATGAAGGCCGACCCGAAACAGGGCACGCCGAGTTACTCGCAGGGCTATGCACCACCACCGTTCAATTGGGCCGATCGTGGCCAGGTGTTCAAGACGGGCCAGAAGGTCAAGGTTCCTGCCGGCACCTATGAGAACGTCCTGGTGACCGAGGAATGGGCCCTGTCAGAGGCGAGTGGCGCTCGCCAACTCAAGTACTATGCCCCAGGAGTCGGCAACATCAAGGTCGGCTACACCGGCAACGATGAGAAAAAGGAGATGCTCGACCTGGTCAAGGTCGTGCAGCTCAGTCCCCAGGAGATGGACGAGGTGCGTGCCGAGGCGCTGAAGCTGGACGGGCGCAACTACGTCTATGGCTCGACCGAAAAAGCACAGCGCCGTCCGCAATAGACGGCGCGCGTTCGCCGCTGCTCCGGTACGTCGTTGCGGCCACGCGCTGTCCTTCGCGACGAACCTGCTCGCGCCTGGATGCGATCAGCGAGCAGCCGCAGACCGTCGTCATCGGCCATCTTGGCATATGACGCCTATGCTTCGGCCTTGCCGCCGAAGCATACGCGGCTTCACTGTGCCAGCTTAGTCATCGAGCTTTTCGGAGGTGATCCCGCCGGTCTTGGGATCGGCATGAAATTCCATCTTCTGTCCGTTCTTAAGACCCTCGCCTTCCCATCGGCCATCGTCGGCCTCAAATTTGGTTACGTGCGTATAGCCAGAGTTAAGGACCTTATCGATCACTTGCAGCGCGGGCATCCAGTCCGGTCCCGGTTGATCGGCCGCCTTCACCAGATTGACCGATCCAGCCGACAGGGCGAGGGCAAAAGCGATAGATGCAAATCTGTTCATTTCGGACCTCCCTTTGCCAGTTGAACAACGATGTGAAGCGCAACTGATCAAGCCTTACTTCATTGTCTACGCAAACAAGACTGTTTCGAAATATTAAAAAGTTACTATTGGTCATGGCCGTTTTTTGGTGGACTTTTTCTTAGCCTTCAGCACCTCCGCCTGACTGCGATAGGCCTTCGCCATATTCAAGAAACTTTGGGAGACTTCGCCGTCTGAGGCGGACTACGCCATGCGCTCAGCCTTATCCGCCTGCTTCCGAAGAAATTTGGTTTCCTTCACCATCAAGCGACCTACTTCGAGTGCATCGGGACGTATTGAAGGTCACCTAAATCCACCAGGACAGGCATCGCGCCGCCGATACATGGTTGAAGCCGCAGAGGCGCCCTTGTTTCCGCCGAGCAGAAAACCCCGCCCGCATGAAAAGCGGGACGGGGAAAGTTTGTGCTAAGCGCCGGTGTCAACACCCGACGCCGCAGAAATCATATATCAGACGGGGCCGGATGGGAATTGAGATAATCGCCCGGAGGTGTAGCCTAGTTCTTGGCGATCAGCTTTAAGAGCAGTTCGCCGTGGCTGCGGGCTTGTTCGAACTGATGATGCGCGAGTGGGCCGGGATCGCGAGATCCTGAGTACTTCCATTTGATGCCGTCAAGGCCGCCTATTTTAAACTGGGGCTTACACGATTTTGATGCGGCTTGGGCGCTCGCGCTCAAGCCGGGTTGGTCCGAGCATGGGAAGCATGGCACGATCGACCCGGGAGCGCGTCGCGCCTTCGCTCTGGCCCCCTACTCTATCAGAAGAATGACAGGCAACTTGCTCAATCAGCCAGTTCGATGAGGATAGGTTGATGATCGGAGGCGTCGGTCTTGCTATTGACTTCGACGCGGCGGATCCGGCCTGTCAGATCTTCTGTCGTGAAAATAAAGTCGCGACAGTCCGGGCCATCCCCCCATTGCACACGATCGTACAGTCCGCAGGTTGGCGATCGCGGTTGGCCCGGATGGCAGATGGACCATGCGTCCCGGTAGTTAAGGCCGGGCCGAGCCGATCGATCAATCAGTGCATGCTGCCGGTCGGTGACGTCGAAGTTGAAATCACCGCACAGCACGCTCGGCGCCGCCAGCGTCTGGCTCCCGTAAGGCTCGTTGTGCTGCGAAACCGATGCCTTGGAACTCGTCGACGCCTCCTGCTGCAGGTCCAGCAGCCGCGCAATCTGCGCTTCGCGCTGCTCGGCAGAGTGGTATTCGAGATGCGTATTGACGATCCGCAGCACGCCGAATGCGGCCTGGACCGTGACCTCCAGCGCGTGACGACGCATGCTGCGTGTGGCGCCAGCTCCCGGCCACGGCAGCAGGTGATTGGCAATCTGCAAGACCGGCAAGCGCGACAGCGTCATGTTCCCGAACCTGTGTAATCCGTTCGCGCTGTCCATCGTTTCGATGGCCGGTCGATACACCGGCAGATACCCGGGCACCAGCGCAGCAATTTGCGCACTTTGATCCACATTGCCATCGAGCTTGGAAAAGTTGGCAGACACCTCCTGGAAGCAGAAGACATCCGCGTCGGCCATCTCCTTCGCTACGGCAACGATCCGCGCCAAGTCGGTCACGCCGTCGCAACCTTTTCCGCACTGGATATTCCAGGTGAGCAACCGCATCAGCGGATACCGGCGCGCATGAAGGACTGGACGAATTGCCGCTGGAACAGCAGGAACGCGAACAACAGGGGCGCCATCGTCATCACGGTTGCAGCGGTGATGATCGACCGCCTGATTTCGGCGAATGGCCGGCGGAGATGCCGACAGATTTGTTCAGCTCTCCGGCATCCTCCAGCAGGGCGGCAACGGGATCAGGCCCCGGATAAGCCATCAGGCCGCACATGCCGTCCGCGCCAACCTCGATGCCGGTTCGATCGTCCTCGATGAACACGGCCTCACCGACCGAGATGCTTGTCGACCCGATCTGCGCCCGGCCCTCGATCGCAAGAATCCAGGTTTCCCGATCGGCATTGAGTGCCCAATTCGAATTCGCCGGCAGGTCGATCCGCTCAATGACGAAATGACGGCTTGTGATCAAAGCTGTTCGAGCCGCGGTGAAGCGTCGTGGACCGGATTGGCTCTGAACCGGTCCGGCGTCGGAAACAGCGACGGCGCGTTCTTCATGCAGTTCGCGCTGCCTGCCATAGTCAAACAGACGGAATGTCGTGTCGCTGCGCTGCTGAATCTCGGCGAGTACGATACCGGCGCCAATGGCATGTATCGTGCCGGCGGGGACGAAGATGATGTCGCCTTTCGCGACGGGCCGCCATTGCGTGAGATCGGCGATCGAGCCGTCCCTGATCGCAGTGCGCAATGCCTGTGGCGCGAGCCGCCCCTTCAGTCCCAGCGCAACCCGCGCACCTGGGGCTGCAGCGAGAATGTACCAGGCTTCAGTCTTGCCGTTCGGCAACCCGATTGAGCGGGCAAATTCGTCGTCCGGATGAACCTGGATCGACAAGGGCTCGCTGGTGAACAGTAGCTTGAGCAGCAAGGCCGGGATGAGTGCATGCTCATGCGTGCGCTGAAACCACAACTCTCCAACCGGATCATCAGCAACATCGATGCTGCTCCAGGGATGGAGATCGCCGACCCCCCACGGTTTGCGCGCAACCTGCACGGCGGCATGCTCGATGGCCATAGATTCTCCTGACCCGAAACGGGCATATCGCAGCGATATGCCGTTGGTCGATACCGTCCAGATGATTTGGCGTGGCGAAGGCGTCGCGGCGGGATGCGCGCTGCTGTCGCGATCCCATTAGACTAACTGATCAGATGGCTACTCAGGCCTCAGATAGCAACCTTGCAGGATCCATTAGTGCTTGGTCGCCCAGGAAGGGCGAACGCCAGTCCAGGCGGGAAGCGCATCCCATTCTGCCCACCGCATCCGGCGTTCCTCATCGCCGACCCTGATAAAGACAAAGGCCGCATCATCCTTGCCGGTTTTCGAACCAACGAACATTGCCGGAACTCCGTATGCGTCTCTGATGATCGCCGTATTTGCCATTCCCACTCCTACTTTCTGGTAGTGCCCGGATTCTTGTTGCCGGTCTGAGGCCGACTACCGCTGAACAATCATGGCGCCAGCGAACAGCAGCGCAAAAAACTGGCAACAGCACCGGACGTGCCAGCCAATCACGAGGATCGAATTTGACGGTCAGACACGTGACCGCCTTTCTTGGTGGAGGCGGGCGCGCAAAAAGCTCTCAGTCACCGATAACAGCCGGGGCGCGCGGTGATGTCCTAGATATAGTGACAATCTGCCGAATAGCGAGAAGTATCGCGATTTGTTTGGGGCAGGACCTGACAAGGCTTGTAATGCGACACGCGGCGATGCGCCCGCGGGAAGACGCAGTCGTGCTGGAGGGACAATGCCTTCGAACCCGATCCCGCCTAGTTCGCCCGAAGATAGCGCCCTTGATTGTAAACGAGCTCCCAAAGTTCGCTCGCGTTCCAAAGCTCACTCTTCCCTTCAGTGAGCTTTTTTGCCACGGAACTCGCGAAAACTTCGCTGTCTGGCGGCTCTTTCGGAATAATCCGATAGAGATCCAACGACGAACTCGTCGGCGTCGCCGTCGTAAGCCGCCGGCAAATACTTGCAGCCACGGCGCCTGCATCGGCAGGAGGCATACCCTTTTCGTCACGCAAGATTTGCGTGATTATTCGTTCTGCTTTGCCCGCGTCTATTCGAAGTACCGTCATATCAGCCCCTTTCTGAGGAGCCATTGCTTGGTGCCTCCACGACTTGGCGGGGGCATGCTGGTTTTGCAGTCGAGGTATACTCCCCTTGGTCGCCGCCACCTAGCCCGAACGGCGGAAGTCGGAGTTCGGCTTAATGTAGGAACCGAGGCCATTGGCCCGCTTTAAGTCTCCAAATGGGTCAGCGGACATAGACTGGACGCCGAAGCCGTTAGCCGATGCGCCTGCCAGCGTGAGCGTGACTTTCGATCTTGCGCCATAAGCTGCCCTAACTCCGGGCATTCAGCATCTGAAACGCCAAATCATTAAGGATACGAAAACTGATCTTCCGTAACAACTCGCTCAACATTATCCGATTTGCTCTTGATGCGGTATCGAAGACGTCCGTCTGCCTCAATGGGCATATGCTGAACGATGGTGTAAACTACCGGTAGACCAGTTGTGGCACGACCTTGCGGCCCTTGGGGCTTGTGGTGAACGTCTTCATTCAGCTTATAGGCATATGACATGTGTCTACCTCAAAAGTAGCTTCTTCCCAGAGTAGCCTAAAACTACGTCTGGGACTCGATTGAACGAACCAAACATCTAGAGCAGCGAAAGCGGGGCCTTGTTCACCGAGCACTCCGTGAGCGGCCATCGTGAAGAGCCTAGGCCAGTAGTATAGGGCGTCAATGTCCGCTTCCGATCATTCGCATCGTTTTGACGGACTGCCCATGATTTTCAGTCTTCCACCGGAAGCCGGACATCGTCACGGGCCGCTCATGTCTCAAAGATGGCAATACCGCTTGGGAACCATTTTGGGCATTGCGTCAAATCGAGCGATAAGAAGTGAGGCTGAGCGCTCAATTCCTCTCACGGTCGATTCATGCCCGAGCGATTCCTATCAAATCGGATGCGCTAGTTCCCAAGACAGTTCAAGCAAAATGACTCGCATCCGTTGCTTCTCGGGTGCACACTCACCTCATCCAAGGCCCGTGGCATCAATCGGTGATGAGAACGCCCGTTGCGCTCCCGCCCTCCTCTAACGGACTAGAGCAGCGCCATGGAGCGAGTTTCTTACGATCAAGTTCATCGTTTCGATAACAGCCCGCCCGCAAAGGCGGAACGTTTACGCAGGGAAGCCCGCGGCACGCCGCCTGGGGTCCGGCGTGACGAGTTGCTCCGCAGAGCGCGGCAAATTGAAACCACCTCCCAAGCGGAGTGGCTGAAATCTCCCGGTCTCCAGCCGCTGAAATAAGCTCAGGCCGAACGCCGCAAACAGGTGCATGGCTTCAGGGCCTAGATGATCGCGGATGACGGCCATTCGTCAGCCGCGTAGACATCCTCTGCGAGGACGAAGCCGCCGCGGTGCGCGGCAAACAACCAGTACAAGTTCTTGTTGTCGAGTTGTCGGACGGCGCCCTGAGCATCGCGATATTCACCTCCTATTCTTGAATCCTTTCTCTCATCGCGCGTCGTACTCTGATGGCTGCCAAGCTGGAAAAGGCCGAATTGGAAGCGAAGCTGGCGCGGTGCAGAGCACTCGCCAAGGAGTTTCGGAGCGGTTCTACGGCTGAGATGCTCCGCGACATGGAAGAGGAAATCCGCCCGATATCCGAGCGCTAAGCTCCCCGTTCAGGCCTTGTTGCTTGATTGATTCCTCAAGGTTCCCAATCGTGACCTGCGAAATCTGTAGCGTCCGTGAGACGGAGTTATCGGCTTACGAAACTGATGGCAGAATTTTGAGTTCGGCAGCGGCATCTCTCCGGACGCCACTATTTCTTTTTGCCGGCACCCAAGGTCGGCTGCCAGCCTCCGGTCTTCTGGCTTGGCGCCGCGGCAATCACCTTGATTTTCTCTTTCTTCGGTTTCTTGGCTTCCCGATTACCTCTTTGCTCGCCTTTGGCCATGTCGATCTCCCTGGGCTTGATGGTGATGCCGGAACTGAATGCCAATCTGGCTGGATACCGTGGCTCAGAGGCACGGCGTGTCCAGATCATATTTGACCTTGAACTTCGTGATGAGATCGAGCGTGCAGGCCCGATAGAAATTATCGCTTTCCGAGGCAGGTCGACTGACACTCGCGCTCCATCCATAGGCATCGTCAAATACAAACATTGTCATGCCCGAAGGCCAGGGACCGTGCAGGCGCCTTGCTTGCTCAACGATCATGTCCTGGAGTTCATATGCGGTTTTGAACGGTCTGGCGTTCATGGCCTGTCTCGTACCTCGTGTGAGCGCTTCGCTAAACTTCAAGCTGATCGAACTCGTCAGGCAACAGGATCCGGCCCCGGGGAGTGGATATCCTGACGTCCAGATAACCTTCCTGCAAAAGCTCTTTTGCCTTCTTCACGGCGGCCCCCGCCTCGGCACGGCAGAGATTGACGCGGCCAAATCGATTGCTGCCGCCGATCAGGTAATGCTGCTCGGTCGTCCTATCCATGCAGGATCGCCTCTGCCAGCCACGATGGAAGAAGAATTAGCGGGACAGCCAGCGGCGCCACACTCCAGTCGGCCAGGCGAAACCTAGACAACGCAAGTTCCCTCTCTCGGCGGACGGAGTCATCGCCGTCAGTCACCGAGAGACGCCGTGGGAAGCGCGGTGATGATCCAACCCTAGGCTTACGACCGAAGGATAGCGAGCGCTAAAACGCCACACCACGATCGCGAAAGCATCCTGGGAGGGCCGCTGTCGTGAACGACGCCGTCAGCAGCAAGCCGGAGGCGGCCGCTCGAAAGGCCTTTCCGGCCGCTGACCGCTCGAAACGGCTACGAAGCCATCGAATATAAGGCGCCAGCTGCCTTACTCGATCGAATGCGGCCGGCCGCGGAGAAGACGATAGCTAATTGTCGCGAAAGCGCGCACCCTGCCACCATGTCCGAACAACATCATCTCGTCGCGCGCAGATCCGCTGGGCTGCGGGCATGACCATGCGCTCCCGACGGGAAACGGTTCATTTCAAGCACCCGTTCCGCATCGAGGGCATCGACCGGCAGCTCGCACCGGGAGCTTACGAAATCATCTCTGATGAGGAGATGATCGAGGGCCTTTCGTTCCCATGCTTTCGGCGCGTCGCCACCATGATCATGGTGCCCGGTGCGCCGCCGCAACGCTCTACGATGGAAATGGTCTTGATCAGTCCGGCTGATCTGTCCCACGCCCGACGCATCGACGCGAGCACGCCGCATGAGTGAGTCTCCGGTCGATCTCGACAAGCATCGCGGCATGGCGGAGCGGAAGGCAACCGATATCCGTCGTGCGCTTGCCGAAGTCGAGGCCAACGCGAAGCTGTTGCGCGACAAGCAGGCCGTCGGCGAAATTCAGATCCTCGCTGCGCCCGCCACATCGTGGCCCGAAGCGGCAGCCAAGGCGTCTTATGCACTCAATCTCTATTCGGCCGATCTCGCACCAACCGACACGCATAACCGCGACCTCGTGGCCGCCGTACTTGCGGACCTTACCCGACTCATGGGGGAAGGCACCTGAATCAACCGATGTTCGGGCTCAACAAGCGAACGCTCAATCCGGCTCGTTCCAAGCAAGATCGAACGACCCAACTGAAAGCACCTGATGCAAAATCTGTCGCCTCGTCACGTCAAGGAAGAAGAATCGCTTCGTCTCGGGGTGGAGTCCGGCTGGTACTCAACCAAGATCAGCGGAACCTTCGTCTCGGGCCCGCACTCTTCCGAAGCAGATTGCTTGCGCAGGATCGCCGAAATCGCTCCGCCGCCGGTAACGAAAAGGAAGAGTTAGGCGGAAACGTCGGCGGATGGATCGTTCCATTCGGCGAGGAGAACCTGACGACGCTGGCGCACGGCAGCATTCGTGGTTCTGAAGACGACCGGATGGTGCTGTTGCTTTCCATGATGGATGGTACCAGGGAAGTGCCTCGTGCCGCCGGTGCTTCAGCCGTAGATGATCTGGAGCAAGTGCCGCGAACGCCCGCAAGTGCAGTTCGCGCGATTGCGGGACCGGGGCTAACGCCGGCGAAACACACGATCGCGCTCCCGAGACGATGGCGCTGCGACCTTCTGGCTGGAGACAAAGAACGCGCTGTACAGCATCACGACAACGGTCTACCGTCCAACGACAAGGTGGCAGTTGTTTGCCTTGAAGCTGTCCATGAAGCGGTGACGTCCGAAGTCGCTGCTCGTCGTCGTAGCGACAGCTGGAGTGCCATCGGAAGGCGCAATCTCATAGGCTGGATAATTTTTGCTAAGCGCGGATGCAAGCGGCACCCGCGGCTGCGAACGCGCCTCTGCGCGCAAATAAAAAAGGAGACCATCATGAGAATACCCGAAATTCTGCAGGGCGAGGCGCGGACCCGCTTTCTCCAAGGTATCGCTTTCGGCGCTGTTGCGGCGATGACGATCGGATTTATGTGGGGTGGCTGGGTCACCGGCGGCACTGCCAGAACCATGAGCGTAATGGCAGAGAGCAGCGGTCGGATGTCTGTCCTGGTCCCGTTGTGCGTCGCGCAGTTCACGGCGGTTGACGGCGCCGTCGCCAAATTCAAGGCGGCGGGCTCATATTCAAAGGACAATGTCATCGGCGAATTCGTGAAGACCGTTGCCTCCACGAGCATGGATTATTCATTCGCCCGGGCCTGCGCAGCTGGCGTTGAAGCTGAACTCTCAAAGACGGCCGCAAAGAGCTGAGCGTCGGTTCGCCAAGCTAGGACTCCAGCGAAATGAGCGGTCAAAAGTCCGGGCGGCCTTTCTATCTTGTATATTGCTTGTTGGCAGTAATCCTGTTCGGCTGTTATGCGCTGCTCAGTGGCTTTCAGGACGACAACTCCGCAACCATGGCCCCGAATCTGACCTTCAATCGCTGACGTCTCGCGCGCTTTTTCCTTGGGGACCACACCGGCACGCCCGGCGTGGGCAAGTGGATCCGCTGCTCTTTTGTCTCGACGGGTATGCAGGTCGCGGCGGAATTTGGAGTGCAGAACCCTTGTGCCTTGGTCGTTCGATTCATGGTCTTCGCCTAATTGATATAGATCAGTCGCCATGACGACGCCTGCTCGACGCTCATCGAGAGCGGCTGGTCAGCGTCATAGCAGAACTTGACGCGCCAAATCCCGCCGCGATTTCGATGAGGCTCAACCGCGGGAAGATCGGGCAACCCGTTCTGGAACAGCAGCAACGACAAACTGGTTATCAAAACCGCCGGCCGAGCCGATCGGATGTCCTCGGCGCCAAGTCTGACTCAATTAGGCTCTTGCGTCCCTGCGCGCAGACGCATCGAGTTGTTCCCAACACGGCTTCGTTTGATATTGGCGCCGGACTTTGATTTCGTGGCAATGCATAGTAGATCGTCAGCAAGCTTGCCTTGCTGCCGCCGCCCCTGTGCGCCCGCCAATTCGAGCCGGGACTTAATCTCTCGCCGGAACTGATCTGTTGAAACCATGCCACATCCGATTAGCCGAAATCCTTTCCGAAAAGGGATCGGCTGGCCAGGGTTACGTATAAGAACGTCCTCGTCGATTCGGACATCAGGGCTTCAAACCACAGAGAAACGCCAGCTTAAGTATACAGCTAATGGAGCAAATTAACCGACGCCGTCACCTCGCTATTAAGCGAGCGAGTTCCGTCAGCTAACGCGCGCATAGCGGCACTTTGTCCGACTTGGAAGCGCCGGAGAAATAGTACTGACCTGTTCGGCGGCGCTCCCGACTTCAAATTCCAGGTGAGTGATAATGTCCGACTCTCAACACACCTTGACTGCAATTAGGCGTCCGCGCTGTCCTCATTCCAGGCGAGGATGATGTTAGAGCGCGTTTCCCAAGGTCCCATTGGATTCGAACATCGATTGTTTGAATGCCCCAGATGCAACCGCGTCGAGACAACCGTGTTTGCCTCCGACCACTCCAAATCAAAAGCGCTCGGATGGCTCTCTGGCGAGCTTGGACGATCCAGAGTTACGACGAAATCAGTGAGGGGAAGTTGATTTCGAAGTCAGCGGAGGGAGGTGGCTAAGGTCGCTTCAGTCGGCGTCCGTAATCCTTCCCTTTCCCGCACAGGCCTCGCACTTCACCGGGTAGATTTTGTGAGTAGCCAGCGCTGGCTGCTTCACCTTCTGGAAGCCCGTGCCGTTGCAGGCCGCACACGTATGCTCTCTGATCTTAGGCATCATGGTAACCTTTCAGACCGTCTTAGTTGGCGACCGCATTTCCTGGCGTATTGCTCTACGGAATTAGCTCGGTATCTGCTAGTTAGGAAAGCAGCTCAGTACCAAATCACGACGAACGAGCGCCTCGCCAGGTCTCCCACGTCGTCTCGGCTGATCATGTCAAGTGTTCGTTTCAAAAATTTGCGGCGACGAGATCGTAGGAGCCCCGGCTTCCACGGACGTAAACCTTCGCAGCCGCCGCGCATATCGCATCACGGTTGCCATCGAATGCGTTCAGGAAACTGGACTCGTCGGGGCGGGCATCTGGTTGAATTCGCCTCAATGCGCCCTCGTCTATGAAGAATGTCGCTTCCAGCGCGCTATCGTGCCCCCAAAACCGCACGGCTCGCCGGGTCTGGTCATACGAACGGCTGTGATTTGGAAACTCAATCATGGATTTGCTCCGATCACGTTCTTGCCGACGAACCATCCAGATGCCTGGCCAAATGGACGGCATGGGGCTTGCCCATGCCGTGCATGATCGTTGGCCGACAATTGAAATCATCGTGGTATCGGGGCAGTTGAACCTGTCCGACCTCGATCTTCCGCCCCGCAGCAGATTTTTCAGCAAGCCACTCAATGCCGGGGAATTGATCGCTGGAATGCGCGACATGATCGGCCATGCCTGAGACACCAGCGTTTCACACCGAATACGGCCTAGATCGCTGATTGCGCGGAACCCAACAGCCGAAGATCAGTGCGGTACCCAAGCCATGATGATATCGTCTCGGCCATGCCTAAAGCTGATCCACGCCCCACAACCGGCGCAACACCATTCCAGCCCGATCTGGCGGCAGAGAATGTCAGCCTGCGGCTGCTGCTCGCGCAGGCCGAGATCAATGCACGGAACTTGCTTGCCACGGCGGGCATCGACGCCAAGGAGCGTGAGGGCGGATAAACTGCAGAAGCTGATCCTCGAGGAACTGCACCACCGCATCAAGAACACGCTCGCGACCGTCGGCACGATCGTCTCGCAGAGCCTGCGTGAGCTGCCAGCCGCTGAGCACGCGCAGCACGCCATCGAGGGCCGACTGCTCGCGCTCGGGCGGGCACACGACCCTCTTCTGCAGGCAAGATGGAGCAGCGCGAATCTTGCCACGATCGTCCGTAGCGCCACCGAAGCCTTCGACAATCCCAAGGAGCCGAAATTCTCGATTTCGGGGCCCGATATCCGAATGACGTCGGCTGCCGTCATCGCCATCGCAATGACGCTCAACGAGCTTTGCACGAACACGACGAAGTTTGGCGCCCTATCGGTCCCGAAAGGGCGCGTCGACATCAACTGGACGCTGGATCAACAGGCGCAGCGCCTGCACCTCACATGGACCGAGAGGAACGGTGCCGCAGTTCGTCCGCCGAAAAGCGCAGCTTCGGGACACGCTTGATCGAGACGCTCGGCAAGCAACTCTGGGGTGACGTGCAGCTAACCTATGAAAAAACCGGTTTCGTCTATACATTCGACGTGCCGATCGCTTCGCTGAAGTCGGCCACGGCATAAGCCCGCATTCGGGCATTGCGAAGCCAGATCGCAACCTGCATTCGTTCGGACTGCTACGATCCGTCAGGAACGGTTTGGCAAGCGATCAATGACGTGGTGATTTGTCACTGGAGCTCGTTATTCGACCCGTTGATCCCCATATACGTAACTCCATCCTCGTCCTCCATCAGGATTGGTCGGCGCGCGGAGATCTCCAACGAAAGGAACGCGGCATGTTCAGATCTCAACAGCACCGCGAAAAGGCAGCCGCATACGGCGAACTGATCAAGCGTTCGAGCGGTCAAAGCGAAAGCGACAAATTTCAGAAACTAAGGGATCGCCACTCGGCGCTCGCCGACAACGAGCAGGGACTGGCCGATAACTACGATAGCGCCGTGAACGCAGCGGAACACGATGGCGCGCGCGGCCTGGCCCTTGCGGCCGAAGAAGAGCACGTTTTGCGATGTCTCGGCGCAGCCATCATCATGCAATGGAGCGCGCTGCCGAAGACCATGCAACGTGAGATCTTCGACACCGCCGCATCGGTCGGAGAGTTATTGGAGACGGCTGCGCTTCGCGGGCAGATCGCCCGCTTTCTGCACAAGCATAAGAATCATGACGGCCGCAATAAGACTCATGCCGGCCGCAAAAAGGCTTCGACGGAGGATGCGCATCGCGACGCGAAATCGCGCGCAGTGGCTCTGTCGCGATGGGACGATGAGGGAGGCGCAGTCCCCGACGGACTGCCGAGGTGAACCAACGTCGGCAACAGGAGGATTCCCCATGTCACGTAAAAATATGTCACTGACAAAATTCGCCATCGATGACGGCCCGCACAACATGGACGGGCTGCGGCTTCTCGCGCGGGACGGAACTGAGCGGGTCGAAGCGTTCATAGGCCGGAAGGTGATGGACATCTGGGTCGAATCCATCGAGCACCGGGGAGGACGGCAGAGTCTGTTCCGCGATCAGTACAACGCGTTAGGCAAGCGCAACCTTGCGGCGATCGAGCGGATCGTGAACGCGAAATACCAGCGTGGCGCCGCACTCAACCGCCAGCACCCTTATGTCGAGGTGCTGTTCTCGGATATCACGGAAAGCGGCGAGGCACTGGACCTGGGCGGCCTTGTACGCCTGCCCTTGCCGCCGGAGTTTATCAGGCTGGGTTGAGCCGGATCAGCCAAGCGGCCCTTACGGCGTCTGGCAGGATCGGAGCGGCACTTTCGCCGCTGTGTCATCAGCACCAGTCAGCCGCTTCGCGTGATCCGGTCTAGGTAAAACCAAACTATCGCGACAACTTCGAAAGGACCAACGATGAAAAAAAGAGTTCTCTCGCTTGACGAAGCCAAGCCGAAAAAGGCAATGCGCGCCGACCGGCCTCCGACAGAAGGCTTCGTGGCGGTTGTCGACGGCCATTTCAAGTCAGAGTTTGACACCGTCGAGGCTGCCGAAGCATCGGCGCGGAAATTGAAGTCGGCTTATCCGATGCTGCAGATCGAAATCTATGATGCCGCCAACAAGGTCCACACCTCGTTGAGTTAGTCTCCGGCCCGGTGCGGCGATCACCTTCACGCTTGGCGTCGAGCCCCCTATTTCACGCCCACTCCCTGCGGCGTGAATTCGTGGACCGAGGAGCAGAACTCGCAGTCCACCCACCACCTTGTCGTCCCTGACCATCTCGGCGCGGTCCTTGGCCGCAAAGCTTTTCAGCATCGACGACACCGCATCGCACGAGCATTGCGCGCGAAAGGGAAGCGAGAGAAACGGATGTTCATTTGGGGTGCGAGATTCCCATTCCCGCTCGATCGTCAAGGCGGTCAGTTTGGAGGGTCACCGGTAGCGTCGACACCTTCGTGCTGAGTTTCGTCTTCACCGGTAGCATCAAGGTGGCAGGCTCGATCGCCGGCGCGGAGGCGATCACGAAAATGATCCTCTACTATCTTCACGAAAGGGCCTGGTCCTTCGTTCGTTGGGCCCAGCAAGGACAAGCCGGTGACGGCTCCAGCTAACCTGATCCGCTAGTCATGGGATAAGCTGCTGGCGATCTTCCTCAGACGGTTCGTCAATCATTTTCGCGCCCCGTTCAGCACTGAGGCTGTCGCATGCTCTTCATCAGGTTCGTAAGCAGGGCTGTCCAAGCAATCTTTCGCCTATGTTGAGCAGCGTCGGGGGCGCCCGAAGAAGGATGTACTCTCGAAAGCAGTCATCCGCCCGGCGCTCTGGATAAACTTGGTCAGGGCGCCCGTAGCTGGACTTGGCCCATCGCCCAGCCGCCTACATTCTTCAAAGAAAATCAATCCGTCCCGGCGGTTAGACCGGGATTGTGAGTGACTTATAGTGAAAGTGGTTGCGGGGAGGCGCAACCACCGATGCCGACATCCGGTTCAGGTGGCGATCTAACTAATTGGCCACACTTCGCTTTCTGCATTCAACCTCGATCGGGATGAGCTTTGCCCACGCTTCGGTCGTTTGATCTCTCCTCCAAACCTGCGCTCGCAGCTACGGCTTGCGCCGGGACTAGGAGAAACATCGGGGGATATGCTGGAAGGTCAGTGTCGCGCGCCAGCCATTGGCCGCCGGCCGCCGAAGCGATCCGATACGCTGGAAAACAGCGCGATGGCCGAGAGAGTGTCAGTCAACCTCCATTGAAAGACAAAGCATTTTTGACCTTCCTGGATCAAAACCTACCGTTTGAGCTACCGCCGAAGCGATCAGTGCTTCAATCCGGAATTCGACGTAATGAAGGCGGAAGCCCTATCTCGCGAGCCCAGCTATGTCGCGGCCATCGCATTCTCGAGAGCGGGAGATCGTGAAGCGACGACTTCAGCAACGCCAGGCTGAAAGGCGGGACGCCTCCCGGGAGGCCGTCCCGCAGTTTCGGTCTCTGGTGATCAGAGCTTGCCCTCAGCGACCAGTTCGCGGGTCCGCTTCAACGTGGACAGCAGAGCGGCTTTGTAACCCGTGTCGCTATCGAACTGCGCCTGCTCGGCCTGTTCTTCTCGGCCGAAAGGCGTCTTGCCGCGTAAGCCGGTGTAGCAATAGAACTTCAACTGCAACGCGCCCGCCTCGTCCTCGAAAAGCTCGTTGATGATGGCACCTTCGCGCGGACCGGTGGCCTGGAAGAAGGTGACCTTTGTCTCCGGCTCGAGCGCGATGATCTCACGCAGATCGTCACCTGCGATCGTGGCTTCACGCACGATGTGCTTCGCACTCTCCTCCACGACCTCGCAACGGGTGCAGAGGTTGGGCGGAAGAAACTGTCGGGCGTCGCGGGCTTTGAGAACCAGGCCGTTCCACACCTGCGCGCGGGTTAGCGGTGTCGCGCCTTGCGGATTCACCACGGTGGCGGTCGAATAGATCATGGTCGTGCTCCTTGTTGTCGTGGCTGAATTTCGCCGCTGCCGTCACGCAGAGGCTGTGATTTCGGAAACGAAGTCACGATAGGACCGCAAGGGGCGGCCCAACAGCTTCGTCAGACGCTCGACGTCGCCGGCCTCAGGAACCATTCCCTCGGTGAGGAATCGCTCGCTCATCACCCGCATGTCGAAGGCCATCCAGCTCGGCATGAACTGCCTGAGGTTCTTCTCGAACCCGGCGGTGTCGTCGCCGGGATAAGTAATCGTACGGCCCAGCACCTCCGACCAGATGGCGGCGGCATTCGCGCCCGTCAGCGTGTCGGGACCAACGAGATTGAACCGTTCGAGCGGAAGTGGCGTGGCGGACTTCTCACGGCGGAGGAGTTCGATGGCCGCGATCTCACCGATGTCGCGGACGTCGATCATCGCGAGTCCCTTGCTGCCGATCGGCATCGGGTAGATGCCGTATCCGGTCACTACGTCCTTGATCGTGAGTTCGTTGTTCATGAAGTACGCGGGGCGCAGGATGGTGGCCTTGAAGCCCATCTGCTCGATCATGCGCTCGACGCCGAACTTGCCCGCGAAGTGCGGCACGTTCACGTAGAGGTCGCTGTGGATCACCGAGAGGTAGACAATCCGCTCAATACCGGCTTCGCGGGCAAGGTTGAGCGCAGTCAAGGCTTGGGTGAATTCTTCCGCCACCACGGCATTGAGCAGGAATAGGGTCGAGACCCCTGAGAACGCGCTCCGAAGCGAGTCGACGTCCAGGAGATCGCCCTTCAAGACATTGACGCTCGCCGGGAAGTTGGCCTTTGCGGGATCGCGGACGAGGGCGCGGACATCGGCACCACGCTTGACGAGTTGTTCGACGACTTGGCGGCCGACATTGCCGGTTGCGCCGGTAACGAGGATGGTCATGGGGATCACTCCGGATTGGGGTTAGAAGACACACCCGCAAATTAGTGATCCACGCTCGCGCCGATAGACGTTATATTAGGACAGACCGTCTCATTGGTGGAACACATGGATCTGCTTGCACTCGCCGATTTCAACCTGGTCGCGCGTCACGAAGGATTTGGACGGGCCGCCCGGGCTGCTGGACGTCCGAAAGCGACCCTCTCCCGCCGGGTGTCCGAACTGGAAAGCAGCCTCGACTTGCGCCTGTTCGAGCGAGGAACGCGCGCACTGAAACTCACCCAGGAAGGTCAGGCGCTTTATGAGCGGACAGCAGCATTGCTCGCCGAGCTCGACGAGACGGTGGTGGCGATCGCGTCAGGCGGGGAGAAGCCGCGAGGCAGCTTGCGGATCAGCGCGCCTCTGCTCTTCTCGCAGACCGCGATGGGCAAGTTGGCCGCGGCATTCGCGCTGAAATATCCGGAAGTCCGGCTCGAGGTCACGACGGAAGACCGCGCCGTCGACATGATCGAGGAAGGCTATGACCTGGTTATACGGGTCAATCCGGATCCGGATGAAGGCCTCGTCGGACGAATCTTCCTGCGCGACCGGCTTGTGGTCGTGGCGAGCCCTGCCCTAAGCCGTCCCAAAGCAGGTTTCGCCGTTCCGGCCGTGGTGCGCGGCGCGAGCGACTTGACCTCCGCCTGGGAAGTGGTGGCGCCACGCGGAAGGTCGCGGATCACGATCGATCCGGTACTTCGCCTCACGGGCATCGTCATGGTCCGCGATGCCGTCCGCGCAGGCGTGGGCGTTGCGCGCCTTCCCGTTTCGCTGGTGAGTCACGACCTGACCGCCGGCAAGCTTGTCCGCTGGGGTGATGTCGACGGACCCGAGATCGCGATCTGGACGCTATACCCGTCCCGCCGACTGTTAAGCGCTCGCGTGTCAGCGTTCCTGGATTTTCTCAAGCATGCCTTCCCCTCGGGGACGCCCGAGGAACTTGCCGCCTTCATCGATTAGCACAAGCGCTGAACCTCCGGCCCGAGAACAGATGCGACCGAGCCGATAAGAAGCGAACGCGGGGCAAAGCGCGCGTCGACTGGATGTGAGGTCAGGAGTTGGAGAAGTGCTCGACCAGGTTTGAGCCCGGTTGCGAGCGTCGCGAGGCGATAGGGGCCGGATTAGCCATCATGTCCGCTCAGGGCCAATTTCGACCGAGTCCACGAACGTTGCCTACCATTTGATGTCCGCTTTACTCCAGAAGCGACCGAATTGCTGCGGCGCCACGAAATGACGCGAAGGGCCAGAAGCGGAAATCGCGGGCTATTCCGACTGCACGATGCGTTGGCCCTCTTGAAGCACGCTTTGGGATGATCGACAATAACGGTGCTAAACCTGACGACTGGAAATCTAGATGTCTCCATCGCGGATTGATTTCTGGTTTACTATGGGCAGCACGTATTCATATTTGAGCGTGTTGAGGCTCCCCGACGTCGAACGATCCACGGGGATTTCCTTTCGTTGGCGCCCCTTCCATCTACTCGTCATTTTGCAGGATATGAAGCACGTGCCGTTTGCCGATAAGCCAGCTAAACTGACTTATATGTGGCGTGACATTGAGCGCCGCGCCGCCATGTACGGCTTCCCAACGAATCTTCCTGCGCCCTACCCCCCCAAGCATTCAGTAGTCGCAAATCTCATCGCGATCCTGGGCATGCGCGAAGGTTGGGGACCGGAATTTGTTCGCGCAGCTTACCGCCGCTGGTTCACGCTGGGACAGGAAACTGGCGACGAGCCCAATGTATCGGAAAGTTTGCGGGACATCGGGCAAGATCCGGTGCGTGTGCTTACGTTGGCTAACTCAGAGACCACTAAGGCCGCTCTTGCCGACGAGACAAGCGTGGCTCGAGATCTAGGCATCTTCGGATCACCGACGTTCGTCGTAGGTCGGGAACTATTCTGGGGCGACGACCGACTGAACGACGCAATTAGCTGGTGTCGTTCTGGCCGCATCCAACATGGCTAACTGATTATTGTTGCGGCATTCCAGCTTTGCGTAACCCTTCAATGTAATTGTTCCGATCGTCTGCACGTTTGAATGGACGGATCACTTCCGCAATCGATTTCTCGGAGTGCTCGCTTGCCAAGAGCTCGCGCATTGTCGTTCTTGCCGGCTCGATCATGTCGAGCTGCGCGTAACTCGCCGCCAGCACGCGGCACGCGGTGTGAAACCAGCGTTGCCCAAGGCTCTGCCGCGCCGTCTCAGCGGCTTCAACGTAACGCTTGAGCAGATACAAGGCCGAAGCCCGTTGGGCGCGCCAAGCGAAAATTTGCGGATCATTGGGACTAAGTCGCAGCGCCCGATCGATCGCGGCCAGGGCTTCCTGTGGCTGACCAAGGAAATTGCTTGCCACCGCCAGGGCAAAATAGCCGAGAGCAAAATTATCGTTTAGTTCAATTGCTCGCCTAGCGAATTTGATCGCGGTTTCGCAATCGTCGTTGTGCGCCAGATTGAGTGCCAATATATAGCAGGCGGAAGCGTTGCTGGGGTCGAGTGCAAGCGCGCTCTTTGCGGCGGAAGCAATTTGAGCATTGACATCGCAACCTGAGCTGAGTCGGTAAGCATGAGTGCTAAATAACGTCCGCGCAATACCGACGTAGGCGTCGGCCAGCGTATTGTCTAGCTCAATTGCACGATTGAAACAGGCAATGGCCTTGTGTGAATCCTCTCTACTAAACTGATGGAAATGCCACATCCCACGAAAATAATGGTCTCTGGCGGCCATCTGTTCCGGCGTCTTGCGTCGGGCACGTTCGATCTCGATTTTTGAGACCGCCGGTTCTATCGCAGTGGCAACATCTTGCGCCACCTCATCCTGGATCGCAAACCCATCCGTCAGATCGCGGTCATACCGGTCTGCCCATATGCTCGTACCGGTGGCGGTGTCTACAAGCTGCGCCGTCACGCGAACCCGACCGCCAGCCCTTCGAACGCTTCCGTCAAGGACGTAATGTACGCCCAATTCCCGACCAATTTCTCTTACGTCAACATGGCGGCCCTTGTAGGAAAAGCTTGAATTGCGAGCAATTACAAAGAACCAGCGCCACTTCGACAACGCCGTGATGATGTCTTCGGTGATGCCGTCGGTGAAATAGTCCTGCTCCAATTCACCGCTCATATTTCGGAAGGGAAGCGCGGCGATCGAGGGTTTGTCAGGGAGTGCGAGTGGTTGGCTCGGCTTAGCGGAAACATCTTTTGAAAGCGGCGAAGCCGACACGTTGCCTATTTGCATTCGCCACGCGCGCATCGGCTCAGCAATATTCTTCAGCGTCTGCAAACCCAGATCGTCAAAGCCAATGTCGACCTTGCCGCGGAGCTGGCGTTGGGCGTCATCAGAAATGCAGACGCCTCCGGGTTCCGCGATCCCCTCCAGACGGGCAGCGATGTTGACGGCATCTCCAAAAATATCGTTCTCGTCGATGATGATATCGCCGACGTGAATCCCGACGCGAAACTCAATCCTTTGGTCCTGCGGCACTGCAGCATTCTGCTCGGCCATGCTGCGCTGGACTTCAACGGCGCAACGAGCTGCGTCTACGGCGCTGGCGAACTCCACCAACATGCCGTCGCCGGTAGTCTTGACAATGCGGCCACGATGCTCAGCGATAGCGGGATCGATGAGTCCTCTCCGGAACGACTTGAGCTGCGCCAGCGTGCCTTCCTCTTCGCGGCCCATCAAACAGCTATAGCCGGCGACATCCGCCGCTAACACAGCCGCTAGGCGCCGCTCCACGCGCTCACTGCTCACGACGCACCTCCCACTTCGGGAGATTGAACTGCCAGTATAGCAGCTTGGTAGCCCGTTGTCCGGCCGATTCCAATGGTCGCGGTAGGGACGAGGATTTCTCCTCGCCCCCCGCACAGATCCCGGCGTGCGCTGCTAACGCACCGGGCTCCTCCCTCGGGTCAGACGTCGTATGATGAGCGATTTAGTGTCGCTCGTCGTCCGACGCGCAGCCATTATTCGGATCGACGCGGTATTTCG
This sequence comes from Bradyrhizobium sp. AZCC 1577, assembly GCF_036924575.1. Classification (NCBI taxonomy): domain Bacteria; kingdom Pseudomonadati; phylum Pseudomonadota; class Alphaproteobacteria; order Hyphomicrobiales; family Nitrobacteraceae; genus Bradyrhizobium; species Bradyrhizobium sp. AZCC 1577. The sequence continues at coordinate 5,397,178 of NZ_JAZHRQ010000001.1, forward strand.
GCTCAGTGTCCGAACCGCGGCCGCCTAACGGCTGTTCCCCTTGGGTGAGGCCCTTCCCTCCACGACTTCCGTCGGGAGTTGCCCCCCTTGTTCAGTCGCTTCGCAAGTACTATGGCCTCATCCGACTTCTCATCCACGTACATGCTCGGCGTGCGGCTTGTCGCCTTCCCGAGCCGGCCCGGCACAAGAGTCCGGGCATGGATGAGACCTCCCAGGTTCCGCGCAAAGAACTTCTCCACGTGCACAAGGTCTCCGACTGCGCGAGGTTCTTCCCATGCAAGCCATTCGCCATGGGACGATGTTGCCTTCTCTTCAACGGAATGAGATCGGCACCTCGGAATTAGACCCGTTTCGCAGCTCAATACTCGGCCCGTGGTCTCCCCTGTGAACGCTTCACGTCGGCCCTCGCGGGACGCCGCGCATCACTCGGGGTCGGGGCGGATGGCTAGTCCTTACCCCGTGGGGGACTTCACCTCCTATTCTTTGCCAGCTTTTCCTGGCGCTCTCCGCCTCGGGTCACGAGCATTGCCCTCTGCGATTGACGGCGGCCTGTCTATGTCCGCTATACGCCGTTAGCGGCCGAGCATGCCTGCCGGTGCAATATGTCACGAAGGGCAGAAACGGAAGCCATAAAGGCCGAGCCTGAAGCAACTCTCGTTCGCATGAACGCCAAAGACTGGACGCCTGGCAAACTCAAAGTGGCTCTTGCAAAATTCGCGTAGCTTGCAAGAAGCACAAGTGTTCAGCCCGCGACATAGGGTATCGCCGACCGCTTGATCGTGAGGCGCATGCGATGCGAGGCCAATAGAGCGTCCACCGCGCAGGTCTGCTGCTGCCCCAAAGCGGGGCCGATGATGATTTCCTCGATACCCCAGTTATTGGGGTGCGTGGCCGCATTGTTGATGACGACCTTGTCAAACTGACAAGCCCGATAAGGAACAAAGCCGGCTGGTGAGACCCGCGTCTTCACTCCAGGGGGCCAGGAAACACCAACCCAAACCAGGCGGGACTCGCGCTCCTCTCGGAAGTGCTCGTTCTTGAGAACGAGAGCTGTCTTCAGTGCATGCGACCACCATGTCCTGACTTGTGCGCGGGCGCCTTCCGGCTCATGCGTCCCTTCCAACAAGCGTTCGATGAGCAGGGTTACCGCCCCGTCAGCGGCCGCTCGTTGCCTCTCTGGGTCATAGAGGACGGGCGTGATATCAAATCCTTGCGCCGCGGCGTTCTGCAAAAGACAGTCTGCGTTGAACCCGATTGAGAAGCCTTGTCCACGATTGTAGCCTCGCCATTGCGAGAGCAGATCGCCTGCAGACGTCAATGACCCGACGAACCCATGAACTTCGTCACTGTGTTGACGAAAGAGTGCGATCGTCTCCCAGGCAAGCGATGAGATTTCCCTGATCTCGGCGCCACGACGGTCGATTGCGTCGAGCACGATGTTCCAGCCGTGCTGAAACTCGGACGTATCGTTGAGGAAGCGGTAGTGCGAGGTCCATAGCGATCTGCTGGCCATGATGCCATGTAGACCTGCGGCGGACGTGTAGTGGTACAAAATCATCGTTTCCTCGATGCTCTAAGCGGAAGAGTTTCGGCCCTTAGTTCGCGACTTCTGCTCCGGGTCATTCGCACCGGTCGCGCGGTGGAAGTACAACATCAGCCAACGCCATGTTGATCTTGTACAGCCAACCATCTGATCCAGATGGACCAGGGAACGTATCAACACCAAAATGTCGTTTATAGTATTTTACCATCGCCCGCTGTCGCGACAGCAAGCCGGCGTGAGATTTAGCATCTCGGGGGGCCCGCCCCTCATATTCGAGCGGAAACGCCTTCATGGTGAGCAGCGCATGACGCGGAAATTCATGCGCGATCAAATCGTTTGCAGCCTTGCACCACAAACCGTGAGGACACTGCTCGGGGTCCGCCCACGCCATCCTGAAATCGAGAAGATTGCCGTAGTCCGAGACTTCATCGGAGAACCAGTCCCAAGCCTCGCATAACACTTCAGCCAGCTCGCACTCAATCGAGCGTCATCCGAATTGCCATGTAGCGCCCTGCCGTAGCACGTTCGTGTAGCAACCGGCAGTCTTCAAGCGCCTGATATATCGGAGTTTTCGAGATTTCAATGGGTTGGCGGACGATGGCGCTCCCTAGGGGAGACGATGGGCGACCGCAGAAACCCCAATACAACAACGACAAATCAGCTTGGCTGCTGCGCGAATGCTACCACCGGGAGCTACCACCGATCAACTGCCCAGCACCGTTGATGGCTTTGGTCCGATCGGTATCTGCGAAGCTCGGCATTACAGTTGGGTGTGACGTTTCGATTTCATGTCCAGTTAATCCTACCGCGAGATAAATGCGCACGCATTGGAACTACCTAATCAACTGTTTAGGAGGTGAAGAATCAGTGCAGGGTGCTTTGAGCGTCGCGCGCCCGTCTGAGGTCAGCCGTTTCGGCTCCTTCGTCGAACCAACGGCAGATTGGTTCTAGCAGCGCGCGCGCCTCATGAGGTCTTCCTTGCGTCCGCCAGAGTTCTGCAAGGTTTGTCGCGGCGCGCAATTCGAGGGACTTGGCGCTTTGACTGCGCGCCACTTCAATTGACTTCTCAAGATAAGACTCAGCTTCGCTTAGCTTTGATGGGTCGAGTGCCAGAAGAATTTGCGCTCTTTGCCGATGCAATTCTGCTTCCCATGACCTGCCTGTCACGTCACCAATATTGGCCAGGATCCCCTCGACAATCGATAGCGCACGTTCATTTTCGCCAGCTTTGGCGTACAGGTCCGCCAGCCAGCTATCCATCATTGGAAGCATGAAGCCGACGCCATTACGTCGCGCTTCGGCGAGTCCCAGTGCCATTTCCTCCCGGGCCTCTCCAAGTCGGCCTAGTTCGCCGGCTGCTCGGCCTCGTGAAATTCTGGACAAAATCTCGTACAGCGAAAACCGCTGTTCTTGCGACATTTCGAAGCTTTTTTCGGCGCTTTCGAAGGCGCGAGCCGCCTCCCCGCGCAGGAGGTGCACAACAGAAGTCATGTAATGAGCGAACGCCACCGTGTATGGGTGGCCAAGGTCTTGACCCAAGGCAAGCGCTTCCGAAACGCGCGAAAGGGATTGATCCGGATAGCCCAGAAACCACAAGTCCCAAGATAGGAGCAGAAGTGAAGCCGCTTGGGGTTCCACCATGTAAAGATTGGATAGGGGCTGTTTTCCTTTGCCAATTGAGAGCTTGATTGACTCCGCGAAATGGTTCGCTGACGATTGAAAGTCCCCAATCGTCAATAACGTACTGCCCATCACTCTATGAGCCACCATTAGCGGCACGGGTTGGGACAACGCTTGTGACCGTGACAGGAACTCATCAGCTAAACGGAGCGCATCATCATTCTTTCCACCCATCCAGGAGTGCCCCCACAACCCAAACAGGGCTTGGAAATACTCAGGGATGTCGCCGAGTTGCAGGCATAAGGTACGAGCCCGCGAAAACGCTTCGCGGGTTTCCGCGGAGGCATACCCTTGAACGGCGATAAGCGGTATTCCCAACGCCAATTGAATGTCGATCTCTTGTTTGATCTGTTCAGGCGTTTCCGGCAAAGCGTCCAGAAGCTGAAGGGCCTTTCGAAAGCTGGCAATCGCTTCGACGTTGGCGGAATGCGCGAGCGCGCCCTGTCCAGACTCGAACCAGCGACGAATGGCCAATTGGTGATTGCCTGCTTCTTGATAGTGATAGGCCAGGACTTGGGGTTGATTTTCGGCGAACTCCGAAAAGTCATGCTCTAAGATTGCCGCGATGTCCGCGTGTATCTGCTGCCTCTTACTCCTAAGCAAAGAGTCGTAGATTGCGTCACGCAACAACGCATGTTTGAAGGCGAAACGAAGGAAAGGCGAAATTCCGACTCGATAGACGATATCAGCCTGTTCGAGCAACGAGAGGGCCGACAGCATATCGTTATCGCCAATTCGCGATGCAGCCGACAAGAGATCATAGGAGAACTCGCGCCCAATCACAGCCGCAATCTGTGCAAGTCTGCGACTCGGCGCGACGCGGTCGAGCCGCTCCATCAATGCGTCACTCAGCGTGTCAGGAACCCTGAGTGATGCTGGCTGTGCTGCGGGCTCGAAAGTGCCTCGGGTTCGTAAAGGCGCACTCAACATGCTGCTTGTCAGTTCCTCTATGAATAGCGGGACGCCATCGGCCTTTTCGATAATCCGGTCGAGCACCGGTTGGGGCATGGTCCCTCCCCTCAAGATATCTCGGATCATCGCCTTCACTTCGGTGAGCGATAATCGAGTGAGCGAGTGCATGGTGGTGTTCGCATGCGTCATCCATGTGGGGCGGAACTCGGGCCGGCACGACACAATAAGTAGCACGCGGGCGTGGTCGATCCGGCTGATAATCGATTCAAGCAGCTCAAGCGTCGATGGATCTAGCCAGTGCGCATCCTCGAAGATGCAGAGCGTGGGGCGTTGGACAGAAAACGCCAAGATCATGTCGACAAGCGTGCTTATCGTCCTGTTTTTTATTTGCTGCGGAGTAAGACCAGATAATTCGAGGTGATTTTCCAAAGGGATTGATAACAGTTTGGCAATGAGCAGGACCGGCTCTTTGGAATTATCAGTTGAGCGCGGAAGGTAAGTTGTAAGCTTGGCAATCTTATCTGCCTCGGCCTCGCGAGCTGTTAGTTGGGCCGTTTGTTCGATCTGCCCGATCACCGGAAAGAATGCGCTCTGACTGTGATAGGGCGAGCCCTGATGGTGCAGCAAGACGTGTGGTTCCTGCTGAATATGCGATTTCAATTCGTGGAGGAGCCTTGATTTTCCGACTCCGGGAATACCCGAGAGCAATATGACTTGGCCATCACCTTCTTTGACTTTCTGCCACCTATCGAGCAGCAAGCTTAGTTCGCTTGAGCGTCCAATGAGCGGGGTAAGAGAGCCCGTGTGCGCAGCCTCGAAGCGGTTAGCGGTATTTTTTGCCGAGAGCACGCGATACACGTGAAGAGGCTCAGTTACACCTTTGAGTTCCTGGAGCCCGACGTCCTGAAAATCAAAAGCTGCCCATACGAGACGCCTCGTCGATTCCGAGATGAGTACCGTGTTGGTAGGGGCAAGGGTCTGTAGACGTGCGGCGATATTCGGCGTCTCTCCCACCGCGTCCATTGACCACGTACCGCTCTCTCCAATTTCACCGACAATAACCGGGCCTGAGCAAACACCCACTCTACAATTCAGGGTAACTGGCCCTGAAATCTTCGTAACTCCGGAGACAATCTCCAGGCCGGCGTGAACAGCACGAACGGCGTCATCCTCGTGTGCACGGGGCCAGCCGAAAAATGCCATCACGCCATCGCCGAAATAGCGGGCGACCTCGCCTCCATAGCGCCCAATCGCCGCGCTGCACCCTACCCGATACGCGTCAATGAGTTTTTGGAGATCCTCAGGATCTAACTTCTCCGATAGCTGCGTAGATCCCACCAGGTCACAGAACATCACTGTGATCTGACGGAATTCAGCTTCGCGATGTTGCACAAGAGACGGTGGCACCACAGTGGCGCTTGAGACCGCGTTTGTTGTGCCGGTGCGCTGGCGCGCGGCCGTCAATGCTTCAATGGCCCTAAGCAGCTTCTTGCGGTGACCTAGAGAAGATACTCCGAGTTTTTCGAGATCATTTTCCGTCAAATCCGGAAGGACGGAGTAGTCGATGTTGTTTTCTGCGAAGGTTTTGGCGTACTGGCCTAGACCGTGTCTACCCAGCCACTCGGCTAAGTCGGTGGTTGTTGTCCTCGTCATTGCAGAGGCCCTTGCCTACTGCCGTAGTTCATTAAGAAGGAGTTGGGCTTCAGACCCACCATGTGGTGCCTTTGTTGCTTAAAACCAGGAAACCTCCTCCCGCGCACGATATCATATGAGCGTTATCATGTGAGCGTTCTTTTGACCGCCGATATTTGGCTTTACCCGGCGGCGAAGCACAACTGCAGCTTGGCGCGACGACGCCAGCGCTGGGTGCGCCTACCATGCTACCATGTCGGCCGAGCGCGAGCAGTCAGGCCGAGTCGTTTTAAATCGCAACTGTGCTACAACCTTATGGAGAGCCGGCGCGTCGTTTCTCGTGCCTCACGCCTTGTCCAAACTGCGATGACTATTGCGCTATTCGCTCATGCCACGGGCCGAGCGCACCGCTTTTCACCGTGCATAGGATAAGAAGTGTGACGATACGGGAGCGCCTCTCCGAGCGCCTGCTCAAGCTCCTCAAGCATCTCCGCCTCGGATTTGAGAAGCTCGTGATTATATCCCTCCGCCAGGATCAATGCCGATTCATACGTCTCCTGAACGACCCTGATACGGTCATTCGCGGGAAGGGAGGCAACGAACTCTATCGTTTCTTCGACGTGAGTGGCCTCGCTTCCGAGGGAGCTGTGACTTCTGAGGAAGCGGGTCGCATCGACGTCACGCGGACAGATCGCCTGCACCTTCTCGATATCGGTCTCCTGCTTGAGCGCGGCGATGCGCTCCAGGCAGTACGAATAGCCGATGCAGCCGATTGGATAGTCCTGGACGCAGAGATCATCGAAGCGCTTGCAGAGCGGCTTGATGCCCTCCGGGACAAAGCTAGCGACGAGTCGCTCGCCGGGCACACCCAGCGCACGCAGATCCTTGAGCGCGAGCCGGTCGTGACCGGTCTCCTCGCGCGCACGCTCTTCCAAGTAGGCCGCAACGTCGGGCCTCCCCAGCTCGTTGAAGCGCCCGGCGGCGCGCCGGAGATTTCGAGGCGTGTCGACGGACGTGTGATAGGCGCCCACCAAGGCTACGATATAGCCGACGAGCGTCGCGTCAGGGCGCGCGAGGCGCTTTTCGATTCCGGCAAATCCGAGATTTATCGCTCCGTCGAGGAGCCCGACCGTGCTGCCCGCCGAGCCCACACCTGTCATCGGTGCCGCGAATGGATCCAGGTTTTCTTCCGTGCCTCTCAGGGTATGAAACCAAACCTCTCCCGACTCGCGAGCGATGATCGAAATATCGCCCGTGACGTTGACCCACTCCGTGACCAGCCGTGCCATTCGAAACCTCCACTTCCGAGTGAACGCCCGTGTCGTTTATCGCAGGATGCGACCAAAACTCGCGCCCAGCTAGAGACACCCCGCCACCCGAGACGGAGTGCAATACCGCTAGATTCCGTTCGGCGTAATGGCCATCAGCAATTTGGCCGTCTCGAGAAGTGTAAACCCTCCCGACGCCGCTGTACTGCGCGTTTCGTTCGGCAGCACAAGAACGACTTCATCGTCGTCCTCCATCTGCCAGCCTTCATTGTACTCCTCTTCCGTGAGCACAACGGGGCGCCTCAGAAAGATCCCCCGGCTCGCCAACTCATCTCGGACGTCAGGTTGATTGTTGTGATTGAGTAGCTTCTGTTTCAACTGATTATCGCCCCACGCGTCGACGACCAATTGTGCGAGGAGGTCACTTTCGTACGAGAAATCCACCACCTTCACGTCGGGGTCGTTGACGTGATTCTTACGTTGCCAAAGTCCTCGCTCCGGCTTCGTCGTCCTGCGGGCCATGGTCACCTCCCAAATCAAACAAGCCAAGGCATTCTGCCGTGCCGCGTACTTGGTCACTTTAGTTGTGGAACCTTGTGCTTGCAAGCTAGTTCGCGGTATCGCTTGAATGTAAGTCCAATCTCAATCCGCAAATTTCAATTCCAGTGTGCGCTTTGGGCTAAACCGGCCACAAACAGGCGCTCAGACTCTGCGCAAGCGCAACCCATCGCTCCGGAGCGCCCGCAGAATGTGAGATGGCTCATGGAGGCCGCACGTAGGTTAGCCTATTCTTTTGGACTCAGAGGTTTGAGCAGCGACATGCAATTTGTTTTTGCCGATCATACGTTTGATACCGGCGCCAGCTCCGATGCAGGTCTGATTCAATAGATTGGCAGCGCTGGTCGGCTCGTCCTCGGGCTGGCGCAAGCGCTCGATAGCGGCGAGTCCTCGCAGAGATAGCGCACGGTAAACGAGGCGGAGGCCATCAGAGGGCTAAGGAGTTCGGCTGTTCGGTGTCCTACCCCGCGCACCAAGCATTCCGCCCGACCTGCAAAAGAGCCATCAGTCCGAGCGTGACAAACGGACCGATCACGGTTGCTGCCATTCCAAGGTATGCGCCGATGCTCGCTGAGATGGTGGAAACCAAGGCTATCTGGGTCGTCTTGCTTTCTTTTCCGATGTATCTGCGAAGCGTCTCGTATCGTTGATCGTTGGTGCAGATCAAAAGGTGAAGCTCGCGTTTTACCCGTTTCCAGTAATTCGGTTGGACTTGACGCACGCCGGTTCTGCCAAGCTTCCGAGGCGAATCTGAATGAGATTTTTTGGCCTTTTTGGCCTTTTTGGCCATTTTCACCTTTGTTGCTTTTTTGGCTGTCTTCGGAGTGGAGCCAGGATACAGCATACCCCTTTGTAGCAACCGTGCGGCTTCGTCTATCGAAAGCACACGGACCAGCTCCGGACTAATGTCCTGACGTGAGAGTGCGCGAACCAAGCCATGTTCGGTGAGCCTATCCTGCAAAATAGCGGCGGTATTCTCGGCCATTTGCCGGTCCCCTCCTGCGCCATCACAACTTGAAGCGCAGTTTGCCGAAACGCAACCTAAAGGGAATATCTACGCTGCTTGTAGCCATTGCCGTTGGACCGCTCCGGTACCCCAGCGAATCGTTGAAGGAGAGCTATGCGCTTTAGGAATCCCATAGGTTCCGGAACCTTGCTTCACAGACGAGCTTTGGAGGCCTGCTGTGACGACCGACCGCCCTCTAATCACTTACATTCGCGTATCGACATCCCAGCAGGGTCGCTCTGGGCTGGGCATAGAAGCCCAGCGGCAGACACTTGCTCACTTCGCTCATGCCGAGGGCTTCACGGTCGCGCGGGAGTTCGTGGAGGTGGAGACCGGCAAGGGTTCTGACGCGTTGGACCGCCGTCCGCAACTCAAGGCCGCCCTAGCCGCCGCAAGGAAGCTCAGGTGTCACGTGGCAGTGGCGAAGCTGGACCGCCTTAGCCGTGACGTGCACTTCGTCAGCGGCCTCATGGCGCACAAGGTGCCGTTCCTGGTGGCCGAGTTGGGGCCTGACGTCGACCCTTTCGTCTTGCACCTGTTCGCCGCACTGGCGGAAAAGGAGCGCGCCCTGATCTCCACACGCACCCGGCAGGCACTGTCCGCTGCGAAGGCGCGTGGGGTGACCTTAGGCAACCCAAGGCTCCACTTGGCCCGCAAGAGCGCTGTAGAGGCCGTAGCAACTGAAGCCGACAGATTTGCTGCCAACGTGCTACCCATCATCCGGGAGGCGCAGAAGGCGGGCGCGACGTCCTTGAGGGAGATTGCCGAGGCGTTGAACGCGCGTGGCATCGGGACGGCTCGCGGCGGCCAATGGCACGCCAAGTCTGTCAGCAACATTCTTGAGCGCGCATAAGGGGGCAAACGGTGCTGACAACCATCGGATCAATCCTCCTTCTTCTCGCAACCATCCTGTTTTCGCTGGAAGCATTGTGGCCCGCATTCGCACTCCTCAGCGCAGGGCTCTGGTTGATCTCGTACTCCACTTAAGGTCTAGGGCTTCACGCGACGATTTAACGGGTCCCATATTCGCCCATGGGACCCTTTTTGATCGTCTGCTGAGCCGCGAATTCGAGTTCCTCGACTTAAAGCTGCTGCTTCCTCCTCCGAGCTTGTGCTAACCTAACGCCAAACGTGTTGGGAGGGCGCCGTGGAAGCCGAGCGCCGTCAGGTTACGGTCCTGTTCACCGACATGGTGGGCTTCACCACCTTTTCCGAACGGTCTGGAGAGGAGGCGGCCTTTACCCTGATGCGCAGCCTTTCCAGGCTGATGGACGAGGCGGTGCGCGAACAGGGCGGCGTCGTTCAGGGTTTCACCGGCGACGGCATAATGGCGGTGTTTGGCGCTCCCGTTGCTTTTGAGGACGCGCCGCTGCGGGCTTGCCGGGCGGCGCTTTCGATCCTGCAAAAGGTGAAGACGGCCGGGCCCGAGCTTGCCGCCAAGCACGGCGTGCAGCCGCAGTTGCGCATCGGGCTCAATTCCGGTGCGGCGGTAGTCGGCGCCGTCCAGCCGGGTGCCGAAGCCGGCGTCACCGTTCTCGGCGACACGGTAAATGTGGCGGCGCGCCTGCAGGCGCTCGCCGAAGCGAACTCGGCGACGATGAGCGAGGCGACGCAGCGCCTCGTGCAGGGGATGGTCGAGGCGAGGTTTGCCGGCGAGCACGCGATCAAAGGCAAATCCGAGCCGCAAAAGGTCTGGCGTCTGGACGGCATTCGCGAAGGAGCCACGCGGTTTGGCGCGGCGGTCAGCCGCGGCCTCAGTGCCTTCGTCGGGCGCGAGCGCGAAATGGAGGTGCTTGAGCGCGGACTTGACGACGCGCGCTCGCAGCTGCGCATCGTCGATGTCGCGGCCGAGCCGGGCATGGGCAAATCGCGGCTTCTCTACGAGTTCCGCAAACGCATCGGCAAGGAGCGCGCCTTTTTCCTAACGGGAACCTGCTCGCCCGACGGCCAGCAGACGCCGTTCCTCCCTTTCATCGAAGTAGTGCGCGGCTCGTTCCGCGTCGGCGCCGGTGAGGCCGAGAAGAGCATTGTGCAAAAGCTGGAGATGGGTCTAACGACTCTGGGGCTCCACTCACTGCGCAATCTCGGCCTCTTGCTGCATCTGCTCGGCCTGAAAGCCCCGGAAGAATCCTTGACCGGCCTTGACGGTGTGCTGATCGGACTGCGCACGCGCGAACTGCTGCAGCAACTCCTGGAGGCGCGCTGCCGGCTGTCGCCGGTGGTGATGATGATCGAGGATTTGCACTGGGTCGACAGTGCATCCCAGGAACTCCTGGGCAGGATCGTTGAAAGCGAAGCAAGTTTGCGACTTCTGCTGGTTACCACCCGCCGGCCGGAATACATCCCGCCGTGGCTGGACCACGCTGCAGTCGCTAAATTGCGCCTGGAGCCGCTCCCGGTCGGCCACATTCGCCGGTTGGTACAATCGCGGCTTGGAGTCGATGTCCTGCCCGATGCGCTGGCGCGGCAGATTGCCGACAAGGCCGAGGGCAACCCGCTGTTCGTCGAGGAAATCGCGAGCTTCCTCATCGAGCGCGGCTTTATTCGCACGACCGTTGACTTTGATCCGAGCGCGCTGGCGGCGGCGCTGCCGATGAGCGTGCAAAGCCTGTTGACTGCACGGGTGGACCGCCTCGCAGCGGACGACAGGGCGCTACTGCAGGCCGCCTCGGTGATCGGCAGGCGGTTCGAGCCGCAATTGTTGGCCGCAGTCGTCGGACAGACTGACATTGACGCCCGACTGCAAGCGATCCTGGCGCTCGATTTGGTCAACGTCTACGGCAAGGTCGGCGACTATTCGTTCAAGCATGCGCTGGTGCGGGATGCTCTGTACCAAAGTCTGCTCAGCGAGCCGCGCACCGGACTGCATTTGCAGATCGCCGAAGAGATCGAGCGCCGCAGCGGCAATCGCCTAACCGAAGTGGCCGAAGTGCTGGCGCATCATTACAGCCAAACGGCACGGGACGACAAAGCCTTCGCCTACCTCACGATGGCCGGTGCCAAGAGTCTCGGCGTCTATTCGCTCGATGAAGCATCAGCCCACTTCACTGCGGCTCTTGCACTTCTCGACAAAAATCCAGCTTGCGCTTCGGATGGTCAGGTCGCGGATTTCCTTGTCTCCTATGCGGCTGTTCTGGAGATGAGCGAAAAAATAAAGGTGTTGATTGATCTGCTTGAGCGCTATTCAACACGGATTGACCGCGTCGGCGATGACCCAAGAAGCGTTGTCATCCGCTATTACCATTTAAATGCGCTTTGGTGGAATGCCCGATACAGAGACGCGGCTGTCATACACCGCGAAGTCTCGCGAATTGCGGACCGTCTCGGCGACAGCAGATCGAAGGCATATTCCTCACTCGGCGAGTTGTTGGTCTCGCTGGCCATCGCTCCGAAGCCGCTAAGCGAGTTCGAGATATTTAAGAAAGAAGCGATCAGGGGCGCTTCAAATTGCCAAGATGCTTATATTCAAAACTGGATCTGGGCCGCAATTGGCTGGGATTATATGCACCGAGGGAGCATCAATGATGCTCGCGGGGCAATGCACGAACTTATGGACCGCGGTCGAGTTTTAGCCGATCCGCGCTCTACAGGATTGGCTCTGTCCATCTTGACGTGGATTGACATCATTCAAGAGTCCTATTCCGAAGCGCTGGAGGGCAGCGAACAGGCATTGACGGTCGCAATAACTCCGCAAGACCGCACGAATGCTGTACTGGCGAAGGGATGTGCTCTTGTACTCCTTGGACAAACCGAAGCGGGCGCACCTATTTTGCATGAAGTTCGGCGTCGCTGCGTCTCCGATGGCGACCTTTATCGTTTGAACGGCAATGATGCCGCGACTGCGGTGTGCAAAGTCCTGCAGGGAGCTATTGGGGGCGGCATCCGTTTCCTTGAGGATGCAATATCTAGACGAGAGAGAGAGGGCTATCAATTCATGGCGGATTGGTACCGCCTTAACTTGTGCGAGATCTATCTGCAGATAATTTCGGACAATGAAAAACCGCCGCTCGCGATTTTACTGAAGAACTTGCCAACTCTTCTGAAGGTTCTCTTCACCGCGTCTGCGCGCATTCACGAGCTAACGAAGCACGTTCTAGAGAACCGGCAATTAGATCCATCGGGTCAACAGGTAGGCAGTGCCCACAAGGCACTCGGCCTACTTTACAAAGTCAAGAAGAAGCAGGCGCTCGCGCTTGAGCATCTAACCGAGGCAAAAAGGATATTTTCGCAATACGGGCCATCCCCAGCACTCACGCGGGTCGAGACGACACTGGTGGAATTACAACAATAAGCTCTAATGTCGCTTATGGGTCATTCGCGACCGGGCTAGACGCCAGAAATTCCGATGAAGTCCGCTATGCTGCCGAAGCGGAAGCAAATCAGAAGGTAAATTGCTGCCCGGTGTTCGCCATGTGCGCTCTGTGGTCCGCAATTAGCCTATCGAGGATTGATCGGCACCCTGTGAGGCCTCGGAGCGTGCCGACCTCATCGGCACCCATGAGGTGGCTGTACCCTTCTACGTCTGCCGCGAAGACTGGCACGAGCTTACGGCTGACCCCGCCAAAGTCTGACATCGGGTAAACTCAAGTGTGGTTAAGCGGCGGCCAAGCTGGACGGCGCTATGATGCAGCAGGTTCAATTTTGAAGTTGTAGCCGTGCTTGGTCAAAAGAGCCAAAAGGTTTGGGCCGTCGATCAACGTCAACGGCTTGTTGGCTGCCCATTCGTGAGCATCTCGCCCGAAATGACTGGTGGTGACAAGTATCCCTCTGTTTGCTCCCTCGTTTAAGACTGTGCCATACAGTTCGCGGACGGCGGCAACATCAACCGTATTCGAATAGCGTTTGGCCTGCACCACGAACTTCCCTCCGTGCAGCGGGTCCGAATTGAAGATGACCGCATCTACACCGCGGTCGCGGCTCGCGCGCGTGATCTTCACTTCCGCTTTCTTGTCGGCATACTCTTTGGCCAACAGTTCGCGGATGAGGTGTTCAAACTCCTGCCAGTCCATGGCCGCAAGGTTCTGCCCCTGTGCCATACCGTCAAGGACGTCCCTTCCGGCCACGAACCTTTCGTCCTCCTTGTCCAATCGTATCGCAGGCTCGATTGGGACTACCTCTGACACATTGTAAACGTAGGCACCCTTTAAGGCCCGGAATGCTTCCAGTGCATCGGCCCGCTGCAGATTGATTTCGATCATATCTTTCTTTTGCACGGCAAGTAAGGCAACGAATGCATCCTTCAGCTTCCCCGATGCAGGATCGAAGAACCTTGACCAACAGTTGACCGCTATTCTCTCCACATCTCCCTGCAGATCATTCCGGGCAATATTCTGCGCCAGCTGCAGCGCGATTGCAGGCACGTACCGACGGAGAACGGCCTCCGCATCGCGCTTCGCCGGTGGTCGTTTGCTATCAGGACGCGCGACTGTCACGTCTGCAAGCGAGGGTACGCACTGATTTACCTGAAGCACCTTATCCTGCTGATTGTAGAGCACCTCCCATGGGTAGTCCGTGGGCACAGGCAGGGACAAGTTGCACAGAGCAAGCTCGAAGTGGCCGCGCACGCCATCTTCAGTTTGCTCGCGGTACCGGTCGTGAACCGCTCTGATCGGATGCGTCGCCCGCTGACAATCAGTTTCGTACTTCCGATTTCGCTGCTCAAACTCCTGAAGTATCTCCGTCTCTCCACTTCTCCATTTCAAGCCCAAGTCGGCAAGATGTATCTCCATCAGGTCGTGGGCTTCCAATGCTGCTTCGTTTCTCTCATCGAACGCCGCGCGAAGCTTGGCCGCTTGAGAGTTTAGCGCGGCTACCCGGTGAAGTTCATAATTGAAGGCTGAGGCAGCAAGCTCGTCGCGTCCATCAACTTCAACTCCATCTGACATGAGCAGCCACACAATTGTCTTCGGAGGCGCAGTCGGACGAGGGAAAGCGGGCTTAGGCGCTGGCGCTTCATCGGCCGCGTAACGATAGCTCGGTGGATCACAAGGAAATGCACAGTCGACGGCTGCTCGGCCATAGAGGGCGGACACATCCGAGACGCCGTCCATCTGAACGTCAGCTGAGGTGAGCGTTATCTTTTGTGGCTCGGTGTGCGACAGGGTCGCAGGGTGCGGCCGAACAAGTTCAAACATGTTCACCGGAAAGGTATACGCGCGAAACCGGGTATCTACCCCTGCAGGAAGCTGGGGCCGATACGCGTTGGCCGCCGCTGTGAACTCGTCCAATACAGCGAATGCCTGCCGAAATGCTTCTGGGTTGGGCAGGCCGACCATCCTGACGGGGTGCTCAGCTCGGTACCTCTTGCAGGCGATCGGGCACTCTTCGTTGGGCATAGTAAGTGCCGTTTCTATCCTTGATCAGTCCCATCAGCGCGCGCGTCAAAGCTACTACTCTCTGCTACCACCTGACAGCAGACAAAGCCATGATTTGCGAGATGTTTTTGATCTATCAGCGCTTCTGAAGCCGCTGGCGCTCCCTAGGGGAATCGAACCCCTGTTTCAGCCTTGAGAGGGCCAAGTCGATCCGCTCGATGATCTTCCTGAAAAGAGTTCGGCGATAGAGACCTATAGATGTCAATCCCGACTCGTCTGCACGAACAGGCGTGACCGTACCAGTTTCGCACCAGAAACGACCCAACCGAAGCCGCAACGAACGCGATCGGATTGAGACAAAAAAACAGCAACATCAACGAAGCCGATCGTTATCCCGCCGCTCATAACGGTCTGGTTGCAGGGTCGAGTGCTGTCCGAACCAACTGTTCCGAGCCCGCTTGCGGTCACGGTGGGCTCTCGCCTCAAGTATCGGAAAAAGTGCCTTCATGGTCAGAGCGGGCTGCGTGTATCGCCCCTAACGCCGAAAAATTCGACAATCAAAAACCGCGGGCAGCTTCTCTCCTTTTTGTTCGCCGCGGCACCCAATCGTACGATGAATTTATAGCCACCGTTCCACGTTCGGCCTCGCCTGAGCATGATGTTCGGGATGATCAACACGTCCGATATTTTCTCGATTGGCGAAAACGCAAGTGAATGTACCTCGTCTGGTCGGAGATAACCTGAGCGCGAACGCTGGGGACAGCTCGAATGACAGTGCGCAAGACGGACAACTTGCTTCGGGGCGATCGGACGCCGGCCTATGTCGACCGGGAAACCGGAGCGGCCGAATTGCTAGTTTCGACAGACACTTGGGATCAATGGGTGAAGGATGGTCGCCTGCCCCCACCATGCGACATGTTCCCTTCGGGCACTCCCCGCTGGCGCTGGGAAGACGTAGACCGTAAGCTGTCCGGCAGGAAATCGGCGGACACCGACGCGGCCGTATTGGGGGCAGCGAATTTTGGCAAGAAAAAGGGAATCCGGCGTAACGCTGCCTGAGGGCGTTGAGAAGACCAGCGTTCGCAAACCGAACGGCAAGGTCTACACGTACTATTATTGGAATCCCGGACGCGGCACCGATCGCGAGGGAGAGCGCATCAAACTACCGAACGCCGACACTCATCCGGTGGCATTTTGGGCCGAAGTCGAGCGTCGCCAAACATCGAAACCGACAACATATCCGCCAGGCTCCATCGGCGATCTCATTGCGCGCTACCGCCGCAGCGACGAGTTCACGCGACTATCGGAAGGCACCCGATCGAATTACGAAGTGACCATGCGTCGCTTCGAGGCGCATGATACCTGGGGCATCGTCGCCGTCAAAGACCTGACGCCGCTCGCAGCTCAAACTGCGCGCGACGCCATGAAAGAAACGCCGGTGATGGCAAACCAGATGCTGTCGGTCGGGCGCACGATCTGGGATTGGGCCATCCCCCTCGACCTCGCTAAAATCAATCCCTTCGACAAGGTGAAGGACTTCGACATCCCCGATCGCGGGCATGTGCCGTGGCCGTCCTGGGTGATCGATCACGTTCGCGCACACGCGTGGCCGGACTTGGTCCGCATGACGCGGCTCGGGGTTATGACCTGCCAGCGCGGAAGCGATCTGATCCGCATGGGTCCGGAGCATCGCGATCGCAACGGGCTATGGTGCCGGCCAAAGAAAACCCGCAAGCGCCGGCGCGCCTTCCACATTCCGCTTGCCACCGCCGACGCGCTCGAACTCGACCGCTGGGCCGAAACGCCGGTGACGTTCACGAACTCCCGCTGGCTGAAGCCGATCGATCGTTTCCGCAAGGATCTGTATCTCTACTCTCCCAAGGGCGCGCAATACACGGCCGACGGTCTTCGCGCGCGCTGGGGGCGATGGCTCGCCGATACACCCGAAGGCCGCGTCATCTGCCGCCGCTGGAAGGAGTGGGTTGGTGCCCAGGTCAAGAAATACGATTGGGACATCGATCCTGATGACGCCGACCATCCGACCATCCATGGGCTGCGCGGGACCGGAATCCTCGCCCGCGCCGAGGAAGGCTATGAGATTGACCAGATCGCCAACGATATCGGCATGTCCCGGCAGAACGTCGAGCATTACATGCGGTTCCGCGACCAGATGAAGGTCGGCGCCGACGGCCAAAAGCGACTTCGTCTTGTCAACAAGGAGGACTAGACCGCGAACGCAGGCCCGGCTATATGGGCCCTGCAAATCGCCGGGTTTGCAAAACTCCTGGCCCTGATTGCAAAACTTCCAAAAAAAGTTATGCGAAATCAGTGCCTTAGGTGGGGAATGGTGTAACGGTAGCACAACAGACTCTGACTCTGTTTGTCTTGGTTCGAATCCAGGTTCCCCAGCCAGACTCGGCAATCCCACCAACGATTTGATCCGAACGGGCTTTTCGCCGCAGGCGATGGACCGTCGAGTTGATCGTGTACCACATTCGTGGACCACGCTCACCTATCTCGCCGGTTGGGCAGCCTCAACGGCCGTTCATGCATGCGACTGTTCCGGTCGGATGAAGCCCCCGCGGAAGTTGAGAGACCACAGAAAGCCGATCGGGTCGCAACTGGGCACCTTAGGGAGATCGCGCATTTCCAAGGGTTTGGAATAGCGTTTGTCGCCACCAATCGCTTTCGATCTGATCGAGCACGGCGAGATCGAGCATGGGCCGCAATGTGCTGCCTTTCGGCAGCACGATCGCATAGCTCTCGCTGCTGAAGCTGGTGTCGACAACACGAACCGAGGCCGAGAAGTCTTTCCGTGCGACCCAGGTCAGAAGCGGCTTGTCATGGACGAAGGCATCGATCGTGCCACGGCTCAATGCAGATAGGCCGCTTTGAAGGTCTGGAAACGCTCGAAAGGAAAGCTGCTGACGAGTGAGGTAGTCGGTCGTAGCAGAGTTGGCGACGGCGCCGACGCGCACGGATCGCAGGTCGTTGAAGCCGTGAACGGCGCCTTCGAGCCCTCGGCGCGTGAGCGTGGAGGTGATGCCTGCGGTGAACACGGCTATGGCGATAACGGAAGCGATCATCCACCCGGTTGCGACGATCCGCCCTGGAAGCGTTGCTGGCGCATTCTGGGCGGCGCCTGCCTGTGTCATGGCAATGGTCGACCACCAAAAGCTGGAGCCGAGCCCCTTGGCTCCCCCGCCGAAATGTTCCGTTTTCCGCCGTTCCAACAGCCAAATAAGGAAGCCGACCGCCATCGCAAAACAAAGCAGTACCGTGACAGCCTGGAAGAACCCGAAGGAAAGAAGCGCCCTCCCGATCGACACCCAGGCACTTTCATGGATCGGCACCGCAATCCCGAGTCCGGTGTTGTAGAAGGGTTGGGTAAAATCGACGCTGCGTGCGCGCGCAGCGGTCACAGTTACCGCTGCAACACCAGCGTCGAGGGTGCCCTTCGCGATTTCATCCAGCAGATCCTGCACGTTCTGGGTCTCGACCAGGCGAAAGCGTAGATGCGCTCCAGCAGCGATCTTTCTCCAGAGTTCGATGCTGATACCGCTCCAATTCCCGTCCGGCTGCTTCATCGCGAAGGGCGGCGCTTCCTTGGTCGCCACTACCAACTCTCTGTCAGGGATTGTGCCTTGGGCTCGAACCGCGCCGCAGCCGAGTGCAAGCCCCGCCAGCAACAGAAGGCATAGCAGGACCGGTCGAAGTGGCGAGATCGCTGGCTCGCCTTGCGAGGCCCGATCTCGCTGCTCAAAACGTCTAACGGATTCTTGAGCGATATCCAGCCGGTCAGATGCGTCGTAGTGCGAGACTGCAGGAGATTCCTCGAACGAACTCATAGCGGACCTCAATTATCGAGATCGACCGACGAAAGCATTGCTATTTGGCGGCATTTCGTCTGCTGGCAGGGCGCCGACCAGCTAGCCCATTGCGGAACCTGCACGGCGGCACCTCCGGGACTCTACGTAAGGGCTCGCCCCTAAGGCATGGAGCGAAATTGCCGAGTTTGTTTGTTGTGTTTACCGTTAGGCCATCCATCGCTCAGGAGATGGCCCCATGCGCACCGACTCATTACTGAGGGTAGGTCATCCGCTTCCCTCAGGCATGCGGTCAAGCAATCCGTGGAGTTTGATCATGGCAATTTGCCACGATGCTAACCCCAATCCTCCCCGTCCCTCCTTCCGGCCATGAGCATGAGAAAGCGATGCCATGGCTTCACGACGAAACGCCATTTACCTGCGAGTTCTGCGGCGATCTCGTTACACTTGAGAAGGCGAGGCTGTGGAACGATGTCAGAGGCTCCCGATAAGGCTTGAAACGGCTTGCTCAAACTTCAAGAAGTCGCGCATACCCCTGAGTGACGGGATATCCAACCGCAGTGCTCACCCGGCAGCCACCACCGGCAACTCCGCAATCATGCGAATGCCGGGCCGTCTCCGCCAGTGAATCTGTGACGGGTCAACCGCCAGCTTCAGCCCCGGCCAGCGCGTGAACAGTGCCTGCAGCGCGCAGATTCCTTCGATCCGTGCGAGCTGGTGGCCGAGGCAGAAATGAATTCCGGTCCCGAACGCGAGATGCCGGTTCGGCCGCCGCTCGAGATCGAGGCGTTCTGGGTGCGCGTTCGCCTGCGGGTCCAGATTGGCCGCGACGATCATCGCCATCACCCGGTCGCCCTTCTTCAATTTCACGCCTTCGAGATCGACATCCCGGCGCACATAGCGCGGCTTTGAGAATTGCACCGGCGAGACGAAGCGCAGGAATTCCTCGACGGCGAGCCCCGCGCGGCTCCAGTCGGCGGCCAGCCAATCGCGGCGTGCCGGATCCTTCAACAGTTCGAAAACCGATCCGCTGATCAGATGTGTCGTCGTCTCGGAGCCGGCGCCGAGCAGCAGAAACATCATGGAGACCATTTCGTCCGGCATGATGCGCCCGCCCTCCTTTTCGACGCGTAGCAACTCGGCGATCAATCCTTCGCCGCCTTCCTCGCGAGCCGCCTGAAGACGTTCCTGCAGGTAGCGGCGCATCTTGAAGAGCCCGCCGATCAGCCGCAGAAAGCCGAAAGCATTGGTGAGATGCGCCATCGAATTGGCCCAGGCGATGAACTTCGGCCGGTCCGCCGGCGGCAGGCCGAGCAGCTCACAAATCACCGCAAGCGGCAGCATCCGCGCATAACGCTGCACGACGTCGGCCGGGCTACCGGCCGCAAACAATTCGTCGGCGAGGCGATCGGCGATAGCGCGGATGTGAGGTTCCATATCGAGCACGGCGCGGCGGCGGAACGCCTCGTCGACGATGTCGCGCAGCCGCGTGTGGTCCGGCTCATCCATCGTCAGCATATTGTTGGCGACTGCGCCGACCATTCTCGGCATCCACCAGGGTAGCCCGACCAACGCCCCGCCCTCCTTGCGCAGCGTAAACGTGGTGCTGTCCTTCAGTACATGCGCTGCCGCGTCGTAGGTCGTGGTGACCCAGACCCGGCCTATGATCGGGAACCGCGTGAAGACGACAGGAGCGGAAGATCGCAGCAACGCCACGCCTGCCCCGGGATCGCGAAAAAACGCTTCGCTGGTGAAATCGAACCGCGGTGCCATCAGCGAATCCTGGGCTGTTGCACTGACACCAACATGGTGCGCGGCGCCGCGAGCGCAAGGCTCCGTCGAGAGCGGCTCGTTCTTGCGATCGGAACGCGCAAGCCGTCTGCAAGATTCCCGATACGAAGTCCCGATTATTTCTTTCGCTTCTTCTTGGGTGTGCTGGCCGTCTTCCTGGCAACGTGCAGGTCAAACGGCGTCTGCGCGATGAACTCCGGGTTGCTCTTGCCCACCAGCGATAATTTCGGCGTCTGGTCAGGCGGCATCTTCGACCCGATCGCCGTGTGAAAACGTCGGTACGATCCGCTGAACGTCCCACCGTTCCATACGATCTTCAACGTTCCGGTAAACAGGCCGTTGAACGTCCCGTCCAGCGAAAGCTGGTTGTCCTGACAGCCTGAAATCAACAGCACCGACGCCTTTACGCCGCCGAGCGTCTCCGCCAGATTGCGTTTTTCGAGAATTGGATTGTAAAAATCCTTGTGGTTTTGGTAAACGCGCAACGCTACTTCGTTCGGCATGGCGCGGTATACGGGTGGCGGTCCCGACCTCGCCATGGCGGCATAGTGCACGGCCTTGCTGACGCTGCCGCTGTGACAACTGTCCGAGAGCAGCAATATCCGTACGCCTGACGCGAACGCCCCCCACGCCGAGTAGAGTTCGTCGTCGATCAACTGACCGTCGTACAGGCACCACGTCTCATCCTGACCGTCCGGCTCGTCGGCGTTGAGGTCCGGCGTCTGCCCGCCATGTCCGGAATATGTCAGAAAGAAAAATCGCCCGATTTGAGGCTCTTGGCTGCATCAGCGATGCCATCCAGCACCGCCTTGCGCGTCGCCTTCTTGGTAAGCAGTTTCTCAGTGGCAAATCCTTGCGATCCGGCAAGGTCTGCCATGTCGTTGGCGTCGGCCTCACAAGCGTTGAGCGGGCCGCTCCAGCCCTCGTAGTGCTGCGGGTCCACCGAGTTCAGCCCAATATGTAGCGAAATCCCTTTGGTCATAACCAATCCTCCATGCGAAATGATGATCGCCGAGCTGGCACCTCCGGCGCCTCGAATGAACGACTATCGACGTGACCCGGTTACGCGCTTTTTCCTTTTCCCGCTCCGGCGCCCCATCTTGCCTGCTTTCGCTTTGCCGGTCCGTGCTGCTCCTGTCTCGGCTCCGGCGCCTGTCGCGGCAACAACCTTGCCCCGATCACCCCACGGCAACGGGTGTTTGAGGATATCCTTCTGTCCGACTAGGTTCGGCGTCTGGTTATACTTCAGCCGATGCAGCTTCTTGGTTACGAGATCATTGAGCTCGTGAAAGGAAAGATTGGCGCCTCGATCGCGGTGTTCGCGCAGCACCTTCGCCATGCAATAGGTGTACGCGCCGTAAGACGTCGCGCCATCCCTGTACTCGTAGGAAAACTCCTGCTCCTGGCAGGCCTCGAGCAGAATCGGCAGATAGGGCCCGGAATGCTCAAGCTCCCTGCGCGTCCTGTCATATTCATCGTTAGGCTTGGTGCGAAGCGTCATCGCCCGCCCCAACCTTCGCGTCGCGCCGTTGCGACCCAGATACTCCGCGCCGATCTTCTTGTCCGCGAGGCTCGGATTCAGTTTCGGAAAATCCCGCGGCACCCACATCCTCTCGTCTTTGTCCCATCGCAACGCACGATGCCGGATGTCATCCGGCGGCGTGAGCCCGCGAATACGCGGACCGCCATCGCGCGTCAGGCCACCCGAATGGCAGCAATCGAACATCGCGATGAAGTAGCATCCGTAGGGAAGTTGCGAGTACATTTCGCAGAACTGCTTGTCGAGAATCGCGCGCGACGGCGACCAGTCAAAGTCGTGCGGCACGAGGCATTCGTCGACATGGTCCGGCTCGCCCTTCACGTTATATCCGGGGATCTGGGCGCCGTGCCCCGAATAGAACAGCACGCGCTCGTCCTCGCCGCGAACGCCGTCTAGTAACCAATGCAGGCGATCCATGATTCCTGCGGCCGTCGCACGGTCGTCGAGCACGACGCGAATATCCTCCGCATCGAACCCGCTCTCCTGCAACACTGAACTCATCAGGAATACGTCATTCACGCATCCCTCGAGGACGTCCTCGGGGTTGGGATAACTGCTGATTCCGATCAGAAGCGCGCGACGATCGGGCGGACGGGCCGTCTTGGCTACGGCGCGCGACACGGCGGCGAAGGCCCGCGATGGTTCGGCGCCGACGATTTCTCGCCATACGCTTGCAAGCGCATTGGCGTGACTGAGGTACCATGTCGCGTTGTGATTCAGCACATCGTTGGGGATATCGAATTGCTCGATGACCTGCACGAAATTGTCGGCGGCGATCTTGAGCGGAGAGCTCATCACGCGATCGTCGGGATTGAACAGGTGGTACCATTTCCGACCGGACACGGCTTCGATGCGGCCCGCGAAGACATCCCGCACCGCCGGATTTCCTATCTGAGAACCGAAGCTGACAAAAACTCTGTCTTTTATCTCTTTTGGGTTGCGCACGAAGGTGTCGTAACAGATCAACGAGCCGAGGCTGTGCGCAAGAACGACATCGTAGGATCTGGAGTCCATCTTCGCGAGCACCACCTCGCGCAATTTCCCGCGCAACTCGGCGTCGGTGGACCATTGGGCCACCATACCCGCCGTCCATTTGACGATATCCGGCACGTCCGCAATGCCGCGCGGGCGAGCGAATAGATCGCCTATACCGTGGATGATGCTGCTGGCAAGCAGCTTGCTCAATGCGACGGCGTAGGTCTCCAGCTTCAGCTCCGCCTCGTCGAACAGTTCGTCGTATTCGAGAAAGTCGATCTTGGGCTCCAATTCCGGGTCGCAGGCGTGCACCGCGGTGGTGATGGCCTTGGTCCAGGAGGACTGAAACTGCGGATCAATCTCCGAGTGGCTTACGCCATGGACGCAAAGCATGGTGAGCTGCTTGCTCATGGAAACAACCTTTGGATGGCAATATCAAGAATGCAATCCAAGCATGTTTTCATACCCGCGACGCAAGTCAAGCCGCATGTTCACAAATCAAACGGATTTGCCGACGCGCACGCTTGCATCGCAGCAGAGGAAGCTCGGCGGCCGCCGTGTCGCCGTGAAAACGGTCGCGAAGCCGCTTCGTGTTTTCTAGTTGTAGGAAATAGCGCCTCTATCCTAGATTGGCTCAAGGCCGACGCCGAACGGCCTGCAGGTGACGGAAAATTATCTGACGAGGGCTTGGATTTCGGAAGACATGAATTTCAGAAGGTTTTGGATTTCAGTGGGAGCGTTGAATGCAGATCTTGGGAAGGGGATGGGAGCTTCACCTCAAGCGCCTCGGAATGCACAAGAGCGGCTCGCGGCAGCGAACCTATGGCAGTTATCAAGTCTATATTGACGGCACTGCGGTGCCGTCTTTGGCAGGATTCATTTGCGAAAGATCGGGACCCGGCGACAACAGGACAGCGGGAAACGGCAAACGGATCGAGGCAAAAACCTATCCGCTGTGGACTCAATTCGGTCACTACAGATCTATCGGCTACTCGACGAGCCAGGAAGTGGCAGGCGATCCCCCGATGCCGGCCCTCCTGCTGTTGGGAACGGGCAGAAGAACCGGGATTCTGATTCATCCTGCGCATCCGCCGAATCTTTACCTGTCGAGCATCGGCTGCCTGAATCCGACGAACGCACTCGGCCCCGGGGACCTCATTGACTTTTGGGATTCGCGCCGCCGCGTAATCGCCCTGCTCGAGAGCCTGAGGGAATATGCACCCACGGCCTTCGCGCACGAGGTCTCATCCCGGATCAAGGACGCCTCGATCGTCGTAGATGGAGAGCCAACCAGACGGCTTGCCGCGCCGCGGACGCGCTCTACCGCCGTCATGTCGGCGGCGACCGCCCTGTTGCTGCCGATCTCGAAGGCGTCAGCGCTGATTTGCGCCAGGTGGCTGATGGACAATTTCGGCGACAAGATCAAGAACGCAACCGTCGGCAAGGCCTACAAGCCGAAACACCTCTGCGCGATCGCGTGCCAGGAAACCGCATACAAATGGATTCCGTGGATCGGCCACCACTCGACCCAAACCATTGTGGAACGCGCCGTCTTCGACGCGAGCGGCGACAACCCCGGCACCTCGCGCAGCGCATTCCCGGTCAATACCAGAGCGTTCCGCGACAAATACGGCCAGGCGTTCACCGACATGCTGATTGAAGAAGCGAACAAGACCCGTCGCCTGCAGGGGTGGGGCAACAAGCCGTGGGTCTACAAGGGTTACGGCCTCTTTCAATACGATCTGCAGCATGTGAAAACCGCCGAGGGTTTTTTCGCCAACAAGGAATGGTACAGCTTCGACAATTGCCTAAGCCGCGTCGTTCAGGAACTCGACAGCAAACTGACCGCCCACGGCGGGAATCTCTGGAAAGCCATCAAGGCCTACAACGGCTCTGGCGCGAACGCCGAGAGATACATGCAAAACGTCAAGGTCTTCACGGAATACTGTGAGGAGGTAACTGGACCCTGACCTTTTAGACGTGTGTGTGTCTGGGTCAGCGTGCTCATCCCGTGGAGGTCGCACGTCTTTCAGAATCCCGTCGTGGACCAATGCGGCCGATCGGTCGGATGCTTCAAGATTCTTTCCGGCATCCTCACTTCGACACCGGCAAGGTCAATGCCCGGAAGGATTTCTGAGGCTTGCCTGCGGCCTTGCACTTTTGGTTCCGTCGTCCGACAGCAGCATCATGCTTGAACTGCCGGGAATCGCGAATACCGCCTCAGGTGCGAAATCGGCCGGGATTTTGACCTTCATCGCGACCGGTTCGGTGTCGCCTTCCCTACCGCTCCAGGTGAACAGGGCGAATGGCGCCTTGATATCCGAATCCTCGGCGTCGCCGTGCGGCCCCGCGACGATGACGTAGGTATTGTTGATCCAGTCGATGCTGCGGACGCCGCGTCCTTCGAGTTTGTCGAGCCGCCAAGGATTGCCGAAAACGGGCGTCTTGCCGGCGTCCTTCACCACGTCGGCCGGATTATTGAGTGGGATCACCAAGGCCTTCCTGTCGGGACGCGGATTGCGAAATCCAATCAGGAGGCGGCCGTCGGGCGTGGCAGCGAGGCCCTCGATGTTGAAGCCTGTGTTCGATTCGGGAGGCGGTCCCTCCTCCTTGCCGGGTGCATAGGCCTCGGCAAGTTTCTTGGAAAGTTTCGCAGCCTTCAGGGTCGGATCCTTGAACATGTCCTCGCGCAAGTTCTTGTGGGCGCCGGATCCGATCGGCTCCAGGCGAGGACCTTCCGCATGCGACACGATGCGTGCCGCGAACAAGCGCGACCGGCCTGGTTCGGACTCGCCGCCGGAATCGCGGCCGTGCGAAGCGATCCAGTAGATGCGATCACCAATACGCGCCGCCCCCTCGATGTCGGCTTCCTTGAAAACCGGATTGCCATCCGCTCCGGGTTTCTTTTTCTTCGGGGCTTCCAGGAACGCATCCAGGTTGAGTTCCTGAACGGCGGCGGCCTGTCCTATGCGGTAG
Organism: Bradyrhizobium sp. AZCC 1577; assembly: GCF_036924575.1. Lineage (NCBI taxonomy): Bacteria > Pseudomonadati > Pseudomonadota > Alphaproteobacteria > Hyphomicrobiales > Nitrobacteraceae > Bradyrhizobium > Bradyrhizobium sp. AZCC 1577. The sequence continues at coordinate 5,423,200 of NZ_JAZHRQ010000001.1, forward strand.
ACATTGAGGACATTGCTGTCATCATCCGCTACGGCAAAAAAGTTCTGATCGAGCGCCACCGCAGCCGAGCCGTCGCAGGCGCCTGCATATGTCGTGATCTGGTCCGCAGCTTGTGCTGTCGCCAAGGAATTCGTGAGCATGGACAGGGCGACGATGATCAGCAAGCGCAATATAGGAGTGGACTGGATCATGCGTCATCTCCCAATATAACTTGTAAAGCGATCACAATGCACCTGCATCGCAAACGTGTCAAACCCAAAGATGCAACCGGCAACTGCACTTTGAGGCGCGTCAGCCAGTGACGGTTCGATACATCGCGCGACCGAGAAGATGGGCGTGCCGTTTGAGAGACAAATTGCCGTAGGCGTTGCTGCTTCGGCGCACCTATCGGCGAGGCTCAGCCAAATTTTCCTGCCCAATCGCCCCTTACACCGGCGGCGTGCCGTGGGTGTGAAACGACTCGATCGTCTTCAGCCCCCAGGCCTGCCCCTTCTTGCGCTCCTCTTCGGTCCAGACGATCGGCTTCCAGTCGGGCGCGAGAATGAGCCGGGCCCCAGCATTGGCGACTTCGACGCGGTTGCCGCCGGGCTCGTAGACGTAGAGAAAGAAGGTCTGCTGGATCGCGTGCTTGTGCGGACCGGTCTCGATGTGGACGCCGTTTTCGAGAAAGATATCGGCAGCGCGAAGAATCTCCTCGCGGCTGTCGAGCGCGTAAGTGACGTGGTGGAAGCGGCCGGCCTTGCCGTAGTGGTCGCGGGTATAGGCGAAGTCGTAGCTCTTGTTCGACATCGTCATCCACATCGCGGCTTCCGTGCCGTCGTTCAGCACGATCTGTTCGGTGGTGCGCAAGCCCAGATAGTTTTCGAAGAAGAGCCGGTTCGCCTTGATGTCGACGGCCAGGCAATTGAGGTGATCGAGCCGGCGGACATTGACGCCGCGCGCAGGAAAGCGTTGCGCCTGGTTCTTTAACGCCGGCTTGAGTTCGGGCGGCGCCTGATACCATTCGGTTTCGTAATAGAGCTCGACGATATGGCCGTCGGGGTCGCGACAGCGGAATGTCGGCCCCTGTCCCATATCGCCATCGATCCAGCCAATGTCGAAGCCGGAGCCTCTCAGCGCGGCGACGCGACGCTCCAGCGCCTGTGGGCTGCGCGCGCGCAACGCCATGTGCTCCATGCCTGATGTTTTCGAGGCCGTCAGCTTCAGCGAATAGCGCTCGTAATCGTCCCAGCCGCGCAGGTAGACCGAATCGCCCTTCTGGCCGCTGACGGTCATGCCCATGACGTCGACGAAGAATTTCAGGCTCTCGTCCGGCTTCGGCGTCAGCAATTCCATGTGGCCGAGATGGGCGAGATCGAAGATCGGCTCGGGGGTCATGTCGGTTCTCCTGATCGAGTTCGTCATACCCCGCGAAGGCGGGGTATCCAGTACGCCGTGCTGTCGCGAACAAATCCGAAGCGACGCGGCGTACTGGATCATCCGCTTTCGCGGATGATGACAGCTGTGCGGGTGGCTACCAGAGCGCCCGCGTTACATCGTCGAACAACTCCTCCACCGCAAGCGCACCCGGAATGAGTTTTTGCTGCGCGGAGTAATCGATAATCAGTTGCAGCGAACGCTGCATCTCGTCCCGGCTGAAGCGCGGCGCTGCTGGCGAAGCGGTCGCGGACTCGGCGAGCAGCCGATGCACCTCCCGCACAGCATCCGGATGTTCCTCCGACAATCTCCGGCTCACCACCACCATATGGTTGATCGGCACCGCACCGTGCTCCCCAAACCAAGCCTTCTCTTCAGCAGCGGCATCGGCAAACAGCGGCTTCAAATCCGGATGATCCGATTTCTCCCCGAGCACTGCATCGAGTTCGCCGTCGATCAGCATCTGGACAATCTGCTTGCCCGCAGGCGCCCGCCTGGTCGTATCGACGAATTCGGCGACATGGGCCTCCTCGAACGTCACCCACTCGATCGAATCGAGATCGACACCATAGTCGTTGGCAAGGATGCCGCGCAGCCATGCGCCGGTGGTCGTCGTGAAGGAGCGGATGCCGACCCGCTTGCCGCTGAGATCGCGCGGCGTAAGCGTTCCCGCCTTCGCATTGTAAAGCGCATGCCCATGCTGAAAGCGGGCCAATACGACATCGGGCAGCAGCACCATCGGCTTGCCGAACGATTTTGCCATCAAATACGTGACGATCGCCATCTCCGAGACGTCGAACGCCCCCTCACGGACCATCGGCTTGAAGCCTTTGTTGGTCGGCGAATACGGCGCGAAATCGAACTCGACCAGGTCCGACCTGATCGATCCGTTCTTCAGCGCGGTCGTGCCGGGATGGTCGCCGAGCAAGGTGCGCAGGCGCATCGCCACTTCAGTCCTCCTCCAACTCGTCGACATAGATGAGACCGGCCTTCGCCAGCGGCTCGCGCATCTTGTACATATCAAGCCCGAGCACGCCCGCGGCGAGTTGCTTGCGCTTGTCGTCTTCGTCGGCGACGCGCTTCTCGCCCTTGACGACGACATCGGCGGCGTCCTTGCGTCCGATCACCACGACGCCATCGTCATCCGCAACGACCACATCGCCCGGCTTCACATTGATGCCGGCACACACCACCGGCACATTGACCGCACCGAGCGTCGCCTTCACTGTCCCCTTGGCCGAGATCGCCTTCGACCATACTGGAAAGCCCATTTCGCGAAGCGATTTGGCGTCGCGAACGCCGGCATCGATGACGAGGCCTCTTACGCCGCGCGCCATCAATGAGGTCGCCAGCAGATCGCCGAACATGCCGTCGGTATTGTCGGTCGTGCAGCCGACCACCAGAATATCGCCGGGCCGGCACTGCTCCACCGCGACGTGGATCATCCAGTTGTCGCCGGGTTGCGCCAGCACGGTCACGGCGGTGCCTGCCGTCTCGGCCCCGCTCCACACCGGGCGCAGATAGGGCTTCATCAGCCCGAAACGGCCATAGGCCTCATGCGCGGTGGCGACGCCGAGTGCGCCGAGCCGCTTCACGAGCTCGGGCTCTGTGCGCTTGATATTGCGGACGACGACCGTCTTCATGCCAGTTCCTCCATCGCCATCGGGAACAGCCGCTGATAGGCCTCGCCATAGGTCATTGGCTTGCCGGTGTTGCGGCCACCCTGCACGCCCCGCTGCAGCGCGACCCGCTCGTAATAGGCCCACAGGTGCTTCTGGGCCGCGAGAATTTCGAACGTCTTGCGCTTGACATCCCAGACCTCGTCGATGTTGAGGATCACCTGCGGCCTGAAATTGCACATCTCCGGCTGATGCGGCTCGAACAGGAACACCGGCGGCGCCGAATAGGTGTATTTGGCGCCGGGCTTGTGACCCATCGCCTGCGCGACCACGCGGGTTTCCTGCGCGAAGTGCGCCGCGTTCGGATGATCGAAATTATAGGGATCTTCCAGCGCATGGGTCAGCACGAAGGACGGATTGAGCTCGCGGTAGATATCGACCATACGGTCGAAATGCGCCTCCGTGAGCCGCAGCGGATAATCTCCCGCGTCGAAGAACTCGATTTCCGCGCCCAGCATCTCCGCCGCGCGCTGCGCCTCGTCGCGCCTTCCGGCCTTCACCTTCTCCATCGTCGCGCCGGGCTCTTTCCAGGCGAACTGGCTTTCGCCGCGCTCGCCGAACGAGAGGCAGGCGATCTTGATGCGGTAGCCCTTCTTGGCGTGCAGCGCGATCGCGCCGCCCGCGCGCCAGACGAAATCACCGGGATGCGCGGTAACCACAAGGCCCGTTTTGCCAGCATTGCTCATGATCGGGATTTCCTCCTTCGATTGTTGCACGTTGCCGGCCGCGCCGGCAGCATGACTACTGTTTGGCAATTCCTGCCCGCTCGATCACGTCAGCCCATTTGTCGACATCGACCTTCAGCCGATCGAGGATTTCCTCGGGCGAGCTGGCCTTGGCCTCGATGCCGAGATCGAGCGCGCGCTTCTTCAAGTCGGGCATCTCGAGCACTTCGCGCAGCGCGGCATTGAGCGTCCTGATCACCTCCGGCGGTGTGCCCTTCGGCGCAAAGATCGCGTTCCAGGACCGCGCCTCGAAATCCCCGCCGCCGGCTTCCTTCACCGTTGGCACATCAGGCAGAAACGTGGTGCGCACGGGCCCCGAAGACGACACGGCAATCGCCGCCTTGTCGGCAATATGCGATCGCACCGCGCTGTAATTTTCGATCGCCATCTGGATATCGCCACGCAACAGCGCGATCAGCACTTCGGGCGAACTACGGAACGGCACGATCGTAACATCGACGCCGGCGGTCGATTTGAACAATTGCGCGGCGAGGTTCTGGGTCGATCCGACATTGATGGTGCCGACATTGAGCGTGCCGGGCCTTTGCTTCGCTGCCTTGATGAAGTCAGCCAGCGTCGGATACGGCGAGCCAGCCTGGGAGACGAAGATGAAGTCGAAATAGCCCATGCTCGAAACCGGCACGAAATCGGTCACCGGATTGAACGTCAGGTTTTTGAACAGCGATACGGAAATCGCGGTACCGTTGCTGAACAGCGCCAGCGTATGGCCGTCCGCGGGCGCGGACAGCACAGCGCGCGCTGCGTTGATACCCCCGGCGCCCGGCATGTTCTCGATGACGAAGCGCTGGCCGAGCTTTTCGCCGAGTTTTTCGGTAACAAGCCGCGCCGTGACGTCGGCGACGCCGCCCGCGCCGAACGGCAGGATCAGCCGCACCGGTCGGTTCGGATAACTTTGCGCGCGGGCGAATTGCTGCGGCAACAGCGCTGCCGCCAGCGCCGCCATGCCGGCGAACAACGCGCGGCGCCGGCTCAAGCCATGCTGCTTTCGTTTGTTCGCCATCGCACGCGCTCCTTCAAAACTCGAACAGCCGCGCCGGATTGTCGACCAGAATCTTCTGCTGCAGTTCCGGTTCCGGTGCAAACAGCGGAATGAGATCGACCAGATCGCCATCGTTGGGCATCACCTTCACATTGGGATGCGGCCAGTCGGTTCCCCAGATCACGCGCTCCGGCGCCGTCTCGACGATGCGGCGCGCGAACGGCACCGCATCGTGGAATGGTGGCCCGCCGGAGGAAACCCGCTCGCAACCGCACACCTTCACCCAGCATTTCTCGTCACGCTTCATCAGGTCGATCAACGTCCGGAACGGAAGCTGGTCGAGACCGTCGGATACCTTGACGCGCCCCATGTGATCGATGGTGTAGCGCACCGGCAATTTTGCCAGCATCTCGGCATATTCAGGCAAATCGATCGCGTCGAAATGCAGGTCGATGTGCCAGCCGAGCGGCGCGACCATCGCGACGATACGATGGAACGCCGCCATGTCGGGCACCCCGCCGAGATGACGGACGAAGTTGAAGCGGCAGCCGCGGAAGCCTCCCTCGTGTAGCTCGCGCAAGCCCCGCTCGGTGATGGTATCGTCGATATTGGCGACGGCGCGAAAGGTCCCGTTGCTGACGGCAATGGCATCGAGCGCCACGCGATTGTCGGTGCCGTGCACGCTGGCATTGACGATGACCGCGCGGCCGATTCCGAGCTTGCTGTGCAACGCCCGGAAATCCTCGAGCGGCGCGTCCGGCGGCGTATAGGGCCGTCCGGGCGCGTAAGGATATTTGTCGCCGGGGCCGAAGATGTGGGTATGCGCGTCACACGCCAGCGGCGGAAGCTTGAACTTCGGCGTTCGCGTGTCGGGATCGGGTCCGGGAATTGTGGGCTGGTTCATGGTGCCTTCTGCAGTGCTCGGTTCGGGCAGGTACCTAGTCGGATGGATTTTCTTTCCGCTTTCGAACGGCACCCACTGCGTGCGGTTGTGTTGGCTTGATCCGGCGTGACGCGCCGTCGATTTGATCGACGTCGGATGCCTGCAGCGAGGCAACCGTCGCCGAGACGATCTGCTCGATCGCTTCCGCCATGTCGGCGCCATCGGCTTCGCCGCGGGAGAGCCGCGTCACCCGCTCCGGATTGACGAGGGTGTAATACAGCGCGCCGAGCAGGAACTGCGACCGCCAGACGATCGTCGTGCGCGGCAGATGCGGCAGGCTTTCCGCGATGGCGTCAATGAATGCATTGGTGGTGTCGTCGAAGATTTCCGCGATGATGCGCCCCACCACCGCGTTGCCTTCGGCCGACATCACCGCGCGCAGCCGCGTGAATCGCGCCCCGCCGCCGGCAAGGTCGCTGCTCGACGAAAAGGCCGGCTGCACGTAGGCGCGCACGATCGCTTCCAGCCGGTCCTGAATGTCGCGCACGCGCCTTGCAGCCACCAGCAGTTCTATGCGGCGCTTGTTCATCGGGCCGCAATGCCGCTTGTAGATTTCGAGCAGCAGCCCGTCCTTGCTCTTGAAGTGATAGGTGATGCTGCCGGGATTGGCGCCCGCCTCCAGCGCAATGTCGCGGATCGACACGGCATTGAAACCGCGCGTCGAGAACAACAGCTCGGCCGCGCTCAGGATGGCTTCCCGCATGTTGGGGTTTCGCGTCATGGCATTTGCTTTCCGTTCTCGAGTTTTGTACGTTTGTACAAATGATAAGGTCTAGTCAACAAAAATCCTATTCCAGAGGAAGGCGCCCCGCATGCCCGTTTTCAGCAAGATCCTGCGCACCGTATTCGCAGCCGCCACGCTTTCGCTGGCGGCCACACACGCCTACTCGGAGCCGTTCCCGACCCGGCCCGTGCGTATCCTGGTGCCCTATGCCGCCGGCGGCGCCGTCGACGTCCTGGCGCGCACGCTCGGGCAATCGCTGTCGAAGACCTGGGGGCAGCAGCCCGTCATCGAAAATCGTCCGGGCGCCGGTGGAATCATCGCTTCGCAAGCACTCACGCAATCGGCGCCGGACGGCTACACGCTGATCCTGGTCGCCAGCGGCCATCCGTTGAACCAGTTCTTCTATCCAAAATTGCCCTACGACACCTTCAAGGACTTCACCGCCATCAGCGAGATCGCCTATTCGCCGCTGGCAATCGTGGTTTCCAAAACCAGCTCAGTGAAGAATTTGCAGGAGTTGCTGTCGACAGCGCGCGCAAAGCCTGAGTCGTTGTCGTACGGCATGTCCGGCAACGGCACCTCGGCGCATCTGGCCGGTGAGCTCCTCAACTACATGGCCAAAGTCAAGATCCAGGCGATCCCCTACAAAGGCGGTGCCCCTGCCCTCACGGCCGTGATCGCGGGCGAGATTCCCATGAGCGTCAACCCGCTGCCCGAGGTGGTCGGCCAGCTCGAAGGCAATGCCGTGCGCGCCCTTGCCGTGACGACAGCCCAGCGCTCGAAGGCATTGCCCGATGTTCCAACGGTCGCGGAAGCCGGCCTGCCCGGCTATGACGCCTCGGTTTGGTGGGGTTTTCTCGGCCCGGCCGGCATGGCGCCTGACCTGGTCGCCAAGATCCACGCCGACCTTGCCGCCGTCCTGAAGGATCCGGTGGTTCTGACCGCGCTGGAAAAGATGGGCGCCACGCCGGTCGGCAATTCGCCCAAGGATTTCGATGCCTTCATGCGCGCCGAAGCCGCGAAGTGGGAGCCGGTGCTGAAGGAGGCGAATATCAAGGTGCAGTGAGATCGCCGAGCCGGCTTGCGCGGTCAGATCATCGCGCATTCGCCGGCGCATGCACGTGCCAGAGATCGGCGCGCCAGTGCAGCACGATCGCCAGCATCAGCGCGAGACCGGCCGCCGCGTAGACGGTGCCGGTCGCCGCAAATCCGATCTCGTCGATCAGGCTGCCGGCGGCCAACAGACCGATCGGCAGGCCGTAGATCACCATCATGCGCACGCCCATCACCCGGCCGCGGAAATTCTCGCTCGCGGTCCGCATCAGGATGACGGCGATCGAGATCATGGCGAGGCTTTGCGAAAAGCCCGCCACCACCAGGCACACGATCGCGGTCGGCACGGTCTGCATCTGCGCAAATACCAGCAAGGTCACGTACCAGACGACGGTCGCGCCGATCATCAGCCGCGCCACCCGGATATCGCGGATCAGGCTCAATACGATCGAACCGGCCAGCGAGCCGATCGCAAAACTCGCCGACAGATAGCCAAGCCCGGTCTGGTTGGTGCCGTAGATCGCCTTGGCGATATAGGGCAGCAGGCCGTTGGAGAGCGGATAGGCCGTGAGGTTGGCCAGAAATGCCACCCAGAGCGCAGCCTGCATCCGCGGCGTGGTCCAGACATAGGCGACCCCTTCCTTGAGATCGCGCAGCGGCGAGCGCTGCAACGCCTCGCTGGCCGCCTCGCCCGCGAGTTGCGGCTTTGCCGGCGCCACGATGCACAGCGTCAGCGCGGTCGCGGTAATGTAAAGGCAGACGATCGCCACGTAGGCCGGACCCATGCCGAGCGAGGCAAACAAGCCGGCGCCGCTCAGCGCGCCGGCAATGCGCGCGGTATCCATCGTGGTGCGCGAGATGCTGATTGCCCCAATCAACTGGCCATGCGGCATGATGGTCGCAACCAAAGCGCCGCGAACGCCGAGATCCGACGGACGAACGATGCCCATCACGGCCGCGATGGCAAAAACAAATATCGGCGCGAGATGGCCGGACAGCGCCAGCGTCATCAGCACGGCGGCCAGCATCGCGTAGGTCGCGCGCATCATCGCCAGCAGATCGCGGTGACCGATGCGGTCGCCGACGACGCCGAACATCGGCGCTACCAGCGTACCGACATAGCCGAGCGAGGCGAACAGGGTAAGCAGCAGAACCGATCCGGTCTCGACCAGCACGTACCAGCCGAGAATGAGCGTCTCCATCTCGAACGCCCACGAGGTGAGCAGATCAGCCGGCCATTGAAAGCGATAGTTCCTGACGCGGAATGGTGCGAGCGCGGAAGATCGCGCAGGCTCGCTCAAGATGCGTTGTCGCGATTCATCGCGATCCACCCTGCCCTGTTTCTTGTTATGAAGAACTGGATAGCAAGCCGGGCCCCTCGTTTCAAGCAGCCGCGTTTCAAGCAGACGACGTCTTAGGCAGCCGACATGGCCCTGGCGCGGTGCGAGAGCAACAGCCGCCTCACCTCGGCGGCCGATATCGCGGGGCTGAACAGATAGCCCTGCATCTCGGTGCAGCCGAGGATGTACAGCAAGTTCCTCTGCTGTTCGGTTTCGACACCCTCCGCCGTTGTCGTCATGTCGCTGGCGGCTGCGATATTCACCACCGCCTGGACGATGGACGAGGATGCGCCGGGGCCTGCGATGTCCCTGATGAACGAACGATCGATCTTGATCTTGTCGAACGGGAAACGCTGGAGGTAGCTGAGCGAGGAGTAGCCGGTGCCGAAGTCGTCCAGCGCGATTCGGACACCCAGCTTGCGCAACTGATGCAGCATGTCGAGCGCCGCCTCGTCGTCGCGAATGAGGACGGCCTCGGTGATTTCGAGCTCCAGCCTGCTCGCGGGAAGGCCGCAGGCGGCCAACGCCGCGGCCACGTTCAGCGCCAGCGATTGGCTCCTGAACTGCACCGGCGAGACGTTGACCGCGACGCGGACATGGTCGGGCCAGGTAGCGGCCTCGGCGCAGGCGGCATTGAGCACCCACAGGCCGAGCTGATTAATCAGGCCGCTGTCTTCCGCGATCGGGATGAATTCCGCCGGCGAGATCATACCGCGTTCGGGGTGCCGCCACCGCAACAGCGCCTCGCAGGATGAGATCTTGCCGTCCTCGATATTTGACCACCGGCTGGTAATAGGTCTCGAGGCTGCCGTCGCTGATCGCCTGGCGCAGCTCGAGCTCCAGGCTTCGCCGCGTTTTGGCGCGCTGATCCATGCCGGTCTCGAAGAAGCGGTAGGTTCGCCGTCCGTCGCCCTTGGCGCCGTAGAGCGCAAGGTCCGCATTCCTCAACAACTGGTCGAGGTCCACCCCGTCGCTGGGAGCAAACGCTATTCCGATGCTGGCATCGGTGGTGATCAGGTGCCCCATACATTCAAAGGGCTGCCTGATCGCCGAATGGATTGCATCAACGAGCCGAGTGGTTTCCGAGCGATCCTTGATGGGCATTTGAATGACGGCAAACTCATCGCCGCCGAGCCGGGCCGCCACGTCGGTTTCCCTCAAGCAACCGCGCAGGCGATCGGCGACGCCTTTGAGCAATTCATCGCCGATCGGATGGCCGAGCGCGTCGTTGACGCTCTTGAATTCGTCGATGTCGATATAGAGCACCGCCAATTGCTCGCCCGGCCGGATCGCTGTGAGCGAATGTTCCAGCCGCTCGCGGAGCAGGATCCGGTTCGGCAGGTCTGTCAGACCGTCGTAGTGCGCCAGATGCGCGATCTTCTCTTCCGCGCGCTTGCGCTCGGTGATGTCTTCGATCGTGGCCACCCACCCGCCCCCCTTCAGCGGCCGGTTGATGATCTCGATCGCCCGGCCGCCCGGCGCTTCCGTAAGTTGGCGCGTGGCCTTGCCGAGCGACACCTTCTGAATGATCGCGTTGCAGAATGCATCGACGTCGCCATCGAAGGATCCGGTTTCCTTCCGGTGGGCGATCAGCCGCTGCATGGTGCAGCCGGCCTTCGCCACGTCGGGCGACAATCCGAACATGTCGAGATAGGGCTGGTTGCAAATGATGATCCGCGCGGATGCATCATACAGAACAAGACCTTGCGGGATGTTGTTCACGGCGATCGAGAGCTGCCGCCGCTCGGCCGCCAGCCGCCGATCAGTCAATCGGTCGCGCCGCAGCAAGTGTCCGGCGACTGCGGCCAGAGCGGCGACGAGCGCCAGCAGGACGCGTTCGCGAAGGCTCCATGTCGAGATAGCAAATTGCGCGAGTACGGCCGCCGCGAGCAGGACGACGGCGCAGACAGCAAACAGCGTAAATAGCCCGGCCTTATCGGCGGGACCCCCAGGCAATTTCTGGTCGCTTTCGATGCTCACCCGAGATGCTTCTCCGCGCGAAATCGCCAATCCGCGGGCGGTTGGCGATCGGTCATGCAGACGCAAGCCGGAATCCAGTTTTCCCGCCCAGCGATATTGGTACGAAGGACAAATGGAAGGCGCGTTACAACTTGCGGTTAGCAATCGGTTACGTCGATACACCGGCTGGCTCCAATCACCATCGCCACTAGCAGGTTATCGATAGGTGACCCTTGGCTGGTCCTCTCCTTCGAAATGGTAAACGAGAGATTAATTCGCAGCAGAGCTCGCGCGACCCAGCAAATGCGAGAAAACCTTGATTTTCCAAGCCTAACTCGCAATCGAAGCATGAGATCGGACTCCGCTGCAAATACGGATCCTGACCGAGATGCCGCTGATTTAGCTGATACGGAACCACGCCGGTTTAACCGTTTCGCTAGTCGGGGCCGCCCATAATGCACGCCAGACCCCAATTCATGAGATCCAGGTTCAACACCGTGACATCCTTCGGACGTGTGATTTCCGTGCGCGGCTCCCTCGCCCGGGTCGGACTTCTGGCGACAGGCCAGATGCCCCTTTCCGAAGTGCGCGCCACCGTCGGCCGCTTCATCAGTATTCGCTGTGCGACATCCACCACCATCATCGCCATGATTACCGAGGTGTCGTGCGAGAATCAGCCAAGTTCTGATGAATACATCGCGACCGCATCGGTCGACCTGCTCGGCGAAATTTTCGGCGGCGACCGCCCGAAATTCCAACGCGGCGTCACCAATTATCCGACGATCGGCGACGCCGTCGACCTCGTCACCGCCCAGGACCTTCGCACCGTCTATGCGCCGAGCGGGTCGGACCAGATCAATGTCGGCACCCTGCAGCAGGACCGCTCGGTGATCGCCTATGTCGACGTCGAGGAGATGCTCTCCAAGCACTTCGCGGTCCTCGGCTCCACCGGCGTCGGTAAATCGACCAGCGTGTCGCTGCTGCTCAATGAGATTCTGAAGGCGCGGCCGAACCTGAGGGTTTTCCTGCTCGACGTGCACAACGAATATGGCCGCTGCTTCGGCGACCGCGCGGTCGTAATGAACCCGCGCAATTTGAAACTGCCGTTCTGGCTGTTCAATTTCGAAGAGATCGTCGACGTGCTGTTCGGCGGCCGCCCGGGCGTGCCGGAAGAGCTCGACGTCCTCGCCGAAGTCATTCCGATGGCGAAGGGCATCTATACCCAGTATCAGAACTCCGACCGGCTCGGGCTCAAGCGCATGGATTCCAAGTCGGTCGGCTACACCGTCGATACGCCGGTGCCGTATCGCCTTGTCGACCTGATCTCGCTGATCGACGAGCGGATGGGCAAGCTGGAGAACCGCTCCTCGCGCATCATCTATCACAAGCTGATTTCGCGCATCGAGACCGTGCGCAACGATCCGCGCTACGCCTTCATGTTCGACAACGCCAATGTCGGCGGCGACACCATGGCGGAAGTCATCAGCCATCTGTTCCGGCTGCCTGCCAACGGCCGGCCGATGACCATCATGCAGCTCGCCGGCTTCCCCGCCGAAGTCGTGGATTCCGTGGTGTCGGTGCTGTGCCGCATGGCGTTCGATTTCGGCCTGTGGAGCGACGGCGTCTCGCCGCTGCTGTTCGTCTGCGAAGAGGCGCATCGCTACGCCTCGGCCGACCGCAACATCGGCTTCGGGCCGACACGCAAGGCGGTGTCGCGCATCGCCAAGGAGGGGCGCAAATACGGCGTCTATCTCGGCCTCGTCACCCAGCGCCCGGCCGAACTCGACGCCACCATCATTTCCCAGTGCAACACGCTGTTTGCGATGCGCCTTGCCAACGACCGCGACCAGGCGCTCTTGCGCTCGGCGGTCTCGGACGCCGCCGCCAACCTGTTGTCGTTCGTGCCCTCGCTCGGCACCCGCGAAGTCCTGGCCTTCGGCGAAGGCGTGGCACTGCCGACGCGGCTGCGCTTCAAGGAGGTTCCGGTCCATCAATTGCCGCGCAGCGAAGCCACGATCGCCACCGTGCCGTCGGTTTCCGCCGGCCACGACATGCACTTCGTCTCGGCCGTGCTGGATCGCTGGCGCGGCGCCACCTCGCACCGCGACGTGCCGAACGATCCCTCGATCAGCGATCGCCCTGCCGCCCGCGTCATGACGCCGGTCGAAGCGCCGATGCTGCAGCCCTCGATGGGGCTCGATCCCGACCGCTTCTCGCTGCTGAAAAAGCCGCTGCGCTGAGGCATAACAGTTTCGCGCGATTGCTCCGCGCGGGGCGATGTCCACTTCTCCAGAAAACGCTATATGGTTCCGGCAACGCCGCATCCCGCGGCCATCAGCCGGAACCCTTTCATGTCCAAGCCCGCCGCCAAACGATTTCAGCCGCCCGCCATCGACAAACTGCCGGAGGATATCCGCACGCGAATTCTCGCGGTGCAGGAGAAGTCCGGCTTCGTGCCGAACGTGTTCCTCACGCTGGCCTACCGGCCCGACGAGTTTCGCGCCTTCTTTGCTTATCACGACGCGTTGATGGAGAAGGACAGCGGGCTGACCAAGGCCGAGCGCGAGATGATCGTGGTGGCGACGTCGGCCGCCAACCAGTGCCATTATTGCGTGATTGCCCACGGCGCGATCCTGCGCGTCCGGGCGAAAAACCCCGTGATCGCCGACCAGATCGCGGTCAACTATCGGAAGGCCGACATCACGCCGCGGCAGCGCGCCATGCTCGACTTCGCCATGAAGGTAAGCCGGGCGGCCAATGAAGTCTCCGAGGCCGATTTTGCCGAGGTCGCCGGCCACGGCTTTTCCGAGGACGACATCTGGGACATCGCGGCCATTTCGGCCTTCTTCGCGCTGTCGAACCGGCTGGCCAACGTCACCGCGATGCGCCCCAACGACGAGTTCTATATGATGGGGCGGTTGCCGAAACAGGAATGAGCCCCGCGTCGTTACGGTTCCATCAGACGTTGCGGAGATGGATGGCTGTCCTGCGGTTGGCAAGATTTCATGTTGGACGCGCTGCCGCCGTGCTAAAAGGGCAGCGGGATTTGTCGTCGGACGAACGCAGTGAAAACCCAGCGGCCCATCATCACGGACGATGAGCACGTCGTGCTCAAGTTCCGGCCGCGTACCTCGGCCCACCCGCCTGGCGGGCGGGAAGAGCCTGGCCAGGCCGCCAGTCAAGTCAAGGGGCCGCAAACCGCGAACGATCTGTCCCGCTACGAACGGTCGCGCGACGAGGGCGACGACTTCCGTCACCGCATGCTCGCCAACATCGCAGCACTCGCCTTCACCGTGGCCCTGACCGCGATCGGCATCTGGCTTGCGGTGAGCATCGCCGATCTCCGCAAGACCCAGGATTGCGTCCTGATGGGCCGCCGCGACTGCGCAAGGATTTCGGTGGCGCCGCAGGGGTAAGCTCCTGTTTCGATGTTCAAGCAACCAAACCGTCATACCCCGCCACCGGGTCTCGCCCTTGGCGAGCCCGATGACAGGCCCCGGCGGGGTATCCAGTACGCCGCGGCCTACCCACGTCATTGCGAGCGCAGCGAAGCAATCCACATTTCGGCTCGGGGATAGATGGATTGCTTCGCTGTGCTCGCAATGACGCGGAGATAGTGACGCAAAACACCATCGTCATCCACCGCGAAGGCGGGGATCTACCGTGATGTTCGTCAAGAGGTCGATCATGGGCGAGAGTGCGGCATCGTGCTCGCCGGTCAAGGCGACCGCTGCGCGGCGGCGATGCCGGCCTTGACCGGCTGCGCTCGCTGCCGCGTTGGCTTGCCATGATCGAAGGCTCATGCCGCAGGCCTGGCTGCGTGTCTCCAATCTGATCGGTCACGGATCATGGCGTTGAGCGTCACCAGCATTTTGCGCATGACGGCGGTGAGCGCGACCTTGCCCAGGCGATGATTGTCATCGACCAGATGTCGGTAGAAGGCCTTCATGACCGGATTGTGCTGGATCGCGCTGCGGGCGCCGTTGAAGAGCACTTTGCGCACGCTGGAGCGGCCATGACCAATGGACGCATGCCCGTGCTGCTTGCCGCTGTCGCGCGTGTGCGGGGCAAGGCCGCAAAGGGCCGCGATTTTCTTGCCTGACAGATGTCCGAGTTCCGGCAGGTCCGCGATCAATGTTTCCGCGATGGCGGGGCCGACACCGCAGAAGGTTTGCAGCCGCCGGCTGGTCTCGGCATGCGCGGAGCTTGCGATGCGTTCGGCGATGGCCTTGTCGACCGTAGCGAGTGAACGCTCAAGGGCGGCAATGACCGCCCGCAGGCTCTTGCGCACAATGGCGCTGTCTGCCACGTCGCAGCGGCAGGTCTCGGCATGCAGCAGAGCCTGTAACTGCCGGCGCCGCGATGCGAGTTCACGTAAGACCTCATCGGCCTCTGGAACCGACTCGATGTCGCGGCGAGCGAGCTCCTCGGCGGCAAAGTCGGCCAACAATTTGGCGTCGATGCGGTCCGTCTTGGCCTTGATGCCACGCCGCCTGCGATAGGCGACGACTTCGTTCGGGTGCACCTGCTTGAAGGCGACCTTCGCGCGGCGGAGACACCGTCGCAGAAGCCGCTCATAGCCGCCCGTCGGCTCGAACGCGACCAGGCCGATCGAGCCGGCCCCGATCTGCATAAACCAAGCGTCAATCGCTCGCTCACTGTTCGCGATCCGCTTGACCCGACTGTCACCCGCGATCGCAATGTCGATCCACTCCTTGGCAACGTCCACCCCGATCACCATCTTGTCCATGTGGCTGTTCTCCGACAGAATATGCATCTGGTCGGCACGCCGGATTGCAATGCGGGCTCAGGCCCTCTCTACCGTGCGCGTGTCAGACCGTAACGCCGGCGGTCCTAAGATTCCCACGGTCTTGCAGGACCTGACCAGTACTCGAGGGGCCGCCGGCGCCCCATCCAACAGGATGGCGACGCCATCATGCAATCCAGTACGCCGCGGCTTATCGGTTCAATCATCGCTGTCTCTGGGATACTGGGTCGCCCGGTCGAGCCGGGCGATGACAGCGAATGTGTGTTAGCGTTCTCGCGACACGATGCGCCCGAGCTTTTGCAAATCGTTCGCACCGTGGGCGCGATTGCCGTTCGGACGCACGCTCTCGACCGTCCAGAGCCAGGCAAGGGACGCGGCAATATAGATACCGCCATAGGCGGCGTAGGCGCGTCCCGCCGCCTCCGTTTGGACGAGCGTCAACAGATAGGCAAATACAATGAGGGAGAATACGCCTGGAAGCAGCCACCAGATGGGCTTGCCGAGGCGCAACCAGCCCCAGAAGGCAAAGCAGCCAGCGATTTCCGCGACTGCGGCACCAACATAAACGATAGTACTCTTCATAGGCCGAACTTCTCACGGCATCCGCTGCCGCTCAAGGCAGGGGATCAGATCGTCGCGGAGTCAGACCCGCAGCATTCGAATGAGCGGCATTTCGAGTAGTGGCCATAGCACTGCGACTGCCAATAACGCTGTCGCGGTCCCCATCATGACCAGCGTTGATGTGGCGGGCTTGCGAGCCGCGCGCCGCGTCTGCCACGCGATCCAGCCCCATGCGCCGACGACCGAGAGGATGGCAAGGACGGTGAGCCACACATGCATGCCGACAAACCACGCCAGCAAAGGTCCGGCACTGGCGAGAACCGTTGCCGGGAGCGCAAACGGCAAGACGCAACATACGCCACAAGCAACTGCGCCAGTCGAAAGCGTCACCGCGGTAACGCCTGCGGCTTTCGAACCCGGCGGCTCCTTGGCATCCTTCACGCTGGATGCCGAAGTGGCGCACGCGCATGACGATGGCGCGGGCGCGCTTGCCACAAACTGCTTAAACAAAGTGTCTGCGGCCTCGCGGTCCATTTCGGGCGCTGTGACCGTGAGGCGGATTTCGCTTCCCGTCTCGCAAAGCTCAAAGGCAAGGAATGCGCAGCAGGCCCGCTCATTGCGGACCATCTCATGCACGCGCTCGCGCGCATCGAGCGCATAGCTCAATTCCAGTACAAGATCGCGACGCTCGTATTTTTGGAGCGCGTCCTTGTTCAAGGCGGCAATCCAGGCAAGCCGGTCTTCAAACTCGCCGGACGCAAGCGTGCAGGCTATGGGCCGGGCTTCAGCCATCGTCATCGGCAATCTCCTTGTGCGGGTGGTCAGATCAGAGCTTGCCGGGACCCTACATCCTCAAGTAACTTGAGGTTCAAGCAGAAAGAAGCGACTGAAAATCAGATAGATGAGCAGTCTCAAGATCGGCGCTCTCGTCAAGCAGACCGGCACGAATGCGCCGACGATCCGGTATTACGAGGAAATCGGGCTGCTTGGTTCGGTGGGCCGCCAGGCCGGCAATCAGCGCGTCTACAGCGATACCGATGTGAAGAGGCTGACGTTCATCCGGCGCTGTCGCGAGTTTGGGTTCTCCATCGATCAGGTGCGCGCTCTTGTGGCACTGGTGCAAGATCCTGCCAGCTCCTGCGTCCATGCGCGCGACCTTGCACAGGAGCATCTGGTCGCCGTGCGTGCGAAGCTTACGGAACTGAAGGCATTGGAGCGCAGCATCGCGGCTTTCGTGGCCAACTGCGATGCATCCTGCGCAGGCGGCGCGGGACCCGACTGCGTGATCCTCGATGATTTGTCGAAGGGGCGCACGCAAACGCGCAACACTTGAGGAGGCCGGCGCTCGAAGACCAGCGCGTGTTCGTAGAGCGCAACGCAGAAACGAACTCAACCTCAAGTGTCAGCAAGCGAGCAGCCCGGATGAACGAAGCGATATGCCGGATGAACCAACCACGGATGTCGCTTTGCTCCGTCCAGGCTACGCTCGCTACGAGGGCATTTGCCGGGTCCGTTCGTTCACGATGACCATCGCTGTTCGCAGCGCCTGCTCGTACCGCTTCAGTTGAGCTTGCGAATATTCCTGCATAGACCGCAGTTCGTCCGGTGTCTTGTTCTTCAACTGGGCGAAGCTGGGCGACAGCGACACGTCATCACTATCTCCCGACGCGTTCGCGCGATGCGCGAGCACGCGCTCGATACGCTGCAAAGCGAGCCGATTGCGCTGCACTCCATTGCCGGCGTGTACGACGTAGTGCTGCAGCCTGTCGGTGGACATGGCGCGGGCGCCCTCCTCGTCCCCTTCGATCAACCGAAGCAGGCTCTCGTCAACGATGTCAGAACAGAGGTCGATGCATTCGTCGCAGATGAACACGAAGGGCCCGGCGACCAGCTTTTCCACCTCGTGCTGGCTCTTGCCGCAGAACGAGCAATAGAGGGGTTTGTCTTGTGAAGCCGGATTCTGCGAGCCGTTCGCCGAGCCAGATTGTGGTCGGGCTGCATCGATCTTGGCCGACAGGATATTCCAATTGTCGTAGCCGAACGCTTTCGCGATCAGCTCCAAGGACTCGCTATGCGTGGTTTGCACAGACTTAGCACTTAAGGCATCGCGCAGGGAACGCGCCATGGCCTTCGCATCGCGGAAATCGCGCATGAGAGCACCCGTATCGGCGAACGGAGGAGATCGGTGCCTGCCTTGCCGACCCGTTCGCCAATAGCGAGGGCCGAGATATCAGATACGTTCACCATCCCAGAGGGGCGCAGGCGGCAGGTGTATCAACCGGTCATTATAGTTGGCGCGGCCGCGGTCATTGTCAACCCGGACGATGAACGCAATATCCAATGACTCTTCGTCGGCCCGCACCATCTCTCCTCACCTTTATTCCGGCTCCCTCAACGGCGCGCGACTCAGTTCGTTGCCGGCGGCAATCGCCTTGCGCAACAGCCGCATCAACTCCGCGCCCTCCTTTTCTGTGAGGCCGCGCAGCATGGTGTGCTGGGCTGCCTCCACGGCCGGGGTGATGGCGCGCAACGTGCGCTTTCCCGCTTCCGTAATTTGCAATTCGCGGGCGCGGCGATCGCGGGGGCTCGCGTGACGCACCAGCAAGCCCTTCTGCACCAGGCGGTCGACCACGCCGGTGATGGTGGTTCGGTCATAGGCGATGAGGCCAGCCAACGTCACCTGATCGATCCCCGGGTTCATCCTGATGGCTGCCAACGCAGCGTACTGAACTGGCGTAAGGTCGAAGCCCGCCTCATCGACCTCAGCGAGGAACACAGCGACCGCGATCTGCTGGAAGCGGCGCGCCAGATGTCCGGGCATCTCATTGTTATCTTTCACCGAACTCTCCAAGGCGGGTTGCAAGGCAGGTCTGGAATTGACAAGCATACTGATAATCAGCATGCTGAGCAATATCGCGACGCGCTTTGGTCGGGCATCTGGCGGCAGTCAAGTGAGCGACGCCATAGATGAAGGGCAATTCGATCGGTAAAAATCAACTCCGGTCGGCCAGGGACGGGAGGAGCAGGTCTCATGCAGTTTCACCTGAATGGATTCGAGCCGGGCGACCCCGAAATCGCCGACCCCGTCGAGCGGATTTTGCCGTCCGGCACATCTGGACCGGTTCCGGCGGAAGTGGATGTCCTGATCGTCGGCTGCGGACCGGCGGGTTTGACGCTGGCGGCGCAGCTTTCAGCGTTTGCCGACATCAAGACCTGCATCGTCGAGCAGAAGCCGAGTCGCCTCTTGCGCGGCCAGGCCGACGGCGTTGCCTGCCGCACCATGGAGATGTTCCACGCCTTTGGTTTCGGCGAGCGCGTGCTGAAGGAAGCGTGCTGGATCACCGAAACGACGTTCTGGAAGCCGGACGATCGCAAGCCCGAAAACATCGTCCGCAGCGGCCGGGTTCAGGACGTCGAGGACGGGCTGTCGGAGATGCCGCACCTCATCCTGAACCAGGCGCGCGTGCATGATTGCTATCTCGATGTCATGCGCAAATCGCCCGCGAAGCTCGAACCGTATTATTCGCGGCGGCTGCTCGACCTTCAGATCGCGCCGTCGGCGCAATTTGAAGACCACGCGGTGACCGTGCGCCTCGAACGGCTCGATGCCGGGCACGAGGGCGAGGTCGAAACCATCAAAGCCCGTTATCTCGTCGGCTGCGACGGCGCGCGCAGCATGGTGCGAAAATCGATCGGGCGCGAGTTGCGCGGCGATTCCGCCAATCATGCCTGGGGCGTGATGGACGTCCTTGCCGTCACCGACTTTCCCGACATCCGCTTTAAGGTGCTCATCCAATCAGCCCGTGACGGCAGCATCATCGTGATCCCGCGCGAAGGCGGCTATCTCGTCCGGCTCTATGTCGAACTCGCCAATCTCGACGCCGGCGAGCGGGTCGCCAGCCGCAACATCACGCCGGACGATCTGATCGCGAAGGCGCGGCGGATTCTCAATCCCCATACGCTCGACGTGAAAGAGATCGCGTGGTGGTCGGTCTACGAAATCGGCCAGCGCCTGACCGACAAATTCGATGACGTGCCGGAAGACGAGGTCGGCTCGCGCCTGCCCCGCGTGTTCATCGCCGGCGATGCCTGCCACACCCATAGCCCGAAAGCCGGCCAGGGCATGAACGTCTCGATGCAGGACGCCTTCAATCTCGGATGGAAGCTCGCCTCCGTTCTGCGCCAGCGCAGCGCGCCGCATCTCTTGCACAGCTATTCGGCGGAGCGACAGGCGGTCGCGAAGGAGCTGATCGACTTCGACCGCGAATGGGCCACGATCCTCGCGTCCGCCAAGGGCGACAACAAGGGCGCGGATCCGGCGAAAACCCAGGACTATTTCGTCCGGCACGGCCGCTATACCGCTGGAACGGCGACCCACTACCGTCCGTCCATCATCACCGCCGAACCAAACCATCAGCATCTCGCCAAGGGTTTTGTGATCGGCACCCGCTTTCACTCCGCGCCGGTCGTTCGCCTCTCGGACGCCAAGCCGGTTCACCTCGGTCACGTCGCCAAGGCAGACGGCCGCTTCCGGATTTTCATCTTTGCCGGCGCCGGTGATCCCGCCGCCACCAACGCCCCTCTCCGCTCGCTGTGCGATTTCCTGAGCGAGAGCCCCAAATCTCCGGTCAGGAGATACACGCCCGCGGGCGCCGATATCGATTCCGTGATCGACGTCCGCGCCATATTCCAGCAGGCGCACA
Organism: Bradyrhizobium sp. AZCC 1577; assembly: GCF_036924575.1. Classification (NCBI taxonomy): domain Bacteria; kingdom Pseudomonadati; phylum Pseudomonadota; class Alphaproteobacteria; order Hyphomicrobiales; family Nitrobacteraceae; genus Bradyrhizobium; species Bradyrhizobium sp. AZCC 1577. Next base: position 5,444,071 of record NZ_JAZHRQ010000001.1, read on the forward strand.
CCGAGCTCGCCATCGTGGCGATGCCTCCGCTCCTTCTGCCGCGCAAAGGACGCTACGGGCTCGTCGACTATGAAAAAATGTTCTGCCCCGATCTCAAGGCCGGCCACGACATCTTCACGATGCGTGATATCGACCGGGATAATGGCTGCATGGTCGTGGTGCGGCCGGACCAGTACGTCGCGCATGTACTCCCGCTCGATGGCCAAGCGGCGCTTGCGGCGTATTTCGATGCGTTCATGCTAAGGGCCGGTTGAACCGTAGATGGGGTAACGGAACCAAAACCGGCCGCCCCTGCCCATGAATCGGTCGGCGATCCCCTCGCCGCCCTCCATTGAACTCAGCGCCCCGCTCCGATATACGGGCACTCGACTCCGGCCGAGGGAATGGGCCTTCCGGGGCCGTGCACCCGCCTCCTCCAAGCCGTTCCGGATTTTCTCCAGTATATCAAAGGCTTAATGATGTCTTCCACATTCGATCAGATCGCCAACATTATCGCGGAGACCTGCGACATCCCGCGCGACACGATCAAGCCGGAGAGCCACGCCATCGACGATCTGGGCATCGACAGCCTGGACTTCCTCGACATCGCCTTTGCCATCGACAAGGCGTTCGGGATCAAGATGCCGCTCGAAAAATGGACCCAGGAGGTCAACGACGGCAAGGCCACGACCGAGCAGTATTTCGTGCTGCAAAATCTCGCCGATCGCATCGACGAGCTGGTCGCCGCCAAGAATGCAGCCCCGGGCGCCTAATCGCCCGCCATGGACCTTGATTACTTCCAGCTCATCGACCGCGTCGTCGACCTGAACCTCGACGAGAAGAGGATTACGGTCGAGGCGCAGGTGCCGGCCGCGCACACCATCTTCGAGGGACACTTTCCGGGCTTTCCGACCATGCCCGGCGTGCTCTTGACCGAAGCGATGGCGCAGAGCTCCGGCTGGCTGATACTCGGCGTCCTGAAATTCGAGCGCATGCCGTTCCTGGCCATCGTGAAGGAAGCCAAGATGCGCGGGTTCGTCAGTCCCGGCTCGTTGCTGACGATCGAGGCGAAGCTCGAGCACGAAGGTTCCGGCTTTGCCGTCACCAAGGCCAAGGGCCGCGTCGGCAAGGAGTTGAAGTGCAGCGCTGAAATAACTTTCGGCCTTGCCCCCTTCCCCGACCCGGCCTTGCGCGTGCACATGGACGCGATGGCCAACAAGATCGGCTTCCCACTGCAGGCAATCACGCATGACTGAGCCAAAATCCGCAGGCGCCAAGGAAGTCTGGATCACCGGCATCGGCATCGTCTCCTCGCTCGGCGAGGGGCTGGACGCGCATTGGGATGCGCTCAACGCCGGCAGGATCAACATCGACGACAAGCGGTTCGCGCCCTACATCGTGCATCCGCTGGCGCCTGTTACCTTCGACGCGCAGATCCCGAAAAAGGGCGACCAGCGCCAGATGGAGGCGTGGCAGCGCATCGGCACCTATGCCGCCGGGCTGGCGCTGGATTCAGCGGGCGTCAAAGGCAACAAGGAAATCCTCGGACGGATGGACATGATCGTCGCCGCCGGCGGTGGCGAGCGCGACATCGCGGTCGACGCGGCAATCCTGAACGCCGACGCCAGGGGCAATTCGAGCCCGGGTTTCCTCAACGAACGGCTGATGAACGATCTGCGGCCGACGCTGTTCCTGGCCCAGCTCTCCAACCTGCTCGCCGGCAACATCGCCATCGTCCATGGCGTCTGCGGCACCTCGCGCACCTTCATGGGCGAGGAAGCCGCCAGCATCGACGCGGCACGGATTGCGCTGGCGCGGATCGAAGCCGGCCAAAGCGACATCGCGCTGGTCGGCGCGGCCCATAATGGCGAACGGTCCGATCTTTTGGTGCTCTATGAATTCGGCGACTTCAACCTGACCGAAAAGTTTTCGCCGGTGTGGCAACGCGAGGAGAGAGGCGGGTTCGCGCTCGGCTCCGCCGGCTGTTTCCTGGTGCTGGAAGCCCGCGAGCACGCCGAAGCCCGCGGCGCCAAGCCTTACGCCAAACTGACCAAGGTCGTTGCCGACCTTGCGCAGCGCAAGCAGCCGGGCACGGTGACCAAATCGCTGGAAGCGCTGTGGCCGAAGCTCGGCGTCGGCGACAGCGGCACCCTGATCACGGGCGCAACCGGCGTCGAGCCGGTGACGTCGGACGAGAAGGCCTTTTTGCGCCAGCATCCCGGCTTTGCGGTGCGCGCCACCGGCACGATCTTCGGTCACACGCTGGAGACGCAGTTTCCGCTGGGGCTGGCGCTTGCCGCACTCTCGATCTCCCGTGGCGCGCTATTCCCGCCCAACGACCCGACAGGCCTCGAGGTTGAAAAGGCAGGCAGCCCGGACCAGATTGTCGTGGTGGGGGCCGGTCACTGGCAGGGCGAAGGCATGGCCCTGGTCGAGGCCATCAAGTAGAGCGTGGCCGAAAGACCACTTTCGGCACCGCCAGAGCAAGCAGTGAGCGCACTTTCAGTTACGGCGCAACATCGGGGGAACCATGTCAGCACCACGCGATAAACTCGGCAGGCCGATCGTCGTCGTCACCGGCATGGGCGTAGTGACGTCGCTCGGCGCCGGCAAGCAGGACAATTGGGCAAAGTTGACCGCGGGTGAATCCGGCATCCGCACCGTGACGCGCTTTCCGATCGACGGCCTCAAAACGACCATGGCCGGCACCGTCGATTTCGTCACCGTCGATCCGTTCTCGTCGACCGGCCTCAGCGAACGTCTCGCCGAGATGGCGACCGGGGAAGCGCTCGAACAGGCGGCGATCGGCGCCAAGGCCGACTTTCCCGGACCGCTGTTTCTGGCAGTTGCGCCGGTCGAAGTCGAATGGCCGCAGCGGCTCGAACTCGGACGCGCGGTCGGCAGGACCGAATTCGGCTACGAGGATATGCTGCGCGTCAGCGGCGGCGGCCGGTTCACAGCCTACCATCGCCGCTTCATGTTCGGTTCGATAGCGAGTCACCTGGCCGAAACGTTCGGCACCAAGGGATCGCCGATCTCGCTCTCCACCGCCTGCGCCTCCGGCGCCACCGCGATCCAGCTCGGCGTCGAGGCGATCCGCCGCGGCGAAGCCGATGCTGCGCTGTGCGTCGGCACCGACGGCTCGGTGAACCCGGAAGCGATGGTGCGATTCTCGCTGTTGTCGGCGCTATCGACGCAAAACGATCCGCCGCAGGCCGCCTCTAGGCCGTTTTCCAAGAACCGCGACGGTTTTGTGATGGCGGAAGGCGCCGGCGCGATGGTGCTGGAGAGCTACGAGTCCGCAATCGCGCGCGGCGTCAAAATTCTCGGCGTGGTGGCCGGCTGCGGCGAGCTGACCGACTCGTTCCACCGCACCCGCTCCAGCCCGGACGGCAAGCCGATCATCGGCTGCATGCGCAAGACACTGGCCGATGCCGGCCTCGAGCCGGAGCAGATCGACCACATCAACGCGCACGGCACCGCGACACCGGAAAACGACAAGATGGAGTACAACACGACCGCGGTCGTGTTCGGCGATCATCTGCCGAAGATTCCGGTGTCCTCGAACAAGTCGATGGTCGGGCATACGATTTCCGCGGCCGGCGCGGTGGAAGCCGTGTTCTCGCTGCTGACGCTGGAGCATCAGCGGATTCCGCCGACCATCAATTACGAGATTCCGGATCCGGCCATCCTGTTCGACGTGGTCGGCAACAAGGCGCGCGACGCCAAGGTCACCGCCGTGATGTCGAACTCGTTCGGTTTCGGCGGGCAAAACGCCTCGCTGATCCTGACGCGCGAACCGGTGTAGCGAGCTGGCTATTTCTTAAATGAAACGCCTGCTCCTACGCACCAAGGCGCGCCTGCGCGACGCCGCCAAGCCCATGGCGGAAATAGCCGTCGGCGCGCTGACGATCGCGCTGTTGCGGACCACCCGCTATTTCGATCCGGACAAGACCGCCGATTTCTTCGGCCGCGTCACCCGCTTCATCGGGCGCAGGCTGCGCGAGGACCGCATCGGCCGCGAGAATCTCAAGGCCGCCTTCCCGGAGAAATCGGCCGAAGAGATCGAAACCATCCTGGCCGGCGTCTGGGACAATCTCGGCCGCATCGGCGCCGAGTTCGCCCATCTCGATCACATCTGGGATTACGACCTCGATCATCCGGAGAAGCCGAGCCGCATCGAGTTCCCCCCGCGGACCAAGGAAATCTTCGATTCTTTGCGCGACGACGGGAGGCCTGCGATCATCTTCGCGAGCCATCTCGGCAATTGGGAAATCCCCGCGCTCGGCGCCGTCGCGCACGGGCTCGATTGCGCCATCCTGTTCCGCCGGCCGAACATCGAGGCCGCCGACCGCGCCATCGAACGGATCCGCGCCGTCAAGATGGGCACGCTGGTGCCGGCCGGCCGCGAAGCGCCGCTCAAGCTGGCGGAGGCCCTGCAGCGGGGCCAGCACGTCGCGATGCTGGTCGATCAGTACCTGGGCAACGGCGTCGAGGTGACGTTCTTCGGCCGCAAGACCAAGGCCAACCCGACGCTGGCGCGGCTGTTGCGGCAGGTCGAATGCCCCGTGCATGGCGTGCGCATCATCCGCCTGCCCAACCACCGCTTCCGCGCCGAACTATCCGAAGAGGTCAAACCGGTGCGCGACGCCGCAGGGCAAATCGACATCCAGGGCACGATGCAGGCGGTGACATCCGTGGTCGAAGGCTGGGTGCGGGAATATCCGGACCAGTGGCTGTGGCTGCACAGACGGTGGCGGTAGAATCCGCAACCGTCTCTCCTCGTCATTGCGAGCGGAGCGAAGCAATCCACTCTCGACTCGCTGAGGCATGGATTGCTTCGTCGCTTCGCTCCTCGCAATGACGGGAGCAACGCTCCCTCACCTCCCGGTTGGGGCCTATCCGCCGAACAGGCCGAGGCTCCACGCCTTCATCGCAACCGTCGATGCCAGGACGACAATGATCTGCAGCAGCGTGCGCGTTGAGAAGAAGGTGAGGATGTTGGTCATATGATGCTCCCGGAAGCGAGCTATAGAGTTTCCTTCGCGTTCCGGCAATGGAGGTTTGTTGGCCGGATGAGGTATTGTGCGCGGGAGACCTCTCCACGTCATTGCGAGCCAACGGTCGCGCGAATGCGCGCCCGATGACAGGCTCCGCGAAGCAATCCATCTTCCCGCTTGCTGATGCATGGATTGCTTCGTCGCGTTGCTCCTCGCAATGACGGATGGGGCACCGGAGTGCCGCATCACCTCCCCGTCTTCACCCGCGTCCACAGCCGGTTGATGATCCGCTGCGTCGCAGGCTCGCGGGCCCGGATGACGAACAGCTTTTTCTGCGTCGCCTCGTCCGGATAGATATTCCTGTCGTTCAAAATCTTCGGATCGATCAGCTTCTGGCTCGCGAGATTGCCGTTGGCGTAAGACAGGAAGTCGGAATTCTTCGCCGCGACCTCGGGGCGGTAGAGATAGTTGATCAGCTCGTAGGCTTCCGCGACGTTCTTGGCATCCGCAGGGATCGCGAGATTGTCGAAGAACATCTGCGCGCCCTCTTTCGGGATCGTGTAACCGATCTCGACGCCGTTCTTGGCTTCCGCCGCGCGGCTGCGCGCCTGCATGATGTCGCCCGACCAGCCCACCACGAAGCAGATCTCGCCCGACGCCAGCGCGCCCAGATATTCGGAAGAGTGAAACTTCCGGACGTTGGGCCTGATCTTGCTGACGAGATCGGCGGCCTTTTCCAGATCGGCCTGCTTGGTGGAGTTCGGATCGATGCCGAGATAACTCAGCGCCGCCGGCAGAATGTCGTCGGCGGAATCAAGCATATGGATGCCGCAGTCTTTGAATTTCGCGAGGTTCTCCGGCTTGAAGACGATATCCCAACTGTCGATCTTGGCGTCGGGACCCAGGATTTTCTGCGCGGCCTTGACGTTGTAGCCGATGCCCGTGGTGCCCCACATGTAGTTGGCGGCATAGTTGTTGCCGGGATCATAGGTCGCAAGCTGGCCGGTCACCACCGGCCAGGCATTGGCGAGATTGGGCAGCTTCGACTTGTCGAGCTTGAGGAAGACTTTTGCGGTGATCTGGCGCTGCAGAAAATATCCGGTCGGCACCACGACGTCATAGCCCGACTTTCCCGCCAAGAGGCGCGTCTCCAGCGTCTCGTTGGCATCGAACGTGTCGTAGACCACCTTGATGCCGGTTTCCTTGGTGAAATCCTCCAGCACCCCCGGCGCCATGTAGTTCGACCAGTTGTAGAAGTTCACGGTGCGCTCCTGCGCCCAGGCGGGCGAGAGCGACAGCGCGACCGTCATCACGCCGATCAGGCAAAGCGGGCCTCGGATTGGATGGCGCATCCTCTACCTCTTGCGACGGCCGTGCACCGCGTCCGACAGGCGTTCCAGCGCGGTATCCAGCGTTTCGTCCTTCTTGGAAAAACAGAACCGCACCACCGACGTCACCGCATCCTGTTCATAGAAAGCCGACACCGGGATCGCGGCGACCTTGTAGTCGCTCACAATGCGCCTGCAGAACTCGACATCGGTCTCATTCAAGCCCAGCGGCGACAGGTCGACGGTGAGAAAATACGTGCCCTGCGACTTCAGCACGGGAAAGCCGATGCCCTCCAGTCCTTTCGTCAACCGGTCCCTGCTCCGCGCCAGTTCCTTGCGCATGTCGTAGAAATAGTGATCGGGTTTGCCGAGGCCATAGGCCACCGCAGCCTGCAGGTTCGGCGCGGTGGTGAAGGTCAGGAACTGGTGCACTTTGGCCGCCACCCGCAACAGCGGCGGCGCGGCGCAGACGAAGCCGACCTTCCACCCCGTCAGCGAAAAAATCTTGCCGGCACTGCCGACCTTGATGGTGCGCTCGCGCATGCCCGGGATCGTGATCAGCGGGATATGCTCGCGGCCGTCGAAGATCACGTGCTCCCAGACCTCGTCGCAGATCGCGATGGTGTCGAACTTCTGGCAGAACCGCGCCAGCAATTCGAGGTCTTCGCGGGGATAGACGACAGCCGCCGGATTGAGCGGGTTGTTGAACAGCACCGCCTTGGTCTTGGGATTGAAGACGCTGGCCAGCATCTCTTCCGTCAGTCGCCAGCCCGGCGGCTCGAGCCGCAACAGGCGCGGAATGCCGCCGGCCTGGCGGATGATCGGCAAATAGCTGTCATAGACCGGCTGGAACACGACAACCTCATCGCCGGGTTCGACCAGGGCGAGAATGGACGCGGTCAGCGCCTCGGTGCCGCCCGAGGTCACCATCACTTCCGTCATCGGATCAAGCGAGAGCTTGTGCCAGCGGCCGTAATGAGCCGCGATGGCCTGCCGGAGTTCCGGAATGCCCATCATCGACGGGTACTGGTTATAGCCGTTCACGGTCGCATCGGCCGCGGCGCGACGAATGTCTTCCGGCCCGGGATCGTCGGGAAAGCCCTGGCCGAGATTGATGGCGTTGTTGTCGCGCGCCGCCTGCGACATCGCCTCGAAGACGGTGACGGGAAGGTCGGCAAAGACCTTGTTCATGGATGTCATGGGCAGATCAGCCGCCGGTTTTGGTCGGCAATCCCGCAGCCTTCCAGCCGATGATGCCCCCTGCCAGATGCTTGTCGTAAGGCAGCCCCGCCGCCTGCGCTGCGAGCGAAGCCGTCACCGAGCGCTTGCCTGAGCGGCAGGCGAAAACCACCTGCTTTCCCTGCGGTTCCGGAATGGCCGCCGGATCGAAGCTCTGGAGCGGAACCACCACCCCATCCGGATAGGCCTCCACCGCCACCTCATTGGGCTCGCGGACATCGACCAGAAGATAGCGTCCCTCCGCCATCCCCCTGGAAACATCTTCCGGCGTCAAATCGTGCACCTGATGGTCCGCCACGCAATATCCTCCTGACAACCTGCCGCGCGGGCTCCGACGGGCCCGGCCAAGCGGGCGCCAAAGTCGCCCCTCGCGCGGTGAAAATCAAGCGCCGCGAACGGTTTAAAGCGCCGTTCGAACCTCCGGCCTCAGCTTCGGCGGAGGCGGCTATAGAAGCTCCTTCGCAATGGGCCAAGCGCCATTCGGCGACTGAGGACCATTCCCCCGGTAACTTCGACGAAGGTAGAATGCCATCGCGTTCCAACTGGCTTCGGCCCGCACCGCCCGAATGCCTTGCTCGCACATCAGCCGCTCGAACATCTCCAGTAACCCCGCGCCAACGCCCCGGCGGGCAAATTCCGGGTCGGTATAGAGTCCCTCCAGCCAGTCGCCGCGAATGGCCCCCCACCCGGCTACGATGCCATCCAGCTCGGCCACCCAGACTTCCAGCTCACGCAGCTTTTGCTCCATTCCGGCGCGCGTGAGCTTCGCAGCCCACGCCTGCGCTTCGGCAACGGGCATTTTTGGCGGCGCGAGTCCAAGGATAGATCGCCGTCGAATGTCGTGGAGACCGCTTGCGTCCTTACGCGTCGCCCGACGGTAAACGGTCTCCATCGTAACCTGCCTCGAGTTAAACGAACTGCCGAACCAGCGCGACAATATCAGCTATCGAGAGGTGAGCGGACTTGATGGCCGCGTACGCCGACGTCTGAGGATGGATCCATAGCGGACGCGGACTGACAAAGGGAAGATGCCGCTCGTCCGCGATGGTTCGCCATGAAACTGCCGGCATCCATTCAGGCAGAAGTATTGTCGGCAAGGATGCACGAATCCGCTGCGAGAAATCGGCTTGGCCCTCGGCCGCCTGCGCAGGCGCGTTGATGCCACGCGATGAGAATAACTCGGCAAAGAAAGCCGATTGCCGCGACCGCCCAGCCGAGAGGCGAGGATGCAATTCCGAAAAGCAGGCTCAGCACGTCCTCACTTGGCCAGAGTATTTTTGTGAATCGTACCGTCCTTCATGATGACCTTGAAGCTGTTGGCAGGATCGGCAATGAGGCTGATGTTGTCCAGCGGATTGCCATCGACGAGCAAGAGATCGGCGAGCGCTCCCCGCTCCACGACGCCGAGCTTTCCCGGATAGGGATTTCGTTTTCCGGAGAGTTCCAGCAGTTGGGCGTTAGTCGAGGTTGCCATGATTAGCGCTTCGGCGGGTGTGTACCAGCGAGTGAGCGAGGCCAGAATTGCCCCTTGTTGGCGCGCCAGCGCAGCAGAGAATAGGACGTCAGTGCCCCACGCCGTCTTGATCTTGTACTTCTTCGCCAGTTCGTAAGTCCGACCTATGCCGGGCCAGACCTCATCCGCCTTGGCTCGCTGAACTGAACCCACTGGAAAGCCCAGCCGCAAGTCCTCGGGGAGTGGCTGCATGCTTAGCCAAATCCCTTTTTCGGCGAACAGTTTGGCGGTTGCGTCGTCCATCAGCATGCCATGTTCGATACACTTCACGCCAGCCGCAATAGCCACCTGGATCGCATGTGGCGTAAAGGCATGCGCGGTAACGTAGGTGCCCCAATTCTCGGCTGCCTCAACGGCGGCGCGCATTTCGGTCGCGGTAAATGTGGTCACATCAATCGGACTGAAGGGTGACGACACCCCGCCGCCTGCCGTCAATTTGACTTGGGAGGCTCCCTGCATGAACTGTTCGCGGACGCGCAATCGCACCTCGTCGGGACTGTCCGCAACCATCGCGCCGCCAGTCTGCTCCATACGCGTCAGCATGCCGCCGATCGTCCGCGGCAGATCAGTTAGCTGACGGAAATCCCCATGCCCGCTCGTGACAGTAATCACGGCACCGGACGGATAAATGCGCGGGCCTTTGACGATACCCTCGTCGATGGCGCTCTTGAGACCGAACACCGGACCGCCCACGTCGCGTACGGTGGTGAAGCCGCGCATCAGAGTGTCAGTCGCCTCGTTGCCAGCCACGAGATTAAGGTAGCCGACGTCGCCGAGCGACTGTGCCGGCGTCACCCGGATCAACATCGCGTGCCAATGCACGTCGATCAGGCCGGGCATCAGCGTTCGCCCACCTCCGTCGATAATCGTCGTAGTGGCGCTTCGATCAACCGAAATCGGTGTCTGGGAAATTGTTTCGATCAGATTACCTCGAACAAGAACGTTTGTCGGTTCGGATAACGTCTGGCCCTTGCCATCGAAGACCCTGACATTGTTGAAGAGCGTTGTCGCGTGGTTTACTTGCTGGGCTGGCGCCACGTCCATCGGGAGCGCCAGCGCACAGATCTGTAGCGCAACCAAACGGCAGAAATGCGCGGAAACCATTTGACCCTCACGAGCAGCGGATCGCCAAGGTGTATTCATGACAACAACATTGCCGCGCAGTGCGAACCAGAGCGCTTAAGTTTTCAGCGATGCATGTAGCGACGTCCAATCACTCGGCCGCTTCTTGCATCAATCGTTAGCCTTAAGATGTCGCGCCCCCGGCGCGTCTCACCTGTGACGACCCAGTATCTGCCGCGCCTGTCGATGTTCCGGATGCGATGGACGCCATTGCGTCGCGCGATTCGTGTTGCGTCCTGCCGATCAATGCGTCCTCTGCGATCGATGCGAACACCGTCGCGATCGATAGTAACGCTTTGCGCAACTGCGTTGGGAATGACGGGAGGAAGCAACTCAGCCAAACTGAGGAATGACGCCCCCAACAGAACTGCGAGCACTTTGTTCATCGAGCATTCTCCACATCACCGCGTTGTCGCGGTTAAGTTGCGCTCGTTATCACTCACACTATACAGGGACGTTTCCCCTTAGCAATGGCGCAGGTCCGCCGCTCATTGATGCTTTTCTCGCGCAAAATGCTCTCAAGAGAGGCGCAGTTGCGCGGTGATCGGAAGCCGATCCGGACAACCTTAAGAATAGGTAAGGGGCAGTGGCTTATCTGGTGCGCACCTCTGCTATTGGCACAAACCGGCGGTTGGAAGATAGGCAGAGCGTGTCCGCTCTGAATGTGGCCCTAACGGACGCAACTTCTCAACGGAGGGCGAGCGGCCGCAGCGTCGTGCCGGCCACGGTACCGCGGATGGCGTTTGTGGTCAGGATATAGGCGAACTCGTAGACACGATCTGCAGCAAGCCGCTCAAGGTTATTGAACTCCAGGATGTGGACGCCCTGCTGGACCAGCAGATAGACGTGGACCGGGATGAAGCTGCCGCCAACGGCCTGAGAGTCGGCCGGCTTCGGCGGCCCATATTCGAGCCCGGATGTATCGGAACCGAGCATAAGCGCGCCCTTCTCCTCGACGAGCCACTTCGCGGCTGTCAGGCCGATGCCCGCCGAGTCGTGCTGGCCGATTTTGGCATGGTCGCGGCCGTTCTCGCCCCAGTAGCGCGCAGTTCCCGTGCGCAGCAGAACGACCGTGCCCGGGGTGACGTCGACATTCTGCGCCTTCAACGCGCCCTCGATATCAGCGACAGTGATTTCATAGGAAGACGGAAGGGCCTCCACGTTCTTGAAGCCCGCAACGTCGACCAAGACGCCCCGCGCGACGATCGGCGGGATCGTGGTCACGTCAGCCTTGCGAACGCCGAAGTCGCCGCCCCACTCGTCGGACGTGAAACCGTTGTAAAACTCGTTCTTCGGTCCATGCGTGACGTGGCCGAGCCCATCAATCTGGGTCGCCACGTTGTCGTTCATGAAGATCGCGTTGCTATGCCAGGCGGTGATGCCCGTATTGCCGCCCTCCGGCGTGGTGAACGACAGATCCTTCTGGCTCCTCACGCCCGCGGGCGACCGGAAGCTCATGATTTCTCCCGGGCTGTGGCCGGGCCATTTGTATGAATAGCGGTCGTACGGAAGGCCGAGATCGTAGACCCTACCCTGTGTCACGAGCTTCAAGGCAGCCAAACGTGATGCATCAGTCATCTCGTTGAGGTTTCCGACCTCGTCCTGAGGTCCCCAGACCCAGCCCCATCCTTTTCCTTTTGACCACTTCTTCATGCCACCGTCCTGCGCATAGCCTCCGCCGGCGGCGAATGCGAGAACGGTCACGGCGAGCAGGAATCGCGAAACTACCTTCATGGAATCCTCCTGGAACGACATGGATAGCTCAGCTTCCCCAGTCTAGGCCTGAGCTCACCGTGGGATCAACGAGATTGTCGGTCGGCGCCCGCCTCAGCAAAAATTCAGAGAGACGCGATGGCTAGTGCCGCAAAAGCCGATAGTCCCGCTCGGATGTCTCGCGCCACAGGTGAAGTGGTTCACACCAAGATGAAATGCGGAGGACTAAGGTGCCCATGCCCACCTGGCGTGAACCAACACTCCATCGCGTGGGCGGCAAAAAGGAGTCTTCCGATGAAATCCGTTTTAGGAATGTCGGCAGCTACTCTGCTGCCGGGCATCATCGCTGCCGCGCTGTTGGGCGCGCCGGCGCGCGCCGATGTCGTCACTGACTGGAACGTGACCACCGGTACCCTGGTGGCCAATGACCTCGGCAACAATCCCAAACTGCGCACCTTGGCCATGGTGCATGTTGCGATGTCGGATGCGATCAATACCGTGCATAACCGCTACACCCGCGTGGTCGCGACGGTTCCGGCTGCGCCTGGCGCGTCGGCCGAAGCCGCGGCCGCGACGGCCGCGCGGCAGATCCTTGTTCAGATCTACCCGGCAAAGAAAGACAAGATCGAAGAGGCCTACGCGGCATCGCTCAAGGCGATCCCCGAGGGGCCAGCCAAGACCGAAGGCATCAAACTGGGTATGGCGGTCGCCGACGCGGTACAGGCCGACCGCGCAAACGACGGCACCAACGCTGCGGACACCTATCGGCCGCACACTGCCCCAGGGGTATGGGTGCCGACCACACCGCCGATGCGGGAGCAATACGCGCGCGCGAAGCCATGGGTGTTTGGGAGTGCCGACCAGTTCCGGCCCGGCCCGCCGCCGGCACTGTCAAGCGACGAGTGGGCCCGGGACTACAACGAGGTCAAGAGCCTCGGCGGCACCAAGAGCACGGCGCGTACCGCCGAGCAGACCGAGGCGGTTACATTCTGGGAAAACACTAATTTCGGCCCGGCATGGCAGGCGGCGGCACGCGAGCTCGCGATGAAGCAGGAGATGCCACTCGCCGAATGTGCCCGCCTGTTCGCCCTGCTCAACATGAGTCTGGCGAACGCCTACATCGTCAATTGGGACGCGAAGTACACCTACAATTTCTGGCGACCGGTCACCGCGATCCGCAATGGCGACCAGGACGGCAACGATGCGACCGAGCGCGATGCCGGCTGGACCTCGTTCAACCCAACGCCGATGCATCCAGAATATCCCTCGCAGGCGACCATCAACGCAACGATCGCGACGGCGGTTCTGGAATCGGTGTTCGGTCCCGTGAAGGCGATTCCTTTCACGGCAACCGATGTGCGAGATGCGAAGCGAACGCGGCAATTCGCCAGCCTGGCCGATATGGCGGAGGAGCAGAAGAATGTCCGCGTGTGGGGCGGTGTGCACTATCGATTCGCGATCCGCACCAGCGAGGACGTGGGCCGAAAGGTCGCGGCCTACATGATCGAGAACACGCTCAAGCGGGCGCCTTGAGCTCTCGAGTTGATCACGCGAAAGCCCCGGATGAAAATCCGGGGCATTCGCCTATGCACGAATGTCGCGTGAGCAGTTTGAATTCGGGACAACTTCGTTGTCCGATCTGTGGAAACACACAATCCACACTTTTCGCTTTGCCGTTGAACCTTCGCGACGTTCCCCTGACCCACCCTAAGGGGCTCTCGGGACCACAGGAGGTTCTGATGACGAAGCATCGAACGATAACTGGGTTCGTGGCTGTCGCTCTGCTCGCTGTTGCCGCATCCGCCGCCACCATGAGGTCGCACTCGCCTTCGACGGAGAGCATTGCCGTCTCCGCCGGCACGACCATGTCGAATGGCCGCACGGTTGACGCGAACGAACTCCCAACTGCGAGTTTTGACGAGCGCTGGTCCGCGACGTCTTCTTCGACAACGGACACGCCCGAGCAATAGGCTCGCCGTTCGCTAAGTGCCGCCGCGATCGGCCGACCTGGCGAAAGTTGCAATGGACCCTTGGCAGTTGGGCGACGCCTTCGCGTGACGGAGCACAGATGCGGCTGCGCGCACGACAAGATGAATACGGAGGTACGTACACACGACATCGACAGTCATTTGAAAGTCCACCTTTTTCGAAGGAGGCAACGATGAACGTACTGAAAGCTGCAATCGTCGGCCTGGGACTAATTTCAGCCAATACAGCGGTCCACGCGGACGTCATCGCCGATTGGAACAACACCGCAATGGCCGTGATGAAGGCGGTCAACGTTGGCGGTAATCCGTGGACCCGCAGCATGGCCCTCGTAAACGTGTCCATGTCTGACGCGGTCAACTCGGTGCAGAACCGATATTCGCGTTACATACAGGAGCTTCCAATTGACCCGAACGCTTCAGCCGAGGCCGCCGCTGCGGCGGCTGCCCGAGAAATTCTCATGCGCCAGTATCCCGGCCAGAAGGAGCGGATCAATGCAGCCTTCGCGGAGACGATGAAAATCATTCCGGACAACCCCGCTCGGGCCGCGGGTATTGATTTAGGCGCAAAAGTTGCGGACGCCGTTTTCGCCGAACGTCAGAGCGACGCGACAAACGCGCCCGACACATACCGCCCGTTCACCACGGCTGGCATATGGGTGCCGACCACGCCGCCGCTCTTCCCTCAATATGCGACAGCCAAGCCGTGGGGCTTGGAGAGTGCAAGTCAGTTCCGCCCGGGTGCGCCCCCGGCCCTCAACAGCGCTCTTTATGCGCGCGATTACAATGAAACCAAGGAAATGGGTGGGGTAAAAAGCGCGAAGCGGACCGACGCGCAGTCCGACGCCGTGCGCTTCTGGACGCAAGCCAACCTCGGGCCCGCATGGTTCCAGGCGGCTCGGCAGGCTTCCGCTCGTCATGGCCTCCCGGTGGCAGAAAGCGCGCGAGTGTTTGCACTGATGTCCATGGCTCTCGCCAACTGCTTCATCGTCGATTGGGACGCCAAATTCCAATACAATTTTTGGCGGCCGATTACCGCGATCCGCAACGGCGACCAGGACGGCAACGATGCGACGGAACGCGAGGCAGGCTGGCAGCCTCTGAACACCACGCCGATGCATCCCGAATACCCGTCGCAGGCCGGGATCAACGCGGGTGCGGCACAAGGCGTTCTGGAAGCTGTTTTCGGCACCGGGACAGAGAGCTTCACCGCGACCGATACTTCCGACGCGCGCCTTTCGCGCCAATTCACCAGCTTTGCGCAGATGACCCAGGAGCACAAAGAAGTGCGCATCTGGGGCGGCATTCATTTCCGCAATTCGCTGGAGGTCGGAGAAGCGATGGGTCGCAAGATCGCCGACCATCTGGTGGCAAACTACTACGTGAAGCCGACGCATGTTTCGGCGCCATCTCAAGGCACTCGGTAATCGGGCGGCGTGCTGCGGCTTGCCGCAGCACGGACGTCACCTGGCTAGGTCGTGATGCCCCGGCCTGACCCGATCCGGGAGCGACGCCTTGATTTCCACACTTTTTGAGCAAACAAATTACGTCCATGTGGACTCTTGGAGGACACGCGATGATGGGGCGTGGGCTCGCGTTGTTACTGGTAGGGCTGCTGGGCGGCTGTACGCAAGCGACGCTTGCACCATCGTCGAATGCCAGTTTGACCCCAAGGGACCGGCAGTTGCTCGCCCGCACGCCCTACGCGCAGGCCAGCATTCCCGAGACTTATCGCCGGCATATTGTCGACTACACGCGCAAGGAGCAGCCGGGAACGATCCTGGTCGATACCAACGCCAAGTATCTGTACTACGTCCTGCCTGGGGGCAAGGCGATCCGCTACGGCGTGACGGTGGGAGAGGAAGCGCTGGCCTGGTCCGGCGTCGCTACGGTTGGCCGCATGGCGGAATGGCCGGATTGGATCCCGACGGCGGAGATCCAGGCCCGGCTCGGCCCCTACCCGAAGCGCGTTGCCGGAGGTCCGGCCAATCCGCTGGGCGCGCGGGCGATCTATCTTTACGAGGGCAACAAGGACACGCTGTACCGCATCCACGGCACCAACCAGCCGGAATATATCGGTCAGGCCATTTCGTCCGGCTGCATCCGCATGACCAACGAAGATGTTATCGATCTCGTCAATCGGGTGAAACTCGGCGCGATCGTCGTCGTCCTCCCGCCGGGCCGGAGTGCGTAGCGAGCTAGAGCGTGATGTTTTTTTGGCCGCGGACGCGCTTTTCCTCTCCCGCTTGCGGGGGAGGCGTAGGCCACCTTCGGTGGCCGTCCTCTGAGACGCCGAGGCAAAGCCTCGGCTATGGCGAAGCGCCGGGCGGGGCTCTCTCCACTCAGGCAGTGTCGCCCGTGGAGACACCCCCACCCCAACCCTCCCCGCAAGCGGGAGAGGGAGCGCACCTCCTTCGTGGTCCAAATCAAATCCAATTTCATATTGGTTTAGGGAGCGTTCGCCGTTCGCAGTTTTTCGTCCCACCCGCGCCGCGCGCGAAACCTGCGTCATTGCCTCGCGTGAAGCATCTGCAGCCTGGCAATGCGGTCGTCGGCGCGGCGGAGCCGCCGGCAAAGCTCGCGGTTGATGTTCTGCATAACCATCACATACGCATGGATGTCGGCTTTGTAGCACATGTAGAGTTTTTGGGCTGTGAGCTCGTACAGCATGGTTGGGCTCTCCGCGACGACGGTGGCTGATCGGTTCTGCATTTCGATAAGCGTCATTTCGCCGAAGAAATCACCGGGCCCGAGATCCGCCATGCGAATGACGCGTCCGGCATCCGCCCGCTTGCTCACCACGAGCTGGCCAGAGTGAACAATGAACATGGAGCGCCCCGGTTCTCCTTCCGCGACGACAGTGGCACCGGCGTTGAAGCGGCGCTCGACCAGCATCGAGATCAGGAGATCGAGGCCCGCATCTGAAAGGCCACCGAAGAAAGGTGTGGCGAGCAAGAACGCTTTCAGATCGGGGGAGCTGATAGCCATCGATAAATATACTCCCGCTCCTGGAGGTAGACCGAGAGCACCGTTTGAGCGGAACGTCACCAGCCTTGCGGGAGCAGACCGATCCCCAGGCTGGTCATCAAACCTTCAATCGGCCGCATAGAACGCCTCCCGGACGGGATTCGAAATGGGACCGGAGCCAATGATCGCCGTCTGGGTCATGACTACGCCGATGACGCGGTTTGTCGGATCGATCCAAAACTGCGTGCCATAGATGCCGCCCCATCCATAGCTACCGGCCGGAAGACGGCTCTTGGCTGCGGCGGGATCGGTCAGGATTCCAAAGCCCAGCGTGAAGCCCCAACCGGGTCCGCGAATCGTCGGCATGTTGCCGGTCGCGTTCTGCGTCATCTGCCGGACCGTCTCGGCGCGGAGCACCCGCACGCCGTCAAGCTCGCCCTCGTTCAGCAGCATCTGCAAGAACCGCACGTAGTCACCGATAGTGGCACTCATGCCGGCGCCGCCGGAATTGTACGCAGTCGGAGAGAAGGCGCGGTTCGGGTCGAGGCTGGCAGTGCCCTTGGTGGGTGGGAACGGCACTGCCTCAGGTCCCATCACGGGAACGTAGCCTGTGCCGAGTGCGCCCGTGACCTGTGCGGGTCGCGTCACCTGCACGAAGCGTGAGCGAACGGTATCAGGCGCGTTGAACACAAAGCTCTCGATGCGCAAGGGCTTTGCAATGCGCTCGGTGACAAAAGATTGCAGGCCGTTTCCCGTCACCTTCTCGATGACGGCGCCGAGCACGTCCGTCGCGAGCGAGTATTCCCAGCCCGTACCAGGCTGATAGCCAAGCGGAACGGAGGCGAGACGCTGCATTGCTTCAGCGGTGGTTACTTCGGGCTGATCTAGCCCGTCGGTCACGCGCGCGTCGCGATATGCATCCACAAGCCGAGCATTATTGATGAAGTTATAGGAGAGCCCGGCGGTATGGGTCAGCAATTCGCGGATGGTCGGGGGCCTGTTGGCCGGCCCCTCGGCGCCGTCGGGCCCTCGCACCCGAAGCTTGGTGAACTCGGGGAGGAAGCGGCTAACCGGATCATCCAGGCCAATCTTGCCCTGCTCGACAAGGATCATCGCCGCCACCGAGGTCACAGCCTTCGTCATTGAGGCAACTCGGAACATGTCGTTTGCGCCGATCGGCGCGGTACTTCCAACCTCGCGAACGCCGACGCTGCGGCTGTAGACCGGGCGGCCGTCCTGGAGGATCAGCACCACGATACCCGGAGTGCTGCGGCCTTCCACCAAGCCCCGAAGGACTTCATCGAGCTTGGCGTTGCGCGCCTCGGGCGAAAAAGCCAGGGCCACCGGGATGGGGCTGAGCGCGAAAGCTATTACTGCGGCCGCAAGCAGTCGGATGACAAGACGACGTGAGATCATGATATCCCTCCCGCAGACCTGTTCTGACGCGCCATTCTGCAGCTACTTGAGACCGGAAGCAATGTCTCGGGCACGCACATGTCCGCGTTTGCCTCATTGTGGCCGGTCCGAGCATAGCGCAGGGACATTTGCTCCAACCGCGAACGGCTCCTCACTTTGCTTCTCGCAACCCGCAACCTCACGCGGCCGGATTGGACCGGATCTGCCGGGCTTGAACGCTCTCGTCTTGTTCCAGCGGCAGGGAAAATTGAAACACGGCGCCCCGTGGTTCGTTCGCGCTCGCCCACATCCGTCCCCCGTGAGCCTCGACCATCGACCGGCAGATCGCGAGGCCCATGCCCATGCCCTTCGCCTTCGTCGTATAGAAGGCCTCGAATACGCGCTCGACATCCGCCGGGTCCAGGCCCGGGCCGGAATCGCGAACCGTGACGAGTACGCCGCCCGCGGCCTCCCTCTCGCTGTTGATCCGCAGTGCGCCTGCCCGCTGGTCGACGCCCTCCATGGCTTCAATGGCATTGAGGATCAGGTTCAGAATCACCTGCTGCAGTTGGGTGCGATCGCCTTTCACCATAGGCAAGCCCGGCGCGAGGTTGGTCTGCAGCAAGATGCCGTGCTTGACCATTTCGCTCCGGGTCAGCACGACCATTTCGAGGATGGCTTCATTGAGGTCGAACCGATCGTTCCGCGGCGGCACCTTGTTGATGAGGGCCCGGATCCCGCTGATGACGTTGCCGGCGCGCTTGCCGTCCTCGACGATACGGCGAAGGGAATCGCGAACCTCGCCGAGATTGGGCGGTTGAGCGCTGAGCCAGCGCAGGGCAGCCCCGGCATTGGTAACCGTCGCCGCGATCGGCTGGTTGACCTCATGAGCAATCGAGGCCGTCAATTGACCCATCGTGGTGACGCGATTGGCGTGCGCGAGTTCCGCCTGCATGGCGCGCAAGGATTCCTCGGCCCGCCTGCGTTCGGTGATGTGCCGCCCGACGCCGCGGTAGCCGACGAAGCGCCCCGTCCTGTCAAACACCGGCAGCCCGGAGACGGACACGTAACGCTTGCTGCCGTCGGGGCCAGCTCGCGCAAGCTCAAAATCGCGAAACGGCAGGTGGGCATCGAGCGTTTCCCGGTGCTTGCGCCAGGCCTCTTCATCCGGCTCCAGGTAAGGCACTTCCCAACGAGTCTTGCCGATCTCGGCGCCCGGTGCCGGCGCGTCGGCAAGGCTCTCCGCGAACTCCTGGTGAGTGAAGCGGTGTTGCGCATCAGTCTCCCAGTACACGTCGAAGGAGAACTGCACGAGGGTGCGAAAGCGTTCCTCGCTCTGCCGCAGCGCCTCTTCCGCCCGCTTGCGCTCGGTCAGATCGAGCACGAAGCTGACACCTTGATTTGGGTTTTGTTCGAACATCACCCCGCCGATCAGCACCGGTACGCGGCTGCCGTCTTTCCGGAAGTACTCTTTCTCGGATGGTTGGACGGTCCCCGTCCGTCTCAGCTCTTCCGCGGCGCGTGCGTCGCGGTCGCGCCATTCTGCCGGCGTCAGGTCGGTCCAGTTCAGCCGACCCGAGGCAAGATTCTCGCGGTCGTAGCTTAACATATGGAGAAACGCGTCATTGGCCTCGAGAATGCGACCGTCGAGCTCCCAAATGACGATGCCGACGATGTTGGCGTCGACCAGGCGCCGGATCTTCTTATCGCGCGCCAGGAGATCGCCGTGGAGCGCGACGTTCTCCGCGATCGCCTTACGCCGCCTTATCGCTTCGAGCCGTGCAAGCGCCAACGCCACCACCGCCAGGACTGCGACAATGACGACGGCGGTCGCGATCAGCCAGGCTTTGCGTCGCTCAAGGGCCTCGGTGCGCTTCTCCTGGTCCACGAGCAGGAAACGCTCGTGGTCCACCATCTGGTCGATTTGCGACCTTATCTCGTCCAGGCTGCGGATCATGGTCAGCGCCGCCAGCCCGGAGGTGCTGGCCGTCTTGACGATGTCATCGATCTCACGCAGCTTTGCTGCAACTGTCAGCGCCAGATGTCCGGCACGATGGTTCTGCAAGGGATCGTTCGCGACCAGAGCCTGGAGCACCTGCGCGTCTCGCCGTACGCTTTCGTCGGAGACGCCGTAAGCCTTGAGATATGAGGGGTCGAGAGTCAGCAGATACTCGCGTCTTTGGGCCTCCACGTCGGCGATGACCGCCCGCAGCCGATCCAGAGTCTCCAGCACCTGGCGGCTGCGCTCGTGCGCAAAATCTGCCGCTTGTCGATCCTGACGATACTGGATGGCGAGAAGCCCGGTCGCGGCAACCACAGGCAGGAGCACCGCGACCACGAGCGTCAGCGGACGAGCAAAGCGCCGAGAGGACTGGCTCAGAGGGACTGACATAGCCTGGGCCTTAGATGCTCGCGAGAGCGGCTGTTTTGTGATGCCGACGCAAAGTATTGCTAGTATAATGAGAGACACAGCCAGACCCGCGCAGATGAAGTGGGAACCGGCATGCTCGGTCCCATAGATTACACCGGCTCAGGCAGCCCGTCAGTTCTCTCGCAAGGGCCAGAACGTCACGGGACGCCCGCTCGCGTCTTGTGAAGGACTGCCCTCAGGCAGGAGCGATCCTCATGGCTCCGGGTGAAAAGTCGCCGCACGGTCGAGGACCGGCCAGCCGGCGCAGCTTCGTCAAGGGATTGGGCGCAGCCGGCGTCGCCCTGCCGGCCCTCGCCATCCTGCCACGGTGGGGTTTCGCAGAGGATGTCGCCGGTGTCTATGCGCACGCTGCGATAGATTGGAGGCAATTTGCCGGGCAGACGATCACGCTCGCAGGCGCGATCCATCCCTGGTCGAACGCGATCACACCGCTTTTGTGGGATTTCACCAAGCTCACCGGTATCAGCGTCGTTACCGACTTCCGATTGGAGACCGCGTACATGGGCGCGCTGCCGATCCAGCTCGCCCGCGGCAGCAGCACACCCGACGTCTTCATGTTTACGGCCTATGGCCAGGGCATCTCAAAAGGATGGCTCGAGCCGCTGAACGCCTATTATTCGGACAGATCGCTGACCGATCTCGGCTGGTATGACGAGGACGATCTTCTCAAGACAGCCCGAGCCTTTCCGTTGTGGCGGGACGGCGAACGCTACGCCTGCCCAATCACTTCCGAGGCCGTGACCTTGTTCATCAACGGCGACGCGATGGCAGCCAGGAATCTGCGCGTTCCCCAGACTTTCGATGAGCTGCTCGCCACCGCCAACGCGGCCAAGACCAGTGAGATGTCGGGGATCGCCATGCGGGCGCAGGCCGGCGGCAATTCGTCCGTGCCGGCCATGAGCTTCGTGTTCTCCTATGGCGGAGACATGGTCAAGGACAACAAGGCCGCTTTCGCGAGCCCGGAGGCCATCGCGGCCGTCGAGATGTACGGTCGATTGCTCAGTCAAGCCGGACCTAGCGGCGTGAGCGGCTATGAATGGTACCACGTGCTGGACGATTTCCTGCAGCGCAAGACGGCGATGGCGATCGACAGCAGCAACTTCGCCACCGACATCTCCAATCCAGCCAAAAGCCACGTTGCCGGGCGGACTGTGTTCGCCGCCTTTCCACATGCCCCCGGTCGCACGTCCGTGCCCTTCATGTCGCACTGGCAGGCCTGCATCAATTCCCGTTCACGAAACAAGCGGGCGGCGTTCTTGTTTCTGATGTGGGCGACAAGCAAGCCGACCTCGCTGCGGACTGCCGCAGTGGGGCTGGCAACGACACGCGTGTCGGCCTGGTCGAGCGAGGACTTCAAGAAGGCGTTCGGCGCACAAGCCGCCGAGGCGGCGCTGACCAACCTGCAGAATGCCGATTTTGACCGCGCCAAGGCGATTCTTTTCCATGCACTCTCGAGACCCATCCTGGACGCATTCATGATCGGCGTGAATGAAGTGGTCACCGGAGCGAGATCGGCGAAGATTGCGATGACCAACGCCGCCGAGAAGGCCAATGCGGCGATCCGCGGATAGCAGGGCTGTTACGTGCGCTATATCCGCCTTGAGTCCGCCAATGCTCGGTATCGAGAATGCTGGCCAATCGGGGCTTCTGTGCTCGACGGGCTTGCGCGCTCCCGGCCCGATCAAGCGTTGACATCAGAACACTGCAAAGGTCGCCACGACGACGCGCACCGGCGCGCAACTATTTCGGCGATTGCAGGATGACGCCGTAGCGCCGGTAGATTCGCTCGACCGTGCCGTCGGCGCGCAGCCGCTCCAGAGCCCCATCAATCGCATCGCGCAAGCTGTCATCCGGCCGGACCATGCCAACAGCGACATTCCAGTTGAGGTTCGCCTCGCTCTCGTCGCGATCCAATATGCGGAGCGCTTTGTCCGGATGCGTCAGGTTGAAATAGCTCGCCGCCGTCGGTGTGACCGCCGCCGCGTCGATCTCATGGTTGGCCACGGCCTCAAGGCTGTCGATCTCAAACCCGAAGGTCGATGTCGGTACACGCCGCTGACTGATGACCATCGCCGCGAAGGATCCGACCAGGACCCCGACCTTCGTGTGCCCGTCGAGACTCTTGAACGACGTGAGCTTGCTGGCCGGCGGCACGGCCAGGACAACGCCCGTGCGATAGTAGGGTTTTGAAATCCTCAAGTTGGTCTCGCCTTGCGCCTCGCGATCGGCAATCACATCCAGAAGAATGTCGCAACCGGCGCTGCGCATCTGGTACCGGGTGATAATCCAGTCGAGCTCCAGCGAGACGCCGAGCTCGCGTGCCAGCGCCTGTCCCAATTCGACCTGAAATCCTGGCGGATCGCCGGCCTTGCTCGCGAATGGAAGCGAGTTGGGATGAGCACATAATCCAAGCACGCCGGTCGAGCGGATGGCGTCGAGGGGGCGCGCCTGAGCCGAGCCGATCAGCCCGATGACGGCGCCGACCATGAACGGGAGAATTGTCTTCATTCCGTGTCCCCGTGTGGATGGAGCGGGTCTCGGCAGCTCAGCCCTCGCGCGGCTTCAAGGCGCGGATGTATTTGATCATCTGTTCGATCTGCGCGTCGGTGAAGGCCCCAGCGAATCCAGGCATTGCGCCTTCCTTGCCGTTCTTTATGCGGTCACGCAAAAAATCGTCGTCTCGTGGTGAATTCATCAGTTGTGGCCCCTTGCCGGCAGCTCGGCCGCCACTGGAGTGACAAAAGCCGCAGGTCCCTGCGAACAACTGCTCGACGTCGAACGTCCCGTTGTCGGGCGCAGGGCTCGCAGGCTGCGTCCGGACCGACCCGGCACACGCCAATGACGCGCCCAGCACCGCCGATAGCAGTGCGATGTTCTTCAAGTGCAATTTCAAAACGTCCGGCTCCATTTCCCTGAAAGCCACCCAGCCGCTTCAACGCACGGGGAGCAGGCTTGCGCCCGCCCCCCGGCAGATCGTTTGCGATCGCCTATTTGAGGCTGAAGACGACGAGCATGCCGTCGTCGCGCGGCATGCTCTTGTAGATGCCGCCGAAGTTTGGCCCATATTCGTCCGCCAACATGCCGCCGAAGCCCGCTGTCACGGCAATGTATTGCTTGCCGCCGACAGAGTAGCTGACGATGCCACCCTGATGGCCGGTGCCGTTGTTGTGATTCCACAGCTCGGTCCCTGTTTCGGCATCGTAGGCGTGAATGGTGCCGCGCGAATCAGGCACGAACACGAGATTGCCTGCGGTCGATAGCACACTGCCAAGCGGCGGCTCGGGGTAGCGAACCTCCCATTTCTTAACCCCGGTCACGGGGTCGCGCGCGTCGAGATGACCATAGATCTCGCCGCCCGGAGGAGGCGCCATCTTGAAATCGGCGCCGATGTTAAGCTGTACCTGTGGACTCGTCACCGGCGTCGTCTTCTGGACGTCGAGCGTCATGCACCATTCCTGGCCGATCTTGTAGTAGAGGCCCGTTTTTGGACTGTACGACCCGGCGTTCCAGCTTATGCCGCCACCAATGAATGGGCACAGCGGCGGGTCGGTGACCTTCCCCGCAGTGAAGTCGCGACGCCCGATCAGCGCGCCCGTCTTGGGATCGATGTCCTTGACGAAATTGATGTTCTGAACGAGCCGCCAGACGTTCTTCACGGCGAGATTGCGGTCGTAAACAAAGATGAAGCCGCCCTTGTTCGGATGGACGATGAGCTTCTGGCCGTCGCGCTCGAGCATCACGAACTCGCCGACGGCGCTGTCAAAGTCCCAGGCATCGTGCGGCAGCTCCTGATGGTAGAATTTCAATTTGCCGGTATCGATGTCGAGACCGATCACTGAGCTTGTGTAGAGATTGTCACCGGGACGCGCGCCTTGCGTCTTATAGTCCGCTCCCGACCAATCGTAGAGCGGCGCCGGGTTGGCAGTGCCCCACAAGAGGGTGTTGGTCTCGGAATCGTAGGTGCCGGGCATCCAGCCGCCGCCTCCACCGGTGCGCCAGGAGTCACCGCCCCAGGTCTTCATGGCTTCGTCGGTGCCGGCAACCGTCAGGAACTCCCATTTCTTTTTCCCCGTGGCGGCATCGATGGCGAAGATCGGGCCGCGGCCGGGCCACTCACCGCCCTGCGCGCCGATGATTACCAAGCCCTTGGCATAGAGAGGCGCACCGGTGAAGCCGACCGTCAGCTTCTGGGAATCGATCAGCTTGGTGTCCCACGCCACCCTGCCGGTCTTCGCGTCCAGCGCGATGAGCCGACCGTCCACTGTGCCGACGTAGACTTTGCCCTCTCCGAGGGCAACACCGCGATTGTAAGGCGAGTGCGTCTGCCGCTTGATCAACGCCTCGTCCAGTTCCGGGAAATAGTGCCAGATCAACTCGCCGGTGGCGCCGTTCAGCGCGAAGGTTCGGCTGTAGGAGCCGGTGTAGTAAAGCACGCCATCGGCCACCAGCGGCATCGACTGCACGCCGCGAGTGGATTTTCCCGGAATATGCATCCAGGCGACACCCAAGTTTCCGACGTTGCTGGTGTTGATCTGAGCGAGCGGGCTGTAGTGATGCGACTTGTAGGAACCGTGATAGGTCAGCCAGTCATTCTGGCCGGCGGCCTCGATCCGCGCGGTATCAACCGTTTGTGCAAAGGCTGACGATGCGGCAAGCGTCGCACCGATCGCAACTGCTGCAACGGGTAGAGAAAAATAACCCAAATGCTTCTTCATCCGTATTTCCTCCCCTTGGTCTTGCTCTTGCGCTGGTTGCTACACTGTCCGGCCCGCCGCACCTGATCGTCTCCCGAGGCGATCGTTTTGTGCCGCGCGCCGGACAATTCCGATTTCCGTTTTCATGAGACGCCCCATCCCGCTCAGGCTCCATCCAGAGCGCAAGCCAACGGTTTCCAGGCAGCGGTCGGCTCGCATCTCAGCAGCCGCTTCCTTGAACAACTGTCCGACACGATCGTGTTCCCTTTGTGGGCGACATTGATGCTGACAGCGACATTGCCGATACCGCAATTGATGCATCGCACCATCGGCTGTCGGCCTACCCTCCACGCGCGTGGAGCATTCGCAGCACCACGTCCAATTCCTTCCCGGCTTACACGGGCTTTGCTGCAGTCTAGCGTAGTTTCACGGGATCCGCACCCGTTTCGGTCTTGTAAACCCTGACCGAACGCCAGGTCTCCATGACGCTCGCCAAGGGAGGCACCGCCACGTCTCCGTTCGTATACGAGGACGACATTGTCGCAGCATTGGCCAATCCCGAGATCGAGGCGGCCGCCGTCACGCCGATGACGGTCGGCTGGTTCAACCTGCAGCATGCCGACAGGCCGTTGCGCTTGATTCCAGCGTTCGACGACGATTCTGATTTGAACTGGAATATTGCGGCGGGGCTGCTCCGCCCCGACGACAAGCTGCAACAGCGTGTCGATGCGGCGATCGAGGCGCTGCTGGCCGATGGCAGCATCGCGCGGATCTATGCTCGCTATGGCATCGAGCTGCGGCCTCTGCAGTGAAGCTATCCGATTGGTGTATTGTTATGGGACGTGCGCTCCACGCACATGGGCCGTCGCTTGCGTGTTCCGCACCGAGATGACACGCTTCACGGTAAACTGAGACCCGCCACAGGGCCTTTGTGCTAGTCTGGCGAAGGCAGGTTCTGCGTGTGTGCGGTCCAGAAGCATGCCAAGGGAACCAAAATGGCAATGCATCTTTGCCGAGCGTGGTTGGCTGATTGCGCTGGCCGTGGCGGTGGGAATGTTGCTCGGCCTGGCCGGCCCCACCTCTGCACAGTTCTTTAATTTCAGCGGATATCAGCAGCGGCCGCAACCGCAACGCGGCGGCGGCTGGTTTGGCAACGAACGCGGTGGCAGCGGCTGGTACGGTAACGATACGTTTGCGCCGTACCAGGAGCAAGCGCCGCAGCCCCGTTGGAGTGGGCGGCAAGCGCCTCCGCCGGTGCGCGAGGATTTTTCAAAGGCGCCGCCGCCCGAAAAACGCAATGGTGTACCGGAGCGCCACATTCTTGTGCTCGGTGACGCCATGGCGGACTGGCTCGCCTATGGGCTTGAGAACATCTATGCCGATCAGCCTGAGATGGGCGTGATCCGCAAACACAAGACAGTTTCCGGTCTGATCAAGTACCAGCCGAAGGGCGATCCCGCCGATTGGGCCGCCGCTGCAAAAGGCATTCTCGCCACCGAAAAGGCGGACGCCATTGTCGTCATGCTCGGGCTCGATGATCGCGTCACAATCCGCGAGCCGGCGGTCGACAAATCCGACAATAAGGCTGGGAACAAGAAGGACGCCAAGGCGAAACCTGATGGCAAGGCTTCGAGCGCAAAGCCCGAGGCGAAGCCCGATGGCGCAGCCAAGGTGCCGGATCCCGAATTGCCGCCGGACGATGCCGCCGAAAACAGTGGCGCGCGGGCGGTGGTTGAACCGGAGAGGAGCGCGCATTCGCCGAACGACATCCATGAGTTTCGCGAGAAGCGCTGGGTCGAACTCTACATGGCAAAGATCGAGGAGATGATCGGCGTACTCAAGTCCAAGGGTGTGCCAGTGCTGTGGGTGGGTCTGCCGGTGGTACGCGGCCCCAAGTCGACCGCCGACACGGCGTTTCTGAATACGCTCTATCGCGATGCGGCCGGCAAGGCCAGCATCACCTATGTCGATGTCTGGGACGGATTTGTCGATGAAACCGGCCGCTTCTTGCAGCACGGCCCCGACTTCGAAGGGCAGATCCGCCGGCTGCGCTCTTCCGATGGCGTGTACTTCACCAAGGCCGGCGCGCTCAAGCTCGCGCATTACGCCGAGCGCGAGATCAACCGCCTGTTGCCTGCGCGTTCCGCACCGGTTGTGCTGCCCACTGAGCCGGCCACGCCCGACGCCAGTGCGCGGCCGGATCAGCCGGCGCCACGTCCGCTGGCCGGGCCGATCGTTCCCTTGACGGCCTCCTCTGTCGGCACGAATCAATTGCTCGGCGGTCCGGGGGCGCGGACGGTGACAATGGATGCGCAGGCGGCGCGGGTCTTGATCACAGGGGAGCCTTTGTCGGCGCCAGCCGGTCGCGCCGACGATTTTGCCTGGCCACGACGTGAAATCGAAGGGGCCAAGGGTGAGACGCCAGTGGCATCAACATCGCTCGATGCCAACGCACGGGCGCCGGCGGCATCGCTGAAGCCGAAAAAGCAACGCCGCTAGAGTGAGACCAACAATCGCTTTTGACGGTTTCCAAGAAATGGCCGAAAGCCTGTTTCAGTGCATAGCTATGTGGCTCAATGACAACACTGATATGAAATCGCGCGATTGGATGCCGTAATCGCTCTCATCCGACTTGTATCCGCCCTCATTGGATTGCGACCCTTGCGTGTCGAATTCGGTAGGTGGGGTACGATATGTTTTCCATCGGCTGTGCCAGGACTTCGTTCGTCGACATCAACGCAAGCCTCATTCGCATTAGCGCGCCTTCGGGTTCGGTCTTCGGGCTAGCATGAAGCGCCGCGCGTTCATTGGTGTTCTCGGCGGTATCGCTTCGCGATTTTGGCGCCGCGGCCGCATCGTCATTGCCGTGATGGCCGCAATGGTGCTTCTGCCGATCGAGGTCAGCGACGCGGGTTGGCTGTCGGACGTCTTCAAAGGCTCGTCAAAACAGGCCAAATCGCCAAAACAAGGCAAGCCGTCAAAGCACGTCACTTCGCGCAAGCCAGCCACTTTGGCGAAGCGAGCCGCCTCGCCAAAGCGCCGCACCGTGAAGCTTGCCGCCCTGGGGCCGGTCGCCTTGCCCTCTGCAGCTTTCAAACCGGTCGCCCCCCTGTGCGATCCCTCCAAGTTCCGGATCGTTCTGGATGTGGGACACACCGGCGAATCGGAAGGCGCGATCAGCGCCCGCAACGTTCCCGAGTTTGTCTTCAATCTGCACCTTGCGAAGCGGATCGAGGAGAAGTTGAAGGCCGAGGGCTTTACTGAAACCAGGTTGCTCGTGACCGAGGGCAAGGCGAGGCACAGCCTCTTCAAACGCGTCGCCGCCGCCAACAATCTTCCCGCGGATCTCTTGCTGTCGATCCACCATGACTCCGTGCCCAACAAATTCCTCGAGGACTGGGAGTTCGAGGGAAAGAAAAGCCATTTCAGCGACCGCTTCAGCGGATATTCCGTCTTCGTCTCCCGCAGCAACCCGGACTTCAAGACAAGTTTCGCCTTCGCCGAACTGATCGCCAAGGAAATGAAGGCCCAGGGCCTCGACTATGCCAAGCAATATTCCCAGTCCATCATGGGCAGGTACCAGCGCGAGCTACTGAACAAGGAGACCGGCGTCTATCGCTACGATGAGCTCATCGTGCTGAGAAAAACCCGGATGGCTGCCGTCCTGCTGGAAGCGGGCTCGATCATCAACCGGGACGAGGAGCTCAAGATGAGCTCGCCTGAACGGCGGGACATCATCAGCAGCAGTGTCACGGCGGCGGTGAAGCAATTTTGCGAGCCCCGATGGGCCATGCTCGGTCCGCTCTGACGGCGCGGTAGCGTCGCATCTGAACCCCGCCTGCCGGCTTCAACCCTTTGACTGCTTCTTGATTTCGTCGAATGTGGAAAGCGCTCGTTCAAATTTTTCGTTGAACAGCCACATCGCATCGAGAATTTCACGGTAGGTCGCGGATGTTTTGGCCCGGTCAGCCCGTCCGAAGGTGAAAACGCTGTTGTTTCGCAGATAGGCCATGATCTTCGGGTCGGAAATTCTGTGGTCGACCAGGTTGCGCGAGCCGAGCGCAGACCTGGTCGGGCTCGGGATAATCTGGATCAGTTCAAACAGCTTCATTTGATCGATCGGATCCGGCAGCGTTTTCACGATCGCCGGTACTTGCGGGAAAATATCCGCGTGTGCGTTCATGAGGCCATCCCGCACCGCAGTCCAGTGGTTATACCGATGGTCCAGATTGCCGGCCCGTGCCTCTTCCTTGTCGTCGCGGGCGTTCAGTGCGGAATCAAAGGCTGCGATCGACTTCTTTATCGCGGCCCACTTCCTTCGCCCGTTTTGATCTTCGGGTACGCCTGTTTGCAAGCTGCCCTTATATTTGTTCGAGCGCGCATTCCCGATGTTCTGATTGCCATTTGTCTCGGCAAAGAACAGGCCCAGGCTGATACGGCCTGCTGCTTCGGCATTGGCCGCATCAAGGCCCTTGGCTCGCGCAATGGCCGTGCCCAGATCGACAACGTCCTTGAATGGAGTATCCGAGTTTTGCGCGTTGGCGGGCGGCGCCTGCATCAGGTCGAAAAGTCTCCTGTACTCGTCGAGCAGCGGCTCATTGTCGGCGCCAAAATACGCCGGCGGGATTCCGTATTTGTTGGGCCCGCCTATCTTGGACGGAAGGGCGTCGGTGAGATCCT
This sequence comes from Bradyrhizobium sp. AZCC 1577, assembly GCF_036924575.1. Classification (NCBI taxonomy): domain Bacteria; kingdom Pseudomonadati; phylum Pseudomonadota; class Alphaproteobacteria; order Hyphomicrobiales; family Nitrobacteraceae; genus Bradyrhizobium; species Bradyrhizobium sp. AZCC 1577. The sequence continues at coordinate 5,474,117 of NZ_JAZHRQ010000001.1, forward strand.
TGTACGCGCTGATCATGTCGTTGCGTGCAAGGTAGAGTGCTTGTCCTGGCAAGTTCGGTAATCGCTGGTTCGAATTGATCTGCGCGCGCCGCTGGCCCAGGATCGACTCAAAATTGCTCCGTGCATTATTGTATGTATTGAGCGCATCCGACTGTTTTCTGGTGAGTGAGGCCGGCTCGCCCATTGCAGGCGACATGAAGCTGAGATTGCCGATAGCGGCCGCCACGAGCGAGGTGACCGTGCCGACGATCGCATTGGTGGCAACGGAACCCGGCGCAGTGAAGAAGATTCCGAGAGCAAGAGCTGCCGTGGGCGCAGCAGTATGGCTTTTTATCCCCATGACCTAAGCGAGCCAGCGCTTGCGTCGCTTGTAGTGCTTCACATCGCGGAATGATTTGCGCTTGTCCCCGGCGATGCCGAGATAGAATTCCTTGACATCCTCATTTGCGGCGAGCGCCCGCGCCTCGCCGTCCATAACTACGCGCCCATTTTCGAGGATGTATCCGTGCCTGGCGTATTTGAGCGCCATGTTCGTGTTCTGCTCGGCGAGCAGGAACGTGACATTTTCCCTGACGTTTAGATCCTTAACGATCTCGAAGATCTCTTCGACGATCTGCGGAGCGAGGCCCATTGATGGCTCGTCGAGCAGGATCATCTTCGGGCGCGACATCAGCGCACGGCCGATTGCGCACATCTGCTGTTCGCCACCCGACGTATAGCCGGCGGTGGAACTGCGCCGCTCCCTGAGACGGGGAAAATAGGCATAGACCCGCTCGAGATCCTCCGCGATCGCGGACTTGCCGTCCACGCGCGTGAATGCGCCGGTCAGGAGATTTTCTTCGACAGTGAGGTGGGCGAAGCAGCGCCGCCCCTCCATCACCTGAATGCAGCCGCGCCGCACTAGATCGTTTGGCGACAGCGACTGCACTTCGACACCGTCAAACAGGATTGAGCCCTTGGTGACCTCGCCGCGCTCTGAATGCAGCAGACTGGAAATCGCCTTCAGAGTCGTTGTCTTGCCCGCACCATTGGCGCCGAGAAGCGCGACGATTCCGCCCCGCGGCACATCCAGCGATACGCCCTTCAATACCAGGATGACGTGATCGTACACGACCTCGATATTGTTGACCGACAGGAACGGCGCCGCCGCTTCTGTCGTTGTGGCGGCCTTGGGAATTGACACGCTGCTCCCTCCAAACTGTTACGGCTTCGGAATCCCCGGAAGGAAGCGAACCCTCCTTCCGGATCTCCGAGATGTTCTCAGCTCTCTTTCGAGCAGTCGCGAGGCTGAATCTTCTTGTCCGCGGCATACTTCGCGGAAACTTCGTCAACGAGCGGTTCGGTCTCGGATTGGTTGGCCGTATACCAGTCGGATATGATCTTCCAACCCTTGCCGTCCCACTGCTGTACGCGGCCGTCCCGCGCGCCCTCGTGATCAGAGCAGGAAATCTTGACCGGCTTCAACATGCCCTCGAAGCCGAGTTCCTTGAGACGAGCTTCAGAGAGATTGAGGTTCTCAAGACCCCAACGAACCTGCTCGCCCGTCAGCGGCTTCTTGCCGAACTTTTCCTGCGCCTTGCGGATCCCCTCCACCCCCAGCATGGCGTTCACCATACCGCGGTTATAGAGAACCTCGCCGACCTTGCCGGGTTCCGACGCGCCCTTGCCCTTTGCATAGACGTGCTTCTCGATCTCGGCATGCACGGGGAATTTGCCCGCGCCATGCTGAAGCATCAGCGCCTTGTAGCCGACGGCTTGATCGCCAGCGGGCTGCACATCCGGCTCTGCGCCCGACCACCAAACACCGATCATCTTGTCGCGCGGATAGGCAACGGCCGCAGCTTCCTTGACTGCGGTCCCGTTCATAACGCCCCAGCCCCAGACCAAGACATAGTCCGGCCGGTTCTGGCGGATCCCCAGCCATTGCGACTTCTGTTCGACACCGGGATGCGTAACCGGGATCGGCGTGAACTCAAAGCCGTACTTCTTGGCCAGCACCTGCAGCATCGGGATCGGCTCCTTGCCGTATGGGCTGTCGTGATAGAGCAGCGAAATCTTCTTGCCCTTCAGCTTGTCGAAGCCGCCCACCTCCTTGGCGACGTGCTGGATCGCGATATCGGCCGCGGACCAGTACGTGCCGAGCAGCGGGAAATTGTAGGCGAACACGGCGCCGTTCTTGGAATCGGCGCGGCCGTAACCCATGGTGATAATCGGGATCTTGTCAGTCGTGGTCTTCTCGGTGAGGGCGAATGTAATGCCGGTCGACAGCGGATTGACGAAGGCCGCGCCGGTAGGGCCCTTCCCCTTGAGGCGCTCGTAACATTCAACGCCCTTGTCGGTGGCGTAGCCGGTTTCGCATTCCTCGACCAAGAGCTTGACGCCGTTGATGCCGCCGTCGCGCTCGTTGACAAGGTTGTAATAGTCGGCCACGCCGTTTGCGTACGGCACGCCATTCACGGCGTACGCGCCCGTTCGGTAGGATAGTATCGGGATGAACTGCTCGCTCTGCGCTGCAGCAGGAGAGGCAAACGCCCCGCCTGAAAGTATGGCTGCAGCAAGTAATAGTTTGTTGCGTACCATATGAGTCTCCTCCTCGTTCAGCCCGTTTTTTTCTTACCGGGTCTTGTTCTCGCGGGCTTCCTTGCCTCCTATTGCCAACCGACCGCCGCTCCGCATTTGCGATCTTCGGCTTGCTTCGCACTGCCCGCCCCTTCAGTAGGGGAACGGCCACAGTCTGAGCTTCTCCTTGCCAATCGATATGAGCCGGGCAAACCCATGTGGCTCCTTGATGAGAAGATAGCAGATCAGCGATCCAAAGATGATGAATTCCAGATGAGTAATCGTCTCTGTCGACAGCGGCACACCGAGCTGGGTTGGAAGCAGGTTCAGCATGATGGGCAGGATCAGGATAAAGGCAGCACCGATGAATGACCCCATGATCGAACCCAACCCGCCGATGATCACCATGAACAGAAGCTGCAGCGAACGTTCGATCGAGAAGGCGAGCGGCTCCCACGAGCCCAGATAGACGAACGCCCAAAGTGCGCCCGCCACGCCGATGATAAATGAAGAGACCGCGAAAGCTGTAAGCTTCGCGTAGAGTGGCCGGATGCCGATGAGCTCCGCGGCTATGTCCATGTCACGGATTGCCATCCATTGTCTGCCGAGGTTGCCACGAACGAGATTCTTCGCCAGAAACGCGAACACCGTTACGAAGATCAGGCACAGCATATACCGCTCGATCGGCGTGCCTACGTTCAGACCGAAGAAATCCAGTGTCGGTGCACTGACCGACCCCGACGGCGCATAATTGGTGAACCACGACACCCGCAGGAACACCCAGTCAAAGAAGAACTGCGCTGCGAGTGTTGCGACCGCCAGATAGAGGCCCTTGATCCGCAGACTGGGAATACCGAAGAGGATGCCGACAACCGCTGCCGCCAGCCCGCCGAGCAAAATAGATAGCAGTACGGGCAACGGCGGGATCGAAATCGCGAAGCCAAGCCAGGCGAGCGGAATATGAATGCCGGTCCCCAACTTGTAGGCGGAGTAAGCGCCGATGGCCATGAACGCGCCGCTGCCGAGCGAGATCTGGCCGCAATAGCCGACCAGGATGTTTACGCCGATAGCGGCGAGCGCGAGGATCAGGAAGGGCAGCAGAATGGCGCGAAGCAGATAGTCGCTGCCGAACGGCCAAATGTCGAAGTCGGCCAGCAGCGGAACGCCAATGAAGGCGATACCAAGCAAGACCGCGAGCGCCATACGGTCCTGGCGGATCGGGAAAATCGCCATGTCCTCCGCGTAGGTCGTCTTGAATTGGCCTGCCTCGCGATAAAGCACAACTAACTCCTCATCTCAGATGCGCTCGATGATGCGCTCGCCGAACAGCCCCTGCGGCCGCACCAGCAGCACGGCCAGCGCCAGCACATAGGCGAACCAATATTCGATACCGCCGCCAATATGCGACCCCAGGAACACCTCGGCGAGCTTCTCGCCCGCACCTACAATAAGCCCGCCGACGATCGCTCCTGGGACCGAGGTAAGGCCCCCAATGATCAGAACCGGCAGGGCCTTCAGCGCGAGAAACGTGATCGAGAACTGCACACCCAGCTTGGTACCCCACACGGTCGCCGCAACGAGCGCAACGAGACCGGCAACAAGCCAGACCACAAACCAGATCCAGCCGATCGGAATCCCGACCGACTGCGCTGCCATGTGATCGTCGGCAACCGCCCTGAGTGCGCGACCAGTCTTGGTTTGCTGGAAGAAGATCGCGAGACCCGCGACCAGAATGCCGGCGATAAAGCCGCCCCAGACATCAAGCTGGTTGACCAGAATCCCACCCGGAAAGTGACTTTCGAACAGCAGCCAGATGTCGGTCGGGAACAGCCGCAACGGGTAAACATCGGAACCGAAGATCATCTGCGCCGCACCCTCGAGGACGAATGTCACGCCAATGGTGGACATGAACAGCGTGAGAGCGTTCTGATTGACAAGAGGTCCAATCACGAACCGCTCGATCAGCCAGGCCGTTATCGCCATGATCACGGCGGCAAAGCCGATGCCGACGACGATCGCAATCCAAAGCGGGAAGCCGTTGGCCACGAGGAGATCGAGCGAACGAACCAGCGCCAGCCCGGCGAGCAACACCATTGCGCCTTGCGCAAAATTAAACACGCCGGATGCCTTGAAAATCAACACGAAGCCGAGCGCGACCAGCGAATACAGGACGCCAGACATCAATCCGCCGATCAGCACCTCGAGAAATTGACCCAATGCGATCACACTATGCTCCCTGGTGCGCGATGCCGAGATAGGCGTCGATGACGTCCTGATTCTTCTTGACCTCATCCGGCGTTCCGTCGGCGATCTTCACGCCATGATCGAGCACCACCACGCGATGGGAGAGATCCATCACCACAGCCATGTCATGCTCGATCAGCGCGATGGTCGTGCCGTAATAATCGTTCACGTCGAGGATGAACCGCGACATGTCCTTCTTCTCTTCGAGGTTCATGCCTGCCATCGGTTCGTCAAGGAGAAGGAGATCGGGCTCCATCGCAAGGGCGCGGCCGAGTTCGACCCGTTTCTGCAGGCCGTATGGCAAGCGCGCGACCAGCACCTTGCGGATCGGTTCGATCTCCAGAAAATCGATGATCTCTTCGACCCGGTGCCGATGCTCGATCTCCTCCGCCAGCGCAGGGCCGTAGCGCAGCATCTGCCACAGCAGGCCCCGCCGCATCTTCAATGTGCGCCCAGCCATGATATTGTCGAGCGCGCTCATTCCCTTGAACAGCGCGACGTTTTGAAAGGTGCGCGCAATGCCGCCACGGGACGCCTCGAACGGCTGCATCTGGGCGCGGGTTCGTCCCTTGAAGGTGATGGCACCACGATTGGGATGATAGAATCCGTTGATGACGTTGAGCATCGAAGTCTTTCCGGCGCCATTCGGTCCGATGATGGCGCGAATTTCACCTTTCCTGATGTCAAGCGAAACATCCCTCAGCGCTTTCACGCCGCCAAACGCCAGCGATACCCCCTCGACCTGAAGCAGGATTTCGCTCGTGTCCGGCGTCCTCATGCGGCCCTCCCCAAGGGTTCCGTCGCGCCAATTGCCGGCACGTCGCGGATCTTGACCTGCGCCGCGATCACGCCCTTGCGGCCATCCTCAAAAGTGACTTCGGTGGAAATGTCGGCTTCATGCGAACCGTCGTAGAGCGCTGTGACCAATGGCGCATAGCGCTCGGCGATGATTCCGCGGCGAACTTTCTGCGTGCGTGTCAATTCGCCATCGTCGGCGTCGAGCTCCTTATGCAGAATCAGAAAGCGCCGAATCTGTGCGCCAGCCATCACCTTTTCCTCCGCGAGGGAGCGGTTCGCTTCGGCAACGCTTTTCGCCACCAGATCGTAGACCAGTGGATGGCCCGCCAGTTCCTGATAGGAGCCGTAGGCAATGTTGTTGCGTTCGGCCCAGCTCCCGACCGCAGTCAGGTCGATATTGAGAATGGCGCAAACGAACTCCCTGGAATCGCCGAAGGCGACCGCTTCCTTGATGCTTGGAAAGAACTTCAACTTGTTCTCAAGATACTTCGGCGCAAATATCGTTCCGTCGGCCAGCCGGCCCACATCCTTTGCGCGATCGATGATCTTCAGATGTCCCGTCTTCTCGTCGAAGAAGCCGGCATCACCGGTCTTGACGTAACCATCAGGCGTCAGGGTCTCCGCAGTTTTCGCCTGATCCTTGAAATATCGAACAAACATGCCGGGTGAACGGAATTGCACCTCGCCTGATTCCGCAATGCGAATGTCGACGTTCGGCGCCGCCGGCCCGACAGTATCGGAGTAGATCTCCCCGTCAGGCTGACAAGTGACGTAGAGGAATGCTTCAGTCTGACCGTAGAGCTGCTTCAGGTTCAATCCGATCGAGCGGTAAAACGCGAAAAGATCCGGACCAATGGCCTCACCTGCAGTATAGGCAACGCGCACGCGAGACAGCCCGAGAACGTTTTTAAGGGGCTCGTAGAGTATCGAGCGTCCAAGCGCATAGAGTAGCCGGCCTGACACCGGCACCGGCTTTCCGGTCAAAATCGATTCGCCATGTCGTCGCGCAATGCGGAGGAAGTAGTCGAACATACGCCGCTTGATTGGCGCAGCATCCTCCATGCGGATCATCACTCGCGTCAGCATGTTCTCGAAAACGCGCGGTGGAGCGAAATAGAAGGTTGGTCCGATCTCGCGCAAATCCTGCTCGACCGTCTCACCGCTCTCGGGACACGCCATGCAGAAACCGGCGGCAAGGCCCTGCGCATAGTTGAGGTAATGATCTCCCACCCAGGCGAGCGGCAGATAAGCAAGCGCCACGTCGTTCTCGGTCAACCTGTCGAACCTGACAGTATCCGTTACAGCGTCGATGCACCGTCGCGCCGACAGCATGACGCCCTTCGACGCGCCGGTTGTTCCCGAGGTATAGAGGATGATCGAGATGTCAGAACCTTCACCCTGACGGATGATCTCATCGATCTGCTCGCCAAGCGCAGCATTAGCCGCAAGCGCGGCTCGGCCGTCTTCGATGACATCATGGATTGCGATCAGCCGGCTGTGATCGTAGTCGCGGAGTCCACGCGGTTCATCGTAGACAATCTTCCGGAGATGCCGCACCCGGTCGGATACGGACAAAATCTTGTCGACCTGCTCCTGATCCTGCGCTGCAACAAGCTTCACGTCGGCGTGGGCAAGGACGTAGGCAAGCTCGTCAGCCACCGCATCCGAATAGACCGGAACCGGAATCGCACGCAGCGCCTGCGCTGCCATCATGGTCCAATAGAGCTTCGGCCGGTTGGAGCCGACGATGGCGAAAGTGTCGCCTGGCTGCAATCCAATCCGCTGCAAACCCGCGGCATAGGCACGTACGATCCCAGCGACCTCGGTCCAAGTCCATGTCTGCCAGATGCCAAGATCCTTGTGCCGAAACGCCGGACGGTTGCCAAATTTCGAGGCGTTTCGCAGTAGCAACTTGGGGAACGTGTCAAACGATCCGCCATCGGCCATGTCGGTCTCCACCCAAAAACCGGCACGTTGGTTCGCGCCTGCTTATGGTGATCTGCGCTCTTTAGGCAGCAGCCATGCGAGTTCCGCATGCTTCCCTTGAGAATACAATTGATCGAAAGTCCTACAAGCCCGGTTTGGCAGTCCCGGATGCGACCAATTGTGTTGGCGCATGTTGCGGCGCAATCATCCTATGCCGGTTGTGGGGGCACAACGGGCGTCCCGGGATGTGAGCTACTGGGCCGAAAAGCAAACATCGCACGAAGCGTTTGGTTTTCATCCGAAACCAAAATTGCCTCTGTCGATCTACACCCTTCACTGGAGCCGCGCGTCGACCGCGCCCGTGAAGCTTGCTCGGTCCACCGGCGCGGCCGTCTAACGTTTACGCGGCGCGAACGTAGCCGTAGCGCAGGTTCGAGGGCGCCTTAGCTGCCTGCGTATATTCGTTCTTGAGCGAGGCGAGACGGTCCTCGGAATAGGCCGGCATCCTGGTGTTGTCAGCCGCTCTCAGCTTGATCTTGTAGAGCCTGGTGGCGTTGCCTGCGAAGATCAGTTGCTTGGTGGCGCTATTGGCGTCGCCGAGTGGTGCAAAGCCGTATTTCTTCTGCATGTCCTCCGGGATTTCGAGCCGGCGCAGCGCCTCGATCTGCCACTGCGGTGAACCGTACCAGACCGAGTCGGTGCCCCACATCACGTGGTCTACCCCCATGCCCTTGATCAACGTGCCGACCAGCGCGGCACAGAATTTCGGATGCGCCACTGCCGAGTTGGCAAAGGACGTGCCGAGTTCGGCATAGACATTGTTGACGCCGAACTTCTGCGGGATTTCCGAAAGATCCGTGGCCCACAGGATGCGGCCGGTCTGCTCGAACTCCGCCCACGCCTTGTCCGGCAGTTCGAGGAACGCCCGTAGCGCCGAGTGATAGATCACGAAGTTCATCTGCGGCCAGTCCTTCGCCGCCTTTCCGACATCCCACGCGGTTGCATATTCCCACACGCCGGCGAACGACTTCTCGTAATCGGGCGGCAGCAGCCCCTTGTGGATGCACAGCGTGTTGATGCCGGACTTCACCGCTTTTTCGTAAAACGGATACATCACCTGCTCGTCGTCGAGCCGCCATGGGAACTTGGAGGGCGCTAGCGGATCGCCGATCGTGTAGGACTTCCAGGAATCCGGCTTGTAGACCTCGATCGCCTTGTCGACCTCCTCCATCCAGCCGGGCTGCTTTGGGGTGATGACGCTGTGCGCCAGCAGCCGGCGCGAGCCGGCGAAGTCGTTGATGAGTTCGCGGGCCTTGACGATCTGCTCGTTGGAAAGAAGCCACCAGCTCGGATCGTCGAACGGCGCGCCGCTCAACAGCGCCATGTTGGTGTCGCTGTCGTAGTAGATCTCTTTCACATAATTCTGGAACTTGTAGCGGCCGAGCGAGGAGACGCCCTCCTCCTTCATCTTCGGGTTCCAGTGCTGGCTCGCAAAGTCCGCCAGCCCCAACAGCTCCTTGTGATCGAAGTCGTCGCGCACGAAGTGGGTCTGAACGTCGAATATGAACTGGTCGGCGAGGCCTTGCGCGCGTGCCCGCATCAATTCGGGCTCTTGCGCCTCCGCAGTCGCGACCTGGAAAACATTGCCGTAGACGTCGTTCATGGCGAGGAATGCTGCCGCCATGCCGCAACCCGTGTGCAGGAACTGCCTGCGGCTCAAGCCGAGGTGCTTGCCGTTCACGTCGGCGAGCTCGTTGATCCGGGCCTCGACCTTCTTTTGCACGGCGCTCTGCGGGGGCGGCAGATACTCGCCGTTGGAAACAATCTGCGTGGGAATCGGCGTTGCCGCCGATGCCGCCTCCGCGCCCGCGACAAGACGCTGCTCTCGCTCGCTAAGCCAGGTGCTCATTGTTCTCCTCCCTGTTTCGTTGGGCTACGACGGCGCTGGTCGTGCGCGCATCAGCTTCCCGCGTTTGGCCACTCCCGATCAGTCAGGTGGACGAGATAGGCATACCTCCCTTCAACCGCATGAGGCCATCGCACCCGCCTCATGCCGAAGCCGAGTCTCTTCATCACGTCATCCTGTGAGGGTATAGACACACGTGAAAACTACTTACGGTAGTGGCGCATCTTCGCCGAATTCAATGCTCAAATTTCCAATGGCGCAAGCAAAGTTATCCGGCAGTCATGCTGTCCCAAAGCACCCATTGCGGTTGGCAGGCTTGCCCGAGCGAGCACAAAGCGCCTGCAGACTTATGACGCGCATGAAGCATCTGATGCGCATGAAGCATCGTCCTTCGCGGACGGACGGAGGGATCCAGCCCGCGCCAATTGCCCGGGCCTAGATTCGATCACGCAGCCCTTTGACGCCTTCCCTTTCGGCGCAATGCTCGCAACAGAAGAACGTGCCGGACTTCTCCAATCCGTGCCCGACGATACGGATGCCGCAATGATCGCAGGTCGGCGCGAGCGCATGAATGGCGCACTCGAAACTATCGAAGGTGTGCGCCTTGCCGTTCATTGTGACCTGAAAGGACTTGTCATAGTCATTGCCGCAGGTTTCACATGTAGCCATGATGTCCGCCTTCACTTATGACGCGGTCGCCCTCGCATTGATTAAATTCAATAACGGGGTCTCCAAAGGTTGGTTCCTCATCTTGAGCGCAACATCGACCAACCCGGCGTCCGTTGACGCGGATTGGTCGAGGCGTCTCATGCTCCGGAATCAGACAGCAGCTTCTGGAGTATTGCCTCGACCGAGTGCGGCGATATCCCAAGCTCGGCAAATCCAGGCATATGTGGCGATGACACCGTGTCGATTTCCATCAGCTCCACTTGATTGCGCGTGAGGAATGGAATCCGGAGCGTTTCGGAGGCCCATGCCAGTGCATGCCAAGCAACAAACGGGACTGGAATCAGTCGAGGTGCGAGTCCGGCTTGGTGCGCCACGGCTCTCAGCAACTCCTCGTAAGAATAGACGCGGGGGCCGCCGAACTCGAAGATGTCAGTCGTCTCGGCGCGCTGCATGATCCGGCCAATCGCGTCAGCAACATCATCCACACAGGCCGGCTGCAATCTGGTCACGCCGCGGCCGAACATCGGATAGACGGGAAGCTGGCGGAGCAGCTTGAGGATGACGACGAGAAACGCGTCGTCCGATCCGAACATCACCGCCGGACGGATCAAAGTTGCCTCGGCGAACGCCGTCCGGACCGCCAGTTCGCCCTCGCCACGCTTCCGGATGTAGCGCGATTGGGAGGTGGCATCGGAGCCGATTCCCGAAATGTGGACCAGCCTTTTGACGCCAGCCCTGTGCGCTTGAATGGCTACCCGCCGGGCGGCCTCGACGTGAACGGATTGAAAAGTCACCGCTCCGCGCTCGATGTAAAGACTGACCGCATTCACGACGCCGTAAGCGCCGGCAAGCGCCTCCGCGACTGACCGCTCGTCGTGAATGTTCGCCTCTACGGATTGAAGTTGCGGGTCTTCGGCGCCAGGCAAGGTGTAGCCGTGATCGGGATGCCTTGACGCGGTCCGAACGGGAAATCCGCGTGAGCGCAGTTGTCGAACGATGCGGCGGCCCAGAAAGCCGGTTCCGCCGAACACGGTGACGATCTGATCGTTCGTTGCCACCATGGCCCATTCGCCAAATCATGTCGCAACCGCCCCCATTATAGCGGCTTCGAACCCTGCTGCGAGAACTAACTGCAAGTCTGCAAATGATGAGGCCGAGTCTCTCGCAGCGGTCTTGCAGGGCAGACGCGCAAAGAGCACGCGAGGGCGCAGGCGCTAGCAGCAATCGCTCTACAGGCAGGGCAATCGCTCTGGCGCAGCCACAGCTCCGATCCGCTAGATCATCACGGTGCCCACATCGAACCGGACGGAGAAAAAAGATGATCTGGAAAAGCATCGTCGGACCCCGTGCGATTACACCCGATTCTGCGCGCTGGTCCGCAATATCTGATTCAGCTCGCAAGGCGGCTGAGACAGTCTCTGACTTCGCCAGCATCATTCACAACCTGGTTATGGATATACGCAATAGCTACCGGCCCGAGCTGCACTACATGCGCGGCCCCGGCCCGAAATGGCGCGCCAAGCATCAGTCTTGGCCAAGATTAGATTCTGACTGCCGACGTTCCCCAGTGTGCTGGAAAGGGTCCCCTCATGCGGTATCTTAGCTTCGGACAGGTTGGTCTTCTCGTGATCTTGCTAGCCCTGCTTGGCCTCACTGGCGTATGGGCTGTATCGGTGTGGAATGCCACGAGCGACGCCGTGATGGATAAGCACGGCTGGATCGCCCTTGGACTCGGAACGTTCTTTTCACTCCTGATCGGCTGCGGGCTGATGGCCTTGATGTTCTTCAGCAGCCGTAGCGGTCACGATGACGCCGCCGACCCGTTCAGGGAAAGGCGTGAGCCACCCGCTGAATGAGTTGTAACGGGGGCCCAAACAAAAAGCGGTCCCGGATCTGCCGGGACCGCTTAAGCTCGTGAGTGTTGTCCCTCCGTGGCGACATTCCCAAAATCCGCACGCGGCGTGACGCACAAGCGGCCGCTTAGGATACTCCGCGAGGCGCCTCAGGGCACCGGTGGACTCAGCCCGAATTTGGATTTGGCGGTGCGCTGCACACGCCGCCGGACTATCCTTGTCGCATCATTGTTTGCGAAGTGCTGGCGTCTTGCTATGATCGAAAGAAAAACAATCAACGGCGATAGGGAGAAGCGTCATGAGGACCGTGCTCCGCAGTTTGGCGTTGACAGCAGCCTTGGCCGCGATGGCCATGCCGGCCGCGGCTCAAAACTATCCTGAGCGCCCGATCAAGATGATCGTGCCGTGGGCGGCAGGCGGCGATACGGACAACATCTTTCGTCCATTTGCGCCGCTTCTACAGAAGCATATCGGTCAGCCAATCGTGATCGCCAACGTCACGGGCGCCTCCGGCACCGTCGGGGCGCGCGAAGCCAAGGGCTCGCCGCCGGACGGCTATACGCTTTATGCGGTGCACGACTACATCCACCTTGTGCACTATGCCGGCGTCACAGACGTCAAATACAGCGACTTTGAGCCGATCTGCCTGCTCTCTGCGACGCCATCGGTCCTGACGGCGAGCCCCAAGACGCCCTGGAAGACCTGGGCCGAGCTTGCCGAAGACGCCAAGAAGCGTCCGGGCCAGATCACCGTGGGGGCGACCCTCGGATCGACCAGCCACATATTCCCGGCGCTCATCGAAAAGGCGGCCGGCGTCAAGTTCAAGTACGTCTCCTATGAAGGCCTCGCGCCGCGCATGAATGCCATTCTCGGCGGCCATGTCGATTTGACGGATTCCAACCTGACGCAGAAGGGCAAGGTCGATGCCGGGCAGCTCAAGTTTCTTGCCATTGCTGCCGAAAAGCGCGATCCCGAAGCCCCTGACGTGCCGACGCTGAAGGAGCTCGGCATGGACATCGTCTACGCGGTTTTGCGCGGCCTGATAGTACCGAAGGGCACGCCGGCCGCGGTGCGCGCCAAGCTGGACGAGGCCTGCGGAAAAGCCGCCAAGGAGCCGGAGTTCGCGGACGCGATGAAGAAGCAAGGCACGCGCGTCTCCTATCTCAACGCCGCCGAATACGGTCCATTCCTCGACAAGCTCGACCGGGAGAGCAAGGTGATCATGACCGAGCTCGGTCTTGCCAAGCAATGAGACTTGGCCGCGATAGCCTTGCCGGATTGATCTTCCTCGCGGTCAGTCTGGCTCTGCTCGTGCAATCGTTTGGACTTCCGCAACTGCCGCTGGTGCCGGTCGGTCCCGGCTTCTATCCGCGCATCGTTCTGATCTTCATGGCCGTGACCAGCGCGGCGCTGATCGTGCAGGACCTGGTCGCACCGCGCGCTGAGCCGGCCGACGTCCCAGTTCCGGCGCAGCCGCAACGGGCCTATGGCCTGGTCGCGCTCGCCTTCGTCATTGTCGCGCTCTACCTGGTACTTCTGCCTCTGCTCGGCTATCGCATCGCAACCGTCCTGTTCGTCGCCGCGTTGCAAGCGACGCTCGAGAGGCCTACGACCTGGCGCCAATGGGCGGTCCTCGCAGCAATAGCGATTGGCACGTCGGCGGTGACGTATCTGGTCTTCGAGCGGTATCTCACGGTGCTGCTTCCTCGCGGTAGCTGGACAAACTGGTAGGCCATGTTCGAGCTTTTGGGACATGGGCTGCTGACGGTGCTGCAGTGGAATTATCTCGTTCCGCTGTTCGCGGGCACACTCATTGGCGTCGTCGGCGGTGCACTGCCGGGCGTCACCATCACGATGACGATCATCGTCATCCTGCCGTTCACCTATGGTCTCGATCCTCTGCAGGGGCTGGCCGCGATGACCGGCGTCTATGTCGGTGGCTCCGCCGGCGGCCTGGTCACCGCGTGTCTACTCGGAATTCCGGGCACGCCCTCGGCGATCGCCACGACCTTCGACGGCTTTCCGATGGCGCGGGGTGGCGCGCCCGGCCGGGCGATCTGGCTCGGCGTGTGGTCGTCGTTCTTCGGCGGGCTGCTCGGCGGGCTGTTCCTGATCCTGGTGACCGGGCCGCTCGCGGCCATCGCACTTCAGTTCGGACCGTGGGAGTATTTCTCGCTGTTCGTGCTGGCCATGGCAATGGTGGCGGGTCTGGCCGAGTCCTCGTTCATCAAGGGCCTGCTGTCGACCGCCATTGGCCTCCTGATCACCGTCATCGGCACGGACCCGATCGGCAGCGTGCCGCGCTTCACCTTCGGGTCCGAGTTCATCAGCGGCGGCTTCCCGTTCCTGCCGGTGCTAATCGGGATCTTTGCCTTCGCACAGATCATGTCCGACATCGAGAAGACAAGAGCGCCAAAGACGCCCGAGGCCATTCTGGCCGCGCAGCCGAGTCTTGGGGTTTCCCTTGGGGTTTCCCACCTCAAGGTGATCGGCGAAATCCTCGGCCGTCCGTTCCTGCTCCTGTGGTCGACGGTCGTCGGCATCCTGATCGGCGTATTGCCGGCGATCGGCGGCAGCGCCGCCAATATGCTGGCCTACGACCAGGCGAAGAAGTTCTCGCGCCATCCCGAGCGTTTCGGCACAGGCGTGCCCGAGGGCATCATCGCCTCTGAGTCCTCCAACAATGCCAATGTCGGCGGCTCGCTGGTGACCATCATGGCGTTCGGTATCCCGGGCGACGCCGTGACCGCCGTCATGCTGGGCGCCATGACGATCCATGGCATCCAGTCGGGGCCGCTGTTCGTCTCCCAGCAACCCACCCTCGCCTACGGCATCTACGCCGCATACATTTTGGCACACCTGCTGATGGTGCTGATCCTGGCCGCGGGCGCGCTATTCATGCTTCAGATCACCCGGGTCAGGCTCGCGGTGCTTGCGCCCGTCGTGCTGGTGCTTTGCGTGATCGGTGCTTACGCGCTCAACAACACGATGCAGAGCGTGTATGTCCTGCTCATCTTTGGTGTGTTCGGCTATGCGCTGGTGAAGGGCGGATTTCCGCTGGCTCCGCTCATCCTCGGCCTCATCCTCGGCGATCAGATCGAGATCAACCTTATTCGGGCGATCATGACGGACGACAACCCGCTGCTGTTCTTCACGCGGCCGATTTCCGGCGCGTTACTGCTCTGTGCGGCGCTCTCGGTCGCCCTGGCTGTGTGGCAGCACCTGCGTCATCAGGCGCGAACCGCGCATGAGGAAGCACCCGACTTCTGACGCCGAGTTCGACCTTGCGCTTCATGCAGCCCCACTACCAGCTACGTGGCTTAGATTGCGTCTATATTGAAGAGGACTAACTCTCATTTCCGAGCGAAACATGAATATGAATGCTGACGCCGAGGAATAACCAAGGCGTAGTGCGATCTCCGTGATCGGAAGGTCGCTGCCCAACATTTCGATCGCTTTGAAAAGGCGCAGACGCTGACGCCAGGTGCGCAAGCTCATGCCGACTTCGCTCTCAAAGCGTCGGGTCAGCGTTCGCGGCGACATCCCGATCTCAAGCCCCCACTTGTCACTGTGACGGGGATTGGCGGGATCGGCATAAAGATTCTCACAAAGTGCAAGCAAGGCCGGGTGGGTAGGCCATGGCAGGGCTCCCGAGATGGGCGTTGCCCGTCGCAACTGCTCGAGGATGAGTGCGGTAACGCGGTCGGCGTAGTGACGATCTTCTTGTTTAAGCGATACGGCCTCTATGATGAGTGCCCGCAGAAGCGTGGATACATGAATGACCGCCGTCCCGGAGGTCATTCCTTGGCTTGCGTCATCGGCTACCCAGAGGCTTCGGAATTCCGCGCCCATGAGGGAGCCGACCGAGTGTTTGGTACCGGTCGGCAGCCAGACGGCCTGTTCTGGGGAAATGACGAGACTTCTTCCGTCGGCGTTGACGGTGAGCGCGCCGGAAATCGCGTAGACGAGTTGATTCCAAGTGTGGCTGTGCTCGGCAAAGTAGCTTCTCGCAGGAAGCGACTGGACCCGGACGATCAGAGGCTCGGGTGATCCAAGACCTCGCGGGCTATCGAGTGGCTTCCATCCAACGTTTTTGCGCGATTTGTGACGTTTCATCGATATAAATTGGCATTTTGTAGAGGGAAACACCAGTGCTTTGTTCTTAGGCTGAGGGAGTGAAAGCAGCGCCGCTGCTGGCGGGCCCAAGCGTGCAAGTGCCGTTCAGTCCAGCGCGCTACGCAGGCGCTACCGAGACCAAGGGAGGGAAAGCGCAATGAGCGTAAGCCGACGAAGAATCTTGGCATCGGGGGCGGCGATCGCAATCGGCGGCTTGTCCACCAATTCCCGCGAGGCCCGAGCCGGCGCCGCTCCGCCGAACGTTCCCGAATGGATGCATGAACAGGGTAGACCAATTCTGTCGCCGGCCTACGGACTGCCGTCGAAATTCGAGAAGGATGTCGTGCGCCGCATTCGGGAGCCTCGCGCCACCGACACCGAGGCCTTTAGCGTTACGCCGTTGCAGAACCTGCACGGCATCATCACCCCGAATGGCCTCGTCTTCGAACGTCATCACGCCGGCGTCCCCGAAATCGCACCCGATCAGCATCGCTTGCTGATCCACGGCCTGGTGGATCGGCCGCTGATCTTAACGATGGACGAACTCCTTCGGTTTCCTGCGGTCACCCGTATTCACTTCCTGGAATGCTCCGGCAACAGCTCCACCGAATGGAGAAAGTCCGGCTACCATTCTGTCCAGCGCACGCACGGGCTGTTGTCCTGTTGCGAATGGACCGGGGTGCCGCTCTCGACGATCTTGGGAGAGGTCGGACTGAAGTCAGACGCCAAATGGATCTTGGCCGAGGGCGCCGATGCGGCCGCCATGACGCGCAGTGTGCCGATTGAAAAGGCGCTCGACGATGCGCTCCTTGTCTATGCCCAGAACGGCGAGATGCTGAGACCGGAGCAAGGCTATCCCGTCCGGCTGTTCCTTCCGGGCTTCGAGGGAAATATGTCGGTGAAATGGCTGCGTCGCCTGAAGATCGGCGATCGTCCGTGGCATACACGAGAAGAGACCGCGCGCTACACCAACCTGCTTGCGAACGGCAAGGCGTATCAATTCGCATTCGAGATGGACGTAAAGTCCGTGGTGACCTTCCCGAATGCCGATCGCAGCTTCAAGGCCCCGGGGTTCTACGAAATCTCTGGAATCGCCTGGTCCGGACGTGGCCACGTCACGCGTGTCGACGTTTCCGTTGACGGCGGTGCCACATGGCGGCGGGCCACGCTCCAGGAACCCGTCCTCGACAAATGTCTGACCCGTTTCCGACTGCCATTCAACTGGCAGGGCCAGCCTCTGGAGATCCAAAGCAGAGCTTACGACGACAAGGGCTGGATGCAGCCCACCCGTTCGAGCCTGATTGCCGCGCGGGGAACAAATCCCCGGTACCACTTCAATGCAATTCAAGGCTGGAAGGTCGCTGCTGATGGAGTCGTCACCAATGCGAGCACTTAGCGCCTCCGTTGTTGCCCTGCTCTTCGTCGCCGGTTCTGCGCTCGCGCAGCAAGCGCGGCTCGGCCTCGGCACGCCGGCCACTTCGGAACAGATCCGCGGGTGGGACATCGACGTGCGGCCGGACGGCGCCGGGTTGCCGCCAGGCAAGGGTACCGTCGAGCAAGGCGAGAAGGTTTATGCCGAGCAATGCGCCGCCTGTCATGGCGAGAAGGGACAGAACCCGGCGAAAGGCTTCGACCGCCTCGTGGGCGGTAAGGGTACGCTGGCGACGCCAAAGCCCGTTCAGACGGTCGGCAGTTACTGGCCCTACGCAACAACGATCTTCGACTACGTCAATCGAGCCATGCCGTTCACCGCGCCGAACTCGTTGACGGCGGACGAAGTCTATTCGGTCGTGGCCTACCTGCTCTACGTCAACGACATCGTCCCGCGGCAGGCGGTCATGGATGCGCAGGAATTGAAGAAGGTGAAGATGCCCAACGCGGAAGGCTTCATTGCCGATGGGCGACCCGACACCGAGGGCTTGAAATGCAAGGCGGATTGCAAATAGCCGGGTCTACGCCGATGCCGAGCTTGATCGCGGGACATCTCATTGACTGGCGGAGCAGTCGCAGCATGAACTTCAATTTTCCCGCGCTCAACCATGAGGCGGCGACAGCCTTTCGCCGAGAGCGCAGCAATGTCGTAAGGCTTGCTGTCGCTCAGGCTCTCGCGGGCGCCAATTCTACGGTCGTCTACGCAACCGGGGCTGTCGTTGGCGACATGCTGGCGCCCAGCAGGACGCTGGCGACGCTGCCGGTTTCCGTTTTTGTCGTCGGCATGGCCCTCTGCACACTGCCGGCGGGCGCCGTCGCCGAACGGTATGGTCGGCGTACAACATTCCTGCTCGGTGCGGGCAGCGGCATCCTCGCGGGCTTGATCGCGTTTCTTGCGGTCCTCCAGGGGTCGTTTCCGCTGTTCTGCACGTCGACCTTTTTCGGGGGCGCCTACGCCGCCGTGGTGCTCTCCTTCCGCTTTGCCGCGGCCGATTGCGCAGCGCCGGAACGGCGGCCCCGTGCTCTTTCCGCTGTGATGGCCGGCGGTGTATTCGCTGGTGTGATAGGTCCACAACTTGTGACGCACACCATGAACCTGTGGGGGCCTTACCTCTTCGCTGCGACGTTTATTGGCCAAGCGGCGCTTGCGGCTTTCTCCGCAGTCATCCTGGCGGGCGTTCAGCTTCCTCCGCCGACTGCAACTGAGCGAGGCGCTGGAAGGCCGCTCGCTGTGATCGCCTACCAGCCGCGTTTCATCCTGGCAGTGATCTGTGGGGTCGTTTCCTACCTGCTCATGAATTTCATCATGACGGCAGCCCCGCTGGCGATGAAATTCTGCGGGTTGTCCCAGGAGTCAGCCAATCTTGGTCTGCAGTGGCACGTCATCGCGATGTACGCCCCCAGCTTTTGGACAGGACGCCTTATCACGCGGTTCGGTTCATCCGCTGTCGTCGCCGTCGGGCTGGCGCTCATCGCTGCCTCATCGTCGGTGGGTCTGCTTGGCATCGATGTCACGCATTTCTGGGCGACGCTGATCTTGCTCGGGATCGGTTGGAATTTCGGCTTCATCGGTGCTTCGGCCATGGTTCTGGAATGCCATCGTCCCGAGGAAAAGGCGCGAGTCCAGTCGCTCAATGACTTCGTCGTCTTTGGCACGATGACGGTCGGTTCATTCCTCTCCGGCGGGCTGCTATCGTCCTTCGGCTGGTCGACTGTCTTGGTTCTGTCGTTCGTACCACTGCTGATCGCGTTGTTGGCGCTAATTGGGTTTTCGTATCGAGGCAACCTACAGCAAACCTGACCAGCACGGCGCTTGCCGCCTTGCCGATACAAAGTGTTCAAGCCAGCCGGCTTGCGTAAGAAACGTTTCGAGGAGATGCGACATGAACGAAGCAGACGCCCCAGTGCAATATATTGAGCGCACGCGCCACTATTACCGTGCTCTCGGTTACGCCAACGACTATGTCTGGGTGAGCTTTGATGATGTCCCCTTCACCCGGCCTGCCAAGCCACTGTCGGAGCTACGCATCGCACTGATTACCACGGCTAGTCCGCTGGATTTTGATGGGGTGAAGCGGGTGTGGTCAGGCGTCGTTTCGCCGCCGCCGGAGAAGCTGTTTACCGACAATGTTGCGTGGGACAAGGAGTCGACCCACACCAATGACCGGGCCAGCTTCTTGCCGATAGAAGCCGTTTTCGAATTAGTCGCTGAAGGAGTCATCGCCGGACTGACGCCGCGCTTTCATGGTGTTCCGACAGAATACAGCCAGCGAAAAACGGTGACCAAGGATTCGCCCGAAATCCTGGCGCGCGTTCGACAAGATGGAGCGGATGCTGCAATCCTTTGCCCCCTTTGCCCCGTTTGTCACCAGACCGTGAGCCTGGTGGCTCGTCATCTCGAAGCGAATGGAATTCCGACCGTCATTATCGGTTCGGCGCTGGACGTTGTCGAGCATTGCGGCGTTCCACGGTTCTACTTCACGGATTTTCCGCTGGGCAATCCGTGCGGGCATCCTTGGCAACCCGACATGCAGCGCGAGATCGTGCGCCAGGCGCTCGCCCTTTTTGAGACATCGAAGGCGCCGCGAACAACTGTCAGGGCGCCATTTGCCTGGAACGAAGAAGGAGCCGTCTGGCGGGCTCGATACGGTCGGGTCACGCCCGCAGATCGAGAGCGACTGCTCAAACTAGGCGATGAGCGGCGCCGTAAGCAGGCGCAATCCAAGCAGGCGGCTGCCGACAGAGAATCATCCGAATGACTGCGAACTCGATGAGAAATTTCGTGAGCGCTTTTGAAGACCGATACGGGAACACGTTGAGCACAAGCTCCAGCAATGCCCGCGACGCTTATATCGTCGGCGTTGACAAGCTGTTATCGGCCGGCTGGGGCATTGATCAAGCGTTCCGTGAGGCGATCGCCGCCGATGAAAACTTTGCCCTTGCACACATCGCGCTTGCGCGGAGCTTGCAGGTTCTCGGTCGGGGCCACGAAGCAAAAGATCCGCTCGAACGCGCGTTGGCGCTCGCCCCAGCCACGACAGCGCGCGAGCAAAGTCATATTGCGATCTTTGCCAAAATCCTGGGCGGTCGGGGCGCTGAGGCTGTTTCGATGATAACCGAACACATCAAGGACTGGCCCCGCGACGCCATGGTGCTGGCGCCGGCCACCGGTGTTTTCGGTCTGATCGGCTTCTCCGGTAGGTCCGGGCGCGAGGTCGAGCAGCTAGCACTGCTGGAGCCGCTGGCCACGAACTATGACGATGACTGGTGGTTTCGAACGGTGCTCGCGTTTGCCGAAATCGAGCTGCATAAGCTCGACAGTGGTTTCAAGAATATCGAGGCCGCACTTCGCGGCTTTCCTCGCAACGCACACGCTGCGCATATCAAGGCCCACCTGTTCTACGAGAAGGGGCAGCGCGAAGAAGGGCTCGCCTATCTCGACCAATGGAACGCCGCCTACCCGCGAGAGGGACAACTGCATTGCCATATAAGCTGGCATCTTGCCCTCTGGTCGTTGGAGACCGGCAGGCGCGATCGGGCATGGAAGATCTATCGCGAAGCGCTGCATCCGGGCGGTTCGTGGGGACCACAGATAAATGTTCTCACCGACTGCGCTTCGTTCCTTGCACGGGCCGAGATGGCAGGTGAGCCGCGATCTCCGGAATTGTGGAGAGAAATCAGCCAGTATGCGGCGAAGTGGTTTCCAAATTCAGGGATCATCTTTGCCGATATGCACAGTGCACTTGCCTTTGCAATGGCTGGCGATGCGGAGGCACTTGCGAGGATGATCGAGAACCCAAAGGGACCCGCTGCGGACATTCTGGTACCGATTGCGCGCGGCTTCGACGGTTTAGCGAGGGGTGACTGGACACGGGTCGTCGATGAACTAAAGCCGGTTTTGCAGGCCCATGAAAGGGTCGGAGGTAGTCGCGCGCAGCGCGACCTCTTGGAATATTCCGTGACCAGCGCATTGCTGCGCAGTGGTCGCGCCGACGAAGCGCGGCGCCTGATCGCGTTACGACGACCTCAGAATGCGGCGAGCGGACTTCCGCTCGCCGGAATCTAAAGCGGGCACACTGCAGCTAGGCGCGAGCAACGGCAAAAGAGCCGAGGTAGTGAAGCGCCAAGTCTTGTATAGTGCTACCATGAGGGAGAGCACCGATGCGCATTAACGATGACCTGTCAAAGCCAGTTTTCGTTCATGCCGCGAAAATGGACTGGGTAGCCAGTCCGTCGGCCGGCGTTGATCGGCGCATGCTGTTCCGCATTGGCGGGGAAGTCGCGCGCGCCACATCGGTTGTGCGTTATGCTCCCGGCAGCGCTTTCCCGCGTCATACGCATAGCGGTGGAGAAGAAATTGTCGTCCTGGAAGGCACCTTTCAGGACGAGCATGGTGATTACCCCGCGGGCACCTATTTTCGTAATCCTCCGGGCACGTCGCATGTCCCCGCCTCGAAGGATGGCTGCACCATCTTCGTCAGGCTGTGGCAGTTCCGTGACGGGGACCAGATTCAGATCGTGCGTCGACCAGGTCAGGGAGAACAGGTCGAGCCGCGGCCTGGCGCAATGAAAGCAACCGTCCTGTTCGAAGATGGGCATGAGGAGGTGCGTCTGGAAGAATGGGAGCCAAGTAAAACCATCAGCGTTGCGAACACGCGCGGGTTGGAGTTTTTCGTTCTATCGGGGGGACTAACGATCGGGAGCGAAGCGCTGGAGCCGCAGAGCTGGGGCCGCCTGCCCGCCGGCGTCGACTTGAACGCGAGAGTTGGTTCGCAAGGTGCGAAAATCTGGACGAAGGAGGCGCCGCTGCTGCATCCGGATGTCTGTCGGCTTCCCGGCAAACCAGCAGCCTAACCGGGAACAACAAAGTAAGAAAAGCTCCTCGAATCCGAATTGAGCTCTTCCCTAGATCGTGACCTGCGTTCCGACTTCCACCACGCGTCCGGTCGGAATCTGGAAATAGTCGGTGGCGTCGTTGGCGGCGCGGCTGAGGCGGATGAACAGCAAATCCTGCCAGCGCGGCATGCCCGAATGCGCGGCAGGTTTGAGCGCGCGGCGGGACAGGAAGAACGACGTCGACATGATGTCGAACTGCCAGCCGAGCTTGCGGGCGATCGCCAGCGTCTTCGGCACGTTGGGCGATTCCATGAAGCCGAACCGAAGCGTCACCCGGGAGAAGGTCTCGCTGAGCTGCTCCATCCGCACCCGCTCGGCATCGTCGATCCGCGGCGTCGGCGCAGTCTCGATGGTGAGGATGACGTTCTTCTCATGCAGCACCTTGTAATGCTTCAGGCTGTGCATCAGCGCTGTGGGCGCGCATTCGGGATCGGAGGTCAGGAACACGGCCGTGCCGGGGACCCGCTGTGGCGGACGCTTCTCCAGCATCGCGACCAGATCGGCCAGCGGGAATTCCAGCTTGCGCGACTTCTCGAACAACAGCCGGCTGCCGCGGCGCCAAGTGTACATCAAGAGCATCACGATGCCGCCGAGCGCCAGCGGCACCCAGCCGCCCTCGAACACCTTCAACAGATTGGCGGCGAGGAAGGTGACATCGAGGAACAGGAACGGAGCGATCAGGGCTGCGGCCGCGATCGGCGACCATTTCCAGACGCGCCAGATCACGACAAAGCCCATCATGGCCGTAACCACCATGGTGCCGGTCACGGAGATTCCGTAAGCCGAAGCCAGCCCGCTCGAGGAGCGGAACAGGACCACCAGCAAAATCACCGCAACGAACAGCAGCAGATTGATGCGGGGAATGTAGATCTGCCCGGAATGCGCTTCCGAGGTATGGCGGATTTCGAACCGCGGCAGCAGCCCGAGCTGGATCGCCTGGCGCGTCAGCGAGTAGGCGCCAGTGATGACGGCCTGGCTCGCGATCACGGTCGCCGCTGTCGCAAGCGCCACCATCGGGATCAGCGCCCAGTCCGGGAACATGAGGAAGAAGGGGTTTTCGATCGCCTTGGGGTCGGCGATCAACAGCGCGCCCTGCCCCAGGTAATTGATCGCCAGCGACGGCAGCACGATGAAGAGCCAGGCGGTCTGGATCGGCCGCTTGCCGAAATGGCCGAGATCGGCATAGAGCGCTTCCGCACCGGTGACGGCAAGAAACACCGCGCCGAGCGTGATGAAACCGATCATGCCGTGATGGAGCATGAAGGAAACGGCGTAGAGCGGATTGAGTGCGTGCAGCACCTCGGGGTGCCGCATGATCTGCGGCACGGCTGCGACCGCGATGACAGCGAACCAGACGCACATCACCGGTCCGAAGAACGCGGCGACGCGCGCGGTGCCGCGGGATTGCACGGCAAACAGCGCCACCAGAATGATGACCGTCAGCGGCACGACATAGTGTTCGAAGGTGACGGTGACGAGCTTGATGCCCTCGATGGCCGACAATACCGACAGCGCCGGCGTAAGAACCGCGTCGCCATAAAACAGCGCGCCGGAGATGATGCCGAGCAGCACGATCGCCGCCCCGCCCTTGCCGACCGCGCGCTGCGCCAGCGCCATCAGTGCCAGCGTTCCGCCCTCGCCATTGTTGTCGGCACGCAAGAGGATGACGACATATTTCAGCGTCACCACCACGATCAGCGCCCACAGGATCAGCGAGAGCACGCCGAGCACGGCCTGTGGCGTGGCACCGGCCGCAGTCTCGCTGGCGGCGACCACCGCTTCGCGCAGCGCGTACAGGGGGCTGGTGCCGATGTCGCCATAGACGACGCCGATGCTGCCGAGCATCAGCGCCTTGAAGGTGGCGGTGGAATGCGCTTCGCCATGACCGTTGGCCGCGGGCGTTTCCGCCGCGGGGATCGCAAACTGGACTGACATGAGATGGGGGGCCTCGGTTCCTTACCGCACTGCACAAGTGCAGAAGCGCAGCCCTATACTCCCGGGACGGACGGGCAGGTTAGCCGGAATCCAGGCCTCCGGTATGCGCTTTCCGCATAGATGGCGGCGAAGGCTTCGGCCAATTTTCCATCTGAAATCAGATGGTTACTTGGGTACCCACTTCTACGACCCGCCCGGTCGGGATCTGGAAGTAGTCGGTGGCATCGTTCGCCGACCGGCTCATCGCGATGAAGACATGATCCTGCCAGAGCGGCATGCCCGACTGCGCCGAGGGCTTGAGCGACCGCCGCGACACGAAGAACGAGGTCGCCATGATGTCGAACTGCCAGCCGAGCTTGCGCGCGATCACCAGCGCCTTGGGCACGTTCGGGGATTCCATGAAGCCGAACCGCAGCCGGACGGTAGAAAACTTCTCGCTGATGGTTTCCATCTTGACGCGCTCTGAAACATCGACCCGCGGCGTTTGTGCGGTTTCGATGGTCAGGATCACGTTGTGCTCGTGCAGCACCTTGTTGTGTTTGAGATTGTGCATCAGCGCGGTCGGCACGAAGCTCGGATCCGAAGTCAGGAACACCGCCGTGCCCTTGACGATATGCGGCGGGCGCTTTTCCAGGCTCTTGATCAGGTCCATCAAGGGCACCTCGATGCGCCGCGTCTTGGCAGTCAGGATCGCGGCGCCGCGGCGCCAGGTCCAGATCATCACGGCGACCGCAACGCCGAACAGCAGCGGCACCCAGGCGCCTTCCAACAGCTTCAGGAGGTTTGCGGCAAAGAAGCTCATGTCGACGACGACGAGGGGCAGTATCACGGCCGCCGCTGTCGCCGCGCGCCAGTTCCACAGCTTCCAGATCACGACAAAGCCCATGATGCCGTCGACCACCATGGTCGTGGAGACTGCAATGCCATAGGCCGAGGCAAGACCGCTGGAGGTGCGGAACAGCAGCACCAGCAGAACCACTCCGATCAGCAGCATCCGGTTGACCCGCGGCAGGTAGATCTGGCCGGCATGGGCCTCGGAGGTGTAGCGAACCTCGAAGCGCGGCAACAGGCCGAGCTGCACCGCCTGGCGGATCAGGGAAAAGGCGCCCGTTATCACCGCCTGACTCGCGATCACGGTGGCGGCGGTCGCCAGCACCACGAGCGGGATCAACAACATCTCCGGGACCATCCGGTAGAATGAGTTTTCGATCGCCGACGGATCGGACAAGACCAGCGCGCCCTGTCCGAAATAATTGATCAGCAACGACGGCAACACGAAAAAGAGCCATGCGGCCCGGATCGGCTTGCGCCCGAAATGCCCGAGGTCGGCGTAAAGCGCCTCGCCGCCGGTCACCGCCAGAAACACCAGGCCCATCGTCACCAGACCGATGACGCCATGGGACAGCATGAACTGGATCCCATACCAGGGATTGATCGCGTAGAGCACCGTGGGATCGTCAGAGATATGGACGAGGCCCATCACCGCCAGCGTCACGAACCAGACCACCGTGACCGGGCCGAAGGCCGAGGCGACGCGCGCGGTGCCGCTGCTCTGCACCGAGAACAGCACGACGAGGATGAAGATCGTCAGCGGCACCACATAGTGTTCGAGCGCGGGCGTGACCAGTTTGAGACCTTCGACCGCCGACAAAACCGAAATCGCCGGCGTGATCATGGAATCGCCGATGAACATCGACGCGCCGACCACGCCGAGCGCCAATAGCGGCAAGCTCCGCCGGCCCAGCGCCCGCTGACCCAACGCCATCAGGGACAGCGTACCGCCCTCGCCGTTGTTGTCGGCGCGCAACAGCAGCAGCACATATTTGGCTGTCACCACGATCAACAGTGACCACAGGATCAGCGAGAGCACGCCGAGTACAATGATGCGCGATACCGGCTGGCCTTCGGCCGCGTGGGTGGCGGCCTCGCGGAACGCATACAGCGGCGAAGTGCCGATATCGCCGAACACCACGCCGATACTGCCCAGCGTCAGGGCCCAAAAGCCGGAGGTGGCATGCCCATCATGGGCTGCTTCGGTAGATGTGACGCTGACAGTCATGATGGAGAAGGAACGTTCTCGTCGTTGATTTGATCCGGGCGGCTATCGGCGCTTCCGCGTTGCCTGTCAATCATCGCGCGACCATAGCACCACGCGCGATCCGGGACTGGCGCAAAGTAGCCACAGCGCCACGCTGGTATTATGGTAGTCGAACCGTATTACGGCTTCAGGTTAGGCGGAAGCGGTGGATTTTCGCGCATCAACGTGATGGTAACGCGACGGTTTGCCGGCAGCGTCGGATCGTCGGGAAACAGCGGCTGGCTGTCGGCCTTGCCGCCGACGGCGTAGATGTGGGATGCGGGCAGTCCTTCGCGTTCGAGGATCTGGCGCACGGCATTGGCGCGGTCCGCCGACAGATCGAAGGCGCCATATTCGCCGCGTGACGGCAGGAAGCCGGCAGAGGTGTGGCCGACAATGTTGAGCCGCAGCGGCGTCGCCTTCAGCGGCACGGCCAGTTTCTGGATCAGCCGGCGGGTGCGGTCGTACGGCACCTTGGAGCCGTCGGCGAACATCGAGCGGCCATCCTGGTCGACGATTTCCAGATTGAGCCCCTCTTTGGTTTCCTCGAACATGATGTTCTTGGACATTTCGGTCAATTCCGGCATGTCCTGCAGCGCCTGGCGCAACGAAGCCGCAGCGAGCGCGAACTCGCGATCGACTTTCAAGCGGGCGCCGTTTTCGCGCTGACGGTCCTTGTCGTCGGGCGTCGGGGTATTGGAGGCATCCTCGGGCGGAATATGCTCGACGTTCTTCAGCTTCGGCCGCGTCGGCAGGCCGTCGGATTCGACGATTCCCGAATGCCGGGACTCGGTCTGCACGCCAAACGCCTCGCGCATCGAGCCGGCGACGATCTTGAGCTTTTGCTGGTCCTGGCTGGAGAACGCAACCAGCATCACGAAGAACGACAGCAACAACGCCATCAGATCGGCGAACGTCACGAACCAGCCGTGACCGCCATGCGCCTCTTCGCGTTTTTTCTTGGCCATGCTTTATGTCCGCGCCTTGATGCTATCAGCCGATCAGGCCGGAACCAGTTCGCCTTCCTCGTGGCGGTGCTTTTCGGGCAGATAGGCCAACAGCATTTCACGCACCAAGGCCGGGCTCTTGGAATCGCGGATCATCAGGATGCCGTCGATGATCAGCGTGCGGTTGGTTTCCTCGTCGATCAGCTTGCCATGCAGCTTGTCGGCGATCGGCAGGCAGATCAGGTTCGCCACCAGCGCACCGTAAAGTGTTGCCAGCAAGGCCACTGCCATAAAGGGACCGAGCTTCGAGGGATCCGACATGTTCGAGAACATCTGCACCATGCCGAGCAGCGTGCCGATCATGCCGAATGCCGGCGCGCAGTCGCCGATGGCCCGATAGATCTTCGAACCCTCGTTCAGATGCATCAGAAAGTTGTCGCGATCGCGCTCCATGTTGTCGCGGATGAACTCGAGGTCGTAGCCGTCGGCGACGTAGCGGATGCCCTTGGCGAGAAACGGCTCGTCGGTCTCGACCTTTTCCAGTCCGACCGGGCCCTGCTTGCGTGCGATTTCCGCGATGCGTGCCAGTTCGTCGACTAGGTCGCGCGCCGAGAGCCGGCTCATGGTGAAGGCGAATTTCGCGCCGAGCGGCATGCCGTGCAGGATTGCGCTGAGCGGAAAGCGGATCAGGGTTGCGGCGAACGAACCGCCGAAGATGATGATGACGGCATGGATGTCGTAGAACATCCGGAAGTCACCGCCCATCAAGATCAGCGTCGACAGTACAATAATGCCGACGATCAGGCCAACGAGCGTGGTGATATCCATTCTGAACTCCAACGCGTACGCAAATTACCGGCCATCCTGACCGGTCGCGCGCTCCATTCGGAGCTGGCGCAGAGGAACCCTACGACCGCGCAATTAAAGAGCCGTAAAGGTTAAACTCGAACAGGGATCGTAAAAATGCGGGGCGGCGGCCACACGGTCGCAAGGATTCGCTAACCATAATGCGCCGGCACGCGGCTGGCATTCCCTCGTCGTCACTGCGCCTGGGTGCCCATGCCGGCTGACTTGATGATCGGCCACCATTTTTCGATCTCGGCCTTCTGGAAGGCGGCCAATGCTTCCGGCGTCTGCTGCGCGCGCGGAGCGACGTCGAGTCCGAGTTCGGTAAAACGCTTCTGGATCGCGGGATCGGCCAGCGCCTCTGTTGTCGCCGCATTGAGCTTGGCGATGATCTCTCTCGGTGTGCCCTTCGGCGCCCAGAAGCCGAACCAGCCGGACATGTAGAGACCGGGTACGCCACTCTCGTCCGCGGTCGGAATGTCCGGCATCGAGGCCGAGCGCGTCGGCGAAAGGTTGGCGAGCGCCTTGATCTTGCCGGCGCGGATTTGCGGCAGCGCCACCGCGCCCTGCACCACCAAGAGATCGACCGTGCCCGAGACGAGATCGGTCATCGCAGGCCCGGCGCCGCGATAGGGAATGAACTGCACCTTCTGCTTGGTCAGGTTCTCGAACAAAACGCCGGTGACGTTCGCCGCCGCATTCTGGTTGACGAAATTGATCTTGCCGGGGTTTTCCTTCATCCACGCGACGAGTTCGGCCAGCGTGTTCGCCGGCAGGTCCTTCTTGGCGACCATGAGCTGCGGGTTGTTCGAGACCAGCGCGATCGGCTCAAAATCCTTTTCGAGATCGTAGTCGAGCTTGTAGATGATGCTGCCGACGTGGGTGTCCCACTGGCCGATGTCGAAGGTATAGCCGTCAGGCGCAGCGCGGGCGACGCGACCGACGCCAATGCTACCGCCGGCGCCGCCGACATTTTCGATCACGACCGACTGGCCGAGCGTTGCCCGCATCCGCTCGCCCATGATCCGCGCGGCGGTATCGGTCGATCCGCCCGGCGGGAACGGCACGATCAGCGTGATCGGCCGCGAGGGATAGGTTTGTGCCTGCACGGCTGCGACACCGAGAAGGAACGATAATGACAGTGCCGCCCAGAACCGTCTCATAGCGCTCCCCCTCGCCCGTTTGTTAGATCCGACTTTTCGTCAGTGAATCTCCGCCGAGCGCTTCAGCGCCTCTTTCAGTTTTTCCAGCGTGAAGTCCGGGCTGCGCGCGATCTCCAGGATCGGCGTCTCGCGCCGGCCGCAGAGTTCGGCGGCCTCCGGAACCTTTGCCGCGATGTCGATGGGGATCACGATGGCGCCGTGCTGGTCAGCGTGGATCAGATCGTCCGAATGCACCGTCATGCCGGCGACGCGCACCTCGCCGCCCCAATGTTCGGCATGGACCCAGGCATGCGACGGTCCGATCGAACCGGCCAAAGCCTGGAAGCCCGGCGCCCATTGCGGGATATCGCGGATCGAGCCGTCGGTGATAACGCCTAGGCAGCCGAGCGCCTTGTGCACGTTGCTCTGCACCTCGCCCCAGAACGCGCCATAGCCGACATCGGCGCCATCGATATCCTGGATCACGGTGATGCGCGGGCCGAAGCCGGTGCCGACATATTCGTAATAGGCGATGCGGCGCTTCGCCTGCTCATCGGCGGGAAGCGTGGATTTGAGCACCGAGCGGATCGTCACCGTGCGGGCGTAGCCGACCATCGGCGGCAGATCGGGGAACGGACAGACCAGCGGCTTGGTGGTGTAGCCGATCAGGCGGCGCTCCGGCGCCACGATCTCCATCGCATTGCAGATCGTCGGGGTGTCGTAGCGCGCCAGCGCCTCGAGGACGGAAGCAGGCAGCGGGGCGGTAACGGCTTTGTTCACGGCGTTCTCTCCTGATTTTTTCGGCCCGGCTCTTTGAGGCCGTAGTTCGCTAAGCCCTATAGCCGAGATTGGAGGAGAACCCAACTCGGCAGCGCTCATGGCAGCCATATCGGAGAGTGGCGAGGACGCTCAGTTCAGCCGCGCCGGCCGTTCGTCCTCGGTTTCGCTGGGGGTCGGCGAGAATGTCGCCGGAGATGACGCCGTGGTTTCAGCCGTCGGAGCCGGCTGTGCGGCAAGGGCGGCGTTGCGCTCATGATCGCGATAGGATTTCCAGCCCCAGGGCAGGCTCACGAGGTAGAGCACCGAGCCGATCGAGAGGATGTGCCAGGGGTAGCCGATAAGAAGCGCGACGAAGAACACCACGGAGACGAAGACCGGCAACACCATTTCCGGCGGCACGCGCATCTTCACCGTCTTGCCGGAAAATACCGGCAGCCGCGACACCATCAGGAACGCGATCAGCAACGTATAGGCCGCGGTCAGCATTGCCGGCGGCTTGGGGACGCCGAGAAACGCCAGATAGAACGGCAGCATCGCAAGGATCGCGCCGGCCGGCGCCGGCACGCCGGTGAAATAGTTCGCAGCAAAGGCAGGCTTGTTCGGATCGTCGATGCTGGCGTTGAAGCGCGCAAGCCGCAGGCCGCCCGCGATCGCAAACACCATCGCGGCGATCCAGCCGCCATTGTTCAATTCCTGGAGCTGCCAGAAATACAGCATCAGGCCGGGCGCGACGCCGAAATTGACGAAATCCGCCAGGCTGTCGAGCTCGGCGCCGAATTTCGACTGGCCCTTGATCATGCGCGCCACGCGCCCGTCGACCCCGTCAAGCACCGCCGCGAATACGATCGCCGCGACCGCGAGCTCCATCCGCCCTTCGATCGACAGGCGGATCGCCGTCAGCCCGGCGCAGATCGCGAGCAAGGTGATGACGTTGGGCACCAGCATCCGCACCGGGATCGGGCGAAACCGGCGGCGGCGCAGTTCAGGGTATTTGGGGTCCGGGATCAGCATGCCAGCCATTATATAGCAAGCGCCGGCCCGGTTTGCCATTGGCAGCCGCCTAGCCATTTAGGCGCCGAATTGGTTAATCGGCGCGAAAAGTCCGGCCCTGCTCGGTCGAGCCGAAATCGGCCAAAATCGTCTCGCCGGCAATCGCCGTCTGGCCTTCCGAAACCAGCGATCTCGTGCCTTCGGGCAGATAGACGTCCAGACGCGAGCCGAAACGGATCAGGCCGAACCGCTCGCCGGCGCCGATCGACTGGCCTTCGCGCACGAATGAGACAATCCGCCGCGCTACCAATCCGGCGATCTGGACCACGCCGATCCGGCCGTTCGTGGTCGAGATCACCAGCGAATTGCGCTCATTGTCTTCGCTGGCCTTGTCGAGCTCGGCATTGATGAAGGTGCCGGGCCGGTAGGCGATACGGTCAATCCGGCCGGTCACCGGGCTGCGGTTCACGTGGCAGTTGAACACGCTCATGAAGATCGAAATGCGCGGCAAGGGCCTATCGCCGAGGCCGAGTTCGGCCGGCGGCAGCACCTGAGCAACCATCGAGACGCGACCATCGGCCGGCGACACCACGATGCCGTCGCGCACCGGCGTCACGCGGACCGGATCGCGGAAGAACAGCGCGCACCAGACGGTCAGGATGGTGCCGATCCAACCCAGCGGCGTCCAGAGCCAGAACAGGATCAGGCTGGCCAGCGCAAAGCCGCCGATGAACGGATAGCCCTCCGAGTGGATCGGTGGGATCTGCGCGCGGATGGAGTTCGCAATCGACATTGAGGCTCACTGTTGTCTGGCCAGCTTCCTGCCTTTGGAAGTAGCGGCGTATTTGGATTATTCCGCGGCGGTTGCCAAGGGATCTTTGGATTTTGGCTGATCGCCGGCCGGCTCATTGAGCGGATCATCGACCGGCGGCGGGGCGCGGTTCGGCGCTTCGTTGCCGTCGTCGATCTGCGCGAGCTTCTCCCGCGCCGCCTCGGCTTCGCGCTGCCTATTCCACATGCTGGCATAAAGCCCGCCGGCTGCCAAAAGCCCGACATGGGTGCCGCGCTCGGCGATGCGCCCTTGATCCAGCACGATAATTTCATCGGCGCCAACGATCGTCGACAGCCGGTGGGCAATCACCAGCGAGGTGCGGCCGCGCGAGACGCGCTCCAGCGCTTCCTGGATTTCGTGCTCGGTGTGGCTGTCGAGCGCGGAAGTGGCCTCATCAAGGACAAGGATCGGCGGCGCCTTCAACACCGTGCGCGCGATCGCCACGCGCTGCTTCTCGCCGCCCGACAGTTTCAGGCCGCGTTCGCCGACCTGGGTTTCGTAACCCTTGGGCGAGTTGCGAATGAAGCTGTCGATCTGCGCCAGTTGCGCCGCCTCTTCCACCTCGGTATCGCCGGCGTCCCAGCGGCCGTAGCGGATGTTGTAGCGGATGGTGTCGTTGAACAGCACGGTATCCTGCGGAACCATGCCGATCGAGGCGCGCAGGCTCGCCTGCGTGACGTTTCTGATATCCTGGCCGTCGATCAGGATTTTGCCGCTGGAGACGTCGTAGAGGCGGAACAGCAGCCGTGAAATCGTCGACTTGCCGGCGCCTGAGGGACCGACGATCGCGACCGTCTTGCCGGCGGGCACCTCGAAGCTGAGGCCTTTGAGGATCAACCGCTCCGGATCATAGGCAAAGCGCACGTCCTCGAAGCGCACATTGCCGGCGCTGACCACGAGCGGCGCGGCGCCCTCGATGTCCTTGATCTCCGGATTGCGCGACAGCACGTTGAACATCTTCTCGATGTCGATGATCGCCTGCTTGATCTCGCGATAGACCATGCCCATGAAGTTCAGGGGCTGGTAGAGCTGGATCATCATGGCGTTGACCATGACGAAATCGCCGACCGTGTTGGTGCCGTTGCGCACGCCCAGCGCGCACATCAGCATGGTCGCGGTGAGGCCAATGGTGAAGATGACCGCCTGCCCGGTGTTGAGCACCGCGAGCGAGGTATAGGTCTTGACGCTGTTATGCTCATAGCGCTCCATCGAACGGTCGTAGCGTTCGGCCTCGCGCTGCTCGGCGCTGAAATACTTCACCGTCTCGTAGTTGAGCAGCGAGTCGATCGCCTTGGTGTTCGCTTCGGTGTCGGAATCGTTCATCTTGCGGCGGATTTCGATCCGCCATTCGGTCGCGATGTAGGTGTAGTACATGTAGATCACGACCGTGATCGCGGTGACCAGCACATAGCGCCAGTCGAACTGCCACAGCAGCACCGCCATCAGAAGCGAGACCTCGACGATGGTGGGGATCAGTTGCAGGATCACCATCCGCACGATCACCTCGATGCCGGTGCGGCCGCGCTCCAGGACGCGCGTCAGGCCGCCGGTCTTGCGCTCCAGATGAAAGCGCAGCGACAATTCGTGCATGTGAACGAAGGTGATGTAGGCGAGTTTGCGCACCGCATGCATGGCGACGCGGGCGAAGATGCCGTCGCGAAACTGCGTCAGCACCGCCATAAGCACCCGCACCGCGCCGTAGCTTGCGGTCATCAGCAGTGGCGAGGCGATCAGCCACAGCATCCAGTTCGAGGCCTCGACCGGTGCCGTGCCCATGCCGTTGAGCGCATCGATCGCCCATTTGAAGGTGAACGGCACCGTCAGCGTCGCGAGCTTCGCCGCGAGCAACAGCACCATCGACCAGATGACGCGCATTTTCAGGTCCGCGCGGTCGCCGGGCCAGATATAGGGCCACAGGTGAACCAGCGTCCCGATCAGGGTCGCCTTTTCGGGAGCGTTGTCGGCCGGCAGTTGGGCGATATCGGTGTGCGAATCAGAATCAGCCATCGCTGTCGCGCCCAACGCAAGATGGCGCACCGACCGCCGTCAGATGGTTTCTGATGATCTGCATAGGCCCGTCATATAAAGCGTTTAACTCTCCCGTACAGCCTTGAAAGATAAATCTTTCCCCCGTTTGGTTTGATTTCGGGCCTATTTCTGCTGCATCAGCGAAATCAATCAGACTTGAGGTTTCCTGGGTGCAGTGCCACATGGTCGTTATGGATCAAATCAAAACTGTCTGTGTCTATTGCGGCTCCGGCGCCGGCTCCAATCCCCGTTTTGTCGAAGCTGCCCAAGCCCTGGGAAAAACTTTTGCCGAGAACAGTATCCGCCTCGTCTATGGCGGCGGATCGGTCGGGCTGATGGGCGAGATCGCCAAGTCCACCCTGGATCATGGCGGCCTCGTCACCGGCATCATCCCAGATTTTTTGAAATCGCGTGAACTTGCGCTGTCGCGTGTCCAGGAGATGATCGTCACGCCTGACATGCACGAGCGCAAACGGCTGATGTTCGAACGCTCGGACGCCTTCGTGGCGCTGCCCGGCGGCATCGGCACGCTGGAAGAACTGGTCGAGCAGATGACCTGGCAGCAACTCGGCCGCCACTCCAAGCCGGTGCTGCTCGCCAACATCGACGGCTTCTGGGAACCGCTGCTCTCGCTGCTCGCGCATATGCGCGCGACCGAATTTATCCGCCCGGCGTTCCCAATTGACGTGCTGATAGCCGACCGCGTGGAAGACATCCTGCCGCGCCTGAGTGCCCACGCCGCCCGTACGCCGGCGGCGACAAAGAAGCTTGCGCCGGAAGTGGCGCGGAGGCTTTAGGCCTCCTCGGCTCACTCGCTCGGAAACGTTACCGCTTCGATGCGGTTGCCATCGGGGTCGATGACAAAGGCGGCGTAATATTTGACGCGATCATGCGGCCGAATGCCCGGCGCGCCGTCGGAACGGCCGCCGGACTTCAGCGCTTCTGCGTGAAACGCATCGACATCATCAGTTGTTTTCGCGCGAAGGCAAATATGGGTGCCGCTTTCGGGCGCGACCGACGCCATGCCGGCGCGCAGGTTGATCCAGAATTCGGGGTAGGTTTTGCCGAAGCCGATGGTTGCGGGACGGGTGACGAGCCGTGAGAGGCCGAGGGCTGCGAGGGTTGCTTCATAGAAGCGCGCTGAACGTTCGAGGTCGCTGACGCCGACGGAGATATGATCGATCATGGAGTTACCTCTGGCCTCTCCCATCATTGCGAGCGAAGCGAAGCAATCCATACTTTCTTCGCGGCGGGATGGATTGCTTCGTCGCTGCGCTCCTCGCAATGACGGCGGTTACACCGTCATCGCGCACCTCACGCCGGCGCGCCTGACTTCACCAGCTTGTAGACCACCGAATCCATCAGCGCCTGGAATGAGGCGTCGATGATATTGGGCGAGACGCCGACTGTGATCCAGCTATCGCCGTTTTCATCCTCGCTCTCGATCAAAACTCGCGTCACCGCTTCCGTGCCGCCATTGAGGATACGCACGCGGTAGTCGATCAGCTTCAGCCCCTCGATGTACTTCTGGTACTTGCCGAGATCCTTGCGCAAGGCGACGTCGAGCGCGTTGACGGGGCCGTTGCCTTCCGCCGCCGAGATCAGGCGTTCACCGGCGACATCGACCTTCACCACCGCGAGCGCCACCGTGACGCGCTGGCCGTTGGCATTGTAGCGCTGCTCGACATTGACGTCGAACTGCTCGACGTTGAAATATTCCGGCACCCGGCCGAGCGTGCGCCGCGCCAGCAGATCGAACGAAGCATCGGCGGACTCATAGGCATAGCCGGCCGCTTCCCGCTCCTTCAGTTCATCGACCAGGCGCGCCAGCTTCGGATCGCTCTTGTCATAGGCGATGCCGGCGCGGTCGAGTTCGGCCATGACGTTCGAGCGGCCGGCTTGGTCGGACACTAGCACCTTGCGATGGTTACCGACCGCTTCCGGCAAAACGTGCTCATAACTGTGCGGATCCTTCATCATCGCAGAGGCGTGGATGCCGGCCTTGGTCACGAAGGCGCTTTCGCCGACATATGCCGCGTGGCGGTTCGGGGCGCGGTTGAGCATGTCATCCAACGTGCGCGACACCTTCATCAGCGTCGCCATCTTCTCGTCCGTCACGCCGATTTCCAACGCGTCGGAGAACTCGTTCTTCAGCCGCAGCGTTGGGATCAGCGAACAGAGGTTGGCATTGCCGCAGCGTTCGCCGAGCCCGTTCAGCGTGCCCTGGATCTGCCGCGCACCCGCGCGCACCGCGGCCAACGAATTGGCCACCGCCTGCTCGGTGTCGTTATGGGCGTGGATGCCGACATGGCTGCCCGGGATGTGCTTGGTGACAGCGCCGACGATGGTCTCGATCTCGTGCGGCATGGTGCCGCCATTGGTATCGCACAGCACCACCCAGCGCGCCCCGGAATCATAGGCTGCCTTGGCGCAGGCGAGCGCGAAATCGGCATTCTCCTTGTAGCCGTCGAAGAAGTGCTCGCAGTCGACCATCACCTCGCGCCCGGCGGCCTTCGCAGCAGCGACGCTGTCGCAGATCGAGGCGAGGTTTTCCTCGTTGGTGGTCTCGAGCGCCACCCGCACCTGATAGGCCGAGGACTTTGCGACGAAGCAGATCGCATCGGCCTTGGCCTCGATCAGCGCGGCCAGCCCCGGATCGTTCGAGGCGGAACGGCCGGGACGGCGCGTCATGCCGAACGCGGTGAATTTGGCATGTTCGAGTTGCGGCTTTTCGGCGAAGAATTCGGTGTCGGTCGGATTGGCGCCGGGATAACCGCCTTCAACGTAGTCGATGCCGAGTTCATCGAGCATCTGCGCGATGATCTGCTTGTCGTGCAGCGTGAAATCCACGCCGTTGGTCTGCGCGCCGTCGCGCAGCGTGGTGTCGAACAGATAGAGGCGTTCGCGGCTCATGTCGGCGCTCCCGGCGCGGCGCTTGTCGCCAGCGTCTTCTGCATCGTGGTGTTGGCGAGCCATTCGCCGTTGAGCGAAACCGTGTTGCGCTGCTTCGCGGTATAGCCGCGCTTTCTGAACAACGGCTCGGCTGTATCGCTGGCATCGACCATCAGGGTCTTCGCGCCGCGCGCGCCCGCCAGCTTCTCCAGCGCATCGACTAGCATCGAGGCCACGCCCTGCCCGGCTACGCTCGGATGCACGTAGAGCATATCGATATGGTCAGCGCCCCTCAGCGAGGCGAAGCCGACCGGCGCGTTCTGGATGGTCGCGATCAGCGTCAACTGCCCGGCGAGCTTCTTGCCGAACGCGTCTTCGTCGTCGGCCGCCTGTGCCCAGGCTTCCTGCTGCGCCTCGCTATAATCGTCGCCGGTCAGCCCCTCGATGGCGGCAACGAAGATCGCCGCCAGCATTGGAACATCCGCCGGCAAAAACGGCCGCAAGCCGGGTTTTGGCAATGCCTGTCCCATCGTCGCTACCATAATCCGTACAGCTTCGTCGCCAGCGCTACGGCGGCGGCAATCAGCATGATTTTCAGCGCGATATAATAGAGCCAGTGTTTCGGGAAAGGCGTGTCGGGCTTGGTCATCACGCAATCTCCCAGGTAGTCACGGGCTTACCATCGGCATCCTTGCCGTCCTTGATGGCAACGCCCATGGCGGCGAGCTCATCGCGGATACGGTCGGATTCCTTGAAGTCCTTCCGCGCGCGCGCCGCCGCGCGCTCCGCAATCAGGCGGTCGACGCGCTCTGCATCTATGCCGCTCGCCTGCTCCTTCCGCCCCTTCCACTCCGCAGCGCTCATCGAGAGGAAGCCGAGCAGGCGGAGCGAGGCCGCAAACTCGCCGCGTTCCCGCGCGCCGCCGGACGCCGCCGCGTTGCGCAGGCTGTGCAGGACAGCCATCGCCAGCGCTGTGTTGAGGTCGTCATGGAGCGCCTCGATCATGGCCGGCGACGGCTCGCTGGCGACGGCGTCGGCTGCGATCGCATACCAATCGTCGAGCGTCTTCGCGCTCTCTTCCGCACCCTTCAGGGTCCAGTCGAGCGGTGAACGATAATGCGTCTTGAGCATGCTCAATCGCAGCACCTCGCCCGGCCAATCGGCCAGCAATTCCCGGATCGTGAAGAAGTTGCCGAGCGATTTCGACATCTTCTCGCTCTCGATCTGCAGGAAGCCGTTGTGCATCCAGACATTCGCCATGCGGTCGGAATGGAACGCGCAGCAGGTCTGCGCGAGCTCGTTCTCATGGTGCGGAAACACCAGATCGATGCCGCCGCCATGAATGTCGAACTTCTCGCCGAGATGCTTCCAGGCCATCGCCGAGCATTCGATGTGCCAGCCGGGGCGGCCTTCCACCTTGATGCCCGCAGGCGACGGCCAGGACGGCTCGCCAGGCTTCGATGGCTTCCACAGCACGAAATCGGTGTTGTCACGCTTATAGGGAGCAACATCGACGCGGGCGCCGGCGATCATCTCGTCGAGCGAGCGTTTTGACAACGCGCCGTAGCGCGGCATCACGGAATTGGCCTCGTTCATCGCCTGCGGCGAAAACAGCACGTGATCTTCGGCGACATAGGCAAAGCCGCCGGCGACCAGCTTCTCGATGATCGCCCGCATCTCCGGGATGTGTTCGGTCGCGCGCGGCTGCACCGTCGGGGCCAAGCAGCCGAGCGCCGTGACGTCGTCCTGGTATTGCCGATAGGTTTCTTCGGTGACCTTGCGGATCGCCTCGTTCAGCGGCACGCCGGGATAGTCGCGCGCGGCGCGCACATTGATCTTGTCGTCGACATCGGTGACATTGCGGACATAGGTCACGTGATCGGCGCCGTAGCGATGGCGCAGCACGCGAAACAGCACGTCGAACACGATCGCCGCGCGGCCATTACCGATATGGGCGAAGTCATAGACCGTCGGTCCGCAGGCATACATGCGAACGTTATCGGCATCGAGCGGCACAAACGGCCGCTTCTCCTTGGTCAACGTATCGTAGAGACGCAATTCCATGGCATACCCATCCCAGTGCCGCGGGCGATTTGAAGTTCCTGCAGGGGTAGCAGCGAGATCGACCAGGAACTTCAAATCGCAGGCGGCACTAAACTTTTAGTTTCTTGCAGCGCACCTGCTCTCGCATTCGCAACCCCATTCGCCGCAAGAACATGCGAATGCGAGAGCCGGTGCGCTGCCGGCCGGGCGTCCAGTGATCTCATTTTTGAGAAAAGACGGCCTCAGCCAGCGAATCGCTAGCTAATAATCTTGCGGCAAATGGCGCAGATGGCGAGGAGACCGTTCATGGTTCCAACCATTGCGGTATCGCAAGCACGGCGTCAAGGCCTTGCTTGTGCCCGATTTGGGGGCGATCAGGCCGCCGAACCCCGCCATTCGCAGCCGCCCTCGGCCCTCATGGTTAATCATTATTAACACTTTGGGCCTATTTCTGAGGGCGGTCTCTTCCCGCCGCCGGTGCCATCCATGCGACTTTCCTCCGCACTCATTGCCTGTGCCTTCCTGCTCGCCGCCTCGGCCGCTGCCGCCGACAGCCGCGTCTTCATCGTGGCCAACCAGGCCGATGGTTACGGCGTGGACGAGTGCCTCGCCAGAGGCGACAAATGTGGCGCCCACGCCGCCCGCTCCTATTGTCAGTCACGGGAATTTGCGCAGGCCACCGCCTATCGTCGCGTCGAGCCCGACGAGGTCACTAGCGCGGTTCCGATCGGCGGCGGCAACAAGTGCTCAGGCCCGGCGTGCGGCGAATACGTCGCCATTACCTGCCAGCGCTAAACAGACCTAATCCTGCGATTTTAAGGGCCGGTTTGCCACACCCGCGCCCCGGAAACGACGTGACGCTGCCCCGAGAAGCAGCTATTGGATGCGGCCTTGGCCGCAGAACGCCGCCTTGGCCGCGTCATCAGGCTTTTTGAGCCGCGCGGATCAGCTCTCAATGGCCGGATATGCTGAAAATTCGCAACGCTTCCCTCTCCCTTCGAATTTCGACCTGCGCCATCCTGCTCGGCATCGCCGCCCCGGACGCACCCGCTTTGGCGCAGACGAACCAAGACGCCATGGCGCAGATGAACCAGGATGCCCCGCCCCAACAGGGCGCGCAGGCCAATCCGATCTGCATCCGGCTCGAAGGACAATTGGCGACGATCGACCGCGGCGCGGGCACCGGTGACCCCGCCAAGGATGAACAGATCCGCCGCTATCAGGAAGCCGAGTCCAAGCAGCAGGCCGAGTTCGACCGGGTCACGCTGCAAGCCAAGCGCATGGGCTGCGACAGCTCGGGCTTCTTCTCGCTGTTCAACGGTCGTTCCGCCCAGTGCGGCCCGGTGAACAACCAGATTCAGCAGATGCGCGCCAACCTCGACCAGATCACCACCAGCCTGGAGCGCCTGCGCAGCGGCGGCATCGGCGGCGCTGACCGCGAAAACCAGCGCCGCTCGGTGCTGGTGGCGCTCGCGCAGAACAATTGCGGCCCGCAATATGCCGCTGCCGCGCGCGGCCCTGGCAACTTCATCGACAGCCTGTTCGGCAACAACAACAACACGCTGCCGCCGCCGAGCGCCGATCTCGGCGCGCCATCCGGCACCTACCGCACCGTCTGCGTCCGCACCTGCGACGGCGCCTATTTCCCGGTCTCGTTCGCCACCGTGCAGGCCCGATTCCAGGACGATGAGCGGACCTGCAAAGCGCTGTGCCCGGCGGCGGAGGCGAACCTGTTCGCCTACCGCAATCCCGGCGAAGACATCAACCAGGCGGTCTCGATCAACGGCCAGCCATATTCATCGCTGCCTAACGCGTTCAAATTCCGCACCGAGTTCAACGCATCCTGCTCGTGCAAGCCTGCGGGCCAGACCTGGTCCGAAGCGCTGAAGTCCGTCGATGACAGGGCGGCGGTCGAACAGCAGGGCGACATCATCGTCACCGAGGAAAGTGCGAGGCGGATGCAGCAGCGCGGGCAGTCGAAAGGCGCGCCGCCGCCCAAGAAGGGTGCCGCGCCCGCAGGCACCACCGCCGCCGCGCCTGCACCGGCGACGGCTCCGGCTGACACGGCGGCCCCGACCAACGACAAGGACAAGCCGATCCGCACCGTCGGCCCGACCTTCATCCCGCCGAAGCAGTAGGCGAAACGCCCTACCCTTCGAATGCATCCGCCGAGGCGCGGCCGGCGCGGGCGACCAGTTTTTCGTCGGGCGCGGGCAGCGCCTTGCCGTTGTCGCGGAAGCGGTTGGTGATGGGATAGCGGCGGTCCCGGCCAAAGTTCTTTTCGGTCACCTTGACGCCGGGCGCAGCCTGCCGCCGCTTGTATTCGGCGATGTTGAGCAGGCGATCGATCCGCGTCACCATATCAGCCGGGAAACCGGCCGCGATGATCGTGGCCAGCGGCTCCTCGCGCTCGACCAGACGCTCCAGTATGCCGTCCAGCATCTCGTAGGGCGGCAGTGAATCCTGGTCGGTCTGGTTCTCGCGCAGCTCCGCCGTCGGCGGGCGCGTGATGATGTTGACCGGGATCACCTCGCCCGACGGCCCGAGCGCGCCGTCCGGCTTCCACTCGTTGCGCAGACTCGATAGCCGGAACACTTCGGTCTTGTAGATGTCCTTGATCGGATTGAAGCCGCCGTTCATGTCGCCATAGAGCGTGGCGTAGCCGACCGACATTTCCGACTTGTTGCCTGTCGTCACCACCATCGCGCCGGTCTTGTTGGAAATGGCCATCAAGAGCGTGCCGCGGGTGCGCGCCTGCAAATTCTCTTCGGTGATATCGCGCGGCAGGCCGGCAAATGGTCCGGAGAGGATTTTCTCGAAGCCGTTCACCGCATCGGCAATCGGCAGCACCTCGTAGCGGATGCCAAGTGCTTTGGCGAGTTTCGCGGCATCGTCGAGCGACACCTGCGCGGTGAAGCGGAACGGCAGCATCACGCCGCGGACCTCATCGGCGCCGAGCGCATCGACAGCGATGGCCGCGCACAGCGCGGAATCGATGCCGCCGGAGATGCCGAGCAAGACGCCCGGAAAGCCGTTCTTGCGGACGTAGTCGCGCAGGCCCAGCACGCAGGCGGCGTAATCGCCCTTGTCGCCCTCGAGCAGCGGCATTACGGGGCCCGAGCAGCGCCAGCCCTCGGTGCCCTTGGTCCAGCTCAGCGTGACGATGCTTTCTTCGAACGCGGGCAGTTGCGCGGCCACCGACAGATCGGCGTTGAGCGCGAACGACGCGCCATCGAACACCAGTTCGTCCTGCCCGCCGATCTGATTGAGATAGACCAGCGGCAGCCCGCTCTCGGTGACGCGGGCGACCGCAATCGACAGCCGGAGGTCGTTCTTGTCGCGCGCGTAGGGCGAGCCGTTAGGCACCACGAGAATTTCCGCGCCGGTCTCGGCGAGGCACTCGACGACGTTCTCGTATTCCTCGGACTCTTCGAGCCAGATGTCCTCGCAGATGGGGACGCCGACGCGGATGCCGCGGACCGTCACCGGCCCGGCGGCCGGACCGCGCGCGAACAGCCGCTTTTCATCGAACACGCCGTAGTTCGGCAGGTTCGCCTTGAAGCGCAACGCGGCGATGCGGCCCTGATCGAGCAGCGCGCAGGCGTTATAGAGCTTGCCGTCCTCGACCCACGGCGTGCCGATTAGAACAGCCGGTCCCCCGCCCGCGGTTTCGCGCGCCAGCTCTTCGACCGCGGCGCGGCAGGCGGCCTGAAAGGCTGGCTTCAGTACAAGGTCTTCCGGCGGATAGCCGCAGATGAACAATTCGGGCAGCAGCAGGAGGTCGGCGCCATCGGCCGCAGCCTTGTCGCGCGCCGCGCGGGCCTTGGCGGCGTTGCCTGGCACGTCGCCGACCGTCGGGTTCAACTGCGCCAGCGTGATCGTAAAGGTGTCGGTCATGGGAGCGATGGTGCCTTGCACAAGAGCAAACTGCAATTGCTCGCTTTGATAGCGTTTTCGAGCGAAGGGGATACCGGTTCGCGCGAAGAAAACGCGTCAAAACAAAAACTTAGATATGCAGTTCTGATCCCGATCAGAACCGCATATCTAAATAGCGCCCATGCGTTCCGCGAGGGCGAACAGCCAGAACAGGCCGGCCATCAACAGCGCCACGCCGACCGCCGCCGACCCCATATCCTTGACCTGGCCGATCTTCGGATCGTGATCGGTGGTCAGGCGGTCGGCGAGCTTTTCGATCGCGGTGTTGAGCAGCTCGACCACCAGGACAAAGGCGACGGCCGCGACCAGTTCCACGCAGCGCATCGTGGTCGCACCGATCAGCCAGGCCAGCGGTACCGACAGCGCCAATGCGAACAGTTCCTCGCGGACGGCCTGCTCCGAGCGGATCGCAAAAGCGAGGCCGTTACGCGTGTTGATCGTGGCCCGCCAGAGTCGCAGCAAATCAAAGTCCCGCTGCGGCCGGCATCGGCTGAGCTTTCCCGGCGCGTTCCTGCTTCAGCAGTTCGGCAATCAGGAAAGCCATATCGATCGACTGTTCGGCGTTGAGGCGGGGATCGCAGACCGTGTGGTAGCGGTCGTTGAGGTCCTCGTCGGTGATGGCGCGCGCGCCGCCGATGCATTCGGTGACGTCCTGTCCGGTCATCTCCAGATGCACGCCGCCGGCATGGGTGCCTTCGGCGGCGTGGATCGCGAAGAACGACTTCACCTCCGAGAGCACCCGGTCAAACGGACGGGTCTTGTAGCCTGATGTCGAGGTAATGGTGTTGCCGTGCATGGGATCGCAAGACCAGACCACAACCCGCCCTTCCCGCTGCACGGCGCGGATCAGCGGCGCGAGATGATCGCCGACCTTGTCGGAGCCGAAACGGTTGATCAGCGTCAGCCGTCCCGGCTCGTTGTCGGGATTGAGGATGTCGATCAGCTTGAGCAACTCATCCGGCTTCAGCGAGGGGCCGCATTTCAGGCCGATCGGGTTCTTGATGCCGCGGAAATATTCGACATGGCCGTGGTCGAGCTGGCGGGTGCGGTCGCCGATCCAGATCATGTGGCCTGACGTCGCGTACCAGTCGCCGGTGGTGGAATCCACCCGGGTCAGCGCCTGCTCGTAGCCGAGCAGCAGCGCCTCGTGGCTCGTGTAGAAATCGGTGGCGCGCAGTTCGGGATGGCTTTCGAGATCCAGCCCACAGGCGCGCATAAAGTTCAGCGCGTCGGAAATTCGATCCGCCAGTTCCTTGTACCGGCGTGACTGCGGGGAGTCCTTGAGGAAGCCCAGCATCCACTGGTGCACGCTGCCGAGATTGGCGAAGCCGCCGGTCGCGAATGCGCGGAGCAGGTTCAGCGTCGCCGCCGACTGCCGGTACGCCATCAACTGGCGCTGCGGATCGGGGATGCGCGCTTCCGGGGTGAAGGCGATATCGTTGATGATGTCGCCGCGGTAGCTCGGTAGCTCGACGCCGCCAACCTTTTCCATGTTCGACGAGCGCGGCTTTGCGAACTGCCCGGCGATGCGGCCGACCTTCACTACCGGCAGCGCGCCGGCATAGGTCAGGACCACGGCCATCTGCAGCAGCACGCGGAAGAAGTCGCGGATGTTGTTGGCGCCGTGCTCGGCAAAGCTCTCGGCGCAATCGCCGCCCTGCAGCAGGAAGGCCTCGCCGGCCGCGACGCGGGCGAGCGCCTTCCTCAGGTTACGGGCCTCGCCGGCGAACACCAGCGGCGGAAACGTCGCAAGCTGCGCCTCGACGTCGGCCAATGCCTTGGCATCGGGATAATCGGGGACCTGCAGCACCGGCTTGGTGCGCCAGCTATCGGGCGTCCACCGCTCGGACATGACGTTAACTCCTGAGCAAAAACCGCAACTTATCCGCCTTCGTTAAAACTTCGGCGCGACCAAAGTCGGGAAGACCAAGGCGAAGCCTCGCGGCTGAGCCGGGTCGAAGGTTACGAAGGCCGGGTTATACACAGGCCGCGGGCCGACCGCC
Source organism: Bradyrhizobium sp. AZCC 1577 (assembly GCF_036924575.1). Taxonomy (NCBI): domain Bacteria; kingdom Pseudomonadati; phylum Pseudomonadota; class Alphaproteobacteria; order Hyphomicrobiales; family Nitrobacteraceae; genus Bradyrhizobium; species Bradyrhizobium sp. AZCC 1577. Next base: position 5,518,966 of record NZ_JAZHRQ010000001.1, read on the forward strand.
AGTTAGATTTCCGGTAGTCCTGACAAGCTCTTGCGGCGAAATCCGAATTCGCATTTGTTATGGCCGCTCGCAAAGCTGGCAGGAGAACACGGTGGCCGAGCCGGGGCTGGACGACATATTTAGCGACGACATCACGATGCCCGCGACGGATGGATATCCCCTTGCCGCGACGCTGTTTCTGCCCCGCGGGGCCAAACGCCATGCGGTCCTGGTCAATTCAGCGACCGCCGTTCCCCGCAAGCTCTACCGGGGCTTTGCCAGTTACCTCGCCCACCGCGGCTGCGCGGTTCTGACCTACGACTATCGCGGCACCGGCGACTCGAGGCCGCAGGCGCTAACCGGCTCCATCAGGCCAAAATCGCTGGTCGGCTTCAAGGCCTCGATGTCGGACTGGGCAGCCCAGGACATCACCGCGGCGGTCGCCTGGATGCGGGAGCGTTACAAGGCGCTGCCCTTCGCCTATGTCGGGCATTCGTTCGGCGGCCAGGCGCTCGGCCTGTTGCCGAACAATTCGGAGATTTCGCGTGCACTCCTGATCGCCGCGCAAGCCGGCTACTGGAAACTGATGACGGCGCCGGAGCGCTACCGCGTCTATGCCCTGCTCAATTTTTTCGGCGCTCCGTTGACCCGCGCGCTCGGCTACATGCCCGGCAAGGCCGGCCTCGGCATGGATCTGCCGAAGGATGCATTTTTGCAATGGGTCGGCTGGGTGATGAGCCCGCGCTATCTGTTCGACGATGCCAGGCTCGAAGCCGTGCAGAATTTCCCGAAATACCAGGGCGCGCTGCGTGCACTCTGCATGTCCGACGATCCCTGGGCAACGCCGCCGGCGGTCGAATTGTTGTGTTCGGGATTTACCTCGACTGCGCCTGAGATCATCACGGTGAGGCCTGCGGATACTGGCGTGAGCAAGATCGGGCATATGGGATTTTTCCGGCCCGAGCATCGCGACACGCTGTGGCGCGGGGCCGCGGAATGGATCCAGGCGGAGGTCCGCGCGTAACTTGCGATCAGCCCGCGCACCGGGGACATTGGCCGTCCGCGGCCTCGCCAAGCTGACGCGCGAACTCGCTCCTGACAGCTTGCACCGGCCAATGGGTGCCATCGCTCCTGACAATTTTTCTTGCGCGCTCGAAAGCATGACTCTCAGCGGCGTCATCGCCGACGCGAACAATCACATCCCAATGGAAAGGGCATGCTGCCGTGGCGCGCGTGGTCTCCAACGCGTAGCGCACCGTTGCTGTCAGATCGTCGGCATCGACCTTCACGGGCATGAATAATACCCTCTACACAGGGACGGCCATCGGCGTTGAGACCGCGCATGCGCGTGGCGGCCGGCGCTCACCTCACCACGGCGGCCGCATCACCGTCGTCGCCGGGCAAGACGTATTCGACCGCCAGCAGCCCGCCTTCAACGATGAGAAACGCAACCGCGCCGCCTAGCCAGCCGAAGTACGCAATTGCGAAGCCCAACAGGAGCAGGGCACATACGACATCCGCCAGTATCTTGCCGCTCCGCTCGACCGCGTCATATCCTCTGGAAAAGTAAGCCATGGCCTTTCCGTCCACGCGTCATCAACCATGAATGCAACGTGGCACAAAGGCGGGAGTTCCGTTCACCCTCCGCCGCCGAGCCTCGGTCGCGACGTTACGCGCACCTGGCACGGCCGGACGTTCCCGGCCGGCTGTTGAAACCAGCTCCCATTTTCCGAATTAGCCTTCTCAATGAGGCGAGAGGCCACTCATGGAAGGAATTCGCGACGCCGCACATCTGTGCATCGATATGCAGAACATCTTCGCCAGGGGCGGCGTGTGGGAAACTCCATGGATGGAAAAGGTATTGCCGGTGATCTCGCAGATCGCCGCACGATATCGGGAGCGGACGGTATTCACGCGCTTCATTACACCCGAGCGGCCGGAAGACCGTCGCGGCCAGTGGCGCGTCTACTTCACCAAATGGGAGCGCGCGACGCGCGGCGATCTCGCGCCCGGCGCGCTCGACATCGTGCCGGCGCTAGCACGATATTCACCGCCGGCTCTGGTCGTCGACAAGCCCGCCTATTCGGCGTTCTTCGGATCGCGGCTCGGTCATCTGCTGGTCGAGCGGCATGTCGGCACAGTGGTGGTGTCAGGCGCGGAGACTGATGTCTGCGTGCTTGCTACGGTGCTCGGCGCGGTCGATCTCGGCTTTCGCGTCGTCATCGTGCAGGATGCGCTGTGTAGTTCCTCGGACACCGGCCATGATGCGCTGATGACTATGTACCGGACGCGGTTCAACGAGCAGATCGAGCTGGTCAGCGCCGCGGAACTGTTCGACATGTGGCGTCCGGACTAGATGCTCCGGCCAGCCCCCGGAACCGCCGCTCCGGCTGCAACGTTGACACGGCAGCCATCATCGCGCGAAAGGATCGATCCATGGCGGCGCCGGATGTTCGCAAGGAAATGCCGCCCGTCAAATTGCCGCGCGAGGAATTCGAGAGGCGCTATCGCGGCCGCTTTGTCGATCCGGTCTTCCAGCCGCTGCATCGCAAGCTCGACGCCGTCGTCGCGGCGGCATGGGACGCCTATAGTCATTCCCGCAAAGCCCCGCTGACGCGCAAGGCGGGCGCGGGCTTCGCCGATCCCGAGTACGAAATCGCGGTGGACTGGCTGGCCGCACGCGAGGCTATTCTCGAAGCGCAGCGGCGCCACGACGATACCGCTGCGCAGCCGCGCATCCTCGTCATCAACGGCTCGGCGCGAAGCGAGCATACCTGCCCCGGCGAGGCGTCCAAGACGTGGCGGCTGGTCAAGCTCGCCGAGCCGGTGCTGGTCGAAATGGGATGTGCGGTCGACATTCTGGATCTCTCGCGGCTAACGTCGGAATATGGCCGGCAGATTCATCCCTGCAAATCCTGCGTCGCCACCGCGATGCCGCTCTGCCACTGGCCCTGCAGTTGCTATCCGAACTATTCGCTCGGCCAGACCGACGACTGGATGAACGAAATTTATCCGCTCTGGGTGGCCGCGCACGGCATCCTGATCGTGGCGCCGGTGAACTGGTATCACGCGCCGACGCCGCTGAAGGCGATGATGGATCGCCTGGTCTGCGCCGATGGCGGCAATCCCGATCCGACCTCGACGCACGGCAAGCATGCCGACCAGGCCAAGGCGCTCGAACTGAAGGGATGGTCCTATCCGCGCCATCTGGCCGGCCGGCATTTCGGCCTCGTCGTGCACGGTGACAGCGCGGGCACGGAGACGCTGCGCCGCTCGCTTTCAGACTGGCTAACCGACATGTCGTTAATCTCGGCTGGCCGCACCGCCGAAGCCGAGGGCTACATCGGCTACATGGAGCCCTACGCCACCTCGCACCAGGCACTCGACGAGGACCGGGAATTTCAGGAGGAGGTGCGCAACGCGGCACGCGCGCTGGGGAATGCGGTGAGGCTGGCGCGTGAAGGCAAATTCGAGAATCCGGCGAAGGGTCTTGCCGATCCGAATCCGAAATGACTTCGTCGGATGGGTGGAGCGACTTGTCCGCCGTAGGTCGCCAGCGAAGGCGGAAGCGATACCCATCCTAGATGCTGTCGCTCCCCTACTTCCCGTAACTATAAAACCCCTGCCCGGTCTTGCGGCCGAGATGACCGGCGGCGACCATTTCCTTCAAGAGCGGCGCGGGGCGGTATTTCGGATCGTTGAAGCCCTGGTAGAACACCTCCATCACCGACAGCATGGTGTCGAGGCCGATCATGTCGGCGAGCGCCAGCGGGCCGATCGGATGGTTGCAGCCGAGCTTCATGCCGGCGTCGAGGTCTTCCGCGGTCGCCAGCCCCTCCTGCAGCGCAAAGATCGCCTCGTTGATCATCGGGCAGAGGATGCGGTTGACCGCAAAACCCGGGCTGTTCTTTGCCGTGATCGAGACCTTGCCGATCCGCTTTGCAAAGGCTTCCGCCTTGGCATGGGTATCGTCGGAGGTCTGCAAACCCCGGATCAATTCCAACAGCGCCATCAGCGGCACCGGATTGAAGAAGTGCATGCCGATGAAGCGGTCCGGCCGGTCGGTCGCCGCCGCGAGTTTCGTGATCGAGATCGAGGACGTGTTGGTCGCGAGCAGCGCCTGCGGCCGCAGTTTTGGGCAAAGGTCCTTCAGGATTTTCATCTTCAGGTCCTCATTCTCGGTCGCCGCCTCGATCACGAGATCGCAGGTGGAAAACTTCGCCGTGTCCGTGGTCGTCGTAATGCGCGCCAGCGCCGCCTGCCGGTCGGCGTCAGTCATCTTCTGCTTGTTGACGAGGCGCTCCAGGCTGTTGGCGACCACAGACATGCCGCGGGTAAGCGCTGCATCGGAAATATCGGTCATGACCACCGGAAGGCCCGCCGCCGCACACACCTGCGCGATCCCGTTGCCCATCGTGCCTGCGCCTACGATACCGATCTGCTCAATCATTATTCGCCTACCTCTGTTCTTGAATACTGAATGACGTCGTTATCAGAATGCGGCGGATGTTGCGAAACCTACTCCGCCGCCTGCCGCACATACCGTGCCGTCGGCGTCCGCATCGTTACCAATTCTTCGGCCGCCGTCGGATGCAGCGCGATCGTCGCGTCGAAATCGGCCTTGGTGGCTTTCATCTTTACTGCAATCGCGACCGCCTGGACGATCTCGGCGGCGGTGTCGCCGACGATGTGACAGCCCAGCACGCGATCCGTCGTGCCGTCGACCACGAGCTTCATCAGCACGCGGGTGTCGCGGCCGGACATCGTAGCCTTTATCGGACGGAAATCGGCCTTGTAGATGTCGACATGGCTCACTTGCGCGCGTGCCTGCGCTTCGGTCAGGCCGACGGTGCCGACCTCGGGCTGCGAGAACACCGCCGTCGGAATGGTGGCGTGGTCGACTGCTACCGGCCGCTTGCCGAACACGGTGTCGGCGAAGGCATGGCCCTCTCGGATCGCGACCGGCGTCAGATTGAGGCGATGGGTGACGTCGCCGATCGCATAGATGTTGTCGACCGACGTCTTCGACCACTCGTCGACGGCAATGCCGCCATTGGCTGGGTTGATGGCGACGCCGGCCTTCTCGAGCCCGAGATTGGCGACGTTCGGGTGGCGGCCGATCGCGAACATCACCTTCTCCGAGGCGACGCTCGAACCGCTGGATAGATGCGTGGTGTATTCGTTGCCGTGCTTGTCCACTTTATCGATGGTGCAGCCGGTGATGATCGTAATCCCCTGCTTCTCCATCTCGGCGCGCACGTGCTTGCGGACGTCCTCATCGAAACCGCGCAGAATATTGTCGCCGCGATAGATCACGGTCACGTCGGAGCCGAAGCCGGCAAAGATGCCGGCGAATTCCAGCGCGATATAGCCGCCGCCCTGGATCACGATGCGCTTCGGCAATTCCGTGAGGTGAAACGCCTCGTTGGAGGAAATCACGTGCTCGATGCCGGGGATCTCCCGCCCATGGTTGGGCGCGCCGCCGGTCGCGATCAGGATGTATTTTGCGGTGACCGTTTCGCCGGTCAACAGGCGCAGCGTGTGGGCGTCTTCCAGCACCGCGCGCGTCTTGACGATGCTCGCGCCTGATTTCTCGACATTGGCGGCGTAGATGCCTTCGAGGCGGGCGATCTCCTTATCCTTGTTGGCGACCAGCGTCGGCCAATCAAAGGAGAATTCGGGAATGGTCCAGCCGAAGCCTTTTGCGTCCTCGATCTCGTGGCGGACATGCGAGCCGAGCACGAACAGCTTTTTCGGCACGCAGCCGCGGATCACGCAGGTGCCGCCCATCCGGTATTCTTCGGCAACCATGACCTTTGCGCCATGGCCAGCAGCGATGCGGGCGGCGCGAACGCCGCCCGAACCACCACCGATGACGAACAGATCGACGTCGAACTTTGCCATCTCAACCCCGCCCGAAGTCGCCCGTTTGCTCTCTTATATCTGTATTTGACGCGTTTTCTTCATGCGAACCGGAAGTCCACCCTCGGATCAAGTCCGAGGGCATGCTTCGCTTGAAGATCAGATATCCTTGCCGCGCTTCTTCATCTCGGCGCGGAACTGGCCGTTGATGACTTCAGCAAATTGCTGTGCCCACTGGTTCATATAGGACATGCTGAACTGAATGGCGCGGGGCTCGTTCGCGAGCAGCTTCTGGCCGAGCGGCGACTTGTAGAAGGTCACGAGGTCCTTCAACTCCTGCTCGGTGAACTCATTGGCGTAGACCTGCGCCATGCCTTCGCCGATCTCCTTTTCGCGGCCGGCCAGATTCTTGGCCACGATCACGGCGACCTCGTTGAGATCCTTCTGATAGTTCAGATTGCTCTGCATCAGCACGTTCTTGGTCTGCTCGACGAGATTGGGAACGGCGTTGGCGTACATCGCGGCCGCATTCTTCATCGCCAGGATTTCCTTGGCGGCGGCGATCGCCGCCGGTGAACCGGGCTTGAGTGGCGCGGTCGCAGGCGCCGCGGGCGCGTTCTTCTGCTGCGCGCCGGCCGGAGCGCCGGTCAGGGCCAGCCCCACCGCAAGGCCGGCCGCCGACAAAATCCGTGAAACCCTCTTCATTCCAATTCTCCTCGATTACCGGCGTTACCGCCGCTCAACTACGCGAATTCCCTGGGCACCTGCCAGGACGGCGGTGCTGGCCAAGCCAATGAACAACCCGTGTTCGACGACACCCGGGATCAGGCTCAACAGGCCCGCCAGACGCGGCGCATCGGCGATGCGCCCGAGATGGGCATCGACAATCCAGTGGCCGCCATCGGTGACAAAAACGTGGCCGTCCTTGCCCTTGCGGAGCCTCATTTGCCCGGAAACGCCGCTTTGGGCAAATGCCGCGGCCATGGCCCGCTGGGTGGCGGCCAGCCCGAACGGAATCACCTCTACAGGTAGGGGGAAGCGGCCGAGAACATCGACCCATTTGGTATCGTCGGCAATCACGATCATGCGATCGGACGCCGCCGCCACGATCTTCTCCCGGAGCAGCGCCCCACCGCCGCCCTTGATCAGGTTGAGGGCGGGATCTAGCTCGTCGGCACCATCGACGGTGAGGTCGAGCCGGTCGACTTCATCGAGCGTGGTCAGCGGAATTTTGCAGGCCTCGGCCTGGGCGCGGGTCGCTTCCGAGGTCGGCACGCCGATCACCTTTATCCCGCCGGCAACCCTCTCGCCGAGCAGTTCGACAAAATGCTTGGCGGTCGAGCCGGTCCCGAGCCCGAGCTTCATGCCATCCTGCACATGCTCCAGCGCCCGTGCCGCCGCTTGCCGTTTAAGTTGGTCCATATCCACGTTGACGATGCTCCCCAGATCCGCCGATCCGCGGGCGCATGTCTAGCGTCGTTTTGGCCTTGGGAACAGCGCCGTGGCCCGTCTAAATTGCCAGAAATAGGTTGTTCGCTGTGTCGGGGCTGCACTTGCATGAAGGCCCGCCTGCCGCTAGCGAATTCCGGATGAGCCTTCCCCGCACTGTTGTCTTCGACCTCGACGGCACGCTGGTCGACACCGCGCCCGACTTGATCGCCGCCCTCAATTTCGTGCTCGATCGCGAAGGATTGCCGCCGCTGCCGCTGCGTGCCGCGCGCAACATGATCGGCGCAGGCGCCCGCAAGATGATCGAACGGGGGCTGGAGCTGGCAGGCCGTGCGACAAGCACTGGCGACATCGACCGGCTCACCAGGGATTTTGTCGATTATTACGGCGCCCATATCGCCGTCGAATCGCGCCCCTTCGAGGGGCTGGAGGCCGCGCTCGACGATCTCGAGGCGCAGGGCTGTCGTTTTGCGGTCTGCACCAACAAGCTGGAATGGCTGTCGAAGCGGCTGCTCGACGAACTGGGCCTGAGCGGACGGTTCGCCGCGATCTGCGGCGCCGACACGTTCGGCGTCGCCAAGCCCGACCCCGTGATCCTGCGGCAAACGGTGGCGCGCGCTGGCGGGGATATCGGCGCGACCATCATGGTGGGTGACGCGGGACCTGACGTCGGCGTCGCCAGGCGGGCCGGCGTTCCCGTGATTGGCGTCGAATTCGGCTACACCGACGTTCCGATCGCCCAGCTTGGGCCCGACCGGCTGATCGGGCATATGCGCGAATTACCGGCCGCCGTGGATGGGCTCAGCGGCCGCTTTACAGATTTAACTGTTTGATCTTACAGTTATTATTTGATCGCCATAGGCCCCCCGCCTGCCCCCGCGGCCCCCTTTCAGAGGTTGCGATTGTAGGCGCCTTACAAGGTGCCTAGATTATGCTAGCGAACCAGCACGCGGCCCCTTTAGAGGCAGTTTGAATGAGCGGCTCCCCGTCACCCGATCATCTGATACGTCCGATGGTCGATCCCTTCGGCCGGACCATCCGGTATCTGCGCGTGTCGGTGACCGATCGCTGCGACCTGCGCTGCTTCTACTGCATGTCCGAGGACATGACGTTCCTGCCGAAGAAGGATCTCCTGACGCTGGAGGAACTCGACCGACTGTGCTCGGCCTTCATCGCCAAGGGCGTGCGCAAGATCCGCCTCACCGGCGGTGAGCCGCTGGTCCGACGCAACGTGATGTCGCTGGTGCGCTCGCTGTCGCGGCATCTCGGAACCGGCGCACTCGATGAGCTGACGCTGACCACCAACGGCTCGCAACTGGCGCGCTTTGCGGCCGAACTGCGCGACTGCGGCGTCCGCCGCGTCAACGTCTCGCTCGACACGCTCGATCCCGCAAAGTTCCGCACCATCACGCGCTGGGGCGATCTCGACCAGGTTCTGGCCGGCATAGAGGCCGCGCGGAACGCAGGGCTTGCGGTCAAGATCAATGCGGTGGCGCTGAAGAACGTGAACGAGGAAGAGATCCCCTCGCTGATGGAATGGGCGCACCGCAAGGGCATGGCGTTGACGCTGATCGAAGTCATGCCGATGGGCGACATCGGCGAAGGGCGGATCGACCAGTATGTGCCGCTGTCGCTGCTCCGTGCCCGCCTTGCGCAGCACTACACGCTGACCGATCTCGACGACGACACCGGCGGCCCCGCTCGCTACGTCCGCGTCACTGAGACCGGCGGCAAACTCGGCTTCATCACGCCGATGACGCATAATTTCTGCGAGTCCTGCAACCGCGTACGGATCACCTGCACCGGCACGTTGCACACCTGCCTCGGCCATGAGGATGCCTCCGATTTGCGCAAGCCGTTGCGGGCTTCCGCGGAGGACGACCTGCTCTCGGCAGCGATTGATCGCGCCATCGGGCTGAAGCCGAAGGGCCACGACTTCATCATCGACCGTCGGCATAATCGCCCGAGCGTCTCGCGCCACATGAGCGTGACGGGCGGCTAGTAACCGCAGCCCCATATCGTCCGACGCATTTTCCGATTGACGCTGTTGCAGCGCGCTGGAATGGTGCGGCTGCTTCACGCCAGCATGGCTGGACAGGCCACGCACCTAAACGGAGCGGCGAAGACGGCGGAAGCACAAAAAGGGGGAGGACGATCGATGCCATCGATCGCGACATCGGCGATGGCGTCGTGGCCACCGCCCGGGCAGGTATGATGCGGCCGCTGTTAGCGCTCAGTGCCGGCATCGATCTGCTCAACGAAAAGATCGGCAATCTCTGCAACTTTCTGGTCCTCGCAGCGTGCACGGTCAGCGCCGGCAATGCGATGATCCGCTACGCGTTCGGCTATAGCTCCAACGGCTGGCTCGAACTGCAGTGGTACATGTTCGCCATCTTCGTGATGTTCGGCGCCTCCTACACCTTCAAGCGCAACGAGCATGTTCGCGTCGAAATCTTCTATTTGATGCTCTCTGAACGCGGCCAGCTCTGGCTCGACCTGATCGGAACGCTGTGCTTCCTGATCCCGGCCTGCCTGCTGCTGACCTGGCTGTCCTGGCCGTTCTTCCTGCAGGCCTACGCCGTCGGCGAGGAATCCAGCAACGCCGGAGGCCTGTTGCGCTGGCCGATCAAGCTGGTCGTGCCCGCAGGCTTCGTGATGCTCGCACTGCAGGGCGTCTCCGAGGTCATCAAGCGCGTCGCCGCGCTGCAGAATCTCGTGACCATCGATGCCAGGTACGAAAGGCCGGTGCAATGATCACGCTGGAAATGATGCCGCCGCTGATGTTCGGCGGACTTATTCTGGCGATGCTGATCGGCTTTCCCGTCGCATTCACGCTGGCGGCGGTCGGATTCTCGTTCGGCTTTCTCGCGATCCATCTCGGCTTTTTCGACTTCAGCTTCATGCAGGCGATTCCGGGCCGCATCTTCGGCAGCGTGCTGGCCAACGAATTGCTGCTTGCGATCCCTTTCTTCACGTTCATGGGCGCCGTCCTCGAACGATGCGGCCTGGCCGAAGACATGCTGGATTCGATGGGGCAGTTGTTCGGCCCGGTGCGCGGCGGACTGGGCTACTCCGTGATCATCGTCGGCTTCATTCTCGGCGCGATAACCGGCACGGTGGCGGCCCAGGTCATTGCCATGGCACTGATCTCGATGCCGGTGATGATCCGCTATGGCTACAACATGCGCTACATCACCGGCGTGCTGGCGGCCTCGGGCACCATCACCCAGCTCGTGCCGCCATCGCTGGTGCTGATCGTATTGGCCGACCAGCTTGGCAAGTCGGTCGGCGATATGTATCTCGGCGCTTGGGGACCATCATTATTCCAGATCGCGCTGTTCGCCGGCTACACCTTTGTGCTCGGCATCATCAAGCCGGACCACGTGCCGCCGGTGCCGAGGTCGGCGTTGACACTGACCGGCTGGCCGCTGTGGCGAAAATGCCTGATGGGAATCATCCCCTCGGCGGTGCTGATCTTCGTCGTGCTCGGCACCATGATGCTGGGCCTGGCGACGCCGACCGAAGCCGGCGCGATGGGAGCCGTTGGCGCCGTCGTGCTTGCCGCAATACATCACAAGGAATTCAGCGCGGCCGGCAACAGGATTCTGCTGATCGGCATCGCTGCCGCAGGCGTCGGAACGATTCTCGGAATCCTCTACACGGGCAGCTTTCTCTTCAAGATCGCCTTCGCGATCACCTATCTCGCCGTGATCTGGATTTGTCTGGAAGCCGTGCGCATTCCCGACCTCCGCGACCTCATCCGTCAGGGCTATCAGTCGACGATGCGCCTCACCTCGATGGTGGTGTTCATCCTGATCGGTTCGACCTGCTTTTCCGTGGTGTTCCTCGGCGTCTCCGGCGGCGTCTGGCTGGAGCACATGCTGACCTCGGTACCCGGCGGGGTCTGGGGCTTCCTGATCTTCATCAACCTGTTCATCTTCTTCCTGGCGTTCTTCCTCGACTTCTTCGAGATCGCCTTCATCATCCTGCCGATGGTTGCGCCGATTGCGCAAAAGGTGCTGGCGCCAGTGGTCGGCGCGGATGCGGCTTTGATCTGGTTCGGCGTGATGTTGTGCGTCAACATGCAGACGTCGTTCCTGCATCCGCCGTTCGGCTTTGCGCTGTTTTACCTGCGCGGCGTGGCGCCCAAGGAAGTCAAGAGTTCCGACATTTATTGGGGGGCGATCCCCTGGATCGGCCTGCAGGTCATCATGGTCGTGCTGGTGATCGCTTTCCCCTGGACCGTTACCGCGTTGCTGGACAAGCCGGTGAGCGCGGAGGATCTCAGCAAGATCAGAATTGAGGTTCCGCAGATCGAATTGCCGCCGCTGGATTTAGGTCCGCTCAAGCAGCAGTAGAAACTGATCCGGCAAACAATGACTCGTTGACGAAATTGTGCCCACAGCCTGCCGCCCAGGCCAAGGCGCAATGGTATTCCGCAGACGAAATATTCCCCTTCAATATCAACAAACTTCCGATTGACGGCAGCAGCGAGCGCTGGTTTGGTGCATCGGCTTCATGCTAGCTCGGCAGGATAAGCCGGCTGCGCCTAACCGCGCGGTCAAGACGGCAGAGGCGTCAGTCTGGGAGGGTCATCGTTGCAATCGCTTTTGAAATTGAGCCGGGGAATCGACGCGTTCACGCGGTGGACGGGCAAGCGCCTGGCGTGGCTCATTCTGATAGCCGTGCTCATCTCGGCCACCAACGCGGTCGTGCGCAAGACTTTCGACGTGTCGTCGAATTCCTGGCTGGAGCTGCAGTGGGTGCTGTTCGGCGTTGTCTTTCTGCTGTGCTCGCCATGGACGATGCTCGACAACGAGCACATCCGCATCGATATCGTAAACAACATGTTTTCCAAGCGCTGGCGGGATATCGTCGACATCATCGGCCATGTATTTTTCCTGATGCCACTCTGCATCGTGATGATCGTCACCGGCGGTCCGTTCTTCATGCGCTCGGTTGAAATCAACGAACAGTCCGGCAATGCCGGTGGTCTGCCGCAATGGCCGGCCAAATCGCTGATCATCATCGGGTTCGTGTTCCTGTTCGCTCAGGGCATTTCCGAACTGATCAAGCGAATCGCCGTGATGCGCGGCCTGATTCCGGATCCACACGCATCGCAGATACATGCTCTCGAAGCCGAGGTCGAACACCTCGTCGAGGCGATCGAAAAACGCTGATCGTCGGCGCGATCTCAGGGGGACTAGATGACTGCTTTTCTCATCGCCAACATGGCGCCGATCATGTTCGCGTCACTGGTGATTATCCTGCTGCTGGGCTATCCGGCGGCATTTTCGCTCGGCGCGGTTGGACTGATCTTCGCCTTTGTCGGCATCGAGCTTGGCGAGTTCCGCCCAGACTTCCTGCAAGCGCTGCCTGAGCGCGTCTACGGCGTGATGAACAACGACACGCTGCTCGCCATTCCGTTCTTCACGTTCATGGGACTGGTGCTCGAACGGTCGGGCATGGCCGAGGATCTGCTCGATACGATCGGACAATTGTTCGGCACGATCCGCGGCGGCCTCGCCTATGCCGTCATTTTCGTCGGCGCGTTGCTCGCGGCGACCACAGGTGTCGTTGCCGCTTCCGTCATCTCGATGGGCCTTATCTCGCTGCCGATCATGTTGCGCTATGGCTACGACCGAAGGATGGCGTCCGGCGTCATCGCCGCTTCCGGTACGCTGGCGCAGATCATTCCTCCCTCTCTCGTCCTGATCGTGATGGCCGACCAGCTCGGCAAGTCGGTCGGCGACATGTACGAGGGCGCGTTCGTCCCGGGAATCGTGCTTGCTGGCCTGTATGCCGGCTACGCGTTCCTGGTAAGCATGATCTTTCCCAAGGCTGCTCCGGGTCTGCCAGCGGATGCGGTCGGTTTTCGCGAGCCTGATGGCAGCCGCGGACTTTGGTCGCTCGGCGTCCTCTTCATCGTCAGTTGCGTTTTCGGCTGGTTCATGATGCGCCATTCGGAGGCGCGCGGAGCCGACTACGTCGTGCTCAGCATGTTCTACGGCATCCTGTTCGCCTTCTTCGTGGCGGTGGCGAACTGGCTCATTCATAAGTTCACCGGCTTCCGTTTCCTGTCGGCGATGGCGCAGCAGACGACCTTCGTGATGGTGCCGCCGCTATTCCTGATCTTCCTGGTGCTCGGCACGATCTTCGTCGGCATTGCCACGCCGACCGAAGGCGGCGCGATGGGCGCGGCCGGTGCACTCATTCTCGGCGCCGCCAAGCGCCGGCTGAGCTGGGATCTGATCCGGCAAGCGACGGAATCGACGGCCAAGCTGTCGGCCTTCGTGATCTTCATCCTGATCGGCGCGCGCGTTTTCTCGCTGACGTTCTACGGCGTGAACGGCCACATCTGGGTCGAGCATCTCTTGACCTCCCTGCCCGGCGGCCAGATCGGCTTCCTCCTTTTCGTCAACGCCCTCGTCTTCGTCCTGGCCTTCTTCCTCGACTTCTTCGAACTGGCCTTCATCATTATTCCGTTGCTCGGACCCGCGGCTGAAAAGCTCGGCATCGACCTGATCTGGTTCGGCGTCATTCTCGGCGTCAACATGCAGACGTCGTTCATGCACCCGCCGTTCGGCTTCGCGCTGTTCTATCTGCGCTCGGTGGCGCCGAAGGAATCCTATATCGACCGCGTCACCGGCAAGCGCATGGACCCGGTGACAACCGGCCAGATCTATTGGGGCGCGGTGCCGTTCGTCGTGATCCAGGTCATCATGGTGATACTGGTCATCATGTTCCCGGCGATGGTGATGCACTACAAGGGCGCGGCGTCGACGATCGATCCGAACTCGATCAAGATCGAGGTGCCGCAGATCGAATTGCCGCCGCTGGATTTCGGGCAGCCCAAACAGTAGCGCCCTCGCTCACGTCATCCGCTTCACCCAAATAAAGAACCCCGGAGCTTTCGCTCCGGGGTTTTTGCTGCCGATTTCTCTCTCGGCGGCAATCAACTCTGCGAACGGCGAGCCATGAAGTAGTCGTAACCGAGTTCGGCGACCTGGAACCACTGATATCCGTTGTTCGTAAAGCTGCTCAGCGACTCGTTGACCTTCTTGAAGTCCGCGTTGCCGGCGGAGACTTCGCTGTGCAATTCCTTCGCGGCCTTGTAGCAGGCTTCCATGACTGGCGCCGGGAATGCCTGCAGCTTGGCGCCGCCCGCAATCAGCTTGCGCAGCGCGAGAGGATTGGCTTGGTCGTATTTCGCCATCATCCAGTTATTGGCCTGATGACCGGCCTGCTCGAGAACGCTCTGGTAGAATTTCGGCAGCGCATTCCACTTGTCGAGGTTGACGAACGCCAGCAGCATCGGTCCGCCTTCCCACCAGCCGGGATAGTAATAGTGGGGCGCGACCTTGTAGAAGCCGAGCTTCTCGTCATCGTAGGGACCAACCCATTCCGCGCCGTCGATGGTACCCTTCTCCAGCGCCGGATAGATATCGCCGCCGGCGATTTGCTGAGGCACCGCGCCTAGCTTCTGCAAAACCTTCCCCGAGAAGCCGCCGATACGGAATTTGAGGCCCTTGAGATCGTCGACCGTCTTGATCTCCTTCCGGAACCAGCCGCCCATCTGGCAGCCGGTGTTGCCGGCCAGCAGCGAGGTGACGTTGTACTTCTTGTAGAACTCGTTGAGCAGTTCCTTGCCGCCGCCCAACATGTACCAGGCCTGGTTCAGGCGCTGGTTCGGGCCGAACGGCACCGCGGAGCCAAAGGTGAAGGTCGGATCCTTGCCGAAATAGTAGTACGAGGCAGTATGTCCGATCTCGCAGGTGCCGTTTTGCACAGCATCCAGAACCTGCAGACCCGGCACGATCTCACCGCCTGCAAAGGTCTGGATCTGAAACTTGTTGTCGGTGGCTTCGCCGACCATCTTGGCCATCAATTCGGCACCGCCATAGAGCGTGTCCAAGGACTTCGGCCAGCTCGTCGGCATGCGCCACTTGATTTCGGGCAAGCCCTGCGCAATCGCGGGCGCTGCGATCGTTGCAGCACCTGCCGCACCCAAGCCGGTTACTTTGAGAAAATCTCTTCGCTTCATATTCCATCCCTTTTGGTTGTGCCGGTCAGCCTTCGTGTCGAGGCTTGGAATCAAGCATGGAACATCCGGCCGCCGATTTCCATAAGCAATTGGATGGAAACGCGAAAAAGCCCGACCTTCCTGCGAAGGCCGGGCTTTCTCGTAAGCTTTTGGTACAGGTATCTGGCTCCGATCAGCCGCGCGTGCGCGAACGGATCATGAAGCTGTCATAGGTATATTCGGCGACCTGCCACCACAGATACTGGTCGGAGCGATAGGCCTGCATCGCGTCGATCGCCTTCTTGAAGTCCGCGTTCTTGCCGGAGATTTCGCCCCACAATTCGTTGGTCGACTTCAGGCAAGCTTCCAGCACTTCGTTGGTGAACGGACGAAGCTGCGTGCCACTAGCAACCAGACGCTTCAGTGCCGCGGGGTTCAGCATGTCGTAGCGCTGATTCATCCAGGCATTGGTGTTCGCCGCCGCGTTGGTGAGAATGCCCTGGTAGCTCTTCGGCAATTCATTCCACTTCTCCAGATTGGCGAAGGCGTGGACCGTCGGGCCGCCCTCCCAGAAGCCGGGGTAGTAGTAGAACTTCGCGACCTTCTGGAAGCCGAGCTTCTCGTCGTCATACGGGCCGACCCACTCGGCAGCGTCGATGGTGCCCTTTTCCAGCGCCGGATAGATATCGCCGCCGGCGATCTGCTGCGGCACCACGCCAACCTTCTGCAGGACCTGGCCAGCGATGCCGCCGATGCGCATCTTGAGGCCCGACAGATCAGCAACGGTCTTGATCTCCTTGCGGAACCAGCCGCCCATCTGGGTGCCGGTGTTGCCGCAGGGGAAGCCGATCACGCCGGACTTCTTGAAGAACTCGTTCGCGAGTTCGTTACCGCCGCCTTGCGCCAACCAAGAGTTCTGCTGGCGCGCATTGAGACCGAACGGCACCGCCGAAAAGATCGCAAAGGTCGGATCCTTGCCGACGTAATAATACGAAACGGTGTGGCACATCTCGACGGTATTCTTGGAAGTCGCGTCGAGCGCCTGCAGACCCGGAACCAGCTCGCCGGCCTGGAAGACCTGGATCTGGAATTTGTTGTCGGTCATTTCGGCGACCTGCTTCGCCAGGTGCTCGGCACCGCCGTAGATAGTGTCGAGCGACTTCGGGAAGCTCGACGTCAGGCGCCATTTGATCTCAGGCGACGATTGCGCGATCGCCGGCGAGGCAACGGCTGTCGCGGCAGCACCGGCCGCTGAAACCTTCAAAAAATCACGACGCTTCATTCAAGCTCTCCTTCGGGTCGTTCCCCAAATTTCCTCGAGCGTTCCTCCGGCGGGACGAATTCCACGGCATCCGGGGCGCTCTGGCGGGGGCGCTTTAACACGGAAGTTCGCGTTCGAAAACGCGACAAAGGCATGACTGCACTGATTAAACGAAAGTCGTATGGGCGCGGACAATGCAACCTCAGGCCGCGGCAATCGCGCCCTGAAGCTGGTCGCGAACCTTGGTCCCGATGGCCCGGTAGACCGCGGCATGCGGGCCATCAGGCTCGCTAGCCACCACCGGATTACCTTCATCCGAGGTGGTCCGGATCGACATGTGCAGTGGGATTTCGCCCAAGAATGGGACACCCAGCCGCTCCGCCTCATGGCGCGCGCCGCCATGGCCGAAAATGTCCGAGCGCGTGCCGCACTTGGGACACTGGAAGTAGCTCATGTTCTCGACGATGCCGAGCACCGGCACGTTGACCTTCCTGAACATCGCAAGCCCCCGCCGCGCGTCGATCAGGGAGAGGTCCTGCGGGGTTGAGATAATCACCGCTCCCTTCAGCGGCACGTTCTGCGCCAGGGTCAATTGCGCGTCTCCCGTACCGGGCGGCATATCGACGACGAGAATATCGAGCGTGCCCCACGCCACGTCACGCAACATCTGGGTGATCGCCGACATCACCATCGGCCCGCGCCAGATCATCGCGGTGTCTTCCTCGACCAGGAAGCCGATCGACATGATCGAAAGCCCGAAACGCTTGATCGGAATCATCTTGCGGTCGTCGTTGAGCTGCGGCTTTTCGCTGATGCCGGTGAGCCGCGGCACCGAGGGGCCGTAAATGTCGGCATCGAGCAGCCCGACGCGCAGGCCGAGGTCGCGCAGGCCAAGCGCCAAATTGAGCGCTGTGGTCGACTTGCCGACACCGCCCTTGCCCGAGGCCACGGCGATGATGGCGGCAACGCCAGGAATCTCCGCCTGCTTCGACATCGGCGACGCCGCGCCCTGCGGCGGGCGGTGGGCAGAAGCGGGTTGCACGCCATGCGCATGCCGATGCGCCGCGGGCGCGGCCTGCGGCGATCCTGGCTTGCGCTCGGCCGTGAGCGCGATCATTGCGGTGCTGACACCGGGGATCGCGCGCACCGCGGCTTCGGCCTGCGCGCGCACGCTTTCCCAGGCTTGAGCCTCTGCGGCGTCGACATTGATGGAGAAGAACACCTTGCCGTCGGTGACCGAGATCGCCGACAGTACGTTGGCATTGGTCAGTGTCACGCCGCGCGGCGAGGCCACCCGGCGAAGGGCATCGAGAACCTGTTGCTGTGTTACGCTCACTCGCGCATCTCCTGAAGCCCTTGCGGTTCCGAGTGAGAACCGGGCCCCACTCGCTTGTTTTGACGCGCATTCTTGACGCGAACCCGACCCGCTCCGGACCAAGTCCGAAAGCGGAGCCGCGTTCCAAGACGCTATGCCAGTCTGATGCGACCCATAGAGCGGTTCAGCGCAAAAGGCTATCTCGCTCCGACGTCATCCCGCCGCTCCGCGGGGGCGGCAGCCGCCTGCTCCTTGGCCGCCTCGTAATTCAGCTCGATCATCACGCCATTGGGGTCATTGACGAAGATCTGCCAGAGATCACCGCCCGGAACCTGCCGCGAGTCGTACGCCATGCCCTTCTGTTCCAGCCGCCGTTTCATGCCGTCAAAGCCGTAGCTGGCAAACGCGACATGATGGACAACGCCGGAATCGGGCTTTTGCGGCTCGTCGGTCTTGGAGATATCGACGAGGTGCACCACCGCCTTGCCCTCGCTGTACATCCACGCCCCGGGAAATGCGAAGTTCGGCCGCGCGCCCTTTTCCAGGCCCAGAATGTCCTCATAGAACCGGACCGTATCGGCAAGGTTGCGGGTCCGGATGTTGAAATGGTCGAGCACGCCCACGCTGACGCCCATGCGATGTCACTCCCTTTTTTGTGAGGTTCTTGAGGAACTATCCTAGCACGAATCCGGCCCCGCCCACCAACGAAGGCGTTGCCCTCCCCTGCGCAGCGGTTATGGTGCGGCTCCTCCAAAAACACCGTCCGGCCGGCCCAACGTCGCCGGCGAAAACTCCAAGGTAACACACATGGCTAAAGTCGCTTTTCTCGGTCTCGGCGTAATGGGCTTCCCCATGGCAGGACATCTGGCGAAAAAAGGCGGCCACGAGGTGACCGTGTACAACCGGACCGGGGCCAAGGCGAAGGAGTGGGCGGACAAGTTCGGCGGGCGCACCGCGCCGACGCCGGAGGCCGCGGCGGAAGGTCAGGATTTCGTGATGTGCTGCGTCGGCAACGACAATGACCTGCGCGCGGTCACGATCGGCACCGATGGCGCCTTCGCCGGCATGAAGAAGGGTGCGGTATTCGTCGATCACACCACCGCCTCCGCCGAAGTCGCCCGCGAGCTCGATGCTGCCGCCGTCAAGGCCGGCTTCAAGTTCATCGACGCGCCGGTGTCCGGTGGCCAGGCGGGGGCGGAAAACGGCGTGCTGACGGTGATGTGCGGCGGCAAGGAAGACGCCTATGCCGCTGCCGAGCCGATCATTTCCGGCGCTTACGCAAGGATGTGCAAACTGCTCGGGCCCGCCGGCGCCGGACAGCTCACCAAGATGGTCAATCAGATCTGCATCGCAGGTCTCGTCCAGGGACTGTCCGAGGGCATTCATTTCGCCAAGAAGTCAGGACTCGACGTCGCGTCCGTGATCGAGACCATCTCCAAGGGCGCGGCGCAGTCCTGGCAGATGGAGAACCGCTACAAGACCATGAACGACGGCAAGTTCGACTTCGGCTTTGCCGTCGAATGGATGCGCAAGGACCTCTCGATCTGCATCAGTGAGGCCCGCCGCAACGGCGCCAACCTGCCGGTGACCGCCCTCGTCGATCAGTTCTACGCCGAGGTCGAGAAGATGGGCGGCAAACGCTGGGATACGTCGAGCCTTTTGGCCAGGCTGGAGCGGTGAGTTAAAGAAAGAGGTTAAGGCAACGAGCAAGGCCCCCGCTTCTTATCCAGTCAGAAGCGGGGGTTCCGTCTGCCCGACAGGTTAATTTTAACTTCCTGTTTACGAGAATTTTTAGCTCTTTAAGTCATCGCTTAATGATTTAGCGGCACAGATAGACAATGCAAAAGCCCGCGCAGTTCGCGGGCAGGATTTTGTGTTGTTCAATGAGTAACCCCGCAGAGAAGCCCGAGGTTGTCCAGCTTCCGGCAGAAGCGCCGGTCGCACCAGCGGTCAGCACCCGGCGCGTGGCGGCGCAGCGGGTGCGCGAGGCGCGGGATCGGTTAACGTCGACCAGCGGGACCCGCCCCGCCTTCGATACCGAATTGCTCCGACAATACGCCCAGACCCGGGTATCGGCTTCCTTCGTGGTCATGCTGCTGGTGGTTGCGACCGGCGTGCTGTTCGGCCTGTGGAAGTACGCTGTGCCGGCCGCGGTCTGGACCGTCGGCATGCTCTGCGTCCATGCCGCCATCATTCGCAACTGCAAGCGCTTCCTAGGCGAGCCGCCTACGCTCGCCGCCACGCGCAAATGGCAAACCCGCTTCGTGCTGCTCGACTTGCTCTACGGCCTGAGCTGGACGGCGATCCTGCTCCACCCGGCCGGCCTCGACGTCGTCTCGAACACGATGATGATGTTCCTGATGCTGCTGGTGATCGCGGTGTCGAGCATGCTGGCAGCGACGCTGCCCATTGCGGCGGTGGCGGCAACCGTGCCGGTGACGGCGGCGATCGCGCTCAACTTCGTGATGGGCGGAACCTTCGACAACTACGCGCTCGCGCTGCTGGCGGTCGCCGCTGAAAGCTATTTTGCGCTACTCGCCCATCAGCTCCATTCGACGACGCTGCAAACCCTGGAAGCACGCGCCGAGAAGGACGCGCTGATCGGCGAGCTCGAACAGGCCAAGGCGATTTCGGACGAAGCGCGGCACCGCGCCGAATCCGCCAACGTCGCCAAGTCGCGCTTTCTGGCGCAGATGAGCCACGAGCTGCGCACGCCGCTGAACGCGATCCTCGGATTCTCCGAGGTGATGAAGAGCGAAATCTTCGGCGCGCATGCGGTGCCGGTCTACAAGGAATATTCCGCCGACATCCACAATTCGGGCGTCCACCTGCTCAATCTCATCAACGAGATTCTCGATCTGTCGCGGATCGAGGCCGGCCGCTACGAACTCAACGAGGAAGCGGTTTCGCTCGTCCATGTCGTTTCCGATTGCCACCATCTGTTGAAGCTGCGCGCGAGCAGCCGCGGCATCACCATTCATGAGGTGTTCGAGCACGGCATGCCCAGGATCTGGGGCGACGAGCGCGCCACGCGCCAGGTCGTGCTCAATCTCATATCCAACTCGATCAAGTTCACTCCGCCGGGCGGCGATATCTGGCTTAAGGTCGGCTGGACTGCGTCCGGTGGACAATATCTCAGCGTCAAGGACACCGGCTCCGGCATTGCCGAGGATGAAATCCCGATCGTGCTGGCTTCGTTTGGCCAGGGCTCCAACTCGATCAAATCGGCCGAACAGGGCGCGGGCCTGGGCTTGCCGATCGCCAAGAGCCTGATCGACATGCATGGCGGCACCTTCACGCTGAAATCGAAACTGCGCATCGGCACCGAAGTCATCGTTACCTTCCCGCCGGAGCGCGTGATGAGCGCGCTGGCGCCGATGGTCGAAGAGGAAGCACCGCCGCTGCAGCCGGAACCCACCGCATCCGCCGACGACAAGCGGCGGCCGCGTCACAAGCCGATCATGAGTGCCGGCACCGGCCTGTAGTTGGAGCGCTTGCGCCGAGGACTCAAACCGTTTCACTATCCAGGAATGAGCAAAGAAACGCCGTGTATCGCAGTCTGTATGATGGATCCCAAAACCAAACTCTGCTTCGGCTGCGGACGAACGTTGCCGGAGATCGCGCGCTGGCACCGCATGGAAACGGCGGAGCGATTGGCCGTGATGGAAGGGCTTGCGGCGCGCATGGTGGATGCGGGCCTGGTTCCGATGCCGCCGCGCGCCGAACGCGGCTGATCACCGGAGGAAACGGCGGAGGCGCCCAGTGATCCGCATCATGCTCGTTCTGGCAATGCTCGCCGCCACCGCAGGCGCCGTGGTCGCCTATGGCGATCCGAACCAGATCGCGCGCGCCAGCAACTCGGTATCGAAAATGCTGTGGCAACGCAGCCTGCAGCCGGCGCCCGCCGTGGAGATCGCGCGCGGCAAAGCCGGCGAATTCGCGCTGCACGCCAAGATCAACGGCGTCAAGGCGCCGATGGTGATCGACACCGGCGCCACTTCGGTGGTGCTGACCTGGGAGACGGCGAAGGCGATCGGCCTGCCGATCGAGATGCTCGAATACAATGTCGATGTCGAAACCGCCGGCGGCCATACCAAGGCGGCGCGGCTGACCCTCGATCGTCTCGCGGTCGGCGGCCTCGTCGAGAAATCGGTCCCGGCGCTGGTGGTGCCGCGCGGATTGATGAAGACCAACCTGCTCGGCATGAGCTTTCTCGACCGGCTGGAAAGCTGGGGCGTGCAGGCCGACAAGCTGAAGCTGCACGGCTATCCCGAAGTGGCGGCGTCCAACCGCAAACGCACCCGCTCGGCTGCGAATTAGGGCGAGGACTCATAAACTGACGATGTCCGCTTGTTGGCATCTAATAGCGACACAAAGGCGGGCGCGCCGATATCGACGCACCGGGCCAATAGCTGCCATCATCTGCTTAGGAGATCGAACGCCTCCTCCACGCACTCTTCCAAGCTACGATGTGCTGTATCGATAATGATGCGATCTCGGTTCCATTTGTCGTAGGCACGGGCTGCAACTGCGTCCCAATTGGGTAAGTTCAGCCCCATGACGTCGCTTGATCTTGTCTCAATTCTCCGACGGTGCTCGACAAGATCGCTGCACACGACTTCTAGCCAGATGACCTCGGCTGCGGCACGCCGCCCCGCCGCTTCCCAACCGTCCCGTGCCTCTTGGCAATCGTTTACACAATCCGCGACAATATCTAGGCCGAGGGCTAGATTGTCGGCCGCGATCGACTGAGCCGCTCGATAGCTCCAATCGAAGAGATCGCTCGGCGCCGTACCGGATGCCCAGATTGCCTGATCCATCGAGTCGATGCGTAGCCAGATGGCACCGGAACGCCCCGCCAGACGCCGCGCTATGCTCGACTTGCCAACCCCCGGCAAGCCAGCCAATGCGATCAGCCTTGCCATTGCACCCCAATCCTATCTCGACCAAGCGGGCCAATGCTAGCGCAGCTTCGCAGCTATTTCCACGTGAACTGTCGTGTCTGCAACGGGCACTCGCGTCGCTTTAACGGTGTACCGATCACTTCTGGTCTACTCCGACAAACAGACACCTCAGATCTCCGTCGGGACGTTCTCGAATGCGCTAAGGCGGAAGTGATTTCGACTTGCGACGTCGCGAAACTGCGATTGTACGACACATCGAAAATGGCTTTGTGAAGCCATTTCCTGCGTAAGGGGAATGGCCGCCGCGCCGATCCCTCCCCATTTTGGTGCGGGGGCACGTCATGCGCCATCGGAGATCGGCAATGACCATCAGGAGCTTTTGTACGCTTGCCGCCGCCATCTTTGCCCTGATCGCACTTCTTCAGTTGATCCGGATCGTGATGGGATGGTCCATCACCCTGAATGGCGTCGATGTTCCGTTCTGGCCGAGCTGGATTGCGGTCATCGTGGCTGGCGCGCTGAGCTGCGTCGGCTTTCGCGCCGCCATGCGCGGCTAAAGGCTAGCACAGAGGCCGGCCGGGCCGATCTGCCATCAGGCGCCCGCCAGTCGGCCGCAAGAGTCACGCTTTCGCCTTCGCCGCCTTGCGCGCCTTGTTGACTTCCGCGATCTCGGGCTCGATCGAATTCAGACTCTCGTAGATTTCTGCGAGCACCGTCTTCAGATCCGAAACGTTCTTCGACGGAAAATTGCGGACCGCCACTTCCTCGAAATGGATGGCGATCGGGATCAATTCTTCCACCAGCGTCCGTCCCTTCGGCGTGAGGTTGATCGCGACCGTACGCGCGTTGTCCTTCAGCCGCGTGCGCGTTACGAGGCCTCGCCGCTTCATCTCCCCGATCAGGCGCGACAGCGTCGATATCTCGATCGTCGTCATGTCGGCGAGATCGCCGAGGCGCTGATCGCCTTTCTCCCAGAGCGCGGCCATCACGCGGTACATCGGTAATGTCACGCCATAGCCCGCGATGCGCCGGGAAAACAGATCGCCCATCCGCACGCCGACGCGGTTGAGCATGTAGGGCAATGAATTCGTCAGCCGGTACAAGGTCTTGCGTCCTGCTATGGTGCAACTTTTGCACCCCTCCAATAGCCGGCCGCCGATCATTTTTCAAGGCAATTGTTGCATTTGAAAATTTCTGATTGACTTGTCATTTGCAGATGCAATTATTGTTCACGAAAATTAAGCCGCCGATCAAGAGCGGATTGTTCAGTGGAGGAAACCATGTCGCTGGATTCGGCATCCGACGAATTGCGTGAAACGTTCAAGCGCGCGTTGCGGCGATTTCCGGCCGCCGTGTCGGTGATCACGTCTGCCGACCAGAACCGCCGCCACGGGATGACGGCGACCGCGGTGACGTCGCTGTCGCTCGACCCTCCCTCGCTGATCGTCTGCGTCAACCAACAGACGCTGCTGCACGACATCATGCTGCTGGCGCGCCGCTTCTGCGTGAACGTGCTGCGCCGCGACCAAATCTCCCTTTCATCGGCGTTCAGCGGCGCGGTCCCCGCCGAGGAGCGGTTCGGGCTCGGCCAATGGATGACCTCGCCCGAGGGCGTCACCTATCTCGCCGACGCGCAGATCAACATCTTCTGCAAGAAGGCCGCCGCCGTGCCCTACGGCACGCATACGATTTTCATCGGCGAAGCTGAGACCGTGAACGTGCGCGATCCGATCGAGCCCCTGATCTACCAGGACGCGACCTACTGCTTTTCGGTGCCCCACGACAGCCAGGCTGCGTGATCCGCCAAGCCGCCGCCTTTTCAGCCCATCGAAGATACGGAGCAAACCAATGGTATCAGTCGCCCAGTTGAAGGACGTGCCGGCGCCTCCGGCCGCTCGCCCCGACATTAGCGAGTTGCGGAGCCGCGTGGCGCAGATCGCGCCGCAGATCAAGGCGCGCGCCCACACCACGGAAAAGGCGGGCCGCGTGCCGGAAGAGAACATCACGGCGCTGCGCAACATCGGCTATTTCGACATCGTCAAGCCGGCGATGTTCGGCGGCTACGAGCACGATTTCGACGTGCTGGTCGAACTGAACATCGAGCTCGCGAAAAGCTGCGCCTCGACGGCGTGGGTCGGCGGCCTGCTCGCAGCCCATCAATGGCTGATCGCGGGATTTCCGGAAATCGCGCAGCGCGACGTCTGGGATGATAATCCAGACGCACTCGCTTGCGGCTCCTACGCGCCGGCCGCCAAGGCGATCGAGGTCGAGGGCGGCTATCGCCTCACCGGGCGCTGGTCGTTTGCGAGCGGCTGCGACAACGCGCAATGGTCGTTGTGCGCGGCGCTGTTGCCGTCGAAGACGGAAGCCGGCCAGTTTGCGCCGGCCTTCCTGCTGGTTCCGGCCTCCGACTACGTCATCGACGATACCTGGAATGTCGTCGGCCTCAGCGGCACCGGCAGCAAGACGCTCGTACTGTCAGACGTGTTTGTGCCCGCGCACCGCCTGCTGTCGTTCGCCGACACCACATCCGGCAAGACGCCGGGCGCTGCGCTCTATGCCGCCAACCCCACTTTCTCGATTCCGATGCTGTCGAACATTCCTTCCTGCCTGGCGTCCACCGCAGTCGGCGCCGCCGCCGGCGCACTGGAAGACTATCTTGCCGTAACCTCGAGGCGAATCACGCGCGGCGCGGTGGCGGGCCATAACAACCGCATGGCGGATTTCCCGACCATCCAGTTACGTGTTGCGGAAGCGGCCGCCTCGGTCGATGCAGCGCGTGAAGTGCTGCTGCGCGATCTCAGGGACCGTGCGGCGACGATCCGCGACGGCAGGCCGGTCTCGACCGAGGACCGCATCGTCAGCCGCCGCGGCCAGGCCTTTTCGGTTGCGCTGGCCATCCGCGCCAGTGAGGCGCTGAACGCCTCGACCGGCGGGCTCGGCCTCGACCTTTCCAATCCGGTGCAGCGCGCCTGGCGCGACGCCAATGCCGTCGGCCGCCACATCAGCATGAACTGGGACGCCGTCGGCACCATGTACGGCCAGCTCGCTCTCGGGCTGACGCCCCAAGGTCAATACTAAGGGACAGTACTAACCAGCATCAGACATCAGCGAGGACAATATGCAGGGCAAGATCGCACTAGAGGAACATTTCGCCATCCCGGACACGCTGATGGACTCAGCGGGTTTCGTTCCGGACTCCTATTGGCCGGAGTTGAAGGACCGTCTGCTCGATATCCAGGACAAGCGGCTGGCGCAGATGGACCGCCACGGCGTCGAGATGATGATCCTGTCGCTGAACGCGCCGGCGGTGCAGGCGATTCCCGACATCGTCCGCGCCAACGAGATCGCGATCCGTGCCAACGATTTCCTCGCCGAACAGGTGGCAAAACGGCCGTCGCGATTCCAGGCCTTTGCCGCACTGCCGATGCAGGACCCCGATCTCGCGATCGCCGAACTCGAGCGCTGCATCAAGACGCTCGGCTTCCGCGGCGCGCTGGTCAACGGCTTCTCGCAAATCGGCGACGGCAAGCGGCCGGTCTATTACGACCTGCCGCAATACTGGCCATTCTGGGAAGCGGTCGAGCAGACCGGCCTGCCCTTCTACCTGCATCCGCGCAATCCGCTGCCGGAAGACTGCGCAATCTATCAAGGGCATCCCTGGCTAATGGGTCCGACCTGGGCATTCGGGCAAGAAACCGCGGTTCATGCGCTGCGGCTGATGGGATCGGGATTGTTCGATGCCTATCCAAAACTGAAGATCATCCTCGGCCATATGGGTGAAGGCCTGCCCTACAGC
This sequence comes from Bradyrhizobium sp. AZCC 1577, assembly GCF_036924575.1. Taxonomy (NCBI): domain Bacteria; kingdom Pseudomonadati; phylum Pseudomonadota; class Alphaproteobacteria; order Hyphomicrobiales; family Nitrobacteraceae; genus Bradyrhizobium; species Bradyrhizobium sp. AZCC 1577. The sequence goes on from NZ_JAZHRQ010000001.1 coordinate 5,545,558, forward strand.
ATGTGGCGCGTCGATCATCGCAACGGCTGGGTCAAGGCGCCGCCGAAACACAAGGCGAAGAAGAAGATCTGCGACTATTTCAATGCCAACTTCTTCCTGACCACGTCGGGCAATTTCCGCACGCAAACGCTGATCGATTCCATTCTCGAAATCGGAGCCGACCGCATCCTGTTCTCGGTCGACTGGCCGTTCGAGAACGTGGACCACGCCTCCGACTGGTTCAACAGCGCCAGCATCAGCGAGAACGATCGCCTGAAGATCGGCCGGCGCAACGCCATCGACCTGTTCAAGCTCGATCTCGGCGACTTGGCCGTCGCCGAGCACGGCATCCATCAAGCCGCGGAATAAGCGGCCTCAAACGACATAATCACCATCTGGGAGGGATACGGCCATGGCCGCGCAGGCAATCGATCTTCACGAAGAACTCGCCGAAGCAAAGGTAGGAAAATTTCACTGGCGCCTCGGCGCCATCATGGGACTGCTAACACTGTTTGACGGATATGACACGTTCAACCCGGCTTACGTCATTCACTACGTCGCAAAGCCTTGGGGGCTGCAGGCCGGCCAGGCGGGACTGTTGATTTCCAGCGGCCTGGTTGGATTCCTGCTCGGGGCCGCCATCCACGGCATCATTGCCGACCGGCTCGGCCGCCGCGGCACCCTGCTCGGCGGCTTGTGGATCACCAGTATCTTCACGCTGCTCACCGCGACCTCGGCAGACTCGTTCCTCTCCTTCTGCATCCTGCGGCTTCTGACCGGCATCGGCCTCGGCGTGCTGCTGCCGCTCGCGACCACCTACATCAACGAGCTGGCGCCGCGGCGCGTGGCGAACACGTTTGCGCTGTGGGGCGTCGCGCTTGGCTGGGCGCTCGGCGGCACCCTCGCCGGTGTCGCCGGCGTGTTTGCAACCCCGGTGTTCGGTTGGACGTCGCTGTACTGGATCGGCTCGCTGTCGTTCCTGCTCTTGCCGTTCATGCACATGATGCTGCCGGAATCGCCAAAATTCCTCGCACTCCAGGGCCGTACCGATGAAATCCGCGACATGCTGACGAAGCTTCGGCCCGAGCGCGCCAGCGCCTACAAGTTGGCTGAAATTGTCATCGGACAAGCGGAGAAGCCGGTCAATTCAGTGGCAGTGCTGCTGCAGTCGAAATATCGACGGACCACATTTGCGATCTGGGCCTCGGCCTTCCTCAGCCTGTTCTGCATCTTCGGCCTTTCGGGATGGATTCCGACGGTGATGATGCAGCGTGGAGAAACCTTTGCCGCAAGCTTCGGCTTCGGCGCGCTGATGCAGATCATGTCGTTCGTCGGCGGCCTTGTGCTTGGCCACCTCGTCGACCGGTCCGGCTATAGCCGCGGGCTGATCGCGACCTGGTGGGCCTTTGGCGGCCTCGCCGTGTTGTCGCTCGTGGTACTGAACGTCCACATCGTCAACATCACCTCGGTCGCCGCCGCCGGCTTCTTCATTATCGGCGCGCAATTCGTGCTGAACAATTTCACTGCGGCTTCCTATGAGACCGGCGTGCGCGCCACTGCTGTCGGAATGGAGCTCGGGGTCGCCCGCGTCGGCGCCATTCTCGGCCCGTTCGTCGCCGGCGCGCTGCAGCAATATTACCAGAGCCCGACGCCGATGTTCCTGTCGATCGGCGTCTCCGCGATTGCCGCCGGGATGATTATCTTGCTGGCCAGGCGGCCGGCGAGCGCACCCGCAAGCAGCCTTGAAGAGGCTGCCGGCTTGCGCAAGGTTGCACAGCCTGCCTCTTGAGCCGGAAGTCCGGCTCCGGGGCGGCCTGATCCTGGAGCCGGTCATTCGTCCGCAAGGAGCAACCATGCAAGACTTCGTCTACCAGAGCGCACCGATGCGGGTGGTGTTCGGCACCGGCACGCTGCGTCAATTGCCTGATGAATTGTCCCGCCTCGGCGTTACCCGCGCCCTCGTGCTGGCGACCCCGCGGCAGAAAGATCTGGTCGCCGGCATCCGGGAGATGATCGGCGAACGCTTCGCCGGCGTCTTCACCGGAGCGGTCATGCATACGCCCGTCGAGGTGACGGAACGGGCGATGGAAGTCGTGCGCGAGATTGAGGCCGATGGCGTCGTCGCGATCGGCGGCGGTTCGACCACCGGCCTCGGTAAGGCGATCGCCTTGCGCACCGATCTGCCGCAGATCGTGCTGCCGACCAGTTACGCCGGCTCGGAGATGACGCCGGTGGTCGGTCAGACCAGCGGCGGGATCAAGACCACCCAGTCGAGCCCGAAGATCCTCCCCGAGATCGTGATCTACGACGTCGATCTCACCATGACGATGCCGGCAAAACTATCGGCGACATCGGGCGTCAACGCCATCGCGCACGCGGTCGAGGCGCTCTACGCGCGCGATCGCAACCCCATCATATCGCTGATGGCGCAGGAAGGCATCGGCACGCTGGCGCGGGCGCTGCCGAAAATCTGCGCTGAGCCGAGCGACAGGGTCGCGCGCACCGACGCGCTCTATGGCGCCTGGCTCTGCGGCGTCTGCCTCGGCGCGGTCGGCATGGCGCTGCACCACAAGCTCTGCCATACGCTGGGCGGGCTGTTCAATCTGCCGCACGCGGAGACCCACACCGTCATTCTCCCGCATGCCCTCGCCTACAATGCACCGGCCGCACCTGAGGCGATGACACGCATCGCCACAGCGCTTGGCGTCGGCGACCCAGCGCTCGGCCTCCACGATCTGGCGCGAAAGCTTGCCGCGCCGCTGTCGCTGCGCGAGATCGGCATGCCCGAGAGCGGCATCGATCAGGCCGCCGACCTCGCGGTGAAGAATCCGTACTGGAATCCGCGCCCGATCCAGCGAGAGGCGATCCGCGAATTGATCACGCGCGCCTGGCGCGGCGACGCCCCACCAACCGCCCAATGATCCCCCTGGGCTGGACATCGACATGCTGAACTACGATTCCGGCCTGAAGGCGGATTCCGAAACGCGCCGCGTCGCCGAGCGCGCCGCCTAAGCTTTATGCCGCGACCGGCTCCGCCGCGCGATCCTCGATCAATGCGACCGCATCGCGCAGCACGTCGACGCCGGCGCCCGGCCTGGTGCCCCTCTCCGCCAGATGGCGACGAAAGGCGCGTGCGCCGGGCACGCCGTGAAACGCGCCGACGAAATGCCGCGTCATCGAATGCAGCTTTGCTCCTTGGGCCAACTGGCCTTCGATGTAAGGCAACATCGCTTCGAAGACGTCCTTCATCGTCGCGTGAGGTGCCGCCTCGCCGAACAATTCCGGATCGACGTCGAGTAGGCGCCACGGCTCCTGATAGGCCGCCCGCCCCAGCATCACGCCGTCGACATGGTCGAGGTGCCGCTTCGCCTCGGCAATACTGCCGACGCCGCCATTGATGATAATCGGCACACCCGGCAGCGCGGCCTTGAGTCGATAAACCCTGTCGTAATCGAGCGGCGGGATGTCGCGGTTTTCCTTCGGCGACAATCCGTTGAGCCAGGCCTTGCGGGCATGGACGATCAGCGCGTCCGCGCCGGCCGCAACCACGCCGCGCGCCAGCACGTCGAGCGCCACAACCGGGTCCTGGTCGTCGATGCCGATCCGGCATTTCACTGTGACCGGAATCCTGACCGCGCGCTTCATGGCAACCACGCCCTCGGCGACCAGCGCCGGCTCCGCCATCAGGCAGGCCCCGAAGCGGCCATCCTTCACGCGGTCGGACGGACAGCCGACATTGAGATTGATTTCGTCGTAGCCAAAATCCTCGCCGATCCGCGCAGCGGTAGCGAGATCATGCGGAACGGAACCACCGAGTTGCAGCGCCACCGGATGCTCACTTCGGTCGAAGCCGAGCAGCCGCCTCCGGTCGCCATGAATAATGGCGCCGGTCGTCAGCATCTCCGTATAAAGCCGCGCGCGCCGGCTCATCAGACGGTGGAACACGCGGCAATGCCGGTCAGTCCAATCCATCATCGGGGCAATGCAAAATCGGTGCGCTAACATGTTGATGTTATTTCGCTTTATTGTCTCATTCGGTGCAGTTGATTTTTGGGCCGACAAATAGTTCAAGCTGACAGTTGAGGCATTTTCCTTTCATTTCAAGCCCTTAGACCGATTCGCGTTCGTCAATTTTGCGATGCTGCGCTTCGCCCGGTACAGCTTTGCAGTACCGAATGAGGCCGTGCAGTACCGCGCTAGTTCGTACCCTCCTGATCAAAACCCATCCAGTTCGGCCGCAAATAGCTTGCCCCTCTCCCGAAGCCCAGTGCTTCAGGACCACCGTCGTAGTGCTGGCGATGATAGAGTAAGAAAACTTGCGCGCTGCGGGCCGGACGTTTGCATTCTCGCTATGAATAACCGGCGTCGAGTAAATCACGGGTCAGCAAAGTCGCCAACCTAACCATCACTCTCGGGAGTTAGCCCCGCCCCATTCAAGCGGTTTCATTTGAGTGTCGGGGGTTCGAGTCGGTGGTTCGCTACATCGCGATGCTCACTATTATAGGAGCTTTGTTTTCATATCGGCGGACAACCGAGCTGGCTTTGGCGCTTTGACAGTCCCTATAGCCAACTCTTCCTGCGCGATAGTCCTGCGCCCCTTTGCGACAGCCAACAACACAGGTTTGAGAAAGGCTTGCTTATGCCTGGTCGTATAATTGGGAAGCGCAGCGAGAAAAATGACGAACTAGCGGATCGGAAGTTGCGCGCTCGGCGCGAGCTGAAGATTGGCAGGCCACTCAGTCTCAGGCTCGTTGCCTGCGCTGAGCAGCAGTCTTTGCTGCTGGCACGATGAAGCCGTACAAAAACTGGTCCACCACCATGTCGGCAAATTCCTGCGGCGCGATGTCGCCCTTGGGATCGTACCAGGTGTGGCTGAAGTTGAGTATGCCGAACAGCATCATGGTGTAGACGCGCTTCGATCGCTTGACGATTTTGCCTTCGGTATCAAGCCGGATCAGCAAGTCCGAAACCGTATCGACCAGTTGCCGCTCTAACGTCTTGATGGCCTTTTGCTCGGCTTCGGCAAGGAACGCCAGATCGTTCAGGATTAGGCGCTGCTCGTTGGTTGAGCGCGCGTTGAGTTCGACGATGGCGCGGATCGCGGCGCGGAACCGGTCGAGATTGGTCGACTGGCGTGCCATTGCTTCTTCGACATCGGCGATCATCTGGCGGACATGCGCGTCCAGGATGGCGAACAGGATCGCTTCCTTGGAATCGAAGTAGTGATACAGCGCGCCGCGCGAGAGCCGGCAGGCATCCGCCAGATCGGCAATCGAGGCGCGCATGTATCCCTGCTGCGCAAACAGCGTGCAGGCCGCGTTCAGAATGCCGCGCTGGATGTCGTCGTAATTTTCAGAGCGCGTCCGCGCCATGCGAGCCTCTCATAACCGGCCGCCGCGGAACGGCGGTCCGAATCCCCTTCTCGCCCTTCACTATCATACCGCCCCGGCGCCCGCCGCGGTCGACCTGCCACAATCGGGCAGTCCTGTCATTCTAGACCGCCTCAAAAAATTATTTGAACGGCCGGTCGGATTATAATATCATCCCTTCCCGTCAGACAAGCCGGACACGCCGGGAAAACCGGCGGCCGCGGCTCTCGGGAGGGAATTTCTGTGACCCAGCAACGGGCGGACGCTGTCGTGATCGGTGCCGGCGCCGGCGGGCTTTGTGCCGCGGCGCGGCTGGCGCATGCGGGGCTGCGCACCATCGTCGTCGACGACAAGAGCCGGATCGGCGGCCGCGCCTCCACGGAAGAAATCGACGGCTTCAAGGTCAATATCGGCGCGATCGCCATCGAATTCGGCGGGGTGTTCGAGGAGACCTTTCACACGGTCGGCGCTCCCCTCGATATCCGCGCGCCTGAACCGGCCAGTTCGTTCCTGATCGACGGCAAGCTGATCGATGTCCGCCGCGGCGGCTGGTCGCTGCTGCTTGGACAACTCACCAAGCAGGCTTCGCGCATCCTGGAAAAATTCGCCGACGCCCGCTCCGGCAACCTGCCGGATGGGCGGCAATCGACCGAGGACTGGCTGAAGGGCTACACCAGCAATGCCACCGTGCACGCCCTGTTCCGCAACCTCTGTGCGGCGATCTTCGCCTGCAACGCGGCCGAACTGCCGGCCCGCGCCTTCCTCACCTACTTCACCAGCAAGGGCGCGTTCAAGCGCTTCGGTTTTTGTCCGCAGGGAACGATCGGAGTCTGGAATTCGCTGGCCGCGGTGATCAAGCGCAATGGCGACATCTGGCTCGCGACGCCGGCGGTGAAGATTCACAGCAGCAATGGCCGCGTCGAGGGCGTCAGCGTGATGCGGGACGGCCGGGAAATCCGGATCGACACGGATCTCGTCATCAGCAATGCCGGCCCGAAGACAACCGTCGCGCTCGGCGGCGAGGCGGCGTTTCCGCCTGATTATGTCGAACGCGTGCGCAGGGAGCTGCGCCCTGCAGCCAACATCGTCATCAATATCGCCAACCGCGAGCCGATGATCGCCCATCCCGGCATCGTCACCTTCGGCAAGACGCGCCGGCTCTGCAACATGGCGAACCTCACCGCGACCTGCCCGGAACTGGCGCCGGCCGGCTGGCATCTTTATGTCGCTTATGCCGTGCCTGTGCCCGCACTCGGCGACTTCGACTCGGACGCAGAAACCGCGCTGGCGCTGGAGGATTTGCGCGAGCAGTTCGCGAATTTCGACAGGGCAAAAATCCTGTCGATCCGCGTGATGCGCGACGACTGGCCGGCGCAACGAAGCTGCGCCGGTTACGATCTTCCGCGCGAGACCGGGATCGACGGCCTCTGGTGCGTCGGCGATGCCGTCAAGCAATACGGCAATGGCGGCACGCAGGCCTGCGCAGAGACGGCCAAGCTGGTCACCGACGCGATCCTCGCCCGGCGGCCACGCGTGCCGCTCGCCGGCTGAGACCGCCGCGATGACCCTGGCATCGCAGACCGGCGCGATAGGCGGCGAGACAGCACGCGAGAAATCCGCCCTGCTCGAATTCCGCAACATCCGCATCGTCTACGACAACGCGATCGAGGCGATCCGCGAGGTGTCGATCGCCGTTCCCGAGGGCGGCATTGTCGCCCTGCTCGGCTCCAATGGCGCCGGGAAATCGACGCTTCTGAAGGCGATGTCGGGCATTCTCTACACCGAGGAAGGCGCGATCGAGAACGGCGCGATCCGCTTCCGCAACGACGAGGTGCACCGCCTCCCCCCCGACGAGCTAGTGCGGCGCGGCATCGTGCAGGTGCCCGAGGGCCGCCGCGTCTTCCCGGCGCTGACCATCGAGGAAAACCTGCAGATGGGCGGCTATACAAGGACCAAGGCCGAGGCGCGCGAGCGCCGCGACAGGGTCTTCGCACTGTTTCCCCGCCTGTTCGAACGCCGCGACCAGATCGCCGGCTACATGTCCGGCGGCGAGCAGCAGATGCTGGCGATCGGCCGCGCGCTGATGACCGATCCGGTCCTGCTGGCGCTCGACGAGCCGTCGCTGGGGCTCGCGCCGCTCATCATCGACCGCATCTATGAGGTGATCGTCCGCCTGCGCAGCGAGATGAAGATGACGGTGCTGCTGGTCGAGCAGAACGCGCAGCGTGCGCTCGATATCGCCGACTACGCCTACATCCTGGAAACCGGGCGCGTCGTGCTGGATGGCCCGGCGCAAAAGCTTGCCGCCAACGAAGATGTTCGCGAATTCTATCTCGGCGTCCCCTCCTCCGGCCGCAAGAGCCTGCGCGACGTCAAACACTACAAGCGGCGCAAGAGGTGGCTGTCGTGACTTCGCTGCTCAAGGCCGAAAATCTCAGCAAGCGCTTTGGCGGGCTGCAGGCCGTCGCCGATGTCAGCCTCGATGTCGCCGCCGGTGAGATATGCAGCGTGATCGGCCCGAACGGCGCCGGCAAGACCACGCTATTCAACATGATATCGGGCGTCCTGCGGCCGAGCGGCGGCCGCATCGTGTTCGACGGCATCAACCTTTCGACCATCTCGCCCTGGCGCTTCGCCGCCATCGGCATCGGCCGCACGTTCCAGAATCTGGCGCTGTTCAAGCACGGCACCGTGGTCGAGAACGTCCTGACCGGCCGCCACACCCATTTGCGCTCCGGCGTGCTCGACGCCGTGCTGCACTTCGGCCGCACCCGGCGCGAGGAGATCGATGCGCGGCAGAAAGTGGAGCACATCATCGAATTCCTCGAGATCGAGCACATCCGCGATTCCGTGGTCGGCACGCTGTCGTACGGCCAGCAGAAGCGCGTCGAACTGGCGCGTGCGCTGGCTTGCGAGCCAAAACTGCTGCTGCTCGACGAAATGGTTTCCGGCATGAACCAGGAAGAGACCGAGGATATCGCGCGTTTCGTGCTCGATATCCGCGACGAACTCGACATCACCGTGCTGATGATCGAGCACGAAATGCGGATCGTGATGGACATCTCCGACCGCGTCCACGTGCTCAATTTCGGCCGCAAGATCGCCGAGGGCACGCCCGCCGAAGTGAGGCAGAGCCCGGCCGTAGCGGAAGCCTATCTCGGCGGCCACCGCGCCGAGGCGCAGGACAAGGTGAACGCCTGATGTCGACGCTGGACACCATGCGAACGATGCACCCATCGCTGCAAGCGGCCACGAAGACCGCGGCGCCATCGTCCGACTCCAGCCAGCTCCGCGCGGCACTCCGGGAAGCCGCCATCACCATTCCGCAATTGCTGCGCCAGCGCGCCGCCCTGCACGGCGACAGGCTGGCGCTGCGGGAAAAGGAATACGGCATCTGGAATCCCTATTCGTGGAACCACTATTACGAGACCGCGCGCGCGGTCGCGCTGGGGCTGATGTCGCTCGGCGTCAAGCCCGGCGACCGCGTGGCGATCGCCGGCGAGAATACGCCGGAATGGTTCTATGCCGATCTCGGCACCCAGATGATCGGCGCCGTCGCGGTCGGCATCTATCCGACCAACCCCTGGGTCGAGCTGCAATACATCGTCCGCCATTCCGGCTCGCGCGCCGTCATAACCGGCGATCAGGAGCAGACCGACAAGGTGCTCGACGCGCTGGCCAATCAGGACGGCCTGCCCGCACTCGAAGCCATCGTCTGCATCGACACCAAGGGCTTGCGAAACTACCGCCAATCGCAACTGATGTCGTTCGAACAGCTCTGCGAGCGCGGCCGCACTTTTGCGCGCGAGAATCCCGACGCCAATGCGACGCTGGACCGGCTGATCACGCAAGGTGCGCCCGACGACGTCTGCATTCTCGTCTACACCTCGGGGACGACCGGTCCGCCCAAGGGCGCGATGCTCACCCACCGCAACCTGATCTACGCCGCCTATGTCTATGCCGAGACCGTCGGCATCGCCGACAAGCCGTTCGAGGCGGTGAGCTATCTGCCGCTCTGCCACGTCGCCGAGCGCTGCTATGGCGCGGTAACGCAGCTCGTCCTCGGCGGCACTGTCAGCTTTGCCGAATCGATCGACACGGTGGCGCTCAATATTCGCGAGATCGCGCCGACTTTCTTCGTCGGCGTGCCGCGGATCTACGAAAAGCTGCAGCAGGGCTTTCTGTTCCGGCTCGGCGAAAGCGGAAAGCTGCGTCAGCGTCTTACCAACGCCTGCCTGGCCTGGGGCCGCAAGCTGTCTGACCGCCGCCAGGACGGATCGGAAAACTGGCTGGATCGCTTGGCCTATGCGGCGCTTTACCTTCTGATGTTCCGCAACATCCAGCGCCATCTCGGGTTCGCGCGCAGCCGGCATCGGCTGTGCGCCGGCGCGTCGATCTCGCCGGAGACGCTGCGGTTCTTCGACATCATCGGGCGCCCGGTATCGCAGGGTTATGGCCTCACCGAATCCGGCGGCGTCGCCTTCATCCAGACCGAAAGCCATCACCGGCTGGGCGGCTGCGGCGTGCCGCTGCCGCACACCGAGTGGAAGCAGGACAGCGACGGCGAGATCCTCCTGAGGAATCCCGGCGTCTTCAAAGGCTACTTCCTCGACGAGAAGGCATCGACCGCTTCACTCGAACCCGGCGGATGGCTGCGCACCGGCGACATCATCGATGTCCTCGACAACGGCGAGATCGCCGTGGTCGATCGCAAGAAGGCGATCATCATCACCGCCGGCGGCAAGAATATCGCGCCGTCGGAGATCGAGAACGCGCTGAGGGACTCCGAGTTCATCAAGGAAGCCATCGTGGTCGGCGAGGCGAAAAAATATCTCGGCGCGATCGTGCAGGTCGATTACGACAATGTCGGCCGCTGGGCCCGCGACAGGGCCCTTCCCTACACCAACTACAAGTCGCTGTCGCAGCTCCCCGAGGTGCACGAACTGGTCGAGCGTATCGTGGGTGAGACCAACAAGCGCTTCGCGCGGGTCGAGAACATTCGCCGCTTCGCCATCCTGGAAAAGGAGCTCGACCACGACGACGGCGAGCTCACGGCGACCCAAAAGGTCCGCCGCGCCATGATCGAGAAGAAGTTCGCACGCGAGCTCGCCATCATTTATCCGGCGGAGGGCTGATGCAATACCTGATCCAGCTCCTGATCTCCGGCCTTGCCACCGGCGCCATCTACGGCCTGATCGCGATGGGATTTGCGGTGATCTACAAGTCCACCGGCCTCGTCAATTTCGCGCAGGGCGAGATGACCATGATCACGGCCTACATCGCCTGGACCATCTCGACCACGGTCGGCGGCAATCTCTTCCTGGTTTCCATCGGCGCCATCATCGCCGCCATCCTGCTGGGGCTCGTCATCGAGCGCGTGGTGATGCGCCCCATGCTGGGCGAGCCGGTGTTCGCCACCGTCATGGTGACGATCGGGCTCGCGGTGATCCTGCGCTCGTCGATCAATTTCATCTGGGACGCCTATCCGCACGGCCTCGATGTCGGCTTCGGCCGGGACATCGTCCGTCTCGGCACCATCGGCATCCGCACCGGGCAGATCGCCGTCATCACGACGTTGCTCCTGCTGCTCGCCGCGATCTGGGCATTCTTCCGCTACAGCAAGTTCGGCGTCGCCATGCGCGCGGTGGCGGCCGACGACCGCACGGCGCTGCTGATGGGCATCAGCGCGCCGCGGGTGCACGCGGCGGCCTGGGCCGCATCCTCGGTGATCGCCGGGATCGCCGGCGTGTTCTTCGCCATCTCCTACGATCTTTCCCCGGCGATGTTCCAGCTCGGCCTCAAGGCGTTTCCCGCCACCATCCTCGGCGGACTGGACGCCGTGCTCGGATCCGGCATCGGCGGACTCCTGATCGGCATCACGGAAAATCTGGCTGGCGGCTATCTCGGCTCCGGCATGAAGGAGGTCGCGGGCTTTCTCATGATCATCGTGGTGCTGATGATCCGCCCGTTCGGCATCTTTGGCGAACGCGACATCGAAAGGGTCTAGGCGATGCGCACCGGCGACTACAAGCAAACCTACGGCGAACTGGTCGCGCTGGTCGATTCACCTCCGGTCTGGATGTGGTCGGCGGTGCTGGTCGTGGCCCTCATCGTCGCGCCCTATGCGCTGAATTCCTATGCGCTTTCCTTCGTGACGATCATCCTGATCACCGTCGTCGGCGCGCTCGGGCTGAATATCCTCACGGGATACACCGGACTGATCTCGCTCGGCCATGTCGGCTTCCTCGTTACCGGTGCCTATGCCTACGCCATCCTGGTCTCGAAATACCAGATGCCGCCCTTGGTCGGCTTTCTCGGCGCCGGGCTTGTTCCTGCGATCGCGAGCCTCATCGTCGGCGCGCCGTCGCTGCGCCTGAAGGGACTCTATCTCGCCATCACCACGCTGGCGTTCTCCTTCATCATCAATACGGTGATTCTTGAAGCGCGCTGGCTCACCAACGGCGCACGCGGCATTGCCGTGCAGCGTCCGGAACTGTTCGGCATCAGTTTTGACAGCGATGAGGCCTTCACCCATCTCTGTCTCGGCTTCGCCATCCTGACGCTGTTCGCTACGCTCAACATCCGCCGCAGCCGCGTCGGGCGCGCCTTTGTCGCGATCCGCGACAACGACACCGCCGCCCGCGTCATGGGCATCAACCTGCATGCCTACAAGCTGCTTGCCTTCGTCACCTCCGCCTGCATCACCGGCATCGCCGGCGCGCTCTACGGCATCTACCTCTCCTTTGTCAGCGTCGAAGGCTTTCCGTTCCTGCTCAGCATCGAGGCGCTGGCGATCCTGATCGTCGGCGGCCTCGGCTCGGCGCTCGGCGCGGTGCTCGGCACCGTGCTGATCGTGCTGCTGCCGGAAGCCACGCGCATGATCTTCAGCCTGTTCAGCGCGCAGATGGACGCGATGTTCTCGACCGGCGCACAGGAACTGAAGAGCATGCTCTACGGCCTCGTCATCATCCTGTTTCTGCGCTTCCAGCCGCGCGGCCTGGTCGGCGCCTGGCACGACATAAGGCGGACATGGGTTCACTGGCCGCTGCGTTACTGACCGGAAAATCAACAAACCAGAGGGAGGACATAATGAAGGCATATCTGGCGACCGCGTCGCTGTTGCTCGCCGGGGCATTGTTCGGCAGCGGGGCGCTCGCCGCCGAACAGGGAATAACGGACACCGAGATCGTGATCGGCGACGTCGAACCCTTAACCGGACCGCCGGCGCTGCTCGGCGTCGCCGCCTCGATCGGCCACAAGATCGCGATCGCGGAAGCCAACAATGCCGGCGGCATCAACGGCCGCAAGATCAAATATGTGCTGGAGGACGACGGCTACGTCACCGCCCGCACCATCCAGGGCGTCAAGAAGGTCATCGACGTCGACAAGGCCTTTGCCCTGCTCGGCATCTCCGGCTCCGGACAATCCATTGCCGTGATGCCGGTGCTGGAAAAGGCGGGAATTCCGACCGTGATCGACGTCGCGCCGGTGAAATTCCTGTGGGAGCCGCCGCGCAAGAACGTGTTCGTGGTCGGCCAGTCCTACGAGGAAGGCATCATCCATCTCGTGAACTATCTCGCCGACAAGAACCCCGGCAAGAAATGGGGCCTGATCACGCAGGACGACGATTACGGCATCACCGTGCGCGACGGTTTTGACACCGTGGTGAAGGCCAAGAAGCTCAACGTCGTCTACAGCGGCAACTACAAGAAGGGCCAGCAGGACTTTTCGTCCGACATGCTGCAACTGAAAGGCTCCGGCGCGGACGTCTTCCTGGCCGGCGGCATCATCGCCGAGAACATCGCCATGATGAAGGAGCTGGAAAAGCTCAACGTGAAACCGGTGACCGGTATCTTCTGGCCCGGCCGCGTCGAGCCGGTGCTGAAGCTGATGGGTCCGGCGGGCGACGGCATCTATGCGGTCGACTATGTCGAGCCGTTCGCGAGTGCTGCCGGCAAGGCCTTTTTGGAGAAGGCAAAGCCGCTGGTGTCGGAGAACGAGTTCAAGGGCATCAACCGCTACACCATGACCGGCTATGCTGCCGCAAAAGTGCTGATCGCGGCGATCGAACGCTGCGGCAAGCAGCCGACCTGGGCCTGCACCATCGCCGAACTCGAGAAGACCAAAAACGTCGAGACCGGCGTGATGGCGCCGATCAGCTTCGGTCCCGGCGTGCGCTTCTCAAACCAGAAGCTGCAGATCATGCAGGCGGACACTGCGAAGCTCAGCTTCAAGCCGGTGAACTAGCTACCGGCGGGGTCTCAGCGAATGATAAGACTCCTTCGCCGGGACTCCGCTGACTTTCGTTGAACTATCGGCCCCGAAATTGCGGTCGGCGCTTCGCCATGAAGGCGGCAATTCCCTCGCCGGCATCGTCGCTGCGGCTCGCCGCAACAATCGATTGCTTCTCCGCATCAAGCTGGTCCGAAAGGCTGGTCTCGAACGACTGGCGCAGCATGCGGCGGACCGCACCATAGGCAAGCGTCGGCCCCGCCGCGAGTTGCATTGCAAGCCCGGCCGCCTCCGCCTCGACGGCATCGCTGGCAACGAGGCGCGACACCAGTCCGAATTCGAGCGCTTCCTGCCCGGTCAAACGGCGGTTGAGCAGGAAGAGTTCTTTTGCTCGCCGCATTCCTACCACGCGCGGCAGGAACCACGTGTTGCCGCCGTCGGCCGTCAGCCCGAGCGCGCCGTAGCCAAGCGCAAACCGCGCATCGTCAGCCGCCACGACGATGTCGGCAGCATAGAGCAGGCCAAGGCCGCCACCGCCGGCTCCACCCCGCACGGCGGCCACGACGGGGGCATCGATGCCGGTCAACCGCTCGATAGCCAGATGATAGCTGTCGATCATGCGGCGCAGCCGGTTCGGCAGCTCGTCTCGCTTGGTCCCTGCGAATACGGCGAGATCGCCGCCAACGGTGAAGTTCGGTCCATTACCGGCAATCAGAACCGCACGGACGCTGGCGTTTTCAGCAATCAGCGTTGCCGCTTCCAGAAGATCGTCGGCCATATCGGGATTGATCGCATTGCCCTGGTCGGGCCGATTCAAGCGCAAGGTAGCGACGCCATCGGCGATATCGAGCAACACGGTCCGCAACGGTCCAGCAGCGTCACGCCAGCGCGCCGTATCGGTGAATTGCTCGAGCGCTCGGATCCGCCCCGCTTCGACCGTGATCAGATGCGCGAACGCAGCATCAAGAGGTGCGCCATTGTGCTTGCCGCAACCGCGGTAGCGGCCGGTCACCAGCAAGCGGCTATCGGCGAGATCAAGGAATCGCTCCGGCTCGGCACGGGCTTCGAAGTGGCGGGCGATCGCGCCCCAGCCGTTGCTGCGCATCGCGGACGGGCCATCGTGCTGGCCGCCGATGCCGAAGGGCATCCCCTCGGCGGTGCGGCCGACGAACTCCGGGTGGAGTAGCCGGTCCAGTTGCTCACGGTCGCCGGTGGCAAGTGCCGAGTAGAGGGCACGTGCCAAATCAGCAGGTTTCTCACTTTCCATCACCAAAGATCCTCCGGCGCTACATCAGCTTGGCGACCTCTTCGAGCATGACCTCGGTGGCGCCGCCGCCGATGGTCAGCACGCGGGCATCGCGCACCATGCGCTCGATCGGCGTGCCGCGCATGAAGCCGGTGCCGCCGTGGAGCTGAAGGCAGCCATGCACGACCTCATGCAGCACCTCGGGCGAGAGTGCCTTCACCATCGAGACTTCGCGCTCACATGGCTTTCCCGCCTCGGCCAGTTCGGCGGCGTGATAGGCCAGCGCCCGCGCCGCCGCTGCCTTGGTCGCCAGCATTGCCAGCTTCAGGCGCACGCCCTGCTGGTTCCACAGCGGACCGCCAAAGGCCTGCCGGGCCTTCACATAATTTGTCGTCAGCTCGATTGCCTTGGCGCATTCGCCGGCGCAGATGCCGCCGATGCAGATGCGCTCGTTCTGGAACGTCTCCATGATGCCGTAGAAGCCGCGGTTCTCCTCCCCCAGCAGATTTTCGGCGGGAATGCGGACGTCCTGGAAGGCGATTTCGGCGGTGTCGGAGCAAAGCCAGCCATGCTTGTCGAGCTTCGTCACCGCGATGCCCGGCGTGTTGCGCTCGACGATGAACAGCGAAATGCCGCGGCTGCCCTTGGCGTTGGGATCGGTGCGCGCGGCGACGATCATGATGTCGCCGTAGACGGCGTTGGTGATGAACATCTTTGAGCCGTTGATCACCCAGTAATTGCCATCGCGCCGCGCGCGCGTCTTCAGGCCAGCCACGTCCGAGCCCGCATCGGGCTCGGTCACGGCGATCGAGCAGATGGTCTCGCCGCGGATGATCGCCGGCAGGTATTTTTGCTTCTGCTCGGGCGTGCCGCGCAGGGTGATGTGAACCGCCGACATGTCGGTGTGGACCAGGGTCGACGAGGTGAAGCCGCCAAAGCTCGAGCGGCCGAGTTCTTCGGCGAACACCATCGAGGCGAGCGGGCCCATATCACTGCCGCCATATTCGGCCGCGTGGCGCATGCCGAGGAAGCCGAGCGCGCCCATGCGGCGAAAGATCTCGCGCGGGATTTTTCCATCGCGTTCCCATTGCTCGCCATGCGGCACCACTTCCTTCTCGACAAAGCGGCGGACCTGATCGCGCAGCATCCGCAGTTCTTCAGAAAGATCGGGCTGCTCCGAGAAATGAAATTCAGCTTCGTTCGAAGTACGGGGATCGGCCATGACGTTCATTGTGCTGTCCTTTCGGCCGTGAGTTGAAGATGCTGCCGCAAAAACCTGGCGACCAACCCGATCGCCTGCCTTGCCTGCGGGATCTCGGAAAACATCTGGAAGACGTGGATCATGCCGTCCCAGACTTCAAGCCCGACATCGACGCCGGCAGCCTTCGCCTTGTCCGCCAGCGTCGTGGAATCATCGCGCACCGTCTCGCGGTCGCCAACCTGAATGAAGAGCGGCGGCAGCCCCGAGAGATCCGCATATAGCGGCGAGGCCAGCGGATCGCGCGGATCGCCCTGCTCCCCCAGATAGTTCTTCGCGAGCGCAAGAATCATCGCGCGCTCGTGAATCGGATCGGCTTCGGCACGGCTTTCGTAACTGGCGCCGGTTGCGGCAAGATCGGTCCATGGCGACATCAGCGCCGCTGCAGCCGGCAGCGGCAAACCCCGGTCGCGAAGGCTGCACATCGCGGCGAGCACGAGATTGCCGCCGGCAGAATCTCCGGCAAGGGCGATATCGGCCGGCTTGAGGCCATGGTCGATCATCCAGCGCCAGGCGCCGAGCGCATCCTCGAGCGCCGCCGGAAAACGGTGTTCGGGCGCGAGCCGATAGTCGATCGCCAGTACGCGGCAGCCGCTCGCCCCGGCAACTTGCGCGATCAGGCCGCGATGCGATGTCACCGATCCGATGCGAAATCCGCCGCCGTGAAAATACAGGATCGTCTTGTCCGGCGGCGCACCTGCCGGAGCAATCCACTCACCGGGAGTGCCGCCGATGGAAACAGGCTCGCAAGACATGCCAGGCACACTCTCGGCGAAGGCCGCGTCCCAATCTCGGCGCATCTGCGCGACCGGCGTGTCGCGATTCCAGCTCCGATAGACGGCGCGGATGCGTTCGATCGCGCGATCGACCGGGTCCATCGCGATCTGTTCACCGGCCCGCGTCATGCGCTGATCCCCATGCCGCCGGAGACGCCGATCGTCTCGCCGGTGATGTAGGCCGCCTGGTCGGAGGCGAGGAACAATGCTGCGGCGGCAACCTCCTCGGGCTCGCCGAGCCGGCGCAACAGTGTCGCATCCGTCATCGCACCCAGCAGCTTGTCGCCGCCTTTGGCGACCGCCTGCTCCAGCATCGGCGTACGGATAGGGCCCGGCGCGATCGCATTCGCGGTGATACCAAAGCGCGCATTCTCGCGCGCGATGCTCCTGGTGAAGGCGATGATGCCGCCCTTGGCCGCGGAATAAACCGCGCCGCCTTTCGAGCCGAGGCGAGCGGCCTCCGAAGTGACGTTGATGATGCGACCAAAACGAGCCGATTGCATCGCTGGCAGGGCGGCATGCGTACAGGCAAAAACCGAGACGAGATTGATGCCGATCAGCTTTGCCCAGTCCTGCGGCGTGGTCTCGGTGAAGAAGGCATGCTGGTCGACGCCGGCATTGTTGACGACGATATCGAACGGGCCGTGCTCCGACATCGCCGCGGCGACCGCAGCCGCATCGCTGACGTCGAGTTTTGCCGCTGTCGCCCCCACCTGCCCGGCCAGTGCGGCCGCATTCGCCGCATCGAGATCGCCGATCACGACCCTGGCGCCAGCTCCGGCAAAACTCCGCACGATCGCCGCGCCGATGCCGTTGGCGCCGCCGGACACGAAAGCGCGGCGGCCGTCCAGCCGTCCGAAAGCCAGTGTTCCGCGGGCCGGCACTTGCTAGCGTCCCGTAAACTTTGGCTTGCGCCGCTCGATCACGGCGGCAAGGCCTTCGCGGGCGTCGGCCATGCCGGAAAGCTCGGCGACCGTGCGCGCCTCCTCCGAAAGACATTGTTCGATGCTGGTGCCGGTTCCGGCCCAGACCAGGCGCTTGGTCGCGGCCAGCGCCTTCGGCGCGCCAGCCGCAAGTTCTTGCGCGAGGGCCAGCGAGGCGCTCGCAAGTTCTGCATCTGGCACGACCTTGTTGACGATCCCCATGTCGAGCGCTTCCGCCGCCGAGATCACGGGATTGGTCAACAGGATCGACATCGCGCGGCGCAGGCCGACCAGCCGGGACAGCGTCACCGACACGCCGGCGTCGGGCGCCATCGCCACGCGCGTCGCGCCGGCCAAAAATTTTGCCGATTCCGCCGCGATCACGATGTCGGATGCGCAGACGAGGCCAAAGCCGCCGCCGCCGGCGGCAAATCCCTGCACGGATGTGATCACCGGCGCCTCCAGCCGCAGCAGGCCCGTTACCGCGTTCTGCAGATAGGCCGTCGCCTGGCGGATATAGTCCGGCAGCTTTTCGCCTTTCGAGGCAAAGGCGCGAACGTCGCCGCCCGCGCAGAAATTGGCGCCCTCGCCTGTCAACAGCACCACGCGCAGATCCGGATGACCGTGACAGGTCATGATGGCATCGCACAGCGCGCTCAACAGTTCGGCGCTCATGCCGTTCGCCGCATCCGGCCGGTTTAGCCGCAGCCTCGCGATGCCGTCGGCGATATCGAGCAGAACCGGGGCCTTGTCGGTCATTACGGGCGTCCCCCCAAAGATCAAATCAGGAAGGAAAGCGTGAACAGCGCTTTCTCGTTGTTGACCAGAACCACCTTCTTGTAGGCCATCCGCAATTCGCCTTCGACATGGCGCAGACGGTACTCGTTACGCGCGGCCCACACCGTGTCGTCGCGCAGACTCGATTCGAAAATCATGCTGTTGCTGGTGACCGCTATGTCGCCGCCCGGCTGCCCGTCCAGAAGTTCGATGTTGGACACAAGCCGCCGCAGCCGCGATTGCGGCGTCTGGGTGTGATGCTTGCCGGTCATCAACTGCCTGACGCGCAAGGCGATGCGCGAACGGTTGTCGTAGATGATCGACATCTCTTTTTCCGGATCGATGTCGGTGCCGTTGGCCGGCACCCAGTAGATGCCGTCGTCGGTCCACAGCGCTTCCCAGGCCTCGTATTGATGCTCGTCCTGAAAACGCGCCTCCTTGTAGATGAAGGCGGTGACGGCATTCAGCAGCGTGACGCTGCTCTCGCGCGACAGCATTACCGCGCCTCCATCAGATCGCGATAGTGACGCCAGATTCCGCGCGAGGGAATCTCGTCGGTGACGTGGCCCACCGTGTAGCCGAGCTCATCGGTTCGCTCGCGCTTCTCGCCGCGGCCGAGGTAGATCCATTCCGGATTGCGCGCCAGTACGCCGCGATGGCAGCGCTCGTACATTTCGGAATCGTCGGCCAAGAGGAAGCCGGCCGGGCCGACAGAGCCCATGGTCTGCTGCCGCAGGCGGCGGTTCAGGTCCGCCGCGCCCTTGAACTGCAGCGCGGTGACATGCTGCACGCTGTCGTCGACGGCGAGTGGCTGGATCACGAACATCTGGATTTCGGCGATGAACAGGTTCGGGAAGATCATGACATGCGGCGTGCCGTCGATCATGATCTCGCGCGCCTGCTTGTCGCCATAGGCCGCGTTCATGCGCGCGGCATAATCCGGCAACCGGTCCGCCGTGGTGCCGAACCAGCTCATGGGCACGTCGCGCTTGCGGAACTCTGGACGCAGGTCGATCTCGGTGTGGCCGTTGCCATAGTCGCGCGTCAGCGCGGTCGAAGCGCCGCCATAGAGTTTGCCGATCGCGCTGTCGGCGACGCCGAAGATCGAGGAATGCACGAAGGCCGGATGATAGCCATCGCACTCGTTCTCCAGGATGAACTTCCAGTTCGCCTTGACGCGGTGCTTGAGGAAACCCGCGGTGATCTCGACTTCTCCCTCCGGCGAGGTGCGCACCAGCCGATCGATGGTCTCTGCGGCGCCGCCAAGATGTTGCTTCAATGTCGGCCCTTCGGCCGCAAAAGATCCGAATACGAAGCCGCGATAGGATTCCACGCGGGTGACGCGGCCCAGCGCGAGCTGCGACTTGTCCTGACCTTCATAGCCATCCGGGAATGCGTAACCGACCAGCCGGCCGTCGTTGGCGAATGTCCAGGAATGAAATGGACAGGTGAAGGAGCGCGCGTTGCCCTTTTCATAGGAGCAGACCTGGTTGCCGCGGTGCGAGCAGCGGTTGAGCAACAGGTTGATCCGGCCCTGTTCGTCGCGCGTCATGATCACGGATTGCGGGCCGATCGACTTGACGACGTAGTCGTTGGCCTTCGGCACTTCGCTCTCATGGCCGACATAGACCCAGGTGCGGTACCAGATGTTTTGCAGTTCGGCTTCGAAGATCGCCGGATTGCTGTAGAGCGAGCCGTGCACCCGGTCCGGGCGGATCAACTCCTCCCATTGCGGCGCGCGCGGCATCACGTTCATTGCTGTCTCCCTGGATCGCTTACGCCCCCTCCTCGGGAACCTCGGCCTTTCTATAATAATCCGACTGACCGTTTAACTAATAGCATCTGGGCTGGCCTCGATCAAGCCCTTTGGGCCGACTTCCGCGGGACAGGATGAGAATTTCTAATTCTGCAAAAAGGGCCTTGCACGACCGCCCAGCCGCTTCGGGAACGCGATAAGGCGAAGGGATCACAGCGAGCCGCCATCCACAGCAATATGCTGCCCGGTGATGTAAAAAGGCAGCGTCCGACAGCAGGAAACACGATCGAACCGGTACTGATGGCACGCTGCCTTATCCTCGCAGAGGCCATCAAAGGGTGCCGTTCCCTCCGCGCACAACAGCACCCATATGGCGGTTTCAGCTTCTCGCCGTCCTGCGATCAAGGCTTCACATTCAGCCCAGGATGGCCTCGCCAAAAAGGACCCGTGCATAGTCGCGGAGAGCCGTCATGCTTCGCGGATTGGGATCCTCCATTCGTGCCGGGTACCACGCGTCGATCGAATTGCAGTGACCACTGTATGAATGATGACCGGCGCGGCGGGCGGGGCGCTGACAGTTGGGCTGTCGCGGACAGCACACTATCAAAAAATGTGAAGAGCAATCAAAGCTCGCCCATTACGCGAACATCCCGACGCCGAGCGTTCTCGAAGCTCGTTGGCGCTTCGGACGGCTCGATCAGAACGCAAGCGCTCCGCCTGAGTTCGCGGCTCACGCGCCTTGGCCCTCTCGAGCGCCATCATTGAGCGTATGAAATCGTGGAAGATCGTAGTTCGGCGTGCAAAATCCCGTGGCATGGTAGCGGGAGCTACCATGCCACGCCGACATCGTCTCCAATGTTCCGCGTGAAGTTCACTTGCGAGCCAACCCGTTAGATTCGCAGATTCGACTACGACTCTCTGGGGCCACCGAACGCCGCCAGAGGCCGAATTCTGTCCGCTAAAGAGAACGCGTCAGCCGGGAGGTACAGCATTTGGTACAGCATGGCGCAAGACGACCACGCTTAATGCTGATGAGGCTTGTCCCGGTCCAATCCATCATTGCTGCAATGCAAAATAGATGCGCTAACATGTTGATGTTATTTCGCTTTATCGTTTTGTCTGGAATAGCTGATTTTGGGCCGACTACAGTTCAAAGCTGACTATTGGGGCATTTTCCTTTCATTTCAAGTTCTTAGGTCAATCACTTGTTCGTCCTCGATGACGCCGCGCCTTCTTCGGTACAGCATTGCATTACCGAATGAGTTCATGCAGTACCGCGCTAGTTCCGACCCTCATTACCAATCCCGTGCAAAGTAACCTGCTGGTCTGGCTACGCATAGGATAGAACAAGCACCATCGTAGTTTTGGCGGTGATAGAGCAAGAAAACCTGCGGGCGGCGATTCCGAGGTTGGCATTGCGCTATCAGACCGCAGGCTTGCGAAAGCTTCGGCCCATACTGGGCTCGAAGAATGAGCATCACCCTCCGAAGGCAAGGTCACACGTTCGAATCGTGTTGGATGCGCCAAATCTCTTTGCTCTGCAGATCGATGCGTATCACCAAGGCGAAACTGCAGCTTTGACATGTTCGCGCGAGTAAGCGACCACGCTCTCACAACCGATTTTTGAGGCATGCGCGCCATTGCTGCTGTCAACTCGCCTTCGCTTTCACATATCGCCCGGGTGCAGATTCGCCGGGCGGATAGAGGTTGCTGCCGAGTTGCGTGCGCGCCGGCTGCTGTTCTTCCGCCCACGGCTTGAGCCAAGCGATCCAGTCGTTCCACCAACTGCCTGGCTTCTCATCCGCACCTGCGAGCCACGTTGCCGGGTCGTCGCATCGATCGGCAGATACCCAGTAGCTTCGCTTGTTTTTCGATGCCGGATTGATCACGCCCGCAATATGCCCGCTCGCGCCGAGGACAAAGCGAATGTCGCCGCTGAACAGGCCTGTCGTTCGATAGGCCGATCGCCAGGGCACGATGTGATCCTCGACGGTAGCCAGGACATAGGCAGGTAGATCGACCCGCCCCAGATCGACTGATGTGCCGCACATCGTCAGCCGGTTCGGCTCCCGGAGATTGTTCTCCAGGTACATGTTCCTGATGTACCAGCAATACATCGGTCCCGGCAGATTGGTGACGTCGGCGTTCCAGAACAGAAGATCGAAACGCTCCGGCGGCTTTCCCTTCAGGTAATTGTTGATCACGTTCGGCCATATCAGCTCTTTCGAACGTAGGGTCTGGAAGACGAAACCCAGTTCGGCGCCGCGGTAGATGCCGCCGTTTCCGATCGTCTGCTCTCGCTGCCGCACGCTCTCCTCGTCCACGAACACGCCGAGATCGCCAGGCTCTCGGAAATCCAGCATGGTCGTCAGCAACGTCACGCTAGCGACCGATTCATCGCCTCGCGTCCGGAGAATGGCGAGTGCCGATGACAGGATGGTTCCTCCAACGCACCAGCCGACCACATTGACCTTGTCGGCGCCGGAAATCGATCGGGCGATCTCGATGGCGCGCATTGCGCCATGCTCGACGTAGTCATCCCATCCAAAATGCCCGCAAGAGGCATCCGGATTGCGCCAGGAAACAACGAAGACCGTCAGGCCGTGCTCGACCGCAAAGCGGACGAAGGAATTGCTCGGCTGAAGGTCAAGAATGTAGAACTTGTTGATGCAGGGTGGCACGATCAGCAGAGGCCGCACAGCGACCTGCTCCGTCGCCGGTTCATACTGAATGAGCTGGAAAAGATCGTGCTCGAATACGACCGCCCCTCTGGATGCCGCGACATCCCTTCCGACCTCGAACGCGCTCTCGTCCGTGATCGTCAGATTGCCCTTCCCGAGATCTGCGATCAGATTGTCGAAACCGGCCTTGAGGCTCTGGCCTTCGGTGTCCGTCGCCAGCTTGATGACGTCGGGATTGGTGGCGACAAAGTTCGTCGGGCTCATCGCCTCGACGAGCTGGCGCGTGAAGAAGCGCAGGCGGTGTTTTTCCTTCTCCTCCAGATCCAGCGCTTCGACGAAATCGATGCAATAGCGCGAGTTCAGCAGGTAGACCTGCTTCAGCACACTGTAGAGCGCGTTGTCCCGCCATTCCGTTGCGCTGAACCTGCGATCCCCGCGTGGTGGTTCCAGTGCGGCCTCGGCCTGAACGCCTGCGGCCGATTTGATGACGCGCTCGGTGAGTTGGTACATGCGCATCAGATGCTCGGCCTGCAACTCTGCGATGCGTCCCGGCGAACCCAGGGCGGAGGTTAACTTCGTACCATCTCCATCGGCGCCCGGTATCCACCCCAGAGACCGCCACAGGCTCGCGCCCGCCTTCATGAACCCGTCGACAAATTCGTCCGGCATGTTGAATGGCCGATTCATCAGTTACCCTCGCTGCAAATTGGATGCTTGTTGTTTTCCTGTCCCCGGGCGCTTCTAATCCGGCGCCCTTCCGTCTGTTAGACGCCATGCGCCCGCATGTCGGAGCGATCGCGTGACATCGGCCGGCAAGCCCATCGGGATGACGCGCCTGGCTGACTCATCATCGTCAGGGTCCAGAGCGAATGATTGAGCCCTCGCGGATACCATCAACATTCACCGAAAGACGCTTGATCTTGTCGTACAATGTCTGCTTTGGGATGCCCAGGAGAGCCGCAGTTGCCTGGACGTCGCCCTGCTTGCGCCGCAGCCCGTCCTCGATGATAGATCGCTCGATGTTCTCCAACTGTCGAGGCAACGACACATCCGATGTGCCAAAGCCGGATTTGTTGATCGCCCTGCTATCGAGAACGCCAAGCACAAACCGATCGGCGACGTTGCGAAGCTCCCGCACGTTTCCCGGCCACGAATAGGCCAACAGCGCGGACATGGTCTTGTCGTCCAAAATCGGCGCGTCACGCTCGAACCTTCGGGCGGCATCCAGCGTGAAATGCTCGAACAGCAACGGAATATCCTCGCGCCGCTCCCGAAGCGGCGGCAGCTCGATAAAGGCGACGCCCAGGCGGTAGTAGAGGTCGGCGCGAAAAACCTTCTTGTCGCTCAACTCGAGCAGGTTCACCTTGCTCGCCGCTACCACGCGGCAATCCACGGCGATCGGCTTGTTCGAGCCGACGCGCTCGATAGATCGATCCTGCAGCGATCTTAACAGCTTCACCTGCACGCTCAGCGGCATGCTTTCGATTTCGTCGAGGAACAGCGTTCCGCCATTCGCGTATTCGATCTTTCCGATCCTCTGACGCGTAGCGCCGGTGAATGCGCCTACCTCGTGGCCGAACAGCTCGCTCTCGACCAGCGACTCGGGCAGCCCCCCGCAGTTAACCGGGACGTAGTGTCCGCCCCGTCGCGCGCTGTGATTGTGCAGGCAGCGCGCGACGACATCCTTGCCGGTTCCGGTCTCGCCATAGATCGTGACGTCAACATTGGTCGAAGCCAGCGTGGAGACCAGCCTGCGCACTTCCTGGATCTGCGGCGATCGGCCCAGCAGGCTTGCCTCGATGCCCTGGCGATCCGCCAAGGCGGATCTCAGCGAACGGACTTCGAGGGTCAGCCGTCTCTTTTCGACTGCCCTACGCACAACAGAAACTAGTTGTTCGGAAGAGCATGGCTTCTCGATGAAGTCGTAGGCGCCGTTACGCATCGCCTGTACGGCCATCGAAATGTCGCCGTGCCCGGTGATCAGGATCACCGGCAAATCCTGATCCAGCCGGCGCAGATCCGATAGCCACTCAAGTCCGCTCTTGCCGCGTAGGCGCACGTCGCAGACCACGACGAACGGCATTTCGGAGCGCAGAGCTCCATCGGCGGCTTCGACTGAGACAAAGCCCGAAACCGAAAATCCCGCAAGCTCGAGGGCTTGAACGCCGCCGATCCGGACATCGTCATCGTCCTCGACGTAGATCACGCCGATTGATTGGTCATCGCCCATGCGAAGCCCCTGCTACGTCGGCTAGTGGAAGGATCACAATGAATTCGGCTCCGGATGGCCCGAGGTTTCGCGCGCGCAATTCGCCGCCGAAAGAGCGCGCGATGTGGTTGGAGAGCATCAGTCCAAGGCCGAGCCCTTTTCCTGCAGGCTTGGTCGTCACAAAGGGCTCGAACATGCGCTGGAGAACATCGGGCGCAATTGCCGGACCGCTGTTGCTGATGGCGATGCGGCAACGGGCGGGCTGTCCGTCTTCTCGCCTCGCCCGGATCTGGATGGACTTCTGGTCTACGCTCTCCACCGCGTCCAGCGCATTCGCCACGATGTTGCACAACAGTTGCTCAAGTCGCGCCTGATCGGCGAGCACGCAGAGATTCGCCTCGATGTCCGTCACAACATCGACTCCTCCCTCTTTGACACGCCCGGCCAGTATCTTGAGGCATTCAGCCAGCGCATGTTCGACGGAGACCGTATCGAGCGGGCTGCTCGACTTGTAGGCGAAGACCCGCAGCTGGCTGGTCAAGCGCCCGAGCCGACGCACCAATTCGCCAATCCGGGTGAGATTGCCACGGGCATCGCCGATGGAACCGCGGTCGACGTACGAGATCGCGTTGTCAGCGGCAGTCTGCAGGGCCGCCAATGGCTGGTTCAATTCATGCACGATGCCGGCGGACATCTGGCCGAGCGCAGCCAGCTTGCCGGCATGGACAAGTTCATCCTGTGCAGCCCGCAGTTCGGCGGTTCTCTCCAGCACCCTGGTCTCAAGCATGTCGTGCGCGGCCTGCAACGCAGCCTGATTGGCCAGGCGTTGCCTGATCTCTCTCCGGCGTTGCAGCACGAGCCCAGTTGCCAGCAACGCAACCATGGAGGCGAGGCCCGACATCGCACCGATGACCAGCGCGGTCTGCCGTATCGGCGCCTCGTCGTCGAGAAGGACGAGCTTCCAGAGACCTCGGTTAGTTGGAAGCTCGCTGACCGCATAAGCGGTTCCGCTCTCGGTCGTGACACGCGCGCCGCCTTTGGATTGCGCGACCACGGTCCATCCGAACGGCGTCAGGTCGTGGTTGCCGTAAGGTTTGGATCGAGAAATGTCATCACGCATCTGAACCGACAGCGGCGCCATTGGCCGATAGCGCCACTCGTCACGGGAGGCGAGTATAGGGACCTGACGCTCGTCGAGCAGAAGAATGTCGCCTTCAGCATTGCGCCACTCACGCTCGAACGAATCCAGATTGACCTTGACTGTGGCGACCCCGCGGGTCGCCCCGCCATCCTTTAGGGCATAAGAAAGATAATAGCCGGCGCGCGCGCTTGTAATACCGATACCGAAGAACGCCCCTCGGCCGCTGGCGAGAGCTTCGCTCACATATGGGCGGTACGAAAGGTTTCGGCCAACCGGCGTGCCTGGCTGCTCGAAATCGGCCGCCGCCAAGGCGTCGCCCGAAACACCTAAAACGTAAAGGTTGTCGGCTCCTGCAAGCAGGTTGATCGATTTCAAGTACAGGCTGACCGATTGCTGCAGCGCGGCATCTTGGGGAGTGCCGAGCAATTGGAAGACGCTCGGAGACGTCTCCAGCAATGACGGCAAATATTCAAATCTTGAGAGATGACCGTCGAGCCTGGCTGCTTCCATGGCCAGCCGCTGCTGAGCGGCAGAGTGCAAATGGTCCAGTCCACGCTGGAAAGACACTGCATATCCGACCCACGAAGCGGCCACGACCAGCGCGAGGGCGGCTGTTCCGCGAACAAGCCAACGCGTGGACTTGGGTGTCGCCGACCTGACTTCGGGCTTCCCCTTGACGTCCACCAGGGATGGAAGGTCCGTCATGCTGTGAACCAAAACAAATCCGGGGAGTGTCGGCTACAACAGACGACCACTCAGGCATAGTCCAACTCTATGGTTTTGCCCCGGAATACGCGATAGGAAAATCCGGTGTAGGCGATGATGACCGGCAGCGTGACACAAACCCCGACCAGGATGATCTTGAGCGAGTCGGGGCTGCTGGCGGCCTGCCAGACGGTAAGCCTGTCGATCACCACGAAGGGATAGATGCTGTAGCTGAGGCCGAGGAAACTCAGGAAGAAGACGAACACCAGCAATGCGAAGGGTAGCCAGCACAGGCTACCGCGCACGGCCGGCGACCCGAGCAGGAGGCGCGCCGTCAGCAGCGCAATGCCCGTCGTGATCGGGATCGACGCCACCGCAATCATCGCCGGCAGGGTGAACCACCTGACGCGAACGGTCTCGCTGATCCACGGTGTTGCCATCGAAATCAGGATCAGACCCAGCACCATGGGCGGCCAGGCGATCTTGCTCCATTGGATCGCCTTGTCCTGGAGCTGCCCATCTGTCTTCATCACCAGCCATGTGGCACCGAGCAGCGCGTAGGCCATCGGCAGCGCCACCGCGATTGCACCGGCAAAGATCGGATAATTCCAGCCCTCGCCGAAGCCGCTGATGTACCGGCCAAGCATCCAGCCCTGACACACCGACGCAAGCATTGAGCCCGCGATGAACAGGCGGTCCCACATCGCCTTGCGGTCGGCCTTTGCCTTGACCCTGAAATCAAAGGCGGCGCCGCGCAGGATCAGGCCAACCAGCATGAGCGCGGTCGGCAGATACAGTTCCGACAGCACCAGCCCATGCGCCTTCGGAAAGGCAACCAAAAGAAGGCCGACGCCGAGCACCAGCCAGGTTTCATTGGCGTCCCAGAACGGGCCGATGGAGGCGATCATGGTATCTCGCTCGTCAGGCGTCGCTCGATGCATCAACATGCCGACCCCAAGGTCGTATCCGTCGCTCACGACGTAGACGAGCAGCGAGACGCCCATCAGCCCGATGAAGATCAGCGGAAGCAGTTCGTCGAAAGACATCGAGGTCATGCGAACTCTCCCTCGCGCTGATACTGGCGCGGGCCGCCAGCGAGGTCCTCCGAACCGATCACGCCCTTCGGTTTGTCCGCCGTCTCCGCCATGTATTTCAGAACGCCGACATAGGCGACGAGCAAGGCGACATAGAGCGCAATATAGATACCGAGCGTCAGGGCAATGCTCGACGACGGGACACGCGAGGCGACGTCGCTCGTTCGAATGAGGCCGGAAACGATGAAGGGTTGGCGTCCGATCTCCGTGACGTACCATCCGGCAATGGTCGCGACCCAGCCGGCAAAGGTCATCACGGCGAACAACTTGAGCATGGGCCGCGGCATCCGGCCAAAATCCCAGCCATCTCGCCAATGTCTCCACAGGCCGATCCAGCTCACCAGCAGCATCAGGATGCCGATCCCCACCATGATCCGGAAGCACCAGAACACCGGAAAGACCGGCGGATGGGCCGATGGAAACTCGTTCAGTCCCTTGACTTCGCCGTCAGCGTCGTGCCGGAGGATCAGGCTCGCGAGTTTTGGTATGGCCAGCTCGAAACGATTTGATCTCGTTACGTCGTCCGGGATCGCGAACAGGAGAAGCGGCGCTCCCCGCGTTGTTTCCCAGACACCTTCCATCGCTGCGATCTTCTGCGGCTGATATTTAAGTGTATTGAGCCCATGAAGGTCGCCGGCCACCATCTGTGCGGGCGTGGCCAGGGCAGCGAAAACGAGCCCGGTCCGCAGCACGCGTGATGCGCTCTCCGTCGCGATGCCCTTCAGAAGTTGCCAGCCGCTGATCCCGATGAGCAGGAACGCGCAGGTCAGCGCGGACGCAAGCACCATGTGGACCAGGCGATACGGGAAGGACGGATTGAAGATGATTTCCAGCCAGTTCCTGGCGTGAAACTGGCCATCGATGATTTCGTATCCCGCCGGCGTCTGCATCCAGGAATTTAGGGCAAGGATCCAGAACGCGCTCAGCAGCGTACCGAGGGCGACCAGAAAGGTCGATCCGAGGTGAACCATCTCGCCGACGCGGCGGTGGCCGAACAGCATCACGCCGAGAAAACCCGCTTCCAGAAAGAATGCGGTCAGCACTTCATAGCCGAGCAATGGGCCGGCGATATTCCCGACGCGCTCCATGTAGCCCGGCCAGTTGGTGCCGAACTGAAAACTCATGGTGACGCCGCTGACGACCCCGAGCGCAAACGTCAGGGCGAATACTTTTGTCCAAAGCCGGTAGGCACGCAGCCAATCCAGCTTCTGCTGCAGATCGGTCGCGCGCAGGTGCTTCAGGCGAAAAAACAGCAGAACCCACCCCAACGCGATCGAAATCGAGGGGAACAGAATGTGGAACGTGATATTGGCGGCGAACTGGATACGCGCAAGAAACACAACGTCCATCAGCATCCCCTCCGGGTTCGGCGCAGCACCTTCGCATCACTCAAGCTTGCATCGACCGGCACGGCATCCCTCCCCGCGACCCGATATCAATGAAGCTTCACATGCGGCTCGGTGCGCCGGGTGATCAGGCGTGCCAGCGTGTCGAGCGCAACCTTCACCGAACCGTGCAGCGCGTGTTCGTGCATCTTGTAGAGAGACAGGTACATCATCCTTGCGAAGATGCCCGCGAACACCAGGTTGCCGCCCACCAGCGCTCCCATCATCGAACCGACGGTGCTGAATTCGCCGAGCGACACCAGAGAGCCGAAGTCTCTATACTTGTAGTCCTTGATCGGCTCGCCTTGCAGATAGCGCGGAATCTGGGAATAAAGATGCGAGGCCTGCTGGTGGGCCGCCTGCGCGCGCGGCGGCACGTTGCCGCGCTCGCCCCATGAGCAGGCAGCGCAGTCGCCGATTGCAAAGATGCCGTCGTCGTGCGTCGTTTGCAGCGTTGGCCGAACGACGAGCTGATTGATGCGGTTGGTTTCGAGGCCGGCGATATCTTTCAGGAAATCGGGCGCCTTCACTCCTGCAGCCCAGACGATCAATTCGGCGGGGATCGTCCGGCCGTCCGTCAGGTTCACACGGTCGGAGCCGATCTCGGAAACCTTGGCGCCGAGCAGCAGATCGACGCCTAGCCTGCCGAGCAGCTTCTCCGTCTCTTTCGACACCCGCTCGGGCAGTGCGGGAAGCACCCGGTCGGCGGCTTCGATCAGCGTGATCCTGATGTCCTTCTGAGGATCGACCTGATCAAGGCCATACGCCACCACTTCACGCGTCGTTCTGTGGAGCTCGGCCGCAAGTTCGACGCCCGTCGCACCGGCCCCGATGATCGCGACCTTCAGCTGGTGCGCACCCAAGGGCGACGATTGGGCATGCGCGCGGATGCAGGCATTGACCATTCGTTCGTGGAACCGCCTCGCGTCCGCCTGCGATTCAAGCTTGATCGCGTGGTCCGCGACGCCGGGCGTGCCAAAGTCGTTGTTCTGGCTGCCGACGGCGACGACCAGCACGTCATAATCAAAGGTCCGCTTCGGTGTAACTTCGCGACCTTCGGTGTCAAAATACGGCGCCACCTGCACCTGACGGCGGTCGCGATCGATCCCGATCATGTCGCCGATACGGTAGCGGAAGCCGTGCCAGTAGGACTGCGCGAGGTAGTCGACCTCGTGGGCGGAGATGTCCATGCTGCCGGCGGCAATCTCGTGCAGCTTTGGCTTCCACACATGCGTGCGGTTGCGTTCGATCAGCGTGATATCGAGCTTGCCCTTGCGCCCGTATTTGTCCCCCAGGCGGGTCGCAAGCTCCAGTCCGCCGGCTCCGCCGCCGACGATGACGATCCGGGGCTTTCCCAAACGCGGCTTACCCATGATGGCCTCGACCGATCGAGTTCACTACCCGCCCAAATGCGCCTCCCGATCAGGCTCGATCGGAGACTGCGTCTGCGACCGCGACAGCCGCCATGTTCACGATCCGCCGCACAGTGGACGATGGCGTGAGAATGTGGGCCGGCTTTGCTGCTCCGAGCAGGATGCCGCCAACCGTCAGCCCCTGGCCCGCCG
The DNA here is from genome assembly GCF_036924575.1 of Bradyrhizobium sp. AZCC 1577. Classification (NCBI taxonomy): domain Bacteria; kingdom Pseudomonadati; phylum Pseudomonadota; class Alphaproteobacteria; order Hyphomicrobiales; family Nitrobacteraceae; genus Bradyrhizobium; species Bradyrhizobium sp. AZCC 1577. The sequence continues at coordinate 5,576,654 of NZ_JAZHRQ010000001.1, forward strand.
CCATCCTGAGCAGATTGTAGGAGATATTGGCGGCGTCGAGATTGGGCATCACCAGCACGTTCGCAGGTCCCTCGAAACCAGAATCCGGAAACTCGTGGTGGAGCACGGACGGCGAAAGCGCCGCGTCTCCGCGCATCTCGCCCTCTAAGACTAAATCGGGCGATCGCTCGCGAATGATTGTCCGCGCCTCCCGCATCTTGTTCGCTTCCGGCGCAGCCGAGCTGCCGAAGCTCGAATGCGACAACAACGCCACCCTCGGCGTAATGCCAAACCGCCTGACCTCCGCCGCCGCCAGCAAGGCGATGTCGGCGACCTGCTCGGCGGTCGGATTAAGGTGGCAATGAGTGTCACAAATGAAAAGCTGATGCTGTTGCAGAATGAGCATCTGCATCACGGCAAGGGTCCGCGCATCATCGCGGGTGCCGATCACATTGCGGATGGCGGTCAGATGGTCGGATGTCCTGCCGATGACACCGCACAACATCGCATCGCCAACTCCCCTTGCAAGAAGGAGCGAGGCGAGCACGGTCGCATTGCTTCGGGTCTCCGAGAGAGCGAGACCAGCCGATACGCCGTCGCGCTTTCTGCGCGCGTGGTACACTTCCGCGCATTTGGAGTAGATCTCCGCATCATGCGGATCGATGATGTCACAGTCCATGCCCGGCCTCAGCCGGAGATCGAACGACTTGATCCGCTCCTCGATCGTTGACGGCCGGCCAACCAGCAAGGGCCGCGCGATCCTCTCGTCAACGACCACCTGGGCAGCGCGCAGCACGCGCTCGTCCTCGCCCTCCGCCAGAAGCAGCGACTTGCCGCTTCCCTTCGCCACCGAGAAGACCGGCTGCATCGCGTTGCCGGACTGATAGACGAAACGGCTGAGCTGCTGGCGATAGGCTTCCATGTCAGCGATCGGACGCTTGGCGACTCCGCTGTTGGCCGCAGCCTTGGCCACTGCCGGCGCGACGACCTCGATGAGCCGCGGGTCGAGCGGCTTTGGAATGAGATAGTCGCGGCCGAATCGAAGCTTCTCCCCCTTATACGCAGCGGCCACCACCTCGGGCACTTCCGTCATGGCCAGATCCGCCAGCGCACGGACGGTGGCAAGCTTCATTTCCTCGTTGATCGTTGTCGCTCCGCAGTCGAGCGCACCCCGGAAGATGAACGGAAAACACAGCACGTTATTGATCTGGTTGGGGTAGTCCGAACGCCCCGTGCCGATGATCGCATCCGGACGAACCGCCAGCGCTTCTTCGGGCATGATCTCCGGGATCGGGTTGGCCATGGCGAAGATCAGGGGATCTCGCGCCATCTTCTTGACCATGTCGGGCGTCAGCACATTGCCGGCCGACAAGCCGAGGAAGATATCCGCGTCCTGAATGATCTCGTCCAGCTTTCGCGCATCCGTTTTCACCGCATAGCGCGCCTTGTTGTCGTCCATACCCTCGGTGCGGCCCGCATAGACGACGCCTTTTGCGTCGGTCACGATGATACGGTCGTGCCGCAGGCCAAGGCTGACAATGAGATCAAGACAGGCCAGCGCCGCTGCGCCGGCGCCGGAGCAGACCAGCTTGACCTCGGCAATGTCCTTCTTGACCAGCTTCAGGCCGTTCAGGATTGCCGCGGCGGCGATAATCGCGGTGCCGTGCTGGTCGTCGTGAAACACCGGAATCTTCATTCGGGTGCGGAGCTTCTGCTCGATGTAGAAGCATTCCGGCGCCTTGATGTCCTCCAGGTTGATGCCGCCGAAGGTCGGCTCCATCCTGGCGATGGTCTCGATCAGGGCGTCAGGATCCTCTTCGGCAAGTTCGATGTCGAATACGTCGATTCCGGCGAACTTCTTGAACAGGCACGCCTTGCCTTCCATCACCGGCTTGCCGGCCAGCGCGCCGATATTGCCGAGACCAAGCACGGCGGTGCCGTTGGTGACGACAGCCACGAGATTGCTGCGTGCGGTCAGCTCATCGGCCTGCAACGGGTCCTTGGCGATGACCAGGCAAGGCTCCGCCACGCCCGGCGAATAGGCCAGCGACAGATCGCGTTGCGTCGCCATGGCCGTGGTCGGCACCACGGAAATCTTTCCCGGCCTCGGCAGGCGGTGATATTCGAGTGCGGCTTCCCTCAGATCCTGGTTCATCGTATTCCCCGATTTTACTTCTTTGTTTGGGAGGCGGATGCAACCGCCCCTCTCCTACTCTTGTGCGGTCGGCAGGCCTCAGGCACTTCCGTCACGTGTGCGCATGCTCGCCATTCCGTCCTCGAAACGCCGGCGCAATATTTCGATCGTTTGTTTCTGCGACTCCGTCGACGCCTCGACGAGCTGGCGCATGTTGGCGATCGCTTTTTCGAACCCTTGCCTGGCGATTTCAGCGCGTCGTCCCGCAACAGATTCGTCGTTCACCTCGACAGCGATAGCCTTCATGGTCTCCTGGAACACCTCGGCTTGTCGCGCCATCAGATTTCGCCAACTGTCGTATGCCGAGCGATTGACCTCGACGAGAGCGTCGATGCACTTCTTCTCCATGTCCATCGACGGCATCATGTCGATGCCGCTGATGCGACAGGATTCGATGAGCTTGGCGAAGTCGAACTCGGCGAGGCCCCAATCAAGGTCGTTTGGCTTCGATCTGTTGTCGGACATTTCTCTCTCCTTCATTGATCGCTGCTGCGGTCTGGGGTTTGAAATTGCGATGCTTCCACTTGTCGAGCGGAGGCGATCGGTGCCGGCCGCCCCTCGGCATCCAGTGCGACGAACGTGAAGATGCCTTCGGTCACCTTGACGCGATCACCGAGCCGTCGGCGCAGCGCCCAGGCCTCGAGGCGGATCGCCACCGAGGTACGCCCGACACGCTCGGACGCCGCGTAGACGCACAAGACATCCCCGACATGCACCGGCTTGATGAAATGCATCGCCTCGATCGCCACCGTCGCAACGCGCCGTTGCGCGCGTTGACCGGCATGGATGCCGCCGGCGATGTCCATCTGGGAAAGCACCCAGCCGCCGAAGATATCGCCGCTCGGATTTGCATCCGCGGGCATGGCCAGCGTCCGTGTCGTAAGGTCCCCTCGTGGCTGGATCGACATGGCGGGGCTCAGTTCATGTGCTGGCCGCCATTGGCTGAAATCGTCGAGCCCGTGATGAAGCCGGCATCATCCGATGCCAGGAACACGACGGCTCGCGCGATCTCGTGCGGTTCGCCCAAACGGCCGACCGGGATCTGCGGCAGGATATTCTTGGCCACGACGTCCGGGTTGATCGCCTTGACCATTTCGGTCGCAATATAGCCGGGACAAATCGTGTTGACGGTGATGCCGGCGCGTGCCCCCTCCTGTGCCAGCGCCTTCACGAAGCCGATGTCTCCCGCCTTGGCGGCGGAATAATTAACCTGGCCCATCTGGCCCTTCTGGCCGTTGATCGAGGAGATGCAGATCACGCGGCCGAACTTGCGCTCGCGCATGCCTTCCCACACCGGCCGCGTCATGTTGAACAGCGAATTCAGGTTGGTGTTGATGACGCCGTACCACTGCTCCGGAGTCATCTTGTGGAACATGCCGTCCTTGGTGATGCCGGCGTTGTTGACCAGCACCTCCACCGGCCCCAGTTCGGCTTCGACCTGCTTCAATCCCGCGACGCAGGCGTCGTAGCTCGACACGTCCCATTTGTAGACGTTGATGCCGGTCTCCTTCTTGAACTTCGCCGCCGCCTCGTCATTGCCGGCATAGCTCGCAGCCACCTTGTAGCCGGCCGCCTTGAGCCCAACCGAGATTGCCTCACCTATGCCGCGCGTACCGCCGGTAACCACCGCAACCCTGGACATCGTTCCCTCCTGATCCTAATCGGTTCGTGTTGTATTCGCCGGCTCTTGCGAGCCTCGGTCCTTCGCGGACGGCTGGTGCCATCCGCGTTTGCTTTGTTTGGAGCCCGTAAAACGGCTGCCGGCCTAGCGCTCGACTGTCAGGGCGACACCCATGCCGCCGCCGATGCACAGCGTCGCAAGGCCCTTCTTCGCATCACGCTTCTGCATCTCGAACAGAAGCGTCGTCAGAACGCGTGCGCCGGACGCACCGATCGGATGGCCGATGGCGATGGCGCCACCGTTCACATTCACGATCGCGGGATCCCAGCCCATGTCCTTGTTGACGGCGATTGCCTGCGCCGCAAAGGCCTCGTTGGCCTCGACGAGATCGAGATCCCTTACTTTCCAGCCGGCCTTTTCAAGCGCCTTGCGCGAAGCCGGGATTGGCCCCGACCCCATCACCGCTGGATCGACGCCAGCCGTCGCCCAGGAGACAATCTTTGCCAGCGGCGTGAGCCCGCGCTTTTTGGCTTCGTCAGCGCTCATCAGCACCAGCGCAGCCGCACCGTCGTTCAAACCGGACGCATTGCCCGCGGTCACCGAGCCTTCCTTGTTGAAGGCGGGCTTCAGCTTCGCGAGCGCGTCGAGCGTTGTGCCCGCGCGGATATACTCATCCTGGTCGACGACGACGTCGCCCTTTCTGGTTTTGACAGTGACGGAAACGATCTCGTCCTTGAACCTACCGGCCTTCTGCGCATCTTCGGCCTTGTTCTGCGAGCTGGTGGCGAACGCGTCCTGCTCCTCACGAGATATCTGCCACTTGGTGGCAATATTCTCGGCCGTCACTCCCATGTGATAGCCGTGGAATGCATCCATCAAGCCGTCCTTCAGCATGGAGTCGACGAACTTGACGTCGCCCATCTTGGTGCCGCCCCGCATGTGCGACAGATGCGGCGCCATCGACATCGACTCCATGCCGCCGGCGACGATGACCTTGGCATCGCCGTTGGCAATCTGCTGCAAGCCGAGCGCGACCGAGCGCAGGCCCGAACCGCAAAGCTGGTTCATGCCCCACGCGGTCTTCTCCTGCGGAATGCCGGCCGCCATGGCGGCCTGCCGAGCGGGATTCTGTCCCTCGCCGCCGGCCAGCACCTGGCCGAGGATCACTTCATCGACTTCTGCCGGCGAGACCTTGGCACGTTCGAGCGCTCCCTTGATCGCCACGGCCCCGAGTTCGTGGGCAGACAGCGACCCAAACGCTCCGTTGAAGGAGCCAACCGGCGTTCGCGCGGCAGACACAATTACCACTTCAGTCATGATCAACTCCTCGTTCAGCGTTCCCTGCACTTCGGTTTTCAACGTCAAGCAATGACTGGACGGGGCGCGCCCGCCTCGATCTCGTCATCCGCAATCTTCACTGACTCCGGATCATCAGCTTCGACATCGCTCTCCTGGTTCAGACGCCGATGAAGCATTTTTTCATCGAGCGCCCCTTCCCATTTGGCGACGACGACTGTCGCAACGCCATTTCCGATGAGGTTGGTGAGCGCGCGCGCCTCCGACATGAAGCGGTCAATGCCAAGGATCAAGGCGATGCTCGCGACCGGAATCGTCCCGACGGATGCAAGTGTTGCGGCCAGAACGATGAAGCCGGATCCCGTGACGCCGGCGGCGCCCTTGGATGTCAGAAGCAGAACGCCAATGATGCCGAGCTCTTGCCAGATCGTCAGGGGCGTGTTGGTCGCCTGCGCCAGAAAGATCGCGGCCATTGTCAGGTAAATACAGGTGCCATCGAGGTTGAACGAGTAGCCGGTAGGAATGACCAGACCGACGACCGACTTTTCGCAGCCAAGATTTTCAGTCTTGGCGATCATGCGCGGCAGCACTGATTCCGACGACGAAGTGCCGAGCACGATCAAAAGTTCTTCCTTGATGTAACGGATGAACTTGAAGATCGAAAAGCCGCTAAGGGCAGCAACGGCGCCGAGCACGGCGAAGACGAACAACAAGCACGTGACGTAAAACGCCAGCATGAAGTTGGCCAGCGAAACCAGCGTCGCCACGCCATACTTGCCGATCGTGAACGCCATTGCGCCGAACGCACCGATCGGCGCAACTTTCATGATGTAGCCTACGATCCTGAAGAACACGTGGCTCACGACATCAATCAGCCGCAGCACGCCCTCACCGTGCTGACCGAGAGCTTGCAAACCAAATGCAAACAGGATTGCAAAGAACAACACCTGCAAGATTTCACCTTGGGCAAAAGCGCCGACGACCGTCGACGGAATAATGTCCATCAGGAACTGGACCGTGCCCTGCTCCTTCGCTTTTGCGGTGAAGGCCGCGATCGATTTTGTGTCGACGGTCGACAGGTCGACGTTCATGCCGGCGCCGGGCTTCCACAGATTGATAACGATAAGTCCGATTATCAGCGCAGCCGTCGTCAGCACTTCGAAATAGATCAATGCCTTCAAACCAACGCGTCCAACCTTCTTCATGTCGCGCATGCTGGCAATACCGTGCACAACCGTGAAGAAGATGATGGGGGCGATGATCATCTTGATGCATTTGATGAACGCATCGCCGAGCGGCTTCATCTGCTCGCCAAGATGAGGATAAAAATGGCCAAGCAATATGCCGCATGTGATTGCAGCCAGAACCTGCACATAGAGGTGCTGATACCATTTTACGGAATGGTGACCGTCCGTCATTGCTGCTGCTGTTTCCATGCCTCATTCCTTCTCAAAGATTATTTCTCAGTCCGAATGCGCAACGCCAGGCATAACCCTGCTGCGATACCAACTGACCGCGCCGCCATGCAGCGGAATGAAATTGTTGCGCGTGATGTTCGAGGGGATCGTTTCCGCCGCCGCCGGATGAAGTTCGATCATCTGCTCGTGATTGGCGAACACGGTGTTGACGATGGCTGTGACCAGATCGTCCGGTAGATCCTTGTGCGCAACGGCAAAATTGAACAGGCCGACCGTGTCGTAACGGCGCCGCAAGGTAGGATACGAACCCGCTGCGACAACGGATGCGGAGAGTTCCGGCATTGCCAGGCGCAGCGTTGCGATCTCCTGCCGCGTGAGAGGGAGGTAGCGCACCTTCGCCTTTCGCTCGATATCAATAAGGAATGGAGCCGGTACGCCGGCGCCGACCGCGAGCGCATCGATGCTTCGCGCCACCGACTTCTCCGCAAGCTCCGCCCAATCGCCGTGAACCAGGGTGGCCTCGATCTTCAGCGCCTTGAGGAACTCGGGAAAGTAGGCGGCGGTGGTGCCGCCCTCGGGCCCGACACCGATACGTTTGCCCGCGAAATCGGCAAACGATTGAATCGGCGAGTCACTGAGCACCTGAAACTGAAAGGGCGTATCGTACATCGCGAACATGGCGCGCATGTTTCGGTATTGCCGCCCGTCGGTCCAGGCAGCGTTGGCGTTCCATGCCTGCAGCGCCACGCCTTGTGTGACGAAGGCCAGTTGAATTTCACCGGCCTCAAGCAGCTTGATATTATCAACCGGGCCACCCGTCGGTCGCGCCACCACCGCGATGCCGAGTTCTCGCGAGAGCAATCGAGCCAACCCTTCGCCATAGACGTAGTAAGTGCCGCCTTCCGACGCGGTGCCGAGAGTAAGCACCTGGGGCCAATGCGCCTCCGCCGCCGACGCCAGTTTGGGCGGAAGCAGAACCAATGCGAGAAGGACAAGAACTCGCCACGCTCTTGAAACCATGACTGTCTCCAGCGTCACTTTTTCTTCTGCGGCGGAAGATCCGTGCAGTGGCCCTCGAACACCTCAGCCGCCATGCCGATAGATTCTCCAAGTGTCGGATGCGGATGGATGGTCTTGCCGATATCTGCGGGCTCGCAGCCCATCTCAATCGCAAGGCAGATCTCGCTGATGAGATCGCCGGCATGCGTCCCGACGATGCCGCCGCCGATGACGCGGTGCGTCGTCGTGTCGAACAGCAGCTTGGTAAAACCCTCGTCGCGACCATTGGCGATGGCGCGGCCGGAGGCTGCCCATGGGAAGACCGCCTTGCCGACCTTGATGCCCTCAGCCTTGCACTGCTCCTCGGTCTTGCCGGCCCAGGCGACTTCGGGATCGGTGTAGGCCACCGAAGGAATCTGCCGCGCGTCGAAGAATGATTTTTCGCCGTGCGCCACTTCGGCGGCGACATGACCTTCATGCACGGCCTTGTGCGCCAGCATCGGCTGGCCAACGATGTCGCCGATCGCGAAGATGTGCGCCACGTTGGTGCGCATCTGCTTGTCGACGTCGATGAAACCTCGCTCGTCCACGGCGACTCCCGCCTTCTCGGCGCCGATCTTCTTGCCATTTGGGCTTCGGCCGACCGACACGAGAACGAGGTCATAGACCTGCGGCTCGGCGGGCGCCTGCTCGCACTCGAACCTCACCTCGATCCCGGCCTCGGTTGCTTTCGCGCCCGCCGTCCTGGTCTTCAGCATGACTTTCTCGAAGCGGCCCGCGTTCGCCTTCTCCCAGACCTTGACCAGATCGCGGTCGGCCCCCTGCATCAGGCCGTCGAGCATCTCGACCACATCTATCCGGGCACCAAGGGTCGAATAGACCGTCGCCATTTCGAGCCCGATGATGCCTCCACCGATGACCAGCATGCGCTTGGGGATGGACTTGAGCTGCAGTGCGCCGGTCGAATCGACGATACGCGGGTCATCGGGCAGGAATGGGAGTTTCACGGCCTGGCTGCCGGCGGCAATGATGGCGTTGGCGAACTTGATCGTCTTCTTGCCGCCTGACGAGATGACTTCGAGATGATGCGGGTCGAGGAAGGTACCGACACCGGTCACGACTTCGACCTTGCGGGCCTTTGCCATGCCGGCAAGGCCACCCGTCAGCTTCTTGATGACGCCGTCTTTGAATCCGCGGAGCTTGCCAAGGTCGATCTGCGGCGCGCCAAAGGAAATGCCGTGGTCAGGGAGGTGCCTGACCTCGTCGATCACGGATGCCGTATGCAACAGCGCCTTGCTCGGGATACAGCCGACATTGAGACACACCCCTCCGAGCGTATCGTAACGCTCGACCAGCACGGTCTGCATGCCGAGATCGGCGGCGCGGAAGGCGGCCGAGTAGCCGCCGGGACCGGCGCCCAGCACCAGCATGTCGCATTCGATATCCGCCTTGCCGGAATAAGACGCCGCAGATGGCGTTGCTGACGGCAGAGCGGCGGCAGTCGGCTGCACCGCGGGCGCGGCCTTGGGCGCAGCAGCGGCGCCTGTGGCCTCCAGCACGAGAATGGTCGACCCCTCGCTTACCTTGTCGTCGATCTTGACCCTGACCTCCTTCACGACGCCGTCGTGCGAGGATGGAATCTCCATCGACGCCTTGTCGGATTCGACCATGATGAGACTGGTGTCGACCGCGACGGTCTCGCCAGGCTTCACCATGACCTCGATCACGGCAACGTCCTTGAAATCACCGATATCCGGGACCTTCACTTCGATCTGCTGAGCCATGCTGCTTCCCCCCGATCTCAGAACAGCACGCGCCGCAGATCGGCGAGCACGCTGGCGAAGTAGACGTTGAAGCGCGCCGCCGCGGCGCCATCGATGACGCGGTGATCCCAGGACAGCGACAGCGGTAGCGTCAGCCGCCAGTCCGATGTCTTGCCGTCGGAGGAGTGCTGCTTCCAGTACCCCTTGCAGACGCCCATGATCGCAACTTCGGGCGCGTTGATGATCGGCGTGAAATAGATGCCGCCGATACCGCCGAGCGAGGAGATCGAGAACGTGCCGCCCTGCATCTGGTCGGGCTTGATCTTGCCTTCGCGCGCGAGCTTGGCGAGGGCGTTCATCTCCTTGGCGATTTCCGGCACCGATTTCTTGTCGGCATCGCGGATGACAGGCACCATCAGGCCGTTCGGCGTGTCCGCGGCAAAGCCGATGTGCCAGTAGTTCTTGTAGACGAGCGCGTCGCCATCGAGGCTGGCATTGAATTCCGGGAATTTTTGCAGCGTCGCTACCGCGGCTTTGACCATGAACGGCAGGAGCGAGAGTTTTACGCCGCTCTTCTCAAGCTCCTTGTTCATCTTCACCCGAAACTGCTCGAGCTCGGTGATGTCAGCCTCGTCGTGGGTCGTGACGTGCGGGATGACGACCCAGTTGCGGTGAAGATTGGCCGCGGAAATCTTCTTGATGCGGCCGAGCTCCTTGCGCTCGACCGGTCCGAATTTGGCGAAATCAATCTTCGGCCAGGGCAGAAGGTCGATGCCGCCAACGCCGCCTCCGCTTGCGGCTGCTGCTTGCGGCCTGGCAGAGGGTGCCTCGCCTTTGCCGAAGGCCTCGACGTCTTCACGCAGAATACGGCCGTGATTCCCCGAGCCCTTGACCTTGCCGAGATCGACACCCAGTTCACGCGCCAGCTTGCGCACGGCCGGACCGGCATAGGCGAGCGCGAAGCTTTTTTCGTCAAGGCCGCCGACCACCGCCGTTCCTGCGGCGGTGGCCGGCGAGGACGCAGGCAGCGACACGGGAGGGATGTCGGCCTGCAGAGGTGCCGCCCCGGTTGCGAGCGATAGGATGATCGAGCCTTCGCTGACCTTGTCACCGGTCTTGACCTTGATCTCGCGCACGGTGCCCGCGAGCGGCGCCGGCACTTCCATCGTCGCCTTGTCCGACTCGAGCGCGATCAGCGGATCCTCCGCCTTCACGCTGTCGCCGGGCTTCACGAATATCTCGATGACGGGAACATCCTTGAAGTCGCCGATATCGGGAACTCGGACTTCCGCGACACCCGCTGGTGCGCTGACAGGCGACGGCGGAGCGCTGACGACCGGGCGCGCCTCGGCCTGCTCCGCGCCCGCACCCACGAACTGCACGATCACGGTACCTTCGCTGACCTTGTCGCCAACTTTCACGACCACCGACCTCACCACGCCTTCGCGAGGCGACGGCACCTCCATGGTCGCCTTGTCGGACTCCAGCGCGACCAGCGGATCTTCGGCCTTCACCTTGTCGCCGGGCTTGACGAAGACCTCGATCACGGGGACGTCCTTGAAGTCACCAATGTCGGGCACCTTGATATCGATCAGACCACTCATCGCTCTGTCCTCGGCTCCGCTCACACGGTCCAGGGCGCAGCACGCCCGGAGTCGATTTGATATTTGGCGATGGCCTCGGCCACGAGCGCCGGCTTGATCGCGCCATCGTCGGCAAGCGCCTTGAGCGCCGCGACGGCGACGTAATGCCGGTCGACCTCGAAGAATTTTCGGAGCTTCACGCGATAGTCGCTGCGGCCAAAACCGTCCGTGCCCAGCACGACGTAGCGACGGCCGGCGGCCTGTACGTATTCCCGGATCTGGTCGGGATAGTTGCGCATGTAGTCGGTCGACGCCACGACCGGACCGGGATGTCCCTCGAGCTGCGTCTCCACCCAACTCTTGCGGCGCGGCTCGGTCGGATGCAGCAGATTCCAGCGCTCCGCGGCCATGCCGTCACGGCGCAGTTCGTTGAAGCTGGTCGCGCTCCAGACGTCGGCGGTGACGCCGAAATCGGCCTTGAGCAGGTCGGCGGCCGCGATCACCTCGCGCAGGATCGTGCCCGAGCCGACGAGCTGGACGCGAAGTCCCTTCTTCGGCGTCTCTCCGCCAGTCTTCAGGAGATACAGCCCCTTGAGAATTCCCTCCTCCGCGCCCTTGCCTGCCTCGGCGAGCGAGGGATGCGGATAGTTCTCGTTCATCAGGGTGATGTAGTAGTAAACGTCCTCCTGCGCCTCATACATGCGGCGCATGCCTTCGCGCACGATCGTAACGACCTCATAGGCAAAAGTCGGATCGTAGGAGATGCAGTTCGGGATGGTGCCGGCAAGCACGTGGCTGTGGCCGTCCTCATGCTGCAAGCCTTCGCCGTTGAGCGTGGTGCGGCCGGCGGTGCCGCCGAGCAGGAATCCGCGGGCACGCATGTCGCCCGCGAGCCAGGCGAGGTCACCAACGCGCTGCAGACCGAACATTGAGTAGTAGATATAGAACGGGATCATCGGCACGTTGTTCGTGCTGTAGGACGTCGCGGCAACGATCCAGCTCGACATCGCGCCGCCTTCGTTGATGCCCTCCTGCAAAACCTGCCCGCTCTTGTCCTCGCGGTAATACATGAGCTGATCGGCGTCCTGCGGCCGGTAGAGCTGGCCGACCGACGAATAGATACCGAGCTGGCGGAACATGCCCTCCATACCGAAGGTACGGGATTCGTCCGGCACGATCGGCACGATGTGCTTGCCGATCGCCTTGTCGCGCACGAGGGTGCCGAGCATCTGCACGAACGCCATCGTGGTCGAGATTTCGCGGTCGCCCGTAGAGTCGAGCAGCCGCTGGAACGTCGACAGCGGCGGAATTTGCAGGGACACGGACTTGCGCCTGCGCTGCGGCAGGCTGCCGCCGAGCCGTTCGCGCTGCGTCCGGAAATACTTCATCTCCGGACTGTCTTCCGGCAGACGGATGAAAGGGACTTTTGCAAGGTCTTCGTCGGCGACAGGGACCTGGAAGCGATCGCGAAAGCCGCGCAGCGCGTCCTGCGTCATCTTCTTCGCCTGATGCGCGATCATCTGGCCTTCGCCGGACTCGCCCATGCCGTAGCCCTTGACGGTCTTCGGCAGGATGACCGTCGGCTGGCCCTTGTGCTTCACCGCCGCCGCATAAGCCGCAAACACCTTCTCCGGATCGTGGCCGCCGCGCGCGAGCTTCCAGATCTCGTCGTCGCTCATGTCGGCGACGAGCTGCTTCAGTTCCTCGTACTTGCCGAAGAAGTGCTCGCGGATATAGGCGCCGCTCTTGCTCTTGAAATCCTGGTATTCGCCGTCGACGCACTCCTCCATGCGCTTCAGCAGCAATCCGCTCTTGTCCTTTTCGAGCAGGCGATCCCAGCCCGAGCCCCACAGCACCTTGATGACGTTCCACCCGGCACCCCGGAAAACGCTTTCGAGCTCCTGAACGATCTTGCCATTGCCGCGAACGGGCCCGTCGAGCCGCTGGAGGTTGCAGTTGATGACGAAGATCAGATTGTCGAGATTTTCGCGTCCAGCGAGCGCAATCGCGCCGAGCGATTCCGGCTCGTCCGTCTCGCCGTCGCCCATGAAGGCCCAGACCTTGCGGTTCGATGTCTCGGCCAGCTTGTGGTTCTGAAGGTACTTCAGGAACCGCGCCTGATAGATCGCCAGCAGCGGTCCCAGCCCCATCGACACCGTCGGGAACTGCCAGAAGTCCGGCATGAGCCATGGGTGCGGATAGCTCGACAAGCCCCTGCCGCTGGTCTCCTGCCTGAAGCCGAGGAGTTGCTCCTCGCTCAACCGTCCCTCGAGGAAGGCGCGCGCGTAGATTCCGGGCGAGCAATGACCCTGAACAAAAATCAGATCGCCGCCATGCGCGTCCGTCGGCGCGTGCCAGAAATGGCCGAATCCGATGTCGTAGAGTGTGGCCGCTGATTGAAAGCTCGCGATATGACCGCCAAGCTCCGAGCTTTCCTTGTTGGCGCGCAGAACGATGGCGAGAGCATTCCACCGGATGATCGAGCGAAGCTTGTGCTCGATCGCGCGATCGCCCGGCAGCGCCGGCTGCTGATGCGGCGGGATCGTGTTGCAGTAGGGCGTTGTCAGCGACTGCTCTACCTGAAGCCCGCCACGGCGTGCGGCGTCGAGCATCGTATTGACGACGAACTCGGCTCGTTCATTGCCGCGATGTCCTCGGACTGCCGACAAGGCATCCAGCCACTCCCGGGTTTCCTGCGGATCCAGATCTTGCGCGTCCGCGACCTTCATTACCCTCTCCCTTTGCATGCCAAGCCGAAGTCAAGCGTCAACGCTCATTGCGTTCCGCGCACGTGCGGAAGCGCAACGCCACACAGGCGGTACCGCCTGTCGCTCTAGGTGATGAGTTGAATACTGGCTGGCATCTGAACGCTCCCTCGCATCGTTTGTTCTTGAGCTTTTGCTTCTTTTGCAGATACCCAAGCAGCATTCGTGCCAGACCACGCAATGCGCAGCCAATCGCGCACATGCCTTTCATTTTGCTTGGGATTGCCCGACACCCCGTCGAGGGGGCCGAGATGATCGGCCGGAATCTGTCTGACGCGCCGGAAACGAGCCGCAGGTTCCGCCCGAAAGATCGGACCGACCGGCGAGCGCGCTCCGGATTGCTACGCACGTTGCCGTCTTTCGACCTCGAAGGCCGAGCGCAATGGTCGACAAGTGTGGAGGTGACAATCGGGTTGACGAACTCCGTTCGGATAGCGAATGTCTGCGACCGAAAACGTTCCTGCATTTTCGTCGCGTGCGGCAGCGCGAGCGCATCCGTGCGAAGTTCACGGCGTTGGATTCTCCGAGCCGTCTTCGGCGCTCGCACACCATGAGGTCGACCAAATGACCGTTGTACTTGATCTCCTCAACAACGATCCGCGACCGAAGAGGCGGCCCGACGTGTCGCGTCACCCCGAGAAGGCAAACCGCCCCGATACGCCCATCCTAGGCAAGCCTGCATGGATTCGCGTGAAGGCGCCCGGCTCCGCCGAATGGGTCGAGACGAAGCGCATCGTGCGCGAGAACAAGCTCGTGACCGTCTGCGAAGAAGCAGGCTGCCCCAACATTGGCGAGTGCTGGAGCAAGAAGCACGCGACCTTCATGATCATGGGCGATACCTGCACGCGCGCTTGCGCGTTCTGCAATGTGCGCACCGGCCTGCCCGGCCCGCTCGACGTCGATGAGCCGGTCAAGGTCGCAGAGGCGGTAACAAAGCTCGGGCTCGAGCACGTGGTCGTTACCTCGGTCGATCGCGACGACCTTGCCGACGGAGGCGCCGCGCATTTCGCTGCGACGATTGCTGCCATCCGCGCAGCAAGCCCGGGTACGACGATCGAAATCCTGACCCCAGACTTTCTGCGCAAAGCGGGCGCACTCGAAACGGTCGTCGCAGCGAAACCCGACGTGCTCAACCATAATCTGGAGACGGTACCGTCGAAGTATCTGACAGTGCGGCCCGGTGCGCGCTACTTCCATTCGATCCGGCTACTGCAGCGCGTGAAGGAACTCGACGGAGAGATCTTCACCAAGTCCGGGATCATGGTCGGCCTTGGCGAAAGCCGGAACGAGGTGCTGCAACTGATGGACGATTTGCGTTCCGCCGACGTCGATTTCCTGACCATGGGCCAGTATCTGCAACCGACGCGCAAGCACCACGCAGTTGTAAGCTTCGTGCCACCTGACGAATTCGATGCCTATGAGAAGGTCGCCTACACCAAGGGCTTTCTGATGGTATCGGCCGCGCCGCTGACGCGCTCGTCACACCACGCGGGCGAAGACTTCCGCAGGCTGCGCGAGCGCCTGCGGCAACAAGCAGCCTCGCGGGTGGGAGCCCGGAGCAGGCCGCACGACGCCTGCGGGCACCTTCGAGGATAATGTTAAAGACATGGCTTTGTGGGAGCCGCCGGGCAACCCTGTCCGAATTGATGAAACGCTGGACCGGAGCCAGTCCTTGGTCCTGCCAGAGCCTAGCGCCAATATTTCCTCCGCGCGCGATGTGTCCGCCGATCGAAGCGATGCAGGTGCGACGGCAGAGCTACCGTCCATCGCACGCAATCGGGGAACATCGGCGTACAAAATCGTGGCGCATTGTAGCGGGGAGCGCTACCAACCACGGCAACATCTTCTCCAACCTTTATCGTGAAGTTCACGGCAAGATGCCCGCTCAGTTTTTGCGGACACGACTACTGCTCTCTGTGGCCGCCGTACGCCGCCTAACGCAGGCTAAAGAGAAATCGTCAGTCGGACGGTACAGCATTTGGTACAGCATGGCTGGCAACGACCGTGCTTAAGTGCTGATGATGCTTCGCTTTTCGCGATGTCCCGCTCCAATCCATCATGGGCGCCACAGAAAAACGATAGTCTTGCGATTTCAATCGGTTACCGTACGTTCTTTAACGTTTGCCCCGTTATACTATTTCCGCGAAAATAGTATGGCCGCCGGGCGCGCGTGATCGCCAAGCCGTCCATAACAGCGGCAATATTCTCCACAGAGAACTCTTAGCCATATAAAGCCAACTCCCGGAAACGTCGCCGGGCGTATCGCCATTCGCAATAAATCTGGGATCACGCGCCGCGCATTGACGTCATTATGGAGGAACGGCAATCGAAAGAGCGGTGTCGATTAGTAGCGAAACGGATTTCGACACCCCCGATCGGACTTCTTCTCAACCTGACCTAATTAGCGCGTAAGCAAAATGCGTAAGTGCGCAAGGATTCTGGAACTACATTCTTATCGTTGCCCGATACCGCCAATTCCGAGCGAGATGCCCTGGCGCGCCGCGCGCCGCAAATGCTCGCCGAGTCTCTGTCGCTGCACGTGTGCCAATGACCACCTTAAGGAGGGCCTGCCGCAGTAGGAATGAACCGGACTTCTGAGGCCGGCTAGCCCTGACGCGTGGGGCGTCAGATCGCGTCGTCGACGATCAGATGTGGCTTGCCCTGCGAACACGATTCCACGCGTGCCCTGATGCGAAAGGTTGCGGCAAGGTTTTCCGGTGTCAGGACGTCAGCCGCCGTGCCGAAATCGTGCAACGTTCCATTAAAGAGGATAGCGACCTTGTCGGCGAATTTCAGTGCCAGGTCGAGATGGTGCAGCGCGATCAGCACGAGCATGCCGTCGTCATGCGCAAGGCTGCGCACCTGCCGCATCGCTTCCAGCTGGCGGTGCATGTCCAGCGCGCTGGTCGGCTCATCCAGGAGCAGCACCTGCGGTTCGCGCACGAGACATTGTGCAAGCCCGACGAGCTGGCGCTGTCCACCGCTCAGCTCGGAAAGGATTTCATTGGCAAGATCGCCCATGTCGAGCGCTGATAGCGCCTGGTCCACCGCCACCAGATCAGACCGCTCCAGGCGCCAGCCGCTGACCTGCTTGCGCGCAAGAAGCACGGATTCGAATACCGTCAGCACTGCGCTTGCCGTTTGGTCCTGAGGCATGTAGGCGATGGCGCGCTCGCGATCGCGCACACCTTCCAACCGGCACTCGCCGGGCCCCGGAAGAATGGCTGCGAGGCGCCGGAACATTGTCGACTTGCCCGCAGCATTCGGTCCAATGACGGCCACCACCTCGCCGCCATGACAGGGCGGAAGCGTCACATTACGCAGTACCTCGCGTGATCCGAAGCGAGCGCCGAGGCGATGCGTGCTCAGCACTACCATATGTCTCTTCCGCTTCTCAGGATCAAATAGAGGAAGACCGGCAATCCGATCGCTGAGGTGACGATGCCGATCGGCAGGACGGCGCCGGGTACCACGATTTTGGTCAGGATCGAGCTCAACGACATGATCAGCGCTCCAGTCAGTGCGCTCGCGGGCAGCAGGAAGCGCTGGTCTTCGCCGACCATCATGCGGGCGATGTGCGGACCTACCAGACCGATAAAACCGATCGTGCCGACAAACGCGACGGGGATCGCCGACAAAAGCGAGACAAGGATCAGGGTTTCGAGCCGCAGGCGCCGAACGGGAATGCCGAAGCTCGCCGCGCGCGCCTCGCCAAGGCGCAAGGCCGTCAACTGCCACCGGCGGCGCAGAAAGACCGGCAAGGTGACACCTACGACCAGTGCGGTGATGGCGAGCTTGGGCCATGTTGCCTTGGCGAGGCTGCCCATGGTCCAGAAGACGATGGCCGCGACGGCCTGCTCGGCGGCGAAATATTGGGTAATAGCGAGCGCCGTATTGAAACTGAAAACCAGCGCTATGCCCAGAAGCACAATCATCTGGATCGAGGCTCCGCGCCGAAGGCTGGCCAAATGGATCAGGAGGGCGGTTGCCATGGCCACGACGAAAGCATTGGCCGCGACGATGTAGTCGCCTGCCATGGGAATCAGCGCGACACCGAAGGCGAGCGCCAGGGCCGCGCCGAAGCTTGCACCGGCGGAAATGCCCAGCGTGAACGGGCTCGCCAGCGGATTGTTCAAGATGGTCTGCATCTGAGCGCCGCCGATGGCAAGCGCCATGCCGACCACGACGCCCATGAGGGCCGACGGCATGCGGATCGACCAGACGATGACGCGCATCTGCGCATCCGCCTCTGCCGGCAGGACGAGCGTGCGCACCACCTCTCCAAGCCCGTACCTGGCCGGTCCGGTCGCAAGGTCGCCGACCAGTGCGATGCAAACTCCGACCACCAGCACAATGACAACGACCCACCGCCTGATGCTGAGCGCCTGATAGGCGTCACGTCCGGCCAATGTCAGTGCTTCAGTAGGACGATCTGTCATCACGGGCTGTCGGAAAGGCTGATGCTGTAGCCGGGCCGGTAGTCGATGGGCAGGAAGCGACGATGATATTCGGCAAAGGTTGCATTGGGGTCCAGATTGGCGAACAGGTCGGGGTGGAACCACTTTGCCAATTGTTGGACGGCAAAAAATTCGTATGGACTATTGTAGAACTGGTGCCAGATGCCGTGAAAATTCCGCGCCTTCTTTGCCGCGATACCGGTATAGGCGTCGCGCGTGGTGAACCATTCGAGCTTCTTGCGCGTCAGGCGAGGATCCGCCCCTGGCCCGAGCGGAATCCAGTGGCCGCCGGGCACATAGGCTTGCCAGTCGGCGCTGGTAACCACCACATGCACGGGATCGGCGACGATAACCTGTTCGGGGCTGATCTGCCCGAAGGTCGAAGGAATGATATCGCTGCCGATGTTGTGGCCGCCAGCGAGTTCGACATATTTTCCAAAATTCTCAGCGCCAAAAGACAGGCAGCAATCCTGCGAGTAGCCACCGATCCGCTCGACGAACACCTTGGGGCGCTTCGGTTGTCGGGCGGCAAGGACGTCGGCAACCGCAGCCATGGCCTGTCGACGGAACGCGATGATCTCCTCAGCGCGCGCCTCGCGCCCCATGATCCTGCCCAGAAGCCGAATGGTCGGCTCGGTGTTTTCCAGAGGACGGTGGCGAAAATCGACATAAACAACCGGTATGTTCAGCGCCGCGAGCTTCTCGATGTAGTTGGCATCCCTGTTGGCCTGCATGGCTTCAAGATTGAGCAGCACGACATCAGGCTTCTGGATGATCGCCGATTCGATGTCGATCAGGCTGTCCTCCTGGCCCTTGAAGGAAGGAAGGTTCGCCAACTCGGGAAACACCTTGAGATACTGCGCGTAAGTGGCCGGGTCGGCCGCGATCAGATCGGTGCGCCAGGCAACCACATGGGCCAGAGGATCTTGGGGTTCGAGCGATGCGATGAGATAGAGCTGCCGGCCTTCGCCCAGAAGCATGCGCTTGACGGGCGCGTTAAGCGTCACCTCGCGGCCCGCGATATCAGTGACGGTAAGTGGCGCTTGTGCCTGCGTCGGTCTGGATTCGCCGGCAAATGCTGCTGGGGGAAGCAAAGCGATCAGAACAATAGCCGTCACCGCGGCATGCAGCAGCGATCGGTGTTTGGTCATGATCGGCTTCCTTTTTGAGTGGAGCGCGAAATTTTGAGCCATATGCCGAGAGCCGACAAAAATGACAAGGCGTAAAGCGTGGCGACGAGCGGGAAAGCGGCTTCGAAACCAAAGAACTGGGTGACCGCGACGCCGGCAATGATGCCGCTCGCGGACGCAGCCTGCTGGGAAGCTTGCGCAAGGCCCAAAACCGAACCTTGCCGATCATTAGCCACGGTTACAGAAATGAGCGCAAGAAGGACCGGCGTCGTTCCGCCAAGAAGCGCGCCCCAGATAAAATACAGGAGCGCGAATACGGCAACCGAGCCCGCGCCTCCCGCCAGATGTGTAACCAAAACGCACGCGGCCGAAATCAGCACGTTCCCGCCCAGCACATAGGATGGCGCTCGATTCTCGAAGAGCCGCGCCCATAGCGGCGCGGCCACTACGAAGCCGCACGCGAGCAGCCCATAGGTGAAGCCGGCGACCCAGTGCGGGGCGCCAAATACCTGGGTCATGTACAGTGAGAAGGGAACCTGCAGGACCATGCGGCTGGCAAGCAGCATCCCCATCAACGCAAGAACAGCTACGATGGGAGCACCGGTCGACGCCTTGGGCCTTGCGGTACCCGCGCTTCCGGGACTGGCGGCTACAGCGGCTGGCGTCGGCACGGGCAGGCTCAACCAGGCAACGGCAGCGCACAGCGCACAAATTGCCCCGGCGGTGAGATTCATTGCGGCGAAAGGAAAGCGATCGAGAATGAGCCCGCCCAGGAAAGCGCCACCCAGCGACCCCACATTGGTGGCAACCTGAAGCCAGGCGAAGAGGCTGGCGCGATCCTTCCCGCCGGTGATCTGCACGCCATAGGCCTGCGCGGGAGCGATATAGCCGGCGCAGGCGCCCTGCACGAAACGCAGCGCGATGATTGTCCAGACATCCTGGGCAACGGCAACAAGCAGTTGCGTGACCGCGAGACCGCCGAGCGCCCGAACCATCATCAGCCGATTGCCGTAGCGATCGCCCATTCGCCCCCAGAAGGCGCTGGTCAGCGACACGCCAATCATCGGGCCAACGTAGACACCAACGCCTGCTAACCCAAAGACGCTGTCGGAAGGGCTCAGCGCCTTGATCTGGATCGGCCAGAATGGACCACTCATTTCCATCGCACCCATGGAAATGAATTGCAGGGCGAACAGCAGAACAAAAACAGGTCCGAAGCCGCGAAGCGCGGCGGAAGTGTTTGTCATTCCGCTTCCGCCACCGACAGCATGTGCAGCAACTACATGTCCACGGTCATCGACAGGAGATACGTGCGCGGTGCCCCCAGGAAGAACGTTCCGAATGAGGCGACGCTGGACCAGTAGTTCTCACCAGTCACATTCTGAACGTTGGCGCGGAAAACCGTCTTCCTGCCGTTGATCGCCGTCGTGTAGCGGGCACCGAGATCGAGCCGCGTCCAATCCGGGATCGGCTGCTTGTTCGCGGCATCAACGAACTGCCCGCCTGTGTAGATGACGGCCCCATTCAAGGTGAGCCCGCTCACCCAAGGCAGATCCCACTCGGCGCCAATATTGGCCTGTACGTTGGGAACGCCGATCGGCGTATGGCCCACGTTCGCCGCGATGGCGGTCTTCGTCAGGGTGCCATCCAGCAGCGAAACGCCTCCGAGGACCCGAACATCGGGCCTGAGTTCGCCGAAGACGTTGAACTCGAGCCCACGCACCTGCGTTTCGGCGGTCGCCGAGAAGCGCCCGGCCAACACTTCGCCGCTCGGCTTCGAGATATCGAAGGCACTGAAAGTGGTCGCGATCCGGCCGAAGTCTACCTTGATGCCGGCCTCGTATTGCTTGGCGATGTAGGGCGCGAGCACCTCGCCTTGGTTGGAAGCCCCTTGGGGCGCTACGTCGCCCTTGCTTAGACCTTCGATATAGTTCGCGTACAGGGAGACGTTGTCCCTGGGACGGACGACGAGGCCGACCACGGGCGTGGTCGCGCTCTTGTCGGAGGCGTTCATCAGCGTTCCGACATTGGAGAGATAGTTGTTGACCTCGACCCCCTGACGCCGGACGCCCAAGGTCAACAGGACACGCTCATCGAGCACGGACAAGGTGTCAGCAATCGAAAGCCCTGTGAGGTGACTGTCCGAGAGCCGTGGGCGATCGCTGATCTCGTTTGCGAACTGAGTTGGCGCCACGGTCGGACTGTAGATGTTCGACGTGACCGGACTGCCATTGGTGAGCCGCCGGTACAGCGCGTCATGATAGACCGAGGCCTGGAAGGTGACGGCATGACGAACGAATCCGGTATCGAATCGGGCGCGGACACCGCCATCATAGGTGTATCGATCAATGCTGAGCCCGAAGAATTGCGGCAACGAGGTGGTGTTGCCACTCGCACTGGTGATCGTCGGAAGACCGAAGAACCGCTCGACATTGGTCCGCGATCCGCCGACATCAGCGAACAGCGTAACCTGATCGCTTACATCGTATTCGTTGCGCCACAAGACAGATTGATCGTTGATGCGCGACCATTCCCAGGGTTGGGTCACGTTGAGCCGGCCGTCCGGCGCCTTTGGCACTTGCAGGCCGGGAGCCATGAGGAAGGGACGCGACGGAGCATCGAACCGATCGGTCTGCGCGATGAGGTAAAGCCAGGACCGGTACCGTTCGCCCTGATAGTCGAGGGCCAGCGATCCGACGCCCGTCGTTTCAGACTGGCGGTCAATCGGCGTGTCGCCGCCGCGCAGGCCGCCGGTGGCGCGCACGCCCCATTCCCTGCCCTCGCCGTAGCGCCTCGCGACGTCCCAATGACCGCCGAACCGCGCGGCCGAACCGTAACTCGCGGTGAGGCGGGTCAGGTCCTCTCCCGCACGCTTGGGCACGACATTGATGACGCCGCCGACGCCGCCATTGGGCGCAATGCCCGAGAGCGCGGCAGAGGGCCCCTTAAGCACCTCGATGCGCTCGACGTAATCCGTGAAGATGCGGTAGCTCGGCGCGATCCCGTAAAGGCCCTCGAAGGCGAATTCACCATTGTTGCCTTCGTTGATCGGGAAGCCGCGAATGTTGAAGGAATCGACCACGCCGCCAGTAGGGTGGGAGCTGCGCACGGAAGGATCCAGGATCAACGCATCCGCACCGGTTGCCGCCTGCTGATCCTGGATGAACTTGTCGGTGTAACTCGTCACATTGAACGGCGACTTCATCGTGTTGGTATTTCCGAGCATCCCCAGCCGCGCGCCTTGAGCGACCTGGCCGCCGGCGAAGACGGGCACGACACCCGGCTGCGACGGCTGCGATTGCACCGCGACGGTTTCGGCTTGCGGGGCGGCAGGCACCGTGGTGCGCCTTGAAGCCGATCGGACCCGGGCGTCACTTCGTTTGGTTGGCGCGCGGCGGACCGACTGCTGGGTCGGAGCATCGACCGTAACGGGTGGAAGGGAGCTGCCGCCTTGCGATGTCTGGGATTGAGCGGGCGATTCGAACCACGCCAGCAACGCCACTCCACCCAGCAATGTCGCACCAAAGCGAGCTACCGTCCCAATCCCACCTCCACGTCGCATTCCAGATAGTCCCCCATCAACAACACGTTGCGCAACGTGAAATGGTTCTACGCTCGGCCTGCAATGACCATGGATCAAAGATCCGCTCTCCGCGTCCGATCGACACTTATGGCCTGTGAATCAGCGCCCCCGCAGATTCGCACTCCGCGTTGGTTGCCTGTGCCTTATCGGCAAACTCCGATCACTAGCGATCTGCTCCGGCCTCTTTAGAGAGGCGCTATGGTGACCGCAACGACAAATGCGTGCGCTGCGACTTAGAATGCTTCAATCATCGACGGCTTGAGTCAGCTGACACCGAGTTTGGAAAGATTCCAAAGATGCTTTGGGAGATTCCAAGTCAGTGCTGTTGAAATTTGGCAGGAACGATGGACGAGAGCGCTCTCACCAGCGGCCATACCTTCCCTCGGCGCGGCAACTTGACTGGCCTAGCTTTTCAGGAACGCTCCAGACCTCGTCATGGACTGACTGCGCATCACCATTCCGTTCCTGTACGTCGCCCTCATTGCGACAACACCTGCCGCACCGGAAACTGAACACTGCTCGTGAGGGCGCTGTGAGTTCCTTAGTCGTAAGCGATTGCACTGTTCTTGCGACGCGACTCTCCAAGCCGGCCAAGCTTCGCGGCGTCTCATAACGACTGCACAGGCTTGCCCTCAGTGTTTGTAGCGCCGCGACGGCATTCCTCGAATGAGCCTGCGTCTACCATCACCTGTCTTGTAGATGATCGTCGGCATTAGTGAGCCTTGAATTCGGCGATCACCTCGACGAGGAAAGTGGTGGCGAGGATATAAGGAGACACAGACCTCTTCATCACGTCATGATATGGGGGAAAGCACCTGCCCGCTCGTGAACCACGCGATATCTGGCACCGACTTCAACATCCGAGGACAGCATGACGACGCAAGAAACAGCGTGAGACGACAACAATCTCCCATCTGGCTGGCATGTCATGGAATAGGTCATTCGTGTCGGAACGCTTCGGCTGGCTCGAGCGCGGCGGCGCGCGAGGCGGGATAGACGCCGGACAGCAAACCGATCACTCCGCCTACGGCCGGAGCAAGCAAGGGAGCGATTGGGTCGAGCACCGGCGTCCAGACCTGATACGCCGAGACACCCACCACTATCAGCACGCCGACACTGGATCCGAGCAGTCCCCCCACGACACCCATGGACGCACTCTCAATCAGGAACTGTGAAGCGATGTGGCGACGAGTAGCGCCAATGGCACGACGCAGTCCGATCTCCGCCGTTCGCTCCATCACGCCCACCAAGGTGATATTTGCGATCCCAAGCGCGCCGACCACGAGCGACAGGCCGCCCAGCAGCAGGAACATCATATTGAGATCGGTCTGCACGTCGTCGCGCACGCGCCGCGGCTCCTGCGGCAGTTGCACGCGAAGCGCGCGCGGATCGTCGGGCCGCAGCGCCGCCCGCGCCTGCATCGCTATCAGGTTGGCCGCGCCGATCTTGGTCTCCACAACCACCATGCCAGGGCCGAAGAGACTGAAATGCCGTCGCGCCGTGCCCTCGGGAATGATCACCGAGCCAAGCAGTTCAGGCTTTCGCACCACATCGCGGAGGATGCCGATCACGAGGTAGAGGTGATCGCCGACATAAATCGCGGGCAGCCGCTCCACTCCAGCGATGCCCAGGCGGCGCGCAGCATCGGGACCAAGGATTGCGACGCGCTCGGCGCGCGCCGAATGCCCGTCGTCGATAAGCCGTCCCGAGGCGAGGTCGGCACGCACGGCGCGAAACAAATCCGGCGAGGCAGCGCGCACCGCCAGTTTGAATGCTGTCTGATTGGACGGATCCACCACCGGAGAGGCGCTGACGAGCATGTCATGGACATTAACGTCGCTGAGCAGGCCCGCAGCCACCACGCCGTTCAACCGGACAAGCCGCTCCGGAGCGTCCCAAGGAATGGCACGTGGATCAATCGTGCCGGTCGCCATTCCCGGCCGCGCCGTGATGAAAAGTTCCGTGGCCGCAAGTTGATCGAACTGACTGATGATGCGGTTGCCGGCGGTTCGGGTGAGACCGACAGTGGCCACCAGCGCCGACATGCCGATCACGATGCCAAGCACCGTCAACGCCATGCGCGCCGGCCGCGCAATCGCCCCGGCGATCGCCTCGGAGAGAAGATCGCGCATCGTGATCCCCGAAGCGACAATGCGCGCCCTGGATGGAGGCGGCAATGCCGTCTCGCTTCCACCGAAGAGCCGGCCATCCTTCATGTTGACCCGGCGCGAGCCCCGGCGTGCAACGTTTTCGTCGTGCGTGACGACGACAATCGTCATGCCCTCCTTGTTGAGCTCGGTGAAGAAATCCAGGATCGACTCGGTGTTCTTGGAATCAAGATTCCCGGTCGGCTCGTCGCACAAGAGCAGGCTCGGTGATCCCATCAGAGCGCGGGCGATCGCCACCCGCTGACGTTCGCCGCCGGACAATTTGGAAGGCAGGAATTCCGCACGATGCTCGAGGCCGACGCGGCGAATTTCCTCCATAGCCCGTTCGCGCCGCCCGCGCCCGGTGTGCCGGCGGTATACTTCCGCCAGCATGACGTTCTCGAGGACAGTGCGATAGGGCAGCAGGTGGAATGACTGAAAGATGAATCCAACGCGGCGGCTGCGCAGCCCGGCCCGCTCATTCTCGCTCAGCTTCGTCGTTTCGATACCATCAAAAACGTACTGTCCGCTGGTTGGCCGGTCGAGGCAACCGAGGATGTTCAACAGCGTGGATTTCCCCGAGCCGGACGGACCGGTTATCGACAGCCATTCGCCGCGCCGCAACACGAGGTCGACATCGATCAATGCGTCGACAGCGGGATCGGTCCCGAATTGCTTGCACACTTTCCGCAGGTCGAGGACATGGTCGGCATCGACAGAAGCCGTCGGCACCTCCGGCCGAATGTCCTCCATGAGCTTCATTTGACCGCCGCCGGCGCTGCCGCCGGCTCAGCTGTCTTATAGCCGACTACCACGAGTTGACCGGGCGCAAGTCGCCCATCGGAGGTGTTGACCTCGACATAGCCGCCCGTAGAAAGCCCCGGCTGTACGGTGACGTACTCTTGCTTACCGCCGCGTTCGACCAGCACACGCGATGTTCCGTCGGCGGCAAGCGACACCGCACTGGTCGGGACCGCAGTGACCGCGCCCTTCGACGTTTCGATCGGAATTGCCAGTCGGACGGAAAACCCCGCCAGGAGCACAGGCGTGGTCTCCACCTTGACCCCGAGATAGAAGTGGTAGCCGTCCACGCCGCGCGTGCCGGGCGTGGTCGCCACCGTCTCAACAACGCCGGTGCCCTTGATCCCAAGTGCCTGCTCGTCGATCGCAACTTTCATCCCGGGCTTCACCAACGGCGCGGCTTCAAGTGGCAGTTGCGAGTCGATGCTTAGCTGGTTATCGGTCACGCTCATAACCGGCCCGGAAGCATTGGCCGCGACCGCGGCGGTCACCTCGTGGACGCGAACCGGGAGCGACGGGATGAACACGACCTCGTCCGCTGGTACCTGCACGCCAAGCTTCGCGCGGGCGGCCGTGAACTCGGCGTTCAGCCGCTGCGCTCGTTCGCTCGCGACCTTGACGTCAAATTCAGCGAGCTCTTGCTGTTCCAACGCGGCGCGCACGCTGCGCTCGCCTTCGAGGCGGGCCGCCTTCACGGCGCCCTCGGCGACCCGGATCCGTTCCTCGGCCAGCGCGGCCTCGCGCGTCGCGGTCTGAATCGCCAAATCGGCTTCCATCTTTGCCTTGCGCTGCGCGGCACGCGCCACTTTCAGCTTGGCCTCGGCCGCAGCACGCGCCGTTTCGGTCTGGCGCGGATCAAGAACGATCAGGGCACGATCGGCCATTTGCGTGGCGACATCGGCGCTGGCCGCGGTCGCCGAATGCGCGGCCCGCGCGCGTTCGGCTTCAAGCGCAAGCGATTTTCCGGCGCGCGCGTCCGCCAGCTGGCGGTTGTCGCCAACGCGTGCCGCGCTGTCGAGAGAAGCCTGACGCGTGTTCTGCTCCGCGATGGCCCGGGCGGCGGCGACCGCTTTCACCGCTGTTTCGCGCGTGGCCTCGGCCGCAAGCTGAGCGCGCGCGGCATCCGACCACTCTCGCTCGAGCGCCGCGACGGCAGCGCGCTGCTCGCGCGTCGGTACGTACGGATCCCACCCGGCCTTCTTGTACATACGCTCGACCGCGGCGGATGTCTTCTGATCGTAATTGCCATCGACTGTGCCCGGATCGAAGCCAAGGCGAGCCAGGGCCTCTTCGAGCTGGCGGACGTCACCGCCGCTGGTTCCGGGCGCCATGTCGCGAAAAGCCGGAACCGCGCCGATGAGGACAAAGACCGGACGGCCGGATGCGGATAGAATCACCTCGCCTTCCCCGAAGTTCGCATTGGGTCGGGGTAGCGACGAGATCAGTCCGGCGCCGCCCTTGACCGTGGAAGGCGCGATGGAAATCGGCTGCGGCAGCCCGAAGCGGACCGTGCCGCGGGTGACGACATCGGAACTCAATACCCGCGACTCCACGGGCACGAGAATCGCGGATGGCTCGGGGGCCGCGGTACGCGCCGCCACCTCTGCCGGCGACTGGATCCTGGAGCCCATATACCAGGCGCCAACCGCCATGCCGCCGACCACGCCCAGAATGGCCCAGAGAACGTTTACGCGCTTTGCGACCATGCCGTCCCTCCCGCCATCGACAGCGTGCGGGCCATCTTCGCAGGAAGCGTTGCGTCCGCCTTCGTCATGCGAAGCACTGCCAGAAAAGGAGATTACTCCTAGCCGCCGATCGGGGAAAGTATGGAAGTGTACATCCTAAAGTGTACATCCTAACTGGTCTATTGCACCTTCCTTGAGAACAGCTCCTCCTGGATGCGCTCCTCGACCGGAGCCAACACCTCCTCCTGCATTTTGAAACTCTTGGCCGAGACCAGGCGCTCGTAGTCCTGTAGTTTCCGCAGAGCGGCCTTCTGGTCCGGCGACATCTTGGAAGCCAACAACTTGCCGCCCTCGGTCAGCGCGCTGAGCCGGTTCCGCAGGTCGGGTTCGATCTCATCCGGGTGGCCGTATTCGAAGCCGGCCTTCTTCATCTCGCGCTGCCAATATCCAAGCGCGGCCTTCATCCGGGGGTCCTTGTTGATCAGCGCGTCCTGGGGATTGTAGTGAGTGGCCTTCAACTGATCCGGTTTGAATGTTTCGGTGAGGGCCTTGCGCGTGCAACCACCGGTCCGCGACAAATCCTCGATCTCCAAAGCGACCGCGAGGGTGCTGCTCACGTCGTCCCCGAGCAACGCGCGATTGTAAGCGACCTGATCCGCGGGGGATAGCTTGCGGAAAATTTGCACATTGCGTTCTCCGAGACCAACGCGGGCCGGACTGTAGCCGGTGGCGAGCTGAGGCGGCAAACCGGTATAGAAGGTAGTTACGCCAAAACCATAGCGACTGACGAACTCCTCTTCACTGAGGCCTGGAAGGCGTTTGTCCGCCGCCATGCCCGCCCGCACCGTGTTGTGGTCGGCCGCAATGTACTGAAAGCCTTGTTCGCGCATGCAACGCGCGATCAGTTCCTCGGTCTTCTCGATCGCCTGGACCAGCTCGCGTGGCGACATGCCGAATTCCTCGGTGCCAAGACCCTTCGGTGCCTGCGCCTGCGCCGCGGCGATCGCTGGAGCGAACAGGATGGCGAACAGGCCCATGTAAATTGCCCTCTTCATGACGCTATCCTTTCCAATAACGAACCTCGTATGCAGCCGGTACATGTCAGTCCGTCCCGACAATCTTCCCGGTCTCGATGTCGACGAAGACGTCCTTCTCGCCCTGTTCCGGTGATTGGATCTCGATCACGTAGACATTCCTGCCGCGCTTCTTCTCGATCACTACGTCCGTGACTTCGCCGGGGATGCGTTCAAGCGCAATCTTCTTCGCCTGTTCTTCCGTGATCTTTGCCGCGGACGGCGCACGCTCTTTCGAAGGACCTGGCTGCTGCGCTTGCGCGGCGACGGTCATGGCTGGCGCAAGAAGAAGGCTGGTGAGCAGGCCCCAGTGGATCGTCCTCTTCATGGCGGTATCCTTTCCGATCAAGCCCCATGGAAACTCGCGTTCCGCGTTCCGCTGTCAGACTGTCCACGGACGTGCATCTTTCTCGCCGTATTCGCTGGGCATTGCCTCCAACGCCATAGACCCGGCGCCGCGTGCGCTCCATCTCGATCCGTTGGCCGTTCGCCGAAAGGCAGCTCCAACTCGGTGGAGCTGGCCCCGTCGCCGGTCAATCACCCAGCGACAGGGGCGCGGCCTTCGTATGCTCAGCACTTCACGGACGTGGACAACGCGAACAGCGGTTACTTATCCGTGCCCACCACCTTTCCTGATTCGATGTCAACGAAGACATCGGTTTCCACTCCGTCCTTTTCGGCAACGATCTCCACGGCGTAGACATTGTGTTTGCCGTATCTCTCGATCTTCGTCGACGTAACCTTGCCCGGGACTTCCTTGAGTGCGATTTTCGTCGCCTCCGACGTGCTGACTTTTGCAACCGGTGGCACCGTCTGCTTCCGAGGCTCTCGATGGTGTTTTCCAAAGCTCGCGATGTCCGTGCCGGGCAATGCGTCAGAGGCAACCAGTTCGCCATCCGAGGTGTCCTTGACGAGTCCCACTCCAGGGCACCACCACTTGTCCGTGATATCGGATGGGTTGGTGAGGCTATTCTCGCGTGTTCTCACACAATCCTTAAAGGTCCCGGCTGGAACGGTTATTGCGATCCCGCTTTCCATGTTTTCTGTATAGCCATAGGCCTCGGCCTCGTGCCCGTCGAAGATGTATTTGTCACCGACGGTAAAGGCCCCGGGCATCAGCAAGCCGGGCTCGGCGACACCGTTGCCATCGGGGTCGCCGACACGCCAGGTCCCCGCAAAGACCTTGCGTCCTACCTGGTCTATCTCCCAGCTCACTTCGCCGAACGTGTACAGGGCATTGGTCGTCTTATCGAAGCAGAACCAGTTTTCCGCCCGCTGGTCCAATACGCCGTCGTAGAATTCCTCTTCCTGGACGACGCCACATTCGAACTTGCCAATACCCGGAACATCAAACGGTTCGGTCTTGTCGAGAACCTTGACTTCTATCCGTAGGAGTCCATGTGGATGGTTTCGATTCTCCATGATGTATCGAAAGCCGGGCTTGAGTGGAAAATAGAGTGGGTTGTGTCCACTCGGCAGCAGGTTTTCCGCCTTCAAGTTCCAGTCCTTGAGTGAGGAAAAATTGACGCGGGCGCCGCTCTGGGTGCGGCCTGGCTGATCCTTGAATTCCCGTGCCATGGCCCTGTCGCCATGCAAACCCAGCCAGGTGCCGCCAGCCAGCATGAACCCCGGCCGCCACCAGAACAGTGCCTGCCATGAGCGCGGCACGCCACCTGGCGAGTCGGCTAGATTGCTCCCTCGCTGTCTTCATCTGTCGCTTCAATCCCTGCTTGTCGAACATCTCAATGCCCTCCAGTCGCGGGCGGCGGTCCGGCCACGTGTCGCCCTAGGTTGCGGAAGTGTTCAGCCGTGTGTAGCCGATGGGCTGATCTGACATTTCTTGCGGGTTCATCTCCCCCTCGCCGTGGTGAAGCCTGCTTCGATGAATGACCGATTGCCGTCCTTCGCGACGGTTCCGATTGCGAATTTGTAGACCTTACCGGCGCGCAAGAACCCCTCCGGTACCGTGAAGGATTTGGCCGAACCGGGCAGCAGTGCCCGGACTTCGTAGGCCGAGCCGGTTTGCTCGATAACGATGGCACAGGCCTCGATGCCCTCCGGCACAGACCAGCGCAGGGTCAGCGCGGTGGCGGGCACGTCCCTCTGATCAGGCCGCGGATATTCGAATGCCGCAGGTTTCGGAAACACGTGACTCAACAGCGCTTCGCCGCGCAGGTTTTCCCCTTTGGTCGTCGTTCCCTCAAAGCGATACGCGCCCGCCGGGAAATCGGCGCGTACGATTCTATCGTCGTCGGGTTCCGGCGATTCGAGCGTGAGGCTCCGGATTCCCAGTTTCGAGTCCGGCGTTTTCAGTTCGATCACGGTACGCGCGCCGGGCGCCGAAACCTTCAGCGCAGCCAGGCCATCGTCCCCGCCGGTTGCCTCGAACCGGATCTCGGCATCGCGATCCTGTATATTGCGTTCGAGATAGACGGAGAGCTTTTCAAAGCGGCCATCCTCGGCCGCGGCTCCTGTCACCGGATACGCAAGCGCAGATAACGTCGCAGCGGCGACGACAATCCAACCATTGCGACGACGTACGGCTCTCATCTCACGCGCTCCCGGATACTGGCGCCGGCGCCGGTACAGTCAGAAGATCCGTCGACTGGCCAGCACCGCGGCCGAAACGGAGATAAAATGCAGGCAAGATAAACAGGTTGAGCAGCGTCGATGTCACGAGGCCGCCCAGAATGACTACCGCCATCGGATATTCGACCTCGTGGCCCGGCAGGTCGCCGAAAATGATCAGCGGCACGATCGCCAGCCCAGCGGCTCCGGTCGTCATCAGGATCGGCCGTAACCGCTCGCTCGCGCCACGAAGCACGAGCCCCATGCCGAACGTCTCTCCCTCATGACGTTCCAGATGCTGGAAGTGGTTGATCATGATGATCCCGTTGCGAGCGGCGATGCCAAGCACCGTCAGGAAACCGATCAACGAGCCAAGGGAAATCACGCCGCCCGCGAGCCACGCCGCCAGGACACCGCCTACGAGCGCCGAAGGAAGGGTCAGAAAACTCAGCGTTGCCAGGCGCCAGCTATCAAAGGACTGTCGCAGAAGCACGAATATGACGGCGAGCGCCAGCGAGGCCAACAGTTGGAGGCGGTTGCGGGCGGCGCTCAGTTCCTGATACTCGCCTTGCAGCACCGCGTAATAGCCGAGTGGAAACGTCAACTTCTGCAAACGCGCCCGCACGTCGCTAGCGACTGCGCCGAGATCGCGGCCCCGGACATTCGCCTGCACGTCGATCCGGCGGGAACTCGCCTCACGCTTGATGACATTTGGCGTCGGTCCAATATCGACATCGGCCACTTCCGCCAGCCGGACGCGGTGCCCGGTCGGAGTGTCGATCAGCATCTCGCGAACCGAGTCCACGCTTCGGCGGAATTCCTCCGCGGTCCACACCTGCACGTCGTAGGTGCGTCCTTCGATGAAGATGTCGCCGACCTCGGTTCCAGACATCAATGACGCGGAGGCACGCCGCACATCGCCCGGCTTCAGACCGTAGCGTTGCGCCTCGTCCAACTTCACCGTCACCTGAATGTGCGGCACTTCGACCATCAACTCCTTGTGCAGGTTGACGAGGTCCGGAACATCAGCGAGTGCCGCGCGAACCTCCTCTGCCTTGTCCCGCAGAACGTCGAGATCCGGGCCGAAGATGCGCACGACGATCGCCTCGCCAGTGCCGGTCAGGACCTCGCGAATGCGCTCCTTCAGATAAGTCTGCACATCGCGGTAGAGGCCGGGATAGCCCTCCACCATCTCCTCGATCTTGGCATACGTCTTGTCGTAGTCGGCCTCCTTGCTGATGCTGATCCAGTTCTCGCCGAAATTGACGCCGACGACCTCATCGGCAGCAAACGCCTGGCCAATATGCGCACCGAAATTGCGCACGCCCGGAATAGCGCGCAACTCCCTGCTCGCGCGGGTCGTGATACGCAGCATCTCGGGAAGTGACGCGTCGGGCGTGGTTACCCAGTGCATCAGGAAGTCGCGCTCCTTGAATGAAGGCAGCAGCGAGTGGCCGAGGAGCGGCCAAACACCGATGCCCGAGAGCGTCACGACTGCAACAGCAATATAGGCCATGCGTGGTGTCCGGGTGACTCGTTCCAGCAGGGGCGCGTAATGGCGCAGCAGCCAGACGACGACAGGTGATTCACGCCCTTCGAGTTGCGCGTTACGCAACAGGATCAGGCAGAGCGCCGGCGTTACCGTCATCGCCAGGACGAGCGAGGCCGCAATCGCCAGCACATAGGAAGCAATCAGCGGCTTGAAGAAGGATCCGGCAAGGCCTTCCATAAACAGGACAGGGACTACGGCGGCGACCACGATGAGGGTTGCAGAGACGATCGGCGCCCGCACCTCGAGCGAAGCATCCAAAATGATGCGCGCCGTGCTTCGCGTATCGCCTCCCCGCCGCGCCAGACGCAGTCGGCGCATGATGTTCTCAACGTCGAGGATCGCGTCGTCGACGACGATCCCCAATGCTATTACGAAGCCGGCCAGGGTCATTGTGTTGACCGAAGCGCCGGACATGGACAGAACCAGCCCGGCTGCGAGGAGCGACAGCGGAATGGCGACGATACAGACGATCGCGGTGCGCCATTCGTAAAGGAAGATGAGTATGATTCCCGCGACCAGCACGCAGCTCAGCAACAGCGCCCATGAGAGGTTGCTGATCGAATCCTCGACGAAGGTTGCCGGCCGAAAGATTGTCGTATCGATCTCAATTCCCGGAAGACCGGGCTTCATCCTCTCGAGCGCCTCTTCCACCCCGCGGGTGACGGCGAGCGTGTTGCCCCAGGGGAACTTTTCGACGATGAGCATGAGGCCTGGACCGTCGTTGATAACGGCATCGCCGATCATGCCCTGCGGCGCATAGACGAGATCGGCTACATCGCTCAGCAATAGTGGCGGCTTGCCGCCCTGTGCGGTCACCGGCACCCTGGCGAGCGTTTCGGGTGTAACGCCGGCGGCGGCGAAGCGGAGTTGAAAGCGCTGATTGGGTGTTTCGACGAAGCCGCCGGTACCGATGTGTGCGCCGCGGGCATAGCGCAACAGGCCTACATCGAGCGCATCGGAAACCGCTTCCTGAACCCGGTCAAGCGTAACGTTGGCGGCAGCCAACCGCTTCGGATCAACCATGACCTGAAGCATCTTCAGCTGCTCCCCCCAGATCGCGATATTCGCAACGCCGGGAACGCCAAGCAGCCGCTGCCGGATGGTCCAATAGGCCAGCATCGACAGGTCCATTACGGACTTGTCCTGGGACGTAATGCCGATCTTCATGATCCGGCTGGTCGAGGAGAGTGGCGGCATCATGAAAGGCGGCGAGGCCCACGTCGGCAACGTCTTGCTCGCGAGCACCATTCGCTCACTGACCAGTTGCCGCGCGCGAATTTCGTCGACCCCGGACTTGAAGATTAGGAGGATTGACGACAATTGCGCCACCGACTTCGAACGCATCACCTCGATGTTCGGGACACCGTTCAGCGCATTTTCCAGCGGCACAGTGACGAGTTGTTCAACTTCGGCGGACGAAAGCCCAAGACAGATGGTCTGGATCTCGACCCTCGGCGGCGCGAATTCCGGGAATACATCCACTGGCACGTCCCGCAGGCGTGCGAGGCCAAACCAGGTCAGCACCACGCCAAGGGCGAGGACGAGATAGCGAAAGCGCAGACTAGAACCAATAATCAGCCTCATCATTG
Organism: Bradyrhizobium sp. AZCC 1577; assembly: GCF_036924575.1. Lineage (NCBI taxonomy): Bacteria > Pseudomonadati > Pseudomonadota > Alphaproteobacteria > Hyphomicrobiales > Nitrobacteraceae > Bradyrhizobium > Bradyrhizobium sp. AZCC 1577. The sequence continues at coordinate 5,610,857 of NZ_JAZHRQ010000001.1, forward strand.
AAAACGCATCCTTCCACTCAGGCCGAAGCCGTTATGGAAAACGATTTCGGCGGGAAGCTAGTGACCTACCTTCACCTCGCTCCCGAAGACTTGCGGCACTCCAACGGCAAGCACCTTCGTGCCAGCAGGTGGCCCGTCACTCAGGTAAACGTTGTCGCCCTTGATGGTGTCGATCTCCACCGCTCCGCGGAAGAAGGTCAACGGATCGGCGCTGATATAGACCCAGGTTTTTCCGGTGAGGTCGTAGAGAACAGATCCGTATGGCACGATCCGTCGGCCCGACGGATCCACCCGCACCTCGTCGATCTGGATGCCGAGCCGCTCGGCCGCCTTCGGCGTGAGCGTTACCTTCTTGATCCTTGCGTCGAGCGTGGTCTCGACTCGGGCTGGCGCGCTCTTTTTGACCGTCGACTCTGCGGCCAGTGCTGAGAGACCGGACGCTGCAAGGCACGCGGCGGACGCCGCGACCATCAATGCGTTGAAGCGGACCATGGGACGTTTCTCCCTTTTGACGGCCTTCGAAGCGGCACAAGCGGCAGTCATGACGCGTTCTCCATTTCAAGATCGAGCCGGTCGGCCGTCCAGCCACTGCCGAACCGGAGGTAAAGCGCCGGCAGCACGAGCAACGTTCCGAGCGTCATGGTAACGACGCCGCCCACGACCGCGAGCGCGAGCGGATGTGCGATCTCTAGTCCGGCGACATCACCCATGATCGCGAACGGAAGCACCAGAGCGGACGTTGTCGCCGACGACGCGATGATGCTCGGGAACTGTTCCAGCACGCCGCGACGCACCAGCTTTTCGCCGAACAGCTCACCCTCGTTCAATTGCAGGTGCTGGAAATGGGCGACCAGACCGACACCCTGCCGCACCATCAGTGCGAGCACCGCTGCCAGACCCAACAGAGAGCCAAGCGAGAAGTCACCGTCATCGATCGCAGCCGCAGCGAGGCCACCGAGTGCAGCAACCGGTACGCCCAGCAGCGACAGGGCGCTGAGTGTCCAACTGCGGAGCACCGCCTGCGTCAGCAGGAACATCAACACCGCTGCCGCCGCCATGTAGCTGTATATCGATCGCAGAGAAGCTCGCTGCTCCTTGTATTCGCCGAGCACCTCGGCACGGTGCTCGAACGGGAATGCGATCTGCTTGACATTCCTGGCGACATCATCCGCCACATCACCGAGCGCCCGCTCGTCCACTTTCGCGGAAACATCGATGCGACGCGAAGACCCCTGTCGCTGGATGATGCTGGTGGCCGGCGCGATGCGGACGTCTGCGACCTCAGCCAGGCGAACCTGCGACCCGCTCTCGCTGTTGATCATCAGATTCCGCACGTCATCGATGTTGTCGCGCAACTCCGGTCGCCCCCAGACAACCACGTCGAAAACCTTCTGGTCCTCGAAAAGCGCACCGACGGTGATGCCGCCGACCAGCGCGGAGGTCGCCCTGCGGACGTCGCCAGGCTTCAGCCCGTAACCGGCCGCGCGATCAACATCCACCTTTACTTCGATCGAGGGTTCTTCGATCTGTAACTCCAGCCGCGGATTTTCTATGCCGGGGATCTTCGCCATCGATGCGCGGATCTCCTCCGCCTTGGCGCGAATGATCTCAAGGCTGTTGCCATAGACGCGGACAGTGAGGCTATCCGGGTCACCGGTGAGCGCCTCGCGCAGCTTCGTTGACAGGTATGTCCCAAGTTTGCCGCGCATCCCGGGATAGGTGGTGATGGCAGCTTCGACGGCATCCACCGTCGTTTCGCGATCGGCCTTCGGATCGATGTTGACCCATACTTGTCCCGTATTGACGTCCGCCGCGCGTTCGCAGTTGCAAAGCACGGCCCGTCCGAGATTGGCGAAAGCGTTCTGCACTCCCGGGATCTGCCGCAGATCGCGGATCAGGTTCTCGGTCGATCGGGTCATTGCCTGCAACGAGGTGCCGGGCGGCCCCTGCCATTCGATCACCAGATCCGTCTCTCTGAAGCTGGGCACCATGTTGCGTTCGAGCGCGCTCCAGAGCGCGAAGCTCGCGATCGCCGCCACGACGCAGGCGCCGATGCAGGCAAACGGCGCGCGGATGACGCGGCCGACGATCCGATCGAAAGGCTTGGCCAACCTATCGATGACCCATCCGCCCGTCGGAGTCAGTGGCGCATTGGCAAGCAGCGCCGCAGCCAGCGCGGGGGTCACGATCAACGCCACTAGCATCGAGATGGACACGGCGGCGATATAGGCCCAGGCCATCGGCGCGAAGAACGCGGCGGACCGGCTGTACATGAACAGAACGGGTAGCACTGCGACTACAACGATCAGCGACGCGTACAGCATCGGCCGACGCGTTTCCAGCATCGCGCGGACGACGACCATGAAGCCGGACCGACCATCGCGTTGCTGCGCACGTAGGCGATGCAGCACATTTTCGACGTCGAAAATACTGTCATGCACGATTACCCCGGACGCCATCAGCAGGCCGCCGACGACTATCATGCTAAGCGGGATTCCCGCGGCCTCTAACAGCAGTTCAACGCAGACGAACGACAATGAGATCGCGACGAGGGCGATAACCGCGGCCCTCCAGCTACCGATCAGAAGGCCAAGCACGACGGTGGCCAGGATGATCGAAATGAGCATGGCCTTGCCCAGATTGCTGGTCGCACGTTCGATGAAGCTCGCGGGATGGTAGATGGTCGTATTGATCTCGATACCGGGCAGCCCGGGTTTCAGTTCGTTGAGCGCTCGTTCAATGCCGTGCGTCACGTCCACTGTGTTGAAGCCGGGAAACTTCTCGATAGCCACCATCAGGCCGGGGTATTCGCCGACGATGGCGTCTCCGATCAGCGCCTGATGACCCTCCACGAGATAGGCGACGTCGCCGACGCTCACGGTCGTACCGCTCAGCGGCACCTTGGCGAAGGTGCCCACGGTGGAGATCGGCAGTTGGTGACGGATGCTGAGCCGCTGGTTCGGCGTTTCGATGAAGCCACCGGTGCCGGGCGTGGATGAGCTCAGGTAGGTGAGCGGCGAGGACCACACCGCCTCACCGGTTGTCTTGATCACCTGATCGAGCTTGACGCCCCTCTTGTTCAGGTTCCGGGCATCGACAAGCACCTGCACCTGCCGGTCGCGCTGACCCCATATTGATACATTTGCCACACCCGGGACTCCGGCGAGGCGCGGCGCGATGTTCCAGCGCGCCTGAATAGACATGTCGATCAGCGAGACGGATTTCGAGCTCAGGCCGATATTCATCACTCGGCTTGCAGAGGAAACTGGCTGAAGCATAGTCGGGGGACTGGAGACATTCGGCAGCGCATGCGCCTGCGTCAGCCGCTCCTGCACCATCTGGCGCGCCTTCATCAGATCGGTGCCGGGAGCAAAGATCATCTCGATCGTCGAAAGTCCCGCCATCGATTCCGACTGGATGACCTGAAGCCACGGCACACCGTTCAGGAGGTCCGCCTCCAGCGGCACGGTAATCAACGATTCGACTTCGGCGCTGGAAAGGCCAAGCGACTCGGTCTTCACGGTGAGTGAGGGCAACGCCAGCTCGGGGATGACTTCGAGCGGCTTGTTCCTGACGTCGACGGCGCCGAGGATAAGCAGGCCCGAGGCGGCAACTACAATGAGAGTGCGCAAACGCACGCTAGAGGAAATGAGCCACGCCAACATTTCGACGCCCCTCTTTTGACCCCTGGTTGCATTTCACCTCTAGTTGAAATCGAAACTCCTTTTGAGAGGGCCCGTTGAATGCGGGATTTTCTGATCGCTGTGTCGCTCGTAGAGGCGACACAATTGTTCCCCACTATTCCCACGAGTCCGAATTTTTATCGGCCATGCGCCGGCATTATTTCGGTCGTGCTAACGCCCTAGTGAGGCTTCGCCGTAATCAAAACCCCAATACTGCCTTTCCAAAAAAGCAGACTGAGAACCAGATTAAGACGCTGATAATCTGCTGATAATCTTAAGTTGATGTTCTTGTCGGGACAATCCACCCATTTGGATTACAAGACAGGTCCCAAATTGGGTCACGCGTGTTTACGCACTTTGCGAGCTTAGGTGGCAAAAACCCTACCGCCACTTGAAGTTGGCTGACAGCCGACGAGGCTGTTCGCGGCTTCTTCTGCACTGTAGGATACATCACTTTAGATGTATCACTTCGTGGCACTTGCGTAATTCGTCATCCGCGTCACTCTTATCCCAACATTTGCTGGGGGCTCCGACAATTAATGCTCCGCGTTCTTGAGCGGGCTCTTGTCTGCAGTCGGCCTGAGGGATGAAGCGCTGGCTGAGAGAGAGTCTGATTGTGAGACAGTCTGATTGCCAGAGCGGAATTGTTATGAACGAGTTTGTTCGACCACGTGAGTGACGTCGAACTGCGGTAGTGATGGGGCCGCGCATGATCTGGGGTAAGCGAGATAGGCGCGTCGCCGGATCCGGGCGACGTTGGCAGGCTGCAGAAACAAGAACCGTAAAGTCAACCACGCGCGGCTGTTACCGCGTCTGCTCCGTGTACCCATTTGTGTTTCGTGCCGCGCCCGCATTGTTCAGCCTCGCCCTGCTCGTCCCTTCCCATGCCGCCGCCGCGGAGTACGAGGACATCGCAGCTCTCCGGCGTATGCTCGGAGAGCTAAAGGCGGAGAACCGCAAACTTTCCGAACGTCTCAGCGCCCTGGAGGGGACATCGCCGGCGCGGCGGACCAAGCCCGCTGCGGAGCATCAACGTCCGGCACCTGCCGTAACGGCGGCGAAGCCCGCACCCACGGTTCAATCACCGCCTGTCGATCCGCCCGCATTGCCCGCGCCAGATTTGTCGGACGCCGCAGCGAAGCGGCCGCTTAACGAGCGTATAAGAGATCTGGAAATCGGCTGGGCGGCGAATGAGAACGCAACGCGCCAGATCATCCGGGACTCGCTCTCGAAGACCGGACCGAAAATTAATAGCTTCCTCTCGCTGAGCGGCGTAGTTGAAGGTCTGGCCTCGCGGACCGGCTCATTCACCGGCCCTACCCAGGAAAACCTGTCGCTGGGTACGGCGGAACTCGATTTCGATATCAAGCTCAGCGACTGGTTGACCGGTGCGCTGGTTCTGCACTTCGACAATGGCACGGGCGCAATATTCCCGACCGGGAATCAACCGGTGGTGCCGACCAACCTCCCCGGCATAGGCGTGGATCGCTTCACGCTTGATCGGACTCACGTTTCCGTCGGCGATCTGATGCAATTCCCGATCGCGGCCCGCTTCGGCGTGGAGGTTTTGCATTTCGGTACGTCCACGGGCGTGGCACGCCTGGATACGCTTTCGATCGGCACTCCGCTGACAACCGAGGTGTTCGAAAACCGTCAGACCGCAGGAGGCCTGGAATTCGCCTGGCCAACCCCGCCGCGGCAGCCACCGCCGGCGCCTGTCGTTGTTCCACGCGTTAGTCCGTTGGTCGTCGCACCGGCCGTGAGCCAACTGATGCGCTGGCTCGGCTACACCCCACTGCCTGAGCGGCCTTTCCGGCCTACGCCAGTGACATTCCCCTTCGACCCGGCGCCCTTCTACGGCTCAGTCGTGACCTACAAAGGCAGCGACAGCATCATCCCCGGCCGGACGAAAATCGACGATTACAATGCCAGTCTCGGTTTCCGGACAAGGGGCCATTGCGGCGTGCCCTATGACCAGTTGAAGGACTCGCTGGTTTGTCCATGGACCCTTGACTTCCATGTCGACTATAGCTCCTCCGTTTTCGAAAGCAGATTTCTGCATTCCTCCTACCTCCCATTCCTGAGCCAGATCGGACAGATTCCCGGAATAGCCGCGAGCCTTAAAAGCAGCTTCGGCCCGTTCGCGTTCGTGGGCGAGGTGAATGCCGCAATTCAGGACGCCAGGTTTATCGATGGGCTCGGCATTGCGAGGAGCATGATGCCGATGACCTGGCAGGCCTCGATTGCCTACCAATTTGACTGGAACCCGTGGGTACAGGAGATCGGCGCGCAGGGTAATTACATCTCGGTGGGATATTCCGGCAGCAAAGACATGGCGGGTGCGTCCATCCTGCAAAGCGGCGTGCCAACCCGGATCGGATTCGTGCCGCAACACCGGCTTTTCCTGACCGGAGGCGAGTGGGTGATGGACGGCCTGAAGGTGGCCGTGGAATATTCAGCAAATTGGGACTATCCGGTGAGCGCCGGCGGGACGGGAAAGGTCGCGCATGGTGCATTCGGACTGATCCAGCTCAATTTTTGATCCGTCTCCGCCGAGAGCTTAAATCCTGGAAGCGATTGAGAATATCCCCCGGGGACGAGCAAGCCGCGTTAGTAGCAACGTGGCTGGTCGCGTTAAGCGGGCCTGCGCGCAGCAACACCGCTCTCGTCGCCCGGATATCAGACTGGAGCGTTTCGGAGCCACCAGAAACCGATCGTCAGCGGTGGCGTTCATCATCCTAGTTGGCGCGGAGGCTTATTGGCCGCTTAATGTGCGCCCTGCCCCCGGCAATACTGCGGACTGATCTCGACCTGCCGCACGGCCAGCAGTTGGGGAATCCGTAGAATAGTTCGATGTTCGAGGCGGTACGCCGCGTCAGAGATCGATTGTTTCGCCCAACCGAAGGGAGGATTCTATGAAGGCCATCGCACTGGGCGCATTCGGTGCCGCGCTGCTCGCGTCCGCCGCTTCCGCCGCGCCCCTCAATGCGACAACGATCAGCTCCGCCGAAGCCTCCAACGTCGATCAGGTCGGTCTGGTCTGCAACGAGTATTATGGACGCTGCTGGCGGACCCGAGGACCGCGCTACGTCCTGCGCTATTATTATGACCCCAGCTACTTTCCCGGCCGGGGCTACAACTACTACGCTGGCCCCGGCTACTACGATCGCAGCTACGGCGACGGCAGACCAAGGTTCATCATTCGCGGCTGGTAGCCAGCAAGCAAAAGGCCACTCTCTGGCGCCGCCTCAAGTTAACGAAAGCCGATTTCACAGAGTACAGGCTGCACCACGCCTTCGATGCGTGGAAGCGCGCGACGTGCGACGAGGGAGGGTGTCATACGCAACCACCGACACGACGAACCGCTGTTTGTCCTTAGTATGGTGGCGTGAGCGCTTGGCATTGGTGGCTCGCCCAACTGAATGTAGAGCCCTGAAGGAGTACGATTTTTTACCTATGGGCGCGTAGACGGCAAGAAGCTGGAGTATTTAGACCCCGGTTGCGGCTCGGCCAACTCGACAACGCTCCGCTCGATGCATCGAGCAGCTTCGGGGAAATTTTCGCCAACAAGATCCTGGTGAAATGTCCGTGAAGGCGCGCTTCAGGTACGAAGTCTCAGATCAAGCGCTTCTTTCAGTTCATCGAGAGTGACGTCGGGAATCGATTTGTGGATTCTTGCAATTATCGGCTTTTCCCCGTCTCTCAAGATCGCGACGACGGTTTCCACATCGGGACATCCTGGCTCTCGACAGGTCAACTCGCTAACTGAGATAGTCACATCATCCGACAAGCCCAACAGCTTCTGCGTTTGCAGCTTTAATTCCTGAACTGCCTGAGGATAGCCGATTCTTTGGACCTGCCGCCCCATAGGTAAGGCAATCGTTGGCATGCTTTTGGCGTCCGAATGGATTTGCGAGGGCTGTCAGCCTCAGCATGGCAACGGACAAACTCCGCTGCCATGCTGCAAGCTTGGCGCATCACCCGTGCCTTCAATCAGTGACTTGAGCCCCGACACTGCTCAAAGCCTGCCTTCAAGACGTCCTCCGGCAAATCGCGCCCGATGAAGACCAGGCGGCTTGTTCTCGGCTCATCGGGTTTCCAGGGGCGTTGATGGTCTCCTTCGAGCAACATGTGCACTCCCTGAATAACAAAGCGATCGGGATCATCCTGGAATTGGATGATCCCCTTCAGCCGCAGAATATCGGTTCCGAACTGACGAACGGTCTCCTGCATCCAGGGGAAAAATTTCTCAGGAATGAGAGGTGTCTGCGTCGTCAATGACAGGCTCTTTACGTGACTGTCGTGCTCATGGTCGTGAGCTTCACTGAGAAAGCCAGGCTCGAATTCAAGAACCCTGTTGAGATCGAACGCATTTCGATCCAGGACTTTTTCGAGGTCAAGCGCGCAACGTTCGGTGCGATGGATCATCGCATAGGGATTAATTGAACGAATCCTTGCCTCGACGAGCTTAAGGTCCGCCTCCGAGACCAGATCGGTCTTGTTGAGCAAGACAACGTCGGCGAATGCGATCTGCTCTTGCGCTTCGTGCGCCTGGTCGATCTCTCCGAGGAGGTGCTTTGCGTCGATGACCGTGACGATGGCATCAAGTTTCGTGTTGCGACGAACGTCGTCATCTACAAGAAAGGTTTGCGCCACGGGCGCCGGATCAGCAAGCCCGGTGGTCTCCACGATGATCCCGTCAAATTTGCCGCGCCGCTTCATGAGCCCTTCGAGAATCCTGATGAGATCACCTCTCACCGTGCAGCAGATGCACCCGTTGTTCATTTCGAATATTTCTTCGTCCGCATTGACGATCAGATCATTGTCAATTCCGACCTCGCCAAACTCGTTCACAATCACCGCATAACGCTTACCGTGTGTCTCGGTCAGGATACGGTTCAGCAAAGTCGTCTTCCCAGCGCCCAAGTACCCGGTGAGGACGGTGACCGGTGTTTGTGAAATCACATTGTTCATGCTTGGCCCTTTCAGCGTTGAGGTCTCGTTGCGTTCTGAATCACAAGCGGGGGTTCAAACTGGGCAGCGGCGCGCTCGTGAAGCAACAGCAATAGCCCTGCGACAAGCGCAAAGCCGAGAACGCTCAAACCCGCGACCGTCAGCAGCAATTGCGCCTTTGCGCGCGCTGAAATGCCTGTGATCGCCGCAAACAGATTCTTGACGACCGCTTCATCAAGGCCGTGAGCGATGACGACCATTCGCGTGCGACGATCGTCCGAGGGCCAGGCCGGAAGCCGGTACTGTTGAATCGCATGCTGAACGCCGTGCACGACAAGAGGCCGCTCCGGATCGTCCTCCAGCCCAACAAGTCCCTTCAGACGGAGCAATTGCGGGCCGCCTACGGCCTTGAGCAGTTCAATGAATGTGGCGAGATTTCGCGGCGATACGGGCCGGCTTTCGAGCAATGCCAGGCTCTGGATGCCAGCCGCCGCATGGCGGCTCGCGCCTGTGGCATCGTTGTGAGTTTGCCCTTGCTGGGCCAACGCGACCTCCAAGGCCAACCACCCCTCGACATCGGCCCCCTGTTCGGAGGGAACGTAGCGACGCGGAGCAAAGACCGCCGCGAGATCGAAGTCGTTCCCGTGACGGTCCACGATGGTCGCGGCAGCGTTGATCTGCCGGATCTTCGGCAGCAGGCCGGAGAGACCGGCAGCCGCGGCGGCTTCTGCGCCAAAGTCGGTCTTGGTCAGCACGACACTATCCGCAAACGCCACCTGCTTCATGCATTCGAAGTGCCGCTCCATCGTCTCTTCGATCATGGTCACGTCGATTGCGCAGACGACGCCGGACAGTCGAAAGCATCTTGCCACGACATGGTCCCGATATCCGACCGCCGGAAGACCGCCTGGTGTGATCTGATTGATGATCGGAGCGGGATCGGCAAGCCCGGTCGTCTCGACGATCACGCGCTTGAACGGCGGGACAGCCTTGCTCTCCACAGCGTCGTAAAGTTCGAACAGGGAAGACCTGATGTCGCTAGCGGCTGTGCAGCAGAGGCAGCCTGTCGTTGTCACCATCAGCTCGCGCTTGTTCACGCGAACAAGGTCATGATCAATGGAGATGTCGCCAAACTCGTTGATGATGACGGCGGTGTCCGCAAAGGCCTCGCTCGCCAAGAGCTCATTGAGCAGCGTGGATTTCCCCGAGCCCAGGAAGCCCGTGAGGATCGTCACCGGAATCGGTTGGTCTATCTTCATTGCCACGCAATCAAATCGCCCATATGTAATGTTATAACGTTACATACAATCGCGCAACAGCCCTCGGGAGCCCATCACGATTGATTGTGGTCGCTGCCTTTGCAGCGCTTGGGTAGGAGGGCCAATTCGAATGGTCAGCGAAACTCAAGTCTCAGTCGCCGCCAGGCGACCACGATCCCGGTGATGCTGAACGCTGCTCCAAACGCGCATAGAACAACAATAATCGCGCTCCGCAGGCTGGGACGCGCCATCAAGGCAGGAAAATCGAAAGTATGCAGCGCGCGGTACAGCCAGCGATAGGTTCGACGCTGCGCATCAAGCTTTTCCAGGTTGGCACCGCTAGCACCATCGATTTGGTACCAAACGTCCCCGCATATGGACCGATATACGGGAGCCGGTGCAACTTCAGATGCAAGGAAGTAGTGGTCATCCGGCGCGACAGCCGAAGTGCTCGAGCAGTTACCGACAGCGTGCGAGATGACGACATTGATCTGATCGGCTTGCAGGAACGGTGAAGCAAGTGCAGTAGACGCTGGAACGACGACGGAGAGCTGCTGCGCGTCAACTCCCGTTCGATTACGTTGATGGATGCGGCCGCCGAAAGTGAACCACTCGATCTCACGGGTAGTCGGTGAAAGCGATGCGGGCACCGTCGCGGTCAGTTCGACCCATGCCGGCGTCCCGGCGATCCGGTCCGCTTCCGATCTGGTAAGCGCGCCGGTGGAAAAGAGACGGCCATGGTCCATCGATAGCCATCCGCTAACAATCCACGTTATCACGAACGCAGCGCACATCAGTCCGAGCCAGTGATGCCAAGCATGCCATTTTCGGAAGGGAGATACGATACGGCCTCGCACGCGCCTGAGACGAAACAGGCCTACCATGAGGCCCGACAATGCCGCGATGACGGCAGCAAGGGACAACCACCAAACCGTGACGTTCCAGGTCATCCAGTCTTTGCGCAGCGCGGTCGGATAGATCCAATGCGCGACGCTTCCAATGTAGTTCCATGCGCGTTCACTGCGCGTCGTATCTCTCACGATCTCGCCGGTGCGTGACGAGACGTACAGCTCGGTTCTCGCAACATCGTTCAGAGCAATGCGATAGAGAGGTCGGTGTCCGTCGAGGTTGTTCGGGATCGTCCATTGATCATATTCTGCCAGTTCCACGAAAGTGGCCGCAGCAGGGTTCAAGCCGCGCAAGCGCGCGCACTCGGACGCGATGGCGAGTGCCATTTGCTCGGAGCTAATATCGGCCGCGCGCAAATCGTCAGCATGCAGGGCTTTCATGCCGGAGGCAGTCGACACCAGGTACACGGGACCGTCGCTTCGCTGCCACAGACGTACCCGCGTGACGCCTTTGAGCGTGCTCGCCGCGATAGCCTCGGCGGGACTGTGCCTCACCTTGGAAACGTCGAAGACGGACAATCCTCCGAAGCGCTCAGCTTCGGTGAGCGCCGGAAATGGCACAAAGTGCATCACGATACCAGATGCAAACCACATCACGAACAGCAGGCACAGCGGGATGCTCAGCCAGCGATGGATAAGGACCAGGACCCGCAACGGGCGAACCACCATCAGAATTTGAAGGACGCCCCGACCTCGTAGGTCCGCGGTGCCCCCAGGAGGATCTGGTCTGGATAGAATGGAGAGCTCCATGCCGCGTACTTCGCATCGGTGAAGTTACGTACCCGGAAGGTGATGCGCGTGCTGTCGAAGGTCGGGAATGTCGGTGACTTCGGAATGTCGATAAAGGCGAAGGCATCCGCCGTCGTATATGCGAGAAGCTTAACCGTATTGGCATCGGTGCTATAGCGGTCGCCGACATGACGAACCGAAACCCCGAGCTCGACCGGCAGCCAACCTGGATTAAGGAAACGATACGAGGCCCCGCCGTTCACGACAACGGCAGGAATATTCGGCGGGGTATTTCCCGAGAACGATCCGCCCGTGAATTCGTAGTCGGCATAGCGTGCGTGGACATACGCGACGTTGCCCCAGAACTTGAGCTCAGGGGTCGGACGCACTGCCGCGGCGAACTCCACGCCCTGCGATTTGACTTTTCCAGCGATGTTGAGGCGTTGGCCAGCCTGAGCCGAATACACATTGCTGCGCTCAATGTCGAAAGCCGAAAAGGTCCATTCGGCGCGACCATTCCACAGCAGATTCTTGACACCGGTCTCGTAGCTGCGGGCAGACGTCAAGGTCAGTTGCTGCGTCGGGCTCAGCAGGAAAATGCTGCCTGCCGACAAGTCGCTCGCCGTCGCATACTGGCTGTAGAACGTCATCCCCGGAATCGCTTCCCACGTGTATCCGATACGGCCCGTCACGGGCTGCCAGCTTGTGGTGTATGGGAAACCAGTCCTGCTCACGCCGTTGACATCGGTGGACGTTCGATCGAGCTCGAAGGGATTGTAGCGGAGACCGCCGATAAGCGCGAAATTGTGCGTAATCTTCAGCCGATCTTCGAGATTGATCGCAAAGCTGTCGATGGTGGCGGTCTGTCGCTGCGTCGTTAGCAAACCATAATAGCCACGAACGGGATCGACCAGCGTCACTTGATCAGAAGGAAAGTTTGCCGCGCCGGGCCTTGAAAAATCCAGGTGATAGAATTCGAGCGCCGTGACCAGGCGGTTTTCCATGCCGAATAGATGCGAATTCCACGTGAGATCCGTATTGTTGCCGACCAGATTCTGGTTGTGATGGACATAGAACCGTTCACGATCGACCAGGTTGCTGGCGGCGTTGAAGGCGCTCACCTCATTGTTGTACCAGTCGCGGCTGGCATTGTAGTTATAGACCTGACTTCTCAGAGTAACGTTGCTCGTGAGATCCCACTCGAATCCTCCGCGCACCCATGACTCCTTGATGGTCTTGTGGTTGTCGAGCACGTTGTAGTTCGTTTTCAGCGTACGACTGTCGATGGTGACAGGCCCGAGATTGGTGCCGTTATAATCGGACACTTTCGTTCCGGACACGATGCCCGTGGTCGCAAAAGGACCGCTAAAGGCGACGGGAACAAGGGGCGTACCTTCGTAGACGCGCGCGTTGTAGTCCTTGTACTCGGTCGCAACGAAGACCTTGAACGATTCCGTCAACCGATAGTTCAGTTGGCCGGATACGTGCAGGTTCTTCGTATTGGTATCGTCGATGAAGCCGTTCTGAACGGACCGGCTGATGTCGACGCGATAATCGAGGCCCTGGATGTTGGTGCTGCCCCCTGAACCATAGCCGCTTCGGATACTGCCGAACGAATCGAAACCGACGAACGCCTCACTCTTGATCGGACCGGTATGCGGCACCTTGGTGACATAGTTGATGGCACCGCCGACCGCGCCCTGCCCTGACATCAGGGAGGACGGGCCCTTGAGAAATTCAACCCTATCGAGGTTGAACGTCTCCATGGTCAGCGCCGTGAAGCCCGTCAGGCCGATATTGACGCCATTGTAGGTCACGTTGACCTGTTCGCCCTGGAAACCGCGCATCGAGAACGACACGTCGTTCGGCGCGTCGCTGGCGGTCACGCCGGTTGCGCCTTTCACCGTATCGATCGTCGTGTGGTAGCCCTGCTCCCGGATCGTTTCCGCTCCGACGACCTCGACGGTGGCGGGAATCTCCCGAGGGGTCAGCCCCAGCCGGCTCGCGCTGGGCGTAACCACATTTGTGTTCAGCGGCGTCGCCGGCACCTGCTGTTGCCCTTGCGACTGCGGTGAAGCCTCGGCGATGGTTGATGGTCGCGGATTTCTGTTTGTCCGGGAGATGCGGCCTTTTTGCGAATTCGACCGCGTCGCCACTCTCGCCGCTGGTTGCCGCTGCGGCGCGTCAACGGTTATAGGCGGCAACGAGTTCGCCGGCTGGTCGGGTGATGACGAACGCGTCTGAGCTTGCGCTTCAGCCAAGCCAAAAGGCAGAACGCCTGCCGCTATCAAAAGAGTTGATAGAGAAACCGAACACAACAGGTAACGCACACTTGCCCCCACCCAGAACCGCCCCCACCCCACGTCAAGGCTTCACAAGAGCTATGTAATGTTATAACGTTACATACGTCAAGGCAGCCAAGAGGCCTCGTCATGCGACCGCAGATCAGCGGCCGACGTGGCCAGTGGAGGTGTGAGATCCATGCTCGATGCGATTGAAGTGACGAAGCAGTTTGGCGCCAAGAGTGCCCTGGATAATGTCTCGCTCAGCGTCCTGCCTGGCGAGATCTATTGCCTCTTGGGGGCGAACGGCGCGGGCAAGACGACGCTGGTCAATCTGTTCCTGAATTTTCTCCAGCCGACATCCGGCAGCCTCCAAATCGGCAAGCTCGACGTCGTGCGTCAGCCGCTGGAGACGAAGCGGCTCCTTGCATATATCCCCGAACAGGTCACGCTCTATGGCGTGCTCTCAGGTCTGGAAAACCTGGCATTCTTCTCTTCACTCGCAATCGGAGAGCATTTGCCGCGGCAGCGGTTGCTTGAACTGCTCGAGGCGGCAGGTCTCCCTCGTCAAGCAGCCGATGACAGGGTCGCGACCTACTCGAAAGGCATGCGTCAGAAGGTGGGAATTGCCATCGCGCTGGCCAAGAATGCCAAAGCCCTCTTGCTCGACGAGCCCACCTCAGGACTGGACCCGTCCGCGGCCAACGAGTTCTCGGAGCTTCTCGTCAAGGCCAGCAACGACGGCGTGACCGTCCTGACGACAACACACGATCTCTTCCACGCGAAGCAGACCGCGACCCGCATCGGCATCATGAAGCAAGGCAGGCTGGTGGAAGAACTCAGGAGCGAGGAGGTCAGCCATGCCGATCTTGAAGCGCTGTACCTCAAGCACATGAAGAGTTGACGTGTTCGCAATCATCGCCGCCAAAGATCTTCGCGAGCTGACCCGCGACGGGCGTCTGCTGTGGGCCGGAGGGCTGGTCGTCATCCTCATGCTGGTGGCTCTGGCGGCCGGATGGAATCGGCAGGTTCAGCTGAATAGCGAACGGTCGGCAGGCCAAGCCCTCGACTATGACGCCTGGCTTCACCAAGGCTATCGGCACCCGCACGATGCGGCGGAACAGGGCATGCACGTGTTCAAGCCTGAACCATCGCTTGCCGTCTTCGATCCCGGCATTGGGCCATTTGTTGGCTCGACCGTCTGGCTACAGGCGCATCGCCAGAGCGAAGTCAAGTTCCGGCCGGCCCAGGATGCAACCGGTTTGCAGCGGTTCGGCGAGTTATCGCCAGCTTGGCTTCTTCAGGTTTTGCTTCCCCTGCTCATTATCGTCATCGGCTTCAACTCTGTGAGCAACGAGCGCGAACGCGGAACGTTGCGCCAGCTTCTCAGCCTGGGCGCGCCCACGCGGAGCCTTCTTTACGGCAAAGCGGCGGCGCTTGCGAGCTGCGTTGGCATTCTGATTGCTCCAGTCGGCCTTGCGTTTGCAGTACTCATCGTTGCTCGCCTACCCGCTGGAGAGCGCGTGGATGTGGTCTATCGGATCGCGTGGCTCGCGGCGGGATACGGCTTCTATCTCGGCTTTTTCGTGTTTCTGACCCTGGCGGTATCGGCCCTCGCGCGTTCATCGCGGACCGCCCTGGTCTTGCTCCTGGGCTTCTGGGTCGCCGCAACGCTGATTGCTCCGCGCACCGCCTCCGAAGCGACGAATTTGCTCCATCCCACGCCGTCCCGGCTAGACTTTGACAATCAACTCGCGCACGACGTGGCAGACGCTGGCCGCAAGGCCTGGTCCACCCACTTCGGTGCGCGAACGCCGTGGGATCCATCGGTTCCGCTCGGCAAGTGGGGCGCGGCGCTGAAAGTTGATGACGAGGCAGGTTACGGCGCACTTGATGAAAACTTCGGCAGGCTTTGGGACACATTCGAGCGTCAACAGCGCGCGCAAGAGTGGGTCGGCCTTGCTGCCCCGGTCGTTGCACTCCGCGGCTTCTCCATGGGCCTGGCGGGAACGGACTTTTCCCAACATCGCGACTTCTCAACCGCGGCCGAAGCCCATCGGCGCAA
Source organism: Bradyrhizobium sp. AZCC 1577 (assembly GCF_036924575.1). Classification (NCBI taxonomy): domain Bacteria; kingdom Pseudomonadati; phylum Pseudomonadota; class Alphaproteobacteria; order Hyphomicrobiales; family Nitrobacteraceae; genus Bradyrhizobium; species Bradyrhizobium sp. AZCC 1577. Next base: position 5,626,736 of record NZ_JAZHRQ010000001.1, read on the forward strand.
GATTCAGAACATTGTCAGCGAGGACTTGATTGAACACGCCGATCGCTTGGGTAATGCGCATTTCACTTACAAGGCTGGCCCCGAGCTGTGGGCAAGCGTGCCGCAATTCAAGTATGAACTTCCGTCTGTGTCGTTTGCCTTGGCGCACCATTGGGCGAGCCTTGTGCTGCTTGCCGTCATGTTCTGCCTCTCCGTCGCGCTCGCGCAGTACGCGCTCTCCCGTCCGCTGATGCGCTAGGTAGTCGAATGAAGATAATGCAGCCTCGCCCGCTCTCCACCTTGTCGCTGATCGTACTGCACGAGGCCCGCATCCTTGTCCGCGATCGCACGCTGCTGCTGGTGTGTTGCGTTCTGGCCCTCATGGTGGGTTACGGACTATTTGTGGGACTGGCGCAAGCAACGCTCCGCGACCGCATGGTCGCTCAAGTCCTCAAACACGAACAAGAGACCCAAACGGCAAATAGCGGGATGCTCCAATCCGTTCTCGCTGGCCAAACCGCGCTGATACCGTTCTCCAATCCCGCGAACCCCGCTGCCATGGCCGGCACCTTGTCCGGGCGTTACGCCACAATGCCCAACGCGCCGCTCGCGGCGCTGGCGATCGGTCAGTCGGACATGATGCCCAATTATTACCGCATCACCTATTTGAGCAAAGTTCAGTTCATGTACGACACGGAAATCGAAAATCCCTGGAATCTGCTCAGCGGGCACTTCGATCTCGCTTTCGTTATCGTATTCGTACTGCCTCTGCTGGTTACGACGCTCGGGTATAACCTGCTGTCGGCAGAGCGCGAACATGGCACCTTGCGCATGCTGTGTTCGCAACCGCTTTCCATCGCAACGTTGATTACCGGGAAAGTCATCGTGCGCATGCTTGCGCTGCTGGCGATCGTTATTCCCGTGCCGCTCGTGGTCCTGCTTTTGATCCGTCCCGAAGCCCGCGGCGCGGAGCAACTAGTCTTGATGCTGTCGTGGTCGGCGCTGGTGGCGGCGTATACCTTGTTCTGGTTCGCGGTCGCTGCCTTGGTCAACACGGTTGGCCTCTCATCTTCGACCAACGCGTTGATCATGGTGGCACTCTGGACGATTCTTGTGCTCATCTTGCCGGTGACAATGAACCTTGCCGTGGGATTGGCTAGCCCGGCCCCCTCCCGCACCGAATTGGCCAACCGCACGCGTGTCGCAACCGCCGAATCATTGCGCGAATACGAGGACCTCTATAGCGCGGATTATCGCTATGCCTCCGATCCGGAAGCGCTGCTGGTAAAAAATGAACGTATCGAAGTGCCTTCGCGCATGCGTGCATTTTTTCTGGCCAAGCAAAAAGTCGACGAACGAATCGAGCCGCTTTTGAAACGTTTTGATCAGCAACTGCTGCAACAACAAAAACTTGTCGACAGGCTGAGCTTGCTATCGCCTGCGATTCTCGTCAATGAAGCGCTGACCTCTATCGCCGGCACCGATTCACACCGTTTCCTCGCCTTCAAGGATCAGACAGAGGCTTTTCACAAAAAATGGCGGCACTATTTCTCTCCCAGAATCCAGGAGAGTCGCGCTATGACCGTGCGTGACCTCTCATCATTGCCCCGGTGGCATTGGATTGAGATGCCGGCAAGCGAAATCAGCTGGAGCATCTGGTGGCGGGCCATGTTGATGCTGGCGCTCGCGTCCGTGCTTGGCGGCCTCGCGCTTGCGCGCTCGTCCCGCCGATCGATCGAGTAACTGTCCAAAGCGTTTCCGATCAAGACACCTCTGGTACGGAGAGTCACCAAAGCTATCGACAACTGCAGTGAAGCCGAGACGGGGCATGACGCTTGCCGCCGCTCGCCGGCAAATACTCCTTGCGCCTAGCCGCGAGATTGACCGATCCTGCGGCCATGGGGTTAGCGTTCGGGCGTACCCGCGCATTCCGCACACTCGCCCTCCACCTCGATCATCGGATGGCGGGGCCTGAAGCCGGTTGTTTTCGCTGCGCCCCGCAAGCCGCGCGCCACCAGTTCGGAGGCCGCCTCCTGAACCGCGCCACATTGCGCGCAAACCATGAAGACAACCGTTTCGCCTTCTCCGTGCAGATGATCGCAGGCGAAATAGGCCGAGCGGGACGCCAGCCGATGGACGCACCCTGCCTCCTGCAGGAATTCGAGCGCACGGTAGACCTGCACGGCCTTGAGCTTTCGCGCATCGCTCACTTTCTCTGCGATCTCGTAGGCGCTCATCGGCTTTCCGGACGCCGCAAGCAAGGCAAGCACGCTTTGGCGCATCGGCGTGAACGGCACCCCTTTCGATACCGCGTACGAGCGGGCGCGAGACTCAACTGCATCGCCATCGACGGGGTGACCATGCGTCTCTTCGTGCGCGCAAGTTACGCGCGGATCTGGATTGCGATGCATTCCATTCACCTTGACGGTGTAACAGTATAACAGTTATTGTGCTGTTACAACATCACACCCAGGATCGTTCATGGCCAAGTCCCAAACAGGGGAGGCCCCCTGCTCCCCGTCTCTATTCCGTCCCGATTCTTAGGCGGCGGAAAGAGGGCCATGGGCCAGATCATTCTTGGGATTGACTTCAGGTCCAAGCGCCGAGAGCGAATTTACGACGCAGACAAGGTCTGGTCCGGAGAACATACGATCCTGGACTACACAGAGATCTAGGGCGATTGCGCGCGGAACTGATCTTGCGCCCTTTTCGCGCGACGTGATTGTTATGTTATAACATTACATAGTCGCTGCAACAATTCAGGCTGAGGCGAGCACCGCATGGACGCGATCATTAGCGCGATCATTAGGGAGTGTAGGCACCGCGTTCGGTCAATCCGCGCGCCTTTTGGCGAGGATACCTCGTTTCGCCCTTTTCAATCTGAGCTGCGCCGTCAATGCGGTCACCTCTGTCCCGGGGGTCGTGCGAGCGCGGCTCCAATCCAGCGATCATCGGAAAGCGTCCGGGTGCGGTCGGCAACCGCAGCGATCGATTCCTCGCCAAGAACTGTCCAGCGCCACCGCCATCAAGCACCTGAAACAACGAGAATACGACGGCTCATGCTCAAGACGTTAAGAACGGTCGTGCTTGCGGGATTCGTCTCGCTATCACCGCTTGCTGCTGGTGCCGCGTCGGCCAAGAAGCTCAATGTGGTCGCCAGCTTCTCGATTATTGCTGACTTTGCGCGTCATGTCGGCGGAGACCGTATCGATCTTCGCTCACTCGTCGGAGCAAACGGCGATGCCCACGTTTACGAACCCAAGCCCGCGGACGTCAGAACGATTGCCGCCGCCGATATCGTACTCGTCAACGGCCTTCAGTTCGAAGGCTTCTTGAGACGCCTTATCGAAGCGAGTGGAACAAAGGCGCCGGTTGTCGAGCTTACGAAAGGAGTCCAGCCGCTCAAGAGCACTGAGCAAGCGCACCATCACGGGCAGTCTGGCCCTCATCACCACCATGGCGACCATGATCCCCACGCGTGGCAAGCGGTTCCGAATGCCCGGATCTACGTCAAAAATATCGTAGACGCGTTCTGTTCGATCGATCCACCCGGCTGCACGACGTATGAGACAAATGCCAAAGCCTACGATTCAACTCTCAGTGCGCTCGATGACGAGATCAGAGCGACGATCGCACCCATCCCGCCCCACAAGCGCGTTGTCATCACCGCGCATGAGGCATTCGGCTACTTCGCTCACGAATACGGTTTGACATTCCTTGCGCCAGAAGGCCTCTCAACAGACGCCGAGGCCGCAGCATCCGACATCGCCAGTCTCATCCGGCAAATCAAGCGGGACAAGGTCGCCGCGGTCTTCGTGGAGAACATCACCGATCCCCGTCTCGTGCAGCGAATTGCCGCGGAAACAGGGTCGAAGGTCGGCGGAGAGCTCTACTCCGATGCTCTGTCCCGGCCCGACGGGCCGGCGGCCACCTACGTTGACATGATGAAGCACAATGCCTCGACAATTCGGAAAGCCATCGTGCCTGATGTCCCCTAATCGAACGCGCCTTATTCGGAATGCGAATGCTGCTTTGAGAGGAAATATCCGATGACCAGAGTTCAATCCGGTACCATCGTTGTCCTTCTGACGACAATCGCCCTCAACTGCGGTGCTTTGGCTGCCGAGAAAACGGCGTGGCGCCTGTTCGTCTCCGATCATTCCGAGCCAATTGTGCATGTCGTCGATCTCCCCAAGCAGGAGAAGATCGAAACCTTTGCGACCAAAGCGCCAGCTCGTCTCTACCGCAGCAAGACCGGCCGGACGGTCCTTGCCGTGCAGAGAGGCGCGGACTTGGTCACAGCGATTGATAGTGGCATATCATTTGAAGATCATGGCGATCACGGCGACATCAAAGTCAAGGCGCCGCGATTGCTTGGCGTTGAGATCGCGGGCAAGCAGCCATCGCACGTGGTCGAGTATGGTGGTGAGATCGCGATCTTCTTCGACGGCGAGGGCCGCGCTCGAATCGCATCCGAAAGGATGATCCTGGAATCGAAGTCTGTCCTGCGCGAAACCGCACCGGGGGTGCCTCACCATGGGGTAGCGGTTGCGAATGATCGCTACACGCTCATTTCCGAGCCTAACGTCAAGAACTCGGATGAATTGCCCATTGGCATCAAGATCGTCGACAAGTCCGGTGCGCAAATCGGCGGCATTCATTCGTGCCCGGACCTGCACGGCGAAGCAACATCAGGAAGCATCCTAGTTTTCAGCTGCGCTACCGGACTTCTCGTTGCCAGCATGGATGGGTCCACGCCGCAGGTTAAGCACCTTCCCTACGCCGCCGCGCTGCCAAGCGGCAAGACGACTACGATGCTTGGCGGACGAGGCTTGCAATACTTCCTTGGCAATTACGGGTCGGACAAGGTCGTCCTGATGGAGCCCACCGACGCGGAACCTTTCCGCCTCGTGACATTGCCAATGCGGCGGGTGGATTTTACCGTCGATCCAGTCCGCGCAAGATTCGCGTACGTCTTCACGGAAGATGGACGATTGCATCGATTGGACGTTATCGCCGGAAAGCTTGACGGATCGCTACGAGTGACCGAGCCCTACTCCATGGATGGTCATTGGAATGATCCGCGCCCGCGGCTGGCAGTCGCTAGTGACATGGTCGTGGTCACTGATCCGGCAAGAGGCGTCGTTTCGCTCGTCGACGCGATGAGCCTCACGAAGGCCGGCGAAATTACCCTCGGCGGGAGGCCCTTCAACATTGTGGCGGTGGGCGGGTCAGGTCAGATTCATGACGAGAAGTAGGCACGGTATCCGACAGCCATGGTCATCGCTCCGATTGATAAAGACAGGAAGTCTTCTGAAGCGAGGACGTCTTTGCGGGACGTGGCGATATCCACGTCAAAGTGCACAATGAGTCGACAAGAGAGATGATCCGTTGCGGTCCAGATTACACCTTCTGAATATCGCCGGCCTCGGTTTCATAACCACCTTGTCCAGTTCGGGTCCGGCTCTTGCGATGGGGCAGTCGTCGGCCGTACCGGCTTGGTTGCAGGCCCACGTGGGCGACCGCGATGGTCAAATCGCACGAGCGGTCTTGGAGAGAGCTCGCGCGCTTTATCTGAAAAAAGTGCGTGAAGGCGCGGTCAGAAGTCTCTGCTACTTCGCCATGGATGCCACGCGGCCCAACTATGCAAGTGAAGGCATATTGGGGCGCCGGTTTTACATTATCTGCGAAGCCGACCGGTCGTTCCGCGCAATTTCAGCGGGTCACGGCAGCGGTCACGATTTGAAGGGCATCGTGGATTTTGCAAATGGGAGGCGGTGCGCGAAGAACTTCAGCAACGCGATCGATTCCAACCTGACGACCGGCGGTGCGTATGTGACGGCCGAAACGAAAACATCTTTCAAAGGATATTACCGCGTTTCGGCAAGGCAAGACGCCGCTTTGGTACGCTCTTTCGTTCAGTTTGACGGCGAAGGCGAGACCGCAAATGCCAGGCAGCGCGCGATCGGCGGACATGCAGCCGTTTCGCTAAAGGGCGTATGTCTTCGAAAGGATCCACACAGCCCATACGCAAACCACGATGGTTACGTTCCGTTTGGAACGCTGGTTGATTACTCTGCAGGCCGTAGCAATGGCTGCACAAGTTGGTCACCGTCGGACGTCCGGCAAATCATCCCGATGTTGAAAGACAATCCGACCACGATCTATATTTATCCTGAATCACACGACATCGACGCCATCGGCAAAGCCGTTGCGGCTGGGCAATTGCCATCGCGCCGGGGATTATATTGGAATGCATCCTGCTTGAAAGAGATCGGCTCTCCGAAATTTTGGTCAAAAGGAGATCTCGAGCCAATCCTTGCTCAGTATAAGAAGAATCATCCGGCGCCGCCGTCGCGACCCCCGCCGATTTGCAAGGAGCCGTGAACTTTATCCCTCATCGCTGGTCGTGACGAATGAGCGTTGCAGAGTTTGGACCTCAGCGGCCGAGATTGTCGACGGTTCGGCTTACGGTCTCCGCCGATCAGGAATAGAATGAACCAATGTCCGCGGGCGCTCGTGCCCGTAGGCGGGCCCGGTTAGACATTGTGGCGCAACTCTCCGTCATGCCCCTTCATCTGACCCATATACGGGCCATTCAACCCAAAATCTGTGAACAGCGCAATCATGGTGTCAGCTTGCCCAAGTGCGTGTGTCCAATTCGCTCGAAAACGCTATACTGACCCATCCGAGCCGTGCGACGGACGCGGTCACAGCAGCACGCCAAATCCCGCTTGCGCTCCCTCGATCGGCTCACCCACGGTGATCGAAGGCTCGGCGCAATGTCGATCTCGCGTCTGCTCATCATCTTCGGCTTGTCGCTCGTTGCGCTTGGGCTGCTATGGCCAGTGATCAACAAGATCGGCTTGGGCCGGTTGCCCGGCGACATTGTCATCGAGCGCGACAACCTCCGCGTTTATATCCCGCTCGCAACATCGCTGCTGGCCAGCGCGACCCTTTCTCTGATCCTTTGGCTCGCTAACCGTTAGCCGTCGGCGCCTTTCGCTCTGGGTGGACGGCGCTCGGGAGCGTTCGCGGCCGGCCTGCCGGCAGCATCATCGTCTGCGCCGTGAGCAGCCACGGCATCCACATAAATCGTGTGGCCTGCACCCAAAACGTGAAAGGGTTAGCTGCCTCGAACAAGGACCCGAGCGCTTCGAAGGACGGTGTTGCCCGCAGGTTGATCGACATCTGCTCCCAATCACCATTCGGCGATTGCCGGTGAATGATGTCGATGTCGAGGCCGGGCAAACGAGCTCCTGCTCTTGTGGCATCGATATCGCTGTCTCGACTGTACGTCCGCTCAGGCATCGGCCTTTACCATTTCCGTGCACCGATTCATGCAGCGCGCACCTACCTGCCGCGATCGGCTTATTGATTATCGCTCATCATTCCCGGCAATGAAAGCTCGGAAAGTTGCTGCCACGACCATGGCCGCACCTTGCGGAAGGACGGAACCCCGCCGCCTCCTTGAGGCGCGCGTTGTGTTTCATCTGCATCGGGTGAAGCCGGTTAGCCGAGTGCCGTCCTGGGGTCGCTGGAACCTGCACCGAGACCGTTATGAGCGGGAGGATAGTGGTCGCTGCCATTGATTTTTCTGGTGACCAACGGGTCCTGTCAGCTCAAGAACTGGTCGCATGACGGCGTCGTGCTCTCTGCATTCGAGACGAGCTCCCGCTGACATTAGCTGGCAACAATTATCCTACGAGCAGGAAATGCGGACAACGCAGCAACGCTGCTCTCATCCAAGAAGAACTCTGTTGCCGGATGGCAGCGGAATTTGTGCCTGAACAATCAGGCCGCCTAGTGGCACATGATCCTCTAGCTGCGGTGGCGCGCTTGATGTTCGCTCCGGTTCCCGGGTCCTGCCGCGGCGGATCGCCTGCAACCCAACGCGGGCGCCGGGCTTCTGCGGGCGCGCCAGAGCGAGCCGAGCACGACGACGGTCTGGCTATGGTCGTCCCAAAACTGCGGACCGCATTCGGCTGATCGGATTTCCGGGGTGTGTGTACCGAGAACTAAACACGGAGGATGGTAGAGAGGAGCCTTGAAGCGGCGGCCCTTTGCGGAGCCTCGCTGTTATCTGACGCTTTCGCGCCAGTGCCCTTACCGAGTCGACCGTGAACGATAGGAGCTGGCACTAGGACTGCCGAAAGCCACTACTATATTATTTCAACAGAAAGGGAGGCGATCACCTAACTGGAGGCAGACGCATGATCAAGGATATTCTTGTCAACCTGTCTTACGGGGCATCGCAAGATGGCGTTTCCAACTACGCCTTATCGGTTGCGGAAACATTCGGCGCACACATCATGGGGACCGCCTTCTATCCGGCAGTGGTCGGTGGCGTTGACCTGTCGGCTAACTTTATTCGAGCCCAGCAAGCTGAAGCTCAAGAACGCGCAGAGTCCGTGGCCACCGCGTTTGACGAGGCGACGCGTCGCGCCGGCGTTTCAGCTGAAACGCGCAGAATTCAAGCTGACGTCGGCGACGTACCAACCCAGTTTGCGCATATCGCAAGACGACTCGATCTTTCCGTCATTGGCCAATTTGAAGGGGACCGGGATCATCGAGCCACGAATATCGTCCTTGAGGCAGCGCTGTTCGAATCCGGAAGACCGGTGCTCATCGTACCTTTTATTCAGAAGGATCGCCTCAAACTCGATCATATCATGGTGTGCTGGGATGGCAGCCGGGCAGCCGCCCGAGCGGTCGCCGATGCCATGCCGTTTCTTACCCGATCGGGCACGACGAGTATTGTTGTTGCGGACACCCAGAGCGCCAAAAGCGCAGACCGTCCGGGTGCGGACATCGCGACCCACTTGACCCGTCACGGAGTAAACGCCACGATTGAGCGCATTCCCGTCAGCAAGATCGATGTTTCCAATGCAATCCTGTCATATGCAGCCGATACAGGTGCCGACCTCATCGTCATGGGCGGGTACGGGCATTCCCGGCTGCGGGAGTTTATTCTTGGCGGAACGACACGTGGTATGCTTGCCTCGATGACCAAACCCACATTGATGTCGCACTGATCGGATATTCCAACCCATCATGAGTAAGTTTGAGCTAGCTTCAGCAAACAACGCCCAACCTCGTGATATCGACATCGCGCGTGCAAAATCGACTTATGACGCGTAACCATCACGGCGCAGATATCCGCGTTTAAGCTGGGGGTTCGAGACGGTGGAGCGCTACATCGCGACGCCCGCTTGCGATCCGCAGTCGTAGCCTTCACCAGACCACGATGCCCTTGCGCATCTTGCAGTTTTGCATCTTCGTAAGCTGCCAGAGTCTCGAACGCCCCCCATTGGTTAAATCAGCACCACTAGATTTCCGTTCGTCGAGCGGTGCGTTCGTGGCGGATACATTGCGGCCAGGCGGGTGCCTTCAGCGCGTTCTTCACCATCTGACCAAGCGCCAGGAAATCGACCTTGCGTGGAGACGTCCGGCGCCACGCCAGCCCGATACTACGGCCGGGTTGCGGTTCGACAAAACGGAGGAGCTTCACTCGGTCGTCCCGCAACTCGGCATCGGCCGCGACTTCCGGAACTAGCGTGGCGCCGTATCCGCTTGCCACCATTTGCATGACCGTTGCAAGGCTCGTTGCACTGAGGCTCGAGGCCACGGTCCAACGCCCCTTGGCACAATAGTCGAGCGCCTGATCCCGCAGACAATGGCCTTCTTCCAGCAGAATGAGCTTACGCTTCTTCACGTCGCCGGGCGTCACGCGCGCCGTTTCCGGAAGAGGGTCGTGGGCGGGTACAGCAAAGAGGAAGCGGTCTCTCATGAGATGGAAAACTTCAACCGCGGCCGCCTTGAGCGGCAACGCCAACAACAATACTTCGAGAGCGCCACGCTCGAGATCAGCGAGCAGCACCTTAGTCTGTGCTTCCACCAAATCAAGGCGCAGGTCGGGATACCCGAGCTCCAGTTGCGGCAGCAACCGCGGCAATATATACGGCGCCAGCGTCGGGATGACGCCAAGGCGCAACGTTCCGCTCAGCACCTTGGCTCTGTGTTGAGCCAGGTCTGTCAGATCGCGCACTGCACCAAGGATCACTCCGGCGCGTTGCGCAATCTCGATGCCAAGTTCGGTGAACATCGGCGCGCCCGGGCGCCGCTCGATCAACTCTATGCCGAGAAGCCCTTCCAGTTCGTGGATCTGCATTGAAAGAGCGGGCTGGCTGACACAACACTCCGCCGCGGCTCGTCCGAAATGCTGATGACGGGCAAGCGCATCAAGATAACATAGCTGCCGGGTCGTGATCACCCCGATAAGATATTCTTAATGCCGCGGCAAAGCAATTTGATTGGCTTTTTGGCCGCTAGCTTAAAACATTAGACGGCCTGAAATCGTGTGGGTTGAAATCACCAGCGCAAGCGCGCCGCACGTGCACGCTCCGAGTCTCTGTCGTACGGACAAGCAAAAAGGGAGGACCGCAAATTCGGACTTATACGCCCGCGGCGCCCGCGAGGTCACCTGATCAAATCGGGAACCATCCATGGTAGGGAAGCAAATCGCATTTTCCGGCAGGGCGCGTGAAAGCATGCTGCGCGGTGTCAACATTCTCGCCAACGCGGTGCAGGTGACGCTCGGGCCCAAGGGCCGCAACGTGGTAATGGAAAAGTCGTTTGGCGCACCCCGCATTACCAAGGACGGTGTGACGGTCGCCGGAGATATCGAGCTCGAGAACAAGTTCGAGAACATGGGGGCGCGCCTCGTGCGCGAGGTCGCGAGCAAGACCTCTTATGTCGCCGGTGACGGCACAACCACTGCAATCGTACTTGCGGCTTCCCTCGTTCGCGAAGGCACCAAGGCAGTCGCCGCCGGCATGAATCCGATGGATTTGAAGCGCGGCATCGACCTTGCGGCCGAGGCTGTCGTCGAGGATCTCAAGAAGAACTCGAAGAAGATCACCTCCAACGACGAGATCGCGCAGATCGGCACCATCTCCGCCAATGGCGATGCAGAAATCGGCGGGTTGCTCGCCGAGGCCATGAAAAAGGTAGGCAATGAGGGCGTGATCACGGCCGAAGAAGCGAAGTCGCTTGAGACCGAGCTCGACGTAGTCGAGGGCATGCAGTTCGATCGGGGTTATCTCTCGCCCTACTTCATCACCAATGCCGACAAGATGCGTGTGGAGATGGAGAATCCCTACGTCCTCGCATATGAGAAGAAGCTCTCGGACTTGCGGGAACTGCTGCCACTGTTGGAAGCCCTGGCGCAGACGGGTAAGCCGCTGCTCATTATCGCCGAGGAGGTCGAAGGCGAAGCACTCGCGACCCTCGTGGTCAACAAGCTGCGCGGCGGCCTCAAGGTCGCGGCGGTGAAAGCGCCCGGCTTTGGCGATCGCCGCAAGGCGATGCTGCAAGACGTCGCCATCCTTACCGGTGGCACCGCGATCTTGGAAGATCTCGGCATGAAGCTTGAGAACGCCACGCTCGACATGCTCGGCCGCGCCAGAACGGCAATGATCGACAAGGAGAGCACCACGATCGTCGGCGGCGCCGGCAAGAAGGCGGACATCGAGGCCCGCATCAACCAGATCAAGCAGCAGATCGCGGAGACCACCTCCGACTATGACCGCGAGAAGCTAGAGGAGCGGCTTGCCAAGCTGGCCGGCGGCGTGGCGGTGATCCATGTCGGGGGAGCCACCGAGATCGACGCGAGGGAGCGCAAGGATCGTGTCGACGACGCGATGCATGCGACCCGTGCCGCGGTCGAAGAAGGCATTTTGCCGGGTGGCGGCGTCGCGCTGCTGCGCGCCGCCAAGGTGCTCGCCCGGGTGAAGCCAGCCAACGAGGACCAGAAGCACGGCGTTGACATCGTCAGGAAGGCAATCAGCTGGCCGGCGCGCCAGATAGCACTGAACGCCGGCGATGACGCCTCGGTCGTGATCGGCAAGATCCTGGAGAAGGAGCAGTACAACTGGGGTTATGATGCCCAGACCTGCGAGTACGGCGACCTAGTCTCCAAGGGCATCATCGATCCAACCAAGGTGGTGCGCACCGCGCTGCAGGACGCGGTCTCGGTCGCCGGCCTAATCATCACCACTGAGGCCATGGTTGCCGAGTTGCCGACGCCGCCGCCTCCACCTTTGCCGGGCCATGACCACGACCGCCATCGCGGCGACATGGAATTCTGAGCCGATCGCGATCGCGCACACGGCCCCCCTTCGGCCGCGCCTACGGTCGCAGCCCCAGCGAGGAGGAGTCGTCTTGTGAGAGCACCCATGGTAAGATTTTAACGTTAGAAATATCGAGCGCCCGCTTGGAGAGTTCCGCCTGTCGGTAGCGAGGATCTCGCGTTGAAGACAAAACCACTTGGCGTTACGCGCCGAACCGTCTTGACCGCCGCCGTTGCGGGGAGCACCGGCTTTGCAAGCGCCGCTCGCGCCTTATCACCGCCCCCGAACGATTACGCGGTGGATCTCGTCAAGCAACTGACCGGAAAAACCCCGACCGCATCCGATCGTCTGCATCTGGTGATGCCGCGGACCTTTCCGAATGGATACACGGTGCCGCTTACGCTCGCGATCGATAGTCCCATGACGGAAGCCGATCACGTCAGGCACGTTTCTGTGCTGGCGCCACGAAACCCGCTAATTCAGGTCGCCACCTTTCATTTCCTCCCGCAACGCAGCGAGCCCCGCGTATCGACGCGTATTCGCCTCGCCGAACCGCAATACGTCCTGGCGGTGGCGGAGATGAACGACGGTACGTTGCTGATGACCGAAACCTGGGTCGAGGTCGCCACCAACGGATGCAAGTGACGGAAGGAGGTGCGGAATGTTCACTTCGGCGCCCCGTGTGCAAGTGCCAAGCACCGCCGCGAACGGTGAAGTGTTTCCGGTCAAGACCCTGATCAGCCATCCGATGGAGACCGGGCTGCGGCACGATGACCGGGGCAACGCCATCCCGCGCATGATCGTCAACAGGTTCATCTGTCGCCACAATGGCGTCGTGGTGTTCAGCGTCGATCTCCATGAAGCCATGGCGGCGAATCCGTTTATCGAATTCTACTTGCGCGCGACGGACAGCGGCCGGCTCGAGTTCGTTTGGGAAGAGGATGGCGGCGGCATCTATGTATTGGAGCACCAGCTCACTGTCGCCTAATGGTGTTGTAGTGATGTTGCCATGCTCCTTTTCACGCCATGAACAAAGGTATCGGCGATCGCAGACACGGGGGTGGAGCCGGTCTCAGCATGTGCAAAATCATCGCCGCTTCCATTGCTGTAGGTACGTTCTTTGCTTTCGCCGATCCCAGCCTGGCGGTAGATCGCGATGGTGGAGCCCAACTCGCAGCGATGTGCGCGTCCTGCCATCGTCTGGATGGCGGCGATGATGGTATTCCGACGATCCTCGGCATGAGTCCGGAGTTGCTCACCCGCGCAATGCTTTCGTACAGATCGCGTGAGCGCCCGAGCCATATCATGCGCGCCATCGCCCTGTCGCTCAGTGATGAAGAAATCGCAACCGTGGCGCGCTATCTCGTAGCGCTGAGCAGGCAGGTTAGGCCATGAAGTCCCGGACGCGTCGAGAGTTCGGCTGCTTGACGGGAGCAATGGTCCTCGCAGGGCTCGGTCCTCGATTAGCTGCAGGTGAGGCCAAGGCAAAGGTTGTCGTCGTCGGTGGCGGCATCGGCGGTGCCACGGCCGCCAAGTACTTGGCTGCCAGCGCACGAACCATCGAGGTCACGCTGGTTGAGCCAAAGCCGCGCTATACCACCTGCTTTTTCAGCAACCTTTATCTCGCAGGGCTATGCTCGCTCGAGTCGCTTACGCATGGCTATGAGACGCTCGCGCAACGATACGGCATCAATGTCATTCATGACTCCGTGACAGCGGTTGATCCGGTCGGAAAAACCGTCGGGCTCAAGAATGGTCCAAAATTGCCTTACGACCGCGTCGTCGTTGCCCCCGGCATCGCTTTCAACTACGAGGCCCTCGCAGGATATGACGAGGCAGCAACGCAGATCATCCCGCACGCCTGGAACGCAGGCCCACAGACGCAGCTTCTGAGACGGCAACTCGAAAACATGGAGGACGGCGGCGTCTTCGTGCTCGTTGCGCCCCCTAACCCGTTTCGCTGCCCGCCCGCCCCATATGAACGTGCCTCTCTGGTTGCTTATTATTTCAAACAACATAAACCGCGCTCGAGGATCCTGATCCTCGATGCGAAAGATAGCTTCAATTCACAGGATCTATTTCTGGATGCCTGGGAGCGACACTATCGGGGTATGATCGAATGGCTGCCTGCCCAATTCACCGGTGGAATAAAGGCCATCGACGTGAAGGAGCGATCCGTCAAGACTGCGAGCGAGACATTCAAGGCCGCGGTCGCAAATATCATACCCCCGCAAATGGCCGGCCAGTTCGCGCAGCAAAACGGCCTCGTGGATCAATCTGGCTGGTGCCCGATCGATCCCATAACGTTCGAATCGAAGCTACAGCCGGGAATCCATGTGGTGGGCGATGCGAGCAGTGCCGGCGACATGCCGAAATCGGCGTTTGTTGCGAATAGCCAGGCCAAGGCTTGCGCGTTTGCCATCACCGCGGCGCTGACCACGTCCGAGCGCCAACCGCCTCATTTGTTCAACACTTGCTATACTTTTCTTAGTCGCGACGACGCGGTGAGCAATGCTGTCAGCTTCAAGCCCGCGGCCGGAACGATCAAGATCATCGACAACTTCGTCAGCCAGGTGCAGGAAAGCGTCGAAACCCGCCACCGGACCGCACGCGAGGCGCAAAGCTGGTACGCTGCCTTTACGCGCGACACGTTCGGCTAGCTCCCGCTTCCGAAGTGTCAACCCGCTTGGAGAACTTCACTATTGACCGGAACGGCGGTGCTGCGAGGTGGAGGAGCGCTCTCCGCCGCGGCGAATGGAGCTGGTTCAGGCAGCCGCTCCAGCCGCAGCGAATTCAGTACGACGACAATGCTTGAGCCTGCCATCACTGCCGCTGCCCACACCGGCAGGAGTAATCCGGCCATCGCCAGACCCACGGCGATGAGATTATAACCGAACGCCCACGCCAGGTTGGTGAGTATAGTCGCGCGAACGGCGCGAGCGACGTCGATCACCCACGGCAGCATCCATAGCCCTCGCGGAGGAAGCACGACCGCGGCGGCCTCGCGGGCGAGGTCCGTCGCCGAACCAACGGCAATCCCCACATCGGCTCCGGCCAACACCGGCGCGTCATTAAGGCCATCACCGACCATCGCGACCATGCCATGGTTTCGCCGTCGCCGTTCCAGCGCCGCGCACTTGGCAGCGGGCAGTAGGCCCGCCTCGATATCGTCGCTCTCGATCCCGACTGCTGCGGCAATTCGCTGCGCGGCCACCGGAAGATCGCCGGTCAACAGTATCGCGAGCACCTTGCGGCGACGCAAAGCTTCGACCGTCGCGCGCGCCTCTGGGATCGGCGTATCGTCGAGCGAGAGCACGGCACGCACCCGCTCGCCCCAGCCGACATAGATCACCGAGTGGCCAGTCGCTTCGCGCAATCGCCCGCGCTCGGCCAGACCGCAGGCCAGCGGCCAACCCAACTCCCGCATCAAGATCGCGCTGCCGGCCGCCACGGTCTGCCCGTCCGAGTTGCCGCGGATGCCGCGTCCCGGCACGACCCGAACGTCGCGGCTGACCATCGGCTCGAGTCCACGCGCCGCAGCGGCGGCGACGACGGCGCGGGCCAGGCCGTGCTCGGAATGGCGTTCCAGCCCCGCGGCATGCGCGAGCGCGACGTCGGCGCTGGTGCCGTCGGTTTCAATGGCGACAACGCGCGCCTTGCCCGACGTGAGCGTGCCGGTCTTATCGAAGGCGATCAGCCGCAGGCGCGCAAGCGCCTCGAGCGCGGCAGGGTCGCGCACGATGCAGCCGCGGCGGGCCAGTCGTCCGATACCCAGCGACGTGGCCATCGGTGCCGCCAGTCCCACCGCGCACGGACAGGCCACCACCAGTACCGCGAGGCCGATCAACAAGGCGCGGTCAAACGCCAGGCGCTGTGCCCAGTACGCCGACGCTCCAACCCCCAGCATGAGAATGATCGGTACGAATACGGCGACGATGCTGTCGGCAAGGCGCTGGGTTGGGCTGCGGCAGGTGAGCGCATCGCGCACCGATCGACAGATCTGCGCCCAGCGCGTCGCATTTGCCGCGCCGCTGCTTTCGATGAGGAGCGGGCCGTCAAGATTGAGACTACCGGCGATCACTTGCGATCCGACGTCCTTGGTGATCTGCCGGCTTTCGCCTGTAATCAGGGCCTCGTCGGTGTGCGATTCGCCCTCTTTGACCACGCCATCGACGGGGATGCGCTCCCCCGGCCGAATCCGCACCAACGTACCGGCGCCGACCTCGCGCACCGGCCGGCGATACTCTCCGTCGCCATCAACGACGGTTGCCCACTCGCTCTCCGCCGCCAATAGCGGCTGCAGGTCACGCGCCGCCCGTGCGCGCGCGACGGCATCGAGATAGTAGCCCACGGTGAACAGCATCAGCACCATGCTTGCGGTGTCGAAATAGACATTGGGGGCGCGCTCGATGACGGCGAAGGCGGAATAGAGATAGGCGGCGCCGACGCCGAGGACGATCAACGCCGAGGAGGTCAGGCGCCCGTCCATGCCGTGGAGCCACGCCTCGCGGAGAAACGGTCCGCCGAGAATGATTACCGCGGGTGTTGCGAACAGCCAGAGCAGAAGATGAATCCAGGGAAGCATCTCGGCATCCGCGCCGCTGAAGGCGTCACTGTACAGGAGCAGGCTGAACAGCATGATGTTCATGGAGAGAAAGCCGCCGACACCGAGCCGAATCAGCAGCCAGGCGGCCTCCCACTCCTCGTTTTGGCCGTTCTTGACCTGGTAGGCGATACAGCAGCCGTAGCAGCAGAATGCGCAAGCCTCACCGTTCACCGTGCGCCGCATCGCCCGCCGCCCGATGGGTAACAGGCAATGGCTGCACAGCGCACGGTTATGTGCCGTCATGCGGGATATCCTCCTAGCCAACCATGCGCGAAGTGCGCGGCGAAAGGCAGGACACCGCGGCCGACGGTGACGAGACCAAGCAGCAAAATGCAGCTGCCGGCCAGCCACACGCCACGTTGCCGCCACGCCGGCGCAAGTGCTCGGCCGACGCCGCCCGTCAGCAGCAACGCGGGGAAGGTCCCGAGCCCAAACGCGGCCATGGTAAGAAGGCCGTACAATACTCCGGCCGTGCTCGCCGCCTGGGCGGCAAAGGCGTAAACCAGCGGACAAGGCAGGAAGCCGTTGAATACGCCAAACGCAAGCGGGGCGGCGTGTCCCGGCGCCGTCAACAGGCTGCGCAGGGATGCCGCGAGGGTACCCAGACCCGAGTTGGTCGTGATGCGATGCAGGCGCGGCAGCAGGCCAAAGAACTGCAGCGCCATGGCGATCATCAGCAGTCCGGCGAGGATCGCGAGAATCCGCTGACCGGTGTCAAGCGAACCGCTCAGTAGCGGGACTGTCGTTCCCTGCGGCGTGCATATGACCTGACCGAGGGCGCCCGCGAGTCCGCCGAGAAAGCAGTAGGTCGTCAATCGACCGGTATTGTACAGCAGATGGCGCAGAACTGTCGCGCCACGTCCCTGCGGATCGCGGCCCAGCGCACAAGCGAACCCGCCGCACATACCGATGCAGTGAAAGCTACCTGCGAACCCTGCGAAGAAGATTACGAGATAGGCGCTCATCGGCAGATTGCCCTGCCCGTCCAACGCTTGTGCAGCGACGGCACCGCTCCGCCGCCGCTACCCACGCACGAGATAGGCGACCCAAACGAAGAAGGCGACCGTGGCTATCGCGAAGCCGACTAACGCGATGATCTGGATCGCACTCGCATCGGCGAGCGAAAAAACCGGATTCTCGATCATGCGCGCCCTCCTGGTCAGCCGAAATAGACACGGACTACGTTTATGGCTAACTCGGTGAACAGGAACAGCAGGTTCAAGGCCACGAGGGCGAGAATGATCCTGGCTACCAGCACCTTCTGCTCCTTCTGAACCGGCAATTCCCGCTCCTTTATTCGAATCGGAATCAGTCAGTCACCAGCTTGCACGTGAGCCGCGATCGCTAGATGCGTCCCGGTCCCAGCCCACCCCAATAGACCACGAGGTAGTAAAGCGCCCAGATGAAGAGGACGGCATAGACAACCAGCAGCCAGATGGGAATGTAGCCGTGGCGAGACTCAATAGTGCCGCCGGCATACTCCTCCATCTCCTCGTTCTCGGCAGGCGAGCTGTTACTCGCCTTCGTGCTTGGCGTTCGCGTCGGATCCGTCATCGCCGACCTCCCTCTGCACGAACCGGATGGATGCATCGTTGGCGCCGCTGAAGGCGCCCGAGAGCACGCCCCAAATGAAGACGCAGAGCGCACCGAGACTCATCATCAAGGCTGCAATGTAGGGGCCGACGATCTCGAAATAGATGGTCATCGCTCTTTACTCCTTGGCGGCCCGTTGTTCGACCGCACCATTCCCGCTGCGGCCGGCAAGGACGCGGGCGCGGCTCGCGGTACGGCTGCTTGGAACGTAGGCTTTGTCCGGCGTATCCGCCTCGAGCGCGGGATCGTTGAGCGCCCTGCGATCACTGGGGGCGATCGGGAGCGGTTCACCCGACAGCGGATCCTTGTAGGCCGACAGCGCAAGCACGTAGTAGGAGAGCGCCCAGCGGTCCTCTTCCGACAGCGGATCTCGGTAGGATGGCATGGGCGTGCCACTCAACCCGGTCGTCATAGTGCGAAAGATGTCCTCAACGGTAGGACCCGACTTGAATTGACCGGCGGTAAGGTCCGCGGGCGGGCTTGGAAAGCCCAGATCGTCCTTCAGCCCGGGAGCCTTTTCGCCATCACCCTTCCCGGTTTGACCATGGCACTCCCAACACTTTGCACTCTGCCACACATCCTTGGCGCGAGTGAGCATCTGCTCAGACGGAACAGGCGGCCGCCCGATATACAGGGGAGGACCTGGCGGTTCTTCCTTGAAATAGGCATAGGGCTTTGCGGGGTCTGAACGGTCGACCGCCAGTTCATACTTGATGTACTGAATGACGGCGAGGCGGTCGATTATATGCAGCTCGTGCCAGGCCGGCATCGCCGTGCCCCGAATGCCGCGTGTAATGGTGCGCAGAAGGTCGCCGTCGGTTGGCAACGGCTCCTTGGTCAGCCTGAACTTGAAAACCGCCGCCGCGAAGCTTCGCGGGCGCTGCTTGTACATAAAGGTTGCAGCCGGTCCATTGCCGTCGCCGCTCTCCCCGTGGCAGCCGAGGCATCGCCGCTGATAGACCTCTTTGCCGTAGGCGATCCATTCGCTCGATCGCGGCACCGTAGCATCCGTAACTTCGAGCTTTTGCGGCTCAAACAGGTCCCGCCACTTGCCGCGATTCATGCCAAGTTTTTGAAGATAAGCGATGAGCCCCTGCAGCGCTTCTGTCTCGGCAGCAATGTTGACGGTGTCGCCGGTATATTCCTTGTTCGGTGTCCAAACGATCGGAGCCTTGCCGCGCGCCGCCATGGGCACGAACAGAAGACCATCGGCGTTCGGGGTGAGCTTGACCTGCTCCTTGCTTGCGAATGCGAAGAGCTTCTCAGTAACGGGCGTTCGTTCCAGGCTGCGATTACCAGCTCCGTCATCGACAATCTTGACCTGTTCTGCCGATGTGTCGAACAGTCCCCGAAAAGGCGCCATATTCGAATCCGGTGAGAGCATTCGCGGATTCCAGAAATGCGCGAGATGCCATTCGTCGCTGAACTTGAGCCCGACCCGCGTCAGATCCGGCCCAATACGCCGGGTGCCCCATAGGTGAGGCACATCGAAGGCGTATTCGCCTGCTTCGGAGACCGGACCCCAACGGCGCGTCTCGCCGGTCACCGGACGCACGTATTGCGAATGGCAGTACCAACACCCCTCGCGCAGATACACTTGGCGACCGAGCTGCTGCAGCGGCGTATAATCAGTGGCATCGGTCACCATCCATTTGAGCTGACCAAAATCGGTGCGGACCACGGCGGTCACGTCGGTCGTCCGCGCCGTCGGCTCAATAAAGGGTAGGATGCCCTGGGTGACCACGGCGAGGAAGAAGAAGAAAACCCCGGCTACCAGAGCGACAAAGCGCGCACTCATTCAGCTGGCCCTCCAGCGGGAATCGGGGCTGCACCTGGGGCTGCGATGGGCTCTCTTTCCTCGGCCGGTCGACTGAGCGCGGTCATCATAAGATTGAAGACGAGCAGGGACATGCCGAGGTCCATCGTGATGCCGCTGAGGGTACGCACCAGCCAATAGGCTTTCATCCGGACCACCGTGTCGAGCCACTCGGTGCCATTCATCCATTCGAAGCCTTGCTGCAGACCTCCAGCGGTCAGCACCAGACCCATGGTGGAAATACCGACGGTGATCAGCCAGAACGACCAGTTGCCAAGGGTCCATGACCAAAGCTCGCGTTTGAACGCGCGCGGCCACACGTAAATCAGTCCGCCCATCGCCCAGACCACGAACGTGCCGAAAACGGTGAGGTGCGAGTGTGAGATGACAAAGTCGGTGAAATGGGTGGGCTGCTGGATCGAGCGCAACGCCTCGGTCGAGCCCTGGAAGCAACCCGCCAGATACATCAGCGAGCCCATGATCAGGAACTTCGCGGGGAGATTCTTCCCGAATCCATCCCAACGCCCCTTCACGGTGCCGAAGAAGTTCACCAGCACCGTCCAAACCGGAATGATCAGCAACATGGAGGTGATGATCGCGAGAGTCTCGGTCCAGTCGGCGATCGGGCTATACAGATAATGGTGGATGCCGACGAAGGGATAGAACAGCGCGAGCGACCAGAAGCCCACCAGCGACAATTGGTGGGCATAGAGCGGATTGCGCACACTGACCGGCAGGAAATAGTAGATGAGCACGTAGCCTGCGGGCGTGATCCATAGTCCGACAATGTAATGGATATAGAGACCGTGGAACGCAGCGCTGTTAATGCCTGGAATCGTGTATGGGAGGATAAAGCTGCCCAACAGGAGATTCATCGTCGTCCATACGAAGGCCCCAATGAGATACCAGAGCGCCACATAGAGCGGCGCCTCGAGACGTTGTGCGATGGTAAGCAGGAACTGTGCCGTCGTCGCCGCGATGACGATGAAGATGGGAATCTCGGCGAAGAGCGGGAGCTCGCCCGCCTCCAGACCATGGTTCTGCGCAAAAGGCAGCGAGATCAGCCCCGCCGCCAAGCTGATGTTATACAGCCATGCCAGCGGTACGCCCCATTGTGCCCATGGTACCCGCACGCCGCAGAGCCGCGGGACCAGATAGTGACATTCGCCGATGAAGAGGGCGGAAAAGGCGCCGAAGATGACACCATTGACATGAACCGGCCGCAGCCGGCCAAAGGTCAGCCCTAGATTACTGGTCCCAAGATAATCCGGATAGTTGAAGAGACCCGAGATCGCCACGCCGATCGAAGGCGTAACGAGGAGCCAGAACATGCCAAAATAAAGCCAGGTTCGGACCACCCGCCAATCGACCAGATCATCCAAGTTGACGCCGCTGAACCTGCCGCGCAGTCTCTCTGCAGGAAACACCTCCGCCATGGAGCATTCCCCCTTGCTTGTCTGTTAATGCGCTCTCTCCTGTTCTCGGATAGACGCAGCTTCGACAGCAATGACCCGCGCTAGAAGCCTCCGCTTCGCAGCATCGAAATCAGAACTTGCCCGGGGTTAACACCGAGCCGCTCTGCGACCAGTAGATGTACGCTTCCAAAGCCTTCATCGCTTCTGAGTCATCGGCGATCTTTTCTCCCTGGTTGGGCTTCTCGATGCACCAATTGATCATGTCGCGCAGCGTCGCGAACTTAGCCATCTGCGCTTGGTACTTCGGGAACGTGGCGGGGTGGGTATCGGCTGTCATCGGATGGCACATAGCGCATGCCATTCCAGTTTTGGACAACACCACACCCATCGCCTCCTCGGTTGCTGCATCACCGTGAAACAGCAGGTCGCCCTTGCGGACCTGCTCCATGAACACTTCCTTGTAGGAGTTCAGCAGCTGCGGCGTCACCGGGTCCTTGTGTGCAGTCGCAGGACCGACCAGAACAGCAAGCGCCACCGCCGGGACGGCGCGGAACAGAATGAAACGTGTAATGGGCGCGGTCATGACCATTCTCCTAGTATGGCCACATATTGTCGGCGATCCGAGGCCGCAAAACCTCGGGAATGCTCTTCGCATAGTCATCCGGGGACTGCGCGAACACCTGCTTACGCCACATGATGTATTCGGCTTCGACTTTGTCCTGGGCGCTGACGTCGATCTTGGCCCAACCTACCCCGTCAAAGTGATCGCCGGGGTCGACCCGGATCATCGGCTTTGTAAGCTTCGGCACCCCCTCCGGCGCGTACGGCCAAGGCCATGAGGTTGCCAGCATGCCGATCGAGCGCATGGTGCCGATTTCGTTATAGAGCACCTGATGCGTGTGACCGTGGATATTGGTGACTTTGGTGTAAGGCTTGAGCACCTCGTTCACCTCGCGCCAGTCGCGCACCCAGAAATTCCACGGCGGATAGTACTCGTAGAGCGGATTGTGGCTGAAGATGACGACCGGCCGGTTCCGGTCCCAATTGGCAAGCGTCTTCTGCAGCCAGTCGAGCTGATCGCGACCGACGCCCGCCCACGCGCCGGCGACTGTTCCGTCGAGCGTGGCCATGTGACCCATGCGTTCCTCGGGACTCATCTTCCTCGCCGTCCAATAGTCCGGGCCGCGACTGACGGTGTCGAGCCCGACAAAGCGCACGCCCTTGTGGTCGAAGGTCCAGTGGGGCTGACCGAACAGTTCGCCCCATTTCTTGCCCATGTCGAGGTACCAGTCGTGCTCGCCCGGGATGAAGACCTTGCGGATGTTGACTTCTTTCAAGATCTCTACACCGAGCTCGAGTTCCTCGACCTTGCCAAGCTGGGCCAGATCGCCGCCGAAGATCAGGAAATCGGCCGGCGGACTCATGGCCTGCACCTCCTTGGCGGCACGCACCGTCTTCTCGACGAAGCGCGTATTGAGGGACTTCGGATAGAGATGGGTGTCGGAAATCCAGGCAAACTTGAATGGCGCCTCGGCCGCATAAGCAACGTCGAGAGTGTTGAGCAGCGGCCACCAGGCGAAGGTCTCTGCTACGGTCGCCGCCCCCACCAGACATGATTTGTGAACAAAGGTGCGCCGGGTAATCCGCAGCGAGGGGTCAGGATGCACCCCGGGCTGTTGGAGCACCGCGGCTATTTCACGCCGGTCGCGCTCAAGCTCGGACATGGGGGTTCCTCCTTGGGACGTGTCGTTAGTCGTTACAAGGCATCTCTCCGCTCACGCGAAGTGCCTCCGGCTGTTTGCAACTCGCCGGATTTCTTGTTTCTTCGGCTCGATTGTCGCGGGTCGAGCCGCGGAAACCCGTCACTTCCCGGAGCCGCCTTGCACCGAAGAGGCGCCCTTCTTCAGTTCGATATTCAGATCGCTCGGCTTCCCTGCCGCTACGGTCACCGTCTGCTCGTTCGGGCCGGTGAAGGGTTGGTACGCCACCAGCTTGTAGGTTCCGGCCGGAACGTCAGGGATGGTGAATTTGCCGTCGGCGCCAGTGATGGCGTAGTAGGGATTGTCGGCGACATAGATAAACGCTTCCATCCAGCCATGTGCGTCACAATCGATGCGCACTTCGCCTGGCCGCGGCAACTCGACGGGAATTCGCTGACCCTGGTTGGGCAGAGCGAGGTTGAACACGGTGCGCTTGCCGTAATAGCCGTGCGTGTTGTGCAGCATCGGATCGCTATTGACCACGTCCAGGCCGCCCACACGTATCACCTGAATGTTGGGTTCGAATTTGCACTTCTTGTTGTCGATCTCCGGCTTCTTGGCTTCCGCCGGCCAGGCTTTTCCTTTCGCGATGTCGGCCAGATACACGACGGCGTTCTGGACGCTCTTGTCTGGCCCGACCTGGATGAGCGTCTCCTCGTAGGGACCGCCGCACACCTCGATGTCCTTTGTTGGAATGACCTTGCGGGTGCCAGGGGTTCCGTTGAACACGACCTTGCCGGTGATCGATCCGCCGCCGGCGACCGGGCCCGCTTCGTAGGCTTGCACCGGAACCGGGGTTGCCACCACCATGACCATCGACGACACCCCGATCAGCCACTTCATGGCTAAGCCAGTCATCGCAGCACTCTCTCTGTTGATGTCAGCAGGAAAATTCGTAGAGAGCTAACAGCCATTTACAGGGATTAGGAAAATCAGAACTCCTTTGCGAAACCTTAAGCAAAGCTTATGAAGCTTGAGAGCAAAAATCGTATAAGAAATACGTGCTGAATCGAGATACGCACCGCATATGCACCGCCGCGGGGGCATTTGATGCGTCGCCGTTCCGTGTTTTCGGCCCTCGGGCGGCCAATGCCTTTCGGGATTGCTGTCGCCACCGCGTTGGTGTTGAGCCAACCGCTCGTGCGCGCAGCCAACTCGCCGGTGACGATCGGCGGCCCGTTCACACTCAGCTCACCTGATGGGGCAACGGTCACGGAACAGACCTACCGTGGGAAATGGCTTCTGGTCTATTTCGGCTTCACCTCGTGTCCCGATAGCTGCCCGACGGCGCTCCTTGAGATTGCCGCCGCGCTCGAGAAGCTCGGCCCCGATGCCGACAAGCTCCAACCGCTGTTCATCACCGTCGATCCCCAGCGCGATACGTCGGCCGTCATGGGGAACTACACCCACTCATTTGATCCGAGGATCGTCGGGCTCACGGGCACGCCGCAGCAGATCGCTGCCGTTGCCCAGGAGTATGGGGTCTACTACGCACCTCATAAGAGCGGGCCGGACGCTGAGAACGACCTCATTGACCACAGCACCTATCTCTACCTGATGGACCCTGAAGGCAAATTCGCGCGCGGGTTCGACGCCAACACGCCAGGCAACCGCATCGCCGAGGCGGTGCGCGGCGCGATGGCAAAGGCTCGCGAGAATGCAAGTCATCAGGGACGATCAACGCAATGAGAGCGTGTCTTGACCAAAGGGGTTGCGCGGGGCGCTTGAGACTGTCGCAGCCAGGGAGGCTGTCATGAATTACGATGGCTATTTCCTTGATGCCCTCGCGCGGTTACGGGACGAACGGCGCTACCGCGTCTTTGCTGATCTTGAGCGCATCGCCGGGCGTTATCCCCGCGCCATCTGGAACTCGCCTGCGGGCCCGCGCAGCGTCGTGATCTGGTGCTCCAACGACTACCTTGCCATGGGGCAGCACCCGAAGGTGATCGGCGCTATGGTTGAAACCGCGACCCGCATGGGCACCGGAGCCGGCGGCACGCGTAACATCGCCGGCACCAGTCATCCGCTGGTCGAGCTTGAGCACGAGCTGGCGGACTTGCACGGCAAGGAGGCGGCGCTCGTATTTACATCCGGCTACATCTCGAACCAGACCGGTATTGCTACGATTGCCCGGCTGATGTCAGGCTGTGTGATCCTGTCCGACGAGCTCAACCACAACTCGATGATCGAGGGCGTGCGCCAGTCCGGGACGGAAAAGCATATCTGGCGCCACAACGATCTCGGACACCTCGAAGAGCTGCTCAAACGGGCCGATCCCCAACGGCCGAAGCTGGTTGTGTTCGAGAGCGTCTATTCCATGGACGGTGACGTCGCACCCATCAACAGCATTTGTGATCTTGCCCAGCGTTACGATGCAATGACCTATTGCGACGAGGTGCATGCGGTCGGCCTGTACGGCCCGCGAGGCGGCGGCATCACAGAACACCAAGGCGCCGCGCAGCGCGTCGACGTCATTGAGGGAACGCTTGCCAAGGCCTTCGGCTGTCTTGGCGGATACATTGCGGGCGATGCCGCGCTGATCGATGCGGTGCGCTCATACGCGCCTGGCTTTATTTTCACCACAGCCCTTCCGCCCCCGATTTGTGCCGCTGCAACCACAGCAATTCGCCACCTCAAAAGCTCCAACTGGGAGCGCGAGCAGCATCAGCGCCGCGTAGCGCGCACGAAGGCAGTACTTAGGGCGGCCGGGCTCCCGGTCATGCCGAGCGAGACGCACATCATACCCGTCCTCGTCGGCGATCCTGAGCACTGCAAGGAGGCAAGCGACCTCCTGCTCACCGAGCATGGAATCTATATCCAGCCGATCAACTACCCGACCGTGCCGCGCGGTACGGAGCGGCTGCGCATCACGCCTTCGCCCCATCACGACGACGACATGATCGAAGCGCTCGCCAGGGCGCTGATCGTTGTCTGGGAGCGGCTCGACCTGCCGCGCGAGGACCGGGCGCTCGTGCAGATGAGCGCGTAGATCCGGACGGCATCTGAAGGCGCGAGTTGCCGCGAAGGATCGATCGCGAGTGGGCACAGGAGGAGTTGGCCTGTCACCTTCAAGGACTGTGATTTCGGGCATTTTCGACGATGAGGCATGTAGGTTCGCACTCCTCAGAACATCGAAGAAAAATATGCAACATCGTGGAACTGAGTAGCGGGGGAGCGACTCGAGCTCCAGTCATTAAAATTCGTCGCTCTAACGCTGAACCAGCCAACCCCCTGCCCCGCCGGCAAAGACGAAGGTCAGTTCCGTTCTCCATTTCAGACGAGTGAGTTCAGCTTCTCGATCGAAAGCGGAGCATTCTGCTCCAATCAATCCGATCCGTCCGCGTCGCACGCACCCCGACGTCTACAACACGCCTCGGAGAGAGCTGCTCAGATTTGCCATTAAAATAGACTTCTCTTGATCTCCCAGTGCACACGTCGTGCACACGCGGCGCTCTAATCATTTGAATGAATTGCAATGCAACTTGATGTTTTTAACCCCCGTCCGCGGAGCATCTCCGACCCAACTAAAATATCGAAAACAACCCCATGCAAAGTAGCATCGCGGTTGCAAGGACGCTTCGGGCGATGCGAAGCTCTGACCGGTTTATTCCCAGCAAATGGGTATTGCCGCTTGCCGCATCAAACCCTCATGCTAACCATCGTTCATGGGCGCGTCGCCACAACCACTTTCGCCACTTGGTCGACGCGTGGGCGCGAAATGCCCGTAAACCGCGATATTTCTCCGACCCTCGTCCATTTGGTTGACCTGATGAGGAAACAGCTTGATCGCATCGACCTATGCATCGATGGCTGCTTCCGGCGCGTTCGCCAAGGCTTCGCCGAGAAATGGATGTAAAGTCGGATAGCGGAGCGGATAAGCATTAAAGACGGCCATCCAGCCGGGCCACCAGCACGCTCCACGTGTCAGTTTAAATCACCACGATTACCTGTCGTCGCAAGCCAACTATGGTTGAGAAAGCCGCAGCGCGTTCGTTAATGCAGACAGCGCGGCCGGCTGATGCTGACGGCTGGGGTAATACATGAAGAATCCGGGAATTGGCGGCGTCCAGTCCTCGAGCACACGAATAAGACGACGCTTCGCAATATACTCTGCGACCTGCTCTTCGAATGCGAGTCCTAGGCCGGCGCCAGCGAGTGCCGCCTGAATCACTAGGTGGGTATCATCGATTATGAGTGGGCCATTCACGCCAACCGTGACCGTCTTTCGGCCTTTCTCGAATTCCCAGCGATATGGACCGCCCGGAAGACGCAGGCCTATGCATCGATGGTCATTGAGATCCTTGGGCTTCCGAGGAATGTTTCGTGATGAGAAATAGCCTGGCGATCCGACCACCGCCAATCGCAGCTCCTTCGTGACCCGCACCGCGATCATGTCCTTTTGAATATACTCACCGAGTTGAATACCGGCATCGAACTCACCCGCAACGAGGTCTACAGGGCCAGTGACGGTAACAACGTCAAGAACGATGTCGGGGTAGGCCTCTGCGAATGCCGTGAGCCGTGGCAACAACACCATCACGGCAGCCGACCGGGACATTACAATACGAAGGCGTCCGGCAGGTCGGTGCCGAACGCTTCGGGCATTGTTGATAGCACGCGCAATTTGGTCGAGCGCCGGAGACAATTCTTTCAAAAGAGCGGCCCCTGCAGCGGTTGGCGCGACGCTCTTGGTCGTTCGAGCAAGAAGCTGCAACTCGAGCCGCTGCTCAAGTCCCCGTATCGTGTGACTCAGGGCAGACTGAGACACACCAATCTTTGCCGCGGCCCGCGTAAAGCTTCGTTCGCTGGCGACGATTGCAAAGGTAGCGAGTTCGTTCAGTTCGTTTTTCATGATTTATGATTATTGCTCATAACCCCATGCTACGCAACACGACTAGTTTCATAGATCACTTTGTCCTACGTTTGGCCAACAACGAGAAGGAGCAACGTTCCGCACGTTGTGGCCAGCTTGACGCTCGGCACGGGACATTCGGCCTAAGAGCTGTTCGTAGTAACAACCTGGGCGTTTGTACCGGGCGGCTTCAGTCTTCATCTGAAGAATGCAACTTAGCTCGTGGACTTTTGGGAGAGCAGAATGTTCAAAATGGATCGACGAGCATTTTTGAGTCGATCTGCCAGCGTAGCTTTTGGAGCCACGCTCGTCAGCGCTCCTGGCTTGATGCTTGGAGATCGGTCGATCAGCCATGCGCAGTCTCCTACCGTTCCAAATAACAACCTCATGGATAACAACCTTATGGATACCGATGCTCGTGCCTTGCGCGCTCTAGCGCAGACCTATTTCGACGGGGCCTATGAAATGGATGCAGACAAATTTGCTACGATATTTCACCCATCCAGTTCCGTGACCAAGGTCGGCGACGACGGCAATGTGAGCGTGACGCCAATTGCGACGTGGCTAGCAGCCGTCCGGAACCTGAAAGCTCCGAAACAACAGGGCCTAGAGCGCAACGATCAGCTCCTATCGATAGACGTTGAAGGAGAGCTCGCACTCGTGAAGTTGAAATTGCAGATTCCGCCACGTTACTTCACCGACATGTTGTCATGCTTAAAGGTCAACGGAACCTGGAAGATCGCTCAGAAAGTGATGACTTCGAAAACTTGACGGCTTCGGTGCCGTTTTTAGGGTTGTAATCGCCGAACTGCGGCAGATGCATGTAGCCGAAGCGCCTCGGCGGGGGCCTATATCGGGATGTGACGTCATCGCACTGGTTGAACCCGTGGTGATGGCGACGGCAGCTCCGAATTGATCGGCCAGTGGGAGACCAGCAGGGCGCGTGAGCCAGCAGCGGACATTCCGGTGATTGACAAACGCCGGCGTCATGACCGACGGGACCTGGGTCGGCACCTAGTCTGCCGCGTCATGCCCGCCAAATGTCAAGGCGGTACACTTGGGGCAATTGATCTTGGGCTCTTACCGAGCGACAATATGGAATGGAGATGCGCTATCAAACCTGGAAAGATCCTTCTTGGCTTCCCTATTGTTTGGCCATCCTGATATTTTTTTGTTCGCGGGTGGTGGTCGCGCTCGGACTGGTTTTCTCCCAAAAATATTTGCCCTCCGGGCCAGATGTCTGGTCTGCGGGACCGATCTGGTACCACCAACTGCTGCAATGGGATTCGGAATGGTATTTCAAGATCGTCACAGATGGCTATCAGTATAACGGCGATCCGACTGTTCAACAGAACATCGTATTTTACCCGCTGTATCCGATGCTCGCACGGGGCTTGGCGACGATTAGCGGTCTCGCGCCAGCGGATGCATTGCTGTTGGTATCGAACGTCGCGGGATTGCTCGCGATCGTCGTCCTTTTCAAGCTGGTTCGCGAGGAATTTGGCGATCAACTGGCTCTCGCCACAACGGCGCTGCTCAGCTTTTTTCCCGCTTCGGTCTTGCTATCGGCCGGGTATACCGAGCCCTTGGCACTGTTGCTAATCGTCTCGTTTTTTCATGCTTTGAAACGAAAGTACTACCTGTCGGCAGCACTGCTTGCAGGCCTGGCAGTCTCTACTCGATCGACGGGCGTCGTCCTATTGCCCGTCCTTCTTTGGGAGATGTGGGCCAATCGCGATCAGACGAAGTTCCTTCTTGCCCTCCTGCCATGCGTCCTTCTTGCGACGTCGGGCATCTGGCTATTCATGATCTACCTCTGGAGCGCTTTCGGAACTCCGCTTGCTTTTGTGGATGGGCAGGCGGCTTTCCATCAAGGAACGACGCTGGCAACAAGATTAATTGCGGCACTAAAGCTTGAGCCGTTCACGCGAATGATGCTCAACGACTGGAATCCTTGGGGACAAGCTAGCTGGTTTACATTATTGTTCATTGTCCTGATTGTTTTTGGCTGGTCTCGACTGCGCTCAAGCTGGACACTGTTCGCCATGGCTGTCCTGCTTCTGCCATATCTAACACTCAGCGGTGGGCCAGCAGGCTTCGTCTCTATGAGTCGATTTAATCTCGTTTCATTTCCCCTGTTTGTGACGTTGGCTGATTTAGGATTGCGAGCAAAGTGGCTTTTGGCAGGAGTGATAGGACTCTTCGGCGCATCCTTGTTCATGAACACCGCCTTGTTTGCTCGTAGAATTTGGATTGGTTGATCGCTACAAATAGTCGCGATGACATGCTTGAGCAGCGACGCAGCGCGAGTTGGTCAAAGCGCACCCAATAGAGCCCATCAGGGCTCCACTGAGAGGGTAGCTCATTGCAATCCATATCCAAGATTCACGGTCGCTATTATCTGGCAATCTTTGTGCTGGCGTTCGCGACGCTTTCCTACCAGATTCTGATAACGCGCTTCTTCAGCGTTATGCTCCATCATCATTTCGCATTTGCCGCCATTTCACTTGCCATGCTCGGGCTTACGCGCGGAGCGATGGAGGTCTACGGCAAACCCGCCCGTTATGCCGCCGATCGGGTCGGAATCGAATTCGCCCGCCATGCGTCATGGTTCGCGCTCAGCAGCGTTGGCGCAATGATCGTCTTCCTGTGCGTGCCGCTCGTTGTATCCGCAGAAAATGTGCCCCTCGCTCTGGCGCTGGCGATCATCGCCTTCGTGGCTCCGTTCACGGAAGGCGGGGTTTGCATCACGGTGTTGCTGACGCGTTTGCCATATGGCGGCGGGTGGCTCTACGCAGCCGACCTCCTGGGCGCCGCAGTTGGATGTCTCGGGGTAATCTTCATACTGCTGGTGATTGATCCCGTAAGCGCCACGCTATGGATCGGAGCCCTTGCTGCCGGCGTTGGCTGGATCGTCGTGAGACGCAGCGAAGACGCCCGCAGTGTGCGTTTGAGCGGGGCTGTCGCGCTAACACTGGCCGTCGCGGCCACCGTGCACTCCGGCCTTGACCTGACAGGTCGAAGCCATCTCGGTGTGTTCTGGGCCAAGGGCGCTGAGCAGACCGGCACGCTGTTCGAACGCTGGAATACCTATTCGCGGGTAAGGGTGCGGGAGCTGGCCGACAAGGTCCCGTTTGGCTGGGGTCTGGTTGGCACTCCGGATACCCGGATCGACCAACACTACCTCGACATCGATGCCGATGCAGGCACGGTCATCACCAGGTATGATGGCGACATCGGAAAACTCGGTTACCTGAAAGATGATGTCATCAATGCAGCCTACTTCGTGCAGCCGGCGGCCGACGTCGCTGTCGTTGGCGTCGGCGGCGGTCGTGACATCCTTTCCGGTCTGCTCTTCGGCGCCAGCCGGATTCGCGCAATTGAGATCAACCCGGCGATCTTCGAAGTGCTCACCCAAAAATTCGCCGATTTCTCCGGCCATCTCGATCGCCAGCCCGGCGTATCATTGGTCAATGCCGAGGCGCGAAGCTACATCAACCACTCGCCCGAGCGGTACGACCTGGTGCAGATTTCACTCATCGACACCTGGGCGGCGACGGCGGCCGGTGGCCTGACGCTCACCGAAAATCGTCTCTATACCGTGGAGGCGTGGGATGATTTTTACCGGGCGCTCAAGCCTGGCGGGCTGTTGTCGGTATCACGCTGGTACGATGCCGAGAAGCACCGTGGCGAGCTATACCGGCTGATTGCGATTGGCGCGAGCGCGCTGCAGCGCAAAGGGGTGTCGGCCGGGGAGCTGCGGCATCACGTCGTCGCGGTCAACGTCGGCGGCATCGTGACGGTGATTACCCGGCCTGACGCGTTCAGCGACGCAGAATGGCAAGGCGCGCGCGCGAGAATTCAGGCGCAGGGCTTCAAGATATTGTTGGGGCCGGACATCACCTTCGATGCCGTCACCTCAACGTTGCTGTCGGACAAGGCGAACCAGGCCTTCTTCGATTCGCTGCCGGAAAACATCGTCGCTTCGACCGACGACAATCCGTTCTTCTTCTATACGTCCCGCTTCAGCGATTTCGTGAGCACGCAAAGTTGGGACATCATGAGCAACAATGTAGCGATCGGCATCACCGGCTTGCTCATCATCGTAGCGCTCTGCGCTTGCGGATACTACATCGTGCTGCCCTTCCTCCGTCTTGCGAGGCGGATGCCAATGGCGACGCTGACGCCGCCCGTGGCCTATTTCAGCGCGATCGGGATGGGCTTCATGCTGATCGAGATATCGCAGATGCAGCGCCTCATGGTCTTTCTCGGACATCCCGTTTATGGGCTGAGCGTCGTGCTATTCACAATTCTTCTCTTTAGCGGGATTGGCAGCGCCACGGTCGGTGCGGATACCTCCTCCCGATCACGCGTCACCGTCTTCAGGATTGCCGCCCTCCTCACCACGCTCGTGGTGGCAGCGCTGCTGACGCCGCTGGTCACCGCCTGGGCTCGGTCGCTGTCAACCGACATGCGTATTCTGGTGTCCGTCCTGCTGCTGGCTCTTCCTGCATTCTGCATGGGGATGATGTTCCCGCTCGGCCTCGGTGTGTGGCGCCGCCATCATGAACTACTGCCGTTCTTCTGGAGCACCAACGGAATTACGTCGATGCTGGCGTCTGTGCTGGGTGTGGCGTTGTCGATCCAATTCGGCATCGCCAAGACCTATGCGCTAGGGGTGTGCTCTTATGCGGTCTGCGCCATCGTGATCATTGCAAGCCGCAGGGTGCAGTCCATCGACATGTCCGCCGAGAAGGAGGCTGTTAGCCCCGGGGCTTGTATCGCAGGAAAGGACGGCGCCACGATTCGGCGGCCACATCAGTAAAGGGAAGTCCGAATACTGCGCACGCCGAAACCACTCATGCCCACGCCACTGTCCGGAGTTCTCAGCGTCCGACAAGTTTAGCCGTCGCGCTTGAGGAATCTACGGAGCTAGCCCCGCCCCGGTCAGGCGTTGCGCGATTGATATCCGCACGACGCTCGGTTTCGCCTCGGGGGTTCGAGTCACTGGTCCGCTACATCGCGAAACCCCACTACGAACGAGCCAACGTTCCGCTGCTGGCGAAGGGCGGCTTGACCCAACGGCAACGCGACCTACACCGCAGAAGCCTTCATGAACCGGCCGGCAGATGCACTCGCCGCAATTCGATGATCATCCGTTTCAACAAGTCTGGACCACCCTTCTTTAGGCGAGCTGCATTGGCCGCACTCTCATCCGTGACGGGACAGTACTCCCGTCCCCAAATGCCGATCTGAGCCAGGATGGGCAGGAGCGCGATCCCCTTTTCTGTCAGACTGTAGATCGCCTTCTGCTTGTGGGCTGGGTCGTCTGTCTTCGTCAGGATCCCCTGCGAGACCAGCGATGCAAGCCGGTCGCTCAGGATTCTGGTCGAGATCTTCTCGTCCGACGCCAGGAACTCTCTGAAGTGGCGCTTACCGGCAAAGATCATGTCTCGAATGATCAGCAGCGACCATCGATCTCCGAACACCTCGAGTGCCAGGTTTATCGGACAGGCCGACCGTTGATCTTCCCGCATCGCCGCTCCCAATAATGTCAAAACGAAACTGCTTGCATTATGACATCACTGTCAGCATAATGCAACCAGTCTCTAAACGAGAGTTGACAGCGGGGTCGCGCCTGCGGCCGCCGCGAACCGGGAGCCGGGACGATGAAACCTGAAGCAATTGTGTCACGCGCAGATTGGTTGCCTCTTCGGAAGGCGCTGCTTGAGAGGGAGAAGGAGCTTTCACGGCTCCGAGATCGGATCAGCGCCGAGCGGCGCGCCCTGCCATGGGTAAAGATCGAGAAGCCTTACGCGTTCGAAGGCGCGAGCGGCCGCATACGCCTTGCCGATCTGTTCGCAGGCCGATCGCAGCTCATCGTTTATCATTTCATGTTCGCGCCCGAATGGGACGAGGGATGCGCCTCCTGCTCGTTCCTCGCCGACCATATCGACGGTGCGAACCTGCACTTGAGACATCACGACGTTTCCCTGGTCGCGATATCCCGCGCCCCCAAAGAGAAGCTGCTGGCCTACAAGCGCCGGATGGGCTGGAGGTTCGAGTGGGTCTCATCCTTCGAATCGACCTTCAACCAGGACTTCGGCGTGTCGTTCACACCCGCCGATCTCGCTCATGGCCCGACTTACTACAACTACGAGGAGCGAGAACGGCAAACCGAAGGCGAGGCGCCCGGTATTAGCGTGTTCGTCAAGGACGATGACGGACAAGTCTACCACACATACTCGTCCTATGCCCGCGGTGGGGATCTGCTGATCGGCGCCTACAACTATCTCGATCTCACGCCAAAGGGCCGAAACGAGCATGGCCCTCACCACAACATGGTGGACTGGATCAAGCGTCACGACGCGTATGAAGGCGCCTCGCAATGAGCGGGCCGGCACCTGAAGCGCGCGCCCTCGGGCGCGTGCTGCTGACGCAGAAGGTCAAAAGGGGTCGGCTACACTCACGCCTCCTGCAGGCCTGCAATGGCGATACCAAGACCGAGGCGTATCTCAGCGTGAACCCAAGGAGGCCGATTTGACAGAGGCTAAGAAGAAAAAGACCTTCGTCGTTGTAGGGGCGACCGGCAGCGTCGGACGTGTCGTCGCCGGCGCACTGGAAAGCCTTGGCCATCAGGTCCGGCCCGTCGCTCGCAGCTTGGGCATGCCGTTCGAGCGCAGGGAGAAGCTCAACGAAGCCTTCTCTGGCGCACATGGCGCCTATCTGATGATTCCGTTCGATTTCGGCGCGCCCGATCTGCATCGCCGCGAAGCCGAGATTGGGAATGCGCTAGCCCAAGCCGTCGCAGCGAGCGGCGTGCCACGCGTGGTGCTGCTAAGCGGTCTAAGCGCACATCTGAGTGAGGAGACTGTGGGCAGCGCGAAAGGCGCCGCAATGATGGAGCAGCGCCTCAACGCCATGAGTATCGGAGAGCTGGTCCATTTGCGGGCCGCCTTCTTCATGGAGAACTTGCTGCAGGGCATCCCGCAGATGGCGCAAACCGGTGACTTCAGGTGGGCGTTTTCCGGCAGCAAACCGATGCCGATGATTGCACCAAGAGATATCGGCGTTCGCGCAGCCGAAATTCTTGTTACGGCGGAAGTCGGCCCCCGCGTGCAGGAGCTGCACGGCCCCCGCGACTATAGCATGGCAGAGGCGGTGAGCATTCTGGGTGCCTCCGTCGGTCTGCCCAATGTCCGCTATTTTCTGGTGTCCTATGAGGAAGGCCGGGCGGGGATGATCGGCGCTGGGGCATCGCCAAGCCTTGCCGATGCCGTCATGGTGACCGCGCGGGGCTTCAATGAAGGTCGGGTCTGGGCGAGGGAAGCGAGATCGCCACGAAACACGACTGAAACCACCTTGGAGACGTTCGCGGCAGAAACCTTCGCCCCCGCCTATCGAGCGGCAATCGAGAAGAGCGGGCGATTGCGAACCTTGCGTAAGCTACCGTCAAGTGAAGCATAAGGACGGGTTCTGGCCGTCCTTCGAAGCGATGGACTGGCTGCTGTCGGGAGAGCTGGCCGTAGAGCGCACGCAATGAAACCGCTGGTCTCACGCCGTCGGACGCGAGAGTGCGGTGGCACCTGGAGAACGTGATCGCACGCATCGCTGAGGCGCATCGGACCGCGGATGGCTTTCAGCGCTCCGAGGTTTCGCAGCTTCAGCGTGAGTCACGCGCATCACTTCGCTTTGCGACGGCGGTGCCGAGCGCCCTTGACCGCAAGGCAGCTCGTCGAGCGGCCGCAAGCGCATCTTCTGTCGATCGATGCCGGGAAGATCGACGCCTTCGCCCGCTTGATGAACGCGAAGTCGACGCCGTCGAAGTCGATGACCAGACCACCTGGATCATGGGCAGCAGGGACATGCTGCAGGTCGCCATTGCCGGCAAAAGATCGAGAACGGAAATGTTCGTGGTTTTGTACTCAAATGGCGTGCCACTCAGAATAAAATTGCGAACTCTTCAACGATTGACGGTGGAACGCGACTGTTGCCCTGCCCTTCGAAGGCATGTGTCAAACCTGGTTTGTGTAAGGGAAAGGGATTGAAAGAGGATTGCCCTCGCGCCAGAGTAGCTGTGGCGCAGAACCTTCATGGCAGTACTCAGATGCAGCCGGTCCTAACCACGGGGCGATTGGTACTACGGCCACTTGCTGCCGAAGACGGTCCACAGATCGGCCACGTCTTTGAGGGTGCGGGAGTCCGCCGATACCTGTTCGACAACGAACCGGTGTCGCCGGAAATGCTGCGCGAGATCGTCGAGGATAATCTGCGTCGACGTAAAAGCGGCTTCGGGCTCTGGCTCATTTGCCGAGGCGAAGGCGTCATCGGCTGTATCGGTTTGCATCGCGCCTCGCCGCAAGCCGTCGAGATTTTTCCGGCCTTCGAAGGCAGGATCGAGACGATCATTGCGCTGAAGGAAGACGCGTGGGCAGGCTACGCCAAGGAATCCCTCGAGGCGGTGCTCGCTTACACCTCCGACGTATTGAAGCAGCGACGCATCGTTGCCTTGGTCGACGTACCGAACCGCGCCTCGCATGCATTATTCCGGCGCTGCGGTTTCCGCGAGATCGGTGCCGGCCAAGGTCCGCTCTATCGGGCCATCGCCTACGAGCGGACGACGTAGCCGTCCAGCCCGGTCGGCAAAACCTGCGAGCGTGCGCCTAGGATTCGCTGCGGCTTATCGCGCAGCCCCGTTCACCTGCAGGACACGCGTCACGCGGTCGGGGTCTAGTGGACGGGATAGGGTGAGACGAGAGCTGGCCTGTTCTGGGACGAGTTAGCGGTCGTTGTCAACTGATCAGCCGCCATGTGTAGCAGCAATCCGGGAGCCGCTGTTAGATCCAGCGTCAGCATGTTTGCGACGTTCCACGGGTTGAGGAGGTTAACGAGAGCCCAGAAGCCGTCGAGATGCAGAACGACGAGGTGGCTGGAGACGATAAGCAGACCTGCCGCACAGAGCCAAACCGTGCCCATGAGCCGCAGCGCCTTTGCCAGGATAGACATGGATCGCCCCTATTCCCTCACCTGATGACGTTCTAGGGACAAAAAATGAGGAACCGCGGAAGAAAGCCGCCGGCATTTTCCATTTCACATTCAGCATTGCCTAAGGATGCGAGTCGCGGCCGAATGCGATTTGGCTGGCGCAGTCGGGAACGCCCATCATGACGCGCTGGATTCGCCAGCGGGGACAGGCGGGTGACCGACTGCCGGGTCGGCCTCTAGTTTCGCTCCTGTGTCCCGCAATACCTGAATTCAATGAAAGAACGCGCCAGCGACCTCACCATCTTCGAGCCCAAGCGCTGCAGACCTATGCCGTGGATCGGTTTCCGCCTGTTGCGACTCTGCCGGTTGCGCGAGGCCTAGGCCTGCGGCCGTAATCATCCGGAATGGATGCCTGCCTGGATTTGCTTTAAGGGGACCGCTCCCCCTGCTTAACGAAGGGTTAAGTCGCTACAAGCCTTGCCGTCCGTTGATACAGATCAACTGCCGATGAGGATGGGTGAGTATGGGAGGCGATGGTCGCCATTTCAGTTGCCGCTGCAGTAGCAGCCAAACTTACGCGCTCTGAAAGGCTGTATCGCGCTTCCGCTATGGAAGCGCGGCCCGTTGAAAATCATGAACGAAATACTGGTCTCGCTCTTCCTGCTCGTCAGCCTATTGATAAACCTGTCATCGCTGGACGATCTTTTCATCGATCTGCTCTCGTTCGGGATTGCGCATTTCCCTTTTCGGCGCGCAGCCGCCAAACCGGCTCCTTTGCCAAAGATTGCGATCTTCGTCGCCAATTGGCGCGAGGAAGACGTCATCGGCAAGATGGTGGAAGGCAACCTCGCCCGCATCGATAACCCGCAGGTTTCGCTCTATCTCGGCGTCTATCCGAACGACACCGGCACGCGGCGCGTCGCTGAAGCCCTTGCCGCGGCCCATCCCGATCGCGTGCGGGTCATCGTAAACAGCTTGCCCGGCCCCACGTCCAAAGGGCAGATGCTCAACGAGATGTTCGCCCAGAGCTTCGCGGGGCAGCAGGCTCCGGATTTGGTGGTTCTGCACGACAGCGAGGATGTCATCGATCCACGCAGCTTTGAGATCTATGCGAGGTATGCGGGCGAATACGATTTCATCCAGGTTCCTGTCTTCTCGCTCAGCCGCCGCAGAGGAGCCTATGTCGCTTCGACCTATATGGAGGAGTTTGCCGAGCGCCATACGCGCGAACTGATCGTGCGCAACGCGCTTGGCGCCGCCATCCCTTCCGCCGGGGTCGGCACCTGCCTGACGCAGGTCCTCGTCAGGCATTTTCTGAAGACGCGCGGGCAGGTCCTGATGTCCGGGACGGTGACCGAGGATTACATTCTCGGCATCGAGGCCAAGCGCGCGGGCTTCAAATCGATTTTCGCCGCGCTGTCCGCACCGGCTGAAGAGGGTGCCGACTATGTCGCGACCCGCGAGTTCTTCCCCCAGCGCCTGGAAGCCTCGATCAAGCAGAAGACCCGCTGGGTCTATGGCATTGCTTTCGAAGCGATGCACAGGCTCGGCTGGCAAGGCGGGCCCTGGGACATCTATTTCTTCCTGCGCGACCGCAAGGGAATGATTACCAACTTCCTCGCCCCCGGATCCATCGTCCTGATGATCTTGGCGCTTGCAGGCCTCATCGATCCCGAGACCCTGCCGCGCGAGATGTACCAGCTTTTCCAGTGGTCTCTGTCATTCAATCTTCTCGCGGTGGTGTTCCGCTATGTCGCGCGCCTGACCTCCAGCTACCGGGTCTACGGCAGGCTCGATTGGCTCGGCGTCGCGATACGGTGGCCCGTATCGCTCTACATCAACATGGTTGCCACGTTCCGCGCCTGGAAAATCTATCTGGGTGAGTCGCAGTTCGCCACCTCCCCCATCGTGTGGTCGAAAACGGCTCACGATGTCCCCGACGATTTCCTGGCCGCCACCCGCTGATCTCCCCGGTTAATTGGAATAGATATGCGCATCCTCATCGCCTTTGGCACACGGCCGGAGATCATCAAGCTCGGTCCCGTCTATCGCGCCCTGCGCAAGTCCGGCGCGCATGTCGATGTCTTCTGGTCGGGGCAGCATATCGATCTGGCAGACGGGTTATTGAAGCTGTTCGAAATCGAGCTTGCCCATAGCGGCACCGGGGTCATGCAGGAGCCCAGCCTCGCCGGCAAGTTCGCGCTGATCACCCAGCAGATGCAAGCCCTGCTCGGGCCGGGGCAGTATGATGGGGTGGTGGTGCAAGGCGACACAATGACCGCTGCAGCCGGCGCCCTGGCAGCCTTTCTGAACCATGTCCCCGTTGCGCATGTCGAGGCCGGGCTGCGGACCGGAACGCTTGATTCGCCCTGGCCGGAGGAGTTCAACCGGCGGCTCATCACGATCGCCTCCACATTGCATTTCGCGCCGACCAAGCGGTCGCGCGATCACCTGCTGCGCGAGGGTGTGCAGCGCGATTCGATCAGCATGGTCGGCAATACCGCGGTCGACGCGCTGCTTTATGCTCGCTCCAAACTTGCTGGAGGTTACGTCCCGATCGACCGGGAAATCGCAAACCTTCCGCAAGACAGGAAGCTCGTGTTGGCGACATTGCACCGCCGCGAGAACATCGGGGCGCCACTGGATGAGATCCTTGAGGCCCTGTGCGAGCTTGCAGATGACGGCGACAAGCTGATCGTCCTTCCGGTTCACCCCAACCCGGATATCCGGGCGCAGGTCGTACGGGCGCTCGGCGCGCGGCCGAATATCCGCCTGCTGAAGCCGCTCCAATATACCGACTTCGTCTACCTGCTCAGCCGGTCATGGACGGTCGTGACCGATTCGGGCGGTATCCAGGAAGAAGCGCCGACATTCGGTCTCCAGGTCCTCATCACGCGCGAGAGCACTGAGCGGCCCGAGGTCGTCGAGACCGGGTTTGGAACGCTGGTGGGGTCCAACCGCGATGCGCTCACTGCCGGGGTAAGGCGTCTCACCAGCTCCGAAGCGCCGCAGCTTCTGCCCGCTAATAACCCGTTCGGAGACGGTGAAGCGTCGCGCCGCATAGCGGAGCGGATTTTCAACCTCAGACCGTTGCAGCAAGCCGCCGAGTAGAAGAATGACAGTCTTGGAACAATATGCGCCGAGCGCGCCACTCAACGTCAGCCAAGTGCGCTGGAGGCGATTGCGGAACCTCGTCCTCATCGCCATCGGTCTCGCCGTCACCATCACCATCGCCATCTACCTGATCTCCGGCGGGGTTATGTTGCTGCGGGCATCCGGCCTGGTTACGCGCGAGCATATCGCCATTGGCGCGCCCTATCAGGAGACGCGGGTCAAGGAGGTTTTCGTCCGTCCAGGAGACAGGGTGGAGGCCGGGCAGAAGATCGCCGTCGTCGAATCGACATCCCTTTCCCGCACGCTCGCTGAGCTCGCCGTGGAAAAAGCCAGGCTAATCACCCGGATCGGGGCGATCGAGGCAAGGCAAGCCGCGATCGGCATGTTGCTGCCGGCAGCCGAGGCCAACGCCAGGCAGGCGCAGGACTATCTCGACAAGGTGGCTGGCGCGAGCAGGAACGGCCTTGCGGTGGACAGGCTCCTGACCGACATGACCAGCGCGGCCTTTGCCGCCGCCGAGAAGCACCAGTCCTTGAAAGCGGAGCGAGCCTCGCTCGCGGGCGAGCTGGCCGCCTATCACAATGCCCTCAAGCAGGTGTCGGATGCGTACGACTCCCTGCAGCACGCCTATGCCGGCGGAGCCTTGCATGCGCCGGTCGCCGGATATGTGGGCAGCAAGGTCATGAGTGCCGGAGCCGTGCTCGGCCCGGCAGGCAATGACATCGCCACCATCCACACAGGCCCGAGCTTCATCCTCGCCTATCTCCCCGACAGCTATCTGTTCGATCTCAAGGTCGGGCAGCGCGTCTATGTGCGTTCCTACACCCAGTCCATCGTTGGAGTGGTCGAGTCCCTGCTGCCGATGACGGATGCCATGCCGCCTGAATTCCAGATCCCAGGCGATGTGCGCCAGAGGGGACAGGTCTTCAAGATATCGATCCCGGAGGGGGCGTCCCTTCCTCTCGATCAGAAAGTGAAAATCTCCACCTGCTATTTGAACATGTGCGAGTCGGGCGCCGGAATACTTCAGGACGTCATGCGGCGCATCATGAACTACGTCGAGCGAATCCAAGGATACGCGCGCTAGGCGCTTTGTATGATGGGGAAACACGTTCTCGTGACGCGAGCAGGCGCCGGATATGATCAAGCACCGATCGATAGTCGAGGTGACCATCCGGAGCCTCGTTACATAAGTCACCTGCGAGTTGCAGTACTTTGGCGATGGTCCCGCCGAGCAATATCTTGACCGCCGAATGATTCGACCTCACGCAGGAGGCAAGGGCATATCCATGCTCGCTCGGTGCGCTCTGCACGTCGATAAGCGCGACGTCTATTCTCTCCTTCCCGCTCGAAAGCACCTCGCGTGCCTCGGCCCCATTGATTGCTTCCAAGACGCGACAATTGCAAACAATCAGCTTTACTGATGTTTGGACCGACAAGGACCGAGACATCGTTCGCGGCACGCTCGCAAAATGCGATAGGCAAGCACTATTCCTCGCGAAACGCGCGGTTGATCTGATCCCGCAGAGGCTTGACCAGATAGGAGATGACCGTTCGATCGCCGGTCTGAATAAATGCCTCGGCTGGCATCCCCGGCACCAGCGCGAGCTTGCCGAGGCGCGCAAGCTCCCGCGGCGGCACGACAATGCGAACGACATAGAAGGATAGTCCACTCTTTTGATCTTGCGTAAGATCGGCGGCAATGCGGCTGACCTCGCCGTTCAGTTCCGGCGTGGTTCGCTGATTGAAGGCCGACATGCGCAAAACCGTTCTCTGGCCCAGCCGAATCTGGTCGATATCCTGCGGCTGTATCTGTGCTTCCAATGCCAGCCTGTCGCTATCAGGCACGATCAACATGATCGTATCGGCCGGGGAAATTACGCCACCAACGGTATGAACCGCAAGCTCGTGCACCAGACCGCTCTGCGGCGCGACGAGATCGATGCGTTTCAATTGATCCTCGGCCGAAACCTTGCGTTCGACGTACTCGGCCGTTTGCGCTTCGATCTCACGCAGGCTGTTGGCCACTTCGCTACGAAGGTCCTGATCGATCTGGATGATCTGAAGCTGTGTCTCTGCGATCTTGCCGCCGGACTGGGCCTGCGCCGCCGCAAGCCGGCCGCGCTCACCGTCCAGATTGGTGCCTTCGCGCTCCAGCGCCATCATGCGCTGGATCGGCACGAGCCCCTTCTCCCAGAGTTCACGCACACCCGTGAGCTCACGCTCAATCAGCGCGATTCCCCGCACCTTTGCTTCTTCCTGGGAGACCAGGCCACGCACCTCTTTCTCGTATTGAAGGATGCGTTCTCGCAACTGCGCTTTCTGACCGAGTCGAGCTTCACGGCGAAGCTCGAACAGTTTGCGTTCCCCTGCCAATAGCTGCGCGACGTCGCTGTCGACTGCGCGCATCGTCAACGCCGCTGGAAATGAGATCGCCGGCGCCTCATCGCGCTCTGCTTCCAACCGCGCGCGCCGCACGGCGAATTCATCCAGCCGCTTGGTGACGATGGCGAGGTTGGAACGCGTTTGCGTCGCATCCAGTCGCATCACGACGTCACCCGCAGTGACGCGCTGGCCCTCGCACAATGCCCTTCTCCTGCCGTTCCAGGTCGCGCGACATGTGCTGCAGGACTTCGCCCCACGCGTCCAACAGCAATGCGCGGTAGCCGGCTATGGCGCGGGCAAATACGTTATAGATGATCACCGCCGGAATGGCCGCGACAAGGCCGATGGCGGTCGCGAGCAATGCTTCGGCGATTCCGGGCGCAACGACGGCAAGGTTCGTCGTCTTCGATTGCGAGATGCCGATGAACGAATTCATGATGCCCCACACCGTGCCGAACAGGCCGACGAACGGCGCCGTTGCGCCGATCGTCGCGAGAAGTCCGGTGCCCCGCGCCATGTCTCGGCTCGCTTTTGCCTCGATGCGGGACAGCGCGATCGCGAGACGCTCTTTAACTCCCTCGGCGGACAGGTCGGTCGAGCGCTTCAACTCCTGAAGCGCAGCATTGACCAGATCGGCGACACGGCCATTCTTCGTCCATCCGGCATTGATCTCTCGTGATGCGTCTGCGAGGCATTCGGCGCCACTCAGCTTGCGCGTGGCGCTACGTGCGTTGCGTTTGGCGCCCGTGAGTTCGACGCCCTTGGCCAACCACACCGTCCAGGTCAATAGCGACGCAAAGGCAAGGCCGATCATCACCGCCTTCACGACCATGTCCGCCTGCATGAACATGCTCCACGGCGACAGATCGTGCGGAAGCGTCGCGGGGCCGGCCGCCGGGGCAACGACGGGCGCATTCGATGGTACCGGCGTAGCGGCCGGGGGTTCGGCCATTGCCGGTGACACCTGCGGCAGCGGCGCCGCCGATACCGCGGGGTCAGCGCCGACCGATGTCGCTGATGATGACGATGTCACTGGCCGCTCCACACCGGGCGCGGGAGATGCAGAAGACGACGGCAGCGGCGATGCGGGTTGCGCCTGGGCCGTCGTGGGCTCCACTTCCTGGGCCGCCACTGGGCCAGCAACACCGGCCGACACGACAAGCGCCGTCAACGCCATCCGCCCGAACCTGCACCCTGTCTGCAGCGCTTCGGCCAGTTTCGTCATCTCGCCCATCATCGTTCAATCTTTCATTCTCGTTCAAGCGCGCACGTCATGAGGCGCGCAAGCGCCTCTCACCGGCAGGGCCTGCATTAATATTATTGTCGCCAGCCGCGGCCTTACGGCCCCTCCAACGTAAGACGTTTAAGGATGATGTTTTTCCCAGCGGTAGGGGTACTATTTTCGCGCAGCCGCCATCTGACTACGGCACGCCTGCGTCAATTCTAGGCGCTGCGTATACTTATGCTTCGCACCGGCGAAATTTAGAAACTCTCGAAATTGAGAGAGACGAGCGATCGCGCCGAGATGGATCATTCCGGTCGCGGGAGCGCTACAGTATTGGTCGTTCGGCCGTGAACATGAAAGAGACTTCGCGAGCGGGCCGTGGCTCAACGTAGACGTCGAAGCCCACCGATTTGTACGAGATCGGCGGGGCTCGCGCGCATCATGGCTTATGCACGTCCGACAGCCTGCATGGTACGCAGATCAGCAGACGGGATGGCTTCTAGTGACGCGGCCAGTGTCGCCTGCAGAACCGCGATATCGGTACGCGGATTTGGCTTCCAGCCGCAGGGACAACCGCCATCCGTGCCATGCTGATCGGCGACTTCCTTGTAGATTGCTCCGAGGGCGGACGCGGCGAGGTTCATCACCGTCATGGGCGGAAGCTGACTGGTACGAAGAACGTCGCAGAAGGCGACCATCATGGACCGGTGCATCTCTGCGCCTGCAGATTCGTTGTCAGGGTCCGACTGCGTCACTGCTCCCCTCCTCTTCTTTGGTTGCGTCACGACAGGCGGTCGCGGCAATCCCGATGCGCTCAGAGAAGATCTCCACGCACTCGACCTATCAATGCCGCGAACCGTTACGCTCTGTGATAGCCGCCATAAAGCCATCGCGCGTCTATGGCAATTTGAAACATTCGAAATCTGGAAGCACGGGTGCCTCGCCGTTGCACGTCAATCGCTTAGACAACTTCTAAGTCCGATTCTGTTTTGCTGGACGGACGGCGCTTCGCCGCCGGCGTCCGAGCCG
This sequence comes from Bradyrhizobium sp. AZCC 1577, assembly GCF_036924575.1. Lineage (NCBI taxonomy): Bacteria > Pseudomonadati > Pseudomonadota > Alphaproteobacteria > Hyphomicrobiales > Nitrobacteraceae > Bradyrhizobium > Bradyrhizobium sp. AZCC 1577. The sequence continues at coordinate 5,671,626 of NZ_JAZHRQ010000001.1, forward strand.
CACGATCATGCGCCGGCGCCAGCGGCGGACGCGCGGAATGTCGATTGAGAGCAGCGTCAGCGCCGGCGGCAACAGAATGAATCCGGCCGGCGGCAGTACGCCCCTGATCATGAGGGCAACACCAAGGGCGATCCGCACACCGCGGCGCTTGGGGATGCGAAGGCGTCTCTTGCCGATGCGCAGATAAGCGCGTGTCTCGCTACTCGGGCTCGGAGACATCTGGCACGGCTGCTCCTGCTAAAGCCAGGCTCGCAAGCCGCTCCGCTTCCTCGACGGTGGCCACGACACGGAAGCGCAGTCCGAAAGCCGCGGCAATCACGGCGCCCTGAGCACGCTTCAGAAGACGCTTTGCCTTGTTCGGCTCGATGCTGAAGATGCCCTGGCATTTGGCGGCAAGCCGCGCCTTGTTGGCTTTGAGGAAGATCGTGCGAAGCTTTTGATCCTCGTGGGCCTCATCCTCCACCGAGTCAGGAAAGATCATCACGAAGGCCCGTTCCTGGCCAAGCAACGCATCAAGCTCGTTCGCCCAGGTCGGTCCGTAACCGGGCGGCAATCCACGACCGTGCAGCACCACGACCGGAAAACGCGAAATGTCGTGCAGCTTGAAATCCTCTGTTCTCATGACGGTCCCCTCTCATCGCTAGAACTTCGCGGTTGCCCCTAAGCCCACGATGCGGCCCTGTCCGACGCGCACGGATTGCGTCGTGGGTCCAAAACTTTGTCCGAAGGCCTCGTAGCGCTCGTCGAGCAGATTGTTCGCGAAGACATAGGTCTCGAAGTTCTGCCCTTTCCAACCGAACTTGCCGTTGAATGCCGTACGATGGGAGGTCGAAGCTGTTGGCGACATCTGCCGCGCGAGTACCGACGAACTGGTAGTTGCCGCGAACGAAGAAGTCGCCGTTGAGCCCAAGGTGCGCGGCCGAAACCTGATGCTGGAAGCCCACATTGGCGGTCACGGGCGCCACGTTCGGAACGCGGCCGCCGTTCTTCGCGCCAGTCGCGCTGCCGATCGGAACGTTGACGAGCTCGGCGCGGGTAATGCCAACACCTCCGAACACCTCAAAGGTGGGCGTGAGGCGGACGGTACCCTCGAGTTCGCCACCCCAGGACTGATAGTCCAGCGTTGCGACGGTGAATGATGCCGTTGGGACATTGAAGACGAACAGATGTCCGTTCTTGACGTCGTTGAAGAACAGCGCGCCGGTCAGTTTGACACGATGGCCGAACAGTTCGGACTTGAAGCCGGTCTCATAGGTCCAGCTTGTGGAAGCAGCGAACGGGACCTCGGGCTTGCCGAGCGGATTGTTGATGGAATTGGCCGGGAACCCTCCCGTCACATATCCACGTGCGGCGGTGACATAGGTCATGAAGTCTCGCGTCCAGTCGTAGCTCAGACCGGCGCGACCGGTAAGGAAGTCATCCTTCAGGCCGAGATCTTGGGCATAGCTGGCGACGGTGCCGGGCGTGCCGACGCCGTTGTAGCGATAGGAAGCCGTTTTCTCCTCATGCGTCGCGCGCAGCCCCAGCGTGCCTTTGAGCGCACCGATGAGCGGCACCGTCGCCTCGCCGAAAGCCGCGTAGCTGTTGGTCGTGAAGTCGTTGTTACGGATTCCTGTCGCCGTAGCAAAAGCCGGCGTGATGGAACGGGCGTTGCCGTCGAGCGCCACTTCGGTGCGAAAAAGATTCAAGCCCGTGGTCCAGGCAATCGCGCTCTCCTTCGGCGCGGAGAGCCGAAGCTCCTGCATCCAGGAATTCTCACCGATGCCGATGTTCGCGATATCCGCACCCGGCATGCTGAAGAAGGCGCGCGGCAAGCCGGTGAGCTTCGAGAATACGAGGGAGTCGGTGAGATCAGTAACTTGAAACGAGGTGGTGCGCTGAAAGTTCGAGACGGAATCGAAGACAATGGGCCCGAAGTCGTGCTTGACCTTTAGATTGTAGTTCTGGTTCTCGCGATCCACGTCATTGCGCGGATTGACGGCGCTTACGGGAAAATCAGCCGCGCCGCGCAGCAGCCAGCGCGGCACGGTGTCGTCGTCCTTGTTGTAGGACCCGCTGAAGGTGACGGTGGTGCGATCGGTCGGCGTGTAGAGAAGTGAGCCGCGGAATGCGCCGATTTTCGTAGCGGCATCATTGCCGCCGAGCAGGATGTTCGGAACGTCACCACCGTAGTTCGAGTAACGCATCGCCACGCGTCCGGCGAGGAGATCTGCGATTAGCGGAGAGTTCGCGATCAACTCGCCCAGGCCATAACCCTTGGTTCCCCATTCACCGGTCAGCGAGAAGGAGCGATCAAACGTCGGCAGGCGTGAGACGATGTTCACTGCGCCGCCTTGCGCATTACGGCCGAACAACATTCCTTGCGGCCCGCGCAAAACCTCCACCCGCTCGGTATCAAGCAGGTTCGGTGCAATGCCATACACCGACTGCGGCGCCTCATCGACGTAGAAGACGACGGAGGTATCGTCCGGAGATACCGGCGAGAACGATCCGACGCCGCGGATATTGGCAAGATTTGAGGACTGCCCTCCGAGATCGACGAAATTGAAATTTGGTACGGAGCGCGCGAGGTCGGCATTTGAGCGGGTCTTGGAAAGGTCCTCGAGCTGCGCACCCTCAACCGTCGTCAGACTGATGGGTACATCTTTTTCGACCTCGGGTCGCTTGCGGGCCGTAACCGTAATCTGCTGGAGCTGGATTGCCGGGCGAGCCACAGGCCGAGATACGGCTCGTTTCTTCGGCTTCGGTGGCGCGACCGTAACGGGCGGAAGTTCTATTGGCTGCTGGGCCAACGCCGCGTCGACCGCGATGCCCCCAGCGAATGCTGTCAATGCGCCAACCGCGGCGGCCCGACGCCTCCAATGCCCGCGGTCACTGCCCTTTCGTCTTCTTGTCACTACACTTTCCACAGCACACCCAATGACTGACCGCTTGAGCAGTCGGCATTGACTGGTTGACCTGTCAACATAAAATTCCTAAATGATTTAGAATGCTTAGAAGGTGACGGGTGAACTCGCGGTCAGTCAGCCAAATGCAAGCCGGACGCGACGCCATCCTTCAGGCGGCGCGGACGGAATTTGCCAAGAGCGGATTTCACGGCACCAAGATGCGCGACATTGCGCAGCGGGCAGGCGTCTCCCAGGGGCTGCTCCACCATCATTTCCAGGGCAAGGACGGGCTCTGGAACGCTGTTGGGGAGCAAGCCTCCGCTGAATTCCTCGCCTATATCGCGGATGTCGTCGCGCAAGAAACACTCGGTGTCGAATCGATTCCGACGGCCATCCGGACCTACCTGCGGTACTGGCGCGAGCATCCGGATGCGTTTCGCATCAACCTGTGGCGCTTGCTCGATGGGCCGACTGAAGAACGCAAATCGCGTTCGCGCAGCTTGAACGAGCGAGCCGTTCCGCTCATCAAACAAGCGCAGCAAGCCGGACTCTTGCGAAACGACATGCCGACCGGCCTGGTGCTGTGCATCGCCGGAAGTTTGGTGCAATTCTGGTTGCACAGTCGAATAGAAATGCAGGATGCGATCGAAATTGGTGGCGGGGAAATGCCGGACGATGAGGAATTTATCCGTCACATCATGCGATTGATCGAAGCACCGGCGCGTTCCGCGGCTCAGCCGCCGCGATCGCTCTGATTGTGCCGAAATCGCGATTGCCACCGGGATCGCCGTGGATCAGCGCTCGGTGTACCCCTCAGCCCCTATTGATTTTCCACCCTGCTGGCTCGGCTGCGTGATCAACCATGAAATTGCTCGGGACTTCGCGCCAACGAGGTTTGTAAGGACTCAAGATCAGCAAGTTTGAGCTCGTTTCCGCCAAACAGCGACAGCCGAGTCACGCTGAGACGCCTGATCCCGGAATATTCTCGCGAAAAATGATCTCGCTGCGCGGCGTCTCGATGCCGTGCATGGCGCTTCGGCCGGCGCGCAGATTGTCGAAGATGCCGATGCAGCTCATCATCGTATGTAGCTGATTTTGGGTAATGACCGCGTCCATAGTCCCGTCGATCAGGAGGCTGCGCGTGTCCGACGTCAGACCATGCCCGACGAACACGGTCTCGCGCGCGCGGTTCATCTCCTTCAGTGCCCGTCCGACGCCATCAGCCGCACCGCCGATGTTGTAAATCCCCGCAAGATTCGGGTGCCGAGCGAGCAACATACGCGTCTGGCGATAATTCCTGTCGGCATCGTCATGTCCCTCGCGCAGGCCTACGACCTTGATCAGGGGAAACAACTCCTCGAAGACGTGCAGGAAGCCCATCTCACGCTCTTCGTGGGCACGGTAGCTCAGGCTGCCTGCGATCATGGCCACCTTCGCAGGCCGCGCTCCGATGAACCGCGCGATCAGGTAGCCGGCCGTTCGTCCGGTCGAGCGATTGTCCAAGCCGAGATAGGCGACCCGGCGCGCATTGAGGATATCCGAGATCACGGTGACGGTCGGCACGCCGCGCTCGGCGAGCATATCGACGGTCTCGCGAATGGCAGGATGTTCCAGCGCCATGAAGGCGATGCCGTCAACCTTGTCGCGGTAATGCCAGAGCCGCCGCGCCAGCAGTTCGGCGTTGAAGCTCTTGATGTAATCGACCTGGCAACGAATATTGAAAGGTGCAAGGCGCGCCTCGGAGTGGGCGATCAATTGTCCGAGCGTCGCGAGAAACCGGTTGGTGCCCGCCGGCAGCAGGAACAGAAGCCGCATCGGCTTCGGCTTCATCGCCGCAAGCAAATCCTCGGCTGGCATGTAGTTCAACTCGGACGCAGCAGCGAGCACGCGCTGCTGCGTGATCGGTCGCACGCCGGGCCTGCGATTGAGTACACGGTCGACGGTTGCGGTGGACACGTTGGCACGGCGTGCCACGTCGACAATGCGGCTCAGCGGCGGCGCTGCGTGCTTGTCCATCTCGAAACGCTCCGGGTTCGAATACATCAAAAACCATCATTTTGGTCGTTTGACACCTTGGTCGACGCCTGTGATTTTCGAGCCAGACTACTCACCAAGCCATCAATTGGCATCAAAAAGATTACCGGAGGAAGCCCATGATCCTGTCTCGTCGGCGTGCCCTGCAGGCCCTGTCGGCTCTTCCCGCAGCGGGTCTCATTGGCGCCATGCCGCGCGTCGCGCGCGCCGCGGAATTCTCGCTGAAATACGGCAACAACTTGCCGCTCACTCATCCGCTTAACATCCGGGCGCAGGAAGCCGCCGAACGGATCGCCAAGGAAACTGACGGCCGCGTCGAGATCGCCATCTTCCCCAACAACCAGCTTGGCGGCGATACCGATATGCTGGCGCAGGTGCGCAGCGGCGCGATCACCTTCTTCACGCCATCGGCGCTTGTCGCCGCGACCCTCGTGCCGGTCGCCGCGATTAATGCCGTGGGTTTTGCTTTTGCCGACTACGACCAGGTCTGGAAGGCGATGGACGGCCCGCTCGGCGCGCATGTCCGCGCCGCGATGGCCAAGGTCGGCCTCCATGCTTTCGAGAAGATGTGGGACAACGGCTTTCGCCAGATTACGAGCGGCGCCAGACCGATCGAGACCGCCAAGGACATGGACGGGCTGAAGATCCGCGTGCCGGTGAGCCCGCTCAGCATCTCCATGTTCAAGGCGCTCGCGGCATCGCCGACCAGCCTGCAGTTCAGTGAAGTCTATTCGTCGCTGCAGACCCGCATCGTCGATGCGCAGGAAAACCCGCTGCCGATCATCCAGGTCGCCAAACTCTATGAAGTGCAGAAGTACTGCGCCATCAGCAACCATATCTGGGACGGCTTCTGGTTCATCGCCAATGGCCGCGCCTGGCGGGCCTTGCCGGCCGACCTCAAGACCATCGTCGCCGACGCCATCAACGACGCTGGCCTGAAGCAACGCGAGGACATCAAGGCGTTTAATGCGACAGTGCAATCGGACCTGCAGGCCAGGGGGCTGACCTTCACCAAGCCGGCGCCGGACAGCTTCCGCTCCAAGCTGCGCGAGACCGGCTTCTACGGCGAGTGGAAGACCCGCTTCGGCGAGGAGGCCTGGGGCCTGCTCGAAAATGCAATCGGCAAGCTGGCCTGAGCGTGCGATGACGATTGCCGAGCATCCGGTGAGCGGCTATTTGGAGGCCGGGCATGGCCCCACCTCTGCATCGACGCGCGGTCTCGCGCGGGCGTTTGCCGCCCTCGATCGCGGGCTGGGCGCAGCGGTCGAAACCGCCGCCGCCGGCCTCGTCGTGATCGAGATCATCATTCTGCTCGCCGGCGTCATCAGCCGCTATGTCTTCCGCAGTCCGCTGGTCTGGTCCGACGAGCTGGCCTCCATCCTGTTTCTCTGGCTTTCTATGCTCGGCACCGTGATCGCGCTGCGCCGCGGCGAGCACATGCGTATGACGGGGCTCATGCGTTATCTCGGTCAGCGCGCACGGGCTTTTTTCGAGGTGATGGCCACGACGGCATCGCTCGCATTGTTGGCATTGATCCTGTATCCCGCATTCGACTATGCGAGCGAGGAGCGCTTCATCGTGACCCCTGCGCTCGAGATCAGCAACGCCTGGCGCGCTGCGGCAATTCCCGTGGGCCTGGTGCTGATGACCATCACCGCCGCGATCGGTCTGGCGCGCCGTCATCGCGCCCCGTTCATCCTCGCAGGTCTCATCGCCACCGCGGGTATCGTCGCTGCATTCTGGCTGGCCGGACCAGCCCTGCAGCCGCTGGGCCGCTCTAATCTGATCATCTTCTTTATCGGCGTGGTGGCGGCCAATGTGTTCGCAGGCGTGCCGATCGCTTTCTCCTTTGCGCTGGCAACCTTCGGCTATCTCGCACTGACGACGACCACGCCGATGATGGTGATGGTCGGCCGGCTCGACGAGGGCATGTCCCACCTCATCCTGCTCGCGGTGCCGCTGTTCATCTTCCTGGGCGCGCTGATCGAAATGACCGGGATGGCCCGCGCCATGATCCAGTTCCTGGCGAGCCTGCTCGGCCATGTCAGAGGCGGCCTGTCCTATGTTCTCATCGGCGCTATGTATCTGGTGTCCGGCATTTCAGGATCGAAGATCGCCGACATGGCGGCGATTGCGCCGGTGCTACTGCCGGAAATGCAGCGGCGCGGTGCCAAGCCCGGCGATCTCGTGGCATTGCTCGCCGCCACGGGCGCACAGACCGAAACCATTCCGCCGAGCATTGTGCTGATTACCATCGGTTCGGTGACCGGCATCTCGATTGCCGCGCTCTTCACCGGTGGCCTGTTGCCGGCGCTGGTTGTCGGCGCCGCCCTTTGCGTGGTGGTGTGGCGACGCTATCGGCATGAGGATCTCAGTCACGTGCGGCGGTATTCAGCGCGCGAGATCGCAAAACTGGCGCTGCCCGCCCTGCCCGCAATCCTGCTGCCTTTTGTGATCCGCACCGCCGTCGTCGAGGGCGTCGCCACCGCGACGGAAGTGTCGACCATCGGGATCGTCTACGCCGTACTAATGGGACTTTTGGTCTATCGCCAGTTTCCCTGGAGGCGCCTCAAGCCGATGCTGGTCGAGACCGCTTCGCTGACCGGCGCCATTATCTTCATCGTCGGCAGCGCCACCGCGATGGCATGGGGCCTGACGCAATCGGGCTTTTCACAACAACTGGCGCAGGCGATGGCGGCGATTCCGGGCGGTGCCTATGGCTTCCTCGCAATCTCGATTCCCGCCTTCGTGATCCTCGGCAGCGTGCTGGAAGGCATTCCTGCGATCGTCCTGTTCGGGCCGCTGCTGTTTCCGATCGCCAAGCAGGCCGGCGTGCACGAGGTGCACTACGCTATGGTGGTGATCTTCGCGATGGGCATCGGCTTGTTCTCGCCGCCATTCGGCGTCGGGTATTACGGCGCCTGCGCCATCAGCAAGATCTCGCCGGATGAGGGCCTGAAGCACATCTGGGGCTATGTCGTCGCGCTGTTTGTCGGGCTCCTCATTGTCGCCGCGGTGCCATGGCTGTCGACCGGATTTCTCAAATTCTGAACCAACGGGATGCAAGCATGAGCCGCTTCTTTGGCGAGATCCGGCAGGCCGGATACGTCGTCAACGACATCGAAAAAGCCATGGACTACTGGAGCCGCGAACTCGGGATCGGGCCGTGGTTCTACAATCCGCGTGTGCCGATCGTGAACTATCGCTATCGCGGCGAGGCTTATGAGCCGCACAATTCGGTCGCGCTGGCGAACTCCGGACCGTTGCAGATGGAATTGATCCAGATCCGCAACGATGCGCCGTCGATGTATGCCGATTTCCTCAAGGCGGGGCATACTGGCTTGCAGCACGTCGCCTACTGGACTGAAAACTACGACGCCGACCTGACCCGTCTCGAAGCCCAGGGCTTCAGACCAGTGATGAGCGGCGAAGTCGGTCCCCGCGGCCGCTTCGTCTATTTCGATACCGAATATCACCCAGGAACCGTGATCGAATTGTCGGAGGTCGCCGGCCCCAAGGGCAAGATGTTCGATCTGATCCGTGAGGCGGCGCGAGGCTGGGATGGAAGCGATCCCGTGCGCGCCTTTCCCGATCTCAGCAAGCTCTAGCGCGGACCTGATCCGGTGACAGCTCCTGTTCGCATCGAGGCGGATTATCTGATCGAGACGCCCTGCGATCCGCGCGCGACCGCAGAAATCATGGCGGGCGAACAATCCAGCGGCACCTTCGTCACCGTGCCCGGCGAAACGCCTGAGCTCAAGCAACGAGCCGCAGCCCGCGTCGAGCGCATCGAATTGCTTGATCCGTTGTCTGCGCCGTCATTGCCGGTGGCGCGGCCAGTCAATTCGGAGGGTCCCTGGCAGCGCGCGCTGGTGACGCTGTCCTGGCCGCTCGACAATATCGGCGCGTCGCTGCCCAATCTGGTGACGACAGTTGCCGGCAATCTCTGGGAATTGCGCCAGCTCACCGGGCTGCGGCTGCTCGATCTGCGGCTGCCGCTCGCATTCGCATCCGCTTATGCCGGGCCCAAGTTTGGTGTTGCCGGAACGCGCGAGCTGACCGGCGTGCGCGGCCGTCCGCTGATCGGCACCATCATCAAGCCGAGCGTTGGGCTCGATGCAGCGGAGACGGCAAGCCTCGTTGCCACTCTTTGCGAGGCCGGGATCGATTTCATCAAGGACGATGAGTTGCAGTCCGATGGATCTTCTTGCCCATTCGATGAACGCGTGCGCGCGGTGATGCGCGTGGTGAACGATCATGCCGGGCGGACGGGCAAGAAAGTGATGCTCGCCTTCAACCTCACCGGCGAGATCGACCAGATGCGCCGCCGCCATGATTTCGTGCTGACGCAAGGCGGCAGTTGCGTGATGGCGAGCATCAACTCGATTGGGCTCGCCGGCATGATCGAGCTCGGTCGCTACACCCAGCTTCCGCTTCATGCGCATCGCAACGGCTGGGGCGCGTTGAACCGGCATCCGGCGCTCGGCTGGCAGTTTGCAGCCTGGCAAAAGATCTGGCGGCTTGCCGGCGCCGATCACATTCATGTCAACGGCATCGGAAACAAGTTCAGCGAGTCCGATGACAGCGTGATCGCATCCGCCCAAGCCACGCTCACGCCCTTGTTCGAGCAAAGGCCTTGCGTCGCCATGCCGGTGTTTTCATCCGGCCAGACCGCCGCGCAGGCGCTTCCAACCTATCATGCACTGGGATCAACCGATCTGATCTTCGCCGCTGGCGGCGGCATCCTGGCACATCCCGACGGACCTGCCGCTGGGGTAGCCGAACTGCGTGCGGCATGGGACGACGCCATGTCCCGCAAGGCGCCGCATAGCCCATGACACCCTCCTTAAGCCTTCCCGATGGCCCGCTGATCGCATTTTATGGCGACGACTACACCGGCTCTTCGGCCGCGATGGAAGCGCTGACCTTCGCTGGCCTTCCGACGATTTTGTTCCTTGAGCTTCCAAGTCCGGAGCAACTTGCCACAGCAGTGCAATTCCGCGGCATCGGCATCGCCGGCACCGCGCGCGCGAAAGATCCGGCCTGGATGGAGCTCAACCTCCCGCCCGCCTTCGACATGCTCGCCGGCATTGGCGCACCGATTTCGCACTACAAGGTCTGCTCTACCTTCGACTCGGCGCCGCATATTGGCTCGATCGGGCGGGCGATCGATCTGGCGGTGCCGCGTCTTGGCGGTGCCTGGCATCCGCTGCTGGTCGCCTCGCCCGCGATGGGCCGCTACCAGGTTTTCGGCAATCTCTTCGCGACCGTGAACGCCGTCGGCCATCGGCTCGACCGCCATCCGACGATGTCGCGCCATCCGGTGACGCCGATGGACGAGGCCGATCTTGGCCGTCATCTCGCCCGTCAGACTGCGCGGCGGATCGGGCTTGTCGATTTCGTCACCATGGCCAATGGCGAGGCAGACCGGACGTTGGCGCGTGTGAGCGCCGGCGGCGCTGAAATCATCTCGCTCGATGTGCTTGACCAGTCGTCTCTGATCGAGGCCGGACGCCTCATGTGGGAACACCGTGGCGATCGGTTGTTCGCGGTGGGCTCTCAGGGCGTGGAGCAGGCGCTGGTTGCCTATTGGCGGTCGTTTGGCCTGATCGCGGACACCGGGCCCCAGATGTCGTTCTCTGCCGTACAGCGGATCGCCTGCATCTCCGGTTCGTGTTCGCCTGTCACGGCCGCGCAAATTGCCTATGCCGCCGAGAATGGGTTTGAAGTCGTGCGGCTGGATGCAGCCCGCGCCGTCGACATGGCCGAATGGACAAAGGAAATCGGTCGCGGCGCCGACCGCGGCCTTGCGGCTGTTTCTGCCGGGCGCGATCCGCTTCTAATCACTGCAAGCGGGCCGGACGATCCGGCGATCTGCGCTCTTAACGCCGCGATCGAAGCGAGTGGAGTAAGCACGGCGGCAATTAACGACCGGATCGGCGCCGGGCTTGGCTGGGCACTCGATCGCATCCTGCAAACGACTCGCCTGCAGCGCGCGGTGGTCGCCGGCGGCGACACCTCCGGCCACGCGCTCCAGGCCATGGGCATCTATGCTCTCAGCGCGATCGCTCCGCTGGTTTCGGGGGCGCCGCTTTGCCGCGCCGCATCGAACCGTGAGCACGCAAACGTTGAGATCGCGCTCAAGGGCGGACAGGTCGGCGGCGTCGACCTGTTCTGCCTGGCGAGAGACGGCAAGGCGATTTGAGAACTATCTCAAATTGCTGTTTCAGGCGGTCGCTTGAACGAGGCAGTCACGATCGGGCGGGCAGTATTTTCGTTTCGCATGATGGCTCAACAAACGGGTTCCTTCGTCGGATGCATTTAAGACGGAAGGTTGTGCACCTAGTGTGTAATCTTGCCGTCCAGAACCGCTAACTGGAATTGGCGCGGTAGTCCGATGAGCCGGCAAGCACGACGCCTCCCTTTCGCTAAAGGCTGAGCGCGCCCGCCGGAACCTCATTCGGTCGAGATCGGCATCATTCGGCGTTGCCGCACGCCGGAGGATCGGTTGTCTCTAGTTGAATAGCAGCGCCGCGATTACTCATCCAGAAGGTCGAGGAATTCTTCGACCTTCCCAAGCGGTCCATCGCGTCCGTTGCTGATGTAGACAACCCGATCGCCATCGCGTTGCAGGGATCGCGCCTTGGATTTCCGAAGTCGTCCCGGCAGGAATGTCGCGGCTACGGCATCCAGGCCGACATCAAGTCTTATAATTCCTCTTCGCCTGCAGTCGATTCTGAGCCTTGCTGCGGCAAAGAACTCGCGAGCCGCTGGAGGCAATCTGCCGAAGCGACGAGAGGTCTCCTCCTCGAGATCGTCCAGTTCATCTTCGCTTCGGCATCTGGCGACGCGGCCGTAGATTTCCAGCCGAACCGCCTCCGATTGCACGTAGCCTGCGGGCAACATGTCCCCTACCGGCAGATTCAGGTCAGGCACCCACAGGTCGGCTGTTCTGTCGTCGGCTTTCTCCGAGGCCAACTTCAGAAGGTGACTGTAGAGCACGGGTCCGAACACCTGCACATGACCCGACTGTCGCTCTGAAAGCACATCCCCCGCTCCCCTGAGATCCAGATCCCGCGCACTGATCGCGAAACCCGCGCCCGGTCTGTTAAACTCTTCCAAAACGGCCAACCGCTTCTCAGATCGCTCCGAGCCCGAATCGGTCAGCAAATGCGCAAACGCCCGTATCCCGCTGCGACCCACCCTTCCTCTGAGTTGATGAAGTTGCGCAAGACCGAACTTTTCGGGCCAACAAACCACGATCGTGTTTGCACGCGGGATATCGAGACCGCTCTCCACGATGTTGGTCGCCAGCAGCACGTCCGCCGCGCCTTCGACGAAGCTCATCATTCGGTCGTCTATGTCGTCGGCGGGCAACTTGCCATGCAGACAGACGATGCGGAGATCCGGGGCCATCGATTGAACGCGCGCCAGCATCGGATCGAGATCTTGAATTCGCGGACAGATCAAGAAGCTTTGCCCGTGGCGCCTTTGCTCGCGCAGCAATGCGGAGGCAATAGCAGCATCGGAAAGAGGAGCGACCTTTGTGACGACCGGGAGTCGATGAATGGGCGGAGAGGCAATTACGCTAATATCCCTGAAGCCAGCAAGACCGCCCGCGAGAGTCCGCGGAATCGGCGTGGCGCTCATCCAAAGGGCATGAATACTCTTGGCCAGCCCGGAAAGTCTCGCCTTCTCCGCCGCCCCAAAATGCTGTTCCTCATCGATGACGACAAGGCCGAGGCGGGCGAACTTCACGTCCTTCGAGGCGAGGGCCTGCGTTCCGATCACGACCTTCAATTTGCCACTCTTCAGTCCCTCCTTCACCCCTCTTGTCTCTGCGCCCGAACCGGTTCGCGACAAACTCCCCACTTCGATGCCAAACGGAGCGAAGCGTTTGCGGAAAGTCGCGACATGCTGTCTTGCCAGGACCGTCGTCGGCACCGCTATCGCCACCTGCTTCCCTGACAATACGACGGCGGCCGTGGCTCGCAACGCCACCTCGGTTTTGCCGAATCCGACGTCGCCGCAAATGATCCTGTCCATGGGGTGGCCCGACGCAAGATCATTCAAAACGTCCCGAATGGCTTTCGCTTGGTCGACTGTCGTGAAATACGGAAAACGCGCGACAAACCTCTCATAGATGGGACCAGGAGGTACAAGTTTCGGAGCCCGCCGGCGGCGCCGCTGGCTGATGTGTTTGGCGAGCTGCTTGCCGGCGATTTGAATTTCGTGCTCCGCCTCGGTACGCCGGCTCCACCATGTACTTCCATCCGCTTTGTCGAGGGCGAGTTCGCCGCGCTCCGACGCATACGGCCAGATCAAGGCTAGGTCGGCGGGCGGAACGAGAACGGCATCGTCTCCCGCAAATACGAGCCTGATCATTTCGCGCGACGACCCGCCTCCCGTTGCCACGGTCTGCAAGCCGTCGAGCAAGGCCAGCCCTCGCTGCAAATGAACAACCGCTGTCCCTTGCTCCGGCACATCTGCGTGGTCGAAAGCCGCACTCCAGCTTCTGGCGAGGGGCTGCGGATGATGAGCCCTGCTGCCGAGCACATCGGAAGCCGTCACGACGACGAGAGGTTTCCGACCAGGCACGACAAAACCCCTATCGAAGTCGGCCAGAAGCGCCGCCTCACGGTGGCGTCCGGCCGTCGCCTCGTTCCAATCCGCAAAGTGCTCAGCCTTGACTCCGCTCATCCGTTCCAGCACGCGCAGGTCGTCCTCATGCGCTGCGACGAAAACCAGTCGCGAACCGGCGCGCCGCGTATCGTCGACGAACGCACGAAGCGCCTTCCTGGGCGATGCAACCTGCGAAAAGTCCGGTGAGGGAGCGAAAGGTGCCTTTTGCGACAGCACGTTCATACGCCTGGTCGCCTGCTTCCATTCGCGTCTCCCGAGGTATTCTCGGTCCCTGTCCGTGCGACCCGCCGCTTCCTCGATCGTGCTGAGCCAGCTATCAGCGTGCGCTGAAACGCCGGCATCCGCGATCCACTTGGCTCGACCACAATAGTCGAATAGGGTCGAGCGCTTTCCGCGTATGTTCCCGAACGCCAGCCGCTCCGACATCGGGTCGATGAGAAGCTCTTTCGTCTCAAAAACGATGTCATGTTCTATCGGATCGAACGCCACTATCCGACGTATCAGCCCGCCGGAATGCTCTACTCTGAACGGACCGAGCGCGCCGGCGGGAAAAATCTCGAAAGTCTTCCCGTGAAACAGCGCGCCGCCGGGATAGTCCGCCTCGTCATCGAGGTCGTATCCGAGGGCCTCAAGCCGCGCCCGGAGATCTTGTTCAGAGAACGCGGCACCGACTTTCAAACGGAGGATGACCCGGGACCAACTCGCCACCGTGGGAAGGCGCTCCATCACGGCCTCTGCCGTGGATACGAGCAGGATCGGCTTCTCAGGCTTGGCAAGGCGCCTCAAGACCGAGCTTCGTCTACCCGCGATTTCGTGAGACGGCTCCAGCTGATCGAACGGCAGCGTATTCAATCTTGGAAAAACAAGCACATCGCACGAAGGCGCGAGGGCATGAATGACGGCACCCAGCCGCTCGGCCCTATTCTCGTTTTCAGCAAGAAAGACGACGCCTTTGCGACCCGACTTCCTCCACTGTGCGAGCAGATGGAGGGCCACCATGCCTAGGGGCGACGAAGAAGAGATCGCAGTCCGCGATGAAGAATTCGTTCGCTTCGTTGCCCGGCTGGCAACACGCGCTTTGCTGGAATGGCCCACCTTGAACCCGTCGTTGATTCGCCACCAACTGTGGCTGATGGCGAGTGTTGCTTCGAACAGGCCCGCTCTGATGCGAGAGCTACGCCTCGGGCTGCGTACATATGCGAATTTGATCGCGGACGCACGTAGCCAATCTAGTCGTCCAGTGAAACGTCGCTTGGGAGCGGAGACGTCTCGACCGTCCCCCTCTCCGCCCGATAGTAGGTTCCCGATTCCTGACGATTGCCCGCTCGCCTCAGCCTAGGCCTCGGCAGCCAGGACCGTCATTGCTCCAAGCCTGTCACTCGCTTGAGAACTGCTTCCGGATCGACTTCGCCATTGTTGGACGTCCACGCGACGAATTGATCCGGTCGCACAAGTATTAGGCTGAAATAGCCTCAGAACGGTGCAGCTCCCGGCAG
Organism: Bradyrhizobium sp. AZCC 1577; assembly: GCF_036924575.1. Lineage (NCBI taxonomy): Bacteria > Pseudomonadati > Pseudomonadota > Alphaproteobacteria > Hyphomicrobiales > Nitrobacteraceae > Bradyrhizobium > Bradyrhizobium sp. AZCC 1577. The sequence continues at coordinate 5,686,687 of NZ_JAZHRQ010000001.1, forward strand.
GTAGAGCGCGGGATCGGGAGGGGCGGCCCGCTTTCGACGACCGTCATATTCGCTCAACTTGAAAAACAAACGTAGTACGCTGTCACTGACTGTCATGCACGTTGGCCTGCGCGCCAACCCATTTCCCAGAAGTCCGACTCGAGTCGCGTAACTTCCTTGAAGATCGCGATCAGCTCGGCCTCGCGGGCGGGCGTGGCGTAGAGATCGGCGAGATCCTCCAAATGAGCCCGCGCTTTCGCCGCGACCTCCTGATACGGCGCGCCGGCATACTCGGCGATCCAAACCCGATATGGGTTCGTTGCAGCGAGCGCATCGGGTCGCGACGCAAGCCGTGTCGCAATCTCCGCGTAGCCGATCACGCAAGGCGCAAGCGCCACCTTGAGTGCCAACAGATCGCCGCGCATTCCAGCGTCAAGTACGTAGCGTGTATAGGCCAGCATCTCGACGGCAGGCGGGGCCTGTTCGAGATCGCCGGGCGACAGGCCCCAGCCGGCGCAGAGCTTCACATGCAGGTTCATCTCGACGTCGAGGATGGCCGAGAGGCCGGCGGCCGCTTCACGCATGTCGGCAAGCTTGGGCGACTTGTAGACGGCGAGCGCGTAGGCGCGGGCAAACTCGATGAGAAAAAGGTAGTCCTGGACGAGGTAGTGACGAAACGCCGCCTCGGCGAGCGAACCATCCGCCAACCCGTTCGTGAAGGGATGTTCGGTGTAGGCCCGCCACTCGGCTGATGCTGCTGTCTTTAGGCGCTCGAAGAAACTCATGATTTCTTACCGGGTTTGCTTCCAGGGAAGTCTTGTCGCTACTGCTGACGCGCCGCGGGCCGGGAAGGTTCCCTTGCCAAGCCTCCCCAAGGCGGGTCCAAGATACTACGTTAGGGTCATGAAGAATCACGGCCGTCCCCAAGCCATCGGGCCAATAGCCACACCAGAGCCCTTCGTGCGGCAAAGCTTCGACGACGCGCGCAAGGCGGTCGCTGCTTTGCGATCACTTTATGCCCGAAATACCCAGTTCCTGCGCGATTCCTTCGCCGCGCTCGCGGCTGGCAGCGACAGTAACCGGCGATACCGGGCGTTCTACCCGGAAATCAGCGTCACCACGAGCTCATACACCCAGGTCGATTCTCGTCAGTCCTATGGCCACATGCCGACGCCCGGGCAGTACTCGACCACGATCACCCAGCCCGACCTGTTCGAAACCTATCTCATCGAGCAGCTCGATTTGATCATGCGCAACCATGGCGTTCCGGTCGTCGTGTCGGAATCGGAAACCCCCATCCCGCTGCATTTTGCTTTTCAGGAAGGCACCTACGTTGACGGCGCCGCTGCCAGGAACATCAAGCGACCGATCCGAGACCTGTTCGACGTTCCAGATCTTGATGGAACCGACGATCAGATCGCCAATGGCACATACGAAGCACCGGTCGGCCGGCCGAGGCCGCTGTCGCAATTCACCGCGCAGCGCGTCGACTATTCCCTGCATCGCCTGCAGCACTACACGGCCACCAGCCCCAACCACTTTCAGAACTTCGTGCTGTTCACCAACTACCAATTCTACATCGACGAGTTCTGTGCTCGCGCCAGGGACCTGATGGCGAACGGCGATACCGGCTATGCCGAATTCGTCGAGCCCGGCAATGTCATCATCAGACGCGGGGAACAGCGACCGGCCGCCGGCGTCACAACGGCGCGTCTGCCGCAGATGCCGGCATATCACCTAAAGAGGCCGGACAACGCAGGCATCACCATGGTCAATATCGGTGTCGGGCCCGCGAACGCCAAGACGATCACCGACCATATCGCCGTACTCAGGCCGCATGCGTGGCTCATGCTCGGGCACTGTGCCGGATTGCGCGACACCCAGGCGCTTGGCGACTACGTGCTGGCGCATGCTTACATGCGGGAGGACCATGTTCTCGACGACGACCTCCCGCTATGGGTGCCCCTTCCTGCGCTGGCCGAAATCCAGGTCGCGCTCGAGGAGGCCGTGGCGGAAGTGACTGGGCTATCCGGATATGACCTAAAGCGCGTCATGCGCACCGGCACCGTTGCTTCCATCGACAATCGCAATTGGGAATTGCGCGACCGGCGTGGTCCGATCCAGCGGCTCTCGCAGTCACGCGCCATTGCGCTCGATATGGAATCGGCGACCATCGCCGCCAACGGATTCCGCTTCCGCGTACCCTACGGCACCTTGCTATGCGTGTCCGACAAGCCGTTGCACGGAGAACTGAAGCTGCCCGGCATGGCCACCGAATTCTATAAGCGGCAGGTCGCCCAGCATCTGACCATCGGCATCCGCACGATGGAGAAGTTGGCGGACATGCCATTGGAACGGCTGCACTCGCGCAAGCTCAGAAACTTCTCGGAAACGGCGTTCCAGTAGGCGTGCCGAGACCTGTCGGGACCTTATCGCGTCCCGTAGGCGCGGTCGCCTGCATCACCGAGGCCTGGCAGGATAAAGGCGTTTGCATCGAGCCCCTCGTCGATACCGGCCGTCCACAATCGCACGTCGGGATGCAGGCCCCGAAAGCGCTCCACACCTTCCGGCGCGGCAAGCAGGCATACCAGCCGAATATCCTTCGCGCCGCGTTCCTTCAGCCGATCCACCGCCGCCACCGCCGTGTTCGCCGTCGCAAGAACCGGCGACACCACGATTGCCAGTCGCTCGTGAAGATCGGACGGCGATTTGAAGAAATATTCGACCGCCACGAACGAATGCGGTTCGCGGTAGAGCCCGATATGCGCGACGCGGGCGGTCGGAACGAGGTCCAGCATTCCGTCGACAAAGGTCACCCCTGCCCGTAACACCGGCACGAAAACCAGTTTCTTACCCGCGATCTTGGCGGAGTGCATTCGTGCAAGCGGAGTCTCGACCTCCACATCGGTCAACGGCAGGTCGCGCGTCACCTCGTAACAAAGCAGCATTCCGATTTCCTTGAGGAGCTCGCGAAAAGACTTGGTCGAAATCGTCTTGTCGCGGATCAGCGTAAGCTTGTGCTGGACCAACGGGTGATCCACGATCGTAACGCCTTCCATGCTTTTGCTCCCTGCGGGTAATCGAATCGCGTTCCATAGCATTTCTGATCGAACCGGATAGCCTGTTCGCCTGAAGAAAACGCGTCAACAGATACTAGAAAACCGTACCGTCGCTAATGACCTTGACGGGCGGCGAACCGTCAGGCCGCCGCGCGAACGCCAGCGCCCTGCCCGCCGCCCAAGTGCCGCCTTCCAGAATCTTCGCCAGTGGAAGAGAGACCGCATCAAGACCAACGCGTTGCCGCAGCAGATCCGCCAGCCTGTCCAGCAGCGCGACGGTCAGCGCCCTCCACTCGACCACGAGCAGAGACGCGACATCATGTTCGCGTTGCGCGTCCATGGGGTCGCGCAGCACCAGTACCCCGGCGTCGACGAACAATCCACCGTTGCGGTATTCCGCGAGGCCCGTCAGGCCGTCGATATCCGTCACCTGCAGCCCCGCCCGCTGTATCGGCTCGATCAGCGAATACGATAGCCACTGCGACAATTTGTGCAGCGGCACCAGCCCGCTGGTCGCATCCTCGGTCTTGAGTGCCGGATGATGCCAGCAATCTCCTAACGGAATTCCGCCGAACGTTATGCGCGACGGCCAGATCGGCCCCAATTGGCGCAAAAGTTCTGACAAAATCGTCGAGGCAGCGATCACCCCCGCGTCGGCCGTCGCTGTGAGGTGATCAAATAATCCACCCGGCCGAGCCGTGTCGTCGCGGGCGAATATCTGCGGCGACGCCGATGCTACGTCGCCGAGCCGGCGAAGAAGGCTGATGCGGCCCTCGAGGCCAACCAATGGATTGTCGTCCGCAATCTGAAAGCCAGTCTGCAGATCGGCAACTGTCAGCCGCTGAAGCACAGCGGCATCCGCTCGCAATGGTTCGTCAGCCTTCGCTGAGAAGACGCCGCGCGCAAACATGTCCAGACTGGCAAGCGCCAGCCCCTCCGAACGGCCGATACTTGCGCCCGTCAAGGGATCGCGATAGCGCCACGACGAGCCTGCTCCGGCGTCAAGCAGCACGCTGATCATGGCGAGGTCAAACTCGGCGCGCGCGCGCTCTTTCCTGCCGCGCCAGTTCCTGGCGTCGGCAAGGACCGCCCAGCGATCGATGCCGCCGACGACAAAATGGCGCCAGCGCGAATGAAAGGAAACATCGAACGTCGGATGGGTCTTGCGCGTTGTCGCAAGCACGAGATCAACCACCTCGTCGAGCCGGCCAAGATCGACTTTGAAATGCTGAAGCTGGTCGTTCAAGCCGATTTCCAGCATCCGGTGCGCGCGACTGCGCACCGCTTCCGCACTTAAGAGAGATAAGCCGTCTGCCGTCGCGTCTGCTGTCACGATCAATGGCCCTGGCTCGCCCTAGTATTTTTCGAGCGGCCGACCGGAGGCGATCAGGTCCTCAGGCTTTGTGTCAGGTGAAAAATATCCCGCGGCTTTCTTCGCGGCCATTTCCACATGGGCGTCGGCGGGAATCATGTAATCGGGAATGGCGACGCGCTCGACAATGTCGATACCCTGCCCCGTCAGCGCATCATATTTCATGTCGCTCATCGAGATGAAGCGGTCGATGCGCTTCAATCCCAGCCAGTGAATGACATCCGGCATCAGTTGCTGGAAACGCGCATCCTGCACCCCGGCAACGCATTCCGTTCGTTCGAAATAGGCGGATGCATCGTCGCCATCTTCCTGGCGCTTGCGCGCATTGTAGACCAGAAACTTCGTGACCTCGCCGAGCGCCCGGCCTTCCTTGCGATTGTAGACGATAACGCCCAGCCCCCCCGATTGTCCGGCGCGCGCGCATTCCTCGATGCCCTGAATGAGATATGGACGGCAGGTGCAAATGTCCGAGCCGAAAACATCCGAACCGTTGCACTCGTCATGGACGCGACAGGTGATTTTGGTCCGATGGTCCGGAAGCTTCGTGACATCGCCGAACAGATAGACGGTCGTTCCGCCGATCGGCGGCAGAAAGACTTGCAGATCGGGGCGCGTGACAAGCTCGGGAAACATGCCCGCGGTCTGTTCGAACAGCGCACGCCGCAGATTGGTCACGCTCGTGCCGAAGCGCCGCGCGATCCCGGGCAAGTGCCAGACCGGATCGATCGCTATCTTGACAACGGAGACGGAGCCGCTGGCGTGAACGAACTCGCCGTCGGGCACCAGCCGCTTGGCGGCCAGAGCCGCCTGAATTTCCGGCAGGTCGAGCCGGGCCCGCGTGATCGCGATGCTCGGCCGGATATCGATGCCTTCCGTGATTTCGGCGCGAAAGTTCTCCGCGACGAGATGTCCCCATGGATCGAGCGCAACAATGCGTTCCGGATCTATCCATTGCGAGAACGGCCCAATGGTCGCGGCCGGGTGTGTGTTGGTCAGGTCGGGACGACGGATCGGATCCAGCGCACCGGAAGAAACGGCAAGTGCGCGGTAGACCGCATAGGAGCCCCCGTGAGTGCCAATCACATTGCGATCCTGCGGACGCGATACCGTCCCGATGATGGGACCACGTTCACGCGCGGCCGGCGCTCCCCACAGGATCGGGAATTCATGCGTCGCACCAGGCACCGGATGTGATGTCAGGCGAATATGGTCGATACGATTGGAATTGCTCATCGTTCGGTAGTCCCAAAACGGCAACGGCCCGCCTTAATGACGGGCCTGACCGGAGAACCAAATGAATTATGCGGGTCAGTGACCCCTGCAGTACTATATAGGTAAACTGTGTGTATTTACAACAAGGAAGGAAATCCTCCCCTCTGGAAGCACCGGCGCAAGAAAGTCCGGAGCTACAACGTCAGACCGGGCAGATCGAGCCCGTTGGCGCGGGCACATGCAATCGCGCTTTCATAGCCGGCGTCGGCATGACGCATGACGCCCGATGCCGGATCGTTCCACAACACGCGTTCAAGTCGACGCGCCGCCTCTTGCGTTCCGTCGGCGACAATGACCATGCCGGCGTGCTGCGAATAGCCGATCCCGACGCCGCCGCCATGATGTATCGAGACCCAAGTGGCCCCGCTGGCACAATTGAGCAGCGCATTGAGCAGCGGCCAGTCCGACACTGCATCCGAGCCGTCGCGCATAGCTTCGGTTTCGCGGTTCGGGCTCGCAACCGAGCCGCTGTCGAGATGATCGCGGCCGATGACGATCGGCGCCTTCAGTTCGCCGCGCGCCACCATGCCATTGAACGCCATGCCGAGCCGGTGGCGATCACCCAGACCGACCCAGCAGATTCGTGCCGGCAGCCCCTGGAACTTGATCCGTGCTTTCGCCATGTCGAGCCAGTTATGGAGATGCTTATCGTCCGGCATCAGCTCCTTGACCTTGGCGTCGGTCCGAAAAATATCTTCGGGATCTCCTGATAGCGCCGCCCACCGGAACGGGCCGACGCCGCGGCAAAACAGCGGACGGATGTAGGCCGGTACGAAGCCGGGGAAATCGAACGCGTTCTTCAATCCCATGTCCTTCGCCATCTGGCGGATGTTGTTGCCATAGTCGAGCGTGGGAATACCTTGCGCGTGGAAATCCAGCATGGCCTGGACATGACCGACCATGGAGGTCTTGGCCGCGACTTCAACCGCTTTCGGATCGGCCTCGCGTTTCGATTCCCACTCGGCAAGCGTCCATCCCTTCGGCAAATAGCCGTTGATCGGATCGTGCGCGCTGGTCTGGTCGGTAACGATGTCCGGCCTGACGCCGCGACGGACCAGCTCTGGAAAGAGCTCGGCGGCATTGCCAAGCAGGCCGACGGAAACCGGCTTCTTGTTCTGCTTCGCCTCCGTCATGATCGCGAGCGCCTCGTCAAGCGAGCTTGCCTGTCGGTCGAGGTAACCCGTGCGCAACCGCATCTCGATGCGGCTCGGTTGGCATTCGATCGCGAGCATCGACGCCCCGGCCATGGTTGCGGCGAGCGGCTGCGCGCCGCCCATGCCGCCGAGACCCGCCGTCAAGATCCACTTGCCCGCGAGGTTGCCGCCGTAGTGACGCCGCCCGACCTCGACAAACGTTTCGTACGTCCCCTGCACGATGCCCTGGCTGCCGATGTAGATCCACGATCCCGCCGTCATCTGGCCGAACATCATCAGCCCCTGCTTGTCGAGTTCATTGAAGTGATCGAGCGTCGCCCAGTGCGGCACCAGATTCGAGTTCGCGATCAGCACGCGCGGCGCATCGGCATGGGTGCGGAAAATTCCGACCGGCTTGCCCGACTGCACCACCAGCGTCTGATCGCCTTCGAGCTTGCGCAGCGAGGCGACGATTCGGTCAAAGCTGTCCCAGTCGCGGGCGGCCCGGCCGATTCCGCCATAGACGACGAGTTCGCTCGGCCGTTCGGCAACGTCGGGATCGAGATTGTTCATCAGCATTCGAAGCGGCGCTTCCGTCAGCCAGCTCTTGGCGCTGATCTCGGGCCCGCGGGGCGCCCGGATGATGCGGTCGTTGTCCAGTCGGCGGTTCATGACAAAGAGCCTCTCTCGGCAAGGATTGGAAACGGGTTACTCTCAAGCACCGACATAGCGGCCGTCGGCAACGCGCCGGCCTCAACCAGCGCCGTTGCCTTCGCGAGATCGTCGGCCATGTAGCGATCGCTGCCGAGCGCCGGCACCTGCTCGCGCAATACAGCAATCACGGCAGCCAGTGCGGGACTGGTCGAATGCGGTGCGCGCAGCCCAATGCCTTGCACCGCAACCAATAGCTCGATGCCGAGGATGGTGGCGAGATTGTCCGCCATGTCCGACAAGCGGCGCGCCGCGTGTGCGGCCATCGACACGTGATCTTCCTGGTTGGCGCTGGTCGGCGTCGAGTCGATCGAACAGGCCGCGGCGCGCTGTTTATTCTCCGCATAGAGCGCGGCTGCCGTCACTTCAGCGATCATGAATCCGGAGTTGAGGCCGGGATCGGGGGTCAGGAACGGCGGCAAGCCGAAGTTGAGCGCGGGATCGACAAGGGTAGCGATGCGTCGCTCGCTGATCGCCCCGATCTCGGAGAGTGCCAGCGCAATCTGGTCGGCTGCAAAGGCGACCGGCTCCGCGTGAAAATTGCCCCCCGAGACGATCTCTCCGGTCTCGACCAGCACCAGCGGGTTATCCGTGACGGCGTTGGCTTCGATCGTCAGCGTGCGGGCGGCTTGCGTCAGCAGATCGAGCGCAGCGCCGGCGACCTGGGGCTGGCAGCGCAGGCAATAGGGATCCTGCACGCGCTCGTCGCCCTCCAAATGCGACATGCGGATATCGCTACCCTCAAGCAACGCCGTCAGTGCCGCGCCGGCGGCGATTTGCCCGGCATGCCCGCGCAGTTGCTGGATCTCGGGACGAAACGGCGCCGTCGAAGCCATCGCGGCGTCGACCGACAACGCGCCCGTCACTAGCGCCGCACTGGCCAGGCCATGGGCGCGCAACAAACCGGAAATGGCATAGGCGGTCGAAAACTGCGTTCCGTTGATCAGCGCGAGGCCTTCTTTCGGACCGAGCGCCACCGGCGCAAGACCGGCGGCGGCCAGTGCATCGCGGGCCGGCACAACGCTTCCGCCGACCAGCGCCTGCCCCTCGCCGATCATGACCGCCGTCATATGCGCAAGCGGCGCCAGATCGCCGGAAGCTCCGACCGATCCCTGCTGCGGCACCAACGGACAAATGCCTCGCGCTAGGATGGCCTGGAGCTGCTCGATGATTTCGCGGCGCACGCCCGATGCGCCTCGTCCGAGCGAGACGATCTTCAGCGCCATCATCAGACGAACGATCGGCTCCGGCGTCGGCGGCCCTACGCCGCAGCAATGCGACACAATGAGATTGTGCTGCAGCAGCGCCGTCTGGTCGGCAGCAATCCGTTTCGAGGCCAGTTTTCCAAATCCGGTATTGATGCCGTACGCTGGGGCTTCCGCACGCGCGGCCGCGGCGACAATCGAAGATGCAGCTTCAACGCGCGACCAGAACGACGGATCGAGCACGACCGGAGCCCCGGCCAGGACTTGCGCCAGATCGTCGAGGCTGACCTTTCCAGGCGAAACCACAATGGGGGCGTCGGGGCGGCTCACTGTCCCCTCCACACCCGGCTGTGCAACGGATTAAAGCCGATCCGGTAAACGAGCTCGGCCGGCCGCTCGATCTCCCAGATCACAAGATCACACCATTTGCCCGCCTGAAGCGTTCCTGTCTCACCGAGAATTCCGAGTGCGCGCGCACCTTCCCGCGTTACGCCAGCGAGGCATTCGGCAACGGTCAGCCGGAACAGCGTTGCGCCCATATTCATTGCCAGGAGAAGCGACGTCAGCGGCGAACTGCCGGGATTGCAGTCTGTCGCAAGTGCCATGTTGACGCCGTGGGCGCGGAATAGTTCGATCGGCGGCTTCGTCGTCTCGCGAATAAAATAGAATGCGCCCGGCAGCAGTACCGCCACCGTCCCTGCTCGCGCCATTGCCGCGGCGCCGGCATCATCGGTGTGCTCCAGATGATCTGCCGACAAGGCCGAGAATTCCGCGGCAAGCGCGGCGCCGCCGAGGTTCGACAACTGATCCGCATGCAGCTTGACCGGCAATCCAAGCCCCTTTGCCGCGCGGAACACCCGTGCCGTTTGCTCTCCCGAGAACGCAATGCCTTCCATGAAGGCATCGACGGCATCGGCCAATCCGGCCTGCGCCACCGCCGGCAACATCTCGCGGCAGACAAGGTCGATATACCGATCCTTGTCACCGTCAGCTTCCGGTGGCGTCGCGTGCGCGCCGAGAAACGTCGTCTTAATGGCGACCGGCCGCTTATCACCCAGCGCACGCGCCGCCGATAGCTGACGCATCTCGGTTTCGGTATCGAGCCCGTAGCCGGATTTGATCTCCAGCGTCGTCACGCCCTCGCCGATCAGGGCATCGAGCCTTGGCAGCGCGTCGGCAACAAGCTCGGCCTCACTGGACGCCCGCGTCGCCGCGACCGTGGAGACAATGCCGCCGCCGGCGCGCGCGATCTCTTCATAGCTCGCTCCCTGCAGCCGCAGCTCGAACTCGTGGGCGCGGTTTCCGCCAAAAACCAGATGGGTGTGACAATCCACCAATCCCGGCGTGATCCAGCGCCCCGCGCAATCGATCCGCTCGGCCACATCAGCGTCCAATGGAAAGTCGGAACGGCTACCGACGAACGCGATGCGTCCGTCGCGCGCCGCGACCAAGCCGTCCTCGATCACACCGAGCCCGGGCATATCCTCCCGAACCGTGGCGAGCCGGGCGTTGAGCCAGATTCGATCGAAGCGGTCGGCCATGCAGCTCTCCTTCAGCGGCAGGAGCTTGACGTATCTATATGTCTATACATAAAATCGCGTGGGTGTTCTGTCCAGCCGGTTTCGAAACATGTCGACACTGCATTTCGCATCAGCGCTGCTCCCTTCGGGGTGGGCCGATGACGTGCAGGTGGGGGTGACGGACCAGACCATCACCAAGGTTACGGCCGGCGTGGCGCCGGGACCGCAGGACGAGCGCTACAAGCTGGCGATTCCGGGCATAGCGAGCCTGCATAGCCATGCGTTCCAGCGGGGCATGGCGGGGCTCGCCGAAACGCGCGGCAATTCCGCGGATACGTTCTGGACATGGCGCGAGACGATGTATCGCTTCGCACTCGAAATGACGCCAGAAGACGTCGAAGCCGTCGCCACGCTGCTCTATGTCGAGATGCTCGAGCAAGGCTATACGCGCGTCGGCGAATTCCACTATCTCCATCACGACCACAACGGCGCGCCCTACGCCAACCCTGCGGAGATGGCGACGCGAATTGCGCGGGCCGCCGAAATCTCCGGCATCGGACTGACGCTGCTGCCGAGTTTCTATGCACACAGCTCGTTCGGCGGGGCGGCGCCACATGCCGGCCAGCGCCGGTTCATCTGCTCGGTCGATCAGTTTGCTAAACTAACTGACGCCACACGGACAGCCGTCCGCACGCTGCCCGGAGCCAATATCGGCATCGCCCCGCACAGCCTGCGCGCCGTGACGCCTAACGAATTAGCGGCCATCGCGCCATTGGCCGAAGCCGGGCCGATGCATATCCATGCCGCCGAACAGACCAGGGAAGTCGAGGAATGCATCGCCTGGTCGGGCCGGCGGCCGGTTGAGTGGCTGCTCGAACATGCGCCCGTCGATCAGCGCTGGTGCCTGATCCATGCGACCCATATGACCGAAGCGGAAACCACCGCGCTGGCAATAAGCGGTGCGGTCGCCGGACTTTGCCCGGTCACCGAAGCGAGCCTTGGCGACGGCATTTTTCCGGCTCGCGAATTCCTCGATGCCAGCGGGCGGTTCGGCATCGGGACGGACTCCAACGTGCTGGTCGGCATCACTGACGAACTGCGTCAGCTCGAATATGGCCAGCGCTTGAAACACCGCGAGCGCAACGTGCTGTCCGGCGGTCCCGGCCTGTCGACCGGCCGCGCGCTGTTCGACGCCGCGCTTACCGGCGGCGCCCAGGCGCTCGCAACGCCAACTGCTGGCCTCCAGGCCGGTGCACGCGCCGACATCGTGACTCTCGACACTACCCATCCCTCGCTCGCCGGGCGTCGCGGGGATGCCGTCCTCGACGGCTGGATTTTTGCAGCAGGCGCAAGTGCCGTCGACACTGTCTGGGCCGGCGGCGCCAAAGTCGTCGAGAAAGGACTTCACCGACTCCGCGAGAGCGCGCGCGACACGTTCAACGCAGCGGTGCGGAGGCTAGTGGCATGAGCCTCGCTACCGATCGCGGTAAACTCCAATCGGCCGACAAGCCGACACTGTACAAGCAGATCCGGATCGACATCGAGCGCCGCATCCTCACCGGAGAATGGCCGCCCGGTCACCGCATCCCGTTCGAGCACGAGCTGATGTTGCGCTATGGCTGCTCGCGCATGACGGTGAGCAAGGCGCTGTCGGAACTTGCGCAAGCCGATCTCATCGAGCGGCGGCGCAAGGCCGGCAGTTTCGTCCGCCGCCCCACATTTCTGTCAGCGGTGCTCAAGATCGCCGACATCCGCGCCGAGATAAACGCACTTGGCCGCAGTTACGGCTATGAGTTGATCCAGTGCTCGCGGCGCACTGCAAACGCCACCGACCGCGCCCGCCTTGGCGCGGGGAAAGCCGGAAAGGTGATCGCGATTGCATGCCGTCACAGCGCCGACGGCGTGCCATTCGCCATCGAGGACAGGCTGATCGATCTCGACGCCGTGCCCGAAGCGGCTGCGGCGGATTTTGCGGCCGAGCCGCCCGGCTCGTGGCTGCTGCACCATGTGCCATGGACGGAAGCCGAGCATTCGATCAGTGCCATCGTGGCTGACGAACAGGCTGCGGCGGCGCTGGATATCGCGATCGGCGCCCCCTGCCTGGTGATCGACCGGCATACCTGGCGCAGCGCCCGGCCGCTGACGACCGTGCGCCTGCTCTATCCGGGCGAGTCCCATAAACTGATTGCTCGCTTCAAGGGCGGCTTGGAGGGATAGCAATGCGCGCGATATCTGGCACAAGCTATGCAGCAGTTTTGGTAACAGCTTCGCCGCAACCAGACCAGTCGATGAACCAGCAAAAGGGATACAGCCATGCGTAATTTTGGAATTTTCGCGGCAAACGGCCGCTCTCCTGGTGGCCGCACCGGCCGCCGCCCAGGACGTTAAGGTCGGCATCGGCATTTCCGGATGGACCGGTTTTGCCCCGCTCACGCTCGCAAATCAGGCGGGCATCTTCAAGAAGAACGGTCTCGATGTGACGATCAAGAAGATCCCGCAGAAGGATCGCCATCTCGCCATCGCGTCGGGCGACATCCAATGCGCGGCGACCACTGTCGAGACCTGGATATCCTGGAATGCCAATGGCGTCGCCACCAAGCAGATCTTCCAGCTCGACAAGAGCTACGGCGCCGACGGCATGGCAACGCGAAACAATATCGCCTCGATCAAGGACCTCAAGGGCAAGACGGTTGCCGCGTCCGCGCCCGGCACCTCGCCCTATTTTGCTTTGGCCTGGATGCTCAAGAAGAACGGGCTTTCGGTCAAGGATGTCACGATCGTGAATCTGGAGCCGGCGGCGGCAGCGCAGGCATTCGTCTCGGGCCAGAACGATGCGGCCATGACCTATGAGCCTTACCTCTCGACGGTGCGCGCAGCACCCGACAAGGGCAAGATCATCGCCACCACGCTCGACTATCCGATGGTCATGGACACGTTTGGCTGCACGCCGAAATTCCTGACTGAAAACCCGAAAGCCGCCAAGGCGCTGGCCGACAGCTATTTCGAGGCGATCGCCCTGATCGAAAAAGATCAGGCTAAGTCGTACGAGATCATGGGTGCCGACGTAAAACAGTCCGGCGAGCAATTCGGAAACTCGGCCAAATTCCTGCGCTGGCAGGACAAAGCCGCGAACCAGAAATTCTTCGCGGGTGAATTCCTGACCTTCAACAAGGAAGCTGCAGAGCTGTTGCTCGAGATCGGCATCATCAAATCGGTTCCGAAGATCGACGACCTCTACGACGCGAGCTTCATCAAGTAGTTTTGTGCGTGCCGCGCCAGTCCCGCTTTCGGTCATGAGAGCGGGACGACGGCGATCACCGCACAGCTTTTTAGGATATGCCTGTGATACGTCCCCTGGATCCCGTGACATCGAGGCAGCGCGCGGCCTATGGCCTGGCGTTCTTCGTGCTTTTCGTTGCCGTGTGGGCTTGGGCAACCTTCGGCGGCTACGTCTCGAAGACGTTTCTCGCCAACCCGCTGACGATGCTGCAGGAAGGTTGGGAGCTGCTGACAAAGCACGGCTTCCTGTTCGACATCGGCATGACGATCTGGCGTGTCGTCGGCGGCTTTGTGCTGGCGGCCATCATCGCCGTGCCGCTCGGCGTTCTGATGGGGGCCTACAAGCCGATCGAAGCTTTACTGGAGCCGTTCGTCTCGTTCGCACGTTACCTGCCCGCCTCGGCCTTTATCCCGCTGTTGATCCTGTGGGCGGGCATCGGCGAACTGCAGAAGCTCCTGGTCATTTTCATCGGTTCGGTTTTCCAGATCATCCTGATGGTCACAGTGACGGTCGGAAACACCAGGCGCGACCTCGTTGAAGCCGCGTACACGCTGGGCGCCAGCGACCGCGGCATCATCAACCGGGTGCTGCTGCCCTCCTCCGCGCCCGAGGTCGCGGAGATCCTTAGGCTCGTACTCGGCTGGGCGTGGACCTACGTCATCGTAGCCGAGTTGATCGGCTCATCGTCGGGCATCGGCCATATGATCACGGACAGCCAGGCCCTGCTCAACACCGGCCAGATAATCTTCGGCATCATCGTCATCGGTCTGATCGGGCTGGTGTCGGACTTCCTGTTCAAGGCATTCAACGCCTGGCTGTTTCCGTGGAAACTGGCATGACCGAGCTGAAAATCGATCAGGTCGCCCGCACCTTCCCCGCGCGCCAGGGGCATGCGCCGACACGCGCGCTGGAGCCGATCGACCTCAACGTCGGCAACAATGATTTCGTCACCATCCTCGGCCCGTCGGGCTGCGGAAAATCGACGTTGCTGCGCATCGTCGCCGGGCTTGACCGGCCGACCAGCGGCCGGGTCATTCTTGATGGGCAAGAGGTGGCTGGCCCTGGCGCCGATCGCGGCATGGTGTTTCAGTCCTACACGCTGTTTCCATGGCTGACCGTGCGCGAAAACATCGCGTTTGGCCTGCGCGAGCGCGGGATTTCCGAAGCGGATCGCGGCAAGATCGCCGACGGCTTCATCCAACGGGTCGGCCTGTCGGGCTTTGAGAATCATTGGCCGAAGCAACTCTCCGGCGGCATGCAGCAACGGACGGCGATCGCGCGGGCGCTGGCCAACGATCCAAAAATCCTGTTGCTCGACGAGCCGTTCGGCGCGCTCGATAATCAAACCCGCGTGCTGATGCAGGAAATGCTGCTCGGCATCTGGGAGCGCGAGCAGAAAACCGTGCTGTTCGTCACCCATGATATCGAGGAGGCGATCTTCCTTGGCAGCCGCGTGATCGTCATGAGCGCCCGTCCGGGCCGTATCAAGGCCGAGATCGCGGTCGATCTACCCCACCCGCGATCCTACAAGATCAAGACCACACCCGAATTCGTCAGCCTGAAGGAACGGCTTGTCGAAGAGATCCGCGCCGAGGCGTTGAAGGTTGCGGTTCATGCCTGACGATCGAGCACTGCGAAATCCGCTCCGGATGCGGTGAAATCAGTCCCGAATTTTGCTACGCTGATCCCAGCTTAACAACGTCAACTGGAGCCGCTGGATGCGATCGCATCCATCACTCCTGATCGCCCTCGCGATTGCGCACTTCCAACGCAGTGCGACGTTCCGCATCCCCGACAGGGAGACAGCCCATGGTGAAACCGTTTCCGTCGAAAACCCACATCGGCAACCACATGCTGCATCCGGAAACGCTGATGCTGAACTACGGCTACGATCCGCAACTGTCGGAAGGAGCCGTCAAACCACCGGTCTTCCTGACCTCGACCTTCGTCTTCAGGACTGCCGAAGACGGACAGGACTTCTTCGATTACGTTGCGGGCCGGCGCGAGCCGCCCGAGGGAATGGGCGCCGGTCTGGTTTACTCGCGGTTCAATCACCCTAACAGCGAGATCGTCGAGGACAGGCTGTCGGTGTACGAGCGCGCCGAGAATTGCGCGCTGTTCTCTTCGGGCATGGCCGCGATTTCGACCACAATCCTGGCCTTCGTCCGCCCTGGCGACGTCATTCTGCACTCCCAGCCACTGTATGGCGGGACGGAGACCCTGTTTGCGAAGACGCTTGCGAACCTCTCCATCGGCGCGGTCGGCTTCTCCGATGGCATTGACGAAGCGGCGGTCAGAGCGGCAGCGGGTGACGCCATGCGCAAAGGCCGGCTTGCGATGATTTTCATTGAGACACCGGCCAATCCCACCAATGGCCTGGTCGACATAGCGATGGTCCGCCGGATCGCCGAGATGATCGGCCAAACCCAGGGGAGTACGCCGATCATCGCATGCGATAATACGTTGCTCGGACCGGTGTTTCAGCGACCGATCGAACACGGCGCAGATCTTTCGCTGTACTCGCTGACCAAATATATCGGCGGTCATTCCGACTTGATCGCAGGCGCTGCGCTCGGTTCAAAGGCGCTGATGAAAGAAGTCAAAGCGTTGCGAGGCGCGATTGGCACCCAACTAGACCCCCATTCGTGCTGGATGATCAGCCGGTCGCTTGAAACATTGGGCATCCGCATGGAGAAGGCTGACGCGAACGCGCGCCTTGTCGCAGATTACCTGCGCGACCAACCAAAAGTGGCAAAGGTCCATTACCTCGGTCACCACGATGAGGCATCGCCCGCCGGCCGCCTGTTTGCCAGGCAATGCACCGGTGCGGGCTCCACATTCTCCTTCGATATTGTCGGCGGCCAAGCCGCCGCATTCAAATTCCTGAACGCGCTGCAGATCTTCAAGCTGGCCGTGAGCCTGGGCGGCACCGAATCGCTTGCCAGCCTGCCCGCTAGCATGACCCACTCCGGCGTTCCGGCTGACATCCGCCAAAAAATAGGCGTTCTCGACTGCACGATCCGGCTGTCGATCGGCATCGAGCACCCATCCGATCTGATCGCTGATATCGCACATGCCTTGAACGCGACTTAGCCGCACGCCCGCTTCGAAAACAGCGGACGAACGACTGCGAGGTGGTTCCCATCCGGGAGCGCTGTAAGCAATTGCTCTGCCGACAAGATCGATTTAGCGTGCAATGAAAAGACGACCGGGTGGAAACACAATGGCGCGTATCAAGACAACCGAGGCCGGACTCTACCGGATCCCCCTGCCCGTTACCCTCTCCGACAGCACGCACGGCGAACTCAAAGCCTTCGAACTGGTGACATGCCGTGTCCGCGATTCGGACGGGGCCGAAGGGGTCGGCTATACATACACCGTCGGCCGCAATGGCGGCGCGATTGCCGACATCCTCCGGCGGGAGATCCCCGAACTGATCGAGGGCCGCGAGGCCGATGACACCGAAGCCATCTGGCATCACGTCTGGTGGAGCCTGCATTACGGCGGGCGCGGCGGACCACCGGTGCTTGCGCTCTCGGCGCTCGATATCGCCCTGTGGGACCTGAAGTCGCGCCGCGCCAACCTGCCGCTGTTTCGCATGTTAGGCGGCTTCGACGCCTGCGTGCCCTGCTACGCCGGCGGCATCGACCTCGATCTGTCCATCGAGCAGCTTGTGAGGCAAACCGACGACAATCTCGCCAAGGGCTTTCGCGCCATCAAGATGAAGGTGGGCCGCCCCGATCTCGCATCCGACGTCGCACGCGTGCAGGCGATGCGCCAACATCTTGGCAATGGCTTTCCCCTGATGGCGGATGCCAACATGAAATGGACGGTGGAGGAAGCCATCCGCGCGGCACGTGCGCTGCAACCATACGATCTCACCTGGCTCGAAGAGCCGATCATTCCCGACGATATTGCCGGTCACGCCCGCATCATGGCTGCCGGCGGCGTCCCGATCGCGGCCGGCGAAAACCTGCGAACGCCCTGGGAGTTCAAGAACTATATCGCGGCCGGCGCGGTGTCCTATCCGGAGCCCGACGTCACCAATTGCGGCGGGGTTACGGCCTTTATGAAGATCGCGCGGCTGGCGGAAGCGTTCAATCTACCGGTGACCAGCCACGGCGCACATGACGTTACCGTGCATTTGCTCGCGGCGTGTCCGAACCGCTCCTATCTCGAAGCCCACGGATTTGGGCTCGATAGTTACATCGAGCACCAGCTTGCCCTCCAGGAAGGCATGGCATTGGCGCCGACGCGGCCCGGCCATGGAATCGCATTCGACTGGAAAGGGTTGGCGCAGCTCGCAACGTAACGGGTCAGGCTAGCCGGCGACGCGGTGCTGATCGCACCGGTCTGCCCGCGAACCCTTGCAAAGCGGGTTCTGCATGACGGCCGGCAGGAAAAATTGGCAGTCCGTGAGGGGCGGCCCCGCTTTCGTCCAAAATTGAGTGCAAAGACAACACGTTGTGAATTCGATCTGGCGTGCTTTCTGATAGCGTCCGCTAGGCGCCTGTCTCGCCGCGCCGTCCTGTAAACACGGATAAATGTTTAAGCAGGAGGATGGCCCACCAAAATTCAAAGCAAATCGTACAATTCAGCCAGCGGTTGCCAAGCGAGGCCGGCTCTCCGGCCACGCGATCAAACTCGTAAAGCAACGGCGTTGAGCGGTTGGGAAATATGTTCTCGCTCACGTCGAAGAAACATTCAGCAGCTTATGAAGAGCGAGGAACGATCATGATCAAGGTGAAGATCAATAGCCAGGAGCATAGCTGGGACGGCGACCCGGACCTTTCATTACTCTGGTTTCTGCGCGATGAGGCCGGCTTGACGGGCACCAAATACGGGTGCGGCCAGGCGCTGTGCGGTGCCTGCACGGTTATCGTGGACAAGCAGGCCGTCCGCGCCTGCATCACCTCGGTTTCCGACGTGGTCGGCCGCGAGGTCACGACAATCGAAGGCCTTCATCCGGCCGGGGATCACGCGGTCCAGAAGGCCTGGCGTCAGCTTAATGTCCCGCAATGCGGCTTTTGCCAGGCCGGCCAGATCATGCAGGCCGCGGCCCTGTTGATGGAAAATCCAAAGCCCAATCACGACCAGATACGCGAAGCGATGGCGGGCAACATCTGCCGTTGCGGCACTTATCAACGCATCGAGAAGGCCGTGCATCTCGCATCGACGGGGGTGTAACCATGAATATCCTCACCAATCCCAACAAGCTCCGTGGCTTCGAACGGCACATCAAGGTCGACAACGTTTCACGCCGCAGTATCTTGAAGGGCCTCGGGCTGGCCGGCGGTTTTGTGCTCGCCGGTCCCGTGATGTCACGCCCCGGCTTTGCTGCGTACCAGACCGGTGCGGACAAGATGCCGCACGGTACCGTGGTGAACCCGCGCGTTTTCGTTTCTATCGCATCCGACGGAACAGTGACGATCGTCGCGCACCGCGCCGAGATGGGAACGGGTGTCCGCACCAGCCTGCCGATGATCGTCGCCGAAGAGATGGAAGCCGACTGGTCGCGCGTTCGCGTCCAGCAGGCGCCTGGCGACGAGGTCAAATTTGGCAACCAGGATACCGACGGATCGCGCAGCACGCGGCACTATCTGATGCCGATGCGCCAGATCGGCGCTTCGGCCCGCACGATGCTCGAAACCGCAGCGGCGAAACGTTGGGGCGTGCCAGCGACCGAAGTGAAGGCGATCAATCACGAGGTCGTCCACAATGCGAGCGGACGCCGCATCGGCTTCGGCGAGCTGGCAGCCGATGCCGCCAAGGAGTCGGTGCCGAGTGTCGAAGGCCTGAGGCTGAAAGACCCAAAGGATTTTCGTTATCTGGGCAAAGGCCAGATCGGCATCGTCGACGGTCGCGACATCACGGTGGGCACCGCGCGCTACGGCGCCGACGTCCGCCTGCCCGGCATGAAATATGCCGTCATTGCCCGGCCGCCAGTGACCGGCGGCAAGGTGGTCTCGTTCGACGGAGCGGACGCGATGAAGGTTTCCGGCGTCGAGAAGGTCATGGAAGTGAAGGGTTGGCCGTGGCCTTCAAAATTCCAGCCGCTCGGCGGGGTCGCGGTGATCGCACGCAACACCGGCGCGGCCATCAAGGGCCGCAACGCGTTGAAGATCGTCTGGGACGATGGCGCCAACGGCAAATACGAGTCGGTCGCCTACCGCGCCGAACTGGAGCAAGCCGCACGGAAACCCGGCCTGGTGGTACGCAAGGAGGGCGACGTGGAGGCCGCCTTGAAGGGCGCCGACAAGGTGATCGTCGGTGAGTATTACGTGCCGCATCATGCCCATGCCAGCATGGAACCGCCGGTCGCGGTCGCGGACGTCAAGGGCGACAAGGCGGAGATCTGGGCACCGGTGCAAAGCGCGGGCGGAACGCGCGAAGACGTCGCCAAAACGCTCGGCATTCCCCAGGAGAATGTCACCGTCAACGTCACGCTGCTCGGCGGCGGCTTCGGGCGCAAGTCGAAGTGCGATTTCGCCCTCGAGGCGGCACTGCTTTCAAAGGAGCTCGGGGCCCCCGTCAAGGTGCAATGGACGCGGGAAGACGACGTTCGCAACGGCTTCCTGCACACCGTCTCGGTGGAACGCATTGAGGCTGGCCTCGACAAGAACGGCAAGGTGACGGCTTGGCGGCATCGCAGCGTCGCGCCGAGCATCGCCTCGACATTTGCCGCCGGTGCGCTGCATCAGGCGCCGTTCGAACTTGGCATGGGGCTGGTCGACATGCCCTTTGAGATCGCCAACGTCCAGTGCGAGAATCCGGAAGCGGCCGCGCGTACCCGGATCGGCTGGTTCCGCTCGGTGTCGAATATCCCGCGCGCCTTTGCGGTGCAATCGATGGTGGGCGAACTCGCCCATGCCACCAACCGCGATCAAAAGACCATGCTGCTGGAGCTGATCGGCTCGCCCCGGATCGTCAAGCTCGATTCGGTAAAAGACCTCTGGAACTACGGCGAACCCTATGACAGCTATCCGATCGACACGGCACGTCTTCGCAAGGTCGTTGAGCTGGTCGCGGACAAGGGCGGTTGGGGACGGTCTGTGCCCAAGGGCCACGGGCTCGGCATTGCCGCGCACCGCAGTTTCGTCAGCTACATCGCAACCATTGTCGAGGTAGCTTTCGACGACAAGGGCAAGCTCACCGTGCCCCGGGTGGATACCGCGATCGATTGCGGAACCCACGTCAATCCGGAGCGAATCCAGGCGCAGATGGAAGGCGCTGTAATCATGGGCATGAGCTTCGCCAAGTATGGCGAGATCACTTTCAAGGACGGCAAGGTGCAACAGGGCAATTTCGACGATTTCCCGGTAATTCGGATCGACGAATCCCCTGCTGTGACCAACGTCTATATCGCGCCTGCCGACCCCGACACGCCGCCCAGTGGCGTTGGCGAGCCAGGGCTGCCGCCCGTTGCGCCGGCGCTGATCAACGCGATCTTCGCCGCGACCGGCAAGCGCATCCGCGCCCTGCCGATCGGCAAGCAACTTGAAGCCTGAGGCGGGTTAGCCGGTTGCAGCAAAAGAGCGGCGGCATCTCGTCCGCCGCTCTTCTTTAGATTATCGCCAGTTACTTCTTGACGGCGAATACCCAGACGACGCCGCCCTGCGGCACGTTATTCTCAAGACCGACATTGTTCTGGGTCACCAATGAGTCCTGGATGCGCTGGGCGTCCACGCCCCACCCGGACTGGATCGCGATGTACTGTGTCCCGTCGACTTCGTACGCGACCGGCATGCCCACGATGCCGGAATTGGTCTTCTGCTCCCAAAGCAGTTCGCCTGTCTTGGCATGAAAGGCGCGGAACATCCGGTCGTTGGTACCGCCGACCAGAACGAGATCACCCGCGGTCGCCGTCACCGAACCAAACAGCTGCGATCTGGGGAAATTATGCGACCAGACCTTCTTTCCCGTGCCCGGATCCCAGGCCTGCAGCTCGCCAAAATGAGTGGCGCCGGAGCGAACCTTCAGGCCGATATCTTCGGGCTTGGTCCCGAGCCAAAGCTGACCGGGAACCAACGGCACCTTCTCGCCGGTAAAGCCGCCGCAGAAATTCTCGTTGGCCGGAACATAGACAAAGCGGGTCTTCGGACTATAGGCCGCCGACGGCCAATCCTTGCCGCCCCATAATGACGGACAGAAGTCAACCCGCTTGCCCATAACTGGCTTGTGAGCCGGATCGACAATCGGCTTGCCCGTCTCGGGCTCAATGCCCTTCCAGACGTCGGTATAGACATAAGGCCAGCCGGCTACATACTTGATGCTGTCCGGCTTGCGCTCGAGTACCCAGAAGATCGCGTTGCGTCCCGGATGGATGAGGCCCTTGAAGATGCGTCCATCCCTCTGCACGTCGACCAGCATTGGTGCTTCCACCTCGTCCCAATCCCAGGAATCGTTTTGATGGTACTGGAAATAGGTTTTGATCTTGCCGCTATCCGGGTCGAGCGCTAGC
Source organism: Bradyrhizobium sp. AZCC 1577 (assembly GCF_036924575.1). NCBI lineage: Bacteria > Pseudomonadati > Pseudomonadota > Alphaproteobacteria > Hyphomicrobiales > Nitrobacteraceae > Bradyrhizobium > Bradyrhizobium sp. AZCC 1577. The sequence goes on from NZ_JAZHRQ010000001.1 coordinate 5,708,679, forward strand.
ACCGAGGTTGTGTAAAGATTGTCGCCGGGGTGAGTATCTCCCGGCCACGGTGCGGCGTTGCCAACGCCCCAGTAAATGGTCCTGGTGTCGGGATCGTAGTTGCCCGTCATCCACGCAGAGCCGCCACCCGTTTTCCAGTCGTCGCCGCTCCACGTTTCGTTGCCAGGCTCGCCTTTTCCGGGAATGGTGAAGGTCCGCCACAACTCTTTGCCGTCATTGGCATCATACGCGACGACATAGCCCCGCACGCCGAATTCACCGCCGGCAGCACCGACGATAACCTTTCCGTCGACAATCAGCGGCATCAGAGTCAGGTACTGACCCTTCTTGTAGTCCTGGACTTTGGTATCCCAGAGGACCTTGCCCGTTTTGGCATCGAGCGCGACCACATGGTCATCCGTTGTAGCCAAGTACAGCTTGTCTTGCCACAATCCCACCCCGCGGTTGGTCGGGTGCAATTGGAAGAGATCGTCGGGGAGCTGGCGTTTGTAACGCCAGTACTCATCGCCTGTCTTGGCGTTGAGGGCGATCACCTGACCCATTGGGGTCGCGACGAACATCACGCCGTTATTCACGATCGGCGGAGCCTCGTGCCCTTCAATCACGCCGGTGGAGAAGGTCCACGCCGGTACCAGGTCTTTCACGTTCGAGGTATTGATCTGGTCGAGCGGGCTATATCCCTGGCCGTCATAGGTTCGCCGATAGAGCATCCAGTTGCCGGGTTCCGGGTTCTTCAGGCGATCGGCTGTCACCGGAGTGTATTTCTCAATCGGGCCGGCAAAGGCACCGATTGAAAACAGGCACGTGGACGCGACAAAGCTCGACAATAGCCATTGCTTCATGGTCATAGACGCTACCTCCCGTTTGTTTCTTCATCTTTCTTGGTGGTTGTGCGGCATTTGATGCGGGCTGCGATCACCCTCCTTGCTGTGCTCCTACCTTTCCAACGAATGTTCCAGCGACGGTGAGCGAACCGTCAGCTATCGCCAACGGAAGTGCCGCAAGGCGTCGAGGCGCCGGTCCAAACACCACTTGCGCGTTTTGCCGGGGGTCGAACTCGGAATTATGGCAAACGCATTTGAGCACGTCTTTTTCGCCCTGCGCCGCCTTCCCCCAGGCAGTGATAGGGCACCCGGCGTGGGTACAAATCACCGAATACCCAACGATGCCGTCAGCCGACCTCGCGCGCGTGTCGTCATCAAGTTCGGCCGGATCAAGTTTTACGACCACCACCTCATTCAACCGCGAACCTTTTCGGACCACTGAAGTTTTGGGATCCTTTGGCCAGGCGCGAACGAACGGTCCGCCAACGTTCAGGTCCTGCGGCTTGATGACCTCATCCGCATGATCGCCCTCGGCGAAGACCAGGACGTCGGCTTTTTGCGGTCGCAGGTCGCTGCCGGGCTGGTCCTCCTCGGCAGCGGACGGTCTGGGCGCTGCTGCGTGCACCGCAGTGGCCAGAGCGGTCAGGATGATCGTGCGCCGGGTCTGATCTGAAGGCGATGACATTTTCGTCTCGCGTTCTGCATTGATGCCATCGGGAGATGGTGTAGTGCGTAAGTGGATTCAGATATCACAAACTGAAAGGCCGAATCCGCCCAAAAAGAGGCAGCGGACAAATTGTCACGTGCGGCCTTCTGTTTTCACACCACTCGGTTTGTCTGACCAAATCGCAGCAAATTGCATTTTGCCGTGTTCCAGGCGCTGCGCGAGATCGGCAAGCCTTCGCCGCCCGAAAGCGGGAAGTCAGTTCGAACGCACCTCGCGTTCGGTATTGGTCTCTTCGACGCAGCAACGACGACAGCCATGCTCGCGGCAAGAGGAATGGACGCGGTGGCGGCCAGCCGGACTGCCACGAGTCTATTGGGCCGGGTCGTCGCTGGTCAGTTCACCCCGATCGCCTTCGACATGGCGTTCAATGCAGTCGCCTGTGATCGCCGCGCCCGTGCTGGTCATCATCAACATCGGATTCTCCCGATACACGAAAATGCACGCGGCGCGATCTCCTTGCTCCACATCCATCCTCTACCAGACTTTAGTCGGCGAGCCCTGCCCTCGCGCTTGCCCATCCACACGTTTGCACTGCCACAAGCGCCCCATGACGAGCATGCGCGCAGGTTGACTTCTCGCCGTATTCTCCAAATACTTGACTGAAAACCCGGAAGAACCAGTCCCGGCGATAATAATAATTCAGTGGGAGGACACGATGCCGACTTCACGCAGAACACTGCTGAAGACTTCTGCGGCGGCCGCCGCTGCATTCAGCTTCGATTGGACCCGCGCGCAGGCGCAAGCCGAGACGGTGCGCATCGGCCTGATCTACGACTTGACCGGCCCCTTTGCCGCGGGCGGGTCGGTCGCCTCCTCGATCGGCGCGCAGATGGCCATCGATCTCGTCAACGAAAAGGGCGGCATCGGCGGCAAGTACAAGGTTGCCCCTGTCGCTGCCGATTCCCAGAGCAAGCCGGATGTGGCGATCAATGAGGCCAATCGCCTGATTGACCAGGAGAAGATCGACATCATCAACGGCGTCTATGCGAGTTCGCACGCGGTCCCGCTCTCGGCCAAGGTCGAGCAGCAGAAAAAGATTCTCTGGATCACGACTGCGGTTTCGACTGCCGTCTTCAAGGACAAGAACCTGCAATACGTCTTCCGCGCACAGATTCATTCCGATCAGTATGGCCAGGCCTTTGCGAGCTTCATCAGCGAGCACGCCAAAACCAAGCTCGGCATGGAGCCCAAGGACGTCAAGGTCGCGCTGATTCACGAGGACGGCCCTTACGGGGTCGGCGTCGCCGTGGCCGACGAAGCCTATGCGAAGGAGGCCGGCCTGCAAGTCGTGCTCAAGGAAGGCTATTCTGCGTCCGCCCCCGACCTCTCGGTGCTGGTGACCAAGATCAAGCGCGCCAGGGCTGATGTGATTTCCCATGCCGGATACAATCCGGACATCACTCTGTTCCTGCGGCAAGCGCGCGAGAACGGCCTCAAGTTCAAGATGCTGTTCGGCGCCGGCGCAGGCTACAGCCAGCTCGACAAGTTGCGCGCGACCTTCGGCGCGGACATCGACAATTTCTGCAACATCGATCCGGTGCCGGCGCAATTGCTTGATCCCGCGAAACTCGCGCCCGGCATCGGCGATCTCACCAAGGTCATGGTCGCCCGCTACAAGGAAAAAACCAGCGCAACCGACGTTCCGCCGCATTGCTCGATGGGTTTCAACCAAACCTGGATCCTGCTCAACAACGTGCTGCCCGTGGCCAAGGAGAAATACGGCGGCTTCGATCCCGAAGCGGTTCGCAAGGCGGCGCTCGACGTGGACATCCCGCCGGGCGGCACTATCCAGGGCTATGGCGTGAAATTCTATCGGCCCGGCACGCCGCTCTCCGGGCAGAACGAGCGCTCGACGCCGGTCGTGATGCAAAATGCCGGCGAGCATATCTCGGTGGTCTGGCCCACCAATATCAGGACGCGGGATCCAGTGTTCCCGCTGCCGAAGTCATCGGTCTACGCGGCGTAGAACGTTCGGGGCTTCATCCTTTCGAGACGTGCGCGTTGCGCGCTCCTCAGGATGAGGTATCGCATCGCGCAAGCTCCCAGACCCTAATGGTGAGGAGCCGCGAAGCGGCGTCTCGAACCATGTGGCGGGCGCGCCACGATCGGATCATTCGCTAGCGGCTCACAACGTGACGCGCCGTCCCTCCTCAGCCGCCCAATAGCCGGCGTAGTTGACCTTGATCGTCTCGAAGGCCAGCGCCAGATCGGAGAGCGGTTGCCGGCCGCCGGCGACGCACTCCATGAAGTCCTGGATTTCCTGCGTATAGCCGCGCGTCCATTCCTCCTCGAGGCAGACATATTGCCAGCCGGTCTTGCGGTCGACCTTTTCGGTGATATAGACGCCGGCGAGCTTCTCCTCACTGGTCTGGTAACTCATCATGTGCGTGTTCGGCGTGATGTTGGCGAACAGCGAGCCGCCGCTGGTATAGGTCTCGATCAGGTTGCGGACGCCTCCCATGATCATGTCGCCGGAAAACACCGTCGCCTTGGTGCCGTCGGAGAAGGTCACCGTGAGCGTGCCCCAATCCTCGACGTCGACCGGATTGGCCTTGATGTAGGTGCGCTCCTCCGGTTTGAGGATAGCCGTGACATTGCCGACGTCACACGTCACGCTCGCAACGCTGATCGTCTCTCCGCGCGCCTTCGCCTCAACCTGCTTGAGATAAAGCACCGCCGAAAGCGGATGACATCCCATCCGGATCAGCGAGCCTCCGCCGGTCAGCGCCCACTGCGCGGCGTGCGCCGCATGCGAGCCGGAGTGGCTCTCCTCCCCCTTCATGAACAAGATCTTGTCTTTCGTGGCCTTGAGTATCTCGGCGGTCTTGGTCACCGCCGGCGCGTAAATCCAGTCCTCCGCATACATGAAGAGCTTGCCGGTCCTGTTGATCGCCGCGCGGGTCTCCGCCATTTCGTCCAGCACGCGCTCATACATTAATGCCTTCGGCACGTGCTTGCCGATCGGCGCCTTGTCACCATCCCGGCCGAAATAGCCGGCGAACGGCTTTTCGCAGATAACGTGTTTGCCGGCCTGCATCGCATCGACAATCATTGAAGTGTGCAAATTGGGCGGCGTGCAGATGTCGATCACATCGATCTCGCCGTCGGCGATCAGATCGCCAAAGCTGCGATAGACCGCCGGGATCTGGTGACGATTGGCAAACTCGAGGACATAACTGCCCCTCGCTGCAACAGCCCTGACCTCGACATCCACGCCATAAACGCGCCGATAGGCATGCATGTGCAGCTCGGACACGAAGCCGCAGCCGGCCAGACCGATCCTGATTTTCGCCATTGCAGATACATCCCAGGTTGTCGTTGATCGGGATCGTACAACAGGGAACCAGGGCACGTCACTCTCGCCGACAGCGATGCCGCTCACATGTGCCGGCCCGCGGCTGGCTTGATAGGCTCACGGACATCATACCGCTTGCGAGCTCGACATGCACCAAACGTGCGGCCGCCCGACGGTGGGCTCAGCTATGTAGACGCTCCAGCTTCCGTACAAAGCCGGAGTCCGTATGACGCCCTTCATATTCGTCATCGATTTCCTTCAGGAGGCTGTCGCCTTTCTTAGGCTCCACAGCAAGCAATATAGCGTCGATCTTGGCCTCGATCCGGTCCTCGCCCTCCTTGGATTGCGGCGAGCCGACGTGCAGCAGAATGGCCAGACCGGCAACCTGCCAAAGCAACTGCAAAAACTCAGATTGCCAGTTCTCCAGCATGTCACGCATCATCTGCATGGTGTAGTCGCTGATTTCAACTGGCTGCTTGAGAGCAAGCTGCTCGTTTGCGTAGGCATACCAACCGAATATCCAGTGACCGGTCAGCGTAATCAGAAATAAAGCCCCAGTAACCCAGGCGAACCCGTACCGCGTCCAGATCGATCTCCGAGCCATATCATGCTCCTGCTTCGCGTTTGCGAGCCATGAACGCCGCATCTCTCAATTCCGTTTTGTTCCGTAAGTTCCTTTAGTGGTGCTGCTGCGCCAAGCGGCGCCGCGCGATGGGGGAACATCTTTGGGAACTTGGACTTGATGGTTTGAAGCCCGTTGAGGGCGATAAGCCAGGCCGTTGAACGTCCGGATGACCAGTCCCGCCATCGCGAGCGCTACTGCCGTTCTCTTGACTGGGGCGGCGGTGCTTTTGGCTTACGATCTCAGTCATTTCTCGACCCATATGGTGCTGCATATCGCATCGATGAATATCATCGCGCCCTCAGTCGCCGCGTTGATCGTTACCCGCCGGCTATCGGCGGCACCCGACCGATCTGGCTTTGGACCGCGACTTTCCTTCAGATTGTTCTGCTCTGGACGAGGCATTCCCCCGCGGTCCATGACCTTCTCCTCCGGTCTGCGGCGGCTGGTTTGACGTTCCACGCAGCTCTATTGCTGGCTGCGCTCTTCTTCTGGTTGTCCCTGCTGACCACTTCCGCCGCGTCGCGGTGGCAGACAATTCCAGCGCTTCTGCTTACTGGAAAGCTGACATGTCTGCTTGCGGCGCTGCTCATCTTCGCGCCGAGAACACTCTATAGGTTCTCAGGCCATCTTGCTGACGCTCCTGGACATGTCTCATTGCATCACGCGCTGGAGGATCAACATCTAGCCGGCCTGCTCATGATCACAGCCTGTCCACTCAGCTATCTGGTCGCGGCCGTGATCATCACCGTGCAGTTAATAACACGCGCGGAAGTATCCGCGGCTCCCATGCCGGACGGCAGGCTCCCCATCGGCCGCTAGCGATGCCCCTTGTTTCACGCCCACGCCTGATACGAACCATCCGTTTCATTCTCTATGGCCTGATCGCAACCGTGCTCGGCGGCTTTCTCTTCGCATGGTCCGGTCTTTACAGCGTTGCGGCAAGTCGGGGCCACTTCGCGCTGACAACGCCATTCTTACATTCGGAATGCGCAATCCCGGCCTGCTGGGGCTTCTCCTCGTGCACGGATTTCCGAGGCTTGCAGGATGAGCGACACTATCAAGCCATCCCTTGGCACTCTTCTGCAGGTGCTTGCTCCGCCCCTTATCTGGTTTCTGCATCTGACTACCGTCTACGCCACCGAAGCGCTGATCTGCATTGGACCAGTGGCCGCAGCGGCTACCATGATGGCCTGGACGATTACTCTTGCCACTGCCGCAGCTTTAACCGCCCTCCTCCTGACGGCATGGACGCTCCATCGCGGTAATACCCGGCCTAGCCAGAGTCTCGGCAGCTCTCGGTTCCTGCGTGGCGTATCACACCTTCTGATCCTGCTTTCGCTTCTTGGGATCGCGTGGACGATCCTGCCGACTATCTTCCTGCCCACTTGCGCATAGATTCCCAGCCCGTTTCTATCTGCTATTGCTGCTTCGGGCGGCGCCCTTACGGCGCATCAATGCGGCGAAGAGATCGGCCAAGCCGAACTGCCAGGGCTCGCAATCGCCGCTGTGACGCATCCGGTTGGTCAGCCGGCCTAGTTTCGGCGTGGCGACCGTCACCAAATCGCCTTCGACATGCGTGAACCCCTGTCCCTTCGCGGCACGATCCTGGATCGGCGCGAACATCGTGCCGAGGAACAGCACAAAGCCGTCGGGATATTGATGGTTCTCGTTAATCGTCTGCCCGACGATGTCGGCCGGGTCGCGGCTGATCTGAGTCAGCGAGGATGCGCCGTGCAGGACGAAGCCTTCTGGCCCCTTCACCTCCAGCGAAATTTCCATTCTCCGCACGTCATCGAGCGTGAAGCTCGCGTCGAAGAACCGCACGAACGGCCCGATGGCGCAGGAGGCGTTGTTGTCCTTTGCCTTGGACAGGAGCAGCGCCGAACGCCCCTCGAAGTCGCGCAGATTGACATCGTTGCCGAGCGTGGCGCCAACGATGCGCCCATCGCTCGCCACCACCAGCACGACCTCCGGCTCCGGATTATTCCAGGTCGATTTCGGATGCAGGCCCGCATCCACGCATGTACCGACCGCCGACAGCACGGGCGCCTTGGTAAACACCTCGGCGTCTGGCCCGATGCCGACCTCGAGATACTGGCTCCAGGCGTTCTGGGAAACCAGCACGTCCTTCACATGCTGCGCTTCGGCCGAGCCCGGCTTCAGTTGCGACAGGTCGGTGCCGACGATCCGCGTCACCTCGGCCCGGATCGCCTCGGCCGAATCCGGATTGCCGCGTGCCCGCTCCTCGATCACTCGCTCCAGCATCGACACGGCGAACGTGACGCCGGCAGCCTTGATCACCTGCAAATCGATCGGGGCGAGCAGCCATGGCCTGGTCGGATCGCGGGTGTCGGGCGGCGTGTTGTCTAGGAGATCCTGCAGTACGCCAAGGCGCTCGCCACGCGCGGCGCGCAGCGCCCCGGCCGGATCGGCAGCAGCGGCAAGCTCGCTGGCGGTGGGGAAGTCCTCGGTGATGTCGAACACGCCGTCCTGGCGGATCGCGACCACCGACGGGCCGGCAAGATCGGGACGCCAGACGCGCCCCATCAGCGCGGCACCGGCGAAATCGTCGGGCAGAATGAAGGCGGCGTCTGTGACGATTGGCATCGTGGGAATCCTCGCGAGCAATTATGCGGTCAGCACCGTCCTTAGAAGGGAACCGCTCAATGGGTCAACACCTCCCGGGGATTGTCCGTCTCCAGCATCCCGGCCGCCATGACGGGCCACCGCACCGCAGCATGCAAAATCAGACGATCGGTCAAGTGCCGCCGATTGCACGCCGTGCAACAACCATGTCGCATGGCGACTGCGCGAAGACTTCGATGTCTGGGAATTAGGCGCGGCACTCACCGCCAGCCCGATTGCCGAACGACTGGAGGCCGGCAGGCCTGCTCACCTGTCGGCCCAACGGAAAGGCATAGGACCGCCTCGCCGTACTCTCAGAGCGCGGTTGCGCCGACGGCGACCGCCATCAGCGCAACTTTGGTATCGCGCGAGCTCAGGCTTGCGCCCGCTCCAGGCCGCCCTGTTCAAGCTGCCTTGTTCAAGCAGCCCTGGCCTTGGACTTGGCTACGTGGCTCGAGATCGCATCCATCAAGGGCGGCGACAGACAATCATATGGCTCCAGTCCGAGTTCCTTCAGCCGAGCCCTGATGCCATCCATCTCACTCGGCTGAACACCGGACTCCAGCACGGACGACACGAACGCGGCAAACCCAGGAGCTGCCCATCCGCCTTCCTGGAACAGTTCGGGATGGATGAAGTCGAGCCCGTAGAACGGATGCCCCGTGTTCTCGATCCGGCCGTACATATGCGTACCGCAGGCCTTGCAGGCGTAACGCTGAATTGCCGCCGCCTGGTCGACGATCTGCAGCTTGTCGCCGTTCTCAACTACCTTCACATTGTCGCGCGGGACGACGGCGACGACGGAGAAGATCGCCCCTTCGGGCTTCCAGCATTTGGTACAGCCGCAGGCGTGGTTGTGGGCCACGTCGCCCTTGATGGCGACCTTGACCGGCTTGTCTTGGCATTTGCAGACCAGGGTGCCGCCGGCGAAGTTGCCAGTCCCCTGCTTTACGCCGCTGTCAATCGATGGGTGGATATGAACAGTCATAGGCCTATCCTCCTTGTGCTTGAAGTTCCCCGATTCAGAATACGACAACCGAACGGATCGACTTGCCTTCGTGCATGAGGTCGAATCCCTTGTTGATCTCCTCAAGCTTGAGGACATGCGTGATCATCGGATCGATCTCGATCTTTCCGTTCATGTACCAGTCGACGATTTTCGGCACGTCCGTGCGGCCGCGCGCGCCGCCAAAGGCCGTGCCTTTCCAGACACGGCCGGTCACGAGCTGGAATGGCCGGGTGGCGATCTCCTTGCCGGACTCAGCGACCCCGATCACGACCGAGACGCCCCAGCCGCGATGGCACGCTTCGAGCGCCTGCCGCATCACGGTGGTGTTGCCGGTGCAATCGAAGGTGTAATCGGCGCCGCCGTCGGTGAGCCCGACCAGATGCTGGACGATGTCACTGACCTTGGTCGGGTTGACGAAATGCGTCATGCCGAAACGGCGGCCCCAGTCCTCCTTGGAATCGTTGATGTCGACGCCGACGATCTTGTCGGCGCCTACCATCTTCGCGCCCTGGATGACGTTGAGGCCGATGCCGCCGAGACCGAAAACGACGACGTTGGCGCCCGGTGTCACTTTGGCGGTATTAACCACGGCGCCAACGCCCGTCGTCACCCCGCAACCGATGTAGCAGCTCTTGTCGAAGGGCGCGTCCTCGCGGATCTTTGCCACCGCGATTTCCGGCAGCACGGTAAAGTTCGAAAACGTCGAGCAGCCCATGTAATGGAAGATCGGCTTGCCCTGATAGCTGAAGCGCGAGGTGCCGTCAGGCATCAGCCCCTTACCCTGGGTGGCGCGAATGGCAGTACAAAGATTGGTCTTACCGCTCAGGCAGCTTTTGCACTGGCGACATTCCGGCGTGTAGAGCGGAATCACGTGATCGCCGGCCTTGACCGACGTCACGCCCGGCCCGACTTCGCGGACGATGCCTGCGCCCTCATGACCGAGTATCGAAGGAAAGATTCCTTCGCTGTCGAATCCGTCGAGCGTGTAGGCATCGGTGTGGCAGATTCCGGTCGCCTTTATCTCAACGAGGACTTCACCGGCCTTCGGGCCTTCCAGATCGACCTCGACGATTTCAAGAGGCTTTTTGGCTTCGAACGCGACAGCGGCGCGGGTCTTCATCTTAAGCTCCACATTTGCTTTTATCTTAAGCTCCACATTTGCTTTTCAAATTGCTGCGCGGACGTACCAGGACATGAACCTCGCATGTTCGGCATGATCACTTGCTTCCCATGCAGGACTTTTCCGTCTCGGTGTACGCGTCGGGCTTGTCTTCCTTCCTGGCAGGGCGGACGCGCCCGACGGCGTCATGGGCGCGGGCACGCAGATACACATAAAGGTCGTCCATGTAGCAGGCGACATTGGGGTTGTCGCCGAGGGCTGGCATGACGGAGTTGCCGTTCTTGCGGCCGCTCGCGACGACTGCGACGAAGTCGCCATAGCTCATCGTCTTCAGCGAATCCTGTAACGCCGGCGCATAGGTCGATCCCATCCCGTCAGGGCCATGGCAGACGTGGCATTCGGAATGATAGCGACGGTATCCGGAGTAGGTATACCAATCGACCGTGCCATCGGCCCCGACTTTGTAGGTCGGGTTTCCCTCCTTGTCGAAATATTTGCCGTCCTCGGTCTTGACCGCAGCAGCATCATCCGCAGCGAAGGCAATCGTTCCCGGCGCCACCAGCGTGAGAGTGGCCGCAATCAACCAGATTTTACGCAAGTGTTCATCCTTGATATCAGATGCAGACCAACCGGCGCGTGGAACGAGCCACGCGCCGGACGTGGTGGTCCTGCTTTACTGCGGCAGCGCGAACACGGTGAGTGTGCCACCGAGCGCGGTATAGTTGCTCAGCGCGGCATAGCCACCGACGGCACCGAGACCCGCAGTCGGATCGGTCAGACCTGCGGCAAGGCCGATACCCGCCCAGCCGCCGACGCCGGACAGCACGGCCACATACTGCCTGCCGCCCTGCTCATAGGTGTTGATGTTGCCGATGATGCCGGACGGGGTCTTGAACTTGTAAAGTTCTTTGCCGGTCTTGGCATCGACTGCTTTCAGATTGCCTTCGAGCGTTCCGTAGAACACCACGCCGCCAGCCGTCGCGAGCGCGCCCGACCACACCGAGAACTGCTCTTTGTTCGACCAGACGATCTTGCCGGTCTTGTTGTCCCAGGCGATGAAGTTGCCCATATGGCTTTCGCCTTGAGGCGGATACATCGAGAGCGTCGCACCGACATAGGGCTGACCCGCGGTGTAGCTCACCTTGAACGGCTCATAGTCCATGCAGACGTGGTTGGTCGGGACATAGAACAGTTGGGTATCGGGCGAATAGGCTGCCGGCTGCTGGTCCTTGGTGCCGAGCGCGGCCGGGCAGATACCCTTGGTGTTCTTGTCCTCGCCGCCCTTCTCCGTCGAGAACTGATCGACGACCTTGGGACGACCATAAGTCGGCGAGCTCTTGTTCATGTCGACGCCGGTGGTCCAGTTCACTTTCGGATCGTACTTTTCGGCGACCAGAAGTTCGCCGGTGGCGCGGTCCATCGTGTAAGCCAAACCGTTGCGATCGAAATGGGTCAGCAGCTTGCGCTCCTGGCCGTTGACGTTCTGGTCGCTGAGAATCATTTCGTTGACGCCGTCATAGTCCCACTCGTCATGGGGCGTCATCTGATAGACCCAGCGCGCAACGCCGGTATCTGCATTGCGGGCGAAAACGGTCATCGACCATTTGTTGTCGCCCGGACGCTGCTTCGGGTTCCAGGTCGAGGGGTTGCCCGAGCCGTAATAAACGAGGTTCAGACTGGGGTCATAGGACATCCAGCCCCATGTGCAGCCGCCGCCGATCTTCCACTGATCGCCCTGCCAGGTCTTGATGCTCGAGTCCTTGCCGACCGGCTTGCCGTGCTCGGTGGTCTTCTCATCGAACATGATCTGATCGTCCGGCCCCTCAGAGAAGGCGCGCCATACCTGCTTGCCGCTCTTGAGGTCATAGGCCGTGACGTGACACTGCACGCCAAACTCGCCGCCTGAAATGCCGATCAGAACCTTGTCCTTGACGACCAGCGGCGAGGAGGTACCGGTAGCGCCTTTACCCGGATCTCCATTCTTGACGCTCCAAGCGACCTGCCCGGTCTTGGCATCGAGGGCGACCAAGGTGGTGTCGGCCTGATGCAGGAAGATCTTGCCGTCGCCATAGGCCACGCCGCGATTCACCGTGTCGCAGCACATCACCGGAATGACGTTCGGATCCTGCTTCGGCTCGTACTTCCAGACGATCTTGTTGTCCTGCGAAAGGTCAAGAGCATAGACCTTGTTCGGGAACGGCGTATGGACGTACATCATGTTGCCGATGATGAGCGGGCCGCCTTCGTGGCCGCGCAGCACGCCGGTCGAGAAGGTCCAGGCGACCTGAAGCTTGCCGACGTTGGATGCGTTGATCTGGTTAAGCTTCGAGTAACGTGTGTTGGCGTAGTCGCCGGCCGGCTGCACCCAGTCCTTTGGGTTCTGCGACATCTTGATCAGTTCTTCGTTGGCGTATGCGACGCCGACAACGAATGTCGCCATAGCGCCAAGACAGGCTGCGGATAGCACCTTGCGCATAGTGTTTCCTCCAGGATACGAGTTTTGGGTTTCCGCCGAAACGGCCCATTCTTCCATTATTGGTCCCTATTCCTATCCCGCCCGGAGATGGGAAACTTGCCCAAGAGCGAAGCGGGTTTGCTCAATAGCGAAACCCAACTGAATTTTTTAATTTCGCGCTGGACGCGCTGTTTCGGCTCTCGTGATGCTGCGAAGCATCATGCCGTGGGCGTGTTCCCACGGCCTTTCCTGCGCGACTCTCGGTCTAGGTTTTCCTTGACGCCGCCGAAACTAAGTTGGAGGATTGTCAAAGGGATATTGGGAAGAATCTGCGCGCTTCCTGACGACTGCCTAAATTGGGGCCAAATGTCGCGACCATCTGACCGACGCCTCGGCGGAGGTAGCAGTCTGTTCTCAAATCGGTGGCTGGGCAATGCCTGATACAGTTCGTTCACTCAGCACTTCCGGGTTGGCGCCGAAGAAGCAGATCCAAACTTGGTCAGACGCACTGACCGATCTATGCGGCCAGTTTGATGTCGATCCGCTGGAAGGTTCCTCGCTGGAGGGACGGATAAATTACACGACCGTCTCGCAGCTCAAACTCTGTCAGATCGAGGCGAGCCAGCATCGTATCGCGCATACGATCTCGGGCACAAAGCTGAGCGAACATCCCTACGTCAAGATACTGTTCCAGACCTACGGCATCTCGCATTTCGAACAGAACGGCCGCCGCATCGACATCATGCCCGGCGATTGTCTTGCCTATGACGTCTCCTGTCCGCACACGATCGTGAGCCCCTCATTGACCCGGCACGAGGTCGTGATTGTCCCGAAGGAGCTGCTCCACGAGCGCGGCTTCCGCACGGCGAAGATGTTGCCTTGCAAGCTCTCCGCGCGAAACGGCACCGGCCGCATCGCCTATGACTTCGTGCACACCGCGTTTGATGAAGCAAAGCGACTGTCGCCTCACAACGCCATCGGCGTCGCCGATTCGCTCATCGATCTCTTGCTGTTACCGCTGCGCGAGGCCGACACGATGTTCGATCGCGTCGGTCCCGAAGCGATGTACATTCGCGCGCAAGCCTTCATCCGCGAACATTTGCGCGACCCGGATCTTTGCATCGACCAGATCTCCGCGGCATTGGGCTGCACCAAGCGCTATCTGCACATGCTGTTCAGCGACAAGGGCATGACCGTCAGCGATTACATCTGGCGGGCGAGACTGCTGCACTGCCGGCAGGAGCTGGAGACCCAACACGGCAAGACGATCACCGATGTCGCATTTTCGTGGGGCTTTTCGAGTTCGTCGCACTTCAGCCGTGTGTTCCGGAAGCATTTTGGCTTCGTTCCGTCCGCGATCCACAAGGCGCACTGCGTCGATCCGTCGCCGGATGTTTCCTGACGAGAACATCCCGGTGGCGCGGCAAGCTGAACAGCCGCGCATCTTCGCTGAGCCGCCTTTGCGCCTCCCGCTCTCTAGAAGGTTGCCTTCAGGCCCGCGTAAAAGGCGCGCGGCCGGGCCGGACTGACCGAGCGGGCATCGGTAAATTCCTGGCCGCCGTTGGTGAAATTGGGCACATCACCGGTCTCGAAGAACGTCCCGTAAACCGCATAGCGGTGGTCCAAGATGTTGTCGACGCGGGCATAGAGCTGGAACGTCTTGTTGATCTGATACGAGGCGTGCACGTTGAAAACGGAATACCCTGGCAGCCGGGCTGCCTGATTGGATTCATCGCCGACAAAATACTGGCTGCCGACGAACAATGCATCGCCACCGACCTTGAAGGCGTCCGTGACCAAATAGTCGATGCCAACCTTGACCCGGTTGCGTGGTATCGCCGGAATGCGATTGCCCGGCAGAACCTGGATATTCCCGTCGGCATCGGCGAACGGGCTGTGGGAGTTGAGCGTCAGGGGATCGAGGAAGCGCGCATCCACGAGGGCATAGCTGGCATAAAGTTGCAGCGTCTTCGACGTCAGATTGACCTGAGCCTCGATACCCTGGCGGCGTGTCCGGCCTACGTTCTGGAAATAGCCAAATCCCTGTAACTCCGGGCTCGGAATCGCCAGGATGTCATCGGCATTGGTGGCGCGGAACGCGCCGACTTTCCACCCAAGTGTTCCGATATTCAGCTCCTTCGTTCCGCGGAAACCTGCCTCTATGGTGCGAGAGACGACCTGTTTCAGCGGCGGGTCCGCGATCAGAAATGCCGCAGCGATACAGGGGCGCGCAGGGTCGGCGCATGCGAGTTCCAGCGGCGTCGGCGCGCGATTGGCTTCGGAATATCCCGCATAGGCCGTCAGGCCCGGGGTGATCTTGTACGTGCCGCCGATCATCGGATTGAAGCGACTGAACGTGTGATGGCCGTTGAGGTCAGTGCCGATCAGATCCTGAAGGACGATGTTTGCATAGTTAAATCGACCGCCGCCCGAGATGGAAAACGCGTCTGTCACATCGAATGTGTCGAGCGCATAGAGGCCGGTGTATCGGTTGGTGGCGCGGAGCGAGACCGGGCCGATGGATACAGGCTCGCCAGACCGCCCGAGAAATAGGCCGCTGCCGCTGACGACGTAGTTCGAGCCGATCGTGCCCAGTTCCGCGCTGGCCCCGAAGCGGGTAACGCCGGAGTCGAAACTGGCGCCAACCATGAACTGGTTGTTATGTCCGAACAACTGGTCGGTGTTGGTGGCCTGCAGGGTCGCGCCAGTCGTCGTCGAACGGGTCGTTGTACGGTCGATCTGGCCCAGTACCGAGTCAGCGGGGAATGGATTTGCAAGCTGGACTCCGTTGAGGCCGTTCGCCGGCGCTCCCGGCGTGGTGTTGTCCTCGTTGAAGCAAAGCAGCATTGGATCGGCGTCACACGGCGCCGTCTCGGTCGGGTTTCCGTCCACCGTCTTCTGCCGGAATGCCCGGACGCGCGCCGAGCCTTCGATCGTCCAGGTCGGCGTCACCTCGACCTTTCCGGTCAGATTGGCGTAGGCAACGCGGTTGTCGGTAGTCTGCGGCGTCGTATAGGTCGCCCCCCAATATCTCTGGAGCAGTTCGACCGGAACGGCCGCCGCCGCGCCGAAATTGTTCTTGGCGACGCCCACGTTGAGGTGAAATTCGCTGCTGTCGGTCCGGTAGCCGACGTCACCGTAAAACCGGCGAATCGCCGACTCCGAAAAATTGCGATAGCCATTGTCACGCACGCCCTCGAGCGCGCCATAGACGGAAAAATTGTCGATCTGCTTGCCATACTGTGCCGAGCTCTGGATCCGTCCGAAAGATCCGCCCATCGTATTGATTTCAGCGCCTTGATAATTGAAGCCATCCTTCATCAGTACGTTGACAGCTCCGCCAAGCGCGTTGAGGCCGAACGCGGGGTTGTTGGTTACGACGGTGACCGACCTGATTGCGGCGGTCGGGATCAAGTCCCAATGGACGGTGTCGCCGAATGCTTCGTTGATGCGCATCCCGTTCTGGTAAACCGCCAATCCCTGGGGAGTCCCTGAGACCGGAGATGCAACGAAACCTCGAAATTGTACGTCGGGCATAAAGGGATTTCCGGTCGTATCACTGATGATGATACCCGGCACCTGTTGCTGTAGTGCATCTGCAACGTTCAGCGAGCCCGTGCGCGCAATCTGCCCGGCTCCAACCGCATTGATCGCTGCCGGTACCTTATCGACATCCATTCCCGATCGCGCCGTCGGCGTCGGCGCGGTCGGGTAAACATAGACCCTGCGCACATTTCGGGTGGCTCGAGGTGCGGTACCGCCGCGGGCTGGTCTGGCCACTGGTCTGGCTGATGTCGGCGGGGCGACTACCTCGATGGCGGGCAAGACCTCACTCTCGCCAGATGCGGTTTGGGCCTCGGCACGGTCGATCCCGGGAACCAGGCACAGTGAGATTGTCCCGATCACCAGTACGCGTACGTCCATGTCCCCACCCCCACTACATTCCGGCGCATTGGCGATGCCGGTTCGATGCGGACGATACTAGTGAGAAGACATCGACACGCGCTAGCCGCAAAAGGTCGGGCTTCCTAAATGCCCTCCTTCCCGAGGAAACCGGGAAAAATTCCCGCCCATCGCTTCGCCGCCTCAGTGCGATCCGTGGGGGACGACCGCCTCTACCGTGAGGCCCTCGTTGCCGGAGACGACATTCAGCGTACCGCCCAGCGCCAGTATTCTCTCGCGCATGCCGATCAAGCCGAAACCGAGCTTGTGATCCGGCGCCAAACCGCGGCCGTTGTCGCTGACGCGCACCAAGGCGCAGGCGCGATTTCCCTGCATTCCTGCAGCGTGTTCCACCGTGACGCTGACGACGGTCGCCTCAGCGTGGCGGAAGGCATTCGTCAGGGCTTCCTGGACGGTACGATAGATCGTCAAGTCCGCGACTTCTCCGGTCTCGCCTGGAGCGCAGGCGATGTTCGCGTCGATGGTTACGTCGGGACGGGATTCACGCCACAAACGCAAGAGCACGCCGAGCGCCTCGCGCAATCCAAGCTCTGCAAGCCCAACGGGCCTCAGCTTTTCCAGTATCCTGCGGTTGAACTGCTGGAGCGCGTTGATCTGCTCCATGATTGCGGTGCCATGCTTGCGTAACGCATCCGCGCTCGGCGCGCGCCCGTCTTCCGCTAGCCGCATCAGGGCGCCGGCGTGGGCACGCAGCGTAAAGAGATAGGGCCCAAACTCGTCATGCAGCTCGCGCGCAATCTCCTTGCGTTCCATATCCTGCAGCGAGACCGTGCGCTCGGCGAGCCGCCGCTTGTCCTCGACAGCTTCGCCAAGGGCGCCCGCGAGGTGGTTCAGCTTGGCACAGATCGCCGCCAGTTCGGGCGTGCCGCCGGGCTCGACGCGTGATCCATAGTGCCCGGCCTCGATGTTTGCCATGGTCTGCGAAAGCGCCTGCAGCGGCGCCAGCGCGCGGCCAACCACGACTATCGTAACCAGAAAGAGCGCGATGGCGAGCGCGGAACTAACCGCCAGCTGGGTGACGATTCCGTCCCAGATTTCGGCCATTTCGTCGTTTGGATGCGAGGTTATCAGGAGCGACTGCGGCTTTCCGTGGATCGTGATCGGTACGCTTACGGTGGTCGTTTCCGGATGCACGAGCGCGATGAACCATGCCGGCGGCGATCGTTCGTCGCCGCCATCGCCCGAGCGCTCGGCCACGGTCGCATCGCCTTGCCGTGTGATACTGACGTGACGGAGCCTGCTGAGGTCGTGGACGATCTGGTTCAGCCGCGCCTCCGGATCTGCCGCCTCGTTCAGGCCGGGAACGATCGTCTCCACGAATTCGCGTGCCAGCCGGATGACGCTTTGATCTTCGGCCCGGACACGGGGCGCCGCTTCGACCACCAGCCGCGCGATATTGATCGCCAGGCCAAGCGTGAGCCCCAGCGCCAGCAGCAAATTGATCCGCCCGCGCAACGATAATTTTTGCCACATGAGGTTTGCCCCAATCGCGTCGCAATCCGTTCCCCGTCGAGAGGACCGTTGACAGTCGAAAAACCGACGATCAGATTGAAGCGTACAGCAATCGTGTCGGCGTTGCATGACCGGGCTCGCGCCGATGTCTATGCAGCTTGACGCGATGCAGCAACGCAATCGAAGCAGCTATCGGGGATCGATGCCATGCGAGTACTGATCGTCGACGATCATCCCATCGTTGCTTCGGGCTGCCGCACCGTGTTTGCCGACGAACCGGAGGTCGTGCTGTTGGAGGCCGCCGACGCGGAGAGCGGCGAACGCGTATTCGTCGCCGAACGTCCCGACATCTGCGTGATCGATATCAACCTTCCGACCGTCTCGGGGTTTGAACTGGCGCGGCGCATTCTTGCGCGAACTGCGTCGGCACGAATCATCATGTTCAGCATGAACGACGATCCTGTCTTCGCCGCGCGTGCCATCGAGATCGGCGCCAAAGGCTATGTCGCGAAAACGGGCGATCCGCAGGATCTGGTCGAGGCCATCCGTGAAGTCGGCAAGGGCGGGGTCTACCTGCCCTTCGCAATCGCGCGGAGCATCGCATTCGCCGGACCCGCTTTCGCTCGCAGTCCGCTTGCAAAACTCACCTCGCGGGAGATGGAGATCCTGCGCCTGCTCAGCGCGGGCAAGAGTCTTTCCGAGATCGCTTGGCTGGTTCATTCCTCGTACAAAACCGTTGCCAACACATCCTCGATCATGCGCCAAAAGCTCGGCGTGCGAACTTCCGCCGAACTGGTGCGGCTGGCAATCGAAAGTGGCATTGGCGTAAGCCTGCCGCACAGCGCCGGAGTAGCAAGGCCATGAGCATGCAGACGGTTTCACTGAACAAGGCATATGGCGGAACGCAAGGCGTCTACCGGCACGCCAGCCGCGAAACCCGGACCGACATGACGTTCTCGGTGTATGTGCCTCCGCACGCCGCGGGCACCAAGCTGCCGGTCGTCTGGTATCTCTCAGGACTGACCTGCACCCACGCCAACGTGACGGAAAAGGGCGAATTCCGCAGCGCCTGCGCCGAACTCGGCCTGATCTTCGTTGCGCCCGACACCAGCCCGCGCGGCGAAGGCGTGCCGGGCGATCCGGCCAATGCCTACGATTTCGGGCTTGGCGCCGGCTTCTATGTCGATGCGACGCAGGAGCCGTTCGCCCGCAATTACCGCATGTGGAGCTATGTCACGGAGGAACTGCCCAAACTGGTCGCCGAAAGCTTTCCTGTCGATGCAAGCCGGCAATCCATTCTTGGCCATTCCATGGGCGGCCACGGCGCACTGACGATCGCCCTGCGCCATCCCGGCCGCTACCGCGCTGCCAGTGCCTTTGCGCCGATTGTCGCTCCCTCACAGGTGCCATGGGGCATCAAGGCGCTCGGCGGTTATCTCGGTAGCGACCGGCAAGCATGGCGCAAGCACGATGCGGTTGCCCTGATCGAGGACGGCGCCAGATTACCCGATCTGCTGGTCGACTATGGCGATGCCGATCAGTTTCTGACTGAACAGCTCCGCCCGGAGCTGCTGCAAGGCACCTGCGAGAGAGCCAAAATCCCCCTCACCTTGCGCCGACAGCCTGGCTACGACCACAGCTACTACTTCATCTCCACATTCATGGCCGATCATCTGCGTTGGCACGCCGCACGCCTGAAGGGCTGACACGACGCGAAGTCGGCGCAACAGAATTGAGTTGCAAGCCCAGACAATTCGGTCATGGTTCAAAGCCAAAGGTCTTCCATACCAAGTCGAGAAGACCTGTCAGGGAGAAGCCATGATCCGATGCTTGGTCGCTGCGATCGGCTTGATCATTGCAGCTACCTCGGTGCTCGCGGCCGCCCCCATCGAGATCGGCGTCGGCTATCTTGGCCGAGCCGGCATCAAGACGAAATTGTCCCTCGTCGAACTGCCGGCGGAGAATGATGGGCTTGCCGGCGCACGCCTTGCCATCGAGGACAACAACACCACGGGTAAGTTCCTCAATCAGCGCTTCACGCTGGAAGAGGTCCGACTCAAGGACGATGAGGACGTCGCGAAGACTGCCGCGGCGCTTGCCGAGCGCACCGGCTTCATCATTGCCGACCTTCCGGCAGACGACTTGCTGAAGGCCGCCAACGCGCTTCGCGAACGTGGGACGTTGCTGTTGAATGCCGGAGCAATCGACGACCGCCTGCGCGAGCAGGATTGCCGCGCCAACGTGATCCATGTCGCGCCGACGCGCTCGATGCTTGCGGATGCGCTCGCGCAATATCTGGTGTGGAAGCAATGGAAGCGCTGGTTGCTCGTGGTCGGCTCGCATGATCAGGACAAGCTCTACGCCGACGCACTGCGGCGCGCGGCCACGCGCTTTGGCGCCAAGATCGTTCAGGAGCGAACCTTTGACGATACCGGCGGCGCGCGCCGCACAGACAGTGGCGTCACCCTGATCCAGCGGCAAATTCCGGTATTCACCCAGCAAGCACCGGCCTATGACGTCCTCGTGGCAGCCGACGAAAGCGAGGTGTTCGCGTCCTACCTACCCTACCGCACCTGGGATCCGCGCCCGGTTGCCGGCTCGGCGGGCCTCGTTCCGACCAGCTGGCACGCCGCGCAGGATCAGTGGGGCGCGATCCAGATTCAGAACCGGTTCGCCAAACTGAACTCGCGACAGATGACCGCATTGGACATGCAGGCCTGGACGGCAGCACGCATGATCGGTGAAGCTGCGTCGCGCACGAAGTCCGGCGACCCAAAGGTGGTGTCGGATTTTCTTAGAGGGAAAGACTTTTCCGTTGCTGCGTTCAAAGGCCGGCGGTTGACGCTGCGGGACTGGAATTTGCAGCTTCGCCAGCCGATCCTTTTGGTCGATGGACGCATGGTGGTCTCGGTTTCTCCGCAGGAGGGATTCCTGCATCAGGTGTCGGAGCTCGACACGCTTGGCGTCGATCGGCCGGAAACCAAATGCAAGCTGAATTGAAGGAGGATGGATTGCATATGTGGCGTCATTGCCTGTTTTTTGGGGTGGCTGCCTGGCTCGCGGCGGCGACGCCTGCATCGGCCTTCATCGCCTATGTGTCCAACGAGAAGAGCAACACCGTATCGGTGATCGATACGAACAGTTGGACCGTCACCAAGACCATCAAGGTCGGCCAGCGGCCACGCGGCATCGAGTTCACCAGGGACGGCAAGTTTGTGTTCGTCGCGGTCGGCGACGATGACAGCATTCAGGTCATCGACGTTGCGAAGCAGGAAGTCGTCGATTCCCTGCCCTCCGGCCCGGACCCCGAGCTGTTCGCCTTGGATGCCGATGGCAAGATTCTCTATGTCGCCAATGAGAACGACAATACGGTGACCATCATCGACGTCGAGAAGCGCGCCCGTCTCGGCGAGATCCAGGTCGGCGTAGAACCGGAGGGCATGGCGATCAGCCCGGACGGCAAAATCCTGATCAATACGTCCGAGACGACCAACATGGCGCATTTCATCGACACCACGACGCGCGAGATCGTCGCCAACGTTCTGGTCGATGCGCGCCCGCGCTTCGCCGAGTTCAAACGTGACAATTCCGAGGTGTGGGTATCGTCGGAGATCGGCGGTACCGTTTCGGTGATCGACCCGGCCAAGCGGGAGGTGACGAAAAAGATTTCGTTCGAAATTCCCGGCCTGCGAAGCGAAGCCATCCAGCCGGTCGGCATCGGCATGACCAAGGACGGCAAGACCGCTTTCGTCGCACTCGGCCCGGCCAATCGCGTCGCCGTCGTCGACGCCGTTAGCCACAAGGTCACCAAATATCTACTGGTGGGCCAGCGTGTCTGGCACCTCGCATTCACGCCCGACGAGAAATATCTACTGACCACCAATGGCGTATCGAACGACGTCTCGGTGATCGATGTCGCAGCCCAAAAGGTCATCAAGACGATCCAGGTCGGCGAGCTGCCCTGGGGTATGACGATTGCACAACCATGACGGCCACTGACGCCTTTTCCGCCGGTCAGAGCACGCAAGGCTTCCCTCCCCGGCCCGATGCCGTGGAGATGCCTGCGCTGTCGATCGAAGGCGTCAGCCATGCCTATGGCACCCGGCGCGCGCTGATCGAGATCGGCTTTTCCGTCGCGCCGGCAAGTTTCACCGCGTTGCTCGGCCTGAACGGCGCCGGCAAGAGCACCCTGTTCTCGCTGATCACGCGGCTGTTCGGAATCCAGCACGGACGTATCGGGATTTTCGGCCATGACGTCGCGCAGACACCCGGCGAAGCCTTGCGGCTGCTCGGCGTGGTGTTTCAGCCCCGCACGCTCGATCTCGACCTCTCGGTGACGCAGAATCTGCTTTATCACGCCGCCTTGCACGGCATCGGCAGGCGCGATGCCCGCGCGCGCAGCGGTGAGGTGCTGGCGCGCATCGGCCTTGCCGACCGCGCCGGCAGCAAGGTGCGCGATCTCTCCGGCGGTCAGATGCGACGATTGGAAATCGCGCGGGCGCTGCTGCATCGCCCGCGCCTGCTCCTGCTCGACGAGGCAACCGTCGGCCTCGACGTCAAGGCGCGCGCCGACATCCTCAACCACGTTCGGCAGCTCGTTGCCGAACAGGGAATAAGCGTGCTTTGGGCGACACATCTGTTCGACGAGATCGGTTCGAACGACGATCTCGTCGTGCTGCATCAGGGCCGCGTATTGGCCCAGGGCAAAGTGGCGCGGGTCATCGCCGATGCGGGCGGCAGCGATATCAACACGGCGTTCATGCGGCTGACCGGCTCCACCGCTCAGAGCGGGAGTTCAACGTCATGACATCGGCAGCCATGACGCCAATCCAGCGCGGCTTCTCGGCGGCCGAATATCTGATCTGCCTGAACGGCATTGTGTGGCGCGAGGCGCTTCGCTTCCTGCACCAGCGCGAACGCTTCATCTCGGCGCTGGTGCGGCCCCTGGTGTGGCTTTTCATCTTCGCCGCCGGCTTCCGTCAGGTGCTCGGCCTCTCCATCATCCCCCCATATGAGACCTACATTCTTTACGAGGTCTATATCGCGCCCGGGCTGATGGCGATGATCCAGCTCTTCAACGGCATGCAGTCCTCGCTTTCCATGGTCTACGACCGCGAAATGGGCAATATGCGGACCTTGCTGGTGAGCCCGCTGCCGCGATGGTTCCTCCTGTCCTGCAAGCTTCTGGCGGGAACCGCGGTCTCGCTGCTTCAGGTCTATGCCTTCCTGCTGATCGCCTGGTTCTGGGATATCGCAGCGCCTCCGGCGGGCTATCTTACGGTGCTGCCGGCGCTGGTCCTCTCAGGCCTGATGCTCGGCGCGTTGGGCATGCTGATCTCGTCCGGCATCAAACAGCTCGAGAACTTTGCGGGCGTGATGAACTTTGTCATCTTTCCGATGTTCTTTGCTTCCTCGGCGCTCTATCCGCTGTGGCGCATCCTGGAGAGCAGCCCGATGCTCTACTATGTCTGCCTGTTCAATCCGTTCACGCATGCCGTGGAGCTGATTCGTTTTGCGCTGTATGGGCAAATGAACTGGATCGCGCTCGCGGTGGTCGGAGGCTGCACGATCGCCTTCATGATCGGCGCCATCCTCGCCTACGATCCATCGCGCGGCCTGATCCGCCGCGGCCCGGCCGGAGGCGAGACATGAAATACCGGATCGCGATCGCCATGCTCCTCGCCATTACGGCCATGAGCGGACACGGCCATGCCGCCGATCCGCGCTATCCGAACTGGCCGTGCACGCAGGCCAAGGTGCCCGAGATATCCGTCGCCGCGGTTTGGGCAGGCCCGCCGCTCGACGACGTCTCCGGCAAGTGGAAGGACGATGCCAAGGTCAGCGCGCTGGTTGCGAAGCTCGCGGCGAGGCGGACCCCGCTCGAGGAGGCGCAAAAGGCAATCACGGAATATCTGAACGGTGCAGCCGACAAGACCGCAAGCGGGAAACTGCTGTTTGCCGGCCTGTTCGAATCCCTCAATGCCCAACGCTCCCAGGTTATGAACGGCTTGGAGCGCGTCACCCGCAAACAGCGCGAAGCGGCAGATAAGATCCGCGCCGACACGCTGGCCTTGCAGACGCTGCAGGGCGAAACGCCGCCCGACCAGGCGAAGATCGACGAGCTCGGCAATCAGCTCGTCTGGCAAACGCGCATCTTCGAAGACCGGCGGAACGTCATCAAATTCGTCTGCGAGGTCCCGACGGCGATCGACCAGCGGCTGTTCGCCCTCGGGCGGACGATACAGCAGGAGATCGAGTAGTCGCTAACGCGGCGATGCGATCTCCTCGCCAGTCCGCGGCTCCGGTTGCGACTCCACCAGCGCCAGACCGGCCCGTTCCCAGCCATCGGTCCCGTCAGGGTACCACGCCACGTTGGAATAGCCGTAAGTGAGGATGCGCTTGGCCGCGTTCCAGGACATCCAGCAATCGGCAAGGCAGTAGACCACCACCAGCCCGGCATCGTTGCCTGCCGTCGCGCGGACAAGCCCGCGCTGCAGATAGTCTTCCGTTACGGCTGCGAGCCTTCCGTAGCCGGTGTCCGGCAGCCACACGCTGCCGGGAATGTTGAGCCGCGGCTTGTCGCGCCAGATGGTGCCTTCGGGAAGATTTTGCGGCTTCGGCGCGCGAGGCATGACGTCGATGAATGCGCCGGCCTTGGCGCGCCAGATCGCCTCGGCCTCTGCGGTGGTCAGCACACGCACACCGGCAAGGGTCGCGGGAACCGGCGCACGGTAGTCTCCCATGCGATACCCGTCGGGCTCGGGAGGCCTCTCCTGCGCGAAGGTCGAGACGATGAATGGGAATGTCGCAAGGATCAGGCCTGCGAGCGCTGCTCTCATGGCGTTTTGGTTGCCGTCTCCGCGCCGATCGGTCGGTCATTCTCGTCGAGCAAGGGAACGCCGAAGTCCAGCAGTATCTTGTTGACGGCCGGCTGGTTTTCCTGGATCAGGCGATTGAGCTGCCGCTTCCAGTTCTGGTCGGCGGCACGCACTCCCATGCCGATACGGTACGCCAATCGAGGGCCTGACTTTTCCTTCACGAGGGGCGTGACATGGAGCGGCGGATCCGCCTTTTTCGCATAGAAGCCCGCCATCGGCCCCCAGAGAATGCCGGCGTCGATCTTCCCGGACTTCAGGTCGGCTATCATCGCCTCCGCTGACGAATCCAAACGGGTATCGACCATCAACTGATACGGTTTGGCATTCGCCATCAGGCCGTTGACCGCCATATTCGTGGCAGGCGGTGTTCCGGCCACGATGCCGATATGCTTGCCCTTGAGACGCTCGTCTTCCAGCGTGGTCACTTCGTCGAGGCCGCTGCCCTTCTTGGCGACCAGCGCGTAGGCGGTGCGGTAATAGGGATTGGTGCCCTGGACCAGGTCATCCCCCTGTGGGAAGCCCATGATGACGTCGCAACGATGGGCGCCAAGCGTCATCCGGACGAAGCCCGTCGCCTGCGGGAAGTACATGTAGTCCAGCTTCTTGTTCAGCTTCTCGGCGAACAGTTCGGCGAGCTTGTTCTCGAATCCCTCGCCCTTGTCGTTGGAAAACGGCAAATTGTGCGGGTCGGCGCAGACGCGCAGCACCTTGGGATCGACGAGCTCAATCGACAGATCGCCGCCTTCTTTGATCTGCGCGCGCGCAACATCAGCATCGCGCCCGAAGAAAACCGCGAGCATCACCAAGGTTGAGATCGCCAGCCAGCGCTTCTGTCTGGCGCATGTCATGGAAAGCTGCTGCACTTCCGGCTCGCTATTGTTGCCAACTCGCAAAAGATATCGGCAACCTCGACGAACAGAGTTCCGTTGAAGCCGCAGACAAGCAAAATGCTATGCTTGTCAATTGGGGCGCGCAACAGGAATAATCCTGGCGAAATCGCCGCCCGTGCTGCGACGCAAACGCAGCCGCAATGAAACGTTGAATTACCGGCTGCGCTTGGTGGAGAGACGAAGGCCGAATTATGGCTCAGCCCGCATGGATCCTTGCCGCGCTCGCGATGAGCGCGACAATCACCGCTTCTTTCGCGCAGGAACAGGAGCTGCCCGTCAACTCCATTGCGGATGGCGTATTCGTACACAACGGCCAAACCGCGCAGATGACGCGCGAGAACGCAGGCGCGATCGCCAATGTCGGGTTCATCGTTGGCCAGGATGCCGTCGCGGTGATAGATACGGGCGGCAGCCTTCGCGAGGGACGGCAATTGCTGGCGGCCATTCGCGCCCGGACAGACAAGCCGATCCGCTACGTCATCAATACGCACGGCCACCCCGACCACATCTTCGGCAACGGCGCTTTCGTGCAGGACGGAACAACGTTTGTCGGCCACGCGAACCTGCCGCGCGCGCTGGCGGCGCGCGGTCAATTCTATCTCGACGCATTTCGCCGCACGATGGGTGATCAATTGATCGACGAAATACGCATCGTGCCGCCGACGCTGCTCGTCAGCGGCACGCTCCAGCTCAATCTCGGCGGACGAATCCTCACCGTACGGGCGTGGCCTGCCGCGCACAGCGATTGCGATCTCACGGTGCTGGATGAAAAGACCGGCACCCTGTTCGCGGGCGACCTCGTGTTTCTCACCCACACGCCTGTGCTGGACGGCAGCATCCGCGGCTGGCTGTCCGTCATCGGTGAGCTCGGCGCCTTGCCTGCGGAGCGCGTGGTTCCCGGTCACGGTCCCGTGAGCGGATGGCCGGCCGCCCTCGCCGACCAGCGTCGTTATCTCGAAACGCTGGCCTCAGACATACGCGGGCTCATCGCCCGCGGCGAACCGATAGGGGCAGCAGCGGGTACTGCAGCAAGCTCCGAGCGATCCCGGTGGGAATTGTTCGACGACTTCAACGCCCGCAACGCAACTGCAGCATTCTCCGAAATTGAATGGGAATAGCATGCGCATTGCCCTATATTGCGTGCGTTGCTTCCATCCGCGCGAAGGTCGTCACCATGTCCGGATATCTGTTCCGCCTCTTCGGCGTCGTTGGTTTGCTACTCTGCGGCGCACCGATGGCGCTCGCGGCAGAGGCAAATGATCTCTGGCCCGGCCTGGTGCAGGACATCTTCAACAATCGTCCGATGAACGATGGCAGCGACGTGATCGGCATCGAAATGCCGTCGCGTGCCGAGGATGCCGCAATCGTCCCGGTCACTTTGCGAACGAAGCTTTCGCCCGGCGATAGCCGGCAGGTGCTGAGCATTACGCTGGTCATCGACCAGAATCCCGCGCCGATGGCGGCGAAGTTCCAGCTTGGACCGGACGCCAACGTCTCGGAAATCTCCACCCGCGTCCGCGTCAACAATTACACCGATGTCCATGCGGTGGCCGAACTCAGCGACGGCAAACTTTACATGACTAAAACCTATGTGAAGGCCTCCGGCGGCTGTTCGGCGCCTGCGGCCAAGAACGCCGACGAAGCCAAGGCCAGGCTGGGCCAGATGCGCTATCGGCAGTTCGCAAAGGCCGGCGAAGGGCCGGCCGGTGGCGCGCGCGAAGCCCAGATCATGATCGGCCATCCGAGCAATTCCGGCCTGCAGATGGACCAGGTCACGCACCTCTATGTCCCGGCCTTCTTCATCAATGAACTGCGGCTCTGGCAGGACGACAGCCTGGTGTTGACGATGGAAGGCGGCATTTCCATTTCAGAAGACCCCAATATCAGGTTCACCTACGTCTCCAATGGTTCGAAACGTTTCCGCGCCGAGGCAAATGACACCGAGGGGCACGTCTTCCAGCGCGAATGGAAGGTAGATAATTCAGGGACTTGATACCGACCATCAGGCGTCAGCCGTTTCTCTCGTGCCCCGGACGCAGCGCAACACGGAGTGATGCGCTGCAGAGCGGGGCCCATGTCACCAGCGCGCACCGCGTCCGGGACACGGATGCCACTCTGCCCCTGGACGCGTCTTCGAAGCGGCGGCCGCTTCGCATTCAGAAGCAACGGACCTCCGCTTCGGCCTGGGCTCGCCTAAGCTCGTTGAGTGCGCTTGCCGCCTGCTCCGACGTGCGGAACGGGCCGCCCAGATCGCTCCGGACCTGCGACATACTGAGCACGGTTTCGGCCGTGACATAGCGCTCGTAGGGCAAGAGTGAAGCCACGACGTCGACCGAACAGGAACATTGCTCGATCGCCTGCCGCGTCTCGCCATTTGCCTTCAGGCACCCGAAAACATATTCGACGCGCGCCGATGTCGGATAATCATTGATGTCCTGAGCGTGCGCGACCACCGCAATCGTCATCAGCGCTGTCAACGTGGCGACAATACGTCGTACCCATCCGACAAGCGTCATCGTCTTCCTCCCGCTGTTAACCGTGGAAGCTATGCTATGACTGGCGCGCTGAAAAGCAGACGTTCAAGGATACGGCTCAAGGCGCCATGACGCATTTTGTTCGCACGCTGCTCGCTACGATTGTCTTGGTCTCGCTCGGCACGTGCTGCGGCGCCGAGGCCTTACGCGTTGCGGTACAGAAGACCGGAACATTCGCCTGGGAACTTGCAGTGATCCGCGCGCACGGCCTCGACAAGCAGGCCAACCTTTCGGTCCAGGTTCTCGAACTGGCGAGCCCCGAGGCGGGCAAGATTGCGCTTCGCGCCGGGAATGCCGACATTGTGGTCACCGACTGGCTTTGGGTGTCGCGCGAACGCGGGCTTGGCGCCAAGCTGACATTCTATCCCTATTCGAGCGCGCTCGGCGCCGTGATGGTCCCTGCCTCATCCCCGATCGAGACCTTGGCCGATCTCAAAGGCCGAAAGCTCGCCGTCGCAGGCGGGCCGATCGACAAGAATTGGCTGCTGCTTTTGGCATGGTTGAAACAGGGCGGCATCGACCTGAAGTCCGACGCAACAATCGCTTACGGCGCACCGCCGTTATTGGCAGCCAAGACGCTCAGCGGCGAAATGGATGCGACCGTGAACTACTGGAATTTCTGTGCGGCACTGGAAGCAAAAGGCTTCCGCCGCATCGCCGGCATCGAGGACCTGCTGCCGAAACTGGGCGCCAAAGGCCGCACCGCGATGCTCGGCTACGTCTTCGACGAAACATGGGCGAACGCAAACCAGGACAAAATTGCCCGCTTCATCGCCATGACCCGCGCGGCGAAGGAGATTCTGTCGACCTCGGATGCCGAGTGGGAGAAAATCGCGCCACTGACCGGCGCTCCCGACGCCGCAACGTTGCGCGCCTATCGTAATCGCTATCGAGAGGGAATTCCGCGTCGCCCGATCGCCGACGAGGAAGCCGACGCACGCGTTCTCTACCGCGTGCTGGCTGAGATAGGCGGTCGTGAACTTGTCGGGCCAGCGCCTGAACTGGATGCCGGAACATTCTATCACGCGATCCCGGGAGATTGAGGTGGCTCGCCTGCTGTCATTCGCCGTGTTCGTCGCAATCTGGTGGATCGCTTCGCTGTTTGCCGGTGACGCGAAGCTGCCACCTCCGCCCACCGTGCTCACGGCCATGATCGCGGAAGCCAGGTCGGGCAACCTGTTCTTCCATCTCGGCGCGACATTAGCGCGCGTTGCGCTCGCCTTCACGCTGGCGATGGCGCTGGGCGCAGCCATTGGATACCTGATGGGCCGGGTGCGGCTTGCCGATCGGCTTGGAGACCCCTGGCTGATCCTGCTGCTCAATCTGCCGGCGCTTGTGGTCATCGTGCTCGCCTACATCTGGGCCGGATTGACTGAAGTCGCTGCAATTGCGGCAATCGCCATCAACAAGCTCCCGACCGCCATCGTTACGCTGCGCGAGGGAGCACGTGCCCTCGACGCGGCGCTGGACGAAATGGCGACGGTGTTCGCGTTGCCCCACTGGAGCAGGTTTCGACACGTCATTTTGCCGCAACTGGCGCCCTACATCGCAGCCGCCGCCCGATCAGGACTTTCCCTGGTCTGGAAGATCGTACTTGTTGCGGAATTGCTTGGACGTCCAAACGGTGTTGGTTTCGAGATCGGCGTGGCGTTCCAGCTATTCGACATTCCGCTGTTGCTTGCCTACTCGCTGAGCTTCGCCGCAGTCGTGCTCCTCATTGAAACCTTGTTGGTGCAGCCGTTCGAGGCCCGGTCATCCCGGTGGCGTCCCCGTGCGGCTTGAGGTCGAAATCACCAGCAAAACGTTCAAGAGCGCGGCGGGCGAACAGCACGACGTGATCGCGGGCGTCGCCTTTGCGCTTAATGCAGGAGAGGTTGGTGTATTGGTCGGCCCGTCCGGCTGCGGCAAGAGTACGATGCTTCGGATCCTCGCCGGTCTCGACCCCGACTTTCAAGGGCGCGTCTCTCGACCCGCCGGCGCGCGGATCGGCTTCGTGTTCCAAGAGCCGCGGCTGCTGCCGTGGCGGTCGGTCGAGGAGAATGTGCGACTTGCCGCGCCTCTTGCCGATGAACCGAAGCTTT
Organism: Bradyrhizobium sp. AZCC 1577; assembly: GCF_036924575.1. Lineage (NCBI taxonomy): Bacteria > Pseudomonadati > Pseudomonadota > Alphaproteobacteria > Hyphomicrobiales > Nitrobacteraceae > Bradyrhizobium > Bradyrhizobium sp. AZCC 1577. Next base: position 5,739,157 of record NZ_JAZHRQ010000001.1, read on the forward strand.
CAGCACTCTTCGAAATTCTGGAGCTGAAGGCACATCGCAACCATTTTCCCGGCGAGTTATCGCTCGGCCTCGCGCGGCGCGTTGCGCTCGCCCGCGCGTTCGCTATTGAGCCGGAGTTGCTCATTCTCGACGAACCGCTAGCCTCGCTCGATGCCGCTCTTGCGAGCCGCCTGCGCGATGAGATCGCCATGTTGATGGACGGTCGCTCCGTGATAACGCTGCTGGTCACCCATGATGTAGACGACGCGGTTCGTCTCGGCGATCGCGTGATCCTGCTGTCGCCGCGCCCGGCCCGGGTTCTCGCGGACCTGCCTATCCGCACGCCGCGAAGCGCACGCGGAGAGGTCGAGATCGCCGCAATCAAATCGGAAATCATGCGGCGGATCGATGGCTGTCCCACCAAGCAGGATGGGTCATAGGCAGTGCCTTAGGCCGGTGCTAGGATGCGTGATCGGTTGGGGTTGACGATGAAACGCTCGATCGGAACTGCAGCACTCGGTCTTGCTCTTGTCGCGATGACGGCAACAGCCCAGGACATGATGCGTCATATTGACCTGTCGTCGCCCGATATGGTCTCGGCCGAATTGACCCGCGGAGAGGTCGAGGCCGCGCTCGCCGCAGCGACCATAGCCGCGCCCGCCGATTTCACCGGGAAGAGATTATCCGGCCTGGACCTGTCGGGACTCAACCTGTCCGGCGCAACTTTCCGCGCGGCCCGGCTCAACAAGACAAAGCTCGCCGGCGCCAGGCTCGACCGCGCAATCCTCGACCAGGCATGGCTGGTCGAAGCCGACCTGACCGGCGCAAGCCTCAGGAACGCAAATCTGTTCGCTTCGCAGATGGCTCGCGCCCGCCTCGACGGCGCCGACCTTTCGGGAGCACGCGTCGCTGCCGACCTCACCGGTGCGAGCCTCGTCGGCGCTTCGATCGCGGGCGCAAATCTCGGTGCCGACATGCGCAACCAATCGATGGGCCTGATGCGCGCGGTGCTGAAATCGGCCAATCTGGAACGCCTGAACGCGCGCGGCGCCGATCTGTCTCGCGTCGATCTCGAATTTGCGGTGCTGAAGAGCGGCGACCTCACCGGCGCTTCTCTCAAGAGTGCCCAACTGGGCGGAGCCGACCTGACCGGCATCACCGTCGTCGATACCGATTTCGAGGGTGCCGATCTCGATACGGCCCGGTTGATCGCCCCGATCGGTCTCGATCAGGCAAGAAATTTCGATAAAGTCAAAAATCGAGACCGTCTGATCAGGCAATGACGGCTCCAGGCGCCCCACGACGAAAGGATGACCGATGCGATGGATACTGGCTTTGGCGACACTGCTGTCAACGAGCGCCAACGAGGTGGCCGCGCAGGGAAAAGGCATCCGGTTGTGGAACCTTACGACGGCGACCATTTCCGAGTTTCAGCTTTCCCCGCCCGGCAAGAACGACTGGGGTCCCAACCTCACCCTGAACGACAAGGACAAAGAAGTCGACCACGACGAACGCCTGCGCATCACGGGCGTGGAGCCGGGACGTTATGATGCCAAGGTCGGCTATCGCGGATCAAAGCACTGCTTCGTTCGCGACGTCGAAATCAAGGCTGACGCCGTGTTTTCCATCGCCGACAAGGATCTAAAGGATTGTAGCAAATAGCCGCCGCTGGACGACTATTCAGCCTGCCGACGACACGGCGTCGGCGGATGCCTTTCGATTGGTGCCTGGATATTCGCAACGCCACTTGACCGCGGTCCATTTCGGGTGTTCGCCAATCCACTGCGCGATGTAGGGCTGCGCGTTCATGGCACATTGCTGCAATGAAGCATTTGAAGAAAAGACCAGATGGGTTTCCTCGCAAGTGGTGGGCGAGAGCACCGCACAGACGGTCACGACCAAATCTATTGGGGTCATATCTGACATCCCTTGCATTGTTCCCGAACAGATTAACGCAAAGAGCTACGGCAAAGGGCGGCCTGACGTTTCACTACCCCGTGAAAAAGCCGGAACTAGGGGCCGCGCGCGCAGCCGCCAGCCCTAAAAATTGACGCCAAATACCAGCCGCGCCTGGTGACGTTCGAAATTGACGAGATCAAGGCCGGCCGTCGACCCCGCCGGACGCCCCCACGCTTGCAAGCTCCAGCTCGCGGTCAGCCGCGAACTTTTCGACAACTGGAAATATGCGGTCGGACCGACAAACAACGCCTGCCCTGCAAGTTTGTCCAGACCGATCCCCTCATATTTTCGCAGGTACCGCGCCTCTCCGCCTAGCAAGAAACCGGGACGCAACTGCGCCATGACCCCAAGCGCCGTACCGGCAGTAGACTCCCGCTCCATCGCGCCACTTCCGATCAATCGTGTCCACTCTGGTTCGTAGATCAGGTTGAACGCGGCGACGACGCGATTCGGTACGAGCTCGCGATCGAACGCCAGCCTGAATTCAGTCCCGAAACTCCGGACCGCTTCAGCGGTCGTCTCCTCGACACGATGCGCGTGCGCTTCCGTCGCGAACGTAACTCCGAATGGTGCCGTTTCCCGATCGAGAAAGCGATAGCGCAAATCGATCGACCCACCCTGCCATGACAGCCGGCGCTGGTCGTCGATGCCCGGCACGCCACTGATCAGATGCGACGCAAACGTGCTTCCCACCTCGATTCTAAAATTCCGGGCCGGCACAAACTCCAGTTCAAATTCCTGGCCGACCGCCCGGTAAGTACCCCCGTTCCTGCCGAAGCGCCCGGTCGTCTCGCTCTGAAACTCCCGTTCGCCGACATTGCCGACATCGGTCCCGATCATAAAGCCGAACAGATGCTCGGTGTCGATGCCCTCGGCATAGCCACAAGCCGGCAGCAGCGCAGCAAAGGACACGACCGCCGCCTGGAAGGTCCTTGCACGCATAGACGTTCGCATTCAGCGGGTCATGGGGTTGAACGGGTGATTCCCGGCGGTGCGGGCCGAGCATACCCTAGCATGATGCGGCAATCTTCCGCGAGCCATGGGAAGACACAGAACGCAGGTGGAGCAGTGGAGAAACTGGGATCAGCACCGTCGGCCGCCTACGGGAGATCCCGCTGGCTTTGGCAGGATCCGCGGGCTCACGCTTGGTGCAAGCAACAGGCGACTTCGCGGTAGTTGAACAGCCTACCCGGCCCGCAGCAACATGCTGTTGCCGGAGCCGGGCAGACCGCTTCGACGCGCCTATTTACGCGCCGCGCAGGCGTACATGTTGATTTCCATGCCCACCGACACTTCGACGATCTTCGGAGTCTTCCAACTCATCAGGGTCCTCCCAAGCAGTGCTGGCACGACCTTCGTGCCGGGATGAAAACTAGGGTCACCGTGGACAGAGCGCAAGTACGGAAGGTCGAAGGTCGCACTATGCGCACCATCTCCGAAGGAAGAAGTTCGCTCTTGGGCAAGCCTACTTCCCTCTTGGACAAACCCTGCGGATGAGGGCGCCGCATCGACGCTTGCACCGCGAGGGTTCGTCCAATCACAGTTCGAACGACCTTCTATTATTCATCCGCGCTTGTCTGCTGAAGCAGTATGACGACCAGGGTCGATACGTATCTTCAGCAGTCCTTGTCAGCCTCTGTGACCTTGTCGGCCTTGGCACCTTCAGCCTGCTGTGCCGCCGTCGGTTCGCCTTGCATCTGCCGCTGCGTATCTTGTGAAGATGCAGCAGTGTCTCCCGCCGCTCGATTCATCTTATCGGTCGGCGGATGTTGATCGGTGCTGCCAGCCATACCCGTTGTCTGGCTGTCGCCCATCTTGGCCGGTCCGGAGCCAGCATCCTTCAGGTTGGCCGCGCGTCCCGTCTCGCAAGGACCAGCAAGTGCTGCGCCGGAGCTCAAGACCAGGATCGAGCAACCAGCAAGAATGAGCCGTTTCATTTTCATCTGTCTCTCCTTCCTTTTCTTGTGAAGCGCGCAACACGATGAGAGGCAACCGACCCGTTGTCCGCAGGTTCCGGGTGGCTACGTAAATATCGACATGTTTAATCTGACGCATGGATTTCTGATGAGGACAATCCGATGGAACCGATTCACCGAGGGTTGATCAGTTTTCTTTTCGCGCTGTGCTTTGCATCGGGAGTGCTTGCGCAGGAAAGGCAGCCTGGCCAAACCACACCGAATGCGGAAACCGCCCTGCCGGCTGACGGGTCATCGCTGACCGGAAAAGAGCGCCTGGGAAAAAAGTGGATGGACGAGCAACGGATCGACAATTGCAACGTGCCCATCGACAGGCGCGGCAGCAAGCCGCGATCCATGACCTGCCCGCATGTGCCGGCAGGATGATCAGCGACGACCATCAGCGCATCACCACATGGTCTGCCGCGCGCGCTCCGGCCATTCCCGATCGTACTTCTCGCCACCGACGGTGTTGTCGCTCATCTCGGCAAGGATCTGGCCGGGCGTCGGCAAGCATCTAGGGTCGACGCGCTTGTCGGGATTCCAGAGATCGGAACGCACGATGGCGCGCGCGCATTGGAAGTAAACCTCTTCGACCGTCATGACGATGACGGTGCGCGGCGCCTTGCCCTCCATCTTGAACGACGCGAGCAGTTCCGGATCGGCGGAGACGTGTGCGCGACCGTTGATGCGCAGCGTGCTGCCCGAGCCCGGGATGAGAAACAACAGCGCCACCCGCGGATCGCGCACGATATTGCGCAGCGAATCGCAACGGTTGTTGCCGCGGCGATCCGGCATCATCAGCGTTTTCTCATCGTGGATGCGAACGAAGCCCGGCAGGTCGCCGCGCGGCGAGCAGTCCAGCCCCTCGGGTCCGCAGGTCGCGAGCGCTGCGAACGGCGATTTGTCCATCAACGCCCGATAGGCTGGCGTGATCCTGTCCGCGACCTTGACGGTCGAGGCATCGTTGGGAAAGCCGTAGATGGCCTCGAGCTGCTCGATGGTCGCGATAACAGTCACTTTAGCTCTCCCGTCGATCGTCCCATTTCTCGGCCTTGATGACGCGGACGAGCTGGCGGGCATGATATTCGGCACTGCCGGTATTGACGATGGTAACGTCGGGCGCGGCCGCATCCTCCACCGTGCGACCCAAGCGGGCTTCGAGCCTGCCGTCGCTGCTCCGCTGCCGCATCGCCAGCCGCTCGGCCAGAACGTTTGGCGGGGCCGTGATCGAAACCACCACCACGTCGGCATAGGCGCGGCGCATCGCGCCAATCACGGTGCGCGATACATTGGCAACGATGGTTCGCCCGGCGCGGATTTCGTTGTCGATCGCGCGCGACAGTGCGTAGCAATGGCCGTGGGCTTCCCAATGCATGGCGTATTCGCCACGCGCCAGCGCCTCCCGGAACGTTCCGGCGCTGACCTGTTCGTTTTCTTCCGACGCCGACGCCTCGCGCGTAATCACGCGGCGTGGAAACACAATTTTGCTGTCATCGGCGCAGGCGGCCGTGGCGAGGCCGAGCAGCGTATCCTTGCCGGCGCCGCTCGGACCGACCACCAGGATCAAACGGCCCGGCCCGATTGCGGCGGCCTGGCCCGGCGCTGTGGTTGTCAAGATTTCCGTCATGCCACGCGCCACCCTTCCCGCCAGACGCTGCGCACCACCGGAATGTTGCGGGCGACATGCACCCGGATCACATCGGCCCGCTTGCCGGCTGCGATCTCGCCACGGTCCGCAAGGCCCACGGCCTCGGCTGGTGTCTTGGTGACGGTGCGGACGGCGCAGGCAAGATCGATCGCCGGCACATGCTGCGGCAACTGCAGGGCTGCCATCAAAAGGCTGGAAGGGATGTAGTCGGACGACAGGATGTCCAACAGTCCCTCGCGGGCGAGATCGATGGCGGCGATGTTGCCGGAATGCGAGCCGCCGCGGACCACGTTCGGCGCGCCCATCAGGATGCCGATGCCGGCCTGATGCAGCCCGCGCGCGGCTTCCATCGTGGTCGGAAACTCAGCGACGGAAACGCGATCCTGGATCGCATCGGCGACATTTTCCTCAGTGGTGTCGTCGTGGCTGGCGAGCGGAATTTCATATCGATGGGCAAGCGCCACGATTTCGCGCATGTTGGTCGCGGCATAGGCCTTCTGATAGGCAAAGCGCTTCTCGAACAGTACATCGAGCTCGGCGTCGGTCATGCCGCCGCCCTTGCCGCGGTAATAATCGCGGAGCTTGACCTCGTCGCGGAACTGGCGCTGACCCGGCGTATGGTCCATCAGCGACATCAGCCGCACGTCCGGCCGGCCGATCAGCTCCTTGGCTTCCTCGACGACGCTTGGCATCGGAATTTCGCAGCGCAGATGCAGGAAGTGTTCTGCGCGCAGCAGGTTTGCCTCACGCGCCGCCGTGATCGCACCCGCGAGCACGCCTGCCCTGCCGTCAACGTCCTCGGCGCCGTCCTCGCGCCAGACCCGGAGCGAATCCAGAACCGTGGTGATGCCCGAGGTGGCCAACTGTCCGTCATAGGAAACTACCGCCGCGATCGGATCCCAAAATACTTTCGGGCGCGGCACATAGTGCATTTCGAGATGGTCGGTGTGGAGCTCGATCAGGCCTGGCATGATCAGGTCGCCGCCGGCGTCCTCGCTGCCTGACGGCGCAGTGCCCTCGCCATATTCGGCGATGCGGCCATCTGCGAAAGCGATCCAGCCGTGCTCGATCACGCGATCGGCCAGTACGAGGCGGGCATTGCCGAGGATGGTTTCGTGCTTCGAAGTCATCTCACATCTTCCTTCATGCCGCGGCGGCGAACGATGTCACGTCGACGATGCGGTCGGCGATCAGATGGCGAATTTCATCGTCATGGACGATCGCCACCATCGCGACGCGCTGTCGTTTCTTCTGTTCAATCAACTCAACGACTACAGCGCGATTGGCCGCGTCGAGCGAGGCGGTCGGTTCGTCCAGCAGCAGAATTGGCAGATCGGAAATGAAACCGCGCGCGATGTTGACGCGCTGCTGCTCGCCGCCGGAGAACGTCGATGGCGGCAGTGCCCACAGCCGCTCGGGAATGTTGAGGCGGCGCAGCAGCGCGCCCGCCTTCTCGCGGGCTTCCGCGCGTGCAATTCCGTTCGCGATCAGCGGCTCCGCCACCACGTCGATGGTGGCGACCCGCGGCACCGCCCGCAAGAACTGGCTGACATAGCCGATGGTCGTGCGGCGCACGCTGAGCACCTGCCGCGGTTCGGCCGCAGCAAGATCGATCACCGTGCCCTGATGCCGGATGCCGATCCGGCCGCCATCGCAGCGGTAATTGCCAAAGATCATTTTCAGGATCGAGGATTTGCCGGCGCCGGAAGGGCCCGACAGCACAACGCATTCGCCTGGCTCGACCTGAAACGAGACGCCGCGCACCACGGGCAGCTCGACGCCGCCCTGCAGATGCATAGTAAAGGTCTTTTCGGCGCTGGTGATGTCGATCATCGCAGTCATTGGCGTGCTCATGCCGGCAAAATCGAGGAAACGAGGAGTTGGGTATAGGGCTCGCGGGGATCGTCGAGCACCTGGTCGGTCAGGCCGGTTTCGATGACGTGCCCACCCTTCATTACCATCACGCGGTGCGACAACAGCCGGGCCACAGCGAGGTCATGGGTGACGACGATGGCGGCAAGGCCGAGCTCGCTGACGAGATTGCGCATCAGATCGAGTAGCCGCGCCTGCACCGACACGTCGAGCCCGCCGGTCGGCTCGTCCATGAACACCAGCCGCGGCTCGGTGACCAGATTGCGCGCGATCTGCAACCGTTGCCGCATGCCGCCGGAATAGGTGCGCGGCGCGTCGTCGATACGCGCGGTATCGATTTCGACGCGCTCCAGCCAGGACGAGGCGGTATCGCGGATGCGACCATAGTGATTCCAGCCCACCGCCATCAGCCGTTCGCCGACATTGGCGCCGGCCGAGACCGCCATGCGCAGGCCCTGCGCGGCGTCCTGGTGCACATAGCCCCAATCCGTACGGAACAAGAAGCGGCGCTCGGCCTCCCCGAGGCTGGCGAGATCGCGCAACACGCCGTCCCGCATCCGGTATGACACCCGCCCGGCGCTCGGCGCGAGCTGCGCGGACAACAGTTGCAGCAGCGTGGACTTGCCCGAGCCGGACTCGCCGACGATAGCCAGCACCTCGCCGGGATAGAGCGCAAACGAAACGTCGCGGCAGGCGGTCAACCGGCCATAGTTCTTGCCAACGTTTTCGGCGACCAGAAGCGGTTGGTCGTCTTGCATGGGGTCTTGCGGCTCAGCCATGCGCCCTCTCCTTGTGCGGCGCCGCGCTCTCGCTGCCGCGATGGCCGGCCAACTGGCGAGACTCGCAATAATCGGTATCCGAGCAGACGAACATTCGGCCGCCCTTGTCGTCGGTGACGATCTCGTCAAGATAGGAATCGCCGGCGCCGCACAGCGCGCAAGGCGCGTCGAACCGATAGCGCGTGAACGGGTGATCCTCGAAGTCGAGCGACACCACGTGGGTGTGCGGCGGAATCGCGTAGATGCGCTTTTCGCGCCCTGCACCGAACAATTGCAGCGCCGGGCAATTGTCCATCTTCGGATTGTCGAATTTCGGCGTCGGCGACGGGTCCATCACATAGCGTGCATTCACCTTCACCGGATAGGCGTAGGAGGTCGCGATATGGCCGAAGCGCGCAATGTCTTCATACAGCTTGACGTGCATCAGGCCATATTCGGCCAGCGCATGCATCCGCCGCGTCTCGGTCTCGCGCGGCTCCAGGAACCGCAGCGGCTCGGGGATCGGCACCTGATAGACCAGCACCTGCCCGGCATGCAGCGGCGCTTCGGGAATCCGATGCCGGGTCTGGATCACGGTGGCGTCCGACGTAACGGTCGTCGTTGCGACGCCCGCGGTCTTGCCGAAGAATTTCCGGATCGAGATCGCGTTGGTGGTGTCGTCCGAACCCTGGTCGATCACCTTCAGCACATCCTGGGGTCCGAGGATCGCCGCCGTCACCTGCACGCCGCCGGTGCCCCAGCCATAGGGCATCGGCATCTCGCGGCTGGCGAACGGCACCTGATAGCCCGGAATCGCGATCGCCTTCAGGATCGCGCGGCGGATCATCCGCTTTGTTTGTTCGTCGAGATAGGCGAAATTGTAAGCTGGCGCGTTCATTCCGCGGCCTCCTGCATGTCCGGCGCCTCATTGGCCTCGGCGAACTCCTTGCGCAGCTTGCGCAACAGACCAAGCTCGGACTGAAAGTCGACGTAATGCGGCAGCTTGAGATGCTCGACGAAGCCGGTCGCCTGAACATTGTCCGAGTGCGACATCACGAATTCCTCGTCCTGGGCCGGAGCGATCACTTCCTCGCCCAGCTCGCGAGCGCGCAGGCTGCGATCGACCAACGCCATCGACATGGTCTTGCGCTCGCTTTGTCCGAAGGCCAGGCCATAGCCGCGCGTAAAACACGGCGCTTCGGTCGCCGATCCCTTGAACTGGTTGACCATCTGGCACTCGGTCAGCGCGATCGAGCCGAGCGGGACAGCAAAGCCCGCATCCTCGGCGTAGAATTCCACCTCCACCTCGCCGAAGCGGATTTCGCCGGCAAAGGGATGGTTGCGGCCATAGCCGCGCTGCGAGGAGTAGCCGAGCGCCAGCAGGAACCCCTCGTCGGCACGCGCAAGATTTTGCAGCCGCAGATCGCGGTCGGCCGGAAAACTCAGCGGCTCGCGCGTGAGATCGCCGACCGGCGCGCCGGCATCCGCTGCCGGCGAAGGCTCGATCAAGCCATCGCGACCGAGAATGTCGGTGACGCGCGGCGTTGCCGCCTGCGTTGCCTCCGACGTCGCCGGCTGCTCCGGCACAAAGCCGTCCGCAAGCTGCGGGTCCAGCAAGCGATGGGTATAATCGAACGTCGGCCCCAGGATCTGGCCGCCCGGAATATCCTTAAAGGTCGAGGAGATGCGCCGGCGCACCTGCATCTCGCCGGTGTTGACCGGCTCGGTCGCGCCAAAACGAGGCAGCGTGGCGCGGAAGGCCCGAACCAGGAAGATCGCCTCGATCAGGTCGCCGCGCGCCTGCTTGATCGCGAGCGCCGCCAGCTCGCGGTCGTAGAGCGAGCCTTCGGTCATGACGCGATCGACGCCGAGCGAGAGCTGCCCGGCAATTTGCGCCAGCGAGAGTTCGGGCACATCACGGTCGCCACGCCGCTCATGCGCCAGCAGCGCGGTGGGCGTTCTCAATGGCGCGTTCGCCTCCTTTGACGGCTACATACATGGGCTATGCTCCGCTTGCGACCAGCCGCGTGGTTCGGGGGATTGCGACAATCAAGTCGTCATGGACCAGCACGACATCGATGCCACGCGGGAACAGGGCTTCGTTGATGGTGAGCCGCCGAAAGAGGTCGCGCGGCTGGAGCGTCGCCTGCAGCAGCGCCGTACCGTCGATGCCCGGCCCCTTCACCTCGAATGTAGGCCCCTGCGTCAGGCTCTCGACCTGCAGGATCAGCGTCGTCGACCTGTCAGGATATTCGTTGCTGCCGAACGCGAAGCGATCGAGCGCCGGCAGATTCTTGGCGTCGCCGACCAGGGCGAAGCTGGCGATCGAGGAATCCGCGACCACCGGCGCACTGGCATGGAACTTAAGCCACTTCGCCACATCAGGGGTGGCCGACATCGCGGCATCGAGCCAGATCGGCGTGTCGTGATCGAACAGCGTCAGCGCGATGGCGGCCGCGCCGCGCATCATCCCGGCTGGCGCGCCGACAGACGCCGTGACCCGTTGCGCGCTGCCGGGACGCGCCATCGCATCCATCACGGCGCGGAAGGTCGACTGCGCCGACAACACCTTGTCGGCAAACCCTGCGGGCAATTCTGCAACCGTCGTCATCGCATCACCCCTCGCCGCGCACCATGGTATAGAAATCGACCCGCGTCGCCGCAGCCTCGGCCGCCTTGCGGCTGCGATCGGCGATCATGGCGGCGCGCAACGGCCCGATCACCTTGGTCTCGACCTCGCCCGAAAGCTCCGTCGACTGCACCATGGCGTCGCACAGCGCGATCATCTGCGCCTTCTGCCTGTCGCGGCCGAGCACGTAGCCGAAGCCGACCTCGCCGGTCGCAAGACGCACCGCCGCGCGCGACACCGTGGCCTCGCCGAGATTGAACGGCGCACCGTCGCCGCCCATGCGGCCGCGCACCATCACAAGGCCATTCTCCGGCTCGCGCAGGTTCTCGTGCGCAGGTACCGCGATCGCCGCGAGATGGCCCGCAATGTCGCCGGCCTCGGAATGCGCCAGCACCGCCATCGCGGCCTTGCGCTGCGCCTCTCTGCTGTTCCGCCCGGTCAATCCCATGAGCAACCTTGCCTGAATCAAGTTGTCTATGATAATAGACAACTTGATAACGGAGCGCCATGACTGTTTCGTGACAAACGGATAATTTCTGGTATCACCACGCCATGAGCCTGCAGGAGAGTTCCGGCGTCGCCTTGTGGCGGCAGGTCGCCGACGGTATCGAGCGCGGCATTGCCGACGGCCGCTTTGCTGCGGGCGAAAAGCTGCCGGGCGAGATCGAGATCGCCGATACCTATCGGGTCAACCGCCACACCGTGCGGCGTGCCCTGGCTGCGCTTGCCGAACGCGGCCTGGTGCGCGCCGAACGCGGCAGCGGCACCTATGTCGAGGCGCAGCGCCTCGCCTATCCCTTGCGCTCGCGGACGCGGTTTTCGGAGATCGTCGGCGCCGGCGGCCGCGAGCCGCGCGGCCAATTGATCGATGCCTCCGAAGAGCCCGCGACGCGCGAACTGGCCCGTGAGCTCGGACTGAAGACCGGCGCACCGCTGGTCCGGATCGAATCGGTGCGGCTCGCTGACCGCACTCCGATCTGCGTCAGCACCAATTGGCTTTCCGCCGATCGCTTTCCGGGCGCCGGAGCGGTCTTCGCCAACGTACGCTCAATGACCAAACTGCTTGCGCATTACGGCGTTCGCGATTACCGCCGCGCCTCAACCCGCGTCACCGCCACCATCGTGGACGCCTCCGACGCCGCAAGGCTCGATCTCGCGCTCGGGCGTCCCGTTCTCGTGGTCGATAGTACCGATGTCGATACCGGCGGCAAACCGTTGGTAACCAAACGCGCGCGCTTCGCCGCGGAGCGTGTCGAGTTCCTAATCGAGAATGGTCAATAGCGGCGATTAGACGACCGCGCGATCTGGCAATCGCAGAAGCGAAGCTTGTTGCAAAATCCGATCGATTGCCCTTCATCGATGGATTTGTAAGGGGGCTATTCGCCTTCACCAAGACGCCGAGCGCTGCAGCGCCGTCTAGTCAGCCTAGTCTAGTCGACGAAGCGTACGATCATACCAGCACTTTGCGGATCCAGGCGCTGATGAGATCGAGCACCATCACCGTCACGACCACGATAATGATTTGCGCGGCCGTATCGGCGTACTGAAAACTCCGGATGCTTTCATACAGGGTCTGGCCGATGCCACCGGCTCCGACAATGCCAAGTGTCGTCGCCGAGCGGACGTTAGTTTCAAGCCGGTAGAGGGTAAGCGAGCTCCACAGCGGCAGCACCTGAGGAATGACACCGAAGATCACCTCCTGCACGCGCACCGCACCGGTCACGCGAATGCCTTCCACTGGCCGCGGATCGACCGCTTCGACCGCTTCGGAAAACAGCTTCGCGAACACGCCGAGATTGTGAACGAACAACGCCATCACGCCAGCGAATGGGCCTAAGCCCACCGCCACAACGAACAGTAACGCGAACACGATCTCATTGATGGCGCGGCAGGAATCCATCAACCGACGAACTGGCTGTACTATCCAAGGCGGACAGATATTGGCGGAACACAGAATTGAGAACGGAATGCCAAACACGACTGCCAGGGCGGTGCCCCAGATCGCGATCTGGATGGTCACCACCATGTCGCTGATGTACTGATCCCATTCGCGAAAATTCGGATGGAGAAAGGCGCTGCCGAACTCGGCCATATTGCGCCAGTCGGTGAACAGCGCCGACACACGGAACATTTCGGCCGGAGCCCAACTCCAGGCCAGCAAGCCGAAAACGAACGCCCAGCCCAGCCAACCCCGCACTCGTCGGGCGAAGGGATAAAGCGGGACTGGAGGTTCCTGGGCCTGCCGCGACGGCCGGCTTTCGATGGGAGCGATGATGTCTGTCATGGCCTAAAATGTCTAAAGGGCGCCGAACCACGGCGGCTGGCGCCCTTCGTCAGCATCAGTTGGTAGGCGCAGTCGCAGCGTTCGCCGCAAGCTCGCCGATAAGCTTCTTGAGCTTGGCCTGATCCTTGGCCTTGTCTGCCTCGAAGAACGGCGCGACCTGCTTCATGAACGCGCCATGCTCGGCCTTGTCGGCCGCTTGCTGGTACGTCTTGATGTCAGCCTCGAGCGAGGCGGTCTTGGTGGCTTTTTCTTCCGCCGATAGCTTGGCGTCACCCTTGATCTTCATGATCGACTTGTTGGCTTCAAGGACGCGGATCGGGAGCAACTGGTCGTCCGACGACGGAATAAACGGCGCCCATTGCAGACCAGACAAAACCTTCTTCGCGGATGCGATTTCTTCCGGCGTTCCGATGCGGCCATAGCTCAGGACCCAGGTATAGAGCTTGGCTTTGACGTCTGCGGCCAGATCCTTGCGCCAGAGCAGCGGGTCGCTCGGAATGAGCGGCGAGGTCCAGATCACACGGATGTTCTTGCGGGCTTCGGGAGCGGTGACTTCCAAACGGCGCAGGCTTTCGCTGTTGTTCGTTGCGGCATCAACTTGCTTGTTCGCCACCGCCATGCCGTTTGCCTCATGCGAGGCATTACGAACGGTCTTGAAGCAAGCCTTCGGATCGACGTTCTTGGCAGCGAAAATGTAGCTGGTCGGGACGAGAAAGCCCGAGGTCGAATTCGGGTCGCCGATGCTGAAGTCGATCGACTTGTCGCATTTGAGGACGTCTTCCAGATTCTTGATCGGCGAGTCCTTGTGGACGATGATATGCGACCAGTAACCGGGGTTGCCGTCCGAATCGACGGACTTCGCAAATATCTCGCCGTTCGAGCGGTTGGCGGCTTCCATCGCCGACTTGTTGCCAAACCAGGCCAATTGCACCTTCTTAAAGCGCATTGCTTCGATCACGCCGGCATAGTCCGAGGCGTAGAAGCCGTTGACTTTGAAGCCCGTCCCTTTGGCCATCGCGTCGAGGAAGGGCTCCCAGACGGTCTTGAGATTTGTGCTCGCTTCGGTCGCAATAATGCCGAAATTGAGTTCGGTCGTCTCGGCGCGGGCAACGTTGGCCGAAATGCCTACCGCCACGGCCAAGGCCGTGCCGATCAGAGCTAGCTTGCGCATATCGCTTCTCCTGTTTTGAACGCGTTGCATTTTCGGTAGCGCCAAGCGCGAGGTCGTACCTGACTGACTTCAGGCGGACAGCCGTTCGACATCAAAAGCTGGGGGGTTCGCCGGCGCGCGCGCTATTGACCGTTCGTTGCTGTCTCGGCGTTCTTGTGCAAGCCGCGCCTGCTCCTCAAACGAGGGCAGAAACAGCTCCTCGGACTCCGCGCCATAGATTTGGTTGAGGAAAGCCGGCGTCAGCGCGCTGGATGGGCCGCCATAGGCGACCTTGCCGGATTTGAGCGCGATCGTCCGCGCGCAATACTTGAGAGCGTATTCGACCTGATGAAGCGAAATGAAAACGGTCAGGCCGTCATTGCGGTTCATGTCGGCGAGCAAATCCATAACGCGGCGCGCAGCGGCCGGATCGAGCGAGGCGATCGGCTCGTCCGCGATCAACAGTTCGGCCCCCTGCACTAACGAACGCGCGATGGCAGCGCGCTGCTGCTGGCCGCCGGACAGTTCGCTGGCGCGCTTGAGCGCATGTTCGGCGATGCCCACACGCGTCAGCGCCTGCATGGCCACGCGTTTGTCGGCCTCGCTGAATTGACCAAGGGTTCCGCGCAGGATCGGCAATCGCCCCAGCAGTCCGAAGCAGACGTTGGTCAGCAGCGAAAGCCGCGGCACAAGATTGAATTGCTGAAAGATCACGCCGATGCGCGCGCGCAGGCCGCGATTCTTGTTGAGGCGGCCACCCCGCTGGATCGGCTCGCCCATCACTTCGATTCGGCCGCCTCCGCCATTGCGGCCGCCATCGATCGGCGTCAGCCCGGCAATCGCACGAATCAATGTCGACTTGCCGGAGCCTGACGCGCCGATCAGCGCGACCATTTCGCCGCGCCGTAGCGACAGCGTGACGCCGTTCAGAACAGGTACGCCACGCTGATAGGACTTCGAGATATCTCGTGCATCGATCATGGCATGCGATGTCAAGCGGTACGCTCCTCGTGGGTCTGCGGTCACGATCGCTAACAACGGCCTGTGACAGTCAGATGAATTGCCTGGCGATCTTCAACAACGTCCGATCACTCCGGCGAATCCGCCGGGTGCATCAAGAACGACGCAGCATGTATTGCTCTACAGCGCCGCCATCGCTAGCGTCCGGATTCAACAGTTGTGTGACAGTCGGCCCGAACGGGGGCCTTCGTCCACAGCGGGACTGACGTCACGCATCCGTCATGATCTTGTCATCAAGCGCATCGAAGACGAGCCGGTGCCCCTTTCCCCGATTGTTGATGGACGTTACCGTTGGCCGGCAAGATGCTTTCCACTGAACCATTGGTCGACCCCACCGCGTCAGTGCGCGACTGCCAGCTCGGCGCCTACACCGAGGTCGGCGCCCGGACCATCCTGCTCGAGGTCACGATGGCCGATTATTCCTACGTCGTGAACGACTCGCAGATCACCTATACGATGATCGGGAAATTCTGTTCGATCGCGGCGATGACGCGCATCAACCCGGGTAATCATCCGATGCACCGGGCCTCGCAGGCGCATTTCACCTACCGCGCCAGCAGCTACTTTTCGGGCGAGAGCGACGATGCCGAGTTTTTTGCGTGGCGCCGCAAGCATCACGTCCATATCGGCCACGATGTCTGGATCGGCCATGGCGCGGTTATTCTGCCTGGCCGCTCGATCGGCACCGGCGCCGTGGTCGCGGCCGGCGCCATCGTGACCAAGGATGTCCCCGCCTATACGATCGTTGCAGGCAATCCGGCACGGCCGATCAAGCGGCGTTTTCCGGAATCCATTGCGGGGCGGCTTGCGGAACTCGCGTGGTGGGATTGGGACCATGAGGCGCTTCGCCGCGCCCTGCCCGATTTCCGCAAGCTCGATGTAGAGGGCTTTCTCGAAAAGTACGAAGCCGGCGCAGCAGCTACTCGCCGTTCATTCAACCAGAGTGCCGCATCGTGACTGAACTGTTCATCGAAGGTGGCCGGGCCCTGCTCGGCCACGAAATCGTCGAAACCTCATTGCGGATCGCTGGCCGCGAGATCGCAGCCGTAGGTGCGGACAGCAACCACGGCATCGGCGGCGTCAATGCCGATGGCCTCCTGGTATTGCCGGGCATTGTCGATCTGCATGGCGATGCCTTCGAGCGGCAGATGATGCCGCGCCCCGGGGTCGATTTCCCGATCGATGTGGCGCTTGTTGACAGCGACCGGCAGGCGATCAGCAACGGGATCACGACCGTCTATCATGCCACGACCTGGTCGTGGGAGCCTGGCCTGCGCAGCGCCGACAATGCCAGGCGCTTGCTGGAGGCGATCGAGCAGATGCGGCCGCAGCTCGCCGCCGACACCCGCTTCCATCTGCGGCACGAGACCTACAATCTCGACGCGGAAGGCGAAATCATCGGCTGGCTCTCGGAAGGACGCGTCGACCTGTTCGCCTTCAACGACCACATGGACTCGACGGTCGCCAGCCTCGCCAAGCCGCAAAAGCGCAGCCGAATGGTCGAGCGCACGGGTCTCAGCGATGAGGCGTTCGATCGCCTGGTGGAACGTGTGGTCTGCCGCGGCCACGACGTGCCGGCTTCGATCGCCCGGCTGGCGCAGGCAGCACGCGCGGCAAACGTCCGGATGCTCTCCCACGACGACGAAAGCCCGGCGATGCGGCAGGCCTTCCGTGCGCAGGGCGTTGCAATCGCCGAATTCCCGGTCAACGAGGAAACTGCACGCGATGCTGCCGAAGCCGGAGACTTCATCGTGTTCGGCGCGCCCAATGTCGTGCGCGGCGGCAGCCATACAGGCTGGACCAGGGCCTCCGACATGATCGCCAAGGGCCTCTGTTCGGTGCTTGCGTCGGACTATTATTATCCGGCGCCGCTATTGGCGGCGTTCCGCCTTGCGGCCGACGGCGTTCTGCCGCTGGCCGCGGCATGGCAATTGATCTCGGCGGCACCGGCGCGCGCCGCTGGCCTTGCCGATCGCGGCACGCTCGCCTCGGGGCAGCGCGCCGACATCCTTCTCGTCGATGACACGGTGCCATTGCGCCCGCGCATCGTCGCCGTCATTGCCGCGGGGCGTCTTGTACATCTGACGGAGGCGAACCGTCTCATCCATTCGTCTGCAGCATCACGCAAGGCGGTTGCAGCCGCGTGAGGCGGCCCTATTCTGGCGCAATGGCAAATCACCCCCGTTACGCAATCTATTACACCGCCAGGCCTGACAGCGCGCTCGACCGGTTCGGCGCCGTGCTGCTCGGCTACGATGCCCATAGCGGCGAAGACCTGTCCTTTCCGGACGGTCTCCCGTTGGACTGGCGCGAGCTGACGCGCGATCCGCGCAAATACGGCTTTCACGCCACGCTGAAGGCGCCGATAGCGCTGGCCGACGGCAAGGCCGAGGCGCAGCTTGCTGCGGCGTGCGAATTGTTCGCCGATCTGGCTCGGCCAGTGCCCGTGATCCAACCGGTCGTCGATTCGATCAGCGGCTTCATTGCGGTCATTCCCGGCGAACGGTCGGCAGATCTCGACCTGCTTGCCGCCCAGGCGACCAGGGCATTCGATTCGTTCCGTGCTCCCCTCAGCCCGGAAGATCGCACGCGGCGAAGTCCGGAGGCGCTGACGCCGCGGCAGCGCGACTATCTCGACCGCTGGGGCTACCCTTACGTCTTCGAAGAATTTCGCTTCCACATGACGCTGACGGGACGGCTTCCCGCCGAACGGCGCGAGCCGATTGTGGCAATGCTGCGCAGCAGGTTTTCGACAACTGGCATCGGCCCGATCGCGATCGACGCCATCGCCTTGTGTCGTCAGGACAATGCGAATTCGCGGTTTCGGGTCATCGGCCGCTGGCAATTGCGCGACTAGAGCGCTTTCGGTTCTGATTGAATCAGAACCGGGCTCTAGATTCTTGTTTTGACGCGTTTTCTTGACGCGAACCGGTGTCCACTTCGCTGGAAAACGCTCTAACGCCCACACCGCTCATTCCGCCAGCGCCTCTTTCTGCGTTCTCAGAATTGCCGGCGAAAGCATTGCCAGCAACAAGGCGGCGACGACTGCGAGGATGACCGCGCTGATCGGCCGCGACAGAAAGACGGTGAAATCGCCATCAGCGATCAACATCGCGCGCCGGAAGTTTTCTTCCAATTGCGGACCGAGCACGAGGCCAAGCAGGAGCGGCGCCGGCTCGACGCCGATCTTGATGAAGAAATAGCCGATCAAGGCGCAGCCCATCATCAGCCAGACATTGAACAGGCTGTTGGCGATCCCGTAAGTGCCGATGCAGCAGAACAGCACGATGGCGGGAAACAGCAGGCGATAGGGTATCTTCAGCATCGAGACCCACAGGCCGATCAGCGGCAGGTTGATGATCAGCAGCATCAGGTTGCCGACCCACATGCTGGCGATGACGCCCCAGACGAGCTTCGGCTGCTCGGTCATGATCTGCGGGCCGGGCTGGATGCCCTGCATCATCAGCGCGCCGATCATCAGCGCCATCAGAGCGTTGGCGGGAATGCCGAGCGTCAAGAGCGGAATGAAGCTGGTCTGGGCGCCGGCATTGTTGGCGGCCTCCGGACCGGCAACGCCCTCGATGGCGCCCTTGCCGAAGCGTGAGGGATCGCGGGCGAGCTTCTTCTCCAGCGCGTAGGAGGAGAACGGCGGAAGCGCAGCACCGCCGCCGGGCAATACCCCGAGCACAGAGCCCAGCGCCGTGCCGCGCACCACGGCCGGAAAGGCCGCCCGCAAGTCCACCCAGCTCGGGATCAGGCTGCGGATCGACTGGCTGACGACGCGGCGCTCGGCGGGTCTCTCCAGATTGGCGATGATTTCACCCAGCCCGAACAGGCCCATCGCGATCGGCACGAAATCAAGACCATCCGATAGAGCGGCGATGCCGAAGGTCATGCGTGCGACGCCCGAGGAGACATCGATCCCGACGAGGCCGAGCAACAGCCCCAGCAGCACCATTGCCAGCGATTTGGCAACCGAACCATGCGCGAGCACGACCGCGGCAATCAGGCCGAGCACGAGGAGACTGAAATATTCGACCGCTGTGAATTTGAGTGCCAGCACCGACAACGGCACGCTGAGTACCGCGATCACGATCGTCGCCATCGTGCCGGCAAAGAACGAGGCGATCGCGGCAATGGCCAGCGCGGTTCCGGCCCTGCCCTGCTTGGCCATCTCGTGACCGTCGATACAGGTGACGACCGACGACGTCTCGCCCGGCACATTGACCAGGATGGCGGTGGTCGAACCGCCATACTGCGCGCCGTAGAAGATGCCGGCCAGCATGATCATGGCGCTCGCAGGCGACAGGCCGAAGGTGAAGGGCAACAGCAACGCCACCGTTGGAATCGGACCGATGCCGGGCAGCACGCCGATTGCGGTCCCGATGACCACGCCGATCAGGCAGAAAATCAAATTGTTGAGTTGAAGGGCCGTCGAAAGACCCATCAGCAAATTGTCAAACAGTTCCATATGCGTCTGCCTGCGAAGCGTGCCGCCCTAGCGGGGCCAGATCGGGATCGGCAAGCCCAGCAACTTGACGAACAGAAGAACGGCGGCGCCCGAAAGCACGATGGCAAATGCCACGGTCTCGACAAGCCGGCCTTCTCGGGTGGCGAAGCTGGCGAGAATTACGGCGGCGACGGAGGCGATCGCGAGGCCCAACCGCTCCGCCGTCAGCGCGAAAACGCCGACAGAAGCCAGGATCGCCAGCAGCGGGCGCAACTGAATGGGCGCGATGCCGCGACCCGCGCGCCAGAGCCCACGTCCGCTGAAGAAAAGACCGAACGCCATCAGCGCGAGTGCGACGACGCGGGGCATATAGCCCGGACCCATATCGGCGGCGTGACCGACCGTCAGATTACGCGTGGCGACGAGCGTACCCGTCGCCACCGCCACGAGGAACAGGCCAAACAGCAGGTCCTGCACGTCGATCCGGGAACGCGTCATCGGCCCGCCCTTAGCTGCCCTTGATGCCGGCCTCGCGAATGATCGTGCCCCAGCGCGTCGTCGCGTCCTTGAGCCAGTTGCGGAATTCCTCCGGCGATTGGGCGCGCACCACGCCACCCTGCTCGGCGATCTTCTGCTGAATCTCGGGCAGCTCCAGGATCTTGCGGATTTCGGCGTTCAATCGCGCGACCATGGCGGGCGGCGTGCCACCGGTGGTCAGGATGCCCTGCCAGGTCCCGGCATCGCCGCCGGGCAGGCCCGCCTCCTTGAAAGTCGGCAGATCGGGAGCCGAGGCAATCCGCTGCTCGCCGGTGACGGCAAGTCCGACAAGCTGCTTGTTTACCACAAAGGGCATCGTCGCCGCAGCGCCGTTGATGATCACGCCGCTCTCCCCGGACACGACGGCGCGCGAGGCGGCCGCCCCGCCCTTGTAGGGAACGTTCTTCCACTGAATTCCCAGTTCCTTCGCCATCACCACGGCGGTGATATGATTGGCGCCGCCGACGCCGGAATTGGCCACGGTGAGTTTGTTCGGATTGGCCTTGGCGTATTCGATCAGCTCCTTGGACGTCTTCGCCGGGACCGATTCATGGACGGCCAGAACATAGGGGCCGAACATCACCATGGAAATCGGCGCGAGGTCCTTCTGAACGTCGAAAGTGAGATCGGAGAACAGGCTGGGCGCCGTCGCCAGCGATCCGACATCCATCAGCAACAGGGTGTGGCCGTCGGGCTGCGCCTTGGCGACGGCGTCGGCCCCGAGATTGCC
This sequence comes from Bradyrhizobium sp. AZCC 1577, assembly GCF_036924575.1. Lineage (NCBI taxonomy): Bacteria > Pseudomonadati > Pseudomonadota > Alphaproteobacteria > Hyphomicrobiales > Nitrobacteraceae > Bradyrhizobium > Bradyrhizobium sp. AZCC 1577. The sequence continues at coordinate 5,760,131 of NZ_JAZHRQ010000001.1, forward strand.
CGCTGCGCCCGGCTTGTTCTCGACCACGACCGACTGACCGATGGCGGAGGATAGTTTTGGGCTGATCAGGCGCGCCAAAATGTCCGAGGTGCCGCCGGGAGCGAACGGCACGATCAGCCGCACGGGCCGCTCAAAATTCTGAGCGCCGGCTCCGCTTGGCGCCAAGGCACACACCGTAAGGACAGCGGCGGCAATCGCCCGGGCGAGAGATGGCATAGACATCGGTCGTTCCTCCGTTTCAAAGCGCAATTCCGCGCGATCCCGCCGTTTTCACCGGCAGGCTGCAGACCTTCGAGGCAGCGTTGGGGAGGAATGATAGGTCATGGGCAGGGTGGCCTATGAATTAGTCTGCGGATAGGTCGATACCTTTTTTGGATGGATCGGCCGCGCATCAGCCGGTAGAAGTCGGACATCCGGCCGGTCACCGGCCCTTCGTCTCAGGTTGAAGATACAGATTTCATGTTTGAGCTGAGCCAGTTGCGCTGCTTTGTTGCAGTTGCGGAAGAACTGCATTTCGGGCGCGCGGCGCAGCGGCTGAACATGACGCAGCCGCCGCTCAGCCGACAGATCCAGATTCTCGAACGCGTCCTCGATGTGACGCTACTAGAGCGCAGCAACCGCGCCGTCCGGCTGACGCCGGCGGGCCAGCGTTTTCTGATCGATGCGCGGCATCTCCTCAAGCTGGCGGAAAGCGCGGCCGTGCTGGCCCGGCGGATGGCAAGCGGCAAGGCCGGATCGATCAATATCGGCTTCACGGCCACATCCGCCTACAGCTACGTGCCGGCGCTGGTCGCGGCCTGCCGGCGTGAACTTCCCGATATCGAGATATCGCTGAAGGAAATGGTCTCCAGCGACCAACTCAAGCGGCTCGATTCCGGCGAGATCGATATCGGCCTGCTCCGCCCGCCGATACCGCGCGGTGGTCTTGACGCCTTCCGCGTGACAGCGGAACCGCTGGTCGCGGCACTGCCGAGCGACCATCCGCTGGCTCAGGCGGACGAGCCACGTCTGGAGGATCTCGCAAGCGAGCCCTTCATCATGTACGAGCCCTATGAAGCCCGCTATTTCCACGATCTCCTGGTCGAGCTGTTCTCACGCGCAAATCTAGTGCCGAATTACGCGCAGCATCTTGCGCAGATCCATTCGATCCTTGCCATGGTGCATTCGGGTGTCGGCGTGGCGTTGGTCCCCGAGACCGCGGCTAACCTGCGCTTCAGCGGCGTAGTGCTGCGGCCCGTCCTGATGCAGTGGCAGCGCCCGGCCGAATTGTTCTTGGTCCGGCGCGGCGACAATGACAACCCGCTTCTCCCCGTCATTGCCGGCATTGCCCGAGACCTTGCCGGCCAACCCGGCTCGATCCAATCAATGGATCGATCGATACAGTGATTGGGTCTGCGTCCGTGGGCATCTTGCATTAATCCTTTGGCGTAAGCCGCTGAAGGACCAGAGCATGAGCAAGATGCCCCCCAAGGAGATGGCCAGCCGGATCGGCGATGGCCTGCTGTCGTTCCCCGTCACACCATTTCGGCCCGACAACACGTTCAACGAGACCCGCTACCGCTCCAATCTCGACTGGCTGTGCGGGTATGAGGTAGCGGGCCTGTTTGCCGCCGGCGGCACCGGCGAATTCTTCTCGCTGAGCCCGGCCGAGGTCGCGAAGGTCGTGGCCACGGCTGTGGACGAGACCAAGGGACGCGTGCCGGTGCTCGCCGGGATCGGCCATGGCACCGCGGTGGCGACGCAACTTGCCATTGGGGTCGAGGCGGCCGGCGCCGACGGCTTGCTGCTGCTGCCGCCCTATCTGGTCTTTTCGGAACAGGAAGGACTGGCCGCCCATGTCGAAGCGGTGTGCAACGCGACCAAGCTCGGTGTCATCGTCTACAACCGCGATAATGCGATCCTGAACGAGGATACGCTCGAGAGACTGTGCCAGCGCTGCCCCAACCTGGTCGGCTATAAAGATGGTATCGGCGACATCGAGCTGATGACCCGCATCCACCTGCGCATGGGCGACCGGCTGACCTATATCGGCGGATTGCCGACGGCCGAGACTTTTGCACTGCCCTATCTGGAAATGGGCGTAACCACTTATTCCTCCGCGGTATTCAACTTCGTCCCGGAGTTCTCGACCAAGTTCTACGCGGCCGTGCGCCGCCGCGACCGCGAGACGGTGCAGGCAGGGCTGCGCGATTTCATCCTCCCCTTGATCGCGATCCGCAATCGCAAACGCGGCTACGCTGTCTCGATCATCAAGGCGGGGATGAAGGTGATCGACCGTGACAGCGGCCATGTCCGTTCGCCACTGACGGACCTGACGCCGACGGAGATCGAGGAACTGGCGGCACTCGTCGCGCGTCTCAAAACCAGCGAGTTCGCGAAGCGGGAGCTCGCGGCCGCGTAGCCGCTGCTGCCCTATCGTCGCTGGTTGTAGACGTCCAGGCAGACCGCGCCGAGCAGCACCAGGCCCTTGATCACCTGCTGGTAGTCGATGCCGATGCCGAGGATCGACATACCGTTGTTCATGACGCCCATGATCATGGCGCCGATCACGGCGCCACCGACCTTGCCCACGCCGCCGTAGGCGGACGCGCCGCCGATGAAACAGGCCGCGATGACATCGAGTTCGAAGCCGGCGCCGGCCTTCGGCGTCGCCGTATTGAGCCGCGCGGCGAACACGAGACCGGCGAGAGCCGCCAGCACGCCCATATTGACGAAGGTCAGGAACGTCAGCCGTTCGGTCTTGATGCCGGACAGGCTGGCGGCCCTGGCGTTGCCGCCGATGGCATAGATGTGGCGGCCGATCACGGTGCGCGTGGTGACGAAGCCATAGAGCGCGATCAGCGCCGTCATGATCACCAGTACATTGGGAAGGCCGCGATGCGAGGCGATCAGGCCCGCGAAGAACACGATCACGGCGAACAGCACTGCGCTCTTGGCGACGAAGAAACCAAACGGCTCGACCTCGATGCCATGCGAGGCCTGCCGCGCCCGGCTCTTGGCACTGGTATAGACCAGCGCCACCGCCAATACCGCACCGATCAAGAGTGACGTCGGATAAAGCGTGCCGGCGCCGGGAAACAGTTCCGGGATGAAGCCCGAGGACAGCTTCTGGAAAGTCGGCGGAAATGGCCCGACCGACTGACCCGCCAGGATGGCAAGCGCAAGCCCCTTGAACACCAGCATGCCGGCCAGCGTCACGATAAAGGACGGGATCTTGAAATAGGCAACCCAATAGCCTTGCGCAGCGCCGATCAGGGCGCCCACCAGCAGGCAGGCGATGAAGGCCAGCGGATAGGCAATGTGATAGCGCACCATCAGCACGGCTGCGACGGCGCCGACAAAGCCCGCCACCGAGCCGACCGACAGGTCGATGTGGCCGGTGACGATGATCAGCAGCATGCCGAGCGCCATGATCACGATGTAGCTGTTCTGCAGCACCAGATTGGTCAGGTTCAGCGGCTGCAGCAGCGTGCCGTCGGTCATGACCTGGAAAAACAACATGATCGCAAACAGCGACAGCAGCATGCCGTAGTTGCGCAAATTGTTCTTGATGAAGCCGGCGTGCCCGGGCAGCGCAACCGTCTTGTCGGTCATGGCCGCAAATCTCCCTGAAGTACCTTCTTGTGCATTTCCTTGTTGCGCATGATGGCGCGCATGATCCTTTCCTGGGTGGCCTCGGCGGCGGCGAATTCTCCGACCAAAGCGCCGTCATTCATCACGCAGATGCGGTCGCAAACCCCGAGCAGTTCCGGCATTTCCGACGAGATCATCACCACGCCCTTGCCTGCCTCGGCAAGCTCGTTGATGATACAATAGATTTCGTATTTTGCCCCGACGTCGATGCCGCGCGTAGGTTCGTCGAGGATTAATACTTTCGGATCGGTCATCAGCCATTTCGACAACACCACCTTCTGCTGATTGCCGCCGGAGAGCTGGCCGGTCTCCTGATAGACGTCGGAACAGCGAATCCGCATCCGGTTGCGGTACTCGCTCGCGACACGCAGCTCGGACATGTCATCGATCCTGCCCTGCCGCGCCACGCGGCCAAGGCTCGCCAGCGTGATGTTCTTGCGGACGTCGGCATCCAGGATCAGGCCGAGCTCCTTGCGATCCTCGGTGACGTAAGCAAGGCCAGCGTCGATCGCCGCCGCCACGCTCGTCAGGTTGACCTCCCTTCCGTCGAGCCAGATACGTCCGCTGATCCGCTCCCCCCAGGCGCGACCGAACAGGCTCATGGCGAATTCGGTACGGCCGGCGCCCATCAGCCCGGCGATTCCAACCACCTCGCCGCGCCGGACTTCGAAATCGACGCCCTTGATAACCCGGCGATCTCTGTGCAACGGGTGATGCACCGTCCAGTCCTGCACGGCGAAGACCGGTGCGCCGATGGTTGCGCTGCGTTGCGGAAAGCGATGCGCAAGGTCGCGATTGACCATGCTTCTGATGATCCGGTCCTCTTCCACCGGCTCGGCCCGGCAATCGATGCTGTCGACGGTGCGGCCGTCGCGCAGCACCGTGATCCGGTCAGCGACGCGGGCGACCTCCGATAATTTGTGCGAGATCAGGATCGAGGCGATGCCCTGGGCGCGGAAGGCAAGCAGCCGGTCCAGCAATGCAGCGCTATCGTTCTCGTTCAGGCTGGCGGTCGGCTCGTCGAGGATCAGCAATCGTACCCTCTTGGACAAAGCCTTGGCGATCTCCACCAGTTGCTGCTTGCCGACACCGAGGTCCGTCACCAGCGTATCGGGCAAGTCTGTGAGGCCGACCTGGGCCAGCAGTTCCTGAGTGCGGCGGTAAACCGTGTCGCGGTCGATCACGCCGAGACGCGAGGGCGGATGCGACAGGAAGATGTTCTCCGCGATCGACATCAGCGGAATCAGCGCCAGCTCCTGATGGATGATGATGATGCCGAGAGCCTCGGAATCATTGACGTCGCGAAAGCGCCGCTCCTCGCCGTCGAATATGATGCTGCCTTCGTAATCGCCGTGGGGATAGACGCCGCTGAGGACCTTCATCAGGGTCGACTTGCCGGCGCCGTTCTCGCCGACCAGCGCATGGATCTGCCCCGCCTCCACCGTGAAATTGACGTCGCGCAGTGCCTGCACGCCGGCAAAGCTCTTGCTCACACCGCGCATTTCCAGAATTGCGGTCATCGCGCCATCATATCCTTTATCTCTCTGCCCGCCGCACAGACAGGCAAGTGGCGACGCCGGTTATCGCCGGCGCCGCCGTCCTGCTCAGTCGATCTGTGACTTCTTGTAATAGCCACTGTCGATCAGCACCTTCTCCCAGTTGCTCTTGTCGACGACGACGGGCTTCAGGAGATAGGACGGTACCACCTTGACGCCGTTGTTGTAGGTCTTGGTATCGTTGACGGTGACTTCCTTGCCGCTGAGGGCTGCGTCCACCATGTCGGCGGTGACTCGGGCGAGATCGCGGGTGTCCTTGAAGATGGTCGAATACTGCTCGCCGCGCAGCATCGATTTGATCGACGGCACCTCGGCATCCTGGCCACTGACGATCGGCATCGGCATGTTGCCGCTGCCGTAGCCGACGCCCTTCAGCGAAGAGAGAATGCCGATGGAAAGGCCGTCATAGGGCGAGAGCACCGCATCGACCCGTTTGCGGCCGTAGAACGCGCTCAGCAGGTTGTCCATCCGTGCCTGGGCGGTGGCGCCGTCCCAGCGCAAGGTCGAGACCTTGTCCATGCCCTTCTGGCCGCTGCCAATCACCAGCTTGCCGCTGTCGATATAGGGCTGCAGCACCGACATCGAGCCGTTGTAGAAGAAGTAGGCGTTGTTGTCGTCCGGCGAGCCGCCGAACAGCTCGATGTTGAAGGGCCCCTTGCCTTCCTTCAAGCCCAGCCTCTGCTCGATCGACTGGGCCTGCAGCACGCCGACCTGAAAATTGTCGAAGGTGGCATAGTAGTCGACATTGGGCGTGTCGCGGATCAACCGGTCATAGGCGATCACGATGATCCCCTTGGCCTTGGCCTGCTTCAACACGTCAGACAGTGTGGTGCCATCGATCGCCGCGATCACCAGCACCTTGGCGCCTTTGGTCACCATGTTCTCGACCTGCGAGAGCTGGTTCGGGATGTCATCCTCGGCATATTGCAGGTCGGTGCCGTAGCCACGCTCCTTCAGGATCTTGACGATGTTGTTGCCGTCGTCGATCCAGCGCGCCGACGATTTGGTCGGCATCGCGATGCCGACAGTCCCCTTGCTTTGGGCGAACGTGCCGGTCACCGCCGTCGTCGCCATGGTCGCTGCCAGCGCCAAGGCCGACAATGTGGTTTTCAGACTAATCATGCTTCTCTCCCTTGATCATCGAGGATCTGTGATTCCTGGATTTTCAGACCGCTGGCTGCGGTTCTCGAAACTCTGTCGCTCTGCGCGTTTGTGCCGCGCCTCGTATTCCTCCATCAATCCGTTGCAAGTTTGACGTCTGGTTCGGGGCGGCCACGCGCTGCAACGTCGAGCAGGAAGGTGCGGCCATGATCGGGGTCGGCGCGCTTCGCGTCTTCTCCCATCCCCTGCCAGGCCGAGGTAACGAGCAGGCGCGAAAAATCCTGGCCGACAAAAGCGGGGCAACTCGATTGCCGTGCCGGAACGCGGAGACTGCGCAGATGCTCGCCTTGCGGGCTGTAGACGTCAATGCAGCCGCCACCCCAGCGCGCGCTCCAGATCAACCCGTCGGCATCGACCACCGCGCCGTCGACGCCGCCGCCGCCTCGCCAGGTGATCAACGGGGCGGGTGTGCCGCGCGGCAGGCCGGTCGCCGCATCGAGCTCGACGCGGAACAGCACGTTCTCCCCGGTGTCGGCGAAATAGCCGATGGTTCCGTCCGGCGCGAAGCAGATCGCGTTGGGAATCGTGATGTGATCATAAAGGCGCGATAGCTCGCCGCGGTGCAGCGCATAGATGGCGCCCAGTCCGCGCTCGGCCTGGCGGCCCATGGTGCCCATCCAGAAGGTGCCGGACGGGTGCACCCGCGCATCGTTCGAACGCGTCGCGGCATTGTCGGCTTCCAGCGGGCGGTACAGCGTCATCCATCCTTCCGTCGTATCGCGGACATAGAGACCGTCATCAGCGACGAGCAACTGCCGATGCACGTCGATCCGCCCAAGCGCGCTAGCCATCACACCGAGGGAATGGATGGTGGTCCGCCCGGTATCGAGCTGCGCCTCGAACAGCCGGCGCCCGATGATATCGAACCACCAGGCGGTATCGGTGACGACGTCGTAGGTCGGCCCCTCGCCAAGATGGCACCGCTCGCTGCAGAGAACGGTCGTCGGCACCTCTTCCTTCTTGCAACCGCCAATCATCGCCCGCTCTCCCCGGGCAACTCTACCACGGATTGTGTCCCGATTGCGCCTCCGATCGCATGCATGAAGCGATACAGCGTGGAGTGGCGATAGACCTCGCCCGGCGAAAGCCGTGCCGTCGGGAAGTCCGGCCGATTGGGCGTATCGGGCCACGCGTGCGGCTCGAGGCAGATGGCATCGGACTGCCGATACAGGCGGCCGCCTTTTCCAGCGGTTGAGCCGTCGAGAAAGTTTCCGGAATAGACTTGTAGCCCGGGCTGGTTGGTGAACAGTTCGAGCACGCGGCCGGATGTTGGCGCTGCAAGCCGCGCGGCGAAGCGAGGCTCGCCACTTGGCGGCGCGAGGCAGAAATTATGGTCATAACCGCGGCCAACACGGAGCTGCGGATGGTCGTTGCGGATCCTCGCGCCGATCTCGATACCCGTACGGAAGTCAAACGGCGTACCGTCCACCGCGGAAGGTGGCTCCGGCAGCGGGATCGCGCCGGCATCGATGGCAAGGAAATGGTCCGCCGCCACGGTGAGGCGATGATCGAGAATGTTCTGGCCGGAGCACGCACCCGCCAGATTGAAAAAGCTGTGATTGGTGAGATTGACCACGGTGGGACGATCGGTCCGCGCCGTCATCTCCAGCGAGAGTTCCATCGGCCCGGTGAGACGCCAGGTCACCTCCACATCGAGCGCGCCGGGATATCCCTCCTCGCCATCGGCGCTGGCGTAGGCGAGCGTCACGGCCGGACGGTCTCCGTCCTCGATCCCGGCAATCCGCCAGTTGCGGCGATCGAAGCCCTCCAGCCCGCCATGCAACGCATTGGGGCCGTTGTTGGCCGCGAGCTGCACCTCAGTGCCATCGAGCGCAAAGCGCGCGCCGGCGATACGGTTGGCGTAACGCCCGACGGTGGCGCCGAAGAACTGCCGCCGGGCGAGATATCCCTCGAAGGCGTCGTGACCAAGCACGATGTCGTCGCGACGTCCGGCGACATCCGGCACCAGCAAGGCCTGCAGGCTTGCACCATAGGTGATGATGCGCGCTTCCAGTCCGCCATCACATTGCAACACAATGCGCTCGACTTCGCTGCCGTCAGGCAGGACGCCGAAGCGGGAGCGCGCCACGCGCGAGGCGGACAGCGTGTTCATGTCTCGTCCTCGAATGGCTCAACCGTGCGGCGGCGCCCCAGCAGGAACGCGTCGGCGACGAGTTGCAGCGGCGCAAGATCGACGTCGCTGTCGCCGGTTGCGGCGAGTTCGCGAAAGCGGTGATAGAGCCCGGCATACTCGGCCTCAGCGGCATCGACGAGCTCAACGCCCCCTGCCCTCAACCTCGCCCCGCCCATGGAAAGGGTGACCGGACCGCCGTCGGTATCGAGATCAATGTCCCAGCTTTGCGGACCGGTCTGGCGGAAGTCGAACTCGGCCATGATCTTCAGCCCCTGTGCGTCACTGAGTGCAAGGGTCGCGGCGATCGGCGCGTCGCGATTGGCGGGGAACGCGAGATCGGCCGAGGTCACGAACAATGGTTGCGGCAAAATACGCGTCAGGATCGAAAGCGCGTTGATGCCGGGGTCGAACACGCCGAGCCCGCCCGGCTCAAAGATCCAGGCCTGCCCGGGATGCCAGACCCGCACGTCTTCCTTCCAGGTAATTTTGACAGCCGTGACCTTCCTCCCGGCCAGCAATTGCCGCGCAGGCTCGACGGCCGGAGCGAAGCGCGAGTGCCACGTGGCGAACAGCGTGCGTTGCGCGGTCCTCGCGGCGGTCACGAGCGGATTGATCTCAGCCACCGTGGCGCCGGGCGGCTTTTCCAGCATCACATGCTTGCCGGCGGCAAGCGCCGTCGCCGCTTGTGCGTGGCGAACCTGCGGCGGTGTGCACAGCGCCACTGCGTCGATCGGCGGACCGTCGCGCAGGAGTTCATCGAGCGTCGCCGCATGCGGCACGCCGGGAAGCGAGGCATTGCGGCTCGCGACGGCAACCAGCTCGACGCCGTCGGTTGCAGCAATCGCCGGCACATGCTGGTCGCGTGCGATCTTGCCGAAGCCGACGATGGCGACGCGAAGCGGGCTCATGATTGCTCTCCAGGTTCGACCGCCGCGGAGACCGCAGGCGCGGCGCCGGACGATGGCGAAACGTCCTCATGACGGCGCAATCCGTTGTGGATCACCTCGGTCATGGCTGCGGCGGCTGCCTCGGCATCGCCGCTGGCGATCGCATCGACGATGCGCTGATGCCACAGCAGCACGGTCTCGCGGTCCTGCGTTTCGACCGGGGCGCTGAGCAGGAACGAAGCGCGCAACGCCGCCTCGATGACGTTGCCGATCGAGCGCATGAACAGATTGCCGGACGCGTTGGCGACGGCCAGATGCAGGGCAAGATCGCCGTCGGCAAAACCGACGGAGTCGGAAGCCTCACGCCGCATCCGCTCCATACTCCGATTGAGTTCGGCGATGTCGGCTTCCGAGCGGCGGCTAGCGGCGAGCGCAGCCGCCCGCGGCTCAACCGCAAGCCGGATTTCGGCGAGGTCGTTGAGGAAGCGCCGGTCGATGCCGGCATCGAGATGCCAGGCCAGCACGTCGGCATCGAACATGTTCCAGGCGCCGCGCTCGCGCACCACGGTGCCGACCCGCGCCTTGGTGGTGAGGAGCCCCTTCGCGACCAAAGTTTTGACGCTCTCGCGCAAGACCGGCCGGGACACGCCGAACATCGCCGTGAGTTCGGCGTCGCCCGGAAGGCGGACGCCTTCGGCGTAGCGGCCGGCGATGATGTCGACGCCGATGCTGCGGGCGACCTCGGCGTGGTTGGAATGCGCGCGCCGCGTCGGGATGACGACAAGCCGGGAGGTCATGATTTGAGAACTCCTGCCTTACGGGGGCCGGCGCGGCGGGAGATGCCGAGCATGGCCTGCTGCAGGGCGATGAAAGCGAAAAGCAGCATACCGGTCACGATCTTGGTCCACCAGCTCGACAAGGTTCCATCGAAATTGATGTAGGTCTGGATCAGGCCCTGAATCAGCACGCCGAGCAACGTGCCGACCACCGATCCCTGACCGCCGGTCAGCAAGGTGCCGCCGATCACTACGGCCGCGATCGAATCGAGTTCGACGCCGACGGCGGACAAGGAGTAGCCCGCTGCAGTGTAGAAGGAGAACACAATGCCGGCGAGCCCCGCAAGCACGCTCGACAGCATGTAGATGCGCACCGTCATCGATCCGACCGGTATGCCCATCAGCGCGGTGGTCGCGCGGCTGCCGCCGAGCGCATAGACATTTGCCCCGAAGCGGGTGAAATGCAGCAGCACGGCGCCCGCCGCGATCACCGCGAGCATGATCAAGGCAATGGCGGTGAGCCGGCCTCCCCCGGGCAGCCGCAGCGCGAAATCCGACACCGTCGAATAGAGCGGCGCGCTGATCGGCGTCGATTCCGTCGACATCAGGAAGCTGGCACCGCGGGCGAGGAACATGCCGGCCAGCGTGACGATGAAGGGCGGCATGTCGAAGACGTGGATGATGGCGCCCATGGCCGCACCGAAGGCGGCGCATAGCAAGAGGATCGCCGCGAAGGCTACCAGCGGCGGCACGCCGAGGCGCTCGATCGCCAGCGCGACGAAGACGGTGGTGAAGCCGATCACCGAGCCGACCGACAGGTCGATGCCCCCGGAAATGATCACGAAGGTCATGCCGGTGGCGACGATACCGAGAAAGGCATTGTCGGTCAGCAGATTGGCCGCCACGCGGGTGGAAGCGAAATTGGGGAATTGCGCCGTGCAGAGCGCAAATCCGACGACGAAAACGATGGCCGTTATCGCGACCGGCGGCAGCCGCCTCATTGTCGCGCCCTCCCCAGCACGGCCCCGGCACTGGCGAAGCGCGGCGACTGCAGCAGCAGGATGATCAACACGACGGCCGCTTTCACGAGGAGATTGAACTCCGGCGGATAGCCCGACAGCAAAATGCCGGTGTTCATGGCCTGAATGATTAGTGCGCCGACCATCGCCAGCACGAGGCTAAAGCGTCCGCCGAACAGCGACGTGCCGCCGATCACGACGGCCAGAATGGCGTCGAGCTCGAGCCAGAGCCCGGCATTGTTGGCGTCCGCGCCCATGATGTCGGCGGCGGCGATAACGCCGGCAAGCGCCGCGCACAGGCCGCACCAGACATAGACCGCGAGGATCATGGCGCGGGTGCCGATCCCCGCCAGTTCACTCGCCCTTGCATTGCCGCCGGTCGCCTCGATCAACAGGCCAAGCGCCGAGCCGCGGACCACCGCGCCTGTGACAACCAGCATACCGAGGACGACCACGACCGGCGTCGGCACGCCGAGCACGGCGCCGTTGCCGAGCCAGACCAGGTCCGGCGCGGTGAAAGTGACAATCCGGCCTTCGGTGATGAGTTGCGCGACACCGCGGCCCGCCACCATCAGGATCAGCGTGGCGACGATCGGCTGGATGCCGAGCATCGCAACAAGGAAGCCATTCCACAACCCGCACAGCAACCCGGCGCCGAGCGCGGCGGCAAGCGCCAGCGGCAGGCCGTAGGCATCGGCCAGGCTCGCGGCAATGGCGCCGGCAATCGCCATGACCGCCCCCACCGACAGATCGATACCGCGCGTGGCGATGACCAGCACCATGCCCAGCGCAAGCAGCGCGACCGGCGCGCCGCGGTTCAAGACGTCGATCAGGCTGCCGAACAGCCGTCCGTCCTGCATCCGCAGATCGAAGAATTGCGGCGAGACCGCGCGGTCGATCGCAAGGATCACCAGCAAGGCGACAATCTGAGCGAGGCCACGGCTTTGCAGCAGTCTTTGCATCATGGTTGGCATCATGCTTGCCCGGCTTCCGCGCCAATGGTGCTGCTAGCGGCAATCGCCGCCAGAATATTGGAGATGTCGATGGCTTCCCCTTCCAGCTCGTCGACATGGGCTCGATCGCGCAGCACGATCACCCGGTCGGAATAGGTCACGATCTCGTCGAGCTCGGAAGAAATCACCAGGAGCGCCAGGCCGTCGTCGCACAGTTCGCGGATCAGGCGGATGATCTCGGCATGCGCACCGACATCGATGCCGCGGGTCGGCTCGTCCAGCACCAGAACGCGCGGCGCCGTGGCGAGCCAGCGGGCGAGCAGCACCTTCTGCTGGTTGCCGCCCGACAATAGCCCGATCGGCCGCTCCGGCTCCGGCGGGCGAATGTCGAGCAGGCGGATGAACCGCATCGCGATCTCGTCCTGTTCGGAACGAGACAGCGGTTTTGCGAGGCCGCGCTTGGCCTGCAGCGCCAGCACGATGTTTTCGCGCACGGTCAGGTCAGCAATGATGCCCTCGGTCTTGCGCTCTTCGGGGCAATAGCCGAAGCCATGGGCAACCGCATCGCGCGGCGATTGCAGCCGGACCGGCTTGCCGTCGACTGTGGCGCTGCCGCTATCGGCGCGCTCGGCGCCAAACACCAGCCGCGCGGTTTCGGTGCGCCCCGATCCGAGCAGGCCGGCTAGGCCAACCACCTCGCCGCGGCGAAGCGCGAGATCGAACGGCGCAACATAGCCGGCCTTGCCGTACCCCTCGAAGCGCGCGCAGAGCTCCCCCGCCTGCCGCACCTGCGCTGCCGCGCGCTCACTCGTCGTCTCGGCGAGTTCGCGGCCGAGCATCATGCGGATCAACTCGATCCGCGGCAGTTCGGCAGTCCTCCGCTCGCCGATCAGCCGACCATTGCGCAGGACCGTGATGCGGTCGCAGATCTCATAGACCTGATCGAGAAAATGCGTGACGAAGACGACGCCGATCCCGCGCGTGGCCAGCTTGCGCATCACCGCGAACAGGATCTCGACTTCGTGGCGATCGAGGCTCGCGGTCGGCTCGTCGAGGATCAGCACGCGCGCCGACTGGTCGACGGCGCGGGCGATCGCGGCGATGTGCTGCACCGCGACCGAATAAGTTCCGAGCGGCTCGGCGACGTCGATATGCAGATCGAACTCGGCCAGCAGCGCTGTGGCGTTCCGGCGCATCTCGGCCTCGCGCACCAAACCGAACCGCGTCGGCTGCCTGCCGAGATAGAGGTTTTGCGCCACCGACAGGTTCAGGAGCAGATTGACCTCCTGATAGACGGTCGCAATCCCCGCATCGACCGCTGCCTTGGCCGAGCGCAGCGCAACCTCGGTGCCACTGAGCCTGACAATGCCGGCATCGCGCGGGAAGACACCGGTCACCGCCTTGATCAGCGTCGACTTGCCTGCCCCGTTCTCGCCGAGCAGCGCGTGGATTTCACCGGCCTGCAAGGTGAAATCCACCTCCTGCAGAGCCCGCAGCGTGCCAAAACTCTTGCTCAGGCCCCGCACTTCCAGCAGAGCCGGGCTCGGGTCGGAAACTGCATTCATGCCGGCATTACTCCCACCGACGTTCGCGTCGACCGCGAACGCCTGGCATGTGCGCCTCATGAGGCGGGTTCGTCGAGAAGGCTTTTGCCGCCGGGACCGGGGCTGGCTTGGGACCCGGCGGCATAGCGTCGGCCGATCAGTAGCCGAGGCCTTTCTTGCTGTCGTAAATCTTCTGTGGATCGTCGGCCGCCGTGTAGAGCTTCGATTCCGTCTGGATCCACTGCGGCGGCACCGTTCCCTTCCCCTTGTAGGCCATGATGGCGTCCAGTGCCGGCCCCGCCATGTTTGGCGTCAGCTCCACGGTGGCGTTGGCCTCGCCGGCCGCGATGGCCTTGAAGATATCAGGCACCGCATCGATCGACACCGTCAGGATGTCCTTACCCGGCTTGAGGCCGGCTTCCTTCATCGCCTGGATCGCGCCGACCATCATGTCGTCGTTATGGGCATAGACCGCGCAGATATTCTTGCCGCCGCCCTCGGCCTTGATGAAGCTTTCCATCACCTCCTTGCCCTTGGCGCGGGTGAAGTCGCCGGTCTGGCTGCGCACCACCTTGAGGTTGGCGTTCTTGGCGACGACGCTGTCAAAACCCTTCTTGCGGTTGGTCGCGACGCTCGCGCCGACCGTGCCCTGCAGCTCGACGACGTTGCATGCTTTTCCGGCTACCGTCTTCGCCAGCCATTCGCCGGCGACCGCACCTTCATGCACGCTGTCCGAGGTGACGGCGGTGAGATACAGCTCCTTGCCCGACGGATCGATGTCACGGTCGAGCAGCACGACCGGAATCTTGGCTTCCTTGGCCTCCTTTAACACCGCATCCCATCCACTCGACACGACCGGCGCGAGGAAGATCGCGTCGACGCCCTGGGCGATGAAGGAACGGATCGCCTTGATCTGGTTCTCCTGCTTCTGCTGGGCGTCGGCGATCTTGAGCGTGACCTTGCGCTTGGCGGCCTCGGATTTGGAGACCGAGGTCTCCGCCGCCCGCCAGCCGGATTCGGATCCGATCTGGGAGAAGCCGACGGTCAATTCAGCGGCGGTTGCCGGCAGCGAGAGGGTGATGGCGACCAGGGCGGTGGCCGCAAGGAGGGCTTTGGAGGTCATGAGGCGCATTCTCCCAAAAATGTTGTCAGGGTGCCTCGCATCACCGAAATCGGTATCAAAGCACCTCTAGCGCTGTCCATTGGCGGCAGCGCTGGGGAATATTTCACGGAAGATTAGCCCTGACTAGTCATATTATTTGACTATTTGGTTCCAAACCGAGCCCGCGTCAGCCGAGCATTTGCTCCCACAGAAGGCCAGCGCCCTCATCGCCCGGCGCCTTGCCCGGGGCTGCTTGATCACGCGCGAGGTTTGACCTTGATTGCCTCACTGACACAGCGCAGCTACGCGTTGTTCTGATACCGCCCGCGAACAAGGATTCGATATGCAGCCCGTCACCGCGAAAACGCTCTACATCCGCATGCACGCGGACGATAACGTCGCGATCGTCGCGAACCGCGGAGGTCTGCAGCCGGGCGCTGAGTTCTCGTGCGGTTTGCGGCTGATCGAACAGATCCCGCAAGGCCACAAGGTTGCCCTCGCCGATATCGGAGAAGGCGAAGCCATTCGCCGCTACGGCGAGATCATCGGTCATGCCGCAGCGCCGATCGCTAAGGGGAGCTGGGTCAGGGAATCGCTGGTGCAAATGCCCGACGCGCCCTCGTTCGATAATCTGCCAAGGCCGAACGGCGGCGCGATCCGGCTGCCGCCGCTGGAAGGCTACACGTTCGAAGGCTATCGCAATGCCGACGGTTCGGTCGGCACCCGCAACATCCTCGCGATCTCGACCAGCGTGCAATGCGTCGCCGGCACGGTCGAATTCGCACTAGAGCGGATTCGCAAGGAGCTATTGCCGAAATATCCCAACGTCGACGACGTCGTTACGGTCACGCATGCCTATGGCTGCGGCGTTGCGATCAACGCACCGGGCGCCGCCGTACCGATCCGCACGCTGCAGAACCTGGCGCGCAATCCCAATTTCGGCGGTGAGGTGATGATCGTTGGCCTCGGCTGCGAGAAGCTGCAGCCCGAACTGCTGCTGCCCGAGGGGATGAGCGCCGATGACGAAATCATACGCATGCAGGACGAAGGCCTCACCGGCTTTGGCGAGATTGTCGAGGACATCGTGCAGATGGCCGATGCGCGCCTCAAGATTTTGAACCGGCGCCGCCGTGAAACCTGCCCGGCCTCGGCGCTGGTTGTCGGCATGCAATGCGGCGGCAGCGATGCGTTCTCGGGTGTCACTGCCAATCCTGCGCTGGGTTTTGCTGCGGATCTGCTGGTGCGCGCCGGCGCCACCGTGATGTTCTCCGAAGTGACGGAGGTGCGCGACGCGATCCATCTCTTGACGCCGCGCGCAGCGACCCAGGACGTTGCCGACGCACTGGTGCGCGAGATGGCCTGGTATGACCGCTATCTCGCCGGCGGCGAAGCCGATCGCAGCGCCAACACCACGCCGGGCAACAAGAAGGGAGGCCTCTCCAACATCGTCGAGAAGGCGATGGGCTCGGTGATCAAGTCCGGCACCGGCCCGATCGCGGGCGTGCTGGCGCCGGGCGAGCGTGTTAGCCAAAAGGGGCTGATTTTTGCCGCGACTCCGGCAAGCGATTTTGTCTGCGGTACGTTGCAATTGGCCTCCGGCATGACGCTGCATGTCTTCACCACCGGCCGCGGCACGCCCTATGGACTTGCCGCCGTGCCGGTCATCAAGATCTCGACCCGCAGCGAGTTGAAGCAACGCTGGCACGACTTGATCGACGTCGACGCCGGCAGCATTGCAACCGGCGATGCGACGATCGAGGACGTCGGCTGGGAGATATTCCGCCTGATCCTCGACGTGGCGAGCGGCCGCGAGACCTGGGCCGAGCACTGGAAGCTGACCAACGCGCTCGCTGTTCAATCCCGGTCCGGTGACCTGAGTCAAAACTGAACCGTCGGTGGCCAGCGTTCCCCGGATGCTGCGCAGCGCGCCGCGGTAGCGGCGTGGTGCGCTGCTGATCCGGGGTCCACACGCTGCGGCGGTGGGTCCCGGCTCTGCGGTGCAGCGCTAAGCGCTGCGCCGCGTCCGGGACATGCGAGAGCTAAGCCGCCATCAGCCTTTCGATATCGGGTATCGGGTGGGAAGTTAACTGCTTCGGAATCTCGCCTACGATCCGCTCTGTCACTTCGGCATGAAAGGCCTGTCGAAGGTTGCCCAGAACTTTCGCCGGTGCGACCACAACCAATTTTTCGAAACGATTGCCGTGGGCAAGCCGATAGAGCGCGTCGGCAATGGTGCCAGCGAACCGCTCTTCAGCGATATAATGCCAGTCGGCTTGCTCCATTGCGCTTCGGGCTGCGCCGATGCTCTGGACGGACCGCCCGGGGCGATCGGTTCCCTGTTCGCGCGTCGCCGGATTTTCCTGCTCAAGCACGTGCTCGACCTCCAAATTGAGTTGCTGCGGGGTGCCTTTGTTGCGGAGAAAGAGGGCCTTTTGGCCATCGCCGATGAGAACAAGTGCGTTGTGAGAAATGCGGGGTTTCGCTTCAGAGGTCATATTCGGTGCTCCATGTGGCCCAACGCATGAATTTCTGGCTGGTTGCCTCTACAGGAACTTTCTCCTCCATCGACTTAGTCCCGGAACCAAAGCGGTTACGAGGCTTTGTGCCCGCGGGCAGCATTCGAACGAGAGGAACTTTAATGAGGAAAATCGCAATCGGCCTGCTGGCCGGCACGGGTCTGCTCCTGACAGGCAGCGCAAATGCCTCCGACATCTACACCGACAGCGAATACAAAAACTCCGACCTGATACAGCAGGTCCGCATGGTCTGTGACGAAGACGGGCGCTGTTATCGCACTCGCGGCGGCAGCCGCGTCATCGTCCGCGATTCATACGCCTATGCACCGCGCGAAAGATATATCGAGCGTCGATATTATCGCGATCGCGATTGGGACGACGGGCCGCGAGCCGGCGTTGGTTTCCGGGCACCTGGCGTAAGCGTGGGCGTCGGCGTGGACAGCAACCGCTGGTAGGTAGGACAATCGAGGAGAGACTTCGGGCTTGTCTGAGGTCTCTCCACCAGTGTCGGAATATTGCATTTGCCCTACTGGAACGGCGATCCGACGTGCCTGTTAGCGGGTGAAGAACCGGCAAGCGGAGGGACTCACATGAAAGTTTCCGATGCGATGACACCCGAGGTTCAACTCTGCACTCCCGATGACACGTTAAGAGACGCCTCGCAGGCCATGGCGGCGCTCGGTGTCGGGTTGCTCCCGGTAACGGACAATGAACGCCTGGTCGGCATGATTTCCGACCGCGATATCGCGATCCGCGGGATCGGCATGGGCCGAGGCCCGGAGGCGCGGGTCGGCGACGTGATGACGGCCGACGTCAAGTACTGCTACGAAGACCAGGATCTCGACGAGGTGTGCGCCAACATGGGTGACATCCAGGTCCGCCGCCTGCCCGTGCTCAATCGCGACAAGCGGCTCGTCGGCATCATTGCGCTGGGCGACATCGCGCTGGTGCAAAGCGGCAACGGGACGGGTGCGGCGTTGAGCCGAATTTCACGTCCCGGCGGGCAGCATGCGCAGGTTTGATCTGCGGAAAAGCCGGTAGAGACGTCCCCCGTCGATTTTGCGCGGGTGACAGGAACCCCGGTCAACCCCTCGCCGTTCTAATCGTCGTCCCGCGGACGGGGGGACGCCGACGGAGCGGCGTAGACCGATGACACGAAAGCCAACGTTCCCCCGAAGCCGAAAAATCTCGCCGTCCCGAAATCCCGAGCGCTGTCGGCCTCGTGCGCTCGACGATTCCGGGGATGAACTGCTTGACGATTGGATGGTAGCGTATCCGGCCACCGATCTGGCCCGATCGGACTAGGACTTCTTCTTCGAACGCTTCTTTGGCACCTTGGCGCCCCTTTTTCGGGCTTCGGACAAGCCGATTGCGATCGCCTGTTTCCTGCTCTTTACCTTCTTGCCGGAGCGGCCGCTCTTCAGCGTGCCGGCTTTGCGCTTCTTCATGGCGCGGCCTACCTTCTTTGCCGCGCCCTTTGAATATTTGCGCTTCTTCGCTTTCTTCGCCATCTCTTGCCAGGTCCCGCAACAGCTCCGTATCAATCAGCGATATTCCCTATGGTTCCTTTGCACCTCGCTTCCATCCCGGCGGCGGGTTCGGCCGCGTTTTCGCACCGCAGGAAATTTTCCTGCGTTTTGCTCGGCATGCCGCAAAGGCATATGTCAGGGATCCGACAGACGACAGTTCCTCGGCGGGTTAATCTTGCACCGAGGTTAGCCAGATGTTCGCCGCCCTCTTACCCATCGAATGTCCGCATTGCGTCAGATGCCTGACTCGAATGCAACTGGCCAACGTTGTCATGGGTGCCGACCGTTCCGAAAAGCGAACCTTCGAATGCGCAAAATGTAACGCGACCGAAATCAGGTTCGTTGCAGATCCGCTCGATTCAGAAGAACTGAACCGCCTGACAGACAACATCAGGCCGCCGGCATGAACCTGACGCGAATTGCGATGCGGATCGGAATGTCCGGCGCACTTGTCGCCTTCGGCGGCCCCTTCATCAGACATATGGCTTGGCTTGGATGACGTTGCTGCCCGCGATTTTTACCCTGGACATTGGCGGAAGACCCACCCTCGCTTTCGAAGCCAAGAACTTGCGGGAATCTCAGCAGCTTTGTCACGAGCATTGGCTGCGTCAGGATATCGCCGGCTTGACCTCGAACGGTGCACCTCTCTGGGATGGCAAGGCGCGGCTCCGGGCCCGACGCTCGACCGAGAACGAAATTGCCCTGTACCGGGAAGCCGCACGGGATGCCGCGCAGCCGCAGGAAGACCTGCTGCTGGCCTTTCTCGTGGAACTGGACGACCTCGAAGAGGCTCCGGACCACGCCTGATGCTCACTCAGGTCGCGTTGTCGCATGTCCCATTCCTCACCCTGAGCCGATGCCGGAACAACTCGGCATCGCCGATCATTCTCATCATCAACTGATACGGAGAGCTTTGGAATGAAAGCGCCGGCGTGGCATAGCAATGGCGATGCTTGCTGCGAGCACGAGAAGGACGGCTTCATCAAGGTCGTCGTGAAGCCGTGATGCCATGCCGCGGGTCCTGATCGGCACGTCGGGTTGGCAATACGATTCCTGGCGCGGGCCGTTCTTTCCAAAGGGACTGCCGCTCAAGGAGCAATTGCAGTTTTACGCCGGTCAATTCCCGACCACCGAACTGAACGGCGTGTTTTACCGGACGCCGACGCCGGAAGCGGTAAAGGGCTGGCGGGCGCAGACGGGAAGCAATTTCGTATTCGCCTGGAAGGCATCCAAATTCATCACGCATTGGAAGCGGCTCTCCGAGAATTCGGTCAACAGCCTCGAACTGCTCGAAAGCCGCCTCTCCCTGCTCGGCAGGAAGGCGGGACCGGTGCTGTTTCAGCTACCACCGAATTTCCAGGCCAACGCCGACCGGCTTGCCTCGTTCTTCAAGCTGCTCTCGAAGAAGCGCCGGTACAGCTTCGAATTCAGGCATCCGAGCTGGTACGAGCCCAGGATCCTCCGGCTGCTGCGCGAGCAAAACGTCTCGCTTTGCATTTCCGATCATCATGACGCACCGGCGCCGTGGAAACGCACCGCCGATTTCGTATACGTCCGCGGGCATGGGCCCGGAGGCCGCTATCGAGATCACTATGGCGAGGCCGCCCTTGCCGGTTGGGCCCGTCACATCAGGTCCTGGAAAAGGCAGGGCTGCGACGTGTTCGTCTATTTCGACAATGACCAGAAGAGCGCCGCGCCGGCCGATGCCCGACGCCTGATCGAGCTAATGTGACACGCCTGATCGCGGCGCGGCCGTCCATCGGCTAGTCGGCGTCCCCTTCTCTGCGAGCAACAACACGTGTTGCATTACGGAGCGCGACCGCACTCCCGTGCGCACAGGAACGAAGGCGGCGGTCGGACATTGACCTGGACCAGAACCCCACCACAGCGCAGGTCACGATTATGGGTACCATTAAACGGACGACCCGCCGAGTTGCGGGGAAGACCAAGGAGGTCATCGCCGAAGTCGTCGGCGACGGAAAGTTGCAAGAGGAAGCCAAGGCGGAACAGCGCAAGATCGAGGATGAGGATAAGGATCCCAGCGAGCTCAATCCGTTGGGAAACCTCCACCGCCTCACCTAACCGCACCACCAAGGGGCTGCGGAGCCGCCGCTTTTGGGAGAGAGATACAATGCTGCACTATCCGCGGCCACCTTTCCCAGCCAGCATCAGCCGATGCCGCGCACGGCGATGAATCCGCTGCCAGACCACGGCGAAACTTCCTACAATGAGCGAATGCTCGCACAGCCGGTGCTCGCCGCCGCGGCTTAGCCGCGAGGCGTCGCCTGCATGCGGTTGCTTAAATACTGGATGAGAACGACCGTCTTTGCGTCGACGATTTCGCCGGTCGCGATCATCGCAGCAGCCGCTTCCAACGTGGTCTCGACTACCTCGATATCTTCTCCCTCTTCCTTGAGCCCGCCGCCGTCGGACACTTTGTTCGCCGGCGAATAAATACAGGTGAAGAAAGCGACCTTTTCCATGATCGCGGCTGTGCTCACATAGAGCTCGAACAACCGCTCCAGTTTCGAGATCTTGTAACCGAGCTCTTCCTGCATCTCTTTCACAATGCGCCGTTCGGCCTCCTCGCCATCGAGCTTGCCGGCGCACGCCTCTACGGTTCGCTCCATGCCGTCCTGCAGGAATACTGGCAGCCGCAATTGCCGGGTGAGCAGCACGGTCTTGCGATCCTCATCATAGGGAAGAATGACGGCCGAATTGCCGTTGTCGTAGATCTCGCGCTGGCGCCGTTGGCGTTCGCCGTCGCGCCTGCGCTGTTCGTAGCTCACGCGGATCAGCTTTCCCTTGCCCTGAGCAATGGTCTCGACCTTGCATATGCGCACGGTCTCGCCGTCCATACGGTCTCGCCGTCCATTTTCATGGGCTCTAAACGCCGGTGATCAGGCTTCGATGCCTTCGGGTAAGCGAACAGCAGCGAAGCGTCTTCCAGCGAGGTGGACACCGTTTCACATCAAGAAAACGCGTCAAAACAGAAGCGACTCTTCAACTTGCGCTCGCGCAAACGGGAATCATCAGGCCGAGGCGAGCACCGGATGTTCGGACTGCTGCCGCCTGAATTGCTGATAGGCCGCGATTGCCTTGTTGGCCAGCATCAACCGCCGCCGCTCGCCACGCCGCACCATCAGTTCTATCGTGTCGCTGAGAAAGCGGCCGGCCACCATTGCATCGCCCAGTTCTCCCGTACGTTCGAGATAGTCCCAGGCGATTTCAATTGAACTCTCTATCAACAGGGGCAGCGGTTCCGTCATCTTCGCGTCCGACCATTTTTGAAAGAACGCCCGGCGGCAATCTCCGTTCCTGCAGTAGCAGATGGCAGCCTTTGCGGAAACGCTCACGGTCCTCCGGCAACAGCTCCCGCAATCACCATCGTCAGATCGTCCAGATCGATCCTGCCCTTGACGACGAGGCCTTCGGAGTCATCGATGCTGAGCGCCCGCGGATCATTCGCTGCCTGCCGTTTCAGTTCAGCAACGATTGCTTCCTTCAATTTCTCTTCAAGCATCTGCAGCGTCTCCATCCATCCCACGGTGCCGAGCTAATTCTACTGCGTCATAGACGCAGTAGACTAATGGGTGTTGGTCTCATGCCACTTTTCCAAGTCTACTTTCGACGACGACCGCTGCTCCTTCTCCGGCTTCTCTTTCCACGGCTTGTCAGTCTGCTTGTGTGATCCCCAGTCGGTCTGCTGGCGCGGATCATCGGTGGGCTTTTCCTTGCTCATTGGGACACCTCCAGAATTGGAAGCGGAATGCACGGGATTTAGTTCCGATAAATCGGTGGATCAGGGTTCCAACGTCTAGAATCGTACAGACAGGCGATGTTCCCGCCTCCTAATCTTTCTGAATGGACAAGAAAAAGGTCGAAGATCGGCCCCAGCGGGACCTGCATTCCGAAGCGCTGGCGGCGCTGGAGAAGGCGCGGGCCATGCCTCATGGTCCTGCACGAAGCGAAGCTTTGAAGCGCGCAGGTCTTCTGCAGAACGCGGCCGACATGCAGGGACTGACATTTGCCAAGCGTGGACGTCCCCCGAAAACCTGACCGTCCGCTGCAGGGATACCCCCGGAGCCCGGCACAGCGCGCGTAACGCCCTGCCAAGCGGTCACGCGATCGGAACCCGGCAACGGTCTCGACGTTGGCCTTGCGAACAGCAGGGAGGCTCCGATGGGATTGGCCGAATACATGATCGTCTCCGAGCCGGACGGCTGGACGATCCTCCATGACGGGAATGCGCAGAATAGATATGACACGAAGGAAGCGGCCTTCGAGGCGGCCGTCGCTGCCGCGTCGCTGGCGATGCGCCAAGGGCACGAGATTCATATCGGCGTCCCCGGTCGCGACGGCGGTTACAAGACCCCACTCGGCGCCGAGGACGCGCAAGGCGTGCTGTGATGCCCGCAGTCCAGCGAAGTCGGATATAGATCGTCGTAGACACGTGCCCGAGACAACGCGGACGTCACCGAGCCTGTCATCACTACGCGCTATTGCGCTCGTCGCGGGGCGCGCATTCGCGCGATCCGTTGGCTGATCCGGGCCAAGATGCTCCTGTTGAAGATACTCCTGTTAGAAAATCGAATTTTCCCGGCCTCAGCCCTGGTTCTCCCGATACCGCTGCTTCACGATTTCATCCCCGGCCCGCGTCGCGGCCCTGTTGCGATAACGATAGCTCAGCGTCCCATAGATCAGCCCGGTAAGAAGCACGAACGCTCCGATGAAATAGACTGCTTCGAGTCCCATTACGTTCTCCCAAAATCTTGTTGTGTGCCGGCTACGCTTTTACTTCGTCGCGGCCATGCACTTGCGCGGGCGGTGCGGTCGCCTCCACGGCCGTAAATGGTTCGAGAATGCGATAGCTGTGTTCGGCATGCGCAGGCACCAGCCAGGAGTCGCCTGGCTCTAGCCTTATCGTCTGGCCCTCGATAACAAGTTCAGCACGTCCATTCACGACATAGCCCACCGTTTCGTAATCTCTCGGCCGGGATACGTCGCTTTGCGGCTGTTCGTTTTCCCATAAGCGCATCGAGAGGCGTTTGCCGGAAACGAGATAGGTTTGACCCATCGTTCCCTTGGGTGCCGTTTTGCTGGATACCTTCTTGACGGTGCTGTCGCTCATCTGCCGCTCCATCTCGCTTCACTGGAGTCAATTGGGCTTGGGCACTGCCGGTTCCATTTAATGCTTCAATTTAACGCCGCCTCCCGACGGATGCAGGAGGAACCTGAATCTCCGGTCCGCGTTTCCCGAACGAGCGGGCCGATGGAAGTCGGGGAGGATCTTGTGGACGACTTCAGGGACATTCAACACGGCGTCAACGATCCCGTTGGTGGCCTCGACGTCAAGCGAAGGTTCAAGGACAATCAGACTGAGCACGAACGCGCCCAATGCGCGGCGGACGTTCGCTCTATCGCCGTTGCCGCTCCGGGTGAAAAGTTCTTGCCGGAAGCCTTGAGGCGCCGGCCAACGGGTCCGCTCAACCCGCGGACCGGCCGTCGTCCTGCTCCGTAAGCAGCTTCCGGTCCATGTGCGTAGTTCGCCGCTGGAAACGTTCGGCAAATGCGGACGCGCGTTTCGTTACGCGCAAGGGAACCGGCCCGATCGTCAAAAAACAAGATCGTGATAGGTGACGCAGGCCACATTCGCGCGTGACCGTTGGCCGTAATGCAGTGGTGCAAGCCACACTGTATTTCGAACCAACGGAGCATTCCATGAACCGTCTGTTGATTTCCGGATTCGTGGCAGTCGCCCTGCTCGCGGTCGCAACCACGATGCGCTCGTACTCAATTTCCGATGAACGTTCTACCGTAACCACCGGCGTGGCGTTGTCGAAGAAATCTCCGGCCTCCGCGGGCGTCACCAGGCTTCCGATCGAGGAATACGAGGATATGTCGCTGGTCTTCTCGACACCACCCGCGAAGCATTGACGCAATCGGCGTAGTCGCCGCGCCGAGCGCTCTATCGCTTTGTCGCCCGCTCGAGGAATTGCACCAGCGCGGCGCGGTCCTGCTCCGAGCCTATGCGCTGCTCCGGCATCTTGGTGCCGGGCGTGTAGGCCTGCGGCCCGACTTCGAACAATTTGGAAACCGTCTCCGGCGTCCAGACGATATCGAGGCGCTTGAGCGCTTCGGAAAAATTATATCCGGGGGCGGTTGCAATTCGTCGGCCGAAGATGCCGGCGAGCGTGGGGCCTGCGCGGTTGACCTGATCGGCACCAAGCGTATGGCAGGCCACACAGGCGCGAAAGACCTCCGCGCCGCGATCGCCAGCATAGGCGGCGAGCGGATCTCCTGCCGTTTCCACGAGAAGCGGATCGACCGGCTCGCCCGTCGCGGCGTTCCAGCGCCGGATGATGTTATCAGCGCCGCCCGTGAGCAGCGTGCGGCTGTCGGGTGCGAATACGACCGACCAGACCGGAAGGCCCGGGCCGACCAGCGTGCGCGCGAGCGTACGCGCCTTGCGGTCGATCACCGCGACCGTGCCGCCGATGCCCGCGGCGGCCACATGCGCGCCATCAGGCGAAATCGCAATCGAGATCACCGGCCGTGGCCCTGCCACAACGTCACCGGCGCGCGCGCCGCCGGCGGTCAGGAAGTAGACCTTGCCATCGGCACCGCCGACCGCGATTTCACCGTCACGGCCCGTGGCCACGGCGTTGAGCGGTGTCGGCATCGGAACGACCGTCGGCGGCTGCGCGCCCGACAGCGGCCAGATGCGAACGCTGAGGTCGTAGCTGACGCTGACCAGCGTGCGGCCATCGGCCGTAAACGCCACGCCGTTGACGTTCTGCGTATGCTCATCGAGCACGCGCGGCGCGCCGCCTGCGAGCGGCCAGAGCCGCACCGTGTGATCCCACGACGCCGACCCGAGCGTCGCGCCATCAGGCGATACGGCCAGCGCCACGATCGGCGCCGTGTGACCTTCGAGCACCGCGTCCGGCTCTGCCTTGCCAAAGGTCCAGATGGCGATGCGGCCATCGGCGCCGGCGGTCGCCGCGCGTCCCTCACCGAGCAGCGCGACCGCGTTGATCGCGTCGGAATGGAAACGAAGCACCTGCTCGGCCGCATTGCGCGTCATCGACCAGCGGATCGCGGTTGAATCGAAACTGCCGGAGATCGCGCTTTGGCCATCGGCCGAGATCGCCAGGGCCCGAACCGGCCCACCATGCCCGCGGAGTTGCGCGACGGCGGCCGTTGCGCCGATCGGCAGCGCGATCAGCACGGCCGCAAGCGCCAGAAGCGCCGACCGGCCCGCCTTGCGACGCGAAGCTTTCGCCGAATCGCTGGATGCCATTCCCGCTGGCCCTCAGCGTACGCCCGGCCGGTCGCGGTCGAGCCCCTTGGCCTGCAGGTCGTCGAGGTAGTCCTGAAAGCGCCGCTCGGCATTCTCACCGAGATCGCGCAAAAACGCCCAGGAGTAGATGCCGGTCGCGTGCATGTCGTCGAACCCTATTCTGACGGCATAATTGCCGACAGGATCGACCGAAAGAATGGTGACATTGCGTTTGCCGCCGACGGTCTTGCGCTCGGCCTCGGAATGCCCCCGCACTTCGGCCGACGGGCTGGTCACCCGAAGCAATTCGGCGGAGAGATCGAATGTGCGCCCATCGTCAAAGGCAACGCGCAACGTGCGGCGATCCTTCGGCAGGCGAATTTCAACCGGCCACGCCAGCGTGACGTCAGGCACGCCCACCGCCGGCGTCAGCCCGGGCCGATCAGATTATAGCCGGGATCGCTGACCCTGGCGCCCGTGGTCGTATAGGCGACGGAGCTCGACTGCTGAATGTTGTTGAGCACCATCGCAACGCCGACGGCAGCGACGATGGCGAACGCCAGAGCAGCAATAAAGGATTTCATGTCACTTCCTCACGTTTTGCCTGCGCCAGACCGGACTATTCGGCCGGTACTGCGCGGGCCGTGCCATCAGATGGAGCTTCGCCCTTTGCCTGCTGTTCCTTGACCCAGATCGCGTGATGCTCCTTGGCCCAGTTGAGATCGACCTCACCGGTTCCCATTGCATCAAACGCCCCCTCCATGCCGATCGAGCCGATATAGATGTGCGCCAGCATGGCGGCGATGAAGAGCATCGCGATCACGGCGTGGATCACGGTCCAGAACTGGAGCGCCGTGACGTTGCCCGGAAGATACGGGAATAGCAGGAACCAGCCCGACACCGACATCAGCACGCCGCCGATGATCACGATCCAGAAAATCCCCTTCTGGCCCGCGTTGAAACGCTTGGCCGGCGGATGCTTGTCGTCAGACAGAAGGCCCCCGCCCTGCTTGAGCCACTCCCAATCGAGCTTGCCCGGAATGTTGTCCTTGATCCAGATCAGGAACATGATCGCAAGCCCCAGCATGAAAGGGAATGCCAGGTAGTTGTGCGCAAGCTTGGCCCAGGCCGACATGGTCGCAAAAGCATCGGGGCCGAACAGCGGCAGGATCAGGGTGCGTCCGAAGCTGACGTTCAGGCCCGAGAGCGCCAGGATGATGAAGCAGCTTGCGGTGAGCCAGTGCGTGAACCGCTCGAAGCTCGCGAAGCGCAGCATCGTCTTGCCCGAAAATCCCCCGTGCACGCGAATTCGTCCACGCACCATCAGGAAGATCGCGAGCACAGCCAGCATTCCAAGAATGGCAATGCCGCCGATCCAGGGCAGCTTGCTGCGCTGGAAGTCGCGCCAGTCGCGCCCTGCGGGCTGGATCAGATTGGCCGCATTCCGGTCGGGGATAGTTACGCGCCCGGTGATCTTGTCGCCCTCCTTCAGCGCGTTCAGAAGCTTGTCTTCCTGAACGGCCTCGGCGGTCGGCTTAAAGGAAATCTGCGCTGCCGCGGGCTGTGCGAAAACGAACAACAGCGCGAGCGCGGCAAGCAGCGGCTTGAAAACCGCGAATTTGAGATTTGCGAACCTGAGAATTGAAGATGAGCCTGGCATTTGCACAACGCCTTTCGGTTATCGGAATTACCCTGATGCCGCCGCGCCGAAGCGCGGCGGCCGTTGCATCAGCCGGTCGGTGAATCGCTGTAGGCCGTCTTCCAGCCCCACATGCCCGAGCCATAGCCGCGCTTCATCACCCGCTCCTTGTAGATCTCGGCGATGATCGCGCCGTCGCCGGCGAGCAGTGATTTGGTCGAGCACATCTCGGCGCAGATCGGCAGCTTGCCCTCGGCCAGACGGTTGGCGCCGTATTTGGCGTATTCGGCCGGGGTGGAGTCGGCTTCCGGTCCGCCCGCGCAATAGGTGCACTTGTCCATCTTGCCGCGCGATCCGAAGTTGCCGACCTTCGGATATTGCGGCGCGCCGAACGGACAGGCGTAGAAGCAGTAGCCGCAGCCGATGCACAGATCCTTGGAGTGCAGCACGACGCCGTCGGCGGTGGTGTAGAAGCACGACACCGGGCAAACCGCGGCGCACGGCGCATCCGTGCAATGCATGCAGGCCATTGAGACCGAGCGTTCGCCGGGCTTGCCGTCATTGATGGTGACGACGCGGCGGCGATTGATGCCCCACGGCACTTCATGTTCGTTCTTGCAGGCGGTCACGCACGCATTGCACTCGATGCAACGGTCGGCATCACAAAGAAATTTGACGCGAGCCATGATCTATTCTCCTCTCACGCCGCTTGGATCTGGCACAGGGTCACCTTGCCCTCGTGCATCCCGGTGACCGGGTCGTAGCCGTAGGACGTGATCGTGTTGACGCTTTCGCCCAGCACGATCGGGTCTGAGCCCTTCGGATATTTGCTGCGTTGGTCGACGCCCTGGAACCATCCGGAGAAGTGGAATGGCATGAACGCCACCCCCTTGCCGACGCGGTCGGTGACCAGCGCCTTGACGCGGGCCTTCGAGCTGTTTTCCGGACCGTAAACCCAAACCCAGCCGCCATCCTTGATGCCGCGCTCGGCGGCATCCGAGGTGTTGACCTCGACAAACATGTCCTGCTGCAATTCCGCGAGCCATTTGTTGGATCGGGTCTCTTCGCCGCCGCCTTCATATTCGACGAGGCGTCCCGAAGTCAGGATGATCGGGAATTGCTTGGCGAGTCCCTTCTCGACCGCCGCCTTCTGAATCGAGAAGCCGAGATTGGCCATGCGGAACTGACGCCCGTCCGGACGCGTCGGGTACTTCGCGACCAGATCGGGCCGCGCGGTGTAGATCGGCTCGCGATGCACCGGCACGGGATCCGGCAGATTCCACGCCACCGCGCGGGCCTTGCCGTTGCCATACGCCATCACACCGTGCTCCAGCGTGACGCGGATGATACCGCCCGACAGATCGACCGCCCAGCCGACGCCATCAGGGTTGTTGCCGCCGATCTTGTTGATGGTCGCAAGCTCGTCCGCGGTCAGATCCTTGTCCCAGCCGAGCTTCTTGAGCACGCCATAGGTGAACTCGGGATAGCCGTCGGTGAGCTCCGACCCCTTGCTGTAGGATCCTTCGGACAGCATGTTGACATTCTTGACCGAGCCGTCCGGCTGCTTCTCCTCGTAGACCACGCCGAAGCGCGCGCGGAACGTGCCGCCGCCATCCTTGGCGTGCAGGTTGGTGTTGTAGAGCGTGTGCGTGCCCGGATGTCGGATCTGCGGCGTGCCCCAGCACGGCCACGGCAGGCCGTAATAGTCGCCGCCGATCTCCGGCTCATCCGCCTTGGCGCGCAGGGTCACCAGGTCGAACTTGCCCTGGTTCTTCATGTGCGCCTTCAACCGCTCCGGCGACTGGCCGGAATAGCCGGTCGAGAAGCCGCCGCGGTTGATTTCCCGCAAGAGGTCCTCGGCCGACGGATGCTTGTTCTCGACCTTGATGTTCTTGAACATCTTGTCGGCGAAGCCGAGCTTTTCCGACAGCCGATAGATGATCTCGTAGTCGTCCTTCGATTCGAAGATCGGCTTGACGATCTGCTCGCCCCACTGCAGCGAGCGGTTGGAGGCCGTACGCGAGCCCGAGGTCTCGAACTGGGTGCAGGCCGGCAGCAGATAGGTGCCGTTCTTGCGCTCCGAGATCGCAGCGAAGGTCGTCGGATGCGGATCGGCGACCACGAGCAGTTCGAGTTTTTCGAGGCCCTTCACCATCTCCGTCATGCGCGGCACGGTATTGCCACCGTGGCCCATGATGACCACGCCCTTCACGGCGTCGCGTTGATCGACGTCGTCGGGGTTGGACAGCGTCGCATCGAACCAGCGGGTCCACGGAATGCCCGGCAGTTCCATGTTCTGCTTGCGGGTGCGTGCCGGACGGCCCGCCTTCGCTGGCACTTCGTCGAAGCGCGACTGCAGGTAGTCGTACTCAACTTCCCAGACGCGCGCCCAATGCTTCCAGGCGCCTTCGACGAGGCCGTAGTAGAGCGGCAGCGTCACGATATCGAGCCCGATATCGGTCGCGCCCTGCACGTTGCAGTGGCCGCGGAAGATGTTGGCGCCCGAGCCGAAGGAGCCGACATTGCCGGTCGCCAGCAGCAGGTTGCAGTAAGCGCGGACGTTGGCCGTGCCGACCGTATGCTGGGTGCCGCCCATGCACCAGACAATGGTCGATGGCTTCTGCTTGGCAAAGGTCTCGGCAACTTTCTTCAGTTGCTCGCCGGGAATGCCGGTGACGCGCTCGACCTCTTCTGGCGTCCACTTCGCAACTTCGGCGCGGATCTGGTCCATGCCGTAGACGCGTCGCTTGATGAATTCCTTGTCTTCCCAGCCATTGTTAAAGATGTGGTGCAACATGCCCCAGATCACGGCAATATCGGTGCCGCCGCGGAATCTCACATATTCGGTGGCATGCGCCGCGGTGCGGGTGAAGCGCGGATCGAGCACGAATACGTTGGCGCGATTGAGCTCCTTGCCGGAGAGGATGTGCTGCAACGACACTGGATGCGCTTCGGCGGCGTTCGATCCCATGAAGATGATCGTCTTCGAGTTGCGCATGTCGTTGTAGGAATTCGTCATCGCGCCGTAGCCCCAGGTATTGGCGACGCCGGCGACGGTGGTCGAATGACAGATGCGGGCCTGGTGATCGATCGAGTTGGTGCCCCAGAACGCCGCGAACTTGCGGAACAGATAGCCGCCCTCGTTGGAGAACTTCGCGGAGCCGAGCAGATAGACGGAATCGGCGCCGGACTTGGCGCGGATCTCCAGCATCTTGTCGCCGATCTCGTTGATGGCCTGATCCCACGAGATCTTCTGCCACTCGCCGTTGACCAGCTTCATCGGATATTTCAGCCGGCGGTCGCCATGGACGAGTTCGCGCACGGCTGCGCCCTTGGCGCAATGCGAGCCGCGGTTGATCGGGCTGTCCCACGCCGGCTCCTGGCCGACCCAGACGCCGTTCTGCACTTCGGCGATCACGGTGCAACCGACCGAGCAATGCGTGCAGATGTTCTTTCTGATTTCGGTGGGCGCGCCGACCTTCTCAGGTCCTGCCTGCGCCTTGCGCACCGAGCCGAGCGGCATCAGGCCGATCGCCGCGCCCGCGCCGGCCGCCAGACCGGACCGCTGCAGAAACGTACGGCGGTCGAGAACTCCTGACGCGAGGCCGGCGGCGATACCCTGCAAACGCGCCCTGCCCGCGGATCCGTCTCTTCGCTTCATCAACATGTGCGTGGTCCCATCAGTAGCGGTTGACGCGATAGAAATTCTTGACGTGATCGCTTTCCTTGTAGCGCGCCTTGACGCGCTCGGCCTGCGACTCGTCCGCAGCCGCCTCGGTGCCCGCAAGCGGCACAACGGCTGCTGCAGCGACCGCCGAACCGCCCATCAGAAACAGGCTGCGCCGATCCACCCCCGCGGCCTGTGACTTTCCCTTACTCTCAGATGGCTTGCTCATTGCGATCTCTCCTATTCTCGTCGCCTTTCACCGTCACTCGGACAGCGTGAAGGCCTCTGATTCCAATTCCATGAAGACACGGCCGGTGCGGCCGACGGCGCGGTAGAAGCGCGCCGATTGGGACATTTCCAGATCGGCGAACATCCGCGCCGCCCACGGCTTGAGATGACGCTCGAAAAAGCGCGCCTGCTCGGCGAATTCGGCTTCGAAGTCGCCGCGTGCGAGGCCCGCCATGACCTCGAGCAGGATAGCGATATGGTCTTCCGGCTCCCGCGAGGTACCTGCGCGCTCGATTCCGAGCGCACGCAGATCCTCGCGCACCCGCGCCAGCGGGCGCTCGTGAAGAAAGCCGGTCAGATAGTAGGATGCATAGGGCAACAGTTCGCCGCGGCCGAGCCCGATGAAGAGATCGAAGAACTCCTTGCTGACGGCGCGATCATCCGTCGCCGCAGCGGCGGACGCGAGTTCGACATGCGCCATGCCGAGATCGGATCCGTCGCCCTTCAGCGTTGCTACCCGTTGTAGCGTTTCCGCATCGGGCGCCTTGCCAAGCAGCAACGACAACAGGCCGTATTCCGCGGAACGCAGTTGATCGATCTCGTCGATTTCGGATTTCGATGTCACCTGATCCTCGGACGATCCGTAGAGATCGGGACGCAGCGCGAGACGGTCCACCTGCGTCAGCGCCTCGACCGCGAGAACCCGCTCGGCGGGAATACGCGACCATGCGGAAACGGACGGCTGCGCAATGCCGAGCCCCCGCGCCAGCGATCCGACGCCACCTGCTGCCTTGATTGCTAGTTCCAGCCCGGCATCACGCATGGTGCTACCGAATTCTCCCCGCCCGCGCCCGAGTGCCTCTTATTCAGGCACACACTTTAGAACTGGAATTATTCCAGGGAGAATTTGTAGCATAGGCGAGGCCTATGTCCGCAAATACTTTTGTCTAAACAATTGGTTTTGCGGTGCCATGGCGTCGCACTCGTTGCTGCGACGCAACAGGTTTCGCTGCCTCTGATTCGCCCACCGGCGCGGATTCCCCTGTACCCCGTTTCGCTTCTGAAACGAGTTCCGTTTCTGTCGAGGGTTCATCAGACTGTCGCAAAGACTCCTCAGGAAGGTCTTCCTGCGATTTTGCCGAGAGTTCACGTTCAGCGGGCTGTGGCGAAGGGCTTGCCACTTCAGTTCCGGAATTTGCGTCGGAATTCGTTGTTTCCGCCCTGGATTCGCCCATGATTTGCGCGACCAGCCGTGCCACGTCGACGCCTGCGCCGAGCTCGCCACCGCCGGGCACTCCGCCCGGCGCGTTCCAGTCGTAGGCATATTCAAGTGCTGGACTGACGTAGTTGCGAATCGCGGGGTCCAGCGCCCAGGATTTTCGCAAAGCCGCATTCCGCAAATGTTCGGGAACGCCTTTGCGAAGGAAGGCAGTGATATCGCTGGTCTCCGTCAGCTCCTCGAGGTTTGGCAGCGTCGACAGATCGAACTCCGGCACGACCTCTTCGGGCTGCGCTGAAGGTGGAGCTGACGAATCGCCACTTTCGGCAGCCGGCGTATCCCGCTTCGGCTCGGTCTGCTTGGCTTCCTGCTTGCGCTGCGACCATCGCGCCAGAAAGCCCTTGTCCCGATCGGCTTCGTCCGGACCACTCATTTGCGACCCATCTTCTCGTCCGGCCCGCCGCCCGGCACGCGCGGCCGATCGCCGCTGGCGCGATCCCGCTTGCGCTTGTGAAACACACGCTCGACATGGAATCGATCGACGAAGGCGGCAATCCATGACGCGATTTCGTGCGGCATCGGTACGGTACCGATCACGTCGCAGCCGCTTTCGAACATCGCCTCCCCTTCGGTCGGGTCGGCGGTCACTTTCGTCAGCTCAAGCTCAGGACCACCATCCTGGCGCCGCAACGCGACCCAGATCCGCGGCTCCCCATCGGCAAGGTTGTCGCGGTAGTTCGCCGTTTCCGAGCTGAACAGGTCGATGCTGGCCGATCCAGCGTAATAGATCGTCGCGTCGGCTTCGGTGGACAGCGCAGTCCAGGGTGCGGTCGCCGGCACCTCATCCAGGATCATTGCCGGCGACCACAACTGGTCGATCCAGGGATTGTCGATCGAACGGCGCCGCACCACCACGCCGACCTCGCGGGATGCTTCCGTCATCGCCATGTCCCATCCTCCATTCAGTGGATCACGTGGCATTCGCGGCCGCGGCCAGTGGCAGCCCCGCAACCAGATTTTGCGGCTTTAGTCTCACCACCTTGTCCGCGCCCATGGCGAGGATGAGGTAAACCGGCTTGTCGCCGACCCGCTCGTCCACCAGCCGCGTATCCTCGAAGGTCAGGCGCATCAGTGCCACGATGCGTTCGGCAATGCCGCCCTCCAGCCGCTCGCCACGCCACAGCGCGTTGCCGATCCGCGTCGCCTCGCTGTCGAGGCCGATGAACCAGCGCCAGTCGCGATCCTCGATCGCGGCGATGGTTTCGACGCCGACGGTGATGCCGAGCAGATGAGCAATCCAGCGCTCGATGACACGGCAGAGCGCGGCCCGCGCTTTCTTGTTGCCGCCGATGTTCATCACCATCGCATGCGCATCCGACCGCGACCAGTAGGTCCAGGCGTTTTCGTCGTCCATGACGTCCATCTCGCCGAACGACTTCGGCTGCTGCAGCATGGCCGTGAGCGGCGATGAATGCAGGTCGTGCTGGGCATGCTGCTCCGCCTCGATGACTTCCGCATCGGCCAGCAGCAACGTGCCTTCGTGAACGGCGGCCAGTTGGCTGCGATAGAACAGCTCCGCAGCACGCAACACATAAGGGTCGTCGCAGCCTTCGAGCGCGTTGCGCAGGATCAGGTGGCACAATTGCGACAGAAAGATCGGCGGCAGATCGCCGGCCCCCTTGCGGGCGAGCGCGACATAGACCGCCTCCAGCGACGGCGCCGCCATCAGCCGATCGCGGAAATTCACCATGAAGGACCAGTTTTCGCGCGCATCGGCATCGGCCAGCGCGGCGATATCAGCATCCGAGACCGGGCGCAGCGGATCGCCCATCAGGCTCGCATGAAGATGGCGCTCGGCGTCGCAGGCGTCGGCCGGCGGCATCAATTCGGGCCGCGCCAGATAGGCCATGATGAGTTCAGGCGTCGCGACCAGCCCGCCGTGATCGGCGCGGCGCGTGAGGTGATGGCCCGATGCGACCCAGAATTCTCTCATGTACGATCCGTCGTCCTGGCGTCGGTCCTGATCAGCCCGAGAAGATCGACCTCTTCGGCAGGTTCAACATCGCCCTCGACTTCATGGAAGGTAAAGGCGCCGGCATGCGCGTGCAACCGGTCGGCATCCGCAGCAGCCGGGCGGGCTTTAAGGGTACGAAAGCGTTCGCGGATCTCGCCGTTTTCGACGCTGCGCTGAACGGCAAGCAACGTCTGCGGCGGGTGTTCGCACAAGGAAGCTGCGAACGCGATCTCTTCCTCGGCGGCAAGACGCGCGGCATCCGCATCGGGCGCCCCGAATTTCTTCAGCAACTGGCTTGCAAGCCGCTCGATCATCGCCTCCCGTTCCGCTTCGCTCGCTTCGGTGACGACGGCAAGCGTCGACCATCCGAGACTGTCGATCCCAAGAAAGCCGGAACGCAGCGCCACGCGCTGCTTCTGGCCGAGCGTCGCCGGATCCCGGTTCCAAAAAACGAACGCGCCGGAAACCGCCCATTCGCCGGGTTCCGCCGCCCGCTCGAAGACGAAGGTATCTGACGGGTCCAGCCTGATGGTTCGCGGAAATTTCAGCATGTCCGGCTCATCCGAATTTCGGACCGCGCGCCTGCGGATCATACCAATTGGCTCTTGCCAGCGCATCCACAAGGCTGTTCCGCTCCGGCGCTCCGCCGCCGGCCGGCATGCCGACCAGAAGATCGCCGTTGACGTCGATGCCCCTGCGCTCGCCGGCCTTGCCCTTGGGAAGCCGCTCCAGATAGTCCCGCGCGATCGCCTCGAAGCCGCGCTCTTTCCAGCGATCGAACGCGGTCATCAGGTGCCTGGTGAAGCTTTCGATGATCGCATCGGTATCGACCATCTCGAAACCTTCGCTCAGTAGCGACACGCCCGAGGTCGCCTGCACCTCCGGAACATGCGCCATGGCGGCCGCGCGCAGAATCACGCCGAAAACGAGCCAAGACGGTATGTCGTCTTCGGTGCATTCAGCGGGCCAGCCGAGCCGCCCGCCGCCAAGCAATCCCGCGTCAAACCGGATCGCGTCGGGCCAGTCGAAACTGACCTCTCGCTCCGGCGGACAATGAGCCGCAATCGCATCCGCCAGCGCATTCATGCCGGCATAGAACGCCCGCCGCGCCGACCTGAGCGGCTCGTCGGGTTCAAGCACCACCGCGAACTCGACCAGATCGTAGCGGCGCACCCATACCAGCGTTCCGGCCCCCGCCTCCGCCGCGACCTCGCGAGCATGGGCAAAGGCGTCGCCGAGCTCGCGCAACGCGACCAAAGTATAACCGGGTGGCAAATCGAGCGTCTGTTCCATATCTCTTGGACGAACGATCACGAGCGGCTAATCCCTAATTGCTCCACGAGCCGCCTGTGTATGCTATTCCGTGCAAGTTGGCCACGTGAGCGGCCTCGATATCTATCTCGATATCTATATCTTGCAGATATCCGTCCGAGCGGTTACCGCAGAACCGTAGGATGAAGCAACAACCCGCTTGATGCTCCGGGTTCAAGGTATTTCAAAATGAGTGCGGCGACGTCGCGCCTCCTGATTTGCAGTTGCGAGAAGACCATGCCGCTCGATGCGGATGCGATCGGCCGTGGCTGCGCGAGCAAGATCACGCAGGCAAATCAGCTCTGCGGGCTCGAACTCGACCGCTTCAAGGAGGCGCTCGCCGAGGGCGCGCCGATTACGGTTGCCTGCACCCAGGAAGCACCGCTGTTTCGGGAAGTGGCGGAGAACACCCCGCAAGCCCAGCTCAACTTCGTCAACATCCGCGAGACCGGCGGCTGGTCGAAGGACGCCGCGGCCGCCGGTCCGAAAGCAGCCGCGCTGATTGCTGCGGCGGGCGAAGAAATGCCCCCGCTCTCGCTGGTGACGCTCGAGAGCAGCGGTGTCGCACTTATCTATGGCCGCGACGAAATCGCCATCGAGGCGGCGCAGCGTCTCGCCGATCGTCTGGACATTACCGTGCTGCTGACCAAGCCCGGCGATGTGATCCCACGCCGCACCAACGAATTTCCCGTGCTCAAAGGCACGATCCGCAACGCCCGCGGCCATCTCGGCCAGTTCGAGCTTTCGATCGACGACTACGCACTGCCATCCCCCTCTTCGCGAGCCAAGCTCGTGTTCGGGCCGTCGCGCAATGGCGCGACCTCGACCTGCGATCTGATCCTCGATCTCTCTGGTGGCGCACCGCTGTTCCCCGCGCATGAACTGCGTCCCGGCTATCTGCGCGCCGACCCGCGCGACAAGGCCGCCGTCGAGCGCGCGATCGCAGATGCCGGCGGCCTGGTCGGCACCTTCGACAAGCCGCGCTTTGTCAATTTCGAGCCGTCGCTTTGCGCGCATTCGCGCTCGTCCATTACCGGATGCACGCGCTGTCTTGACCTCTGTCCGACCGGTGCGATCACGCCGAACGGGAACGCCGTCGCAATCGACGCCAATGTCTGCGCCGGCTGCGGCTCCTGCGCTTCCGTATGTCCGACCGGCGCGGCGTCTTATGCATTGCCGAGCGCGGACGCGCTGATGCGGCGGCTGCGCACGCTGCTGCAGACTTACCGCAGGGCGGGCGGTAGCGATGCCGTGGTCTTGTTTCATGACGGCGAGCATGGCGAGGACATCATCGATGCCCTGGCGCGGTTCGGCGAGGGCTTGCCGGCCAACGTACTGCCGCTGCGCGTCAACGAAGTAACGCAGGTCGGACCGGAGATCATTGCGTCCGTCTTCGCCTATGGCGGTAGCGGCGTCGCGCTGCTGACGCGCGCAAAACCTCGCCACGATATCACGGCACTTCGCCGCGCGGTCGAGACGTCGGATCGGATCGTTAGCGCACTCGGCTTCGGCGCCGGCATCATCCAGATCATCGAGACGGACGATCCGGACCAACTGCGCGCCATGCTGGATGCTGCCCCCCGCGGGATAGCAACGCAAAAGCCGGCCGGCTTTGTGCCGCGCGGGGCGAAACGCGGCGTGCTCGAAACGACATTTCGCGAGCTGCACCTGGCCGCGCCCACGCCCGTCGAGGTCGTGCCGCTGGCGCCGGGGGCCCCCTTCGGCACCGTGAAGCTGAATGTCGAAGGCTGCACGCTCTGCCATGCTTGCGTCACCGCCTGCCCGACTGGCGCGCTATCAGATAACCCTGATCGCGCGATGCTGCGCTTCACCGAAAGCCTCTGCGTGCAGTGCGGGCTTTGCCAATCCACCTGTCCTGAGAAGGTCATCACGATCGAACCCCGTCTCGACTTCCAGGCCTGGAACACGCCGCAGCGCGCGCTGAAGGAGGAAGAGCCGTTCAACTGCATTGCTTGCGGCAAACCCTTCGGCACCAAGAGCTCGATCGATCGCGTGCTGGCCAAACTCGGCGGCGACCGGCACTGGATGTTCCAGGGCGCCAACGCGAAGCGCCTGGACGTCATCAAGATGTGCGCGGATTGCCGCGTCGAAGCGGTGGTGAACGAGAGTTTCGACCCGCATGCGGTGCCGCAGCGCCCGCCGGTCATGTCGACCGAAGATTATCTGCGCGCGCGCGAAGTGAAGAAGGACGATCCGCTTGGATCGTGAGCCGCCAGTGTCCGCCACCTCTTCAGATCTCAAGGCCCGCGCGACGTCAAAGGCCGCCGGCATTCCCGGCGTCAAGCACGTCATCGCCGTCGCCTCCGGCAAGGGCGGCGTCGGCAAATCCACCACCTCGTGCAATCTCGCGCTCGGCTTCGCGGCGCTCGGACTGAAGACCGGCATTCTCGATGCCGACATCTACGGTCCGTCGCAACAAAAACTGTTCGGACTGCGCGGCAAGCCGCGCCAACTCGGCCCGCGCATGCTGGAGCCGCTGGAGCGGTTCGGCGTCAAGGTGATGTCGATCGGCTTTCTGGTCGAGGAAGACAACGCCATGATCTGGCGCGGGCCGATGGTGATCTCGGCGATCACGCAGATGCTGCGCGAAGTCGCATGGGGCGACCTCGATATCCTCGTCGTCGACCTGCCGCCCGGCACCGGCGACGCGCAGCTCACCATGGCGCAACAGGCGCCGCTCGCCGGCGCGATCATCGTCTCGACGCCACAGGACCTCGCGCTGATCGACGCGCGGCGCGGCATCGCCATGTTTCAGAAGGTGAGCATTCCGATCCTGGGCCTGATCGAGAACATGTCGAGCTTCTGCTGCCCGACCTGCAACCACGTCACGCCGATCTTCGGCCACGGCGGCGCGCGAGCGGAAGCCGAACGCCGCGGCGTTCCCTATCTCGGCGAGATACCGCTGGATATGCAGATTCGCCAGACCTCCGACGATGGCCGACCGATCGTCGCCGTCGAGCCCGACGGCGTTCACGCCAAGCAATATGTGAGTATTGCGCGTGAAGTCTGGACCGCGATCGTAACCGGCGCGGCGCACCGGCCACCGCCGCGCATCGTCATCGAATAGTCGCAGCCCGGCAGTTCACGGGCTCATAAAGATCGCGTCGATCCGCTCTGCGCCGCCGGCAAAGCCGAGCGCATGCAATTCGTCGCGATATAGGTCGACCATGAGAATCGACAGCACCACGAAAAGAACGGTGGCAACCAACACCAGAAGGCGCGAGACAGATGCATCGGTTGCCTCGCGTTGCGCGGCCGTCCGATCCCGAGATCTGCTCCAGAGCGGTGCCATGAGAGCCAGCAAGGCATAGAGCATTGCGATCTCTCCTCTCTGCGTCGCGCTTCCGAAGCGTAAACCGGCCGCAGGCCAATGTCGATAATTGTCTCTGTCACCTCTCAGGGTGACGGATTACATCGACAACTTCATCACGCCCTAACGCGCCTCCTCGAAGCCGCCGAGCACAGCGGTGAGATTGGCGCCGAGAATATCCGAGAGATAACCGCCTTCCTGGACCAAAACCGTCGGCAGGTCGAGCCGCGCGATCGCGGCGCCGATGCGGCGGAAGCCGGCGGTGGTCACCGCAAGACCGGCGAGCGGATCGTGCTCGGAGGCATCGAGGCCGAGGGCCACCACCAGCGCGCCGGGCGCAAACGCGCGGATGGTTTTTTCGGCGTCGCCGAGCGCCTTAATGTAATCGTCATCCCCGGTGCCCTTCGGCAGCGGGATGTTCAGATTGGCGCCGAGGCCCGGACCGGCGCCACGCTCATGCGCATATCCCCACACGAAGGGATAGAAGAAGACGGGGTCGGCATGGATCGACACCGTCAACACGTCGGAGCGCTCGTAGAAGATGCCCTGCGTGCCGTTGCCGTGATGCACGTCGACATCGAGGATTGCGACGCGCTCATGCTGCAGCCGAAGCTGCGCCGCTGCCACCGCGCTGTTGTTGAAGAAACAGAAGCCGCCCGACATGTCGGCATAGGCGTGATGGCCCGGCGGCCGGCACAGCGCATAGACAGCGTCTTCGCCGTCCATGACGAGTTGCGCCGCGGTCGTGGCAACATCGGTGGCGGCACAAGCGGCGGCGTAAGTGCCCTTGCCGATCGGAGCTGCCGTATCCGCCGCGTGCCAGCCGAGGCGGCCGACGATATGGGTTGGGTATGTGGCGCCGTAGCGAACCGGGTGGATGTTGGCGATCATCTCCGAGCCGGAATCGCCGAGCGCGACCCAGGCGTCCCAGGCTTCCTCCAGAAAACGCAGGTATTCCGCGCTGTGAACGCGCGCCCGCGGCCCCTGGCCGAACACCGTCGGCTCGACGAGGCTGTGCTTGCCGGCCTTAAGCCCCGCCAGCAACCGGTCGGCACGCTCGGGCTGCTCGGTGGTGCGTTTGATGACGCCCCGCACCAGGAAGAATTGCGGATCGTGGCTTCGATGCAGTTCGGTGTAGACGGCCTTCACACGGACACTCCGTTGGTTGGAAACAGGATGCTGCTCGGCTCAGTGGGATTGCCGAGCGGCGGCGTGAGCTCTCGCACCAGCCTGCCGACTTCGCGCCAGGCGTGACCGATATGGTAGTCGACATGCGCCGTGATGCGCTCGGGATGACCGGCTTCGATCGCCGCCAGCAGCGGCTCGTGAGTCCTCGCGATCTCGTGCGGGTCGTCATAGAGGCGGCCGATCAGGCCGATGACCATGCGCAGCTCGGCTGCGAGATCATCGAACAGCCGCAGCAGGCGGCGGTTATCCGCGATTTCAAAAATCAGCCGGTGAAAGCGATAATCCTCTTCCACCTGCCGGGCGGGATCGTCGAGATCGGCGGTCCGGTGCAGAACATCGATTTGCCGGCGCAACATATCTCGCGACTCCGGAGAGAGGCGCTTCGCCGCCAGCACGCTGGCATGGCGTTCGATGCACAGACGCAGATCGTAGATCTCGTCGATGTTTCTGATTTCGAGCTTGCGGACGAAAAAGCCGCGGCGCGGGCTCGCGACCAGCAGCCCCTGTTTCTCCAGAAGGCGCGCCGCTTCGCGCACCGGCGCGCGGCTGACGCCTAATTCCCGGGCAACCCCTGCCTCCACCACCTTGGAACCGGGAGGCAGCCGCCCCTGAACGATGGCCTGCATCAAAATTCTAGCGATCTGGCCGACCAGATCGCTGTCCGCAAGTGCCGGTAATCCAACCGGAAGAGACATAGGCCGCATCGGCTAAACCCGCGCCAGTCCGTGGTTATTTTTTAATCGTCGATTGTCGACACTTTAATCTTGCCCAGATGCTGCGCCGCACGCAAGCTGAAAAAGTTGAAAATGGATAAGGCGGAAATGACAAGCGCAGCCCACCACACCGCGAAGGCCTGGCCGGCGGTAGACGACCAGACCCTGCAAATCCGGATCGACCTCGCGGCGGCCTACCGGCTGATTCACCGGCTCGGTCTCGACGACAGCATCTACACCCACATCTCCGTCCGCCTTCCGGGCCGGCAAGACCGCTTTCTCATCAACTCCTACGGCCTGCGTTTCGAGGAAGTGACGGCGTCCAACCTGGTGACGGTCGATCTCGACGGGAACGTCATCGATGACCCCATGGAGCTCGGCATCAACCCGGCAGGCTTTACGATTCACAGTGCGATCCACTCCGCGCGGCATGATGCGATCTGCGTCCTGCACACGCACACGGTCGCGGGCATCGCCGTTGCCTGCCAGAAGCAGGGGCTGCTGCCGCTCAATCAATGGTCGCTGCAGTTTACTGATTGCCTCGCCTATCACGACTATGAAGGCATCGCGCTCGATCTCGACGAGCGATCGCGCCTGGTCGCCGATCTCGGCGACAAGTTCGTAATGGTGTTGCGCAATCACGGCCTGCTGACCTGCGGGCGCTCCGTCGCCGAGGCCTTCAAGCTGATGCACAATCTGGAGCGCTCCTGCCGCGCCCAACTGGCAATCCAGTCATCGGGCGCTGAAGTCATCGAGCTATCCGCAGCCGTCGCCCGCAAGACGGCCGGCCAATACGCAAGCTTCTACGACGCGATCGAAACAAATGGCGTGCCCGACAACGAATGGGCGGCCTTCAAGCGGATGCTCGAGCGGACCGATCCCGACTTTGCCAACTGACAGACCCGCCCTCGCCGAAGTGAGAGCGCCAAAAACCCTTTCTTGAAACGAGGTTTGCGATGTCCAAGCGTAAGATTTTGGTGAGCTTTGCTGCGATGTGCATGCTGAGCACCGCGGCGGCGGCCCAGGGGCCGAAAGCAGGCGGCGTGATCAACGCCGTGATCCAGCCTGAGCCGCCAAGCCTGATGATGGGTCTGGTGCAGAACGGCCCGACGCAGATGGTGGCCGGCAATGTCTACGAAGGCCTGCTCCGCTACAGCCCCAAGCTCGATCCCCTGCCCGGCCTCGCCGAAAGCTGGTCGGTCAGCGAGGACGGCAAGGTCTACACGTTCAAGCTCGTGAAGGGCGTGACCTGGCATGACGGCAAGCCGTTCACCTCGGCCGACGTGCTGTTCTCGATCGAGTTCCTGAAGCAGACGCACGCGCGCGCACGCGGCAATCTTGCGCAACTCGAAAAAGTGGAAGCGCCGGACGAATCCACCGTCGTCTTCACCCTGAAGCAGCCGTTCGGCCCGTTCATCGGCATCTTCGAAGTCGGCTCGCTGCCGATGATCCCGAAGCACCTCTATGAAGGCACCGATTTCAAGACCAACCCAGCCAACAACACGCCTGTCGGCACCGGCCCCTTCATGTTTAGGGAATGGCAGAAGGGCTCGTTCATCCGCCTCGTCAAGAATCCGAGCTACCACGTCAAGGGCAAGCCCAACATCGACGAGATCTACTGGCACGTGATTCCGGACGCCGCCGCACGTTCGGTCGCTTACGAGACCGGCAAGGTCGACGTGCTGCCGGGCGGCTCGGTGGAGAATTTCGACGTGCCGCGCTTGAGCAAGTTGAAGAACACCTGCGTCACCGGCGCGGGCTGGGAATTTTTCAGCCCGCATTCCTGGCTCTGGCTCAACAACCGCTCCGGCCCCACCGCGAACAAGAAATTCCGCCAGGCGCTGATGTTTGCGATCGATCGCAACATGGCCAAGGACGTGGTCTGGAACGGCCTCGGCAAGATCGCGACCGGTCCGTCGGGCTCGGCGATCAAGTACTACACCAACGCGGTGCCGAAATACGACCACGATCCGGCCAAGGCGAAGGCCCTGCTCAAGGAAGCCGGCTATAAGGGTGAGAAGGTTCGCATGCTGCCCCTGCCCTATGGCGAGACGTGGCAGCGCTGGGCCGAGATGGTCCGCCAGAACCTGCAGGACGTCGGGATCAACGTCGAGATGATCGCGACCGACGTCCCCGGCTGGAACCAGAAAGTCTCCGAGTGGGACTACGATATCGCGTTCACTTATCTCTACCAGTACGGCGATCCCGCGCTCGGCGTTGGCCGCAACTATGTCTCGAGCCAGATCGCCAAGGGGTCGCCGTTCAACAATGTCGAAGGCTATTCGAACCCCGAGATCGACAAGCTGTTCGCCGACGGCGCGGTCGCCTTCCCCGACGCGGCGCGCGAGGAGATTTACGCCAAGGCGCAGAAGATCCTCGTCGAGGACGTGCCGGTGGCATGGATGCTCGAACTGCAATTCCCGACCATCACCCGCTGCAGCGTCAAGAACCTGATCACGACCGGCATCGGCGTCAACGACGGTTTCCGCGACGCCTGGATCGAGAAGTAATCGCCGCCTCATCGGGTGTCAGGGTTCAATCCTGACGCCCGAACACCGCGTCTCCAACGCCAGCGACAGCCCATGATCTCCTTCATCGCCCAGCGGATCGCGAAAGCTATCGTCGTTCTTCTCGCGCTTGTCGTCATGAACTTCTTCCTGATCCGGATGGCGCCGGGCGATCCGGCGGTGGTGATGGCGGGCGAAGCCGGCGCGGGCGACCAGCTCTTTATCGCCCAGCTCCGCGAGAAGTTCGGCCTCGATCAGCCGCTACCGGTGCAACTGTTTCTCTATGTCAAGGGCATCGTCAGCCTCGATCTCGGATTTTCGTTCCGCCAGCAGATGCCGGTCTCGAAGCTGATCCTCGATCGCCTGCCGGCGACGCTGTTGCTGACGGGCACCGCGTTCGCGATCTCGCTCGCGTTCGGCATCCTGTTCGGCGCATTGGCGGCGCGCTTTGCCGGCACCTGGGCCGACACCGCGATTACGATCGCGGCGCTGATCTTCTACGCCACGCCGCTGTTCTGGGTCGCGTTGATGGCGATTCTGTTGTTTTCGGTCACGATGGATTGGCTGCCGAGTTTTGGTTATGAGACGGTCGGCGCAGGCTACACCGGCCTTGCGCATGTCCTCGACGTCGCCGCCCATCTGATCCTGCCGGCGACGACGATCGGGCTGTTCTTCATGGCGACCTACGCCCGCATGACGCGCGCCTCGATGCTGGAGGTTAGCCGGCTCGACTTCGTCAAGACCGCGCGCGCCAAGGGACTGTCGGATGCCGTGATCCAGCGCCGTCACGTGCTGCGCAACGCGCTGTTGCCGGTCGTCACCCTGGCCGGCCTGCAGGCCGGCACTCTGGTC
Organism: Bradyrhizobium sp. AZCC 1577; assembly: GCF_036924575.1. NCBI lineage: Bacteria > Pseudomonadati > Pseudomonadota > Alphaproteobacteria > Hyphomicrobiales > Nitrobacteraceae > Bradyrhizobium > Bradyrhizobium sp. AZCC 1577. Next base: position 5,804,892 of record NZ_JAZHRQ010000001.1, read on the forward strand.
GGCGGCGCCGTGCTGACTGAAACCGTGTTCGCCTGGCCCGGCATCGGCCGCCTGATGTATGAGGCGCTGCTGCAGCGCGACTACAATCTGTTGCTCGGCGTTTTCGTCGTCTGCTCGGCCATGGTGCTGGCCTTCAACCTGATCACGGACCTCGTCTATCGCTCCGTCGATCCCCGCATCGAGTTCGCCGCATGAAACAGGTTTCGCGAATGCTGTTGCGCAATCCCGGCGGCATGATCGGCATCACGATCCTCATCGTCGCCGTCGCCGTAGCGCTGTTTGGTCCCCTGCTGTTTCCGACCTCGCCGTGGCGCATGGTGCAACGGCCGTTCCTGCCGCCGTTCACGCTGGCCGGCTTTCCGCTCGGCACCGATGCGCTCGGCCGCGACGTGATGGCCGGCATCATCTATGGCGCGCGCGTCTCGCTGCTGGTCGGCCTGATCTCGACGCTGGCCTCGCTCGCGGTCGGCATTCCGCTCGGCGCAGTAGCCGGATATTTCGGCGGCAAGATCGACGATGCCCTGATGCGGTTCACCGAGTTCTTCCAGACCGTTCCGAGCTTTGCGCTGGCGATCGTCCTCGTCGCGATCATGCAACCGTCCATCGTCTCGATCGTGGCCGCCATTGCCATCGTGAGCTGGCCGCCGGTGGCACGGCTGGTGCGCGGCGAGGTGCTGTCGTTGCGCACGCGCGAATACGTCCAGGCGGCGGTCGTGACCGGCCAGACCAACTGGTGGATCATCTGGCGCGAGATCCTGCCCAACGCGCTGTCGCCCGTCATCGTGCTGGCTTCGCTGATGGTCGCGACCGCGATCCTGCTCGAGTCCTCGCTCTCCTTTCTCGGTCTCGGCGACCCCAACCTGATGTCGTGGGGCTACATGGTCGGCGCCGGCCGCACCGTGATCCGTCAGGCCTGGTGGATCACGGTATTCCCCGGCATCGCCATTCTGGTTTCGGTGCTGGCGCTGAACCTGATCGGCGAAGGCCTCAACGACGCGCTCAACCCTCGCCTCGCCAAGGGAGGACGCTGAGCATGACCCTCGTCGTCAAGAACTTGAAGCTGGCGCTGCCGCCGGGCGGTGACCGTGCCCACGCCGTGGACGACGTTTCGTTCGATCTCACCGCCGGAAAAATCCTCTGCGTGGTCGGTGAATCCGGCTCCGGCAAATCGATGTGCGCCCACGCGCTGATGGGGCTGCTGCCGGATACGTTGACGGCAGAATCCGGAGAGATTCTGTTCGAGGGAAGGAACCTCTTGTCGCTCAGCCCGGCGGAATGGCTGGCGTTCCGCGGCCGCGGCATCGCGATGGTGTTCCAGGAGCCGATGACGGCGCTCAATCCATTGATGCGCATCGGCGAGCAGATCGCCGAGATGTTCGAGGCGCATGGCCTACTGACGCCGAAGGAGCGGCAGCAGAAAGCCCTCGCCCTGATCCGCGAAGTCGGCCTGCCCGATCCGGAGCGCGCGGTGCGCGCCTATCCCCATCAACTGTCCGGCGGCCAGCGCCAGCGGGCCATGATTGCCATGGCATTGGCACTAGAGCCGGCCGTGCTGGTGGCCGACGAACCGACGACGGCGCTCGACGTCACGACGCAGGCGCAGATCCTCAAGCTGATCCGCGACCTGCAGCGCCGCCGCAACATGGCCGTCATGTTCATCACCCATGATTTTGGCGTCGTCGCCGAGATTGCCGATCGCGTGGTCGTGCTTCAGCACGGCAAGGTCGTCGAACAGGGCACTGCCGACGACGTGCTGCTCCGCGCGCAACATCCCTATACCCGCGCATTGCTCGCCGCCGTTCCAACCCTGCAGCCGCCGCAGCGGACGCCCCTGCCCGATCGCAATAAGGCGGTGGAAGTGATCGGGCTCGGCAAGACTTACGTCAGCGGCGGCGGCTGGTTCCGCAGCGCGCGCCGCGTACAAGCGGCCAAGGACGTCAGCTTCGACATTTTTCGCGGCGAGACGCTTGGGCTGGTCGGCGAATCCGGTTCGGGAAAATCGTCCGTCGCGCGGCTCGTGATGCGCCTGATCGAGCCCGACGCCGGCACCGTCCGCATCGGCGATGTCGATCTCACCCGCATCCGCGGCAAGGCGCTGCGCGAGCAGCGCCGCCGCATCCAGATGGTATTTCAGGATCCGTTCGCCTCGCTCAATCCGCGCCGGAAAGTCGGCAACATCATCACGGATGGGCCGATTGCGCATGGCGTCGATCCGGCGGCCGCGCGAAAACGTGCCGGTGAACTGCTTGGCCTCGTCGGCCTCAACGCCGGCGCGATGGAACGATTTCCGCATGAGTTCTCCGGCGGGCAACGCCAGCGCATTGGAATCGCGCGAGCGCTGGCGCTCGACCCGGAAATCCTTGTCGCCGACGAAGCGGTCTCCGCGCTCGACGTATCGGTGCAGGCCCAGGTGCTGGACCTGCTGGAGGATTTGAAGGCCCGGCTCGGTCTGTCGATGCTGTTCATCACCCACGATTTGCGCGTGGCCGCGCAGATTTGTGACCGCATCGCCGTAATGCAGCATGGCGCGATCGTCGAACTCAAATCCGCGTCGCTGCTGTTCGCGGCCCCCGAGCACACCTACACGCGCGAACTGCTCTCGGCGGTGCCTGGCCAGACGTCATCGTCCAAGGCGGCATGAACGGGGCCACGAACGATGCGCTGCGTCCTGGTTAGCAAGAGCCTCGATCTTCGCGGCTATCTCGGCCCGCAATTCATGCGCGCCGCCGACCGTATCGAAATCATCAGCCATCCGCACGAGGGACCGGCAACTGACATCCGGCTGGCGGTGGCCTGGCATCCTCCGGATGACGCATTCGAACGCTATCCCAATCTGCAGGCCGTCTGCTCGATCGGCGCCGGCGTCGACAACATTTTGGCGTGTCCCAGCCTTCGCCCCGATGTCGACGTTATCCGTGTCGTCGATCCGGCGCAGGCGCAGATGATGTCGGGCTTCGTTGCCTGGCACGTGATCGGCCATCAGCGGCGCTTTGCGACCTATCAGGCGCAGCAGCGCGAGGAATGCTGGCAGCGCCTCGGCCAGCGCCGGGCGCAGGACGTGCCGGTCGGCATTTTGGGCTTTGGCGAAATCGGCCGCCGTGTCGCTGCCGATCTTGCCTTGCTTGGCTTCCCTGTCATGGCGTGGAGCCGGACCGCGAAGCCGACGCCGCAGGGCATCCGCGGCTTCGACGGCGCCGCGGGCCTCGAAGCCATGCTCGGCCAGACCGAGGTCCTCGTGAACCTGCTGCCACTGACGCCGGAGACAAAAGGCATTCTCAACCGCACGACATTCGCCCGAATGTATCGCGGCGGCTACCTGATCCAGGTCGGCCGCGGCGAACATCTGGTCGAGGCCGATCTGCTTGCCGCGCTGGAGGAAGGGCAATTGGCCGGCGCTGCGCTCGACGTCTTCGCAACCGAGCCACTGGCGCCGCGGCATCCGTTCTGGCGGCATCCTCGCATCGTCGTCACGCCACACGATGCCTGCGAGGTGAGCGTGGAAGCGATCGGCGCAACGTTTCGCGCGACGGCGGAAGCGATACGGGCCGGCCGCCGGCCGCCGCACTCGATCGACCGTGAACGGGGCTATTGAGGACCTGCTCGTCCAGCGCCTCGATCAGGCGCTGACAGCGTTAGACGTGATTTCGGAGCAGTGAAGGACGCCCGCGCCTCACGCGCCGGCGGACGGCAGGCTGGCGGCGGCAATGGCCACGATCTGGGAAAGCCGGCGCCCGATCCGGGAGGAGGCGCTGCTCAGCAATGAACGAACCTGTCGCATCTCTTCATCTTCCATGTGCGCCGGGGGCAAGGCGCACGGGGAAAATGGTCTCAAGCCGCGAACTAGTCGAGATGTCGGGGAAAATAGCAACGCCCGCTTCGTCGAGAGGCCGCCCGGCAGTGGAATCATTGCCGCGATCGACCCGCCGGCGGATGAAATTTTCTCCGCGGATTCTGACCTCAGAGCCCGGTGATTCCGCTATCTCACCGTGCTTGAGCCGGCTGCGGCGCATCAAGAAACCGTCGCAGCGACGCCAGAACCACATCGAGCCGATCATGATGAAGCCAGTGCCCAGCGCCCGCGATCTTCTGCAGTTCGGCGCTATTGAAATACGCGAGCAGGCCGGCGGGATCGGGGAGAAAACTTTCATCGCCCCACATCAACAGGGTCGGACAGGTGATGCGCGACCACAGGGCGGCATAGTTGTCCGGCGAAAGCCGGTATGGTGCCCTCGCCCGCTGATAATGATCGAACTTCCAGCGATAGAGGCCGTCGGAGCCCTGGCGAACACCGTGGCGGGCAAGATGCAGCGCCAGTGTCGGCGTCAGCCGCTTGTTGCGCGCGGACAACCGCTGCGCCGCCTCCTCGACCGTCCGGAACGCGCTCGGTTGATACTCCGCGATACGGTCGAGCTGGTCGATCCATCGCGACATCTGCTCGTGGATCGGCGCAGCCTGCGAGCCCGACAGGAAAGCACCGTCCAGCACCACCAGCCGCGAGACCCTCTCTGGGTAGGTACCGGCATAGGCCGATGCGACCATGCCGCCCATCGAGTGGCCGACAAACGCCGCGTCCTGCAGCCCTGCAAAGCGCATCAGCCGGGTCATGTCATAGACGTTGTCAGTCAGGCTGTAGCTGCTTCCCTTCGCCCATTCGGAATCGCCGTGCCCGCGCAGGTCCGGCGCCATGATATGGAAATGCGGCTGCAGGTCCCGCGCTATCGCATCCCAGTTGCGGCAATGATCGAGCCCGCCGTGAATCAGGATCAAAGGCGGCGCGGCTTCGTTGCCCCAGTCGACATAATGCAACCGCAGCCCCTGCGACTCGTAAAAGCGATCTGCCGGCTCGGCCATCGTGGATCTTCCCTCGCGAAGGTGATGGCCTATTTCGGCGCGAACCCGAACGTCCGTTCGAAGCGCTTGGCGTAGTCGGGCCACACCTCGGGATTGACGATGCGCGGCGGCCGCCTGCCGTCGAGCGCATCGAGAATCTGTTCGGCGGCGATCCGGCCCATATTGATGCGCGCTTCCTTGGTCACTCCGGCCGTGTGCGGGCTCGCCAGCACATTGTCGAACTGCAGCAGCGGGTGCTCCGGCGGCGGCGGCTCCTTGTCCCATACATCGAGGCCGGCTCCCGCAATGCGTTTGTCGCGCAACGCCTCGTATAGCGCCTCCTCATCGTGAATGAAGCCGCGCGCCGTGGTGATGAAGAAGGCGTGCGGTTGCATCAGCGCGAACTCGCGGGCGCCGATCATGCGGCGATTCTCCTTGGTCAGGGGGCAGGAGATCGACACGAAATCCGAACGGCGCATCAGATCGTGAAGCTCGACCTTTTCGCCGCCGCGGGCGGCGATTTCTTCCGCGGTCAGATAGGGATCGTAAGCAATCACCTTCATATGCAGCAGGCCGTTGCAGAGCTCGGCGATACGGCGGCCGACATTGCCGATCCCGACGATGCCGACCGTCTTGCCTTGCACCTCGTTGCCAATCAGCGCGTTGCGGTTGACGTTGGCCTGGCGGCGCAGCGCGCGGTCGGATTCGAGGATGCGCTTGGACAGCGTCAGCATCATCCCCAGCGCATGTTCGGCGACCGAATTCGCGTTGCCGCCGGACTGGTTGACGACGAGCACGCCGGCCGCCGTGCAGGCGTCGACGTCGACGGGATCGAAGCCCGCGCCGTTCGAGGAGACGATCAGGAGGTTCGGCGCCCGCCGCAACAGATCCTGATCGACATGGAAATGCCTGGCGATCTCGTCGCGCGCCGCGCCGACCTGATAGGCATGCGCCGCCGACAAGATCGGCGCTGCGATCGTATCCGGGCTGTCATTCTCCAGCCGGTCGAGCCGCACGTCAGCACGCGCTTTCATGATATCGACGTAGATCTCGTGGGCGAGGTATTTGACATAGAACACGCGCTTGTTGTTGACGGTCATTTTCCTTGGCAACTTTCGGTTCGGGCGGGGCGTAAGCTGGTTTGGCGGGAGCCGATCAGGAAACAGGTTTCGGCGGAAGGATGGCCGGCGTCGATGCAACCGGCGCCGCAGCGTCTGCAGCAGTCCGGACATATCCAGCCATGGCCCCCTCCCCGAAATCTTTTCCTATTTATCTCACATCGTCGCATGCCGAGTGTAGCGCCGCGCGGCGCAGAGCCGGATACGATCGGGACATGTTGACAATCCCGCCGATGGCGTCAAGTTTCGCCGCTCCAGGGATGAGCGCGAACGAAAGACGTCGCGGGCAAAGGAGACCAAAATGCCGGTTGCGGAGGAAAAAACCTCGCCCGAAACCTCTGAGAAGAGCTGGCACGGTATCGTGCTGCAAAGTCTCAAGCGCAACGACATCCGCCTAATCCCCTACGTGCCCGACCGCGTCCTCACGACGCTGATCAGGAACCTGCACGCCGATCCCTTCTTCACCACCTTCCCCGCGGCACGCGAAGAGGAAGCGGTCGGCATCGTCTCCGGCGCCTGGATGGCCGGCATGCGTGGCGCAGTGCTGATGCAGACTTCGGGATTTGCAACGCTCGCGAACGTGCTGGCGTCGCTGGCCGTGCCCTATCAGATCCCGCTGATCATGTTCGTGTCCGAACGCGGCACGCTCGGCGAATTCAACTACGGCCAGTCGCTGGTGTGCCGCACCATGCGGCCAGTGCTGGACTCGCTCGCGATGGAGCATCACACCATTACCCGACTGGACGAACTGGAATTCATCGTCGACCGCTCGATCAAGCAGGCCATCAGCACGCAGGCGCCGGTGGCGTTGATCCTCTCCCCGCTTCTGACCGGCGGCAAAGTCTTCGACAAGTGAGCGATCTCATGAACAGCGATACCCCTGCCCGCAACACCAAGGTCATGAACCGCTTCGATCTCACCTCGCGGCTGATTGCGAAGTTGAAGAACGAGGAAGCCGTGATCGGCGGCATCGGCAACACCAATTTCGACCTGTGGGCCGCCGGCCACCGGCCGCAGAATTTCTACATGCTCGGCAGCATGGGTCTCGCCTTCCCGATCGCGCTCGGCGTCGCGCTCGCGCAACCGGAACGCCGCGTATTCGCGCTCGAAGGCGACGGCTCGCTGTTGATGCAACTGGGATCGCTCTCGACGATCGCGACATTGGCGCCCAGAAATCTCACCATGATCGTGATGGACAACGGCATCTACCAGATCACCGGCGCGCAACCGACGCCGGCTGCAGCCGTGGCCGACATCGTCGCCATCGCGGTCGCGAGCGGCCTCGCCAACAGCGCCTGGGCGGCGGACGAGGAGGACTTCGAGCGCCTGATCGAGCGATCCATGTCGGCCGCGGGCCCGGCGCTGATCGGCGTGCGCATCGACGACAAGCCAGGCGTCGGCACCACCCGCCGGGATCCCGTGCAGATCCGGGAGCGCTTCATGCACGGTATGGGCGTACGGGAGCCGCTCTGAGGGGCGATTAACCACAGGCCTTGCCAGTTCACGTGCATGGGATGGCCGGCACGGAAATCGTGCTATGCCATTCCGATGACGATCATCCTTCGACTATTCGCCTGGGGCCTTGCCGCGGCAATCGCCTTCGCGACGCTCGGTCCGGCGGAGCAACGGCCGCATTCAAACCTCGGGCAGAACGGGGAGCATGCGCTTGCCTTTGTGCTGCTGGGGCTCGCCTTCGGATTGGCCCACACGCGCAACCGGTTGCACACGGCGGCCTTCGTCATCGCTTACACCGGCCTGATCGAAATCCTGCAGTTCTGGGCGCCGGGCCGGCATGCCCGTATGGAGGACTTTGTGGTCGACGCGCTGGCAGCATCCATCGGGCTTGCGGCTGCTATGGTGCTCGACAGGAAGATCAGGCGATCGCGCCATAGCGCATCGTGACAAGAAAAACCCTCGCGGGACGATCGCCCGCGAGGATGGCTCAGTAAGAGCTGCGTTCGTTAGAGCGTTTTCCAGCGAAGTGGACACCGGTTCGCGTCAAGAAAACGCGTTAAAACAAAAATCTAGAGCCCGGTTCTGATTCAATCAGAACCGAAAAGGCTCTAGTCGAGGATCCTGACAACCCTGCGCGTGCGCGGCTCCACGATCACGCGACGATCGTTGACCACCGCATAGCGGTATTCGGTGTATCGCGGCACCGTGCGCAGTTGGACGGTCGGCGGCAATGGCTCGCCCACTACGACATGCTCACGAACCACGACAGAGCGGTCTCGCGGGACCGAATTGATCACGGCGTTCGGAATTTCCACGGCCGCGCCGAGCGCAGCACCCACGGTGCCGCCGACGATCGCGCCGACCGGGCCACCGACTTCAGCGCCCGCGGCGGCGCCATCTGCGGCGCCTTGCGCGGTTGTCGATTGAGCGAATGCCGCGCCAGAGGTCAGCAACGAAGCAGCAATCAGTGAAACGGCCAAACGATTATTCATCACGTGCTCCAGTAAATTGATGATGTGTCTCAACCACGGGAGGCGTACGAAAGTTCCGGTTCCAATGCGGCAGCAAGAAGGGCCGCGCCGATAGCTCGGCGCGGTTCCAGTCACAGGGAGGAGTACAGAGATCGATCAGGCTTTGGTGATTTCGTGGCTCGCCATCATTTCGAGCGCGCGCACCATTCCCGAATGGTCCCATGCCTTGCCGCCTTGAGCGGTACAGGAGCTGAACAATTGCTGGGCCAGCGCCGTGCTCGGCAAGGAAAGGCCGAGCGCACGCGCGCCTTCCAGCGCCAGGTTGAGATCCTTCTGGTGCAGCTCGATCCGAAAGCCCGGCTCGAAATTGCGCTTCACCATGCGCTCGCCGTGCACTTCGAGAATGCGCGACGATGCGAAGCCGCCCATCAGCGCCTTGCGCACCAGCGCCGGATCCGCGCCGGCCTTCGATGCAAACAACAGCGCCTCGCCGACCGCCTCGATCGTCAGCGCCACGATGATCTGGTTGGCGACCTTGGTGGTCTGCCCGTCGCCATTGGCGCCGACCAGGGTGACGTTCTTGCCCATCTTGTCAAACACGGGCTTCATCGCGTTGAACGCTCGCTCCGGTCCGCCGACCATGATGGTGAGGCTCGCCGCCTTGGCGCCGACCTCGCCACCGGAGACCGGTGCGTCGAGATAATCGGCGCCGAGCGCCTCCACCTTCTTGGCAAATTCCTTGGTGGCGAGCGGCGAGATCGAACTCATGTCAACAACGATCTGCCCCTTGGAGAGGCCCTCGGCGACGCCGCCGGGCCCGAACAAGACTGCCTCCACATGCGGCGTGTCAGGCACCATGATGATGACGACGTCGGCCTTCTCGGCGACTTCCTTGCCCGATTTGCAGACCTCGCCGCCGGCCGCAACCAGCTCTGGTGCGATGGGTCCGACATCGTGCAGGAACAGGTGATGGCCGGCGGCCTGCAGATGGCCCGCCATCGGGCGCCCCATGGTGCCGAGGCCGATAAAGCCGATATCGATCATTTCAACTCCCCTTATTTCGTTTCTTGTTCAGGTATCGGCCGTCAGCGCCGCGTGCCAACCAAGGCCCTCGACCGTCGTCGTCCTCGGCTTGTACTCGCAACCGATCCAGCCGCGATAACCAATAGCGTCGAGATGGCGGAACAGGAAGGGATAGTTGATCTCGCCGGTGCCCGGTTCATTGCGGCCGGGATTGTCGGCGAGCTGCACATGGGCGATGCACGGCAGATGCTTTTGCAAACTTCGCGCGATGTCGCCTTCCATCACCTGCATGTGGTAGATGTCGTACTGCACGAACAGATTGCTCGAGCGCACATCGGCAATGAGCTGAAGCGCCTGTGCGGTCTTGTTCAGGAAAAAGCTGGGTATGTCGATCGTGTTGATCGGCTCGATCAGGAGCTTGATCTGCTGCTTGGCGAGCGCGTCTGCCGCAAAGCGCAGATTGCCGATCAATGTCTCGTTGAGATCGACCGCATCAGCGCCGTCAGGCGCGATGCCGACGAGGCAATTGAGCTGGCGGCAATCGAGCGCCTTGGCGTAATCGATGGCGCGTCCGACGCCGTCACGAAATTCGTCGACGCGATCGGGCAGGATGGCGATGCCGCGCTCGCCGGCCGCCCAGTTGCCAGCGGGGAGATTGTGCAGCACCTGCGTCAGCCCGTGCTGGTGCAATTGCTCGCGCAGATCGGCCTTGTCGAAATCATACGGGAATAGATATTCGACGCCGTTAAATCCTGCCGCTTTGGCGGCCGCAAAGCGATCGAGGAACGGCTGCTCGCCGAACAGCATCGTGAGATTGGCGGCAAATTTCGGCACGATCAGATTCTCCCTTTATGCCGGCAGCAGCTTGCCGGATTGCGGCGCGCTCGCTTTGGCCGGGGTGTCGTCCAGCGGCAGATCGAGCACCTCCTCGAACTCAATGATGTTGTCGATCTCGGTGCCCATCGAGATGTTGGTGACCCGCTCGAGAATGAATTCGACCACGACAGGCACCTTGAATTCCGCCATCCATTCGCGCGCGGTCGCGAACGCCGCCTGCGCATGGTTCGGATCGGTGACGCGGATCGCCTTGCAGCCGAGCCCCTCCGCGACCGCGACATGGTCCACGCCATAGACCCCGATCTCGGGTGCGTTGATGTTCTCGAAGGAAAGCTGGACGTGGTAGTCCATGTCAAAACCGCGCTGCGCCTGGCGGATCAGTCCGAGATAGGAGTTGTTCACGACGACGTGGATGTAGGGCAGCTTGAACTGCGCTCCGACCGCGAGTTCCTCGATCAGGAACTGGAAATCGTAATCGCCTGACAGCGCAACGATCTGGCGCGACGGATCGGCCGCGCGCACGCCAAGTGCCGCCGGCAATGTCCAGCCGAGCGGGCCGGCCTGCCCCGCATTGATCCAGTTGCGCGGGCCGTAGACGCCGAGGAACTGCGCGCCGGCGATCTGCGACAATCCGATCACGCTGACGTAGCAGGTGTCGCGTCCGAACGCCCTGCTCATCTCCTCATAGACGCGCTGCGGCTTGATCGGGATGTCGTCGAAATGGCTCTTGCGCAGCATCGTGCGCTTGCGGTCCTGGCACGCCGCCGGCCATGCCTGCCGCTCCCTCAGCTTGCCGGCCTTGCGCCACTCCCTGGCGACCGTGACGAACAATTCCAGCGCCGCCTTAGCGTCGGAGACGATGCCGAAATCGGGATTGAACACGCGTCCGATCTGCGTCGGCTCGATATCGACATGCACAAATTTGCGGCCCTTGGTGTAGGTCTCGATCGAGCCGGTGTGCCGGTTGGCCCAACGGTTGCCGATGCCGAGCACGAAGTCGGATTGCAGCATGGTCGCGTTGCCGTAGCGGTGGCTGGTCTGCAAGCCGACCATGCCTGCCATCAGCACGTGATCGTCGGGAATAGCGCCCCACCCCATCAAGGTCGGAACCACGGGAACGTTGACCGTCTCGGCGAACTGCACCAGCAGTTCGGACGCGTCGGCATTGATGACGCCGCCACCGGCCACGATCAGCGGCCGCTCCGCCGCATTGAGCATGTCGAGCGCTTTCTCGATCTGCTTGCGGGTCGCCGCGGGCTTGTAGACCGGCAACGGCTCATAGGTCTCGTCGTCGAATTCGATTTCCGCAAGCTGCACATCGAGCGGCAGGTCGATCAGCACCGGCCCCGGACGCCCGGAACGCATGATGTGAAACGCCTGGCTGAACACCCGCGGCACCAGCGCCGGCTCGCGCACGGTCACCGCCCATTTCGTCACCGGCTTGGCAATTGCTTCGATATCGATCGCCTGAAAGTCTTCCTTGTAGAGCCGCGCCCGCGGCGCCTGCCCGGTGATGCACAAAATCGGGATCGAATCCGCGATCGCCGAATAAAGCCCGGTGATCATGTCGGTGCCGGCCGGACCCGAGGTACCGATGCAGACACCAATATTGCCTGATTTGGCGCGGGTATAGCCCTCGGCCATGTGCGAAGCGCCCTCGACATGGCGCGCCAGGATATGCCCGATCGAGCCGCGCTTCTTCAGCGCGGAGTAAAGCGGGTTGATCGCCGCACCGGGAACACCGAAGGCGATGGTCACGCCTTCCTTCTCCAGGATCCGCACAGCCGCATCGATCGCCCGCATCTTCGCCATGTCGCGCCTCGCTCACCAGTGTTGGCTCTGGCGGCGATCTTCGTGGCCGTGAGACGCAATCTCAACGCGGGTGATTTTATTTCCCGCGGAGTGGAAGGGAGTAGAAAATACGCGACAAATCAGGCGCTTGGTTCACGAACGTGGTGGAAAGCCTGTGAGGACGCCGTTGCGAGGAGGATTTGCGCCCGAACTCAGTCCAGATTCTTCCGCTTCAACTTCATCTGCATATCGAACTTGAGGTCATACTTCTTGCCGTCCGCGCAGACGGCGTCATCGACCTCAAACTGCTGGTCGTCTTCATCCATCTCGAGCTTGCCGCCTGAACATCCCTCGACCTGAACCGCAGCGACAAGCTTTGCGCGCTCGTCTTCAGTGACCGCGCGATCGGCGAGCGCAGGAAGCGCCGACAGGACCAGTATCGCAGTTGATGTGATCAATCGCATATCAAGCCCTCCTGAGATCCGCTTCGAGCCAGCAGTTGAATGCCTGCGGCTGGCAATGGTTCCGGATTTCAGCCAATTCGCACTGCCGAAACCCCAGGCAGAATTATTGCACAAGGCCTTCAACTACCAGTAGACTGCGCTGGCGCCACCGATAAAAAGGACGTGCGATGACCGATGTCCCCATGAACGCCGGTACTCAATCGATCGCCGCCGAACCGAGCCTTCGTAGGGTGATGGGCCCCTGGCTGCTCTTGCTGTTCATCGTCGGCGATATTCTCGGCACCGGAATCTATGCGCTCACGGGCCAGGTGGCGAAGCAAGTCGGCGGTGTCGTGTGGCTGCCTTTTGTGGTTGCGTTTGTGGTCGCCCTTGTGACCGCGTTCAGCTATCTAGAACTGGTCACGAAATATCCAAAAGCTGCGGGCGCGGCGCTCTACACTCACAAGGCTTTTGGTATCCATTTCGTCACGTTCATCGTTGCATTTGCGGTGATGTGCTCGGGTATCACCTCGGCATCGACCGCTTCCCGGGCTTTCGCCGCGAACATGTCGAACGCAATGGGCCTCAACCTATCGACCCTTGCCATCACGATTACCGGTCTCGCTTTCATGGCTGTCGTTGCCGCGATCAATTTCCGTGGTGTTGGCGAAAGTCTGAAAGCTAACGTCGTTCTCACCTGCGTGGAGCTGACGGGACTGCTGATCATCATTGTGATCGGCCTTTGGGCGATCGGGTTGGGCCAGGGCGATGTCTCGCGTGTCATGCAGTTTCGTTCGACCGCTGACGGCGGCATGTTCTGGCCGGTGATTGCCGCGACCACGCTCGCTTTTTTTGCCATGGTGGGCTTCGAGGACTCGGTCAACATGGCCGAGGAATGCAAGGATCCAAGCCGTCACTTTCCAAAGGTGCTGCTTGCAGGCCTCGTGATTACCTGTCTCATCTATGTCCTTGTCTCGGTCTCGGCGATCACCCTGGTGGCGCCGGAGCAATTGGGCGAAGGCGAAACACCCCTTCTGAAGGTCGTCCAACAGGGCGCGCCAAATTTTCCGATCTGGATCTTTGGATTCATCACCATGTTTGCCGTGGCCAATACCGCTCTCATCAACATGCTCATGGCCAGTCGCCTTGTGTATGGCATGAGCCGCGAGCATGTGCTTCCGCCAGCTCTCGGGAGAGTACACAGGACGCGGCGGACGCCTTATGTCGCCATCGGCTTCACGACCTTGCTGGCGTTTGCTCTGATCACGTTCGTCGGTGAGGTGCCGGCACTCGGAGGCACCACCGCGCTGCTTTTGTTATGCGTTTTCACGGTGGTTAACGTTGCGGTGCTGGTGCTTCGGCGCGATTCTGTAAGTCATCAGCATTTTCGCACGCCGACCATTCTGCCGAGCCTGGGCGCTGTGTTTTGCGCTTTCCTCGCCAGTCCCTGGGCCGGCCGCGACCCCGTTCAGTACCGGGTCGCCGGCGTCCTGATCGGGGTGGGCATCGTTCTGTGGCTCATCACGATCATGCTCAACCGGATGACCGGGATAACGAGGGTCGAGCCAGATATGGAACATTTAAGTCGCGGCGGGCCCGTCAACTAGACGACGCTGGCCGCTCAGTTCATCCGCAGTTCCGTGATGTGCCGCGGATCGGGGCTCAGTTCGCCGTGCTCCACGCGCTTGACAATATCCGTCAGCGCGGCGTTTGCAGTGCAGGCGATGCCGAGTTTCTCGCCCTCTCGCACGACAAAACCGTTGAGGAACTCGATCTCCGTGCGGCGGCCCTTCTGCATGTCCTGACCCATCGAGGGGCGCTGCTGGGAAGACGTGCGCTTTGAGTCCTTGAAGCGCTGCTCGTCGCAGGCGCGCATGGCTTCCTCGTCGCCCTCGCCGGCGCGCGCGATCATCTCGGGCGTCAGATGCAATATCTCTTCCAGTTGATAGCCATGCGCCTGCCCGACGCGGATCGCTTCGCTGCCAAGCCGGGTGGAGAACCGACGGAGCGGCTCGCTTTGCAGGATTTCGGCGCCCGGCAGGCCGGTGCAGGCCGAGAGCCCGTTGCCCATGACGTTGGCGACCAGTTTCGACCAGCGCTCACCCCATAGATTCTCCGTCACCTTGGCGCTGTCGGAATAGCCGACCAGGCGGCAGACTTCTTCCGCCCGCGGCGTGATCCGGCCGTGCACTTCGCCGGCGCGAAACACCGTGTGCGCCGCCCCGCCCTTGCCGGCGCCGCGGTGGATGTGACCGGGCTCCGGCAGGTTCACCGTGATGCTGCTGGCAATGCAGCCCAGCGTCTTGCCCCAGCCGACGATGCCGGCAATCGTCTCCTCGTTCATGCAGTTCTGCAGCGACACGACATAGCCGTCCGGCGCCAGATATTGCTGGATCAACATAGTGGCCCAGGCGGTGTCGTAGGATTTCATGCAGACGAAGGCGATGTCGACCGGCTTCTCCCTGGCGAGCCGCTGCGCATCCGTGACGTGAAGCGCGCGCACGGGCACCGAGAATTCCGCGACATCCATCGCGTGGGTGACGCGCAGCCCATGCTTTCGCATGTGCTCGACGTGCCCAGGCCAGGGATCGATGAAAGTGACGTCCTCGCCCGCCTGCACCATATGGGCGCCGGCATACCCGCCGACGGCCCCCGCTCCGACGATCGCGATCCTGCGCGCCATGCTTCCCCCTGATCTTGCTTCCGTTGGAGGACAGTCTAGCGGATCGGATATTTCGGCCAAGTGGCGGCTCTGTATCAAAAGCGGCGCCGTGCCATGCGGCAATCATGGATTGCTTGTGGCTGCGCCACTCGCAGCCAAGGCTCAGCCGGCCTTCGTCTCCGGCATCGCCCCACCAAGCGCCACCGTCAGCTCCGCCGCCACCTCCCTCACCGTCTGCCCCAACATCGGCAGGCGCTCATCCGTCAGGCGGCTGGTCATGCCCGAGACGGAAATCGCGGCCAAGGGCTCGGCGCAGTCGTTGTAGACCACTGCGGCGATGCAGCGCAGGCCCATGCAGGCTTCCTCGTCGTCGATCGCAAAACCTTGGCGGCGGATCTTCTCGAGTTCCTTGAACAGATCGCCCGGGCGCACGATCGATTTTTCGGTCAGCCGCGGCATGCCGTGATGACGGATGATCGCGCTGACGTCCTCGTTGGAATAGGTCGCCAGCACCGCCTTGCCGACGCCGGAGGCGACCATGGCGACGCGGCCGCCGACCTTGGTCAGCGAACGCATGATTTCGCGGCTTTCCATGCGCGTCAGCACGATGATGAATTCGTCGTCGACTACGGCGAGATTCGCCGTCTCCCGAGTCAGGTCGCGTAGCTTGCGCAGGTAAGGCACCGCCTGCGCCGTGAAGTTGCGGCGGCGGGCGAAGGTTGCTCCCACCGTGAAGGCGCGCGCACCGACATGCCATTTCGATTCGGTGCGGTCGAACTGCACGAAGCGGCGGCTTTCCAGCGTCCCGAGCAGGCGATGCACGGTCGAGGTCGAAAGTCCCGTGCGGATGGCGAGATCGCTGAGGCGATAGCCTTCGTCGTCTTCAGCCAGCGTCTCGATGATCGAGAGCGCACGATCGACGGACTGCACGCCGCCGTCGCGGGCGTTCTCGTCCTGGTCTGCACCGGATTTCGGCTCGATCGCCTTGCGCCGGACCACGTCTTTTCTCATCGCGACCTGCATCCATCAATCAGTCAGAGTGCCAGCGCGTCGAACGGCGAATGTCCGCTTGTTGTTATTCGTTGGACAAAAATGCCGCTTCGGAGAGCTTCCGAAGCGGCACTTATCGTTGATAAGCTCAGAGCAGGCCCGCGCCGCGCGCCCACTTGTACTTGGCCCCTAACACCTCGACCGGCAGTTCGGTCGAATAGGCATAGGCGGGGATGCCGTTCTGGTAGAGGTATTCGGCGGCTTCCTCGACCTCGACGTCGCCGGCGAGCGAGGCGACGATCGGCTTCACAAAGCCCTTGGCCTCCATCTCCTTCTTCACCTCGACCATGTTGCGGGCGAACACCATCGGCGGCGTCACGATGGTGTGCCAGTAGCCGAGGATCAGTGCGTGGATGCGCTCATCCGACAGGCCGAGCTTCACCGTGTTGACATAGGTGATCGGCGGCTCGCCGCCGGTGATATCCACAGGATTTCCGGCCGCGCCGAACGGCGGGATGAACTTTCTGAACGCGGCATCGAGGTCCGGCGGCATCGTCATCAGCGACAGGCCGTTATCGACCACCGAGTCCGACAGCAGCACGCCCGAGCCGCCCGCACCGGTGATGATCAGAATGTTCTCGCCCTTCGGCGTCGGCAGCACCGGCACGCCGCGCGCGAATTCGAGCAATTGCCGCAAGCTGCGGGCGCGGATCACGCCCGACTGCGCGAACACGTCCTCGTAGATCTTGTCGTTGCCGGCAAGCGCGCCGGTATGGGAGGATGCCGCCTTCGCACCGGCCGAGGTGCGGCCCGCCTTCAGCACCACCACCGGCTTCTTCTTGGCGACGCGCTTGGCAGCCTCCGCAAAGGCGCGGCCGTCCTTCAGGTCTTCGCAGTGCTGTGCGATGATCGCGGTGTTCGGATCCTGCTCGAAGAAGGCGAGCAGATCGTCCTCGTCGATATCGGACTTGTTACCGAGACCGACGATCGCGGAGACGCCCATCTTGGCCGAGCGCGAAAAACCGATGATCGCCATGCCGATGCCGCCGGACTGCGACGACAGCGCTGCCGAACCCTTGACGTCGTAGGCGGTGCAGAACGTGGCGCAGAGATTGGCCGGCGTATAATAGAAGCCATAGATGTTCGGCCCCATCAGGCGGATGTTGTACTTCTTGCCGACCTCGACGATCTCGGCCTGCAATTCCGGCGCGCCGGCTTCGGCAAAGCCCGACGGAATCAGCACGGCACCTGGAATTTTCTTCTCGCCGCATTCGGCCAGCGCGCCGGCAACGAATTTTGCGGGGATCGCGAACACTGCGGTGTCAATTACGCCCGGAACATCCTTGACGCTCTTGTAGGCCTTGTAACCAAGGATATCGGCCGCCTTCGGGTGGATCGGATAGATCTCGCCCTTGTAGCCGCCGTTGATCAGGTTCTTCATCACGGAGTTGCCGATCTTGCCGTCCTCGGCGGAGGCGCCGATCACAGCAACGCCCTTCGGCTGCATGATGCGGTTCATCGCAGTGACGATTTCTTCGGTCGGGCGCGGCGCCGGACGCGGCTTGTAGTCGAAATCGACGACGATGCGCACGTCGGCGGCAATCGCGTCCTTCTTGGTGGCGAATACCGGATTGAGATCGAGTTCAACGATTTCGGGGAAATCGCTGACGAGCTGCGAGACCTTGACGATGACGTCAGCCAGCGCATCGCGGCTGACCGGATCGCCACCGCGCACGCCCTTCAGCATGTCATGGGCCTGGATGCCGTCGAGCATCGACAGCGCATCGTCCTTGGTTGCGGGCGCGAGGCGGAAGGTGATGTCTTTCAGCACCTCGACCAGCACGCCGCCGAGGCCGAAGGCGACAAGCTTGCCGAACGAACCATCGGTAATGGAGCCGACGATGACCTCGGTTCCACCGGCCAGCATCTGCTGGACCTGGATGCCCTCGATCTTGGCATCGGCCTTATACTTCTTCGCATTGGCGAGAATGGTGTCATAGGCCTTCTCGGCATCGGCCGCGGTCTTGACCCCGACCATGACGCCGCCGGCTTCGGTCTTGTGGAGAATGTCCGGCGAGACGATTTTCATCACCACAGGGAAGCCCATGCTGGATGCGATCTTGGATGCATCAGCGGCAGATTTGGCCACGCCCTCTTTAGGAACCGGGATGCCATAGGCATCGCACACCACCTTGCCTTCCGGCGCGGTAAGGCTCGTGCGCTTCTCGGCTTTCACCGTATCGAGCACCCGGCGGACAGCCTCTTGGGCGCTGGGCTCGGCGATCTTGCGGGCCGCATCTGCAGAATTTGACATTGGCTTCCTCCTGGGGCTAGTTTTATGGCATTTGGTATGCCAGAGATTAGATTGTCAAGACAAACTATCGCGCAGAAACAGCGAAAACACGGGCATCTTGACATCCTGGTATTTGGTATGCCAAAAATCTTCGGGTGTTTCTTCTGCTAAGAAGACGTCTCCAAAACAGGGAGGAGACGAGTCGTGCCCGCACGTAAACAAACCAAGGCGCCGCCTGTCATGGCTGAGGCAGATATCGCAATCGTTCGGATTGCGCCTGAGACGAGCTTCAAGAACAAGGCCTATGAGGCCTTGAAGGAAGCTATTCTCAAGATGGATATCTATGCGACGCCCGAGCAAGTGATGCTCGACGAGCGCGCGCTGTCCGAACGCCTCGGCGTCAGCCGCACCCCTATTCGCGAAGCCATCGCGATGCTGGAACAGGATGGCTTCGTCAAAACCGTGCCGCGTCGCGGCATCGTCGTGGTCCGCCGCACCAAGACCGAGATTGTCGACATGATCCGCGCTTGGGCCGCTCTCGAGAGCATGGCGGCGCGCCTGATCACGACCACCGCGCGCAAGAAGGACATCACCGCGCTGCGTGATTTCTTCAAGGATTTTGGCAAGGACCGGCTGCCGCAGGATCATGTCGAGGAATACTCCAAGGCCAACATCGCGTTCCATCAGGCGCTGATCTCGCTTTCGGAATCGCCGGTGCTGGTCGATTTGACCAACGATCTGCTGCTGCATGTGCGCGGCTACCGGCAACTGACTATCGGACGCAAGGATCGCACCGCGACCTCGCTGCCCGAACATCTTGGCATCATCGAAGCGCTGGAAGCACGCGATACCGAACTCGCCGAGAAGCGCGCGCGCGACCACACGCTGGGCCTTGCCGCCTACGTCGAAGCGCACGGGCAGGAACTTTTTAGCTAGACGAACCTTCGCACCAGAAGACGACGAAAAATCGTCCGAACCAAAACGATCAGGGAGATGAAGCCCATGCTGAATACCGCGACCAAGTCCGAAGCACCGGGCACCGAGCAAGAGCTGACGGATGGTTTTCATCTCGTCATCGATGCGCTCAAGCTCAACGGCATCAATACCATCTATGGTGTGCCGGGCATCCCGATCACCGACCTCGGACGCATGATGCAGGCCGCGGGCATGCGCGTATTGTCGTTCCGCCACGAGCAGAACGCCGGCTACGCGGCCTCGATCGCTGGCTTTCTCACCAAAAAACCGGGCGTCTGCCTCACGGTGTCGGCGCCCGGCTTTCTCAACGGCCTCACTGCGCTGGCCCACGCCACCACCAACTGCTTCCCGATGATCCTGATCTCGGGTTCCTCCGAGCGCGAGATCGTCGACCTGCAGCAGGGCGACTATGAAGAGATGGACCAGCTTGCGATTGCCAAGCCGCTCTGCAAGGCAGCGTTCCGCGTGCTGCATGCCGCCGACATCGGCATCGGTCTTGCCCGCGCGATCCGCGCCGCGGTGTCGGGACGCCCGGGCGGCGTCTATCTCGACCTGCCGGCCAAACTTTTCGGCCAGGTGATGGACGCCGGCGCCGGCGCGAAGTCGCTGGTGAAGGTGATCGACGCAGCCCCCGCCCAGATCCCTGCCCCGTCGGCCGTCAAGCGCGCGCTCGACGTGTTCAAGGGCGCCAAGCGCCCCCTCATCATTCTCGGCAAGGGCGCGGCTTACGCACAGGCCGACAACGAGATTCGCGCCTTCGTCGAAAAGACCGGCGCACCTTTCCTGCAGATGAGCATGGCCAAGGGCCTGCTGCCCGACACGCACGCGCAGTCGGCCGGTGCCGCGCGCTCGACCGTGCTGAAGGACGCCGACGTCGTGATGCTGATCGGCGCCCGCCTCAACTGGCTGTTGTCGCACGGCAAGGGCAAGACCTGGGGCGATGCGCCGAAGAAATTCATCCAGGTCGACATCGAGCCGAAGGAGATGGATTCCAACGTCGAGATCGCGGCCCCTGTGGTCGGCGATATCGGCTCCTGCGTATCCGCTCTGCTCGAGGGCATGGGTGGCAACTGGCCGGCCGCGCCAGCCGACTGGGTCTCGACCGTCAACAAGAAGCGTGACGACAACGTCGCCAAGATGGCGCCGAAGCTGATGAGCAACGCTTCCCCGATGGATTATCACGGCGCGCTCGGCGCGCTGCGCACCATCATCAAGGAACGGCCGGACGCCATCCTCGTCAACGAAGGCGCCAACACGCTCGACCTCGCCCGCGGCGTCATCGACATGTACAAGCCGCGCAAGCGGCTCGACGTCGGCACCTGGGGCGTAATGGGTATCGGCATGGGCTATTCGATTGCGGCCGCGGTCGAAACCGGCAAGCCGGTGCTCGCGGTCGAAGGCGACTCGGCGTTCGGCTTCTCCGGCATGGAGATCGAGACCATCTGCCGCTATCAGCTTCCGGTCTGCATCGTCATCTTCAACAATGACGGCATCTACCGCGGCACCGACGTCAATACGGGCGGTTCCGATCCGGCGACGACGGTGTTCGTCAAGGGCTCGCGCTACGACAAGATGATGGAAGCCTTCGGCGGCGTCGGCATCAACGCCACCTCGCCCGACGAATTGAAGCGCGCCGTCAACGCGGCGATGGATTCCGGCAAGCCGACGCTGATCAACGCCGTGATCGATCCGGCGGCAGGCTCGGAGAGCGGCCGCATCGGCAACCTCAATCCGCAGAGCGTCCTGAAAAAGAAGTAACCGACTTCCATCCATTCAATCTGCATCACGCAGTACAGACACAGTACGGAGCAATGACGATGACAAAGGCGCTCACGGGCGTTCGTATTCTCGATTTCACCCACGTCCAGTCGGGCCCTACCTGCACGCAATTGCTGGCGTGGTTCGGCGCCGACGTGATCAAGGTCGAGCGCCCCGGCGTCGGCGACATCACCCGCGGCCAGTTGCAGGACATCCCGAACGTGGACAGCCTGTATTTCACCATGCTGAACCACAACAAGCGTTCGATCACGCTCGACACCAAGAACCCGAAGGGCAAGGAAGTCCTCACCGCGCTGATCAAGAACTGCGACGTGCTGGTGGAAAACTTCGGCCCCGGCGTGCTCGACCGCATGGGCTTCCCCTGGGAGAAGATCCACAGCATCAACCCGAAGATGATCGTGGCCTCGATCAAGGGCTTTGGCCCCGGCCCCTACGAAGACTGCAAGGTGTACGAGAACGTCGCGCAGTGCACCGGCGGCGCCGCCTCGACCACCGGCTTCCGCGACGGTCTGCCGCTCGTCACCGGCGCGCAGATCGGCGACAGCGGCACCGGCTTGCATCTGGCGCTCGGCATCGTCACCGCGCTCTATCAGCGCACCCACTCGGGCAAAGGCCAGCGCGTCACTGCAGCGATGCAGGACGGCGTATTGAACCTTGCGCGCGTAAAGCTGCGCGACCAGCAGCGCCTCGCCCATGGCCCGCTGAAGGAATACAGCCAGTACGGCGAAGGCATTCCGTTCGGCGACGCCGTGCCGCGCGCCGGCAACGATTCCGGCGGCGGTCAGCCGGGCCGCATCCTCAAGTGCAAGGGCTGGGAGACCGATCCCAACGCCTACATCTACTTCATCACCCAGGCGCCGGTCTGGGAGAAGATCTGCGACGTCATCGGCGAGCCCGGCTGGAAGACCCATCCGGATTACGCCAAGCCGGCGGCCCGCCTGCCCCGGCTGAACGAAATCTTCGCCCGCATCGAGCAGTGGACGATGACGAAGACAAAATTCGAGGCGATGGAAATCCTCAACAAGGACGACATCCCCTGCGGCCCGATCCTGTCGATGAAGGAGATCGCCGAAGACCAGTCGCTGCGCGCCACCGGCACCGTGGTCGAGGTCGATCACCCGACCCGCGGCAAGTACATCTCGGTCGGCAATCCGATCAAGCTGTCGGACTCACCGAGCGAGGTGACGCGCTCGCCGCTGCTCGGCGAGCACACCGACGAGATCCTGCGCCAGGTGCTCGGCTTCAGCGATCACCAGGTGGCGGAAATCCACGATTCCGGCGCGCTCGAGCCGCCGCGCAAGCAGGCGGCGGAGTAACGACGCCATCCGAACAGCACGAAAGGCCGCCGGTTTCGGCGGCCTTTTTGTTAGGGCGAGAAGCGGCGGCCACCTGCCACACCTCTCCCGCTCGCAACGAGATCGCATCGAAGATGCGGCACTTTGAAGGGCTGACAGCTTTATGAAGGCAAGCGGACGTTGGGGATAGCAGAAGCAAGGTCGGCTCTGGGCCAAGAGCCGACATTGCATGCTAGAGCTGACATGAAACAATGACGCGGCCGGAGCGAGGTATCGATGCGTGCGATTGGATGGCTTGCTGCTTTGTTCGTCGTTAGCGCCGCTATGATGTTCGTTGATAAACTGCTTCAACAAGGTTGGACAGTCGTTGCCACCCTTCTTGGCATTGCCGGGATGATCAG
The DNA here is from genome assembly GCF_036924575.1 of Bradyrhizobium sp. AZCC 1577. Taxonomy (NCBI): domain Bacteria; kingdom Pseudomonadati; phylum Pseudomonadota; class Alphaproteobacteria; order Hyphomicrobiales; family Nitrobacteraceae; genus Bradyrhizobium; species Bradyrhizobium sp. AZCC 1577. The sequence continues at coordinate 5,827,755 of NZ_JAZHRQ010000001.1, forward strand.
CAGCGTCGTGTTGTTGTTAATCATCGCGCCCGGCGTTCTAAAATCTCATCTCAAAAATCGGTCACCACGGGGATCGACTTAGGCGGCTCGACCGCTTTGGGTCCACAAAGCTGACATCGCAGCAGGCAAAGAGCGAGGTCCTCGGCTTCAGCGATCACCAGGTCGCCGAAATCCACGACTCCGGCGCGCTCGATCCGCCGCGCAAGCAAGCGGCGGAGTAAGCAGCCTGGGATTCTGGAATGCAAAGGCCGCCGGTTTCCGGCGGCCTTTTGCCATTCTGGAGTGCCAGCATCTCGACCCATTGCTGCAATGCAAACGTCTGATTGCTGCTATGCAAACAAAGTTATTGTTGGTGGTATCTGGTATACATAAAGTCTCCCCGTATCACGAAAGCGGAGCTTCTCCGCTACTTCAGAAAGGGGACATCCATGTCCAAGACTGCATCCATCGGCCTCCTGCCCTCCGCCACCCTGTTCGGCCGCCTGATGGCTTCCATCGACCGTCTGCTGATCGCGAGCAGCCGCATTGCGGTTCGCAACGGCGACCTCCCCCCTTTCGGCCTCTGATGCTTCTACAATAAGAACTTTTTTGCGCGACACCGCGCGAAATCTGACAGCAACCATCGATTGCATTTCGATCAACGGCCCCGGTTTCCGGGGCCGTTTTCGTTCGCCGCTCACCGATTGCCTGTTTGGGCATCACCTGCGACAAATTGGCCTAGCCTCCTGTCGAAACCAAAAACCAGTTGCATCGTGGCATATCATATACAACAATTCTAAAAAACGCCCATACCAGAACAAGGGCGCATACCAGGGGGGAGCTAGGCCGTGCAGTCCGCAAGGGACAGCGAAGGCGATATCGCAAGGAACGGGCAGCGTGAGCGTGCCCACCCCTCTTCTTGCGCCTCTCAGACTCACAATTGGCCGAAAGGAGCGGATGCCGCCCGATCAGGCCCCTCGTACAATTCGAACCCGCGGGAGTAGCGTCGAGGCAACCATTGCGGCGCGACGATCATGGGTGCATGAAGACCCGAAACGTTTGATCGGGAATGAACTTACCAAGCCGGCAAAGACCGGCGTAACCACAGTTCAACGGGAGTGAAGCAAATGAGGCGTTCTACACAACTTGCGTTAGGGACGATTGCAGCGCTGTGCGCAGGCAGCGTCACGGCTCCTGCAATTGCGGCATGGGAACCGGTGCGGCCCGTTGAATTCATCGTCCCCGCCGGCACAGGCGGCGGCGCCGACCAGATGGCGCGCACGATCCAGGGCATCGTCACCAAGCACAATCTGATGAAGCAGCCGCTGGTCGTCATCAACAAGTCGGGCGGCGCCGGCGGCGAAGGTTTCCTCGACGTCAAGGGATCGGGCGGCAATCCGCACAAGATCATCATCACGCTCTCCAATCTCTTCACCACTCCGCTTGCCACCGGAATTCCGTTTAGCTGGAAAGATCTCACGCCGGTCGCGATGCTGGCATTGGATGAATTCGTGCTGTGGGTGAACGCCGACAAGCCGTACAAGACGGCGAAGGAGTACATCGATGCCGTGAAGGCCGCTCCCGCCGGCTCGATCAAGATGGGCGGCACCGGCTCGAAGCAGGAAGATCAGATCATCACTGTCGCCGTGGAAAAAGCCGTCGGCACCAAGTTCACCTACATTCCCTACAAGGGCGGCGGCGAAGTCGCCGTTCAACTCGTCGGCAACCACGTCGATTCGACCGTCAACAATCCGATCGAGGCGGTTGCGCAATGGCGCGGCGGCAAGCTGCGTCCGCTCTGCGTTTTTGACGCAAAGCCGATGGCCTACGATGAGCCGATCGCGGACGGCAAGGGCTGGAAGGACGTTCCGACCTGCAAGTCGGCAGGTCTCGACATGGAATATCTGATGCTGCGCGGCATCTTCATGGCGCCCAGGGCCACCAAGGACCAGGTCGAGTATTATGTCGAACTGTTCAAGAAAGTTCGCGCCACTCCCGAGTGGCAGGACTTCATGAAGAGCGGCGCATTCAACACGACCTTCCTGACCGGCGCAGAATACGCCAAATGGGTCGAGGCCGAGGACAAGCGTCATCAGGCTCTGATGAAAGAGGCCGGTTTCCTCGCTCCGAGCAACTGACCGAGAAGCACTGATCGATTGGGGTAGCAACGCAGACGGCGGGCTCGGTTTCCGCGGGCTCGATTGCGCATGGAGTTTCGATGACAACAGGCAGTTCGAGCAACACCGGCCCGACCCACAAGCTCGTGGAAGCGGGCGTCACCCTACTGATCGCTCTGTTCGGAGTGATCGTGATCGCCGGCAGCCTCAAGGCGGGGATCAATTGGGGCGCTGAGGGCCCCCGCGCCGGGTTCTTCCCATTCTATATCGGGCTTTTCATCGTCGCTTCCAGCGGGATCAATCTGTGGCACGGACTGCGCGAAGACAATGACGGACTGTTCGCGGAGTGGGGACAGCTTCGTCAGGTTCTCAGCGTCGTCATTCCCACCGGCATTTATGTCGGCTCCATGCCGTTCATCGGGCTGTACGTCTCTTCGACCATTTTCATCGCATGGTTCATGCGATGGCTGGGCAAATACAACTGGATCACCGTCCTAGCGGTGGCACTCGGCATGCCCCTCGTCACCTATTTGATTTTCGAGCGCTGGTTCATGGTCCCGCTTCCAAAGGGACCGTTGGAAGAGTGGCTCGACCTGTAAACAACGACGCACAGTCAGGATCGGATTATCGGGATGGAAGAACTCGTCAATCTTTTTCACGGCTTTGCGGTCGCGCTGCAGCCGTACAACATCATGCTGATGGTTATCGGCATCGTGCTCGGTGTCATCATCGGGGTGCTGCCGGGACTGGGCGGCGCCAATGGCGTCGCCATCCTGCTGCCGCTGACATTCAGCATGTCGCCCACGTCGGCCATCATCATGTTGTCCTGTATTTACTGGGGCGCGCTGTTCGGTGGAGCGATCACCTCGATTCTCTTCAACATACCGGGCGAACCATGGTCGGTGGCCACGACGTTCGACGGCTATCCGATGGCGCAGCAGGGCAAGGCCGGCGAAGCACTGACCGCCGCCTTCACCTCCTCCTTTGTCGGTGCGCTGTTCGCCGTGGTCATGATCACGCTGGTCGCTCCCCTGGTCGCCAGCTTTGCGCTGCAATTCGGGCCTGCGGAAAAGTTCGCGGTGTATTTCCTCGCATTCTGCAGCTTCGTGGGCCTGAGCAAGGAACCGCCGTTCAAGACCATTGCGGCCATGATGATCGGCTTTGCACTCGCCGCGGTCGGACTTGATTCCATCACCGGGCAGTTGCGGTTGACCTTCGGCGTCACCCACCTGCTCAACGGCTTCGACTTCCTGATCGCCGTGATCGGACTGTTCGGCATCGGCGAAATCCTGCTGACGATGGAAGAAGGGCTGGCCTTCCGCGGCGGCACCGCCAAGATCAATTTGCGCGTGGTGCTCCAGACCTGGAAGGAGCTGCCCGCGTATTGGATGACCTCGCTGCGTTCCTGCTTCATCGGCTGCTGGATGGGCATCACGCCGGCGGGTGCAACGCCAGCCTCGTTCATGAGCTACGGCATTGCCAAGCGCGTCGCGAAGAAAGGCAGCAATTTCGGCAAGGGCGAGATCGAAGGCGTCGTTGCGCCGGAGACCGCGGCGCACGCCGCGGGTACAGCGGCCCTGTTGCCGATGCTCTCGCTCGGCGTGCCGGGCTCTCCGACGGCAGCAGTGTTGCTCGGCGGCCTGTTGATCTGGGGCCTGCAGCCCGGACCGATGCTGTTTGTCGAACAGAAGGAATTCGTCTGGGGCCTGATCGCCTCGATGTATCTCGGCAATATTGTCGGCCTGCTCGTCGTGCTCACCTGCGTACCGATTTTCGCGGCTATCCTGCGCGTGCCCTTCAGCATCATCGCACCCCTTATTCTGGTGCTATGCGCAATCGGTGCCTATTCGGTCCACAGCAGCACGTTTGACGTCATGCTGATGCTGGTGTTCGGCGTGATCGGTTATCTGCTCAAGAAGTGCAATTATCCCCTCGCCCCGCTGGTGCTGGCGATCGTGCTCGGCGACAAGGCCGAAGAGGCCTTCCGCCAATCGCTCCTGGGATCCCAAGGCTCGTTTGGGGTGTTCCTTTCCAATCCGCTGGTCAGCACGATCATGATCCTGGGATTGATCGCACTGTTCTGGTCGGTCATTCAGGAAGGATATAGCCGCCTGCGATCTGCGGCGACCGCATGATCAAGCTCTAAGCAAAGCAATAGCTTAAGACGCTTCCGACGATTGGGCCGCGCAACCGCGCGGCCTTTTCGTTTGTGCAGCTTTTCACCGACGCGGGGGAATTCTTAGAACACATGCAATTTTTCCCTTGTCTACTGGCATAACATATACCACACTTGCGCTGAGCTGTCGGGCAACGATAGAACAGCAGCCCTTTGGAGGAAAAATGACGGATACAGTGCACGGAGCAGCCCCCGTCGCGGAGGCGCGAGTGAGCGATGCCTATCGCTGGACTCAATTGGCCATCGGCGTCGCCGCGATGGTGATGATCGCGAACTACCAATATGGTTGGACGTTCTTCGTACCCGACATCCAGCAGAAATTCGGATGGGATCGCGCCTCGATCCAGTGGGCATTTACGCTGTTCGTGCTGTTCGAGACCTGGCTGGTGCCGGTCGAGGGATGGTTCGTCGATAAATACGGCCCGCGCCTCGTCGTCCTGATCGGCGGCATCCTCTGCGCCATCGGATGGGCGATCAACGCCCAGGCCACTACGCTCAACGGCTTCTATCTCGGCATGATCATCGCAGGCATCGGCGCCGGTGGCGTGTACGGCACCTGCGTCGGCAACGCGCTGAAGTGGTTTCCCGACAAGCGCGGCCTTGCGGCCGGCATCACCGCCGCAGGATTCGGCGCAGGCTCGGCGCTGACGGTTGCGCCGATCCAGGCGATGATCAAGGACTCCGGCTTCCAGACCACCTTCCTCTATTTCGGCCTCGGCCAAGGCATCATCATCGTCATTCTCGCCTTCCTGATGTTCTCGCCGAAAGCGGGACAGGTGCCGACGGTGCAGAACAGCAACGTGATCCAGACCCGGCGCAACTATCAACCCACCGAAGTGATCCGTCAGCCGATCTTCTGGCTGATGTATTTCATGTTCGTGATCGTCGGCGCCGGCGGATTGATGGTGACCGCCAACCTCAAGCCGATCGCCGTCGACTGGAAGGTCGACAGCGTGCCGGTGACGCTGATGGCGGTGACGATGACGGCCGTGACGTTCGCAGCCACCATCGATCGCGTCCTCAACGGCCTGACCCGTCCGTTCTTCGGCTGGATCTCCGACATGATCGGCCGCGAGAACACCATGTTCATCGCCTTCGGCATGGAAGGCATCGGCATCTGGGGCCTCTACATGCTGGGCCACGATCCCGTCTGGTTCGTGCTGCTGTCGGGCTTCGTGTTCTTTGCCTGGGGCGAGATCTACTCCCTCTTCCCGTCGACCTGCACGGACACCTTCGGCGCGAAGTTCGCGGCTACCAATGCCGGCCTGCTCTACACGGCAAAGGGCACCGCAGCGCTGTTGGTGCCGGTGGCGAACTACATGCAGCAGTCGTCGGGCACCTGGGACACCGTGTTCATCGTAGCGGCCGGCGCGAACATCCTGGCCTCGCTGCTGGCGATCGCTGTGCTCAAGCCCTGGCGCAAGGTGGTGGTCGCCAAGTCGCAGATTGCGGCCTGACCTCACCGATCCACGGCAAGAACAAGACGCGCTCACCTCCGGGTGGGCGCGTTTTCTTTTGACGACCAGCGACCTCTGGCATACCTGACGCCACATGGGGCCGATAAAACCCGAGGCCCCTCCCCTGGAATGTCACGGCACGCTCCAAAAACGTCAATAATACTGCCTATTTATCTCGATCTTGGCTGCGAGAATTCCACGCTCCGCGTGTTGACAATTGGCATTATGTATACCAGACTTGATACCAGACTTGAAACCAATAGTTCATCCCAAGGAGGTTGCCATGCAAGTCGGAGATATCCTGCGCAAGAAAGCCGCCCGTGTCGCAACGGTCCGTATGAACGAGACCGTCGCCATTGCCGCGCAATTGATGCGCTCCGGCAATATCAGCGCGCTTGTCGTCAAGGATGTCGTCCGCACCGAAGGCAACACGGCGGTCGGCATGTTCACCGAGCGCGACGTGGTTCGCGCGATTGCCGAACATGGCGCCGCCGGCGTGAACATGCGCGTCTCGCAATTCATTTCGGTGCAGCAGCTCGTCTCCTGCACCTCGGCGGATACGCTCGAGCATGTCCGTCACCTCATGAGCAAGCATCACATCCGCCACGTGCCGGTGATCGACAATTACAGCCTGATCGGCGTCATCAGCATTCGTGACATCACGACCGCGTTCGACGACGAAGCAACGCCCTACAAGCTGGTCGCGTCGGCCTGACCGGTCGCCTCGAACTCCGCCGGCATTTCCTGGGCGCACTCCCAGGGAAGCCGGCGGTATCGCACCGAACAATTCGGCTTAACTCCTGTCGCAAAGCAGGCGCTCGCAAATTTGCGCCGGAGTAGTGGCGCGCCGGAAAGCATTATCTGTGGGAGGGCGCATGGCGCGCAACATTCTGATCCTTGGAGCCTCGTATGGCTCATTGCTGGCGACAAAGCTTTTGATGGCGGGTCACAACGTGACCCTGGTGTGCCGGAAGAAGACGGCCGAGCTCATCAACCGCGACGGCACCGAAGTTCGCATCAAGCTGCGCGACGAGGCGGCGCACCGGCCGATCTTCTCGCGCGACCTGCCCGGGATCCTGGACGCGGTCGAGCCCGCCGACGTCGATCCTTCCCGTTATGATCTGGTCGGTCTTGCCATGCAGGAGCCGCAATACACCAACCATGCGATCCGGGCTCTGATGATCAAAATCGCCGAGGCGAAGCTGCCTTGCCTTTCGATCATGAACATGCCGCCCTTGCCCTATCTCAAACGGATCCCGGCGCTTGCGAAAATGGAGCTGGAGGAGGCCTATACCAACGCCGCGGTATGGGAACGGTTCGAGCCGGATCTGGTGTCGCTCTGCTCCCCTGATCCGCAGGCCTTCCGTCCACCGGAAGAGGCGGTGAATGTTCTTCATGTCGGCCTGCCGACAAACTTCAAGGCAGCGTCATTTGCGGATGAGAAACATAACTTGCTGCTTCGGGAGCTGGAAGCCGACGTCGATGCGGTGAAGCTGGATGGCCAGGACGTTCCGGTGAAACTCAAAGTGTTCGATTCGATGTTCGTCCCACTGGCCAAATGGTCGATGCTGTTGACGGGGAATTACCGCTGCATCACGCCGCAGGAGCCGCAATCGATCCGCGACGCGGTGCACGGCGATATAAATCTCTCGCAGTCGATCTACGACCATGTCGATGCCATCGCCCAGCGTCTGGGCGCCGATCCCGCCGATCAGGTGCCTTTCGAGAAGTACGCCAAAGCCGCGGAAAGCCTTCTCAAGCCCTCGTCGGCGGCCCGGGCGGTCGCTGGCGGCGCACCTTCCATCGAGCGCGTCGACCTGCTGGTGAAGCTGATTTCGCATCAGCTTGGCGTACCCAATGCCGAAATCGACCGTACGGTCCAGATCGTCAATCAGAAACTGAATGAGAGCATCGTGGCGGAAGCATCTGACGCGCCGCGAGGCGTTCCAGTCTCAGTGACGTAGAGCCCGATCGGTTCTGACTGAGCTAAAAGCGGCTCTAGTCTCTTGTTTCAACGCGTTTCTTTACGCGAACGGTCCCTGCTTCGCTAAAAAACCCGCTCGATCATTGGCCGCCGACAGGCCAATTCGAGCCCATCCCCCCGCATTGCGCCCGGGCCCACCGCCGCGGCGCGGGATGGGCGTTTAGCAACAGTTAAGACTTTTGCGCAAATGATAGACAACCAGCGCAACATTTTAGATCGCCGCAAGAATTGCGAGCGGACCTCAGGCCCTTTTTTGAGGGATTAGCATGAGAACGCTTCTCATTGGTGTTCTGGCTGCGACCCTGGTTGGCTGTAGCTGCCTTTTACCGCCGCAAGCAAGCATGGAAGCATGCACGGACGCGAGTGGGTCCGGCTGTCTCAACGGGATGGCGGCCAGTCGGCCGATTGAACCGGCGCCAGCGTCATCCAAGACCCATTCCGCGACAACAAAGGTCAAGTCCACGATCGCGACGAAGACGGAAAAGCCGTCGGTTGCCGACGTACGCGACGGGCACCAACCCACTGAGAAAAAGGCGAAGTCCGCCACGATCGAAGCGAAAGTCGAAGCTCCGGCATCTGGTCGGCCCGCCGAGACGTCCGATCCGGTCATTATCAAGGCGAAGACCACGATTGCTGCGAAGTTGGAGGAGCCGGCGTCCGCCGAGTTCGGTGAGATGAAACGGGCCATCCGCAAAAATACGCTCGGGCAGTCCGTCGACACCATTTGCGGCCGTGTCAAAGGAAAAACGGCGTCGGGCGAAGGTACCGGAGATAGGCCGTTTCTATATCTCGTGACGGAAGATGAAGCATACGTCGTCGATGGCCCCGCCAAGTCGGCTGCGGCGAGCGCGTACCGCAATATTTGCAGCTAACATGGAAAAATAAGACCGCTGCCAGGATCTATTGCGACGGACCAGAAGGTCCGTGACGACGTTGCGAACGAACTCGAAGCTCGGAAGCAACGTCGCGATCAGCAGCAATTCGCTGCAGAGTGTGTGGGGCAGATTTGCTCCATGGAAAATGGAAATCAAAACTTGTGGAGACAGCTAATTTCTGAATTCGGGGACATCATGGACGATTTTTCTAATCCCGCGGAACTGGCCTTGGTATCGCAAAATTCGCCGGTGCTCGTGATCATCGAGCAACATGTCCTGGCGCGTACGTGCATCCTCAATATCCTCAAGAGAGAACTCACTGGATTCGAGATCGTCGAGATGGCAACGACCAGTGGCCTGAACTGGCTATCCGGCAGAGACATCCGCTTGATCGCGCTGAATATCGGGCACAAGCAGATCACTGATCCTTCGATCGAAGAGAGCCTCGCCTTCCTTGCAGAAACCTGCCCGAAAGCGTCCGTTGCTGTGTTGTCAAGCCGCGACGACGATGCGACGGCTTCGGCCGCGATGCAACGCGGAGTGCGCGGTTTCTTTCCGACATCGATCCCGGTTGAACTCGCGATTGCCGGATTACGCCTGGTCCTTGCCGGTGGGGTCTACCGACCGTTACCGATCGTTGGGCAAAATGGAGGGACAAGCCACAAGACGATATCGGGATGCCCAGATACGTCCGAGCTGTTCGGAACTAACGAGGATAACGGCAACACCAGGATTGTGCCGGAGAAGGCGATGGTCGATCTTACGCCGCGCGAACAACATGTGCTCGAGGCGCTGCAGCTTGGCCTTCCGAACAAGTTGATTGCCGTCAGGCTCAACCTATCGGAAAACACCGTAAAAATGCATATTCAACGTATCATGCGAAAATGCTCCGCACATAACCGTACCGAGGCGGTCGTTCGCTGGAGCCGGCGAGCCAACGGTCATGCCTAGAGCATGATCCGGAAAAGTGGAAACCGGTTTTCCATCGCGACAAACGCGAACGCGTTTGCGCGGAGATCATGCTCAAATCAAAGAGATAGAGCGAGATGACGATCCGAAGAAAGGTCATCGCGCTCTACCCTCACGCGTGCGATCATCTTGAGAGCTGCCCGAGCTCGCCGTTCGGGTCGCAGCTTAATCCTCCCGGAACGCGCCGTGGAAGCTGTCGAGCAGAGGCCTGAGAGCGTAGAGCGCCACGGTGCCGTGACCCGTCTTGATGAATACCTGCGCCGGCATTCCCGGAATAATCTGGACACTATCGATCCCGGCGCCGACCAGATTCTGAACCCGAATCTTCGCTGCGTAGTACGGCTGATCAGTGCGCTTATCGACTAGACGATCGGCAGAAACGTGCGTCACAGTCCCATGGAGCCGTGGTACGCGGCGCTGATTATAGGGCAGGAGATTCACTTCGGCGCTCAGTCCGAGACGGACCACATCGATGTCTTCGGGCCTGACGCGCGCAATCACGATGAGCCGGTCCTGCCGGGGAACCAGATCCATGAGGGGTGCCCCGGCGCCGATAACGCCGCCTGGCGTATGGATCTTCAGGTCGGTTACCACGCCGTCCTCGGGCGCCTTGACCATCGTTCGCGAGAGTTGGTCGTCGGCCGCCCGCAGTCGTTCCCATATCTGAAAGATCTGGTTCTGTACCTCGCGCAGCGACTGCGCGATCTCGTTTTGACGGTCATGCTCCAGTTTGAGGAGAACAGCCTCGGATTCGTTGATGGCCTGCCCCGCGCGCGATATCTGCGCGACAATCTCTCCCCGCCGTCCTTCGATGTCAGCTATCTCTCGCTCGAGGTTCAGAAGCCGCGGTCGCCGCTCAAGCCCCTTGCTGACGAGCGTGGCCACCGTTGCCGCTTCCTCGCGGACGATGTCGATGCGCCTTGCGGCGGCGCTTTCCTGCGCCCTGAGGCCCTCGATCTCCTTTTCCACCTGCGACCGCTTCTCCCGATTTACGGCCGCTTGCGATAGAAAGACCTGCCGGCGCGTTTCGAAGATGGCTTGCTGACCCGCAAGGACATCCGCGACTGAAGGACTCGCCATCTGCGCCATCTCTAACCTGCCCGGAAATGATACCCGCTCGTCTCCGCGCTGTTCCGCCTGCAGCCGTGCCTCTCGCGCCGTCGCCTCCCACAACTGGCCTTGCAGGCTCTGGACTTCGGCACGGGCCTTGGTGTCCTCCAACGAGATCAGCGTTTGTCCAGCGCGGACAACGTCACCGTCCGCGACCAGAATTTCCCTGATGATGCCGCCCTCAAGGTGCTGAATCGTCTTACGGCTCGATTCGGATTCGACGGTGCCGACAGCAATCGCGGCGCTCTCGAGGGGTGCATAGGTCGACCAGGTACCGAGACCGATGACGAAGCCGCAAACCAGCAGATTTCCGGTCCAGGTGACGCCGCGAAGTCGGTCGCGAAGCGTCGGGGGCGCCGACCTCAGCCACCGTGGAACGTCCCAGATCTCTACGTGAGCGAATGCAATTTTTGGGCGAGCCCAGAGCCGGTGAAGAGGTTTGATGCTGATCCAGGTGACACCGCGCAGCCGGTCGCGCAGCGCCAGCGCCGCCGATCTCAGCCAGCGTGGAATCTCCCGAACATCGACGTGAGTGAATGAACTCTTCATGAGACAGGGTCACGCGAAGTAACTTGAGGTCTTGCCAAACACCTTTCGAAAATTTCCCTGCTCTCACCGAATGCGCTGATCGCGCCGCCCTGCATGATGGCAAGCTTGTTCGTTGCGCCGAGGATCCCTATCCGGTGGGTGATGATGATCACCGTTGTATTGGCCGCCTTCATCCGTTCGATGGCGTCGAAGAGCATGCGCTCGCCGAGACTGTCCAGGCTGGAGTTCGGCTCGTCGAGGACCACGAGCTGCGGGTCGCCAAAAAACGCCCGTGCAAGGCCGAGGCGCTGGCGAAATCCACGTGGGAGATTGGCCGCTGCGCCATTGACGACCGTATCGTATGCCTGCGGGAGACGAATGATCGTCTCGTGAAGGCCGGCCAGCTTCGCTGCTTCAATGATCTTCTGCAGATCGGCGTCGTCCAGCCGTGCAATGATGTCCTTTACTGTTTCTCCGACCAGATCGATATCCTGCGGCAGATATCCGAGGCGCCCGCCGCCGCGCGAATCGTGCAGGGCTAGAATATCGATGCCGTCGAGCAGGACCGAACCTGCCGTCGGCGCGGAGATTCCGGTGATGATCCTGCCGAGCGTGGATTTGCCGGAGCCAGATGGACCAATGATGCCCAGGCATTCACCGGGTGCGAGACTGAATGAGACGTCCTTCAGCATCCAACAGTCCGATCCTGAGACGCCGACGCCAACATTGTTGACAATGAGATTGCCCTTCGGCCTCTCCGGCAGGTCTCTGACGTTCGCAACCGTGGTGACGCCGGACATGACGTCGTTGAGCCGGCGGTAGGCGGCCAAGGCCATCGCGAATGCCTTCCAGCCTGCAACCGCCCCTTCAACGGGCGCGAGCGCGCGTCCGAACAACAAGGTCGTGGCAAAGATGATGCCGGGACTTCGGCTTTGTTCCAGGACGAGCCAGGCGGCAGTACCCATGATCAGGACCTGCGCTAGCGCCCGCGCGGGTTTGGAAATCAGCATGATGGTTTCATGGCGGCGCTGGACCACCTCTTGCTCGCTCCTCGCATCCTGCGCAGTCTGGCGGATCAGGCGCGCGGCGCCGTCGAGCATTCCCATAGCCCTGATCACGTGGAGGTTTCCGACGGCCATGCCGAACCATCCCTGGCTCCTCGTCGCCGCGGCAGCCGACCGCGCCCGCGCTGCTTCCGTGAACCAGTCTTCGGCAAGCCCGAGCCCAAGCAGGAAGAGCACGCTGAGCACACCTATCACCCCGAGCAAGGGATGCACGAGGAAGAGAACCCCGAGGAAGAGCGGCGTCCAGAGCGCGTCAAACAACGTAGAGCAGGCTCCGGACTGGGCGAACTGACGCAGGACCGCAAGGTCGCGATAGGCTTCCGATGCCCGCGCCCGATCGACATGGGCGCATTTGAGGCAGGCGGAGAGCGCTGCCGGATGAAGTTCTTCTTCAAGCCACTCACCCATCCGGCCCAATGCGGCGCGGCGCAGCGCATCCAGCACTCCGCCGACCACGACGGTAAACGCGACGATGAGCGTCAGCATCAGGAGCGTATCGCCGCTGCGGCTCGACAGCACGCGATCATAGATCTGAAGCAGATAGATGGAAGGCGCGAGAAGAAGGAGATTGTAGCTGCAGCTATACGCGAAAACGAGTCCGAACGACCCCGCGCAGGCCCGCAACGCCGACTTCAACGGCGTCCGCGGTGGTGACATCGTCTGCAGTTGGAGCGGTGGCATCAGCATTGCGGTCCCGCCAGATCTGAAGTCCGAACCTTCCGCTCACTCCTCGTCGACTCCGCGACGAATTGAGAACCGGCGGCATTGCGCCGCCGGCCTCACCCCACACAGGCATGGATCAGCTAAACATGCCTGAATCGTCGATATCGAAGTACTTGGAATCGTTGAGCACGTCGTTCAGGTTCGCGGATTCGATGCTGGCCTTGAAGTAGATATCTCCACCTTCCGCCTTGTTTTCGTCTCCGCCGTCGCCGCCGACACCGGCCATCACGGTCTGGCTCTGGTCCGCAGCGAGCCAGTTTTCCTGATAGGCCTTCGTGTTGGCATCCACGTCGGACTTGTTATGGCCGCTCTCCGATTCCTGGTCGCCATTCGAGACGGCCTTGCCGCCCTCTGCCTTGGAATGCTTCTCCGCCTTCGCATTCGCGCCCCCGGCGTCCCAGTATGCCTTCTGATAAACGTCATCGCCGTTCTTGACGTGGACGTCGGCGCCTTCGGCCTTGTTGGTCGGGTTGAAGTGGATACTCGGGTTGCTGATGATGTTACCCTCGTTGTAACCGTCTCCACCGTTCCCTGCGCTGTTGCCGCCGGTCGACGCCTTGAACACGATCGTGTCGGAAGGAAATGATGCCTTTGCCATGTGAGACTCCCTGACTTGGTTTGCGCACTGTGCGTCCCAATGTGGACAGCAACGATCTTGGATTTGGAGACTGGCGCGGTCTAGCCGCCAAAGCTGATGCCACCCAGTGACAACGGTGTACGCCCGAAATGCTACCGTCGCGCCGCCAAGATCTGGGCAGCTCCAGTGCTGCTCGAGCGTTTTCGAGTGAAGCGAAGAGGTTCGCGCCAGGAAGACGCGTCAAATCAAAACCTGGAATCGCGTTTCGATTCTATCGAAACACAAAAGGCTCTAGTCATGATCCAGCAGGTGAAGGTCCGACAACAGATGCATGGCGAGATCGCCGCCAAGCGCAGCATTGCCGTGGCCGCCGTCGCCACCGATTCCGGCAATCTGGATCACGCTCTGGTCGAACACGACATTGTTGCTCTGATGAGCCTCGGCTGTTGAATTGTAGCCGGCGACCGCAATGTTGATCGGGGCGTAGATCGCCACGTCGATGTCGATCATGCTTCCCGAGAAGTGGCCGTTGCCGCCGTTGCCGGCGCTGTTGTTGCCGGTCGCTATTACATCAGAGCCAATTAACTCGAAGATGGAAGAGAAGATATCTGCAGTTCCGCCAACCGCGTGATTACCGTTCCCGCCATCACCCCCCACGCCGGCCATCTGAAAAGCGGATTGATCGAACACCACATTGTTTGTCTGATCGGCGTTGGCGGTGGAATTATATCCCGCCACGGCAATGTTGATCGGATAGTAGAACGCAAAGGTCGCGTGAACGATGCCCCCGTAGGCGTATCCGTCGCCACCATTGCCGGCGCTGTTGTCGCCGGTGCCTGTCGCGCCAGAGCCGGTAGACCCGATCGCGCTGACATTTCCGCCCGATGCTGCATTTCCGTTGCCGCCGTCGCCGCCAACTCCCGCGATCTGGGTCGCGGATTGATCGAACTCCACGTTGTTCGTCTGATGAGCGTCGGCCGTCGCATGGGCACCCGCCACCGCAATATTGATCGGGTTATAGACCGCGACAGGAGCATGCACCATTACTCCGGAGAAGTAGCCATCGCCACCATTGCCGGCACTGTTGTCACCGGTGGCGATCACGCCAGGGCCGGCAGGCCCGAGCGCGCCGACGCTTCCACCCGATGCGGCGTTCCAATTGCCGCCGTCACCGCCAACTCCCGCGATCTGGCTTGCGGACTGATCAAAATAGGCGATGTTCGACTGATTGGCGAGGGCTGGCGCATGGACGCCCGGCCATGCCACGTTGAGTGGCTCGAAACCAGCGTAGCTGCTATGGATCAGGCTCCCGGCAAAATGACCTTTGCCGCCATTGCCGGCGCTGTTATCTCCCGTGTGGGTCAGGAAGCGTGGCCATGAATCCGCGGACATCCACCACGAGCCTGGCAGATCGTTTCCGAGCTGAGCCTTGCGGTCGAGGGGAACGCCGTGAACAGGGTCCGGTACACTCCGATGATCCATGACTGTTGCCCTACCGAAATTGTCTCGCGCCGACCGGACGGACGCCTCCCGCACTCAAGAGAGGATGTCACCCCGGCAAGCCAAAAGCCGAGTCGTCAATTCGGATCGCAAACGTTCGGGCGATAGACACGATATCAGTTACACCCGTTCGGGTGTGGGTGGTACCTTGCGTGAATCTGGAGGTAGGCAGCATGTTCGGTTAGCGGGTGATCTCGGAAATACCGGACCCCACGCTGACTTGTTCCGCCCTGCGGAAACCAGCCCCTGCTTTTGCATGATGGCGTTGTCCTGACCACCACCCCGCGCCCCGTAGACTTTTGCAGGAGGTGGCGGCATCCTGCCCATCGAAATCTCACGACAGAGGGCAGACATGATCAAGACGCGATTCACCGAGCTCGTCGGCGTCAAGCACCCGATCGTCCAGGGTGGCATGCAATGGGTCGGCCGCGCCGAGCTGGTTGCGGCCGTAGCCAATGCCGGCGCGCTCGGGCTGATCACCGCGCTGACGCAGCCGACGCCGGAGGATCTCACCAGGGAAATCGCGCGCTGCCGCGACATGACCGACAAGCCATTCGGCGTCAACCTCACCATTCTGCCTGCGATCAAGCCGCCGCCTTACGCCGAATACCGCCAGGCCATCATCGAGGCCGGCATCAAGATCGTCGAGACCGCCGGCAACAAGCCGCAGGAACACGTCACCGAGTTCAAGAAGCACGGCATCAAGATCATCCACAAATGCACCAGCGTCCGCCACGCGCTGTCGGCGGAGCGGATGGGCGTCGATGCGATCTCGATCGACGGCTTTGAATGCGCCGGCCATCCCGGCGAGGACGACACGCCCGGCCTGATCCTGATCCCGGCCGCCGCCGACAAGGTGAAGATACCGATGATCGCCTCCGGCGGTTTCGGCGACGGCCGCGGCCTGGTCGCAGCCCTCGCGCTCGGAGCCGAGGGTATCAACATGGGCACGCGCTTCATGTGCACCAAGGAAAGCCCGATTCACCAGCTCGTCAAGGAGCGCATCGTCGCCAATGACGAGCGCGAGACCGAACTGATCTTCCGCACCATGCGCAACACCTCGCGCGTCGCCAAGAACACGATCTCGACCAAGGTGGTGGCGATGGAAAGGGAAGGCGCGAAATTCGAGGACGTGCGCGAACTCGTCGCCGGCGCCCGCGGCAAAATGGTCTACGCCACCGGCGACGCCGATGAGGGCATCTGGTCGGCCGGCCAGGTCCAGGGCCTAATCCACGACATCCCGACCTGCGCCGAACTGATCTCGCGCATCGTGCGCGATGCGGAAGCGATCATCCGCAGCCGGTTCGAAGGCATGCTGTCGGGCGCGCAGCGTCAGGCAGCAGAATAAAAACAGTCTCCGCCAACAACGAGAAGAGCCCATGAAAGCCTATGTCTACGGCGCCAACGGCGCCGAAATATCAGAGGTCGCAAAGCCCTCGCCGAAGGGCACGCAGGTGCTGGTCAAGGTGCATGCCTGCGGCCTCAATCGCGCCGACCTCGGCATGACCAAGGGCCACGTGCATGGCGCGGCCGGTGGCGTCGGCACCGTACTCGGCATGGAATGGGCGGGCGAAGTCGCCGAGCTCGGGCCTGACGCAGAAGGTGTTGAGGTCGGCGACAAGATCATGGGCTCGGGCGCAGCCGCGTTTGCCGAATATACGCTGGCCGACCACGGCCGGCTGTTCCGCGCACCCTCGAACATGAACTTCGAGGAAGCCGCCACCCTCCCCGTCGCGCTCGCCACTATGCACAACGCCGTCGTGACCAACGGCGCGCTTCAGCCGGGCCAGAGCGTCCTGATCCAGGGCGCCAGCTCCGGCGTCGGCCTGATGGCGATGCAGATCGCCAAGCTGAAGGGCGCCAAGCTCGTGATCGGCTCCTCGACGGACGCGATGCGCCGCGGCCGCCTGAAGGAATTCGGCGCCGATCTCGCGATCGATTCCAGCGACCCCGGCTGGGTCGATCAGGTGCTCAACGCCACCAACGGCGAAGGCGTCGACCTGATCGTCGACCAGGTTTCCGGCAAGGTCGCCAACCAGAATCTCGCCGCCACCAAGGTCAAGGGCCGCATCGTCAATGTCGGCCGGCTCGGCGGCACCCACGCCGATTTCAATTTCGACCTCCATGCCGCCCGCCGCATCAACTATATCGGCGTCACCTTCCGCACCCGCAGCATCGAGGAAATCCGCGAGATCTTTGACGAGGTCCGCAAAGACATCTGGCCGGCCGTGGAATCACGAAAACTGCAACTGCCGATCGACAAGGTCTATCCCTTCGCCGAGATCGGCAAAGCGTTCGAGCACATGGAAGCCAACAAGCACCTCGGCAAAATCGTGGTGGCGTTTTAGCTCTGTGTCCCGGACGCGGTGCAGCGCGTGAGCGCTGCTCCGCAGAGCCGGGACCCACGCGGTGGATCCCGGATCAGCAGTGCATCACGCCGCAAGCGGCGTGCTGCACAGCATCCGGGGAACGCAGACCGCCGCTCTTTCCAGACAGCGTAAACCGCAAGTTATCTTACGGCAGCGACCCTCTCAGGTCTGCGACACCAAGATCGAGGGTTGCTCGGCCACCGTTCTCGGGAGTAGTGCGCGTGCTCACCTTACTGTGTTCGGACACGGCAATGACTCGGTCACCTTTCTCAGCCGGTCCGAGACTTCGGACGACGATCGCGCCAAGCACAAGCAGCGCGACCATAATCAGCCCACTCAGGGCCGGCGTTAGACATAGATTGGACCCATAGCGCACCATTGCATGCACCCATGCGCATCGCCCGCGCCCCGCTGCAATAGTGTCGTTGAGTCGTTAGGCGATTTGGTGACGCGGTGGTGGCGATCCGGCGTTCACTCTCTTCCGCGCAGCGTACACTTCGACCGAAGCGCTCGCAGGGATGAAGCCGAGCATCCGCACCGACGCCAGTTCGGTCGGGGAGTCTGCATATCGGCCGGGCGACGCGCGCGACGCTGCTACCCGACGCGACTGCGTTGCTCAATATTGGCCGCCGGTCCTCCCGCGCGGACATTGCGAGTACCGGATGGCAGTGTTTGTGAGCCCGCGATACTTTTCCACGGACTAATCGTTTCGACGATGATATTGATTCCGGCCAACGCGCTGTCGATTTGGCGCTGCACGTTGTTGACTTCGGCCTGCAGGAAGTCCTGCATTTTTTGGAGTTCGAAAGCCAACCCCTGAAGTTCGCCTATCGAGTTTGAGGTCAGCCGGGCGACGGAAGAGTTGATTCGTTCGGCGCTGATCTCCAGTTCGCTGGAGGGCTGCGACTTCTCTTGCGTTTCCGATTTGCTGAGTTGTGTCGCCGAAGCCAATTCCGACGGAGGCGTTTTTTCGTCGGGTGCGGCAGACGTTCGGGTATCCATCGGGTGCTCCCTTGGTGCCGGTTGGTCGCGACGCCAATCCCGAACCAGATTGGTTAATAATTCGTTAAGGCTGATGCAGATTGGTTAATAATTCGGTAAGGGGAAGCCGAGACCGTCGTTTTTCGATCATCGCGCCTCGCCGGCAAACGCCTGCCGCAGTTCCGACAGCCGATCGAGCGCGGCCTGCGGCAGCGGGCCCTTCTCCACCGCCGCGAGTGCATCCTCGAACTGTTGCGGCGTCGCCATGCCGACCAGGATCGTGCCCATCGCCGGATGCGAGATCGCAAACCGCGTGGCGGCCTCGGTCAGGCTGGCGGCAAATCCCTCCTCCACCAGCGGCATCAGCCGGCGCGCGCGATCGACATCGGCATCGTAGCTCATGGCAGAGCCGATCGGCTCCGGCGCAGCGCCCGCAATCGGATGACGCTCCGCCGAACCCGACAGCGCCCCGCCGGCCAGCACGCGGATGCCCACGACGCCAACACCGGCGGTTTCCGTGTGATCGAACAGCCGTCCATAATCCTGCGCCGGATATTTCGCCGGCAATGCGTCGGCGGCAGATGGATTGAGCATGTTGTAGACGACCTGCGCGCTGTCGAACACGCGCGCATTGATCACCTGATGCAGCGCCGCCGTATCGCCCAGCGCCGTGATCCCGAGAAACCGGATCTTCCCCTCTCGCCGCAGCCGCTCGAACGCCGGCACCACCTCGTCCAGCACCTGCCGCACGCTCAGCGCCGGCCCGCCGCCTTGCTCGGTGATGGGATTGTGCAGATGAAAAATATCGACCCGCTCGAGCCGCAGCCGCGCCAGGCTGCCTTCGAGCGATAGCCGCACCGCCTCATCAATGCGATCACGATCGCCAGGCGGCAACCGGACCTTGGTGGCGACAACCACGTCGACCGGCTTCAGCTTCTGCAAAACCCGGCCAAGGTTCCTTTCCGATTCCCCGTCGCCATACTGCACCGCGGTGTCGAAGTAGTTGACGCCAGCGGCAATTGCGCGCGCGATGGCTCGCTCCTGGTCGGCAGCATCGCCACGCACCATCAACCCGCCGACGGCGCCGCAGCCGAAGCCGAGGATCGAGAGCCGCATCCCGGTGCGGCCAAAGGTTCGAAATTCCATCGCGTTTCCTCCTGAGGTGGATGACCTGCGCGCTAGCCTTTTTCCGGCGACCAGCCATAGGCCTTGATGCAAGCGCCGCCCATCAGCATGGCGCGCTCGCTCTCGTTCAGGCGGCTGGTCCTGAGGAACGGCTCGACCGCCTGCTCGTAGTTGACGACGGCGAACGCCCGCGTCCAGTCCGTGCCCCACAGGCAGCGCTCGAAACCCCAGGCATCGAACACGCGGGCGAGCGGGTCCCAGATATCGGGGAAAGGATACGGCTCGCGCGACAGCGTGCAGGCGCCGCTGACCTTGATCACGGCGTTCGGCCGCGCAGCGAGTTCCAGCACCTTCGGCAGTTCCGCCCATGGTTCGGGCGGCGCCGGCGGCACGCGTGGCTGCAGGATACCTAGATGGTCGATGATGAACCGCGTGTCGGGATGGCGATCGATCAGCGCCCTGCCCGCATCCAGATTGTCCCAGCAGTGGAGGTTGACCGGAAAATCATGGCGAACCGCCGCACGCGCAATCCGGTCGAGGCCGGGATGGTCAGGCGCACGCTTGGCCTCCTTGGTCAGCATGATGCGGATTCCGACCGCGCCCGGCGTCTTCCTCCACTCCGCGACGACGTCGGCCACATCAGGGTCATCCGGGTCGACCGGCTTGACGATCGCGAACCGGCCGGGATGCGCTCGCTGCACTTCCACGGCATAGCTGGCGTCGTAGCGGTACAACGAAAACGCCGAGATGAAGATCGCGCCGTCGACGCCAACCTTGTCCATCGCTGCCACCATCTCGTCACCCGTAACGTGATCGGGCCAGTTCGGCACACTGTGCCAAGGCCGCTTCGGACTGTTCGCCTCGTAGGCATGGACCTGGGAATCGATGATGGGCATCGGGGCGGTTCCTCTGTACCGAGAGATTTTGGACAATGCCGCAGGCTCGTGTCCAGAGCGCAAAAGCGAGGCCCAACAGCGGAACTGAGGCGGTCTGTTCGATCACCTGATCAGCGAGCAGCGTAGAGGCTGTGAAGGCGAGCGCATTTTTTGTCGGTCATCGATTGGGAAAAATGCGCAGCGCCCTTTCGTCGCCTTATTTTGAAGCGTAACTTGAGACGCCAAGAAACAAGAAAAAATCGATCTTGGGAGGCACGCCAATGTGCAGAACGAAGAGTTTCGTTTGGGCATCCCTCGCTTGTGTACCTCGACTGACCGCGCATTTGCAGGATTACCCTTCGGCCGAGACATAGCCGATGACCGCGACAGCGGCATCAGGTGCTGATGGCGCACGGCTTGATCGCGGCCGGATTGCATTTCTTGTGTTCGGACTGGTTGCTGTTCTTTGGCTGACGCGCGGGTTCGCCGCGGCAGGTGAAGCGTTGCAAGTGACGAACGCCATGGTGCATGCGTCCGATCAGATCGGTATCGATCTCCCGCTTGTGATGACGATCAGGAACGATGCGGCCGAAGCCGACGCCCTGTTGCGCGTCCGCTGTCCGTTCGCGAACTTCGCCGTAAGGCACACGGTCGATCGCGGCGAAGGCGCCCCAGCCATGCGCGAGATCAAATCCATTCCAATCCCGGAGGGCAAGACGACCGAACTCAAGCACGACGGACATCACGTGATGCTGCTGCAGACGCGGCAGCAACTTGTCGACGGCGAGACGTTTACATGCGCCATCGTTTTCCAGAAAGGCGGAACCAAAGAAACGGAGGTGCGGGTTTCACGAACGCCCTGATCGCGACAGCGGCCCGGTGAGCCGCTGAACGAGGCTTCTCAGCTAAACGCCCGGATGTGCCGGACGCTCGATTTAACGTGGACTGCCAAAAGGAGGGCATTTCTCATGGAGCGATTTTCAGGTCACACAAGAATCTCCACGCGAGCGCGCCTGCTCGCCGTTGCAGTCGCTGCCGTGGGCATGACGGCCGCACTGCCGGCATCCGCCGCCGACGAGGTCAATCAGGAACGGCTGCTCAACGTCGAGAAGGAGCCGGGCAACTGGCTTCATCATCATCAGAATTACGCGGCTCACCGGTTCTCCACTCTGAAGGAGATCAACCGCGATAACGTGAAGAACCTGAAGGTCGCCTGGACCATGCATCTCGGCGGCATCGAAGGCGGCGGCATCTGGAGCCATGGCGGGCTGGAAGGCACTCCGATTGCCGAAAACGGCTTTCTCTACGTCACCGATGGATGGGGTTCAGTCTACAAGATCGATGCGCATGGTGGCCGCGGCGTGTTGCTCTGGAAGATGGACCCCAAGACCGACCGGGACTGGGCTGGCGCCGTGGCGTGCTGCGGCGTCGACAACCGCGGCGTCGCGCTGTGGGGTGATCTCGTCATTTCCCATACGCTTGATGGCCGGCTGATCGCGACCAACAAGGAAACCGGCCAGGTTGCCTGGCAGCGCACGGTGGCCGATCCGGACAAGGGCGAGGTGATCACCGGCGCGCCGTTGATCGTCAAGAACATGGCGATCACCGGCGTGGCGGGCGCGGAGTACGGCATCCGTGGCTGGATCGCCGCCACCGACCTGACGACCCAGAAGGAGGTCTGGCGCACCCACACAATCCCGGGCAAGGGCGAGCCCGGCAGCGAGACCTGGAAAGACAGCAACAACGCCGCCGCCGCCGGCGGCGGTTCGACCTGGGTAACAGGCACCTACGATCCAGCAACGGACACCATCATCTGGGGCATCGGCAACCCCGGGCCGGACTGGGATAATGAATATCGGCCAGGCGACAACCTTTACACCGATAGTTCGCTGGCCCTTGATGCCACGACTGGCAAGATCAAGTGGCATTATCAGCACACGCCAAACGACCCCTACGACTACGACAGCGTGGCGGAAAACGTGCTGGTCGACGTCCCCGGGCCCAGTGGTCCGCGGAAGCTCGCGCTCGAAGCCGACCGCAACGGCTTCGCCTATGCGATCGATCGCACCACCGGCAAGTTCGTCTGGGGCCTGCCGTTCGTCAAGAAAGTCACATGGACCAAGGGGCTCGATGCGGAGACCGGCAAGCCGATCGAGTATGACCCGAACAAGGCCGTGCAGACCTACATCGCGTCGGTGACGCCAAGCCGCACCAACTTGGAAACCGACATCTGCCCCGGCAACATGGGCGGCAAGAACTGGCCGCCGACGGCCTACAATCCGGACTTGAAGCTCTGGTACATCCCGGTGATCGAGAGCTGCAATCGCATCAAAGTCGAGGTGATGACGCCGGAAAAACTGAAACCGCGGGAGTTCTGGACCGGCGGCGGCCCGAGCCAGCCATTCAGGATCACCGGCAGCGTGACTGCGATCGATGTGACGACCGGCAAGATCGCCCAAAAAATGGAAACGCCGTTCCCCAATTTGGGCGGCATGCTTGCAACTCCCGACCTCGTCTTCACCGGTCAGCCGTCCGGCGAAGTGATGGCGCTTGACGCCAAGTCATTGCAGAAGCTCTGGGAGTTCAACACGGGCGGCGGCGTCAACGCACCGCCGATGACCTTTACGGTCGATGGCAAACAGTACGTTGCCATCCTGGTCGGCCTTGGCGGCGCCTGGGACAAGTGGTTCATCGATTCGACGCCCGAACTGAAGAAGATACAGCCGGGATCGATGCTCTACGTATTCGCACTCTGACATCCAAAAAACGGAGGGTCCGCCAACCGCGGGCCCTCCTTCGACAAGAGACGCAATGATGATCTTCAGCAGATTCCCGGCGGCAGGCATGCTGATCGTGAGCGTCGTCGCCCTGAATTTCTCGATTGGTACCACAGCTTTCGGTCAGTCGGCGCAAGCGCCAGCTTCGGATCCGACCAATGCCGGCAAGGCCGTTTTCAGTAAAGCCAATTGCGTGGGCTGCCACAAATGGCACGGCAATGGCGGCGGCGGCTACGGCGGCGATGCGCTGTCGCTGCGCAAGTCCGAGCTGACACGCGATCAGATCATTGAAATCGTCGGCTGCGGGCGGCCGGGCACCGGGATGCCATTCTTTATGCGCGGCGCCTACGATGAGGTGAAATGCCACGGCATGAACCGCCAGGACGCGGGGGCACAGATGCCGCCCGAGGGCGGAACGTTTCTGCGGCCGAAGGATATTGAAGCCGTCGCCGACTACATGATCGCCCACATCAAGGGAGCCGGCGAACCCACTTACGCGGAATGCGTCGCCTTCTTCTCAAGCACCTCGCGGGTATGCGACGTCTACAAGAACCAAGCGCAGAAGCCAGATGATGCGACCGCCAGCACCGGGAAGGGCCAGTGATGCTCAGACTGAAGCTGCCGGGCGTTCTTGCTGCGGGCCTGCTTGCCTGGCAGGCCGTCACGCTCGCGAGCTCTCCGGCTGGTGCGGAAGAATTCAGCGGCAACGATCTGCGTGACATTCGCCTCGGAATGGCTGCGGCCGAGTTGGCGGAGACCGGTTACGTCGACTTCTACTGCGCGGCGGACCCGAAGCGCACATTGGCTGGCTGGCAAAACTGGCGTGACTGCCCTGCCGACGCGAATGGAACACGGGCGATCCGATTTGGTTACGATCCGTCGACCAGCCGCGACGGCACGATGGTGGCGGGTCATCCGGCGATCCTCACCCTGCTGATCGACGATACTGCGCACGTTGCCGGCTTGCAGATCGAGACCGATCCGAAGGCGCGTCTCTATATCCGAAAGAAGGCGTTTCTCCTGGGGCTGCAGGCCAAGTCGCGCTACGGCTCGGACGGCTGGGCATGTACCGAGGGCCAGCCGGGTGCAGGAGACCAGCCAGTGGGAGGCATCTATCTCAAGGAGCGCTGCACCAAGACGATCAGTGGCCGTTCACTCGTTGTCGAACGCAACCTCTTCCGCCGGTCCGATCAGGACAGCAAGAATTTTGTCGACGAATCTCGCATCAGCATCCTGCGAGCCAAGAATTAGCAGCTCGGTCGCGATCATGCGGATCACGGACCTGAAGGCTTAAGGCTCGTTTCTTCGTAGAAGACCGATTGCAGGTGCGGATGGCGTACTCGACAAGGCGTCATCCGCGGAATGTCGACCGGCAATGATTGTCGTGGGCTCCGTGGCACGTCTCAAATGTGCCAGCAGCGGAAATCAAATGCCGAATTTCAGCAGTTCACCGCGGAGGCGCTGCGCTCCCCGTGGTCGGCTTGTCACCCGGAATCTTGTACTCGCCACGGAGTTCATCCCACAAGGCCGTGTCACTGATCAGGACGACATGGTAATCGCCGCTGCCTGTGATCCCCGCATACTTACCCGTGCCGCCGGTGAACTGGAATGTCCCGCGGAACTCCCGCGGCTTCGCGTCTTTCAGGACGTACTTGGCAAAGACCTTGGATCCATCGGCCTCCGTGAAGGTCTTGTAGCCGCCGCTGGACATGCCAGCATCCGTTTGATCAACCACCTGATAGCGGGCTTTGTCGAGAAAGGGCTTGCCGTCGGCATTGAACACGGCACCGTCGTATTCAGTGACTGACACCGTATGGTCAGCCCGGTGTTCCAGCTTCACGCTCTTGCTCGATAGGGTGACCAGAACGGCTCGACCGAACCATTGGCCTGATTCTTCCGCCACGGCCGACACAGAGGCCGCCGGGGCTGCCAAGGCAAGCACAACACAACCGCACATCCACGATGAATTGAGATGATACCTCATGGTTTCCTCCCAGATGGGTTGCAGGTTACGATTTTGTCGGAGCCAATACCTCCATGATTGCCCTCTCAGAACTCTTACCTCGCCCCTTTGGTTGCCCATCTACTTGAACAAACCCCTTCGTTTGTTGATTGGCAATCACATGCGAACCGCTCGGCCTCCTCAACGACCCGACCGTCGACCACCAAGCCCCGCAAGCTGTCTTTGCCGACTGGCTCGTGGCTTACCGGCATACCAGCAATCCGGACGAGGAGTGTGGACTGCGTTACACGCAGGAAGCGGGAGCAGGAGCGACGTGTTGGTCGCCCTGATTCTTGATTGACGCGTAACAACAGTCGTAGGCGGATTAGCGCAGCGTAACCCGCCATCTTGCTGCAGATGCAGCGGCGGATTACGCCTGCGGCTAATCCGCCCTGCGCGCTGCGCGCTGACATGGGCCGCGCCGCCAGCCTCGTCTGCAATAAGCCAATTTCAGGCCAAGCGCGCGTCCGCGCGGCTGTGGCAACACGACTAGGGTAATGGTACCGTTGAGCGGTGCAATTGGGGGCCGCGGCAGGAGCTTCAGCAATGGTCGAACAAGAAATTCGATTCGATCACGGTGCCGCCTATGAGCAGATGATGGGAGTCTGGAGCCGACTCGCTGGTCAAATCTTCCTTGATTGGTTGGCGCCATCCCCGGGTTTGCGGTGGATCGACGTCGGCTGCGGCAACGGGGCCTTCACTGAGCTATTGGTCGAGCGATGTAGCCCCGTGGAGGTCCAAGGTATTGATCCATCTGATGCGCAGCTCGCTTTTGCACGCACACGAACTGCGTCGCGCCTGGCACAGTATTGTAAGGGCGATGCTATGGCGCTTCCCTTCGGCGATGGCAGTTTCGATGCAGGCGTGATGGCCTTGGTACTTGTGTTCGTTCCGGACCCCGCGAAGGGCGTTAGCGAGATGGTTCGAGTAGTTCGCCCGGGCGGTGCAGTCGCGACCTACATGTGGGACATGCTGGGTGGCGGGTTTCCGCTAGATCCAATACTCCTTGAGATACAGGCAATGGGCATTGCGCCTCCGCGCCCACCACGGATGGACGCGTCTCGAATGGAAGCGTTACGCGACTTGTGGATCGGTGCAGGCCTCGAGGACGTGCAAACGCGGGAGATCACCGTAAGCCGGACCTTTGCAAATTTTGACGATTTCTGGATGACAAATCTCAAGTCCCCTTCGCTTGGGCCTACGGTTGCCGCCATGCAATCTGGGGACGTTGATACGCTCAGGTTACGGGTGCGTGCTCGCCTACCAGCAGGCGCCGATGACCACATAACATGTGATGCACGCGCGCATGCGATAAGGGGGCGCCGGCCCAAGTAGCTGAGCAGCCTCGGTCAAACTCGGAAGTCCGGAGATGCAACCGGGAGATCTGCCTTGCCCGCGTAAGCAGACATCGTCAGATCCGGTTCGTGAAGAGTCGACATTGAACAGGGAGAGCCTTGCTTTGAGGACGCATCAGGTCACCACTGGTGATCTGCAACAGATTAAGGGAGGCTGCCATCTGGGCAGCCTCTCTCCATACCTTGAAGCTATCCCCACCCCCCTGCCCCCGTCATGGCGACTCATCCCAACGTGGAGATGAAACGACAAGGCTCACGTCCATCCCGAACTCACGTGTGGGCTTCCGATCGGTCTTGAACAACCATTGTGCGGCCTCGGCGTTCGTGGCGCAGCGCTCGAGCCAGCGAGCCACGAGAAAATCAACCCGCGCGGCAAATCGCCGTCGAGCCGCTGCCAGCAAAGGCCTCGCGCCCAAGCTCTGATCGGATGGTCTCTTGACGTCGTTGCGGGCGTTCATCTTGCCCTCCTGCCGGTTCGGCGGAGGGAGCGGCCCTGCGCCGAGAGTTACACTCTTGCTTTGCGGATCAGCCCCGCTTCGAGCTGAAAGTTCGGGCCCCACGCCATCACGGACATGCACGACCAATCGGCCAGCCGAATAAGCGGCCGGACGCGGGCGGCAGTCTCTGCGATGTGTGTGCGTGCGTTGCGCATTACGGTCCTCTAAGAGTGCAGGCAATTTCACCCGCGACGAATGTCATGATCTAAACGCAGAGAAAATTCAGCCCGTCAATGTTTTATGCGCACGAGGTGCGGGATTTGTTGCGCGCTAGTAATTTTTCGAACGTCAGCGGAGCCGGCTGGGATCGAAAATTTCAGGCTGTGGTCAGTTGGCGGACGTGGCGGTTTACTTCGCCATGTCCGGCCTCCCCCGGAAGCAGACACACCAATCGGAGGGTTGGCATGTCCGCTGGGGCCAAACAAGCGGACGACACCTGTCGCGAAGCCCGTAGGCACAATTGAGGAATAATGCGACCTTGAACGAATTGCCCGACTCGCCGACGCACTGCAGCCGATAAGCCATTCATCGATCCCCCGCGGTCGGCACTGTAGTCGCCGGCTGCTGACAACGTCATGTCAGCAGCTCTGGTGTTCGAGATGGGAATGATAGTGCGGTTGGAGGCCCGGGGGCCTTCACCGGATGGATACGGATGTACCGAAGGCGACATGCACCCCTTCCGCGCCCCGCGACCGTGCAGTACCATAGTGTCCGGCGGGACGTGCCGAAGCCCTACTTATTTCGCAGCAAACTCGCTTGGCATTGATGACCACCTTCGTTCTAATCCCTGGAGCTGGCGGTGCCGCATGGTATTGGCATCGCGTCCTACCATTGCTCCGGCAAGCCGGTCACGAGGCGCTCGCCGTCGATCTACCCGGTGACGACGCTCACGCAGGGCTACACGCCTACGCCGACCTCGTCGTCGCCTTGATCGGAAAGCGAAAAGACGTGGTGATCGTTGCTCAATCGATGGGCGCATTCACGGCAGCGCTCGTGTGCGCTCGCGCTCGGACGCCGATTCGCATGCTCACCTTCGTGAACGCGATGATCCCTCTTCCCGGCGAAACGGCCGGTGAGTGGTGGGGCCATACTGGGTGGCTCGAAGCGCGGCAGGCTGCAGCCAAGCGTGGTGGCTACAGCGTCGAGTTCGATCTCGCTACGTATTTCCTTCATGATGTGCCAAAGGATATCGCCGAAGAAGGAGCCGCGCACGAGCGCCGGGAGTCCGAGATCGCCTTTAGCGAGCCCGCGAACTTCCAAGCGTGGCCTGACGTTCCGATTCACGTCGTGGCCGGTCAAGACGATCGGTTCTTTCCGCGCGACTTTCAGGCACGCGTGGCGCACGAGCGGCTCGGCAAGACCGTCGACGAAATCCCAGGCGGCCACTTGGTTGCGCTCTCCCATCCACGCGAGCTCGCCGAACTCCTGCTTGCCTACCTCGTGAAATAGGGCATGCGAGCTCGACAAGCCGTCGGCTCAAAAGCCGACACAGGCAAGACCAATGTGGTGTCTGCTATAGCCCAGCTACCGACTCATGCAGCACAGGTTTTAGTCGGCATTAGTCCCCTGCTTGGCCGATGTTTTTCAGTGCGCCGCCTTGGTTCTATCGGTTCAGAAGCTAGCAATGGCAGTGCGGCTCTGTCCTGCTGGTTGGGCAAATAACCGGCGTGCACGAAAAATCGATTTTTCTCGAATAACCAATTTTCGCTAACAACTTCAACGTGATTTGCCCCGTCCAGTCGTCGCGTCAGAAATATTCCGCTTCGCCGCGGACCCAAATCACGCTTACAAATCCCGCCGTCCCGTCCCGACAAGAGGGGCGTTGGCCATCGTCACGAACGTGGGGCGGGATGCGGTGGACGCGGCAGCGTCGGCGCGAGAAGTTGTTCGCAGGGCGGCTCTTCGGCCGTGAACGGACACGGCGCGCAGGACGTACGGCGCTGAAGCGTACGGCAAAACCGTGTGGTCCTGGCGGTGTCAAGCTGACGGAGGTGCGTTGAACCCAACCGGGTTTCGACAAGCCTTTAATCCGGCAGCGATGGAGGCAAGAGGAATTCGTCTCCAGGGAGAGCGCGGTATAAGCCGTAAACCACTGCGCAGGGAATGCCGGAGTGCCTCGGCTGTACCTGTATGCTCGTGTGCGCATCTCTTTGCGCTACTTGCACACGAGACCGCGGGTGCAGCAAGCACCCGGCATTCCCTGCGCCCTCTTCCAGTAGGGCGGATGAATTTGCAAAGCTCGGGCGGATCGCGCCGCGAGAATGCGGAGGCGTGTCCAATGCGCGCAAGCCTATCGTCAACCACAGATGTCCATGTTGCGCGACGCTGGAGCTACAGCTTCGCCTACAACAGGCATCGGTGGCTATGGGTCCCTGCTTTCGCAGGGACGACGCGAAAATCAACTCGGAACAATTCGCAACAAATCGCTCCTGCAAGTGAGTGGCGATTGCGCATCCAACTGTCAGCTTTAATCCCACACAGCGCCCTGCTAAACCGCTGGCCATGACCACTATCCCCACCATAAAAACCAACGTCGCGGCGATCTCGATCTTCGCCAGCGCCGGCATGGCTGCGGCGAAGTTCGCGATGGGTATCGCGATCGGCTCGCTCGCGCTGATCTCGGAGGCGCTGCATTCCTCCGTCGACGTGATCGCGACCGTCATCACGTGGCTCGTGGTGCGGGTATCCGACCAGCCAGCCGACGAGGAACATCATTACGGCCACGGCAAGTTCGAGAGCCTGTCGGCGCTGTTCGTCATCGCACTGCTCTACGTGCTGGCCGGCGGCATCCTGGTCGAATCCTGGAGCCGGCTGCGCGAAGGTGCGCCGCCGCCGACGATATCGGCTGTCCCCTTCGTCGTGCTGGTGATCGATATCGCGGTCAATTTCTGGCGCGCGCGGGCGCTGCATCGCACGGCGCGGCAGACGCGGAGCCAGGCGCTGGCGGCGGACGCGCTGCATTTCGCTTCCGACGTGCTGGGATCCGTCGCCGTCATCGCCGGCCTGGCGCTGACCGGGCTCGGCTATGCCTGGGGCGACTCGGTTGCCGCCATCGCCGTCGCCGTCATGATATCGATCCTCGGCCTGAGGCTCGGGCGCTCCACCGTCGAAACCCTGCTCGACCGCGCGCCGGCGGGCGCGTCGGAAAAAGCGACCGCGGCGATCCGCGCGGTGCCCGGCGTGGTCGGTGTCGAACGCGTGCGCGTGCGCATGGTCGGGCCGACGCATTTCATCGACGCCATCGCAAAGGTGCCGCGCACCTACCCGATCGACCGCGTCGAGGCGATCAAGAAGACTGCGCAGGCCGCGGTCACGCAAGCGCTCGGCGACGCCGACCTCACCTTCACCGCGGTGCCGGTCGCGCGCGACAATGAGAGCGTGCGCGAGCGCATCATGGTGATCGCCCGCAATTCCGGCCTCGCCGTCCACCACGTCACGGTGCACGATCTCGGTGCCCGGCTGATTGTCGGCATAGACCTCGAAGTCGACGGCGACATGGAACTCACCGCCGCGCACGCCATCGCCCACGACCTGGAGCGCAGCATCCGCGAGGAATTTGGCGAGGACGTCGAGGTCGACACCCACATCGAGCCGCTCGGGCCGGAATTGCCCCATGGCACCGACGCTGCGCCCGAGCGCGTCGAAACGATCAAGGCCGCGCTGTCGCGCTTTGCCGGCGGCAACGGCGCGATCCATGACATTCACAATGTGCGGGTCCGCGACACCGATGCGGGCGAAATCGTCAACTTCCATTGCCGCGCCGCACCGTCGATGAGCGTGATCAAGGTGCATGAGAACGTCGACGAGATCGAGCGCGCGCTGCGCCACGCGTTCCCGTCGATCAAGCGCGTCATCAGCCATGCCGAACCGCCGCGCGCGTAGGTTTGCGCCCGTTCCCGTTTCGGACTCGCATCGAGCGTGCCTTAATTCGTGTTGGACAAGATTTATTTCGAATTAACGAATCGTTGACTCTCGACAGCCCCGAAAAAAGTGGATTCAAATCGGCATGATTCGGAAGCTACGGGGTGCTTCCGGACAATGTGCAAAAGAGCCTTCGGCGGGGGTCTAAAGCATGGCGCGCGCGCATGCGGCGAACGCGTGTGTCCAATCCGATTCGATCAAAGGATTGGCGCAATCGATCGCAAAACCTGCCTACCACCGGCTGCTCACCGCAGAGCCGGCGCTTCGCCGCGCCGTGCCCACGCTCATCATCGCCTTCCTGATCACGATCTGCCTCGGCGCCTTCGTGCAGGTGATCGACCAGAGCCGGCAGAAGCGCGCCTCCATGAAGCGCGATCTCTCCGCGCTCACCGAGCTCCTAGCCGAACGGCTCGACCGCTTCGCGTCGGTCCGGCAGGATCGCGCCGCCAATATCGAACGGCTGCAGAGCCTGCTGCCGGACCTGATCCCGGCCTGGGGCGCTGCGAGCGGCCGCCACGTCATCATCACCGGCTCGGACCACCGGATTCTGGCCCGCGTTCCCGTCGAAGGCAGCCTTGGCGGCGATCGCATCCTCGACGTCATCAGCACGGCGCAACTGCTCGCCACGCCCGGCCAGCAGGGCGTCGTCAGCGACATGACGCTGCCGAACGGCAACGGCGCCATGGCGATCTCGCGGTTGGTCAAATCGCTGCCGGGCATGGTCATCGTCATCCAGGAACGGAACGAGCCGCTGTGGGGTTCGGATGCCGCTCTGTCGGTGACGCTGTCGGCCACCACCGGCTTTGTCGTGCTGATCCTCGGCTTCGCCTTCCACTGGCAATCGACCCGCGCCCGCGAGGGCGACCTGATCAACGACGCAGTCCGCGGCCGGATCGATACCGCGCTCAACCGCGGCCGCTGCGGATTGTGGGACTGGGACCTCTCGCGCGGCCGCATCTTCTGGTCGGCATCGATGTTCACGATGCTCGGCCTCGACTCCCGCAACGATCTCCTCACCTTCGGCGAAGTCAACGCGCTGGTGAAATCCGACGACATCGACCTGTTCGCGATCGCCGACCAGATGATCGCCGGCAAGATCACCCACATCGACCAGAGCTTCCGCATGCAGCACACCGGCGGCCACTGGATCTGGCTGCGCGTGCGCTGCGAGCTCAGTCACACCTCGGCCGATGGCGGGCTGCATCTGATCGGCATCGCGGTCGACATCACCGAGCAGAAGAGCCTCGCCGAGAAGACCGTGGAAGCCGACCTCAGGCTGCGCGACGCGATCGAAACCATTCCGGAAGCCTTCGTGCTGTGGGACGCGGAAGATCGCCTCGTGCTCTGCAACTCGCATTTCCAGCGCCTGCACAAATTGCCCGATACGGCGGTGACCCCCGGCACGTCGTACGAGACCGTAATCGAGGTCGGCAGCATGCCGGAGGTTCGCACCAGACTGCAGGAGACCGGCGCGCAAGCGCCGGGAGCCCGCACATTCGAGGCGCAGCTCGACGACGGAAGCTGGCTGCATATCAGCGAGCGCCGCACCAAGGACGGCGGCTACGTCTCGGTCGGCACCGACATCACCCGGATCAAGGAGCACGAGCAGAAGCTGATCGAAAACGACGCCCGCCTGCGCGCCAACGTGCTCGATCTGAAGCGCTCGCAGGCCGAGCTGGCCGATCTGGCGGAAAAATATTCGCAGGAGAAGAACCGCGCCGAGGAAGCCAACCAGGCGAAGTCGAAATTCCTCGCCAATATGAGCCATGAGCTGCGCACCCCGCTGAACGCCATCATCGGCTTCTCCGAGATCATGGGCAGCGGCATGTTCGGCGTGCTCGGCTCCGACAAATATCAAGAGTACTGCCACGACATCCTCACCAGCGGCAAATACCTGCTCGAAGTCATCAACGACATCCTCGACATGTCGAAGATCGAGGCCGGCCGCATGAAGCTCGACATGGAGCAGCTCGATCTGTCGAAGATCCTGGCAGAGTCGCTGCGCGTGGTATCCGGGCGTGCCGAGGACAAGCACCTGACGCTGGACGCCGATATCGAAAGCACCATTTCCGTGATGGCCGACCGCCGTGCGGTCAAGCAGATCTTCGTCAACCTCCTGTCCAATGCCGTAAAATTCACCCCCGACGACGGCAAGGTCACGGTGCGCAGCCATGTGCTACCCAACTCGATCGTGCTGATGATCGCCGATACCGGCATCGGCATCGCGCCCGCTTCGCTGCGGCGGCTGGGCAAGCCGTTCGAGCAGGTCGAAAGCCAGCTCACCAAGACCTACCAGGGATCGGGCCTCGGACTAGCTATCGCGCGGTCGCTGACCAGCCTGCATGGCGGCACGATGCGGCTGCGCTCCAAGCTCGGCACCGGCACCGTCGTCCGCATCGTGCTGCCGCGCGAACCGCAACAGCCGAAGCCGAAAGCAAGGGCCGAGGCCGAGGCGGCCTGATCTACGCCAGGGTCGGCGCCACCTCGCGGGCGACCTGCACCAGCGCCGCGATCAGCGGCGTCATCGGATCGCGCTGCGGGATCACCATGCCGATGCTGTAGTCGACGACGGGATCGACGATCGGAATGCTGCGGACGGAGTCAGCCAACCCCAGTGTCTCCGCAAGCTTGGCCGGCATCACGCTCGCCCAGCGCCCGGTCTTCACGTGCGTGTAGAGCACCAGCAGCGAGTTCGAGGTCAGCGTCGGCGTGGCCTCGGCTCCGACGGACGCCAGCGCGCGATCGATGATGCGGCGGTTCTGCATGTCCGGCGTCAACAGGCACAACGGCACCTGCCCGACCTCCTTCCAGGTGACCTGCTTGCGGTCGCCGAACATGGCGTCGGGCGCCGTCAGCAGGCGATAGCTTTCGTTATAGAGCGGAATGGTGCGAACCTTGCCGATCGGCTCGTTCTCGATATAGGTCAGCCCGGCATCCACCTCGAGATTTTCGAGAAGGCCCAGCACATCGGCCGACGTGCAGGACTGGATGCGAAAGCGCACGTCCGGGTATCGCGCGCGGTACGGCGTCGTGAGCTGCGCCACCATGCCGAGCACGGTCGGGATCGCGGCGATCCTGATTTCGCCGGAGAGCTTGTCCTTGAGGCTGTTGATCTCCTGCCGCATCGCGCGGGCGTCGCCGACGATGCGCCGCGCCCAGTCGAGCGTGCGCTCGCCCTCCGGCGTAAAGCCCTGAAAGCGGGAGCCGCGCTGCACCAGCATGACGCCGAGAATTTCCTCAAGCTGCTTGAGGCTGGTCGACATGGTCGGCTGGGTGACGCCGCAGGCTTCCGCCGCCCGCCCAAAATGCCGCTCCTTTGCCAGCGCCAGCAGAAGTTCAAGCTTGTCGATCACCGAGAAATCCCACGAAATTTGGCCGTATGGGCGGTCGCCCAAGTGCCACAAATAGCACGGGCGCGAAGGCGCCAATACTTCAAAACGGCGTCCGAGGGACGGAAATTCGACATTCATATTGTCCAATTTTTTATCCCATTGCAGCAGATCAACATCCAGACCCGCGCGGTGCATGCGGCGGCATTCTGGACGCCTGCGCACGGCCTCGTGGCGTTGCGGGAGGACGTCGGCCGCCACAACGCGCTCGACAAGATCGCCGGCGCGCTGGCGCAGGCTGCCATTCCGGCCGCCGCCGGCATAGTGCTGCTGACCAGCCGCGTCTCAGTCGAGATGGTGCAGAAGACCGCCGCGATCGGCGCCCCGCTGATGGTCGCGGTGTCAGCACCGACCGCGCTTGCCGTTCGCATCGCGGGTGCCGCCGGTATCACGCTCGCGGCCATCGCACATGCGGATGGATTTGAGATCTTCACGCATCCACAGCGGATTGCGGTTGCACAACATACTGGCGCTGCCGGAGCCGCCCATGTCGCCTGACCGTTTGATCTACATGGCCAATCAAATCGGCAAATTCTTTCAGAGCCAGGGACACGATAAGGCCGTGCCCGGCATAGCCGAGCACATCAGAAAGTTCTGGGACCCGCGGATGCGCAAGGCGATCTTCGCCCATCTGGACAATGGCGGGCTCGATCCCAATGTCCGCA
Organism: Bradyrhizobium sp. AZCC 1577; assembly: GCF_036924575.1. Taxonomy (NCBI): domain Bacteria; kingdom Pseudomonadati; phylum Pseudomonadota; class Alphaproteobacteria; order Hyphomicrobiales; family Nitrobacteraceae; genus Bradyrhizobium; species Bradyrhizobium sp. AZCC 1577. Next base: position 5,862,770 of record NZ_JAZHRQ010000001.1, read on the forward strand.
ACGCGCTCGAGACGTTGAAGAAGGCGTAAGCACCTGGCTGAGTCCGAATTCACCGGAAAGTTCTGCCGGTCGCGCAAGCAACCGGCAGAATCCCGGCGTCCGGAGATGGCAGCGGTCGGCTACATTCCCATGATGGCGATGTCCTTGACCGTGCCGCTGACGCCGGCGATCTTTGCAGCCTCGGTCGCCTTTCCAGTCGCGAGGTCGATGCTGTAGAGCGTGCCGCCCGCCATCAGCCAGGCTTCGTTCTTGCCGTTACCGTCGGACCAGATGTCAAACGCGACGGTATCCGCCTTGATCCCGAGCTTGCCGATCGCGCCAAGCACGCCGTCATTCGGCGGCGCCTGCTTGATCAATCCGCCGATGGTGCCGTCGATGTTGAACAATGCCGTTTCCTTTGCGCCCTTCACCGAATTGATATAGGCGCCGGCGACGATGTTCGGCTTTTCGCCCTTGTGCATGTCGCTATCGGCAAACTTGTGATCGCCGTCCTTGGTCACCTTGCCGTCATCGACATTCGCCCGCAGGTTCATCCCGTCCGCGCCCATCACGCGCAGGCGATCCGCCACCGGGTTGAAATCGACCGTCGCGGCTACGCCCTTGGCGAGCATGGTGTCAAGTTTGGATTTCGTCGTGGCCTTGCCGTCCATCGCAATGGTCACAATGGTGCCATCGTCGACCAGTCCATAGAGCATGCCGTCAGCCGGACGTACGTCGATGCCGACCAGCGCACCGGAAATGCCGGTGACCTTGACCGACCCGGTCGCCTTCTTCTGCGCGGTATCGACCATCGCAATGGTGTCGCCGCCGATCAGGGCTGCGACCTGCGCGGCGTTGGCGGCTGCGGATGACAGCAATAGTGCGGCCGAAGCGGCGAAAATCGAACGATAATTCATTGGTGAGCTCCCTGTGTTGCTATGATCCTCTCGGGACCAACACAGCGGGTACCGGCGGCGCGGCGAAACGGATGCAGCACACTGAAAATTATTTTCGACACATGCATCCAAATGCCGCATCTCAAGGTAGAACAACTATGCAAGGGCATAGACATGACTGGAAATGGCACCATCACCGCCAACCTGCAGGCTCCTGCCCTGTTCGATGGGGAGCGCGAGGCGCAGCTTACCGCGGCCCTGGCGCGCTGCGCGGCCGGCGACCGCACCGCATTGCGCGTGATCTACGACAGCGAGGCGCCGCGCATGGTCGGCATCGCGCGCCGCATCCTGTTTCGGCAGGACCTAGCGGAAGAAGCGGTGCACGACGCCTTTATCCGGATCTGGCGCGGCGCGGCCGGCTTCGATCCGCGCCGCGGCAGCGCGCGGGGGTGGCTCTATGCGGTGGTGCGCAACCGTGCCCTCAGTATTCATCGCGATGAGCACCGCTACGAAGCATCCGATGAAAGCGTCGCGGATGTCGACTGCGAGACCACTCTGTCACGGATGCCGGAGACCAGCGCGCTGCGCCGGTGTCTCGAGCAGATCGACCGCCCCCGTCGCGACGTCGTGGTGCTCGCCTATGTTCACGGTATGAGCCACGGCGAATTGGCGGGACGGCTCAAGGTTCCGCTCGGCACGGTCAAGAGCTGGGTACGGCGTAGCCTCTTTGCGTTGCAGGAGTGCATGGGATGAACCCGCACGAAGCCGACAACGCCATGGCCGCCGATTACGTGATGGGCCTCCTTGACGGTGCAGAGCACGCCGCCGCCGAACGGCGCATCGCAACCGACCAATCGTTTGCTCAGGCTGTCAGCGCGTGGCGGGAACGGCTTGCGGACCTCGATCTCACTGCCGAGGAAACTCCACCGAGCCCGGCGCTTTGGCAGCGCATCGTGGATGCAACCAGAATCGCGCCGATCGACGCCCTGCCCTCCGCACGCGCCGCGCTGCGCGGCGCCACACTGTGGGACAACATCCGGTTCTGGCGCGGCCTCGGTATCGGCGGAGCCTTCGCCGCACTGCTTTTTGCGACAATCATGATCGGTGCGTTGGCGACGTCGCGCCAGCTTCGTCATGACATGATCGCGCTCGCCCAGCGCAAGCCGATTTACGTCGCCGTGCTGGTGAACGACACGACGAAAGAGGCCGGCGCCATCGTCAACGCCTTTTCGAACGGCCGGGTCGAGTTGATACCGTTGCGGCCGATCGAGGTTCCTCCCGGCCGAACGCTGCAGGTTTGGACCTTGTGGGATCGCGCGATCGGCCCGAAGTCGATCGGCCTCACCGGTCAGTCGCGCACGCTGCAGCTCGACCTGGAGTCGCTGCCGGAAACCGCGCAAGATCAACTGTTCGAGATCACGCTGGAGCCCGAAGGCGGCTCACCCATCGGACGACCGACCGGCCCAATCCTGTTCAAGGGCAACGCGGCACGGGCCTTGTAGCCGCCCTAGAGGGAAAGTGGCCGGCCGTCCGGTTTCAGCACCAGCCCTTCTTCCAGTGACCCGGCGGGCAGCCACGGCCGCGCCAACCGACTTTTCGGCCGCGGCTCCAACCAAACGGACGGTAACCGTGGCCGCGGCCCCAACCATGCCCGCGGCCGTGCCCGCCCTTTACTTCGATCAGATCTCCCTTGACCAGAGAGTCGTGGATCAGCGGGTAGCCGCGGGGCATCGCCGTTGCCGGGGACATGAAAGCGATTGGTAGTGTGAGTGCGATTCCAAATAGTAGTTTGCGCATGGGCCGTCCCGCTCCAGGGGTTGAAGACGCCGCTCTCAAGCAGGAAAAAGCGGCAATAGTTCCACGCGATTGAGGCGAACGTCCGAAAGCCGCCATTGGTGCACCGTTCCCATCAGAAAAATCAGGAAGGACGGTCGATCGGCAGGGCGCCATTTTTCACCCGCAACCGAAAAGGTTGGGAACGATATCCATCGTCCGGCGTTGCAGGAGGGAGCAGGTAGTTCAGGAAAAGGAGAAATCCACCGGAATTATCAGCTCAAAAGCCCCGTCAGTTATCTTAGATAGCTGGCGGGGTTTTGATTGGGGAGAGGCTCGTGCCCTACGCGCTGTTTGCCGACGACAGGCAAATCGGTCCTGGCCTGCCGACTGAGGCAGAGGTCTGGAAGCAAGCCCTCGACGCTTCCCTGATTTCCGATCTTTCCGTTGCCGACGAAGCCGGCGGGGCGATTCTGTTGACCCGCTATCACGTGAAAGAAATCAGGGAAGAGTATTGCGCGCCGGATCCGGCCTGGAGGCTTCCGGACGAAATTTCCTGACGCCGCCTTGCCAGGGCCTTCACGCGAAGTCCCTGCTATGCCTGCTTGACAAAGGTCAGACCGCTCTCGGTCAGCCGTTCCTCGCTGGTTTCGCCTTCGGCCACCAGCCTTTCAAGGTAGGTTTCGAGTTCCGGCAGCTTGCGGTCGAAATCGGCACCAAAGCCCGTCAACTCGCAGGTTTTCCTGATGCGCTCGATGGGCCTGTCGAAAATGTTGATCGCGGTATGCATCCAGCCTCCGAATGACGGTGGTTCCGGGCGATCTCACCGGCGGCGACGATCGTACCTCTACACTTGGGAGCGACCGGGAACGGCTTCAAGCTTCGGACACAAATGTCATCGCAACGCAAATCGAACGGAAACGTCAACCGCCGCCGACAAGCGCCTGAAACACCCGCCGTACCTCGCCTTGCGTCTCGCGCAGGCGCGCTTCCAGCGTCGAGAAATCCGGCGTGTCGCCGGCGCGCGCCATGACGCGCAAAAGGTTCTCTCCCGACGTCTCCGGCTTGAATTTGCCGGTGACGCAAAGCCTGAGGATCTGCGTCAGGTCGTGATAGAGCCGCGCCGCCGAACGCAAAATCTCGGCGTCGGATGGCGGCAGCACGCCAAGGCGTGCGGCGTTGTCAAGCACCTGCAGCGTGGAAACGCTGAGGATCTCGGGCTTTTCCGAGGCGTGAACGAGCTGCAAATACTGCGCGATGAAATCGATGTCGACCAGGCCGCCGGCGGCCTGCTTGAGGTTCCAGATGTCGTCCTCGCCCTTCTCCAGCGCAATCGCCCGGCGCATGTCCGCGACGTCGCCGGCGGTCGAGGCCGCATCGCGCGGCCGCGTCAGCACACTGCGGATCGCGTCCTCGATCTCCTTCCGAAACGCCGGCGAAGCCGAGATCACTCGCGCCCGCGTCAGCGCCATGTGCTCCCAGGTCCAGGCTTCGCGTTCCTGATAATCGGAAAAGGAATCGATCCGCGACGCCAGCGGCCCGGCGCGGCCCGACGGCCGCAGCCGCATATCGACTTCATAGAGTACGCCGTAATTGGTCCGCGTCGTGAACGCTGAGATCAGCCGCTGGGTCAGCCGCGTAAAATATTGCGCGCCGTGCAGCGATCGCTCGCCGTCGGAATCGGGATTGTCCGTGTCGAAATCATACAACAGGATCAGGTCGAGATCGGAAGATGCCGTCATCTCGCGGCTGCCGAGCCGGCCCATCGCGAGGATCGCGGTCTCCTGTCCCTTGATGCGGCCGTACTGGGTCGCGAACTGGTCTCTCACCAGGCCATGCACGGTGTGCACAATGCCTTCGGCGACGTCGGCAAAGGCGACGCCAGCGTGCTGGGCGGAAACCGTGCCGGACAGGATCCGCGTGCCGATCAAAAACAGGCTCTCCTGCCCGAACAGCCGCAGGCGATCGAGGAAGTCTTCGTAAGAGTCCGCGTCCTTCAGCGTCGCCGCCAGCCGCGCCGACAATTCCTTCCGGTCCGGCATCGCGCCGAAGAAACGAGGATCGATCAAGCCGTCCATGATCTGCGGCTGGCGCGCCAGCATGTCGCCGAGCCTCGGCGCCGCGCCGAGGATCAAGGCCACCAGCGCGACCAGGTCGCGGTTCTGGCTCAACAGTGAAATCAGCCGGCCGCCGCGCTGCAATGCGCCGAGAAAACGATCGAACGTGGTCACGGCGTCGTCGGGATCTTCGGCATGCGCGAGACCGAGGATCAGGCCGGGCACGAATTCGATGAAGGCAGCCTTGGTCGCCTCGTTGCGGAGCGCGCGATAGTTGCCCTGCATCCAGTGCTGCAGGGTGCCAGCCACCGCGACGGGCTTCTTGAAGCCGAGCATCGTCAGGTGATCGAGCAGACGCGCATCCTCAGGCCCGCCGGCATAATTGAGCTGCGGCAGCTTCACCGTGCCGGTCGGATCGCCCTCGAACAGCTTGCCGTAATGCCCCTGCACGACGTTGAGATGGCCGAGCAAGTCCTTCGCAAAGGCCGCCCGGCTCTCATAGCCGAAGAAGTTCGCAAAACGCTCCACAGCCTCGGCATCTTCGGGCAGTGCATGGGTCTGCTCGTCCGCGATCATCTGCAGTCGGTGCTCGACGCGGCGCAGGAACTCATAGGCCGCGGTCAACTCGTCGTGGGCCTGAAAGCTGATCCAGTTGCTGGTCGCCAGCACCTGCAACGCATGGAGCGTGGGGCGCACCCGCAGTTCCGGATGGCGACCGCCGGCAATGAGCTGCTGCGTTTGTGCGAAGAACTCGATCTCACGGATGCCGCCGCGGCCGACCTTGACGTTATGACCTTCGACCGCGATCTCGCTCTGGCCGCGATAGGTCTGCATCTGCCGCTTCATGTCGTGGACGTCGGCGAGCGCGGCAAAATCCAGATGCTTGCGCCAGACGAACGGCGACAGTTCCGCGATCAGCGCCTCGCCCGCTTTGGCGTCGCCGGCGCAAACACGCGCCTTGATCATCGCGGCGCGTTCCCAGGTCCGACCTTCCCGCTCGTAATAGTGCAGCGCCGCCTCGGTCGAAATCGCCACCTGCGTCGAGGCTGGATCGGGCCGCAGGCGCAGATCGACGCGGAACACGTAACCCTCGCCGGAGCGTTGCTGCAGCAGGCGGGCGAGCGCCTGCGTCACCCGCACGAAGAACGGCGCCGGCTCGATGTCTGCGACCAGCGAGGTGCGGGTGGGATCGAAAAACACGATTAGGTCGATGTCGCTGGAGTAGTTCAATTCGCCCGCGCCCATCTTGCCCATCGCGAGCACGATCAATCCGCTGTCCTCCTCCGGCCGGTCATGATTGAGCGCCGTCATGCGGCCGCGCGTGACCTCCTGACGTAGCAGGAAGCGCAGCGCCGTCTGCACGGACACGGTTGCAAGATCGGTCAGCGCCGCCGTCACCCGCATCACCGGCCAGACCCCGCCGATATCGCACAGCGCGATCAACAACGCGGCCTCCGACTTCATGCGGCGAAGCAGATGCATCACGTCGGCCTCGCCCGCGGCAGCGAGTACGTCGCGCGTGCCTTTCTCGATCAGCGAGTTGAGATGTGGTTCCGGGTCGCATGCCAGCAAACGCAGCAGCCGAGCGGCGTCAGCCCGGATCAAGTCGAACAGGTATGGCGAGAACTCGGCGATGCCAAGCAGGATGGTCCTGGCGAGCGGGCGATCCAGCCACGCCATGATCTCAGCCGATTGCTCCGGCTCCAGTTCGGCGAGCCAGTCTCCCAGGCGTTGTTCGGCGTTACTGCTGGCTGCGACATGCGGCCCGCTGACGAACCGCGCGGCCAAGGCGGAGGAATTCATGCCACCTTCTGTGGCACATCCTGCGTTTGAGCCGCAAGCCTGTTGGCCGCGGCAGATAGCGCCGGGACTACCAGCGTCGCGGTCAGGCCGGGCCGGGAATCGCCGAGCCTGAGTTCGCCACCATGCAAGGTCGCCACTGCGGACGCCAGGCTGAGCCCGAGGCCGGAACCCGGCAGCGTGCGGCTCGCCTCAAGCCGCACGAATCGCTCGACCGCGTGCTTGCGATCGCCTTCGGGAATGCCCGGTCCATGATCGGTGACGCTGAGCAGCACGTGGTCGCCTTCGCGCCGCGCCTCGATCAGTATCTCCCGGGTGCGCGCCGCGGCGGCAGGGTCCAGCGGCTGCACCACCGGCGAGGGCTTGCCGTACTTGATGGCGTTCTCGACCAGATTGGCAAGCGCCTGGCTGATCAGTTCGCGGTTGCCATGCAGCCGCGCGGTCGTGGTTCTGACGCGGAGCGTCATGCCGTCGTCTTCGGCCAGCGGCTCATACAATTCGTGGATGCCCCTGGCGACGTCGGCCGCGTCGAAATCATCCATGTTGCCGCGCGCCTGCCCGGACTCGGCGCGCGCGATCATCAACAGCGCGTTGAAGGTGCGGATTAACCCGTCGGATTCCTCGATGGTCCGCTCCAGCGCTGCGCGGTATTCGGCCTCGCTGCCCGAACTCGCCAGCGCCTCCTCGGCGCGGTTGCGCAAGCGCGTTAGCGGCGTCTTGAGGTCATGGGCAATGTTGTCGGAGACTTCCTTCAGCCCCATCATCAGGGTCTCGATGCGCTCCAACATGGCGTTGAGGTTTTCCGCGAGACGGTCGAGCTCGTCTCCGGAGCGCCCGACTGGCAGCCGCCCCGAGAGATCGCCCGCCATGATGCGCCTTGTGGTGCCGGTCATGGCATCGATCCGCTGCAGCACCCGCCGCGCCACGAAGATGCCACCGCCGATGCCGAGCACGATGACGACCAGCAGTGACCATTGCGCGGCGTTGGCGACGATGCCGAACAGCCGGCGGCGCTCCTCCAGGTCGCGGCCGACCAAGAGACGAAAACCGTTGGTGAGTTCGGTGACGCGCACCAGCGCGCGGTGATCCGCGGTGTCCTGCTCGTCGAGCCGGCGATAGCCGGTCTCCGACCAGCCGGTTGAGGCCATCACACCCGGCGCCAGCGCGCCGACATTGCCGCCGATCGCTTTTCCCTCCGGCGTGGTGACGAGATAGAGGTTGGCGCCCGGCCGCAGCGCCCGATTGCCGAGCGTGAAGACGAGGCCGCGCAGGCCGCGACGCGTGTAGATGTCGGTAATCTCCGCGGTTTCGGCATTCACCGTAGCGGTGATCTGCTCGTTGATCAGCCGTCGCGTATTCCAGGCGAAATAGCCGAGCAGCGACGCCGCAAACAGCGCGAACAAAAACAGATAGACCAGCGTCAGCCGAAACGCCGTCGTGCGGACCAGTTTACCGAAGGCCGTCACGGATCATGTATCCGGCGCCGCGGATCGTGTGCAGCAAGGGCCGATCAAAGCCCTTGTCGATCTTGGAGCGCAGCCGCGAAATGTGCACGTCGATGACATTGGTCTGCGGATCGAAATGATAATCCCAGACGTTTTCCAGAAGCATGGTGCGGGTCACCACCTGGCCGGCATGCTTCATCAGATATTCGAGCAGGCGAAACTCGCGCGGCTGCAGCGTTAGCTCGTCCTTGCCGCGGGCAACGCGATGAGAAAGACGGTCGAGCTCGAGATCGCCGACGCGATAGGTGGTCTCTTCGGCCGGGCCGACATTGCGGCGCGACAGCACTTCGACGCGGGCCTGCAATTCGGCGAATGAATAGGGCTTTGGCAGATAGTCGTCGCCGCCGGCGCGCAGACCCTTGATGCGGTCGTCGACCTGGCCGAGCGCGGAGAGGATCAGAACCGGCGTGCGAATGCCCTTATCGCGCAAGCTCCCGATCACCGACAGTCCGTCGCGCTTGGGCAACATGCGGTCGACCACCAGCACGTCGTAATCGCCGCTCTCGGCCATCGATAGTCCCTCCTCGCCATCGCTGGCGAGATCGGCGACATAGCCGACTTCACGGAACGCCTTGACCAGATAGTCGGCGGACTCGCGGTCGTCTTCGATGATCAACAGGCGCATCTGAGTGACGGGTGTGGGGATTGCTGCGGGAGCGCTCACAGGATTTGGTTCCTCTCACCATGGCGCGGCCGCCCTGCACATGCAAGGCGACCGCGCAGTATCGCAATCAAGTGAAAAGAGCGGGCGATGAGGCTGGGGGACCTCACCGCCCTTAGGCCCTTCCGACGGAGGGGGGCGTATTCCGAAGGAAGGTTGCCAGAGGGAGCGAGTTTTGGACCCGCTCCCCGGAAGGAGACGTCGGCGGGGGCGACGAATGCCGGCGTGACCCTCCATCTGGTATCTAGTCCTCGTTTAGCCCTTCGCCAGCGGCACCGCGACGAAGCGCGACGAACCGCCGCTCTTCACGCGCATGAGAACGCTGTTCTTGTTCTCGGTACGCGCGGCGTCGATTGCCTCACGGACTTCGCTCGGGCTGCCGACGGTCTTGCCGGCGACCTCGAGAATGACGTCGCCTTCCTTGAAGCCGCGCTCGGCCGCCGCACTCTTCGGGTCCACCTCGGTAACCACGACGCCTTCCCTGCCGGCGCCGGCCACGCTGTTAGCGGGCGCAACCGTCAGGCCGAGCTTCGGCACGTCAGTTCCCTTGGTCGCGCCGCCCTTGTCTTCCTTGCCGATGTCGGCCTTGGTCTCGACCGTGTTCGGCAACTGGCCGAGCGTGAGGTTGACGACCTTGTCCTGGCCCTTTTGCAGCACGTTGAGCTTGACCGCGGTGCCGGGTGCGAGACCGCCGATGGTGCGGGCGAGTTCCCTGGCATCCTTGACCGGCTCGCCATTGACCGCGGTGATAACGTCACCGGACTGGATGCCGGCCTTGGCCGCCGGACCATTCTGCTGCGGTTCCGCCACCAGCGCGCCTTGGGCCTTCTTCATGCCGAGACTGTCGGCGATTTCGGAGGTCACCGGCTGGATCTGGACGCCGATCCACCCGCGGCTGACCGAGCCCTTGTCCTTGAGCTGGGCGACTACCGACTTCACCGTCGAGGCAGGGATCGAGAACGCGATGCCGACGCTGCCGCCGGACGGCGAGTAGATCGCGGTGTTGACGCCCATCACCTCGCCATTGGTGTCGAACGCCGGACCGCCGGAATTGCCCTTGTTCACGGGCGCATCGATCTGGATGAAGTCGTCATACGGTCCGTTGCCGATGTCGCGGCCGGAGGCCGAGACGATGCCGGCGGTCACAGTGCCGCCGAGGCCGAACGGGTTGCCGACCGCGAGCACCCAGTCGCCGATCCGCGGTTTGCTATCGGACAGCTTGGCGAACGGGAAATCCGTGCGGCCCTCGACCTTGATCAGCGCCAGATCAGTGCGCTGATCGGTGCCGATCACCTTCGCGGTGTAGGTCTTGCCGTCTTCCATCGTGATTTCGACCTTATCGGCGCCGTCAACCACGTGGTTGTTGGTCACGGCATAGCCGTCAGGCGAGATGAAGAAGCCGGAGCCCTGACCCGTTACCGGGCCACGGGGGCCACGCGGTCCGCCACGCAGGCCGGGCGGCAAGCCATCCGGACCGCCGAAGCGGCGGAAGAAGCGCTCCATCGGCGAGCCCGGCGGGAACGGCGAGTCCTCGTCCTTGTTGGCGCTGTCGTCCTTGGAACTCTTGTCGGCGATGTTGATCTTGACCGAAATCACCGACGGCTTCACGCGCTCGACAATGTCGGCGAAACCGATCGGCCGCTCGACCTTGCGAACCTCTGTATTGACCTGCGCTTGCGCCGCGCTGGCAAAGATATCAGCCGAGCCCTGCTGCGGCGAGAAGCCATACACGGCAGCGCCAAGGCCGGCGACGACGGAGGCCATCAGCGCGAACTTGCGGGCGGAGAACAGCGACCGGCGGGCTGCGCCGTTTGACGGTAGCGAGGAAAGATCAACGGGACGTTCGGTCATGTTTCTAAGATCTCCAGAGCGTGAATTCTTCATTCTTCTACGGTGCGGGGGTTGGGCACCTGTCACATCGGAAGATGGGGCCTGCCGCCTTACCGCGCGCTGGCTAGGGGATTAAACTTTGGTAATGCGGCTGCTTATGGATGCGACGGAATAGCGCAGGCAATCAATGGGTTAGCGCGGGCCGAGAAACGGTCCTCAAGGGAACGGCTCCGTGCCGTATTCGAGAAGGAGCAGCTTTCGACGCTCTCGTAAATCTTACGTTAAATCAATTCGTGTCACAACCTCTGCACGAACAAAAAGAGCGTGGTTGCGGGCCGCCGAACGCGAGCTTCGATCCTCGCCGTCAACGACAAAGATCAGGAAGAAAACCATGGTCAGCGCCGTTTCCATCCAAGCCGCCCCATTGAATCCCCTCGCCTACACGGCTCTCGAAGGGGACAATTCCAAACAACCCGCCTCGAACGCGACGACGAACGACAGCGACCGTGGCCCAGCTACGCAGGTGTCGTTGTCGCAGGACGCACTGGATCGCCTGATGGCCGCATTCAAGCAGGGCCCGGACGCCGCACAGCAAGCCGTGGATGCCGCGTCGCAAGCAAGCGAGGATCGTTTCCAGGCAACCATTAAGGCCGTGCATCGCCGGGGCGAATTGGCCAAAATCAACAGTCAACTCGCTTTGCTCGACTTGCAGGACGCGAGGCAAGACACCAACAAGACCGGCATCGAGAGACTTCAGAAATCCTACGACAAGATGCTGAACTCTCCGATATCACCCGAAGTAACGCTGAATCCTGCGGAGACCGCAAAGGCATTGAAGATGTTGAAGGACGCCGGTCGGACACTGCCTCCTCTCGGTCCAAACGTTACCTATGGCTTCGTGAAGGACGGTATCCAATACAATTTCCGGGGCGACGGCACCGTAACCACCCGCAAGGAAGGTATCGCAACGTCAGTCGAGGATCAGCAAGAGGCGTTGGCTTCCTTACGTGCCATGATGGATTTTATCTCGAGCGACATCCGGGACAACAGCGACGCTCGTGCGACCCTCATCGCGCAGCGCGACGCCCTGATGGGCTAATAGCGGCAACCAGCCGAAAGGGGAACGGCGCAGGAGACATCTCCCGCGCCGTTCCTTGTTCTGCGCGTTAGTTAGCTAATCTGGACCATTGCCGTTGATGTCGAACACGAATTCGAGGGTATCCGTGTTGGCCGGATCAAAGAAGCCGACCACGTCGACGTAATTCTGGAGTTTGGTATCGAGCGCATCGTTGCGGGGACGCGCAACAATCGCACCCTCGCCCGAAGACCCGCCTCAGCTCTTCTTCATCTTCAGCCGACCCATGAAATCACGCTTGCCCAGCGGCACGCCGTTGGTGCGCAGGATGTCGTAGGCGGTGGTGGCGTGGAAATAGAAATTCGGCAGCGAGAACGACATCAGGAAGCCCTCTGCGGTGAAGGGCAGCTTGTGATCACCGATGTGAAAGACGACGTCGCGGCCGCCGAGCGCGTTGACTGCCTCCGGAGTCCAGCCCTCCAGAGCCTCGCGGGTTTGCGCGACCAATCCCTGCAATCCCGCATAATCGTACGGCGTGCTGGACGCGGGCGGACGAAACTCTCCGCTTTGCACGCCCTCGATAGCGCCACGCGAATGCTGCGCGACGGAGATGATCTGGAAACGCAGCGGCAGCATGTCGGGCGCCAGACGCGCCTCGACCATGCTATCCGGATCGATGTTCTTTTCGCGGAAATGAACGAGGCCGCGGTCGAGGAAACCGCTGACCGCGCCAAGGGTCTGCAGATAGTTCGCCACGCTGGCGTCGTAGAGTGAAAAGGCCATGTCCGGTTTCCCCTGGTTATGTTTATTCTGACAGGGAAGTCATAGCTGAAGCCTGCCCGCTTGCAACGGTGGGCTTAAGGCTTCTTGTCCGGCGCATCGGCTGCGAGCAAGCGCTCCAGCCTCGCCTCTTCCTCTTCCGTCAGATGCAACAGCGAAGGATCGGTCGCGCTGCCGGTATTCGAACGGCGGCGGCTGTAGAACCAGAGCGCCAGCCCGCCTCCGGCCAACGCGAGCGGCGGCAGCAGCCAGAGCAGCAGCGTATGCGGCGTGAAGCGCGGCTTCAGCAGCACGAACTCGCCATAGCGCGCGACCAGAAAATCGATCACCTGGCTGTCGCTGTCGCCGGAGGCGATCCGCTCGCGCACCAACAGGCGCAGGTCGCGCGCCAGCGGGGCGTCGGAATCGTCGATCGACTGGTTCTGGCACACCATGCAGCGCAGCTCGCGCGACAGGTCGCGAGCTCGCGCCTCCTTTGCCGGATCGGCCATGATCTCGTCGGGCTGCACGGCGTGAGCCGGCCCGCAGAGCGTCGCGGCGACAACCAGCACACATGCTGCAATGAGGCGCTTCAAGGCCCTACTCCGCCGGCTGCAGCGCGCGGGCGGCCTTGGCCGGCTTGGGCGCGCCGACGCGCAGGCGGCGGTCCGAGAGCGACAGCAGACCGCCGAACGCCATCAGGACAGGGCCCCACCAGATCAGGAGCACCAGCGGCTTGTGATAGATGCGCACCGCGATGGCGCCCTCCGCATTGGTGTCGCCGAGCGATACGTAGAGCTGGCTGGCGCCGCGGGTCAGCAGCGCGGCCTCGGTCGTCGACGAGCTCCGCGTGGTGAAGTTGCGCTTCGACGGCATCATCACCTGGAGCGTTTCGCCGTCGAGTGCAACCGTGAACTGCGCGATCATCTCACGGAAGTTCGGTCCCTGCCGTTGCGTGATCTCGTCGAGCTTCAACTGATAGCCGGCGACGCTTGCGACATCGCGCGGCTTCATCGTGCCGATATATTCGCTATTCCAGGTGGTCTCGCAGACGATGCCGATCAGCGCGACGCCAATGCCGGCATGCGCGAACGCCGTGCCCCAGGTCGCGCGCGGTAGCCCACGCGCACGGGCCATCGCGGTGGCCAAGGGGACGCGGAACAGCGCCATGCGTTCGGCAAGATCACTCAAGGCGCCGCCAATCACGAATATCGCGAGCCCAATCGCCAGCGGGGCGAGCGTGGCTCCGCCATGGGTCCATGCAAACAGCACCGCAATCGCGACCAGCGCCGCGATGCCGGCCGCGGTCAGCCGCTGCGCTGCGCCGAGGAGATCGCCGCGCTTCCAGGCCAGCAGCGGCGCAAACGGCATGGCGACCAGGAGCGGCACAAACAGCGGCCCAAAGGTCAGGTTGAAAAACGGTGCGCCGACCGAAATCTTGTCGCCGGTCAGCACTTCCAGCGCCAGCGGATACAGCGTTCCGATGAACACGGTGGCGCAGGCGGAGGTGAGAAAGAGATTGTTGAGCACCAGCGCGCCCTCGCGCGAGACCGGCGCGAACAGCCCGCCCTGCTTCAGTGCCGAGGCGCGCCAGGCATACAGCGTAAGACTGCCGCCGATGAACAGGCACAGGATCAGCAGGATGAACACGCCGCGCGAGGGATCGGTCGCGAACGCGTGCACCGAGGTCAGCACGCCCGAGCGCACCAGGAAGGTGCCAAGCAGCGACAGCGAAAACGTCAGGATCGACAGCAGGATCGTCCAGACCTTCAGCGCGTTGCGCTTTTCCATCACGACGGCGGAATGCAGCAGCGCGGTGCCGGCGAGCCAGGGCATCAGGGAAGCATTCTCGACCGGGTCCCAGAACCACCAGCCGCCCCAGCCCAGCTCGTAATAGGCCCAGTACGAACCCATGGCGATGCCGAGCGTGAGGAATATCCACGCCACGAGCGTCCACGGTCGCACCCAGCGCGCCCAGGCCGCGTCGATCCGGCCTTCGATCAAGGCGGCGATCGCGAACGAGAACGAGATCGAAAATCCGACATAGCCGAGATAGAGCATCGGCGGATGCACGGCCAGCCCAATGTCCTGCAGCACCGGATTGAGGTCACGGCCCTCGATCGGCGGGCTCGCGATGCGCAGGAACGGGTTCGACGTGACCAGGATGAACAGATAGAACGCAGCCGCGATCCAGCCCTGCACGGCCAGCACATGGGCGCGCAGCGACAGCGGCAAATTGCTGCCGAAGGCGGCAACCAGGCCGCCGAACAGCGCCAGGATCGACACCCACAGCAGCATCGATCCTTCGTGATTGCCCCACACGCCGGTGATCTTGTAGAGCAACGGCTTCATCGAGTGCGAATTCTCGAACACGTTGACGACGGAAAAATCCGAGTTGACGTGCAGCATCACCAGGGCCGTGAACGAGGCCGCCACGAACAGCAATTGCGCCAGCGCCGTGGAGCGACCGACGTTCATCAGCGCAGGATCGCCCCAGCGCGCGCCCAGCATCGGAACCGTGGACTGGATCAGCGCAAGTGCGAGCGCCAGCACCAGCGCGTAATGCCCCGCTTCCGCGATCACTTCGCGGTCCCCTGCACCGGCGCAGATGCGGCCGTGGCGCCGGGCTTCGCGCCGTAGTCGTCCTTCCAGTGCCCCTGCTTCTTCAGGGCGTCGGCGACGTCCCTGGGCATATAGGTCTCGTCATGCTTGGCCAGCACGGTATCGGCCTTGAACACGCCTGACGCATCGAGCGCGCCCTCGGCGACGACGCCCTGCCCTTCGCGGAACAGGTCCGGCAACATTCCCTTATAGGCGACGGGCAGCGTGGCGCTGCCGTCGGCGATGCTGAAGTTCACGGCAAGGTTGTCGCCGCGCACCAGCGAGCCCGGCTGCACCAGGCCGCCGAGGCGGAACCGCTTGCCGGGCGGGATATGCTTTTCCGCCGCCATGGTCGGCGTGGAAAAGAACACGATGGAATCGCGCATCGCGTTCAGCACCAGCGCCGCCGCAACCGCAAGCACCGCGAGCGAACCGCCGATCATGGTCAAACGCCGCTGCTTGCGCGTCATCAATATCCCCTGCCTTCGTCTTTGGGTTCCGCCATCCGGCTCTATCCATCAAGCCCGAGATTTTTCAGGCCTTCATTGAGCTGGCGCAAGCGTTCGGCATCGCCCGCGACCGCCTGACGCGCTTCGGTGCGCGCGCTCGTCGCCTTGTCGCGTTCGCCCATCACCATATAGGCCCGCACCAGCCGCAACCAACCCTCGACATCGCTGCCGTCCTGCTTCAGCCGCGCCGCCAGCCGATCGACCATGCCGCGGACCATCGTCCCGCGGTCCGCCTCGTTCATGTCCCTGGCCGCGGCCATCGCATCATCGGAGAGCGCCGGCGCGGCGGGGGCGCCGACCCGGGTCAGCGCCGCCTCGATCAACGCCCGCCACGGCGCGTCGGCCGGCGCCTTTGACAGCATCGCCCGCCAGATCGCCGCAGCATCGGCCTTCCGGCCGTCCTGTTCGGCAGCGAGCCCGAGGAAATAGCTGGCCTTGGGATCGTCGGCGTCTTGCGCGACCGCGCGCTCGAATTCGCCCTTGGCCTCCGCCGTGACGACGCCGCCCGCGCTGCCAACCAGCGCCTCACCGAGATCGGAGCGGCGTTCGGCGCTGTCGCCGGCGTGTTGAATCGCGTTGCGGTAGGCCCGGATCGAGTCATCGAACCGACCGAGCCGCGCCAGCACGGGCGCCAGCACGGTCCAGCCGCGACCATCGGTCGGATTCTTCTCCAGATGCGCTTCGACCTGCGCCACCATGTTTTCGAGCGGCTGGCTGGCGTCCGCCATACGGCTGCGCGAGGCGAGCGGGAAATCACCGAGACGCGGCGATCCAAGCGCGAGGTAGAACGTCACTGCCGCGATCGGCAAACCCACCAGCGCCACGACAGCCGAGGCACGGCGCAGGCCAAGATTGGCGCGCGCCGGCAGGTTGCGCTCCGCGTCCGCGGCGGCGAGCAGGCGGCGGCCGATTTCGACACGCGCCGCCTCGGCTTCGGACAAGCCGATCAACCCGGCTGCGACATCGCGGTCGATCTCGGCGAGCTGATCCTTGTAGACGACCGCCTCGCTGCCGCCGGCCTGCACAGACGAGCCGCGGCTCAATGGCCAGAGCGCGGCAAAAATCGCCGCGACCGTCATCAGCGCGAACACAAACCACAGCGTCATCAGGTAGTTCCCGGGGGCGGAACGGCGCCTTCCCAAGCCAGCGCCGATGCGCCGCTTTACACCACCGGCGGCAAGCCCGGCAATTGACAATTGCGGCAGAAAAGCCGGGAGACCGGCTTGCCACAGCCAGCGATCCGGAGTTCCTCGGCACAGTTCGCCCTGGCTTCTCCGCCGGACCGCGGCTCGCAAATCCATCAATGGGAAATTGCAGCGGATCCTGCATGCACCGTCGAGACCTCATACCTCGGCCTATAGCGTTTGCACCAAGACGTAGGCGATGCTACACAATGGGGCTGAGACATTAATTGCGTGCAGAGGCAGATTGATGCGATCCTGGAAAGCATTTCGACGTGGCGCTGTTCCCTCCACCCCTGTCAAAATTCCAGTTGGCCTGAAACTTCGCCGCAGCGTTCCGCTTCTGTCACTTCCGCTGCTGTTGCTGTCATTTCCGACCGCCGCCCAGGATGCAACGGAAAGGACAGTGATCGCGGCTGCAGCGCTGCCTCGCGATCTCAGCCCCTGGGGCATGTTCATGCAGGCCGACGTCGTCGTCAAAGCGGTGATGATCGGTCTGGTCTTTGCGACCGCGGTCACCTGGACGGTGTGGCTCGCAAAGATGATCGAGCTGATCAAGGCGCGACGGAACGCCCGGCACGCCCTGCGCGAGCTCGCCGACGTCCGGAACGTGGAAGACGCCGTGCGGCAGGTCCCCGAGGGCGCAGTTGCCCAGTTGCTCGAGGGTGCCCTGGCAGAATTGAGATTGAGCACCGATCGAATGGACAAGGAGGGGATCAAGGCAAGGATCGCCTCCCGGCTGCAGCAGATCGAGGCGGCGGCAAGCCGGCGCATCGGACTAGGCACCGGCGTGCTTGCGACCATCGGATCGACCGGCCCCTTCGTCGGACTGTTCGGCACGGTCTGGGGAATCATGAACAGCTTCATCGGAATATCGAAGTCGCAAACCACCAACCTCGCCGTGGTCGCGCCTGGAATTGCCGAGGCACTGCTGGCGACGGCGCTCGGGCTGGTGGCGGCGATTCCCGCCGTCATGATCTACAATCTCTTTGCACGCCAGATCGCTTCCTACCGGGCGCTGCTCGGGGACGGATCCGCAGAGATTACGCGACTGGTCGGCCGCGACCTCGATAGCGGCACCATGCTGGTGCGGCGGCACCTCGCAGCGGCGGAGTAGCAGCCGTGGCCGCCAGCCTGAACCAAGGCAACGGCGATCTCGCCGAAGTCCATGAGATCAACGTGACGCCGTTCATCGACGTCATCCTCGTTCTGCTTATCATCTTCATGGTTGCTGCCCCGCTTGCGACCGTCGATATCGCCGTCGATCTTCCGGCGTCGAACGCGCAGCCGCAGCCGCGGCCGGACAAGCCGGTCTATCTGACGGTGAAGCCGGACCTGTCGCTTTCCGTCGGGAACGATACCGTGGAGCGGAGCGCACTGCCCGGCGCGCTCGATGCAAGCACCAGCGGCCAGAAGGACACCCGCATTTTCCTGCGCGCCGACAAGCTCGTCCCCTATGGCGAGGTGATGCAGGTCATGAACATGTTGCGGGCCGCCGGCTACCTCAAGGTAGCCCTGGTCGGAATGGAGCAAGCCTCATCGCCATGATGCAGCTTGCGGCCGAAGATCGTTCTGACCTTCGACGATGGATGTTCAGCAGCCTCGCGGTGCTGTGCGTCTATGCCGGATTGACTGCCACGCTCGCCATCTGGCGCGATGTGGATGACACGGTGGCTGCCGAACCTTCGGGCGCGATCGTGGTCGACCTGGCACCGTTGGCCGCAGCACCAGCGACGACGCCGACCGACATTGCGCCCGGCCCGGAGCAGGCGATGTCGGAGGCGCAGCCGGTGGCGAAGCCCGAGGAGACGCCGCCCGATGAAACGCCCGAGTTGCCGCCCGCTCCCAATCCGGACGCGGCTGTGGCTTTGCAGAGCAAGTCGCAGCCTGACGTGACGCCGCAGCAGCAGGCGGCGGCCGCCACGACATCAGCACCACCCGCGATCAACGAACGGATCGCACCGGTCGCCGTTGCGCCGACCCAGGGTGTGCCGAATGACAAGAATTCGGAGGCCGTCGTGACATGGCAAACCCAGGTCCTTGCTTTGGTTGAAAAGAACAAGCGATATCCGGAAGCCGCGCGGTCGCGGCGCGAGCAAGGGACGGCGCAGGTGTCGTTTACGCTTGATCGCAAGGGAATGGTTGTCAGCGCGCGTGTAACTCAAAGTTCGGGATCCGGCGCCCTTGACGAGGAAGCGCTCGCGCTCCTCAAGCGCGCGCAGCCCTTCCCTTCGCCGCCCGCAATGTTTCCCGGCGAATTCGTTGTCGTGAGGCAGCCGATCCGCTTCACGGTCAAATAGGGCAGATAGCAAGCGGCATCCGACCGTCTGATCACAACATCAGTTCGATGCGTTAATCCACGACGGTCGCGCCGCTGCCAAATCTGTAGTTCATCCCGATCCTGACACCATCACTGGTCACCCGCGTGTTGGCGTCAAACGCAACCGCCGTATTGACCGCCACAGGCGGCGTCGAACGCACCGAGCCGAAATCCATGTGGAGATATTCGAGCTTTGCGGTCCAGTTGCCTGCCAGCCGCGTCTCGAAACCGGCGCCGACAGTCCAGCCGAACCGATACAAGTGCCGATCCAGAGACGCGGTGGTTGCGACGCCCGCGTCGTCGAAACCTGCAATAGCCGTTGACGTCGTTATCTTGCCGAACGGAACGCCCGCGGTGGCGTAGGCAAGCAGGTCCGGCGTCACAAGCGTTCCGACGCGGCCGCGAACCGAGGCCACCCACCCCAAGCGATAGTCCAGACTCGCCGTCACGGTGGCGTCGAGCGGAGCGAGCGCCGGGTTGCAGATGTTGCCGGGGCAAGCGGTGGCGCTGCTTCCGCGCTGATTGCGGTATTCGAAATCGCCTTCAATGCCTGCCAGCATCCGGCCCGACGTCCAGTTGTAGCCAGCCTGTCCGCCAATACTGGCGGTGTCGTGCGTGGACGACAGGCGGGCTCCGGCAAGCGAGGCACCGGTTGCAACGTCGTTGAACGCAGCGTTGGTACCGCCCTCACCCCTCAAATATCCAACATTGCCGCCGGCGTAGATGCCCGCCCAGTTCCAGGCCGCCGCTTCGAGCGCGGGGCTCTTGTAGTAGCCGTTGCCGGCCGGCCGTCTCGCCGTGCCGATCCAGGTGCCGGGCGGGCCGCTTGGCCGGTCGACCCCGTATTTGACGTTGAGAAACAGCTTGAAGCCACGACCCGGCTGCAGGATCTCGTCCTTGTGGAATTGAACGGAGTTGCGAATGTTGGCGTTGAGCAGATTGTCGCCAACTACCCCGGTCGCGACCTCAACCGCGCCGCACGGCGAATCCTTCCAGAATTTCCGGTGCTCGAGTTGTACTTTCACCAAATCATATCCGGCGGTCGGCGTGTCGAATTGCGGAATGTCGTTCTGCGCAAACGCGTGCAACACGCCGACGCGCGCGAACCAATTGTCGTTGCGCCAGTAGACGCCGCCGCCAAGTCGCATCGGAGGAATGCGCGGCACGTTGCTGCCGTCAGTGAAGGTCGCCCGCACCACATCATATTGGCCATCGAGGCCAAGGGTGCCATTGCCAAGTTGCGCGGCGTCCCACTGCCACGCCAGTTCGCCGCCGCGGAAAGTCGCGTCACGCTGATCGTAGTTGACCTGGATGTAATCGGTGCCGGCGCCGCATGAAGCAAACGTTTCCTGACAAAAGATGCCGGTGGCGCGCGAGAAAATGAACTTGTCGTACGACGTGTAGTAGGCATTCGCGGCGAACCTGAAATCGCCATCCGTACGTTTCAAGCCGATTTCCGCGGTCTGCGCGGTTTCGATTCCGAGGTTCGGGTTGCCGATCTTGAACGTCTTCTCCGAACCGTCGGGACCTTGGGCGAACAGTTCGAGAGCGCGCGGCGCACGTTCGATCCGTTGCAGCGTCAGGCTGGCTTCCAGCGAGGATGGAAGATCCTTGATGATGCCGAAGCTGACGCTCTTCGGCATGAAGTCGAGCTTGGCGGCGGCCCTGCCCGGCTCATCCGGTGGTGGGAGAAAATTCGGCGGGAAAGTGAATGCCGTTCCCGCGACATTGACCCCCTCGATGCGACCCGCCAATTGCGTGCGCAGCGTGTCCGTGTGCCTGACTTCATTGAGAAAGTACGCCGCCGCTGTTCTGGTCTGGGCCGGAAGCAAGATCGCCTGCCCTGCCGTATCGAGTTGCTGGTAGGCGCCTTGCGCGCCGAAAATGCTGGTCAGCGCACCGATTGGCGTGGCGAACGGCGCAAGTTCGAACTCGAGCTTGCCTTCGGTCTGCCGGTTCTTGAAGGTGGCGGTAATCTCCTGGAAGCCGGTGGTGGCGAGCACGGTCTCGTCGTGCCGGTACTCCGAATACCCGGTCCAGTACCTGATCGCGGCAAGCGCGCTTGCGTCCGGGCGATACTCGCCCTTGGAGCTGATCTTGGTTTGCTCGAGGTCGTTGTGCTGGCGGGCTTCCGCGGTCGCAATACCGGGCACGTAGTAGTCGCTGGTGAAACGGGAGACGGCGATGCCGGCATAACCGCCGTCGAAAAGCCAGGAGCCACCGACCGCCGCGCCCGCGCTTTGCGAAGCGGAATTCGGCTGCTTGCCGTTGAAGGCAGGCGCAGGGATTGGCGGGACCAGATACGGGTAACTCGGGACGCTATAGTCGCCAGAGGAGCGCCCGTAGATGTCGGCATGAACGGCGGCGTTGCGGCCGCCGGCATCCAGCAACAGGCCGCTTTCCCATCCCTTGTTGACGCTCGTCACACCCGACCTCAGTTCCGCAGCCACTCCCCCAAGCGGCGCAGCGGTCGGAATCCGGTTGTTGTTGACATCGACGACGCCGCCGACGGCTTGCGAGCCGAAGCGGAGCGCACCCGGTCCGCGAATGACGTCGACCTTCTGGATGGCGAGAGGGTCGATCGGCACCGCGTGGTCCTGCGCGATGTCCGACACGTCGACCGCACCGACGCCGTTCTCCTGAATGCGGACCTTTGCGTCCGACAGGCCACGCAAGATCGGGCGCGACGATTCCGTGGCAAGCCCCGCCGATGTTGCGCCGGGCATATTGGTGAACAGGCTGCCGAACCCACCGTTGCTGCTGCCGGTCTGGATCTGGTTGCTCCCGATCGTCGACAGCGGCGCGAATGGCGGATTGAAGGGCGACGTGGGCACGGGCGCGGGCGTTGGGCCCGGCAGCGGTGCCTCCACGGTCGTCGAACGCCGACCGGACTCGCTGCGCGCGGCCCGCCGCGCGGGTTTAGGCTGACGCCCCTCGACGGTCACTTGCGGCATGTCGATTTCCGCTGGCGCGCTCGGCGTGGCTTGCGGTCCGGCCGCCGGGGCCGGCGCGGTCTGCGACGGAGCCGGCTCCGCCGGGGCTTGCCCCGCTGCTGGCGGTGCCGGGACGGCTGGCTCGGCAGACGGCGCGGCCTGGGGTGTCGGTGGCGCGGGCGCTGCGGTTTGCGCCAGCGCCGCGGCGTGGCTCAGCCAAACCACGGCCAGTGCCGATGTGCCCACAAGGGCCATTCGCGTCGCGCGCATATTCATCCCCAACCGATCGCGCTTCAGCAACAGCCTGCTTGATAAGCCGCAACACCAAAACGTAGGTAAGGCTACATGTTAATGCTGAACCGTTAACTGTCAAGATGCTGCGAACGAGTCGCAAATGCCAGGCGCCGGCCTGTTGCAGATCGGCGACAAGCCGCCAACTTGCAATGTGGTCGGCAGCACGCCATGGTCGCGCCTCGTCTGGATGGATTCGCCTGGAAGGTGCAGTGGTGCGTAAGCCCTCGACAAATCGGGCCAAACCGATGACGCCGCTGCCCGCGGAACAAACGCAGGCGCGCCGGTTCGGAAAGGCACGATCGGCGCGATCGACCGCGGTTCTGGAAGACTATGTCGAATTGATCTCCGATCTGCTCGGCACGACCGGCGAGGCGCGCCCGACCGACATCGCGCGCAGGCTGGGCGTATCGCACCCGACGGCGATCGACACCATTGCGCGGTTGAAGCGCGAAGACTTGGTTACGGCCCGCCCCTATCGCGGGGTGTTCCTGACCGAAAAGGGTGAGACCCTCGCCAAGCGCGTCCGCGCCCGTCACCGTCTGGTGGTCGACGTCTTGCTGGCGCTCGGCGTTCCGCAGGAAGCCGCGGAGGCTGATGCCGAGGGCATCGAACATCATGTTTCCGATGTGACGCTGAAGGCCTTCGCCGAATTTCTTCGCGGCGCCAAGGATCGACGCAAGGCATGACGCGATAGATCAGAGGCGGCGCTAGCCGGCCTTGGTCGTCTTACGCTCGCCGGTCATGGCATTTTCGGCCGCCCGGCTCATCAGCGACGCATAGTCATGGCCGAACAGGATTTCGCAGAAGCGGATCGCCGCCTTGGCCTGCATCTGCCGGTAGGCGCGCGCTCTGGTGTCGGCGCCGCGCAGCGCCTGCACCAGGCTCTCGGTTGAATGCTCGACGTAATGCTGCAGGTCGGAATAGGTCCGCAGAGTGACCTCGTTGATGGCGAGTTCGCTGGCATAGGTGCGGCACACCGCCACGAAGTCGATCAGGGCGGCGATCTCTTCGACCTCCGCGGCGTCGATCTTCGGCGCCGAAGCGATATCCTTGTCGGCGCGCTGACGCAGGATGCGGCGGACCCGGCCGGGCACGCTCTCGATCTCCGACTGCAGCGAATTGGAAATATCGGCGCGGATCGACGTGAGCTGGCGGCCCCACGCGGAATCGTTGCGCAGATCGAGCTCGGTGCGCAAGCCCCGCACGCCATCGTGCAGGATTTTCAGTTGATCGCCGACATTGTCGAAATGGCCGCGCCTGATGTCCGTGCGCAGGCAGGCCGTGAGAAACGAGAGATCGTGCAGCGCGATCGTAACGGCGATGCCGTAGGGCGTGGCCGCCACGCGAATCTCGTCGTCGGAGGCCGCCATCCTGACCGCGAGACGGATGATCTGCCACGGCGCCACCAGCCGCTGCATGATCAGCGACAGCGCGAACGGCAGCAATTGCGGCGTCTGCAACGAGGGCACGTTGAGCGCGGACGTCGCCGTCTCGAGCTGGGAGGGCGTCAGCGCCCGAATCTGGCCGGGAAGCCGACTGCCGAGCGTCTCCATCGCCTCACGAGCCCGCAGCACCGCGCCGATCGACAATAAATCCTCGACAACGTTCGGCGGGCCGATGCGCGAGAGCGCGCGATGCCTGTCGTCTCCCTGCACCGGAGTGGCGATCTTGACGATCGCCTCGGCTGCAGCGAGCTGGAATTTACGGGTCGCGGCTTCGAGACCTGCGGTGGAGCCGCTCAGCCTGATCTCGCCGAGTGTCGTTTCGAATGCGCGCACGGCCTCGGGCGCGCCGTCGCGGCCCAGCCATTGCCAAACCGCCAGCAGCGACGCGCCGCCGGATCTGCCCGGCGCGCACCGGAAAATTGCCCTCGACGAGAAATGGCTCGAGTGGACCGTACAACAGCCGCGCCGGATCGTCGGTGCGCGGACGCGCCTCGTCGTCTTCCTCGGTCCCGCGCACGACCTTGCGCAATTGCTCGAGCACGAAATTGGCGACGGCGAGGTCTTCCCCGCGCTCGATGGCGCGCTCGAACTCCCGCATCAGCAGCGCCTGCGATTGAGGCGGGAGCTGGGCGAGATAGTCCCTCAGCCGCTCTGTCGATGTCTGGCTCATTCGCCTGGTGTGGATATATTTGTGTCACGCGGACGGCAAAGCGCGTCCACCGCCGATTTTAGAAGTGTGCGCGTTAAGAAGCCGTTTAGGAATAACGAAATCGCCCTGGGCCGTGCCGGGTAGCGCCCCTTCAATCCCAGGCAATTCAGCCCGATAGGACGTTCATATCCCCGGCAACACCAGTTCTGCCCGCAGCCCGCCGATCGGGGCGTCGCCCAGGACGAGGCTACCGCCATAGAGGCTGGCGAGATCGATCACGATCGAAAGCCCGAGCCCGGAGCCCGGCTTGGATTCGTCCAGGCGCTGGCCGCGCCGGGACACCTGTGCGCGCTCGGCAGCGGACAATCCGCGGCCATCGTCATCGACGATGATCCGCAGCCGTGGCCCGGTGCCTGATACGACCGGTAATTCCGCGCGCACCTCGATGAATACCTGCGAGGCCGCCCATTTGCAGGCATTGTCGACCAGATTGCCGGCCATCTCCTCAAGATCCTGGCGCTCGCCGCGGAACTTTGCCTGCGGGTCCGCCTTGACCGCGATCGTGACACCACGATCCCGGTGGATCTTTTCCATGGTCCGCCGCAGCGCCTCGATGGCGGGCGCGACCTCGGTGACAGTGCCGACGATGGTGACGCGCGCGGCGATGCGTGCGCGCTCGAGGTGATGCGCGACCTGATCCCGCATCACAAAAGCCTGCTCCAAAACCTTGTTCGCAAAGGGATCCACCGTGTGGGCGGAGGCCTCGTTGACGATCACGGACAGCGGCGTCTTGATGGCATGGGCAAGGTTGCCGACATGGGTGCGGGCGCGCTCGACGATCTCGCGGTTGGCGTCGATCAGGGCGTTGGTCTCGCGCGCCAGCGGCGCGATCTCGACCGGAAATTGGCCCTCGAGCCGTTCGGCGCGTCCGGAGCGGATGTCGGCGATCGATTCCGAAATGCGCTTGAGCGGGGCCAACCCGAAGCGGACCTGGAAGATCGTGGTCAGGAGCAGCACGATGCCGAGCGCTGCAAAAGTGCCGCCGAGGTAATAATCGAAGGCGCGGATTTCGTCGAAAATCTCGGATGCGTCGCCAGCCACGCTGACCAGAAACTTGCCGTCGGCGCCGAGGTCGACCGGCCGTTCGACCACCCTCAGATCCTGGCCCTCCGGACCGTCGACGTAGCCGAGACGGATCCCGGCCGGGGTCAACTCCGCGCCGATATCCTCGAGCTTCGGCAGCTTCTTGTCCCACAGCGAACGCGAGGCCTTTGTTTCGGCCTTCTCGTCGGTCCGGACGATCTGCCAGTACCAGCCGGACAAGGGCAGTTCGAACAGCGGTTCGCCGAGCGACTGGAACTGTTGCTCAGGCGGCTCTTCCGGCGTTGCGACTTCGGCGATCAGGGTGCGGAGGTAGAGGTTGAGGCGGCGATCGAAGGCGCGCTCGGTCGCGTTCCGGTAGACCGACGACAGGATCACGCCGGTGATGACCAGGATCACGACCACCCACGCAGTCGCCGACAGGAACAACCGCGTGGCGAGCGAACTTCCGCGCATCAGAACAAGATCCCGAAAAGCGTATCCCCAGCCTCCAATCCTGCGGATGGAGACCGGCCTTCGGATAAGATCATGCTCGAATAAAAGAGCAAGGCTCATCAGGCGCCAGGCGACGGCGGCGTCAAGAGATAGCCGAGCCCCCGCACGGTCTGGATGATGTCGACGTCGAGCTTCTTGCGGATGCGGCCGACGAATACCTCGATGGTATTGGAGTCGCGGTCGAAGTCTTGGTCGTAGAGATGCTCGACCAGTTCGGTGCGCGACACCACGCGCCCGGTGTGATGCATCAGATAGGCCAGCAGCCGGTATTCGTGCGAGGTCATCTTGACCGGATTGCCCGAGACGCTGACCCGCCCGGTGCGGGTATCCAGCGAGACCGGGCCGCAGGTCAGTTCCGACTGGGCATGGCCGGTGGAGCGGCGCAGCAGCGCGCGAATGCGCGCCAGCACTTCTTCAAGGTGAAACGGCTTTGCGACATAGTCGTCGGCGCCAGCATCAAAACCCTGCACCTTGTCGCTCCAGCGATCGCGCGCGGTGAGGATCAGGACTGGCATGGCGCGGCCGTTGCGGCGCCACGCCTCCAGGACCGAGATGCCATCCATCTTCGGCAACCCGATGTCGAGCACGACGGCGTCATAGGGCTCGCTGTCGCCCAGATAGTGCCCCTCCTCGCCGTCGAACGCGCGATCAACCACATAACCGGCATCCGTCAAAGCCGTCGTAAGCTGACGGTTGAGATCCGGATCGTCCTCAACAACAAGCAGGCGCAAGCTGGCCTCCAATAGTGAGCCCTACAATATCAGTTCTCATGATGAGGCTCAGCGGGGTGAACGGGCCATGAACGACGTACACCGGGCAGTGCGACTTTTTCGTCATGACGCTTTCCGCGGGCCCGGGTACGCCCCCAAACCGCAGGCCCAACGCCTAACATGCCCGATCGGAGGCCCCAAGGGGGCCGGCAGGTTGCTTGCGGCAATGGCTCCCGAAAAGCGGGACCCACGGCCCAGCCGCGCGGATAAACACCCAGGTCGCGCAGCCTCGGTCAGTCCCTTATGTGCGGAAGAATATGAACCAGACGATGCCAAGGATCAGAATCGCGAGCCCGGTCGATACCGTCAGGAGTGCAAGCACGGACGGGCCGGGTTCAGCTTGGCGCGCCTCGGTCGGGGTTTCGACGATCTGGCCATGTCGTTTCGTTGCCATGGGGACCTCTTCGAGTAAGTGCCTGTAATGTCAGCGAATGCTCCGACACCGGCTGTGAAAGCAACGCATGATCAAAAGTGATGTTCCGGGTATTTGGGCCGTGTCGCGCGGTCGCCGTGTTAAAAAGGTCGCAGATCCGGCTCAGAACGGGCCCCTCGAGGGTTAACGCCGTTCCGAGATTCCGCAGCCCGGCATGTTTGAGACGGGGTGATCCGGTGGTATCCTTCCCGTTCGTCTGTTGCGTATTTTCGGAGTAGCCCATGGCCCCCCGCGCCAATTGGAAGGGTTTTCTGCGCCTGTCGCTCGTGACCTGTCCTGTCGCCCTCTATCCGGCGACGTCGGACACCGAGAAGGTCTCGTTCAACCAGATCAACCGCAAGACCGGCCACCGCATCAAATACGCCAAGGTCGACGCCGAGACCGGCGAGGAAGTCGCCAGCGAAGACATCATGAAGGGCTACAAGATCGATACCGACACGTACATTGAAGTGTCGAAGGACGAGCTTGACGACATCGCGCTGGAATCGACCCGCACCATCGAGATCGACGAATTCGTTCCGAAATCCGATATCGACGGCCGCTATCTGATCCGCCCCTATTATCTCGTGCCGGACGGCAAGGTTGGCCACGATGCATTTGCGGTGATCCGTGAAACCATCCGCAGCATGGACAAGGTCGCGATCGGCCGCGTGGTACTGACCAACCGCGAGCACATCATAGCGCTGGAGCCGCTCGAGAAGGGGCTGATGGGAACGCTGCTGCGCTATCCCTATGAAGTGCGCAACGAGACGGAATATTTCGACGATATCCAGGACGTGAAGATCACCAAGGATATGCTTGATCTGGCAAAGCATATCGTCGAGCAGAAATCCGCCTCATTCGAGCCCGAGCAGTTCGAGGACCGCTACGAGCAGGCGCTGATCGATCTGATCAACCAGAAGCGCAACGGCCTGAGCACGAAGGCCAAGGCGGCGCCGAAGACCAGCGGCAACGTCATCAACCTGATGGACGCGCTGAAGCGCAGCATCGCCAGCGAGAAAGAGGCCGCCCCTGCCGCCGCCAAGGCCAAGGGCAAGAAGCCGAAGAAGGCCGCCGCCGGCCAGCGCGAGATGCTGTTGCCGATCAGCGGTAGCGGAAAGCGCGCCGCCAAGGAGACGGCGAAGGAAGCACCGAAGAAGGCGGAAAAGCCGGTGCGTACCGCCGCCCGCACCAAGAAGGCCGGATGATCGGGCAAGGAGCGCGATAGATAGCACCATCTAGCGCGCGATGCCGTGGTCGACGCCGTTCGATGATCCGATACCGCTTCGCAGCGGCCGTAAGCTCGCGACACTCCAGCAGGCCGCCGACTATGTCATGACCTTGCCGGAGAAAGTGCAGCACGAGGCGCACTGGCAGGTCGCGGTGGAAAATCTGATCAACGCGGCCGAGACCGGCGGCGGCTGGATGATGTTCGCGCGGATCGCGATGCTGCGGGCTCTCAATGCAGACCCAAAAGACAAATAGCGCCGGTTCAATCCCCGCCGCCGTCCCCGTCCCCACTGCCAAAGTCCAACCCGCCATCGCAACCACCAGACGACCGGTCGTTGACCATCCAATCGAGCAACCAGGCTGCGACCAATATCGCGGAGAACACGCGCCACGGATGTTGCTGGACGTAGGCCAGGATTGATGGCCCCCAGGACACCAACAGCGGCCCAAACAGCAGTTCCAGCATGATGTCTGTGCGGCCTTGCCGCTACTTGAGCCCGGTGCTGACGTCGGTGAATATCTCGCGGAGCACGATGGCGATGCCGTCGACGGCGGCGACGATCACGATGCTGAGGCCGACCGCAATGAGGCAATATTCGATGGCGGTAGCGCCGCATTCATCGTCGACAAATCGTGCCAGTAATCGACGCATAGACAAGCTCCTGTCGACGCTCCCCCCGGAATTTCTCCCGCGCCATACTGATTAAACTCTAGGGCGGAACCGTTGAAGAGGCCTTGAAGAACAGAATGAACGATTGATTAAGGCTGACGAGGAACCGCGCCCCTGTTGACGGTCGATCGCGGCCAAAGGCTACGAAACGCATATCAGCACTTCCGCGCGCACGTGCAGCTTCGCTTTACCTCGCGTGGAAATCCTGTTCCTACTGTCGCAAATTGGCCGGACCCAAACCGGCCTGCATCCAGGGGGAGAGACCGTCATGAAACTCGGCGCCGCCATCGCAGAAATCATGAAGCGCGAGGGAATCGAAATCCTCTGCGGCTATCCGGTCAATCATCTCATCGAATATGCCGCCAATGCCGACATCCGCCCGGTGATGGTGCGGCAGGAGCGCATCGGCGTTCACATGGCGGATGCGATCTCGCGCGTCACCTCGGGCCGTTCGATCGGCGCGTTCTGCATGCAGCACGGGCCCGGCGCCGAGAACGCGATGGGCGGCGTGGCGCAATGCTACGGCGAATCCGTCCCCGTGCTGGTGCTGCCGATGGGCTACGCGCGAAGACTCGCCAATATCGATCCGAACTTCAATTCCAGCCAGGCGATGAAGGCGTTCTCGAAGTCGTCCGAGCCGATCAACATCGCGGCGGAAGTCTGCAACATCTTCCGGAGAGCGTTCACCAAATTGAAGAATGGCCGCGGGGGACCGGTCATTGTCGAAATCCCGGCCGACATGTGGAACGAGGAAGTGCCGGAGCCTCTCAACTATACACCGGTGCTGCGCACGCGTTACGGCGCGGATCCCCTGCATGTGAAGGAAGCGGCCGCCCTGCTCATCGCAGCGAAGCGTCCGGTGATCTATGCCGGTCAGGGCGTGCATTACGCAAAGGCCTGGCCGCAGCTCAGACGGCTGGCGGAGCGCCTCGCCATTCCCGTCACGACCAGCCTTGGCGGCAAGTCGTCGTTTCCGGAGACGCATCCGCTATCGCTGGGCTCGGGCGGCCTCGCCGTGCCACGCGCGGTGCCGAAATTCTTGGGCGACGCCGACGTGATCTTAGGAATCGGCTGCTCGTTCACCGAAACCTCGTTCGGCATCGCCATGCCGAAGGGCAAGACCATCATTCATTCCACGCTCGATCCGAACCATCTTAACAAGGATGTCGAGGCCAAAATCGGCCTGGTCGGCGATGCTACCCTGGTGCTCGATGCCTTGCTGGAAGAGATCGGCAAGACCGTTACGTCCGATCGGGACGCAACCGCGGTCGCCGCCGAGATCGCCGCCTCTCACAAGGAATGGCTGGCGAAATGGATGCCGAAGCTGACGCATAACGAAGCGCCGCTGAACCCTTATCGGGTGTTGTGGGACCTGCAGCACACCGTCGACATCAACAACACCATCATCACTCACGACGCCGGCAGCCCGCGCGACCAGCTCTCGCCGTTCTGGAAATCGGTCGAGCCTCTGTCCTATATCGGCTGGGGCAAGACCACGCAGCTCGGCTACGGCCTTGGCCTTGCGATGGGCGCCAAGCTGGCAAAACCCGACAAGCTCTGCATCAACGTCTGGGGCGATGCCGCGATCGGCTTCACCGGCATGGATTTCGAAACGGCGGTGCGCGAACGCATCCCGATCATGTCGATCCTCTTGAACAATTTTTCCATGGCGATCGAGTTGAAGGTGATGCCGATCTCGACCGAGAAATACCGCTCCACCGACATTTCCGGCGACTACGCCGCGATGGCGCGCGCGTTCGGCGGCTATGGCGAGCGGGTGACGAAACCGGAAGACATCATCCCCGCCATCAGGCGCGGTATCCAGAAGACACAGGAAGGCGTCCCGGTGCTGTTGGAATTCATCACCAGCAAGGAGACCGAGGTGTCAAGGCCGGGAATCTGAGGGTACGCAGAGAGACCATCAATCGCCGATGTCGCGCGTCACCATCATCGAAACCGGGCTGGTCAGTCCCAAAAACCGCGAACTCTACGGATCGTATCCGCAGATGTTCGAGCAGATGATCGGCGCCGCCGACGCCGACTTCACCTTCAATACCGTCCGCATTCCCGCTGGCGATCCGCTGCCGGACATCGAAAGTCTGGAGGCGATCCTCATCACCGGCTCCGCGGCCGGCGTTTATGACGGGTTCGAGTGGATCGCCCCGCTCGAGAACTTCGTGCGCGCAGCCCACGAGAACAAGGTGCCGATGGTCGGCGTCTGCTTCGGCCATCAATTGATCGCACAGGCGTTGGGCGGCACCGTGCGCAAGTCCGAGAAAGGCTGGGGCATCGGGCGGCACGTTTACGACGTGGCGCCCGGCAACGGCGTCGTCGAAGGCCCGCGCATAGCGCTGGCCGCCTCGCATCAGGATCAGGTCGTCACGCCGCCCCCGGGCGCCAAAACCATCCTGTCATCGGCATTCACCGAATATGCCGGACTGCTCTATCCCGGCGGCACCACGCTCTCGGTGCAGCCGCATCCGGAATTCTCTGTCGGCTACGCGCTGGCCTGCTGCGAGATAGCCGGGAGCAAGGGCCATGCGCCCGACGGCCTTGTCGCAGCCGCAAAAGCCTCGCTCGCTGAGCCCTTGGAAGGCGCAAGACTTGGGGGCGCAATCACACGTTTCCTCGCCCGATCAAGGTGACGTGAGCACCGAAAGGCCGTCTTAAGACCTCTATGAGCGCTGGCTCTAAGGCTTCCGGGATGAAATAATCCGGTTGGAACCGCGGCGCGAGGGGCCAATCGGTCATGCCCCGCGCTCCGGGCATGGATAGTTGGAATGGCGACGCTTCCCGAGAACAAGTCGGTCGCGATCGATGAGCTGGAATCAGCCATCACCGAGATGGAGTCGCGCCTCGAATCCGCCCGCGCCGAGCGCGACGAGGCGAAGGCACGCCAGATCGAGCTTGAGATCGAGAACGCAAATCTGCGTCGGGAACTGAACCTCGCGCGGGACCGCCAAGGCGCCACGGCCGGCATCCTGAAGGTCATCGCTGGATCGGCTGCCGATGTTCAGCCAGTGTTCGAGGCGATCGTCAACAGCG
Organism: Bradyrhizobium sp. AZCC 1577; assembly: GCF_036924575.1. Lineage (NCBI taxonomy): Bacteria > Pseudomonadati > Pseudomonadota > Alphaproteobacteria > Hyphomicrobiales > Nitrobacteraceae > Bradyrhizobium > Bradyrhizobium sp. AZCC 1577. The sequence goes on from NZ_JAZHRQ010000001.1 coordinate 5,894,760, forward strand.
CGGCAAAGCTGTTCGAACCCTGCAGCGCGACAATCACAACGTTCGAAGACGGCGAGCTGCACTGGAGTGCGACAGCAGCTTCAATCACCGGCTTTGATGTCGATCGCGCCCGCTCGGTATATCCTATTCCGTTCGATCCGGACCGCTCTCCTTCGGCTCGCGCGATTCTCGAACGTCGTATCATTGAGATCCCCGACGTTACCGCTCCCGACACACCGGAGTTTACGCGCAAGGCCGCAATCGCCGGCCGTTTTCGATCCATTACTTTCGTGCCGTTGATCGATCAGGAGCAAGGCATCGGTACGATCATCTTTACCCATCCGCAGGCCGGATTCCGTTTTTCGGAAGGGCAGCTCGCGATTGTCCAGACCTTCGCCGATCAAGCCGTGATCGCGATCCAGAATGCGCGGCTGTTCAACGAGACGCGCGAGGCGCTGGAACGGCAGACGGCCACCGCAGACATCCTCAGGGTGATCGCCTCCTCGCCGTCGGACGTGCAGCCGGTGTTCGAAGCCATCGCAGAAAGCGCCAAGCATTTGCTGGGCGGGTTCTCGACCACGGTACTGCATTTCATCGGCGATGAGCTTCATCTGGTCGCCTACACACCGACCAGTCCCGAGGCGAATGAAGCGCTGAAGGCCTCCTTCCCGCGCAAGCTCGCGGAACTCCCGATCTTTGCGCTGGTCCGCAACGGGGAAACTATCCAGTTCGCCGACACCGAAGCCGAAGAGGTGCCGGAAGCGAACCGGGACTTGGCCCGGCTGCGCGGCTTCCGCAGTGTGCTGTTCACGCCGCTCATGAACCGCGGCACGGCGGTCGGCATGATCAGCGTGACGCGCAAAGAGCCCGGCGCCTTCGCGCCGCACCATGTTCAGCTGCTTCAGACCTTCGCCGACCAGGCGGTGATCGCAATCGAGAATGCGCGGCTGTTCAACGAGACAAAGGAAGCGCTGGAGCGGCAGACCGCCACGGCCGAAATCCTCAAGGTCATTGCGTCCTCGCCTTCTGACGTTCAGCCGGTATTCGATGCCATTGCAGACAGCGCCAACCGCCTGATCGGCGGTTTTTCGGCCGCGGTGTTCCGCTACATCGATGGCAAGATCCATCTGGCTGCCTATACGCCGACCGACGCGGTCGGCGATGCCGTCCTGCAAGCCTCATTCCCGGCTCCCCTCGACAAGTTTCCGCCCTACCACCTGACGCGTGAAGGCGCGCCCGCGGAATTGCCTGATACCGAACGCGAGCCGGCGGCGCGCGACATTGCGCGGGCGCGCGGCTATCGCAGCATGCTGTTCGCGCCGCTGATGAATGACGGCGCGGCGATCGGCATCATCACCGTCACCCGCGTCGCGCCCGGCCCGTTCGGCGAACAACATACCCGCTTGCTGCAGATGTTCGCTGATCAGGCTGTGATCGCGATCAAGAATGTCGGACTGTTCAACGAGGCGAAGGCGCGCACCGAGGATTTGAGCGAGGCGCTGCAGCAGCAGACGGCGACCGCCGACGTGCTCAAGGTGATCAGCCGCTCGGCGTTCGATCTGGAGACCGTGCTCAATACGTTGACCGAATCCGCCGCGCGGCTTTGCGACGCCGACATGGCGGCGATGACACGGCAGCACCCCGATGGCGGCTATTATCATGCAACGCGATATAACTTCTCTCCGGAATGGGAACGGTTGAATGTTTCCGTGCGGTTGTATCCTGGCCGCGGCAGCGTCGTCGGACGTGTTCTCGTTGCGGCCAAGGCGGTTCAGATTCCGGACGTACTAGCCGATCCAGAGTACACCTATTCCGAGCAGCAGAGAGTTGCCGGCTATCGCACACTGCTGGGCGTTCCCCTCCTCCGCGAGGGGCAGCCAATCGGCGTGATCTTCCTCTGCCGGACCGCCGTGCAACCCTTCACCGACAGGCAAATCGAGCTGGTGCAGACCTTCGCCGACCAGGCCGTCATCGCCATCGAGAATGTCCGCCTGTTCGATGAGGTGCAGGCCAAGACGCGTGATCTCTCCGAAGCCCTCACCTACCAGACCGGCAGCGCCAACATTCTGCAGGTGATCGCCTCCTCGCCGACCGACCTCGATCCGGTACTGCAGTCTATCGTCGAAAGCGCCTGTGATCTGTGTGCGGCTAGCGATGCGGTCGTGCAGCTCCGGGACGGCGACGATCTGCGCTTCAGGGCGCATCATGGCCCCATCGAGATCAATGTCGAGAAATGGCCGATCGGCCGCGACTGGGCAGCCGGCCGGGCTTTCCTGGACCAGACCACAGTCCACGTGACCGACGTTTTCTCGGAACAAGCGAACGACTTCGCCGGCAGCCGGGAGCTGTCGCATCACACCGGCGGCGACGGCGTCCGTACCGTCCTGAGCGTCCCCCTGCTGCGCGAGGGCGAGAGCCTGGGAGCCCTCACGCTTCGCCGCCAAGAGGTGGAGCCATTCAGCGACAAGCAAATCGCCCTGCTCCGGACCTTTGCCGATGAGGCGGTGATCGCCATCGGCAATGTGCAGCTGTTCGAGGAGGTGCAGGCGCGGACGCGCGAGCTGTCAAAATCCCTCGAGGACCTCCGCACCGCGCAGGACCGCCTCGTGCAGACTGAAAAGCTCGCCTCGCTCGGGCAGCTCACCGCGGGCATCGCCCACGAGATCAAGAACCCGCTGAACTTCGTCAACAATTTCGCAGCCCTATCAGCGGAGTTGACCGAAGAGCTGAACGACGTCCTCAAGCCCACTGAGCTTGCCGAAGAGGTCCGTGCGGAAGTCCATGAGTTGACGGGGCTGTTGAAAGACAACCTGGAAAAGGTCGTGCAGCACGGCAAGCGCGCCGATTCCATCGTCAAGAACATGCTCTTGCATTCGCGCGAAGGCGGCGGCGAGCATCGGCCGTCCGACATCAACGCGCTGGTCGACGAGAGCCTCAACCTCGCCTATCACGGCGCCCGCGCCGAGCAGCCGGGTTTCAACGTCACACTCGAGCGCGATTTCGATCCGGCCGCCGGTCAGATCGACCTGTTCCCGCAGGAGATCACCCGCGTGCTCCTCAATCTCGTCTCGAACGGGTTCTATGCCGTGACCAAGCGCCGAAAGGAAAGCGGTGAACCCGGCTTCGAGCCGACGCTGCGGGCCGGCACCAAGGACCTCGGCGATGCCGTCGAAATCCGCATCCGCGACAACGGCACCGGCATTCCGCCCGAGGTAAAGGAGAAGATGTTCAACCCCTTCTTCACCACCAAGCCGGCCGGCGAAGGGACCGGTTTGGGACTATCGATGAGCCACGATATCATCGTGAAGCAACATGGCGGCACCATTGAGGTGGATACTGAACAAGGCCATTTCACTGAATTCCGTATCGTGTTGCCGCGAACAAGCAATTTTGCAGAAAAGTCCAGAGGATAGCCGTGAGTGTTCTGGTTCTAGTTGTGGATGACGAGCCCGACGTGGAAGCGTTGTTCCGCCAGCAATTCCGCCGCGACCTGCGTGCACAGCGATTCGTCATGGACTTCGCCCGGTCCGCGCCGGACGCTTTGGCGCGCGTCGGCTCAACCATCGAGCATTCGCTGATCCTCATCCTGTCCGACATCAACATGCCCGGCATGACGGGGCTGGAAATGCTGCCGAAGGTCAAGGAGATGCGGCCCGAGGTGCCGGTCATCATGATCACGGCCTATGGCGATGCCGACACCAGGCGCAAGGCGCTCGAGAACGGCGCAACTGACCTTCTGAACAAACCGATCGATTTCGTGACGCTGCGTCAGAAGATCGATGCCAGACTCGAGCAAGCCGCATGACCGCAACAATCCTCGTGGTTGATGATGAGCCGGATCTGGAGGCGCTGGTCCTTCAGAAATTCCGACGGCAGGTTCGCGAGGGTTTGGTCAGCTTCATGTTTGCGCGTGACGGGCTCGAGGCGTTGCAGTCGCTAGAAGAGCATCCGCACGTCGACTTGGTGGTCGCCGACATCAACATGCCACGAATGGACGGCCTGTCGCTGCTCGCCAAGCTGCAAGAATCCGAGGACAAGAAATCGACCATTATCGTGTCGGCTTACGGCGACATGAGCAACATCCGCACCGCGATGAATCGCGGTGCGTTCGACTTCCTGACCAAGCCGATCGATTTTGCCGATCTCGAAGCGACGATCGATAAGACCCTGCGGCACATCGAAATGCTGCGCGAGGCACGTCGCCGTCAGACGGAAGCCGAGCGAGCCCATGCTTCGCTCTCCCGCTATTTCTCGCCCGAGCTCGCCAAGCGGCTTGCGGCCAGTGTGGGCGACAGCACGGAGGTGACCTGGCGCGACGTTGCGGTCATCTTCACCGACATAACCGGCTTCACCTCACTCATTGAGGCTGCCGCGCCCGAACTCCTCGGGCAGCTGCTCAACGAATATGTGACCGGAATGACCGATGTCACCTTTGCCCATGAGGGGACCGTGGCAAAGGTGATCGGCGATGCGATCGAGGTTCTGTTCAACGCACCCAGCGACCAGCCCGACTATGCGACGCGCGCAGTCGCCTGCGCGCAAGAGCTTGACGTATGGGCGGAGGCGTTTCGCGAACGGTGGAAGGCGAAGGGCGTGAATTTCGGTGCCACCCGCATCGGCGTTCATGCGGGTCCTGCGCTGGTGGGCAATTTCGGGGGCAGCCGCTTCTTTGACTACACCGCTTACGGCGACACCATCAACACGGCGGCGCGACTCGAAGCCGCCAACAAGTTTCTCGGCACGCGAATCTGCGTCAGCGCGACAATTGCAAACGCGGTGGAGAACTTCAGGGGCCGGCCGATCGGGGATCTCGTGCTGCGTGGGCGCAGCGAACCATTGCGCGCCTACGAGCCGTTATCGGCAGCAAGTTTTGGGGCGCCAGCGACTTCACTGTATGGCGAAGCTTTCGCCAAGCTCGAGGCCGGCGATGGCAGTGCAATGCCGGCCTTTGCCGCACTTGTCGGTTCGCACGCCGAGGATCCCCTGGCCAACTTTCACCTCAAGCGATTGCTAAACGGCGCGAAGGGCGCTCGCATGCCAATCGAATAGGCGCCCTACTCCGCCATCTCCGAAGGCGTCGACGGACCGGCCAGCGGCCGTTCTTCCATCGCGATGATACACACCGCGGCGCAGGCCAAGAGCGCGGCGGCGGCTCCGAACACGTAGCGGAACGCCGTGATCATGTCGGCTATTGGTATCGCATTCGCCGGTCCCCGGTGTTCGCCGAGCGAGATACCGGCGCCCAGCGCCATCAACAGGATCGCGCTGAAGGCGGCGACCGTGAACGACGACATCAGCGCGCGGAAGAAGTTCATCGCGCCCGTGACGGTGCCGATCTGCGGGCGCGCCACCGCGTTCTGCAGCGAGACCACGCTGACCGGGAATGTCGTGCCGAGCCCAAGCGCGAACAGCGACAGCACGATCAGCAAGGCCCACAGCGGCAGCGTCGCCACGGTCAGCACCATACCGAAGATCGCCGCCGCCGACGTACCCACGAGAGCCACGCGCTTGTAGTGCTTGGCGCGCGCCATGGTCCGTCCGGCGATCGCCGCACCACAGGTGGAGATCGCGGCGAGTGGAATCAGCGCAAGCCCCGCTTCGCTCGCGGTCAGATGATAGACGACCTCGTAATACAGTGGCAGATGCACGGTCAGCCCGGTGATGGCGCCCAGCGCGCAAGCGCCCGCCACCATGGCGTAGGGCACCACTGTCCCGCCGAGGAGCGGCAGCGGCAGAAACGGCTCCTCGGCATTGCGCGCGTGCCAGACAAAGGCGAGCGCCAGCGCCACCGAGGCGCCGATCATCGCCATGATCGAAGGCGACAGCCAGGCATAGCGGTTGCCGCCCCAGGTGAGCACCAGCATGACCACGACGGCAGACGCCATCAGCAGCACGCCGCCGAGCCAGTCGACCTTGCGGCGTCGGTGGAACACCGGAATCTTGCCCATCTTCGGCAGCAGCAGAAACATCGCGCCGACCGCAAGCGGCACGTTGATCCAGAAGATCATCGACCAGTGCAGATGCTCGGCGAACACGCCGCCGAGCACAGGGCCCATCAGCCCAGCCGCCATCCAGACGCCGCTGAAATAGGCCTGATACTTGCCGCGCTCGCGTGGGCTCACGACGTCGGAGATCACGGTCTGCACGACCGGCATGATGCCGCCGCCGCCAAGCCCCTGCAGGCCGCGCGCAACGATCAATACGGGCATGTTGGGCGCCACCGCGCAAAGAATCGAGCCGACCGTAAACAGGGCAAGCGAAACCGTGATCATGACGCGGCGGCCGTAGATGTCGCTCAGCGTGCCGAATACGGGTGCAACCGCGGTCGAGGCCAGGAGATAGGCGGTGATGACCCAGGACAGATTGCTGACGTCGTTGAACTGGCGGCCGATGGTCGGCAGCGCCGTCGCCACGATGGTCTGGTCGAGCGCCGCCAGGAACATCGTCAGCAGCAGGCTCATCAGGATGGTGCGGACCTCGTCCGGGGTCAGCGGCGCGGGCGGCGCAATCGGCGGCGCATCGCTGACCTCAATGACCTCTGTCGTGATGCGCGAGAGCTCGTCGCCGATATCGTCGGGCAATGTCGTCTGGTCGGCAGGTTCACGGCCCTGCCGCTGGTGCTGGTTCATGTCGGACGTAATATTGTTCTGCGCGACCAAAGCCGCCGAGATGGATTCGCCATATGGCCAGCACCTTAGAGGGCAAATTCCTCTCGGGGCAGCGCCTCGCGCGCATGGGTGCATCCCGCGAGAATATCGTCGCGTTTCCGTGATCGATCAGGGCGGTAGGTTCAGGCTTTGGGCCGCTTCTTCAGCCGCGCCCGCTTCGGCAACAAGGCCGGCCATTGCACGATGTGGTCCTCGAGGTCTTCGTCGGGGATCTCGTCCTCGGTGCCCTGGACCCGTCCGCGCACCGAAACGCCGGCTTCATGCACGGTATTGGGATCGCCCGAGATCAGCGGATGCCACCAATAGAGATCGCGTCCCTCGGCAACCAGCTTGTAGCCGCAGCTCGGCGGAAGCCAGCTCAGGGTGCGGACGTTCTCGGGCGTCAGGCGGACACAATCCGGAACCTTGTCGGAACGGTTCTGGTAATCCTTGCAGGTGCACAGGCCGGAATCGAGCAGTTTGCAGGAAACATGGGTAAAGTAGATTTTGCCGGTATCCTCGTCTTCGAGCTTTTCCAGGCAGCAGCGCGCGCAACCATCGCACAGGCTTTCCCATTCGGCGCTGGACATCTCCTCCAACGTCTTGGTTTTCCAGAAGAAACCCTCCTGGCCGGAAGGCGATTTGCGCGGCGCGGTCATGCAATCAATCGTTTTCTCGGGTCGGTCGGCTGCGGCCCTTCTAGGAGGTCCGGCGACGGGGGCGCAAGCGGGTCTCACTACGGAGCCAAAAGCCAACGGCAGCGTTAGGGCTGACCGTCAAAATGGTGAGCGAGAGCATTGGTTTATAGCCCCCGCTCGGATAGAACAATGGCGAGTCCCCGAGGTCGTAAAAGCGCCTTGGGTTTGTCGCAACATCCAAGCAAGACGTCTCGACCGGCCCCGCCGGGCGCGACTAGAACAGATCAAGGGCCCCGGTGCGCCAGATCGTACCTCCAGAATTGAAGCAGAAGATCCGGAACTTCCTTCTGGATCTGGATGCGCGTATCGACTCGACGCTGTTCTCGTCGGGCAAGGGCCTGCGCGAGCTGTACGAGCGCTACTCCACCTTCATGGACCGCTTCTATGTCGGCCGCTGGAAGCGCTGGGTGTTCATCGAGCCGTTTTCGGAAGCCGCCACCATCGGCCTTGGCGGGCTGATCGTGATGCTGGCGCTGGCAATCCCCGCGTTTCGCGAAACCGCCGATGACGACTGGCTGAAGAAATCCGATCTCGCGGTACAGTTCCTCGACCGCTACGGCAACCCGATCGGCAACCGCGGCATCAAACATAACGACTCGATCCCTCTGGAAGATTTTCCGGACAATCTGATCAAGGCGACGCTGGCGACCGAAGACCGCCGCTTCTACGACCATTTCGGCATCGACTTCCCCGGTACCGCGCGCGCGCTCGTGACCAACGCGCAAGCCGGCGGCGTGCGCCAGGGCGGCTCTTCGATCACGCAGCAATTGGCGAAGAACCTGTTCCTGAGCAACGAGCGCACCATCGAGCGCAAGGTGAAGGAAGCTTTCCTTGCGATTTGGCTCGAGACGCGGCTGACCAAGAACGAAATCCTGAAGCTATATCTGGACCGCGCCTATATGGGCGGCGGGACGTTCGGCGTCGACGGCGCCGCGCATTTCTACTTCAACAAGTCGGCGCGCGACGTCACTCTGGCGGAATCGGCGATGCTGGCCGGGCTGTTCAAGGCGCCGACCAAATACGCCCCGCACATCAACCTGCCCGCCGCCCGCGCCCGCGCCAACATCGTGCTCGACAACCTCGTCGATGCCGGCTTCATGACCGAAGGCCAGGTGTTCGGCGCCCGGCGCAACCCGGCCTTCGCCGTCGACCGCCGCGACGAGAATTCGCCGAACTACTATCTGGACTACGCCTTTGAGGAAATGCGCAGGCTGGTCGATACCTTCCCGAAATCCTACACCGAGCGCGTCTTCGTGGTCCGTACCTCGATCGACATGAACGTGCAGCGCGCCGCCGAGGAAACGGTCGAGAACCAGCTCCGCCAATTCGGCCGCGACTACCACGCGACGCAAGCATCCGTCGTGGTTGCCGACCTCGACGGCGGCGTCCGCGCCATGGTGGGCGGACGCGACTATGGCGCGAGCCAGTTCAACCGCGCCACCGACGCCTACCGACAGCCGGGCTCATCATTCAAGCCCTATGTCTATGCCACGGCGCTCATGAACGGCTACAAGCCGACCTCGATCGTGGTCGACGGCCCGGTCTGCATCGGCAACTGGTGCCCGCAGAACTATGGCCATTCCTATTCCGGCTCGGTGACGCTGACGCAGGCGATCACCCGCTCGATCAACGTCGTGCCGGTGAAGCTGTCGATTGCGCTCGGCGGCAAGGTGGCGAACCCGGCCAAGGCCGGGCGCGCCAAGATTACCGAGGTGGCACGCCGGTTCGGCCTCACGGCGCCCCTGCCCGATACGCCGTCGATGCCGATCGGCTCCGATGAAGTCACCGTGCTCGAACACGCAGTCGCCTATGCCACCTTCCCCAACAAGGGCAAGTCGGTGAAACCTCACGCGGTGCTGGAAGTGCGCACTGGCGCCGGCGACCTGGTCTGGCGCTTCGACCGCGACGGCAAGAAGCCGGTGCAAGCCATTCCCGCCTCCGTCGCCGCCGACATGTCGGAGATGATGAGCCATGTCGTCAGCGAAGGCACCGCCCGCCGCGCCGCGATCGACGGCATCCCGACCGCGGGCAAGACCGGCACCACCAACGCCTATCGCGACGCCTGGTTCGTCGGTTTCACCGGCAATTTCACCTGCGCGGTCTGGTACGGCAACGACGACTACTCACCCACCAACCGCATGACCGGCGGCTCGCTTCCCGCGCAAACCTGGCACGACATCATGGTCGTCGCGCATCAGGGCGTCGAGGTGAAGGAAATCCCAGGCTTCGGCATGGGCACGAAGCAGCCCCAGCCCGCCCAATCCGCCAGCGCCGCGGCCAACGGCGCGGCACGGGCGCCGGAGACCAAGCCGGGGCCGCCGCCGGTATTGACCAAGCGCGGCGCGGATATTCTGGTGCGCGTCGAGAAACTGCTCGACGAGGCCGGGAGGGCCGCGGGCAAGACCTCGTCCAACGACCAGAAGCAGCCCTCCAAGCCGGTCACGTCAGGCGCGCTGGCGTTTCCCGAGAACTATGTCGCAGCCGCTGGCGGACAGGCTGCGCCGGCGGAGCGGAAGAATTAAAAGGCATGATCCGGCAGAACCTTAACCGGCGTTCCTCGGAGCAGATGCGAAGCGTCCGCCCCGACATGTTCGAAACAAGAGCAGCGCTTCAGGTTTCGGATGAAGCCGGTTCAAGCGGAATCTGATGCCGTGAGAGTTCGGAGCACTGGCCTGTGCGGCTGATCTTCATCACCTTGCTGGCATTGGCGCTTGCCACAGCCGTAGGTCTCGGCTCGACCTACCTGACGGCGACGCGCGGCACCGATCTCGGCACGCTCACGATCGGCGCCTGGACTGCACGGCCCAAGGCCGGCAGTTCCGAAATCGATCCCTATTCGCGCGCCTCGATCGCCCGTAGCGGCGAATTGCCTGTTGGCACCGGCGACGGCATCGCCTTCACGGCCACCACCGACGACAAGAACAAGCCGCTCGACGGGCGCTGCGACGTCATCGTCAGCGGGGTGACGCCGGCAGCCCGGTTCTGGACGCTGACGCTGTTCGACCGCAAGGGGCATCTGGTCGCCAATTCGCTGCAACGTTACGGCTTCACCAGCCAGGAAATTGTCCGCGGCTCCGACGGCGGGTTCGAGATCCGGGTGGCGGCGCGCTCGCGGGCCGGCAACTGGCTGCCGACCGGCGGCATCGAGCGCTACGCGCTGATGCTGCGGCTTTACGATACGCCGGTCGGCGTTGCGACGCGCACGCAGCGCGACGCGCCGATGCCCGCCATCACCACGGTGAACTGCCCATGATCCGGCTGGCATTCACCATCATCGCGGGCGTGCTGCTGGGCGGCGTGGTGCATCTCGTCAGCGTGCTCGCACTGCCGCGCATCGCGACGCAAGACGCCTATTCGCGGCTGACGCCGATGACCAAAGAGAACGCCGTCACTGCGCTGCCGCACGCCGAACCGAACAACGCGCCGATGCCGTTCATGGACCCGGCCTTTGCGGTCGCGATCTGCCGCTACGACCTCTCCGGGGGACCGCTCAAGCTGACGGTGCCGGTCAGTCAGGCCTATACGTCGGTGTCGTTCTATACCCGCAACGAGGTCGCCTACTACGCCATCAACGACCGCTCGGCCGGCCGCAAGGTGATCGAGCTCGATCTGATGACGGAGGAGCAACACGGCGAATTGCCGGAGGATGAGGAAGTCACCGCCGCCGACCGGCTGATCATCGACTCTCCCACCACGACAGGCCTGATCGTGCTCAAGGCCCTGGCGCCGGAGCCCGGCCTGATGCCGCAGGCGCAAGCCGCGCTCGCGGCATCGCGTTGCACCGTGGAGACCGAGCCGACGCCGGCCAAGCAGCCCGAGCCCGCACCGCCCGTGCCAGCCCCTGCGCCCGCGCCAAGATCCAAGCGCTGAATGACGACTTGGTCGGGGCCGACACTTACCTAGCGTAAACCTTGATCGCTGCGTGGGAATTGCCGATCCCTTCGTATGACCGATCGCGCCTGCCGCATTCTGTGGAACAAATCAACGTGCTCATGCGTCGCGATGGTGACATAACGCCGTTGTTTATCGTGCCTGCCCTTTAGGAGCGAGGAGGAGCCGATCGATGAAAGCCGAAGACGCCGCGGACATGATGGATCAGGAGAAGGAGAACGACCGCTTCAAGCAGCGCGCGGCGGTCAGCATCGCCATTCTGGCGATGCTGCTGGCCATCACCGGGCTTGGCGGCGCCAACGCCGGCAAGGAGGCGACCAACAACAACATCTATGCCGCGAACCACTATGCCTTCTACCAGGCCAAGAACATCCGCCAGACCGACTACAACCTCGCGGCCGACGCGATCGAATTGGCGTTCCTGCAGGACGGAAGCCTCAACGCCGAGGCCAGGACGGCCCTGAAGGCAAAAGCGGAGGCCTATCGCAAGACGGCGGCACGCTACGAGTCCGAGCCCGGGACGCAGGAGGGCAAGAAGGAATTGATGGCGCGGGCCAAGGACTACGAGAGCAGGCGCGACCATGCGCTGAAGCAGGATCCCTACTTCGACTATGCCGAAGCTCTTCTGCAGATCGCCATCGTGCTGATCTCGGTCTCGATCGTCGCGACGCTGCCTTGGCTTGCGATCGTCGGCGGCATCGTCGGTGCCGCAGGTGGCCTGCTGATGGTCAACGGCTACACACTGGCGGTCGAGATACCGTTTCTGGCAGCATAGAGGTCCGCACGCGGATGGTGGTGCAAGTGCTGTTTGGCAAGGACGAGGGGAGCGACGACAATGTGACACAGGCACAAGCCGCGCTCGCGGCGTCGCGTTGCACCACGGAGATCGAGCCTCCACCGGCCAAGCAACCCGAACCACCCGCCCCCCCCCCCGCCACCCCCGGCGCCGCGGTCCAAGCGCTGATCACGGCCTCGAGCGGGATGGGTAGGAGTCGAATCGATTCCTCATTAGCGCGAAGCCAACGATCTCGTGTCCCGGACGCAGTGCAGATACTCTTCGGTGGTACAGCGCAGGGCCTAGACACAAAAATCGCGAAAACAACCCCATGCAAAGTAGAATGGGCCCCGGCTCGCAGCACTCACGCCGCTTGCGTCCGGAGCACGAGATGGTCCGTCATCACGGCCCAACCTAATCTCATCCTGCTCTAGCGTGAGCCGGCACTTCCTGGTGTTGGCCGCAGCGGCAATTCTCGTAGTCGACCGGATCGTGGCTGTTGAAGATGGTCACGGCATCGCCGTGATTGGCCTTGAGCGTTCGTAACCTCTCCTGGTTTTCGATCCGCATGGCGCGATCCATATCGCCGCGGCGCTGAAACATGCCGAGCACCAGCGGCATTCGCGGCGAAGCCTGCATCTGGCCGTGGAAGAAATAAGCGTCGCCGGCGTGCAGCAGCCATTTGTCTCCGCTTCGCACAGCGATGCCGCAATGGCCGAGCGTATGACCCGGAAGCGGGATCATCAGGATGTCGGGCTCGCGATCGCCAAGCGCGCGCACGCCCTTGAAACCGAACCAGTCCTCCCCACCCTCGTCGTAGAACGCCCATTGTGGCCCATGCTTCCACTGATCGGTAATGTAGCGCCCCTTCGGCGCCGGCGTCCGGCCGGTCACCGCCATGTCGTACTCGCGGCGATGGACGTGCACCTTCGCGTTCGGAAAATCCGGAATGCCGCCGGCATGATCGCGATCGAGATGCGTCAGCAAGAGATGCAACACGTCGCTTTTGGAATAGCCGAGCGCCTCGACCTGCCGCACGGCGGTCTCGGCCGGATCGAGCCGCGGCGTGGTCTGCCGGACCCATTTGGGTCCCAGCCGTGGCGGGTTGGCAATGTCGTCCAATCCGATACCGGTATCGACCAGCGCCAGCCCGTCATTGGTCTCGATCATCAGACAATGGCACACCATGCGCGCGCGCTGGAAAATGCTGCCGGTGCCGTTCACCAGGCGCCGGCCGATCGGGCACATGGTGCCGGTGTTGAGATGGTGGACGCGCATGACAATGTCTCCTTCGAGGTCAGTCGCCTTGCTTGCCATCCAGAAAACTATAGGTAAAATATCGATATCTGATAGTACCAATAGGATTAGCCTATGGATATCCGCGAACTCCGCTATTTCGCGGCCGTGTTCAAGGAGCGCAACCTGACGGCGGCCGCCAAGCGCTGCTTCATCTCGCAGCCCTCGATCTCGGCGGCGATCACCAATCTGGAGGCCGAGCTCGGCACGGCGCTGTTCATCCGGCACAAGAAGGGCGTGGCACCGACGGAAGCGGCCGAACAATTCCATGCCGTCGCCCGCCGCATCATCGATGAGGCGGACGCCGCGAAAAACCTGTTCCGAAAACCTGCGACGCGGAACGCGCTAACGCTCGGCCTGATGCGCACGCTCGACCGGCCACGAACCATTGCGCTTCTGAAGCCGCTGACCGAGAGCGCCGACATCGCGCTCCGCCTCGTTGGCGTCGATGACGCCGCGGATGCACGGATCGTCTCCAAAAACCTACTGCGCGCCGACGAGCATTTCGTTCCGCTCTGGGTCGAGCGCTACGTCGCCGTGTTACCGCCATCGCATCCGCTGACGCTGAAGGAGCGGCTGCGCACCTCCGATCTCGCCAGCGCCGCCATAGTTGATCGCTGCCATTGCGAGCAGAGCGAATTCTTCAGTCGCGCTGCATCACCGTCGCGTGTGCCCGCGGCGATTGCCGAATCGGAAGACTGGGCGATGGCGCTGGTGGCGGCCGGCGTCGGCATTGCCATCGTTCCCGAAGGCGTGGCGCGCGCCAACTCCGATGTCGTCGTGCGCGCAATCGATGTCGACGTGAAGCGCGAGGTCGGGCTCGCCTACAGCGCCGGGCGGCCGCCGTCGGAGGTGCTGCAGAACTTTATCGCGAAACTGCAGCGGCAACGGCCCGGAGCAGGCCGCACCAAATCGAAGTCCCGGAGTAGCTGACTAGTCATCTGGAACGCAAGTTCGTCACATTAGAATGATAGCTCGAATCTCTCTCGATAGAGGAGAGCGCTTGTGGCGAATGCAGGTGTGAGAGGCCGGCCGATCGCGGCGTTGGTGCTGAGTGCGCAGGAGCGGACGTATTTGGAGCGGCAAGTGCGTCGTCACCGTGTTGCCCGGTCGCTATCCGAGCGGTGCCGCGCCATCCTGCGATGTGCGGACGGCTTGCCAAGCAAATCTGTGGCTGCCGAACTCGGCATCCACGAGCACACCGTTGGCAAGTGGCGCCGCCGGTTTTTGAAGGATCGCTGTGATGGTCTGCTCGACGAGGCGCGCCCCGGCCGCCCTCGCACCATCAACGACGATCAGGTTGCCGCGGTGATCGAGCGAACGTTGCGTACGACACCGGCCGACGCGACGCACTGGTCGATCCGCTCGATGGCTGCGGAAACCGGCTTTTCCCACACCACGATCCGCCGAATGTGGGCGGCGTTCGGCTTGCAGCCGCACCGGAGCCAGACCTTCAAGCTGTCGAGCGATCCGCTGTTCGTCGATAAGGTACGCGATATCGTCGGCCTTTACCTGTCCCCACCGAACCGGGCCCTTGTCCTCAGCATCGATGAGAAAAGCCAGATTCAGGCACTCGATCGCGAGCGCAGCCGGTCTTGCCGATGACGCCTGGCGTGCCGGAACGTCGTACGCACAGCTATGTGCGGCATGGTACGACCTCGCTGTTTGCCGCGCTCGATGTCGCCTCGGGGTTCGTCATCGGCAAATGCTACAAGCGCCACCGAGCAGTCGAGTTCTTGAAGTTTCTAAAAGAGATCGATGCTCAAGTTCCTGAAGGCCTCGATGTCCATATCGTCATGGACAACTACGCCACCCACAAGACACCCAAGATCAAGGCGTGGCTCGCCCGACGGCCGCACTATCATGTCCACTTCACGCCGACATCCGCGTCATGGATAAATCAGGTCGAACGCTGGTTTGCTGAACTCACCAGAAAGCAAATCCAGCGAGGTGTTCACACCTCCGTCAGGCAGCTCGAAGCCGACATCCGTACCTTCATCGACCTGCACAACAAAAACCCGAAGCCCTTCAAATGGACCAAGTCTGCTGACCAGATTTTGGCTTCAGTCAAACGCTTCTGTCACAAAGCCCAGCGAACTTTATGTGGCGAACTTTAGATTCACGTGACTAGGATGCGTACTCAGAAATCGAGATTGATTGGCGCGGCTGATCGATGTCCGCTATGCCCCGGATAGCGACCAAATTCCTCATCGCAGCGAAATGACGCGATGGGCCAATAAGCGACATTGCGCACCGTAACGGCAGTAGCAAACCTCATTCAAATCGATATGCTGAATGTGCCACAAGCGCACGCAGAGCGAGCCACTTTATCTTCGCGGAAGCACGCCATGACGCATATGCAACACTCACTGACAAAGGCCCTGGCATTCTTCAGTGCAATCGGATGTGTTCTTATGACTGTCGCGCTCTCGACAGCTATCTATCCTGCTATCAAGAACCCTTCGATAGGGGGATTTTCGCAGATTACCTCTTGGTACAAGAAACGGATTGATGCGGTCGACCCTTCGGGCAAGGACCTGTCGGGTGCAGTCATCGCCATAGCTAAAGAGGGCAAGCTTGCCTATCTTCAACCCATTGGCTTCCAAGATCGCGCCAAGACCATTCCCATGACGACCGGCTCGATTTTCTGGATCGCGTCGATGACCAAGCCGATCACCAGTGTTGCAGCCATGATGCTGGTAGACGACGGCAAGCTCGATCTCGATGCTCCGGTCGCGAAATACCTGCCCGAGCTGAAGACCATGCAAGTCGCGACCGCGAAGCCTAACCCGGCGTCAGGGAAGATCGACATTGCGCTAGAACCGCCGAAGCGACCAATGACCGTGCGCGACCTGCTTCGTCATACTTCCGGCTTGGTCTATCCGCCGCAATTTGTGGATGAGCCGATCAACAGGCTCTACGCCAAGGCCGCTTTCAAGCCGGACAATTCCCTCGCCGAGTTTGTGACAAGTCTTTCGAGCTTGCCGCTGGCACACCAACCGGGTGAGGTCTGGGAATATAGCTGGGGCGTAGATGTTCTGGCGAGGGCTGTCGAAGTTGCTTCCGGCCAGCAGTTTGATCAATTCCTGCAGAGCCGCATTTTCAAGCCCCTCGGGATGGTTGACACCGGCTTCTATGTACCGAGCGAAAACCTCGGCCGCGTGGTCGAGGCACCAACGACGCGTCCTCCTCAATTTGACATCACAAAGCCGCGCAAGCTCCTTTCAGGTGGCGGCGGACTTGCCTCGACGGCTCTCGACTACTTGCGCTTCTGCCAAATGTTGCTCAATGGCGGTGAGCTCGACGGAGTTAGGATACTCGCACCTGAGACAGTGAAGCTGATGACCGCCAACGCGCTACCATACGATGTTAGCTTTGTGGGCCGCAGTGTCGGCCCAGACCATGGGACAACGTTTGGCCTCGGCTTTGCCATTCGCACCAGCGGCGGGTCAGTCGGCAGTTTTGGTTGGAGTGGAGTTTGGGGGACGCAGTTCTGGGTTGATCCGGCGCAGAAGGTGATCGCTGTACAGATGATCCAGGTCGCACCAGAAAAGGTCAGCGATTATTTCACGGCGATGCGCAATCTGACGTACGGAGCGCTGAATATCTCGCAACATTGAGTTCTCGCGACTTGCCGAATGCCGAAGGCGACCGCTGCCGCGCGGCGACGTGCAGAAGCGGATTGCCGAGGTCCGCAACGGGTCAATCACGTCGTTCTGAGGATGCGCGGATGACTTCCGCTCTACCCCAATAAGCGGACATCTTGGGAGGGGGCTCGACTTCGCAAAGATGCCAATAGTCGACGTTAGCGAACATATTGTCGGGATCAGTTTTCCGGCTGTGACTTCCCGACCAACTTTATCTGGCCCGGATAGTCGATCGGCTCAGGATCGCGTATTCCGGCTTCCTCTCGGCGAAACTGCTTATCCGCCTCCGTCCATCGCCCAAACCGGATGTTGACGATCTCCATCAAGCCGACGCTCGCAAACGCCTCAATTGCGTGTTCTCCGGCCCACATTGAGCGGCTGTCGACTTCGTCGCCGTACTTGTCCAAATATTTGATCGACGATCAAGACGAGCGCTACCAAGAGCTTTTGCCCACTGTCAGTCATGCCTTTTCCTCGCGTAGTTTCGCGGTGAGCCGTCAGCGTACACGGTTTGCAGATGCGAAGAGCGAAAGGTGCCGCCCTTCCGTGCGCGGCTTCTGTCACAAAGCTCAGCAAACCCTATGTGACGAACTTTAGATTCGCGTGACTACCCCTTCACCGTCACGGCGCGCCCGATCACAGGCTGGGCCGCAATTGGCGGATTGGCTGTTTGCGCGGCGAGCTCGCCGATCAAACGGTCGGCGTCGGCGGCGATACCGTCCGGCGCGTGGATCACCAGCCGCTCCAGCGCCCAGCGGTACGATGAAATGCGCCGCTCCAGGCATTGCTGGACCCATTGCACGATCAGCGTGTTCTCTTCCATGCGCGCGATCGCATCCGCCTGTTCGCGCGGCGACAATTCCGACACCATCTTCAGGCTGGCGCTGCGCTTGCGGTCGAGCTCGATGACGCGGATGGCGGAGGCAAAGAACGGCTCGAACCTCGTGATGTCGTTGCGAACGTCCTCGATCAACTGCTGATAACGCGAGGTGTGCGAGCGGTGCGGCTCGTCGATCAAAGCGCGTCCGTAGGTGGTGCGGTCGAACACCACCTTCTGCCGCCATGGCGAGGGCAGCGGCTGGTAATCACCGAACACGCTCTTCCAGGCGGGCCGCGAATGCGGCGGTTCGATCAGGGGATAGGCGAGATCGCGAAGCTGGCGTTCGTTTTCGGTGAGTTGGAAATGCGAAGGTTTTAGGCCGACGCTGGCCGTGGCCTCGGCCCCTAACCAGCGGTGCATGTCGTCGTTACGCATGTCGGCGCGGGTGCGGCCGAAATCGCCGCCGCTGCAACCGCCGAGCGCCGCGCTTACAACAAGCAGCATGAGAGCCGGGAGTGACCGAAGCCCGGCGGCCCGGATCGGGAGGCACTTTTCCGGCATTGCAAACGTCCGTCGTTCAGGGGCGCCGACGGCGACGGCGACCAGGCGCCGTCCCCTCTTCCGGCCCGCGCCCATCACCGGTTCCGCCGGCTTCGCGTTCGATACGGATAACAGGAAGAATCAGCACGGTACCCAGGCCATCGCGTGGAGCGCCATCCATGGTTGAGCCCGGCCGCCGCGAAGTCGCATCCGCCGGAAATTCAATGATGGTGCCCATATTCCGTTCTCTCTGGTTGCCGCGGTCACGATTTTGACCGGCGACATGCCATTATTCAGAACAGAACGTGGTTAACGGCATCTTAATTTGTGCAGGCGGTACAGTTACGGGTTGCGCGGCTCATGCCGCCTGCCGAAAGCTCGCATTTTATCGGATTTCTTCAGGGGCTGTTTTCCTTAACCAACTCTTAAAACGCCCTGCGTAGGCTGACGCGAAGGATTATCGAAGTCGCGTACACCTGACATGACTGCAGCTCCATTGTTTCCGGGATTCGACGGGCTGATGACGCTCTCGCGCCGCGAGGGCGTCGATATCCGCCCGACCTTGCTGCGCGTGCTGACCGACCTTTATGTCCAGACCAGCGCCCATTCCGCCGACGAGGAGCGGCAGTTCGTTGAACTGACGTCCCGCCTGATCGACCAGGTCGACGACGCCACCCGCGCGGCGGTGCGGGCGCGGCTCGCGATCTATCCGGCGACACCGGCCGAGATCATGGACAGGCTCGGCCTGCGACGCGCGCACCCCGATCAGCCCCTGCCGCTCGCGGCTGCAATCACCGCTCCCCCGACCGACGCGCCGACGGTGAAGGCGCCGACCGAGGCGCAGTTGCGGATGGCGTCCAACCTGGCAATGCGGCCCAACGATGCTGCCGAAATCAGCGACATGTTCTTCACGGCCGGTCCCAGCGAGCGCGCGCTGATCCTGCACAATCTCGCCGACACGCCGCTGAAGGCCTCGGCGCGAATTCCCGCAGCCCGCGTCGCCCGCGCGCTTCATATCCTGGAAATGGCCGCGTTCGCCGAGGACGCCGAAAGCTTCGCGCTCGAACTCGGCGACGCCCTGATCCTGCCATCGCGGATCGCAACGCAAGTTGTCAATGATCCCGGCGGCGAGCCGCTGGCATGCGCAGCGAAGGCGCTCGACATGCCGAGCGCAATCTTCCAGCGCGTGCTGCTGTTCCTCAATCCGGAATTCGGCTCATCCGTGCACAACGTCTATCGCTTGTCGCGACTTTACGACCGTTTGAGCGAACGATCCGCGCTCGTCATGCTGGCCGCATGGCGCGGCTCGACCATGGCAGTCAGCCGCGCCAAATATCGCGCCGCTCTGTACGACGAAGAACGGCACCGCCCGCGTGCGGCGGGTTCGCAAACACGTCCCGCGGTCCAGCCTGGAACCGCGCCGGTACGCACCGGCACCGACGGCTCGAAGCGCTAGGCGTTCGGCGCTTCTAGGCTTTGGCCAAATCGAGAAAGTGCCGCCCTGCGCGATCTTCGGTCTCGACGATCCAGGCGTCGGGATCGAAACGGAGTTCCTTGGCGAGACGCTCCTCCACCGATTGCTCGGGCACCGGCTGCGGCGAGGCCGGCGCGAACAGCCGCTCGGCTGGACGACTCTCGTCATAGACGGTCTGCGGCGCAGGCGCATACAGCATGGCGTTGCCGTCGAGCAGCGCCACCTTGACGAACACCGCCCCCGCCTCCTCTGCCCCGCGCTTGCGCACGGCGCCAAAAATTCCCTCGTTCTGGCAGCGGCGCAGGTATGCGGCCACCCAGATGCTTGATTTCAATCGCATGGGATCGACGATAGGCCAGCGACCGGGCGGATGCTAGTCGATCGGATGCCCGATCATCGCCGTGAGCTCCTTCACCAGGCGATCGGACATCTGGCCGGTCACCGGCAGTTTGCGGTCGCGCTCGAATTTCGAGATCGCGGCCTGGGTGTCCGCACCGACCGCGCCGGTCGGTTTCAACTGGCCGTAGCCATATTGCGTCAGTGCGCGCTGCACTGCCGCGACGCGGCGCGCGCCGGCGCTTTGCCCATTCGTCGGAATCGGCGCCGGCGGTCGCACCACATTGGAAGGGGCCGCGGCGGGCGCGCCGGTCGACTTGACCACCAGATTGGCCATCGGATCGGCGCTCTTGGAATCGTTGTTCCTGGACTCGGCGCTCCTGGTCTCGACGTGTTTGGGATCGGCACCCCTCACCTCGACCGGCCTGATTTCCGGCGGATCAGAATCGACCGGCCTTGTTATTTCGACCGGGCGCGGGCGCGGCAGCGGACTTACGACGGCAGCTTGCGGCGCCGGCAGCGTCACGACTGAGCCGAACATCGGCGAGGGATGGCGGCCGGCCTGCAGGAACAGCGCATTGGCGACAATGGCGCAGATTGCGGCAGCCGCGAGCAGGCCCGCGATCATGTCTTTCGGACTGTGCAGGAGAATGCGCATCACGAGGCCGCGCTCTTGCTCCGCTTCGATCGCAACCGCTTTCGCGCCGCGACGGCGGCGGCGCGGCATCTCGTCATCGTCGTCAATACGCCTAGGCACGTTTCTTCACCTGATGGACTTCATCCTGAGATTCCGGATCCTGAGATTCGGGTCGCTCCGCCGGTTTCAGCGTCGCGACGTTGTTCGAAGTGGTCAGCGAAGGCGCAAAGTCAAGCGGCAAGGTAACAGCCACCGTGGTACCCTCGCCGACCCTGCTCTGCACGTTCATCTCGCCGTTGTGCAATCCAACCAGACCCTTGACGATCGACAGGCCGAGGCCGGTGCCTTCGTGCTTGCGCTGATAGGTCTTGCCGGCCTGGAAGAACGGATCGCCGATCCGCGCGAGATCCTCGGCAGCGATACCGACCCCGGTATCGGTGACGCTCAGCATCAGCCGCGATCCCTCGACCGCAGCGGAAACCGTCACGCTGCCGCCGCGCTCGGTGAACTTGATGGCGTTGGTGATGAGGTTCAGCGCGATCTGCTTGAACGCGCGGGGATCGCCGTTCATCACGGGCAAGTCCTCTGCTGCGCGGGTGATCAGGTCGACACCATTGTCGCGCGCCTTCAGCGCCAGCAAATTGCAACAATGCAGCAGTGCCGCGCGCGGCGCAAACGGCTCCGGCGAAATTTCGAAATTGCCGGTTTCCATCTTGGACATGTCGAGGATGCCGTTGACGACCGACAACAGATGCTGGCCGGAATCGTTGATCAACTGCGCATATTCCCTGCGGCGCGCGGCGTCGAGCATCATCGCCTCTTCGTGCACGATCATCTCGGAGAAGCCGATGATGGCGTTCAGCGGGGTGCGCAGTTCGTGGCTCATGGTAGCCAGGAACCGCGTCTTGGAGGCATCCGCCTGCTCGGCGGCGGTGCGCGCCATTTCAAGAGCCTGCTCCTGGATCTTGCGGTCGGTGACGTCGCGCATCACGGCGACGACATCGGCCTCGGGCGAAACCTGCTCGAGCGGTCGGCAACGCATCTCTACCCAGATGAAATCGGCGGAAGCGTTCTGGCCGCGGACCGCGTCGCGGCGCAGGCGGAATTCGACGCTGCGCTGCTCGCTGCCGCGCGCGGCATCCGACAGGGCCGTGAGATAGGCCGGACGATCGGCGACATGGACGCGGTCGAACAGTCCATGGCCGGTGAGCCGGGCGCCGGGCGCGCCGAGCATGGCTTCCGCCGCCGGCGAAATGAACTCCACGGCGCCGCTGCGGTTGTGACGCGAAATCACGTCGCTCATGTTTCGCGCCAGCAAGCGATAGCGGTCTTCCTCGAGATAAAGCAGCGACACTGAAGTGCGCGCCAGCGATTCCGCGCTAACGGCCAGTCCCGCCGCATAGAGCGTTGCCGAAGCAACGCCAGCACCCATCAGGACGCCGTGCAGCGCCGCGTTCGACTCCGCCATCGGTAGCAGGTGAAAATGCCCGAGCGCGATCAGCAAGGCGACGCATGACAGCGCAAGCGCAGAGGCAAACACGACCACGCGGCGCGAGGCCGACAGCGCCGCTTCCAGGGGAACGACGATGAGCCAGACCGCGGCGAACGATTCGATACCGCCGGTGGTCACGGCCACCATCATGACAAGGCCCGCCAGCGCCAGCGCGGACAGGATATGCGCGCTCTCGTAGCGGCCGGTGCGCGAGAGGAACCAGGACAACAGGATGGGTGCGATCAGCCAGGCGAAGGCCGCGACCTCGAGCGCCGTGGGCGCCCCGCGCATCGCCAGATAGACCGGAAAGGCCGCAAGCGCCACCAGGCTGCCGAGCAGCCGCGGCGCCATGAAAGCACGATGACGCGCACTCGTCAGCGCATCATATCGTGCCGAGGGATGCAGCAGCGCATCGAGACAATCGCGGATGATACTCAAAACAGTCACGGCTCTCGCGCTTCGGCTTGTTCGTCAGACAGACGCACCGGAACGCCCCCTTATCTTTGCGTCACCGTGTCAGAGTGAGCTTAAGCGAACGCTAAGGCCCGGCGCATGGCCGACCAACAATGCGCATCCGCGGAGGTTTGACGTCTCACGCGACGGTCATTCGACCCGGATGGTGAACGACAGGTTTCCAGCGCGATCGATCTATGGTTTCGAAATGGTGGATGCGCGAACGGCGCGAATTTCGCGCGGCGGTGATCGTCAATCGAAAATTTACGCCGAATCGAATCGTTGCGGTTTTCAGAAAATTTTCGGCGATTTTACCTCAATGCAAACACTTGCGATTTATCGAGGGCTGTTAGTCAGAAACAAAGCCAGCGGACTTAACCGCAACACAACCATAAGAGACGACCGGGGTCGCGAGATGTTTTTTCTGCTTCGCATGGCATTCTGGCTCGGGCTCGTGCTCGTGCTGTTGCCCAGAGAAAAGACGCCTGAATCGGACAAGGTGCCGCAGATCGGCGCGTCCGAGGCCGTATCGGCTGCGACCGCCGCCGTCTCCGACATGGGCCAGTTCTGCAAGCGCCAGCCGGCGGCCTGCGAGGTCGGTGGCCAGGCCGCCACCGCGCTCGGCCAGCGCGCCCAGGAGGGCGCCCGCCAATTGTACAAGATCATCACCGACAAGAAGCCCGAGCCGCCCGCCGTCCCCGACAAGAAGCCCGACCATACCAGCTCGATCGGCACCGCCGGCGACGCCGAGGCCGTGACCGCGGCCGCCTCGCCCACGGAAGCGCTGACGGAGGACGACATGGCGATCGAATGGCGGCTGCCGCGGACGCCGTTGGCTTCAAAATAAGGCCACGGAACCGGTTCCGTTTCCGTCGCTTTCGTGCGGTCGGCATCCTATATAAGGCGTACTGAAACGGACGCGGGCCAAGATGACGATCGACGAAATCAGGGACAATTTCGAACTGCTTGACGAGTGGGACGACCGCTACCGGTACGTCATCGAACTCGGCCGCACGCTCGACCCGATGCCGGAGGCCGAGCATTCCGCCGAGAACAAGGTCAATGGCTGCGTCAGCCAGGTCTGGCTTTCCAGGCAGATCGATCGCAGCGGCAACGGCGAACCGCGGCTGAAATATCTGGGCGACAGCGACGCTCACATCGTGCGCGGCCTGATCGCGATCCTGCTCACGCTCTATTCCGGCCGCACGCCGCAGCACATCCTTTCAACCGATGCGCTCGCGGTATTCGACGAATTCGGATTTCGCGAGCACCTGACGCCGCAGCGTTCCAACGGCCTACGCTCCATGGTCGAGCGCATCCGCTCCGACGCGCGTGAGGCGCTTGCCGCGGCCTCGTAGACACCGTCGCATTGACCGGGCTTACTTCCGCTTCCGCGCCTGCTGGCCAAGTCCCATCTTCTTGGCGAGTTGCGAACGCGCCACCGCGTAGTTAGGCGCCACCATGGGATAATCCGGCGGCAGCCCCCATTTGTCGCGGTATTGCTCCGGCGTCATGTTGTACTGCGTGCGCAGATGGCGCTTCAGCGACTTGAAGCGCTTGCCGTCCTCCAGACAGACCAGATATTCCGGCGTCATCGACTTCTTCACCGACACGGCCGGCTTGGCTGGCTCTAGCGGGGTCTCGGGCCGGCCGCTCGACACCCGCATCAGCGCGGCGTGGACCTGGCTGATCAGGTTCGGGATTTCCGAGGCCTGGGTCGGATTATTGCTGAGATAGGCCGATACGATATTGGCGGTCAGTTCGACGGGCGTCTTGCCTGCGGGATCGGTCATGGCTCAACCTTCTGGGATCACGATGCATCTGTACGGTTCGGACAGTATCCAACCGCGCCTATACATCGGCGGCATCCTGTACAACTTGGCGTATAAGAACGAAGTGCCGGGAAATTGACAAGAACGGCGCTGCTTTATTTCCAATAGTCGCCGTCCGGCAAGTATTGCCGGTTCAGGACCGCTGATCGAGATGCGCGCGCAGTTCGTCGATCGAGGCGAAGCGCATCATCCCCTCCGGCATCTGGGCCTCGATCGAACCGTCGGAGTAGAGGGAGTAGGCCATGCCATCGACGACACCGGACTTCAGCACGGTCACCGCCGGCTGATCCTCCGTGCGCGGCGGTCCACCATTGGCTTCCGCGGGTGCCGGGGGTGTGCGGCCGCCGCGGCGCTGCAGCGGGTGTTCGCTGGATTTTGCGCGTTCCGCTTTCGGCCAGGCATTCTCGAACGACGCCCGCGGCGGTTCGTCCGGCTCGACCGGCGGCACGGCGGGTGGATTGGAACGAAGGTCCGATGACAAAAGATCCGGCGGCAGCGGCTCACTGGCGCGCCCCTGCGCGCGCTCGCGCTCCCTTCGTGACGTCGATGAAAACAGCAAATTGCGCTTCGGTTTCGGAGCCGATGGTGGCGGTTCGGGGTGGGTCGGCTCCGGGATCGGGTGATCCCGCAGGACAGCCTCGTTCTGCCAAGGCGGCGGCGCCGCTGACGAGAAAGGCGGCGGTGCCGTTGGGGAGAACGGTCCGGGACCAGCGGGCAGTTCGGCGGCCGGGAAACCGCC
The DNA here is from genome assembly GCF_036924575.1 of Bradyrhizobium sp. AZCC 1577. Taxonomy (NCBI): domain Bacteria; kingdom Pseudomonadati; phylum Pseudomonadota; class Alphaproteobacteria; order Hyphomicrobiales; family Nitrobacteraceae; genus Bradyrhizobium; species Bradyrhizobium sp. AZCC 1577. Next base: position 5,920,016 of record NZ_JAZHRQ010000001.1, read on the forward strand.
GCCGAAGGGAGCGGAATCCCGCGTCGCGGCAGCAGGAAGCACCGGCCGCACCGCGGCCTCGCCGCGCGCTTCAGCCATACTAGCGCCGAGCCGCCGCGCAACGTTCTTCAGTTCCCGGACCGCTATCCAGAGCGCGAGCATGATCGCACCGGCGCAGACGCCTATCACGCCGGCGATGATGAGCGTGTTGCCGGTGCTGAATTCCTTGATCGGGATCCCGAAGCCGATCGCCAGCAGCCCCGCCAAAACGAGGCCGATCCCGGCGACCAACATAACAACCATCATAGAACTAACCCCTCAGCCGCGCCCGAAACGCTCGCAAGCCGCCCAACGCCACGATACCGTCATATTGTGCGCATCGCCACCCGCCAATTGCACACTGGGTTCCGCATGGCGTTGTTCGGTTACAGGAATCCTGGACGCAGGTGTTTCGTGCCATTCAGGTGCCGTTCACTCCGGCGCCCGTAACTTTACCGCCTACCAATTACTGCCCTTTTGTTGCATTGCATCAGGGATTTACGCCACAATTCCCAATTACTTGGTAATGGAACTGCGCTATATGGGTACCCGGGGAATGAGGCTCAAGAATATCCAAGCTGGGCCATAGGGGACTCTAGGTTACCAATCGCCATGTCATCCATTACAACTTCTGCTCTCGATACGCCTGCGCGGCGCTCGATGGAGCGGACCTGTGATGACCTCGCCATCTTCGCGTTGGCCGTTGTCACGCTCGTTGCTGGCCTGACCTTCCGCGACTATGGGCTGGGCTGGGACGACTACACGCACGCCGAATATGCCGATCTGCTGCTGCGGATGTACGGTTCCGGCTTCAAGGACACCGGCGCGCTGTCGTTCGCCAATCTCTACATGTATGGCGGTGGCTTCGACATGGCGGCCGCCCTGCTGCACAAGGTCATTCCGCTCGAATTGTTCGAAACGCGCCGCCTGCTCGGCGCCGTCGTCGGCCTGATCGGCCTTGCCGTGACCTGGCGGCTGGCGCGGCGTGTCGGCGGCCCGCTTGCCGGGCTCGCGACGCTGCTGCTGCTGGCGCTGTGCCCGACCTTCTACGGACACATGTTCATGAACCCGAAGGACGCGCCGTTTGCCGTCTCGATGGTGATCCTGATCCTGGGTCTGGTGCGCCTCGCCGAGGAGTATCCTGCGCCCTCACCGCGTACCATCCTGATCATAGGCCTCGGCGCCGGTCTCTCGATCGGCTGCCGGATTCTCGGTGGGCTGGCGGTAGTCTATGCAATGGTGGGCTTCGTCCCGCTGTTGATCGAGGACGTTCGCAAGCAAGGCCCGCGCGAGGCGATACGCCGCTTCGCCCATGTCGTGTACGTCCTGGTCCCGGGGCTCGTGTTCGGATACCTGATCATGGGCCTAGTGTGGCCATGGTCGATCATGGAGCCCGGCCATCCGTTCCAGGCGCTGACCTATTTCTCGCATTTCTTCGAAAAGCCCTGGAAGGAAATGTTCGACGGCGCGCTGGTCTCGGTGCCCGACATGCCGTGGTCGTATCTGCCGACGCTGTTCGCGCTGCAGCTTCCCGAGATATTGCTCGCGCTTCTGATTGGCGGGGTCGTCGGCACTTTCACGTCGCTGTCGCGCGCTGACGTAGCCGCCCGCCGCAAGACCATCCTGTTGATGCTGACGCTGGCGGCGACACTGCCGCTGGTGATCGCGATGGTAAAGCGGCCGGCGCTCTACAACGGCATCCGGCATTTCATCTTCGTCGTCCCGCCGATGACGGTGCTTGCGGGCGTCGCGTTCGCCTGGGGAATGAAATGGCTGAAGCAAAATCGCCGCAGTTGGCAACCCGCCGCGCTTGCGGTGTTCTCGTTCGGTCTGCTGCTGCCACTCAGCGAGATGATCCGCCTGCACCCTTATGAATACACCCATTTCAATCACATTGCCGGCACGGTTCGCGGCGCCGACAAGATGTTTATGCTGGATTATTGGGGGCTGGCGCTGAAGCAGGCTTCCGACGGTCTGCGCGAGGAGCTGGTCGAACGGCAGGAATTTCCTCCACTGGGACGCAAGTGGAAGGTCGCGGTGTGCGGCCCGCAGCGTCCGGCGCAGGTGGCGCTCGGCCCGGACTTCACGATCGGCTGGGACAGCCAGTCGGCCGACTTCGCGATGACGCTGGGCGAGTTCTACTGCAAGGGCCTCACTGCGCCGGTCATGGTGGAAATCAAGCGCGACGACGTCGTGTTCGCGCGCGTCTACGACATCCGCGGCCGCGCCATCTCGACGCTGTTGGCTATTCCGGCGCCCTGATCCCGCATAACAGCCGCGCCCGGCCGCGCCTTGCTGCTGAGCTGGCGCAGGGCTACGCTCGCTCTCGAAAATCAACAATTCTCGAGCGTGCGAAAGGTTATGGCGGCGTGACCGTACTGGTGACCGGCAGTTCCGGCCATCTCGGCGAGGCGCTGATGCGTACGCTACAGGCGCAGCGGCGCAAGGCCGTCGGTATTGACGTTCTGCCCGGCGTGTTTACACATCACGTAGGCTCGATCACTGACCGCGCTTTCGTGCGCCGTTGCATGAAGGGCGTGACGACCGTGCTGCACGCCGCGACGCTGCACAAGCCGCATGTGGCGACCCACAGCCGCCAGGAATTTATCGACGTCAACATCACCGGCACGCTCTGTTTGCTCGAAGAAGCCACCGCAGCCGGCGTCACGACGCTCGTCTACACCAGCACCACAAGCGTCTTCGGCGAGGCGCTGGTGCCACCGCCGGGCGAGCCGGCGGCCTGGATCACCGAAGACGTCGCGGCCGTGCCGAAAAATATCTATGGCGTCACCAAGGCTGCCGCGGAGGATCTGTGCCAGCTCTTTGCGCGCAATCACGCGCTTCGCAACATCGTGCTGCGTACCTCGCGTTTCTTCCCTGAAGAGGATGACAATCGCGCGACACGCGAGGCCTACACCGACGCCAACATCAAGACCAACGAGTTCCTCTATCGGCGCGTCGATATTGAAGACGTGGTCAGCGCGCATCTGATGGCGGCCGACCGCGCGCCATCGGTCGGTTTCGCCAAATACATCATCAGCGCCACCACGCCATTCTCACGGAACGACACGGCGGAACTGCGCAGCGACGCGCCGCGTGTGGTCCGCCGTTACGTGCCGGAGTTTGAGGCCGAATTTGCGCGGCGCGGCTGGACGATGATTCCAGGCATCGATCGCGTCTACGTCAACGACCGCGCACGAGCCGAACTCGGCTGGCAACCGCGCCACGATTTCCGCGCGCTGATTGCGCGGCTGCGGGCCGGCGAGGATATCCGCAGTTCACTCGCGCGCGAGGTCGGCAGCAAGGGCTATCACGACCGCGTCTTTCGCGAGGGACCCTACCCGGTAGAGTGAGCGCGGCGAGAGTATCCGGTGGACAAGCCGCGCGGATCCGCTAAACTGCCTGTCACACACCCTCTACACGTCTCGGAATCAAACGCCGTCCAATCCCGGGCGGCGTTTTTATTTGATCCACTGTCGTAGGATGGGTAGAGCGCAGCGAAAACCATCACGTCGCCTCATCAAGACCTTTCGCCGAAATTCCCAGCCGCAATATCACCTGCCCAATCCTCGGGGTAAATTCCAAGCCTTACCATCCGATGAAACGACGAATGCGGCCAATCCCTGACTCGAGTTACAAAGCCGTGCTTTACCGGATTGATATGGATGTAGTCGATGTGACTCGCCAAATCGTCCTCATCGCGAATCGTATGTTCCCAATAGCGCCGTTGCCAGATGCCGCGTTCGCCCTTGGCGGCCCGGCTGCGTGAGACAGCCTCGCCGGGCGGGATATTGCGTGAGAACGTCGACTTGATCAGCCGCCAACGCGTCGAAAAATCCCGATCACCATCGGGCAGCGTCCAGACCGCATGCAGATGATCTGGCAGAACGACCACCGCATCTATCGTGAACGGATGACGCTGGCGGATCTCACGAAATGCAGAGCGGAGGGCTTCGACGTATTCCGTCAGCAGCCTCAACCGCCGGTCGGCAAAATTGACTGTAAAGAAGAAACAACCACCGGGGATGAAATTGCGACGGTAGCTGGTCATCTTCACTTGCCCATGCGGCGAGGTGATGGGTTTCGCTTCGCTCTACCCATCCTACGCGGCTACTTCCTCCGCGAACGCGCCCAGGATCCGCGCCCAGGAGCGGATGCCCTTGTGGTAGCTCTTGAGGTCGTACTTCTCGTTCGGCGAATGGATGTTGTCGTCGTCTAGGCCGAAGCCGACCAGCACGGTGTCGAGGCCAAGCGTGCGCTTGAAATCGGCTACGATCGGGATCGAGGCGCCGGAGCCGATCAGGAGCGCTTCCTTGCCCCACTCGTCCGTCAGCGCGCGCTTGGCAGCCGCCAGCGGTTTCATGTTCCAGTCGAGCGCAATCGCCGGCGCGTTGGAATGGTCGGTGAACTCGGCCTTGCAATCGGCGGGCAGGCGCGCCCGGACATAGTCGCGGAAGGCTTTTCGGATCTTTTCCGGGTCTTGTCCCTCTACCAGCCGGAACGAAACTTTCGCGGAAGCTTCCGCCGGGATTACCGTTTTGGAGCCCTCGCCGGTGTAGCCGCCGATGATGCCGTTGATGTCGCAGGTCGGGCGCGAGGAAACCTGCTCGATCAGCAGGCGATCTTTTTCACCGGCCGGAATGGAAAGGCCGATCGGCTTCAGGAATGACTCCGGCGTGAGGTTCAGGTTCTTCCACTGCGCCAGGATGTCCGGCGGCAGGTCTTTTACGCCATCGTAGAATCCCGGAATGGTGATGTGGCCGTTCTCGTCATGCAGGCCGCCGAGAATGTTGGTCAGCACCCGGATCGGGTTGCGCGCGCCGCCGCCGAAAATGCCGGAATGCAGGTCGCGATTGGCCGCCTTGATCTTGACCTCGTCATAGACCAGCCCGCGCAGCGAAGTCGTGATCGCCGGCGTGTTCTGATCCCACATGCCGGTGTCGCAGACCAGCGCGAAGTCGGCCTTCAGATCAGCCTTGTTCGCTTCCAGGAACGGCACGAAGTTTTTCGATCCGATTTCCTCCTCGCCCTCGATGATGATGGTGATGTCGACCGGCAGCGCCCCCGTGACCTTCTTCCAGGCGCGGCAGGCCTCGACAAAAGTCATCAACTGGCCCTTGTCGTCCTCCGCGCCACGCGCGACGATGATCTTGCGGCCGTCAGCATGGTCGGTGACAACTGGCTCGAACGGTGGCCGGTGCCACAGATTCAGCGGATCGACCGGCTGCACATCGTAATGTCCATAGAACAGAACGTGCGGCCGGCCGTCGCTGCTGCCATTGAGCTTGGCAACGATCGCGGGATGCCCCGCCGTCGGCCTCACCTCGGCCTTGAAGCCGAGTGTCGCGATATCCTTCGCCAGATGATCGGCGGCCGCCTTGCAATCACCGGCAAAAGCCGGATCGGCCGAGATCGACTTGATCCGCAACAGCGCGAACAGCCGCTCGAGACTGTTGTCGAAATCGGCGTCGATGTGATCGAGGACCGGCTGGATCTTGGCGTTGGACATGGCTTGTTATCCCTGGCTGTGAGCCTTGTTGTTAGCGTCAAGTTGTAGCTTGCCCGTGGCCTGAGGCAAGGCAACGTCTTCGGCAGGCGGACGCAATATGTGCCAGACCAGCCCCGCCGCGAGCAGGATGGTGGCGGCGAGATTGTTGCCATAGGCCTGCAGATCAACCGGGAACAGCGGCAGCGACAGGCACAGCATCCCGCCAGCGACGGCGAGCAACGTCCAGGTCCCGGTTTTGACCGCCGGACGCGGATCGTAAGCGGCGCGGTGGACCAAAACAGTGATCGGGAAGAACAGCCACAGGAAGTAGTATTGCCGGGCCAGCGGCGAAGCGATCGTGATCAGGCAAAACAGGATGCCGATCTCTTCGGCATCCGAGCGTTCCGTGCGGCACGAGGCCTGCGGCATGACAGCGAGATAGCCGAGCCCGATCGCGAGCGAGATCGCCACTACGATCCAGTTCGCCGTCCTGAAATCGACGTCGATGATGTTCATCGTGCGCACGGGTTTGGCCGGATTGTCCTGGTTGTAGTTGACCGGCCGCGTCAGCCGGTGTGTCACCGCGATGATCGACTGGTTGACCCACGACCAGTTCTGCGCGTCGCGCTGCCCGAACCCCTTCTCCGAACTCGAACCCACCATGCCCTGGTACCAGGTCCTCAGTTCCGTGAAATTGTGCTGGAAGCCGCGAAACGGCGCCGGCAGCACGAACAGAAACAGGCCGATGAAAACCAGCATGCTCGCGGCTGCCGCCCACTGTCTTCGCCACACCAGATAAGGCAACACCGCGACCGGAAACACCTTGATCGCGGTAGCGAGCGCAAACATGCTTCCTGCCATCCAGCCGCGGTGATCGCGCAGCAGCCAGAACCCGTAGAGCATCAGCGCCAGCAGCACGAGATTGGGCTGGCCGAGGTCGAACATGTCGAACACGAAGGTGACGGTGACGAACCCGGGCAGTGCTTCCAGCCATGGCCCGGGCTTCTTCCCCGATCCCGCCATCGCGTGCGATAATTGCGCCGTCATCCACCATGCGACGATGTTGAGAAACGACAGGATGAGATAAAGCGGGATCTTGCCGAACCAGCTCGGGATCGCCAGCAGCACCGCCGACAGCGGCGGATAGATGAATTCGAAATTGGTGGCGGGGTCGTCAGGGTAGAGATTCTTGCCCTGCAGCACCTGCTGCCCCGCCCAGAACCAGAGCGGATAGTCCTTGGTCTTGCCGTTGCCCCAGATTTCCGGGACCAGCACGTCGGCCGTCAGCGCGACGCAACATACCAGAAACAGGATATCGAGCGGCCTTCGTAGCGACGGATATCTCAGCACACGCTCGTTCCGGATTCAGAGGAGATTACGTCGCAGCTCTTCACGCGAACCGACTACCACCTTCGCTCAAAAACTCCTATCGGCGCAGCAAGCCGCCGAGCGCGCCGCGCACCAGCGCGCGACCAACTGAACCGCCGAGCGATCCGCCGACCGACTTGCCGAGATCGGCGACGATGCCACCGACGACCTTATTGGTGACCGAACGGGTGACGTCTCGAGCGATGACTTGACCAGTCGTCAGCCTGCCGCGCCTGACGTTGGTGCCGAAGATCGTGCCGACGATCGAGCCGATCTGGCCGAGAATGCCGCCACCGCCACCAGCCCCATCCTGCCCTTCCGCAGGCGCCGCCGTCGTAGCCACCCGCTTCTGCAGCATCTCGTAGGCGGATTCGGCGTCGACCGCGGTGTCGTATTTGCCTTTGACCGGGCTCTTGCCCATGATCGCCGTGCGCTCTTCCGGCGTGATCGGCCCGATCCGCGCCGTCGGCGGCCGGATCATGACGCGTTCGACCATGGTCGGCGTGCCGCCGCCTTCGAGGAACGACACCAGCGCCTCGCCTTTGCCGAGTTCCATGATGACGCGAGCGGTGTCGAGCTTGGGGTTCGGCCGGAAGGTCTGCGCCGCCGCGTTCACCGCCTTCTGGTCGCGCGGCGTGAAGGCGCGCAACGCGTGCTGCACGCGGTTGCCTAACTGTGCCAGCACCTTGTCCGGCACGTCGATCGGATTTTGCGTGACGAAATAGACGCCGACGCCCTTGGAGCGGATTAGGCGGACCACCTGCTCGATCTTGTCGAGCAATGCCTTCGGCGCATCGTTGAACAACAGATGCGCCTCATCGAAGAAGAAGACCAGTTTCGGCTTCGGCAGGTCGCCGGCTTCCGGCAGCTCTTCGAACAGCTCCGACAGCATCCACAGCAGGAAGGTCGCGTAGAGCCTCGGGTTCTGCATCAGCTTGTCAGCGACCAGAATATTGACCATTCCCCGGCCGTCGCTGTCGGTCTTCATGAAGTCTTTCAGCAAAAGCGCCGGCTCCCCGAAAAATTTCGTTCCGCCCTGGTTTTCCAGCACCAGAAGCTGACGCTGAATTGTCCCGATCGTTGCCTTGCTGACATTGCCGAAGCTCTGCGCGGCCTTTCGGATCTCCGCGTGTTCATCCTCCTCGGCATCCGGCCCCCTTTTACCGCCGGCGGGCGCGATCGCATCCAGCAGCGACCGCAGATCCTTCATGTCGAGCAGAGGTAATCCGTTTTCATCCGCCACGCGGAATGCGACGTTGAGGACGCCTTCCTGCACGTCGTTCAGGTCGAGCATTCGCGATAGCAACAGCGGCCCCATTTCCGTAACCGTAGCGCGCACCGGATGGCCCTGCTCGCCGAATACGTCCCAGAACACCGTCGAGAACTGGTCGGGCTGGAATTTGAGGCCCATCTCGCCGGCGCGCTTAAGAATGAAGTCTTTTGCTTCACCGACTTCAGCAATTCCGGACAGATCGCCCTTGATATCGGCCGCGAACACGGGAACACCGGCGCGGGCAAAGCCCTCCGCCATCACCTGCAGCGACACGGTCTTGCCGGTGCCGGTCGCTCCGGTGACGAGGCCATGCCGATTGGCAAGCGCCAGCGTCAGCCAAGCCGTCTGTTCGCCCTTTCCGATGAAGATCTTCTCTTCGGTATCGGCCGTCTTGTTATCGGAAGTCACCATCGCATCGCCTCTTCGCGCGCCGGGGGATTTGGTTGGCGATCATATCGCATCCTGCCCGCCGATTGAAACCGTCGGCGGTAAATACGTGAGCATTCGCCCGCCTCTTCGTTCATGCTTCTCATGCTTTTTTCCAACCTTCGGCAGAAAAATCGAGAGCGCAGCGCAACAAGTCAGCGTAAATCCGGCCTTCACTCTTGCATTGCTGCAACACTCGCGACTCGATCTAGGTCTTCGCACGTGCGGATCGCTTGTATTTCAGATCGCAGGCGCTCAAGATAAATTTGCAAGTAGACGACCCGGTAAAGCCGGTTTGGGGACGGGGCAATATGGACGAACTGGTAGGGCGACTGGCCTCCAAGGCCGGTATCGATCGCGCTGTCGCTGAAAAAACCATCGGCATCGTTCTGGGTTTTCTCCGCAACGAGGGCCCCTCCGACAAGGTTCAGGCTCTGATCGACCAAATTCCGGGCGCCGAAGCTGCGATTGCGGCTTCCAGCAGCAATGGCGGCTTCGCGAAGCTGATGGGCGGAGGCTTGATGGCGGTTGGCACCAGGCTGATGGCGCTCGGTCTGGGCATGAGTGAAATTCAAAGCGTGGCGCGTGAACTTTTCAGGTTCGGTCGCGACAAAATCGGAGCAGATCAAATGGGCGAAATCATTTCAGGGACACCGGGCCTCAGCCAGTTTGCATAGCATCTTGGTGAACACATTCGGCCCGGGCACATTCTTTTTTCATCTGGTATCATGACTTATCCCCTTTCCGAGATCGACGGCTTGACCGCCTACTCTGCCTCGAAACTGAAATCGTTGGGCATTCGCACGACCGATGCGCTGCTGGAGGCCGCTCGCACCGTGAAAGGGCGCAAGTCGCTCGCAGCGAAGACCGGCATCAGCGAGCAGCAACTGCTGGAATGGGCCAATTTTTCCGACTACATGCGCATTCCCGGGATGGGCAAGGCCAAGGTGGGCCTGATGCGCGCCGCGGGCGTCACCACGGTACGCGAACTCGCCCATCGCAACCCGGCGCGACTCGCCCAGAACATGAAAGACGTGAACACGAAGTGCAAACTCGTCCGGGTTTTGCCCTCCGAACGATCAGTCGAGCAACTGATCGAGCAAGCGCGCAAGCTGCCGCCCAAAATCAGCTATTGAAGATCAGCGACTGAACCGCCAGACCAGCCCCGCGGTGCCGGCCCTCACGCCTTGACTCGGCAGCGCGGACCGCGCAAAGCGACCGCATGATGGCAGCCAAGCCCAGACCTCCCGCTGCGTCCGGTCCGGCCGGTCAATCGGTGCTGCCTGCGCTGCTGTCCAGACCCTATCCGGCGGTGATGGGCGTACTGAATTTGACGCCGGATTCGTTCTCGGACGGCGGTCAATTCGCCACCCCGGAGCGGGCGCTGGCTCAAGCCCGGCGGATGATCGCCGAGGGTGCCGACATCATCGACATTGGCGCGGAATCGACCCGGCCCTACGGATCGGAACCGATCTCGGCGGAAGAGGAATTGAAGCGCCTGCAGCCGATACTATCCGATGTCGTCGCGCTCGGCATTCCCGTGTCGATCGACAGCATGAAGTCGGCCGTCGTCGCCTGGGCGCTCGATCAGGGTGCGACAATCGCCAACGATGTCTGGGGGCTGCAGCGCGATTCCGGCATGGCCGGGCTGATCGCGGAGCGTGGTGCGCCCGTCATCGTGATGCATAACCGCGAGCGGGCCGATCCTGCTGTAGACATCATGCAGGATATCGCCGCTTTCTTTGCGCGCTCTCTCGACATCGCCGCGAAGGCGGGAATTTCATCCGACAAGATCGTGCTCGACCCCGGCATCGGCTTCGGCAAGACGCCCGAGCAGAGCATGACCGCGCTGGCGCGGCTCGGCGAGTTGCAGTCGCTCGGCCTTCCAGTATTGGTCGGCGCATCGCGCAAGCGTTTCATCAGCACGGTGACGCCGTCGGAACCGCATCAACGCCTCGGCGGCTCGATTGCCGCGCATCTGCTGGCGGCCCAAAACGGGGCGCGGATCATCCGGGCGCATGACGTCGCCGAAACCGTACAGGCGCTGCGGGTGGCTGCGGCAATCAGGGAACGGCAATGAGCGATACGATTTTCATCACCGGCGTCGTCATCCATGCCCGCCACGGCGTGATGGAGCACGAGACCAAAGTCGGGCAGCGGTTCGTGATCGATATCGAACTCTCCGTCGACCTGTCAGAATCCTCGCACTCTGATCGCCTGTCCGACACAGTGTCTTATGCCAGCGTGGTCGAGACCGCTACCGCCGCGTTCACGAACACCAACTACAAGCTTTTGGAGCGTGCGGCCGGCGCCGTTTCCGACGCGATTTTCGCGGCGTTCCCACGCGCCCATGCGCTCAAGGTCACCGTGCACAAGCCGCATGCGCCGATCGCCGAGATCTTCGAGGATGTCGGCGTGGTACTCGTGCGCAAACGGCAATCGCCCTGACATGGCCGATGTGCTGATCGCGCTCGGCGGCAATGTCGGCGATGTCCGCGCGACGTTCAAAAAGGCCATCTCCAGTATTTGCGGCATGACCCAGGCAGCGCTGCTCGCGCGTTCCTCTGACTACATCACCCCGCCCTGGGGCGAGGAACACCAGGCGCCCTTCATCAACGCCTGCATCGAGATCGAAACCAGCCTCGATCCGCATGCGCTGCTCTTCACGCTGCACAAGATCGAGAAAAAGTTCGGCCGCGACCGCGCTCATGAGACACGCTGGGGTCCACGCACCCTCGACCTCGACCTGATCGCCTATGATGACGTCAGCCTCGACAGGCCGGAACTGACGCTGCCGCACCCGCGGGTTTTCGAGCGCGCCTTTGTGCTGGTGCCGCTGGTCGAGATCGTTCCCGACCGTGTCATTGCGGGACGCCGCGTGCGGGATGCGCTGGCACAATTGTCGACCGAGGGGATTGAGCGGTTACCCGACCTCGATTGAGCCCGAAAGACCCAAAACAACCGTTTGGCTTGGCGGCCGCCCCGTGGCAATTTCCGGCCAAATCAAGAGACGACCAGGGAATAATGGGCCGGATGACCGATAACGATGAGCTGACATTGGCCGCGGAGTTTCCGGCGGCGACCTACGAGGACTGGCGCAAGCTGGTCGACGGGGTGCTGAAAGGCGCACCGTTCGAGAAACTGGTCAGCAAGACGTCCGACGGGTTGAAAATCGATCCGATCTATCGCCGCGCGAAAGGCGCCGCGCCGGTCGCCGGTCGTGCCGCCGCCGTGCCCTGGCAGGTTATGCAGCAGATCGATCATCCCGACGCCAAAGCGGCCAACGCGCAGGCGCTGCACGATCTCGAAAACGGCGCCACCGGGCTGATACTGGTGTTCGCTGGCGCCAATGCCGCCCACGGGTTTGGATTGGACCCTTCGGCCGAAGCCGTCGAAGCGGTTCTCGACGGCATCTATCTCGACGCCGGCATCGGCATCGAGCTGCAGATCGGCCCGCAGTCGCGCATGGCGGCCATTCACGTCGCCGAATACATCAAACGCAAAGGACTTAATCCCGCGGCCTGCGATATCCGTTTCGGTCTCGACCCGCTGGGATCCTGTGCGGTGTCGGGCTCCAGTCCCCATAGCTGGGACGAAATCGTGCCCGCGGTTACCAGTGCGATCCAGGGCCTCACCGCCATGGGCTTTAAGGGTCCGTTCGCAGCGGCCGATGGACGGGTGATCCACGATGCCGGAGGATCGGAAGCGCAGGAGCTTGCATTCGTGCTCGCCTCCGGCGTCGCTTACCTGCGCGCGATCGAACAGGCCGGGATTACGCTCGAAGATGCGCAGGGCATGGTCTATGCACGGCTTGCCGCCGATGCCGATCAGTTTCTGACGCTGGCAAAATTCCGCGCGCTGCGGCTGTTGTGGGCGCGGATCGAGCAGGCCTGTGGCCTGACGCCCAAACCGCTGTTCATCGCCGCCGATACCGCCTGGCGCATGCTGACGCAGCGCGACCCTTATGTGAACATGCTGCGCGCGACGATGGCGACCTTCTCCGCCGGCCTCGGCGGCGCCAACGCCATCACCGTATTGCCGCACACGCTGGCGCTTGGGCTGCCTGATCCGTTCGCGCGGCGTGTCGCGCGCAACACGCAACTGGTGCTTTTGGAAGAATCCAATCTCGCCAAGGTGAGCGATCCGGCAGCGGGCTCCGGCGGCATCGAAACGCTGACGAGGCAGCTCTGCGAAGCTGCATGGTCGCTGTTCCAGGAAATCGAGAAGGCTGGTGGCATGTTCGCCGGCCTCGAACAAAACGTCAACCAGCGCAAGGTCGCCGCAACCCGCGCGGCGCGCGAGGCCAATATTGCCAAGCGCAGGGACGTGCTGACCGGCGCCAGCGAATTTCCGAACCTGCATGAGGACGAAATCGCTGTGCTGGAAGCTGCGCCGATCGTGCTGCCGCCGTATGGCGAGGCGAAGTACAAGTTCGATCCGCTCACGCCGATGCGGCTGGCCGCGCCGTTCGAGGCCCTGCGCGATAAATCGGACGAAAAGCTCAAGGCATCGGGCGCGCGGCCGAAAATCTTTCTCGCCAACCTCGGCACACCAGCCGCTTTCACGGCACGTGCGACCTTTGCCAAGAGCTTCTTCGAGACCGGCGGCATCGAGCCGATCGACACGCAAGGTTTTACGGATCCCGCGGCACTCGCTGCCGCATTCACGGCGTCCGGCGCGGCAATCGCCTGCCTGTGCTCATCCGACAAGGTCTATGCGGAACACGCGGCACCCGCCGCCAAGGCCCTTCAAGCGGCCGGCGCCAAGCATATCTATCTGGCAGGGCGGCCCGGCACACAGGAGGCCGCGCTGCGTTCCGCCGGCGTCGGCGATTTCATCTTTGCCGGCGGGGATGCGCTGGCGATGCTGCAAGCGGCCTGGCAGCGGATGGAGCGAGCATGATGGAAACCAACCACAAGACGGTCCTGACCGGCGGCTGCCAGTGCGGCGCCATCCGCTTTGCCGTGTCGAAAGTGCCGCCCAAGGTCAGCATCTGCCATTGCCGGATGTGCCAGAAGGCATCGGGCGCACCCTTCGCCTCCCTCGCCGATATCGAGCACGAGCATTTCACCTGGACCCGCGGTAAGCCGGCGTCGTTCCAATCTTCTTCGATCGCGGAGCGCGATTTCTGCTCCTCCTGCGGCACGCCGCTGACCTACCGGTTGATCGGCGGCCCCCGGATCGAGATCATGACCGGCACGTTCGACCGCCCAGACCTCGTCGTGCCAACCCGGCAATATGGCACCGAATCCCGGCTCGGCTGGGTGGTCGGCATCGCCAACCTGCCGAGCCAGACCACGCAGCAGAATTACGGCCCGGAGAAGATGGCGACCATCGTCAGCCACCAGCATCCGGACCATGATTAGGGGTGGCGATCTCGGCCAGCCAGATATGGTATAATGGGTAACATGAGCCGCATACCGAACTTTGCGAATATCGCCTTTGAACCCACCGCGCCCGCGCAGCCCGCCGGCAGTGCCGAGCCGTGGCTGACGCCTGAGGGCATCCCCGTAAAGCCCACCTACAGCGAGGCCGATCTCGAAGGCATCGATTTCCTGGAGACCTGGCCGGGCAGCGCGCCCTACCTCCGCGGCCCCTACCCGACGATGTATGTCAACCAGCCCTGGACGATCAGGCAGTATGCCGGCTTCTCCACGGCGGAGGATTCCAACGCGTTCTATCGCCGTAACCTCGCCGCCGGGCAGAAGGGTCTTTCGGTCGCGTTCGACCTCGCTACCCACCGCGGCTACGATTCCGATCATCCGCGCGTCTCCGGCGACGTCGGCATGGCCGGCGTGGCGATCGATTCCATCTACGACATGCGCACGCTGTTTGCGGGCATTCCGCTCGACCAGATGAGCGTGTCGATGACCATGAATGGCGCGGTGCTGCCGATCCTCGCGCTGTTCGTGGCGGCTGCCGAGGAACAGGGCGTTCCGCCGGAAAAATTGTCAGGCACCATTCAGAACGACATTCTGAAAGAGTTCATGGTGCGCAACACCTACATCTATCCGCCGGGGCCCTCGATGCGGATCATCTCGGACATTTTTGCGTACACGTCGCAAAAGATGCCGAAGTACAATTCGATCTCGATCTCCGGCTATCACATGCAGGAAGCCGGAGCTACGCAGGATCTCGAACTGGCCTACACGCTGGCCGACGGCGTCGAATATCTGCGCGCCGGGCTTGCGGCGGGTCTCGACGTCGACCGCTTCGCGCCGCGGCTGTCGTTCTTCTGGGCGATCGGCATGAACTTCTTCATGGAAGTCGCCAAGATGCGCGCCGCGCGGCTGCTCTGGGCAAAATTGTTGAAGCAGTTCGACCCCAAGGACCCGCGCTCGCTGTCGCTGCGCACGCATTGCCAGACTTCCGGCTGGTCGCTGACCGCGCAGGACGTCTTCAACAATGTGATGCGCACCACCATCGAGGCGATGGCGGCGACCCAAGGCCACACGCAGTCGCTGCACACCAACGCGCTCGACGAGGCGCTGGCGCTGCCGACGGATTTTTCAGCCCGCATCGCCCGCAACACGCAACTGTTCCTGCAGCAGGAGAGCGGCACCAACCGCATCATCGATCCCTGGGGCGGCTCCTATTACGTCGAGCGGCTAACGCGGGATCTCGCGGTGAAAGCCTGGGGCCATATCCAGGAGGTCGAGGCGCTCGGCGGCATGGCGAAGGCGATCGAGGCCGGTGTGCCGAAGCTGCGTATCGAGGAGGCCTCCGCCAAGACGCAGGCGCGGATCGATGCCGGCAAGCAGGCCGTGATCGGCGTCAACAAGTACAAGCCGGTCAACGAAGCGCCGATCGACGTGCTCAAGGTGGAAAACTCCACCGTGCGGCGGCTGCAGATCGACAAGCTGAAGCGGCTGCGCACTGAGCGTGACCAGAAGGAAGTCGACCAGGCGCTGGCGGCGCTGACGCGCAGCGCCGGCGAAGGCAATGGCAATCTGCTCGCGCTCGCCATCGACGCGGCGCGGGCGAAAGCCACCGTCGGCGAAATTTCGGACGCGATGGAAAAAGTGTTCGGGCGTCACCGCGCCGAGATCAAGTCCATCACCGGCGTCTACAAGCGGGAGGCGTCCGCCATGTCCAACCGGGTCGAAAAAGTGCAGGCGCTGATCGATGCGTTCGAGACTGCCGAGGGCCGCCGGCCTCGCATCCTCGTCGCCAAGATCGGCCAGGACGGCCACGACCGCGGCCAGAAGGTGATTGCGTCCGCCTTTGCCGATGTCGGCTTCGACGTCGATATCGGGCCGCTGTTTGCTACCGCCGACGAGGCAGCGCGGCAGGCAGTGGAGAACGACGTCCACATCCTCGGCGTCTCCTCGCTGGCGGCGGCCCATCTAACCGCCGTACCGGAACTGAAGGCCGCGCTGAAAAAGCACGGCCGCGAGGACATCATGATCATCATCGGCGGCGTGGTCCCGCCGCAGGATTATGAGGCGCTGTATGCGGCCGGTGCCGAAGCGATCTTCCCGCCCGGCACCGTGATCTCGGACGCCGCCGAAGAGCTGATCCACAAGCTCAATGCCCGGCTCGGCCATAGCGAGGCGGCGGAGTAGCTCCCCCGCCAGCCCCTTTCACAGGATCGCCCTTGCGCAACTCTGTCTTCATTGCGGCCCAGAGAATGGGCTTTGCGGGTGCAATGGCGTGCACCGCGTCGCCGAGTGTTGCCCTCGCCGCCGAAACCAAGCCGGACTTCGCCATCAAGACCAAAACGGTTGAGGTCAGCGTCACACTCGATGCCAAGATCAAGGCTGACGCGCCGCTGGCCGCGGATTGTCTGGAAGGCAAGAAATGGGCTTCGGCGCGCCGCGCCGATGCCGACAAGGAACGCAAGCAGGATCCGGACCTGTTCCGCAACGCGTGGTCGTATGAACGGAAATACGACACGCGCTCGGTGGTCGATGGCCGCTATGTCAGCATCGTCAGGGCCGATTACGAATATACTGGCGGCGCGCACCCCAACAGCGCGTCCGACACCATCCTGTGGGACAAGTCAGCGGGCAAACGCATCAGCATCCGTCCGTTCTTCACCGAAACGGCTGACAACGGCCCGACGCTGAAAGCGATGCGGCAAGGCGTCATTGCCTCTCTCACGGCCGAGAAAAAGAAACGCGGCGCGGAAGGCACGGACGTCAGCGCCATCGAAAGCATCGAGCCAAAGCTTCTCAAGATCGGCCCGATCGCACTGGCGCCATCGACCGAGGAAGGCAAGAGCTCCGGCCTGAACTTTTACTACGCACCTTACGCGGTCGGCTCCTATGCCGAAGGCGAGTATGTCGCCTTCGTGCCCTGGGAGACGTTGAAGCCATATCTGACGCCGGAGGGCGCCAGGATTTTCGGCGGCGCGCGACCGAAGAAAGACGAAGACCGGCCGCAATGATTGATTATCAAGCAGCAAGGCGGGCGAGCGACCGTTCGAGCGAATGCGTCCAATCCGGAATCCATGACTGGAACAGCGCTTGCCAGCGATCGGCATCCTGCGGCGCGCTGTCGAGCTTCACCGACCATTCGATGAAGGTCCGGTTGCCCTCGACGACCGGAAGCAGGTGCATCGTTCCCTCATAGCGCGTCGGCCCGGTCGCGTCCGGCGCCAACCCGGCCGGAAACGGCAGCGGCTCGATGCCTGCATAGGTCAGCGAATGCGCTTGATCGGAGTGAGCGGCGAGTTGCTGCCTGATCCAGTTGCCGAGATAGCAGAAGCGTCTGACCGCGCCGATTTCGTCGCCGCCCTTGTCATCCTCGATCACGCTCTCACTGACCCCTTCGATATACGCCGGATAATTGTTGAAATCCCGGATCAGGGCCCACACGGTTTCCATGGGATGGTCCAGCACGGTGCTGTAATAGGCTGTCGTCATGGCTCTCTCTTCGTAAGCGATCGCGGCGCGATGACTGGGGCCGCAGATGGATACCTATTTCGGGTGGCCCGATCCCCGCCACCCGATTTCCGGATGTGGCGAGATGCCACCCGGCGCCGACCCCCATCATTCGCCAATGCCTTGCGACCCCAACACAAAGCCGCCTAGAATGTCTCATCACAAGAGCGCCCGGCATCACGGACGCCGCAGGGAGAACCATCAATGTCCAAAAAGATCACGCGCCGCGCCTTCGCGGCTTCATCCGTTGCTGCCGCGGCTGTCGCAGGCTTCGGTTTCAAGCCGGCTTTGGCGCAGTCCTATCCGGCCCGGCCGGTGACCGTGATCGTGCCCTGGGGTGCCGGCGGCGGCACCGACGCGACCGCCCGCATTGTCGCGGCGCTGTTGGAAAAGGACCTCGGCCAGCCGTTCAACGTGGTCAACCGCACCGGCGGCTCCGGTGTGGTCGGCCATTCCGCGATCGCGACCGCACAGCCCGACGGCTACACCATCGGCATGCTGACGGTGGAAATCTCGATGATGCACTGGCAGGGGCTCACTGAACTGGCGCCCAAGAGCTACACGCCGCTGGCGTTGATGAACGAGGATCCGCCCGGCATCCAGGTCAGTTCCACCTCGCCCTACAAGACCGTGAAGGAACTGGCGGATGCGATCAAGGCCGCCCCTGCCGGCAAGTTCAAGGCCTCCGGCACTGGCCAGGGCGGCATTTGGCATCTCGCACTGGTCGGCTGGATGCAGGCGATGGGACTTGCCCCCAATCACGTGGCCTGGGTGCCGTCGAACGGCGCCGCGCCCGCGATGCAGGATCTGGCTGCCGGCGGTCTCGACCTCACCACCTGCTCGGTGCCGGAAGCCCGCGCGATCATCGAGGCCGGCAAGGCGCGCAGCCTCGCCGTCATGGCTACAGCCCGCAATCCTGCATTCCCGGACGTGCCAACGCTGAAGGAAGCCATGGGCATCGACTATTCGACCGGCGCCTGGCGCGGCATTGCCGGCCCCAAGGGTCTGCCGGCCGACGTGGCGACGAAACTCACCGCGTCGCTGAAGAAGGTCTACGACTCCAAGGAGTTCAAGGACTTTATGAGCAATCGCGGCTTTGGAACGGTGTGGGGCGATGCGGCCCAGTTCGCCGCATTCATGGAGAAGGGCGACGCCCAGATGGGCGTGGCGATGAAGGCCGCCGGTCTCTCCAAGGCCTGATCTTGATCGGCTGACATCGCCCGATATCCGCGGAGCCAGTTCATGCGTCTACCCGATCGCGTCACGGGATTGTTTCTCGTTGGCCTCGGCGCGGCTGCCGCGTATGGCGGCTGGCAGTTGCCGCCGGTGCCCGGCCAGCCGGTCGGGCCCAACGTCTTTCCGCTGGTGATTGGCACCGGTCTCGCGCTGTGCGGGCTCGCGATCGCGTTCGGGATTGGCCGCAGCTTCGAGGAAGAAGAACACCTTATTCCGGTCGAGGGCGGCCAACCGCCGCCTCCAACCGGCAAGCTCTATGGCCTGCGCGCTTTGCTCCCGCCGGCGCTGTTGCTGTTCTACGTGTTTATCGCCGACCGGCTCGGCTTCATCCTCACGGCAGCGATGATCGTCTACGTGACCTCGACGGCGCTCGGCGCCCGCTGGAAGGTTGCGTTGCCGCTCGCGCTGCTGGCGCCGATCGGCATCCACCTGATTTTCTCAAAATTGCTGCGCGTGCCGCTTCCGCCCGGCGTTTTGCCGATGCCCTGGTGATCGATGCTCAACACCCTCGCCCAAGCGCTTGCGCTCATCTCTACCTGGGAAGTCATCATCGCGATGCTCGCGGCATCGGTCTATGGCCTCGTCATCGGATCGCTGCCGGGGCTATCCGCGACCATGGCGACCGCGCTGCTGGTCCCCGTCACCTTCTATCTGTCACCGATCGCCGCAATCGCCACCATCGTCGCCGCATCCACGATGGCGATCTTCGCCGGTGACATCCCCGGCGCGCTGCTGCGCATTCCCGGCACGCCCGCCTCGGCGGCTTACGCAGACGAAGCCTATGCGATGACGCGCAAGGGCGAGGCCGAGCTCGCGCTCGGCGCCGGTGTCTGGTTCTCCGCCGTGGGCGGCATCGCAGGCACGCTGTCGCTGATGATCCTGGCGCCGCCGCTGGCCGAGATCGCGCTGTCGTTCTCGACCTTCGAATATTTCTGGCTCGCTTTCCTCGGCCTGATGTGCGCCACGCTGGTCGCGCGGTCTTCCCCGGTGAAGGCGATCGCCAGCATGTTCATCGGCTTGCTCGTCGCCTGCATCGGCATCGAAAACCCCGGCGGCGTGCCGCGCTTCACGTTTGGGATGACCAATCTGTTCGGCGGCATCGAACCGATTCCGGCGCTGGTCGGCGTATTCGCGGTGGCGCAGGTCATGCGCGCGATGCTCACGCCCGAGCCGCCGCCAATCCCGCGGCGCAGGTTCGGAAGCATCTTGGCGGGCCAATGGAAGCTCACCAAAAAGTACAACTGGCAGATGACGCGCGGGAACATCATCGGCATCATCATCGGCGTGCTGCCGGGCGCCGGCGCCGACATGGCCGCCTGGGTCAGCTACGCCATGTCCAAACGCTTTTCGAAGGAACCGGAGAAATTCGGAACCGGCCACGTCGAGGGCCTGGTCGAAGCCGGCGCCAGCAACAATGCCAGCATCGCCTCGGGCTGGGTGCCTTCGCTGCTGTTCGGCATTCCCGGCGACACCATCGCGGCCATCGCGATCGGCGTGCTTTACATGAAGGGGCTCAACCCCGGCCCGACGCTGTTCACCGAAAAAGCGTCGAGCATGTATGCGATCTACCTGATGTTCATCATCGCCAACATCATCATGATCCCGCTCGGCATCATCATGATCCGGCTCGCAAGCCTCGTGCTGCGCGCGCCGCGCTCCACGGTGATGCCGGTGATCATGTTGTGCTGCGCCGTCGGCTCCTTCGCCATCGGCAACAACATATTCGGCGTCGTTATCGTCGCAACCTTTGGCGTCATCGGTTACGTCATGGAAGAAAACGGCTATCCGGTCGCTGCCATGGTGCTCGGCATCGTCATGGGCACCATGATCGAGCAGAGTTTTGTGACCTCGCTGATCAAGTCCGACGGCAGCGTGCTGCCGTTCTTCGAGCGGCCGATCGCCGCGATCCTCGCCGCCATGGCGATCGGCGCGCTGATCTGGCCGGTGCTGGTCTGGGTATGGCGGAAGCTCAAACGCAGCCCCGTCCCTGCCACGTCGGCGCGCTGAAGGACTGAGCCCCCTCGCCTGCACGGCGCGGGCGTTGTAAACCAAGTCATGACCCTGCCGAAGAATCCTTCCCCCGATGTCGGGAAACTCGCCAAAGAACTCCGCGCGGGCCAACGCGCGGCGCTGGCGCGTGCGATTACCCTGATCGAGAGCCGGCGTTCCGATCACCAGGCCGCGGCGCGCGAACTGGTGCAGGCGCTGTTATCAGACACCGGCAAGGCGGTACGCGTCGGCATTACCGGCTCGCCCGGGGTCGGCAAATCCACCACCATCGATGTGCTTGGCATGTTCCTGATCGAGCGCGGCCACAAGGTCGCAGTGCTGGCGGTGGACCCCTCCTCGGCCCGCACCGGCGGCTCGATCCTCGGTGACAAGACGCGGATGGCACGGCTGGCAAATTCCGAAGCCGCCTTCATCCGGCCCTCGCCCTCGTCCGGTACGCTCGGCGGCGTCGCCGCAAAAACCCGCGAGGCAATGCTGCTCTGCGAAGCGGCCGGCTTCGACGTGGTGCTGGTCGAGACCGTCGGCATCGGCCAGTCCGAAACCGCCGTCTGCGACATGACCGATTTCTTTCTCGCCCTGATGCTGCCCGGCGCCGGTGACGAATTGCAGGGCATCAAGAAAGGTCTGGTCGAACTCGCCGACATGATCGCGATCAACAAGGCGGACGGCGATAACGTCAAGCGTGCCAATCTGGCGGCGGCCGAGTATCGCAGCGCGCTGCATATTCTCAGTCCCCGCTCGGAGCATTGGCATCCGCCGGTCGTGACCTATTCGGCGCTGACCGGCATAGGCATGGACACACTGTGGCAGAAGATTTTGGATCACCGCACCGCCATGAACGCCTCGGGCGAGTTCGCAGGCCGGCGGCGCGAGCAGCAGGTGAAATGGATGTGGTCGATGCTGGAGCAGCGCATGATGGCGCGGCTGCGCGCCGATGCCGCGATCCGCGCCAAGGTAAAGAAGACCGAGGCCGAGGTCGCCGACGGCCGCATCACGCCGGCGGTCGCCGCCGAGCAGATCGCGGAGTGGATGCGATGAGCGACAAGCTTCGCATTCTCATCACCGGCTTCGGCCCGTTTCCAGGTGCGCCCTACAATCCCACGCAGTCGCTGGTGGCACGTCTGACGCGGCTGCGTCGCCCGGCCTTCACCGACGTCGAACTGTCCAGCCACATCTTTCCCGTTACCTACAAGGCGGTCGACCGCGAATTACCGCTGGCGCTGCAAAAGCACCAGCCGCACGCGCTGTTGATGTTTGGCCTCGCTTCTCGCACGTCGTATCTGCGGATCGAAACCCGCGCCCGCAATGCCGTCACCATGCTCTGGCCTGACGCCGCGCAAACCCGCGCGCGCAAGGGATCGATCGCCGACGGCGCCGATGCGCAAAGGTTCGGTCCGCACACAGCCAAACTACTGCGCGTGGCCAAGAACACCGGCCTCGATGCCCGCGCCTCGCGCGACGCCGGAAGCTATCTCTGCAACTATCTGAGCTGGCGCGCGATTGAAGCCGTGGATGCCGGTAACGGCCCCCGCCTTGCCACCTTCATCCACATCCCGCCGCTGGCGCGCAGCGGCGCGGCCAGACGAAAAGGTGTTCCGCGCATCACGCTGGAGGAGCTGGTCGATGCCGGCGAAGCGATGCTCATGGAAACGGTGCGGCTGGCAAGAACGGCGGCTTAACTCCGTCGTCGTCCCTGCGAACGCAGGGACCCATAACCACCGTTGCCAATTGTGAGAAAAGCCGTCTGCGCTCGTGCCCCTTCCAAGGGCCGCGGCGTATGGGTCCCGGCTCGCGCGGAGCCTGTCATCGGGCGCGCATTCGCGCGACCCGTTGGCTTGGCCGGGACGACGAGCATAATTTATCGCACCCAACATTAACCCTACCCCCAACAATCGCCGCCTCTTTCCCGGTCTTCATCATGCTGCACTGCATTTTCGCGATACCTATGAAACGCGAATGCCACGACCTGCATCGCGCTAGGGTCATCAGCCATGGACATGAACCGCCGCCATCTCATTGGAGCGTCCGCCGCCGGTGCAGCCGGCGCGCTGGCGATGTCGCCTGACGCTGCGCGCGCAGCGCCCCTCACGTCCACGCTCGGGCGCGACGTCACGCAATATGGCGTCCGCCCCGGCAGCCCGGACGATCAGACCGTGAAACTGCAGCGCGCGATCGACGAGGCGGCACGCGCGCAAGTGCCGCTGGCGCTGCCGCCGGGGGTCTATCGCACCGGCATGCTGCGCCTTTCGAACGGCACGCAACTGGTCGGCGTCCGCGGCGCGACCAAGCTCGTGTTTACCGGCGGCGCCTCGATGCTGCAGGGCGAAGGCGCCAACAGCGTCGGCCTGACCGGCATCACCTTCGACGGCGGTCGCATTCCGCTGCCGACGCGCCGCGGCTTGGTGCACTGCCTCGGCGGGCGGGATGTCCGGATCGCCAATTGCGAAATATCTGGCAGCGGCGGCAACGGCATCTGGCTCGAACAGGTCTCGGGCGATATTTCCGGTAACATTTTCACGAAAATTGCGACCACCGCCGTCGCATCCTTCGACGCGCTCGGCCTGATCGTGGCGCGCAACACCATCACCGATACCAATGACAACGGTATCGAAATCCTGCGCACAGCGATCGGCGACGATGGGACGCTGGTTCTCGACAACCGGATCGAGGATATCAAGGCCGGCCCCGGCGGCTCCGGGCAGTATGGCAACGCCATCAACGCCTTCCGCGCCGGCAATGTGATCGTGCGCGGCAACCGCATCAAGAATTGCGACTACTCGGCCGTGCGCGGCAATTCGGCGTCGAATATTCACATCACCGACAACAGCGTCAGCAATGTCCGCGAGGTCGCGCTCTATTCGGAATTTGCGTTCGAAGGCGCCGTGATCGCCAATAACACCGTCGACGGCGCCGCCGTCGGCGTCTCCGTCTGCAATTTCAACGAAGGCGGACGCATCGCCGTCGTCCAAGGCAACATCATCCGCAACCTGCTGCCGAAGCGGCCGATCGGCACTGCACCCGACGACGACGCCGGGATCGGCATCTATGTCGAGGCGGACTCCACAGTCACAGGCAATGTGATCGAGAACGCGCCGTCGTTCGGCATCATCGCCGGATGGGGCAAATATCTCCGCGATGTCGCGATATCAGGCAATGTCATCCGCAACGCCTTCGTCGGCGTCGGCGTATCGGTGTTGCCGGGCGCCGGCATGGCGCTGGTCAACAACAACATGATTTCGGAAACCCCGCGCGGCGCCGTGGTCGGGCTCGATCACGCCCGCACGATTACGACCGATCTGTCCGCCGAAGGCGCGCAGCGTTACGCGCAGGTGGTGGTGGGCGGCAACGCGGTGCGGCGGTAGTTCGCCCTCCTCGCTCACCTCTACAGCGCGTTGCGCAACGCCGGATATCGTTCCTTCATCGCGTCGAAATCGATCGCCGGGAATGGCATTTCCTCCAGCGCCAGCACATCCGGCACGGACGGCGCTTCGTCCGCCACGACGAGTTGGCTTTCCAGCGCGACCAGAACATCATCAGGGATATCGGGCGGCGGCGCGGCGGCCGCGATCGGCGGTGGCGTCACGGCCATCGGAGCCGGTTGCGGCTGAAGCTGCACGACCGGCGGACGATAGCCCTCGTCGCGCGGCAGCGGCGTCAAGAGCAGCGGCGTCGTTCGACGGCGGCCGAGCCAGGCCATGTCGATCTGCGTGTTGTCGAGCGAGGCTTCGCGGCTCAACAGGTCACGCCAGGTTGCGACGGCGGCCTTGGCTTCCTGGATGTTTTCGAGGAACTCGCGTTCGGTGTGAAAGCGGCGCCAGCGTCCGGTCTCGAACAGTTCAGTGAGGTATTCCAACCGTTGCTCGGCAAGGCTGCACCAGCGCGCAACGATGTTGCGGCCACGTGCCACGTCTGCAGGATGTGCCATAAATCAGCCCGTAAGAGGGGGACGGACGCAGACGCAACCGAGACGAATCAGTGGGATGTGACTGGGATATTCTGTGGAAAACTTTTTCGTTGTCCAGTGCGTGAAGGGACGGGAGCGCGCAGCAATCGAAGAAACCCGCACAAATACGGGTTAATCCGCTCTTCGCGGTCAAGCCGCACAGCAGCATGGTCGCGTTACGCGGCGAGCCTCGATCCTTTCAGTTGAGAAGATGCACGGGAAAATTGCGCATCGTTCAGACGAGTCGGAAAACTTGCAGCCGCAAGCCGTCGCGGTGCCGCACGAAACGTAGCTTCGTCCAAAAACCTGCGCTGAAAATGAAAGACCCGTCCGGGGGGACAACCGGACGGGTCAAGCTATATGGGCGCTTGGGGTGGATGGGCGCTCGCGCCGAATACAGCCTATGGGGAGGGATTACCGCTCCCACGTTGATAAGTCGCGACACCCTCTCCGGACGTTCAAAACGCCGGACGATTTTTTTAACCTTGTCTTCAGGGATGATCGTCGGAAAATCGCTGCGAGGCAGGCTATTTTGCGGCGTTTGCGGCCGATTTGTCCGCCGCCATCGAGGGCGAGGCGTCGTTCAATGCGCGGCTCACGGAAGTGTTATCCGCGGCCGGGTCATGCGCCGGCGCTTTCTCCCCCGCAGGCTTGCCGGAAACCGAGGCAAGCGGAACCGCCGGTCCGGCGGCCGTGACGGCAGCAAAGGCATCGGCCCCACCTGCCCCAAACTGATCGTCGCGGCCGGGAGTGCCGAGATCGCGGGCGGTCCCGGTCAGAATTGCGCGAACATCGCCCGGCTTCAACGAAGGATTGCGCTCCATCATCAGCGCCGCGACGCCGCTGATATAGGCGGCGGAGAACGAGGTGCCCGACGTGATCTGGTATTTTTCATCGGGCGCCGGCAGGAAGATATCCGCGCCCGGTGCTGCAACCGCGATGTGGTTGCCCCGGTTCGATGCCGCAAACAGTCTTTCCTGCGCGTCGGTGCCACTCACCGCGATGACATTGGGATTGGCGGCCGGATAGAGCGGCGGCGATTTCGCTCCGGCATTGCCGGCCGCAGCCACCATCAGGATGCCACGGGCTGCGGTAGCGGCGATGCCCCGCTCGATCAGCGGATCCTTCGGACCGGCAAAGCTCATGTTGACGATCTGCGCGCCGTGCTCGGCCGCGTAGTCCAGTCCCCGGAGGATCACATAGGACGTGCTCTCCGCGCCCTTCGATCCCGCACCGAACGCGCGGATCGCGATCAACCTCGCCTCCGGTGCGCTCCCCATCAGCTTGGCATGCGCCACGATCGCGCCGGCAATGCCCGTGCCATGGACATGCGGACCTTCCTTGCTTCCGAGCGCGTCGAAACTGTCGGCAACCGAACTGGCGAGTTCGGGATGCTTGGCATCGACGCCTGAATCGATCACCGCAATGGTGACGTTCATGCCGCGGACGAGCGCGTGCGCCTGTGGCAGCCGAAGCTGGGCGACGGCGTATTGGGCGGCATCGCCCGCGGTCGAAGCCTTCTTCTGATCCTGCAGGAAGTAACGGAAATTGAGCTGCACCGAACGCACGCTGGCATCGGCCGCGAGTTCGCGGCGCACGGTGTCCACCGGCCGGTTATCGACGATGCGGAACAGACCGATGGTGCCGCCGAGCAACGGGAAGTTTTGCGACGCGATACGTTCCAGGCCGTGACGCCGCGCCAGTTGGTCGGCTTCGGCGGTGGATAACGCGCCGTCGATTTCGGCGACGAGTTCGTTCTTGACCGCGCGCAGATTGACCGCTGCCTGTGCGTCGTTGTTGCCCGATCCGCCCTTGCCCTTCTTGGCCGAGGTGCCGTTGCCGCCGCCGGCCGATATCACCGGACGATCGAAGCACTCGCCATCGGGACCGCGAAGCGCATATGCGCAAGCCGGATAGAGGTTGGGCGAAAACCGCGCATGGGGCAGCGTCGACCGCACGCCGGCGCCCGGACGGACTCGCAGGGTCGAACTCATGGTGCCAATCCGGGACGGCGGCGTCCGTGCGACGGTATCGGCGCGCATGGCCGGCCGCGCCGCAACCGTCGGACTGATCCGCGGGGTCACCGTCGGACTGATGGTGGGCATCCGCGAGCCGACGTTCAGACTGGGGGTGCGCATGATGCTTTGCGCATGCACCGCCGAGGGTCCGAAAGCGATCAGCGGAAGCAGCACGGCCGACACCGCCCATGCCGCACGCTGGGTCCTTGTCCACCAACTCACGCCATCATGAACCATGGGACCTCAGCTTGCCCGGCCCACGCCAGGCGGCCTTATGGCGTTGCCACCGCCAAGCTGACGATTTTCTCACGCTGCAGCCTGCTCAACAGGCCAGCAACTTCGTCCTTGCTCATCGCCTTGTTGCCGAACTGCAGCCGGAACATGCCGCCCTTGGCGCCGTCGATCGAGGCCTGGTAGTTGTCGAGCAGCGCCGTGATGTCGGCGATGCGCGCTTCAGGCGCGAACCGCACCAGCGCGCGCGGCGGCGCGACGCTGCCTGCGAGATCGCGCGTAATCGGCGCCGATGGCCGCTCGTTCAGGCTTAGCGACGCCGTCTCGAACAACGCGGTCTGGCTCTTCATCAGTACGGCGCCGATCACGCCGGCCTGCAGCACGAGCGCCACGGCGCCAAGGCTCGCCGACCAGGCGAGCGTACGCGGCGACAGGCTTGCGAAAAACTCCGATACCCGCGCGGACAGGCTCACCGAGCGCGAGGACTCACGCGCAGGCTCCGCGTCGATTGCGGCAAACAGCTTCTGCATGGCGCGCGTGGACGGTGCACCCAGGCTCTCGTTGAGGCTGATCGTCTCGGCGTATTCTTCGCGGATGACGGCATACTGCCGGGCAAGCTCGGAATCCCCGGCAAGCGCTTCCTCGACGCGGCGTGCATCGCGCGCGCTCAGGGTGCCGGCCGCGTGGAAGGGCAACAGCGTCTCTATTTCGCTGGGCTCGTGATCCAGCATTTTTTTGCTCGCTGCCATCATGGCCAACCTCGCTCTACGCCTGCTGCTTTGAGCAACTCGGCCAATTTCTTGCGCGCATAAAACAGGCGCGTCTTGACGGTATTCTCCGGAATGCCGACGATTTCGGCTACCTCTTCCACGGACTTCTCGTGGTAGTAGACGAGATCGACGATCTCCCGATGCTCTGGCGAAAGTGCCGTCAGGCACTTGCGCAGCGCTTCACCCGTATCCTTCTTCTGCGCCACCACTTCCGGATCGTCGGACGTATCCTCGATCGCGTTCGCGGTCTCCTCGTCCAGCCCAACGTCCTTGCGGCGCCTAAGTGCCGAAAGGGCTTTGAACCGCGTAATCGCCAAGAGCCAGGTGGTAACGGCGGATCGGCCTTCGAACTTGCCAGCCTGACGCCACACATCGAGAAAAACCTCGCTGATGAGATCTTCCGCGACCTGTTCGTCCCTTACGAGCCGAAGCCCGAAACGGAACACCCTGACATGGTGCCTTCCGTAAAGCACCTGCATGGCGAGCCGGTCGCCTTGGGCGATCCGAGCGATCAGAATTTCGTCTGAAGCCGCCTGTGTCGCGCTCAATGGCCGTCTCGCAAGATTGGTCTGACGGGGGTGGCCGGCGGTTCGATGC
The DNA here is from genome assembly GCF_036924575.1 of Bradyrhizobium sp. AZCC 1577. Classification (NCBI taxonomy): domain Bacteria; kingdom Pseudomonadati; phylum Pseudomonadota; class Alphaproteobacteria; order Hyphomicrobiales; family Nitrobacteraceae; genus Bradyrhizobium; species Bradyrhizobium sp. AZCC 1577. The sequence continues at coordinate 5,948,279 of NZ_JAZHRQ010000001.1, forward strand.
GAAGAGTGAGATTCTTCACATTACGGCAATGCCCGGATCGCATGTGTGATCTACCCCACAGATGGCCAGTGCCAGGCCATTTTGCCGCCAGAAAGGAGCTAAACCCCAGAATTGGTACCATATTACGGAAACACTTTCCTGAAACGCGAGCCCGACCTTAGCAAGGCTTCGCCGGCAGGGCAGCATCCACGTGACGCCCCCTGGGGTTCCCGCGCAGGCAGGTTCCGCACTATCGGAATTCGGCAGATTTCCGTTGCGAAATCAGTGCAATGGCAGGGTTTTAACGGAGCCGATCGACCTCAAAAGATACCAAACCTAAAGGCTTTATTCCCTAAAGTTTCGTCCGGCATCACCAACAGCGGCGGGACATGAGCAGCGCGGCATCATTGCTTCAGGAGCAAGGCTCCCACAATGCGACCGCGCGCGTCGCCCGCCTGCCGCTGGAAGTATTGACGCGCCGGGCCGGCCAGCGCCGCCAGATGCTGGCCGTGCAAGGCGTCAGCTATTTGCTCATCACCTCGGTCCTGCTGGTCTATTGCTACGCCGGCACCGTCCCGATCATCATTCCATCGACCTATTTCCTTTCCGGCATCGGATTGGTGTCGGTCTTTGTCGTGTTGTCGGAAGCCCACTTCAACGACCGGTTCGAGGACCATTATCTCACGATCTTCCAGGTCGCCGGCCACGTCGCGCTCCAGCTCTGTTTTCTGCTGGCCGCGCCACAGATCGGATTTGCCTTCCTGAGCGTCGTATTCCTCATCTTTGGATTCGGCGCGCTGCGAATGACGTCCCGGCAGGCGATCATCACCTGGACCCTCACCATCGTAGGCCTAGCGCCGATCTTCCTGTTTGCCAGCACCCCGATCGGCCTGCCGATTACCACCCAGACCGAACGCGTCGCGGCCATGCTTTCCTTTGTCCTCACCATCGGACAATGCGCCTTCGTGGGACTGTATGGCTCTACCATGCGCAAGATGCTCTACGACCGCAGCTTCGAACTGAAGGCGGCGTACAAGCGGATCGAGGAGCTTGCCGAACTCGACGAACTGACCGGGTCGTCCAACCGCCGCAGCATCATGCGGATGCTGGAGGAGGAGATTGCCCGCGCGAGCCGCAGCGGATCGCCCTGCTCGATCGCGCTGATCGACCTCGACTGGTTCAAGCGCATCAACGACGCCTACGGTCACCCGACCGGCGACGAGGTGCTGCGGACATTCTCGATCACCATGTTTGCCAACATCCGCAGCATCGACCGGTTCGGCCGATATGGCGGCGAGGAATTCCTGCTGGTGCTGCCCGACATGGACATCGACCAAGCCATGCACGCACTCGACCGGTTGCGCGCCATTATTGCCGGTCTCGACTGGAGCGCATTCTCGCAGGGCATGAAGGTGACGATGTCGGCAGGCGTTGCAACGCTGAACCCGAACGAAACATCAGACACATTTCTCGCGCGCGCCGATAGCGCGCTTTATGCAGCCAAGGCGCAAGGACGTAACCGGATTACCAGCGCCTGACCCGACATATTTCAGCTCCGGCGGCGAAGAAGCTCCGCCGCTTTTTGCTCCAGGACAGAGTCATGATTTCGAAGACCGCTACCTCTCCTTCTCCCGGAAACCTGCTCGACGAGCTGCAGTCCACGCTTGCGCACGGAACCGTCGCTCGCCGGGTAGAGACGCTCCGTCGAGTGACCGATCTCTTCATCAACGGCGCGGTGGATTATTCGGACGAGCAGGTCGGGCTATTCGACGACGTCTTCCAGTGCCTGATCGACCACATCGAAACCTCGGCCAAGATGCTGCTGGCCAACCGTCTCGCCCCGATCGACACTGCCCCGCCGCTCACCATCCGCGCGCTTGCATTCGACGACGTCATCGAGGTGGCGGGTCCTGTGCTGTCGCAATCGATGCGGCTCGACGACAAGACCTTGATCGAGAATGCGCGCAGCAAGAGCCAGGCGCATTTGATGGCGATCTCGACCCGCAAGACGCTGAGCGGCGCGGTTACCGAGGTGCTGGTCCAGCGCGGCAACGATCAGGTGATCCAGTCGACCGTCAACAATCCCGGCGCGGAATTCACCGAGCGCGGCTTTACCCGCCTCGTCAGCCGCGCCGAAGGCGACGACGATCTCACCGCCTGCATCGGCATGCGTCCGTCCGTGCCGCGGCATCTCTACCTGAAACTGCTCGCCAAGGCCTCCGATACGGTGCGGCAGCGGCTGGAGGCCGCCAATCCCCAGCAGGCGGCCGAGGTGCCGAACGTGGTCAAGGAGGCAACGCGGCGCGCGCGCTCCGCGACCTCTGATATCACCAAGGACACTGAGATTGCGCACGCGCTGGTCAAGTCCCTGTACGAGGACGGCCGGCTCGACGAATCCGAAGTGGCGTCGTTTGCCGATGCCGGGAAATTCGACGAGGCCAACGCCTCGATTGCGGCGCTTGCCAACGTGCCGGTCGCAATCGCCGAGAACATGATGATCGAAAGCCGGGCCGAAGGCGTGATGATTTTGGCGAAGGTCGCAGGACTGTCATGGTCGACGGTCAAGACCATCATCAGGATGCGCGACGAACTGTCCGGCGCGGAGCCGACGGATCTTGCCGCCTGCAAGGACACCTATGAACGGTTGCGACCTTCGACGGCACAGCAGGTGCTGCGCTTCCATCGCATGCAGCAGAACGTACCGGCGTAAGTTCGTAGCCTGCTTCAGTATTTCAGCAGCTTCGCTCCGGCGAGCGCGCCGATCGCGGTCACCAGCGCGGTCGCGATCGTGTACCAGGTCGCGACGAACAGCGGTGAATCATCCGTGCAATGCGAGGCATAGAGCGTTGCCGCCAATCCCGCCGACAATAGTCCGGCGATGGCGCCCGCCAATGCAGGCCGCGACGGGGCACCGTGACGCAATCCGAGCAGCACGCCGGCCAGGATCGGCAACGACATCAGCGGGATCGCCGTCAGACAGACCCACGAATTCTTGCCGACCAGCCGCGTCATCATCGGCAGCCGTTGCGGCATTATCATTTCGCCGCCGATCCCAGCGGTCAAAATTCCCACCGGCGCCAGCAGCAGCCAACCAAATCCGCGCAGCGATGCTTCGGGTCGCGACAGATGCAGGCTGACGGCAATTGCCGAGATCGCGAGCGCCAGCGTGACCGCGAACTTCAAGTCGAAGAACGGATTGCGCATTGCAGCCATCACGTCGGGCCTGACGCCGAGTTCGGTGAAGAACATCAACAGCGAAACCGGTGCAGCGGCCAAGAGCGCCAGCATCAGCGCGAAGCCGACCGGGCGCGCGCGGTGCGCGTTGTCGGCCGCCAACGTTCGAATGAGCTGATCGGTATCCATGCTCAATTTTCCCGCAACTTCGCCGTCAAGCTGGTCAGCCCCCGGTGCAGCGCCACCCGCACCGCGCCCTCGCTCATCGAAAATTTCGCGGCCGTATCCTTGATCGAGGCGCTGTCGACCGCGATCGACTGCAGCACCTCGCGCTGCCGCGCCGGCAGCGTCTGGAGCTGGGCAGCGACCTCGCTTGGCGAAGCCGTTTCGGCCGGCGCTTCGCCCGGCAGCGTCTCGGCGAAATCGTCAATATCGACGAAAATGCGCCGGCCGCGGCGGCGCAGCGCATCGATCAGCTTGTTGCGGGCGATCGCGAACAGCCATGGGGCAAATGGGGCGGTGACATCCCAGGTATGCCGCTTCAGATGGACCGCCAGCAAAATGTCCTGCACGATGTCCTCGGATTGATCGACCGGTTGCCCTGCCCGCGCCAGACCGCGGCGCGCCGCGGCCCGGAGCACGGGCGTGACGGCCTTGAGCAGGCGATGATACGCCGAGCTATCGCCTGCAATGGCCGACCGCATCAGGCCGGTCCATTCGTCATCCCGTTCGCGCACCCGCGCTCCTACCCTGCAATTCGCTCGATCTTTCAATTTGTTACGTCAGGACAATCCAATCACGAACTCGTGATCAAAGGCCCCGTCGGCAGCTTGGGCTGGCTCCCTATCCAAAGGAATCGGGAGACAACCGGCTGCGCGATGGCAGGCTCATAACATCGATTGCGCAGGCTCGCATCCGGCGTAGCTTGCTAATTCCGGTCGGCAAAATGCCCGCCAGTACGTCGGCTGACTGACATTGCCCAGCTTTTGCCCGGTGTTGCCCGAAGATTCCTATTTTCCGCCGTGCTGTGGACACCTGGGGGGTCTCATTTCGCCGCCGGGCGGCGGCCAATGGGGAGATTCCACATGACGATCCGAGCCAGCGCGGGGTCGGCCTTCATTCTTGCGGCAGGGCTTTTGTTGGGTTTCGCAGCACCATCGCCGGCGACGGCGGCCCCCGCCGACGACGCCGCGGTGTCGAAACCGGAAAGCGCGACGTCCGAGAAGTCCGCCAAGCAGGGTTCGCGTTCCCTGAAGAAGCGCTCCGCCCATCGCAAATCCACGCGTGCGGCATCGAAACCCGTCGAGGACAAGCAGCCTGAGGAAAAGCAGGTCGCCGATGCGAGCGGCGGCACTCCGCCCGGGATGCCTGAATGGCTCGCAAACGCCAACGCACAAATGACGGCAGCCGATGCGCCGGCCGACAGCGCCAAGGGGATGTCGGCGGCGATGTCCGAGAAGGCCAACACCGTCCTGCAAGCTGCGACGGACAAGCCGGCTGACGCCGAGGCGCCGGCCGATGCTACCGTAGTTGCCTCCGACCAGCTCAACGATGTCGATCGTGCGCTGCAGGCGACCCTGCCCGAGGACTCCGCCACGCAGACGGTCGCGATGGCCTCGACCAAACCTGCATCGGAAGCCTCCGATCAAGCCGTCAACAACGAGAGTTCCACCCTGGACAAGACCTCGCTGATCGGAAAGATCTTCATCGCCTTCGGCGCCCTGCTGACGATGGCCTCGGCCGCGCGTATGTTCATGGCGTAGCTGTCGGCATACCGGACGCGGCGCCCCCGCATCCGGGATCCGTTCCAGCCCACTTGAAGCCCACCCCGGCAGCGGGCACATTGCCCGCGAAAAGGACTACCCCGGGGTGGATCATGGCAACGTTCGAAAACATCATTGTCGAGAGCAAGGGCGCGGTCGGCATCATTACGCTGAACCGGCCGAAAATGCTCAACGCGCTGTCGTTCGGCGTATTTCGTGAAATCGCTGCCGCGGTCGACGACCTTGAGGCCGACGACAAGATCGGCTGCATCCTGCTCACCGGCAGCGAAAAGGCGTTCGCCGCCGGCGCCGACATCAAGGAGATGCAGCCGAAAAGCTTCATCGACATGTTCTCCAGCGATTTCACCGCCATCGGCGGCGACCGCGTTGCCACCTGCCGGAAACCGACGATTGCGGCCGTTAGCGGCTACGCGCTGGGCGGCGGCTGCGAGCTCGCCATGATGTGCGACATCATCATCGCCGCCGATACCGCCAAATTCGGCCAGCCCGAAATCACGCTCGGCACCATCCCCGGTATCGGCGGCACCCAGCGGCTGACGCGTGCGATCGGCAAGTCCAAGGCGATGGATCTCTGCCTCACCGGACGCGTGATGGATGCGGCCGAAGCGGAGCGTTCCGGCCTCGTCAGCCGCGTCGTGCCGGCCGACAAACTGATGGAAGAAGCGCTCTCGGCCGCGGAAAAGATCGCCTCGATGTCGCGGCCCGCGGCCGCGATGGCCAAGGAAGCCATCAACCGCGCGTTTGAGACGCCGCTGTCGGAGGGCATGAATGTCGAGCGCAACCTGTTCCACTCGACCTTCGCGCTGGAAGACCGCGCCGAAGGCATGGCGGCGTTCATCGAGAAGCGCAAGCCGGTGAACAAGAACAGGTAACGCCGAGCTCTCTCCGCAGTCGTCCCTGCGAACGCAGGGACCGATACGCCGCGGCCGTCGTGTTGAAGCGACGATGGCGGACATCTTCTTTAAGCAATTGCATCCTGTGGTTATGGGTCCCTGCGTTCGCAGGGACGACGCTAGAGTATCACTTGCCGCTCCGCGCAAGCGCCGCGTTTATCAGCGCGCGATAGCCCCGTTCAGCAAACGTCGTCGGGCGATCGAGTCCTAGCCGCGCCAGGCATTCGCGGTTCGAGGCATCCGGCGGCTGGGTCACCCCCTGCCACAGCAACCCGGGTAGAAGCAGCGGCATCCGCTGCGCTTCCCGCAGCAACTGCAAGGCCGGTATCAGCCGCTGCTCGACCTCAGTAAAATCGCTACCGAATGGAAACGGCGGCAGCAGTCCGTCCTCGCGCGCAGGCTTCAACGCATCCGCGATCCGCTCCGGAAAGTTCTCGAGATGCGCGCGCGGAATTTCGAACTCCTTCGGCAGCTTGCCGGCATCCTTGGCGATCTTCACCAGTTCATCCTGGAAACGGGAATCCGTCACCGCGAGCATCGCCGCGATGGTCTCGGCGTCCGATTTGCCCCTGACATCGGCAACACCGTATTCGGTGACGAACACGTCGCGCAGATGCCGTGGGATGGTCTCGTGACCGTAGTTCCAGCGGATGTTGGAGTGCGTCCTCCTGCCCGCCTGCCGCGTCGCTTCCAGCGTGAGGACCGAGCGTGCGCCTTGAAGCGCGAACGCCTGCGCGACGAAATTGTACTGGCCGCCGACGCCGCTGACGACCTGGCCATTGTCGAGACCGTCGGAGACTGCCGCCCCCATCAGCGTCGCCATCATCGCGTTGTTGACGAAGCGGGCATCAATGCGCGCGCGGCGCTTGGCGTCCTCGTCGCCATAGAGCTCGTTGGTGAACGATACCGGCATCATCTGGACGCGCGCGAGTTGCTCGGGCGGCATCTCGCGCAACGCGCGATAGAACGATTTCGGCCCGAGGAAAAATGCGCCGTGCAGCACGACGCCGTCGACCTCGCGCTTGAGAATATCGGTCTCGATCAGGCTGAGAAACGCCTCGATCAGCATTTCGCTGACCCCATACAGCCCCTTCGCGAACGGCGCGCTCTCCATCGGCTCCACGCCCGGCGCGAGCCGCTTCATGATGGCGCGGAACTGCGCACTGTCCCGATGACGGACGATCAGCCCCCGCGCCAGCGCATCGCCGACTTGCCCGATGCCGATCTGCAGCGTGCCGCCATCGGGTACGAGACTCGCGGCGTGAAGCCCGATCGCGTATTTGGTGTCGCTGACCGGCTCGGCCGGCGGGGCGAACAGCGGGAAATCCGTCGCGGGGCTGTCGAGCACGGCGGAAAATTCTTCCCCCGGCAGATCGCCCGCGCCCGGCATGAACGGCAGTTCTGAATTGACTTGCGCGAACACTTTGAACGAAGCGCGCCCCTCGGCGCGGGCGCGCAGCAGATCAAGCGCTGTGTCGGTGTTGCAGCTCAGGCTGTAACGCGTCGCGCCATCGACGACGCGCTTGGCCACCAATGGCGTGACGACATTGAGCCCGCGCGCCAGCAAATACGATGCAGCATGGGTATAGTTCGCGGAGATGTAATGCTGCTGCGCGAACGGCACGTTCAGCCATTTGCCGGCCAGGAAGAAAAACTCGATCACCTTGACGTTGGGCGGCAGTTCTCCGGCATGCAGTGCATTCGCATAGGCGAGGTCAGGATAACCACCAAACAGGCGATCGATCACCGGGCTGATGAAACGTTGTTCGAGCAGGCTCGAGGGCCGCGGCTTTTCCAGCGTCAGTGCCGAGAATAACGTCAGCTTGATCGAACGGTCGGCCAGTGCGCGTGCATACAGAGCGTTGACGACGTGGTTGGCCTTGCCGAGCCCGAGCGGCAATCCAACCACGAGATTGGTTCCGACATCGCGGATGATATCCTCCGCGATCGCTTCGGGATCGGAAAACAGCTTTGGCATCGAATGCGAACCTGGGCGTAGCTGGCAGGCAGCCGTCCTGGAATCGGACGCCAGAGCTATAGCCTATCTTCACCGGAGATTCGTCTGTGACGAACCGGCAACAGCCAAGCACGGATTTCACCGAATTAATGTACTGATGTCGCGCGGCAGTTTGCCTGTGGCCATGGTGCCCCCTAAACAGGTAGACGAACCGAGGATGTCGGCGGGGGCGGACGGACAGTGCATGATCCGGACATGACAGGTAACCGGCATTCCGGATCATGCTCACGTTCTTGTGTTGACGGAATCAAATGACCAGGCGCGCCGCTAGGGTTGGCTACGTTGAAAGACGGTTGCTTCGATGGGGCATTTGCCTTGCTGTGGCTTGCTTCGCGCTTGCCGCGCCAGCCGCGCGTGGTGAAAGCCTCCCCGAGGCGCTGGCCAAGGCCTACCAGACCAATCCCGCGCTCAATGCCGAACGCGCCCGCCAGCGCGCCACCGACGAGAACGTGCCGCAAGCGCTTTCGGGTTATCGGCCGCAGATCGTCGCTACTCTCTCCGCCGGCTTTCAGGCGGTGCGCAACCTCTTGCCCGACAACACCGTCCAGTCGGCGAACCTGAAGCCCTGGACTATCGGCGTGACCGTGTCCCAGACGTTGTTCAACGGCTTCAGGACCGCCAACAGTGTACGCGTGGCGGAATTGCAGGTGCAGGCGGGTCGCGAGGCGCTGCGCAATGTCGGTCAGGGCGTGCTGCTGGATGCGGTCACGGTCTACACGAACGTTCTCGCCAACCAATCGCTGGTCGAAGCCCAGCGCGCCAACGTGGCGTTTCTGCAGGAAACGCTCGGCATCACCCAGAAGCGTCTGAATGCCGGCGACGTCACACCCACCGACGCTGCGCAGGCCGAGGCGCGTCTGAGCCGGGGCCGCGCCGATTTGAATGCCGCTGAGGTCAATCTGGCTGTCAGCCAAGCGACTTATCTCCAGGTCATCGGCAACGCGCCGAACCTGCTCCACCCCGCTGACACCGTCGACCGCCTGCTGCCGCGCAGCCGCGATGACGCCACCGGGCAGGCCTTCCGCGGGCATCCCGCCGTGATGGCGGCAAGCTTCGATTTCGACGTCGCCACGACTTCCATCCGCGTCGCCGAAGGCAGCCTGATGCCGACGATCACGCTGCAAGGCAGCGCCAGCCGTAGCAAGCAGTCGGACCCCACGCTCGGCACCCTGGGGACCGACCAGGCTTCCGTGACCGGCCAGCTCACGCAGCCGATCTACGATGGCGGCATGGCCGCCTCGCAGACCCGACAAGCCAAGGAAATCGCAGCCCAAAGCCGGCAGGTGCTGGACCAGGTCCGCAATCAGGCCCGCACCGCCGCGGTCGGCGCCTGGGTCGCCAATGAAGGTGCCAAGATTGCGGTCACGGCATCCGAAGCTGAAGTGCGCGCTGCCACCGTCGCGCTGCAGGGCGTACAGCGAGAGGCGGCGGGCGGCCAGCGAACTACGGTCGACGTGCTGAACGCGCAGCAGGACCTGATCCTGGCCAAGGCGCGGCTGATCGGCGCGCAGCGCGACCGCGTCATCGCCTCCTATACGTTGCTGAGCGCAATCGGCCGGCTCGACGTCAAGAATCTCGGCCTCAACACGCCGGACTACCTGCCGGAAGTGCACTATCACCAGGTGCGCGACGCCTGGCACGGCCTGCGGACGCCGTCCGGTCAGTAGGTTGTACTCCCCGTAACTTACCCTCCCTGGAGGGGTCCGAGACGAGCGAAGCTCGCTCGTGGGTCGACGCTCATGAAATGAGCGGCGGGGCGGGGTGACGGTCTCTCCACATCCAACAGTGCCCGAGTGGAGAGATCACCCCACCCCATCTCGCATTTCGCTGCGCTCAATGCGAGCCGACCCTGCCCTTCAGGGGAGGGTAAGAAAGACCGACTACAAGAAATGCTGTGGCTACCTCCCCCACGGTCGTGCCAGATCTTCTCGCCTATCATGCAATTAACCGGACGCTGATCATGTCCGGTATTTTCAGTCGCCAGCAACTCGCCTTGCCCTAAAACTCGGGTCCGTTCCCGCCCCCCTTTTGATGATCGATTTACGAGGCCCTGTGGTTTCAAACATCCTGCGCTGGTCGGCCAACGGCCTGCTGGTCCTGTTCCTGTCGGTAATCCTCCTGATCACCTCATTTCGAATGGCGGCGTCGATACGCGAAACCAGCACGCGCGCCCAATTGGCGCCAGGGACCGGCCATCTGGTGCCGACGCGTTCGGGCGGTGTGTTCGTACAGGAGAAGGGTCCGGCGAATGGCATTCCGGTGGTCCTGTTTCACGGCACGGCGGCGTGGAGCGAGCTATGGCGGCATACCACCGACGTGCTGGCCGCGGCCGGCTTTCATGTGATCGCGCTTGACCTGCCGCCGTTTGGATTCTCGGATCGTCCCGGCAGCTATACGCGGCAGGACCAGGCTTCCCGGATCAACGACGTGCTCGATACGCTGGAGGCCCCGCCCGCCATCATCGTCGGTCATTCGTTCGGTGCCGGTGCGGCGACCGAACTCGTGATGCGATATCCGGATCGGGCGCGGGCCCTGGTGCTAGTCGATGCGGCGCTCGGATTGACAGCAGCGCCATCGGCGGCGCCCTGGGTGATCCAGCCGCAATGGATCCGCGAAATCCTGGTGTCGCTGACCATCACCAATCCGATCGCGACGCAAATGCTGCTCCAATCGATGATCGCAAAGAAGGAGCGCGCGCTGCCGGAATATGTCGCGATCCTGCAACGGCCGCTGGCGCAGCGCGACAGCACGAGCGATATCGCCGACTGGCTATATTATTTCCTCGGCTCCGACACCAACGCCGCGAGCGCGGACCGCAATGCGTATGCGAAGCTGGAAGTCCCCGTCGCGATCCTGTGGGGCGACAAGGACACCATCACCCCGGTCGAGCAGGCCCACGATCTGCGAACGCTGCTGCCATCAGATACGGACCTGACGTTGCTGCCGGGGCTCGGTCACATTCCGCAAATCGAGGACCCCGGCCTGTTCAACGACGCCCTGCTCAAGACGATTGGAAAACTCTAGACTGGACCGAGATTCGAACCGGCCGGAGACATCATGGACATCATTAGATCGTGCGCCTGGGGCTACGCCGCCCTGCTCGGCTTCGTCATCCTCACCGGCTACATCCCGGCGTTCATCGATGCCAATGACATGATCTTCGGCCTGTTTCGCCGCACCTGGTATGCCGATGGGCTGCATCTGGTGTCGGCGCTATGGGCCGCAATTGCGGCGATGACCTCGCGCCGCGCCTCGGAATTGTTTTTTCAATTGTTCGGCGTGTTTTATTTTGCCGATGGCGTACTCGGCCTGCTCACCGGCAGCGGCTATCTCGACTTCGGCATCCTGATCAACGGCGTCCTCAACCTGCCGCTCTCGACGCGGTTTTTCGCCAACGCGCCGCATCTCGGCCTCGGTGGCATGGCCATCCTGATCGGCTATCTGCTCGCGCCGCGGACGCGGAACGCCGTTCATGCTTAAGTGGCCGCGGCGCATCCTGGCTGTCGTCGCGATCCTGATTGCGCTGACGGTGCTTTTGCCACTGGCCTATATCGAGGGCACGTGCCGGCCCGCGGCCAGCACATCGACCTCGATTGCGCCGGCCGTCACCCTGCCCGCGATCGATGAGCCCGGCTACCGGCGCAAGCTGAACAACACGTTCTTCACGTTCCCCGAATGGTACATCGTCTACTCCTTCGAGGATTTCGGCCGTTTCCTCGACCGCTCCAGCGAAAGCCGTTTCAACTATCTTGGCCACATCTTCGGTTTCTGGCGCAGCTTCTGCACCATCAACCGCGCCGTGCCCGCAACAGGAGAATCGCTGGCCGAAGTGAAGACGATGATTTACGTGATCGGCATCAGCTATTCCGTCGAATACGCCGTCAAGGGATTCTACGAGAATACCATCGGCCGCGTGTTCGAATGGATCAGGGGCGAGAAGCGCACCCCGCAGGATGAATTCGGCCGCGCCGTGCTGCAGGATTATGCCGCATTCCTCTACACCGTTCCCTGGTACAAATACCCGTTCCAGGAGAAGCTCGACGGCCTGATGGCAATTTCGGCGCCGACGCCAAGTAGCTTGCGTAGCCGGGAGCGCGACTTCGCGCTCGGCGCGGAATACTTCGTCAAGATCGGTTACGCCGCGCTGATTCAGAAGGCGCTCGATGCCAGCAATGACACCGAGCCACGCGACATCATGTTTGCCGTCGCGACGCTGCCGCCGGAGGTACTGGCAAAAGAACCGCGCATCAAGCCGATCCGCGCGCTCAACGCACAATGGCAGCTCGTGCAGACGCCGCGCTACAAGGCGTTCACCGACATCCTGCAGCGGCTGCTGGATCAGGGTTATGGGGTTGCAGAGATCGCTGGCAATCACGACATCCTTATCACCGTGATCGCGCCCGACGCCGCCAAGCTCGATATCAAGGGTACGACGGAGCTGTTTTCGCTGGCGCTCGACGCGAAGCCCGGCTTCCGCCGGGCGGGCCTGAAGGCAAGGATCGACCGTCTTGTCGATATCAACCGCGAGCTCAAGGCCAGGAGCGCAAGCATTGAGCACTTCTATGACTACTGACGGACGTCAGCGCGGCGGTGGGCGTTGGGGCCAGATTGCCGGCGCGATCGCCCTCGTCGTGTGCGGCTGGCTTGCCGTTGTCACCGCGTTGACCTTCGGCTCAGCCCCCGGCAAGTCAATGGCGATCATAGGTCCGCCGTCCCAGGCACTGGCCGCGATCACCAAGGCCAACGGCCGCATTCTTGCGTCGAACAACTATGTCACCATCGCGCGTTCCGACGACGCCGATTTCGTCGGCCAGCTCTACGCGGCCGGCGCGCTGCTGGTGCTCGACGCCGAACAGGCGGGCGGCTGCAGCGGCCTGCCGCCGAAGCGGTTCACCGCGCAGCTTTGAGGGATCAGGGTTCCAGCCTGGCCGGCCTGCCCTAGACGGCTTAACCCTTCTGTGCCTGCGGGTTATCTCTCGGCTTGAGTACCCATTCCGGCCGAAATATCTGTATAGTGGTGGCGGGCCGACCTTCCGGCCGACGGGCTAAAGACCATGATCAAGACATCAATGAACCGGTTGGTCGTGCCCCTGATAGGGCTTGTTGCGGCGACTGGCATCGGAACGATCGTCGCCATGCAGTACATTGGGCGCGAGCCGACTGCTGATAAGGCTGCAAGCCTCGCGCCAAAACCGGCCACTGACGAGCGCATTAAGGGGCCGGCACTCGCAAGCGTGCAGGCGGAGGCAAACGCCGTGGCAGCCGTGCTGGCCGGATCGATCGCCGCGCCCGAGAGCGGCGATGGCGGACCGGCGTTCGACGTCGCGCGCGTCGAGCCGACCGGCGAAGCTGTGATCGCGGGGCGCGCGACGCCGGGCGTCACCGTGGAATTGCTACGCAATGGCGAACTGCATGATCGCGCGGTCGCGGATCAATCCGGACAATTCGTGATGATCCCGCGCCCGCTTCCGCCAGGCACCTACGATCTGACGTTGCGCGCCAAGCAGCCCGACGGCAGAGAGATCCTGTCCAAGCAGAGCGTGACGGTGGCGCTTGAGCCGAACCTGAAGGAACGGCCGGTCGTGGCCCTGATGACGCCAAACAAGCCTACCGTCGTGATGTCACAGCCGGCCCAGGCGAAGCCGGAAACCGCTGCGGTGGTTGTGGAGGCGGTCGAGATCGAGGCCAGCGGCAAATTCCATGTGAGCGGCCGCGCACGCTCAGGCGCTCCGGTGAGGCTCTATCTCAACGACAGCTTTATTGCGTCGGTAACGGCGGCGGCGGACGGACGCTTTGCCGTCACGATCAATGAAGGAATCGGGCCCGGGAATTATCGCGTAAGGCTGGACGAGGTGGATTCGAAGTCCGGCGTGGTGCGTGGACGCGCCGAGGTGCCGTTCAACGCGCCCGACCCGGTGGTTACCGCGTCGGTACCGCCGCGGACCTCACCTTCCAAACCAGATTCCGTCGCCCTGCCGAAGTCTCAGGTGGCGGATGCCACGGCTGCCACCCTGCCGGACGTCACGAACTCCTCCAGCGTCGTGGTGCCGAAGATCACGACCACCACGGTATCGCGCGGTGACAGCCTGTGGCGCATCAGCCAGGCCACCCTCGGCGCGGGCACGCGCTATGCGACGATTTACAAGGCCAACCGAGAGCAAATCCGCAATCCCAACCTGATCTATCCCGGCCAGACCTTTGTCATTCCCAACCAGGAAGCCAATCCTTAAGGAGTGCTCAAACGGACTTTCATGCTCCTGCCGTTCTAAAAAAATGGCCTTCGAAAAACAACGAACGCGTCAAAGGCGCTGTTTGGTCGGCCCCGTACTCGGTGCTTGATGGCACCTTGGATGAATGCATCACCAAGTTTCTGGAGCAACCGCTCAGCCAACGTCATCTCTACGAGATTCATACCGTCGCACAGGGCGATTTGATCCCCAAAATAATCTCCGCCGAACTCGTCGTTGAACTTGCGAGGCTGCGCGATTTCTTGTGATGTCCATGATTACCATCTCGCTTTGCTGAGCGATGCACGATGCTCGGGATGGCAGACAGGCATCACGACGCGTACTTCTGGTAAAACGTATTGGTGAACAACTCGCCCGGATCATACTTCCGTTTCGCTGCGAAGAAATCGCTGATCTCCGGGTATGAGCGCTGCAACTGGTCTTTCGAATAGTAGAGCTGGTAAGGCAGGAAGAACCGGCCCTTGTGCGCGATGGTGAGGTCGATCAGTTCTTCCGTCGCCTTCTTCATCCGCCGGTTGCCCTCGCCGTCCGTGGTCTGGTTGATGTATAGCACCAGCGAGAACGCCGGCTCCGGCGAATAAGTCAGGAAATTATTCTCCTGATGTACGACGCGGACCGATGCATTCAGCAGATTGGTCTTGTTGTCGGTCAGCACCTTGCGCATGCCATCGACAAACGAGACGAACTGGCTGCGCGGGATGAAATATTCGTGCAGGATGTCGGTGTCGTCAGGCAGCGAGTTGCGCAAATAGGGTACGGAGTCGTGCATGGGGTCATTGCGGTTGACTAGACAGGCCTCCGCCGATCCGATCGCTTGCGCGCGCGTCACCGTGCAGTTTTCCATCCGATGCTCGATGTGCTTCTCGGACAGCCACTTTATTTCCTGAAACAGTGGCCCTTGCTTGGACAGGTTGATGGTCAGCCGCCGCAGCTTGGTGCCGCTGACCTCGCCGAGCGGCTGGCGCTTGAAATCGGTGCCGTCGATCTTGGTGTAGGTATAGAGCAGCAATTCCCTCAGGAACGTGCTCGGCGCGGTCGAGAGATGGCCGTACATCAGGCCGATATTGGCGTCCTTCTCGATCTCGCCGGCGAACAGCGCCGGAAATTCCTTGTAGTCCATCACGCGACGGCCGGTCTGGTAGACGAGGTTGTCGGCAATATCGAGCTCGGCCTCGACGATCACGCCGAACAGGCCGTAACCGCCAACCACGAGGTTGAACAGATCCGCATTCTCGGCCGACGATACCGTGCGCAGCGAACCGTCCGCCAGCATCACCTTCATCGACTTGATCGATTTCGCGAGCGCGCCGGCCTGATGGTCCATGCCATGGGCATTGACCGAGATCGAGCCGCCGACGGTGAAGATGTCGGTCGACTGCATGGCGCGCACCGCAAAGCGCGGATGTAGTAGGACGTTCTGGATGTCGTGCCAGGTCGCGCCCGGCTGCACGGTGATCGACCGCGCGCTCTCGTTCAGCACGATCTTGTTGAAGCCGCGCATGTCGAGCACAATGCCGCCCTTGCGGAAGGCGTGCCCGCCCATGCTGTGGCGGACGCCGGCGGTGGTGACGGAGAGCTTGTTGTCGCGCGCAAAGGCCAGCGTCTTTGCAATATCCTCGACGCTGCGCACCGCGACCACGCCGTAGATTTCGGTCTTGTTGAGACAGCTCGCATCATTGATGCTGCCGCCAAGCTGCGACCATTTCACGTCCTTGAGCGGCGCTATCGCCTTGATCCGCTCCAGATCGATTTTCGCCTGCTCGCCGCCGACCGCCGGGCCGCAATCCTTTTCCCCGTTAGGATCGGCGGCCAGCGCCTGAAGCTTGCGGTAGCTGTAAACGCCGAGCAGCACGACGACCACGGCGGCCACGGAGACGCCGGCTTTGAATTTTTGCGAAAATTTCTGCATGAATTGATTCCAAGGGATTTGCGAGATATTCCGGGCGAGCGGATCTTTAGTCAAATTTGGGCGGAGTCTGGTTCGATAGACCGGTTGCGTTACCGAAGCGATAAACCGGAGCGAACAAATGCAGAGCTGTCGCATACATGTGATGGGAGCATCGGGCGCGGGCGTCACCAGCCTCGGCCGCGCTCTCGCCACTGCGTTGGCCATCCCGCATCACGACACCGACGATTACTTCTGGCTGCCGACCGATCCGCCCTACCGGCACATGCGCGACGTTGGGGAGCGCCTGAAGCTGATGCGGGATGTCTTCCTGCCGCGCGCGGCCTGGGTATTGAGCGGGTCGCTTAACGGTTGGGGTGACGTGCTGATCCCGGATTTCGACGTGGTGATCTTTCTCACAACCCCTCGCGAGATACGATTGCAGCGGCTGCGCGCCCGCGAGGCTACCCAATTTGGCACTGAGGCGGTGGCGCCCGGTGGCCACCGGCATGCAGAGACTGAGGAATTCATCGAATGGGCGTCAGGCTATGAGGAAGGCAATGTGAGCCGCACTCAGGCAAAACATCAGGCCTGGCTCGCCAAACTGCCCTGCCCCGTGCTGCGGATGGATGGATCGCGGCCGTTGCCCGAACTGGTCGCGGAAGTTCGCGGAACGATCGGCCGCCACGGCGGCGGTCCGGCATGAGCGGCGCCTTCCCGCGGCCGACTTCTCCCGATATTCTCTCCGCGCAGACCGCGGTGAAACAATGCCGGTCGCTTGGGAAACGCTGAAGGTGACGGCAACACCCCTGTCCGAACCGCCAACAACAACACAAATCGCAGGGAGAACACCAATGCTGACGCGACGCAGTATGATGTTCGCCTCCATCGCAGCCGGAGTGATCATGAACAGTAGAACCGCCTCGGCCAAAGCGTCGCAGCCGGCGACGCCGGTGAATTTCGACGTTCCCGCGGACGCCTGCGACTGCCACACCCATATCCACCCCGATCCCGAAAAATTCCCGTTCTTCTCCGGCCGCGTCTATACGCCCGAACTGGCCTCGCCCGAGGAAATGACCGCCCTGCACAAGGCGCTGCACATGGAGCGCGTAGTGATCGTCACGCCCTCGATCTACGGCACCGACAATTCGGCCACGCTGTTCGGCATGGCGGCACGGGGGCCGACCGCGCGCGGGGTTGCGGTGATCGACGACAAGACGTCGGAGGGCGATCTCGATGTCATGGGCAAGGCCGGCATTCGCGGTGTCCGCTTCAACCTCGCAACCGGCGGCGTCAACGATCCGAGCGTCGCCCGTCCGCGATTTACGACCGCCGTCGAGCGCATGAAAGCGCGCGGTTGGCACGTGCAGATTTACACCACCCCGGCGATGATCACCGCGATCAAGGATCTGGTGATGGCCTCCCCGGTGGTGGTCGTGTTCGATCATTTCGGCGGCGCCAAGGCAGCCCTTGGTGTCGAGCAGCCGGGATTTGCCGACCTTGTGGATCTCGTCAAATCGGGCAAGGCCTATGTGAAGATTTCCGGGGCCTATCGCGCCTCCAAACTCGCGCCCGATTACACCGATTGCATCCCGCTCGCCAAGGCGCTGATATCCGCCAATCCCGACCGCATCGTCTGGGGCACCGATTGGCCGCACCCCAACTCGGTCACGCCTGCCGACAAGAAGATCACCGACGTCACGCCGCTGTTTCAGATCGACGACGGACGGCTGTTGAATCAGCTTCCGGTGTGGGCGCCGGATGCGGCGATCCGCAAGAAAATTTTGGTCGACAATCCGGCACAGCTCTACGGGTTCTGAAGCCCGGCACTCGACATCGCGGCCCGCTGCTGTCCGAACAGGTCGCGGTCGTAATTGCGCAGCCAGTCACCAGCCTTGCGCAGGCCGCCGAACGGGAACAGGTGGAATCCGGCGATCGGCGCGGTTGCCGCCGCAGGCGCCGCTCGCAATCTCCTGACGACGTCGTCAGGTCCGGTGTCCGTCAGCAGGCGGCCGAACAGGCCGATCTGGGCCCGCAGCGCGCGCATCGAATTGCCGATGCCGCAACGGAGCGCGAATTTTGTCAATGTCGCCGGCGTTGCCGGACCGGCCAGGCCGACGATGACAGGCAGATCGATGCCCGCGCGATCGAGGGCGCCGATCCATTCCAGGATCGGCGTGCTCTCGAAGCAGAATTGTGTGACGACATCGACCCGCGTTCCTGTCCGCCGCCCCCAGTCGCGCCACCCCTTGAGGCCGTCCAGCGCTTCCGGCAGATCGAAATAGGGATGCCCCTCGGGATGACCGGCCACGCTGACGGATGCAATCGCGTGCGCCTCGAGCAGGCCGCTGGCGGCGACATCGCGCGTCGATTTGAACGGGCCTCTCGCAGCGGCGAGATCGCCGGCGATCAGGAGGATGCGCGAGACATCGGCTTCGCCGCGCGCACGCGCCAGGAAATCGTTGAATGCATCCCGCGAGGCCATTTCGCGCGCCGCGATATGGGGCACCGGATTGTAGCCGGCGCGGCGCAGCGCGACAGCCGTCTCAATGTTGTGGCGATAATTATCGCCGGGCAGGAACGTGATCGTGACGTCGGTGCCTCCAACGAAATGATCGCTCAGTTCCGCGACCTGATGCCCGCGCGAGGAGATTTCGACGGAGGCCTTCGGCAATAGTGCGACTAATCTGGCGGATGCTTGATCGGAGACGATCACGAGCGCCTCCTTTGTCATGCCGGCGCGCGGCGGCGCGAGATCACATAGGTCTCGTCGTTGAACCAGAGGCCGCCATGTTTCTTCAGCACGCGGTCGGTGGCTTCAAAATAGCGGCCATCGCGAACCACTTCCGACAACCTGTTGTCCTCGATCTGCGCCACATAGATCGCGGCGTTCCAGGCGGCGAACAGCGTCGAGGTGCCGATCGGGCCGCTGACCTCGTCCGGCAGCGTGTGCATGTGGTAGCGGAAGATCGAGCGTGCATCCGAGGACGCATTGAAATTGTAGTGGCGTGCGGCCGCGCCAAGCTCGTGCTTGACCTGGCGCAGGATCGCGTAGCGGTCGGTCTTGAAGGGATCGTCGCCCGGCCAGACCTGATCGATGATCTCGATGCCGGGATCCTTGCCATGCGAATGGATGCCGATCAGTCGCCCACCCGGGCGCAGCGCCTTGACCAGCGGTGTCACCACTTTCGAAGCCTTGAACTCGACGCTCGCCCGCGCCCGATAGGGTTGCGAGGCGATGACCAGATCGTAATCGGCCATCACGCGGCCGGGCCGCGGCATGATCGGATCGAGCAGGAAGGAATGATCCTCACGCCGCAGCGTCAGGATCACCGGGCGCTGATAAACCGGATTGCCCGTGGTCGGGCTGATGCCTGCGCGCCAGTTCTCGGCCAGGAAGCTCTCGAGCTCCCCGATCTGCTCGGCGAAACCGTGTGCGGTGTTCCCTGATAGCGTGACGTCTTTCCAGATCAGGCCTTGCGCTGACGTGACCGAACGCGGCGTCAGCCATGGCGCCTCGGCGGTAATAGAGGTTGGTCACGACCAGCACGGTGGCGGGATGCTCGAACAGGCGGTCCGCCATTTTCTCCAGCATCAGGCGGACGTCTTCGTAAGAGATCTCCTTCGCCACGACATAGAGCGGCATGGTGGGAAATCGCGCATGTACCGCCCGCATCACCCGCGACAGCACGGTGCCGTCGCCGACGCCGGCATCGAAGATACGAAGCGCCGGCGGTGTCGGCTGCAGATTGCCGAGCTCGAGCGAAATGCGGTTGCCGACCTCGGTCTTCTCGCTGCAGGTCGAGACGAACAGCAGGTATTTTTGGCGGTTGTCGAAAAATCGGAAGCCCGGCGGCGCGACGGCATTGGCGGTGGCCGCGTCGTTCAGCGGTTGGGCCGAGAGCGAATTGGCCGGCGCGCCGTCCGATTCCGGCCGGTGCTCGGCGAGATACGCGCGGACCTTGTCGAGCGTGCCGGTCGTGATCCGGGCGCCATCGCGCAACCGCGACACCAGCTTGCCGTCATTGACCACCAGCCGCCCGAAGGTCGATTCGGCCGTGCGGGTCTGGCGGCAATAGTCGCGGATTTCTCCGAGGATCTGTTCGGCCGTGGGCGCCGATTTCGCCGGCGGCGCGTGGCCGTTTTGCTGCCCCGCGGATCCTTGGCTAGATCCTTGGCTGGATCCTTGGCTTTCCTCGATCCGCATGGCTTGCTCCCGCGGTTGAACCTGCCAGCATCAAGGAACGGCCGCCGGATCGCGTCAACCACAAATCGAGTGGGCAGGATACATGGGCACGTGCCCATACGGATTCTAGCGCGCGCGGCGCGAAAACACCGAGATCAGCACCGGCAGCGTCACCAGGATCACCAGCGGCGCCAGCATCATGCCGGTGACGACCACGATCGCCAACGGCTTTTGCACCTGCGAACCGATTCCCTCCGACACCGCCGCCGGCAGCAGGCCGACGCCGGCCACCACGCAGGTCATCAGCACCGGCCGCAATTGCAGTTCGCCGGTGCGGATCACCGCCCGCATCCGCTCATAGCCTTCGCCGATGAGTTGATTGTACTGCGACAGGATGATGATGCCGTCCATCACGGCGATTCCGAACAGCGCGATGAATCCGATTGCCGCCGACACGCTGAAGGGAATTCCCGAGATCAACAGCCCGAGCACGCCGCCGAAGATCGCCATCGGGATCACGCTCATCGCGAGCAGCGTATCGACCATCGAGCCGAAGTTGAAGAACAGCAGCACACCGATCAGCGCCAGGCTGATCGGCACCACGATCGACAGCCGCCGGATGGCGTCCTGCAGATTGCCGAATTCGCCGACCCATTCGATCCGCGATCCCGGCGGCAATTGCACCTCGGCGGCGACCTTGTCCTGCGCTTCATGGATCGCGCTGCCGAGATCGCGGTTGCGGACCGAGAACTTGATCGGCAGATAACGCTCCTGCTGTTCGCGGTAGATATAGGCGGCGCCCGAGATCAGGTTGATCGAGGCGACCTCGCTGAGCGGGATCTGCGTGATCGTGCCGCCCTGCCCCGCCACGCCGATCCGTAAGTTATGGATCGCCTCCGCGCTCTTGCGGTATTCCGGGGCGAGGCGAACGATGATCGGGAAATGCCGGTCGCTGCCGGGCTCATAGAGATCGCCGGCGCTGTCGCCGCCGATGGCGACCTTGATGGTGGCGTTGATATCACCGGGCGATAGGCCATAGCGTGCCGCGCGGGCACGATCGATATCGATCTGGATTGTGGGTTGGCCGAGCGAAGTGAACACTGCGAGGTCGGTAACGCCCTGCACCGTGCCGAGCACGGATTTGATCTTGTTGGCGGTGTCCGTCAGCGCCTGCAGGTCGTTGCCGTAGAGCTTGATCGAGTTCTCGCCCTTGACGCCCGAGACGGCCTCCGAGACGTTGTCCTGCAGGTATTGCGAGAAGTTGAACTCGACACCCGGGAAGTTGTCCTGCAACTGCCCCAGCAATTGCGCTGTCAGCTCGTCCTTGTCATGGGTATCAGGCCACTCGCTGTTCGGCTTGAGCGGCGCGAAAAACTCCGCATTGAAGAGACCGGCGGCGTCCGTTCCGTCGTCGGGCCGGCCGTGTTGCGACACCACCGATTCCACCTCAGGACGCGCGCGGATGATCTTGCGCATCTCGTTGACGTAGGCATTGCCCTCCTGAAGCGAGATGGTCGGCGGCAGCGTGGCGCGGATCCACAAATTGCCCTCTTCCAGCTTGGGCAGGAATTCCAGTCCGAGCAGCCGCGCGAAAGCAATGGTCATGAGCACTAGAACGGCCGCGCCGGTGAGTACGATCCTGCGGTTTACGAGGGCCCATTTCAGCACCGGCACGTACAGCCGGTCGAGCTGTTTCACGATCCAGGTTTCGGCTTCATCCAGATGCGAGGGCAGGATGATCGCGCTCAACGCCGGCGTCACCGTGAAGGTCGCGATCAGCCCGCCGGCCAGCGCATAGGCATAGGTCCGCGCCATCGGCCCGAAGATATTGCCTTCGACGCCGCTCAGCGTGAACAGCGGCAGGAAGGCTGCGATGATGATCGCGGCGGCGAAGAAGATCGAGCGCGACACGTCGACCGCCGCAGACAGGATGGCGTGGCTCTTCATCCCAATCGTGGTGTCGGACGAGATGTCGCTGCGCTCGGCTTCCGACAGCGCGGTGGTCTGCGTCAACCGCCGGAAGATCGCCTCCACCATGATCACGGTGGCGTCGACGATCAGGCCGAAATCGATCGCGCCGACCGACAGCAGATTGGCGGATTCGCCGCGCAGCACCAGGATGATCACGGCGAAGAACAGCGCGAAGGGGATCGTTGCGCCGACGATCAGCGCGCTGCGGAGATCGCCCAGAAACACCCATTGCAGCAACACGATCAGGATGATCCCGACCACCATGTTGTGCAGCACCGTATGCGTGGTGATGTCGATCAGATCCTTGCGGTCGTAGATGCGCTCGATCTGCACGCCGGGCGGCAGGATCGAGGAATGATTGATGTCGTGAACGAGCTTTTCGACCCGGGCAATGGTCGGCGAACTCTGCTCGCCGCGCCGCATCAGGACGATGCCCTGCACGATGTCGTCGTCCTGGTCGAGGCCGGCGATGCCGAGCCGCGGCTTCTCGCCGATCGTGACATGGGCGATGTCGCGCACCAGCACCGGATTGCCGCCGGACTGCGATACCATGGTGTTGTTGAGGTCGTCGATCGAGCGGATCAGCCCGACGCCGCGCACCACGGCGGATTGCGCGCCGATATTGACGGTGTTGCCGCCGACGTTGATGTTGGCGTTAGAAACGGCCTGCAGCACCTGCGGCAGCGTCAGCCCGTTGGCGACGAGCTTGTTGAAATCGACCTGCAGCTCGTAGGTCTTGGTCTTGCCGCCCCAGCCAGTGACGTCGATGACGCCGGGCACCGCGCGGAAGCGGCGTTGCAACACCCAGTCCTGCAGCGTCTTGAGATCGAGCACGCTGTAATTCGGCGGGCCCTTCAGCCGGTAGCGGAAGATTTCGCCGGTCGGGCTGAGCGGCGAGATGGTCGGCTGCACGTTGCCCGGCAGTGGCGCGAGCTGCGACAGCCGGTTCAACACCTGCTGCAGCGCTTCGTCATAGGTGTAGTCGAACGAGAACTGCAGCTTGACGTCGGACAATCCGTACAGCGAGATGGTGCGGATGGTGCGCAGGTTCTTGATGCCGGCGACCTGGGTTTCGATCGGGATCGTGATGTAGCGTTCGATCTCTTCCGACGACAGCCCCGGGCTTTGGGTCACGATGTCGACCATCGGCGGGGTCGGATCGGGATAGGCCTCGATGTTGAGCTGCTTGAACGCGATCAGGCCGCCGACCAGCACGGCTATGAACATGCCGACCATCAAATAGCGGCGGCTGACGGCTAGGGCGACCAGGCGATCCATTCAGATCGAAGCTTTCAATGAGCTAGGCATCAGCTTCCGGATGCGGCCCGGTCGATGAACAGTGCGCCCTTGGTGACGATCTGCTCGCGCGGGCTTCAAATTGCCGACCACCTCGACGAGATCGCCATTGGTGAGGCCAGGCTTGACCTGACGCAGTTCAATCGTCTTGTCCGGATGCGCGACCCAGATCCGGACCTGATCGCCTTCATAGATCAACGCCTGCTTCGGCACGCCGACCGCCGGACGGTCGCCTGCCGAATAGATCGTGACATTCGCGAACATCTCAGGCTTCAGCGTACCGTTCTTGTTGTCGATCGTGGCGCGGACGAGCAGCCGCCGCGTCGCAGGGTCGATTGCTGCTGCGACGTAGTTGATCCGCGCCGAAAGCGAACGGCCCGGCAGCGCCAGCACATTGAACGTCACCTCCTGCCCGACCGCGACGTTCGCGCAATCGCTTTCGCGGACGAAGGCCGTCATCCAGACGGTGGAGAGATCGCCGATCACATAGACGGGGTCGCTGGCGCCGGCGTTGACGTATTGCCCCGGGCCGATCTTGCGTTGGACCACGGTACCCGCGATCGGTGCGAAGATGGTGATTTCGGGATTGATGCGGCCCTTCTCCTGGAAGGTCGCGATGTCGTCGTCGGTGAGGCCGAGAAGGCGCAATTTGTTGCGCGCTGCCTGGACCGCCGTTTCCGACGAGCGCACGTCATTCTGCGCCTGGATCAGCGTCGCCTGGCTCTGCTGATAATCCTTCAGCGGAACGGCCTTGCCCTCGAACAGGTCCTTGGCGCGCGCTCCCTGCAACTGCGCCAGATCGAGCGCGGACTTAGCCTTGTTCATCGCGCTCATCGCCGCAATGAAATCGTTTTGCGCCTGAACGTTATCAGCGGCCTCGATCACAAACAGCGGCTGGCCCTTGACGACGCTATCGCCTGGCTTGGCCAGCAACCTGGTGACGCGGCCCGCATAGGGCGAGAACACCGGCGTCGAGCGATCTTCGTCGATTGCGATCTTGCCTTCGGTGACGCGCTCGGCGCGGAAGTCGCGTTCAGCGACAGGCTGAATGGTCAGGCTGGCCCATTCGGCTGGGCTCGGCGTGTAGCGCTGCAGTCCGCGCTTGCGGGACTGGCTCGAGATTTCCGAATGCCCGCGTTTTGGGCCGCCGAGATAGGCGCCGCCGCCGTAAACGGCCGCCCCGGCCAGTACTACCATCAGGGCAATGGCAACGACCCATTTCTTTGAGTTAACCATCTGTAATCGCTTGCAAAATCTGCCAAACATACGACATGGGTTCCAGCGACAATTTGTCTCACCGGCGCTATAGTGCCCAATTGGCATCTCGCACAACCCAAAAAAGCAAAATAGCCGTACCGGACGCGATTAAAATTTGGAGAGGCAGGCTCTGAGCGAGGGGATCACCTATTCGCGTAGGGGCCATTGCGGAGGGTGGCTGCCGAGTGGCATCGCCGGGCGAGCCCAGAAGGCTGGCGTTTTCGACAACAGTGCGGAGTGCGTCACGTACCGCAGTGGCCCGAAGCCGGAGCCCACCTCCTCGATGAACGGCTTCACCACTTCCCCCTTCAAATCCTCGATCGCAAGACCGTCGGCGACCCGGCCGAGATTCCACAGCCAGCGTCCGGTCTGCGCCAGCGACACCTGGACGTGCCAACTGCCGCCTTCGCGCGCCTGGCGCGCCTTGGCCATCATGGCGCCGAATGCCATGAAGTAACCGGTGGCGTGGTCGAGCATCTGCGCCGGCAATTCCTTCGGTCCATCGACACCTGCGGCCTGCCCCTCGGCATGGTTGAATCCGGTCGCCGTCTGCACCAGCGAGTCGAAGCCGCGACGTTCCGCCCATGGCCCGGCATGACCATAGGCCGACAACGTGACGTAAATGATACCGGGACTGATGCGCGCGGCATTCTCGGGCGAGAAGCCGAGGGCGGCGAGTGCGCTAGGTCGATAGCCTTGCGAAAAGATGTCCGCCTGCGCCAGCAGATCGCGCAAGGTCGCACGCCCCTGCTCGCTCTTCAGTTCGACAAAGCTCGTCAGCTTGCCCCTTCCGGTGTCGATGACGAGCCAGGGGATCGCCGGCAAATCGGGCCCCGAGACCAGCAGCACGTCGGCGCCATGCGCGGCGAGCGTTCGCCCCGCAACGGGGCCGGCGATGACACGCGACAGATCAAGCGCACGGATACCTGCGAGCGGCCGCTCACCCTTGGGCCACGGCTTTGGCGGAGCCTCGCCAATCTTCGTGATCGAGATCAGCGGCAATCCGGCGAGCGCCTCGGCCTGTGGTGTCGCCAACCATTCGTCATGCGAGCGCATGAAGGCGACGACGCCACCGCTCGTATAGGCCGCGGTCTCGAACGCCTCGCCGTCCCATTGCAACAGCGCGGCCTGCACCGCGTCACGCTCCGGCTTGCAGTTCAGCACTCTGCAGACGGCGTCGCGGTGATGGGGAAAATTGGTGTGCAGGCGCACGAAGCCGTCGCGGATCTTGTAGATACCGGCGATGGCGTCCCAGGCCGGCGATGGCGGCTTGCCGTCGACGCGCAGATAACGTTCGCTCCGGCATTCGACCACGGCATGGCGCATATCCACCGCGACGTCCTGCGTCTCGCCGCTGCGCCTTTTCCAGATCTCAGCGGCTGCAAGCCCGGTTGCCGCGACGCTGACCTGCGCCGCAGCAGCGACGCGAAACGACGACGGCAATTGCGGTTCGTCACCGGTCAGCGTGAGCGCGCCAAGCGCGTACGGATCGCCGCCAATGGAGGTCCAGATATCGGAGAGGATTTCTCTGGGGCTTTGCATCGGCGTGTCTCTCCCCTAGTTTTCTCAAGCTCTGCCCGACCACCAGAGGAGTTGCAATGGCTGCCATCGATCCCCTGACGGCGGGAGCCGTTCTGCTTGCGACCGCCGCAACGGATGCGGTCTACGTCATGTTCACCTCGGCGGTGGTGGCGCGCAAGCGTGTGCCGGCGGCAACCTGGAGCAGCGTCTGGTATCTGCTCTCATCGTTCGCCGTCATCAGCTACACCGAGAACTGGGTTTACGTCGCCTTCGCCGCACTCGGTTCGTGGCTCGGTGCCTACGCGACGATCACCTTCCTGCACCGTCCGCCCGGCGGCCCGCCGGTGGGTGCGGCGCCGGAGTAGTGCGCACATCCGGCTACGAGTTCATTGAGAACGCCCTCGAATGACGGAAAGGAAGAGGCTTTCTCGGTTTGAGCTTTCGCCGTAACCGCCGTCGCCGCTACAATGCTGCGGAATCAACTAAGGAAGAACAAGATGGACTTGGGTTTGAAAGGCAGAAACGCCGTCGTGCTCGGCGGCACGCGCGGCATCGGACGGGCAATTGCGGAAACGCTGGCGGGCGAAGGCTCGGGCGTCGCCGTGTGCGCCCGCCATGCGGATCAGGTCGCAGCCACCGTTGCTGAGCTGAAGGGGCTTGGCGTGCGCGCCACCGGCGCGCCGGTTGATGTCACCGACGCCGCCGCGCTGAAATCGTGGGTATCGGATGCGGCCGCCGAGCTGGGCAGCATCGACATGCTGTTTTCCAATGCCGGCGCCATGGCGCAAGGCGGCGATCCTGCCTCATGGGAGCAGAATTTCCGGCTCGACGTGCTCGGCGCCGTCAACGCGTTCGAGGCCGCGCGGCCGTTGCTCGAAGCGGGTGCGCAGAAGACCGGCGACGCGGCCTTCATCATCATATCGTCGATCTCGGCGGCGCAGGCGGATAGCGCCAGCTCCTACGGCCCGATCAAGGCGGCGCTGATCCACATGGCCAAGGGACTGGCGCGGCAATACGCGGACAAGAAAATCCGCGTCAACGTGGTGTCGCCGGGCACGGTCTATTTCAAGGGCGGCATCTGGAACATGGTCGAACAGAATATGCCGAAACGGTACCAGGATGCGCTGGCGCGTAACCCGACCGGCCGCATGGCGACGCCGCAGGAAATCGCCAACGCAGCCGTGTTCCTGGCGAGCCCGGCCTCCTCGTTCACGACCGGCTCGAACCTCGTCGTCGACGGCGCGATTTCGAACCGCGTGAATTTTTGAAGAATGACGGTTGTAGGGTGGGCAAAAGGCGCCCTTGCGCCGTGCCCACCATTCCAGCGTCCGGTGCAAGTGATGGTGGGCACATCGCGGAGGCCTTAACATCTCGACGAAACTGGCAAGGTTGTGAGAGCTCGGCTTACAACTCGCAAACCAAACCGGTCAATTTGAATCGATAAGCTAACTGAACTTTACGAACTTCCCCTCATTGTGACGCCTGCTTCGATGACCCAGCCACTGGGTCCAATGACGGATGGCCACGATGATTGTCGACGAGCAAAGGACAAAGGTGCAGCGCGAACCGCGACGCGAGCTCCGCAAACGGCCGACATGGATGACGACCGACAACGGGACGACGAGGATTGAATGCTTTGTCCTGGACGTCTCACCGGGTGGCGCCAAGATCGTTACCGATGTCGCGTTCGACGTCAGGGACAGCTTTCAACTGGCGCTGGTACCCGACCATGCGACGCGCCAGTCGTGCGAAGTGGTCTGGCGCCGTGGCAAGACCTACGGCGTGAAATTCCTGTCTTGAGGAGCGGCGTCTCCGCCGCGCGGCTTCATGGTTCTCCCGGCGATGCGAAGCATCGTCCGGAGACGGCGCTCGGCGCCTCCTCACCATGAGGGGAGATTCCACAGCCGCCTGCTAATCTTACCCGCAACACCGGCATAGAACCTTATCCTGAGGAGCCGCGTAAGCGGCGTCTCGAAGGATGAAGGCTGTCGCCTCATGGCCTTCCTCGCCGCCGGAGTGGCCATCCCGCCCCGCCCTACTCTCGTCGCCATTGGCTTCGATATGTGACTGTATTATTACAGTCAGATGTCAGTTCGATTACGGTGGAGCGGCGAATGAGCTTGGAATGGCAGGCGCGGTCAGGTTCCCTGGCCTGGTCGAATCCCGTGTCCTGGTGGTGGGGCCTGCTGACGCTGGTGAGCGGCGTCAATATCGCCATCTGGTTCGCGCTGTATCGCGAGCTTCCCGTCCAGCCGACCGGCGCTGCCGGCGGCTCGTCCGGCATCGGGATGATGCTGCTGTTCTGCGCGGCCTATGTGTTCGGTTGCGCCTTCAGGTCGTTTCTGCCGCGCGCCGATGTGCAGCGGATCTGCCTGGTCGACACCTGGCTGTCGAGCGTCATGGTCGGACGTTCCGTGGCGACCGTGGCCGAGATCTGCTTCGTGGCGCAATGGGCGATTATCCTGCACCAGCTCGGCACGATGACCGGCGCGGAAACCACCGTAAATGTCGCGTGGGTGATCGTGCCGCTGATCCTGATTGCGGAATGCCTTTCATGGTATGCGGTGCTGACCAGGAATTATCTCGGCAACGCCATCGAAAATTCGCTGTGGGCGGTTGCCTTCTTCGCCGTCGGCGTCGGCCTTTGCCGTCTGCTTCCGGAATTCAATGGTGCGGTTCGCGTAGGCCTCGCCGTCGCCATCGCGGGCATCGTGGGCTTCCTGGCGTTTCTGATGACGATCGACGTCCCGATGTACCTGAAGCGCTGGCGGACCGGAGACGCCGATGGCGACAAACGCCTGACGCCGCGCGAGGGCTTGCGCGACGTCAGCACGCGCTGGGTCGTGACGCACGACCTGGCCGAGTGGAAAGACGAGATTGCCTGGATGTCGCTTTATTTCAGCCTGGCCGTCTGGTCCAGCCTTGCGCTGTGCGTCTTCTATTCGCTCGAGCATCATTTGCCGCAGTACCGGACCGAGGCTGCGATCACGAGCGCAGCGCCGAGCACGACCGTCGTCGGCAGCACCCGGTAGCACAACCGCCGGCGCGCTGAAACTTGCGCCGCTTTGCGGCGTTACACGCCTGCGTCGCGGGTTGCGCGACTTCTATTTCAGAAGGGCGTATTTTGGACTGGACTCAGGCAGGCATCGATTTTCTGGCGCTGGCCGCGGCTTTCGCGCTGGCCGTACCGATCGGATGGGATCGCGAGAAGCGGGCGCGCAGCGCGGGCCTGCGAACGTTCCCGCTGGTGGCGCTGGCAAGCTGCGGTTTCGTGCAGGCCAGCGAACAGTTGATGGTGAATTCTCCCGATGGCATGTCGAAGGTGATAGAAGGGGTGATCACCGGCATCGGCTTCATCGGCGGCGGCGCAATCCTCAAGCAGGGCACGACCGTGCAGGGCACGGCGACGGCGGCAAGCCTGTGGGCCACCGGCGCGATCGGGATCTCCGTTGGCCTCGGCAGCTACGATGTCGCCGTGACGATCGCGGTGCTTACGTTCCTGACGCTGACGCTGCTGACGCTGGTCAAGGACGAAAAAGACGTGAAGATGGATTGAAGTCCAACGGAAGGGCTGGGCAGCCACGTAACGGGAATAACAGTCACGGCTCCGTGAAGGTGTTTCGTCGCCCGCGGGCGCAAAAAATGTTTCGCCCTCCTGGCGAAGCCATTTTCCCGGCCGACGAAGAAATCCGGAAACAACATGTTGGTAGGTTGACGCAATGATCAAACCTGGAGTTCGATCATGTGGAACCTCATCAACATCCTATATCGGGAATATTGCCTGGCTCGGCTAAAGGACATGCGCAGGATTCACCTCTCGCAGTGAACACTAGTGGCGCGAGCAATCTGTCGCAGCCAACATCTCAGGCGTGTGACTTGCGGTGAAGCGGCGTCAGGAGAATTCAATTGGGATCGAGATTGAAGGAGGAGGATATGCAGCCATCGACAGACGATCTGCTGATACGCCAAATCAGTGCTTTGATATCGGCGACCGCTAATGCGGTGTCCGGCAACAGAGAACACGCCCCATTCGTGGAGGCAAGGATATACGAAAAGCTTGCTGCACATTGCGCCGAAAAGCAGAGACTTGCAGCAGCATTTGCGAAAAACGGGGTCGGGGCGACGCGGAGCGGATTGATCTACTGGTAAAGGGAGACGTGTCCAGGCGAAAGAGGCCGCAGGTTTCGGCGTCCGATCTCGGACGAAGCGGAAGAGCGTCACGCCTGGACGGCTTCTGATCCCCTCCGGCGATTTGCGGTTTCGCGCTGTATTGTCGCCGGCGCGGCCAGGGCTTGAAGAAACTCCACGGGCACCGGGAACACGATCGTCGAATTCTTCTCACCCGCGATATCCTGCAGCGTCGACAGGTAACGCAATTGCATGGACTCCGGCCTCCTTGCGAGCATCTCGCCTGCTTCCACCAGTTTCTCGGCGGCCTGCTGCTCGGCTTCGGCGCCTATGATTCTTGCGCGGCGGTACCGCTCGGCCTCGGCTTGACGTGCAATGGCGCGAATCATGCTCTCGTTGATATCGACGTGCTTGATTTCGACATTCGCGACCTTGATGCCCCACGCATCGGTTTGGCTGTCGAGAATTTCCTGAATGTCGCGATTGAGCTTGTCCCGCTCTGCCAGCATCTCATCGAGCTCGTGCTTGCCAAGCACGGACCGGAGTGTGGTCTGTGCCAGCTGGCTGGTGGCCGCCATGAAGTTTTCCACCTGGATAACGGATTTGTCCGCATCCACCACGCGGAAGTAGATAACCGCGTTGACCTTTACCGAGACGTTGTCGCGAGAAATCACGTCCTGGCTTGGTACGTCGAGCACGAGCGTACGAAGATCTACCCGAACGAATTGCTGGACGATCGGCACCAATATGATGAGCCCGGGACCTTTCACGCCGGAAAAGCGCCCCAATGTGAAGACTACCGCACGCTCGTATTCCCGCATGATGTGAATCGCCGACAGGAACACCGCAATGATTACGGCTCCGATCACGACATATGGGAGGGTGTCTGTTATGAATGCTGGCATGGTTTCACTCCTCATGATTTCGGCGGGGCATCAGGATCTGGCTCGACAAGCAGCTTCAGGTTTTGACGTGCGAGAACACGCACGCGGTCACCCCGGGTGAACTCGCTTTCCGATTTCGCCGCCCAGCGTTCTCCTCCGACCAGGACCTCGCCTTTGCCGTCGGCCCACCACAGCACCTGCCCCGCGCTGCGGAGCAGAGCCGCTTCGCCCGTGACCACGTCGCGCCGATGCGCCCGCCAGACCGCCGCGAGTGCAATCACCAGGAATCCCGCGCTGGCAATGGTGGCCGTGGCGACCACCGCCCATGAGAGATGGAAACCCGGCACGTCGCCGCGAAACAGGAACAGCGAGCCGACGGCGAACGAGATGACGCCGCCAATTCCGAGCACGCCAAACGAGGGCAGAAACGCTTCTGCAATCATCATCGCGATGCCTAGCAGCAGCAGGCCGGCACCGGCGTAGCTGATCGGCAGGAGATTCAAGGCGTAGAGGCCGACCAGGAGAGCGATCCCGCCGATCACCCCGGGGAAAACGGCGCCTGGACTGATGAACTCGAATAGAAGTCCGTAGAGCCCGATCAGCATGAGTATGTATGCGATGTTCGGATTGGTAATCGTGGCCAGAATGCGGTTGCGCCAATTGGCCTCGATTGCTGTAACGCTCAGGCTCCCGGTATGCAGCGCGACCTGTTGATCATTGATCGTTACGGCTCGACCCTCGGCCTGGGACAACAGATCGGGTAAATCCTTCGCAACGATCTCGACGACACGCTGCGACTGGGCCTCGCTCGCGGTGAGCGTGGCGGCTTCCCGGACGGCTTTCTCCGCCCAGGAAACATTTCGTCCCCGAAGCTCTGCCAGTCCCCTGATGTAGGCAACCGCATCGTTGATCGCCTTCGCCTCGCCTGCACTGGTCGGCGACGATGCTCCTTTCTTGTCACCCTCTTTCTTGTCACCGTCTTTCTTGTCATTATCTTTCTTGTCATCGGTGCGCCAGCCGGAGCCACCGCCGAGCTGGACGGGCGTGGCGGCACCGAGATGCGTGCTCGGCGCCATCGCGGCAAGGTGGGTCGCATAGACAATGTAGGTGCCGGCGCTGGCGGCTCGCGCACCGCTCGGGGTCACGTAGGAGACCACAGGAATGGGAGACCTGAGTATTTCCCCTACGATCTCGCGCATGGAGGGGTCGAGACCACCAGGCGTATTCAGCCTCAGCACGATGAGCTTCGCCTGTCGCTGACGCGCCTCCTCAAATCCATCGCGGATATATTCAGAAGTCGCTGGCCCAATCGCTCCATCCACATCCAGCAGAATGGCGACGTTCGCCGGCTCGCTACTTTGTCCAAGTGCTGTTCCGGGGCCAAGTACGAGCAATGCTACGGTAATAAGCCTGTAAAGAAAGTGCACCATGGTAAGTCGCTCAAAAGCTTGCGCGACGAAACAGTCAGAACCAGGTGGCCATTCGCAGATGAACCTGACTGTTACGGCTGGAGCGCAGGATCCGGTGCCGGGCGGGCGTGACATATCTGAGCCCTGATGCGCAAAGCGCGCTCCGCAGGTCATGTGAAGCGAACGCACATCCGAAATCCCGGTTCCCCAAACATACGCCTCCGGGACGGATTTCATCTCGGTGTGCCGGCAACACCTGGATGATGCACAGCGATCACCGCCGTCCGAAGAGAGCGGCTCAATGAAAATCGCGGGACGGCGGCAGGATGCGGACGTCGCGCGGGTGGCGGATTTTTTGCGCTGGCGTTTCGGCGTGGTCGCGGCGGTCGTCGTTGAGCGGTTCGACCAGCGCGGGCCCTGCGGGCACCGGATGCTTGCGGCTTAACGCATCGTTGGCGAGGCCGATCAAATCGTGGGAGCGGTCGAACATCTGCTGCGCCACCAGATGCGTCACCTGCTCCGGGCTGCTCTGGATGTAGCCCTCGACCAGGATCAGGCGGGCGCCCATCACCTCTTTGCGGTACTGCTCCATCACCTTGGGCCACACCACGATATTGGCGATGCCGGTCTCGTCCTCCAGCGTCATGAAGACGACGCCCTTGGCGCTGCCCGGCCGCTGCCGCACCAGCACCACGCCAGCGCAGCGGATACGGCGGCGGTCGTTACTGTGGTTGACGTCCTTGCAAGGGACGACACGCTCTTTCGTGAACCGCTCGCGTAAAAATTCCATCGGATGGCCTTTCAGTGACAACCGGACCGTCTGGTAGTCGGCGACCACCTGCTCCGGCAGCGGCATCTGGGGCAGCGGCTTGGCGTTCTCGTCGGGCTGCTCGCGGGCGATCGCGGCCTGAAACAGCGGCAGCGGCACGTCGTCAGGCAGCCGCCGCACCGCCCAGAGTGCTGCGCGGCGATCGAGACCGATCGAGCGGAAGACATCGGCGTCGGCAAGCAGGATCAGCGCGCGCTTCGGCAGGCCGGTGTCGCGGGCGAATTCCTCCAGCGAGGTGAAGGGCCGGCGTTGGCGGGCGGCGACGATGCGGTTGGCCCAGTCTGCTGCTTCCACAGTGGCCGGTCCGCGGGGACGCCTCACCTCTCCCGCTTGCGGGGGTCGAGACGAGCGAAGCTCGCTCTGAGGTCGGATCGCATCGATAGATGCGATCCGGGTGGGGGAAGCTCTCTCCATACGGGCAGTCGGACTCGCGGCGGCACCCTCCCCCGCAAGCGGGAGAGGGAGCACAGTCCCTTTGCGGCTGACCAAATCGGATTCTGCCTCTGATATGCCCCGGAATGACGACTGTATTCGCTTCAACCGCTCTTCATCCTCATCAAGCCAATGAAACCCATCGATCTGGCGAAAGCCCAAGCGCACCGCGCAATACTTCCCACTCCCCTCCTCCAGCGTGTTCTGGGCAAAGCTGTAGGACACGTCGATCTCGCGGACCTCGACGCCGTTCTTGCGGGCGTCGCCGACGATCTGTGCGGGGGCGTAAAAGCCCATCGGCTGCGAATTGAGCAGGCCGCAGCAGAACGCATCCGGATGATAATGCTTCAGCCATGACGAGACGTAGACGAGTTGCGCAAAACTTGCGGCGTGGCTTTCCGGAAAGCCGTAAGAGCCAAAACCCTTGATCTGGTCAAAGCAGCTTTGGGCGAATTCCGGGTCGTAGCCGCGCGCGATCATGTTGTTGATCAGCTTGGCCTCGAATTTGCCGATGGTGCCGACGTTACGAAACGTCGCCATCGCGCGGCGCAAGCCGTTGGCTTCCTCGGGCGTGAATTTTGCGGCCTCGATCGCGATCCGCATCGCCTGTTCCTGGAACAGCGGCACGCCAAGCGTCTTGTGAAGCACACGGTACAGTTCGTCCGAAGGGCCGTGCTCGGGCGCCGGCGAGGGATAGCTCACCTTTTCCTGGCCGTTTCGCCGCCGCAAATAGGGATGCACCATGTCGCCCTGGATCGGGCCCGGCCGCACGATCGCGACTTCGATAACGAGGTCGTAGAAGGTGCGCGGCTTCAGGCGCGGCAGCATGTTCATCTGCGCGCGGCTCTCGACCTGGAACACGCCGAGGGATTCGCCCCGCTGCAGCATTTGATAAACGTCGTCGTCATCCTGCGACTTGATGTCGGCCAGCTCGTAACGGCGCCCCTTGTGGTCGGCGATCAGATCAAAGCTCTTGCGGATGCAGGTCAGCATGCCCAGCGCCAGCACGTCGACCTTCATCATGCTGAGCGCGTCGACGTCGTCCTTGTCCCATTCGATGAAGGTGCGGTCGTCCATCGCGGCGTTGCCGATCGGCACATAGGTGTCGAGCCTATCCTGCGTCAGCACGTAGCCACCGACATGCTGAGACAGATGGCGGGGGAATTCGATCAGCTCGGAGGCCAGCGCTACCGCGAGTTCGACCATCGCATTTTGGGGATCCAGCCCGGCCTGGCGGACCTGCATCTCGTTGAGGCCCTTGCCCCAGCTTCCCCACACGGTGTCGGCGAGGGCTGCGGTAACGTCCTCGGTCAGCCCCAGCGCCTTGCCGACGTCGCGGATCGCGCTGCGCGGGCGATAGTGGATGACGGTCGCAATGATCGCGGCGCGGTGGCGGCCGTAGCGGCGGTAGACATATTGCATCACCTCCTCGCGCCGCGAATGCTCGAAATCGACGTCGATGTCGGGCGGCTCCAGCCGCTCCTTGGAAATGAAGCGCTCGAACAGCAGGTCGACCTTGGTCGGATCGACCGAGGTAATGCCGAGCACGTAGCAGACGGCGGAGTTGGCCGCCGATCCCCGGCCCTGGCACAGGATGTTCTGGCTACGCGCGTAGCGGACGATGTCGTGCACGGTGAGAAAATAATGCGCGTATTTCAGCTCGGCGATCAGATCGAGCTCCTTGCGCAAGGTGGCACGCAGCTTGTCGTCGATTACGCCACCGAAATATTTGTCGACACCGGCCCAGGTCAGGTCTTCCAGGTGCTGTTGCGCAGTCTTGCCTGGCGGTACCGGCTCGTCCGGATACTGGTATTTGAGCTGGTCGAGCGAAAACGAAATGCGTTTCGCAAAACGCATGGTTTCCGCAATCGCCTCGGGCAGATCGCAAAACAGCCGTGCCATTTCATTGACAGGCTTGAGATAGCGTTCGGCATTGGCCTCGAGCCGCCTGCCGATCGCATCGATCGTGGTTTTTTCTCGGATACAGGTCAGTACGTCCTGCAGCGGCCGACGCGCGGGATGGTGGTACAGCACTTCATTGGTCGCCAACAGCGGCACCTTTGCCGCGAGCGCCAAGCGATGCAGCTGCGCCAGCCGGCGCCTGTCGTCACCACGGTAAAGCAGGCTTGCGGCGAGCCACACGCCATCGGCATCAGAGTTCTTCAGGCGCTCCAGCGTTGCCTGCGCGCTCGCCACGTCAAAGCGATGCGGCAGCGCCAGCACCAGAAGCTGACCCTCGGCGAAATCGAGGAGGTCGTCGAATTTCAGGTGGCATTCGCCCTTTTCGATCCGCGTGATGTCGTCGCCGCGTTTGCCGCGGGTGAGTAACTGGCAGAGCCGGCCGTAAGCCGCGCGATCGCGCGGATAGACCAGAATGTCAGGCGTGCCGTCGATGAAGACGAGCCGCGCGCCGATCAGGAGCTTTGGCTTATGCGTGACGGCAGGGTTGTCGAGCTCGCTCCAGGCGCGCACCACGCCGGCCAGCGTGTTGTGGTCGGCGATGCCGATCACGGGAATACCAAGCTCGCTCGCCTGATGCACATAGGCGCGCGGGTCCGAGCCGCCGCGCAGGAACGAAAAATTGGTGGTGATGCCGATTTCGGCATAGTCGGGCACAGGATTTTTCATGCGAACAATCCATGCACGAACCATCTGATAGAAGCGGGCTCGCCCTCCGCATCCGCCGGTTCGCTCTCATAGAGGCCGTCGCGAAAGATCCAGAAACGCAGGCCCGCTTCATCCTCGATGCGGAAATAATCCCGCGTCGGGCCACCGCCGTTTGGCTTCCACCACTCCATCGCGATGCGTTCGGGCCCCTCCACCCGCACCACCGCGTGCGTGACGCGCCGCCAGGTGAATTGATGCGGCGGGCCGTCGGGCACGGTTGCGAACGGCACTTTTATCGGCTCCGGCTTGTCGAACAGGCGCAACGGGCGCAGCGGCGGCTCGCCCTCGATACGCTCGGGCCAGGCCGCCTGGGCGGCTGCCGCCAGATGATGCTGCGCTGGCACGGACAGCACCGCGCGTTCGGGAATATGCGTATCCTCCGGCATATGCACGACGACGCGTTTTCCGCCGATGCGCGCGGCGATGCGGTCGATCAGCGCGGACAATTCGTCATTGTCATGGACATTGGCATCGAGATCGCGCTGCTGCTGCACCACGATTTCGGTGCGGCTGGCGGAGAGACGAATGAGATCGAAACCGAAGCCGGGGTCGAGGGGATCGTTGAGCGCATCGAGCCGCTCGCGGAACAGGCGGTCGATCACTTCAGCTTTTGTCACCGGACGCCCGGTATCGACCGAGATCGTGCGCACCGCGCCGTCGGTGCGGAAGAAGCTCGCCTCCAACCGCCGCGCGCCCTTGCCCTGCTTGTCCATCGCCGTAACCAGCATTTGAGCGAGCGCGGACAGGTTCATCGCGATCACGGTGCCGGTCGTGACCGGTTCGGGAAAGCGTTTCTCGACGATATAATCCGGCGGCGGTTTGCGCGGGCTGATCGGCGCATCGCCCTGCCCCAGCGCCTGCTGCAACAGCGTCGTGAAGGGCGCACCGAACCTCGCCGTGATTTCGTGGCGTCCTCGCGAGGCGACATCGCCGATGGTCTTCAACCCAGCACGGCGCAGGCCGGCGGTGATGGCATCACCGGCGCCGAGCGCAGATACCGGCAACGGACTGACGGCCTCCGCCTCCTCGCCCTCGGCAATGATTTTTCCGGAAGTCTGGCGCGTCAGCGTGCGGGCGCAGATCGAGGTGCTCGCGATCGCGGCGCTGACGGCAAAGCCGCGGCGGCTCAGTGCGCCGCTGACGATCTGCAGCAACGCACGCTCGCCGCCGAACAGATGGGCGCAGCCGGTGATGTCGAGGAACAAGCCGTACGGCGGATCGAGCGCCACCAGCGGGGTGAAGCGGTCGCACCAGTCGGCGATGTCTTCGAGCGTTTTGCGATCGGCGACTTCATCCGCGTCGAACACTGTCAGCTCGGGACAGATCGCGCGCGCATTGGCGAGCGGCAGGCCGATCGAGAGGCCGGCCTGGACAGCGGCCTCGTCGAGGGAATGGATCAGGATGGCATTGTGCTGCTTGGCAACGACGACGGAGGGGTACTTCACCTCTCCCGCTTGCGGGGGTCGAGACGAGCGAAGCTCGCTCTGAGGTCGGATCGCATCGCAAGATGCGATCCGGGTGGGAGCTCTCTCCATACGAACAGTGTCACTCGCGGCGAGACCCCCACCCCAACCCTCCCCCGCAAGCGGGAGAGGGAGCCGACTGTTCGTGTCGTGAGAGATATCAACCGGGGCGGCGGTGCCGTTCCCTCCCCCCTTGCGGGGGAGGGTTAGGGAGAGGGGTAAGCCACGAGCACTGCCGTTGCCGCCACCCCTCTCCCCCGCCCTCCCCCGCAAGGGGGGAGGGAGCCCACTGTTCGTGTGGTTAGAGATTTCGCTTGAAACCGCTTGGCAATTTTCAGCTTGCGCGGCGCTGGCCGGCGAAAGCTTGCGCTTGATGCGGTCGATGGGCAGGCGTGGCAGCCAGAGGCTGAGGATACGCCGACGGTTCTCTGAATAGGCACTCATCACAATTCCATTCCATGATCCAGCGGCCGACCGGGCCATGACGGTTACGAACGAGTTGCGCGTCGAACACCGGCGCGCCCCAGGCGGCGCTCCAAGGCGCCGCAGGCTTTGGAGCCGCCGCAGGCTTTGGAGGCGCGCCCGGCGGCGAATGCGCCGCGCGCACGATCCATCGGGTCTCCGCGGTCGAGGGGCGCGGCTCCGCCGCCACCCGCAGCAGCAATGCGGTGACGCCGGAGGCTGCTGCGGCCAGCGTGAGCTTGCGGCTGGCGACGAGATCGAGCTGACGCGCCTGCCCCCAGACTTCCAGCACGACGGCGCCGAGCGCGTCGCAGGCCAGCGCGTCGGCGGCGGTCCGCAGCGCAGCGTCAGTGTCGGTGGCGCGCACGGTGACGAGCAATCGCGGATCGAGCCCGAGTTCGGCGAGCCCGCTCATCGACAGCGCGCCCGATTCAATTTCCGAAAAATCCTGCCGTACCCAGACCAGCGGCCGGCGCGGCGACACCCTTCCCGCCAGCCCTGCGATGAAGCCGGTTGCGGTCGCGCTCTGGTGTCCCTCGGCGAACACTTCATGCACCGCCGCGAGCGCAAGCCCGCCGTGCAGCACAGCATCTGCCGCCTTATGGCCAAGCGTAATCTTGTTGAGGTCATGCGCATCGCCATGCGCCTCCAGGCGCTCGATGCTTCCGCGCAAACTCGCAAGCGTGCTTGTGCGTGCGGTGCTCATCCGCCGTTCCTTCAGAAAATTGGCCTTTACCGCTTTTTCCCTAAGTGAACGCGCGGCTGGCTCATTTGTTCATGATATGTTCTAATATAAAGCTAACAGCGCCGGCAGAGTCAATCGAGATCGACGCTTTGGCGATTCATGAGCGGAATCAAAGGGATTCGCGGGCCCCTCCAGACGACCGCAAAGCCGTTGCGCGGGGATGCGGGCAGAGAGTGTGGAGTAAGCACATGCACCACATCATCCTAGATAGCCAAACTGATTTTGATGGCTGGCGTAAAGCGGCCCGCGCGCTGGCGCTGAATGACGTGAAACCGTCCGACGTGAGCTGGCGCGTGGCTGATGATGCGCCCGAACTGTTCGCACCGACCGCGCCGCCGCTCGAGCCGCCACAGGGCACCTTCAACGTGCCGGCCAGGTTCGTCGAACTGGCGGAGGTTGCCATCCTGCACCGCAACCCCGAGCGCTTCGCCCTGCTCTATCGCCTGCTATGGCGGTTGCGAACGCATCACGATCTGCTTGAACTCACGACCGATCCTGACGTGGCCGAGATCACCGCGATGGCCAAGGCCGTGCGCCGCGACGAGCACAGGATGCATGTCCTTGTCCGCTTCCGCGAAATAGGCCGCGAGCAGAAATCGCACTTCGTCGCCTGGTTCGAGCCGGAGCACCACATCGTCGAACTGGCCGCCCCGTTCTTCGCACGCCGTTTCGCCGACATGCCCTGGTCGATCCTGACGCCAGATCTGTGCGCGCATTGGGACGGCCATGTCGTCTCGTTCACGCCGGGCGTCAGCAGAAGCGAAGCCCCCAGCGCCGACCGGCTGGAGGAAACCTGGCGGCGCTATTCAGCCAGCATCTTCAACCCGGCGCGGCTGACGGTAAAGACGAGGAACCTGCAAGAGGGTTCAATAATTAAGCCTGCAGTCAAGCGTGCGGAACGCGACGCTACGGAACCACACCAGGCGCCAAAACGGCCGGAGCCGCCCATGGTGCGCAGAAGAGTTCAGGACGACATCGAGACGCTGCGCGAAGAAGCCGCCGATTGCCGCGCCTGTCATCTTTACAAGAATGCCACCCAGACCGTGTTCGGCGAAGGCCGGCAAACCGCGCGGATCATGCTGGTTGGCGAGCAGCCCGGCGACAAGGAAGACCTCGCCGGCAAACCGTTCGTCGGGCCCGCGGGGCAAATGCTCGACCGCGCGCTGGAAGAAGCCGGCATCGACCGCCGCACGGTCTACGTCACCAATGCGGTCAAGCATTTCAAGTTCGTGCCGCGCGGAAAAATCCGCCTGCACCAGAAGCCGAACACGCCGGAGATCAAGGCCTGCCGGCAGTGGTACGAGCGCGAGCTGGCCGCGATCAAACCCGATCTGGTGGTGGCAATGGGCGCAACCGCAGCGCAAAGCGTGTTCGGGAAAATTACGCCGATCAACAAGAACCGCGGCCGCGCGATCGATCTCGACGACGGCACCACGGCGCTGGTGACGGTGCACCCGTCCTATCTGCTGCGATTGCCGGACGCCGACGCCAAGGCGCGCGAATACCGGCGCTTCGTCCAGGACCTCAAAATCGCCGCCGATGTGCTGCGAAAATCGGCACATGCGGCCTGAATTCCGCCAATCCGATAGTCGCAATTTCTGGTGAAACATAACGGGAAAAATTGACAATCCCGCCTGCAACTATTAATTGATAGAGAACACGATCGCATTCTCAAGGGAATGTGGGACGTCTGCTCACGCGATGATGCTCCCACATGGTCGACGCGCTGCGCGGTTCCCTACCTCCAGCCCCGGCGCCGTGCAGCGCGCGACCCTCTTCATTCAAGAACCTCTTAGCGTTGCACCGCATGGCTGAAGCGACGTTCCCCGGATGCTGCGCAGCGCGCCGCACTTGCGGCGTGGTGCGCTGCTGATCCGGGGTCCACCGCTTGTGGGTCCCGGCTCTGCGGCGCAGCGTTACACGCTGCACCGCGTCCGGGACATGCGATAGCGCTTCGAAAAGGCCGTCATACGTTTAGCCTCTCGCCACGGCCTCCAGTTCAGCAATATCGAACTTGACCATCTTCAGCATGGCCTCGGCAACGCGCTTGGCTTTCGCGGGATCGGGATCGTTCATCAATTCGCCGAGCCGTCTGGGCGCGATCTGCCAGGATAGGCCCCAGCGGTCCTGCAGCCAGCCGCATTGTTCGATCTTGCCGCCCTCCCTCAAAGCGTCCCACAAATGGTCGATCTCGGCCTGCGTGTCGCATTCAACCATGATCGAAAAACTGTGGTTGAACGGGTCGAGGGGCCCCGCCTCGATCGCCATGTAGCGCTGGTCGCCCAGGGTAAAGGCCGCGATCTTGACGCTGCCGGGCGGGCCGCTCGGGCTCTCGGCAGGCAGCGACGAGACCCACTGGACTGATGAGCCGCGGATCAGCGAGGTGTAGAAGCCGATCGCGGCCTCCATATCCTTTTCGAACCAGAGATGCTGTGTGACCCTCATCGACGCTGCCTTTCTCTATCAGTTGCTGGCCGGCGCGCTGCCGCTCCTGTGACAAGGACGGATGGGAGAGGCGGCGTTCCGACAGGGGCTAATGAAAATATTGTGGAATTTCCTTGAACCTTGCCAGCCGCGATCTGCCTGTCGGTGCCTCTACGTACTGTTCTCGAACCTGACGCCATCGGCGATGCGGCCGGGACGCTGCCGTGGCAGGCCCCGACGGATGGCGGGAGACCGGAACCAAACTGCGGCCTTCTACTTTCAGCAAAGTGACGGATGATACGGCAAGGACACCGACATTCACACATCACGCGACCCCAACAGCTCTGCAGCCGGAGCCCGCCATGACCAAAAAGCACCCGAAGGGCACCAAGCTGATCCACGACCCGATTCGGGAGGAAATGCTGGACAGTTTCGATGAGGAACTAGAACTTGAGATCGACGACGATCGCCTCGATGCGCTGACCAATGAATTTGCCGACTATACGGCAGAAGAGACGATCGATCGTCGCGTATACTTCAAGGAATTATTCCGTCTGCAGGGTGAATTGGTAAAATTGCAGACTTGGGTGCAGCACCACCAGCTCAAGGTGGTGGTGATTTTCGAGGGGCGCGATTCCGCCGGCAAGGGCGGCGTCATCAAGCGCATCACCCAGAGGCTCAATCCGCGGGTATGCCGCGTCGCGGCGCTGCCGGCACCGAACGAGCGTGAGCGCACCCAATGGTACTTCCAGCGTTACGTTTCGCATTTGCCGGCCGGCGGTGAGATCGTGCTGTTCGACCGCAGCTGGTACAACCGCGCCGGCGTCGAGCGTGTGATGGGCTTCTGCACTGAAGACGAAGTCGAGGAATTCTTCCGGTCGGTGCCGGAATTCGAGCGCATGCTCGTGCGCTCCGGAATAACCCTCATCAAGTACTGGTTTTCCATCACTGACGAAGAGCAGCATTTGCGCTTCATGATGCGGATCCACGATCCGCTCAAGCAGTGGAAGCTCAGCCCGATGGATGTGGAATCGCGCCGCCGTTGGGAGCTATATACCAAGGCCAAGGAAGCGATGCTGGAGCGTACCCACATTCCGGAAGCTCCCTGGTGGCTGGTCGAAGCCGACGACAAGAAGAAGGCACGGCTGAACTGCATCGCGCATCTGCTCGAACAAATTCCCTACCATGAAATCAAGCTAGAACCGGTGGTACTGCCGCCGCGGGTTCGCCATCCGGAATATAGCCGCGGGCCGATTCCCCGCGAAATGTACCTACCGGAGCGCTATTGAGCGCCGCGTGACCACCGTCCTCATACTGAAGGCGGAGAGCCCTCCCCGCACTTCAAGTTGCGGCTGAACGGCAAATAATGAAGGCCTGTATTGGAGATACAGGCCTTCCTTCATGCTCTCTCGCACGTCATGTGCGATCGAAGTTGAAGTGGCGTCGCGCGCGTTACGACGCCGCCAGCTTGTTCTCGACCAGCTTGATCCAGTAGGAGGTGCCGTACACGATCGCCTCGTCGTTGAAATCGTAGGCGGGGTGATGAAGCCCTGCGCTGTCGCCGTTGCCGCAGAAGATGAACGCGCCCGGCCGCGCTTCCAGCATGTAGGAAAAATCTTCCGCGCCCATCAGCGGTGGCATCTCGTGGACGTTCTGGGCACCGGCCACCTCCTTGGCCACTTGCGTGGCGAACTCGGTCTGCTCGGCTTGGTTCTTGGTCACGGGATAGCCGCGCTCATAGACGAGGTCGATCTTGGCCCCGGTCATCCTGGCTACGCCTTCACACACCTCGCGCACCCGCTTCTCGACGGTCTCGCGAACTTCAGGCGTTAGCGTCCGCACGGTGCCCCGGAGTTCCGCGGTGTGCGGGATCACGTTGCGGGCGTTGCCGGCGTGGAACTCGCAGATCGAGATCACCGCCGACTCCAGCGGATCAATGGTCCGCGAGACGATCGACTGCAGGGCAGTAATGAGCTGTGAGCCGACGAAGACGGAATCGATGCATTTGTTGGGGCGCGCGGCGTGCCCGCCAAGCCCCTCGATCTTGATGTCGATCGAGTCGGTTGCCGCCATAACCGGGCCGGA
Organism: Bradyrhizobium sp. AZCC 1577; assembly: GCF_036924575.1. NCBI lineage: Bacteria > Pseudomonadati > Pseudomonadota > Alphaproteobacteria > Hyphomicrobiales > Nitrobacteraceae > Bradyrhizobium > Bradyrhizobium sp. AZCC 1577. The sequence continues at coordinate 5,992,018 of NZ_JAZHRQ010000001.1, forward strand.
GCGGATGGCGAACTGGCCGACCGGAATGCCTGGACCGTTATGCATGCCGTAGACCTGCTCGATGCCGAACCGGTCCATCAGCCCGTCCTGGATCATGGCGGCGGCGCCCGCGCCGCCCTCCTCGGCCGGCTGGAAAATCACGACCGCATCGCCGGCGAAATTGCGGGTTTCGGCGAGGTACCGCGCTGCACCCAAAAGCATCGCGGTATGACCGTCATGGCCGCAGGCGTGCATCAGGCCCGGCGTCCTGGACGCATGAGGAAGGTTGGTCGCCTCCTCGATCGGCAGCGCGTCCATGTCGGCGCGAAGCCCGATCACCTTGATCTCGCCCTTGCCGGGCTGCTTGCCCTTGATGACGCCAACAACGCCGGTACGGCCAAGGCCGGTGGCGACCTCGTCGCAGCCGAATTCGCGCAGCCGATCGGCCACGAATGCTGCAGTGCGGTGCACGTCGTACAGCAACTCGGGATTTTGATGGATAACGCGGCGCCAGGCCTGGATATCGGGTTGCAGATCGGCGACGCGGTTGACGATGGGCATGGGAATTCTCGAACCTCAGGTTGGAACGTTAGACCTCTGTAGCATGCAAGCGGCGGTCCACCCAACAGCCTGGAGACGCCGCCCATTCCCGGACGTCATGGCCGGGACTTGTCCGAGCCATCGACGTCTGACTATTAGGCATAAGGGGCGCGTGATGGGCAGAAACTGAGCATGCCGAAAAGGCTTGAAGGCGATTTCGATTATATCGTGGTGGGCGCGGGCACCGCCGGCTGCATCATGGCCAACCGGCTGTCGGCCGATCCCAAAAACCGCGTGCTGATCCTGGAGGCCGGCGGCAACGACAACTGGATCTGGTTTCACATCCCCGTCGGCTACCTCTTCGCGATCGGCAATCCCCGCTCGGACTGGATGTTTCGGACCGAACCGGAGCCCGGGCTCAATGGGCGGTCGCTCGCCTATCCGCGCGGCAAGGTGATCGGCGGCTGCTCCGCCATCAATGCGATGATCTCGATGCGGGGCCAATCCGCCGATTACGATCACTGGCGCCAGCTCGGCCTCACCGGCTGGGGCTATGACGACGTAAAGCCGCTGTTCAAGCGGCTGGAGGACCATTTCCTCGGTGAGAGCGAACATCACGGCGTTGGCGGCGGCTGGCGCATCGAGGCGCCGCGGCTGTCCTGGGAGGTTCTCGACGCGGTCGGCGATGCCGCCGAGGAGATGGGCATCAAACGCATTGCGGATTTCAACACCGGCGACAACGAAGGCATCAGCTATTTTCACGTCAACCAGAAGCGCGGCCGGCGCTGGTCGTCCGCACGCGGTTTTCTCAAGCCGGTGCTCAACCGCGCCAATCTGCGGCTGGAAAAGCACGTGCTGGTCGACCGGCTCATCATCGAGAACGGCCGCGCTGTCGGCGTGCGCTTCATCCAGGGCAATGAGATGATCGAGGCCCGCACCAAAGGCGAGGTCGTGTTGTGCGCGGGATCGATCGGCTCGACGCAGGTGCTGCACCGCTCCGGCATCGGACCGGCCGACTGGCTCGCTCCGCTCGGCATCGATGTGGTGCTCGACAGACCGGGCGTCGGGCGCAATCTGCAGGACCATCTGCAGCAGCGCGCGATCTACAAGGTCGAGGGTGTCCGGACGCTGAACGAAACCTACTGGTCGCTGGTCCGGCGCGGGATGATGGGGCTCGACTATGCCTTCCGCCGCCGCGGACCGCTGACGATGGCGCCCTCGCAACTCGGCATCTTCACGCGCTCCGACGCTACCCGCGCCCGCGCCAACATCCAGTTTCACGTGCAGCCGCTGTCGCTCGACAAGTTCGGCGATCCCCTGCACCGCTTCCCCGCGATTACCGTGAGCGCCTGCAATCTGCAGCCGACCTCGCGCGGCACCGTGCGCATCCGCTCGGCCAACCCTGACGAAGCGCCGTCGATCGCACCGAATTATCTGTCGACCGACGACGACCGCCAAGTCGCAGCCGACGCGATCAGGACCACGCGGCGGTTGATGAAGCAGAAAAGGCTGGAGCGATATCGGCCGCAGGAGTACCTACCCGGCCCGACTGTTGGCGACGACGATGCGTCATTGGTAAAGGCCGCCGGCGATATCGGCACCACGATCTTCCATCCCGTCGGCACCGCGAAGATGGGCGCGGCCAACGATCCGATGGCCGTGGTCGACGAGCGGTTGCGGTTTTACGGCATCGGCGGATTGCGCGTCGCCGACGCGTCGGTAATGCCGACGATCACGTCGGGCAACACCAACACGCCGACGGCGATGATCGCGGAGAAAGGTGCGACGATGATCCTGGAGGATGGGCGCAAATAGCTGCGCGATGGAACGTGGCGCGGAGTTTTCATTCCCCGACGCGATCGTTGAGTTTATTTCGCGTTGTAGTAGAGTCGATTCATGCGTTTCCAGCCTACCATTCTGTCACTACTCCTCACTGCGATTTTGCTGTGCGCGTCGATTGCAGCCGCCCCCGGAGATGACCGCTCGGGAGCTGACGTTCAACAAGATGTCCGCCAGAAATACGACGCCATCTCGTTTGTTGGAGGAGACTTTGACATTTCGGACCCGGCTTTGGTGCCGAGACAACTCGTGCTTGCCGCCGAACAGTCAGGCTGCCAGTACAAGACCGACATCAAAGAGCTCCCGATCCGTTTCATCAGCGCCGAAAACCGCCAACTTGCATTGGTGTATTGTTCCGGGATCGTTGGATCGCATCACGTATTCGACTTTGTGGACCGGCGAAGGCCAAAGCTGGTAGAGCTTCCGTTCATTGCAAAGAAGGACGGTTTCGGCACGACAACCAAACCGGGCCTGATCACCTGGAAAAGAGGTGCCGGCGTATTTGAAGCCGTAACCGGATCGGACATGTGTCCCAATTCGGAGCTCCGGCACACCTATCGATTGGGCTTGAGCGAAGGCTGGGTCAGCCGGGCCGCAAGTTTCGTGGTCGTCCGCGTCGAAGTCAGGGAAAAGCCCTGCCGTGGCGAAAACACCGAATGGACCACGGTATGGGAAGCGCCACCATGGCCCAAATCTGTCGTTGTTCGCTAAGCCCGATTCCCTTGTCTAGGCCAAATAGCCAAGTAGCCAGATATGGTAGCGTGTCGCGCCAATGCGCCCGACGGCTCATCCTGCTACTGCTAACGGCTACTGCGCCCTGCGATGATTCCTCGGCGTGACGGACCTCTGCCGCATTCGCGGCGCCGGCGCGGGCGCGGCCTCGTTGTAATAGGCATTGGATTGATTGAATGACCGGTATGACGGCCGGCCGCCGAGCACGTCGGCATTGGGATGATAGAAGGAATAGGCACCGGGCTCCTGGATCGCGGGTTGCGCGAACACGGGCGTTGCGATCGCGGTCATCAGAAACGCGGCGGCGAGTGCTGGGATAGACTTGGTCATTGGTGATATCCTCTTATCGTGAAATCACTCCATCCAATTGGGTATCGCAGCGCAAAAGCGGATAGCCATGCGGCGGCTCTCACCACGATTTGAAAAGTCGTGCTTGAAAGCGCGCGATGGCGTGAACGTGCGGAATACGCCCGCCAGCATCAGCAGAATATTTGCCTACAAATGAAACGATCGGCCGGCCTGCCCGCGCTGAATATCGGCGCAGACGTGCGGCAGCGGCAGGATGAGGCGAAGGTACGCCGCCTTCCGGTTGCAAGATCCGCAAAACTGACACAGATTTCGGGCATTGCCGGAGAATAACGGCGAACGCGAGAATCGGAGGGCACGTCCATGATCAAGGTAAGCGTGATGTATCCCAATACGCCCGGCGGGCGCTTCGATCACGACTACTACCGCGACAAGCATATGCCGCTCGTGAAAGCGCGCATGGGCGACGCCTGCAGGTCCTACACGGTCGACAAGGGCCTGGCCGGCGGCGCGCCCGGCGCTCCCGCCACCTATGTCGGCATGTGCCACATCTTCTGCGACTCGATCGAGGCGTTCCAGACCGGCTTCGGGCCACATGCCAAGGAGATAATGGCAGACATCCCGAACTATACCGACCAGTCTCCGGTGATCCAGATCAGCGAAGTCGTCGTAGGCTGATGGCGTAGCGCGGCTCGCAATGATGCAGGGTGAGCAAAGGCGCGCTTGCGCTGTGCCCACCATCTCTCGGCGGTCGCGCTTCTCTGATGCGCGTCGTCCCTGCCTCCGTGCGCAATCGCGCACACGGCGCAGGGACGACGGAATAGAGGCGAGAACCCTCAACTTGTCGCCCCTGCGAACGCAGGGGCCCATACGCCGCGGCCGGCGAAATGGGCACTCGGGGGGACGGCTGCGTTTCAACAATGTAGGCTGGTGGTTATGGGTCCCTGCGCCGAGTGCGCGATTGAGCACGGAGCCAGGGAAGACGGAGGAGAGAGCGCCCTGCCCTCAGCTCCGCAGCGCCTGCAGGCCTTTGAAGGTGAGGCGCTTGGGATCGCGGACGCCCGCCAGATAGAACTTGCGGATGAAGGCGATCGCCGCATCGCGGTCGCAATCGGTCAGCGCCACGATGGCGTCGACGGCAATTCGTTGGGCGTCCATGGGCTTCCTCGTGCTGTCAGGGGCCGCAAGCTACGCAGCGTGCGACACGCCGGTTAATCCGGCGTTAACCGTGAGGACATGTTGGACGATTCGAAGCCATCTACGTATACGCGAAACGACGCATCGGACGGCCGGACGCACCCGCGCAAGGTGCATCGCTCACGAATACTGCATCACGCCATCATCGACCTTGCCGTAACGGAGCGTGACGATGTCGAGCGCGTAGTTCTGGTACAGCCGCCACGGCCGCTTCGAGCCCTGCTTGGGCAGTTTGGCGATCGAGCGCTGCACATAGCCGGAGGAGAAATCGAGCGACGGCAGTTCGGTGACGTCAGGATCGACATTATGCGGCATGCACTGCTTGTAGCCGTTGCGGTCCATATAGTTGATGAGCCGGCAGACATATTCGCAGGTCAGATCGCATTTCAGCGTCCACGACGCGTTGGTGTAGCCGAACGCGGACGCCAGGTTCGGAATGTCCGAATACATCATGCCCTTGTAGTTCAGCGTTCGCGCGAAATCCACCGTGCGGCCGTCGACGCTGACTTCGAGCCCGCCGAGCACCTGCAGAACCAGCCCGGTCGCGGTGACAATGATATCGGCCTCAAGCTCGCTGCCATCCTTCAGCTTGATGCCGCTCCTGGTAAAAGTGTCGATCTCGTTGGTGACGACGGAGGCGCGCTTGTCGCGGATCGACTTGAACAGATCGCCGTCCGGCACCAAGCAGAGCCGCTGCTCCCACGGATTGTAGCGCGGCGTAAAGTGCTTTCCGACATCGTATTCCGGCCCCAGCGCCATCTTGACGCCGCCGAGGATCAACTGCTTGGCGCGCTCGGGCTTGCGGCGGCAGAGCTGAAAGAAATACATGCCGAACAGCACGTTGCGCCAGCGGATCAGGTGATAGGCGAGCTTGGCGGAGAGATTTTTCCGCAGCTTGTTGGCAAGCGCGTCCTCCGCCGGCCGCGCCACCACATAGGTCGGCGAACGCTGCAGCATCGTGATGTGCGCAGCGGTCTTGGCCATCTCAGGCACCAGCGTCACGGCGGTCGCGCCCGAGCCGATCACCACCACGCGTTTTCCCGCATAGTCGAGGTTCTCGGGCCACTTCTGCGGATGCACGATCTGGCCGGCGAAGTCCGCCGTGCCCGAAAAATCCGGCGTGTAGCCTTCCTCGTATTTGTAATAGCCCGAGCACATGAACAGGAAATTGCAGGTAAAGCGCACGGTCTCCGCCGCGCCCTCGCCTGCGATGCGTTCGGCTTCCACCGTCCAGCGCGAATCCAGCGACGACCACGCGGCGCGTTTGACGCGGTGGTGGAAGCGGACGTGCTTGTCGATGCCGTTGTCGGCAGCGGTCTGGCGCACGTAGTTCAGGATCCGCGGTCCGTCGGCGATCGCCTTCGGTTCGGTCCACGGCCGAAACGAATAGCCGAGCGTGTACATGTCCGAGTCGGAGCGGATGCCGGGATAGCGGAAGAGATCCCAGGTGCCGCCGATGCAGTCGCGCCCCTCGAGGATGACGTAGCTCTTGCCGGGGCACTTCTCCTGCAAATGATAGCCCGCGCCGATGCCGGACAGTCCCGCGCCGACAATGAGGACGTCGAAATGCTCTGCCGTATCGGTCATGGCGATCTCCCTGCTTTCAGATGTAATGGCCAGCAGGCAGAAATTGCAACTCGCATTGTCAGGTTGCTGCGACGATACAGGCTGTATCGGAATTTACCGTTGAACTTCAACCGTCGCAGGTTGTGCGACCGATCAGCAAAAAGCCCCGGATCGCTCCGGGGCTTGGTAGTGCTTCAGGACGTCGCCCGCGACGTGAAGTCAGTAGCGGTAATGATCCGACTTGAACGGGCCTTCCGGCTTGACGCCGATATAGTCGGCCTGGTCCTTGCGCAGTTCAGTCAGCTTGACGCCGATCTTGGCGAGATGCAGCCGCGCCACCTTCTCGTCGAGCGTCTTCGGCAGCACGTAGACCTTCTTCTCGTACTTGCCGTCCTTGTTGTTGGCGAACAGTTCGATCTGCGCCAGCGTCTGGTTGGTGAAGGACGCCGACATCACGAAGGACGGATGACCCATGGCGTTGCCGAGGTTTACGAGGCGACCTTCCGACAGCAGGATGATGCGGTGCTTGTCGGGGAATTCGATCTCGTCGACCTGCGGCTTGATGTTGGTCCACTTCAGGTTACGCAAGCCAGCGATCTGGATTTCGTTATCGAAGTGACCGATGTTGCAGACGATGGCGCGATCCTTCATCGCGCGCATGTGGTCGATGGTGATGATGTCCTTGTTGCCGGTCGCGGTAACGAAGATGTCGGCGCGGGGCGCTGCGTCTTCCATCGTCGTGACTTCATAGCCTTCCATCGCCGCCTGGAGCGCGCAGATCGGATCGACTTCGGAGACCATGACACGGCAGCCGGCCTGGCGCAGCGACGCCGCCGAGCCCTTGCCGACATCGCCGAAGCCCGCCACCATCGCGGTCTTGCCGGACATCATGACGTCGGTGCCGCGGCGGATGCCGTCGACCAGCGACTCGCGGCAACCATAGAGATTGTCGAATTTCGATTTCGTCACGCTGTCGTTGACGTTGATGGCGGGGAACAACAGCGTGCCCTTGTTCGCCATATCGTAGAGGCGATGCACGCCCGTGGTGGTCTCCTCCGAGACGCCCTTGATGTTCTTGGCGATCTCGGCGAAGTAACCCTTCGGCTTCTCCTTCAGGAGGCGCTTGACGAGCGCATAGAAGATTTCCTCCTCCTCCGAAGTCGGCTTGTCGAGGAAGGCGGTATCGCCCTGCTCGGCGCGGAAGCCGGCATGCACCAGCATGGTGGCATCGCCGCCGTCATCGAGGATCATGTTGGGCGTGCCGCCGCCGTGCCAGTCGAACAGCTTTGCAGTGTAGTCCCAGTATTCGGCGAGCGTCTCGCCCTTCACCGCAAACACCGGAATGCCGGCGGCGGCGATCGCGGCAGCCGCATGGTCCTGCGTCGAATAGATGTTGCACGACACCCAACGGATGTCGGCGCCGAGTGCGGCCAGCGTCTCGATCAAGACCGCGGTCTGGATCGTCATGTGCAGGGAGCCGGCGATGCGAGCGCCCTTCAGCGTCTGCTTCGGACCGTATTCCTCGCGCGTCGCCATCAGGCCCGGCATCTCGGTCTCGGCCAGCGAGATTTCCTTGCGGCCGAATTCGGCGAGCGAAATGTCCTTGACGATGTAGTCGGTGAAGGCGGGCTTCTTGGCGGCGGCGGTGGTCATGGGGAGTTTCCCTCTGTTTGAGCTCGTCATTCCGGGCGCGCGTGAGCCGCGAACCCGGAATCTCGAAATCATGGAAAAAGATTCCGGGTTCACCGCTATCGCGGTGCCCCGGAATGATGCTGTTAAGACTAAACCGCGCGCTTGAGCGGTTCGACCAGATCGGTCCTCTCCCAGGAGAAGCCGCCTTCATTATCGGGCGTGCGACCGAAATGGCCGTAGGCTGCGGTACGCGCGTAAATCGGGCGATTGAGATCGAGATGGGTGCGGATGCCGCGCGGCGTCAAATCCATCGCCTTCGCGGCTGCCTGCTCGAGCTGGTCTTCCGGCACCTTTCCAGTGCCGTGGGTATCGATATAGATCGACAGCGGACGCGCCACACCGATCGCATAAGCAAGCTGCAGGGTGCAGCGGTCGGCGAGACCGGCGGCGACGATGTTCTTGGCGACATAACGCGCGGCATAGGCGGCCGAACGGTCGACCTTGGTCGGGTCCTTGCCGGAGAAGGCGCCGCCGCCATGCGGGGCCGCGCCGCCATACGTATCGACGATGATCTTTCGGCCGGTAAGACCGGAATCGCCGTCGGGACCGCCGATGTAGAATTTTCCGGTCGGATTGATGTGCCAGATGGTCTTGCCGTTGATCCATTCCTTCGGCAGCGCCTCGCGGACATAGGGTTCGACGATGTCACGAATCTGATTGGAGGTGAGGTCCTCGACCAGATGCTGGTGCGAGACCACGATCTCGCGCACGCCGACCGGCTTGCCGTTCTCGTACTGCACGGTGACCTGGCTCTTGGAGTCCGGACCCAGAACCTTCTCGCGGCCGGAGTGGCGCGCTTCGGAAATCAACCGAAGGATCTTGTGGGCGTAGAAGATCGGCGCCGGCATCAGGTCAGGCGTCTCGTTGGTGGCGTAGCCGAACATGATGCCCTGGTCGCCCGCGCCCTCTTCCTGGTTGCTGGGCTGCTTGGCGTCGACGCCCTGCGCGATGTCAGCGGACTGCGGATGCAGCAGGATTTCAATGTCGGCGGTCTTCCAGTGGAAACCCTCCTGCTCGTAACCGATGTCCTTGATCGCCTCGCGCACGGTGTTTTCGATCTGTTCATTGGTGACCGATTCCGGGCCGCGCGTTTCGCCAGCGATGACGACCTTGTTGGTGGTGGCAAGCGTTTCGCAGGCCGCGCGGATCTGCCAGGGGTCGATGCCCGCCTTCGGGCCTTCCCGGTAGAACAGGTCGACGATCTCGTCCGAGATTCGATCGCAAACCTTGTCCGGATGACCCTCGGAAACCGACTCGCTGGTGAAGAGATAGGAGGCGCGCATCAACAAACCCCTTGTTCCCGCCGGACCCCGGCGGCTGTCTGTGTTGTGTATCCTGGAATGTCAGTCGCGACGCCGCGAAATGACGTAGGATTCGTCGTAAAACCAAAGCCCGTTATGCTTGCGCAGAACCTCTCTGGTGGCATCGAGCGTCCGGCTGTTTTCAGTCATTTCGGTCAACCGGTCGTCTTCGATCTGGGCGACATACACCGCCGCATTCCACGCTGCAAAGGCCGTCGAGGTTCCGATCGAGCCGGTGACCTCGTTGGGCAGCGCTTCCATATCATAACGGAAGATGGAACGGTTATCGGCGTAGGCATTAAAATTAAGGTCCCGCCCGGCCGACCCCAGCTCGTATTTCACCGCGCGCAATAGCTCATGACGGCTCACGGCGAAAGGATTTTCTCCCGGCCAGACCGACTGGATGATTTCCAGGCCTGGATCCTGCCCGTGGGAGTGAATTCCAATCAATCGGCCCCCTGCCCGAAGCGACCGGGCCAGCGGTGCAATGATCCGCTTGGCGCGGAAATTCACAGAGGATTTTGCCCGATAGGGCTGGGAAGCGATCACAAGGTCGAAATTGGCCTCGGTCCGACCGGCCCGTGGGATGATCGAATCAAGCAGGAACCGGTGGGTCCTCCCGGTACAGCACCAGCGCCACCGGCCGCTCATAGATCGGCATGCCCGATTTGGGGCTGATATTGGCGCGCCAGTTCTGTTCCAGAAACGGCCCCAATTCGGCGATCTGGGCCTCGAATTCCCCCGACGAGGCCCCCCGCAGGGCCACTTCGTGCCAGATCATGCCCGCGGCTGCCGCAGGCGAGGCCGGCGTCAGCCAGGGCGCCTCCGCATAGTGCATGTTGGTCAGGACGATGACGGTCGCCGGGTGCTCGAACAGCCGGTCTGGCACCTTGTCGAGCGTCAGGCGTACGTCCTCCAGGCTCAACTCCTTGCCGGCGATATAGAACGGCATATGGGGGAAACGGCCGTGCATCGAGCGCATCACCCGCGCGAGCACCGTGCCGTCTCCGACTCCCGCGTCGAATACCCTGAGCGCCGGCGGACGCGGATGCAGGCTGGACAATTCCAGCGCCACCCGCTCGGCAATCACCCGCTTTTCGCTGCAGGTATGGACGAACAGCAGGTATTTCTGCCGGTTCTCGAAGAAGCGGAAATTGCCCCGGGGATCGCGCTTTTCGGGCGGCACTTCAAGGCCGCGCGGCGGCGGCAGCGTGCCGGTGGACGCCGCGATATAGGCCTGGATGCGGTCCAGCGTATCGATAGTGATGCGCTTGCCCTCGCGCAGCCGCTGCACCAGCTTGCCGTCGTTGACCGCCCGGCGTCCGAACGTCGTCTCCGCCATGTCGGCCTGGCGGCAGAACTCGGTGATCTGGCTGAGGATCTGGTCGTTTTTCATCGGGCCGGGGCTTGGGAAGTCGTGGTGGGCAGCGGTAGTTGGCCAGGTTGTCCTACCACCATCTGCCCACTAGGGGAAATGAATCCCTGCCCGGCCCAAGCGCTGTCATTGCGAGGCGAACGCCCGCCGCTCACGCTCCGCGTAATGACGGCCGAGAGCCTACGACTTCCCCCAAACCTCGTTGGCCACTTCGACCGCGAGGCTGAGCTTGGCCCACTGCTCCTCCTCGGAGAGGATGTTGCCTTCCTCGGTCGAGGCAAAGCCGCATTGCGGCGATACTGCGAGCTGGTCGAGCGGGGCGAACTTGGCGGCCTCATCGAGGCGGCGCTTGATGTCGTCCTTCTTCTCGAGCTCGCCGAACTTCGAGGTGATGACGCCGACCACGACCACCTTGTTGCCCTTCGGCAGGTAGCGCAGCGGCTCGAAGCCGCCGGCGCGGTCGGAATCATATTCGAGGAAATAGCCGTCGTAGTTGGTGCCGGCCAGCATGGTCTCGGCCACCGGCTCGTAGCCGCCGGACGAAATCCAGGTGGAGCGGAAATTGCCGCGACAGACGTGCGTCGTGATCACCATGTCGGCCGGGCGCTCCGCAAGCGCATAGTTGATGACGCGCGCATAGATTTCCTGCAGGCCGTCGGGGTTGTCGCCGCGATCGCGCGCCTTCTGCAGTTCGTCCTGCGAGCAGAGATAGGCCCATACGGTGTCGTCGAATTGCAGGTAACGGCAGCCGGCGTCATAAAACGCCTTCACCGCCTTGCGATAGGTCTTGCCGAGGTCGAGGAAGAACTCCTCGAGATCGGGATAGACCTCCTTCGAGATCGACTTGCGGCCGCCGCGGAAATGCAGCACGGCGGGCGACGGGATCGTCATCTTCGGCGTGACGTGAGCTGTATCAGCATGCTTCTTCAGGAAGCGGAAGTGATCCAGCATCGGATGATTGTCCGGGAAGTCGAGCTTGCCGATCACGCGGACGGCGTCGTGCCTCGTTTCCACGCCGGCGAACTGGATGCCCGTTTCGGGGTGGAACAGCTCACAGCCGGTGAGATGGCTAAGAAAGTCGAAATGCCACCAGGAGCGGCGGAACTCGCCATCGGTCGCGAGCTTCAGGCCGATCGAGGCCTGCTTGTGCACGACCTTTTCGATCTCGAGGTCTTCGGCCCTGCGCAGGTCCTCCGCCGTGATCTCACCCTTCTCCAGCTTGGCGCGCGCTTCCTTGATGCGCGGCGGACGCAACAGACTGCCGACCTCGTCGGCGCGGAACGGGGGCTTTGTTCTCTGCATGGTCTCAACTCCCATAAATCTAGTGGGCGGCCGCGCCGGCGACGCCGAGATAGCGTTCGAGCACGGCGGGATCGGCCTTCAACGCGTGGCTTGCCGCATCATGCACGATTGCGCCGCGTTCCAATATCACAACCCGATCGGCCAGCCCCAAAATCTTTTGCGCATTCTGCTCGACAATGATCGAACAGATGCCGCCTGCCCGGGTGATGGTGCCGAGCGCCCTTAATAATTCTTCAACGATGATCGGCGCCAGTCCCTCGGTCGGCTCGTCCAGCAGCAACACCTTGGGATTGAGGGTCAGTGCGCGGCCGATCGCCAGCATCTGCTGCTCGCCGCCGGAAAGCTGGTTGCCAAAATTGTTGCGGCGCTCCTTCAGCCGCGGAAACATCTCGTAGACTTTCTCCACGGTCCATAGTCCGGGCTGGGCCACCGCGGTCATGTTCTCCTCGACCGTCAGCGAGCGAAAGATGTTGCGTTCCTGCGGTACCCAGCCGATCCCGGCCCGCGCCCGCTGGTCCGGGCGCATCGCGGTGATGTCGAGCCCGCCGAGCGCAATCGTGCCGCCGAAACGGCGGGTGATGCCGACGATCGAATTGATCAGCGTGGTCTTGCCGGTGCCGTTGCGCCCCAGCAGCGCCAGCACCTGACCCTCGCCCAGCGACAGCGACATCGAAGGCAACACCACGGCTTCGCCGTAGCCGGCGCGCAAGGCATCGATGGCGAGAAGCTCAGGCATGGGCCGCCTCGCCGAGATAGACCGCCTTCACTTGCGGATCGCGCGCCACTTCGTCCGGCGGGCCTTCCACCAGCATGGCGCCGTTGACCAGCACCGAGATACGGTCGGCGAAGGAGAACACCAGATCCATGTCGTGCTCGATCAGCAGCACCGTGACGTCGCGCGGCAGGGCAGCGACCGCCGCCAGAATATCGTGACGCTCGCTCTCGGGCACACCGGCAGCGGGCTCGTCGAGCAGCAGCACGCGCGGTTTGGTCGCGATCGCGACCGCGATCTCGAGCAGGCGCTGTTTGCCGTAAGGCAGCGTCGCGGTGCGCTCGTTCATTACGTCAAGCAAATGAAAACGTCCGAGCGTCTCCGCGACCTCCTGATTGACCTCGTCGCGCGTGCCCATCCGCCGCCACCAGTCTCCGCCGCGGCCGAGACGTTCGGAGACGGCGAGCCCGACCGTTTCGAGCGGGGTCAGGTCGGCATAGAGCTGATTGATCTGGAAGGTGCGCGACAGCCCACGCGGCACTCGCTTGTGCACCGGCAAATCGGTGATGTCGTTGCCCTCGAGCAGGATCCGTCCCGCATTGGGCTTGAGCACGCCGGTCAGCAGATTGATGACGGTGGTCTTGCCGGCGCCGTTCGGCCCGATCAGGGCATGGCGGGCGCCCTGCTCCACCTTCAGCGACAGCTCGCGCGTGACCCGCAAGCCGCCGAAGGATTTTTCCAGCCCCCTGGTTTCGAGCGCGATCGTCATGGCGCATCACTTTCGGGAACGGCCACGACGGCCTTGCGTCCGAAGACCTGACGGATGACGAGGTTCGGCCCCCAAAGCACCCAGCGATGGATGCGTTCGCGGCCGATCAACACCATCACGACCAGCACGAGACCGATCCAGAACAGCCAGTATTGCGGCGTGATGGTCTGAAACAGTTCCTGCAGCATCTTGAACACGACGGCGCCGATCAGCCCGCCATAGAGATAGCCGGTGCCGCCGATCACGAGCACCAGCATCAGATCGGCCGAGCGTTCGAACGCGAACACGTCGAGCGAGGCCAGCGCCGTGGTCTGGGTGAACAGCGCCCCGGCAATGCCGGCGTAGAACGCGGCGATCGTATAGATCGCGATCAGGCGTCGGTTGACGGGCACGCCGATGGCCGACGCCCGCAGCGGATTGTTCTTGATCGCGCGCAGCGACAGGCCGAACGGCGAATTCACGATCCGCCGCGCCAACAGAAACAGCAGGAACAGCACGATCAGCGAATAGAAGAAGCCGGTCTTGCCGAACATGTCGAACGCAAACAGGCCGAGGATTGGCTGCATCTCGATGCCCTGCAGCCCGTCGGTGCCGCCGGTGATATTGGAGAACCGTTCCGCCAGCGCTTCGAGCAGCAGCGCAATGCCGAGCGTCACCATCAGCCGTGTGAGGTCGACGCCGCGGATGACGAGGAAACTGGTGAGGAAACCGAGCACCATGGCGACGAGACCGGCGACGACCAGCGCGATCACCGGCTCGTTGATGATGCCATGCAGCGCCAGCAGCCCGGCCGAATAGGCGCCGACGCCAAAGAACGCAGCGTGCCCCAGCGAAACGATCCCGGCGTAGCCGAGGATCAGATCGAGCGACAGCGTGAACAACGCCAGCCGCAGGATATCGGTCATGATCAGATAGCGGGACGGAAACAGGAACGCGCAGGACAAGGCAAGAATCCAGAACGCGATCTCGGCCGGGCGCCAGCGGGCGCGGGCGATGGCATGGGATGAGACGTCGGAGGCTGCGGTCATCGCGGACTCATCGCGCGGCAGCGCGGCCGAACAGACCGTTCGGACGCCAGATCAGGATAACGATCATGATGGTGTAGATGACGAACGGCCCCATCTTCGGCACGTAATATTTGCCGGCGACGTCGCCGATGCCGAGCAGCAGCGACGCCAGGAACGGCCCGGTGATACTGGAGGAGCCGCCGACGGTGACCACGATCAAAAAGTAGATCATGAATTTTAGCGGAAAATACGGATCAAGCCCGAGGATCTCGGCGCTCAGCGCACCGCCGAGGCCGGCAAGGCCGCAGCCAAAGGCGAAGGTGAACGCGAACACCTGCGGCACGTTGATGCCGAGGCCGCTTGCTGCACGCGGATCGTCCACCGCGGCACGCAGGCGGCTGCCGAAACGGGTTTTCGCCAAAATCAATTGCAGCGCCACCGTGAGCAAGCCGCAGATCACGATGATCATCAGCCGGTAGCGGCCGATGCCGACGCCGAAGAAGTCGAACTGTCCCTCCAGCGCCGCCGGCAGTTTGATGAAAATCCGCGACGATCCCATGATGTAATCGACCGCCGCAACCGACATGAAGGTGAGGCCGATCGTGAACAGCACCTGGTCGAGATGGCTGCGGGTGTAGAGGTGGCGATAGAGCGTGCGCTCCAGCGCGACGCCAACCAGCGCGGCCGTAACAAAGGCCAGCGGCAGCGCCGAAAAGAATGGCCAGCCGGAATTATTCACCAGCACCGCGCAGATATAGCCGCCGGTCATGGCGAAGGCGCCATGGGCGAGGTTAACGAAATTCATCAACCCCAGCGTCACAGCCAGCCCGCAGGCGAGCACGAACAGCAGCATGCCGTAGGCGACGCCGTCGAACAGGATGGTGAATAGCGTGGTCATTGGTCAGCGAAATCCAACAATGCTAGCGAGGGACACGAAATCAACGGCATCGTCATGCCCGGGCTTGTCCCGCCATCCACGACTTCCTCGCCCGTTGAGGGGCGTGGATGCCCGGGTCAAGCCCGGGCATGACGTGGAGAGAGCGGGAGATGCGCTCCGGGATGACGGCTTCGCCGTCACTTCTTCGTTTTGCCCGAATCCTTCACCGCCTCGAAGGTCGCGAATTCGACGTTGTAGAGTTCGCCGTCGACCTTCTCGACCTTGCGGATGTAGATGTTCTGCACGATGTCGCGGGTTTCCGGATCGATCATGATCGGGCCGCGGGGGCTTTCCCACTTTGCGCCCTTCATCGCCGCGATCAGCGCATCGCCGTCGGTCTTGCCGCCGGTCTTCTTCAGCGCCTCGTAGATCAGCCGGATACCGTCATAGCCGCCGACCGCCATGAAGCCCGGGCGCTGGCCGAACGCCTTCTTGTAGGCGGCGACGAATTCCTTGTTCGCGGCCGAGGGATGCGCGGCCGAATAGAGATGCGCCGTCACCGTGCCGAGCGCCGCGTCGCCCATGCCGTTGAGCAGGTCGTCGTCCATCACGTCGCCGGGGCCGATCACCTTGATGCCCGCCTTGTCGAGCCCGCGCTCGGCATACTGCTTCATGAAGTTGCCGCCTTGGCCTGCCGGCACGAACACGAACACGGCGTCGGGCTTGGAATCCTTCATGCGCTGCAAGAACGGAGCAAAATCAGGGTTTTGCAGCGGCACCTTCACCTCTTCGACGATCTCCCCGCCACCGGCGGTGAAGTTCTGCTTGAAGAAGTTCAACGCGTCATTGCCGGGCGCGTAGTCGGAGGTCAGCGTCGCGACCTTCTTGATGCCGTTCTTGGCGGCCCAATCACCGATGATGGTGCACGACTGCGCCAGCGTGAAGGAGGTGCGGACGATATAGGGCGAGCGCTCCGTGATGATCGACGTGCCCGCCGCCATCACGATTTCGGGAACCTTGGCCTGCGTCGCGAGCGGCGCCGCCGCGAGCGCAGCGGGCGTCACGCCAAAACCTGCGATGAAATTGACCTTGTCGTTGACGATCAGTTCCTGCGCGAGGCGCTTGGTGTTGTCGGGAACCGCACCGTCGTCCTTCAGGATGACTTCGATCTTCTTGCCGGCGACGGTATCGCCGTTCTGCTGCATGTAGAGCTTGACCGCGTTGTCGATCTGCTTGCCGGTCGAGGCCTGGCCGCCGGTCATCGGCAGGATCAGGCCGATCTTGACGGCGTCCTGGGCGTGGGCCGGCGCAAGCGCCAGCATCGCGGCGACCGAGCCTGCGGCCAGCAATATTTGACTGCGAATAGACATGAGCATCTCTCCCCCTGATCGGCCTTGTGTCTCGAACCGAGTCCCCGGCCCTTGATCTCACCATAACCCAGAATTTTCCGCCGGGCAGCGCGGCAACATGGCGTCCTTGGCCGCCCTTTTGTCAATCGGACCATTGGCGGGTCGCAGCGAAGAAGCCGCATAGCCGCAAAAGATGTGACGGATGGTACAATACGATCCGATATCGCTTGCCCGAACCTCCCGCGATTGCCATTTCATTTGTACGATTGTACAAATGAAATGGTCCTGTCAACAAAGAACCGCTCTCGCCGGTTCCCAGAGCAGCGCCCTAAATCCATCATCCTTAAACGGTTAAGGTTGTAGTCTTCTGCCGATGCCGACCAGCGCGCGCCACATTGTCACGATCGTCACCGTTGCCCTCGCGGGCTGCGGCTTGAGCGGCTGTGGGACCATCAACGAGAAAGTCTCAGCCGGCGTCAGCGATGCCATTCCGGC
The DNA here is from genome assembly GCF_036924575.1 of Bradyrhizobium sp. AZCC 1577. Taxonomy (NCBI): domain Bacteria; kingdom Pseudomonadati; phylum Pseudomonadota; class Alphaproteobacteria; order Hyphomicrobiales; family Nitrobacteraceae; genus Bradyrhizobium; species Bradyrhizobium sp. AZCC 1577. The sequence continues at coordinate 6,009,056 of NZ_JAZHRQ010000001.1, forward strand.
CTGGGCCGGCGGCCTGCCCGCCGACGCGCCGCCGCGTCCGGGAACGGCGAAGTATGACGAGTACATGCGGGAGCGCGAACGAAAGCGCCTGATGCCGGCTTCCGAGCGCGACAAGGAGACCAACCCGGCGCCCGCGTCCAAGGATGCGGCGCGCTAATCCATAAACACAACCGTCTTGCGGCCGTTGAGGATGACGCGGTCCTCGAGATGATGGCGCATGGCACGCGCCAGTACGCGGCGCTCGATGTCGCGACCCTTGCGCGACAGATCTTCCGGCGTATCGCGATGGCTGATGCGCTCGACGTCCTGGTCGATGATAGGGCCTTCGTCGAGGTCGCGGGTGACGTAGTGCGCGGTGGCGCCGATCAGCTTGACGCCGCGCTCATGGGCCTGGTGATAGGGCCGCGCGCCCTTGAAGCCCGGCAGGAACGAATGGTGGATGTTGATGCAACGCCCGGACAGTTTTGCCGACATTTCGTCCGACAGGATCTGCATGTAGCGCGCCAGCACGACGAGATCGGTCTTTGTGTCCTGAACCAGTTTCCAGACCGCCTCTTCCTGCTCGCGCTTGGTTTCCTTCGTCACCGGCAAATAGTGGAACGGGATCTCGCCGAAATCGAGCGAGCTGTAGGTCTCGCGCGGATGGTTGGAAACGATCGCGGTCGGTATCATCTCGAGTTCGCCGGTGCGCCAGCGGTAGAGGATATCGACCAGGCAATGATCCGATTTGGAGACCAGCAGCATCACCCGGCGGCGATTGGCGCGGTCGCGCATCTGCCAGTCCATGTTGAAGCGCTCGGCGATCGCGGCAAAGCCGGTCTGCAGCGCCTGCAGTTCGACGGCGAGATCGGCGGCGGTGAACACCACCCGCATGAAGAATTTCATGGTCTCGACGTCGTCGAACTGCTGGGCATCCAAAATGTTCTGACCGTTATGGGCAAGAAAGGTCGACACCGCGGAAACGATGCCGGGGCGATCCGGGCAGGACAGGGTCAGGACGAATTGGTGATCGGGCATGGCGCTGACTTGACTACAATTCAGGCAGAAGGGTGAAAACCTCGGATTTGCGGCCCTGCTCTATCACCGCAGACGCGCTTGCGCCAATCCGGAAACCGGGGTCAGGATGAACAAAGCGCGAAGCAAAAGCGTTGGAGCGAGATCATGGCTGACAGATTGAACGGTTACCGCATCCTGATCCTGGAAACGCGCGAGGAAGCGCAGTTCTCCCGCCTGCTCACCGAGCAGGGCGCCGACGTGCTGCAATGTCCGATGTTCACCATCCACGATGCGCCGGACCCGGCGCCGGTCGAAGCCTGGATCAGGCGGTCGATCGACAAGCCTTTTGACGACGTCGTGCTGATGACCGGCGAAGGCCTGCGCCGGCTGATGAGGGTGGTCCGGCGCATCGGCGTCGAGCAGGAATTCATTGCCGCCCTCGGCAACGCACGCAAATTCGCCCGTGGTCCCAAGCCGGGCAAGGCGCTGCGCGAAATCGGGCTGGAACCACAGATGACGACGGAGAAGCCGACCTCCGAAGGCGTCGCCGAGATGCTGTCACGCCTCGACCTCAGCGGCCATCGCCTCGGCCTGCAGCTCTATCCGGACAAGGACCACAGCGTCCTGATCGGCGCGATCAAGGCGCAAGGGGCCGAGGTCGATACCGTGCTGCCTTACGTCTACGACGCGCAGGCCGCCGACGCTAACATCATCAATGCAATCGACGAGATGGCGGCGGGCCGCATCGACGCGATCGCGCTCACCAATCTTGGTCAGATCCGTCGACTGATCGAGGTCGCGCGGACGCAGGGTTGCGAGGATCGGTTACGCGAAGGGCTTGACCGCACGCCAATCGCTTCGGTCGGACCGGCGGTCTCCGATGAACTGAAGTCCCACGGCCTGCGCACCGATATCTATCCGGCGGAGGACGCTTTTTTCATGCGGCCACTGATCTCGGCGATGGCAATGGCGCTTGGCAAGAGTCCGCCGCGGGCGATGGCGAGAAACTGACAACTTGAACCATAATCTGGATTACTTGCGACCAGCAAAACTCGCTTTGCAGCTGAAAGCGGACATTACGCACTGATCTCCGCATGTCCGCGACGTGCAAGATCGGACATCAAGGTCACGCTAACATTCCAGCAGCGGTCATCGTTATACTGCCGATCACGGCGGGCGATCGTGCTCAACCGTTAGTTGCGCACATGACCGGAAAGAGCTACCTTCGAATTAGGAGAGCGCGATGACGCAACCGATTCCAGAAGCGATCCAGGCTGAGCGTCTCACCGCGACATTCCGCCGAACTGGTGTGCTTGGCAAGGCTCACGTCAGCGATGTCACGGTCGAAAGCTCCCGCGAAACCATCCTCTCTCGAATCATTCGGATACGCCTGACGTACAGTACACCGACCGACGACGCCCCCCGCTCCCTCATCTTCAAGACTTGTCACCCCGATCGCGTCGGAGACGCGCTGCATGCAGGCCGTCAGGAGGTCGCATTTTATAATCAGATTGCGCCACTGATGGTGACCAACATCGTGCCTCGCTGTTTCGAGGCGTATCGCGATGCTGAGACGAGCGCGTGGCACCTCCTCCTTGAGGACCTCACAGAAACCCACGCCGTCCCGACGCAGTGGCCGCTGCCGCCCTCAAGGCAGCAATGTGGAGCAATCGTTCGAGCGCACGCTCGCCTCCATGCTTCTTGGTGGGACAGCCCGCGACTCGGCGTCTCCGTAGGGACGTGGCTGGACCCCGAGGCCATGGATCGGCAGATGCAGCTTGTCGCGACCGACTTCCAACGTTTTGCTGATCGCGCGGGTGACCTACTGTCACGCGAGCGGCGCCGGCTCTATGAACAATTGCTCGGCTCTGCACCTCGTCTGCTTCAGCGGTATCACTCACATCGAAACTTTACGATCACCCAAGGCGACGCGCATGTTTGGAATACGTTTTTGCCGCGAGACCATCAGTCCGATGATGCTCGACTGTTCGACTGGGACAGCTGGCGCCTCGATGTCGCATCGCGAGACCTTGCCTACATGATCGCGATGCACTGGTATCCTGACCGTCGACAAGCGATGGAACGTTCACTCCTCGACGAATACCACGAGACGCTGGTTGCTCACGGGGTCTCGGGCTACGACCGACATGCGCTTCAAGCCGATTATCGATTGTCAGTGCTTTGGCAAATTACGACGCCGGTGTGGCAAGCTGTGAACAGTATCCCCGCCGTGATCTGGTGGAATAGTCTTGAACGCATCATGCTTGCCGTCGATGATCTCGATTGCAGGACGCTACTTACCTGAACCCAAGTCCGAATTGGGTCCACTTGCGGACATCACGGCGCGGCTGATCCGCGTCTGGTTTACCCCCCGAAAGCAGACACTGCTGGCTTACCGCCAGTTTGATGAATACCGCCCTCTAATCCACCTTCGCGCCGGCGAACTTGACCACCTTGCCCCATTTCTCGGTTTCATCCGCCACCAGCTTGCCGAAATCGGCGGGCGAGCCCGGCAGCAGGATGGCGCCGATCTCGGCGAAGCGGGCCTTTGCCTTGGGGTCGGCGAGGATTTCATTGACCGCCTTGTTTAGCTTTTCGACGATTTCCGGCGGCGTGCCCTTTGGCGCGGCGAGGCCGTACCAGGCGCTTGCCTCGTAGCCCGGCAGGTAATCTGCGACCAACGGCAAATCCGGCAGCACGTCCGAACGTGTCGTGCTGGTGACCGCAAGCCCGCGCAGCTTGCCGGATTTGACGTGCTCGGCGCAGGTCGGAAGGTTGTCGAACATGACGTGCATCTGACCGGAAAGCATGTCGGTGAGCGCCGGCGCGCCGCCGCGGTACGGCACATGCTGCATGTTGATGCCGGTCAGCATCTTGAACAGTTCGCCCGACATGTGGATCGTTGAGCCGTTGCCTGACGATGCCATGTTGAGCTTGCCCGGGTTGGCCTTGGCATAGGCGATCAGCTCGGGAATCGACTTGATCGGCAGCGAGGGGTGCACCACCACGACGTTGGGAAAGCGAGTGATGCCGGCGATCGGCTCCATCTCCTTCATGAAATCGAACGGCAGCTTGTCGTAGAGCGTGGCGTTGATCGCATTCGCCGGCGCCACCAGCAGCAGCGTGTAGCCGTCAGGGGTAGCGCGCAGCACTTGCTCGGTCGCGATATTGGTGCCGCCGCCCGGCCGGTTCTCGATCACGAAGGATTGCCCGAGCTTTTCCGATAGCCATTGCCCCATCAGCCGCGAGGTGAGGTCCGCCGAGCCGCCGGGCGTATAGCCGATCACGAGGCGAACCGGCCGCGATGGATAGGCCTGCGCACTTGCGATGCTTGACGTAACGGGGAGCGCAGCCGCACCGGCGACGAGCTGCAAGAACTGGCGACGTTGATATTCCATCATGCTTCCTCCGACAACACGCGCCGGCGGCTCTTTGCGACCGCTCGGCGCGCGCATCCTAGAGCATGATCGGGAAAATTGGATACCGATTTTCGTCAGGGAGAGGCGAAATGCTTTCGCGTTAGCGCGACTGACAGGGCTTTCGTTCGGCGCGCCAGACGCTCACCGCTGCTCAAACACAGTAAGACTATCCTTGCAGCGGCCGCTATGGCGGCGACGGATAGCGCTCGAAGGTCGGCAGTTCGTGTGCTCGCTCCATCCAGTGAATGCGCTCTGCGGTCTGGATGTGCATCATCGCCGGCACGGCGTCGGGATCGTCATAGGTCGCGCTCTGGATGTCGACGATGCCGGGCATGATATTCGCATTGGTGTAGAACAATCCCGTGCCGCAGTCCGCGCAGAATTGCCGCCGGCCATGTTCGGAGGACTCATAGAGTTTCGGCGTGCCCTTCGTCACCTTGAGCGCATTCTCCGGGTACATCGACCATCCGACCATTGGCGCGCCGGCGTGGCGGCGGCAATCTGTACAGTGACACAATGCATGAACGATGGGTTCGCCCGATATCTCGTAACGGATCGCGCCGCAGTGACAGCCGCCGGTGATGTTGACCATGCTCTCCTCCGATCGATGCAGCCCTGCCCGCTCGATACTTGGAGATTGATGGCATCAACGCAATGGACTTGCCATTGCGTCCTACTGTCGCGCGACTACACCGATTTACGTATCGCGTTGTCGACACAAGCAGCGAGTTGATGTAACGCTTCTCTCGTACAACCTCGGTCTCGGTCCATACGAAGGCGGGCTAGACAACCGTGAGCGACAAAATCATTCCGACAGAAGTACACACGCTTCTGGAATTTCGCCAGCGAGACCGGCCAGGATTTGCAATCGTCAATACGGCACTTAGAGAATTCGAGCGAAGGGCCGCTTTCTCCTGGCACTTATCTGTCCTGATTTGTTGCGACGATCTTGTCGAGAACTGGCTCCCGTCTCCAGACGAACAGAAGGTGTTGTATGAGTTTGAGGACAGACTTGCTTCGTTAATCACAGCAGACAGCAACGCACTGTTTCTCGCTCGTGTCACCCTCGATGCGCGCAGAGAGATCATCTGGCGCGTTCACGAGCCGGAGGCGCCTCATTCTGCCTTGAGCGAACTTCTCGCTTCGAAGAATTATCCGCGCGAATTCGACTATCGGATCGAAAGCGACCCCGAGTGGCGAAAGACTGAATGGTATCTAAAAAGACCATTGAATTGATACATCACGCCGGATGATGCGGGGGCATAATCCAGCTTCACGCGTCCAAACGACAAATCTTGTCGCGGTCGGCGCAATACACTTTGCTATTGGGCCCTACGCCGACTTCCTGACCGCGTTGTCGACCAGCGTCTTGCCGAGCGACCAGATCGCACCGGGCACCTTGTGGCTCGCGGCAATGACGTCGTCGAACGATTTTTCGATCCAGGTGCAATCTTCTTCCGTGATCACCAGCGGCGGCAGCAGCTTGATGGTGTGGCTGCCGTGGCCGGAGACCTGCGTCAGGATCTTGTGATCCTTGAACAGCGGTACGGTGATGAGCTGGCAGAACAGGCCTTTATTTGCGGTCTCCAGCAGATTCCAGGAAGCCTTCAGCTTCAGCGATTTCGGCGGACCGAACTCGATGCCGATCATCAATCCCTTGCCGCGCACTTCCTTCAGCAGTTCATAGCCCGGCACCATGCGGGTCAGCGCAAGGCGAAGCTCGGCGCCGCGCTTGGCGGCCTGCTCGACAAGTTTCTCCTGCTTGATCACATCGAGAGTGGCGATGCCGGCGGCCATCGCCATATCGTTCTTCGAAAAAGTCGAGCCGTGCACGACCGCGCGATCCATCTGGTTGAAGATCTTGTCGAAGATGGACTTGCGGGTCAGCAGCGCGCCGACTGGAACGTGACCGCCCGACAGCGCCTTTGCCAAGAGCACCATGTCGGGCTCGACATTCCAGTGCTCGACCGCGAGGAATTTTCCGGTGCGGCCGATACCGGTCTGGATTTCGTCGGCAATGAAGATCGTGCCGTATTTTTTGCACAGCGCGGCAGCGCCCGGCAAAAATTCATCCGAGGGCATGTTGACGCCCTTGCCCTGGATCGGCTCGACAATGAAGGCTGCGACCTGGCGCGAGGACAATGCCTGCTCGAGCGCGGCGAGATCGTTGAAAGGTATCTGCGTGCATCCCGGCAGCAGCGGCTCGAAGCCGCCTCTGAAGTTCGCATCGTCCATCAGCGACAGCGCGCCGTAGGACAGGCCGTGGAAGGAATGCGAGCAGGAGACGATGCCGGGACGGCCGGTCGCACCGCGCGCGAACTTGATTGCGGCTTCGACGGTCTCGGCGCCGGAATTGGCAAAGAACACCTTGTCCAGATATGGAACATGTTCGAGCAGGCGCTCCGCCAGCACGCCCGCGAGCGTCGAGACGTCGAGTTGCACCAGATTAGGAAAATCGCTGTCGAGCACGCTTTTCAGCGCCAGACGCAGCGCCGGATGATTGCGGCCAATCGCAAAAACGCCAAATCCGCTGAGTAGATCGAGATAACGGGCCCCGTCACGATCGAACAGGTATTGTCCTTGACCCTTCTGAAAGCCCACATCGTAGCCGATGGTCTTCAGCACTCGGACGAGCTGCTCGTTCAGATGGCGCGCATGCATGGAACTGCGCTGCGCCTGCCGCTCTACAAACAGCCCGGAAACGTCTAGATATGAATCTGGCATCGGCTACATACGTCGGTTGATGGCTGTTTCGTCAACTGAAAACGCTCAATGCGGCGTTTTGACCTCTCGCTTGGATCATCTACTTAAACACAGGTTCGAACCATGTTGCACTGCCTAAGAACTGTCGCGCGCACAATAGTTTATTCGGGAATCATTTTAGCCACAGGTCTTAATGCGGCGCTGGCCGCCGATCCCACCGGTGACTGGAAAGTGGCCGACGGTGTTGCCAACATTCGCGTCGCCCAATGCAACGGCAACATGTGGGGCGTCGTTGCCTGGGAAAGGATGCCGGGCGGCAAGGACAAGAACAATCCGGATGCCTCTAAGCAGAGCCGGCCGACTTTGGGCATGCCAATCCTGATCGACATGAAGAAGAAGTCCGGCGTCGATGCGTGGGAGGGTGAGGTCTATAACGCCAAGGACGGACAAAACTACAGTGCGACCATCAAGCCGGTCGGGACCGACCAGCTTGAGATTCAAGGCTGCGTGCTCGGCTTCCTCTGCGGCGGCGAAACCTGGACCCGTGTCGGTCCGCCGATCCCCTTAAGCCCCACCAACAGCATGGCCAAGGGCGCACCGAAGGGTGCATCCGGCGCAGCGCCCAAGACCGCAGCGCCGGCCGCCCCGCCGGCGCCGCCGAAGACCACGGGTGCGGTAAATCCTGCGCCCGCGCCGAAGGCCGCGCCCGGTCAGAAACAGGCGGCCGCCCAGTCCGGCGATATCGGCGACATCTGCTTATTGCCCGACATCGCGCGGTTTGCCCATTAGCGCCGGCTGGAACAGCAACACCGCAGCAAGCGTGATGACAAACGACAGCGCCAGCAGTTTTCCCATGCTGGCGGTGCCGGGATGACTGGATAGCCACAAGCTTCCGAAAGCGGTCGCAGTCGTCAGCGCGGAGAAAAAGATCGCGCGTGTCAGGCTCGACTGCAGCAGGTTATTTCTGCCCTCGCGCCAGGCCACGACGTAATAGATCTTGAAGGCGACGCCGACGCCGAGCAGCAGCGGCAATGCTACGATGTTGGCGAAGTTGAGTGGCAGTTCGATCAGCACGCAGAGCTCCAGCGTCACCGCGCCGGCCACCAATAGCGGCACCATCGTCATCAGCACGTCGGTGACGCGCCGCAGCGTTAGCCACAACAACAGGCTGATCACCACCAGCGCCCAGATGCCGGCGTGAATGAACGCCTTCACGATGGTGTCGCCGGATTTGAGGATCGACACCGGTCCGCCGATCGCGTTCGGCTCGGCAGCCAGCACCGCATCGGCAAAGCGGCGCAAATTGTCGTTGTCGTTGGGATCGCCTTTCGGTAGCGCCTCGACGCGGATCAGCCCGTCCTTGGACTTCCAGCTATTCAACAGTTCCGGCGGCAGCGTCTTCAGCGTCACCGGCCCGGCTTGCATCGTGTTCCTGAGCTGGTCGAACACGATCTTGAGCGGGGTGACGAAGATGTCCTGGGCCTTGTCGCGCGTCGCCTGATCGCTTCCGGCAAGCTTCGACAGTGCATCCGCCAGCCTTCGCGAGGCAACCGCGCCCGGCCCCTTGCCGTCGCCCGCGGCCCTGCGCAAGCTGTCGACCGAACTCTTCAGCGCCTCCACATTCTCCTCATCGGTGGGCGCCGCGTCGACCGAGTCGGGATTGAGCGCGGGGCCGACGACCTTCGCTGCCTTTCCGATCAACTGGAGCTTGGCTGGCTGGTCTTCGGGCACGAAGCTGTCGATCGACATCACGCGAAGAACTTCCGGCAACTTCTCCAGCCGCGCCTCGATCTTCTTCGCTTCGGCTTCGGAATTGGTCAGCACGTTGATGGCGTTGGCGCCGGTGTTGGGATCCTTGCGCAGGTCGAGGAAGGTCGCGATCGATTCGGCCTTCGGATTGCGCAGGTTGATCGGGTTGAAGTCGAACTTCATGAAGTAGAGCAGCGGCAGGCCCGCCACCACGAGCAGCAGCGTTCCGGCGACGATGATGACGCGGTGCCGTTCGAGGAACTCGTCGACCGGCGCCAGGAACGCGTAACCGACAGGCTCGCTTTCTCCGGGCGGGTGAAGCAGCTTCAGCATGGCTGGCAGCACCGTGATGCTCGAGATGAACGCGATCAGCATACCGGCGCCGGCAATCTTGCCGAGTTCGGAAATGCCCTTGTAGTCGGTGGGCAGGAAACAAAGAAAGCCGGCAGCGGTCGCCATCGCGGCAAGCGACAGCGGCACCGACGAACGTCGGGCCGCGCTCTCCAGCGCCAGAGCCAGATCTTCGTTCTTGAAACGCTCGGAACGGTAGCGGACGCTGAATTGAATGCCGAAATCGACGCCGAGGCCGACGAACAGCACGGCAAAGGCGATCGACAGCAGGTTCAGCGATCCCACCATCATCAGGCCGACCGCAGTCGTCAGCGCCAGGCCGATGAACAGGTTCACGAACACCGCGAAAATGATCTTCGCTGAGTGCAGCGCCATCCAGAGAATGACGAGGACAATAAGCACCGTTGCGACGCCGTTGACGATCGCGCCGTCCTGCACGGTCGAATATTCCTCGTTGGCGATCGGAACCGGGCCGGTCAGCCGGACGCGGGCGCTGTACTGGCCCGCGAAATCGAGGTCGGTCGCGGCCCGTCGGATCGCGTCGGTCGCGTCCTTGCCGGGTTCGAGCGCATTGTAATCGAGCTTCGGCTTGAATTCGATGAAGGCGCGGCGGTCGGCATCAGTCAAAGGCTTGTCGCTGACGAGCTCGCGCCAGGAGAACGTCGCCATCCCCTTGCTCAGGATATCCTCGACCGTCTGGCTGATCAGGTTGAACGGGCGCTCGGTATTGTCGAGCTTGACCTGCCCGCGCTTGACACCGGCAAGCCCGGTTTCCAACGCGCCGGTCAGGCCGCGAATCGAAGGATCGCCGGCCATGATCTCGATCAGGGGCGCTGCGGCTTCGAGCTGGCCGGCGACCTTGCCGACTTCTTCCACCGGCAGGAACAGCAGCCCGTTCTTCTCGAAGAACTCGCCGGAGCCGAGCGGCTGCACCGATTCGAAATGTTTGGTGTCGCCGGACAGCTTCGTGGCCAGCGCCTTGGAAGCCGCACTGGCGAGCTCGGGGCTCGGCGCCTCGACGACAGCCAGAATCAGCTTTTCACGGTCAAAGGCCTGCTCGAACTGATTATCGCGCTTGCGCCAGTCGAGGTCGGGCGAAATCAGCGTATTGATGTCGGTGTTGATGGCGAAATGCCGGGCGGCATAGTAGGTCCCCCCGACCGCCAGAAGCAGGGAGACGATGACGACGAGAGTGGCAAACCGCGTACAGGTTCTGACAACGGCGACAACAACACTGGTCAGCACTTCGTTTCTTTCTAAATCTAAAAGGAGAGCTCGGCGAAAACGCCCCGCTGTCTAGCGGAGTTCCCGCAGCCGATCTAATGTTGTTTTGGTTACTTCGCCGAGGGTTCAAGCGAAGTCGCCACAACAGACCGGAACGGGCGTTCGGGCGCCGGTATAGCCGGTCCGGGTGGGCGATAAAGTGACGAACCGGTAGGAACAACCGTCCGGGCAGCGCATTTATCGGTATCTAAATACCCAACGTCCGGTAACCATTGCGCGATCCACCTTTTCTATCCGCACAATTTTTGACACATAGTCCTGCGCTTCCATGTGCCTAGTATGGGGATTACCTGCGGGAACCAGCCATGGTGCGGATATTGCAAATATCCGGAGTGTGATCGGCTGCACGGAGGCCTTCGGGTGAATTTGCGAATTCGGTATTTGGTGCAACTTGCGTAATGGACATCCAATGGAAGTGTATCTAGCGCAGCCTCGCGGATTTTGTGCGGGCGTCGTGCGTGCCATCGAAATCGTTGAGCGTGCGCTCGAGAAATACGGCCCGCCGGTCTATGTCCGGCACGAGATCGTGCACAACAAATACGTGGTCGAGAGCCTGAAGGCCAAGGGCGCGATCTTCGTCGAGGACCTGTCGGAGGTGCCGCCGCTTGCGGTAACCGTGTTCAGCGCCCATGGCGTGGCCCGAAGCGTCGAGGAAGAGGCCGCGGCCCGCGGCCTGCCGGTCCTCAATGCCACCTGCCCGCTGGTCACCAAGGTCCATAATCAGGGTAAACGGTATATGTCCAAGGGCCGGACCCTGGTCCTGATCGGCCATGCCGGCCATCCCGAGGTCGAGGGTACCATGGGCCAGGTTCCGGGCCCGGTTCTCCTGGTCCAGAACGTCGATGACGTGGCGGCCCTGCCGCTGCCGACCGATGCCCCGGTGGCCTATATCACCCAGACCACCCTCAGCGTGGACGACACAAAAGACATAATCGCCGCCCTTCAGGCCAAATTTACAGATATTCAAGGCCCCGACATCCGGGATATCTGCTATGCGACACAGAACCGCCAATCTGCGGTAAGGGACCTGAGTAAGCTGGTGGACGTCATCTTGGTGGTGGGGGCTGCCAATAGTTCCAACTCAAACAGGCTTCGTGAAATCGGCACCGAGGTCGGCGTCGCGAGTTATCTCATTGCCGACGGGAGCGAGCTGAACCCTGATTGGTTGAAGGATGCAAAGGCTGTCGGCATTACGGCGGGCGCATCGGCGCCCGAAGTTTTGGTCGACGACGTGATCGAGGCTTTGAGGCGTATCGGACCCGTCACGGTCTCGGTGCTGCCCGGCCGGGAGGAAAATATCGAGTTCCGGCTTCCGGCCGAACTGACTGCGGGTTGATCCACTTCAAGATTTACAGGTCCAGAAAGAAAATCTCCAAAATGGCAATACCGTTCTTCAAGGAAATGCGTATCGGCGGCTATCTGATGAAGCAGAAGCTGCTCGGCCGGAAGCGCTACCCGCTCGTGCTGATGCTGGAGCCGTTGTTCCGCTGCAACCTCGCCTGCGTAGGCTGCGGCAAGATCGACTACCCCGATGCGATCCTCAACCGCCGCATGACTGCGCAGGAATGCTGGGATGCGGCCGACGAATGCGGGGCGCCGATGGTGGCAATCCCCGGCGGCGAGCCGCTGATCCACAAGGAGATTGGCGAGATCGTGCGCGGCCTCGTGGCGCGCAAGAAGTTCGTCTCGCTCTGCACCAACGCGCTGCTTCTCGAAAAGAAGCTCGATCTGTTCGAGCCCTCGCCGTACTTGTTCTTCTCGGTGCATCTCGACGGCCTCAAGGACCACCACGACAAGGCGGTGTCGCAGAAGGGCGTGTTCGATCGCGCGGTTTCCGCCATCAAGGCCGCGAAAGCGCGCGGCTTCACCGTCAACGTCAATGCGACCATCTTCGACGGTCACGCCGCCGAAGACATCGCGAAGTTCCTGGATTTCACCACCGAACTCGGTGTCGGCGTCTCGATGTCGCCGGGCTACGCCTATGAGCGCGCCCCGGACCAAGAGCACTTCCTCAACCGCACCAAGACTAAAAAACTGTTCCGCGACGTCTTTGCGCTCGGCAAGGGCAAGAAGTGGAATTTCATGCATTCCGGCCTGTTCCTCGACTTCCTGGCCGGTAACCAGTCCTACGAATGCACGCCTTGGGGCATGCCGGCGCGCAACATCTTCGGCTGGCAGAAGCCCTGCTACCTGCTCGGCGAGGGCTATACCAAGACCTTCAAGGAGCTGATGGAGACCACGGACTGGGATTCCTACGGCACCGGCCGTTACGAGAAGTGCGCCGACTGCATGGCGCATTGCGGCTATGAGCCGACCGCTGCCAACGCCGCGCTGACCAGTCCGTTCAAGGCGATGTGGGTCGCGCTGCGGGGCGTCCGCACCTCGGGTCCGATGGCGCCCGAGATCGACCTCTCCAACCAGCGCCCGGCGCAGTACATCTTCTCCGAACAGGTTCAGAAGAAACTGTCGGAAATCCGCCGCGACGAGGCGGCTGCTGCCGCCGCCAAACAGCAGGCGAAGGCCTCCACCGCCGCCTGAGCGAGCACGGAAACAAGCTTAAAGGGCCCCGGTTCTTGAGCGAACCGGGGCCCTTTGTTTTTTGACGCCTTCGAAAACTCTGAAGCCTGCCTCAGGCCTCCGCCATGGCGAAGCTCTCGCCATGCAGGAAACCACGGCAGCCGCGCAGCGAGCGCAGCGCGCGGTTGAAATCAAGGCCCGTGGAGACCAGCGCACGCAGCGTGGCGGGATTGCGCGCCACCCCGCGCAGCACCTTGCCGAGGTCGATGTCGCCATTCGGCTTGATGGCGCTCTTGGCGAGCGCCGGAAGCGCCCTGGTGGCCGGATCGGAGATGACCCGCAGCGCCGCGAACGGAAGCCCGGCCTCGGCCGCATAGGCCGCCGCGATGTGGCTTTCCATATCGACCGCCGCCGCCCCGGTCTCCGAATGCAGCGCGGCCTTGCAGGCGGTCGCCGCGATCACCTGTTCCACACCCGAAAGAATGCCACGGACCACGCGCCGGCGGCGCAGCGCCGCGCGGGTAATCATTTCCTCGTTCAGCGCCAAGCCTGCCAGAAACCGGGTATCGCCGGCCAGAACCTCGGTCGCCACCACCACATCGCCCGATTTCAGCGACGGATCGAGCCCGCCGGCGACGCCGAACGAGATCACACCCCTGAAAGTGGTAGAATCCAGCGTTGCCAGCAGTGCGCGCAATTGCTGCGGATCGCTGGAACTGCAGATGACGATCATGCCGGGCCCGGCCGCAATGCGGGCTTCCTGCACCAATCCTGTAACGATCAAAACCGGTCGCGGATCATTCGAATTGCGATCAACCGAATTGTCCACGATCGCGGCGGCCCCCGCCTCCAAAGTCACATCCCGACCCCTACCACCCTGCTGTTGGTGCTTCTCAAATTCCGATACCGCGCCAGCGCCCAGAGCGGAAAGAACTTCGAGTAGCCATGATACCGCAAGTAAAACACCCGCGGAAAGCCTGTAGCCGTGTGGCGCGCCTCATCCCACAGTCCTTTCTCCGTCTGTGTGGCTTTTAGGTACTCCACGCCCCGCACGACGGCCGGATGTTCCACCTCGCCGGCCGCCATCAATCCAAGCAAAGCCCATGCCGTTTGCGAGGAGGTCGACGGCGCCTGCTCATATCCCTTGTAATCGAGTCGGTAACTGACCGCATCCTCGCCCCAGCCGCCATCCCGGTTCTGGATCGAAACCAGCCAGTCCGCCGCCTTCCGAATCATGGGGTCCTGGTGGTCCACGCCGGCGGCATTGAGCGCACACAGCACCGACCAGGTTCCGTAGATGTAGTTCAGTCCCCAGCGGCCGTACCAGGAGCCCTCCGCGAGCTGGGTGCGGCGCAAATAGGCAATGCCGTCCGCGACCGCCTTGCTGGTTTGCGCGGTCTCGCCGAGCTGAGCCAGCATTGAGATGCAGCGCGCGGTGACGTCCTCGGTCGGCGGATCGAGCAGCGCGCCGTGATCGGAGAACGGGATGTTGTTGAGGTAATATTCAAGGTTGTTGACGTCGAAGGCAGCCCAGCCGCCATCACGGCTCTGCAGCCCCTCGATCCACTCGCGGCCGCGCGCAATCGCCTGATCGTATTCCTTGCTGCCGGTCTGCCGGCGCGCCCGGTCCATTGCCATCACGACCACGGCGGTGTCGTCGAGATCGGGATAATAGTCGTTGTTGTACTGGAACGCCCAGCCGCCCGGACGAACGTTGGGCGCCTTCGCCGCCCAGTCGCCCTTGAGCTCGAGCACCTGCCGCGGCTTCAGCCAGTCGAGACCCTGCTTCATCTTCTTGAGCGTGTCCTCGCCGCCGGCCTCGGCAAGCGCGTGGCAGGTCAGCGCCGTGTCCCACACCGGGGAGACGCAGGGCTGGCAATAGGCTTCGTGCTCGCCGATCACGAGCAGATTGTCGATGCCCTTGCGGGTGACCGCACGCGACGGATAATCCGGCCCCTTGCCGAGCGCGTCGTACATCATCACGATGTTGGCCATCGGCGGATAGATTGCACCCATGCCGTCTTCGCCGTTGAGCCGCTCCTCGGTGAACGCGAGCGCGGCGTCGATCGCGCGCTGGCGCAGCTTCTTCGGAAACAATGGTTCGACCACGCGCAGGATCTTGTCCAGCGCGCTGAACAGCGTGAACCAGCCCCAGCTTTGATGCGGCGCCTTCGCGTTCATCCCGACCGATTTGGGATCCTGCAGGAACAACTCGTCGATGCCGACCCCCTTGGGATTCTTCGCCAGCGGCTTCAACGCCGCCATCACCATCAGCGGCACGATCGTGGTGCGCGCCCAATAGGAGATCTTGTTGAGATGGAACGGCGACCACATCGGCAACAGCATGATCTCGACCGGCAGCACCGGCACCGCGCGCCAAGTCAATACACCGTAGAACGCCAGCAGAAACCGCGTGAAAACGTTGACGCGGGCAGCACCGCCGCGGGAGCGGATCGCCTCGCGCGCGCGCACCATATGCGGCGCATCGACGGAATCGCCAATCATCTTCAGCGCGAAATAGGATTTGACGCTGGCGCTCATGTCGAACGGGCCATCCTGCACCAGCGGCCACCCGCCATGATTGCCTTGGGTGCGACGTAGATAGTTCGCGATCTTGGCTTCGAGCTCACTGTCGATGGGCTCGGCGAGATAGTGGCGCAGCAGGATATATTCGGCAGGGATGGTGCTGTCGGCTTCCAGCTCGAATACCCAGTGTCCGTCGGATTGGCGGTAACCGAACAGCGCCTCGGTCGCGGAAGAGATGCTCTTTTCCAGGGCAACGGGGTCGACGGTGTTTGTTTTGTCGATGGCAAGCATTTCGCTATACATCCCTATGTTCGCGACGGGCTCTGTGAAGCCGGTCACGCAACTCGTCCTCAGGCCTAACGCCTCGCCAGGACCAGATCGGCGGCGCGATCGCCCGACCGTACCGATCCCTCGATGGTTGCCGGCAATCCGGTATCAGTCCAGTCGCCGGCGAGAAACAGGTTTTTGAAGGACGTCACCGCCCCCGGCCGCAGTGCGTTCTGCTCCGGCGTCGCCTCGAAGGTCGCGCGGCGCTCGCGCACGATCTGCCAGGGCGGCAATGGAGTTTCGCCCGGCAGGCCGGCGGCTTTGCAGACATCCCGCCAAATCGCCAGCGCGAGTTCTTCGCGCGGCATGTCGACGAGCCGGTCGCCATTGCTGATGGTGACCGACAGCCGCTGCGGGAATGCGAACAGCCACTCCACCAGCCCGCCGACGACGCCTAGAATCGGCGGCGCATCCTTGGGCGGATCGAAGCGGAAATGCGCGTTGACGATGGCGCGGAATTTCGACGGCGTCTTCAATCCCGGCAGCAGCGCCGCTGCAGGGCGCGGCGGCACTGCGAGTACCACGACGTCGTCGGGGCCGAGCGCGATGCTGTCGCCAACGAATTTCAGCTCGCCGATATGGCTCCCCTTCATCACGAGTTCGCGCAGCTCATGGCCGAGTTGGATCGAGGCGCCCTTGTCCTGCAAACGCTTGATCGCCGGCTCGACCAGCACGGCGCTGAGGCCATCGCGCGCGATCAGCGGCCGGCAGGCATGCCCACCCGCCAGCAGCGTTTCCCGCACAATCGCGCCGGCTAGGCCCGCCGAACCCTCCGGCGGATCGACATTGAGCGCGGCCAACAGCAGCGGCTGCACCAGCCGCTGGTACAGCGTGCCCTTGCAGGGGATCGCATTGCCGACCAGCTTATCGGCCCCTGCCCAGATCAGCGGCATCAATGCGAGGTAATCGAACAGCTTCGTATCGGGCACGCGGCGCGCCTGGTCGAACACCCACAACGGCAACTTGCCGTCGCCAAGGTCGAGTTGCCAGCGCTGGCCGGTTGAGATGTCGACAAAGGGAAACTGCGCAAGCTTTGGCCCGACCAGCCCCGTCTCGGTGCCGATCGATTTGGCGTAGGCCAGCGCATGACGGTTGCCGGACAACAGCAAATGATTGCCGTTGTCGATCGTGAGGTTGGTGGCTCCATCGAAATAGGACCGGCAACGGCCGCCGGCCTGCTGGGTGGCCTCGTGGACATGCACCCGGTAATTGGCGTTGGCGAGCCGCACGGCCGCTGAAAGGCCGGAAATGCCGGCGCCGATGATATGAACGTTTTTCTGCATCAGATGATCGCGTATCGGAGAAGGATGGCGATTTTCGCCCATTTGTGGACGCGGACCGGCTCGCGCGGGGCGGCAAAGCCCCGGGCCAGCAGCAAGTCCAGGATCGCGCGGTAATATTTCGACATGATCCGCGGCGCGCGCACCACGCGCCGCGAATTGCGTTTCATGATTTCGTCGGCTTTCTCGAAATGCTTTTTCGCGCGCTCGGCCAGCGGCAGGCATACTTTCGGCAATGCGCGATCGACGATCACCCGCTGCGGATCGTCGGTCGTGATGCCGGCAAGCAGCAGGCCTTCGCGAGGCAGATAGAGGCGACCGAGGCCGGCGTCTTCATCGATGTCGCGCAGGATATTGGTCAACTGCAGCGCGCGCCCGAGGTGGTGGGCGAGCAGTATGCCGTCTTCCTCGGGCAGGCCGAACACGCGCACCGACAGTCGCCCGACGGCGCTGGCGACGCGGTCGCAATAGAGATCGAGGGTCGCAAGATCCGGCGCCCGGATGTCTTGCGGCACGTCCATCTCCATGCCGTCGACGACGGCGAGAAAATCCTCGCGCTTGAGACCGAAGGTTTTGACCGACGCGGCGTAGTCCTGCAGACGCGGCGGTGGGTGCCCCTGATACAGCGCATCGATATCGTCGCGCCATTGCTGGAGCGCGGCCAGCCGCTCGGGTCGCGGGCCGTCGGAATCGGCGATGTCGTCGACCTGACGGCAGAAGCTGTAGATCTGGAACATCGCCTCGCGCTGGTCGCGCGGCAGGATGCGCATCGCGGCGTAGAACGAGCTGCCGGACGCGGTGGCACCGTAATCTGCGTTGGCCGCCGCCGGATGCAACGTCATGCGTCGGCCGCCGGGTTTGCCTGGGGACGGCGTCCAATCGCGCGGCGGGTGACCTCGCCGGCGATGCCGCCGATGGTATGGCCGAGCAACTCCAGCTTGCTCAAATGCACGCGCTCGCTGAGCGGATCGCGCACTTTCAGCATGCCGACGATCTTGTCGGCAAATGCCTGGATCACTGCAATATCGAGTCCGAGCCGAAAATCCTTTACCGCGACACTCAACGACCTGCTTCCATTGAGGAGGGTTTCAGTCCGCACCGCGAGCGCATGGAGACATTGCAACAGCGCCGGCTGCGATTTCCCCTCGCCCAGCATCTCGACGGTGGCCCCGCTTGCTGCCAACGCATCGCGCGGCAGGTAGACGCGGTTGAGGTTTTTGTAGTCCTTGCCGCAGTCCTGCAAATGGTTGTTGATCTGTAGGCCCGCGCACAGCGCGTCGGAAGCGGCCCAGGTCGAGGTGCTCTCGCCATGAACGTCGAGCATGAAACGACCGACCGGCATGGCCGAATAGCGGCAATAATGAATGACGTCGTCCCAGTTTTCGTAGCGCAGCTTGGTAACGTCCATCCGGAACGCGACCAGCACGTCGAGCGCATGGCGCGGCGCCATCGCGCGCTCGGCCAAGGCACGGCGCAGATTGACGGCCTCCGCTTGCGTGTCGCCCTTGCCGAGCAGTTCGGCCTCGAGCAGGTCGAGATAGCGCAGCTTTTCTTCCGCGCTAAGGGTCGCGTGGTCGGCGATGTCGTCGGCAGTCCTGACGAAATTGTAGAATGCGAGGATCAGCGCCCGGTGACGCGGATGAATGATCCACGACGCGACAGGAAAATTCTCGTCGCGGTCGGTCTTTCCGGATCGCAGGTCGCTCGCGGTGGTCATCAAAAACTGGCTACATCAATCGGGATTGGCGGCATGCGCCGACGCTCGGCGCATGCGAGATCGCGAGCCCCATATAGGGGAATACGCTACCAAAACCAATGCTATATGGGCTTATTAACCCCGCCCGTGACGCGCGTCATAGAGCCGAACATGGCTTTTTCCGCGAGGATTGACGGGCGTAGCGCCTTATTGGCCGTTGTTCTTGAGAACCGTGTTGCAGGCCGCGCTGATCTTGGAGCGATTCTCCTTGAGACAGGCCAGGATCGTGAGGTCGCCCTGGTCGATGACCGGACGGCAGTGCTTCTGCACGTCACGGGTGCAGGCCTTCTGCTCCTCCGCCGTTCCGCTGCGCTGCTGCGGCTGCTGGGCGAAGACGCTCGTAGAAATCGAGATCGACAACAAGGTGAGGGCCAGGAGAGATTTACGCATCGTATTCCTTCATTTCGGCAGCATGAAATCCCGTTCCCGATTTGCGTTTCGGCTTCGCCGGGCGGATTTGTTTGGATGGCAGGTGCCGCGTAACGCAGCAACGTGTACAGGACAAGCATGGCAAATGCGGCTAAATTTACGGCGATCTCAGCGCGATAAATAACCGGCTGATATCTAAAGTGTATTTCTGCCACACTTTCTTGGAAATTGGTTCTTGCAGACGATCTAGCGCGAAGCTAGATGCTGCGCCGACGGAGCTGATGCAACGCCTTGATTCCCTTCGGTCGCTTGCGGCGTTTCTTCCTGCCGCGACCGCCGGAAACAGCATCCCGGTCATTTGAACCTAACATACTGCGGGAACACTAAATCTTCGATGCGGCGAGACCTATCTTTACGAAGAACGTCTATTTGAGGGGATGACTCACGATGAAACTGTTTGGTTCCAGCTTGCTCTGTCAGGCTCTTGCAACGGCCGGCGTCGGCGCCGCGCTGATGTTGTCGATCGCTCAAAGCCATGCGCAGGCGGGCGGCCCGTTTGCCGGCTTTGATGGAAACTGGAGCGGCACAGGCACGGTCGCGCTCTCCAACGGCACCACCGAGAACATCCGCTGCAAGGCCGACTACAAGGTCAACGCCAACGGGCTTGGCCTGAAGCAAAACCTGCACTGCGCCAGCGACAGCTACAAGTTCGATCTCTCGAGCGATGTCACCAGCCAGGGTGAACGCATTTCGGGCAACTGGAGCGAAAAGAGCCGAAACATCTTCGGCAATCTGCAGGGCACCGCCGGTGGTGGCCAGATCGACGTGTTTGTCGAAGCATCGGGATTTGCAGCCAACCTGAATCTGCGCACCACCGGCAACAAGCAGAGCGTGCAGATCGACTCCAAGGGCGAGATCCGCGGCGTCAAGATCACGATGACCAGGACCTGATACGGTTCTTGGAACCAGTAGTGCCAATGGCGGCTTCCCCGGGTGCCGCCATTTTTATTTTCGGCAGCTCAGCGGAATTGCCACGCCCAATGCGCTTCGCCGCGGTCGCGGCGTTCCGTCACCTCGACACGCATGAAGCGATCATGCGCGAGCGCGGCCCCCACCCACAATTCGTTCCAGGCATCGAACACTTGAGGCGACAGCGCTTCACGTCCCGTCATCAGGCGCCACGAAGTCTGGCGCACGGTTGCGCCCGAGCCTTCGACTTCTAGTTCCGCATCGTCGTCCTGCCCCCGCGCAAGTCGGGCGAAGGCCTTGGCGAAACCCGCCGCCCCCGCCTCCACGCCACCCAACAGCGCAGCGACGTCGTCGAATGTGTGCATCCCGACGAGCCGCGCCGCGGCGCCGGCGAGATGGCCGCCCTCCTCCGGTCCGAGCACGGCAATCGTCTCCGGAACGACCGAGGTGATGTACTCCATCGCATAATTGCGAAGCACCTTCTGCAGCCGTTCCTCCGGCCACGTATTCTCCGGCAGGCGCGGCGCGAGTTCGGCACGGAACGGCGGACAGCGTTCGCCCGGCGAAAACTGCAGTCGCTCCTCAGGCGCGAGATCGTGATCCCATTCCTTGTAGTAACCTTCGAGCCCCGGCTGACCGTCGACGGTCTGACCCGTGCAGACAAAGCCGAGCCTGGGATTGCCGAGCACGACGCCGTTGTTGGCATGCCATCCGCGCAACATCGCCCGCGAGACTTCCGAGGGGATTCCGCAAATGGCCGTGCCGGACCAGATCCAGCGCGGCGGTGGATAGCGCACCCAGGCCTTGGTGTCGCTCTCGTAGACATATTCAACCTTCACGCCGCCGACCTGGTTCGACAGATAGTGATATTGGGCGCACGCGACCGCATGCGGAAGCTGGTCGAGGCCGAGCTTCTTCAATCCGGGAAGGAAGCGCGCCAGTTGCTGGCGCCGGAAGGTGCGAAATACCACCTCGGCCGCGCGCGGCGCGCCGACCCGCGACGCCAGCATCAGGATCAGCCCGGTGAGATAGGAATGATAGATGTGTTCGACCGCGCGGTAGGCGGCGGCGTCGGCCGCAGGGCGAGCGGCTAATCCTGCAGACGTCATTCCTCATCCCCTCTGCGGCTGCCGTTGGCCGGCGACCCCTATTGTTCAGCAGCGTTCGTTATTCGGCAGCCTTGTTCTCCGCTGGCTTGACGTGACTGACGCCGCGAATCTTTTCCGACAGGCTGATCAGGAACATCGAGGTCGGCCGCAGGATGAAGAGGTCAGCGACCAGCGCTGCGATCATCGAGAACGCGCTGAGCCAGCCGAACAAGCGTAGCGACGGCAGGTCGGAGAACACGGTGACGCCGAGGCCGCAGGCCAGCACCACCGTGGTCAGAATCAGCGCCGGACCGACCAGCACGGTGGCGCGCTCAACCGCCAGTCCCGCAGTCACGCCCGGCTTGCTCTCCAGCCGCAAGCGGTTGAGGAAGTGGATGGTGGCGCTCAAGCCGAGGCCGAACGATACCGTCAGCGCGACGACGCTGGCGAATTGCAGCCCCTCACCCATTATCCAGAGCACCGTGCCCGATGCTACGACCGGAAAAATGCCGGGCAGGATGCAGGAGAACATCACCACGACCGAGCGGAATGCGAGGCCAATGAAGATCGCGACCAGCAGGAACTCGACCGTGAGGCCGGCATTCAGCTTCGAAATCATGTTGGCGCTGTTGCGGGCGGCAATCGCCGACAGGCCGGTGACCGCAATCTCATAACCTGGATGCTCGGCGCGCACCTTGTCCAGCGCCTTGTCGAGCTTGTCGACCACGGGAAGGATTTCGCTCGAATCGAGATCGGGCACACGTCCTGAGACCACCACCGCATCTTGTTCGGCCGAGATGAAGCGACGGACCAGATGTTCCGGGATGACGCTGACATATTCCTTCAGCGTCGCGACGTCGTTGCTGCCGGCCTTTTCGGCGAGCCAGCGGCGCAGCGTTTCCAGCGACCAGACGTTGCCGACGCCGGCCGACTTCTCGACCATCGAGTGGACGTCGGCGATCGTCTTCAGGGTTTCCGGCGCGTAGAGCGAGGCGCCCTTGGGGAACTCGATCAGCACGTCGATCGGATTGGCGCCGGTGAGCTTGGCGTCGAGCCGGCTCGATGCCGCCACCGCCTGCCGCTTGTCCGGCACCTGATCGGCGAGCCGGTAGCGCGGCTCCAGCGTGGCGTAGATGTAGCCCAGCGCACCGACGAAGATCAGCGCGATCAGGCTAAACATGCCGGGGCGACCGACCATGCGCACCGCAATCCAGTAACAGAAATTGCGCAGCGCCTGCACGCCGGCGTCGGCGCTCTGGAATTTCACCGCAAAAATCTTCTCGTTGCGGACGAACAGCACGCCGAATACGGGCACCAGCGACAGCACGGCCACCAGCGCGATGATGGTGGCGGCAAGACCGGCCTCGCCGAATTTGCGGATCAGTTCGGAATCGGAGAATTGCAGCGCGATGAAGGAAATGCCGGCGGTGCCATGGGTCAGCACGCAGGCCGGGCCGACTACCAGCACGGCGTTGGTGAAGGCCTTCAGCTTGTCCTGGCCGGCAATGAGGCGGTCGCGCGCCGCGAACGTCAACTGCATGGAGTCCGAGAAGCTGATCACCATGATGAGCGGCGTCATCACGTTCAGGAACATGTTGAGGTTGAAACCGGCCCACCCGAGGCCACCGAGCGCGAGCAGGATCGCGATGATCGGCGGGAAGGCCGCAACCACCATGAACGATATCTTGCGGAAGAAAACGATTGCGATGATGCAGCCGGCCAGGATACCGAGAATGTTGTAGGTCAGCCCGTCGCGCTTGACCGCGTTGCGGATCTCGAGCTGCATGACGGGAACGCCGGAAAGCTGGGCGTTGAGCCCGCTGCCGGAAAGATCCTCGGCCATGATCTTCCGCATTTCGCCGACCACCGTGCCGAGATCGTTCGAGGAAACGACCTTCGGCTCCAGCGACAGCACGATCAGCGCCAGCGTGCCATCCTCGGACAACAGCTTGCCGCGAATGATCTCGTTGGTCTTGACGGTCTCGACGAACTTGTCGTAGGCGGCGCCCTGCGGCAGTTCGGGCGGGAACAGCGCGGCCGGCAACTTGCCGGGCTCCGGCGCCTGACGCGCCGAAAACAGCGAGACCAGGCCGCGCACACCCTCGACCAGTTGCAGGTCGGTGACCATGTCGCGGATCTTTTCGAGGTTCTCGCGGGCCAGCAGCGTCTTGCCCTCGACCACGACCAGCACGTCGAATTCGGTCGCCGGAAAGCGCTTGGTCACGGCCTCATATTGCTTGAAGTCCTTGGAATCGGAACGGAACAACTGGCTCAGCGAGTCGTCGATCTTGATGCGCTGGATGCCGAAGATCGCCGCCACGATCAGCACCGCGAGAATGACCATGGACAGTATCGGCGCCTTGACCGCGATCAGCCCCATGCGCTCGAGCCCGAAGGCGATGCTCTTGCCCTGCGGCGGCTCCTCTATGGCTGCGACGTGGACGCGACTTTCCGAGTTCTTGTCGAGCATACCCTGTCCAGTTCTCACGTCGGCCTGTTTGTGTAGCTTGGTTTTTTGTGCAGCTTGGTGGCGCGAATACGGCTTTGCCAGCCCCTATCCGATCGGCACTAGCCCTTGAAATCACGCGGTAAATTAACCGGCGCCGTTTTACAGGCCCGAACCTGATCCGGCAAGCGCGCGCGGCCGGGCAAATCGGGACGCAAATGTCGAAAATGCGCGTTAAGTCTCTGATTTGCCACACCTGCCAGCGCCACCGGCGGCGATCAGCGCGGTTCCGCTTTCGTCCTTCAGCGCCACGCCCGTGACCTGGCGCGCGATGCCTTCACGCACCAACCACGCGATCTTGAAGGCGGCCTCATCGTAGCTCAGGCCTGCGCCGCGGATATTGGACACGCAATTGCGCTTCTCGTCGGTGAGGCCGCCGCGCGGCGCAAAGGTCAGATACGCGCCGAGACTGTCGGGGGCCGACAGGCCGGGCCGCTCGCCGATCAGCATCACCACCATCTGCGCGCCGAGCACGGCGCCGATCTCGTCGCCCAGCGCCACGCGTGCGCCGGAAGCGACCACGACGTGGTCGCACCGGATCCCGGCGTCCGTCAGGCGCGGAGCAAGATGGCGGACCAGCTCGACCGCGTGGACATTGACGGCCGCCGGCGACAGTCCATCGCCGATCACGATCACAACCTGGTTCGCACCGCCGCCCTGCTTTTCCAGTGCGCGCCGCGAATCCGGGTCGAGCATGCGTCCGAGATCGGGGCGGCGCAGATAGTCGCGCCGGTTGCCCGCCTGACTGGAAACCTCACTGACCTGCAGGTCGAGGCCGGCCAATCCGGCAATCAGATGCTCCACATCGAATGCGGCATGCACGGCATCGCGCGCGCGTGCGTGGTCGAGGGTGAAGGCAAGCAGCGCGTCGGTCGGCATGCTCGCGCCGGAGCGGCCGAGCCCGACGCGCGCCGGCGTCAGCTCCCGCAGGGCTTCGAGCGAGCGGGTCGGCGGTGTCGGCGTTTTCATGAGCCTTACTCGGCAGGCACGGAGGCCTCACGCAGCCGGATCGAATAGTTCGATGCATTCTGCTGGCCGCCGGACGCCGCGCGCGCGAACTTGATCAGATGATGCGCGATCGTGGCCGAACCGATCAGCCCTTCGAGATCGCCGCGCCTGAGGCGCCCGATCGCGAATTTCCAGAACACGCGCCTGTAATCGCTGAGCACACCGACCTGCCAGAAGATGTTGCGCAGCATGATCAGCGCGCGCCTGATGTTGGGCCAGGTCTTCATTTCAGGCGCGACCGGCACCTTGATCCGGTTGGCGTAGGTGTAGTCGCATTGATACTGGTAGCGCGCATAGAGCTTCTCGGGCTGGAAGGCGACCTCCATGCATCGCTTCCAGGAATTGATGACCTGGTCGTAGGGCATCAGGAATTCGACGTTGGAATCGCGGCTCTCGTCATCGTTGAGCCGGCCTTCGCGCTCCAGCCGGTCCCACAGCGGCGTTTTCGGCAGCGCCTGCAGCAGATTGATCGTCAGCAGCGGAATCCGCGATTCATCGACGAAGTTGAGCAGTGCGTCCGCCGTGCCCGGCTTGTCGGTGTCGAGACCCATGATGATGCCGGAGACGACCTCCATGCCGTAGGAATTGATGGTGTGGATGCCTTCGTGGATCGGGACCATCATGTTGTGGTCCTTGTGCATTGCGTGCAGCGCGTCGGGATCGGGCGTCTCGATGCCACAGAACACGGTGACGAACCTCGCCTCGCGCATCTTCTCCAGGATCTCTGGCCGCTTGGCGATGTTCAGCGTCGCCTCGCACGCCAGCCGCACGACGTAGCCTGTCCTCTTCTGCCATTCGATCAGATGCGGCAGCAAATCCAGCGTGGCCTTGCGGTTGCCGATGAAATTGTCGTCGACGAAATAGACCGTATCGGTGATGCCGCATTCGCGCATCCTGTCCAGTTCGGCAACGATCTGCTGCGGCGTCTTCAGGCGCGGGTTGCGGCCATAGAGCCCGGGGATGTCGCAGAACTCGCACTGATAGGGGCATCCGCTCGAATACTGGATGCTGCCGAGCAGATATTTCTTCACCTCGGCCAACTCGTAGGCCGGAATCGGAAACTCCGTCATCGACAGGCGTTCGCTGGTCGTCAGCACCACCTGCTGCTCGGGACGCGAAGGGTCGCGCGCCAGCCGCGCGATCAGTTCATTGGTGGCGTCGCCGAGTTCGCCGACATGGAGATAGTCGAACGAGGGATAGTAATCCGGGCACGCGCTCACCGACGGGCCGCCGATCGCGACCGCAAGATCGAAGGCATGCGCGCGGCGACAGATGTCGTTCATCTGCTGGCGCTGGATGTGCATGCCGCTGACGAAGACCGCTTCCGCCCATTCGAAGTCTTCCTTGCTGGCGGGGCGAATGTTCTCGTCGATGAAACGCACCTGCCAGTTTGCCGGGAGATAGGCCGCAATCAAGAGGAGGCCCTGTGGCGGCATGAAAGCCTTCACGCCAGCGGTCAGGGGATAGGCGTATTCGAACGTGCCGAAAGAAGACGTATAGCGCGGGAAGACGCACAGGATACGCCGTACCGTTCCAATGCCTTCAGCTCTCATCAAATTTCCTCAAGGCTGACATGAATTTAAGCACGACATTGAAAGTTGGGCCAGAAATTCTTCAATATTGTGACTGTGACTTCTAACTCGCTTTGGGTTCAATTGGTTGCACGAAAATCTGCAGGACGGAGTTCAGGCGATCAGCCGCGAGGCAAATTCGGGCAGCAGGCCGGCGTTGCCGGCAAGCCGGAAATTGCCGTCCGCGAGGCCTGATCGGACCAGCCAATCGTCGAACTCGGGCGCTCGCTTCAAGCCGAAGAGGTCCCGGACGTAGAGCGCGTCGTGGAACGAGGTCGACTGATAGTTCAGCATGACGTCGTCGGCGCCCGGCACGCCCATGATGAAGGTGACGCCGGCGGCGGCCAATAGCGTCAGCAAATTGTCCATGTCGTCCTGATCGGCTTCGGCATGGTTGGTGTAGCAGACGTCGACCCCGAGCGGCAGGCCGAGCAGCTTGCCGCAGAAATGGTCCTCCAGGCCGGCGCGGATGATTTCCTTGCCGTCGTAAAGATATTCCGGACCGATGAAACCGACCACGCTGTTAACCAGCAGCGGATCGAACGCGCGCGCCACTGCGTAGGCCCGCGCCTCGCATGTCTGCTGGTCGACATTGTGATGGGCGTTGGCCGACAGCGCCGAACCCTGCCCCGTCTCGAAATACATCAAATTTTCGCCG
This sequence comes from Bradyrhizobium sp. AZCC 1577, assembly GCF_036924575.1. Classification (NCBI taxonomy): domain Bacteria; kingdom Pseudomonadati; phylum Pseudomonadota; class Alphaproteobacteria; order Hyphomicrobiales; family Nitrobacteraceae; genus Bradyrhizobium; species Bradyrhizobium sp. AZCC 1577. The sequence continues at coordinate 6,036,133 of NZ_JAZHRQ010000001.1, forward strand.
ACCGTGCCGCGGCGCAGCGACAGCCCCGCCTCACGCGCCTCGCGCAGCAGCGCGAGATCGACACCAAAACTGCGATTGGCAGCCTCCGTTCCGGCGATCGACTGAAACACCAGATCGACCGGCGCACCCTGCCCGATCAATCCAAGCGTCGTGGTGACATGCGTGAGCACGCAGCCCTGCGTCGGGATCTGCAGCCGCGAGATGATGCCGTCGAGCAGCCGCAGCAACTCGCCGATCACGGCGGGATCATCGCTGGCCGGATTGATACCGATGCAGGCATCGCCCGATCCCAGGAGGACGCCGTCGAGGATCGAAGCGGTAATGCCCTTGGCGTCATCGAAGGGATGGTTGGGCTGCAGCCGCACGCTCATCCGCCCCTTCAGGCCGATGGTGTTGCGAAAGGCCGAGGTTACCGCGCATTTCTTGGCGATCAGGATCAGATCTTGGTTGCGCATCAGTTTTGAGACGCCGGCGGCCATTTCCGGCGTGATCCCGCGCGAGACCTTCGCCAAAGACTCGCTTGTTGCGGCGTCGGAGAGCAGCCAGTCGCGGAAGCCGCCGACGGTCAGCGACGATATGGCAGCAAAGCCCGGGGCATCGTGGCTGTCGATGATCAGCCGGGTGACCTCGTCATCCTCATAGGGAATGACGGCCTCGTTGAGGAACTGCTTCAGCGGCACGTCGGCGAGCGCCATTCGCGCTGCGATCATCTGTTCCGCGCTATCGGCCGCGACGCCGGCCAGACGGTCGCCGGATCGCGGCGGTGTCGCTTTGGCGAGCAGGTCGCGCAAACCGTCGAACGCATAGGTGGTGGCACCGATGATCTGCCGATAGACCATGCTGACCTTCCTGCGCCGTACCCGCTCCGTTGCCTGGCTAGTCTATGCCGGGCGACCAGCCAAGGCTACAGGCGCAATCAGCGGAGTGTCGGCTTCATCCGGGCTTCAATCCGCTCGAGGCCGCGCGGTGGACGGGACCAGCGATCAGGGTCCCCGCCTGTGACTAATCCAGCGTACCAAAATGGCGGATCGAAAAGCTTATTTGATAAGCCACCGCGCTGAGCGCAAACAACATGTGAAATTTTGGGTTGCGCGTTCTCGCGGCTACCACGGACAGCAATATGAATGCGCTGGTGGCGACGAGATATTCCAGTCCCAGCGATCGCAGATGCGCTTCGCCCTTTATCCAGGTATCGACCACATCGAGGGCTTCCGTGAGGGCCGCAAAACCAAAGAACCAGCGGCTGCGGGAGAGAAAGTAATCCTCGTAGCCCTTATATTCATCGAGATCCTGCGGGAAAAGCAGAACGCTCAGGAAATAGTACATCGATGCGTACACGCAAACGAAGAAGTAAAGGCCGTACGTCCAGTGCTGGATGTGGCTCAGCTGAAACTCCCACCACCAGAACGCGACCACGTTCAGGAGCGTCCAGGCGACCCAGCCAAGATGTACAGGCCAAATCGGGTAGCGACCGGGGTGCTGGACCAATGCCGCGATACCACTGACCAGACGCGTGACGCTGAGCCCGAGGATCAGGGCGATCAGCACGCGCACGTGGAGATAGAGATCGAGATTGCCCGGCAAGGCGGCACTTTGAGTCATGAGTCCCAATTCTCACGCATAATCGGAGCAGCGCGGCGCCACCTTCGCCGTGCTCGCTGTCTAACTAGCTTGATTCGCGCCACGGCTGCTTGCCAATGCGAACCGTCCTTCGGAGGCTCAGGCGCGCTGCGCCGTCATGGCGGTACCGTCTTGTCGGGCAGTTGCGGGACCCGGGCTTCTTCCGCCGCGCCAGCCACCTCCAATTGCGCGGATATACCAAGGCCCGTTGCAGTCGCACCGACATGCCGAATTTTCCCGGCGACGCATCCCGCTACATCCAAGTAATCGTTTGAAGTTACTCGATGATTTGCCGTTAGTTGCGGTTCGACGAACTTCGCGCGTTAAGACATTCTCCACCAAAATTCAGCACATTGCCTACGCTGACGGCATTCCCTGGATCTCATCCGGCGTGCCGATACGGCTGAATTTCCCCTACTTATTTTGGTGGCGCCATGGCATCCCGATTTTCGCTTGCAGCCAAATTGTATTCGATCTTCGCGCTGTTCGCGTTGCTCGTCGCAGCCATCACGGCCTTATCCGATTACAACACCCGTCAGAATGCGGCCCTTACCGAAGAGGTCTCGATCGCGAGCCGCGCCGCGCTCAACGTCGAGCGCATCAATTCGCTGGTCTATGCGGTCGTGATGGAATCCCGCGGCATCTACATGTCGACGGAACCCGCCGTGGTGAAGAAGTACGGCGACGGGCTGCTCAAGTTCAACGAGCGCATCCTTGATGTCGTGAAGAACTGGGAAACGCTGGTCCAGGCCGACGACGCCCAGCAGTTCGCCACCTTCAAGAAGCGCATCGAACAGTTCGTCGACTTCCGCAAGGAGCTGGTTCGCCGCGGCGTCGAGATCAACGGGGCTGCGGGGCGTGAATGGGGCGACAACGACGCCAACCGCCAAGTGCGCACCGCGCTGAATAAGGATCTCGAGGCGCTCTCCAAAGTCTATGCCGAACGCAGCAGGAGGCTGGCCCAACAGACCGACACCAACCATACGATGGCATTTATCCTGACTTGCCTCGGCTTGTTGGCGCTGGTGGTAGTCGTCCTCGGCGTGCTGATCATTTCCCGTTCGATCGCGCGCCCGCTCTCGGTGATCACCGCCACCATCAAGCAGGTTGCCGACGGCGCCGAAGGCGTCGAGGTTCCGCATGCTGAACGCGCCGACGAAATCGGCGCGCTCGCCCGTGCCATCAAGATCTTCCAGGAAGCGATGGACCGCAACCGCAACCTCAATTCGCAGGTGCTGGAGGATTCCAGGGCGCGTGACGAGCGCACCCGCCACATCGAAGCCTCGGTCGATGCGTTCCGGGAAGCGATCGGCGGCGTACTGCGCGCGGTCACCGACAATGCGACCGCGATGCGCGGTACCGCCCAGACCATCGCCAGCGTCTCATCGGAAGCAAGCGGACGCGCGGTGGCCGCCAACGGTGCGACCGAACAGGCCTCCAGCAACGTCTCCGCGGTCGCGAGCGCTGCCGAAGAGCTTTCCGCTTCCGTCGAGGAAATCGGCCGCCAGGTGCGCCAGTCGGCCAACGCCGTCGAGCAGGCGGGCCAGCGCACCGAGAAATCGGTCTCCGAAATCGAGGGGCTTGCGGCTGCGACCCAGCGCATCGACGGCGTGCTCAACCTGATCCAGGCGATCGCCGAGCAAACCAACCTTCTCGCGCTCAACGCAACGATCGAAGCCGCGCGCGCCGGCGACGCCGGCCGCGGCTTCGCCGTGGTCGCCCACGAGGTCAAGGCGCTGGCCGAGCAGACCGCCAAGGCGACCGCCGAAATCGGCCAGAACGTCGGCCTGATCCAGACGTCGACCAAAACCTCCGTCGAAGCGGTCCGCGAGATCGGCGCCGCCGTGCGCGACATCAACGAGGTGACTTCCATCATTGCCAGCGCGATCGAGCAGCAGGATGCGGCGACCCGTGAAATCTCGGCGAACGCGCAATTGGCGGCGCAGGGCAATGGAACGCTGGTCGTCAATATCGGATCGCTCAGCGACGCCATCGGCACGACGAGCACGGCGGCGACTTCGGTCCTTACGGCATCCAGCGAGCTGACGGCCACGGCCGAAACGCTGTCGCGCGAGGTCGAAAAATTCTTCCGCAACCTGCGTGCGGATTCGTCAGAGCCGGCGCGCAAGACCGGCACGTAAGCCGGCGGCATCTGAGGCTGGGCAATAGTGGTGGCGTGTGAAGCATACAACAGACAGATGACCGTTTTCGGATCATAATCCTCCCATTCGTCGAAGGGCAAACCTCCAGATACACAGATGGAGACGAGCATGTTCCGAGGCGTCTTGGGGGCTGCAACATCGATATTTCTAGCGGCAACAGCCACCGCTCAAGATGTGAAGCGAATTTCAGTAAACGGTACTGAGCTTGCCTATGTCGAATTGGGGCGAGGCGATCCGGTCATATTTGTTCATGGTGGCCTGCAAGACTACCGAATGTGGGCCGGTCATCTTCCGAAATTCGCCGACCGCTATCGCGCCATCGCGTACAGTCGCCGCAACAATTTCCCGAACGAGAGCAGCCCGGAAGGGATGCCAGACGGAGCCGCCGATGCCCACGGCGAAGACCTCGCAGCCTTGGTGCGCGCGCTCGGACTGTCAAAGGTTCGGGTGGTGGCGCATTCTTCTGGGGCGCACGCGGCTCTTTTTTTCGCCGCGTCGCACCCGGAAATGGTAACCAGTCTCGCTCTAAACGAACCGCCCGCGGCAGGCATGTTGGCTGGTACCTCCGATGGAGCTGATGTACTTAAAGAGTTCGGCGGCAAACTGGCCGCGGCGAGAGAAGCCATTAGGGCTGGGAATGCCGAAATTGGTATTCCGCTTTTCGTAAATGGAGTAGGTGGCGCCGGGGCCTATGAGCGCCGTTCCGATGTCGATAAGCAAATGAATTTGGATAATTTTGCGACCTACCGGGCTGACGCGATGACGAAACGCCCGAGACCCGTCTTCACCTGCGATATGGCCAAGACCATCAATGCGCCGACGTTGCTGTCAAATGGTGAGTCGAGCCCGAAGTTCTTTCACAGGATTATCGATCAGCTCGCGAGCTGCCTGCCTAACCAGGAGCGGACAACTATCGCCGGCAGTTCGCATACCGTCCCCTCCGAGAAACCGGATGCGTTCGACCAAGCCGTGCTGGCATTTTTCAATAGGCATTAGTTGTTCCTTGTGACGTCGAGGATTCGCAACAATCACTCGATCGATGATCCGCTGATGGCCGCTCCTGCAAGGCGCGAACGTGGGCCCTACGGCTTAAGCCGACCGCACGGTTGCGAGAAACTTGCCGACCTCGGCCTTGAGGCGCTTGTTTTCGTTGGAGAGCAGTTGCGCGTTGGCCAGCACCTGTGACGATGCCGTGCCGATTTCGCCGGCGCCACGGTTGACGTCGGCGATGCTGGTCGCGACCTGGGTCGAGCCCACTGCCGCCTGCTGCACGTTGCGCGCAATTTCCTGGGTGGCAGCGCCCTGCTCCTCGATGGCAGCAGCGATCGCCGCGGCGATTTCGGAAACCCGGCCGATGGTGCCGCTGATTTCCTTGATGGCGTGCACCGATTCCTGCGTCGCCGATTGCATCTCGGCGATCTGGGTCGAGATTTCGCTGGTTGCCTTGGCGGTCTGGGTGGCGAGCGCCTTGACCTCCTGGGCAACCACCGCAAAGCCGCGGCCGGCGTCACCGGCGCGGGCGGCTTCGATGGTTGCGTTGAGTGCCAGTAGATTGGTCTGCTCGGCGATCGTGGTGATCAACCTGGTTACGTCGCCGATGCGGTTTGCCGCCTCCGACAATTCGATGATCCGGGCGTCGGTCTTTTGCGCCTGAACGACGGCCTCGTTGGCGATCCGGTTGGAATTCGCAACCTGCCTGCCGATTTCATTGACGGAGCTGGCCATTTCCTCGGTGGCGGACGCCACCGACTGCACGTTGCTGGAGGTCTCCTCGGAAGCCGCGGCGACCACGGTGGAGAGCTCCTGGGTGGCTACGCTGCTGTTGGTCAGGATCGCGGCGGAATTTTCCAATTCGGCCGAGGCTGAGCCAACGTTCTCGACGATATTGCCGACCGCGATCTCGAAACTCTCGGCCAGGTTATGAAGCTCGGCACGGCGGGCCGATGCCAGTTCGCGGTTCTTTTCCTCGCGCTCCGCCGTCTCGCGTTCGGCCTTGGCGATCGCCTGCACCTTGAATTCCTGGATCGCGTGCGCCATCTGACCGACTTCATCGCGGCGCTCAAGGCCGGGCAGTTGGACCTCGAAATGCCCGGCGGCAAGTTCGCGCATCGCCCTCGACATCGCCACGACGGGACGGGACGTACTTCGACCGATCAAAAACGAAACCAGGATACCGGCAAGTGCAACCACCAGAAGGGCGGCCGTCAGCGTCATCTGTTGTTGCTCGAGCTTGATCCCGGCACGGGTAATCTCGCGATCCTTGCTATCGCTGCTATGGGCGATCAGGTCGTCGACCAGCTTTTCAATGACGGCAAAATTGCGCTCTGCACCCTTGATGAATATCAGCGCCGAACCGGCGTCGCCGTCGGCCATCTCGATCGCGTTTTTCGATTGCTTGAGATAGCCCGCGACCGCAGCTTTCAATTTGTCGAAAGTCTCCGGGCCGAGCCCGCCCTTCATGCCTTCGACGGCCTTCATCGCCTCGGAAATCTTGCCGGCCGCAGCCGAAGCCTCCTTGGCGACCGCAGCTATTTTCTTCTCGTCCTTTTCATTGGCCGCCGTGGCCGCAAGACGATACAGCTTGGCGTGCGCCGTCCACACCGTGGTGGTGAGATCATTGGCCAATTCCGATTGCCGGACCGGACCGGACACCAACGCGTCAACGGCGGCCTGATTCGACCGCAGCGTTTGCAACGCATAGGCGCCGAGCCCGATCAGGACGGCGATCAGGAGCGCCGGAGCGAGCTGGACTTTCCATGAAAGGCCAATGTTCTTGATCCAGCCGAGCATGTCACCCCTTCAGTGCGGCGATCACCGCACAACCACGCAAACGCTTGATCGGGGTCAGAGCTTGTAGACGCCCGCACAGACGGCCGTGTTATCCAGCTTCTCGCAGTACATTTCCTTCGGCTCGACCTTCTTGCTCACCGGATTGACGAACTTGTAGTCCTGCCAGAACGAAGGCTGCTTGGCGGCGAGTTCGACGCGTTCCTTGACGTAGAGCTTGCCGTCGACATCCTGCGCGTCGATCAGATCCTTGCCGACGAACTTCTCGTTCGAGCCGTGAGCCAGCACTTTGCCGTCGAGCTGGTAGACCACGACATAGAGATCGCGGTCGCGGAACTTGCTGGCCTTGTTGGTGAGCTCGGGATACGCCTTTTCGGGTCCCTGCTCCTTGATGAAGGTAACGGCCTGCTTGACCATGGCAACGGCTTCATCCTTGGTTGCGCCGCCGCCCGCGCTGGCGCTACCGCCGAAAACAAGCATGGCTGCCACGGCGGAAACGAAAGGCTTTGTTGACCAATTGTTCACGATTATCTCCTGGCTAGGTGGACGCAACTTGCAGGCGCGGTTCCGCGCACGTCATGCTGGCAACAAAAGTGCAAACCTTCCGTTAAGGTGCCTATCCGTAGTGCAGCGGAGATTAGCGCGGCTTAACCGCTGCGGCAGGACAACCAATTCTTAAGAAGTCCGGCATCGAGGCATTCCAGCCTCATTCCACCAGCAGCACGTCCACGGCGACGTTGAGCTTCTGCTTGGGCGATCCGACGATGATGCCGTCGACCGGCGAGACGTCGGAGAAGTCCCTGCCGATCGACAGGACGATATGATCGTTCTCGACCAGGAGGTCGTTGGTCGGATCGAAGCCGACCCAGCCAAGCTCGGCGCCGCACCAGACCGAGACCCAGGCGTGGCTGGCGTCGGCGCCCTGCAGCCGCGGCTGGCCGGCGGGCGGAACGGTGCGCAGATAGCCGCTGACATAGGCCGCCGGCAGGCCGAGCCCGCGCAGGCCGGCAATCATCACATGGGCAAAGTCCTGGCAGACGCCGTGGCGCTTCTCGAACACTTCCTTAAGCGGCGTCGAAATCACGGTGGCCTTGGAGTCGTATCTGAAATCGCTGCGGATGCGGCGCATCAGGTCGACGGCGCCCGTGAGGATGCCGCCGCCCGGCGCGAAGCTTGGCGCGGCATAGGCAGTGAGCGGCGCCAGCACCGGAACCAGCGAGCTTGCAAAGACGTATCCAACCGGCGAAGCGGGACCGAGGCTGGTAGCCTCAAAGGCCACGTCGCGGATGCGCTCCCAGGGCGGGCTGGGCGCCGCGCGACCAGGCGCCCGACGCCCGACCGAAACCCGTGAGCGGGAATCGATCCGCAAATTGCGATGCGCGGTCTCGATCAGCACGCTCTCGGTATGCGTTCCGAAAAAGTCCCGCCGCACCGTGCGTTCGGCCGGCCGCGGCCGGATCTCGACCGCGTGCGAGATCAATTGCTGCCCGTCGCCGGTTCGCGGCTCCAGCCGCAGCGAGCAGCGCGCAAAACTCACCGGGCTCTCGTAAGCGTAGGTCGTGACGTGACGGATGTCGTAGATCACGCGAGGCCCGTGAGCTTCTCCGGCCGGCTCGCATTGGGCCCGTGCGGGAAGTAATGCAGGCCGATGGCGTCGGCCAGATTGAGCAGATCCTGTTCGAGCGCAAACAGCGTTTTCACATCCAGCGTGGCAGCCTCCGCCGTCGTCAACGTTGCCTGCAACGCCACCGCCAGCCGCTGTGGCCGCTCGATCAAACCATGTTCCTTCAGGCTGGGCAGCGCCGCAATGTGGTCGTTGAGCGCTGCGACCTGAAAGGCGACCGAGCGCGGATTATAAGGGTCGAGCACGGCGAGGTCGCGAACCGGCGCCAGCGCCGGCCCGACCAGATAGCGCGAGCGGTAGGTGATCTGGCAATCCACCAGCGTCAACAGCGCGTCGAGGTCATCTTCGCCCGCTTCGTCATAGGCGAACTGCCGCGCGAACCGCACTGTGTTGATGGCGCGCTCGGCACGGCGGCCCATGTCGAGGAAGCGCCAGCCGGCGGCGCGGTTCATGTTCTCCTGCGCCAGGCCGGCAAGGCTCGCCAGCTCCTGCAGCGTCAATTCAGCGGCGCTGACGATGCTGTCGTCGTCGTCGACCTGCAGCGCAAGGCGCTCCACCATCTCGGTGATGATCTGCCAGGCATCGGGCGAAAGCCGCTCGCGCAGCGAACTCGCAGTTCGCTGCACAGATCGCACCAGTGAAAGCGCCGAACCGAACTTCTCCTCGCTCTGCAGCGCTTCCGCGATGACCCGCGCCGGATTGGTCCGCGTCGCCTGCGAGGTAGCACCCCAGGTCACGAGAATCCGCTGGATACGCTCGACCGAATGCAACGCGGTTGACGCTCCCTTGGCAGGGTCGCGCGTCGAGGTGCCCAGCGCACGGATCAGCCGCAGCGTCGCCTCGGCGCGTTCGAGATAGCGGCCGAGCCAGAACAGATTATCCGCGGCACGGCTCGGCACCACGCCGGCGATCCGCCTGATCCGCACCGTGTCAGCGCCGGGCAGCAGTGTCGCCGACGCTACGGCCTTGTCGGACACCACCCAGACATCCGCCGACCGCACGCCGTCGCCCATCGACACCGCACGCGCATCCGCCTGTTCGGCAATCCGGCAGAACCCGCCGGGCATGATGGTCCAGCCTTGTGGCGTAGCCGCGGCAAATACCCTCAGCACGAACGGGCGCGGCGTGATCCGCCCCTCTTCCCACACTGGCGTGGTCGACAGGCGCACCAGTTCCTGGCCGACATAATCGATGCCACGGTCGGTGATCGCCTGCCGGAGCCGGTCGCGCTCGGCTGGCGGCAACTCGCCGGCAAGCACGGGCGCATGGCTGGAAAAGCCGGGAACGGCCCGGCCATAGGCGCCCTCGATGACGAAATCCTCCAGCCGCGACAGCACTTCCTCACGCGCGGATTTCTGGCCGCACCACCAGGTCGCGATGTGCGGCATGATCAAGGTCTCGCCGAGCAAGCGGCGGCATAGACTCGGCAGGAATCCGAGCAGCGCCCTCGCCTCCAATACGCCCGAGCCCGGCATGTTGGCGACGACGACGCCGTCCTTGCGCAGCACATCGATCAGGCCCGGCACGCCGAGATGCGACGAGGCATCGAGCTCCAGCGGATCGAGGAAATTGGAATCGACCCGGCGCAACAGCACATCGAGCCGCTTCAGGCCGGCGACGGTGCGGATATGGATGCGGTCGCCGCTGACGGCGAGATCGTCGCCCTCGACCAGGAGAAAGCCGAGATAGCGCGCCAGCGTGGCGTGTTCGAAATAGGTTTCGCTGAAAGCGCCCGGCGTCAACAGACCGATGCGCGGCTCGTCGCGGTCGGCGCTGGCGCGGAGCGAATCGCGGAACGCCTCGAAGAACGGCGCCACGCGCTCGACGTTCATCGACTTGTAGAGACTGGAAAAGGCGCGCGACAGCACCAAGCGGTTTTCCAGCGCATAGCCGGCACCCGACGGCGCCTGGGTGCGGTCGTTCAGCACCCACCAGCGCCCGTCGGGGCCGCGGCCGACATCGGCGGCATAGAAATGAAGATGACGCCCGCCCGGTGGTTTGACGCCGCAGACGGCGCGGAGATATTCATTGCTGCCGGCAATCGCGGCCGCGGGCACCGCACCATCGCTGACCAGCCGAGCCTCACCATAGAGATCGCGCAGAATCATTTCAAACAATTGGGCGCGCTGCGCGATACCCGTGGTCAGTTGCTGCCAATCGGCCTCGTCGATGATCAGCGGCAGATGGCTGAGCGGCCACAGCCGGTCGGCAGTTTCGCCGGGCGCGCGATAGGTGACGCCGGCCTCGCGCAGATGCCGGTCCGCGGAGGCGAAGCGGCGTTCGATATCTGGTGGCGAAAGCGCCGCAAAGGCATCGAAGAAGCGGGTCCAAGCCGCCCGCGGCGCTCCATCAGGCCCGATATATTCGTCGGGAGTGCCGGGCAGCCGCGCATAGTCGCCCGTCCATTGCGCCATCCGGCGCTGACCCGGGCGGGCCTTGCTCTCCTGACTGTTGCCTTGGCCTGACATTCCGATTCCCCGAGACCGTCGCTTCCGATTAGATCAGGAGCGGCGTCCTCAAGTCGAGCGTCAAAGGGAATTCAATTGTGCGTTCCTCGGGCGGCGGCTCGATTCGGCCCGGGGTGTGGCCGTGATCCTGAAACCGGGCCAGCCGCCGCGCCTCCGCCTCATAGGAATTGACCGGCTTGGTATCGTAATTGCGGCCGCCGGGATGGGCGACGTGGTAGACGCAGCCACCGAGCGAACGGCCGTTCCAGCTATCGATCAAGTCAAATGTCAGGGGCGCGTGGACCGGGATGGTCGGATGCAGCCCCGAAGCCGGCTGCCAGGCCTTGAAGCGGACGGCGGCCACGGCTTCGCCGGAGCGTCCCGTTGATGTCATCGGCATCCGCCTGCCGTTACAGGTCACGACGTGGCGTCCCTCGACAAAGCCAGTCGCCTTGACCTGCAGGCGCTCCACGGAAGAATCGACATAGCGCACCGTGCCGCCGGCCGAGCCCTCCTCGCCCAGCACATGCCAGGGCTCCAGCGCCTGACGCAATTCCAGCGCGACGCCGCCGTGGTGGACACGGCCGAAAACCGGAAAACGGAATTCGAGCTGTGCCGAATACCATTCCGGCGAAAACTCATAGCCGGATTGCCTGAGCTCATCGAGCACGCCGAGAAAATCCTCCCAGAGGAAATGCGGCAGCATGAAACGATCATGCAGCGCGGTTCCCCAGCGCACGAACTTGCCCTGCTGCGGCTCGCGCCAGAGCTTTGCGATCAGCGCGCGGATCAACAATTGCTGCGCCAGCGACATCCGCGGGTCGGGAGGCATTTCGAGCGCGCGGAATTCGACCAGCCCGAGACGGCCGGTCGGGCCATCAGGCGAATAGAGCTTGTCGATGCAGATTTCGGCGCGATGGGTATTGCCTGTTATGTCGACGAGAATATGCCGGAACAGCCGATCGACCAGCCATAGCGGGGCTTCGATATCGGGCGGCGGCACATGCGAGAGCGCGATCTCCAGCTCATAGAGTCCGTCATGCCGCGCCTCGTCGATACGCGGCGCCTGGCTGGTCGGGCCGATGAACATGCCGGAGAACAAATAGGACAGCGACGGATGACGCTGCCAGTACAGCACGAGACTCTTCAAGAGATCGGGGCGGCGCAGGAACGGCGAATCCTGCGGCGTAGAGCCGCCGACCACGACATGATTGCCGCCGCCGGTGCCGGTGTGGCGGCCATCGACAAGAAAGCGGTTGGCGCCGAGCCGGATCTTGGCGGCGTCTTCATACAGGCCGAAGGTGATGTCGACAGCCTCGCGCCAGCTTTGCGCCGGCTGCACGTTGATTTCGATCACGCCGGGATCGGGCGTCACCTTGATGACCTCGACGCGTGGATCGTAAGGCGGCCCGTAGCCCTCGACATAAACCGGTATCTGCAACTCTTCGGCAGTCGCCTCGACCGCCGCGATCAGATGAAGATAGTGTTCGAGCTTCTCGACCGGCGGCATGAAGGCGCACAACACGCCGTCGCGGATTTCGACCGAGGTTGCCGTGCGCACCGGCCTGAGTTTGCACTTTGCTTTCGGCTCTTGCGCTCGCCGTTGCGTGTCCCCTGCTTCAGGCTCCTTGTCTTCGGCCGCAAGCTCCAGCCGCGCTTCCATCGGATCCTGCTCGACGACATAAGGATATTCTTCCGGCGGAACATGCGGCAGCGACGCCATCGGCAGCCGGAGCCCGAGCGGGGAATCGCCTGGGATCAGAAACAAATGGCTGCGCCGAAATTGCCAGCGCTCGCTCATCCAGCGAGGACCATCGGCGTCCGCATGCTGGACCGGCAGCACGAACCCTTTCGGCTTGTCGAGCCCTTCATCGAACACCCGCGCCATGCGTGATCGTTCTTCGGGATCGGACAACTTGGAGTCGCCGGGATCGACATTGACCGGAAGTGCGGCTTCCTTTTGCAACCAATGCACGGGGTCTTCGTGCGCCGGCATCACGTAGCTGGCGTCGAGGCCGAGCCGCTTCGCGATGCCTTCCATCAGTTGCCGGGCGTCTGCGACATCGGCTTTGTGCGGGTTCTCAATCTTTGCGATCAGGTCGGCATTCTTCCAGATCGGCACGCCGTCCTTGCGCCAATAGAGTCCGAACGCCCAGCGCGGCAGGCTTTCGCCCGGATACCATTTACCTTGCCCGTAATGCAGTAACCCACCCGGCGCGAAACGCGCCCGCAGCTTTCGGATCAGCTCATCCGCCAGCGCCTGCTTGGTCGGGCCGATGGCAGCGATGTTCCATTCCGGCGATTCGAGATCGTCGATCGAGACAAAGGTCGGCTCGCCGCCCATGGTCAGCCGCACGTCGTCGCGCCTGAGATCGGCATCGACCTGCTCGCCGAGCCGATCGAGCCGCGTCCAGGATTCATCGGAGAACGGCCGCGTGATCCGCGGCGCCTCGCGGATGCGCCTGACGCTCATCTCGAAACCGAATTCGACATTGGCGAAGCCGGCGCTGCCCGAGATCGGCGCCGCTGAGCGATAATGCGGCGTGGCAGCGACGGGGATATGTCCCTCGCCCGTCAGCATGCCCGAAGTGACGTCGAAGCCGATCCAGCCTGCGCCGGGAAGATAGACCTCCGCCCAGGCGTGCAGATCGGTGAAATCGCTTTCGACCTCGCGCGGGCCTTCGATAGGATCGATATCGGGACGCAACTGCATGAGGTAGCCGGAGACGAAGCGCGCGGCGAGACCGAGATGCCGCAATGCCTGGATCAACAGCCACGCCGAATCGCGGCACGAGCCGGAACCCCGCGCCAGCGTCTCCTCCGGCGTCTGAATGCCCGGCTCCATCCGGATGACATACTTGATCTTCTTCTGAAGCTGAGCGTTGAGCTCGACCAGGAAATTGACCGTGCTGTCGGCCTCGCGCGGAATCTCCTTTAAGTAAGCCGCGAACAACGGCCCCTGCTCGGAGGTCGCGAGATAGGGCGCGAGCTCGGTCTTGAGATCGGCGGTGTACTGAAACGGAAAGGAATTGGCATAGGGCTCGACGAAGAAATCGAAGGGATTGACGACCGTCATCTGCGCGGTGAAGTCGACTTCTATTCTGAGCTCCGACGCCTTCTCCGGAAAGACGAAGCGCGCCAGCCAATTGCCCTGCGGATCCTGCTGCCAGTTCACGAAATGATTGGCGGGCGTCACCTTGAGCGAATAGCTCAGGATCGGCGTCCGCGTATGCGGCGCCGGACGCAGGCGAACGGTCTGAGGGCCGAGATCGATCGGTCGGTCATATTTGTAGTGCGTGACGTGGTGTAGTGCGACGTAGATCGACACGGACCGGAGACTCCAGCGGCTTTTTTAAGCAGAACACCGGTTCCGAGCAGGATCAAGCATTAACAACGGGCACGAGGTGCCTGAAGAGAGGGCGATGCTGCCTCCCCGTCATTGCGAGGAGCGACAGCGACGAAGCAATCCATAGCGCCGCTTGCGGTACTATGGATTGCTTCGCTGCGCTCGCAATGACGGTTGAGGCAGCGCGCCTCCTATCACATCGTCGCCCCAAGCACCCACGGCGCGAACTCGGCACCACCGAAATCAAAACTCTCGCTTTTGGTCGGCTGGCCGGATGCCGTTTTCAGCATCAATTCGAAAATGCGCTGGCCGCATTGCTGTACGGTCTCCTCGCCGTCGAGGATGGTGCCGCAATTGACGTCCATGTCATCTTCCATGCGCTTGTACATCGGCGTGTTGGTCGCGAGCTTGATCGAGGGCGCGGGCTTGCAGCCGAACACGCTGCCGCGGCCCGTGGTGAAGCAGACCATGTTGGCGCCGCCCGCGACCTGGCCTGTCGCCGCAACCGGGTCGTAGCCGGGCGTGTCCATAAAGACAAAACCCTTCTTGGTGATCGGCTCAGCATAGTTGAGCACGTCGACCAGATTGGTGCTGCCGGCCTTCGCCATCGCGCCCAATGATTTTTCCAGGATGGTGGTGAGGCCGCCGGCTTTGTTGCCGGGGCTTGGATTGGCATTCATCTCGGCGCCTTCGCGCCTGGTGTATTCTTCCCACCAGCGCATCAGGCCGACGAGTTTTTCGCCGACCTCGCGGCTGACGGCCCGCCGCGTCAGCAGGTGTTCGGCGCCATAGGTCTCCGGCGTCTCCGAGAGGATCACGGTGCCGCCGTGGCGCACCAGCAGATCGCTCGCAGCACCCAGCGCCGGATTGGCCGATACGCCGGAGTAACCGTCGGAGCCGCCGCATTGCAGCGCCACCGTCAATTCGCTGGCTGCGACCTTCTCGCGCTTTACTTTATTGGCGTCGGTCAGCGCCTCCTTCACGAAGGCAATGCCGGCCTCCACCGTCTTGCGGGTGCCGCCGACTTCCTGGATGTCCATCGCGCGCAAACGTCCGGCGAGCTTCTGCTCCTCCATCAGCCCGCCGATCTGGTTGACCTCGCAGCCAAGGCCCAGCACGACCACATGGGAGAAATTTGCGTGCCGCGCGTAGCCGCCGAGTGTCCGCCGCAACAATGCCAGCGGTTCGTTCTGCGTCATGCCGCAGCCGGTCTTGTGGGTCAGCGCCACCACACCGTCGACGTTCGGATAGTCGGCCAGCGGATTATCGCCGGTGAATGGATTCTTCTTGAACATGTCGGCGACGATGCCGGCGACATGGGCGCTGCAATTCACCGAGGTGAGGATCCCGATATAGTTGCGCGTCGCCACACGGCCGTCGGCGCGGCGAATGCCGTCGAAGCTGGCGGGCAGATCGAAATTCGGCACCGGCTTGACGTCGACGCCATAGGCATAGTCCTTGGCAAAATCGCCCATGCCGCAGTTTTGCGTGTGCACGTGCTGGCCCGGCGCGATCGGCGCGGTGGCAAAGCCGATGATCTGGCCGTAGCGGCGGACCGGCTCGCCTGCGGCGATCGGCCTGATCGCGACCTTATGGCCGGCAGGAATCCGTTCGGTTGTGGTGACGCCCTCGGCCACCACCATCCCCGGCGGCAAGCTCGCGCGCGCGATCAGCACGCCATCGTCAGGGTGCAGGCGGATCACGGGTGCCGGGGTGGTCATGGGATATCTCCTCGGTATCTAGCTATCGTACCCCGGATGCTGCGCAGCGCGTTCGGGATCGCGCTTCGCGCGACTCCTACGATGCGCTGCTGATCCGGGGCCCACGCACCGCTGCTGCTACTAGGTCCCGGCTCTGCGGTGCAGCGCTAAGAAGCGCTGCACCGCGTCCGGGACACGAGATCTTTTACGCCTTCCCGCCGCTATCCTTGCGGGTCTGATTCACCTGCATCTTGGCGTAGGTCATCATCAGGCCGCTCTCGTTCGACAGCGTCACGAGCTTGAAGCCCATGTTGATGGCGCGCACCGCGCCCTCGGCACCCGAGCAGTGGATGCTGGGATTGAGCCCGCGCTTGCCGCATTCCTTGACGATCTTCTCGTAGATCTTGAGTATTTCAGGTTCGTCGCGGTCGAGCTTCGGCACCAGGCCATAGGAGAAACCGAGGTCGGACGGGCCGATATAGACGCCGTCGATGCCTTCGACGTCGAGGATCGACTCCATGTTTTCGACCGCCGTCCTGGTCTCCATCATCGGCAGCAGCACAATCTCGTCGTTCGCCGTCTGCTGGTAAGAACCGGCCGAGCCATACATGCCGGAGCGGATCGGGCCGTTCGAGCGCGTGCCCTTCGGCGGATACTTGGAATACTGGACGAGGTTCTTCGCCTCCTCCTTGGTGTTGATCATCGGGCAGATCACGCCATAGGCGCCGCCGTCGAGCACCTTGCCGATGATGCCGGGCTCGTTCCAGGGCACGCGGACCATCGGCGTCACCGGATGACCGTTCATCGCCTGAAAGCATTGCACCATCGAAAGATAGTCCTGCACGCCGTGCTGCATGTCGACGGTGACGCTGTCGAAGCCGCATTGCGCGATCACTTCGGCCGAGAAGCCGGACGGGATCGCGAGCCACGCGTTCACCACGGCCTTGCCCGAGGCCCATACTTTCTTGACGTTGTTGGTTGCCATTGATCGCTTTCCCTTTGTGATCGTTACAATTTGTTGGAGTTCACAGATTTGATTAGCTGGTCGCGCGCTGAATGCTCGCTTCGCTGACGCCGACCTCGCGGGCGGTGTTGACGATCGCTGCCCAGGTATCATCAGGCAGCGGCACGCCGTTCCTGGTGCGCTCGGCGCGCATCTTGCGTTCGGGGTCACCCGGGACCAGCACGGACTCGACGCCGGCGATCGGCTTGGTCTGGCGGATGAAGTCGGTATAGCGCGAGATTTCGTCGTCGAAATAGTTGGCCGTGTCGATCACCTTGGGATCGATATAGAAGGCAAGCATGCCGTTGGCGAACTGCCGGCCGCCCGAGGTGGCGCCGGTGCCGGTCAGCGCTCCGCCGAGCAGTTCGCAGATGAACGCCAGCCCCGAGCCCTTGTGCTCGCCGAACGCGCGGATCGCGCCAGTGCCCTTGGTGTGGTCGCGCGGCCCGTCTGGGGTGTAGGGACCGTAGAGCACGGACGGCTCCTCGCTCAGCGTGCCGTCGGCATCGACCAGTGCGCCGGTCGGAAGCTTCTTGCCGCCGCGGCTGGCGACCAGCACCTTGCCTTCGGCAACGATCGAGGTGGCAAAATCGAGCACGATCGGATCTTGCCCCTGGCGCGGAATGCCGACGCAGTAAGGCGCGGTCGAGAGCCGTTTCTGGACACCGCCATACGGCGCGACCAGCAGCGAGCCGGCGGCATTGACGAAGTGCACCGATACTAGCCCTTCGGCGGCGGCCATCTCCGCCCAGTCGCCGACGCGGCCGATGTGGCCGGCGTTGCGCAGCGCGATGGCTGACAGTCCCGCCTTCTTGCACTTCTCAATGCCGGTCCGCACCGCGAATGGCGTCACGGTCTGACCATAGCCGAACTTGCCATCGACCACGGCGAGCGACGGCGTGTCGACGACGATCTCAGGGGTCTGGTTTGGAACGACGTTGCCCGTCTTCTTCCAGCGGATATAGACCGGAACCCGGATCACGCCGTGGCTGTCATGGCCGGTGAGATTGGCTGTCGTGAGATAAGTAGCGATGCGCCTTGCTTCCTCGGGCGAGGATTCCGAATGAGAAAAAACCTCTGCGACGAAGTCGATCAGATTGTTGACTTTTATTGTGACCATGTCCGGATTTCAGCCCTGTCCTTGCACGGGAGAGCCTGCGTTCGAGCAGCTAGCCCCGCGATTCCCGCACCGGTTTTGATGACCGGCTTGGCCGGCACTTTGAACGAAAAATCGCGCGCATGTCTACCGCCTCAGTCGCATTTGACAAATGATTGCAATCATTTGCCCGGCCGCTATGCATCGGGCCAGTAGCATCATGCAAATTTGCGCTTACTCGTCTGCTTCGGCCTCGCCCTCACCCGCTACCTCCATCGCGGCAAGGCTGCGCTCGAGTTCGCCCAGCATGTCCTGCAATTCGGCGAGCTTGCGCGCTCCAAAACGGTGCGTGATCTCGGCGTAGATCGCTTCCGAGGTGGGCGCGACGGCCTCGATCAGCTTCAGCCCCTTGGAGGAGATCGACACCTCGCCGCGGCGAAGATCTGCCTTGGCCGTGCGGCGTTCGATCAAATCGCGCGCTTCGAGATCGCGCAGGATTCGCGATAGGCTCGGCCCCAGCAGGAAGGCGACGCGTGCCAGCTCGGTCACCTCGATGGTATCCACCGCCGTCAGCGCGCGCAGGATCCGCCATTGCTGCTCGGTCAGCCCATGATTGCGCAACGACGGACGGAACTGGCGCATCACGGCTTCGCGCGCGCGCAAGAGCGACATCGGCAGCGAGCGCGAGAATTCGCGCATCGGCCCGCGACGGACCTCCGTCGTTCCCTCTGGGTCCGAACGCGATCCGTTCGGCGATTTCTTGCCTGACATCTTCAGTGGCCCGCCATTGGGAATCCTCGATCGAGCCAAGGATAGAGTTTTGCGGCGCAACAAGCATCAAATCAGTTTGCACCGAATAACTTAACATGTTAAACAGATTTCAGCACCCGCTTTTTACTGACCGAGCCGGACGCCCATGACCCTTTCCAGAGACGATATCCGAAGCGCCGCCGAGCGGCTCGATGTCGCCGAAAAGACCCGCAAACAGATCCGGCAGCTTTCGCTTGAACATCCCGGCATAACGATCGAGGATGCCTACGCTATTCAAAAAGCTTGGGTCGACATGAAGGTTGCGCAGGGGCGCACCGTGAAGGGCCACAAGATCGGCCTGACCTCGAAGGCAATGCAGAGCGCGCTCAATATTGACGAGCCTGACTCCGGCATCCTGCTCGATGACATGTTCTTTGCCGACGGCGGGCTTGTGCCTTCAGATCGTTTCATCGCCACCCGCATCGAGGCCGAACTGGCCTTCGTGATGAAGTCGCGGCTGGCTGGACCTGATAGCACGATGTTCGACGTCCTTAACGCCACCGATTTCGTGGTGCCCGCGCTGGAAATCCTCGACACACGGGTCGAGCGGATCGACCCACAGACCAAGGCGACCCGGAAGATATTCGACACCATTGCCGACAATGCCGCGAATGCCGGCATCGTGCTCGGCGGCCGCCCGATCCGGCCAATGGACGCCGACCTGCGCTGGATCGGCGCGCTCTGTTTCCGCAACGGCCAGCTCGAGGAGACCGGGCTTGCGGCCGGCGTTCTCAATCATCCCGCCACGTCGGTAGCCTGGCTTGCCAACAAGATCGCACCGAACGGGCTGGCGCTGGAGGCCGGACAAGTGGTGTTGGCGGGCTCGTTCATTCGTCCGATCGAGACCCGCAAGGGCGACACGATCCAGGCGGATTATGGACCCTACGGTTCGGTGAGTTGCTACTTCGCCTGATGCTTTAGGACGATGGGAGCCATCGGAACATGCCGCACTTCACGATTGAATATTCAGCCAATCTCGATGGGCGCGTCGACATGGGCGCGGTGGTGGAACTGGTCCGGAAGGTGGCGGTGGAAACCGGCATCTTCCCGCTCGGGGGTATCCGCGTCCGCGCCATCAAATGCGAGCACTATGCGATCGCCGATGGTCGCCAGGCTTACGGCTTTCTCGACATGGTGTTGCGGCTTGGCGAGGGGCGCGACCTCGCCACCCGCAAAAAGGCCGGCGAACATATTTTCAAGGCGTTGTCGGCCTACCTTGATCCGGTGTTTGCGAGCGAAAAGTTCGCGCTGTCGTTCGACATGCAGATCAACGACAAGGAAACAAGCTGGAAGCGCAACAACATCCACGAAGCTCTGAAGGTGGAGGCTATCAATGGATAAGGTGACACCTAAGGACGGGTTTCGGGCCAATCGCGACCGTGTGGCTCCCCTGCTCGCCAAGCTGAAGAGCGAAGGCATCGGGCACATGATCGACGGCAAGACCGTGCCGTCGGTCTCCGGCCAGACATTTGAGACGAAGTCCCCGGTTGATGGCGCAGTGCTGGCATCGGTCGCGCGCGGCAATGCCGAAGACATCGACCGCGCCGCAACCGCCGCCGCAACGGCTTTCAAATCCTGGCGCGACATGCCTGCCGCCGCGCGGAAAAAGTTGCTGCATCGCGTGGCCGACGCGATCGAGGACCACGCCGACGATATCGCGGTGCTGGAATGCATCGACACCGGCCAGGCCCACCGCTTCATGGCCAAAGCCGCGATCCGGGCGGCGGAGAACTTCCGCTTCTTTGCCGACAAGTGCGGCGAAGCCCGGGACGGCCTCAACATGCCCTCCGAGGAGCACTGGAACATCTCGACCCGAGTGCCGATCGGCCCGGTCGGCGTGATCACGCCGTGGAACACGCCGTTCATGCTGTCGACCTGGAAGATCGCGCCGGCGCTGGCCGCCGGCTGCACCGTCGTGCACAAGCCGGCCGAATGGTCACCGGTTACGGCGGACCTGCTGGCGAAGCTTGCGAAACAGGCCGGCCTGCCGGACGGCGTGCTCAACACGGTCCATGGCATGGGTGAGGAAGCGGGCAAGGCGCTGACCGAACATCCCGCCATCAAGGCGATCGGTTTCGTCGGCGAGAGTTCGACCGGTTCCGCGATCATGGCGCAGGGCGCCCCCACCCTGAAGCGCGTGCATTTTGAACTCGGGGGCAAGAACCCCGTAATCGTGTTCGACGACGCCGATCTCGACCGGGCACTCGATGCGGTGGTCTTCATGATCTACTCGCTCAACGGCGAGCGCTGCACCTCGTCGAGCCGGCTGCTGGTCCAGCAAGGTATCGCCGATGAATTCATCGAAAAGCTGACCGCCCGGGTCAAGGCGCTGAAGGTTGGGCATCCGCTCGACCCCGCCACCGAGATCGGCCCCCTGATCCATGAGCGGCATCTTGCAAAAGTCTGCAGCTATTTTGACATCGCCAGAAAGGACGGCGCCACCATCGCGGTGGGTGGCAGGCCGCACGACGGCCCCGGCGGCGGGCATTACGTGCAGCCGACCCTCGTCACCGGCGCGCACGCAAAGATGCGGGTGGCGCAGGAGGAAGTATTCGGCCCGTTCCTGACCGTGATCCCGTTCAAGGATGAGAACGACGCCATCGAGATCGCCAACGGCGTGCAGTACGGCCTGACCGGCTATGTCTGGACCGGCGATATGGGGCGCGCGCTGCGCGTGGCGGACGCGCTGGAGGCCGGCATGATCTGGCTCAATTCCGAAAACGTCCGCCATCTGCCGACGCCGTTCGGCGGCATGAAAGCTTCAGGCATCGGCCGCGACGGCGGCGACTACTCGTTCGAGTTCTACATGGAAACCAAGCACGTCTCGCTCGCCCGCGGGACGCATAAGATTCAGAGACTGGGAGTGTAACAGCCACCGTCGTTCCGGGATAGTCCGAAGGACCAGACCCGGAACCTCGAGATTCCGGGTCTGGTGCTTACGCACCATCCCGGAATGACGCCTCAAGCAGGGAAACGCCTATGCCCGTTCCGACACACACATTCACCCCGCCGTTCAACATCATCCGCTGCAGCCATGCCGTGCTCGACGTCACCGACCTCGGCAAGAGCCGCGCATTCTACGAGACCACCGTTGGCCTGCATGTCGAGGACGCCGACGACAAGGCGGTCTATTTGCGCGGCAGCGAGGAGCATCAGCATCACTCGCTGGTACTGCGGAAGGCCCCGGCCGCGGCCTGCAATCGACTCGGCTTCAAGGTCGGCAATGATGGCGACCTCGACAAGGCCGCGACCTTTTTTTCCGAGAACGGCATCCCTTACGCCTTCGCCGATCAGCCGTTCCAGGGCCGCACCCTGCAGTTCAGCGATCCCGCCGGCTTCCAACTCGAGCTCTACGCGTCGATGGACAAGCGCCCGCATCTGCTGCGCCGCTACGATCTCTATAAAGGCTGCCATCCGCAGCGGCTCGATCATTTCAACGTCCTCGCGCCCGAGGTTCAGGGCACCATCGACTTCTATGCGCGGCTCGGCTTCCGGCTGACCGAATATGGCGAGGAAGACGGCCCGAACGGGCGGATCGCGGCGGCCTGGATGCACCGCAAGGGCAATGTCCATGACTTCGCCATCACCAACGGCCGCGGTCCTCGCCTGCACCATTTTGCCTATTGGGTGCCGACGGCGATGAACGTCCTGCATCTCTGCGACGTGATGGCTTCAAGCGGATATCTGAAGAACATCGAGCGCGGCCCGGGCCGGCACGGCATCTCGAATGCATTCTTCCTCTATGTCCGGGACCCGGACGGCCACCGGCTCGAACTCTACACCAGCGACTACTTCACGGGAGACCACGACCACGAGCCGCTGCGCTGGTCGCTAAAGGACCCGCGCCGGCAAACGCTGTGGGGCGCACCGGCGCCGCGCTCCTGGTTCGAGGAGGGTTCACCCTTCACGGGGCAAGAGGTCCGCGAGCCGCTCTTTGTCGCCGACGTCTTGATCGCGGATTGACGGAACAGAAGATGGCTCTTCCTCGCCTCGCCACTTTCACCGTCAACGGCACGCAGAAATACGGCGCCGTGACCGATGCCGGCATCGTCGATCTCTCGACGCGCTTCGGAAAAGAATACCCAACGCTGCGCGAAGTCATCGCCGCCGGCGCGCTGATGAAACTCGCCGAGGACGCGGCGCGGCGCGCGCCGGATTACGCGCTCGATGCGGTTAGTTGGCAGCCGCCGATCCCCTCGCCGGAAAAGATCATCTGCATCGGCGTGAACTATCCCGACCGCAACGCCGAATACAAGGACGGCCAGGACGCGCCGAAATATCCGAGCATGTTCATGCGCACCCCGCGCTCCTTTGTCGGCCACAACGCGCCGCTGGTCCGCCCGCGCGCCTCGACGCAACTCGATTACGAGGGCGAGCTGGTGCTTGTGATCGGCAAGGCCGGCCGGCACATCAAGGAGAGCGACGCGCTCGACCACATCGCAGCCGTCACGCTCTGCAACGAAGGCACCATCCGCGATTGGGTGCGGCACGCCAAGTTCAACGTCACCCAGGGCAAGAATTTCGATTCCACCGGCAGCCTCGGCCCCTGGATCGTGCCCTACACCGATGAAGGCCAGATTGCGGACATCCGCCTCACCACGAAGGTCAATGGCGAGACCCGACAGGACGACCGCACCGGCCGGTTGATCTTCGGCTTCCGCTACCTGATCAGCTATCTCTCGACCTTCACCACGCTGGTGCCGGGCGACGTCATCGTGACGGGTACGCCGACCGGCGCCGGCGCGCGGTTCGACCCGCCGCGCTATCTGAAGCCTGGCGACGTCATCGAGGTTGAAGCAGAGGGCGTCGGTGTGCTCAAAAACGGCGTCATCGACGAAGCCTGATAAATCCCGTGAGCGAGTGGACAGAACCATGAAATCAACTTCCGGCGGCGAAGCAATCGTCAACGGCCTCGTCGCGCATGGCGTCGACACCGTGTTCGGCCTGCCCGGCGCGCAGATCTATGGCCTGTTCGATGCCTTCCATCAGGCGCAATTGAAGGTGATCGGCGCGCGGCATGAGCAGGCCTGCGGCTACATGGCGTTCGGCTACGCACGTTCATCGGGCAAGCCGGGCGTGTTCAGCGTGGTGCCCGGCCCGGGCGTACTCAATGCCAGTGCCGCGCTACTCACTGCGTTCGGCTGCAACGAGCCGGTGCTGTGCCTGACCGGACAGGTGCCGACGGCGTTTCTCGGCAAGGGCCGCGGCCATCTGCACGAGATGCCGGACCAACTCGCAACGCTGCGCACCTTCGTGAAATGGGCCGAGCGGATCGAATACCCAGATGCCGCACCCGCCGCGGTGTCGCGCGCGTTTCAGAAGATGATGTCGGGCCGCCGCGGTCCGGTGTCGCTGGAAATGCCGTGGGACATCTTTACGCAGCGTGCGCAGGTCGGCGCCTCAACCGTGTTCGATCCGTTTCCGGCGCCGCAACCCGATCCCGACCGGATCAAGGCGGCGGCTGCGCTGATCAAGGATGCGAAGCGGCCGATGATCTTCGTCGGCAGCGGCGCGATCCATGCGCACGAGGAGATTCTCGAACTGGCCGAAATGATCGATGCGCCTGTCGTGGCGTTCCGCAGCGGCCGCGGCATCGTCTCCAACGCGCACGAGCTCGGGCTGACCATGGCGGCGGCCTACAAGCTCTGGCCGAACACCGATCTGATGATCGGGATCGGCACGCGCATGGAGTTGCCAGCCTCGGGATTCCGCTGGCCGTACCAGCCGAAGGGACTGAAGTCCGTTCGCATCGATATCGATCCGGCCGAGACGCGCCGACTCACGTCCGATGCCGCCGTGGTCGCGGATGCGAAAGCTGGCACGGCCGATCTCGTGGCTGCTGTGAAGAAGGCTGGCTATAGCAGGACCAGCGGCCGGCGCGCCGAAATCCGCGAAGCTACCGCGGCGGCACATCTGGAGATCCAGAAGGTGCAGCCACAGATGGCGTATCTGAACGTGCTGCGCGAGGTGCTGCCGGCCAAAGCGATCGTTACCGATGAGCTCTCGCAGGTTGGCTTCGCCTCCTGGTACGGCTTTCCGGTCTACGAGCCGCGCACCTTCATCACCTCGGGGTATCAAGGTACGCTCGGCTCCGGCTTCCCCACCGCGCTGGGCGCCAAGGTCGCCAACCCGGACCGCCCGGTGGTCGCGATCACGGGCGATGGCGGCTTCATGTTCGGCGTGCAGGAACTGTCAACCGCCGTGCAATTCAAGATCGGCGTGGTGACGCTGGTGTTCAACAACAACGCCTATGGCAATGTGCGGCGCGATCAGCGCCAGCATTTTGACGGACGCGTCGTGGCGTCCGACTTGGTCAATCCGGATTTCGTGAAGCTGGCCGAGTCCTTCGGCGCGGGAGCCGCGCGGGTAACTTCGCCGGATCAGTTCCGGCCCGCGCTGGAAAAGGCGCTGGCCGATGGCGGGCCGTGCGTGATCTCGGTGGAGGTGCCAACGGATTCGGAAGTCTCGCCGTGGACGTTCATTCACCCGGCGAAGAACGCTTAGGCCTGCTTCGCCGCCCCACCGTGTTGCATCCGCGAGGCTGCGATCACCAGCAACCCCGCTCCCGCAACCGACCAGCACGCCACCGGTGCCCAGTGCAACAGCGGCGCATATTCCGGCAACTTTTGCAGGCCGCCGGCCACCGCCGCCATCCGCGCAAAGGTCGCGAGCGCCAGCGCGGAGAAGACCAGCCCCACCACCTTGCCCTCGGCGCCGGTCTCCCCGATCGCCAGCGCCGCCGAAACCGCGGACATCAGCATGCAGCCCCACGCCGCGCCGGCGACGAACTGTGCCGCGATCAGCATGTTGAGATTGCCGGCCATCTCCGCGCCCAGCACGGCGAGCGCGCCGAGCAGGCCGGCCGCCCCCATCACGATCAGCCCGCCGCGATGCTTGACCACGACGCTCGCCGGAAACATCGCGATGTTGAAACCGATCCAGAACACCGGCATCAGCCATGGCAATTCGTCCGGCTTAGCAAAGCGCAGGAAGAACGGCGTGCTGTTGATGGAAAAATGCAGTTGATAGCCGAGCGAGAGGATCAGCATCGAAGCGATGAAGAACGTCGGTATCGGGCCAAGCGGTTTTGCAGCCGCAACCGGTTGCTTTGCGGCGCGAGGTGTCTGCGCCAGATCACGCTCGACCCTCGAAAGCGCGAGCGTCGTGAGCAGCAGTACCACGCCCGAGATCACGAAGGCCAGCCGCGGGTCGTGATTGCGCAGCACCACGCCGAGATAGGGCGAGACAGCGCCCGCCAGGCCGTAGCCGAGCATCGTCAGCGCCGACAAAAACGGGATCGCCGGCCGCGCCGCGTATTTGCCGAGTAGCGTCAGCGGTGGCGCGCGCAGGGCCGATGACGTCACGACCCAGATCAGGATCAGGGCGATGAACCAGATCTGCGCGCCCGGCCCCGTACCCGCCACGAACGGCAGCGCGACAAACGCCGTGCAGGAGATTGCGGTCAGGACAGCGATGAACACGCCGAGCTTGCCGACGAAGGGTGCGATCTTGTCGGCGGCAATCCCCATCGCGGTGTCGGTGATGGTGAAGATTGCCTGATCCAGCATCAGGATCAGGATCACGGCTGATGGCGCGATGCCGACATCGGCGCAGAGTTTTGGCAAATAGATGACGTAAGTGGTCCACCCCAGCGTGAACACAAGCTGCAGCACGGCAAGATAGACGCCGGTGCGATTGGCGGTGGTTTCGGACGTTGCTTCTGTCGTGCTCATGTCGGCCCCCCGGCGGAAAGAGCATAGACGATGAAAACGGCCGATGGAACGTCTCTCCCCTTCTCCCCTTGTGGGAGGATCAGCGCGCCTTGCGGAAAGTGAGATTGATGCGCTGGCGGCCCATCAGGGGATGCTCGCCGTCGGCGAGCGCGGCTACGCCGTGGAAGAACAGCCGCGACGGTCCGCCCCAGACCACGATGTCGCCATGCTCGAGCCGGTAGCGCTTCGGTTTGTCGGCGCGCTTCGGACCGCCGAACAGGAAGATCGCGGACAGACCGAGCGACACCGACACGATCGGCGCGGCGAAATCCTGCTCGTCCTTGTCCTGATGGAGCGACATCCGTGCGCCGGGCGCGTAGCGGTTGATCAGGCAGGCATCGGGCGCGAAGCCGGCAAAGCCAGCCTCGGCGGCCGCCTGCTCGGCAATTACGTGGAAGCTCGGCGGCATCTCCGGCCAAGGCTGCCCGGAATCCGGATCAATGCCGTCATAGCGATAGCCGCTGCGGTCGGTCACCCAACCGGCACTGCCGCAATTGGTCATCGCGACCGACATCTGATGACCGCCGGGCGTAAACATACGGCGGAATGGCGCTCGCGCGATGATCTCGCGCAACGCCGCGACCACTTCGTTTTCGAAGGGCTTCGCATATCCGCGCAGCAATACCGCTCCCTCCGCCATCGCTTCGCGCGATGGGCGCACATCCGGCACGGCCTCGAACAAATCCGCAGTCAACTCAGTCCGCACTCATTTGGCATCGTGAAAGATCACGCCGACGGTATGGCGATGGCCGGAGCGGATCCGGCTGACGCCGTGGCGTAGGTTAACGCGATAGGGCCCACGCGTCCCCTGCACCGGCCGATGATGCACAGCAAACGCAACGGCATCGCCCTGTCTCAGCGGCACCACCTCGGGCCGCGACTGCATCCGCGGCCGCTGCTCGGTCAGTACGAACTCGCCGCCTTCGAAATCGCGCTCCGGTTCCGACAGCAGGATCGCGACCTGCAGCGGGAACACGTGCTCGCCATAGAGGTCCTGATGCAGGCAATTGTAGTCGCCTTCGCCATATTGCAGCAGCAGCGGCGTCGGCCGCGTCTGACCGGCGTCGTGGCAGCGTTTCAGGAATGCTGCATGCTTGTCGGGATAGCGGATGTCGATCCCCATCGTTTCATTCCAGTGATTGGCGATGCCGCAAAGCCGTGTATAGAGCGCGGGCCGCAGTTCCGTGATCAGATCAGGCAATGGATAGTCAAAATATTTGTACTCGCCGCGACCAAAGCCGTGGCGGCCCATAACGATCCGGCTGCGGAAGTTCTTGTCGTCGGGATAAAGCGCAGCCAGCGCTGCGCATTCGTCCGGCGACAATAATCCCTTCAGCACAGCGCAGCCCTGCGCGTCGAGATCGGCAGTTGCCTGCGTCCAGTCGATGGCATCGACGCGGGCAGCGATGTCGGGGGCAGGATGGTGGATGTTTCTTGCGGTCGCTTTCATGCTGGCAGTCTCGCAAACAGGCCACAACAGAACCACCCGATTTCTGACGAGTTCCATCCCCGTCATTGCGAGCCACCCGGTCGGCGCAAAGCGCCGCCGGATGACAGGCTCCGCGAAGCAATCCACGCCTCAGCTCGGGGATAGATGGATTGCTTCGCTTCGCTCGCAATGACTGCGGTTAGAGCCCGGCGTCACCCCAACACCGGCAGCGCGATCACGTCATAGCCGTGGCTGATCTTCCGCTTCAGCACGGGATCCTCCAGTTCAAACTCGAAGCGATCAGCCGGGCGGATGCCGCCCTTGGCCGCAAACGTGCCGCCAAACATGGCGCAGCCGTCGGGCAGGCCTTTGCCGCCAAAGCCGCGCTCGATCAGGTCGTTCACCGGCAGCATGGCATCCAGCGTACCCTCCTGGTAGAGCACCCGCGCGCCGCCGATGATGGCCCAGGAGCGCAGGATCAGCCGGTCCCAGTGACCGATGACCTCCTCCAGTTCCCACAGCACCGAGGCGACCGGCTTGTCGCACATCTGCTTTGAGACGGTGACACTGTAGCTCTCCACCTTGCGGTCGGTATGGTCGGAGCCGCAGCCGACAAAGATGCGACCCTGCCAGCCGATCAGCACGAACTCGACCTCACCGCTGGAATCGCCGCCCGTTACCTCGATACGATCGTCCTGGGTAATCCGCCGCGCCGAGCAGCGATAGTAGATCGGCGTCGTCGCGGGGGGCGCGATACCGATCGCTTCCAGTTCGGCGATATGTTTGTCGCGTGCGACCGGATCGCGCCCGGTCCAGCCGGCGATGACGGCCTGGTCGATCGCGAGCGTCAGCGGCGTCAGCATACCCTTGTCGTCGACGTTGAAGGTCAGATCAAACACGGATGACATCCTCCATTCCGGCGGCGAGTTGGAAGACGCGGCGATCCGATCCGCCGGCGGCTGCGAGCATCAGCCCGACCGGCACCTCGCCTTCGCGATGCGCGGGCAGCGAGATCGCGCAGCCGTCGAGCATGTTGATCAGGGTGCAATTGCGCAAGGCGCGCAGATTCTGCGTGGCGAAGGCCTGGTCGTCGGCGAGGTCGGCGATCCTGGGCGGCGTATTCGCGGTGGTCGGCAGCACCAGCGCGTCGTACGGCGCGATGCGCTGTTCGGTTCGCGCAATGAACGAGCGGCGCGCCTTGAGGATGTCGATATAGTCCGCCGCGCTGATGCCTTCGCCGCGCAGGATACGGACGCGGACGCGAGGGTCGTAGACGTCGCCTTTGCCGGTGAGCAGGTAGCGGTGCCACGCGTAGCTTTCGGCGGCGGCAAAACCGCCCTTGCTGTTCATGACGCCGACGTCGTGAAATTCCGGCACCTCGATGCGCTCGATCAACGCGCCGTGGCGCGACAGCGTCGCCAGCGCGCGCTCGAAGGTTTTGGCGACCTCCTCGTCGAGGTCGTCGAGCGCGATCGTGGTCGGCACCGCGAGCCGCATGCCCTTGACGGTGCGCGACTGCAGCGGCTGCACGGCTTCATCCGCGAGCACGGCATCCAGCACAGCGCAGCATCCGACCGTGCGCGCCAGCGGCCCGAAGCTGTCGAGCGAGGGGGACAGCGGTACGCCGCCGTCGAGCGGCACGCGCGCCTGCGTCGGCTTGTAACCGACGATGCCGTTATAGGCCGCCGGAATCCTGCAGGAGCCGCCGGTATCGGTGCCGAGCGCGCCATACGCCATGCGGTCGGCGATCGAGACCGCCGCGCCCGAGGACGAGCCACCGGGCACGTGGCCGACGCTGCGGTTCCAGACGCTCTTCGGCGTGCCGTAATGCGGATTGATGCCGATGCCGGAATAGGCGAACTCGGTCATGTTGGTGCGGCCGATCACGATGAAGCCGGCCCGGCGCAGCCGCGCCACCACCGGCGCATCGGCGTCTGCCGGCGCAGAATCTTCCAGCGCGCGAGAGCCGGCGCGGGTCACCTGCCCCTTGATGTCGTAGAGATCCTTGATCGAGACGGGAATGCCGGCATAGGGCGATGGCGCGGCGCGCGCTTTGCGCAGATGATCCATCGCGTCGGCTGCTGCGATCGCGGCGTCCTTGTCGACGTGGATAAAGGCGCGCGCGCCCTCGCCGGCGGGATGTGCAATTTTGGCGAGACATTCCTCGACCAGTTTGCGCGCGGTGGTGCGTCCGGAGTCGAGGTCGGCGGCGAGGCTGGCGAGCGTCGGATGGTTCGGCATGGCTTTCTTGTTCGCTTCCCTTGGCGTCACTTGTGTCTGAAGCGAGCCTTATGACGAAAAATGCAGTCGGCAATTTGCCGTGGGGCGGACTATCTCCGATGATACGCTGGCATACAAGCGCCCTCACGCGCAGGAATGCGGCCATGCAATCGCCGTCGTCGCTGAGCCGTTGACGGGCAACAGCCAAATGTCGCATCAAGATCGCAACAAGCGGGCAAACGCCCGACTTCCCCGAGGAGAAACTGCCGACATGGCCGAGCCCGCCCGCGCCAAACCAAAACCAACCCCGGAGACCCAGCATTTCTGGGGCGGCACGCAGGCTGGCGAGTTACGCCTGCAGCGCTGCGACGCCTGCGCCAATGTCTATTTCCCGCCGCGGCCGTTCTGTCCCTCCTGCGCCTCGCGCAAGGTGAGTGTGTTCAAGGCCAGCGGCAAGGGCAAGCTCTACAGCTATGTCATCAACCACCGTCCGGCCGCGCCCGGCTTTACCCCGCCTCATGCGATCGCGGTCGTCGAACTCGACGAAGGCCCGCGCATGATGAGCAACATCATCGATTGCCCGCAGACGCCGGAGGCGCTGGAGCTCGACATGAAGCTCGAGGTCGCGTTCGAGAAGCTCGACGACAAGATCACCCTTCCCATGTTCCGTCCGGCGAAGGCTTAAGCACCATGCGCAGGAATCAAGTTGCCGTCGTCGGTGCTGCCGAGACCACCGAACTCGGCGTCATCCCGAACATGTCGCAGATCCAGCTCCACGCGGATGCGGCGCTCAATGCTATCGCCGATGCCGGGTTAAAGCTGTCCGACATCGATGGTATCGCGACCGCCGTGGAAACTCCGCAGCAGATCGCCCATTACCTCGGCATCACGCCGACCTGGGTGGACGGCACGTCCGTCGGCGGCTGCTCGTTCATGCTACACGTCCGCCATGCGGCGGCAGCGATCGAGGCCGGCCTGTGCAAGACCGTGCTGATCACCCACGCCGAGAGCGGAAAATCGATGATCGGCAAATTGCCGCGCTCGATCCCCGCCGACAGCCTGCAGGGCCAGTTCGAGGCGCCGTTCGGCGTCTACGGCCCGCCCAGCATGTTCCCGATTCCGGTGCTGCGCTACATGAAGACTTACGGCATCACCCATGAGCAGATCGCCATGGTCGCCGTCGTGCAGCGCGAGTGGGCCGCGAAAAACCCGCGCGCGACGATGAAGGACCCGATCACGGTTGCGGACGTGCTGAACTCGCGGATGATCGCCTACCCGTTCCGTCTGCTGCAATGCTGCCTCGTTACCGACGGCGGCGGCGCGCTGATCCTGACCTCGGCCGACCGCGCCAAGGACTTTCCGAGAAAGCCGGTCTATATCCTCGGCACCGGCGAGAGCGTGGAAACGCCGATGGTCAGCCAGATGGAGACGTTCAACTCCTCGCGCGCCTTCAAAGTCGCAGGCCCCACCGCCTTCAAGGAGGCCGGCATCACCCACAAGGACGTCGATCATTTGATGATCTACGATGCCTTCGCGCATCTGCCGCTCTACGGCCTCGGCGATCTCGGCTTCATGCCGCACGAAGACACCGGCAAGTTCATCGCCGACGGCAACACCCGCCCCGGCGGCAAGCTGCCGCTCAACACCAATGGCGGTGGATTGAGCTACATGCATTCCGGCATGTACGGCATGTACGCGCTGCAGGAGAGCGTGCGGCAAATGCGCGGCATCGCGCCGGCACAGGTCAAGGACGCGAAGATCTCGGTCTGCCACGGCGTCGGCGGCATGTTCGCGGCAAGTGGCACGATCATCTTTACGAACGAGAAGTAACACCCTGTCATTCCGGGGCGCGCGAAGCGCGAACCCGGAATCTCGAGATTCCGGGTCTGGTGGTTCGCACCATCCCGGATGACGGGGACAACCGGAGCAACACAATGACAAAATCACTGCAAGACAAAGTCATCATCGTCACCGGCGCCGGCCGCGGCATCGGCCGCGAGATCGCGCTGCTCTGCGCCGCGGAAGGCGCAAAAGTCGTCGTCAACGATCCCGGCGTCGCTGCCGATGGCGCCGGATCGAACGCAGCTCCCGCCGAGGAAGTGGTCGAGGAGATCAAGAAGCGCGGCGGCACCGCGGTCGCCAATTTCGAGTCGGTGGCGGAAGCGATCCCGGCGAGCAAGATCGTCAAGACGGCGACCGATCATTTCGGCCGGCTCGACGGCGTCGTCAACAATGCCGGCATCTTGCGCGACATGATCTTCCACAAAATGAGCGTCGAAGCCTTCGAGGCCGTCATCAAGGTGCACCTGATGGGCTCGTTCTATGTCAGCCACGCCGCAGCGCGGCTGTACCGCGAACAGGAGAGCGGCTCCTTCGTGCACTTCACCTCGACCTCGGGCCTGATCGGCAATTTCGGCCAGGCCAACTACGCCGCCGCAAAGCTCGGCATCGTCGGCCTGTCGAAGTCGATCGCACTCGACATGGGCCGCTTCAACGTCCGCTCGAATTGCGTCTCGCCGTTCGCCTGGACTCGCATGATCGGCACCATCCCGACCGAGACCGAGGCCGAGAAGGCGCGCGTAGCGAAGATCCAGCAGATGGGTCCGGAGAAGATCGCGCCGCTATGCGCGTATTTGCTCTCTGATGCCGCCAAGGACGTCACCGGACAGATCTTCGGCGTCCGCATGAACGAGATTTTCCTGTTCAGCCAGAATCGTCCGCTGCGCTCGGTGCAGCGGAGCGAAGGCTGGACGCCGCAGACTATTGCCGAGCACGGCATGCCGGCGCTCGCGGGATCGTTCTACAAGCTCGACCGCTCCGCCGACATCTTTACGTGGGATCCGATCTGAGGAAGACTCTCCACACAGTCGTCCCTGCGAACGCAGGGACCCATACCGCGTGATCTATCGAGGAAGCGCGGTAGCAGACACCTTATCACACAACGAAAGCCGGTGGTTATGGGCCCCTGCTTTCGCAGGGGCGACAAGTTGAGGAGTTCTCGCCTCTATTCCGTTGTCCCTGCGAACGCACTAGGGCATGCACACTTGTTGCGCCGCAAATACTCATGAAAAGCCAAGGGTTTTTGCACTTCTCAAGTGTTGCGACGTAGTTTTGCTGCGCGCGCTCTCCACCCCACCGAAGCGCTGGATTCCGATCTTGCGCGAAAACGCCAGCCTCGATTCCAAAATTTCGATGAGCGCGCATCTTCGATTCTAAAATTGCATATGAAGCCTGAATCGCACTGCAACATGTGTGCATCCACTAGTGCGAACGCAGGGACGACCACTCCTCCATGTCCAATTATTTCACCACAGCCCGCCCGCTTTATGCCGGAATGCAGGCTGATGTTTTTCCTCCCAAACAAAAAATACACGGGAGGAAATCATGACAACCTCGCTGACCTTTTCCGATTCCCAACAACAAGGCGGCGGTTTTGACCGTCGCAAGATACTGACCGGCGCGGCAGCACTCGCCGCCTCGGCCGTAACGATGAAGACGGCCTCCGCGGCCTCCGTCGCGCCGCTCGGCCAGACCGCCGCGCCAACCACGGCAACGCCGCCCCTGCCGCTCGGCCCGCTTCCCGGCGCCCGCTATCCGGACTCTCGCCTGGAGTCGATGAAAAAGCCGAAGGTTTCGTTCGGACCGACCGGTTTCCCGGCGTTCGCCGGCACGATGGCGGTGGAGCGCGTCGCGACCGGATTCCGCTGGGCCGAAGGTCCGGTCTACTTCGCAGCCGGGCGTTACGTTCTGTTCTCCGATATTCCCAACAACCGCATCATGCGCTTCTCGGAGGATGACGGTCATCTCAGCGTCTATCGCCAGCCCTCGATGAACTCGAACGGTAACACCATCGATCGCGAAGGACGGCTGATCACCTGTGAACATTCCGGCCGGCGGGTCACCCGAACCGAGCTCGACGGCTCGATCACCATCATCGCCGACAAGTACAACGGCAAGAAACTGAACTCGCCGAACGACGCGGTCGTCGCGGCCGACGGTTCGATCTGGTTCTGCGATCCAGCCTACGGAATCGGCGGCTATTACGAGGGCATCAAGGCGGAGCCCGAGCAGGAAAAGAAAAACGTCTACCGGGTGGATCCGAAATCCGGCGACATCAAGGTGGTGGTCGATGATTTCGTGGAGCCGAACGGCCTGTGCTTCTCGCCCGACGAGAAGAAGCTCTATATCTGCGATACCGGCTTCACCGACGGGCCGGACAATCCGTCGCATATCCGCGTGTTCGACGTGGATCTCGCGGCCGGCAAGCTTTCGAACAGCAAGGTCTTTGCGGACATGCCCAAGCCCAGCATCACCGATGGTCTGCGCTGCGATACCGCCGGGCGCCTATGGTGCTCCGTGGGTTGGGGCGATCCGAACGAGGACGGCGTGCGTTGCTATACCGCTGACGGCGATCTGCTCGGCAAAATCCACATTCCCGAAACCGTCGCCAATTTGTGCTTCGGCGGTCAGCAGCGGAATAGGCTCTACATCTGCGGCTCATCATCGCTCTATGCGGTCTACACAAGTGCGCAGGGCGCGTTGAAACCGTGAACGCAAAGGGCGCTGATTGTTAGGTGCGATCTCCCACCACGAGTCGTCCCCGCGCACGCGGGGACCCATAACCACAGGGTTCTGTAGCTGAAGGATGATGTCTCCCATCCTCCCCCTACTGATAGATCACGCGGTATGTTGGGGTGGACGGCCCCCGACGGCATCGATGTGCCAGAATGAGGTCGGTAAAGATCTCAGACAAGGGAGCCGTCCATGAACGATATTATCCGAATTGGTGTCGACACGTCCAAGAGTGTTTTCCAGCTGCATGGCGTTGATGCGGCCGAGCGGCCGGTGCTGCGCAAAAGGCTGCGCCGGCGCGATTTCCTGAGCTTTTTCGGCAAGCTGCCGCCGACCGAGGTCGGCCTGGAAGCCTGCGGCGGGGCGCACTACTGGGCGCGCGAACTGATGGCGCTGGGACATGAGCCGAAGCTGCTGCCGGCGCAGCACGTGAAGCCGTATGTCCAGCGCAATAAGAACGACAAGCAAGATGCCGACGCGATCTGCGAGGCAATGAGCCGGCCGCGCATGAGCTTCGTGAGGGTCAAGAGTGTGGAAGAGCAAGCGGCGCAAATGTTGATGACGATGCGCCAGCGGCTGATCGACTATCGCACGCAGCTCATCAACACCATCCGCGGTCACGCGGCCGAGTTCGGCCTCGCGGCCGCCAAAGGGCCTGCCCATGTCGAGCCGCTGCTGACGCGCATTGCCGAAGACGGAACGGTGCCCGCGCTTGCCAAAGAGCTGTTCGCCATCCACGGTCAGGAGTACGACCGGCTGAGGGGAGAGCTGCGCGAGATCGAAGCGAAGCTGAAGGCCTGGCACCGGCAGAACGAGATGAGCCGCCGCCTTGCCGAGGTCGATGCCATCGGCCCGATCGGCGGTTGTCTGCTGACGATCAAGGCTCCCAATCCGCAGGTCTTCCGCTGTGGCCGCGACTTTGCGGCCTGGATGGGCTTGACCCCGAAGGATCATTCTACCGCAGGTAAAATGCGGCTCGGCGTCATTACCCGCGCCGGCGATGAGAGCTTGCGCCGCACCCTGGTGGTGGGCGCCACCTCGGTGATCAAGCAGGTTCGCAAAGGCAAGGCTCATCCCTCGCCCTGGCTGCGCGATCTGGTGGCGCGCAAGCCGCCGAAGCTCGCCGCCGTGGCGCTCGCCAACAAGGTGGCGCGCATTGCCTGGAAACTGATGGTCAGCGGCGAACGCTACGACGCGGCACGCGCCGGCATCGTCTCTCCGAGGCCGAGTGTAGCGCCGTGCTCGCCTCGTCAAGGCCGCTGCGCGCCGCCTGCGGCGGTGGCCTTCGGCCAGCCTTGACAACCCTGCGCGCGGCGCTCAACAGCGGCCGCCATCGGAGAAACGACCCAATCTGGGCCTCGCCCACACAACAAGGTGACCACATGACCTTCAACTGACGCAGATCAAAGCTTCGGCGTGAGGGTAACTTCACGCCGCAGGCCGAAGCTTGCTCGAGAACGGAAGATGGACCTGATCGATCGATCACAGTCACGAGGCAACACTCCGTGGGACCCATTGGTGCAAGACACCGCCACTATGTTTGGAGCTCGTATTGTGGACCCCATCTTGGCAGCGGTCATGTGCGACCGCATCAACAGACCGGACATATGGCCGCAATCGCTTCGATCGAACCGCGTTCCGCCTCTTGCAAGCAGGGGGCCGTCCACATATGGGTCCCTGCGTTCGCAGGGACGACGGCCGAAGTTTGCTCACCTCACCCGCTATTCCTCAACCCCGCAGAAATCCCGTTGATCGTAAGCTGAATCCCGCGCAGCACCTGCTCGTCCGGACTATGCGAGCGATGCTCCTTCAACAGTTCGACCTGCACGTGGTTGAGCGGATCGAGGTAGGGGAAGCGATTGCGGATTGAGCGTTCCAGCAGCGGGTTGCCCTGCAAGAGGCGCTCATGGCCCATGATGTCGAGCAAGGTCTCGATCGAGGCATGCCACTCGCGCCGGATGCGCCCGAAGATGCTTTCGCGCAAGGCCACGTCCGGCACCAACTCGGCATAGCGCGAGGCGATCGCAATCGAGCTCTTGGCCAGCACCATGTCCATGTTCGACAGCAGCGTGCGGAAGAATGGCCATTCGCGGTAGAGCTCCTGCAGGAAGGCCATGCCCTGCTCCGGGTGCTCCGCGATCCAGGTCTCGACCGCGGAGCCAAAGCCGTACCAGCCCGGCAGCATCAACCGGCACTGCGCCCAACTGAACACCCAGGGGATGGCGCGAAGGTCCTCGATTTCGCGGGTTTTCTTGCGCGACG
Organism: Bradyrhizobium sp. AZCC 1577; assembly: GCF_036924575.1. Lineage (NCBI taxonomy): Bacteria > Pseudomonadati > Pseudomonadota > Alphaproteobacteria > Hyphomicrobiales > Nitrobacteraceae > Bradyrhizobium > Bradyrhizobium sp. AZCC 1577. The sequence goes on from NZ_JAZHRQ010000001.1 coordinate 6,072,983, forward strand.
CCGGGCGGCTGCCGATGTTGAGCGTCGAGATTTCGGTGATGACGGTGGAGCCCCAGAAATAATCGGCAAAGCCTTCGGTCTCATAGACCAGCCCGCGATAGGCCTTGAATGCCAGCGCCGACAATTGCTCCATTGCCGTGAGATACTCTTTCCGCGGCGCGCTCTGCCTGGGATGCAGCAGGCTCGCCTCCAGCGTCGCCGCGGCCAAGATTTCCAGATTGTTGCGACCGACTTCCGGATTGGAATATTTGCTGGAGATGATTTCACCCTGCTCGGTGATGCGGATCTGCCCGTTCACCGCGCCGCCGGGCTGCGCGATGATGGCGTCATAGCTCGGCCCGCCGCCGCGGCCGACTGATCCGCCACGGCCGTGGAACAGCCGCAAGCGCACGCCATGACGCTCGAACACGTCGACCAGTTCGATTTCGGCCTTATACAGCTCCCAGCCCGACGTGACGAAACCGCCGTCCTTGTTGCTGTCGGAATAGCCGAGCATCACTTCCTGGATGCCGCCGCGGCTGTCGACCAGCCGGCGGTAATCGTGCTGCGCCAGCATCCGATCCATGATGCCGGATGAAGCCTGCAGATCCTCGATGGTTTCGAACAGCGGCACGATGTTGATGGCGCTGCGGCCGGAAGGATTGACGAGGCCGACCTCCTTCAACAGTACCGCCACCTCCAGCATATCCGACATGCCCTTGCACATGGAGATGATGCATTGGTGGATCACGTCGGGGCCGAAGCGCGCATGGGCCTCGGCGGCGGCACGGAACATGGCGAGTTCGCCGCGTGTTTCTTCGCTGTACTTGACGAACACCGAGCTCAGCGGCCTTGCACTGCGCAGCTCGCGCAGCAGCAGATGGACGCGGGCCTCCTCATTCAGTGCCAGATAGGACATGCCGGGAATCGCGGCATCGAACAGTTCCGCGACCGTGCGCTCGTGCACCGCGGAATTCTGCCTGATGTCGAGCCGGGCCAGATGAAAGCCGAAGCAATCCACGGCACGACGCAGCAAGCGCAACCGACCGCGCGCGATCACGCCCGAATTGTTCGCAATCAAAGAACGATTCAGAACGTCGAGATCGGCCTTGAACTCCTTCACGCTCGCATAAGGCGCGGCCTCGCCGACCGGACGACGCGTCGTCTCAACCTCGAGCTTTGCAGCGGTCGCGGTCAGCCTTGCATAGATGCCGGATACCGCGAGCCGATAGGGTTCACCGCTCCGGTGCGGCGAAGTATCCGGCGACCGCTCGGCCAGCGCGCGCAATTCGTCGGAGACGTCGGCGAGGTGCGCGGCCAGCGACAATTCGGAGCCGAGGACATGCAACTCTTCCAGATAGAAGTTCATCACCCGGCTCGATTGCAGGCGCAGCGTGCCGCGCATGACGTCGGCAGTGACAAAGGGGTTGCCGTCGCGATCGCCGCCGATCCAGCTTCCCACGGTCAGGAACGACGCTAGCTCGCCGGGCGCGCCGTCCTCCTCCCGGTTCAGCCGGTCCTCCAGCGCACAATGCAGCCGCGGCACCTCATGCAGGAAGGTGTAGTCGTAGAACGACAGGCCGTTGGCGACTTCGTCGAGCACGGTCAGCTTGGTCCGGCGCAGCAGGTTGGTCTGCCACAGCGTCAGTACGGCGCGGCGCAACTGCTCGTCGCAGGCCTCGGCCTCCTCCGGCGTAAGCTGGACGCGCTCGCGCCGGTCGAGCAGCGCGGCGATCTCCATCTCGCGGTCGAACGTGCTCTTGCGACGGACTTCCGTGGGATGTGCCGTCAGGACCGGGCTGACCTGGGCCCCCTCGAAGAAGCGGCGCAGCTCGGCCGCGCTGATCCCGGCGGTCTTTGCGTGAGCGAGCGTCTGGGTCAGCGCGCTCGGTCGCGGCCCGCCGGGACCGCGGCCACGCATCTGGCGGATGTTGTTCTGGTCCTCGGCGATGTTGGCGAGATGAGAAAAATAGCTGAAGGCGCGGACGATCCGCACGGTATCGCTGATCGACATGCTGTCGAGGATGGTCTCGAGTTCCCGCCGCGCCAGCTTGTCCTCGTCCCGGTGGAACCGGATCGAGGTTTGCCGGATACGTTCGACCAGATCGAAGACGTCAGCGCCTTCCTGGTCGCGGACGGTATCACCGAGAATCCGCCCGAGCAGGCGAATGTCGGTCCGCAGCCGCGCATCCTCCTCCAACGCCAGCGCCTCGTCGCTGCGGTTGGACCGGACTTCGATCTCGGAAGGCATGGTCTGGGAAGACATTGGCTGGCCACCTCAAACTGCCCGGCTCTTCCGAGTGTGCAATTTTTTTGCCGCGGTGCAAGATAAAGATGGAGGCGGTGCACACCGGGGTATCCCGGACGCAGCGGAGCCCCCTTCGCGCTGGCACGGCGGCGCCGGCTAAATCCTCCGCCCTGCCCGCTCCCAATAGGGATCGCGCAGGCGGCGCTTGAAGATCTTGCCGGAATCTTCCCGCGGCAGGTTGGACTGGATTTCGATGTGCTTTGGCACCTTGTAGTCGGCCAGCGCGACCTTGAGCTGGTTGCGGATGGAAGTCGGATCTAGCGTCACCGCCGGCTGCGGCTCCACCACAGCCATCAGCGCCTCGCCGAATTCGGCGTCGGGAATGCCGAACACCGCGCAATCGTGCACGCCGGGAATCGCATGCAGCGCAGCCTCGATCTCGGCCGGATAGATATTGACGCCGCCTGAAATCACCATGTCGCGCTTGCGGTCGCAGATGAAGACATAGCCGTCCGCGTCGATATAGCCGACATCGCCCGAGGTGATGAAACCGTCGCGATCGATCTCGGCGCGTTTTTCCGGCTTGTTGTGGTAGGTGAAATCAGGATTGCCTGCGATGCGCGAGTAGATTTCGCCGATCTCGCCCTGCGGCAGTTCCCTGCCGTCGTCGCCGATGAAGCGCAATTCCGCACCCGGCGCGATCTTGCCGACGGTGCCGGGCTTCTTCAACGCGTCCTCGGAAGTCGCAAACGTAACCGCACCTGACTCGGTCGAGCCGTAGAATTCGTGGATGATCGGCCCCCACCATTCGATCATCGCGCGCTTGACGTCCGCCGGACAGGGCGCGGCAGCATGGATGACATGGCGCAAGGACGACATGTCATACTTCCTGCGCACTTCCTCGGGCAGCTTCATCAGCCGGATGAACATGGTCGGCACCATGAAGATGGTGTCGATCTTCTCGGTCGTGACCACGCGTAAAAATTGTTCCGCGTCGAAGCGCGGCATGATCACCAGGGCGCCGCCGAGACAGCCGGCGCGCAGGCCGAACGAGTTCGGCGCGGAATGATACAGCGGCCCTGGAAGCAATGCGCGGGCACCCGGCTTGAGGCCGTAGATCAGCGCGCGCATGCGCTCGGCGTTGGCGCTTTGCTCCGGCGTCGGCGCAAAGCGGCGCACGCCCTTGGGATGGCCCGTCGTGCCGGAGGTGTAGATCATGTTCTGCGGCTGCGGCACCGCCGGGCCTTCATAGCGCTGGTGTTGGTTCAGCCAGGATTCGTAATCGATCGCGAAGTCGGGCGTCGTCAGACGATCCGGATTGATCTTGTAGTTGGCAAGAATCTCCGGCGGGGTCGGCACGCTGAGCGCCGTGACGCCTTGCGGGATCGCCTCGCGTAGCTGATGCAGCATGTCGGCATGCGCGACCAGCACGGATGTGCCCGAATCCTTCAGCACATAGTTGATCTCTTCCGGCTTGAAGTGCCAGTTGACCGGCACGCCATAGGCGCCGAGCCGCATCGCGGCATAAGCCGCTTCGATGAAGGTGATGTCGTTGCGCATCAGCATGGCGACGCTGCCGCCTTGTTTGACGCCGAGCCTTTGCAGCCCGCTGGCGATGCGCTCGGTCCGTTCGGCGACTTCGCCGTGGTCGCGCCGGCGCTCGCCGCTGATGATGCCGAGGAAGAGTTGGGAGTTTTCGGTCATCGTCTTGTTCTTTTTCTTGTGAGTATCTCTCAGTTCGTCATGGCCGGGCTTGACCCGGCCATCCACGTGCTTGCCTGCAGCCAGAAAGAACGTGGATCACCGGGCTTGTCCCGGTGATGACGGAGTGCCGCGCTACGCGTCCGCAAACCGCGGCGCGCGCTTTTCCATATTGGCGCGCACGGCTTCGGTCTGGTTGGGGCTGCCGAGCAGCTTCTGCTGCTCGACGGATTCGGCCAGCAGCGCCGGAGCCGGATCGACGGAGAGCTTGTTCAGCATACGCTTGGCGGCACGGATCGCGTCGGGACTTTTGCCGGCGATTTCGCGTGCGACCTCGAAAGCTGCCGTGCGCGGATCGTCGCAGATCCGCGTCGCGAGACCATAACTCATGGCCTCCTGCGCGGAGAAGATGCGGCCGGTATAGGTGAGTTCGCGCAAAATATCGTCGCGGACGAGGCTTGCGAGAATGGGCGTGCCGGCCATGTCGGGCACCAGGCCCCATTTGATTTCCATGATCGACATCCGCGCGTCTGGCGTGAGGAATCGCATGTCGGCCCCGAGCGCGAGTTGGAAGCCGCCGCCGAACGCCACGCCCTGGATCGCGGCGATCACCGGCACCGGAAGCTGGCGCCAGCCCCAGACCGCAGCTTGCGGAAAGTTCGCGATGCCATGGGTGCGTGCAGTGAGGTCGCGCTTCTCGCCGCCGGCGATCCCGTTACCGCCGCTTTCCTTCATGGCCTGAAAGCGTCCCATATCGAGACCGGCGCAAAACGCCCGCCCCTCCCCGGACAATACTACCACCCGGAGGCCCTTTTCATTGGCCAGCCGCTCGGTAGTGGCCACCAGTGCCTCAAACATCGCGGCATCGAGCGCATTCATCTTGTCGGCACGCACCAACCGGACATCGGCAATGCCGTCCGAAATCGAGATCGAGACGCGCTGCTCCATGAAAAAATCTCCTCAGTTGCTGCTTTACAGAACGGTGTTGTCCGGTTTTAGTCAATCGACCAATTAACAGACAATCCCCTTGGGTGGAAACGATGTTCAACGATCAGCTTCTCGCCGGGCGACGCATTCTCGTGACCGGAGGCGGCACCGGCCTCGGCAAATCCATGGCCGCGCGGTTCCTCCAACTGGGAGCCGAGGTCCACATCTGCGGCCGCCGCAAGATCGTCTGCGACGAGACCGCAACCGAATTGATGGATCTGCATGGCGGGCGCGTGGTCAGCCACGGCGTCGACATTCGCAATGCCATGGCCGTCGACGAAATGATCGAACAGATCTGGACGTCGGGCCCCCTCACCGATCTCATCAACAATGCCGCCGGCAATTTTATCTCGCGCTCGGAAGAGCTCTCGCCGCGCGGCTTTGACGCGGTCGCCAATATCGTGATGCATGGCACGTTTTATGTGACGCACGCGGTCGGTCGGCGCTGGATCGCCGCCAAACAACGCGGCAACGTGGTGTCGATCACGGTGACCTGGGTGCGCAACGGCTCGCCCTATGTGGTGCCGTCGGCGATGAGCAAGTCGGCGATCCACGCCATGACGATGTCGCTCGCGGTCGAATGGGGCAAGTACGGCATCCGACTCAACACCATTGCGCCCGGCGAAATCCCGACCGAAGGCATGAGCAAGCGCATCAAGCCGGGCGACGAGGCCGGCGCGCGCACGCGGGCGCAGAACCCGATGGGCCGCGTCGGCACCATGGAGGAATTGCAGAACCTCGCGGTATTCCTGATCTCCGGCGGTTGCGACTGGATCAACGGCGAGACCATTGCCATGGACGGCGCGCAGGCGCTCGCGATGGGCGGCAATTTCTATCAGTTGCGCGACTGGAGCGACGACGACTGGAGCAAGGCGCGCGACTCGATCAAGGCGCAGAACGAGAAGGACCGCGCCGCGCGGGGGTAGTTGTCGTCCCTGCGAAAGCAGGGACCCATAACCACCAGCGCCAGTTGTTACGAAGGCAACCAGCCGCATCGTCCTTCCGATAGGCCGCGGCGTATGGGCCCCTGCGTTCGCACTAGGGCATCTACACGCTTGCCGGGCCATATACGAGGAGTTGGAAGCGAGCCATTCCCATGTGGAAGGTGATTGGTCCAGGTGGGCGATGAGAGGCGTAACCGGTCCATCCGCCGAGCTTTGCGATGATCCATGCCGCCCAGGCGACAGTGTTGGGGCGATGGTGGTTCTTCTGGAGCTCGGTGCGGCCTTTCAGGGTTTTGTTGATGGCCTTGAGCGCTTCGATCTCGTCCGGCGTGAACACAAATTCGACCTGCAATTGTTCGCCGCCATTGCGGGCTTGAACGAGCTGGATGACGATACATGCTACTCTGGTGGCGATCGCCACGAGTTTGATCAGGCCTTCAGCACTGTCGAGCTGACTATCCTCGATGCGCAGACCCTGGCTCTTCAGCGAGCGAAAGAGCTGTTCGATGATCCAGCGCTGCTTGTACCAGGAGACGATCCGCCAGGCATCGGCGGCGGTGACGACCGGATGAGTGGTCAGGAGCAACCAATGAATGGGCTTGGCGCTCTTCGGGGGGTGCAACTCGACGACCTCCACGAAGCTGACTTTGACGCCCTGTGGCAGGTCTTTCACGCCGGGGCGCTGCGGTCGTTTGAGCACAACGGTTCCGAGGCGCATGGAGAGGTGGGCCTGGCGACCGTGGCGATCCATTCGCTTTGGTAGATCGATCACCGCCTTGTCGCAGAAGCGGGCCCGCGCGACCGCCTGATAAAGCGTGCCGCCATCGACCAGCGCATGGTCGTGCATGGCGCGCGACAGGAGGTGGACATTGTCAGCGGGTGTCAGCGACCAGTGAGCAAAGAAATCCCCCTCGCGGTCGTTGACGACGGTGATCATACGAGCAGCGACCAGAACCTCGCAGCCTTGCTTAGCCGTCGTCACCCAGCGCGCCGATTCCTTGTCGGCCAAGGCGCGCTTCTCGTGAGCGATCCTGGCCTTGCGCTTGCGCGTCCACACCTCACCGCCGGTGAGCCCGAGACAGACCCCGCTATCGGCATCGACCGCCATCATGGCATGCAGCAGCACGCCGCGAGCATTGCCTTTGCCGACCTTGCCCAAGTCGCGCCGATGTCCCGGACGAGTGTGGAAGTTGATCTCGCTGGTGTCCTGGATCGACAGCACATGACGCCCGCTGACCGCCATCGACGTCTGCAGGCTCCAGCCTTCAATCAGCTTGTCGATCGTGACTTGCGGATTGTTCACAAACCGCCAGAACGCCATGTTCGCGGCCCAGTTGCCCTGCGCCATCTGGCGCAAACAGACACTGCGCGTGCAAAGCATAGCCCGGAGAAGCGCCGCCCCCTTTTATCGAGGCGAACGTCTCCAAACTTACCCAGGGACAAATCCGGTTCCTGCTGCATCTCTGGCGCTCCTTCGAATCAAAGCGCCAGAGAGAGAATCATACAAAACGCTGCGGCGAACGCACATCATGCCGCCCCGAGTCAATCTGTCGCGTCCCCAAGACGTGTAGATGCCCTAGTGCGTTCGCAGGGACGACTGAGCCGTATTGTCTTTGTCGCGCGATACCGCCAAACTCCGCGCAACGATAACAAGACGATACGGGAGAGACATGTCCGCTTCGCAGCAATTGACGACCCTCGTCGACATGGTGCGCGAACGCGCCAGAACGCGCGGCGACGCGATCGCCTATGAGTTCGAGGGACGCCAGATCAGCTTCGCCGAGTTCGACATCAAGACCAACCGCGTGGCGAATGCGCTGATTGCGATGGGCGTCAAGCCGGGCGAGCGGATCGCCTACCTCGGCAAGAACAGTGACATCTATTTCGAACTGCTGATGGGCGCGATGAAGGCCAAGGTGGTGATGGCGCCGGTGAACTGGCGGCTCGCCGGTCCCGAGATCGCCTTCATCGTCGGCGACTGCAAGGCGCCGGTGCTGTTCGCAGGACCCGAGTTCATCACGCAGGTTCGCAACATCAAGGCGCAACTGCCCGACGTGCGCCACGTGATCACCACCGAGGGCGGCGCGCCGGAATGGCAGGATTTTACGGCCTGGCGCGACGCCGCCAGCGGCGACGATCGGAACGTGGCGATCAGCCCGAAGGATATCGCGATCCAGCTCTATACCTCGGGCACCACGGGCAAGCCCAAGGGCGCGATGCTGTCGCACGCCAACTTCCTCAATCTGGTGCACGCCGGCAGCGAGGCCGAGAAGCCCGAATGGAACAAATGGTCGAGCGACGACGTCTCGCTGGTGGCGATGCCGGTTTTCCACATCGGCGGCTCCGGCTGGGGCGTGATGGGGCTGTATCACGGCGCCAAGGGCGTGATCGCCCGCGAGTTCGATCCGACCAAGGTGCTGGACTTCTTCGAGCAGTCCGGCGTTACAAAACTGTTCATGGTACCTGCCGCGATGCAGTTCGTGGTACGGCAACCGCGGGCGCGGCAGGTGGATTTTTCGCGCCTGAAATACATGCTCTACGGCGCATCGCCGATTCCTGCTGCGTTGCTCAAAGAGTGCATCGAGGTGTTCAAGTGCGGCTTCGTGCAGTTGTATGGGATGACCGAGACGACAGGCACCATCGTCGCCCTTCCGCCCGAGGATCATGTCGAGGGGCTGGAGCGCATGCGCTCCGCCGGCAAGGCGCTGCCCGGCATCGAGCTTGCGATCCTCGATCCCGACGGCAACCAGTTGCCGCCGCGCTAGGTCGGCGAGATTGCGACCCGCTCCGGCTCCAACATGGTCGGCTACTGGAACCTGCCGGAGGCCACCGCCAGGACTCTCGGCAGCGACGGCTGGCTGCGCACCGGCGATGCCGGCTACATGGACGAGGACGGCTACCTCTACATCCACGACCGCATCAGGGACATGATCATCTCCGGCGGCGAGAACATCTACCCGGCCGAAGTCGAGAGCGCTATCTGCGATCATCCTGATGTCGCCGAAGCCGCAGTGATCGGCATCCCCGACGACAAATGGGGCGAAGCGGTGAAGGCGATCGTAGTGATGAAGCCGGGCAAGCAGGCGAATGCCACCGACATCATCAATTTTACGCGCGAACGCATTGCGGGATTCAAGACACCGAAATCGGTCGACTTCATGGAAGCGCTGCCGCGCAATCCGTCGGGGAAAATCTTGCGGCGGAATCTGCGTGAGCCGTATTGGGCGGGCAAGGACCGGCTGGTGAATTGATCCGTGATCTATCAACGATGTCGTCCCTGCGAACGCAGGGACCCATACGCCGTGCGATCGCTGATACGAGAGGTGCCAGTTTCCTTCGCTTGACGGCCGTGACTCAAACTGCACCCTGTGGTTATGGGTCCCCGCGTTCGCGGGGACGACGACTTGTGGGCATAGCAACCGCTCACTTCTTCGCTGCCGCTCTTTCGCGCAACGCGCGCCGGCGTTCCTTGGCTTCGTCCGACCAGACCTCGTTGACATCGTAGAACTCGGCTACCGCTTTCGCGCCCGGCGGCAGCGTCACCCAGGGCTGCTTGGTGGAGGTGAAGATGTGAACGTCCGGCGGGCACTGCGACGGATCATCCATGGTACCAACGCGGACAAAACGCACCGCAGGCCCGGAGCCCGGATAGTTGCTCCAGACCGCGACCTTGCACACCGGGCAGCGCGCGATGCGCTGGCCCTTGCCGCTGGCCGACGGCGTGTCGATGATCTCGGGCTCGGCGGCGAGATGCTCTACCCTATCGGCCTCGTACATAGCATTGAGCGCGTGCACGGTGCCGGTCTCGCGCTGGCACCAGGTGCAATGGCAGGCATGCACGATCATAGGCCTGCCGTTCAGGCGGTAGCGGACATGCCGGCATGTGCATCCACCTTCCATGATCTTCTCCTTGGCTTTGCTCCTCAGTGCTTCCCCGCCCCCATATAGCCGAACAGGAATCCCGCCACCTTGCGCTTCTGGATTTCCTCGCTGCCTTCGGTGATGCGGTAGCGGCGGTGGTGGCGGTAGATGTGTTCGAATGGCTTGTGGCGCGAATAGCCCATGCCGCCATGTACCTGCATCGCGCGGTCGGCGGCCTCGCAGCACAGGCGGTTTGCCCAGTAGTTGCACATCGACACGCGATCGGACAGGGTGTGCTCGACCTGCGCCTGTGTGAGCTGGTCCATCTCCCACGCGGTCTTGCGGATCAATAACCTGAGCATTTCGGCCTGCGTCGCCAGCTCCACCAGCGGCCATTGGATCGCCTGGTTTTCGGCCAACGCCTTACCGAACGGCTTTCGCTCGCGCGCATACTTGACGCTCTCATTGATGCAGTAGACAGCCGCGCCCAGCGAGCTCGCCGCCTGCCGGATCCGGTTCTCGTGCACAAAACATTGCGCCAGCGACAGTCCGCGGCCGATCTCGCCGAACAGTGCATCCTCAGGGACAAACACATCCGTGAAGCTGACGCGCGGATGGTCCGTTGGCATGTTGAAGGTCCACATATACTCCTCGACCTTCACGCCCTTGCTCTTGGCCGGCACCAGGAAGCACGTGATGCCGCGCGCGTCGCCGTCAATGCCTGATGTCCGGGCGAACAGCGCACAATGGGTCGCGACATGCATGCCGGTCGTCCACATCTTCTGGCCGTTGATGATCCAGCCCTTGACGTTGTCACGCGTCGCCTGCACCGCCCTGGTTTCCATATGCGTCGCGTCGGAACCGTGATCAGGCTCGGTGAGGCCGAAGGTGATGCGGTATTTTCCGGTGATCGAGCCTTCGATCATCGCCTTCTGCTCGTCGGTGCCGTAGCGGTCGAGCATGGTCACGAGCGGCAGGTTGCCGACGATCGAATGCTCGTTCTGCAGATCATTGTGCAGACCAAGGCCCTTTGAGGCGAAATGCTCGCGGATGACGGCCATCCAGAGGTTGGACCCGTCCTTGCCGCCATAGCGCTTCGGGATCGCGAAGCGCAAATGGCCGGCGGCGTCGGCGAGGTTCTTGGCCTTGCGCAGCAGCGCTTCCCATTCATGCCGAGGCAAGCCGCCGTTTTCGAAATCGGTACGCGCCCATTCGCGACGATGATCGAAGAAGCGGATGTTGTCGTCGGCCTCCTCCAGCGGCTTGATCTCGCGCGCGATGAAGCGATCGAGTTCGTCGAGATAGGCCGTGAGGTCGGCAGGCAGGTTGAAATCCAAGGCGGTCTCCCGGGAGTATTGTTTGTTTTGATTTGCGTTTAGGCGCTGCGTAGCGCTCCTGCTCGAACGGAATAGAGTGAGAAGACCAGGCCCAAGTCAAGCAACGGAGCAGGCCTTGGCACGCGCGGGGGCCTTGCGTAATTGGATGGTTTCGGACGACTGGCTGGCGCTATGATCGCGGCCAATATTCTTCGCCGCAGAAAATCGAAACGGGAGCAAACATGGACCTGAAATTCTCCAAGGTGACACGCAAGGGGCCGATCACGATCATCACGCTGTCGCGGCCGGAAGTGTACAATGCGTTGCATATCGACGCGCATTTCGAGCTGAACAAGGTGTTCGACGATTTTTCCGCGGACCCTGCGCAATGGGTGGCGATCGTCACCGGCGCCGGCGATAAGGCGTTCTGCGCCGGCAACGACCTGAAATGGCAGGCGGCCGGCGGAAAGCGCGGCTGGGACAAGGGCGGTTTCGCCGGCCTCACCTCGCGCTTTGACTGCGACAAGCCGATCATCGCCGCCGTCAACGGCGTCGCGATGGGCGGCGGTTTCGAGATCGCGCTGGCCTGCGACCTCATCATTGCCTCGGAGAATGCGACCTTCGCGCTGCCCGAACCGCGCGTCGGCCTCGCTGCGCTTGCCGGCGGCGTGCACCGGCTGCCGCGGCAGATCGGGCTGAAGCGCGCCATGGGCATGATCCTCACCGCGCGCCACGTCTCGGCGAAAGAAGGCCTCGAACTCGGCTTCGTCAACGAGGTGGTTCCGGCCGGTGAAGCACTCGCCGCGGCGGAGCGCTGGGCGGAGACGATCTGCAAGAACTCGCCGATGTCGATCCGTGCCTCCAAGCAGGCCATTCAGCGCGGCCTCGAAGTGTCGCTGGAACAGGCGATCGCCGAGCAGCGCGAGTATCCGGCCGTGAAGGCGATGGCGGCCTCGCAGGATTACATCGAAGGACCGAAGGCGTTTGCCGAGAAGCGTCCGCCGAAATGGCTGGGGCGGTAGCAATTGACTCGCCATCGTCGTCCCTGCGAAAGCAGGGACCCATACTGCGTGATCTCTCTTGGCGGCGCGGTGGCAGAGACCGTTCGTCATCACGAATGCCTGTGGTTATGGGTCCCTGCGTTCGCAGGGACGACGCCGAACTAGCCACCCTTGCCCTCAAGCTCCCTTTTGTATGACGCGTAATTCGGTTGATCGACGGCCAGCTTGTCCATCGTGGTCCGCCAGAGATGTTCTGCCAATCCCGGTGTCTGCAGATCGACCTCTCCGTTCGCTATCTTCTCGCAGAGCGCCCGATTGAGATCTATCAACGCGCCATCCATGCCGAGCAACTGCTTCAACCGCGCGACTTCGGCGGCATCGCTGCCCTGCTCCAGCGCCAATTGCCGCGTCACCAGGTCGAGCGCGTTGATGCCGACGCGGAGCTTGAAGGCGTTGTGGCCCTTGACGGCGGGCGCAATCTCGTTGCGGAGGAAATCCGCGACCGCCTTGATCAGTTCGGTGGGGGTCGGTTCGTCTTGCATCCTACTTTCCTCGCGGCGCGAGTAGCCGTAGCAGATCGATCTCCGTCTCTGAGGAACGCCGACCGATCATGGCGCGTTCCATCGAATGGTCGGGGCCTTGCCGGAAACGCTGCATCATGCCGCAGCACATGATGCCCCAGCGCAGCGTGCCCATCACTTCCCAGAACATGACACGATCAGGATCGACCGTGCGGCCGGCTTCCTCGTATCCGGCGAACAATTCCTCGCGCGTCCCAAAGCCACCGACCGGCTTGTCGATCTCGCCGAAGCGCCAGGAGTTGACGCAGATCCACCCCAAGTCTTCCATCGGATCGCCGACATGCGCGAGCTCCCAGTCCAGCACCGCACGGACGCCGTCGGGGCCGATGATCAGGTTGCCGTGGCGGAAGTCGCCATGCACCAGCGTCACCTCCTGCGACGGTCCGGGGTCGCGCTCGCGCAGCCAGCGCAGCGCGAGTTCGAACACCGGCCGCGGCCAGTCGAAGCTGCCGTATTCCCGCTCGAGGTCGGCGATCTCCTTGGTCGCGCTCATCTCGCGCAACTTCGGCAGTTTCGCCGACGGCAAGCCGTGAATGCCGGCGATCACGCGGCCCAACTGCCGCGCCAGGATCGGCCGCGCCTTGGCGAACTGCTCATCGCGCAGAATCTTCCGCGCGATGGTCTCGCCCTCGATCCGCTGCATGATGAAGCCGCGGCCGAGTTCGTCCGCCGGCTTCAGCACATGCATTACGCGCGGTGAAGGCAGGCCGGCGTCATGTGCCAATTGCATCAGTGTCGCCTCGGCATCGAGGCCGGCGGCCCGCCCCGGCGACGCGCCATAGCCCGGCGGCGCGCGGCGCAGGATGGCGCCAACATTGCCGCCCGGATGCACGATATCGAATGTCCAGGTCTCCTGACTGGCGCCGCCGGAGAGCTTGGCGGCGCCAGTCGCGCCAGTGGCTCCCGGATACCAGGACGCGACGCAGCGCCCAAGTTGCTCCTCGATCATTTGCCCCTGAACTTGGCAGGGCGCTTTTCGAGGAAGGCAGCAACGCCTTCCTTGAAATCATCAGCCGCGCCGGCGATGCGTTGCGATTCGAATTCGAGGTTGAGCTGCTCCTCGAAGGAATTTTCCGGGCTGTCCCAGTAGAGCTTTCGGATCAGCGACAGCGCAATGGTCGGGCCATTGGCGAGCTCATGCGCGAGCTTCATCGCCTCCTCCATCAAGTCAGCATCGTCATGGACGCGGTTGACGAGGCCCCATTCCAGCGCCTTCTCTGCCGGCAACCGTTCGCCCATCAGCGACAATTCCACCGAGCGCGCCTTGCCGATCAAGCGCGGCAACAGCCAGGTCGAGCCGCAGTCCGGCACCAGGCCGATGCGGCGGAACGCCTGCAGGAAATAGGACGAGCGGGCGCAGAGGATCATGTCGCCCATCAGCGCAAAGCTCATGCCGGCGCCCGCGGCAGGACCGTTGACGGCCGTGACGATCGGGCAATGCAGCCGGCGCAGACGCCGCAGGAACGGGTGAAAGCCGATTTCCAGCGATTGACCGGCGTTGCTCTTGCCGGGCTTCTGGTTGTTGCGGCCCTGCAGATTGGCGCCGGTGCAGAAGGCGCGCCCGGCGCCGGTCAGCACGAGGCAGCGCACCTCCTCTCGCTTCTCCTCGATCGCGTCGAGCGCTTCGCCAAGCCCACCCAGCATGTCCATCGAGACCGCGTTCATGACCTCCTGATGGTCGAGCTTGAGAACGGCGACCGCGCCATCGAAATCGAGCGTGACGTGCTTGAACTGCATTGCTTCCTCTTAACTTGTGTTTACGCGCTATTTCGCTGCGCGGAAGACCGGACGATGTCTCGCCCATATTTGATTTTCTTGGCGGCGTTGTCCATGCTTGCGCCAGAACATCTGCCCGCCGCAGGGCGCAACTCTGTTGCCAAACAAAATGGAAACATCCAATGAGCATCTTTGACCTCACCGGCCGCACGGCGGTCATCACCGGTGGCAATGGCGGCATCGGCCTCGGCATTGCGCAGGCGCTGAACGCCCAAGGCTGCAACGTCTCGATCTGGGGCCGCAATGGCGACAAGAACAAGAGCGCGGCGGAAACCATGTCGGCCGGGCCCGGCAAGGTCCATACGCAGATCTGCGACGTCACCGACCCCGCCTCCGTCAAGACCGCGATGAAGGCGACGCTCGATACGTTCGGCCGCGTCGACGGCTGCTTTGCCAATGCCGGCATCGGCGGCGGCGGACGGCGCGCCTTTATCGACCGCACAGAGGAGGAATGGCGAAAAATGTTCGCGACCAATCTCGACGGCGTCTTCCACGTGTTTCAGGCCGCCGCCCGCCACATGACCGAACGTGCGGAAGCCGGCGACAAATTCGGCCGGCTAGTTGCGACCTCGAGCCTGGCGTCCTTGTTCGGCACCGCGCGCAACGAGCACTACGCCGGCACCAAGGCGGCGCTGAACGCGCTGTGCCGCGCGCTCGCGGTCGAGCTGGCGCGCTACGGCGTCACCGCGAACGCGATCCTGCCCGGCTGGATCAAGAGCGACATGACTTCGGGGCTGATGGCCAACGACAAATTCGTCGCCAACGTCATGCCGCGCATTCCAGTGCGCCGCTTCGGTGAGCCCGCGGATTTCGGCGGCATCGCGGTGTACATCATGAGCAAGGCATCGTCATATCACACGGCGGATTGCTTTGTTATCGATGGCGGGTACACGGCGTTTTGAGGGTGGGTGTGGTGACGTAATGGGCCTCGTGGTTCGAGACGCGCGGCCCTACCAGACTTGTCATGCCCCGCAAAGGCGGGGCATCCAGTACACCGCGGCGTCTCGGCTCAATCACTGCTGTCTCTGGAATACTGGATCCCCGCGTTCGCGGGGATGACAACTGAATATGAGGCGGTGGGCAAAGCGACTTGTCCGCCGTAGCTCAGCGAGCGAAGGCGGAAGCGTGCCCACCATCAAGCAACGCGATCGGTGATGGATGGTGGGCACTGCGCGAAGCGCCTTTGCCCACCCTACACGTCTATCCCCACGGGCCGCGCGAGGTAGAAGTCCGGCCCCATGGGCCGCGGCCCGGATAGTTGGCGCGCGCGTTGGCGGAGAAGGTGCCGCCCTGCGCGCCAAGCTCCGCCGCGAGCTGCTGCAACGCGGCGATGCGGTTCTCGGTCGAGGGGTGCGTCGTGAACAGATTGTCCATGCCCTGACCCGACAACGGGTTGATGATGAACATGTGCGCGGTCGCCGGATTGCGCTCGGCTTCGACATTCGGCACGACATGCGCGGCGTTGGCGATCTTGGCCAGAGCGGACGCAAGCCACATCGGCTGACCGCAAATGCGCGCGCCGAGATCGTCGGCGGCGTATTCGCGGGTCCGGCTGATCGCCATCTGCACCAGCATGGCGCCGAGCGGAGCCAGGATCATCATGGCAATCGATCCGATGATGCCGGGACCGTTGTCGCGATTGCCGCCAAAGAACATGCCGAACTGGGCCAGCATCGAGACCGCACCGGCAATGGTCGCGGTGATGGTCATCAGCAGCGTATCGTGATTTTTGATGTGTGCCAGCTCGTGCGCGATCACGCCGGCGAGTTCTTCGCGGCTGACCGACTGCACCAGACCCGTGGTCACGGCGACCGCCGCGTTCTGCGGATTGCGGCCGGTGGCGAAGGCGTTGGGCTGCGGCTCGTCCATCAGGAACACGCGCGGCATCGGCAGGCCGGCGCGGCCGGCGAGTTCAGCCACGAGGTTGAAGAGGTCGGGCGCCGTGCGCTGGTCGACCTCATGGGCGCCGTACATCGACAGCACCATACGGTCCGAATTCCAGTAGGCGAAAATATTGGTCGCAGCCGCGATCACGAGCGCGATCGTGGCACCGGTGGCGCCGCCGATCAGATAGCCGACGCCCATGAAGAGGCCGGTCAGACCGGCCAACAGAATGGCAGTCTTAAAATAGCTCATTGTCGTCTCCTTGCCGCCCGCGGCTGAACGCCGGGCTGGCATCCCAAAGGTAGGAACTCCCGTGGCCGCGCTTCAAGATGCCGGGGTGCGTCGAGGCGCCGCGTTTGGCGACAGGAACCAACGCGCCAGCCGAATTAACGATCCGTAATCCGGTGGGATCGTGGCTTTTCGGCTACCCGGAGGGGCTGCTTGTAGAACGCCCGCGCCGCCGTCTACATTGCCCGGTAACGAGCAGCGTGATGAGGCGAGCCGGGAAAGCGAAGTGGCAAGCAATTTGCGTTTGGTCGTCCGGAAAAAACTGGGAGGAAATTGAAGAAATGTTTTCGCATGTGATGATCGGCACCAACGACCTCGACAAAGCCAAGGCGTTCTATGACGCATTGCTCGGCACGCTCGGTGTGCGGCCGGCGCGGGTCGACGGCCACCGCATTTTCTACATCACCAAGACCGGAATATTCTCGGTGACCAAGCCGATCAACGGCCAGCCCGCGACGCCCGCCAATGGCGGCACCATCGGTTTTGCGGCCGACTCGCCCGAACAGGCCGACGCATGGCACGCGGCCGGCATCGCCAATGGCGGAACGACTTGCGAAAATCCGCCGGGCATCCGCGAGGGCAGCGCGGGCAAACTCTATCTCGCTTATTTGCGCGATCTCGACGGCAACAAGATCTGCGCGATGCACCGGATGCCGGCGTAAACGAAGACTGTAGGGTGGGTTTAGCCGAAGGGGTAACCCACCCTACGCAGCACGGGTTGCGGCACAATCGAAGGAACGTCAGGCCATGAAGCGATCTGCCATCTCATTGGCTGCGTCCGCCGCGCTATTCGCAACCATCACGCTGCCCGCTCACGCCGAGCTCGATGTCGCCACCCTGCAGAAGGCGATCGAAGCCTCGCTCGCAAGCGACTATCCGAAGCTCGACGCGCTCTACAAGGAAATCCACGCCCATCCTGAGCTTGCGTTTCAGGAAGTGAAGACCGCCGCCAGGCTTGCCGCGGAAATGCGCGCGCTCGGCTTCGAGGTCACCGAGAATGTCGGCAAGACCGGATTGGTCGCCATCTACAAAAATGGTGACGGACCCACCATCATGGTGCGCACCGAGCTCGACGCCCTGCCGATGGAGGAGAAGACCGGCCTCGACTATGCGAGCCGCGACAAGGCCAACTGGAGCGGACGGGAGGTGTTCGTCGCCCATAGCTGCGGCCACGACATCCACATGGCGAGCTGGGTCGGGACGGCGAAGACGCTGCTTGGCCTGAAAGAGCATTGGCGCGGCACGCTGATGTTCATCGCCCAACCGGCGGAAGAAATCGTGGCGGGCGCCAAGGCCATGCTGGCGGATGGCCTGTTCACGCGCTTCCCCAAACCCGATATCGCCCTCGCCCTGCATGCCGGTCCGTTCTCTCATGGCACGGGCTTCTATCGCACAGGAGTAGGCTCGTCCGCCGCCGACGGCCTCGATATAACATTCCACGGCCGCGGCGGTCACGGTTCGGCACCGCACACGACCGTCGACCCCGTCGGGATAGCGGCGCGCTTCATTGTCGAAGTGCAAAGCGTGATCAGCCGTGAAAAAGACCCGACTGAATTCGGTGTCGTGAGCATCGGCGCCATTCACGGTGGCACCGCTCCAAATATCATCCCCGACTCGGTGCGGCTCTCCGGCACCATTCGCTCCTACAAGCCCGAGGTTCGCGCCAAACTACATGCCGGGATCGAACGAACGGCAAAGGCGGCCGCGGCGATGTCGGACGCTCCCGCTCCCGACATCAGGATCGTCGAGGGCACCAAGCCCGTCATGAACGATCCGGATGTGGTCGCGGCCACCGCTGACGTGCTGAAGGCGGCATTCGGCGATAAGTTCAAGCTTTCGCCGCCGGGGACCGCAAGCGAGGATTTCTCCGAATTCGCCGGCGCAGGCGTGCCATCGATGATGTTCAACATCGGCGTCTATGACCAGGAGCGTATCGATGCAGCACGCAACGGCGGGCCACCGATACCGTCCAATCATTCGCCGCTGTTCGCGCCGGTGCCGAGGCCGACCATCGAAACCGGCGTCACCGCGATGACGCTCGCCGTGCTGAGCGCGTTCGATCAGAAGGCCCGGCGCAAATGAGAGGGACACGAAGGTAACTTATGGGGGGACCATCCTGGGGGGACCATCCGGCTTCCCATGAGACGGAAAATCGTCTCCCGTTGCCCGCGCTTGTACAAGCCATCTCCTCCCGTCTACATTGCCGGCCAATGAGCCGAGCGCGCCCGCGATCTTTGCGCAAATGGGAGAAACAATCCATGAAACACGCCTACATCCCGCGGACGACGACCTACAATCTCAACCCGGGCGAAGAACTCAACGATTTGCGCATGTCGGACGAGGTTCGTCCGCTGTACGAGCACGTCAAAAAATTCATCCGCGAGACCGTCGATCCGATGTCGGTCGAGTTCATGCGGCTCGGCGAGGGCAAGAAGGACCGCTGGAGCTTTACGCCGGAGCAACTGGCGGTGCTGCAGAAGGCCAAGGACAAGGCCAAGGAAGAAGGCCTGTGGAATTTCTTTCTGCCTGATGCCGAGACCGGCAAAGGCCTGAAGAATCTCGACTACGCCTATATCGCGGTTGAACTGGCGAAGAATCCGCTGGCGTCGGAGACCATGAACTGCTCGGCGCCCGACACCGGCAACATGGAAGTGCTGGAGCGCGTCGGCACCAAAGAGCAGAAGGAGAAGTGGCTGAAGCCGCTGCTGGCAGGCGAAATCCGCTCGGCCTACGCGATGACCGAACCCAACGTTGCCTCCTCCGACGCCAAGAATATTTCCACCACGGCAAAACTCGTCGGCGACGAATGGGTAATCAACGGCGAGAAGTATTACATCTCCGGCGCCGGCGATCCGCGCTGCAAGATCATGATCGTGATGGTGAAGACCAATCCCGATGGGCCGCCAAGCAAGCAGCAGTCGCAGATCCTGGTGCCGATCGACACCCCCGGCGTCGAGATTTTGGGCCCGATGCACGTGTTCGGCCACGACCACGCGCCGCGCGGCCACATGCATCTGCGCTTCAACAATTGCCGGGTACCGAAGGAGAACATCTTGCTCGGCGAAGGCCGCGGCTTTGAAATCTCGCAGGTGCGCCTCGGGCCCGGGCGCATCCATCACTGCATGCGCACGATCGGCAAGGCGGAAAAGGCGCTCGACCTGATGGTTTCGCGCGGGCTCACCCGCGAAGCCTTCGGCAAGAAGATCGCCCATCTCGGCGGAAACTTGCAGATCATTGCCCAGGCGCGCTGCGAAATCGAGGCGATGCGCCTGATGGTGCTGAAAGCCGCCAAGGCGATGGACGTGCTCGGCAACAAGGAGGCGCGGATCTGGGTCAGCATGGTCAAGGCCATGGTGCCGGAGCGCACCTGCAGGATCATCGACCAGGCGATCCAGATGCACGGCGCGACCGGCATTTCGCAGTGGAGCCCGCTCGGCGAGATGTACCAGGACGTCCGCCACCTCCGCTTCGCCGACGGTCCGGACGAGGTGCACTGGATGGTGGTCGGAAGGCATGAACTGAGCATGCCGTAGGTTGATTTCGATGCAACCGTCATTGCGAGGAGCAAAGCGACGAAGCAATCCATTCCTCAGCTTGTGACGCGATGGATTGCTTCTCTTCGCTCGCAATGACGGAAGTAGGCTCACCCCACCGCGAGTTCCCCATGCAATACGCCCCCAGCGACCTCAAACCCCGCGAGCGCTACAAGGTGCTCACCTCCTTCGTGCTGCCGCGGCCGATCGCCTGGGTGACGACGATCGGTTCGGCCGGCGTGGTCAACGCGGCGCCGTTCAGCTTCTTCAACGTGTTCTGCGAGGATCCGCCGCTCTGCATGTTTGCCGCCAATCTGCGGCCCGACGGCCGCGTCAAGGATACCGTAATCAACATCCGTCGAACGGCCGAGTTCGTCGTCAACATGACCGACGAGCCGTTGGCGCGGGCAATGCATGAAAGCAGCGGCGACTTTCCGCCCGAGGTCGGCGAGCCGGACTATCTCGATCTCAAACTGGCGCCCTCGACCAAAATCGCCGTACCGCGGCTGGCCGATGCGCCGTTTGCGATGGAGTGCAAGACCTGGAAGGAGATCGACGTCAACGGCGACCGGCTGTTGGTGATGGGCGAAGGCATCCACTTCCACATCCGCGACGAATTGTGGGACCACGCCGCGATGCGCGTGCATATGGAGCGCTATCACCCGATCGGCCGCATGTTCGCGGATCGTTACTGCCGGACCGACGACCGCGTGGTGTTTCCGCCGGCGGAAGGGGCGAAGGCAGCGGTCTAATTTGGCCTATGCGCGCGCAGGAATGACCGGATCTGCCGCACCGCGAGCGGCACCCGCTCTTTCGGCTCCTTCCACGGAAACAGGCTGACTTCCGCGTTCGGCGCCAACAGCGCGCTCTCCATCGCAACCGCATAAGGATGCGCCGGGATGTCGTCGGGCAGGATCAGCACCGGCGTCTGACAGCTTCGCACAAAATCGCGCGTGACCGTGAAGACGAAATCCGGATCGGTGCGATACATTCGGGTCAGGAATTTCTCGGCCTGCTCCATCGTGATATCGTCCCGGCGTTTTGTCAGTTCCGGCGCCCAGCCGGTCATGTTGTTATTGTAAAACAGGTCGCGCATCTCAGGGCGCGAGCCCGAAGGCATCGCCAGCACGCCCGCCACAACGCGGTCCGGTGCGCGCTTGATGAGATTCCAGATCAAGGGACCGCCGATGCAGAAGCCCAGCACCATGAATTTGTCGAATCCGAGATGATCCATCAGCGCGAGCTGGTCGTCGGTGTGGGAATCCCAGGGACGATCGATCTCAAGCGGGCCTGACGACTGACCGGGTGGCGCGTTGCGCAGGTCGTAGGCGATACAACGATATTCGTTGCCGAGCTCCTTGATGGCATTGAAGGGCGGATAGTCGCCGGTAATGCCGGAGATGTTAGAATTCAATCCGCCGCCGGCGATCAATAGCAGCGGAAAGCCGGAGCCGGCTTCCTCGTAGTTGATGCGAACCGGACCTTTTTCGAAGAAGCTCATCGCGTTCCCCTCGCCTCACCCCTTTGCCGGCTCGCCGATCTTGTCCTGCGTCTTGGTATCGAAATCACTCGCGTCATGCCGCTCGTGCAACTGGCTTGCCGGATCGCCGGAGATGCGGTTGACCATGCGCCCGCGCTTCACCGCCGGGCGCTTGGCGATCGCGTCGGTCCAGCGCTGCACGTTCTTGTATTCGTGCACCGAGAGGAATTCGCCGGCGCCGTAGACCAGACCCTTGGCCAGTGCGCCGTACCACGGCCAGGTCGCCATGTCGGCGATCGTGTATTCGCTCCCTGCGAGATATTCATTATCGGCCAAACGCCGATCGAGCACGTCGAGCTGGCGCTTCACCTCCATGGCGTAGCGGTCGATGGCGTATTCGATCTTGGTCGGCGCGTAGGCGTAAAAATGGCCAAAGCCGCCGCCGAGAAACGGCGCGCTGCCCATCTGCCAGAACAGCCACGACAGGCATTCGGCCCGCGCCGGCCCGCTGGCCGGCAAAAACGCACCGAACTTTTCGGCGAGATGCATCAGGATCGCACCGGACTCAAACACCCGGATCGGCGTCGGTCCGCTGCGATCCATCAGTGCGGGGATCTTCGAATTCGGATTGACAGCGACAAAGCCGCTGCCGAACTGGTTGCCGTCGATCTTGACCAGCCAGGCATCGTACTCCGCACCGCTGTGGCCAGCCGCAAGCAGCTCCTCGAACATCACGGTGACCTTGACGCCGTTGGGAGTAGCCAGCGAGTAGAGCTGGAACGGATGGCGGCCAACCGGCAGCTCCGCCTCATGCGTAGGGCCTGCGATCGGGCGATTGATCGCGGCGAACCGGCCGCCGCTTTCCTTGTTCCAGGTCCAGACTTTCGGCGGCACGTATTCGGCGGGATCGTTAACGGGGGCGTCGGTCATTGGTTTGGCTCCAGGCTGATTCGAGCCGTCTCGCGATTGCGTGATCTGTCGCGCGGCGGCCGCCGCAATCCATGTAAGATTTCGTATCAGCACTGCAACCAAACAAAAAGCGCGCAAAACTCAGGGGAGGAATGCGCTATGTTGCGAAAGCAGGTGTAGGGCAATCGGAGCAATGCTCCTGTGGCTGGCGTAGCCGAGATCGGCCATAATGGATGTGCCGCCAGCAAAGAGACCATCCAAATGCTCCCATCACAGCGCGCCCTGTTCGAGATACCGCGCCAGATCTGCTACCTGAATGCCGCCTCCTACAGCCCGCTGCCGATTCGAACGCTGGAGGCCGGCCGCGCCGCGGTTCTCCGCAAGGGCATGCCGTGGACGATCGAGGCCTCCTTCGCCAACCAACAGCATGAACGCGCGCGCCTTGCTGCCGCCCGGCTGATCAATGCCGAGGCCGCGGATATCGCGCTGATTCCCTCGGTCAGTTACGGCGTCGCGACCGCCGCGAAGATGCTGCCGATCGCCCGCGGCACGCGCGTGATCGTGCTGCAGAACGACCACTCCTCGCCGGTGCTCGAATGGCATACGCGGGCCGAGGCAGAAGGGTTCGCCGTCGAGACGGTTCGGCAACCCGACGATGGCGATTGGACGTCGGCGGTGCTTGCCGCGATCGAACGATCCGGCGCACCACCGGTCAGCCTGGCCTCAATCTCATCCGTGCACTGGTCGGATGGTGGGTTGATCGACGTCGACAAGGTCGGCACGGCACTCCGGCAACGAGGCGCTGCCTTTCTCGTCGATGCGACGCAAGGCACTGGCGTGCTAACGACCGACGTGAAGCGTCTCGACCCGGATTTTGTGATCTTCCCGACCTACAAATGGCTGCTCGGACCCTACGGCCGCGCCTTTCTCTATGTTGCAAAACGCCATCAAGGCGGTATCCCGCTCGAGCAGACCGCCTCTGGCCGTCGCAACGTGCGCGCCGAGAACGCGGTCTATTTCACGGATGTCAGTTACGTTGGCGATGCGCGGCGCTTCGACATGGGCGAGCGCGATCATTTCATCTCGATGGAGATGGCCTCGATCGGCATGGAGATGATAGTCGAATGGGGAGCGCCGGCTATCGTGCAGCGTCTCACGATGTTGACGGAGCGGATCGCGCAAGCCGTGCGCAGCATCGGCGTCCACGTTCCCGAACCTCATCTGCGGGCGCCGCATATAGTGAGCCTCGCCTTCAAGGGCGGAATGCCGGCGGGCCTCGTCGAAGGACTGGCAAGCGAAGGCGTCTATGTCGCAACGCGGCTGGGGCGCATGCGTGTGTCGCCGCACGTCTATAATGACGAAGCCGATGCCGACCGGTTTGTTGAGGTGTTAACGCGGCGGCTGCGGAGTCCGTCATTGCGAGGAGCGTAGCGACGAAGCAATCCATTCTTCTTTCTTTGCGTGGTAAGGTGGATTGCTTCGCTGCGCTCGCAATGACGGCGTTTACGAGGCCGCCAGCTTGCGCGGCGCCTCTGCCCGCTCCATCACAAACCCTTGATAGCCCTTGGCGGCGACGTCGTTGCAGATCTGCCGGTACGGCCCGACGCCGCCGATATAGGGCATGAAGATGCGCGGCTTGCCGGGGACGTTGGCCCCCATGTACCAGGAATTGGCCTGCGGATAGAGCGTGGTGTAGGCGACCTCGTTGACATGGGCGACCCATTTGTCCTCGGCTTCGGTGGCGGCCTCCATCGTGTCGAGCCCGCGATCGCGCATGTAAGCAAGACAGTCGATGATCCAGTCGACATGCTGCTCGATCGACACGATCATGTTGGACAGCACCGACGGGCTGCCGGGGCCGGTGACGATAAAGAGGTTGGGAAAGCCTGCGCTCATCAGGCCGAGATAGGTGCGCGGGCCCGCGGCCCATTTCTGGTTCAGCGTCTGCCCGTCGCAGCCCTTGATATCGATCTTCGCCACCGATCCCGTCATCGCGTCAAAACCGGTCGCCAACACCAGAGCGTCGACTTCGTAGTTTTTGCCGGCCACGCGCACGGCGTTTTCGGTGATCTCTTCGATCGGATTCGACTTGATGTCGACCAGCGTCACGTTTGGGCGGTTGAAGGTCGCGAAATAATCGGTGTCGATGCAAATGCGTTTTGAGCCGATCGGATGGTTGTTCGGCTGCAATAGTTTTGCCGTTTCCGGGTCCTTGACGATACCTGCGATCTTCTCGCGGACGAAATTCGCAGCGGTGTCATTGGCAGTCTTGTCGAGCGCAAGATTGTTGTAGACCGACATGAAGGTAAGCCCGCCGTGATTCCAGCGCGCCTCGTACTTCGCACGGCGCTCGTTGTCGCCGTCATCGAGCGCGCCGCGGTCGGGCATCTCGGTATAGATGCCGTTCTTCGCGACCTCGCGCGCGAAGCGCCGGATCTCGGGATAGTTGGCGCGGAATTTCTGCCGCTCCTGTTCCGTCAGCGGCGCATTGCGGGCGGGAATCGAGAAATTTGCGGTGCGTTGAAATACCGTCAGATGGCTGGCCTGTTCGGCGATGACCGGCACCGACTGAATCCCCGACGATCCCGTGCCGATGACGCCGATGCGTTGGCCGGTGAAATTGACTTCCTCATGCGGCCAGTGGCCGGTGTGGTAGACCTTGCCCGTGAACCGATCGAGACCTTTGATGTCGGGCATCCGCGCGTTCGACAGGCAGCCGGTGGCGAGCACGACGAATTTTGCTGACACCGTTTTGCCGTCCGAAGTCGTTACCGACCAGAGGGAGGTCGCCTCGTCGAACTCGGCACGATCGACACGGGTGTCGAACTGGATGTCCCTTCGCAGATCGAAGCGGTCGGCGACGTGGTTGGCGTATTTCAAAATCTCCGGCTGCGGTGCATAGCGCTCGCTCCAGTCCCACTCCTGCTGCAGCTCTTCCGAGAACGAATAGGAATACTGCATGCTCTCGACGTCGCAGCGCGCGCCGGGATAGCGGTTCCAGTACCAGGTGCCGCCGACGCCCGAGCCCTGCTCGTAGACCCGCGCCGTCATCCCCTGCCCGCGCAACCGGTGAAGCATATACATGCCGGCGAAGCCCGCGCCGACCACGACGACGTCGTAGGCCTCGGGCAATTTGGCGGCGGCGGATGGCATGGCGGACATGAAAACGGGCTCCCTGAAAATTATGTTGGTTGCGTGCACCATTCTCTCGCTAGCGCCAAAGCGCAAGACGCAAATCGGCGGCCGTGCTCTGCATATTTTGCGAGATGGAATTGCAAGCCCTCCTCAGGAGGAGGAGTGAGAGCGCTTGGCATGCAAGCCTCCGATGGGCTAGCGTCACGTGGAAGCGAGCAGCAACCACCGAATGCTGCCGCCGGGAGGTCACCATGAAATCGCCAATCTGCGACATGCTGGGAATTGAATTCCCCCTGCTCGCTTTCAGCCATTGCCGCGACGTCGTTGCCGCCGTCAGCCGCGCCGGCGGGTTTGGCGTACTGGGAGCGACCGCGCATTCGCCCGAGACGATAGAACAGGAACTGAAATGGATCGACGATCACACCGATGGCAAGCCCTACGGGCTCGACGTGCTGGTCCCTGAAAACATTTCGACCGCGGGCGAGAAGGACGTCACCTGGAAGAGCCTGGAGGCGCGGATTTCGCCGCAGCATCGCGATTTCACGCGCAACCTGCTGAAGAAATACGGCGTCGAGTTGACGACGACCAATGTCGCCGACAACCAGCCGCAGCCGTTCGACGCGCAGCGCGCGCTTGACGTGCTCGAGGTCTCGTTTCGCCATCCGATCAAGCTGATTGCGAACGCGCTCGGCGTGCCGCCGAAACAGATGATCGACATGGGCCGCAAGCATGGCGTGCCGGTGGCGGCGCTCGTTGGTTCGAAAGAGCACGCGCTGCGGCAGGTCGCTGCCGGCGTCGATATTTTGGTTGCGCAAGGCACCGAGGCCGGCGGCCATTGCGGCGAAGTCTCGACCATGGTGCTGGTGCCCGAGGTGATCAAGGCGATCAAGCCGGTCCGCGACGTGCCGGTGCTGGCCGCCGGCGGCATCATGACAGGTAAGCAGATGGCGGCCTGCATGGCGATGGGTGCGGCCGGCGCCTGGACCGGCTCGGTGTGGCTGGCGACGGTGGAATCGGAGACCACGGAAATTTTCCGCGAGAAGATGATCGCCGCATCCTCGCGCGACGCGGTGCGCTCCAAGGGTCGCACCGGCAAGCCGGCACGACAATTGCGGTCGGTCTGGACCGATGCATGGGACCGCGGACCGGATAGCCCCGGCGCCTTGCCGATGCCGCTGCAAAGCATCATCAGCCGCGACGCCTTCAACTCGATCGACCGCGCGGCCGCCGCCGGCAATGTGCAGGCGCGCGATCTCGTGAGTTACTTCGTCGGCCAGGGCGTCGGCCTGATCGACAGCGTGAAGTCGGCCGGCGCAGTGGTGCAGGAGTTCAAGGAAGATTTTGCCGACGCGGTGGAGCATATGAACATGCTGATGGAGGAGTGACGGCTCTCACCCCGTCATTGCGAGCGAAGCGAAGCAATCCATAGCGCAACATGTGGAGGTATGGATTGCTTCGTCGCTGCGCTCCCCGCAATGACGGAACAACAAGTTACGAATTGATCGATCGAAAGCGAAACAAGAAGAAATGTCGAACAACTCCCCCCTCTCCGAAGACCGCATTCCCGTCATCGTCGGCGTCGGCGAAATCGTCGACCGGCCAAGGGACATCGCCGCCGGCCTCGAACCGCTGGCACTGCTCGAGCAGGCGGTGCGGCGCGCGGAAGCCGATAGCGGCGCAAAACTGCTCGGCGAGCTCGGCTCGCTCGACGTCGTCAATTTCCTGAGCTGGCGCTACCGCGATCCCGAGAAGCAGCTCGCAGCAAAGCTTGGTGCTGCGCCGGCGCATTGTTATTACGGCCCGGTCGGCGGCGAGAGCCCGATCCGCTACATTCACGAAGCGGCACAGCGCATCGCGCGCGGCGAGTGCAGCGTGGCGGTGGTCTGCGGCGCGGAAGCGCAATCCACCGCAACCAAGGCCGAGCGCGGCGGCATCGCCCTGCCATGGACGCCGTTCGCCCATGACGTCGAGGAGCCGAAGCGCGGCGCGGCGTTTCAGAAGCCGATGGCGGTGAAGCTCGGGGTGTTCCGCCCCATCACCGTCTATCCGCTCTATGAGTCCGCCACGTCAGCGCATTGGGGCCAGACGCCGCGCGAGGCGCTCGCCGAATCCGGCGCGCTGTGGTCGACCTATTCGAAAGTGGCGGCGGAGAATCCAAATTCGTGGCTGAAGAAGCGTTTTGCACCTGAAGAGATCATCACGCCGACGCCGGAAAACCGATTGATCGCCTGGCCCTATACAAAACTAATGGTGGCCAACCCGACCGTGAACATGGGCGGGGCTGTCTTGCTGACGTCGCTAGCGAAAGCGCGCGCGGCCGGCGTGGCCGAGCAGCGGCTGGTCTATCCGATCGGCGGCGCGTCGGCGGAGGAGCCGCGCGACTATCTGGTGCGCGACCAGTTTTACGAAAGCCATCCGCAGAACGCGGTGCTGAAGGCGGTGATGGACCTGGTCGAGGGCGACGGCAGGAAATTCGACGCCATCGAGCTCTATAGCTGCTTTCCCTGCGTACCCAAGATGGCGCGGCGGACACTCGGCCTGGGCCCCGACGTGCAGCCGACGGTGACCGGCGGCCTCACCTTCTTCGGCGCGCCGCTCAACACGTATATGACGCACGCGGCTATTGCGATGGTGCGGAAGCTGCGCGAAGGCGGCAAGCTCGGCCTGCTCTACGGCCAGGGCGGCTTCGTCACCAAGCATCACGGACTGGTGCTGTCGCGCGAAGCGCCGAAGGGACCGCTCGCCCAGGACACCAGCGTGCAGGCCGAGGCCGACCGCAACCGCCGCCCGGCGCCGGATTTCATCACCGAGGCCTCAGGCAAGGGTAAAGTCGAGAGCTTTACCGTGATCTACAAGGGCAAGGGCGAGATCGAGCACGGCGTCGTGATGCTGCGCACCGAGCAGGATGCGCGGGCGCTGGCGCGTGTGCCCGCTGGTGACGCAGCGACGCTCAAGCATCTCTTGAACATGGACCAGACGCCGGTTGGGTCGGTCGGCGATGTCGTTGCCGCGGATGATGGCGTGCTGGAATGGCGGGTGGGATAGTTCTCGTGTCCCGGACGCGGTGCGGCGCGCAGTACTGCGCTGCGTCCGGGGCACGATGGGACCATCACGCCGCCCGCACCGTATCCAGGAACTTGCCGACCTCGAGCTTGAGGCGGTTCGAGTCGGCAGAGAGCGACTGTGCCGCCGAAAGCACCTGCGCGGAAGCCGAGCCGGTCTCGCTCGCCCCGCGTTGCACGTCGGTGATGTTGGCCGAAACCTGCTGGGTGCCGTCGGCCGCCTGCTGCACATTGCGGGAGATTTCCTGGGTTGCCGCGCCCTGCTCTTCCACGGCGGCCGCGATGGTCGAGGCGATCTCGGCCAGCCGTTCGATGGTGCCGCTGATTTCCTTGATCGCGCCGACGGATTCATGAGTCGCGCCCTGGATGCCTGATATCTGCTGACTGATCTCGCCGGTCGCCTTGGCGGTCTGTTCGGCGAGCGCCTTCACTTCCGAGGCCACCACCGCAAAGCCGCGGCCGGCCTCACCGGCGCGCGCCGCCTCGATGGTCGCGTTGAGCGCCAGCAGGTTGGTCTGGCCTGCAATGGTGTTGATGAGTTCGACGACGTCGCCGATGCGCGCTGCCGCCTTCGACAATTCGCTGACGCGATCGTTGGTGACGCGCGCCTGGTCGACGGCTTCCCCCGCCATCCGCGCCGATGCCTGCACCTGACGGCTGATCTCGTTGACCGAAGACGACAGCTCCTCGGTCGCCGATGCAACCGACTGTACGTTGGTGGTCGCCTCCTCGGAAGCAGCAGCCACCGTGGTCGTGACCTGCTGCGCGCGCTCGGCCGTCGCGGTCAGCGTTTTGGCCGAAGCTTCCAATTCGGTCGAAGCCGAGGATACGGTTTCGACGATCTCGCCGACCGCCGTCTCGAAGGAATCCGCGAGGCGGACCATTTCGGCCTTGCGCTGCTGGGCGGCGATCTGGTCCTGCCTGATCTTGGCTTCCGCCTCGTCCCGGGCTTTCTGCTCAGACACGACCTTGAATTTCTCGACCGCGCCGGCGACTGCGCCGAGCTCGTCCTTGCGCCCGAGGCCCGGCAGCACCACCGCGAAATTGCCGCCGGCGAGCTCGTCCATCGACACGCTCAGCGCGCGCATCGGACGGGCGATCGTGAAGAACGAGAACACGGAAGTGCCTATCAAGAGGAGGATCGTGCAGAGACCGACTGCCATGGACTCCCGTTCGGCGGCGGCCATTTCCCGAGTGGCCCGGGCCGCTTCCTGATCCACACCCTGCTTGGCCGACTCGGCGATCTGGTTGGCGAGAGATTCCAGTTCGGCCGCAATCGGCAGCGTCACTTCCCGGGCAATCCGGATCGCTTCCTCATTCAGTTTGGTAGTCCGCGTGGCGGCGTCGGATCCGCCCGCCGCATCTACGGCTTCACCGCGAACCGATGCGATCTGTTGGGCTGCTTTCGCGTAGTCTGCTGCCCTGGCCTTGAGCTTCTCGGTGCGTGCGCGGGTTTCTCCGGGGGCAGACAATTGCAGTATCTCGTCGGCAAAACGGTTCACCGATTTGAGCCGCGCCGCCAGATAGTCATTGGCCTTCTGCAGATCTGCCGCACTGTTTGCGAGACGGAGATCACGGACGCCGGTCTGCATGCCGCGAATCGACGCCTTTGCGTCCACCCCGTCTCGCGCGATCGTCTGCTGCGCCGACTTGCGCACATCCGCGTCGCGCATCGCCGCGTTGGCCCGCATCTGGCTGACCACCATCACGACGACGAGCAGAACGCCGAGGCCCGAGGCGATGCCGAGCTTGGCGCCGATAGAGAGATTCAGAAGGAAACGGATCGACATGATGGACGTCCTTGAAAATAGCGGCGTCAGTGAAATCGCGGCGATGCCGTTGTTTCCCGCATGGCGGGATCACGGTGAAGAAGTGCCGGGCCAATTTGGGACGAGCCGGTTCGTTGCGAACGAAAGGCTCCTGCGGCGGCATAGCCACAGAGCGGCACCCATGACCGTCAGGCTTTCATACGATGGTTAACCAGCGTCTAAGGCGGCACGGTCCGGGAACTGGTAGTATTACGGAAGCGCGGCGCGCTTTATCGCCATCACGTCGGATTGTCCGTCTGCTTGCGGGCTGCCGACAGCGTCTGCTGCGGTGTTTCGCCAAACAACTCGCGATAGAGCGCGGTGAACTCGCCCATGTGCCAGAAGCCGTTCACGAGCGCCACCGCCTTCACCGACTGCACCGATGCGCCGCGCACCAGTTGTTGTCGTACATTCCACAGCCGCCGCAGCCGCATGTAGCGGTGCATGCTCATGCCGCGAATGGCAACCACGGCGTTATGCAGCGTCCGCACCGAGACCCCGAGTTGCCGCGCCACGTCGGCGCTGTACAACGTCTTGCCGGCGCTGTCAGCCACGAACTCGTCGAGCTTTCGGACCAGCGCCAGATAGTGGCTCAGACTGAGGCGCTTGGCTTCGGGTGTGGGCGATGCCGCAGCCATCGCCAGATCGACCGCCTGCAGAATCGATTCTTCAACGTGCTCGATCACGTTCGGCTGTGCGAAGCTATTGGGCGAATGCGAAGCGAGCGTCAGGACATCGCGAACCGTCACCCGGAGTGCCTCGCATCTATCCGGCAGCGTCGCGATCAATTGAGCGCTATCGGCATCGCCTGGCCAGCCGCGATCGTCGATGGAAGCAAAATTCAGAAGCGCCACCAGATTGGCCTGCTGCTCCACGATCTCACACGTCGTGGTACCCTTGACCAGGAGCAAGGCCGGCGCGCGGGCTTCAACGCCGTTGATGATCAACGAAGCGGCATCGTCCATCGTGAAGCCGACGATCGCGCCGGTCGTGGAATACTGCATCTGCAGAATTCGAGGGAACGTCCGCTGCAGATGGACCGAACAGGACTTCAGCTTCAACGAGGCGAAAGCGGCGGCGAAGTCCTTGGCGTCGATCGGAATGCTCTTGGCATCGCCCAGTCCTTCGATGCTCCGGAAACGATCGACGTCCAGAGACCGGCTAATCTTTACGAACTCAGATTCAACTAGTTCATCAAGCAACGACACGCGGCGGTCATCCGAGCCATCGGTAGCGATCCATGGCAGATCTTCTGGCACCAGACCTTTTGACATCAAATCGTCACGATGCCTTTGCGTCTTACCACTTTTTCCCGATTACGGAAGTTCGTTCGCCACATTTGCTCCCAGTTTCGCTCAAGGCGATTGATCGGCACGTGCCGCAATCGCAATTTTGCGATCTAGGGATGTCTCCCGTTCCTCTTGCAGCCGAAAAGCCGACGGCTCTGACAATTCGCGTTTCTGACTCGGATCGCCAGCGATTGCGAAGCCGGCATGAGGCGCCGGCTTCGAACCGAATAGCAGGTACGAGGATCAGGCCGCCCGCACCGAGTCGAGGAAGCGGCCGACCTCGAGCTTGAGGCGGTTCGAGTCGCCTGACAGCGATTGCGCCGCCGCAAGCACCTGCGAGGACGCCGATCCGGTTTCGCTGGCGCCGCGCTGCACGTCGGTAATGTTGGAGGACACCTGCTGGGTGCCCATGGCCGCCTGCTGCACGTTGCGGGAGATTTCCTGCGTCGCGGCGCCCTGCTCTTCCACGGCCGCCGCAATCGTCGACGAAATCTCCGACAGCTTCTCGATGGTGCCGCTGATCGCCTGGATCGCGTTCACGGATTCCTGGGTGGCGGCCTGGATGCCGGTGATCTGTTGGCCGATTTCGCCGGTGGCTTTTGCAGTCTGCTCGGCCAGTGCCTTGACCTCGGAGGCCACGACCGCGAAGCCGCGGCCGGCCTCGCCGGCGCGCGCCGCCTCGATGGTGGCGTTGAGCGCAAGCAGGTTGGTCTGGCCGGCGATGGTGTTGATCAGTTCGACGACGTCGCCGATGCGGGTTGCCGCCTTCGACAATTCGCTGACGCGGTCATTGGTCGTGCGGGCCTGCTCCACGGCGTCGTTGGCCATCCGTGCCGATTCCTGCACCTGGCGGCTGATCTCGGTGACGGATGACGCCATCTCTTCGGTGGCCGAGGCCACCGACTGCACGTTGGTCGAGGCTTCCTCGGAGGCCGAGGCGACCGTTGTCGCAAGTTCCTGGGCGCGTTCCGCGGTCGAGGTGAGCGTACCCGCCGACACCTCGAGTTGGCTGGATGCCGACGACACGGCTTCGACGATCCGGCCGACTGCGGCCTCGAAATCGTCGGCCATCTTGCTCATATCCGCCTTGCGGCTCGCCACGGCGCGGGTCTCGGCCGCGTGCTGCTCGGCCTCCAGCGAGTGGCGGGCAATGGCATTGCTCTTGAACACTTCGACGGCCTTGGCCATCTCGCCAACCTCGTCGCCGCGCCCGACGCCGGGCACCTCGACGGCAAGGTTGCCGCTCGCGAGATCGTTCATCGCAACCGTCATCCGCTGCAGCGGACCGGTGACGCTACGCGCCACGAAGATCGACACCACGAGCGTAAATAGCAGAACTACACCGGCAACGATCAGCGAGCGCTGGGTCGAGGCCCAGGTCTGCGCCGTCAGGTCGTCGATGTAGACACCGGTGCCGACGACCCAGTTCCACGGGGCGAAGCCGACCACGTAGGACAGTTTCGGCTGCGGCTTGTCGAAGCCGGGCTTCGGCCATTCATAGGGAACAAAGCCGGAGCCGTTCTTTCTGACGGTATTGACGAAATCGACGAACAACAGGTTGCCGTTGGGATCCTTGTAGGCCGAAAGATCGTTGCCGTTCATCTCCGGCCTGATCGGATGCATCACCATTTTCGGATGCATGTCATTGATCCAGTAATAGTCGTTGTTGCCGTACCTGAGCGCCGCGATCCGCGCCATCGCCCGCTTCTGGGCATCGGCGTCGGAAACGCCGCCCTTCTGCGCCGCGGCATGCTCTTCCTTGATGATGCCGAGTGCGAGTTCGCCGAGGTGGCGCAGCTCGATCTGCTTCTGCTGGTTCAAGCTCGATGCCAGTTCGCGCGAATCGAGAAAGGCGATGCCGAGCAGCCCGGCAAAGCTCAGGCAGATGAGGGCATAGATCTTTCGGCCAACCGTCAGCTTGGCCCGGCTTATCATTCCAAACATGCTTGGTCTCCCACGCGACGACGGCGGTCGTCAGCCCCATTGCGCGGAATCGTATACGCCAGGCGCTTTCCACCCGTTAATTTTGTACTCAGTAGATATACGGGATTTTATTAACCAGGCCCGCAGCCAGCGCATCCCATCGATTCCGAACGACAAAAGGCCCGCACCGGTTCAGGGGCGAGCCTTCGTAGTCTTTACAGTGTGTCGGCGGCTTACGCCGCCCGCACCGAATTCAGGAACTTGCCGACCTCGAGCTTGAGGCGGTTGGAGTCCGACGACAGCGACTGGGCCGAAGAGAGCACCTGCGTCGAGGCCGATCCGGTCTCGCCGGCCCCCCGCTGCACGTCGGTGATGTTGGCGGAGACCTGCTGGGTGCCGCGGGCCGCCTGTTGCACGTTGCGGGAGATTTCCTGGGTTGCGGCACCCTGCTCTTCCACCGCGGCCGCAATGGTCGAGGATATTTCCGACAGCTTCTCGATCGTGGAGCTGATCGCCTGGATCGCACCGACGGACTCCTCCGTCGCGGCCTGAATGCCGGTGATCTGCTGGCCGATCTCGCCGGTCGCCTTCGAGGTTTGTTCCGCCAGCGCCTTCACCTCGGATGCCACGACGGCGAAGCCACGGCCGGCGTCGCCGGCACGGGCGGCCTCGATGGTGGCGTTGAGCGCCAGCAAATTGGTCTGTTCGGCGATGGTGTTGATGAGTTCGACCACCGCGCCGATGCGGGCCGCCGCCTTCGACAATTCGCTGACCCGGTCATTGGTGGTGCGGGCCTGATCGACGGCCTCATTGGCCATCCGCGCCGACTCCTGAACTTGACGGCCGATCTCGGTGATCGACGACGCCATCTCCTCGGTGGAGGAAGCCACCGACTGCACATTGGTGGAGGCTTCCTCGGAAGCCGCAGCCACCATCGTGGTCAGCTCCTGGGCGCGTTCGGCGGTAGCGGTCAGCGTGCCGGCGGCGGCTTCGAGCTCGGTCGAAGCCGACGACACCGTGTCCACGATTTCGCCGACCGCACCTTCGAAATCGTCGGCGAGCTTGATCATTTCGGCCTTGCGCCGCTGCGCCGCGACCTGGTCCTGCTGGACCTTCGCCTCGGCTTCCTCGCGCGCCTTCTGCTCGGCGTTCTCGCGGATGACCGTCACCGTCTTGGCGAGGTCGCCGATTTCGTCGCCGCGGCCGGCACCGGGAATCTCGACGTCGAGATTGCCGCCGGCCATCTCGCCCAGCGCACCGTTCAGCCGCGTCATCGGACGCGCGACCCCGAGGAAGGAGAATGCCACCGAGGCGATCAGCGACGCGACGACGATGATCGCCATGATCAGGTTGATGCGGTTGGCGCGCTCGGTATCGGCCATAACCTCGTCTTTGGAGGTCCTGGCATCCTTTTGCGCGGCCTCGACGGTTGTTTCCATCAGGTCGGCGACATCTGCGGCGGCCTTGACGGTGCGGTTGGCGATGATGTCGTTTTTGACCTGCTCGGTCTTTACCGCTTCCTCATTGGCGGCCAGGAAGCGCTTGACGGTCGAGGAAAGGTTGCTGACCACGACCAGCAATTCCCGGTCATCGGCCTCGCCGCGCAGTTTGTTGAACACGTCCTTCAGCGAGGCCTCGGTCTTGGCCATCTCCGAGACCAGGTTGGCATCGCCGGTTGCGCCGAGCTTCCAGGCGGCAGCCCGCAACGCGTTCACCTTTCCATCGGCCTGAAATAGCAAACGCTCGATCTCGAGGCGGTTGTCCAGCTTCGCCATGGCCGGCAGCTTCAACTGGGCATCGACCGCCTTGGTCCATTCTTCCGAGATGACCGAGCGCTTGTCGATCTGCGCCAGCAGCGTGATCTGCGCTTTGGCGAGATCTTCCACGGCGGCGGTAAAGCCTTCCATCAAGGTCTTGATCTTCTGCAGCCGTTCCCTGGCATCCGGCCGCGGCGCCATCGCCAGCGCCGCCTCCAACTCCTTCGCCCCGCTCGCCTTGTAGCGCTGCAAATCGGCAACGGTCTTCTCGACCTCTGCAGAAGTCCTCGCCAGCCTGACATTGCCGGCGGCAAGCTGAATCTTGCGCAGGTCGATATGGGCGGAGAGCGAGTTGTCGGCCACTTGCTGCGACCGGGCGGCGCGCTCGCTGGCCTCCTCGATCCTCGATTCGGTGACCATCTGGTTGGCGACCATGCCGATCGCCAGCAGGACGCCGACCGCCCCGGCCAAGCCCAGTTTGTATCCGATACGGTTGAGCTTGATCATGTCGACGACCCCAATTTCTTCTGAATCAGTTGTCCGGATGTGGAATTTTACGACGCAAAGGAACCGGCAACCTTTGCGCGCGAATCCCGGAAGATGCGGCGCAGCGTAGCGGGGACCGGTTAATTTCCGCTTGCGTGAGACTACGGGCATCCAATCGGGTTGTAGATGCGCCATCTTCGCGCCAAGCGCGAAAAGACCCGGCGCGCTTCCGCGAGCCGGGTCTTTTCGTCGACGGTCGCCCGGTTGTCAGGCTGCCCGAACCGACTCCAGAAACTTGCCGACCTCGAGCCTGAGGCGCTGGCTATCGCCCGAGAGCGACTGCGCCGCCGATAGCACCTGCGAGGAGGCCGCACCGGTCTCGCTGGCGCCGCGCTGCACATCGGTGATGTTGGTGGAGACCTGATGGGTGCCGCGGGCGGCCTGCTGCACGTTGCGGGAGATTTCCTGGGTCGCGGCGCCCTGCTCTTCCACGGCAGCCGCAATCGCCGAGGAGATCTCCGCCAGCCTTTCGATGGTGCCGCTGATTTCCTTGATCGCGCTTACGGAATCCTGAGTCGCGCCCTGGATGCCGGCAATTTGCTGGCTGATCTCGCCGGTGGCTTTTGCCGTCTGTTCGGCCAGCGCCTTGACCTCCGACGCCACGACCGCAAAGCCGCGGCCGGCCTCGCCGGCGCGCGCCGCCTCGATGGTGGCGTTGAGCGCCAGCAGGTTGGTCTGGCCGGCGATGGTGTTGATGAGTTCGACGACGTCGCCGATCCGGCCCGCCGCCTTGGACAATTCGCTGACCCGGTCGTTGGTGACGCGGGCCTGACCGACGGCATCGGTCGCCATCCGCGCCGAAGCCTGCACCTGGCGGCCAATCTCGGTGACCGAGGAAGAGAGCTCTTCGGTCGCCGAGGCCACCGACTGCACGTTGGCGGAGGCTTCGCCGGAAGCCGAGGCCACGGCCGAGGTCAGCGTCTGCGAGCGCTCGGCGGTCGCCGACAGCGTGCCGGCCGACGCTTCGAGCTGCGTCGAAGCCGAGGATACCGTCTGCACGATCTCGCCGATCACGCTTTCGAAGTTGCGGGTGATGCCGTCGACCCGCCGGCCGCGCTCGATCTTGGCTTCGGCGTCGGCGGCGGCAGCCTCGTCGGCGGCTTTCTTGGCACTCAGCGCTTCCTTGAATACCTGCAAGGTATCGGCCATCGCGCCGATTTCGGTTTTCTCGCCCTGATGCGGCACCTCCGCACTCAGATCGCCCTTACCCAGCGCCTGCATCGGCGTGACGATGGAGGCAATGCCGCGCGAGACGTCGCGAACCAGATAGGCGCTGATGCCGACGCCGATGATGACGGCGGCGCCAAGGATCAGGGCAAGCATCATGAGAGCGGCGGTGTAGCTGTCGGCCGCCTCCCTTGCCGCCTTGTCCGCGCCGGCATTGTTCAGATCGATGCTCTTCTTCAGGACGGCGTCGGCATCGAGGCTGATCTTGTTGACGGTCGTGGTATTCAGGTCGTGGGCCTCGGTCGGGATATTCCCAGCCGCCTTGCGCGACAGTTCCATGACCTCCTGGGTGCCCTTCCGGTATTTGTCCCACAGCCTCGACCATTCGGCATACAGCGCACGTTCCTCCGCCGAGGTGATCAGCGGTTCGTACGCCGCGCGGATCTTGGTGTTGCTTTCGGTGACGGTGGCGAGCGTTTTCTCCATCGAGAGCTTCTCTTCCAGCGTCTCGGACAGCATGTGCTCGCGGATCACGTTGCGGTAGGTGATGGTGCCGGCGCGCAGGTCGCCCAACACGCGGATACTCGGCATCCAGTTGGTCGCGATATCGACCGTGTTGGCGTTGATGGCGCGCATGTTCTTCACCGCGAGCAGACCCATGCCCGCCATCGCGACGAGCAGGAAGGCGACCACGGTGATGATCTTGGTGCGGATCGAATAGCGGGCGAGCATGGGTGGAATCTCTTGGTTTTGGGCGCGCGGGACGCCGTCTGGGAAAAGGCCCGGAATTTGGAAAGGAAGGATGCCTGGCGGATATCAAACCCGACGCTTCCTCAGGTTGAGTTAATACGCGTCGGTACAAATACCTACGCGACAGTTCTCACCAGGAAATGAATGTCGGCTTGAAGCGATCAGCGCATCAGCTTCAAGGCATCGGAGAAAAACTCCGTCCCGCCGAAATTGCCTGATTTCAGTGCGAGCAGCATCTCACCGTCCTCGGCGCCGACCGCGCGCAAAACCGGCACGCCTGCAGCGATTTCTTCGCCGACGAGAAAGCCCGGAATCCTCAGCCGATCGACGACGGCGCCCGACGTTTCACCACCGGCGACCACCAATCGCCGCACGCCGGTGCGCACCAGGCCTTCGGCGATATCGGCCATCGCCTGCTCGATGGCATGTCCGGCTGCATCGCGGCCATGCCGAGATTGCAGAGCTGCAACCTGGTCCGGAGTCGAACTGCTGGCGATCAGGATTGGACCATCGCTGATCCGGTCGCTCGCCCAGGCCAGCGCCCGGCGCGCCTCTGCCGGCCCCGCGATGATCTGCTCGGGATCGAGATGCAGCACAGCCATGGTCTTTTCGGCATTGGCAATCTGCGCCAGCGTCGCCTGCGAACAGCTCCCTGCAAGACACGCCGCCGGTCCCCCGACCGGCACGCCGGAGACCGCGCCCGCGGAAGCCGCTTTGACCTTGCCGGAGGTGACCAGTGCCCGGGCAAGGCCAAGTCCGATGCCGGATGCGCCGACGGACAGGCGGTGATCCAGCGCAACGTCGCCGATGGTTTCCAGATCGCGGTCAAAGACCGCATCGATGATGGTCGCGCCGATACCCTTTCCCGCCAGCTCCGCAAGACGTCCGCGAACCGCCTCAGCGCCGCGCGTGAGCGTCGCGAGGTCGACCAGCCCGACCTGGGTCCGGCTCTGGCGCGCCAGCACCCGCACCAGATTGGAATCATGCATCGGATTGAGCGGATGATCCTTCAGCGGGCTTTCGTTCAGCGGCACGGAGCCCACGAACAGATTGCCCTGATAGACAGTGCGGCCGGTTTCCGGAAAAGCCGGCGTCACCAGCACGATCGCCTCGCCGCAGTCGGCGCGCAGCGCGTCCATCACCGGGCCGATATTGCCGGCATCGGTGGAATCGAAGGTCGAGCAGATCTTGAACAGCACGTGGCCGGCGCCGCGGCCGCGCAGCCATTTTTCGGCGGCGCGCGAACGGTCCACCGCAACACCAGCCT
Organism: Bradyrhizobium sp. AZCC 1577; assembly: GCF_036924575.1. Lineage (NCBI taxonomy): Bacteria > Pseudomonadati > Pseudomonadota > Alphaproteobacteria > Hyphomicrobiales > Nitrobacteraceae > Bradyrhizobium > Bradyrhizobium sp. AZCC 1577. The sequence goes on from NZ_JAZHRQ010000001.1 coordinate 6,112,175, forward strand.
CGATCGAGCGGCTCTTGAGCGACACCACTACCGCATCGACTTCAGGCAGCGCGAGATCGTCCGGCGGAACGCCGATGGTCTGCACCGTGCGCAGCCCCTGACGCGTCAGCGTGTTGGCGAGATCGGAAGCGCCGGTGTAGTCGTCGGCGATGCAGCCCAAGGACAGTTTCACGGCTTTGCTCCGGCATAGGGCTTGAACCAGCCGAGTCCATCGGTGGTCTTGCCGCGCGGGTTATATTCGCAGCCGACGAAGCCGCCATAGCCGAGCCGATCGAGCTCAGTGAACAGGAACGGATAGTTCAGCTCTTCGCCGTCGGGCTCGTTGCGCGAGGGAATGCTGGCGATCTGGACATGGCCGATGATGGGCATCATCTCGCGCAGCCGCATGGTGACGTCGCCGTGAATGATCTGGCAGTGATAGATATCGAACTGCAGTTTCAGGTTCGGAATCTTCAGCTCGGTAATCAGGTCGCGTGCGAAGCCGAAATCGTTGAGGAAGTATCCCGGCACGTTGCGCGGATTGATCGGCTCGATCACGACATCCAGCCCATGGGGCGCGTAGAACTCGGCTGCCCACACTACCGACTTGTAGAATTGTTCGACGGCCTTCGTGCTGCTGCGATCGGCTATACCCGCCATCAGATGCAGCCGCTTGACGCCAGTCGCCTTCGCGTAAGGCAGTGCGGTCTCCATGCTTCGCTTGAGATCGTCAAAGCGCTCCGGCAGCGCGGCAAAGCCTTTTTCGCCGGCGTCCCAATTACCCGGCGGCAAATTAAACAGCGCCTGCGTCAGGCCGTTCTTTTTAAGCCGCTCGCCGACGGCGTCTGCCGGGTGATCATAGGGAAACAGGAATTCGACCGCGGCAAATCCCGCTCTTGCCGCCGCATCGAAGCGATCGAGGAACGGGACCTCGGTGAACATCATGGAGAGATTGGCGGCAAAACGCGGCATCGAAGGTCCCCTTCTTGATCTTGCTCTTACTTCGGCTCGCCCGGCAGATGCGTGCCGGTGACTTTTGCATACATCCGCGCCACCGAGGCGTCATCGTCGCGGCCCATGCCGGCGGCTGACGTCATCAGGAACATCTGCAAGGCGGCAGCGGAAACCGGCACCGGGAATTTCGCCGAGCGCGCCATGTCCTGGATGATGCCGAGATCCTTGACGAAGATATCGACCGCGCTGCGCGGCGCATAATCGCCGTCGAGCACATGCGGCATGCGGTTCTCGAACATCCAGGAATTGCCGGCGGAGGCCGTGATCACCTCGTAGACTTTTCGGATGTCGAGGCCCTGCCTGGCGGCGAATGCGATCGCCTCGGAAGCGGCGGCGATGTGGACGCCGGCCAGCAACTGGTTGATCATCTTGAATGCGGCGCCCTGGCCGGCGGCGTCACCGAGCTCGTAGAGCTTTGCCGCCATCGCGTCCAGCGCCGGGCGCGCTTTGGCAAACGCGGCCGGACTGCCGGATGCGAGGATGGTGAGTTCGCCCTGCGCCGCGCGCTGTGCGCCGCCGGAAATCGGCGCGTCGAGGTAGTGCCGGCCGGTTTCTTCCAACTGTTTGGCGAGACGCCGCGCGACATCGGGGTCCATGGTGGCGGAGGAAATGAATACCGCGCCTTTGGCCAGCGTTTCCGCGACGCCATTGGCGCCAAACAGGATGGCCTCGGTTTGCGCGGCGTTGACGACGACGCTGACGACGATGTCGGCCGATTTCGCGGCTTCCGCCGGCGTTGTGGCGCCCTTGCCGCCATCGGCGACGAACCGCTTGACCGTGTCAGCCGAGACGTCGCAGCCGGTGACTTCGAGGCCGGCGCGGCGCAGCGAGGTCGCCATGCCATAGCCCATCGAGCCCAGCCCGATGACGGCGACGCGCGGTTTGGCGGATTCTGGCATGCGGCGGTTCCTCGATGGTTTCTGTTCAGCGGCCATTCGGCCGGCGGCTTGGCCTTGCGTATCACGGCTTGGCCGCGCTGCCAAAGCGTGAGACAAGGCGGAAAAGAGGTCGGTCCATGAGCGAAACAAGGATCCGCGAGGAAATCTGCCGCTTCGGCCGCTCGCTGTTCGAGCGCGGGCTGACGCCGGGCTCCTCCGGCAATATCAGCGTGAAACTCGACGACGGCGGCTGGCTGGTGACGCCGACCAACGCCTCACTCGGCTTCCTCGACCCGGCCCGAATGTCACGGCTCGGGCCCGACGGACGGCTGGTATCCGGCGACGCCCCGACCAAGGAAGTGCCGCTGCACACCGCCCTCTACCAGACCCGCAATGCGGCGCGCGCCGTCGTGCATCTGCATTCGACCCATTCGGTGGCTCTGTCGATGCTGCCCGAGATCGACCCCCGCGCCGCGCTGCCGCCGATGACGGCCTATTACGCGATGAAATGCGGCCACACCGCGCTCGTGCCCTATTATCGGCCCGGCGATCCGGCCGTCGCCGACGCCATCAAGGGACTGGCCGGGAAGTACTCCTCCGTGCTGCTCGCCAATCACGGGCCGGTGGTGTCGGGTGACACGCTGGAAGCGGCAGTGTTTGCCATGGAGGAATTGGAAGAGACGGCAAAACTCTATCTGCTCCTGCGCGGGTTGAACCCAAGGTATTTGTCGCCGGCGCAGGTGAAGGATTTGACGAAGAAGTTTGGGCTGACGCTGCCGGAGCATGGACACTCGTAGGATGGGTAGAGCGCAGCGAAACCCATCATCTCTCCGCGGAATGGAATTGATGGGTTTCGCTTCGCTCTACCCATCCTACGGCATCACAATCCCAGATACGCCTTCCGCACATCGGGATTGACGCTGATCTCGGCGGCGCTGCCCTGCATCAGCACGCGGCCGGTTTGCAGGATATAGGCGCGGTCGGCGATTTCCAGGCATTCGGACATGCGCTGTTCGACGATCAGCACGGTCATGCCGGCGTCGCGGATGCGTTTCACGGCCTGGAAGATTTCATCGACCAGCTTTGGCATGATGCCCTGCGACGGCTCATCCAGCATGAGTAGCCGCGGGCGCGTCATCAGCGCGCGGCCGATGGCCAGCATCTGCTGCTCGCCGCCGCTTAGCGTTTCGGCGCGCTGCTCGAGGCGCTCCGAGAGGCGGGGAAACAGCTTGAAGACGAGATCGAGCGGTGCCTCGCGATCGGACTGGCTACGAAAAAGATAACTGCCGAGCCTTAAGTTGTCGCGCACCGAGAGGCGCGGAAACAGCCGGCGGTTTTCCGGCACATAGGCGATGCCGCGCGAGGTGATGATGTGCTGCGCCATGCCGTCGATACGGGTGCCGTCGAACGTTACGGTGCCGGAGCGAGGCCGCTCGGCGCCCGCAATCGATTTCAGCAACGTCGACTTGCCGGCGCCGTTGGCGCCAGCGACGCAAACGATTTCGCCCTTTGCTACCTCGATCGAGACTGCCGAGATCGCGACCAGTCCCTGATAGGCGGTGGTGACTTCATGCACCGACAGCATGACGATCCCCCAGATAGGCGGTGATGACTTTCGGGTCGCGAACCACGTCAGCAGGCTTGCCCTCGACCAGCACCTTGCCGAGATCGAGCACGATCGCGCGGTCGACCAACGGCATCACGATTTCCATGACATGCTCGACCATCAGCACGGTGACGCCGGTGTCGCGCACCTTGCGCACCAGTTCGACGCCGGTCTTGGCCTCGACCGGCGTCAGGCCGGTGAGCACCTCATCCAGCAGCAGCAATTTTGGTTCGGTCGCGAGCGCACGGGCGACTTCGAGCCGGCGCTTTTCGGACGGGACCAGATCGCTGGCGAGCACGTTAGCGCGCGGGCCAAGGCCACAGAATTCCAGCACCTCATGCGCCTTGCGCCGCGCATCGCGCATCACGGTGGTACGGACCAGCGCGCCGACGATGACGTTGTCGATCACGGTCATGGTCTCAAAACTTTTCACGACCTGAAAGGTGCGGCCGATGCCGCGCTGGCAGCGCTCCGCCGCCGGTAGCGCGGTGACATCCTCGCCGTCAAAGATGATCGAGCCTTGGGTCGGCGGCAGCACGCCCGCGATCAGGTTGAACAGCGTCGACTTGCCGGCGCCGTTCGGGCCGATCAGGCCGACGATCTCGCCGCGTCCGACCGAAATCGACACGTCGCTGTTGGCGATCAGGCCGCCAAAACGTTGCCAGACGCCGCGGGTTTCCAGAAGAGGCGTCATCGGACAGCCTCCTTGCGCTTGGGCGCAAACAGCCCTGCAAGGCCTTTGAACGAGAACAGGCCGATCAGCCCCTGCGGCCGCGCCAGCGAGATCGCAATGATCAGGCCGCCATAGACGATCAGGTCGACACCGCGGCCGGACCCACCGACATAGGAGCGCGTCAATTCGGTGAGCGGGATCAGGATGACAGCGCCCAGCATCGGCCCCCACAGCGTGCCGATGCCGCCGAGCACCGCTGGCAACGCCATCAGCAGCGAGAACTGAAAGCCCATGACGCTCTCGGGATCGATAAAGTAGACGAACTGCGCATAGAAGCTGCCGCCGACTGCGACCAGGAATGCCGATACCGCCGCCGCGCCCATCTTGGAATTGAACACGACCACGCCGAGGCTTTCAGCGGCTTCCGGATTGTCCTTCACCGCGCGCCACCAATAGCCCCACTTGGAATCTTCCAGCCACCAGGTAACGAACCAGGCGACGCAAGCCAGCGCCAGCGCGAAGTAAAAATATGGCAGCTTGCTGCGCGGGAACTGGAATTTCAGCCAGCTATCGCCACGTGCTGGAATTTCGATGCCCATCGCAGCACCAGCCCAATCCCAGTTGTGGAACAGCAGCAGCCCGATTTCGGCAATGACGATGGTGGCGATGACGAAGTAATGTCCGCGCAGCCGGAAACAGGGATAGCCCAGCGCCATCGCAATCAGCGCGGAGATCACCCCGCCGCCGAGCATGCCGAACCATGGCAGCACCCCGAATTTGGTGAACAGCAGCGCGGTGGTATAGGCGCCAAGCCCGAAATAGAGCGCGTGGCCGAGCGAGATCTGCCCGCAATAGCCGGAAAGGATGTTCCAGCTTTGCGACAGCGCACCCCACATCAGCGTCAGCACCATGATGTTCTGGACGTAGACGTCTTTGACGAACAGCGGGACGGTGGCCGCAATCGCGGCGAGAAAAACGGCGACGATGAGGTCGCGGCGGCGGCGTTCTGCGAAAGCGGTATCCATCACATCGATCCGAACAGGCCGCGCGGCCGGACAAAGACCACAAGGAGATAGACGGCATAGATGCCGACCGCCTTGAGCGACGGCGGCAGCAACATGGCGGTCGTGGCCTCGACGAGGCCGACGATGATGCCGCCGGCGAAGGCGCCGAACACGCTGCCGAAGCCGCCGAGCGCCACCGTGACATAGGCGATCAGAGCGAACGAGGCGCCAACGTCAGGGTAGATGTAGAAGAAGATCGCCATGACCGCGCCGGCGAGGCCCACCAGCGCCGCGCCGAGGCCCCAGCCCAGCGCAAACACCTTGTTCTTGTCGATGCCGACCAGCGCCACCGCACCGGCATCCTCGCGGGTCGCTTCCAGCGCGCGGCCGAAATCGGTGCGATTGATGAAGAGATAGAGCGCGCCAAAGGCGGCGATTGCCACCAGCGCCCCGACCAATTGCGGCACCGGCAGGTAGATCCCGGCGATCGAGACAGTTTTGCCGCCGAGCCAGGAATGGGTGACGCTGCGATAGTCCGGCGTGAAGAAGTATTGCGCCAGGCCGCGCATGACGATGGCCAAACCGAATGTCGAGAAGATCTGCACCATGCCGGCATTGGCTTTCGCGCGCACCGCAAAGCGCACAATCAATAGATAGACGACGGCCCCGAACACGAACAGGGCGGCGGCGACCAGCGGCGCCGACAGCAAGGGATCGACCGCAAAGAACACGAACAGGAAGAACGTCGCGTACATCGCGATCATCAGGAACTCGCCATGGGCGAAGTTCACGACGTCCATCAGCCCGAAGATCAGCGCGAGGCCGACGGCGATAAGGCCGTAAAGCAGGCCCATGAGCAGGCCGCTCGCCAGGCTTTGAATGATGGTTTCGGCGGTCATGGTTGTTGCTCCAGAACGGAGGCATTGCTCTCGCCGCCCGTCATTGCGAGCGAAGCGAAGCAATCCATTCTTTCTTCGTGCGGCACGATGGATTGCTTCGTCGCTGCGCTCCTCGCAATGACGAGAGGCGACAGTATCTCAATACTGGTCCCTGTCATGTCCCCTCCCGCCCCCAGCGCCGCGCCTATTTCATCGGCCAGACGGCTTCGGCGATGGCGGCCTGCGGCGGGAAGATGGTGACGAACTTGCCGCCGATATATTGCAGCAGCACCGGGTCGGCGTCGTTGTTTTGGCCCAGCTCGTCGAACTTGACGCGCTTCCAGGGCATGATGGTCTGCTCGCCCGGAATGTCGGTGGCGACCAGCGCCTCGCGGATCTTCTCGCCGTCGGTCGACTTGGCGCGGTTGATGGCGTCGGCCATCACCAACAGCCCCATGAACTGGCGCGAGGTGAGGTCGTTAAAATCCTTGCCCGACTTCTCCTTGAACATGGCGTTGACCTTGCCGACCATCGGCCGCTTGGCAGCGAGATCGAGCGAGAAGCTGCCGCGCGAGATCACGCCTTCGAGCTTGTCGCCGACCGCATCATACAGCGCCTTTTCGGAGAAGCCGGCGTTCTGCGCCACGATCGCGTTCGGCTTGTAGCCGAGCTCGGCCATGGTCTTGACCAGCAAGATGCCGTCGGTGGTGTAGCTCGAGGGCATCAGCACGTCGGCATTCGCCGTCTTGAGCTGCTGTACTTCCGCCGACAATGACGGCGAGTTGGAGCGGTACTTGATGTCGGAGATGACTTTGTAGCCACGCTCGGAGGCCAGCTTGAGCTGGGTGTTGGCGGAGTCGGTGCCGAAAATGGTGTCCTCGTGGAACAGCGCCAGCGTGTCGATCTTGGTGCCCTTCTTCTTCATCGCATCGAAGAAGTTGAACATCGCGGCCGAGAACATCTCGTCATGGGGAGCTGCGCGGAAATAGAATCTGAGGCCGCGCTTGTGCAGGCTCGGCGAGGAATTGTCCGCCGAGATGAACGGGACCTGGTAACGCTCGCAGATCTGGCTGACGGTGACGGCAACCGCGCTCTGATAGGTGCCGATGACGGCGCAGACTTTTTCCTGAGTGATCAGACGCTCGGTCTCGGCGCGGCCCTTCTGCGGGTCGGCCTGATGGTCGGCGAAGACGAGGCGGATCTTGGCGCCGCCGAGGCCGGGCAATCCCTCACCCTTCGCCAGCGGCAAATCGAAATCGTGGTTCTTGTTGATGATGTCGAGCGCAGTCTCGAACGACTTCTGCGCGTCGACGCCCATCTGCGCACTGGCGCCGGAAAACGGATAGATCACGCCGATCACCACTTCGGACGTTTGGGCGCGCGCGGCAATCGGGCCGAGCGCAGCGGCAGCAGTAGCTCCAAGCAAGACGTTACGGCGCGTGATGTTCATGGCGATATCCTTTGTGGGTCGGCAACTATCGATGAAACGGGCGAAGGGTACGGTAAAGCCTCAATGAGCAGCACGGGCTGCATCAAAGCACGGCAAGCGCCTTGTTCCTGAGATCGGTCACCAGCATCAATCCGGGCGCATGCGTAATCGCAAACGGCACCTTGGCGGCTGCGATCACCGATTGCGGCGTCACGCCGCAAGCCCAGAACACCGGAATTTCGTCGGCCTCCACAGGCACCGGATCTCCGTAGTCGGGTTTGGCGAGGTCGGCGATGCCGATCGATTGCGGAAGACCGATGTGGACGGGCGCACCGTGCACCGACGGAAAACGCGAGGTGATCTGTATCGCGCGTATCGCATCCGCTGGCTTGAACGGCCGCATCGTCACCACCATCGGCCCGGCAAACGGACCAGCGGGGCTGCAGGCGATATTGGTGCGGAACATCGGCACGCGCACGTCGCGCTCGATATGGCGGATCGGGAGACCTTCCTCCAGTAGCGCCTCTTCGAAGGAGAACGAGCAGCCGAGCACGAAGGCGACGAGGTCATCGCGCCAGTGCGCCATGATGTCGGTCGGCTCCTCCACCACCTCGCCGTCGCGCCAGATGCGATAGCGCGGCAGGTCGGTGCGGATATCGAGATCGAGGCCGAGCGCGGGAATGCGGGGATCGCCGACGTCGGACATGCCGATGATCGGGCATGGTTTGGGATTGAGTTGACAGAACCGGTGAAAAGCGGCCGCCAGCTTCTCGGGCAGGATCGCTAGATTGCCTTGGACGAAGCCGTTGGCCACACCCGCGGTGTGAGTAGCCATGCCGTTGCGGCAGGCATGCCGGGCTGCCACGCTGGGCGATAAATCTGGCCTATCGCGGCCCGTAGTTTCCGTCCTCGCCAAGCCGGTCATCATTGTCCCCGCTTCCATTCTTATCGACATCTACTCCCGCATATGGCTATGATAATGTCTAATCGTCTTTTCTAATCAAGTTCGATAAACAACAATTATCAAGCTGCGGGCTGGGGGTGCATGACTGATTTCAAGGCAATTGAGACTTTCATGTGGGTGGTGACGCTTGGCAGCTTTCGCGGCGCGGCCCAGAAGCTGAACACGACGCAGCCGGCGATTTCGCAACGGATCGCCCAGCTCGAGCGCGAGGTGGGCGTGAAGCTCTTGCAGCGCGACCGTCGCATGGTGCTGCCGACGCCGAGCGGACGGCAATTGATGGTTTATGCCGAGAAGCTGATCGGGCTGCGCTCGGAAATGCTCGCTGTGGTCGGCGATCGCTCGGCGATGCGCGGCGTGCTGCGGCTCGGTGTCGCCGAAACCATCGTGCACACCTGGTTGCCGCAACTGATCAAGAGCGTCAATTACGCCTACCCCAACCTCTCGCTCGAGATCGAGGTCGACATCACCTCGAATTTGCGCAACCGGCTGTTGGCGCAGGAGATCGAACTCGCCTTCGTGCTCGGCCCGCTGACGGCGCCAATGGTCAACAACCGGGCACTGTGCGATTATCCGGTGGGCTTTACGGCCAGCCCCTCGCTCGGCCTCGGCAAACAGGAACTGACGCTGCACGATCTGGCGAAGTTCCCCATCATCACGTTTTCGCGCCGTACCCAGCCCTATGAAATCGTGCGCTCCCTGTTCAACCGCCCTGACCTGCCGCCGATACGGCTGCATGCCAGCGCCTCGCTCGCAACCGTTATCCACATGGCGATCGAAGGTCTCGGTATCGCCCTGATACCGACCGCGATCGTCGAGGACGACATGGCAAACGGGCGGCTGCAATTGCTGTCGACCAATCTGCAGTTGGCGCCGCTGACGTTTTCGGCAAGCTGGCTCGCCTCCCCCGACACGGTCGCGGTGGAGCGCGTGGTCGAACTTGCGGCCAGCCTGGCGCGAGGAGGCGTCATTGTTGACGCGCCGCCGCAGGCGCGTCATTGAAAACAACCGAACAAGAATGAACAAGCGCGCCGCGTGCCAGCAGACCATCCGGAACAGTGCATGACCAAGATCGCTTCCAACCTGCAAATCGATTCTGCCCGCCTGTGGGGCACGATTCACGAAACCGCCAAATTCGGCGCGACACCGAAAGGCGGCGTGCGGCGGCTGACGCTCGGGCCTGAAGACAAGCAGGTACGCGACTGGTTCCGCGAGCGGTGCGAGGCCGCCGGGCTCGAAGTGCATGTCGATGCGCTCGGCTCGATGTTCGGCCTGCGCAAGGGACGCGACATGTCGAAAGCGCCGGTCGGGCTCGGCTCGCATCTCGACACCCAACCGACCGGCGGAAAATATGACGGCGTGCTCGGCACGCTGGCGGCGCTGGAAGTGGTTCGTACGCTCAACGATGCGGGCATCGAGACCGAAACGCCGATCTGCATCTGCAACTGGACCAACGAGGAAGGCTCGCGGTTCGCGCCGGCGATGATGGCTTCCGCCGCATACGTCGGCGATTTCACCACCGACGACATTCTGTCGCGCAAGGACGCCGAGGGCGTCACGGTGGCGGAGGCGCTTGATAGCATCGGCTATCGCGGTGACGCGCCGGTGGGTCGCCAAAAATTCTCTGGCTTCGTCGAGCTGCATATCGAACAGGGGCCGATCCTGGAGGCCGAGAACAAGACCATCGGCGTGGTCGATTCCGGGCAGGGAGTTCTATGGTATGACGGCAAGATCACCGGCTTCGAGAGCCATGCCGGCTCGACGCCGATGCCGCTGCGCCGCGACGCGCTGGCGACGCTGTCGGAAATCGTGCTGGCGATGGAAGCAATCGCCAAGAAGCACGGGCCGAAGGCCGTTGGAACCGTCGGCGAAGCCGTGATCGCCAATCCCTCGCGTAACGTCATTCCCGGCGAGATCGCCTTCACGGTGGATTGCCGCAGCGCCGATGCTGCCATCATGGACGCGCTGGACACGGATTTGCGCGCGGCGATCGCCGAGATCGCGGCGCGGCGCAAGGTCGATGTCCAGTTCGACCTGATCTGGCGCAAGCCGCCGACCCATTTCGATCCCAAGCTGGTGGACGCGGTGGAGAACGCCGCAAAAATGCTCGGCTATTCGCATCGCCGCATCACCTCCGGTGCCGGCCATGATGCCTGCAACCTCAACACCGTGATGCCGGCCGCCATGGTGTTCGTGCCCTGCAAGGACGGCATCAGCCACAACGAGCTCGAGGACGCCACGCAAGCCGATTGCGCGGCGGGCGCCAACGTGCTGATGCATACCGTGCTGGCGCTGGCCGGCGTCGCGTCCTGATATCAAACCAAGAAAACGGGGGAATGCCGTGCGCGGAGTTTTCGTCGACGCCAATGAATCGCTGGCCGTGATCTTTGAGCGGCTTCAGAACCCCGGCGATCCCGAGGTGCTGATCCACCGGGATCCCGATATCACCTCGGATCAATATCCTGGGATCCTCGACGGCGCCGAGATCGCGATCGTCGATCACACCGCGCTGCCGACCGATATCGCGAAGAAATGCACGGGACTGAAGCACGTGGTGTTTCTCGGCACCGGCGCACGCAGCTACATGAATCCGGAAGAGCTCGCCGAACTCGGGATCCAGGTGCACCTGATCAAGGGCTATGGCGACACCGCGGTCGCCGAATGCGCTGTTGCGCTGATGTGGGAAGGCGCGCGCGGACTTGCGAAAATGGATCGCGGTATCCGCGCCGGCAATTGGCTGCGCGACGACGGCATGCAACTGACCGGCAAGACGCTCGGCCTGATCGGCTTTGGCGGCATCGCCGCGGAAGTGGCGCGGATCGCGATCGGCTCGGGCATGCGCGTCGTCGCCTGGAACCGATCGCCGAAGAAGCATCCGAAAGTCGAGTTCGTCGATCTCGACGAACTCTTGACCGAGAGCGACGTCGTCTCGATCCACCTCCTGCTCAACGACGAAACGCGTGGATTGATCTCGCGCGCCTGCATCGAGGCGATGAAGCCCGGCGTCATCCTGATCAACACCGCGCGCGGCGCCATCGTCGACGAGGAAGCGATGATCGAGGCGCTGAAATCGGGCCAGATCCGCCATGCCGGCCTCGACGTCTTCAATATCGAACCGCTGCCGGCGGATCATCCGCTGACCAAACTGTCGAACGTGACGCTGTCGGCGCATTCGGCGTTCCGCACGCCGGAAGCGAGCGAGAACCTGATGCGCGCGGCGTGGGAGCACTGCCGAAGGATTGTGAGAAAGTGAACTCGCTCCGTCGTCCCGGGCAAGCGAAGCGCGACCCGGGACCCATAACCACCGATGGCTATGTGGCGCCGTGCTGGAGCAACAGCCGATACAAATAACGAACGGCTGTGGTTATGGGTCCCTGCGTTCGCAGGGACGACGGCAGATTGGTAGGGTGGGCAAAGGCGCTCTTGCGCCGTGCCCACCATCTATCGACCAACCATCACGCCGAACGGTGGGCACGCTTCGCTTAGCCCACCCTGCGAAATCAATCCACCATCTCCGCGACCGCTTTGCCGCACGCCACCGTATCCGCGTTGCCGCCGAGATCGCGCGTGCGCAGGGTGCGCTCGCCCAGCGTGCGCTCGATGGCGCCGACGATGGACTCCGCCGCCTGCTTCTCGCCGAGATGCTCCAGCATCATCGCACCCGACCAGATCATGCCGATGGGGTTGGCAATCCCCTGCCCGGCAATATCTGGCGCCGAGCCATGCACCGGCTCGAACACCGACGGGAAATTACCTTCCGGATTGATGTTACCGGATGGCGCGATGCCGATGGTGCCGGTGCAGGCCGGGCCGAGATCGGAGAGAATGTCGCCGAACAGATTGGAGCCGACCACGACGTCGAACCAGTCCGGATGCAGCACGAAATTCGCGGTCAAGATATCGATGTGGTACTTGTCCCACTTCACGCCTGGATATTTCTTCGCCATCGCTTCCACGCGCTCGTCCCAATAGGGCATCGTGATCGAGATGCCGTTGGACTTGGTCGCCGAGGTCAGATGCTTTTTCGGCCGCGATTGCGCCAGATCGAACGCGAATCTCAGGATGCGGTCGACGCCAGTGCGCGTCATCACGGTCTGCTGCGTGACGAATTCACGGTCCGTATCGGGGAACATGCGGCCGCCGACGGAGGAATACTCGCCCTCGGTGTTCTCGCGCACCACCCAGAAATCGATATCGCCAGGCTTGCGGTTGGCGAGCGGCGACGGCACGCCGGGCATCAGCCGCACCGGGCGCAGATTGACATACTGGTCGAACTCGCGCCGGAACTTGATCAGCGAGCCCCACAGCGAAACGTGATCGGGGATTTTCGCGGGCCAGCCGACCGCGCCGAAATAGATCGCATCATGCTTGCCGATTCTAACCTTCCAGTCCTCCGGCATCATCTCGCCGTGCTTTTCGTAATAGTCCCAGGACGCGAAATCGAAATGATCGAAATGCACGGAAACGCCGTGTTTTTTCGCCGCCGCCTCCAGCACGCGCAGGCCTTCGGGGATCACTTCCTTGCCGATGCCGTCACCGGGAATGACCGCGATCCGGTATTGCTTTTTGGCGCTGCTCATCGAGAGTTTCCTTGTTGTCTTGCCCGGCCGCTAATGCCGGTTATTCGATTGTCTTGCAATGGGCCAATCCTGCCTGCCGCGCAACGCTGCACTGCAATGTTGACCGAGACGGCGCCCGCCGCTTACCAATTTCGCTGACCGTCTTCCACCCTCCTCTCACCACACGAGAATCCCATGGACCTGCATCTCCGCGGCAAGCGCGTCCTGATCACCGGCGCCTCCAAGGGCATCGGCGCGGCCGCGGCCGAAGCCTTTGCCGAAGAAGGCTGCGACGTCATGCTGGCCGCCCGCAGCGGCGAGCAGTTGCAAGCGCTGACCGAGCGGCTGCGCTCGGCGCACCAGATCGGCGCGACCGCCCATGTCGTCGACCTGCGCAAGGGCGAGGACATCGCAAGGCTCGCCAAGGAAGCCGCCGATATCGACATTCTCGTCAACAATGCCGGCGACATCCCCGGCGGCTCGATCGACAAGATCGACGAGGCGACATGGCGCCACGCCTGGGAGCTGAAGGTGTTCGGCTACATCAATCTCACCCGCGCGATCTACGCACAGATGAAAGTGCGTGGCGGCGGCGTCATCGTCAACGACATTGGCGCTGCCGGAGAAAAATTCGACGCCAATTACATCTGCGGCAGCGCCGGCAACGCGGCGCTGATGGCATTCACCCGCGCGCTCGGGGGAAAAAGCCTCGCCGACAATATCCGCGTGGTCGGCATCAATCCCGGCCCCGTCGGCACTGACCGCCATGTGACGCTCCTGAAGACGCGGGCGAAGAACCAGTTTGGCGACGAGAACCGCTACAAGGAATTCCAGAAGAACATGCCGCTCGGCCGCCCCGCGCATGCGCGCGAGATCGGCGACCTCATGGCGTTCCTGGCGTCGGATCGCTCCGGATATACGTCGGGGGTGATTTACACCGTGGATGGCGGCTATACGGCGGGATGGGGTTAGGTCGCGCTGCACCGTCATTGCGAGGAGCGAAGCGACGAAGCAATCCACGTCTCCGCTTGTGGAGCTATGGATTGCTTCGCTTCGCTCGCAATGACGGCCTAGGCCGTCATGCAAATATCTCCAGTCGGCCACGACTTCCATGCGTTTCCACTTTGCCGGAAAATGTTCTACAGCACGATCTGCGATCGAGAAACTGACGCAGGAGTATCGAAGTGGCTGATCAGGGGCTGGTGCGTGAGACGGCGGTTGCCGTTGTCGGCAAGCTGAAATCGGGCGAAGTCACCCCGCTCGACCTGCTCGACGTGCTGGAAAGGCGCATCGCCGAGGTCGACGGCAAGGTCAATGCGCTGCCGACGCTGTGCTTCGACCGCGCCCGCAAGCACGCCACCGCTCTGATGCAGAAGCCCGTCGCCGAACGCGGCCTGCTCGCCGGTCTTCCGATCCCGATCAAGGACCTCACCAATGTCGCCGGCGTCCTGACCACGCAGGGCTCGCCGATCTACAGGGACAACATTCCGGCGAAGTCGGATATTCTGGTCGAGCATCTCGAAAACAATGGCGGCGTGATCTACGCCAAGTCGAACACGCCGGAATTCGGTGCCGGCGCCAACACCTTCAACGAAGTGTTCGGCCCGACGCGCAACCCTTTCGACACGTCACGCTCCGCCGCCGGCTCCTCGGGCGGCGCGGCGGTCGCGCTCGCGACCGGTACGGCCTGGCTGGCGCACGGCTCCGACATGGGCGGTAGCTTACGCAATCCCGCGAGCTTCTGCGGCATCGTCGGATTGCGGCCGAGCATCGGCCGCGTCGCGCATACGCCAATCGCTGCCATCGATCGCAATCTCGGCGTCCAGGGCCCTATGGCACGCAATGTCGAAGACGTCGCGCTTTTGCTCGACGCCATGAGCGGCGAGCATCCGGCCGACCCCTTGTCGCTGCCTGTGTTGCCGACATCGTTTCTGTCCGCCGCGCGTTCTGGCAGCAAGCCGAAGCGCGTTGCCTATTCGCCTGATCTCGGCATCACGCCGGTCGACGCGGAAGTCGCCGCCGTCACCCGCAAGGCGGCGCAGCGCTTTGCGGAGCTAGGGGTCATCGTCGAAGAGGCCCATCCCGATTTGCGCGAGGCCCATGAATGCTTCCATGTGCTGCGGGCGTTCGACTTCGCGCTTTCCAAGGCGGCGCTGCTGCGCACGAAACGCGACCTGCTCAAGCCCGAGGTGATCTGGAATATCGAGGAAGGCCTGAAGCTGACGGTCGAGCAGCTCGAACGCGCCGAGGCGCAGCGCGTCGCGATGACCGCGCGCACGCTGGAATTTTTCGAAAAATACGATCTATTGCTCGCCCCCGCCACGATCGTGCCGCCCTTCCCGGTCGAGAACCGCTACGTCGCCGAATGCGCCGGCAAGAAGTTCGACAATTACGTCGAATGGCTCGGCATCGTCTACGCGATCACGCTGGTGTGCTGCCCCGCTCTGTCGTTGCCGTGCGGCTTCACGGCCTCGGGCCTTCCGGTTGGGCTGCAGGTGGTCGCGCCGCCGCGCGGCGAGGGGCAATTGCTCGCCGGAGCCAAGGTGCTGGAGGATATTCTGGGCGTGCGCGGCACGACGCCGATCGATCCGAGGGCGCCGAAGTAAACCAGGCGCGCTTGCCGATGAGGGGCCCTTCACATGACCGATGAGAATGAGCCGGGCTATTGGGAAGTACGCGGCTATCACAACCGCGGCGATCCGTGGGCCGAGCAGCGCTATTCAGGCGATTGAAGCCAAGTCGGAGGGAGAACAGCCATGCCGAGCGAGCGCTTTCAATTCACCGGCGAAGGCGGCCATCAGCTTGCCGCTGCCCTCGATATGCCGGACGGACCGGTGCAGGCCTACGCGCTGTTTGCGCATTGCTTCACCTGCGGCAAGGACGTGCTGGCCGCGAAACGCATTGCGACGGCGCTCACCGCAAAAGGCATCGCGGTGTTGCGGTTTGATTTCACCGGGCTCGGCTCCAGCGAGGGCGAATTCGCCAACTCGACCTTCTTCTCGAACGTTGCCGATCTCGTCCACGCCGCCGATCATTTGCGCGAGACCCGCACGGCGCCCGCGATCCTGATCGGCCATAGCCTGGGTGGCGCCGCGATCCTCGCTGCCGCCGGACAAATCCCGGAGGCGAAGGCGGTCGTTACGATTGCCGCCCCCTCCGATCCCGTGCATGTCACGCATCTCTTCAAGGATCGCCTCGACGACATCCGCACGCACGGCACGGTGGAGGTCCAGCTCGCCGGGCGGCCGTTTCACATCAAGCGCGAGTTCCTCGACGACATCGCCGAACATAGCCTGGCGGCGCAGATCGCAAAACTTCACAAGGCGCTGCTGATCATGCATTCGCCGACCGATGACACGGTCGGCATCGACAATGCCACGAAGATTTTCGTTGCCGCCAAACATCCCAAGAGCTTCGTGTCGCTGTCGGGCGCGGATCATCTGCTGAGCGCCAAACGGGACGGCGCCTATGTCGCCGACGTCATCGCCGCGTGGGCCGAGCGCTATATCGAGCCCGCCGCGGCGCAGCCTGCTTCTGCCGCGAGCGAGGCGCCGCGCCACGTCGTGGTGCGTGAAACCCGCAACAGCAAATTCCAGCAGATCGTCGCCACAGGTCCCCATCAGATGGTGGCGGATGAGCCCGTTGCCGCAGGCGGCCAGGACAGCGGGCCGGGACCGTATGATTTCCTGCTCGCAGGCCTTGGCGCCTGCACGTCGATGACGATGCGGATGTATGCCGATCGCAAATCGCTGCCGCTGGACCGCGTCACCGTGACGCTGAAGCACAGCAAGATTCACGCAACGGATTGCGCCGAATGCGAGACGCGCGAGGGCATGCTGGATCAGATCGACCGGGTGATCTCGATTGAAGGCGCACTCGACGCCAATCAGCGCACGCGGCTGATGGAGATTGCGGACAAGTGCCCAGTGCACCGGACGCTGACGTCGAAGATACGGATCGTGACGAGGGCGGCGGAGTGACGAAGTAACCTCTCCCCGCGAAGAGCGGGGCGGGGAGAAGAATCAAGCGGCCGCCAGCGGCCGAACCCGCAGCGCGCCGCGGAGACCAGCGGCGGTGCCGACGAGGATGCCGGCGAAGGCAATCAGCGAAGCAAGCGCCAGCGTGGAAAATCCCGTCAACCCCTGCCCGATCGAGCAGCCGAACGCCATGACGCCACCGATGCCCATCAGCGCGGCACCACTGCCGGAGCGCAGCATGTGACGCGGCGACTGATAGCCTTCGAGCTGAAAGCATCCAGTCAACAACGCCGTCACGAGGCTGCCGGCGAACACGCCGAACACGGTGACGATGCCGAAATTGAGCGTCGAGCCCGTCGAGAGCATGACATATTGAAGGGCGTCCGCGATCGGCGCGATGAAGGTGAGCGAGGTCACCGGCGTGGGATTGAAATCGTCAGCGCCGAGATAGCCGGTGGCAAACCAGCCCGCCGCCACCAAGAGGCCGATGACGAGACCCGCGGCGATCTGGCCCGGCGATCGCCGGAAAGCGGGATGCGCAAAGGCAAAAATGATCAGCGCTGCCGAGATGACCGAGGCGGCCAGCATGCGCGCGGCTGTTGCGCTCAGGCCTGCAGCGGCAAACAAGGCCGGCACCGAATTCGCCGTGGCCGTGGTCTGCGACGCCCCGACCATCGCGATGCGCGACGGGGCGATCAGGCCCTTCAGCGTCATCTGGGCGAAGATCGCCAGCACGACCACCACCACGAAGGAGCGGAGATTGCCGCGCCCGAGCAGCACCAGCGCGCGCGAGCCGCAGCCGTTCGACAACACCATGCCGTAACCGAACAACAGTCCGCCGAAGAACATCACGGGCGCGGAGAATGACGGCTGCAGATAGATCGACTTGCCGATATCGACGAGGCCGCCCGCAGCCAGCAACTGCGTCATGACCACCGCGACGCCGATCGCCAGCGCATAGGTGCGCACCAGCCGGCCATCGCCTTCAGCCCAAAAACCTCTGAGGCTGCTGAGCAAGCAAAATCCGCTCAACAATCCGACCGATCCATAGACGAGACCGATCAGCAATCCGCTGATGACGACGATATTGGCACTGTCCAGCACTGGTGTTTCCCTGTTCCCGCGCGGCCGATGCAGCGGTTGCCGCTCAAATAGGAAGCCATTTCAGCAGTTGCTAATATGTTGGAAACGTGCGCGCGTCCACGCCGCAAGGATGCGGAGAATGAATCGCCCATCGAGGTCGACGATGACGAAATAAAGTCATTGCACGCAGGCGACGGGCGACGGATTTATTCCCCATGAAAGAATTGGGAATCCCGCGCCTGCAGCGAATGCCTGCTTCAAGGCCGCAGGATCACCCGGTCGCGCGACGAGCCGGCGACCGCGATGAAGGCAGCGCGGGCCTGTTCCAGCGGATAGATCGCGGCCGGCTTGATCGGGAACGGCTTGAGATGCCCGCTGGCGAAGCCGGGGCCGAGTTCCCGCAGCACCGCGCCGGTCGCGGTTGACGACAGGCCGAGGGTGTCGATGCCGACATAGGTGTGCTGGCCGCGATAGAATTCCAAAATATTGAACTGCACGATGCGGTCGATCGCAGCGATCAGGATCTGCCGCCCGCGCACCGCCAGCGATTGGTGTGCGGCCTGGAAATAGGGATCGCCGACCGTGTTGAACACGATGTCGGCGCCCTTGCCGCCGGTGAGTTCGCGCGCGCGCGCCGCGACATCGGTTGCCGAAGCGTCGATGACTTCTACCTTTGAATTGGCGTGGCCTTCGTAGGGCTCGTTCTTGCGCACCACGCCGATCACCCGCGCGCCGTGCCAGCTCGCGATCTGCACCGCCGCCTGCCCGACCTTGCCGTTGACGCCCATGACCAGCAAGGTCTCGCCCGCCTTCGGAACGCCGGCTCGGCGCAAGCCTTCCATCGCGGTGACGAAGGGCACGCCGACGCCGGCCGCCTCTTCCCATGAAATGCCCTTGGGCTTCTCCACCACGGCGTCGGCTTCGACCGCGAGATGCGTAGCGTGCGTGCCGTCCCGGCGAATACCGAGATCGCCGGAAGAGCCGAACACCTCGCGCCCGATCCAACCGTCCGGTCCGTCGATGACAACACCCGCATAGTCGCGGCCCGGCGTGCGCGGAAATACCGCATAGGGCATAAGCCCGGTGGCGGCCTTCACATCAGACGGATTGACCGCCGCCGCCTTGACCTCGATCAGCAACTCGTTGTCGGCACGCGACAGCGCCTGCATTTCGATGACAGGCGCAAGGGAGGCAGCGTCGGCGACTTTTGCTGGCAGGCGGACGCAGCGGGCCTGCACTGTGACAGGTCCAACATCGGAATTTTCGGCAACTGACATTAGAGATTTCCCGCTCGGCTTCTGAGCAGGAGTTACCCTTTCGGCCGCTTGTCGTAAACACGTTTCGCCTTGCCGAGCGAACGTTCCAGCGTTTCGGGCGCCACTGCCTTGATGCGCGCGGTGATGCCGATGGTGTTCTTGATGAAGAGCGCAACCTTTTCGGCATGCGCGAGCAGCCCGCTGCCGTCCCAGCTTTCGGGACGCGCTTCGGCGAGCACGGTCATCTCGTCCATGCGCCCATCGCGCGTCAGTTCGATGATGAAATGGCCGCCGCACCAGTCGGTCGCCAGCAACGCCTCCTCGATCTGGGTCGGGAACACGTTGACGCCGCGCAGGATGATCATGTCGTCGGAGCGGCCAGTGACCTTCTCCATGCGCCGCATGCCCGGGCGCGCGGTGCCCGGCAACAGCCGCGTCAGGTCACGGGTGCGGTAGCGGATGATCGGGAAGCCCTGCTTGGTCAAAGAGGTGAATACCAGTTCGCCCATCTCGCCGTCCGGCAACACCACGCCGGTCTCGGGGTCGATCACCTCGGGATAGAAATGATCCTCCCAGATATGCAGGCCGTCCTTGGTCTCAACGCATTCCTGCGCCACGCCGGGGCCGATCACTTCCGACAGCCCGTAAATGTCGGTCGCGTCCATGTCAAACGTCTGCTCGATCTCGGCGCGCATCGCATTGGTCCAGGGCTCGGCGCCGAAGATGCCGAACTTCAACGACGACTGACGCGGGTCGAGCCCCTGCCGCTTGAACTCGTCCGAAATAGCGAGCATGTAGCTCGGCGTCACCGTAATGATGTCGGGCTTGAAATCGTTGATCAGTTGCACCTGGCGCTCGGTCATGCCGCCGGAGACCGGCACCACGGTGCAGCCCAGTTTTTCCGCGCCGTAGTGCACGCCGAGTCCGCCTGTGAACAGGCCGTAGCCGTAGGCATTGTGAATGATCATGCCGGTGCGGCCGCCGGCGGCGCGGATCGAGCGCGCCATCACCTCCGACCAGATATCGATATCGCCTTGCGTATAGCCGACCACGATCGGCTTGCCCGTTGTGCCCGAGGACGCGTGGACGCGGACCAGCTTTTCGCGGGGCACGGCGAACATGTTGAAGGGATAATTGTCGCGGAGGTCGGTCTTCGCCGTGAATGGGAATTTCGCGAGATCAGAGAGCTGCTTGAAATCGGAGGGATGCACGCCGGCCGCGTCAAATGCCTTCCTGTAATGCGCGACATTGTCGTAGGCGTGCCGGAGCGACCAGGCGAGGCGCTTGGTCTGTAGCGCCATGATCTCGTCGCGCGAGGCGCGCTCGGCCTCATCCAATTCAGCGCCGTAACCGCTTCCGCTGGATTTCAATCTTGCCATGGCCATGGCGTGTTCCTCTCGCTTGCTATCTTTGTCTGGTCTCTTCGTCCGCGGCCGGCAGCCACGTCCCGGCGATGGTGCGGGAATGACCGCGGAACTCCGCAATCACGACATCGCCCGATGTGACGCGGACGTCATAAATTCCGGAGCGACCGTTGCGCGAAACTTCCCGCGCGGTCGCGACCAGCACGTCGCCGAGCTTGCCCGGGCGGATGAAGGCGATATCGCATTGCGCAGCGACCGCGCGCTCATTGCGGGAATTACAGGCAAAGGCGAAGGTGGAATCGGCGAGGAGAAAAATGAAGCCGCCATGGGCGATGCGCTGGCCGTTGACCATGTGCGGCTGCACCGTCATCGTCAGCGTCGCCTGCCCCGGCTTGACCTCGACAATTTCCATGCCGAGGCCCTTGCTCGCGTCGTCTTCCCGCCACATCGCCTCCGCACAGGCGCGGGCGATCTCGTCGGGTGACAGCGCGACGTTCATAGCTGATAGCCCGCTCGGCGAGACGGTTTCACGACGTTCTCTCCCTGTTACCGGGCTTGTTATCAAGCCTCGTTGCGTAGTCGGTCAGTCTGGGGACGAAGCACCTGAGGTGTCAATGATCCCAAGTTCTTGCTCCGTCATTCCGGGATGGTGCGCCAGCACCAGACCCGGAATCTCGAGATTCCGGGTTCGCTTCGCGCCCCGGAATGACGCTCACACATGATCGTAATCCACCACGACCTTGTCCGAGCACGGCCGCGCCTGGCAGGTCAGGATAAATCCCGCCTTCAGTTCCCACGACTCCAGCGAATAGTTGACTTCCATCTGCGCCTCGCCCTCGACCAGCTTGGCGCGGCAGGTCGAGCACATGCCGCCCTTGCAGGCGAACGGCAAATCCATGCCGGCGCGCAACGCGGCGTCGAGAATGGCCTCTCCTTCGGCGACCGGCACCTCGCGGCGCTTGCCGTCGATGATCAGGGAGGCGATCGCCTTCGGCGGCGCGGACGGCTCGACAATCTTCTTCGCGCGCGGCTTGCCACCGAACTCCGAGACAAAGCGCTCGACATGGATGCGATCCTCGGCAATACCGATCTCGCGGCAAGTGGTCTCGATGTCCTCGCTCATACCCATGGGGCCGCAGATGAAGACATGATCGACACTCGAGGCGGGCACCAGCGAGCGCAGCAGCACGCGCACTTTCGCGCCATCGAGCCGGCCATGCAGGATCGGTATATCCTGCTCCTCGCCCGAGATGACATGAAACAGCGACAACCGCTGCATGAAGCGGTCTTTCAGTTCCTCGAGCTCTTCGAGGAACAGCATGTTTGACGTGGTGCGGTTGCCGTAAAACAGGAAAAACCGGCTGTTCGGTTCGCGCGCCAGCACGCCCTTGACGATCGACAAGATCGGCGTGATGCCGCTTCCTGCGGCAAATCCGACATAGACCCTCGCCTCATCTGGCGCAGGGGCGACGCCGAAACGGCCGGTCGGCGTCATCACGTCGAGTTCGTCGCCGGCCTTCAATTCGTCCGCTGCCCAGTTCGAAAACGCGCCGCCGTCGACCTTCTTCACCGCGATGCGTAGCTCGCCGTCGTCAGGCCCTGAGCAGATCGAATAGGAGCGGCGCACTTCCTCGCCGTCCATCGTGGTACGCAAAGTGAGGTATTGTCCCGGCGCAAAGCTGTAGTCGCCTTCCAGCTCCTTCGGGATCGCAAACGTCATCGATACCGCATCCACAGCCTCGCGACGGAGGTCGTTGACGGCGAGACGATGGAAACGCGGCGCGACGGACATCACACGCTCCTCACCGTCATTGCGAGGAGCAAAAGCGACGAAGCAATCCATCCCTCCACGGGGCGGTGAGATGGATTGCTTCGCTTCGCTCGCAATAACGACATAGAAGACCTCAATGACACTTGAAATAATCAAAGGGTTCACGGCAGGCCTTGCAGCGCCACAGCGCCTTGCAAGAGGTCGAGCCGAATTCGGACAGCAGCTCCGTATTTTGCGAGCCGCATTGCGGGCACGCCACCTGCTGTTCACCGAACAGCGCGCGGCGCGAGCGTGATGCCTGCGGCGGGGCGATGCCGTATTCCCTGAGCTTGTTGCGGCCGTCATCGCTCATCCAGTCCGTGGTCCAGGCAGGCGACAGCACGGTGCGGACCGTCGGGCGCGGCATTCCGGCGCGTTCCAGCGCCAGCTCGATCTCGAGCGCGATCATGTTCATCGCCGGACAGCCGGAGTAAGTGGGCGTAATCGCAACCTCGACGCGGCCGTCTTGAACCTCGACGTCACGCAGCACGCCGAGATCGGCGATCGTAAGCACCGGTATTTCGGGATCGACCACCTGTGAAGCGGCCTCCCAGGCGCGGCGGCGCAGATCGGTGTCGCTGTGGATAGCCGTTACCATGTCGCCCCCGGAAACGTCCGTTGCATCGATTGCAACTCGCTGAGGAGATGGCCGAGATGCTCGCTGTGCCGCCCGCTGCGGCCGCCCTGCTGCATCCAGTTGTTATCGGGCAAAACGAGCGTCGCTTCACGGACGACGTCCGATACAGTCTTCAGCCATTGCGGACGTAACGGCCCCGGATCGACCGCGATTCCCGCATCGATCAAGCCGCGCTCGCTGTCATCGGCGGCAAACATCTCGCCGGTGAAAGCCCAGAGCTCGTCGATCGCCGCTTGCGTGCGGCGGTGGCTTTCTTCGGTGCCATCGCCGAGACGAATGATCCATTCCGAGCAATGGCGGACGTGATAGGCGCTTTCTTTTTCCGATTTCGCCGCAATCGCCGCCAGCGTCGCATCGGTGGAGCGCATCATCGCGCGCCAATAGAGGTCGGCGAACGTTGCGTAGAAGAACTGCCGTACCATGGTGCGCGCGAAATCGCCGTTCGGCTGTTCCAGCAGCAGGAGATTGCGGTACTGCCTGACGTCGCGGAGATAAGCGAACTTGTCCTCGTCGTTACCCCTGCCCTCGACCCTGGCGGCGTAGGAATAAAGCTCGCGCGCCTGGCCGAGCAGATCGAGGCCCATATTGGCGAGCGCCATGTCCTCTTCCAGCATCGGCGCATGGCCGCACCATTCCGACAGCCGATGGCCCAGGATCAAGGCATCGTCAGCGCGGCGCAGGGTGTAGAGCACCAGCGGCGTTTCGGAGACCTGGATGTTGGCTGCGGTCATTTTCTGTTCCTGCTTGCTCAGCCGTCATTGCGAGGAGCGGAGCGACGAAG
The DNA here is from genome assembly GCF_036924575.1 of Bradyrhizobium sp. AZCC 1577. NCBI lineage: Bacteria > Pseudomonadati > Pseudomonadota > Alphaproteobacteria > Hyphomicrobiales > Nitrobacteraceae > Bradyrhizobium > Bradyrhizobium sp. AZCC 1577. The sequence goes on from NZ_JAZHRQ010000001.1 coordinate 6,136,064, forward strand.
CAATCCACACTTACGGTGCCGGCGCGATGGATTGCTTCGCTCCGCTCGCAATGACGGTCTCACATATGCCCGACTTCGTCAGGCACGTCGTAAAACGTCGGGTGCCGGTAGATCTTCGACTCCGCCGGCTCGAACATCATGCCTTTCTCGGACGGGTCGGACGCGGTGATGGCGCTCGACGGCACCACCCAGATCGAGAGGCCCTCGCCGCGGCGGGTGTAGATGTCGCGGGCAGCCTGCAGCGCCAGCGTGGCGTCGGTGGCATGCAGCGAGCCAACATGCTTGTGCGCCAGCCCGTTGCGGCTGCGGATGAAAACTTCCCAGAGCGGAATGTTCGGCGTCGCCATCGCGTCTCTCCTATTCGGCTGCCTGCAGCGCCGACCGTTGCCGGCGTTTCTCGGCATAGGCCATCGCTGCTTCGCGCACCCAGGCGCCATCCTCATGCGCCTTGCGCCGCGCCGCCAGACGGTCGCGGTTGCAGGGGCCGTTGCCTGCCAGCACCTGTTTGAACTCGTCCCAATCGATCGCGCTATATTCCCAATTGCCGTTCGCGTTCTGCTTCATGCCGGGATCGGGAATCGTAAGCCCCAGGAATTGCGCCTGCGGCACGGTGGCGTCGACGAATTTCTGCCGTAGCTCGTCATTGGAGAAGCGCTTGATCTTCCACTTGGTCGAGGTGTCGCTGTGCTGGCTGACCTGGTCGGGCGGACCGAACATCATCAAGACCGGCCACCACCAGCGATTCAGTGCATCCTGCGCCATCGCCTTCTGCTCGTCGGTGCCGCGGCACAGCGTCAGCATGATCTCAAAACCCTGGCGCTGGTGAAAGGATTCCTCCTTGCAGACGCGGATCATCGCGCGCGCGTAAGGACCATAGGAGCAGCGGCACAGCGGGATCTGGTTCATGATCGCCGCGCCGTCGACCAGCCAGCCGATGGTGCCGATGTCGGCCCAGGTCAGCGTCGGATAATTGAAGATCGAGGAATATTTTGCCTTGCCCGCGAGCATCGCGTCGACCAGCTCTTCGCGCGAAGAACCGAGCGTCTCGGCGGCGGCGTAGAGGTAGAGCCCGTGGCCGCATTCATCCTGCACTTTGGCGAGCAGCGCCGCCTTGCGGCGCAGCGACGGCGCGCGGGTGATCCAGTTGCCTTCGGGCAGCATGCCGACGATTTCGGAATGCGCGTGCTGCGAAATCTGCCGCGTCAGCGTCTTGCGGTAGGCGGCCGGCATCCAGTCGTTGGGTTCGATGCGCTCGTCGGCGTCGATGCGCGCCTGAAACTGCGTAGCCCGCGCGGCGTCCTCAATGTGGCGGTCGTCGCCGTCGGACGTGTTGAGCGCCTGCGTGTACATGGCGGACCTCCCGGAATTTGTTGGGAGGAAATATATAACACAAATTACGATATGCAATACATTTCTGTAACATATCTACAGCCCGTCAAACCGCTTCGAAAGTTCCCCGCCGGGCTTTGGCAGGGGTCCGTTTTCGTTGGTGGCATGGCGATCAAGCCATTGTTCGGACGCGGGAAGCAGCGCGCGATAGATCTCGCCACAGAGCGTTCGGGCGGCCCTGCCCGGCCAGTCCGTGGGCAAGAGCGCGGTCGGCAGCAACGGGTCGCGCAGCACGACGCGACGGTAATGATGGATCAGGAGGATCCGTGCGGTGAACGCGTCGGCCTCGGTCAGCCGCTCGCCACGACCGAGCCAGCCGTGCAGCGGCTCGAAGGTCTTCATGAATTTCTGATAGGCGTCGGCGGTGCGATCGAGTGGCCAGCTTTCGCTGAGCAGACGCCGCCCGCTATCGTCTTCCGCCGACACTTCGAGACGAATGGCGCCGGCCGCTTCGGCAGGCACCGGCACGCCCGACGGCGCCACCCATACGCCCGGCAGCGGACTGCCGAAGCCAGCGTTCTTCAACGCCTCGCGCGCGGCGTCGCGATCTCCGCCATTGCCGATCAGCAGCAGCTCAAATCGCCCGGTCCAGTCGGAGGCTGGCGGGCCGTAAATGTGTTTGGTCGCGATATCGAAGGTCTGCCGCTCGCCTTGCACCAGGCGATAGAAACTGTTGCGGCCAACTTTAACGCGCTCGAACCAGCCGTCGGCCGTCAGCCGCGACATCGCGGTGCGCACGACGCTGGCGTCGATGTCGAGCTGCTCGAAAAATTCCAGCAGCGTGCCGAGCCAGACCGAGCCGCCGCGCGGCACGATGGCATCGCCGAATACGGTGATGACGATCGATCCGGTGCGCGACGGTTCGCGCTTCAACTGCTGAATGATGCGGGCAAGCGGCGGCGGCATGCGTCAAGGCATAGCGCGTTTTGCGGGAGAGCGACAATGTCGGTTGTCTTCTCCTTCTCCCCGTTCTTCGCGGGGAGAAGGTCGGGATGAGGGGCTACCTCCGCAAATTCGATAGACGTGAGCGCGCGGAGAGAGCCCTCACCCCCGCAACGGCGGGGCGAGGTTAGCAAACACCCGCGTCTGCTACCGATGCGGATTCGGGTAAACCACGCTGCGCCAGCCGCTTCGATCGAACGGCGACCATTCGCCTTCCGGCTGCGCCAGGCGATCGGCCACCGCGTACACGACCGCCGGGTGATGGCCCATGCCGCAATGGCTGCTTTCGACCTCGATGCTTTCGGAAGTCGCCGACGTCTTCTCCATGCAACCCTGCCAGGCGCAGATGCCGTCGGTGCGGCTGAAGATCGCGGTGGTCGGCACCGGCGGCGTCGCGGACAGCGCGCCGCCGAAGCGGGCGTCCTCCTCGTCGGCGCGGCGGCCGCTCGCCAGCTCGTAGACGCGCCAAGCGTTGGTCGCCTTCGGTCCCGACGCAAACGGGCTGCCGAGCGTGATCACCGAGCGCACGCGCTCCGGCATCATCTTGGCAAGCTGGCGCGCGTAGAGACCGCCCAGACTCCAGCCGACCAGCGAGACCTTGCGGCCGTGCGTATCGTTCAACTCCTGCACCAGATCGACCATGGCGTTCTGCACGCCGTGGCGCAGGCCGAGGTTGCGCCCCTGACGCCAGCCGCTGACGGCATAGCCGCGCGTGCGCAGGAAGCTGCGCAGCGGCCGCGTCGAGGTGTCGGATGCAACAAGGCCGGGCAACACCAGCACGGGGTGCCCGTCGCCGCGTGGCGCCAGACTCAGCAATGGCAGTGCCCCTAGAAACGCGCCGAGTTCGTGAATGGCACGCCCCTCCAGCAGCATCAGGGTTCTGGATGGCGGGGCAAGCGTCTGCGCAGCAACGGACATCATATCTCCTCTCGGGCTCGGCCCCTTACGTCGCGGCAGCCGGCCACCGGTTCAGTTAGACGCCAACGCGGGTAGAATCGTTCGGCACTGCAATATAGCTCCATAAAAAGCTAGGGAACCGGCTTTCCCCTTGCAAGCAATGCAGATCACATCTCGGATAACTAAAAGCATTGACGTGATGAATTAGTCACAGCAGCCGCAGCAGGTATTCGAGGGTGTACAGCGCCAATCCCGCTAGCCCGCCGATCAGCGATCCGTTGAAGCGGATGTATTGCAGGTCGCGGCCGATGTTGATTTCGATCAGCGAGATCAACTGCCCCATGTCCCAGGACTTCACCTGGTCGGAGATGAAGGTCGAGACGCCGCTCTTCTGTTCGGCGATCACGGTGCGCAACACCGCCACGAGGCCCTGGTTGATCTCGGTGCGCAACTCGGCATCGCCTGCCAGCGCCTCGCCCGCTTTCACGAACATGCGCACCAGATATTGCTCCAATACCTGCGTCTCGCCCGAGGCGCTGCGTTCGAAGAACGAGCGTGCGTTGGCCCAGATGTGGCGTGCGAGACCCGTCACTTCGGGACGCGCCAACAGATCGCGCTTCAACCCTTGGATCCGCTCGGCGTAGCTTGGATCGGTGCCTAGGCGATCGACGAAGGTCATCACCATGCGATCGAATTCGCCGCGGAACGGGTGCGCGGGATCGTTGCGGACTTCCTCGAAGAAGGCGGTGGCGGAAGCCACGATCTTGTTCACCAGGAACTTGTCGGCGCGATACAGCTTTAGCAGCGTCGGCAATTCGGCGCGGATCTTTTCGCGGATCATCGCCATGGTTTCGGCCTGCGTCATGGTCTGATGCACCGCGCGCAGGATGTCATCGAGCAGGCCGGAATGCCGCCCCTCCTTCACGAATGCGCGCAGCGTTCCGGCCGCCAGCGGCGCGAGATCGATCGACATCAGTTGCGCGGTGATGCGGCGGCTGACGAACGTCATCAGCCCGGAGGTCTCCGTCGCCGCCACCGCTTCGGGCAACAGCCGCAGCGCAAAGCGCGCAAGGTCCTCGCTGCGCTTGCGGTCGCGCAGCCAGTCGGCGATGAACGCGCCGAAATCGATCTGCCGCAGCTTGGCCTCGACGGGAGCTGCTTCCAGGAAATGCTTCTCGATGAATTCGCCGAGCTTGTCGGCGATGCGGTGCTGGTTGCTCTGGATGATTGCGGTGTGCGGAATCGGCAGTCCCAGCGGCCGTTTGAACAGCGCCACGACGGCATACCAGTCGGCCAGGCCGCCGATGGTGGCAGCTTCCGCAAACGCCGCGATGAAGCCGAAGGCCGGATGCATCGGCAGCAGCGCTCGTGCGGCGAGGAAGATCGCAAACGTCGCCGCCAGCACCGACGTCGCCAAAATCTTCACGCGCCGCAACTCGGCGGCGCGGATGGCGTCGCCGGGAGAGTCGATGACGAAGGTGGCGGGAAGCGTCATGACGGCTTTCGAGTAACGGTTCGCGTCCGCATCAGACTAGCCGTCATTGCGAGCGAAGCGAAGCAATCCATGTCGCCGCACCGGAAGGATGGATTGCTTCGTCGCTATCGCTCCTCGCAATGACGGCAACAGGTCATGACGAGGATGAGGACAAAAAGAAGGCCCGCAAAAGCGGGCCTTCGAAAACGGCAGTTGTCAGGCGATCGCGATCAGGCGGTCTTGGAGTAGACCTTGGCAAAGTTGTCCTGCGCGGTCTTGGCGCCCTCAGTGACGAGCTTGCCGAGATATTCGGTGGTGGCCTTCGCCCGCGTGACGAGCACTTCGCCGCGCGCACGGACCAGGTCCGACTGGATCTGGGCAGCTTCGCTCAGCGACTTCGCCGAAGCGAGCTTGTCGATGCCGGCGAAGAACGCTTCCGCGTCCTGGTAGAGCGCCTGCTGGATGTTGCGGCTGATCTTGGCGGCCTCGGAAACCGAACCGGCAACGGCGGTCTCGATCGCAGCGGTCGCCTTCTCCGAACCGGCATAAAAGTCGGCGGCGCGCTCCTTGGCGGTCTCGGTCTGCTTCTTCACGAACTCACGGGCGGCTTCCGGAACTTCCAGGTTCTGGAGCTTGGTGAACGCCTCGGTAACGGGCGCGAAGGCTTCCTTGACGGTGTTCAGCACGGAATTGGTTTCGGTGGTCATTGGGGGTCTCTCCATCCTCGGTTTGAGCTATGGGCTCACCCCGTCCGATTGGCCCGGGGCGCGTGTGTTGTGCCATAGTTAATGGTGCGTCGCAACATTAATGTTGCAGCGCGATATCACGAATTCGTGAACAGCCCGATGGATGAGCGGTCCGCCCAGAGAACCGGCAAAAGTTCCACTTTAGGCTAATGCCGGAGCCGCCCCATCTACTTTGCATGGGGTTGTTTTCGCGATTTTGTGTCTGGCTAGCTAGTGCTGCACGGCCCCCGGGAGCCCATAGGCTTCCATCTGTGCCCGAACCTGCGCCACATTGTGCCCGAGCACGACGATGTCGTGCTTTTTGCCGTCGACATCCCGGACGTGGTCCCGCAGCAGGGCCTCGGCCCGGAAGCCAAGGCTCTCGAACAGCGCGATCGCCGCTTGCTGGTCGACGGTCATCTGCACCGACAGCTTTTCCAGCCCGGCGCCCAGCGCCAGCGCAAACGTTTCCTGCGACAGCGCCCGGCCGACCCCCTGCCCGCGGACGTCAAGCGAGACCACCATCCGGATCTCGCCGACATGGGGCGACCATGAATGCGGGTCGCGTACCAGCGTGCCGCAGCCGACCACCGTCCCATCCTTCACTGCCAGCAGGCTGACGATCTGGCCGCGCTCGATCTCGTTGATCCAGGCCGAGAGCACTTTTGGCTGGCTGATGTTGCGCGGCAGAAACAGCAGATCATGCGTCGGGAGCTTTTGCGCAAATGCCAGCACGGCGGCTTCGTCCGCCCGCCCCATCATGCGGAATTCGATCTCGCCGGCATCGGTCTTGACGTGGCGCGGATAGGAACGTGTCTCGCTCATGTTGATCTCTTACCTAGCCAGGAATCCAGTTTCGGCCACAGCCGCTTGATCGCATTGGCGCCGGCGACGAGGCTGACGTGACCGCCCTTCAGCATCACCTCTTCCTTGTCGGTCGAACCGACCTTGGCGATCAGGTGCTTGGCCGCATCATAGGGCACGATGTGATCGTGTTCGGCGACCGCATGCAGGATCGGCACCTTGATCCTGGAAATATCCGCCGCACGCCCGCCGACCGACATGGTGCCGTTATAGAGTTTGTTGTCCCACATCAGGTTCTTGGTGATGTCGCGGAAATACTCGCCCGCTAGTGGCAGCGTATCCGTCGCCCACCGGTCGAACATCCGGTACGACTTCACGAACTCGTCGTTCCAGATGTTTTCCCACAATTGCACCTGGCTGACGGTGCGCGACGCCGGCCGCAGCATTTCGAACGAGGACAGGATCATTTCGGGCGGCACATTGCCGACGCTGTCGACGAGGCGATCGACGTCGAAATAGCGGCGGTCCGAAAAGTTCTGGAACAGCTTCATCTCGCGGAAATCGATCGGCGTGGTGAAGCAGATCAAATTCTTCATCGGCCCGTCGTGGAAGATCGAGCCGTACAAGAGCGACAGCACGCCGCCGAAGCAATAGCCGATCACGGTAACGTCCTGCTCGCCGGAATCCCGCTGCACGCGGCGGACGCAGTCCGGGATGAAGTCGAGGACGTAATCCTCCATCCGCAACGATTTTTCTTCCGGCTTCGGCGCGGTCCAGTCCAGCATGTAGACGTCGTAGCCGCGCTTCAGCAGAAAGTCGATAAAGCTCTGGCCCGGCACCATGTCGAGGATGTAGCCGCGGTTGGTGGTGGCCATCACGATCAGGATCGGCACGCGGTAGATTTCATCCGCTATCGGCCGATAGTGATAGAGGTTCATGGTGCCGCGGGCGGCCAGGATGTCCTTTGGCGTCGAGCCGAGCGACGGGCCGGAGGTAGAAAAATATTCGACGCCCTTGATGCTACGCTGGATCGCGCGCTGCACCTCGGACTGGACCCGCTCCGAAATGGAAGCGAGATCGAGACCCGCGGGAGCGTTCATTTCTGCTCTCCCTCCGCCGGCGGACGCTTGGTGCGCGGCGGCCGCGGCGTGCCGTAGCCGCTCTCCGGCGCCAGCGAATTGTGGTGCACCTGATGCAACAGTGCCTTGATCTCGTTGAGCTGGCCCTCGATCGCCTGCAGCCGCTCCGCCATGCCGACAAGCTGCGCCCGGCTCGGCAGGTTCATCGCCAGCAGGTATTTCTCCATCAGTTCGCCGAGCTGCTTCTGCGCGCCTGCGCTGACGCCGCCGACCTGATTCATCATTTTCGAGAATTCGGGCGAGGCCATCGCCTGGTTGGCAAAGGAGTTGAACCCCTTCTCCATCTCCCCGATCATGGTCTGCCAGATCACGGCAGGATCGTTGCCTTTGTCGGCCATAGGCGCCCTCTCCCGAAAGATTACGAGCGCTTGCCACGCTTCGCTTGTATTTGGCCCATACCACACCGTTGCAGCGGGCCGGTCAACCGCTGCGACGTCTTCTGCGGTGCGGGAAACCGTGCCATAGTTACTGAAGCCAGATAACACTTGAGGGAAGACACGTGATGCTCGCCCATCAGCCGCCTCAGATCGCCCGCGCCAACGGCATCGATATTTGCTACGAGATTTTTGGCGATCCGGCCGCGGAACCGATGCTGCTGATCATGGGGCTCGGCGCCCAGATGATCCATTGGGATGACGATTTCTGCCGCCAGCTCGCCGCGCGCGGCTTTCGCGTCATCCGCTTCGACAATCGCGACATCGGCAAGTCCTCTCACATGTCCGGCGGCAAACGGCTGACGCCGTTCGAACTGCTGAAGCTGCGGTTCCTGAAGATACCGGTGGCCGCACCTTACAAATTGATCGACATGGCCAAGGACACCGTCGGCCTGATGGACGTGCTCGGCATCCACTCGGCGCATCTGGTCGGGGCCTCGATGGGCGGCATGATCGCGCAGGAAGTCGCGCTCTCGTTCCCGCAGCGGGTGCGTTCGCTGACCTCGATCATGTCGACCACGGGCAATCCAAAAGTGCCGCCGCCGACGCGCGAGGCTTCGGCGGTGCTGATGGCGCCGCCGCCGCGGACGAAGGAGGAGTATTTCGAACGGTTCGCCCAGACCTGGAAAGTGCTGCGCGTCGGCTCGTTCCCGGAAGACGAGGCCCTCGACCCTGCCCGCGCTGCCCGCACCTATGAACGCGGCCTCAATCCGAACGGCGTCGGCCGGCAGTTGCGGGCGGTGCTTGCCTCCGGCAGCCGCAAGGAACGGCTGCATCACCTGAAAATCCCGACGCTCGTCATTCACGGCACCGTCGATCCGCTGGTGCGCCCGGAAGGCGGCAAGGATACCGCGGCGTCAATCCCCGGCGCAAAGCTCCTGATGATCGAAGGCATGGGCCACGCGCTGCCGATCCCGATGTGGCCGCAAATCATCAACGCGATCGCCGGGCACGCGCAGGGTGCGGCCGCAAAGGCGGCGTGATCTATCTCGTCGTTCCTGCGAAAGCAGGAACCCATAACCACCGGCGTGCGTCGTTGCGAGCGCTGTGGCTCCAGCCCAGTCTCGCCATCAGCATTTGTGGTTATGGGTCTCTGCGTTCGCAGGGACGACAGCGGAGATGGTGGCCAGTCAGCTCTTCATCGCAATCCAGATTACGTGGCGCACGCCGCGGCCTTTGCCGGTGGCGCGGATGTTGACTTCGTTCACCTCGAAGCCTGCACCACGAAGACGTTTTGCGAACGCCGCGTTTGGCCCCGAAGACCATATGGCCAGGATGCCGCCCGGTCGCAGTGCGGCGTGCGTCGCACGCAGGCCTGCCGCGTTGTAGAGCGCATCGTTGGCCTCACGAGTAAGCCCCTCCGGTCCATTGTCGACATCGAGCAGAATGGCATCGAACTTCGAACGATGCGACCGGATGATGTCGGTGACATCCGTCTCTCGAATGCTGACGCGGGGATCGTCCAGGCTGTCGCCGAAGATTTCTGCCATCGGGCCTCGGGCCCAACTGACCACCGCCGGCACCAGCTCTGCCACCACGATCTGCGCTTCATTGCCGAGCCTGGCGAGCGCCGCACGCAACGTAAAGCCCATGCCCAGTCCACCGATCAGTACATGCGGTTTGGCGACCTTCTCGATCTTCTTCGCAGCGAGCGTCGCGAGTGCGGCTTCCGAGCCCGACAGGCGGCTGTTCATCAGCTCGTTGCTGCCGAGTTTGATGGAAAACTCCGTGCCGCGGCGCATCAGGCGGAGTTCGCTGCCGGTGCCAGGAATGCGGGCGGTGTCGAGCTTTTCCCAGGGAATCATGTGGAGGGTTGTAGCATGCGGTTTCAATAGTCGTCGTCCCTGCGAACGCAGGGACCCATAACCACCGGATGTTGTGGTTATGGGCAGAGCCTCCGGCGCTGTTGTCTCAATGAGGGGCCGCGGAGTATGGGTCCCTGCGTTCGCAGGGACGACGGCGAGAGCCTTACCCGCCCGCCCAGACGTCCAGCACGTAGCGGTTCTTGGTGCCGAGATCGTCGATCCAGCGCAGGCCGGCATCAGCGTCGGCGCCGGACTTTTCGCGATAGATCGCAACCAGCGCGGCCTTGACGTCTGGCTCCATCTTGCCGCCGTCGCCGCAGACATAGACGATCGCGCCCTGCTCGATCAGGCTCCAGATGCGGTCCTTTTGCGCCGCCACCTGATGCTGCACATAGGTCTTCGGCCCCTCGGCGCGCGAGAAGGCGGTGTGCAGTTCGGTGATGCCGTCGATCGCGAAGGCCTTCAATTCATCCGCGTAGAGAAAATCCTGTTCGGGATGTCGGCAGCCGAAGAACAGCATCGCAGGACCGAGTTTTGCGCCCTGCGCCTTGCGGTGCGCGCGCTCCTGCAGGAACCCGCGGAACGGCGCCAGCCCCGTACCAGGACCGATCATGATCACGGGTTGGGCCGGATCGTCCGGCAGCCGGAAGCCGGCCTTGGTCTCGCGTATGGTCGCATGCACGGTATCGCCGACGCGGCGTCCGGCGAGATAGTTCGAACAGACGCCCCTGTACACGCCACGTCCCGAACTCGCGGGCGATTCCACCACGCCGACCGTGACGCTGCAACGCGTCGGATCGGTCGAAGGCGACGATGAGATCGAATAATAGCGCGGCGCCAAGAGCGACAGCATTTCCAGGTAGGCGTGGAACGGCAGTTCGCAGGCCGGATGCTCTTCCAAGAGATCGAACACCGACTTGCGCCTGGCCAGCACGTCCGATCGGTAACGCTCGGTGGAAACATCGTCGTCGCCGACATAGGCCAGCAACTTCGGCTTGGTGACGGGACAGCGCGTGTGTTCCGACATGATCTGAATCTGCTTGCGCGTCGCGATCTGCTGCAACTCGACGAACTCGGTCAACAACCGCCCGACCGACACGGCATCGCCGACCGGCAATTGCGCGCGGCGGCCCTCGGCGACGTGCAGCCGGACCTGGTCGGCGGGCAGAAAACCGAAGCGGCGCGCGACGGAATCGACCAGCGCCGGATCGTTGCGCGGCACCACGCTGAGGTGGTCACCGACGCGGAAGGTGACGCCGGGCGGCAATTCCACCTCGACGTGGCGGGTCGAGCGGTCGGAAGGACTGGCGCCGGCCTTGTTCTGCAGTTCGGAATTGACCAGCACCTTCATCGGCGCGACGCCGCCCTGCGCCAAGATAGTGTGAACGGCCGATGGCGCCACCGGCTCGATCGAATAAAGCGGCGCGTCATCGGCGCTGCGGGCGAAGCCGGAATCGACGCCCAGCTCCTTCATGGCCGCGGGTGCTGCCGCCGCGAACCATTTTTCGAACTGGCCGTCGAGATCGCTGCGGGCATCGCCCTCGCCGCGGCTGTAGAGGCTGCGCGCGCCGTGCGCCGCCAACTGCTCGTCGATCATGCGCGGCACGGACTGGTAGGTCGCGGCCCAGTCGCTGTTGCCGCAGCCGAACACGGCGTATCGCACCTTGGCGAATGCGTCCTTTGGCAGGCCGCTGTCCAGCCATTTGACGAACTGCGTGGCGTTGTCGGGGGCTGCGCCATTGTAGGAAGCGCAAAAGATCATCAGCGCGCCCTGTTCCGGCAGCTTGCCGACGTAATCGTCGAGCGCGCCGAGTTTTGTCGCGAAGCCGTTGACCTCGGCGAGGTCAGCTACCCGCGTCGCCAGCTCTTCCGCGGTGCCTAGGTTTGAACCATAGAGCACCAATAGCGGCGTGTTGTGGCCCGGGCGGGTCCGCGCCTGTGGCGCCGCCGCGCTTGAGGCAGCGGCCGCGATAGCCGCGCGGCCGGCAAACGCGCCACGGTCCTTGTCCGCGCGCGGGCGCACCTTGATTTTGAAACCGTCCGGCTTGACCGTCAGCGTTTCCTTCAGGTGCATCTGGTAGCGATGCACGTCGATCAGCTTGAAGCGCTGCAGGATCATGCCGATCGCCAGCGCCGCCTCGTGCATCGCAAAGCCGCGGCCGATGCAGGCGCGCTGGCCGTTGCCGAACGGCTTCCAGGCATTGATCGGACGCGCGGCCTCGGCCTCGCGGCTGAAATTCTCAGGGTCGAAGATGTCCGGGTTCGGACCCCAGACGCTGGGGTCGCGGTGCAGCGCCATCACCAAAACGGTGATGAACGTATTCTTCTTCAGCTTGTATTTGCCACCGCCGATGGCTTCGTCCTGAAGCGGCGTGATGCCGTAGGCCGGCGCCGGCGGCCACATCCGCAGCGCTTCCTTCAACACTCGCGTGATATAAGTGAGCTGCGTGACCTGCTGATAGGTCGGCTTGGCGTTGATATCGGGCCCGAGCACCCGATCGACTTCCTCATAGGCCTTCTTCAGCACCTCGGGATGCTTGAGCAGCGCGTAGATGGTGCACGAGAGAAGTCCGCTGGTGGTCTCGTGGCCTGCAATCAGGAAGGTGTTGATCTGGTAGCGGATGTTGATGTCGTCGAGCTGCTCGCCGGTCGAGCGGTCGATGCCGGTCATCATCGCGCCCAGCATGTCTTTCTTGGCCTCGGCGGCTTCAGCATTGCCGCGGCGCTCGGCGATGATCTCGTCGACCATCTTGTTCATGAAGGCGACGTCCTGGGCCAGCGTCTTGCGTCGCTTCTGCATCCACAGATTTTCCAGCGGCAGGCCGCGGGTCATCATGATGGTCTCGAGCGAGCGCACCAGCGACTCCACGAACGGGTGGTAGTCACGGCGGTAGAACGAATTGAAACGGTAGTCGAAGCCGCAGAGACCAATCGTGTCGAGCGTCAGCGCCGTCATGTCGTGCACGACGTCGATCTCCTCGTCGGCGTTGAGCCGCTCCCATTTCTTGACGAGCTGCTCGGCGATATCGACCATGCTCGGGTGATAGGATTGCATCGCGCGGTTGCCGAACGGTTGCAGCAGGATGTTGTGCGCCTTGCTCCAGTTCGGCTCTGTCGTATCGGCCGTGAACAGCCCGTCGCCGCCGACGGCGCGGACGCGGCGCAGCGAGCCGCGCACCGTCTTGTCGAAACGCTTCTCATCGGAGAGCTCGTCGATCAGATCGTGGCCGGAGACGATCACGATCGGCGCGCCCATCATGTCGAGCCAGAAGATCGGCCCGAGCTCTTTGGACAGCTTGACCAGATGCTGCACCGGCGCGTTGGGATCCAGCGACAGCATGTTGCCGACGACGGGCTTCTTCGGCGGATGCGGGATCGGACTGAGTTTATTGCTGGACGCCATTGTCGAAGTGTCTCCCCTGCCTGCCTCAACCGTCATTGCGAGCGATGCGAAGCAATCCATCGCTCGGCAAAACGAAAGAATGGATTGCTTCGTCGCTGCGCTCCTCGCAATGACGGCTGGTTATGCGGACCTACCCAAATCTTTTCCTGCGCCACTCGATCAGCTTGCTACTAACCTCGTCCGGCTTTTCCTGCTGCGTCCAATGGCCGCTGTCGCGCACGAGATACTTCTCGAGATCGGGCACCAGCTTCTCCATGCCCTCGGTCGCCGACGGCGGCAGCACCGCGTCGTTCTCGGCCATGATCATTAGCGACGGCACGCGGACGGTATGGTCGAGCCCTTCCGAGCGCTGCCAGTTGCGGGAAAAATTGCGGTACCAGTTGATGCCGCCGGTGAAGCCGGTCTTGGTGAAGGTGTCGACGAACACCTGCTTTTCTTCCGCCGACAGGATCGGCGTGCGCGGATCGTGCTTGGCATCGTAATTCGCGATCATCTGTGGAAACGCCAGATTGAGTCGCGCCGATGCGCCGACACCCGCAATCGGCTGCTCCTCCGGCGTACCCGCGGGCCGCGCCACCGGCTTGCGCATGAATGCGTCAAAGGTCTGCTCGACCCGGCTGCCGAAAATCCTGTCAGGCTCGCGGCCAGGGTCCTGGAATTGCACGATGTACATCTTGTCGCCGAAGCGCTGCCGAAACAGCTCGATCGGATCGGCCGGCATGCGATCCCAATGCGGGGTGTTGACGCCGACGACACCGGCAACGCGACCCGGATGACGCAGCGGCATCTGCCAGACGACGAAGCCGCCCCAATCGTGGCCAACGAAGATCGCCTTGTCGATCTGGAGATGATCGAGCAGACCGACGAGATCGCCGGTCAGATGCTCCATGTCGTAATCCTCGACCGGCTCGGGGCGGTCGGTCGCGCCATAGCCGCGCTGATCCGGCGCAATCACCCGGATGCCGGCCTCGCTCAGCGCTTTGATCTGGTGCCGCCAGGAGAACGCGATCTCCGGCCAGCCATGGCAGAGAATGACCGGCGGCTTGTCGGACTTCGGCCCCGCCTCGTAATAGCCCATGCGAATACCGTTCACCTCGGCGAATTGCAGCGGCGGCATTTCAATCATGGCGGCCCCCTATTCAGCGGCGCGGGTCATGCTCGGCGGCGGCACGAACGCCGCCTCCAGCGCTTCAAATTCGACCGGGAGCATGTCGCAGAGAACCTGGACATGCGGAATGATGTTGGCGCCGGCGATGAAGCCGAAATCGAGCTGGTCGCGGTAGCTCTGCACGGTGATGTTGAGCGCGATGCCATGCGTCGAGATCGACACCGGGAAGATGTGCAGCAGCTCGGCGCCGGCGGCATACAGCGTCTGCCGCGGCCCGGGCACGTTTGACACGGTGATGTTGGCTGCCGGCGGCAGCACGTCGGAGAGGTTGGAGCGGCTGTAGAGCAGCGCAAGGATCTGGGTCACGATCGGCGCGCCCAGCATCGAAAGGTTGGAGACTTGCGGCATCAGCGCCCGCAGCGGATGCGACATCTCCTTCGACTTGGTGGATTGCGCGATGATGGTTTCCAGCCGCGTCTTGGGATCGTCGACGTTGGTGGCGATCGCGCAGATCATGCCGAACACCTGGTTGTTGGCCTCGGCGTTGCCTTCCTCGCGCAGCGAGATCGGCACCGCTGCGGTCAGCGATTTGCTGGGCAGCGCGCCCTGGCTGATCAGATAGCGGCGCACCACGCCTGAAGACAGCGCCAGCACGACGTCGTTGAGCTTGCCGCCGGACGTCTTTGCCAGAGCCTTGGCGCGCGACAGCGAGATCGAGACGCCGGCAAAGCTGCGCTCTGACGATATCGCCTTGTTCAGGATGGTCGGCGGCGAGGCCATGCTGGCCAGGCTGTCGCGCGATTTGGGATCCGAAATCTTGCCGACCACATCTGACACGCTCTTGAGCATCGTCGGAATGCTGCTGGCGAATTTCACCGCGCTTTCGATCTGGAACATGGCGTTGTCGAACAGGATCGATCCGAGATCGCTTTTTCCCGAGCGCGGCAGCTCGAGGCTCTTTGGCGCCGCCTTCGGGTCGAACGGCTGGGTCCAGAGCTGCTGGTAGGAATCGATCAGGTTGGCGGCGATGTCGCGTGGCTCCGGTGCCACCTTGCGTGCCGTCGGTGGATCGACCTGACGCGGCACCGGGGTGATGTCGTAGATCATGCTGGTGAGTGCGGCGCCGGCGCCGCCGTCAATGCAGGCATGGTGCATCTTGGAGTAAAGCCCGATCTCGTTGTCCTTCATGCCTTCGAAGACATAGAACTCCCAGAGCGGGCGGGCGCGGTTGAGCAATTTGGCATGCATCCAGCCGACGATGCGCTCCAGCGTCGCGCGGTCGCGCGGCGCCGGCAGGCTGGCGCGGAAGATGTGGCGGTCGATGTCGAACTGGTCGTCCTCGACCCAGGACGGATGATCGATGTCGAGCGGCGCCTTCTCCAGGCGGGCTTTCAGGATCGGCGCGATGTGCAGCCGCGAGGCGATCATCGCCTTGAACTCTTCGAAGAAGTCGCCCTTGTAGCCTTCGGGCAGGCGGAAGATCGCCATGCTGCCGACATGCATCGGCATTTCCGGGGTTTCCAGATACAGAAACGACGCGTCCAGCGAAGACAGCTTCTTGGCGTCCGCCATATTTTCCTCCCGCAGTAGAAAACGCGGCGCCTTGGCGGCGCTTCTGGCGTCTGGAATGTCTTTGTTATTGGAGCATATCCGAAAACCGACAGCCATCCTGCATCAATTGCAGGGCGGGATCTTTCGCGATCATGCCCTTAGCTCAGGGCGTGGATTCAGGATTGTGCATTTTCAGGGGGCCCATAGGCAATGGCAAATGGTCCTGATCGGTCAAAATGCTTAAACTCGCCTTCCGCCTGCGCCAGGCGGTCGGCTACTGCCCACAACGCTGCGGGGTTGACGCCGAGCCCGATATGGCTGGCAAGGTGGACCTCGATGTTTTCGGCGTTTGCGGAGGGACGCAACAGGCTGGTGTGCCAGTTCACGATGCCGTCGGTCCGCGAATAGATCGAGGTCGCCGGCACCGGCAGGTCCCCGGCAATGGCCAAGCGGATTTCCGGATTGTCGTCGACAGTTTCCCCCGACAGCACCTCATAGAGCCGCGTGGCGTTGGTCGCGCGGACATCGCTGGCAAACGGGCTGCCGAGCGTGATCACCGAGCGCACCATGTCCGGCATCTGCAGCGCGAGATCGCGCGCATAGACGCCGCCGAGGCTCCAGCCGACCAGACTGACCTTTCGGCCCGTGGCTTCATAGATGCGCCTCAGGAGAGCTTGCAGTGCCCCGCGCTTGGAAGCGATGCCGCCGAAATTGCGGCCCATGTCCCAGGCATAGGTATCGTAGCCGAGTTCTTTCAGATAGCGCCGCATCGGCGCCATCGACAGATCGCTGGCGAGAAATCCCGGCAGCGCCAGCACCGGATGCCCGTCGCCCCTCGGCGCACGCAACAAGAGCGGCGACAGTAACAGGCTCGAATTCAGCTCGAACAGCGCCCGCGTCTCGGCCAGCATCAGAAACAGGCTAGGCGGCCGAAGCCGCTGCTCTTCTGTTGCTGCGCCGCTTTCCGCAATGGCCACTCTCACTTGTCCTTCTTGGCCATGCCGCCGAGCCCGGCCATGGTCACGAACATATCCTGGAATCGCTCGGCGATCTTGGGATCGAACGTGAACCAACTCTGGATCAGCGATTCCGGCGACACCTTTTCGATGTTGGCCATCACCTGCTGCTGCATCTTGTCCATCACGGCGGTCTGCATCGGCGAGACGTCGGGCAATCCGAAGAACTGCCTGGCCTCCAGCGGTGTGCAATCGATTTCGACGTTAACTTTCATGACCGCTCCTTATCGCGCTGCCCTTGCTGCAGTATCGACACGACGGACCGAGTCATGCAAGGACCAGAGCCGGTCCCCCGTCCCTTCAACTCCCGATATGGTCAACCAAAGCGTTCGATGGCAAACGGCCTGACATCGGCAAACGGCGTCTCGCCGGTCATCATTTCGGCCAGCAGGCGGCCGGTCGCGGGTCCGAGCGTCAGGCCGTGGTGCTGGTGGCCGAAATCGAACCATAGCCCGCCGTGGCGGGGGGCCTTGCCGATCACCGGCAGCATATCCGGCAGACAGGGCCGCGCACCCATCCAGGGCTTGGTGTCGACCGGCTCGCCGAGCGGGAACAGTCTGTGCGCCCGCGGCAGGGCCCGCTCGACCTGGATCGGCGTTGGTGGTGCATCGCGGTGGGCAAACTCGGCGCCGGTCGTGAGCCGAATGCCGCGGTTCATCGGCGCCAGGAGATAGCCGAGATCGGTGTCCAGCACCGGATGATTCAAGATCGCATTGCCGCGCGGCTTGAGATGCAAATGGTAACCACGCTTGACCTGAAGCGGGATCGAATAGCCGAGCGGGGCGAGGATCTGGTCGGACCACGGCCCCATCGCCACCACCACTTCGCGCGCTGCAATAGTGCCTTCCAGCGTCGCCACCCGCCACCGTCCGCTCGCCTGTTCGAGCGTTCGGGCGTCGCCGACCAGATAACGCCCGCCCTTGCGGCCGAACAGCGCCGCATAGGCCTTGGCCAGCCCACCGGGATCGGGCACAAATCCCGGCGCGGGAAAATGGATCGCGCCGCTGAAATCACCCGTCAGATGCGGCTCGCGCGCTGATATCGCCGGCCGATCCAGCACCTCGCCGGCGACGCCGTGCTCCCCGGCACGCTTGAGATCCTGCACCGCATTCGCAAGGGTCGTCTCGGAACGAAACAGCTTGATCCAGCCGGTCCGCCGCAACAGCTCCGGCACATTGGCGTCCGCAATCAGCGCCTCATGCTCGATCAGGCTGCGCTGGATCAACGGCAATTCGGCCATTGCGCTGTGCAGTGCACGCTCCGGTGAAGAGGCGAGAAAATACCGTGCCAGCCACGGCAGGAAGATCGGCAAATCCCTGAAGTGGTAATGCACCTGCGGCGCGCGAAGAAACGCGTAGCGCAGGATCTGGCCCACGTCACGCGGAAACATATAGGGAAAGACCGAAGCGCACTCGATCAGCCCTCCATTGCCGTAACTGGTTTCCTCGCCGGCCGTATCATGGCGGTCGATCAGAACTACGTTCCGGCCGCGTTTTTGCAGGTGCAAAGCGGCACTGACGCCGACCATGCCCGCACCCAGGACGAGAACGTCGGCCTTCAGTTCCGCCATCCACAACTCCGAAAGTTCAATGTAACGTGCTTGCGCATGCGTCTTAAGGTGAGACTTGAGGTGAGACTAGTCATTGCCGCACCGCCGCGCAAACCGGCACGCAGTGCGGGATAATGAAGCTTGCGCGGTGGCTGGACTCTGGCAACATGGCTCGGCAATATCCGGCGGAAATTGCTGATCAAAATCGGGGAAATCGACAAATGTCGGTACGTCAGACTTTGCTTGCAGCGGCCACGGCTTCCATCCTTGCCGTGGCAATGGCGCCGGCATCGGCTCAGAGCCTGCGCTATGCCAATCAGGGTGACCTCAAGTCGCTCGACCCCTATACACTGAACGAAACCACCACCCACGCCCATCTCGGCCACGCCTATGAGGGTCTGATCGCTCGCGACAAGGACCTGAAAATCGTCCCTGCCCTGGCGGAAAGCTGGGAAACCCCAGAACCGACCCGTTGGCGCTTTCATCTACGCAAGGGCGTCAAATTCCACAACGGCGACCCCTTCACTGCCGACGATGTCGTTTTCTCGGCAGAGCGCGTTCGTGCCAAGGGCTCGAACCTTCCCACCCGCATTCCGTCCGATGCCAAGGTCGTCAAGGTCGACGACTACACCGTGGATTTCATCCTGACCTCGCCAAATCCCATTCTGCATTCGCAATGGGATACCTGGTACATCATGGACAAGAAATGGGCCGAGGCGAACAACTCGATCGCCCCGACTCCAGTGGCGGCAACTTCGCCGAGTTTTGCCTCGCTTAACGCTAATGGCACCGGTCCCTTCATCATCGAGAGCCATCAGCCCGGGGTGAAAACGGTGTTCAAGCCAAATCCGAACTGGTGGCGCGAGCCCGAGCACAATCTGAAAGAGATCGTCTTCACGCCGATCGGCTCCGCCGCCACGCGCGTGGCCGCCCTGCTGTCGGGCGAAGTCGACGTCATCGAGCCGGTTCCGATCCAGGATATCACACGCGTGGATTCCAGCCCCAACGCCCAGGTGCTGAAGGGACCGGAACTTCGCACCATCTTTCTCGGCATGGACACGGTTCGCGATGAATTGCTGTATTCCAACATCAAGGGCAAGAACCCCTTCAAGGACGTTCGCGTTCGCGAGGCCTTCTACAAGGCAATCGATGTCGAGCTGATCAAGACCCGAGTGATGCGCGGACTTTCCACGCCATCGGCGCTGATGATCGCACCGCAATTATTTGCGCTGTCAAAGGATTTCACGCGGCCGAAAGCCGATCCGGATGGGGCCAAGAAGCTGCTGGCGGAGGCTGGCTACCCCGACGGTTTCGAAGTCAGCCTGGACTGCCCCAACGACCGTTACGTCAATGACGCCCCGATCTGCCAGGCGGTAGTCAGCATGCTGGCCCGGATCGGCGTCAAGGTTGACCTCCTCGCGCAACCCAAGGCGCAGTACTTCGCCAAGGTTCTGAAGGCGGGCGGCTATCAGACGTCGTTCTTTCTGTTGGGCTGGACTCCCGGAACTCTCGATTCCCATAACGTGCTCTACGACGTTATCGGCTGTCGCGACGATCCCAAGAGTTCGCGCGGAGAGAACAATCTCAGCGGGTATTGCAACAAGGAAATCGACGCCCTCACCGACAAGATATTGCAGGAAGCCGACACCACCAAGCGCGATCAGTTGATCAAGAGCGCTTACCAGATCCTCGACAAGGATTTCGGTTATATCCCGCTGCATCAGCAGGCGCTGGCCTGGGGTGTGTCGAAAAAGGTGAAGCTGACGCAGCGCGCCGACAATCAGGTTCTGCTGTACTGGGCGACCAAACAGGACTAGTCGGGCGTCAAACGAGGTCCCGGCGGCTTGGTGCTTCCGGGACCTTTCGTTTCCAGGCGACAGCGACGTCCGCCGCCGCACCAAGAGAGCAGTGAAAGGAATACATGCTCGCTTTCACTCTTCGCCGCGCAATCCAGGCCATCGGCGTCATGATCGCAGTCGGCGTGATCGCGTTCTCGATGTTCCGTTTCGCCGGCGATCCCGTCAACCAGATCGTCTCATTGGATACGCCGGCCGCCGAACGCGAGGCGGTGCGCAAGTCGCTCGGGCTCGACGATCCCGTGCCGGTGCAGTTCGCACGCTATTTCGCCAATGCCGCGCAATTCAAGTTCGGGGTCTCCTATCAGTTCCGCCAGCCGGTTTCGAACCTGTTGATGGAACGAATGCCGGCGACGCTGGAGCTGGCCGCCTGCGCCACCGTTCTCGCCATGGTGTTCGGCATCCTGATGGGGGTCTATTCGGCGCTGCGGCGCGATACGATTCTGACAAAATTCTTCCAGGCGGTGTCGCTGATCGGAATCTCGCTGCCGACCTTCCTGATCGGCATCCTTCTCATCTATCTGTTTTCGGTGACGCTGGGCTGGCTGCCTTCATTCGGCCGCGGCGAAGTGGTGCGGATCGGCTGGTGGACCACCGGCCTGCTCACGCTTTCCGGCCTGAAGGCGCTGATCATGCCTTCGATTACGCTGGGCCTGTTTCAGATGACCTTGATCATGCGGCTGGTGCGCGCTGAAATGCTCGAAGTGCTCCGCACCGACTACATCCGCTTCGCCCGCGCCCGCGGCCTGACCACGCGCGCGATACATTTCGGCCACGCGCTGAAGAACACGCTGGTTCCCGTCATCACCGTCGCCGGCCTGCAGTTTGGCTCGGTAATTGCATTTGCCATCATCACCGAAACCGTCTTCCAGTGGCCGGGTATGGGATTGTTGTTCGTGCAGGCCGTGCAAAATGTCGATATCCCGATCATGGCCGCCTACCTGCTGATGGTGTCGCTGATTTTCGTTACCATCAATCTGGTGGTCGATATCCTCTACACCGTCGTCGATCCGCGCCTGCGCTCGACCATCCGCCGTCCGGCATAAGCGAGACTGATATGTCTGACGCCGTAGTACCACACCGAATAGAGTCGAGCCCGCAGCGGGCACGCTCGAACGCGAGCTGGCTGAAGCGCGTGCTCGACAGCGACATCTTTTACTCGTTCCGCCGCTCCCGGATGACGATGGTGGCGGCGGCAGTAACGGTCCTGTTCTTCCTGCTGGCGATCTTTGCATCGCAACTCGCCGTGCAAAACCCGTTCGATCCGGCGCAACTGCAGTTGATGAATTCGCGGATCTCGCCGCTGTGGACCGCCGAGGGCCAAAGTCCGTTCCTGCTCGGCACCGACGAACAGGGCCGCGACGTGTTTTCTGCGATCCTTTACGGCTTGCGGATTTCGCTCGTCGTCGGCGTGCTCGGCGTCATCTTCGCCGGCACGCTCGGCATCACGCTTGGCCTCATTGCAGGCTATGTCGGTGGTGCGGTCGACGGGCTGATCATGCGCATCGCCGACGTGCAGCTCACCTTCCCGGCCATCCTGATCGCGCTATTGGTCAACGGCGTCGCCAAATCGGTGTTCAACAACCGGCTCGACGCCGTGAGCACGCTGGCAGTCTTGGTGGTTGCGATCGGCCTCAGTTTCTGGGTGCAATACGCTCGCACCGTGCGCGGCTCGGTCATGGTCGAGAAGAACAAGGACTATGTCGCAGCCGCGCAACTGATCGGCCTTCCCGCGCCGAAGATCATGCTGCGCCACGTGCTGCCCAACACCATGGGTCCGATCCTGGTGATTGCAACCATCAACCTCGCGCTTGCCATCATCACCGAGGCGACGCTGTCGTTCCTGGGCGCCGGCATGCCCGACACCATGCCCTCGCTCGGTACCCTGATCCGGATCGGCAACAACTATCTGTTTGCCGGCGAATGGTGGATCGTCGCGTTCCCCGGCATCGCGCTGGCGGGGCTAATCCTTTCCATCAACCTGCTCGGCGACTGGCTGCGCGACGCGCTCAATCCAAAGCTCCGATGACCGTTCCCGTCCTCTCCGTGCGTGACCTCGAGGTGGAATTCCTCACCCGCCGCAGCACGCTGCGCGCGATCAACGGCGTTTCTTTCGACATCGCCAAGGGCGAAGTGCTCGGCGTGGTCGGCGAATCCGGCGCCGGGAAATCGGTCACGGGACTAGCCGTGATCGGACTGATCGATCCTCCCGGCCGCATTTCGGGCGGCGAGATCTATCTGTCGGGAACGCGGATCGATCACCTGCCGCCGGAAGAAATCCGCCGTATCCGGGGCAAACGGATCGGGATGATCTTTCAGGATCCGCTGACAAGCCTCAATCCGCTCTACCGGATCGGCGACCAGATCGTCGAGACTATCCGAACCCACTTGAACCTGTCGGAGACCGCCGCGCGCAAGCGCGCCATCGATCTCTTGGCCGAGGTCGGCATCCCCGCACCGGACAAACGCATCGACGCCTATCCGCACGAATTCTCCGGCGGCATGCGCCAGCGCGTCGTGATTGCGCTGGCGATCTGCGCCGAGCCGGAGCTGATCATCGCCGACGAACCGACCACCGCGCTCGACGTCTCCGTGCAGGCGCAGATCATCTCGCTGATCAAGCGCCTCGGGCGCGACCATGGCACGGCGGTGATGCTGGTCACCCACGACATGGGCGTGATCGCCGAGACTTCCGACCGGGTCGCGGTGATGTATTCGGGCCGGATCGCCGAGATCGGCCCGGTGCAGGATGTGGTGCAGAACCCACTGCACCCCTATGCCAAGGGCCTGATGGGCGCGATCCCGACGCTCGCGGGCGAAGACAAGCGGCTGGTGCAAATACCGGGCTCGATGCCGCGGCTGTCGGCGATCCCGCCGGGCTGCTCGTTCAATCCGCGTTGCGCATTTGCATTCGACCGTTGCCGCGTCGATCGGCCGGAGCCGCTCAAGCACGGTTCGCACGCCGTGGCCTGCCATCTCTTCGACACCGCGCCCCATGAAGCGGCGAAGGAGACCGTGGCATGAGCCCGCCTTTTGTCGATGTGAGGAATTTGCGCCGCGTGTTCGACGTCTCGAAGCCGTGGCTCAACCGCGTGCTGGAAGGCGGCCGTCCGGAATTCCTGAAAGCCGTCGATGGCGTGACGTTCAACATCAGGAAGGGCGAGACTTTTGCTCTCGTCGGGGAATCCGGCTCGGGCAAGACGACCGTGGCGCGGATGGTCGTGGGACTTCTGCCGCCGACTTCGGGCGAAGTCGTCATCGACGGCGTCTCGATGACCAATGCCAGGCAGGCGCAGGCGCGGCAGCGGCTGCGCCGCCGCATCCAGATGATTTTTCAGGACCCCTACGCGAGCCTCAATCCCCGCTTCCGGGTCGATGCCATCGTCTCCGAGCCGATCCGCGCCTTCGACCTGATCCAGGGCGAGCGCGATATTCAGTTTCGCGTCGGCGAATTGTTGAATCTCGTGGGCCTGCATCCTGATGACGGCCTGAAATATCCGCATGAATTCTCCGGCGGCCAGCGCCAGCGCATCGCGATTGCGCGCGCGCTGGCGTCAGATGCCGAGTTTATTGTTTGCGACGAGCCGACCTCGGCGCTCGACGTCTCCGTGCAGGCGCAGATCCTCAATCTGATGCGCGACCTGCAGGACAAATTCGGCCTCACCTATCTCCTCATCAGCCATAACCTCGCCGTGGTCCGCCACATGGCGACGCGCATCGGCGTGATGTATCTCGGTCGTATTGTTGAAATCGCCGAGGGCCGCGAATTGTTCGCCAATCCGCGGATGCCCTACACCAAAATGCTGCTCGGCGCGGTTCCTGATCTCGCGATGTCCGGCCGGCAGCGGATTCCGGTCAGGGGCGAGATCCCGAATCCGATCGATCCGCCGCCCGGCTGCGCCTTCAACCCGCGTTGTCCGCTCGCCTTCGATCTGTGCCGGCGGCAAACGCCCGAGCTGATCAACGGGGTTGCCTGCCACGCCGTCAACCAACCGGTTGAGGCTGCCGCCGCGGTATGATCACGGAGATGGGTGCAATGCGTGGCATCCCAGCGGTTGGCATCCAGCCTCGCCTGTGATCAAGTGCGCGCACTAGAGCATGCTTCAACTGAGTTGAAGCATGCTCGTAGATCATCTTCTTGTTTGAGCATGATCTTTTCGGAAAAACCGGTGTCCACTTTTCCGGATCATGCTCTAGGATACCAGCACGGCATTGGATTCCCATGAGCAACATCAATCCCGATCCGTTCACCACAAGGCCGGAAATCGAAGGCACCTTTGGCGTCGTCACGTCGACCCACTGGATCGCGACCGCCGTCGGGATGAGCATCCTGGAAAAGGGCGGCAACGCATTCGATGCCGGCGTTGCCACGGCCTTCACGCTGCAGGTGGTGGAGCCGCACCTGAACGGCCCGGGCGGCGACGTGCCGATCATCGTGCATGACACCAGGCGCGGCCGCACCGAGGTGATCTGCGGCCAGGGTCCGGCGCCTGCGAAGGCAACCATTGCGCACTACAAGAGCGAGGGGCTGGAGATGGTGCCCGGCACCGGGCTCCTCGCCGCGTGCGTGCCCGGCACATTCGAATCCTGGATGCTGCTCTTGCGCGATTACGGCACGATGCGGCTGCGCGATGTGCTGGAGCCCGCGATCGCCTACGCCCGCGACGGCTATCCGCTGGTCGAGCGCGCTTCCGCAACGATCCAGGTCGTCGAGCAGTTGTTCAGGAAGCACTGGACGACATCGGCGGCGGTCTACCTGCCGAACAATGAAGTGCCAAGACCCGGCACGCTGTTCACCAACAAGCAGCTCTCCGAAACCTACGCCCGCATCCTCAACGGGGCGGAAAGCGCGGGCGGCGACCGCGTCGCACAGATCGAGTGCGCGCGAAAGTCCTGGTCGCAGGGTTTCGTGGCGGAAGCGATCGACAAGTTCTGCAGCACCCAGGACGTGATGGACGTCAGCGGCTCACCGCATCGCGGCGTGCTAAGTGCCGACGACATGGCACGCTGGCAGCCGACCGTCGAGGCGCCGCTGACCTATGATTACGGCCGCTACACCGTCTGCAAGCCCGGCGTCTGGAGCCAGGGCCCGGTAATGCTGCAGCAACTAGCGTTGCTCAAGGGTTTTGAGCTCGACGGGCTCGATCCTGCCGGGCCCGACTTCATCCATCTGCAGATCGAATGCGCGAAACTCGCCTTCGCTGACCGCGAGAAGTTTTATGGCGACCCGAAATTTACCGATATCCCGATCGCGACGCTGTTGTCGGATGCCTACAATGACGAGCGCCGCAAGCTGATCTCTGGGGATAAGGCCTCGCTCAATTTCATCCCGGGATCGGTCGAAGGTTTCGGGTCGATCGTCAAGCTGCGCCGTGCGGAAGGCCATCGCGAAGCGGTCGGCGCCATGGGCGCGGGCGAGCCGACCGTCGGCCGGTTCGGCGAGGTGCGCGGCGACACCGTGCATTTCGACATCATCGACCAGGCCGGCAACATGATCTCGGCGACGCCGTCCGGCGGCTGGCTGCAATCCTCGCCGGTCATTCCCGAACTCGGCTTCTGCCTCGGCAGCCGCGCGCAGATGTTCTGGCTGGAGGAAGATCACCCGGCAGCACTTGCGCCCGGCAAACGGCCGCGCACCACGCTCTCGCCCACCATGGCGCTGCGCGACGGCGAGCCCTACATGGCTTGGGGATCGCCCGGCGGCGACCAGCAGGATCAATGGACCACGCAGTTCTTCCTGCGGCATGTCCACGCCAAACTGAACCTGCAGGAAGCGATCGATGCGCCGGCCTGGCACTCCGAACATTTTCCGATTTCGTTCTGGCCGCGCACCGCGCGTCCCGGCGTGCTCGTGCTCGAAAGCCGCGTACCGAACGCGACTGTCGACACGCTGAAGAGCCGCGGACATGTCGTCGAGATCGGTCCCGAATGGTCGGAAGGCCGCCTCACCGCGGCCTCCAAGGTCGGTCGTCGTCGCCGCGCCGCCGCCAATCCGAGGGGCATGCAGGGCTACGCGGCGGGCCGGTAGAGGCGACTTGAGATGACTTGGTCGATCATTGCCCGTGATTCCTCAACCGGCCAGATCGGCATCGCCGTCGCGACCCGATTTTTTGCGGTCGGCGCGCGCGTGCCGCATATCGCGCCCGGCATCGGCGGCATCGCGACGCAGGCGCTGGTCAATCCCTATTACGGCATCGACGGCGTGAAGCTGTTGCGCGAAGGCCGCAGCCCCCGCGAGGTGGTGGACATTCTGCTCGTTACCGACGATGGATACGAGGCCCGCCAACTTCATGTCATGGATATCAAGGGCCGCATCGCAGCGCATACCGGCCGCGAATGCATCGACTGGTGTGGGCATATCCAGGGTGACGGCTTCTCCCTCGCCGGCAACATGCTGGCGGGCGCGGCCGTGCTCGATGACACGGCGAAAGCCTTTATCGCCAATGCCAGCCTGCCCTTTGCGCAGCGGCTGATCTTAGCGATGAAGGCCGGCGAAGCCGCCGGCGGCGACAAGCGCGGCAAGCAATCGGCGGCGCTGTTGATCCACGGCGAGGAAGAATGGTCAGATCTAGACCTGCGTGTCGACGACCATACCGATCCGTTGGCCGAACTCGAACGACTGGAACAAGTGAGCCGCGAACGCTGGGTGCATTTCCGTCCCTTCCTGCCGACGCGCAAAAATCCGGCGGGGATCACCGACCGCATGGTCATCGATGCCCGCATCGAAGCGGCCACGGCGGGCAAGGCATGACGGCAAACCCGTTGATCGAAATCGAGGGCCTGCGCGTGGTCTTCCACGGCGATGATGGCCGCACCACGCACGCGGTCGACGGTGTCGATCTCAGCGTGGCCAATGGCGCGACGCTTGGCCTCGTCGGCGAATCCGGCTGCGGCAAGAGCGTGACCTCGCTCGCCGTCATGGGATTATTGCCAAGGCGTTCCGCTGAGGTGTCGGGTTCGATCCGTTTCGACGGTTTTGATCTCCTCGACATTCCCGACGATACGCTGCGCGATCTGCGCGGCAATCGGCTCGCGATGATCTTTCAGGAGCCGATGACTTCGCTCAATCCGAGCTTCACCATCGGCGATCAGATCATCGAGACCATCCTTCGCCATCGCGGCGGGTCGCGGCGGCAGGCGCGCGAGCGCGCGATCGAGCTGTTGCGCCGGGTGCACATCCCCTCGCCTGAGAGACGTGTCGACGAATATCCGCACAAGCTGTCGGGCGGCATGCGCCAGCGTGTGATGATCGCGATGGCGTTGGCCTGCGACCCGCGCCTCTTGATCGCCGACGAGCCGACCACCGCGCTCGACGTCACGCTGCAGGCGCAGATCCTCGATCTGATGCGCGAGCTGAAGGCCGCCAGCGGCGCCGCGATCATTCTGATCACCCACGATCTCGGCGTGGTCGCCGAAGTCTGCGACGAAGTCGCGGTGATGTATGCCGGCGAGATCGTCGAACGCGCGCCGGTCGACGAACTCTTTGCCAGCCCGCAGCATCCCTACACCGTCGGCCTGCTCGGCTCGATCCCGCGGCTCGGCCGCCGTACCCAGCACCTGGCGACGATCGAAGGCATGGTGCCGAACATGGCGAACCCGCCCGCCGGCTGCCGCTTCGCCGCGCGCTGTCCCTTCGTGCTCGACGCCTGCATCGCCGCACCGCCGCCGCTTGCGACGGTAAGCCCCGACCACGCCTCGCGCTGCATCCGCGCGCCGCTGGAGCGGCTGGTATCATGACCGCGCTGCTCGAAGTCGAAGGCCTGGTAAGGCATTTCGTCGCCACGCGGTCGGTTTTCGGCCGGCCCACGGCCTACGTAAAGGCAGTCGACGGCGTCAGCTTCACGGTCGAGGCCGGCAAGACGCTGGCGCTGGTCGGCGAGTCCGGTTGCGGCAAGTCCACCGTCAGCCGGCTGGTGCTGCGGCTGATCGAGCCGGATGCGGGCAACGTTCGCTTCGAGGGCCGCGACCTCGGCGCGCTCGGCGCCAACGAATTGCGCGCCTTCCGCCGCGATGCGCAGATCATTTTCCAGGATCCCTATGCGTCGCTCAATCCGCGCATGACGGTGAGCCAGATTCTGAGCGAGCCGCTGGCACTGCACGATCTGGTGCCGGCCCCGCGCCGTCGCGAACGCGTCGAGGAGCTGTTGCGCCTAGTCGGGCTCGAGCCGCGCTTTGCCCGGCGCTACCCGCACGAATTTTCCGGCGGCCAGCGCCAGCGCATCGCGATTGCGCGGGCGCTGGCGGTAGAGCCGAAACTGATCATCTGCGACGAGCCGGTCTCCGCGCTCGACGTCTCGATCCGCTCGCAAATTCTCAATCTGCTGCGCGACCTGCAGGACCGGCTCGGCCTCGCCTACATCTTCGTCTCCCACGATCTGGCGGTCGTGAAGCACATCGCCGACCGCGTCGCCGTGATGAATCTCGGCGGTATCGTCGAGACGGCGGACGCCGAAGCGCTGTTCGCCGCGCCCCGGCATCCCTATAGCCGTGCGCTACTGTCGGCCATTCCCGTACCCAAACCGCAGGCCCGGCGCGGCCGCATCGTGCTGGAAGGCGAGATGCCGAGCGCGCTCAATCCGCCTTCCGGCTGCCGCTTTCATACCCGCTGCCCTTACGTCATCGAGCGCTGCCGCACCGAAATTCCGCCCCTGCTCGCCGACGGCACGGGACACGCGACGGCGTGTCACCGCACCGCCGAATTGCCGTCACCCGGGGCCATCGTTCCCGCCGATGGCGGATTTTCGCCGGTGCTGGAAAAGTTGGTCGCGGCCTTCAGCGGTGGCACGGAAGGTGCAGGCCGCGTCGGGGTTGATGTATCAAGGACACGGCCAAATGCGGTGTAATCGAGGATAAGGGATGGCAGCATGATAATCTTTCGTTTGGCAGTCACCGCGGCGGCGCTGCTGCTGTCGCTTCCGGCAACAGTTCAGGCCCAGACCACCCTGCGGATCGGGCTCGCCGAGGATCCCGATATCCTCGACCCGACCATGGCCCGCACCTATGTCGGCCGCATCGTATTCGCATCATTCTGCGACAAGCTGTTCGACATCGACGACAAGCTCAACATCGTGCCGCAGCTCGCGCTGAGTCACGAGACCTCGGCCGACGGCAAGGAAGTCACCGTCAAGCTCCGGCCAGGCGTCAAGTTTCACGATGGCGAGGCCTTCAATGCGGAGGCCGCAAAATTTTCGCTGGAGCGCCACCTGACGATGCAGGGCTCGTTCCGCAAACCGGAACTGGCAGCCGTCGATCATATCGACGTCGTCGATCCCCTCACCATCAAGCTGGCATTGAAGGCGCCCTATTCCCCTCTGGTCGCGCAGCTTACCGATCGCGCCGGGATGATGGTGTCGCCGAAGGCGGCCAAAGAGGCCGGCGACAAATTCGGCCTGCGTCCGGTTTGCGCCGGTCCCTACAAATTCGTCGAGCGCGTGCAGCAGGACCGCATGGTGTTCGAGAAATTCGCCGACTATTGGAACAAAGACAGTGTCCATATCGACCGTATCGTCTATCTGCCGCTGGTGGACGCGACCGTCCGCCTGGCCAATTTGAAATCCGGCGGGCTCGACCTGATCGAACGCGTGCTCGCGACGGACCTCAAGGAAGTGCAGGCGGACTCGAAGCTGAAATTGTCCAGCGCAATCGAGCTCGGCTATCAGGGCGTGACGCTGAACGTCGGCAAGGACAAAGCCAAGGGGCCGCTCAGCCAGTCCGCCAAGGTGCGGCAGGCGCTTGACCTCTCGCTCGACCGCGACGCGATCAGCCAGGTGGTATCCAACGGCGAGTTCAAGCCTGGAAATCAGTGGATCAACCCGGATCATCCCTATTACCAGAAAGCCTTTCCGATACCGAAGCGCGACGTCGCCAAGGCCAAGGCGCTGTTGAAGGAAGCCGGCGTCACGCCACCGGTCAGCGTGGACTTCATGGTCTCGAAGGGCGCGGAAACCGAAGCGGCGGCTCAGGTGATCCAATCGATGGCGGCGGAAGCCGGCTTCGACATGAAGCTTAGGGTCACAGAGTTCGCGACGTCGTTGAAGCAGGCCGAGGCCGGAGAATACCAGGCCTTTCTCCTGGCCTGGAGCGGTCGGATCGACCCGGACGGCAACTCCTATGTCTTCCAGAAGAGCGACGCGCCGCAGAACTACAGCGGCTGGTCCAACAAGGAGGCCGACAAGGCACTCGATGACGGCCGCCTCGTCACCGATCAGGCGCAGCGCAAGGCGATTTACGAAAAGCTGGCCAAGATCGTGCTGGAGGAGAAGCCGCTGCTCTACATCTACCACCGCCGCATCCTGATCGCGCATACGACGAAGCTCGAAGGCTACAAGCAGATGCCGGACGGGCTGGTGCGGGTGGTCGGGCTGAAGCTGAAGTGAGGCGCGCCTACACGCTCTCGTGTCCCGGACGCGGTGCAGCGCGGCAGCGCTGCTCCGCAGAGCCGGGACACCCATCGATCCGACGCTCCCGATCTCAACGAGGTGGGTCCCGGTTCTGCAGCGCAGCGTTGCACGCTGCGCTGCGCCCGGGACACGAATAATACCATGCTAAACTTCCTCGCGCGGCGTATCGTCCAGCTCATCCCGACGCTGTTCTTCGTCTCGATCCTGATCTTCTCGCTGCAGCAATTGCTGCCGGGCGATCCGGCGCTGGTGATGGCCGGCGAGGAACGCGATCCTGATGTGATCGCGCAGATCCGCGAGCAGTACCGGCTCGATCAGCCGGTGCCGGTGCAATACGTCTACTGGGTCAAGGGCGTGCTGTCGGGCGATTTCGGCGAGTCGCTTCGCAACAAGGTGCCGGTGCGCGAATTGATCGCTCAGAAGCTGCCGGTGACGATGCAGCTTGCGTCGATGGCGATCGTGATCGCTTTCCTGATCGGCATTCCGGCCGGAATCATATCGGCGGTGAAGAAAGGCACGGCCTGGGACTATGGCGCCAATTTCTTTGCGCTATGGGGGATCTCGACGCCGAATTTCTGGCTCGGCATCATGCTGATCTTCCTGTTCTCGATCCAGCTCGGCTGGCTGCCGGCGTCGGGCTATGTACCGCTGACCGAAAACTGGCGCGCCAGCATCGCCTCCACCATCATGCCGGCCTTCGTGCTCGGCAACGCGATTGCCGCGATCCTGATGCGGCATACCCGCAGCGCCATGCTGCAGGTGCTGGAAAGCGATTATGTCCGCACCGCCCGCGCCAAGGGGCTTCTCGAGCGCTCGGTCATTCTCAAGCACGCCATGCGCAACGCGCTGACGCCGGTGATCACGCTCGGCGCGCTCGAGCTGGGCACGCTGTTGTCGGGCGCGGTATTGACGGAGCAGATTTTCTCGATTCCCGGTTTCGGCAAGCTGATCGTCGACGCGGTCTTCAACCGCGACTATGCGGTCGTGCAAGGCGTCGTGCTGACGACGGCGACGATCTACATCACGCTCAATCTCATTGCCGATATCGCCTATGTCCTCGTCAATCCGCGGCTGAGGGCTTAAAGCCATGGCCGACACCACGCTCAATGCATTACCGATTGCTGTTTCCGACGACCTGGAGAGCCCGGCGCGGCGCGCGCTGCGCCGGCTCTTCAAGCGCAAGGGCGCGGTGGCCGGGCTTGTCGTGATCGCAACCTTCATGTCGCTCGCCGTGTTTGCGCCGCTAATCTCGCCCTATGAGCCGATCGCGACAAGCTGGTCGCTGGTGCGCAAGCCGCCTTCCGCGCTGCACTGGTTCGGCACCGACGAACTCGGCCGCGACATTCTCGCCCGCGTGATCTACGGCGCGCGGGCCTCGCTTCTGGCCGGCGCCATATCGGTCGGGATCGCGTTGTCGATCGGCGTGCCGCTCGGCCTCCTGTCTGGCTATCGCGGCGGCTTCATCGACGCGCTGATCAGCCGCATCACGGATGCGATGCTGGCCTGCCCGTTCCTGATCCTGGCGATTGCGCTCGCGGCATTCTTGGGGCCCAGCCTCGGCAACGCCATGATCGCGATCGGCATCTCGGCAACGCCGATCTTCGTGCGGCTGACCCGCGGCCAGGTGATGAGCGTCAAGGTCGAGGATTATGTCGAGGCCGCGCGCGCCATGGGCAATCCGCGCTGGCGCATCGCGCTGTTTCACATCCTGCCGAACATCATGCCGGCGCTATTGGTGCAGGCGACGCTGTCGATAGCTGCTGCCATCATCGCCGAAGCCGCGCTGTCGTTCCTCGGCCTCGGCCAGCAGCCGCCCGCGCCGTCCTGGGGCAGCATGCTGAATGCCGCGCAGCGCTTCCTGACCAATGCGCCGTGGATGGCGGTCTGGCCGGGACTGGCGATCTTTCTCGTGGTGCTGTCGTTCAACCTGGTCGGCGATGGTTTGCGCGACGCGCTCGATCCGAGGGAGCGGTAGTTGAGACCCTCATGGGTGAGGAGCGCGCTCGCGCGCGTCTCGAACCATGAGGCCCGCCGGTGGCCTCTCTAGATCACGATCTCCCGCAGCACCCTTCGGCAATCCATCTCATATTCCAGATCAATCACCGGCGGCCGGGCAAAATGCCAGGTCAAACCCGAACGCGCGGCGCCGCGGCGAACCAGTGCATCCGCAAAGACGTGGTGGAAATCGTGGATGGTGTAGGTCTGCACGTCAGTCGCGTCTTTCCAGCCGAACCCGAACTCGCCCATGCGCCGCTCCATCACGCCGGCGACGTAGCGGACCTTGTCCGCAATACCCTCGGGACTGACATCGCGGTAACGCACGGTGCGTTCAGCATAGCTCGCATTGCCCTCCTGCGACTCGCCGCTGCCCGCGATCACGAAGCTCGGCGCCGTGCTTTGACTCGGCCGCGTGAATGAAAAGGCGTAGAATGACGGTTCAGCCGGCGGATCGATCTCCGGACAGACATTGCTGCGCGCCACCGGATTGATCGTGCCGTCATAGACGCCCCATTCGCTGAGCGTCTTGACGTAATGCAGGTTGAAATTGCGGAACCCTTCGTCGGTGAATGCCGCCGGCGAGCGCAGCTCGCAGGCGCAGAACGACGTCAGCGGCCTGCCCGCCGCCTCGATGTACCTTGCGATCCGCGCAAAGCCCTCGGCCAGCGGCAGCCATTTGTCGAACCGCACCCGCTCGATCTCAAATCCGGGATTTGCTGCGACACCGCCCGAATACTGGAACACGGCGGGAATGAAGCGGTAATTGCCGGCGGGAAAGTCGCTTGTCATGTTGCCTCCCTGTTTTTCTATCTTTTAGCATGGAGACACACCGGCGTCGCATCCCGGCATGAAAAAGCGGCGGCAACGGTTTCCCGCTGCCGCCGCTTGCTATTCTGCGGTTACAAAGGCTCAGGTCGGCTTGAGCGCCGGCCTCCCAAGATCGAAATCCGCGATCTCCTTGGTCCGCTTGGAGCCGACCTTGGCCTGGTGATCGGTGGCCAACCAGACATAGACCGCCGGCAGCACGAACAGCGTGAACAGCGTGCCGATCGACATGCCGGCCACCACCACGAGACCGATCGAGAACCGGCTGGCAGCGCCTGCGCCCGTGGCGGTCAGCAACGGGATCAGACCCGTGACCATCGCCGCCGTCGTCATCAGGATCGGCCGCAGCCGGATGCGAGCAGCCATTTCGATCGCCGAACGCTTGTCGAGGCCTTCCTTGAGCTGCAGTTCGTTGGCGAACTCCACCATCAGAATGCCGTGCTTGGTGATCAGGCCGACCAGCGTCAGCAATCCGACCTGGGTGTAGATGTTGATGGTCGCCACGCCGAAGAACAGCGGGATCAGCGCACCGACGATCGCCATGGGAACGCTGATCATGATCACCAGCGGATCGCGCAGGCTTTCGAACTGCGCCGCCAGCACCAGGAAGATGATGATCAGCGCGAAGCCGAAGGTGATCGCGAGCTGATTGCCTTCCTGCACATATTGCCGGGAATCGGCCAGATAATCGTGGCCAAAACCGGCAGGCATCTTCTTCGCTTCGCCCTCCAGGAAATCCACCGCCTGCCCGACCGTCACGCCCGGCATCGGCACCGCGGAGAACGTCGCTGAATTGAGCTGGTTGTAATGCGTCAGCGCATTCGGATCGGTGGCGGTTTCGATCGACACGATGGTGGACAGCGGCACTAGCTGCCCGGTGTTGGTCGGGACGTAGTAACCGCCAAGCGATTCCGGCGACAGTCGCTTGTCGCGCGACACCTGCGGGATCACCTGGTATGAGCGTCCCTCGAGGTTGAAGCGGTTGACGTAATTGCCGCCCAACAGCGTCTGTAAGGTAGCGCCAACCTGCGACATGTTGATGCCGAGGTCGCTCGCCTTGGAGCGGTCGATCGAGACGCGAACCACCGGCTGATTGAATTCGAGGTCGCTGTCGGAGACGATGAACATACCGCTCTTGCGTGCGGCATCCTTCAGCTTCGCCATCTGGTCATAGACGGCCTGGAAGCCGGCGGTCGAATTGATCACCATCTGTATCGGCAGGCCACCCGGTCCGCCCGGCAACGGCGGCAGGTTGAACGCAAAGGCCTGGACGCCTTCGATCTTGCTGATCTCCGCCTGCACCAGCGGCTTCAGCGCGATCGAGGATCGCTCACGCTCGTCCCACGGCTTGAGCAGCATGCCGGCAATGCCGCCCTGCGGGCCGTTGATGCCGTTGAGGACGAAGCGCAGGTCCGTTTCCGGAAACTTGGCGAAAGCCTTGTCGAGCTTGTCGCCGTAGAAGTCGACATAATCGATGTTGGCGTATTTCGGCGCCTTGGTCACCGAGAACACGATGCCCTGGTCCTCCTCGGGCGCGAGCTCCTTGGAGGTGTTCATGTAGAGGAAACCGACCAGACCCAGGATCGTCAGCGCGAACAGGCCGGTGATCGGGCGATAGTCGAGCGAGCGGTCGAGCTGGCGGCCGTACCAGCGTGTCATTGAGCCGAACACCCTGTTGACCAGCCTCGAGAACCGCCCCTCGTCCGCGCTCTTCAGGAGGACCGAGCACATCATCGGCGACAGCGTCAACGCGATCACGCCCGACACGATCACTGAGCCCGCCAGCGTGAAGGCGAATTCGCGGAACAGCGAGCCCGTCAGGCCGCCGAGGAAGCCGATCGGCGCGTACACGGCGGCAAGCGTAATCGTCATGGAGATCACGGGGCCGACGATTTCGCGCGCGCCCTGCAGCGACGCCTGCACCGGCGTCTTTCCTTCCTCCAGATGGCGATGGATGTTCTCCACCACCACGATGGCGTCGTCGACCACGAGCCCGATCGCCAGCACCATTGCCAGCAGCGTCAGAAGATTGAAGCTGAATCCCATCATCAGCATCAGGCTGCACACGCCGATCAGCGACAGCGGAATCGTCACCACGGGAATGATGACCGAGCGGAATGAGGCCAGGAACAGGAAGATCACGACCACCACGATCAGCACGGCCTCGATCAGCGTGTTCTTCACCTCGTCGATCGACGACTGAATGAACTTGGTGGAATCGTAGGCCACTTTCATTTTCATCGACGGCGGCAGGTTGCGTTCGATCTCCGGCATCAACGCGCGCACGCCCTTGACCAGCGTCAGCGGGTTGCCTTGCGGGGTCGCCTGCACGCCGATGAAGATCGCGCGCTCGCCGCTGAACGCGACGCTTGCGTCCGAGCTTTGCGCCGCAAGCTCGACGGTTGCGATATCCTCGATCCGCACGAAGCCGCCGTCCTTGGACTTGACGATCATCTTCTTGAACTGCTCGAGGTTCCGCAGGTCGGTATTAGTCTGGACGTTCGAGACGATAAAATAGCCCTTGGACTGGCCGGCTGCTGCCTGGAAGTTGTTGGCGGCGATCGCCGCGGAAACGTCGCTCGGCGACACGCCGCGGCCCGCCATTCGCACCGGATCGAGCCACAGCCGCATCGCAAAGGTCTGGCCGCCGAGGATGTCGGCGGATGCGACGCCGTCGACCGTCGACAGCACCGGCTGCACCACGCGTGTCAGATAGTCTGAAATCGCCGACCCCGAGAGTTCTTCGCTGGAGAAGCCCAGATACATCACGGCCGTGGTCTGGCCGGTCGTCTTGGTTATGACCGGGTCGTTCGATTCCTTCGGGATCAGGTATTTGACCGAGTTCACCTTGGCGAGAACCTCGGTCAGCGCCTGGTTCGGATCAAAATTCAGCTTGATGTAGACCTGAATCGTGCTGGTGCCCTGCACCGACGAGGAAGTGATGTAGTCGACGCCCTCGGCGGAAGCGACCGCCTGCTCGATCGGCGTGGTGATGAAGCCTTGAATCAGGTTAGCCGACGCGCCCGGATATGAGGTGGTGATGTTGACCACCGTGTTCGACAGCTTCGGATATTGCCGGATCGGCAATACGCTGGCGGCGCGCAGACCGATCAGGAGGATCAGCAGGCTGACGACGACCGAAAGAACCGGGCGCTTGATGAAAATATCGGTGAAGACCATCGTAAAATATCCCGCTGAATTCAGCATTTCCGTGGGGCGGTCGAGCCATAAGACCGCCGCCCATCTTTCTTTCGCCGCGGCTCCTCAAGGGAGCCGCACCATTTATCAGTAGCGCGTTATCAGTAGCGCGGCGGCTTCGCCGGAATCGCCGGCACCGGATCGTTCGAAATCGTCACGGCGGCTCCGGACTGCAGCTTGAGCTGGCCCACCGCCACGACGCGGTCGCCCTCCTTCAAGCCCTTCAGGACTTCGGCGCGGCCCTCAAGGCGCTTTCCGGTCTGCACGAAGGTGCGCGTCGCGATCAGGCTGGTCTTGCCGTCCTCCTCCTTCTTTTCACTGAGGAGGTAGACCGAGTCACCATAGAGCGTGTAGTCGACCGCGGTTTCGGGCACGGTGACGACCGGCGGCTTGTCCGGCAGCACGACGGTGGTGGTCGCGAACATGCCGGGCTTGAGGATCTTGTCCGGATTCTGGATCGTCGCCTGCACGCGAATGTTGCGCGTGTC
Source organism: Bradyrhizobium sp. AZCC 1577 (assembly GCF_036924575.1). Taxonomy (NCBI): domain Bacteria; kingdom Pseudomonadati; phylum Pseudomonadota; class Alphaproteobacteria; order Hyphomicrobiales; family Nitrobacteraceae; genus Bradyrhizobium; species Bradyrhizobium sp. AZCC 1577. The sequence continues at coordinate 6,173,065 of NZ_JAZHRQ010000001.1, forward strand.
CGCCGCGATCTGCGGCTCGATGGTGGTGATCTTGCCCTCGAAGGTGCGGCCCGGATAGGCGTCGACCGCGATCCGAACGATCTGGCCGACCTTGAGCTGGCCGGAGTCCTTTTCCGTCACGGTGAAGTTCGCATACAGCATCGACAGATCGGTCAGCGAGACGATCTGCGTACCCGCCGTCAGATATTGTCCGACTTCGACCCTGCGCACGCCGAGTTCGCCATCGAACGGCGCCCGCACCAGCTTCTGCGAAATGATCGCCTCGGTCCTGGCGATGCCGGCGCTGGCCTGATCGAACACAGCCTGGGCGTTATCCACCGTCGCCTGTGGTCCGACCTGACGCTCGGCCAACTGCTTGGCGCGATCGAGCGAGAGCTGCGCCAACCGCTGCTGCGCCTTGTAGTTGGCGAGATCCGCCTGCTCGGGACCGTCGAACAACTGCACCAGCGGCGTGCCCTCCTTCACGCTGGCGCCCGCCGTAAACTGGATATCGGTGATGCGGCCGTTGACGTCGGAGGTCACGTTGACCTGGTGCACGGCGGCAAGATCGCCGACCGCGGTCAGAAGATTCGGAATCGTTTCGGACTTCGCTGTGGCGATGTTGACGCTGGTCGGCGGCGGCTTCATGGTCGCGAAGAACTGCGCGATCATCTTGCCGCGGAAGTAGTTGAACCAGACCAGGCCACCAACCAGCAAGGCCAGCAGCGTTCCAACGATGATGAGCCACCGCACCATGCGGACCGGCCGCTTGTGCGGCTTTTCCGTTATCGGCTTGCCCGAAATCTTGTGTTCGGTCACGATATTCATGTCATGCACTTTCTGCAGTTACCGATTGTCCCGAATTCGGTGACAGCTCGCCGTCCAGATGAGAAGCAATTGCGGCTTCGGTAAGTCCGATGCCGCGCAGGATGAATTGACACAACTGCCGCTCCAGGTCGGCGGCGTTGCCGTAAGAAAGACAGGGCACGGGCGGAAGCCTCGTCAGCGCCGCCATCAGCACGGTGTGGTGCGCGAACCAGAACAGGTTGAGCGGATCGCTGCCGATCCGCGCCGCGTCGCCGGCCGTTACAGCGCGCTCGATCGACGCGGTGAACACCGGCCCGATCAGGCCGGCGACCTTGTCATAGAGCAAACGCGCGAACTCGCCGTCATCGAGATGGCTGGTCGTCATCAGCCGCAGCCGCTGCGCTTCCTCCTGATCCGAGCCGTCCGACACCTCCATGAAATGGCCAACCATGCTCTTGACCAGCTCAACCAGTGTGGCACTTGAAGGCTCCTGGCCCAGCAGGTGCGCGAAATCAGGATCGGCCTCGCACTCTTCGGCGAGGATTTCGGCATAGAGCGCTGCCTTGGACGGGAAATGCTTGAACAACAGCCCTTCCGAAATGGCTGCAGCCGCCGCCACGCTCTTGGTGGTGGTGCCGGCAAAGCCGTGACGGGCAAAGCACCGCTTGGCGGCGCTCAAGATCAATTGCCGCCGCAAGTCACTGGTCATGCGCAGGGTAGACATGGGGGCGTGAGTAATCACTCACCTTTGCGGAGTCAAGGATACATTGCAGCGCACCAGGCGGATTCTGCCACCGGGTGGCATCAAAGACACGGCCTCATCACTTTGTTTAAGCACGCTTTTTCTGGAAAACGGTCCTCGCGTTGCAGACTTATCCCGAATTGGTCGCAACCCCAAGGCGCTTGGATCCAGGCGCTTGGATGGTGTGGACTGAAAGCTGCGCCGACTTGACGCTTTGAAACCGACGTCTAAGATAGTTGCAAATGCGACTAATTTGACGGCCGCTTACCTTTCCGTCCCAACGAGTACGGCGAGCCATGAATCTGGATGCGCGCGAACTGGCGGCCACATTCGACCTCGAAAAGCTGACGCCCGAGTTCTATGCCAACCCCTACCCGACCTATCGCGCGCTGCGCGAGAGCGAACCGGTCAAGCGGTTGCCGAATGGGTCGTATTTCCTGACCCGCTACGACGACCTGGTTGCAGCCTACAAGAACACCAAGGCCTTCTCGTCCGACAAGAAGAAGGAGTTCTCGCCGAAGTATGGCGACTCCCTGCTCTACGAGCACCACACCACGAGCCTCGTGTTCAACGATCCTCCCGCCCACACCCGCGTCCGCCGGCTGATCATGGGCGCACTATCGCCGCGCGCGATCGCCGGCATGGAGCCCAACCTGGTCCGGCTGGTCGACCGCCTGCTCGACGCCATCGCCGCCAAGGGCAAGGTGGACCTGATCGACGATTTCGCTGCTGCCATTCCGATCGAAGTGATCGGCAATCTGCTCGATGTGCCGGAGAGCGAGCGCGATCCCTTGCGCGACTGGTCGCTGGCCATTCTCGGCGCGCTGGAGCCGGTGATCGGCCCGGACGCCTTCGCCCGCGGCAACACGGCGGTGAAGGATTTCCTGGCGTATCTCGAAGGGCTGGTGGCGCGGCGACGGGCCAAGCCCGGCAATCCCGACCGCGACGTGCTGACGCGACTGATTCAGGGCGAAGACAATGGCGAGCGGCTGACCGAAAAGGAGCTGCTGCACAACTGCATCTTCCTGCTCAATGCCGGGCACGAGACCACTACCAACCTGATCGGCAACGGACTCGTCGCGTTACTGAACCACGCAGGCGAGAAACGCCGGCTGATTGAAAATCCCGAGCTGATCAAGACCGCGGTCGAGGAAATGCTGCGTTTCGAGAGCTCCAACCAACTCGGCAACCGCATGACCGTCGAGCCGTTCGAACTCGGCGGCGTCGCGATGCCGGCGGGCACACCAGTGACGCTGTGCATCGGCGCCGCCAACCGCGACCCCGCCCAGTTCGCCGATCCCGAACGTTTCGATGTCGGCCGCACGCCGAACCGGCATCTGGCCTTCGGCACCGGCGCGCATCAATGCGCCGGCATGGCGTTGGCGCGGCTCGAGGGCGCCATCGCGATCTCGCGTTTCCTCGCGCGCTTTCCGGATTATGCGCTCGACGGCGAACCGGTACGCGGCGGCCGCGTGCGCTTCCGTGGATTTCTGAGCGTGCCTTGCACGGTCAGCTAAGGCGCAAGCGAACTGTATCAGTCCTGCGCCGTAAAATCGCAACGTAAGCCATAGCCGCGACGAACGATTCCTGCGCTTGCGCGTTGATGCTCCTGGGCGACGAAGCGAGGGAGTGAGATCATGCTTTCGAGCAGCGCTCGCATCGCAGCATTTTTGCTCGGTATCTCCGCGATAGCGGTGAGCACCGGCTCGTCCGCCCAACATCGAGGTGGCGTTGGTCCGGTTGGTCCCGCCGGCGGAGCTGCGCCAGCGGCCCGACCGGCTGCACCGCCACCGGCGATGGCCCGCCCGGCGGCGCCACCGGCGATGGCCCGCCCAGCGGCGCCACCCGCGATGGCTCGCCCGGCAGCGCCTCCGGCCATGGCGCGACCCGCCGCCCCGACGATCCGTGCAGCTCCTTCGCCGCAACGTCCAGCGATGGCCCCACAGGCCGCACCACCGCGCATCGCCGCGCCACCGCGGCCGGCTGCGCCGCGTGTCGTAGCACCGCGGCCTGAGATTCATCGTGCCGCGCCGTCGCAGCGACCGGCCATGGCGAGGCAGCCCGAACCGCGCATAACCGCACCTTCGCGGGCCGGCGCATCGCCTGTCGTAGGCGAAGCCCCGTCGCGAAGGGAACAGATCGAAACGCGTGCGCAGCAGCGTGAGCAGCGCCTCCAGCAGCGGCAGCAAATGGTGCAGGAGCGCCAGCGCGATGTCCTGTCGCGCCAGAGCACGGAGCGGCAGAGCCGCATCGATCGCTTGCAACAGCGCGTCCAGCAGTTGCAGTCGCAAAAGCCGGAAGGTCTCCGGGCGCAACGCGAGCAGCAAAGATCGCTGCAGACTCAAAACCGCCTGCTCCAGCGCGAGCAGCGCATCCAGGAACGTGACCAGGCACGCCTGCAGCGGCTGGGGCCACAGCCCTCGGCTGAACGATCCGCCTCTGCCGCGGCCATGCAGGCCGCCGCCCGCGGGCGATTTTCCGCGCAGTTCCGCAGCAATGATGCCCTGCAAGCCCGCGCGGCGCTGACCGCCCGGGAGAACCGCTGGGCTCCGCGCCACGCCTGGCGGCACGGCCATCGCGCCGCGTTCGTGGCCTGGCTCGGCCCGGTCTTCTGGCCTTACGCCTATTCCGACATCTTCAATTACACGTTCTGGCCCCACGCCTACGACCCGGGCTATTGGGCGTATGCCTACGACGACTTCGTCGACACCGTGTTTTGGGGTACGGACAGCCCCTATTCCGCCTACGCCAGATATCCTGATCCCGGGGCGGCGGTCACCGATTTCCGAGCGGGCAAGCGCGCAAGCGTGAGCCAGCAGACGCTTCGGCAGGTGTGCAGAGAACCGGACGAGGGCGTGACCGCCTGGCCGATTGCATCGATCGTGCGCGCAGTGCAGCCGACGCCCGAGCAGCGCGCCCTGCTCGACGAGTTGAAGGCCGCCGCGGCAAAGGCCGCCGACGTGTTCAAGGATACTTGCGCCGACTCCTTTGCCATGACGCCGCCTGGTCGCCTGCGGGCGATGACGAACCGCGTGACGGCTACGCTCGACGCGGTAAGGATCGTGCGTCCGGCGCTTGAGCGATTTTACAATTCGCTAAATGATGAGCAAAAAGCGCGTTTCAACGCACTCGGCCCGAACGTCGGCGACCGCTCGCAACAGCCGCAGCAGGAAGCAAATGCGCAAGCCGAGGCTTGCGGCGATCCGAAATCCAGCCTCACGCGGCTACCGATTGATCGGATCGAGGCTGTCGTACGGCCGGCGGGCGAGCAAAAGGAGGCGCTTGACCGCTTGAGCGACGTGACCAAGAAGGCGGTTGCAGGGCTGCAAGCTGTCTGCCCGGACGACGTGCCGCTTACGCCGGTCGGGCGGCTGGATGCGATGGAGAAGCGGCTCAAGGCCATGCTCGAGGCAGCCGATTGGGTGCAGGAGGCGTTGGATAAGTTCTATGCCACGCTGAGCAACGAGCAGAAGGCGCGCTTCAATACGATGCCGCAGGTCGCAGGCCAGTGACCGAAACATGCCCGGCATCCTTCTTGACGAGGATCGAATGAGGCAATCGCATTTTGTCATGCTGCTCGCCCGGCCGAAATCCAGCCGGCGAGACGCACGTTTACGGCACGGTCGGACGTTCCTGATAGGCGCGTTGAGCGGACTAGCGTATATGCTTGCTTCGCCTTCCGCCCTGCCCCAGGCGCCGCAAGGCGCGGAGGGCGTCTCAGGACAACAGGCGTTCAACAATGCCTGTCGAACGTGCCACATCATGAGAGAGGGCGACAATCGGCTGGGCCCCAACCTGCACAAGATTGTCGGACGCAAAGCGGGATCGCTACCAGACTATGGGTTTTCCAGCGCAATGAAGGAGGCAGGATTCGTCTGGGATGAGGAGAAGCTCGATCGCTTCATTGCCAACCCCGATGAGGTCGTGCCCGGCAACAGCATGAAGCCGTATGGCGGCCTCTCATCGAGCGAGGATAGAAAAAAGATCATCGCCTTTCTTGCTCAATCACGATAGCGCCGTAGCCCGCCTTTTCGAGAAAAGCCCCCGTCATTTCACCGCGCGCGCCAATGCCAAAGCGCGCTCCATCGCCTGCGCTACGATGACCGCAGAGCGCTCGTCGAGATGAACACCATCGGCCCAGCGTAGCTCGCCCCGGTTCACTTCGATAGATAGCCATCGATTGGAATCCGGAAACGCGGCGTGAATAATTTCCCGCGTGATCGCCGCATGCCGCGAGCCTTCGATCGGCTCGGAATAGGGTAGCTCGAACAGCAAAACGCGCGCACCGCGTTGTTCCATGATCCGGATCAGCTTCCCAATCCGTTTCGCGCTAATCTGCACCGCATCCGTCGGATCCTCCGCATTGGATTGCTGCAGCGCTCGATCCGTGTAGACCCGGTTGTCGAAATCGCTCGGCCGCTGCCCGATCAATCTGCGCAGTTCGAGCGAAACCTGCTCATGCGTCAGCGGCGCGTGAAGCCGCTGCTCATAAGCGGCTACCGCGGCCCTGATCGGGCGAAAGAACAATGGCTCGGCATCGCCGCGTGAGTAACGTTCAACCAGCGCGGCATCGGTCTGACGGACGAGAACATTCGCTTCGACCAGAATGAAGCTCGGAAGCTGCGGCTGGTTCGCAACGATCTCCAGCCCGGTGAGCGGCGAGCCGCCCGAAAGCGCCAGATTTCTCAGCTTGGGCGTTACAAAATATTCCTCCCTGAGGCGGAGCGTGATCGAGCTGCCCACGAGCACGACGTCAGGCAACGGCTCGCGCAGGTAACGGCTGAGCGTAATCAGCGTACCGTCCCGCGTTGTCGTTGCCGGCATTTGCAGCCCGCTGCCGAAGCGGATGGTAGCGAAGCCGCAGGCGCTCAAGACAATCGCCGCGCCGACACCGCATTTTATCAACCACCGAACGGCAGACACGTCTTCCTCGCTCCCTAGAACTGAAAGTAGATGAACGACGTTTCCGGGCCGGCTTCCAGATACGTCAGCGCGGCCATCGAGCCGTAGAGATATGGCTCCGCCCAGCGAAGCTTTCCCTCCGACAGCGGACGAAGACCGAGGTGCTGAATCATGACCGGCAGCGAATAGAGCAGCGCCAGGTTGTAGAACAGCTTCGTCGGGTTGGGATTCGTGCTCGGCGTAAACATACCCGTGAGGTAGCCGACCGCATGATCGAAGTTCGGTAGCTTGAAGAAGATCCAGAGCATGGTGACGCAGACGAAAACGACGGTCATCCGGGCCGCTCGAAATACCGCAAAGTCGATCGACGCCAAACGCGCCAACAAGGGGCGTTCGACCACCAGCAACAGGCCGTGCAACAGCCCCCAGATCAGATAGCTGAGGCCGGCGCCGTGCCAGAGGCCGCCTAACCCCATCACGATCATCAGGTTCAAATAGGTGCGCCATACGCCATGACGATTGCCGCCGAGCGGGACGTAAAGATAGGTCCGCAACCAGGTCGACAGCGAGATATGCCAACGCGTCCAGAACTCGGAGAACGAGGTCGAGATGTAGGGAAGATTGAAGTTGATCGGCAAACGATATCCGAACAGCAGGGCAAGGCCGATCGCGATCGCGGAATAGCCGAAAAAGTCCGCATAGATCTGATAGCTATAGAGGAAAACCAGCAGCCAGCGATCCTGGGTCTGCAGCGTCTCGTAGAGCGGGAAGCTCATGTAAGACGTCATTTCATTGAGGTTGTTGGCAACGTAGAGCTTGAAGAAAAACCCGGTCAGGATCCATTTCGCGGCCTCGACGAACGGAATGTCCGCAAAGTATTTCGGCTTGATCTGCGGCATGAACATTTCCGCGCGCGTGATCGGACCCGAAACGAGCTGCGGAAAGAAGATGATGTAGAGGAAGACGCCGGTCAGCGTCGGCGGCGCGCCCTTCTGCCGGGTCAAGTCGACCAAGAGGCTGATGTTGTGGAAGACGAAAAATGAAATGCCGATCGGCAGCGGCAGCTTCAGAAGAAAATCGAGCGGCGCGAAATCGACCAGGCTGGGGGACGCCGGATCGATAAACAGCAGTTTATATTTGAAGAACGCCAGCAGCGCGAGGTTGAAGGCGATGCCGGCCGGCAGCCAGAGCTGCCGGTTTCGCAACGCCAGGACCAGGAAAAGATATGTTCCGAGAACCGCGACAGCCAATAGCGCCAGCAGTTCCGGCTGGCCATAGCCGTAAAAGAACAGGCTGGCGAAGACCAGCAGTTGGACCTGAAATGCTCGCAGTGCCGGAAGATAATACGCCGCGAATACGATCGCGACGAAAATGCCGAACTGCCAGGATGTGAAAGTCATGCCGCCCCAACGGTGGTTGGGGAAGCTCTAGCATTTCGGCCCGGGAGGGCCTAGCCGGAACCCGGATTGCCGGCCTGGAGCAGGCCGTTCGACGCGGCTCGATTCCGCCACAGGTGTCGGGAAGTTCTAATTGCCGGCCGTGTTGAAGCGGGAAAGGTCGCAATCCCGTTCGGCATATTTCACGCGCCGCAGGCCCTCGCGGTCTTCGACCACGGTCGGCCGGCAGCGTTCCCTCCAGGCAGCCTGAGCCGCTTCATCGGCTTTCAGTTCTTCCGCGGTGCGGGGCGTGATCTTCACGGTGCCGCGGCTGCCGACGTAGAAATTGGTTTGCTGGCTGGGAAGCAGCGGCGCGCCCGAAGCAATGGCCGCGGCCTTGGCATTCGCTTCGGCCCGCTCCGCGCGGGCGGCCTGGGCGGCATCTGCGGCATGGCCGTGGTCCATCGCGAATTGCGCGGACGCGGACGATACCGAAGCGACGACGATCGAGATTGCGATGAAGACGCGCATGGACACTGCCCCTTGATGAATGCGTCTGTCAGGAATGACCGACAAGCATTGAGGCGGCGTAAAGCTGTGTGACTAACCGGATCGCAATTTGATCGATAAAGGTTTAGCGGTCTTTCGGGCGCGCGTTGCCCACCGTTCATCGAGCTGTAGGGCTCGGAATTCTCCTCGCTCGCGGCGAGGAGAATCTTGCTACTCGCTGCGGCCGAACTCGCAGCCCTTGCGGGCGTACACCAGGCGGACGACACCTTCGTTGTCGTAGGTGCGTTTCGGCTTGCAGAACGCTTCCCACTTCTCGATGCTGGCGCGCCTTGCCTTCGCGTCTTCCTGATTCTGCGCCTCGCTGCGCACCGGATCGTCCAGATAGGATGTCGTGCACACCCTGCCGTAGAACTTGCTGTAGGTGCAGCGTTCCACGACCTGCCAGGCCTGCGCCGATGTCGACAGCAGGGCCAGTGTTGCAATTGCGTAAAGGATTTTCATGTTGTCGCTCATCGCTCGAGGAGACTTTCTCCGTGCGACTAGCTAGCGCCGGAGTTTATCGAGGCGCAACGGTAACCCTTTGTTAATCTAAATACCCGCGGAAAAGGTTAAATCTGGAACCGCGCGCTGTCTCTTCATGCGACGCTATCACGACCAGAACGCGCGTCAGTTCACATACGAGACAACACCGTCCGTCATTGAGACAGCGGAACAGGCGTCTTCGAGTGACGGCTGCTAGACCACCGTCCGATGCCGCGCGATGCAGGTCTGCAGGACCTCGTCCATCGGCCTTGTCCACCACTCGTTGGAGAAGATTTCGATCTCGGAATAGCCGGCAAAGCCCTGCGCCTCGACCGCTGATCGCACAGATGTGATGTCGATGACGCCGTCACCCATCATGCCGCGGTCGTTGAGGATGTCTTTTGTCGGCACCAGCCAGTCGCAGACGTGAAACGCCAGCAATCGATCTTTCCCCGCGCGCGCAATCTGCGGCATCAATTCCGGGTCCCACCAGATGTGATAGACGTCGAGCGCAACGCCCAGCGCACCGGTGCGCAGCGGGTCGAGCTGATCGCAAATGTCCAGCGCCTGCTTCGTCGTGTTCACGCAGGCACGGTCGGCGGCGTAGGCCGGATGCAAAGGCTCGATCGCGAGCGGCATGTTGGCCTCTCTCGCATACTCCAGCATTTCCGCGATCGCGTCATGGACCTGCGTCCGCGCGGCCGCAATGTCCTTTGAGGCCGCGCTTCCCGGCCGCGAATATTGCGGCAGGCCGCCGACGACCAGCACGATACAGGGCGCACCCAGCGCCTTGGCTTCGTCCACCGCGCGGCGGTTGTCGTCGCGTGCCTCGATGCGATGCGCCGCATCCGCCGTGAACATGCCGCCGCGGCAATAGCCGGATAATTCAAGCCCGGCGTCGCGCACCGCCCGCACCGCGCGCTCGAGGCCAATGGCCGCAACCTGGTCGCGCCAGGGATCGATGGCGCGGATGCCATGCCGCGCGCAAGCATCGATGATGGCAACGAGATCGCCCTGCTTGCGGACGGTTGCCGTGTTCAGCGACAGCCAGCGATGATCGCTCGAGAAATCACGCATCAGGGTTCGATGCCGCGCGTTGCCAGCACCGTCTTCATGCGCCGCGTTGCCAGTTCGGGGTTGGAGAGCAGCCCAGCTTTGTCCGCAAGGCGAAACAATTCGGCCAGATGCAGCGTCGAGCGCGTGCTCTCCTGCCCGCCGACCATCGTGAAATGATCCTGGTGGCCGTTGAGATAGGCCATGAACACGATGCCGGTCTTGTAGAACCGCGTCGGCGCCTTGAAGATATGGCGCGACAGCGGCACGGTCGGCCTCAATACGTCATGGAAACCGGCCTCGTCACCGGCGGCCAGCCGCGACAGTGCATAGGACGCCGCCGGAGCGATGGCATCGAAGATGCCGAGCAGCGCATGCGAAAAGCCTTGCTCGTCGCCCGCGATCAGTTCGGCGTAGTTGAAATCGTCTCCGGTATACATCTTCACCCTGGGATCGAGGCGACGGCGCATGTCGATCTCGCGCTGCTTGTCGAGCAGCGAGACTTTTACGCCATCGACCTTGGCGGCATTGGCGTTGATGATGGCAACCGCCGTATCCATCGCCTTGTCGAGATCGGCCGTTCCCCAATAGCCCGATAGCGCCGGGTCGAACATGTCGCCGAGCCAGTGGATGATCACGGGCTCGCGAACCTGTGACAGTACCTGGTTGTAGACCTTTGCATAGTCGTCGGCGCTGCGGCCAAGCTTTGCCAATGCGCGCGAGGCCATCAAGATGATGCGGCCACCGGCCTTCTCGACCGCCGCGATCTGTTCCTCATAGGCGCGGATCACATCGTCGAGGCTCTTTGCGTCTTCCACTGCGAGGTGGTCGGTGCCGGCGCCGGAAAACACCAGCGCATTGCCCTTCGCTTTCGCAGCCTTTACCGAACGCTGGATTAGTTCCAGCGAAGTCGGCCAATCCAGCCCCATGCCGCGCTGCGCGGTGTCCATCGCCTCGGCAACGCCAAGGCCGAGATCCCAGACATGCTCGCGGAACGCGATGGTGCGGTCCCAGTCGATGACGGATGTCAGCCACGGGTCTTTGTCGGCGAGTGGGTCCGCCACGACGTGCGCGGCCGAGAAGGCCACGCGGTTGAGCGCACCTTCAAGCTTCGCCGGAAACGTCCGCGATGCCGCCAAGCGATAATCCTCGATTTTGCGATCCGCCGTCGGCAGCTTCAGCGACAGCGACGACATCGGCAGGACTGGCTTGTTCATGCTTAAGCCTCCTCACACCTTGATCGGGGCAACGTCGATCCAGCGCCGCTCGCGCCAGCTCTGCAGCGCGCATTCGGCGAGTTGCACGCCCTTGGCGCCTTCCAGCAGCGTGTATTTGTAGGGCGCGTCCTCGCAGACGTGGCGGATGAACATTTCCCACTGCTCCTTGAAGCCGTTGTCGTAGACAACGTTGTCGGGAACTTTCTGCCAGTCGGCATAGAAATCATGGGTGCGCTTCTCGTCCGGATTCCACACCGGCCGCGGCGTCGCCTGGCGCGCCTGGATCACGCAGTCGGTCAGGCCCGCCACCGCCGAGCCGTGGGTACCGTCGACCTGGAAGGTCACGAGGTCGTCGCGGTAGACGCGCGTCACCCAGCTCATGTTGATATGCGCGATCACGCCGCCCTTGAGGCGGAAGGTGGCATAGGCGGAATCATCGGCGGTCGCCGTGTACTTCTTGCCCTTTTCGTCGAAACGTTCGGGGATGTCGGTGGTGCCGAGGCAGGAGATGCTCTCGACCTCGCCGAAGAGATTGTCGAGCACGTAGCGCCAGTGGCAGACCATGTCGAGAATGATGCCGCCGCCGTCCTCGCTGCGATAATTCCATGACGGCCGCTGCGCTTCCTGCCAGCCGCCCTCGAACACCCAATAGCCGAACTCACCGCGCACCGACAGCATCCGGCCGAAGAAGCCGGAATCGCGCAGGAAGGCGAGCTTCTTCAACCCCGGCAGGAACAGTTTGTCCTGCACCGTGCCGTGCTTGACGCCCTTGGTCTTGGCGAGCTTCAGCACCGCGACCGCCTCCTCCAGGTTGGTCGCGATCGGCTTTTCGCAATAGACGTGTTTGCCGGCCTCGATCGCCTTGGTCAGCAGCGACGGACGCGCCTGCGTGGTCGCGGCGTCGAAGAAGATCGTATCGCTCTTGTCGGCCAGCGCCTTGTCGAGATCGGTCGACCAGCGCTCCACGTTGAAGCGCTTCGCAAGACGCTCGACCTTGTCCGCATCGCGGCCGATCAGGATCGGGTCGGGCAGCATGCGGTCGCCGTTCGACAGCAGCACGCCGCCCTGGTCGCGGATCGCGATGATGGAGCGGATCAGATGCTGGTTGAGCCCCATGCGGCCGGTCACGCCGTTCATGATCAGGCCGAGGCGTTTGGTCGTCATACTGCTTTCTCCAAAGGAATTCTGGCTGTGGGCTGCGCGAGCGGCGACATCGCGGACCAGTCCGGATGCGTGGCCGTGGCGAAGCCAGGTGTGGTCAGCGATCCCGTCAGGAGATCGCCGTCATGGATCGCGAGACGAACTTTATTGCCATCGCGGACGTAGAGATCGGGATGGCCCGCGATAAACGCCTCCGCCTCAGTGGCCGGCGTATCGCTAAAACCATCCACATAGTGGTGGCCGTTGCGCTCCGCATGGGTGACGCCGATCAAAGCACCGAGCGCAAGATCCTGCTGCAACGCAAGGCCCGCCTGGCAGGTCAGGTCTTCGCCGGCGATGAAACATTTCTCGCCGGCGGCACTCCATCTGGCCGCGCGCGTAGCATTGATGATGGACTTGTAGATGCCCTTGCAGGATTTCGAGGAGATGCCGCGATAGCCGAGCGCCCGCGCCACCGGGAAGGCGTCGTAAGAATCGTCAGCCTCGTCGACGATGAAATCGCGCCGCGCCAGCGCGCCGAGCGGCGATTGGCGTGTGATGTCGCGCGGCATCGGCTGCTCGATGTAGAGGAGCTTCTGCGCGATCGTCTGCAGCGCGACATCGCGGTCGAGTTGCTCGACAAGCGCATTCAATGCAGTGAGGTCGGCGTACTGTTCATTGGCGTCGAGCGTGACGCGGTAATCGTACGACAGCATCGCCAGTTCATTGCCGATCCGGATCAGCCGATCGGCATCGTGCGCGGGGTCGCCGTTCAGCTTAAGCTTGAAGTAGCGCGCGCCGGCGTTTTCTCTGATGTCGGCAACGCCGCCCTCGCCTTCGACCTTGTCGTCCATGCCGACCGTGTGCCGGATCGCGACGCGCTCCAGCCGTTTTCGGCCTGCGAGAAAGCGCGACACGTCATCATCGCCGAGGTCGCGCGACAGGCGTGCATCCACGCCTGCGATGTTGTCGGCCATGCCGTCGAAGAAGCTGGCTCCCGTGCAACGCAGCAGCGCGTCGAGAATCGCCTTGTCGATCTCGGCCGGCCCGTAGGCCGCCGCCAGCGGCGGAATGTCTTCTCGCGCGCAGGCTTCGATCTGCGCGCCGATGCAGGCCGCATGCAGGCCGAACGCAGTCTCGAAGCCGGAATGCGCCAGATAGATGCCGCGCGCGATCAGAAGCGAGCGACGCAGCTCCTCGACTGTCTGCTCTGGCGCGAGATGCGGCCGCTTGTCGAACCATTTTGGAACCAGAAATTCGGCGCTGGCGCCAGTTGCCGTTCCCCTGCCTTCGACCTCGATCTCGACCCGCACGAAAGCCTGCGGCGTTGCGTTGATCACGACCGCGCCGAACCGGAACGGCCGGGCAAAGGTGACCGGACGTTCGAAAAAGGAGATGTCTCGTACGGCTAAGCGTAACGGCATCGAGCCAGCTTTCAGTCCAGCGCGCTTTGCGTGAAAAAGTGCTTGCGAATCCGCTGCACCAGTTCGGTGAAGGCGGGATCGGCCATCGCGTCGAGCGAGCGCGGGCGCGGCAGCGGTACGTCGTAGATCGCGGCGATCGCACCGGGCCGCTCGGTCATGACAAGCACGCGATCGGCCAGGAACACGGCTTCCGGAATCGAATGCGTGATCAGCAGCACGGTCTTGCCGGTCTCGCGCTGGATGCGCATCAACTCGACATTCATCTTCTCGCGCGTCATGGCATCGAGCGCGCCGAACGGCTCGTCCATCAGCATGATCTTGGGGTCATGCACCAGCGCCCGGCAGATCGAGGCGCGTTGCTGCATGCCGCCGGACAATTGCCAGGGCAATTTTTTCTCAAAGCCCTCCAGGCCGACCAGCTTCAACAGCGCTTTCGCCCGCGGCAGATATTCGTCGCGCGGCAATTTCTTCATGTCGATCGGCAACATCACGTTGGACAGGATGTTGCGCCAGGGCAGCAACAGCGCGTTCTGGAACACGATGCCGACATTGCCGTGCGGTTTTGTAACTTGCTCGCCTTCGACCAGAATCTCCCCCGTCGACGGCGCGAGCAGCCCGGAGATCATCTTCAACAGCGTGGACTTGCCGCAGCCGGACGGGCCGACCACGACAAAGAACTCGCCCTCGTTGATATGGAAATCCAGCGGCCGCAGCGACGGCACGTCGCCGTCGCGCGAACGATAGGTTTTTGAGACGCCCGATAGCGTGATGCCAGGTGCCGCGGAGCCGGCGCGATCGGACACCAGGCGCAGATGCGCGGCTGGTTGGTCGACCTCGGTTGGTTTGGTCGCAGGATTCATTCAGCAAAGTCCATTTCAGGAAAGCCCTGTCCGCCCGTCGTCCCTGCAAACGCAGGGACGACGATAGGTGCGTCATCGATAGCTTACGAACCGCCCTGCGGCAGGTAGTCGTTGGTATAAAACGCCTTCGGATTGTCCTTGGCCTTGGCATCCAATCCGCCATATTCGACCATCAGATTGACCGTGTCGGTCATGTTCTGGTCGGTCACCTGGAATGGCCGCTTGTTCTTGGTTTCAGCCGTCCGGTACAGCGGGATCGTCAGCTCAAAACCCTTCGTCAGCGTCTCGATCTTGCCGCCCTTCGGATTGGCATCGAGGATCGACTGCGCCGCCCCCTTCGGATCCTTCTCGGCGGCTTCGACCGCTTTCGTCGTCGCCGACATGAAGCGCTTGACGAGATCGGCATTGGCCTTGACGAAATCGGTGTTGGCGACGACGCCCGAGCAGACCATGTTGATGCCGTAGTCGGCGAACTTGATCGCGTTGACGTCCTTACCGGTCGCGTCCTTGATCTTCATCGACTGGTCCATGACATAGCCGAGCAATAGATCGGCCTGGCCGTTGATGACAGCGTTGAGCTTGGTCTGGCCGTCGCCGGCCACCGTCTGGAAGTCGCTTTCCTTCAGGCCGGTCTTCTTCAAAAAGAGCGGCCAGATCTGCGTCATCGAGTCCGCAGGCGTGATCGCCACCGTCTTACCCTTGATGTCCTCGGGCTTCTTGATGTCCTTTTCGACGAAGCCCATCGCCGACATCGGGCTGGTCTGCAGCAGCACGCCGGTGGCCACGATCGGGGCACCCTTGACCGCCGCGCGCATCATGGTGGGCACGTCGACATAGCCGAAATTGGCGGTCTTGGCCGCAACGGCCTGCGTGGTCGCCGCCGAGCCGCGGCCTTCCTGAATTTCGAGATCGATGCCCTCGGCGGCATAAATGCCCTTGGCCTTGCCGTAATAGAACGGCGCGTGCTCGCCATAGACGTACCAGTTCAGCATCAGCACCACCTTGTCGGCGGCCGATGCCGGAAGCACCGAAAGCGCGGTCCAGATCAGGGCGGCGGAGATCGCCGTTATCACTCGTATCATGGTCATCCTCCCGTTTGGTGATGCAGCCCTTGGATAGGCCGCCTGTTGGTTTGGCTTAGGAAGCAAAAATGATGTCCTCGCGCTGGCTGACATGCCAGGGAATCACGAGGCGTTCGATCCGGTCGACGACCCAGAACAACACCACGCCGAGCAGCGCCAGGATCACCAGCGCCGCAAACATCGTCGGCAGGTCGAAGGTGCCGATCGAGCGCTGCATCACATAGCCGATGCCGGAATTGGAGCCGACGAACTCGCCGACGACCGCACCGACGACGGCAAGCGTCACCGAGACTTTCAGGCCGGAGAAGATCGCCGGCATCGCGTGCGGGAGGTTGACGGCGCGGAACACCTGGAAGCGGCTGCCCTGCATCGCGCGGGCGAGATCGACCATGTCAGGATCGACCGACTTAAAACCCTGCACGGCGGAGACCACCACCGGGAAAAACCCGAGCAGGAACGCCGAGATCACCTTTGGGATGATGCCGAAACCAAACCACACCACGAACAGCGGCGCGATCGCGATCTTCGGCACCGATTGGGAGAACACCAGCAGCGGATAGACATAGCTCTCTACCGTCTTCGATCCCGCGATCAGCATGGCGACGGGAATGCCGAACACGGCCGACAACAGGAAGCCGCAGATGGTGGCGTAAGTGGTGGGCCAGGCCTGCCGCAGCAGTTCCGGCCAATCCGTCCGCAGCACCGCCACGACATCGCCCGGCGCCGGGATCTGGTAGGCCGGAATCTGGAACAGGCGGATGGTGAGGTCCCACATCACCACGATGAACAGCAGGAACAAAAACGGCCGCAGCCACGCCGCGTTCAGCGCTTTCGACACACCGCTCTCGCGCTTCAGTTCGGCCAACGTCCCGCTCCCTGGTCATCGTCTTATGGCGGGAAATTAACCCGTTGGATAAATACTGGCAAGCGGGTTTTTGTGCGGCGAAATGGCCTGTTCCGTCGCCTTGCAAACGCCCCCGGCGTCACGACCCCGTCGCCCCTGCGAACGCATGGGCCCATAACCACAGGCGACTGTTTTGCGAAGGCTGAGGCCGCCGTCCCGGGCACGACAATCAAGATCGGTGGTTATGGGTTCCTGCGTTCGCAGGAACGACGGTTAGACCGGCTGATGCGCTGGCGGCCGCACGCCCGGTGTCGCAGGCTTGCCGAAATCCGCGGTCGATTTCCCCGTCAGCGCCGCCAGCACCAGCGCGACCATATGCGCCAGGCGCTCGTCCCTCGCTTCCTTCTTCAGGAGGTCGCGGCCGAAGATCACGGAAAGCGTCGCGCTGTTGGAGAGATAGAAGAAGCACAGCGCGGCAATCGAGATATAGAGCTGGACGGGATCGACGGCGACGCGGAAATCGCCGCTTTCGACGCCGCGCGTCACCACGGTGCGGATCATCTCGACGAACGGCGAGTGCATCGACTTCACCTTGGTCGAGCGCTTCAGATGGCGCGCCTTTGCAAGGTTCTCGGTGTTGAGCAGCGCCAAAAATTCCGGGTTGCGAAGGAAATAGTTCCAGGTGAAATCGATCAGCCGTTCGATCGCCTCGGGCGGATCGAGGTGTTCGAGATCGAGCCCGCGCTCCTCGGAACGGATCTTCTCATAGGCGCCTTCCAGCACCGCGAGGTAGAGATCTTCCTTGTTGCCGACGTGGTAGTACAGCATGCGCTTGTTGGCGCCGGCGTTGGCCGCGATGCGATCGACGCGCGCGCCGGCTAGGCCATGGGCGGCGAATTCCTGCTTGGCGGCCTCGAGAATGCGAAGCCGCATCCCCTCGGGGTCGCGCTGCCATTTCTGAACGCGTTTTGCCTTTGCCAAATCAATCGCCCGTTGGTCGCATCGGGCAAGCTGTAGCATGCAGGGAAGCGTTTGAGAATGAATCGCGCGGCGTTTCCTTCACCCTCCCCTGGAGGGGGAGGGTCGGCTCACGTTGAGCGCAGCGAAACGTGAGACGGGGTGGGGTGATCTCTCCACTCGGGCACTGTTGGATGTGGAGAGACCTTCACCCCACCCCGCCGCTCATTTCATGAGCGTCGACCCTCCCCCTCCAGGGGAGGGTGAACTTCAGTCGGGCTTTCCCGCCGACGGCTGCACCAGCAGCGTGGGGACCCCGCATGTGCCGTTCCGCACCGTCATGACCCGCGTTCCCGGCTTGCGGCCGGTGCGGACTTCCGAGACGTCGACGCCGGCCTGTACGAGCCGCGCATGGGTGGCGTCGATGTCGGTGACACGCCAGCACAGGCCGCGAAGCTTGTCTTGAAGTTTGTCTTGAAATTTGTCCTGCGGCGTATCCGTCTCCTTGCCCGGCCGGTGCGTGACCTCGACGATGAGGTCGCCGCAGCGGAAGAACATCAGCCGGCCCCAATCGTGGTGCGAGCGGTCGAGCGCCATGTCGAGGCCGAGCCGCGCACCGTAGAGCGCTGCGGCCCGTTCCGGGTCCGACGTCGAGACCACGACATGGTCCAGCGCCGTGATCGATCCGGGCGTGGTTCTAACCGACAGCGGGCGCTCCTTGTCGCGCTCGAGGAAAAACATGCGGACGCCGCGCGTGGCATCTGTTGCCGCGCGCGTGCGCTTCCACGACAACACAGCACCCGAGACCGCGTCGCGGCTTTCGACGTCGGCGATCACGTCCGGCTTCAGCGTCAGCCGGTCGAGCCTGCGATGCATTTTGGCGATGTCGCTGGTTCTGAAGCAGATGCTTGCGAGCCCCCCGCCTTGCGCGGCAAGAACGCTGCGAATGCGCTCGGCATTGGCACCCTCGCCGCTCGGCGCCATCAATTCCAGCGTGGTGTTGTCGAGCGTGAACAGGACGCGGTCAGCGCCGTCCCCGCTGTTCTGCCAAGCCGGTGCGCGGGCAAACAAGGTCTGGTAAGCGGCGGAGGCTGCGTTGATGTCGCCGGTGAGAACGACGACGTGATCTAGGCCGGTGATCACGGAAACAGTCCCCGGACGTTTTTGGCGGCGCGCACCTTCTCGACGCCGATCGCCATCGCCGCCGTGCGGTGCGGGATCTTGTCGGCTTTGGCCCGCTGCAGCATCTGGTCGAAGGCGCGATCGAGGATCGCATATTCGCGCCGCGTCACCTCCTCTTCCTCCCAGAACAATTGCTGCAGGTCCTGCACCCATTCGAAGTAGCTGACCACGACACCGCCGGAATTACAGAGAATGTCGGGGATCAGGAACACTTCACCCTGGCGCTTCTCCAGCACCAGATCGGCTTCCGGCGTGGTCGGCCCATTGGCGCCCTCGGCCAGCACGCGGCACTTCAGGTTCTCGGCGACCCTGGCATCGATCACCCGCTCCATCGCCGCCGGCACCAGCACGTCGCAGGGCAGCGTGAAGATTTGCTCGGGATCGAAAGTCAACTCGTTGGAGAACCCGGCGATACTTCCATGCGCGCCCGCATGTCGCATCAATGCCGGGATATCCAGTCCCTTCGGATCATGCAGCGCGCCGGTGTGATCGCTGACCGCGATGATCTTCAGGCCATATTGTTGCAGTTCCAGCGCGGCGTAGGAGCCGACATTGCCAAAGCCCTGGATCACGGCGGTCGCGCTGCCCGGATTGATCGATAGCTCCTTGAGCACCCGCTTGGCGAGATAGGCGACGCCGCGCCCGGTTGCTTCGCGACGGCCGAGCGTACCGCCTGATGAGACCGGCTTGCCGGTCACGATCTCGGTCACCGTTTGGCCCTGGTACATCGAATAGGTGTCCATGAACCAGGCCATCACCTGCTCGTTGGTGCCCATGTCCGGCGCCATCACGTCGGTATGCGGACCGACGAACGGGATCATCTCCTGCATGTAGCGGCGCGACAGCCCCTCCAATTCGCGCTTGGAAATGGTGGAGAGATCGACATTGACGCCGCCCTTGGCACCGCCATAGGGCAAACCGACAAGGGCACATTTCCAGCTCATCCAGATCGCGAGCGCCGCGACCTCGCCGATATCGACAGAGGGTGCAAACCGCGTGCCGCCTTTGGTCGGACCGAGGGTGAGATGGTGCTGGACACGATAGCCTTCAAATACTGCGACCGTGCCATCGTCGCGGTGGATCGGGCAAGAGACAGTAACCGCCCGCTTCGGCATCAGGATGCGGCCGCGCTCATCCATCGGGATTTCCAGATGGTTGGCGATGACGCCAAACTGATTAACCGCCATGTCGAACACGGGACCGGAATAAACCGTCATCATTTTCTCCACTTTTGTCGCGCCGGTAGGGAAACCCGGGCAGCCGTCAGCCGTTATACGACGGTATGCCCAAGCCCCCCTTAAGGGCGGTCGCAGTCTCCTCTATACTCCGATCTCAAGCAGCAAAGACGGCACGGTTGCGAATAATTTCAGCGAATGCATCCGATAACCAGTGCTAATGTGTGTGCGCCGCGCCGGGACCATCTTCGCCCAACACTCTGCAGGACATGACGGAAAACGCATGCAGGCCCTCTTCATCGGACAGACCTATATCGACGTTACCTTCATCACCGACCACATGCCGACCGGCGACGAAAAACATGTGGCCTCGGCCTACGCGGTATCGTTTGGCGGCAACGCCGTGACGGCGGCGTTCTGCTGCGCCAAGCTCGGGATCGTGCCGGACCTGATCGCGACCATGGCCAACGACTGGCTCGGCCGCATGTTTCAGGACATGGCCGCGAAATACGGCATCTCGATCCATCCACGCAAAGTCAACTCCTCGTCGCTGTCGTTCATCATGCCGAAAGACGGCAAACGCGCCATCGTACGCTGCCGCGACGACGAGCACATTCATCCCTTCCCGATGCTGAACTTGAAGGGCTGCCGCGCGCTGCATGTCGACGGCCATCAGCCGGACGCTGCAATCCATTATGCCAAACTCTGCCGCGAGGACGGCATTCTGACATCGCTCGACGGCGGCGGCCTGCGCACCAACACCCATGAGCTGCTGGAATTCATCGATGTCGCGATCGTGGCCGAACGGCTGTGCGAACAGATGGACAAGACGCCGGAGGCCATGCTGGATTATCTGAAGAGCCGCGGATGCCGGATCGGCGGCGTCACCATGGGCGAGAAGGGCCTGCTCTGGTATGACGAGACCGGCGCCGTCCGCCGCCTTCCCGCACTTCCGGTTACACCCGAACGCGTTATCGATACCAACGGCGCAGGCGACGTCTTCCACGGCGCCTATGTCTATTCCTATCTCGCCAATCCCGCTAAAAGCTGGCAGGAGCATTTCGAGCTTGCGCGCGCCGCCTCGACCTTCAAGGTCCAGCGTCTCGGCAACGAGGCCGGCCTGCCAACGCTCGCCGACATCGAGGCGATCACGCGGGAGTTTCAGGTCAGCGCCTGAGGAAGCGAACGGGGGTTAGTACGCATGGGGCGCGTGTTCGTCGCCGGCAGCATCAACATGGATGTGGTGGCGACGGCCGACCGCCATCCGAAGGTCGGCGAGACCGTCGCAGGCCAAGCGGTGCATTATTTTCCAGGCGGCAAGGGCGCCAACCAGGCCGTGGCCGCCGCAAAACTCGGCGCACCGTCAACGCTGATCGGCCGGCTGGGCGCGGATGCGTTCGGCCAGCAATTGCGGCAGTTTCTCACCGCCCAAGGCGTCGACCTCGCCCTGGTCAAGGACACCGCGAATGTCCATACCGGAACGGCCGTGATCACCATCGCCGACGCCGACAACACTATCGTCGTCGTACCCGGCGCCAACGCGCTGGTCAGCGTCGGGGATGTCACAGCCCCCGTGCTTGCCAAAGGCGACGTTGCCGTGAGTCAGTTCGAAATTCCGCAAGCCACGATCATCGCCTTCTTCAAACGGGCACGCGCGGCCGGCGCGACCACCATCCTCAATCCGGCGCCGGCGACCGTCTGCGGCCACGAACTGCTCGATCTCGTCGACATCCTTGTTCTCAACGAAACCGAGCTGGGGCTTCTCGCGCAGACCGAGCTTCACGACACTGACGACCCTTCCCGATTCGTCGAAGCGGCGCGGCGCCTGCCGACGGGCTCCGAGAAAATCATCTGCGTTACACTCGGCAAGCGCGGCGTGCTCGCGCTTGTCGGCGGCGAGCCCTCGCTGATTGCGGGACGGGCCGTAAAGGCCGTGGACACCACCGGCGCCGGCGATTGTTTCGTCGGCGCCCTCGCTGCGCAGCTTGCCAACGGCAAGGTATTCCGCGACGCGCTTGAATACGCCAATGCTGCCGCATCGATCTGCGTGCAGCGAATGGGCGCCGCGCCGTCGATGCCGACGGCGGCGGAGGTGGCGGCGGTTTTGCGCTCGTAGCCTGACTTCGCAGGGTGGGCTAAGTCAGTGCACCCTTCAGGTCGAAGCTCGCGTCGGCAGCCTGCTCGGGCGTGATCGAGCCAT
This sequence comes from Bradyrhizobium sp. AZCC 1577, assembly GCF_036924575.1. NCBI lineage: Bacteria > Pseudomonadati > Pseudomonadota > Alphaproteobacteria > Hyphomicrobiales > Nitrobacteraceae > Bradyrhizobium > Bradyrhizobium sp. AZCC 1577. Next base: position 6,195,037 of record NZ_JAZHRQ010000001.1, read on the forward strand.
GGGCGGCAAGCAGGCGCCGTCCGAACATGTGATCGCCCGCGCGATTGACGGATTCGATGCCGACGAGTTGCCCGCCCCTGTAGCAAAAAGCCGAGAATGCCGCTTTGGCTTGATCGCCGCGGACCACCACACGGTCGTAGCCGGTGGTTAGTCCCGCAATCTGGAGCTTGTCGGGCCCCTGATCGCTCCAGAACCAGGGCAGGCCGTCATACGGCTTGGCATCGCCGGTCAGCCGGGCCGCGACGCAGCGCGCGTGGTCGGTAGCGTTCTGCACCGACTCCAGCCGCAGTGAGCCGCCGAAACGCGGGCTCGCAAACAGCGCGCAGTCGCCGATCGCCGAGATATTGGGATCGGCGGTCAGCAGGTGCTCATCGACGATGATGCCCGACGCGACCGGAAGGCCGGCGTCCGCCGCCAGTTCCACATTCGGCAACACGCCAACGCCGACCACAATCAGGTCGGCTTTCAAGTGCCGGCCATCGCTGAGGCTGACGCCCGTGACCTTGTGGCCGTCGCTCTCGATGCTGGTGACTTGCACGCCCAGATGAATACGAATGCCCGCCGCGGTATGGCGCGCCTGGAAGAATTCCGAAATCTCTGCCGTCACCGCGCGCGCCATCACGCGCGTGGCGAGTTCGACGACGTCGACTTCGAGGCCCTTGGCCCGGGCCGTCGCTGCGAACTCCAGCCCGATAAATCCGGCGCCGATGACGACGACGCGCTGGCCTTCGGTGATGTAGTCGCGCAGCGACTGGCTTTCGTCGAGCGTGCGCAAGTAACGCACGCTGTCGAGATTGGCGTTGGGAATGTCGAGCAGGCGGTTGCGCGCGCCGGTCGCCAGCACCAGATGGCCGTAATCGAGCGAAGCGCCGGAGGCGAGCGCCACCTTGCGGGCGGCGCGGTCGATGGACACCGCGCGATCGGAGATCAGGTCGATCTTCTGGTCGAGATAGAATTTTTCCGGCCGGAACATCAGGCTGTCGGGCCCGCCGGTTCCTTTCAGATAGGCCTTGGACAGCGGCGGGCGCTGGTAGGGCAGATGGCCTTCATCGTTCAACAACACGATGCGTTCCGAAAAGCCGTGCTGGCGCAGCGAGGCCGCAACCTGATAGCCGGCGTGGCCCGCGCCGATGATGACAACCGCTCCTGCCGTCATAGGGACATCCTACGTTCGAGCGCACGGGAATGACCCATGTCGTTTCCTCTCCAGTGATTTTGGCTTGCCTGCCTCGTCCCTTGGGAGCGGCGCTCGTGTCCGTCCCGAACGATGACGGGCGCTATCTGACCTCATGATACGAACAGACGCAAGGGCGGTGGCGGCCTTGAGGGCGGCCTTTGCCGCATTTTGCGGGCCTGGCCGGGGATTGTCACCTGTTGCCTTCTCTATTTAAATGTTCGGCCCATCCGCGCGCCACGGAGGCCTTGCCATGTCGACTTCCGATGATACCGCCGCCCCTGCCCTGCTCAGGATCGAGGGCCCGATTGCCACGATCACGCTCAATCGCCCCGCCGCTTTCAACTCGATCAATCTGTCGATCGCGCAAAAGCTCGAGCAACTCGGCGCGGAGGTCGAAGGCAATGACGACGTAAGGGTGCTGGTGATAGAGGGCGAAGGCCGCGCCTTCTCGGCCGGCGGCGACCTGCAGACCATCGGCGCCGCCGCTGCGAACGACACCGTTGCGCCCGTGGTCGGGGAACTGTTGAAGCACTACCACGCCTTCATCGAAGCCGTGCGGCGGATGCCCAAGATCGTGCTGTCGAGCGTCCACGGCTCCGCCGCCGGCGCCGGCATGGGGCTCGCCTTCGTCACGGATCTGTGCATCGCAGCCGACGACGCCCGTTTCACGCCGGCCTATGCGAAGATCGGCGTCTCGCCGGATGGCGGCAGCACGGTCGGCATGGTCGGTACCGTCGGCACCCGCCGAGCCCTGCAGATCTTTCTGGCCGAAGACAGTTTTACCGCGCAGCAGGCCTATGAGTGGGGCCTGGTCGCCCGCGTCGTTCCGGCGGCAGAGTTGAAGGCTGAAACGCGCAAATTCGCCGAGCGGCTGGCACAGAACCCGCCAGCGGCGATCAGCGGCACCAAGTCGCTGGTCTATCAGGCCGCGGTCACGCCGACCAAGCAGCAGCTCGATGCCGAGGAGGCGAAGATCATCAATGCTATGCAAACGGATGAATTTCGCGTTGCGGTGAAGAAGTTCACCAGCAAATCGAAATGAGAGCGCCGAGCAAGTAAACTAGCTGTCGTCCCTGCGAACGCAGGGACCCATAACCACAAGCGTTCGTTGTTTTCGAAGGCGTCAGCCGTCTTGTTCTAACCGCGAGAGCAACGCGGTATGGGTCCCTGCGTTCGCAGGGACGACAGCTTGGTTCGACAAGCTAGTCCTTCCCCTGCCCGCGCATGAAATCGAAATCGCAACCCTCGTCGGCCTGCAGGATCGTCTCGTTGAACAGTTGCGCATAGCCGCGCTTGGCCCAATCGGGCGTCACGGCCGGTGCCAGCGCCGCTCGCCGCTTTTCCAGCTCCGCCTCGTCGACGAGCAGGTCGATGCTACGCTTGGCGACGTCGAGCCGGATCATGTCGCCATTCTTCACCAGCGCCAGCGGCCCACCCACGGCCGACTCCGGCGTGATGTGCAGCACGATGGTGCCGAACGCCGTTCCGCTCATCCGCGCGTCCGATATCCGCACCATGTCCTTGGTGCCGCCACGCGCAAGCTTCTTCGGGATCGGCAGATAGCCCGCTTCCGGCATGCCCGGCGCGCCTTTGGGGCCGGCGTTGCGCAGCACCAGCACGTCGTCGGCGTTGACGTCGAGATCGGGATCGTCGACCCGCAGCGTCATGTCTTCGACCGATTCGAATACCACGGCGCGCCCGGTGTGCTGCAGCAGTTTTGGGCTCGCCGCCGATTGCTTGATGACGGCGCCACGCGGCGCGAGGTTGCCATGCAGTACCGCCATTGCGCCTTCGGCCTTGATCGGATTGTCGCGCGGACGGATGGCGTCCTGTCCCGGAACATCTTCCGCGCCAGCGACAACGTCGCGCAGCGTTTGGCCGGTGATGGTCTTGGCGTCGAGATCGACGAGATCGCCAAGTTGCGCCATCAACTTCGGCACGCCGCCGGCATGATGGAAATGCTCCATGTAATGCTCGCCCGATGGTTTCAGATCGACGAGCACCGGCACCTCGCGGCCGAGCCTGTCGAATGTCTCGAGGTCGATCTTGTGCGGCGAGCGATGGGCGATCGCGGTGAGATGGATCAGGCCATTGGTCGAGCCGCCGATCGCCTGCATCACGACCTGCGCGTTGCGGAACGATGCCGACGTCAGAATCTCGCTCGGCCTCGGTCCCTTGGCTTTCGCCATTCCGGCCGCCACCCTGCCGCTCGCCTCGGCCGAACGAAAACGTTCGGCATGCGGCGCCGGGATCGTCGCGCTCATCGGCAGCGACAGCCCGAGTGCCTCGGTGATGCACGCCATGGTGCTGGCGGTGCCCATCACCATGCAGGTGCCAACCGAAGGCGCCAGCCGGCCGTTGACGGCTTCGATCTCGACGTCATCGATTTCGCCCGCGCGATATTTCGCCCAGAGCCGGCGGCAATCGGTACAGGCGCCGAGCACCTCGCCCCGGTGATGCCCGACCACCATCGGGCCCACCGGAATGACGACGGTCGGCAGATCGGCCGAGACTGCGGCCATGATCTGCGCCGGTAACGTCTTGTCGCATCCCCCGATCACGACCACGGCGTCCATCGGCTGCGCGCGGATCATCTCCTCGGTGTCCATCGCCATCAGATTGCGCAGGTACATCGAGGTCGGATAGGCAAAGCTCTCGGCGATCGAAATCGTCGGGAACACCATCGGCATCGCACCCGACAGCATCACGCCGCGCTTCACCGCTTCGATGATCTGCGGAACATTGCCGTGACAGGGATTGTAGTCGCTGTAGGTATTGGTGATGCCGACGATCGGCCTGTTCAGCGCATCATCCGAGTAGCCCATGGCCTTGATGAAGGCCTTGCGCAGGAATAGCGAGAAGCCAGCATCGCCATAACTCGTCAGTCCCTTGCGAAGTCCATCGGCCATTTTCTTCTTCCTGTCGTCGTCGATGGGCACTTAAGGAGCCCGGCAGATTATTGTCAATATTCGATCATTTGGCGCCGCCAGCGGGGTACGGCGCCCAATATACCGCGGTATTATTGACAATAATGCGCTTGCGTGCTGACTTTCCGTCCAACTGGAAACGCGCTCATGAACCAACCGTTGCGCACTGGCGTCGTCGGGGCCGGATGGTGAGCCGCCATCATCTCATCGCCTGGGAGAGCATATCAGATCAAGCCCGCGTCGAGGATTGCTATCGGCTGTCGGGCTGGGAGGCCTTGCGATGAAGCCGCAGCAAACGTCCACCGAAACGCCTGCCCTCTCACGCGAGGAGGAACAGGCGGAAGTCATCCGCCGGCTGGAAGAGGACATCATCTTTGGCCGCTTCGCGCCAGGCTCGCGGCTGGTCGAGGACACGCTGATGCAGCGCTACGGCGCCAGCCGGCATTTCGTCCGCCAGGCGCTATTCCAACTCGAACGCCAAGGCATCGTGCGGCGCGAAAAAAACATCGGCGCCACCGTGCGTTTCTATTCGGCCGCGGAGGTGCGCCAGATCTACGAGGTCCGGGAAATGCTGACGCGGCAGGCGGCGCTGATGATTGCGCTGCCCGCCCCGGCCAGCCTGATCGAGCAGTTGAACGAGCTGCAGCGGCAATATTGCGCCAGGGCCGACGCGCAGGATTTGCGCGGCATTCACGAGACCAACGATGCGTTTCACCTCGCGCTGTTCTCCGCCTGCGGCAACCCGTATCTGGTGCGCTCGCTGCAGGATTACATGAACCTGACGCTGCCGATGCGCGCCAAGAATCTCGCCGACAGGGCGGGACTGGCACTGTCACGCCGGCAGCATGAATTGATGATCGAGCTGTTGAAGGGCCGCGATAACTGGGCGCTGGCGCAGCTCTGCGTCGATCATATGCAGTTCAGCAAGTCGGATTATCTCGGGCGGATCGCCGAGGATGAGGGCAAGCGCTAGCGCTTGCTCCAATCCACGATCCGGCTCTCGTCGCCGTCGAACTCCATGCTGCAGAACGTGCCGCCCTGGTAGTAATCGCCGACCGGATCCGCTTTTAACTTGGCCTGCTCGGCCATCGCATGCTCGCGGAAATCCTCAGCCCGGCCGGTCGGCCGATAGCCGAGCTCGTAGGCGCGATGGTTGTCCCACCAGGCGCGCTCGTTGTAGGAGGCGCCGTAGAAGATTTCGAAGTGAATGTCGGGATGATCGAGCCCGATGCGGCAGAGCTGCACCAGGTCCTCCGGCTTCAGCCAGATTGACAGGCGGCGGTGGTCGAGCGGCATCTCGCCGAAATTGCCGATGCGGATACAGGTGACGCCAAGGCCGTGCTTGTCGGCATAGAGCGCGCCGACCGCCTCGCCGAACACCTTGCTGACGCCGTAGCGGCTGTCGGGCCGTGCGGTGACATCGGTGCCGATCCGGTGATGGCGCGGATAGAAGCCGACCGCGTGATTCGACGAGGCGAACACCACGCGCTTGACGCCTTTTTTCCGCGCCGCTTCGAACAGATTGTAGCCGCCGATAATGTTGGACTGCAGGATCGAATCCCACGGACCTTCCACCGAGTAGCCGCCGAAATGCAGGATGCCATCGATGCCTTCGCAGATCGCCTCGACCTGCGCCATGTCTGCGAGATCGGCCGGCTTGAACTTCTCGTCCTTGCCGAGATCGGCCGGCGGCTTCAAGTCGCTCAGCAGCAGGTCCGGATAGATCGGCGGCAACAGCTTGCGCAAGGATGTGCCGATCCCGCCGGCGGCGCCGGTCATCAATATGCGTGGCATTTGTTTCCTCTTAGTCTCGCGATCGATTTGCGGTCATTAGCAGGTAATGATAGCTAACCCAAACGCTCTGGGAACGCACCAACGAGAACAGCAAATGTCCGATGCAGCATCGCATTCAGCCGGCTGGCGCCCGGCCACTTCTTATCCCGATCCGGCCATCCGCGCGCTCGATCCGCGCTTTGAGAAGTATTGGCTCAAGCTGTCGGCGGTGGAGCGGCTGACCACAGGGTTGCGCTGGGCCGAAGGGCCGGTGTGGTTCGGCGACGGGCGATATCTGTTGTGCAGCGACATCCCGAACCAGCGTATCATCAAGTGGGAGGAGGAGACCGGCGCGGTCAGCATCTTCCGCAAGCCGTCGAATTTCGCCAACGGCAACACCCGTGATCGGCAGGGACGCCTGGTCACCTGCGAGCACGGCGGGCGGCGGGTGACGCGCACCGAATATGACGGTTCGATCACGGTGCTGATCGATTCCTTCGACGGTAAGCGGCTGAACTCTCCGAACGACGTCGTGGTGAAGTCCGACGGCTCGATCTGGTTCACCGATCCGGTGTTCGGCCTCCTCGGCAACTATGAGGGCTACAAGGCCGAACCCGAGATCGACGCCAATGTCTATCGGCTGGATATCGCGACCGGCAAAGCCACCATCGTCGCCGAGGGCGTGCTGGGACCGAACGGGCTCGCTTTCTCGCCGGACGAAAAAATCCTCTATATCATCGAGTCCCGTGGTGTGCCCAACCGCAAGATCCTCGCTTATGACGTCTCGCCTTCCGGCGACAAGCTGTCCAACAAGCGCGTGTTTGTCGATGCGGGACCAGGCACGCCGGACGGTTTTCGAATAGACATCGACGGCAATCTGTGGTGCGGCTGGGGCATGGGCGATCCCGAACTCGACGGCGTGGTCGTGTTCGCTCCCGACGGCGTCATGATCGGCCGCATCGCACTGCCCGAACGCTGCGCCAACCTCTGCTTCGGCGGGGTCAAGCGCAACCGACTGTTCATGGCCGCAAGCCAGTCGATCTACGCGCTCTACGTGAACACGCAAGGCGCGCCCGGCGGCTGACGCGATCGATAAGCCCTCCGAAAAGCTAACGGTCCTCGGTGGACGCCTGCATCTTTTTGCCGAGCTTCAGCTTCGCAAGTTTCTCGGAAATCGCCGCGCCGAAATGGCCCTGCGGAGACGACGGAGGCAGCTCGTCGCGGGCCTCCCATTGCGAGATCTTCACCTTTGCATCTTCGAAAGCCTGTTCCAGCGACACGCTCTCGCCGAGGCTTTGATTGAAGAAGGCATCGCCGAAATAGGTCCATTCGCGCTCGTTGGAGCAGCCGAATGACGTGCTGTTTTCGTCCGCGGCCGTCAGGACGATGCTGTCCGCCGACGCAAGCCGCTTGGCAAATATGCCAGAATAGCACGCTGAAACGATCACCACCCGATTCCGGATGCCTTCACGATCGAGAACGGATGCGACATGATCCGGCCCAAGCACCGCGGTCATGGCGTTCCCCAGGAAGAGTCCGACGCCCATCGGCCCACCGTGCGACGTGATGAAGACGACCAGGATGTCTTCGTCCTTGTTCATGATCCCAGCAGCGGCATGCGCGGCGGCGGCAAAGTTCGTGCGTGTAGCCACCGGGGTGGTCGCAAGGGTATCGCGATGGTTCACAAGCCGCATCGCACCGCGATCCATGCCGAGCGACCTGCTCAGGATCGACAAACCGCTGTTCAATTCCTTGATAAACACGTCCTGGTCGGACCAGCCTGCAATGCCGATGGCATAGATGTCGGTTCTGCCCTTGCGCTCGGGCAACAGCTTCTTGATTTCGGCTTCGACAAGATGTGGCTGCGAGAGCTCGACCGCCGCGGCGTCGATTGGAGCCGAATCGTCCGCTGAAGGAGGCTTGAACAATCTCGCGTAACCCCATTCCCAGATATTGTAGGATGACAGGTTGAAATCGCCGCCGACGAAGGTCGGGTATGCTGGCAAGGCGACAATCGCCGATCCGGCCACCGCACATAACCAGAAGGCCCGTAGCACCGGACTCTGATAAGGTCTGATGCCAGCGCCGCGGAAGATGGCGGCAACTGCACCGATCCACCAGACCACCACGATAATGATGGCAAGGACCACCTTGTCCGATTCGGTCCAGATGCCCGGCATCGGATTATAGATAGGGACCGGTACGCGGCTGGCAGCGATCAGCAGCCATTCCAGAAGCGCGGCCAGCGCCGCAAGCTGCGCCAGGACGACCGCACGATCCCTTGAAACAAACAACGAGGCGGCCGCGACGAAGACCGCCATCGCAGCGACAATCGAATTGATGCCATAGAGGCTGAAGGCCGCCGGACCAGCGATCGCAAGATATTGGCGCGCAGCCTCAGAACCCATCGCTAAGGTCGCGAAGACGAGGACGGTGAACACCGAGACCGAACGCTCGGGGGCGGTGCTCTGCCAAAGCGTCGCGCGCAGCGTTGTCCGCGTAATCCAGAGGAAAGTCTTCATACCTGCCCAACAACAGACCCAACTGACGCGGTATAGTGAAGGTAGAAGACGAACGATTGATTTATTCGATCGACGAAATCCATTCGAATTGCGTTCTTTCGTACCGTCTCCTTGCGGCTGCGAGATCCGAGGCTGTCCTTCGGCAGCTTTGCATTAACCACTTGCGCGGTTCCACGCGGGCAGAGCCCTGCCTTCGTTCACCCCTTCTTTTCCTGCGCGGCGGCGGTTTGCTTGGCAAGCGCGTCTTCAAACGCCTTCTCCAGCGTCGCCGCATAGGTGTTGAACTCGCCGGGGCTGACGAACGGATTGGGTCCACCTTCAGCGAGCTTGGCGCGCTTCTCCGCCATCTTGTACATTTCCGGATGCGGCGCGAGCAGAACGTCCGGCTTGATGTCCTTTGCCCGCACGAACGTCTTCCGGTAATCGGTAACGATTCCGGAATAGGTCGGGTTGCCGGCGAGGCGGTTCAGCGCCACCGTGCCGCTACAGAAGATGAGGACCGAGCGCGTGGCATCACCGTCCTTTACCGAGAACGACCAACTCGTGCAGCCCGGCGAATGGCCGGGGGTTTCGCGGGCGGTCAACGTGACGTCACCTACGGTGACCGTGTCGCCTTCCCGAACCGTGCGATCGACCTTAACGGGCGGAAACGCGAGCGAGGTGTCTTCCCGCGCGCCCGGATAGTAGCCGCCTTCAAGCAGCGGCTTGTCGGCTTCGCCGGCGACCATCTGGCCGCCGCTGGCCTGCTTCATTTCGGCGAGGCCGCCGGTGTGATCGATGTGCGCGTGAGTATTGAGCAGATATTTGACGTCGGTGATCTTGAATCCGAGTTTCTCGATGTTCGCTTTGATCTGCGTCGTTGATTCCGGCATTACCGTATCGATCAGGATATGGCCCTGCGGCGATGTGATCAGATAGGAGGCCAGGCCGTCGGTTCCGACATAATAGACGTTGCCGATCATCTTGAACGGCTCGGTCGGCGTGTTCCACTTTACCTTGAGGGCCGCGATCAGGTCCTTCGGCGTCTGAGCCTCCGCGGCGACAGTCAGCGACATCAGCGCGACGAGCGCAACGGCAATCTTCTTCACGGGCATCCTCCACACTTTTCTTGTTAGATCGTCGCAGTATCGGCGCGCATTGACGTTGGCTTCAGCTTGCCGACGATTCTGGTCAAAAAAATGCCGGCCGCGGTTCCGCAGCCGGCATCTTTCACGATCGGCGCGAGCGCCGCATCAATTTACGCCGCGTTGTAGCCGGCGACCGCCTTCACCTCGAGATATTCTTCGAGGCCGTACTTGCCCCATTCGCGGCCATTGCCGGACTGCTTGTAGCCGCCGAACGGCGCGGTACGGTCGTTCGGCACGCCCTGCAGGTTGACGTTGCCGGCGCGGATCTGGCGGGCGACGCGACGCGCGCTTTCTACCGTATCGCCGGAGACGTAACCGGCGAGACCATAGGGCGTGTCGTTGGCGATGCGCACCGCATCGGCTTCATCCTTGGCGCCGATGATCGTCAGCACCGGCCCGAAGATTTCCTCGCGCGCGATCGTCATCTCGTTGGTGACGTCGGCGAAGATGGTCGGGCGGACATAGAAGCCCTTGTTGACGCCCTCAGGCAGCCCCGGACCACCGGCCACCAGCGTTGCGCCTTCGTCGATGCCCTTCTTGATCAGCGCCTGGATCTTGTCCCACTGGCCGCGATTGACGACGGGGCCGATGGTGGTGCCCTCAGCGCGCGGATCACCTGCCTTGGTCTTGTCGGCGACACCCTTGGCGATGGCGGCGACTTCCTTCATCTTCGACAGCGGCACGATCATCCGCGATGGCGCGTTGCACGACTGTCCGGAGTTGTTGAACATGTGCATCACGCCGCCGGTGACGGCCTTGGTGAGGTCGGCGCCTTCGAGGATGACGTTCGGCGACTTGCCGCCGAGTTCCTGGCTGACGCGCTTCACGGTGGGCGCAGCGCGCTTGGCGACGTCGACGCCGGCGCGGGTCGAGCCCGTGAACGAGATCATGTCGATGTCCGGATGCTCGGCCATCGCGGCGCCGACTTCGGGGCCAAGGCCGTTGAGCAGGTTGAACACGCCCTTCGGTACGCCCGCTTCATGGAGGATTTCCGCGAAGATCAGGGCCGAGGTCGGCGTGAATTCCGAAGGCTTCAGGATCATGGTGCAGCCGGCGGCGAGCGCGGGCGCGACCTTGCAGGCGATCTGGTTGAGCGGCCAGTTCCAGGGCGTGATCATGCCGACGACGCCGACCGGCTCGCGCACGACGACGGCCGAAGGAAGCGTCTCCTCGAAATGATAGTTCTTCAACACCTCGAGCGTGGAGGCGATGTGGCCGAGGCCGGCGCCGGCCTGCAGCCGTTCGGCCATCGGCAGCGGCGCGCCCATCTCGTCGGACACGGCGGCGCCGATCTCCTTCATGCGGCCCTTGTAGATCTCGATGATCTTTTCGAAGAGCGCAATGCGCTCTTCGCGGCTGGTCTGCGAATAGGACACGAAGGCGCGCTTGGCGGCGGCAACGGCCTTGTCGAGGTCGGCCTTGGAGCCGAGCGCAACTTCATACATCGTTTCTTCGGTCGCCGGATTGACGACGGGTGTGGACTTCTTGACGACAGGATCGACCCAGGCGCCATCGATGTAGAATTGCATGCGATTGACCATCGGAAACCTCTTTAATCTCGGAGCAATGGAGGGAGGAACGGAAGCGTTCGGCAGGCATCCTTGCACGAAAGCCAAGGCAGTTGAACCCGCCATATGCGGGGTGCCGCAATGCGGCAGGCGCTGGATATAAGGACGGCGGTGTGAGGGTGGCAAGGTGCGTACCTCACCGTCGTCCCTGCGAACGCAGGGACCCATACGCCGCGGCCTATCTCTGGGCACGCTGGCAGATACCTCCTGACGCAACTACTCCCTGTGGTTATGGGTCCCTGCGTTCGCAGGGATGACGGCTACACCGCCATCTTCCGATGCCGCACCGGCGCACCTACCGTCAGGCTTTCTGCGGCGTCGATGATGGCGTTGGCGTCGATGCCGTAGTGGCGGTAGAGGTCGCCGATCGTGCCGGTCTGGCCGAACTGCTCGACGCCGAGCGCTTCAGTGCGGTGGCCGCGGACGCTGCCGAGCCAGCCGAGCGCGGCCGGATGGCCGTCGATCACGGTGACGAGGCCGCCATCGCGCGACAGCGGCGCCAGCAGCTTTTCGATATGACTGAGATGCTGGATGCCACGGCGGTCACGGCGCAGGTTCCGCGCAGCGGACCAACCCGCATGCAGCCGGTCCGCGGAGGTTACCGCCAGTAAACCGACATCGCGGTGGCTTTCGCCGATCAAGCCCACCGCCTCGATCGCCTCGGGCGCGACCGCGCCGGTATAGGCGATCACGATATCGCAATTGGCGCCTGGCTCGCGCAGCCAGTAAGCGCCCGCGGTGATGTCGCTCTGCAAGGCCGGCGTCATGATGCGCTGCGGCTGGTCGACCGTGCGGGTCGACAGCCGCAGATAGACCGAACCGCCCTCACCGTCTTCGCGCTGCATGTGGCGAAAGCCCCACCCCATGATCACGGCAAGTTCATCGACGAACGCCGGCTCGAACGAAGCCAGCCCGTCCTGCGCCATGCCGATCAAGGGCGTGGCGATCGACTGATGTGCGCCGCCTTCCGGCGCCAGCGTGATGCCGGATGGCGTCGCCACCACCATGAAGCGCGCGTCCTGGTAACAGGCGTAGTTCAGCGCATCGAGGCCGCGCTCGATAAAAGGATCGTACAACGTGCCGACCGGCAGCAGCCGCTCGCCGTTAATCTGATGCGACAGCCCGAGCGCCGACAGCATGATGAACAGGTTCATCTCGGCGATGCCGAGCTCGAGGTGCTGCCCCTTCGGCGAGAACTCCCAACTATAGGCGGACGGGATCTTCTCCTGCCGGAACAGGTCGTGGTTTTCGGCTTTGGCGAACAGCCCGCGGCGGTTGACCCAGGCGCCGAGATTGGTCGAGACGGTGACATCAGGCGATGCGGTTACGATGCGCGCGGCCAGTTCGGTATCGCCGCGCGCGAGCTCATTGAGCACCAGCCCAAAACCCTGCTGCGTCGACATCTGCGCCGCCGGCTTGAAAGTAAGCCGCTCGGGCACTTCGATCACTGGCGCGGTCAGGCGGCGGCGGCCTTCCTGGTTGAAGGGCGCTGCCGCCAAAAATGCTTCGAGCTCGGCCGGCGTCTGTGACAGGCCTTCGAACTTGTCCCATTCATGGCCGGATCGGATGTTCTGCGCGGCGCGCCACTTCTCCATCTGCGCCACCGTCATCAGGCCGGCGTGGTTGTCCTTGTGGCCCTGCATTGGCAGGCCGACGCCCTTGATGGTGTAGGCGATGAAGCAGACGGGCCGATCGTGATCGATCGATTCAAACGCCTCGATCATGCTGGCCATGTCGTGTCCGCCGAGATTGGACATCAGCGCCAGCAATTCGTCGTCGCTGCGGCGGTCGATCAGTTGCGAGACCTGCCCCTGATCGCCGATGTCGTCCTGCAAGTGCTTGCGAAACGCCGCACCGCCCTGGAAGCATAGCGCGGCGTACATCTGGTTCGGGCAACTATCGATCCAGCGTCGCAAGGCCTCGCCGCCAGGCTCGGCGAATGCCGCCTGCATCAGGCGGCCGTATTTCACAATCACAACCTCCCAGCCGAAATTGCGAAACATCGTCTCGAACTTCGCCCACAGCCCTTCGCGGACGACCGCATCGAGGCTCTGGCGGTTGTAATCGACCACCCACCAGGTGTTGCGCAGCGCATGCTTCCAGCCCTCGAGCAGCGCCTCGAAAATATTGCCCTCGTCCATCTCGGCGTCACCAACGAGCGCAATCATCCGCCCCTCGGGGCGCTCCTTCATCCAGCCGTGGGCAGTGACGTAATCCTGCACCAGCGAGGAGAACAGGGTTTGCGCGACGCCGAGGCCGACCGAGCCGGTTGAGAAATCGACGTCGTCGGCGTCCTTGGTGCGCGACGGATAGGATTGCGCGCCCTTGAAGCCGCGGAAATTTTCCAGCTTGTCGCGGGTCTGGTGGCCGAACAGATATTGGATGGCGTGAAACACCGGGCTCGCATGCGGCTTCACCGCGACGCGGTCCTGCGGCCGTAGCACTGAGAAATACAGCGCCGACATGATGTTGGCGAGCGAGGCGGATGACGCCTGATGTCCACCGACCTTCAAACCATCGACGTTAGGCCTGACGTGATTGGCGTGATGGATGGTCCATGACGACAACCACAAAACCTTGCGCGCCAGCGCGGTCAGCATTTCCAGGCGTGCGGGCTCGATCGGCATGGCCATGCTCCGGAGGCGTTCAGTATGCGCCGATTTTAGCGGGCGGTGGGCTACCAAAATTCTCAATTTCCTGCGACATACCGCCCGATATTGGGATAGTTTCCCACAATCCGCCTCCAAACCCTGAGTTCATCCCAATGCCCTCCCTCGACGCCATCGACCGCAAGATTCTTGCCCTGCTGCAATCCGACAGCCGCATGACCATGCAGGAGCTCGCCGACAAGGTCGGCCTGTCCGTGTCGCCCTGCCATCGCCGCGTCAAGCTTCTGGAAGAGCGCGGCGTCATCACCCGCTACATTGCGACCGTCGACCAGAAATCGTTGGGGCTCCATGTCAGCGTCTTCATCTCGATCAAGCTGGCGCGGCAGAAGGAGGAAGACCTCAACCGCTTTGCCAAAGCGATCTCGAAATGGGACGAAGTGCTGGAGTGCTATCTGATGACCGGCAATCGCGACTACCTCCTGCGCGTCGTGGCGGCCGACCTCTCCTCCTATGAAGCGTTCCTGAAGACCAAGCTGACGCGGCTCGACGGCATCGCTTCGATCGAGTCGAGCTTTGCACTGAGCCAGGTGAAGTATTCGATTGCGCTGCCGGTGTAGCTGTCGTCCCTGCGAACGCAGGGACCCATAACCACAGATCTGCATTGTTGAAGCAAAGCCGTCGATCATCCTCCCAAGACAACACCCGCCGCGGCCTATGGGTCCCTGCGTTCGCAGGGACGACGGAGATGGGGATAGTCGCGATACAAATATGACTCCGCGTTCTCGCGGCACGATGCGCCCGAGGTTTGCTCTCAACTTCCCGCCCTCTGATCAGAGGGCGCAGGGAAGACCGGGTGCTGGCTGCACCCGCGGTCTCGTGTGCCATTGCGCATAGCAAAAGCGCACACGAGCATACAGGTACAGCGGGAGCATCCCGGCCTTCCCTGCGCAATGGCTCTACGGCTTACTTCGTGCGCTTCCCGGAGAACGGCTCTTTTGCCTCCGTCGCTGCGCAAATAGTTTCACGCAGCTTAACGCCAGCACCGCGGCGCCCGAACCACACGACTTCGCCGTACGCGTCAGGCGCCTACGTCTTGCGCCTTCCGCGTCCATCGCATCTCACCGCACGGTCGTGACGATCGCGAGCGCCCCTCAATGGGTGAGACGGGCGGAAATATGCGGCTGATTTGCCTCTCGCGTGAAGCGGAATATTTCTGATTCTTGGGCTTGACACGATTTCTGAAAATCAGAAGTGATTTGCCTGGTCGGCCCTGCCGACCTTGCAATCGCTGGATGTTCGATGCAGCATCAGAAGGGGCGGTATATCAGACACGGTATATCGAATTGGAACGGTTGGACGATCTCGAAGCCTTCCTCGCAGTCATCGAGAAGGGCAGCCAAGCGGCGGCCTCACGTCATCTTCGGCGCCCGTTGCAATCCCTCAACCGATCGCTGATGGCGCTGGAACGTGCGCTCGGCGTCGAGCTCGTCAAACGCACCACGCGGCGGTCGGAGCCAACCGAGGCCGGGCGGGTATTTTACGAACGCATCAAGCCGGCGGTTGCAGAAATCATCGAGGCGCGGGCCGAGGCAGCCAACCTGCGCGGCGAAATTCTGGGGCCGTTGAAAATCGGTGCGCCCATTTTGTTCGCGTCGTCCTACGTGGCGCCAATCGTCAGCCGTTTTCTAAAGCTCTATCCCAACGTGGATGTCGAGCTTCGCGCCTCCGACGAGCAGGTCGATCTCGTCGCTGAGGGCCTCGATATCGCCGTGCGGATCGGCGACTCCGCCGATGAATCCCTGATCGCACGGCGGTTGCATACGCTGCGCGTGGTCATCGTCGGCGCGCCGTCCTATTTCGCCGAACATGGCCGGCCGCAGCATCCAGGCGATCTCGAGCGGCACGCCTGCATCTTGCGGGCCGGCGCCGAGGTCATCGACAAATGGACGTTTCGGATCGACGGCCGGCTGCAGTCGATCAGGGTGCACGGCCGCTTTCGTTCAAACAGCGCCGCTTCGATCCGGGCTGCCGCGCGCGAAGGCGCCGGCCTTGCCCGGCTGCCGCTGTGGCAGATCAGCGATCTTGTCGCGCAGGGCGCGCTCACGATCGTTCTGCCGGAATTCGAACCCGAGGGAATGCAGATCCAGTTGGTCTGGCCTCCGACACGGGCGCCGCTGGAGCGTGTCCGGCGTTTCTCGGATTTTCTGACGAGCAGCCTGAAGACCGATCTGCTTTAGCTCAGCACGTCAGAATACATTATATCCGGACGCCAGCAGATGTTGTGGATCGTAGCGCCGCTTGGCTTCGCGAAGCTGCGGCCAGCTTGATCCAAAGTGAACCTCCCAATCGCCAGGCGACATGGCGAAGGCACCGACCGGATACTGAACGCCGCCGGCTTCGCGAACGCGATCGTAGAGCGTACGATTTGCCGCAACCATCCGCTCCGCCGCCGCCGCATCGTTCGATGCGGGGATGCGAATGAGGTTGAAGACAAAAACAACATCTTCCTCCGGCAGGCGAACCAGCGGCGTATGAAACGCTCTCGTGAGCAAAGGGTAGAGAGTTATCCGCCCCAACGGACCAACAGCATCGCCCTTCAGGCCAGCCAGAATATCGCCGGCGACCCGTTCGGCGTTGCTGCCGCGCAGGAACGTCAAAAGCCAGGGCTGCGGATTGGTCCATTGGCCTTTGGAGCGGAGCAGATTTTCAAATTTTCCAAACGCCAGGGCATCCTCGCGATAGCTCAGGTCGGCGATGACGGCGGCGCCGCGCTCATCCGACAATCCGGAAAGCACCGCCTTGCTGCCGTAAGGTATCGCGCCGTCGAGCTGGTACCGCCAACCGCCGCTGCCATCGGGAAGAATGGCCCCCTGCAACTGGTCGAAGCGCCCTTCCGTCAGCAGGCGCCGCTGGTCCGCTGTCAGCGACGGCAAATCGCGGTAGAAGAGCTGAAAGCGCCTGATACGCTCGGGAGCGCGTACCAGGCGCAGCGTTGCCCGTGTAATGATGCCGCATTGGCCCAGGCCGGCGCGGACGCCGTCGAAGAGATCGGCGTTACTGGCCGCCGAGCAACTCAGTTCATTGCCATCGCCCGTCACCACATCCAGCGCGATGACGTTGTCGGTTTGCATGCCATGCCGGGATGACGTCGCTCCGATGCCGCCCACTGCGATCGTTCCTCCGACCGATAGGCCGAGATAGTTGGTCAGCACTGGCGGCGTAAGTCCCTGCGCCAGGGTTGCGTCGAGCAGATCTTTCCACGTCGCTCCGGCGTCGACCACGACGCGATCGTGCTGGATATCGTGGATCGCGTTGATCGCGCTCATATCGACTACAACGCCGTCCGCGGACAGCGGGCGGCCATAGATCGAGTGGCCCTGCCCGCGCGCCGCCACCTTGACGCCGCGGCCGTTCGCCCAGCGCATCAGGCTCGAAATGTCGGCGCTCGATGCGGGCCTGAGCACGCCGCGCGGTTGCTTGTGGATGAGGCGGCCAAAATCATGGGCTGCGGCGGCGCGCACCTCCGGCTCAAGGCGGACATTGGCAGGCAGAGGCGGACCGTCTGCCGATACCGCCTGCGCTGATGCTGCCAAGGCGCTGGCGCGCGAAG
Source organism: Bradyrhizobium sp. AZCC 1577 (assembly GCF_036924575.1). Taxonomy (NCBI): domain Bacteria; kingdom Pseudomonadati; phylum Pseudomonadota; class Alphaproteobacteria; order Hyphomicrobiales; family Nitrobacteraceae; genus Bradyrhizobium; species Bradyrhizobium sp. AZCC 1577. The sequence continues at coordinate 6,212,350 of NZ_JAZHRQ010000001.1, forward strand.
CGAGCGCGGCGGTGACGCCGAGGCCTGCGCCCAAGAACATACGTCTGTCCGACGGCATGAAGCCCTCCTTGCCCAGAGGCCGTGATGCTTGCCCGCAAAGCTGCGGCCTCACCCCGCGTGAGACAATGGCCGCCGGGCCGGATGGACATTCCCGAAAACCGGGAGGATCCCGGCAGCAGCGATCGCCGCTCGTTCCCCGGACGCTGCGCAGCGCATCTCTCGGCGCTTGGCGGTTTTCGCCGGATTTACGTCATTTCAGGCGGATCATTGCGGCTGTAGGCTGCGGTTGGTCGATATGAGTGAGGCGCGTGCCGGCAAACTGATGAATTCGCGACGTGTATTGTGGAGCGCGCTCGGCGCAGTCGCGCTTGTCGCCGTGATCGGCGGAGCCTGGATTTTCTCGTTGCCACCGGCGCCCTCGGCCGCGGCCCCGCCGGCAATCGCGCCGGACGAGCGTGACGCAACGGTCGCGGCGCTGAAGCCGCCGAAGCGGCAGCGCCCGCTGATCGCGATCATTGGGATCAACGACGCCACCGAGACCACCGACTATCTCATGCCCTATGGCATCCTCAAGCGCGCCGACGTCGCCGATGTCGTCACGCTGGCGACGAAACCAGGTCCGGTGACGCTCTATCCGACGCTCAAGGTCGAACCGCAGGCGACCGTCGCGGAATTCGATGCGCAGCATTCTGACGGCGCCGACTATGTCATCGTCCCCGCCATGAGCCGCGACGACGATCCCGATGCGCTGCAATGGATCCGAAGCCAGTCGGCCAAGCGTGCAATCGTGATCGGCGTCTGCGCCGGCGCTAAGGTGGTCGGCGATGCCGGGCTGCTGCACGACAAGCAGGCCACGACGCACTGGTATTCCGTCAAGGAGTTGCGCGGCAGGCATCCCACCATGCGCTATGTCAAAGACCGGCGGCTGGTGGTCGACAAGGACGTGGCGACGACCACCGGGATCACGGCGTCAATGCCGATGTCGCTCACCTTGATCGAGGCGATTGCCGGCCCCGACAAGGCGCGCGCCGTCGGCCGCGACATCGGCCTCGCCGAGTGGGATACGCGCCACGAGAGCGACGCATTCAAGTTCACGCGCCCGTTTGCGCTGACGGCCATCCGCAACACGGCCGCGTTCTGGGCGCACGAGCAGCTCGGCATCGAACTCAAGGGCGGCGTCGACGAGGTGTCACTGGCGCTCGTCACCGATGCCTGGTCGCGGACCTATCGCTCACAGGCGGTGACGTTTGCACGCGCCGCCGGTGCGCAGCAAAGTCGTGGCGGCATTCGTATCCACCCCGATCAGGTCGCGGCGAGTTGGCCGGCCGAACGACTGCTGTCGACGGTTGGGGATCGCAAGCCAGCGGAAGCGCTGGACGATGCGCTACAGGGAATTGCGGCGCGCTACGGGACGCAGACAACCGACTTCGTCGCGATGCAGCTTGAATATCCGAGACATCGGGCGGCGCCGTAGGGTGGGCAAAGCGACCGCGCTCCAACGATCACCGCCACGGCTCGACGATGATCTTGGTGTGCACTTCCGGGTTGGCGAGATCGGCGAACGCCTTGGCGACGCCGTCGATGCCGACGGTGGAGGTCACCATCGAGGCGGCGTCCACCTGCCCTTCCGCGATCAGGCGGAGCGAATAGGCGAATTCCTCGGGCGTGTAGCCGAGCACGTATTGAACGTTGAGTTCCTTCATGATGCCGAGCATCGGCTCGGAGCGGTCGGTCTCCATGCAGACGCCGACCACGACGATGCGCGCATCGCGCGGCGCGCCTTCGAACACCTGCTGGATCAGGCCGGGCACGCCGACGCATTCGAAGATCAGCGCGGGTTTCAGCGCCGGCAACAGCGCCTGCAGCGGCGGGCGCGCGGCCTTTTCCTCCGGCGACATCTGGGCGTGCTCGGCCCAGGTCGCGTACGGCTGCGAGCGTGCGGGATCAACGACGACATCGGCGCCGAGCTTTTCGGCGAGCGCGCGGCGTGCCGGCGAATAATCGGCGGCCACGATCGGGTGCAATCCCCTGATCTTCAGCGCTGCGATGACGGCGAGCCCGACCGGGCCGCAGCCGATCACCAAGGGCACCTCGCCTCCCCTGATGTTGGCTTTTGCCACGGCGTGAACGCCGACCGCGAGCGGCTCGGTGAGCGCGGCGTGCTCGGCGGCGAGGCCGTTCGGAACTTCGAGCAGCAAGGCTTCGCTGAGCAGCAGGCGCTCGGCGTAAGCGCCGACATTGTCGTTGGAATAGCCGATGCCCGTCGCGCCTTCCGGGGTCAGCAGCGCCGGCAGCGAGCAAACCCTGGTGCCCGCCTTGAACTTGCCCGTGGTGCCAGGACCATAGTCCAGCACCTCGCAGCAGAATTCATGGCCGAACACGACGTCGCGCGAAAGGTCCATCGGCTTGCGGCCAGGAAAATGCTTGGCGAGCTCCACCATGCGGTGCGCGTGCTTGCGCGCATGCAGATCGGAGCCGCAGATGCCGCAGGCCAGCGACTTCACCAGCACCTGCCCGGCACCGGGTTTCGGCTCCGGCATCTCGTCGACGACAATTTCCCCGTTGCGGAAAATGGCTGCGCGCACGAAGGATTCTCCCGCGGTTTTCTTTCACCTTAGAGCACTATCGGTTCTGATTGAAATCAGAACCGATGCGCTAGGTTTTTTGTTTGACGCGTTTTCTTCACGCGAACCGGGAGCCACCCCGGATCAAGTCCGGGGCAGGCTTTCGCTCGAAAACGCTAGCGGGAGGATCACCACGAATAGCGTACAACGCCCTTGCCGGCGCAGGAACTGGTGCCTTCTTGCGGGTGACCCGGATCAAGCGTTCGGCGACGACTCGCCCGAGACCGTCAGAAGCTGCGAGCGGCGGACCCGTTCGCGATGGGCGGTGTAGAGGCCTGAGGCGACGATGAAGGCGGCGCCGGTGATCGTGTAGGCATCCGGGACTTCGCCGAAGATCAGGAAGCCGAGCACGCTGACCCACAGCAATTGAGTGTAGGAAAACGGCGCCAGCACGGAGGCGTCGGCATAGCGGAACGCCAGCACCACGATCCACTGCCCCGCGGTCGATGCGACACCGATCAGGATGCCGAAGGCGATATCGTGCCAAGTGGGCGTCACCCAGACGAACGGCACCAGCGCGGAGAGAATGAACAGGCCCGCAATCGACGAATAGGTCATGGTGGTGATGGCGCGCTCAGTGCCGCTCATCATTCGCGTCATGATCAGCGTGCAGGCCCAGGCCAGCGCCGAGACCAGCGGAAAGAACGCCGCGGGGTGAAACGCGCCGGTGCCGGGACGCAGGATGATCAACACGCCGACGAGGCCGACGCCGGTCGCGATCCAGCGGCGCATGCCGACCTTCTCGCCGAGAAAGATGATCGACAGCGCGGTGACGAACAGCGGCGCGACGAAGCCGGTGGCGGAGGCCTCCGCAATGGGAAGGAACCGCAGGCCGGAGATGAAGAACAGCGACGAGCCCAACAGCGCCGCGCCGCGCAACAGATGCAGGCCGCGGCGTTTGGTCTGCAGCGCATAGAGCGGGGAACCCGGCAGCATCGCCGGCGTCATGATCATCGCGAATACCAGGAAGCGGATCCAGGCGATCTCGATCGAAGGCAGGGTCGCGGACAGATATTTCGCCGTCACGTCGGAGGCGCCGAGAAACACCGTCGAGGCCAGCACCAGCACGATGCCCTTGAACGGCCGATCGGCGCGCGCGGGCGCCTTGCGGACGGTGGCGGTTTCCTTCGATGGCAAAGGTATTGGAGCGCTGTCCAGCCTGGCGGCTGCGGCGGGGGGCGGTGTCACGGCAATCTCGAAGGCAGCAATTTTTCGAATCGGGCGAGGTTGTAAAAAACACCAATTCGCCCAATGCGACTAGGTCCGAAAACAGGATGCCGATATGCGTTGAGGGCGCGATGGCAACACTTTGTTAAGGACGGTGCAGATGAGCGCGCTACCGTCCTCGCAACGCCAAAATCTTCTCCGCGGCGCGCAGATGCGGCTTGTCGATCATCTTGCCGTCGATCTTCACGACACCTGACGTCGGATTGTCGTTGAACGCTTTGACGACCTTCTCCGACCAGGCGATTTCCTCATCCGTCGGCATGAAGGCGGCATTGACGACATCGACGTGCTTGGGATGGATCACCGCCTTGGCCAGGAACCCATCCTGTCGCGCGGCAATGGATTCTTCCCGGAGCGCGTCGAGATCGTTGATGTCGGTGGCGATGGTATCGATGGCGACGACACCGGCCGCAGCCGCGCTGATCAGGCAGAGATCGCGCGCCAGCAGGAACGGACCATGAAAGCGGCCGGCGGTCCGGTTGCGCGACGCGCCGAGCGACGCGGCGAGATCCTCGGCGCCCCACATCATGCCCCACAGCCGCGGGCTCATGTTCTCAAAGTCGAGCAACTTGAGCACCGCCCTCGCCGTCTCCGTCGCTACGGTGACGATCCTCGTCGATCCCTGTTCAATCCCGGCAGCCGCCTCGAAGGCATCGAGATACAGCGATAGACAGTTCACGTCGGCAGCGCCGGCGCATTTCGGCAGCACGATGCCGTCAGGTCGGCTCGGCATGACGGCCGCAAGATCGCCAAGCGTCAGGTCGGTATCGAGCGCGTTGACTCGGACATACATCTTCTGGTTCGGATTCCGGGCATCGAGCATCTCACGCACGATCCGCCGCGCGCCGACTTTCTCATCCGGCGCAATCGAATCCTCGAGGTCGAGGATCAGCGCGTCAGCCGCCGTCTTCTTGGCGCTCTCGAACTTGCGCAGGCTGTCACCGGGAACGAACAGGAACGATCGCATCAGTTTACGCCTTTGGTTTGCAATGCATCAGGCCGGTCCGGCGGCAGCTCGCCACCACCTCGCCGCGCTGATTGGTCATGGTGTGCTCGAATTCCACAATGCCCTGGTTCGGCCGCGACTTGCTCTCACGCTTGGAAATGATCTTGGTGTGCGCCCTGAGCGTATCGCCGTGGAATACCGGTTTCGGAAATTTCACATCGGTCATGCCGAGGTTGCCGATCGTGGTGCCGAGCGTGGTATCGTAGACACTCATGCCGATCATGATGCCAAGCGTATAGAGGCTGTTGAACAGCCGCTGGCCGAATTCGGTACTCTCGGCGAAATGCGCGTCAATATGCAGCGGCTGCGGATTCATGGTCAGGAGACTGAACAGCGTGTTGTCCATCTCGGTCACCGTGCGGCTGAACTCGTGATGGAATTCGCGGCCGACCTCGAACTCCTCGAAATACAATCCAGCCATCAGCGCCCCCTGTAGTTCGGCGTTCGCTTCTCGACGAACGCATTCAAGCCTTCCTGGCAGTCCTCCGTCGTTGCAACGAGTGCAAAGCTCTCGGCGGCATTTTCGACCGAACGGCGGAAATCGGCGTCGACCGCTCGCATGAAAGCATCGCGCCCGATCTTCATGACGATGGGGGATTTGGCAGCAAGCTTGCGCGCGATCCCCCGCGCCCGATCCAGCGCGGTTCCCTTCGGAACGACCTCACTCAACAACCCCATGCGAAAGGCAGTTGCGGCATCGAAAGGCTCGTCGAGGAACAGCGGCCCAAAAGCCTGATGCTTGCCAACCAGCCGCGGCAGTTGCACGAAGTGAATGGCCGGGATCAGCCCGACATCGATCTCGGGATAGCCGAAGGTACAGCCTTCGCCCGCGATGATCATGTCGCAGGAGATCGCAATCGTCATGCCGCCGGCGCGAACCGCGCCGTCGACTGCAGCAATCGTCGGCTTGCCCATGCGATACTGGATATCGTTGAGCGCAAAATACAGCCGTTCGAGAAACTTCTTGGTCTCGATTCCGGGCTTGCCGCGAACAATATCCAGATCGAGCCCGGCGCAAAACACCTTGTGCGCACTGCCGATGATGACGGCGCGCACCGCTTCGTCGTCCCTCGCCTTCGAAAGCGCCGCCAGCAGCGCATCGATCAGGTCCATGCTGAGCGCATTGACCGGCGGGCGATCCAGCACGATCTCGGCAATATTGCTAGATACGGAATAACGAACCAGATCGGTACTCATGCCGTGCCTCCCCTGACCTGGCGCACCGCGCCGGCCTCGACCAGATCGTCGATAGTGCTGGGCCGAAAGCTACAGCGCGAGATAGCGCTGCCGAATATTTTCGTTGGCTTTCAGCTCTTCGATCCCGGATGTGTAGACGATCTGGCCCTTGTCGATAACCGTCGCGTGGCTCGCAAGGCCAAGGCAAAAATGCATGTTCTGCTCGGCGATCAGCACGGTGGCTCCGGTGCCGCGGAGCTGCCGCAAGAGTTCGCCGATCCGCTGCACGATGATCGGCGCCAGCCCCTCGCTCGGCTCGTCCAGCAGCAGCAATGCGGGATTGCCCATCAGCGTGCGCGCGATCGCCAGCATCTGCTGCTCGCCACCCGACAGCCTTCCCGCGATCCGATGCCGCAGCGGCTCCAGCAGCGGAAACACATCATAGATGCGCCGGATCGGCCATTCATCCTCGCCATTGGGACCCTTCTTGGCCCCGATGACCAGATTGTCCTCGACCGTGTGTTCGGGAAAGATCTGGCGATCCTCCGGCACGAAGCCGAGGCCGGCGCGCGCGATGTGATGCGGCTTCAACCCGGAGACAATCCTGCCTTGCAAGGTGACCGTGCCGCGGCGGGCCGGCGCGAGCCCCATGATGGCCTTCATGGTGGTCGATTTGCCGGCGCCGTTGCGGCCGAGCAGCGCCATCGTCTCGCCCTGCCGCACCGACAGGCCGACGCCGAACAATATCTGGCTGGTGCCGTAATAGACGTCGAGGTCCTCGACCTGCACGACCGGCTGCGCCCTCATACAGTGATCCCCGCATGATGTTCGGTGCCGAGATAGGCCTCGATCACCGCCTCATTCCGGCGGATCGCATCCGGTTTGCCGGTTGCAAGAATGCGGCCGTAGCAGAGCACGACGATCTCGGGCGCGATCTTGAACACGATATCCATGTCGTGCTCGATGAACACCACCGTGATCTTCTGCGTCTCCCAGAGCTCCCTCACCTTCTCGATCATGCGCCAGCGTTCCTCGGTGCCCATGCCGGCGGTTGGCTCGTCGAGCAGCAGCACCTTCGGATCGAGTACCAGCGCGAGTGCGATATCGAGCAGCTTCTGGTCGCCATGCGACAGCGTCGCCGCGGTACGGTTTCGCTCGCTGGCCAGTCCCAGCAATTCCATGGCATGCTCGGCGCGGTCGCGGGTCTCCGCCAGCGGGAAGCGACGGTGCAGGACGCCGGCTTTGCGCTGATCGGCACAGACCGCTGCCAGCATCGTCTCCTGCACCGTCAGCGATGGGAAGATGCTCGCAACCTGAAACGCGCGGCCGATGCCGTGGCGAACGATTTCCGGGGGCGAGCTACCGGCGAGATCAGTGCCGTTGAGCAGGATCTGGCCGGAATCCGGCTTCAACGCGCCGGTGATCAGGTTGAAGAACGTGCTCTTGCCGGCTCCGTTGGGGCCGATCACTGCGCTGAGCGAACCGTCCGCGAAATCCAGCGTGATATTGTCGGTCGCCTTGACGCCGCCGAACGACTTCGAAAGCGAACGTATCTCCAGCATGGCTAGCCGCGCTCCCCAGCACCATTACGGCGTTGCGCGTACCATTCGACGACGAAATCCATCAGGCCCTTCCGCAGGCCGATCGCAAAGAACAGGATCACGATCCCCAGCACGAGGCCGTGATAATCGGTCAGGCGGGTGACGGTGTCGTTGAGGATCAGGAGCAGCACGGTGCCGACCATGGGCCCGAGGAATGTGGTCACGCCGCCGAGCATGTTGATGAAGATGCCCTCGCCCGAAATGGTCCAATAGGCGAATTCCGGATAGGCCCCGGAGACGAATAGCGCCATGATGATTCCGCCGGTCGAGGCGAACAGCGCCGCGAGCACAAAGATCGTCAGTTTGGCACGCCAGACGTCGATGCCGATGAAGCTCGCACGCGTTGCATTGTCGCGGATCATGCGCAGCGTGTAGCCGAACGGCGACTGCGCGATCTGATGCATCAAGAACAGCCCGATCACCAGCAACGCGCAACTCGCGACATAGAGATGCAATTGATTCGATAGATCAATGCCCAAAAATGGCGGTCGCGGAATGCCACCACGCAATCCCTGATCGCCGCCGGTCAGCGATACCCAGGACAGGATCGTCGAGTGGATCAGCATCTGGAACGCCAGTGTAACAAAGGCGAAATAGATTTCCTTCAGCCGCACGCAGATGGCACCAATGACGAGGGCGACGACAAGCGTAATCGCCAGCGTTGCAACAAAAGCCACCGGGACGGGAACGCCGGTCTTCTGCATCATCAACCCGAAGCCGTAGGCGCCAAGGCCGAAGAACATGCCGTGGCCAAACGAAATCAGGCCGGTGTAACCGACCAGAAGGTTGAGCGACGTCGCAAACAGCCCGTAGGCGGCGCAGCGGATCACGAAGTCGAGCAGCAATTTGCTGCTGAAGACCGTCGGCAACAGCGCAAGCACGACAAAGACCGCAAGCGCGATCAGGGCATCCCGATTGCGCCGCGTCTTTGCTTCATGGGGCGCCTCGAGTGCCTGCGCGCCCTGCTCGGCCTGCAATTCGGTCATGCGACCTCCTTGCCGAACAGGCCGGTCGGCCGAGACACCAGCACGATCACCATGAACAGGTACATCAGCCCTTCGGTAAACAGCGGAAAGCCGAGCGAGCCGAACGAGCGGATCAGGCCGATCAAGAGCGCACCGATCAACGCGCCGAGGATCGAGCCCATGCCGCCGATCACGGTAACGATGAAGGATTCGATCAGCACCGAAAATCCCATGCCCGGCGTCAGCGAACGCACCGGCGCCGCGAGCGCCCCAGCCAATCCCGCCAGCATGCCGCCAAGCGCGAACACGCCGCCGTAGATCAGGCCGGTGTTGATGCCGAGCGCGGATACCATGCCGGGGTTATGGGCGGCCGCCCGGATTACCTTGCCGATCCTGGTGCGGGCAAGGCCGAGCCCGAGGATCATGGCGGCCGCGAGCGCAACACCGATCAGGAGCAGATAATATGGTGGCACCACCCCGCCGGCGATGAACAGCGGGGCCACCTGGAACGCCGCCGGCATGCCCATCGATTTGAACTCGGGCCCCCAGATCATCCGCACCACGTCATCAAAGATCAGCACGAAGGCGTAGCAGACGAGAAGCTGCATCAACACGTCAGCGCCGTAGACCCGGCTCATGAAGACGCGTTCGAAGATCAGACCGAGGACGGCGGTACCCGCCGCACCACACAGCATCGCCAGCGCAAAACTGCCGGAGAACTGATAGGCCGTCATGGCGAAATAGGCGCCGAACATATAGAAGGCGCCGTGGCTGAAGTTGACGACCTTGAGTACGCCGAAGATCAGCGTCAGCCCGACGGCGACGAGAAACAGCAACATGCCGATGATGAAGCCGCTGGTGGTTTGCGTCACCAGACAGGCGGAGCTGGCGAGACAGCCGGTAAGCGCATCGAGGTCCAAGGGAACACATCCATTCCAGCGCGCCGGAACAGCACGCGAAGATCATTCGGCGGCGAACGGGCGGCAGCTTGCGCCACCTCCGCCGTCGCGGTCAATCAGGTGTAGCCCTTGCTCTTCTTCCACTCGGCTTCGAGTTCGAAGATCGTCTTCCAGTCGCCCGCTTGAACTTGCGGCACGTAGGGCTCCTGCGGAATCGTGGTTCCCCAGCCGATCGCATAGCCCACCAGCGTCTGGTCCTCGGCGCGCATGGTGACGGTGCCGTCGGCGCCGAACGGCGACTTGATCTTCAGGCCGCGGAGCGCCTCCGCAATCTTCTTGCCGTCGGCCGAATTCGCCTTCTTGGACGCTTCCGCGAGCAGCATGACCGCCGTCGCATTCTCCCACGACCAGTTGGTAGGATATTCGTTGTATTTTGCCTTATAGGCGTCGCCCCACGCGGCGTTCTCCGGCGTTGCAGGATATGTCTTGATGTAGCGGTTGCCGGAGTGAATGCCCTTCGGCAGGTTCTTCACGACAGTCAGCGCGGTGTAGTCGGCCATGTTGACTGCGAACACTTCCATCTGGCTGAACAGCGCGTAGATGTTGGCCTGGTCGATGTAGGATGTGAGGTCGCCGCCCCACAGGCAGGAATACAGCGCCTGCGGCTTGGCCTGGAGGATCTTTGTTACGACCTCGGTGTAATCGGGCTGGAACAGCTTTGGCCAGGACTCGCTGATGATCTCGATGTCGGGCGCGAAGCGCTTCAGATATGTCACGTACTCGCCGGTGGTATCGCGGCCATAGGCGTAATCGGGCGAACAGGTCGCCCACTTTTTCAGCCCCTTGGTCTTGGCAATCGCCGCCGCATAGCTGCCGCCGACGATCGAGTCATGCACGCCCTGGCGCGCGGTACGGAAGGCGTTCGGAATGTGCTGCTTGGGATCGGCGGTCAGCGCGGAAGTTTCCGAATTGGTGTGAAGACAGAGCACGCCCAGATCGCGCGCCACCTCGTGCACGGCGAACGCGCCCGATGACGCTTCCGCGTCGATCAGGATTTCGCATCCGTCGGTGTTGACGAGTTCGCGTGCGACGCGGGCGGCTTCCTGCGGCTGTCCCTTTGAATCGCGGATCACCATCTCGATCTGGCGTCCAGCGAGACCGCCGGCAGCGTTGACCTTCTCGACTTCCAGCATCACGCCATTGCGCGAAGAGGTGCCAAGCTGCGCCACGCGGCCGGAGAGAATGGTCGGCATCCCGACCTTAATGGTCTTGGCTTGCGCGCGCGCCACCCAGGGCGTCGCGAATGAAACGGCACCGGCGCCCATCATCGCCAACGTCGCACGTCGGCTCACGCCCGGTTTGCGGGTTCTCGTCATTGCTTCCTCCCTGTGGATTGGCGTTCCCAATCCCTGCCGGAGATCGTGACGCCTCCGTAGCCCTTAAGGGTTTCAGAGCAAGGGGGGTTACGTCAAGCCAAAGATGAATTACGAGTCAGAATTCATATATCGGGAAAGCCAGACCGAAAGCGGCGTTTCGAGCGGCAAATGATCAACCTTTCGAGCTTCATCGCTTTTCACGCCAGGCGGACGCCGGAACGCTGTGCGCTGAAATACCGCGGGGAGGATGTCTCCTACGCCGCGTTCGATGACCGCATCCGACGGGTCGGCGGCTGGCTCGCTGCGCGCGGCATCGGCCCCGGCGACGTCGTCGCGGTGCTGATGCAGAACAGCACGGCCTTTCTCGAACTGGCATTTGCGACCAGCCACATCGGCGCGGTGTTTCTGCCGATCAACTATCGCCTGTCCGCAGATGAAGTCGGTTACATCGTCCTCAATTCCGGTGCGCGCATCCTGATTGCGGACGAAGAACTCGCAAGGTTTGCCGCAGGCGGCGCACCGGTGGTGCTGCTCGATGCGTCAGCGCAATCCACGGTCACACGGCTTGCGCCCGACATCGCGCCCGCCCCGATGCAGGTCCGGCGGCCGCGCGATCTGATGCGGCTGATGTACACGTCAGGCACCACCGACCGCCCCAAAGGCGTGATGCTCACTTACGAGAACCTGTATTGGAAATCGGCCGATCAGACGCTTGTCTTGGGATTAAGCGCGGAGACGCGACTGCTGGTGGTCGGTCCGCTCTATCACGTCGGCGCGCTCGACCTGCCGGGTATTGCGGTGCTCTGGCATGGCGGCCTGCTTTCCATCCACCGCAACTTCGAGCCCGAGCAGGCGCTCGCCGCGATCGAAGCCGAGAAGCTCAACGCCGCCTGGTTTGCACCGGTCATGACGACCGCGATCCTCACCTGCCCGACCCGCGACCGCTACGATGTCTCCAGCCTGCGATGGGCGATCGGCGGCGGCGAGAAAACCCCGGAAGCACGCATTCGCGCCTTCTCCGATTATTTCAAGAATGCCCGCTACATCGACGCCTATGGGCTGACGGAAACCTGCGGCGGCGACACTTTCATGGAAGCCGGCCGCGAGATCGAAAAGATCGGCTCGACGGGCCGCGCCATTGCCCATGTCGAAATCGAAATTCGCGATGACGCCGGCAACCGGCTGCCATCAGGCCAGAACGGTGAGATCTGCCTCCGCGGCCCCAAGGTCACGCAGGGCTATTGGAACGATCCCGAGAAAACCGCGGCCGCGTTCTTCGGTGACTGGTTTCGCACCGGCGACATCGGCTATCTCGACGAAGACGGCTTCCTTTACCTGACCGACCGCAAGAAGGACATGATCATCTCCGGCGGCGAGAACATCGCCTCCTCCGAGGTGGAGCGCGTCATCTACGATCTGCCGCAGGTGCGCGAAGTCGCCGTGATTGGCATGCCGGACGAGCGCTGGGGCGAGAAGCCGGTTGCGGTCGCGGTCCTCACGGATGGCGCCACGCTGGAATTGCCTGATCTCATCGAACATTGCCGCACGCGCCTCGCCAGCTTCAAGGTACCGAAGCAACTCATCATCCGCGATCATCTACCGCGCAATCCATCGGGCAAGGTGCTCAAGCGCGTACTGCGCGCCGAACTGGAACCTCACGCATGACGCAATCATCGCAAGCTGCATCCGGTAAGGTCACGAAGTTGAATCGCGTCGAGCGCAACGCTTGGACCAAGCGCAGATTATTCGACGCCGCCACCAAGATCGTCGGCAAGTACGGTTACGCCGAAGCCTCCGTCGCCCGTATCACCGAGGCAGCCGGCGTGGCCCAAGGCACGTTCTACAATCATTTCGAAAACCGCCAGGAACTGCTCGATCAATTGCTGCCGAAGATCGGCATCGACATGGTTCACTTCATCCGCGAACGCACGGGCACCGCAGATGCCGCGAGGCAGGAGATCGAGCGCTTCAGCGCCTTCTTCGATTTCATCCGCGAGGTGCCGGAGTTCCTGCGCATCCTCAACGAGGCCGAGTATTTCGCACCGGTCGGGTACCAGAAGCATCTCGATAATATCGCGACCGCCTATGTACGCATTCTCAAGCGCGCCCGCACGGCCGGCGCCATCGTTGACTTCAGCGACGATGAGTTCGAAGCCATCGTTCACATGTTCATGGGCGCACGCGGCTACCTGAGCCGGCGATACTCATACACCGGCGGCGCGGTAACGGCCGCGCCCGACCATGTCATCTCCGCCTACCGAAAGCTCGTCACGCGCGGGCTGTTCACGCCGGATAAAGGCAACAGCCATGACCGCTGACGGCATCGTTCTCGTCACCGGCGGATGCCGCGGCATTGGCGCCGCCTCCGCAACGCTTCTCGCCGGACAAGGCCAGCAGGTCGTTATTGTCGATATTGCGCCTGAACCGCTCGCGGAAACGCAAAGCATCCTGTGGCCCGCGCCCTTCGATGTCGCGAGCGAAAGCGCTGTTGTCAGCGGCATCGCCGACATCGAGACCGCCCACGGCCCAATCATCGGGCTGGTCAACGCCGCCGGCGTGTTCGGCAAGATGCACAAAATCGAACGCGTGCGAATGGAACAATGGGACCGCGAGATCAATATCGATCTGCGCGGCACGTTCCTGGTGGCCCGCAGCGTCGGCTTGAAGATGGCCGAGCGCCGGCGCGGCGCGATCGTCAATGTCGCCTCCGTTGCCGGCATGACCTCAGGCCCGATCCACGCCTATACCGCGGCGAAGGCCGGTGTCATCCAGATCACGCAGACGCTGGCGGCCGAATGGGGACGCAGTGGCGTCCGCGTCAATGCGGTCTCGCCCGGCTTCACCCGCACGGCGGCGCTGGAAGCCGGCATCGCTTCGGGCGCGCTGAACAAAAAGTGGCTCGAAAGTCCGACCGCGATGAACCGGCTGGTCGAGCCAGTCGAGGTCGCGCAGGCAATCGCGTGGCTGCTTTCACCAATGAGCAGCGGCGTCACCGGAATCAACCTTCCTGTCGATGCCGGTTATATCGCCGGCACCACTTGGGGCGCCTATGGCGGCTTGCCGGAAGCACCAGGCGCGTAAACGAGGACACCAGCATGAATGTCGAGCTGCCGCGCAAGAAACTCGATCTGTCATCGGCCATCGCCGAAGGAGATATCCGCGTCCTGCTGATGGTGCTGGTCCACATGACCGGCGATGCGCGTTGGCTGGAACCGCCTTGCAGGCCCAAGCGCGACGTCCGCCTGATTCCGGATCCGCAAGCCGGTCTGCCCCCGGAAATCCAGGCCAAGATCCGCGCGGCCGTCTTGAAGCTGTTCGCAAATGGTGAACCGAAGCCCGTCATCACCGATCCCGGCAACGAATTGATGCTGAGGATGATGCGGGCGACGCTCGGCGAAGACGTGGCACCTGAATATGCGCCGCTGATGCGCGAGGAAATGGGCTTCATTCCCCGGGAAGCGCGCTGGACCAAACCGCCATCGGATGAAAAGCTGGCGCAGCAGCACGTGCTGATCGTCGGCGCGGGTGTCTGCGCCATCGCGCTCGGCGTCGCCCTTGGCCGCCTCGGCATCCCCTACACCATCGTCGAGAAGAACGACGAACTCGGCGGCACCTGGTATGTGAATCGCTATCCCGGCTGCGGCGTCGATACGCCCAACCACTCGTACTCGTTCTCATTCGGCCGGCGTAATCCGTGGACGCGCTATTTCGCCCAGCGCCAGGAACTGCTCGATTACCTCAGGAAGGTGGCGCTGGAACACGACATCCGAAAGCATCTCCGGCTCAACACGGAGCTGACATCGTCGCGCTGGGACGAGCGCAAGCGACGCTGGATATCGACGTTGAAGACGGCCAACGGCGAAGAGATATTTGAGTCGACCACGCTGGTCAGTGCGATCGGTCAACTCAACGACCCCCACCCGGCGCACTTCAAGGGCGAGAAAGATTTCAAGGGCGTGATGCTGCACTCCGCCCTGTGGTCCGACGACATCAAGCTCGACGGCAAGCGCGTCGCCGTCATCGGCACCGGCGCTACCGCCATGCAACTGGTGCCGTCGATCGCCGACCGTGTGGCGTCGGTCACCGTTTATCAGCGTACCGCGCAATGGGCGCGCCCGGTGGCGGGCTATTCCGATCCCATCACCGAGGGCGCGCGATGGCTGCTCGCGCACCTGCCGTTTTATGTGCAGTGGTATCGCTTCAACATGTTCTGGCGATACGGCGACGGCCTCTTGCCGTTCCTGCGCAAGGACCCCGAATGGCCGCATCCCGAGCGCGCCGTCAACAAAGGTAATGACCGGCATCGCGAAGAGCTGACCAATTTCATTCTCTCGGAGTTGAAGGACCGCCCCGATCTGATCGAGAAATGCGTGCCGACCTATCCGCCTTATGGCAAGCGTATCCTGCTCGACAATAACTGGTACAAGACGCTGACGAAGCCGAATGTCGAACTGGTCACCGACAGGATCGACCATTTCGCGCGCGACGGCATCGTCGCCTCCGACGGCAAGTTGCGGCCCGCGGACATCATCGTCATCTCGACGGGCTTCAAGGTCACGGAAATGGCGGCTCGCCTCAACATCACGGGGCGCGATGGAAAAAATCTGAAGGCAGCCTGGGCCAACGACAACCCGACCGCTTATCTCGGGCTTACGGTGCCGGACTTTCCAAATCTTTTCGTGATGCTCGGCCCTAATTCAGGTCCCGCACATGGCGGCAGCGTGATCTTCCAGTCGGAGTGCCAGAGCCGCTACATCTCGGCGTGCCTCGTCGAGATGATCGAGCAAGACATCGCTGCGATCGACGTTCATCCGGAAGCGCACGATGCGTACATCAAGAAAGTGGATGCCGAGCATGAGCAACTGATCTGGACGCATCCCGGGATGACGACCTATTACCGCAACAAGCAAGGTAGAGTTTTTTCGGCGATGCCATGGCGGTTCGTAGACTACTGGGCGATGACCCACGAGCCTGATTTACACGATTACCGCCACACGAAGGCCTGACATCCGGCGCCCGCGGGAACCCGGCGGATGTTTACTTGACACCTGCCTTCATCTGCCGCAGCATTTAGCACGCTGCACCTGTAGGAGTCGCGGAGCGTTGGGCTCCCCGCTTCGTAGGCATTGGCGGCTCGGTTCGATGATCGAGACGACACGCAGCGGAAGCGGACGTATCGTCCGTGGGCCAACTCTTGGAGAGGAGCATGACGCCACCGGATCAGACCGGTGACCTTGCTCAGCGCAAGGTCCAGGTGCGGTTGAGGTCATAAGCAGCTGCCAGCCTCATCGCGCCTTCAACAATCCAAACCTATCCGCGGGACTGGAGCGCAAAGGCCACGCGCAAGCCGGATCCTGAGAACATACTGGTGTCTACCAGAAATCCTTCGCCTATAACGAAGATGTAGGGCCCCGCGATGCTCTTATGCACCGGGGCCCATTCGTTTTGGCGGGCTCGTTCATTTTGGTATGTCAAAACCGTGTCGCATGGTTCCATGCTCTATTCGGATCGGAGATACTGATCCGATGGAACAGGGAAACGCCATGGATATCCCCCGCGTCCGCATCTACACCGACTACAAGAGCCCCTACGCGTTCGTCGCCAACAAGCGGCTGTTCGAGCTCGAGGAGATTTACGGCGTCGGACTCGAATGGCTGCCCTACACGCTGCGCATTCCGGAATTCATGGGCACGGTGGAAGAGCGCACACCGCATTTCTGGCGCAAGGTGCGCTACGCCTATATGGACGCGCGCCGCTATGCCAACGCGCAGGGCCTTACCATGAAGGGGCCGCGGCGCATCTATGATGCCTTCTATGCCAGCGCCGGCATGCTGTTCGCGCAGCGCCATGGCTTGTTCCGCCCCTATCACGACACGGTATTCCGCCGGTTCTGGAGTCATGATCTCGAAATCGACGAGCTGTCCGATATTTCCGGCGTGATCGCCTCGCTCGGCGGGTCGTCAGAAGAATTCGAAGCTTACGTCCACGGCCCCGCGCGGGCAGAACACGACCGCATCATCGACGAGGCGGAAGCGCTCGGTGTGTTCGGCGTGCCGACCATGGTCTTCAACGGCGAACTGTTCTGGGGCGGCGATCGCATCGACATGCTGATCGAGCGCATCCGGAATCCGGAATCGATCGCGACGGCGCTCGGCAGTCGTCACCGGACGTGAGATCGCAGACAAGGGCCGAGACCCCCGCACGATCTTTGGGCGGCGCCTGCCTGTAATTTGATCGCACATATCGTCGCCAGATCGCCGATGCTGACGTCAGGCGTAGCGACAGGTGCGTCCGATGAAGACATTCATTCGCGTCGTTGAATTGTGGGTGCCCGACCGAACCCGCACGCGCCTGGAGTTCGGAGGCTGTCTTTGCAGCAACGAGTATTCGGAGTTCAAGGCTGTCAGCGAGAACGCGCTGTTTGCCTATGACGAAGGGCTGCCCGGCAAGGCCTGGGCTTGCGGCCATCCCGTCATCCTCACGAAATTTGCAAACTCCTATTTCAAGCGCACGGATGAGGCGATCGAAGCCGGATTGACCTGCGGCGTGGCGCTGCCGGTTTTTGCCGGCGAATTCCTCATGGCTGTGATGGTGCTGTTCTGCGGCGACGACGACAAGCACGTCGGCGCGATCGAGCTCTGGCACAACGATCCCGAGAAGTCCCACGAAATGGGACTGGTCGACGGCTATTACGGCACCGCCGACATGTTCGAGTTCAATTCACGGCACACAAAGTTCCCGCGCGGGTTTGGCCTGCCCGGCCGTGCGTGGAAGGCGTGCATGCCGCTCATTATCAAGGACCTGCACAATGCCAGGAGTTTCCTCCGTTGGGAGGAAGCGAGCGAAATCGGAATCAATTGCGGCGTCGGCATTCCCTACACGACGCCGCCGGATCAGACCTGGGTCATGACCTTCCTGTCCGCGCAGGCAACGCCGATCGCCAGACGTTTCGAGATCTGGGTGCCGGATCCGTCGCGAACGGAATTGGTGTTTCAGTCCGGCGATTGTAGCAGGAATGCCGATCTGGCCTCGCTTTATGCCGAAAAGACGATACGCAAGGGCGAAGGCAGTATCGGCGGCGCTTGGGCGACAGGCATGCCCGCGATCAACGAACATCTGAAGGTCGACGAATCGATCGCGGCGCAGCAGGCGCGCGCAGCCGGCATGAACCAGATCGTTGTGCTGCCAGTGATCGAAAACGCCCTGCTCAAGGCCGTGCTCGCCTGGTATCTCTGAAGGCGCCTTCAAGAATTCAGCGCGGCGCACGTACACGACAACGCCTACACCGAGGCCCTTCGCAGCGTGCGTCACCTGCCGGGCAGACGTGTCAACAGATGGTGATTAAAACGAATTAAATACTGCTACTCGGCGGAATTTAAATGAGATAATCCTTGTCAAAATAACCGGTCGGAGGCCGTCATGGATACCCCCGAACAAGAAGAGCTCAACGACCGCCGGAACTTTCTCATTTCGGCAGGCAGGTTTGCAGCCGTAACTCCTCCAGCCATTACCTTATTGCTGTCTACTTCTTTGACATCCGACGCAATCGCAAATTCGGGCAACAACGGCTACGGCAACGGCGGCGGCGACGGCAGCCCAAACGGCAAGGATGACAAGTACCGCTAACGAAGGGCCACGGTCATCGGCCGCCGTTACTATCCCGCTCTTTGAGCCAGCGTGGCTTCCGGGGACCAGCCCCCAAGCCCAACCCGGAAGAAGGCGGCCCCAGTTCCTTTCCAGAAACTGGGGCCGTTTCGCTAGATGCTTGCGAGCCGTTCCCGCCGATCCCGTGGGCTGGTCGGAATTAAAGCTACTAATTAACGGAACTCACAGTTATTTAAGGATGCCTTAAGTTGGGCGAACCTGTGGCTGAAATGTCATAGGGGAATCCGGTTCCGTTTGCTAGCTTGTGCCTAATTTAACGCAATTGAAGCGTCATTTGACGGCAAGTTTTTTAGTTGGTGGGGACGGGGGCAATGAAATCGTGGTTTTGTGCGGTCGCCAGTGTGCTTTTGGCGACGACCGCGCCTGTTTCAGCGGAACCCTTTTCCATTAACGATGCATTGAAGCAGGCTACCCTGACCAATCCAGGCGTCGGCGAGGCATCTGCAAATCGGCGCGCAACAGAGTCAGAACTCCGCCAGACACAGAGCACATTGCTGCCACAGGTTCGGGTGGAGGCCCGGTACGGTCCTGAAAAATTCGACCAGAGCGCTGCAGTCGTGAGCGGTTCGGCGTTGCCGGTTCCCGCGCCCGGAACTGGCACTTGGCGAAATGGAACCCAGGGGTCGGTTGTCGTACGACAGGTACTGTTCGACGGATTTGCTTCCATTCATGATATCTGGCGGCAAACGGCCAGGGTTAACGCGGCCGCCTTCCGGGTCCGGGAACGGACAGAACTCATCGCGCTGGATGCAGCGGAAGCCTATGTCGACGTCGTCCGGTATATGAGGCTGGTTGATCTCGGGCAGCAAAACATTGCCAACCACGAGCGGATATTCTCCAACGTGCAATCCCGCTTCTCGGGCGGCCGGGCCGGTGAAGGCGACTTGGAACAGGCGCGGGAGCGCGTGGAAAACGCGAGGGCGACGCTCGCGGAGTTTCGAAGGAATCTGGAGGAGGCCCGGGCCAAGTACCGCAAGGTCGTGGGACTCGAGGCGTATAATCTGCGCTTCCCCGCCCCGCTGGCTGGGTTGCCGGCAACCAGGGATGAAGCGCTGGCGATCGCGGTTCGCTTCAATCCAACCATCAGGGCCGCGCAGGCAGATGTGGACGCGGCCAAGCACGCTTTCCGGGTCACGGACGGCGCTTTCGTGCCAAACCTCTCGCTCGAGGGCCGCGCGACCCACAGCGACAATACCTATCCGTATCTGGGCGTCACCCATGACGACTACAGCGGCAAGGTCGTGATGTCCTGGGACGTCTTCCGCGGCGGCCAGGATTCTTGGCGCCGTACCGAGATGGCCGAGCGTCACACCGAAGCGACCATGCGTCACGCGCGGTTGCAGCGAGATGCGCTGGAATCCATCGACAAGGCTTGGGCTGCGCGAACGGTAACAGCGACACGTGTCGCGGCCCTGACCCGTCAATTACAGGCGGACCGCAAGACGATCGCAGCGTTCGACAAGGAATACGAACTCGGTCAACGCTCGCTGATCGATTTGCTGAATGCGCAAAACCAGTACTTCAATGCCGCCGTCTCGCTGACCTCTTCGCGTGGCGTCATTGTCTTCGCCGACTATCAGATGCTGGCGGCTATGGGGACTCTGCTTGAATATCTCAAGGCTCCTCCCCCCGTAGATGCAGCACCGGTCGATCTGGCGCCGCTTGGCCTGCCCGTCTACAAGTTTTCGACGCCACGCGTGACCTTGCCGCAATCCGGATCGGAGCCGCTGCGCGTCGCAAATGCGGCCATCGACGCTTCCGCAACTCCCTTGGCCTTTGCCGCCGCGGAACCGCGGGAAGGCTTTACCGATCGCTGGCCGCGTGGGGCAGTCGCAGCAAGGATGCTCGGAGCGCCGGAATGGTTCGCCCAGAAGCATGGCCGTAGCCCAAGCCAAGCGGTCGTCGCTCACGTCGACCCGACGGCGCAGCTATCGATGTCATATGCTTCGGCGCATGAGGGCAAGCCGTATTGGCTGCTGTCGGCCTTCCCCTCCGAGAAGAAGTAAACGACAGTTTATCTGAAGTGAGCAGTTAATATAAGGCGCGGTTAATGGCGCCGGAAGTGTCTGCTAATTAACTGTCTGAAAGAATAGCCGAATCCAGCCCATGCTTCGGACGGCGATGTATTATATTCTGACGGCTTATTAGCCGCGTCGGTTGCGCGGGTCTTATTTACTTTACTGATGATCAGAGGCACTAGGTTGTTCTCCCGGACCTCCAAACAGGCGCAAGCCCGGCCGGCCAAAGACGAGGCGGACGGGGTCGTTAGCGCCGCCGACGTCCATCCGCCAGGTCAGGACCCCCTCGCAGCGTCTCTGACCTATCTGGCTGCCCATCATGGCCGAGCGGTAAGTCGCGAGGCGTTACTGGGCGGGCTGCCCATCCTTGATGGACGGCTGTCGGTCGCCCTCTATGACCGTGCCGCGAGGCGCGCCGGACTGGAAACGGAGGCGATCAAGCGGGACATCCTCGACATTCCCGCCATCGTTCTCCCTGCGGTCCTGATCATGAAGACCGGCAAGGCGCTGATCCTTCTGGGAATCGATCAGGCCAGCCAAAGCGCCAAGATCCTAGACCCGACGAACAAGCCTGCCGCGCCGCAGGTTCAGAGCATCAAAGCGCTTTATGCGGATTACACGGGCTACACCTTCCTGGTGAGAGCCGCGGCCGAAGCCAATGCGCGAGCGGTTGCCGCAGGAGATCTTCCCCGGAACCACTGGTTCTGGTCGGTCGTCAAGGTGCATTGGCGCAGCTACGGGCACGTCGCTCTCGCAGCCTTTCTGATCAACATGCTCGCGCTGGCGACGCCGCTGTTCACCATGAGCGTGTACGATAGAGTCATTCCGAACGGCGCGCTCCCTTCTCTGGTCGCGCTGGCGATCGGAATGGGTATCGCGATCGTTTTCGACTTCGTGCTGCGCACCGTGCGGAGCCGTATCATCGACATGACCGGAAAGACCGCAGACGTCGTTCTCGCCGCCAACATCTTCGAACACGTGATGGCGGTGAAGATGGCGCAGCGTCCAACCTCAGTCGGCATCATCGCCAATCAGCTTCGTGACTTCGATTCGGTTCGCGAGTTCTTCACGTCCGGCAGCGTGGTCTCTGCAACGGACCTCGTTTTCGCCGTGCTCTTCATCGCCATCCTGTTCACGATTGCCGGTCCGCTGGCGTGGATTCCGCTCGTGATGCTGCCGATCATGATCGCGCTCGGATTTACCATGCAGCGTCCGCTCGACCGCGCCATAAAACGAATGCAGGCCGAGTCCGCGGCGCGCCATGGCGTGCTGGTGGAGTCCCTCGCGGGGATGGAAACGGTCCGTGCAACAGGCGCCGAGGCCCGGATGCAAACGGCCTGGGAACGGTCGGTCGCAGCAACCGCGCGGTCGGGAGAAGACGTCCATTTCTGGTCGTCGCTGACGTTGACGAGCGCGAATGCGGCGCAACAGCTTACCAGCCTCCTTCTGCTCATCGTCGGCGTGTTTCTCATTCTCGACGGCAAGCTCAGCGTTGGCGCCCTCGTTGCTGCCAATATGCTGGCTGGCAGGGTTTTGGCGCCGATTGCCGGGATCGCGTCCGTCATCACACGCGGCACCCAGACATTGTCTGCGCTCAAGTCGATCGACCGTATCATGTCGCTGGAACGCGAGCGGTCTCCGCAGCGCGCCTATGTCGCCCGCAAAATCGAGCAGGGCCGCATCAGCTTCGAAAACGTCAGCTTCTCGTATCCGAACGCGCCCGGCAAAGCGCTCGACAAGGTTTCCTTCAAGATCGAGGCCGGCGAGCGAATTGGAATTATCGGTCGTGTCGGCTCCGGCAAGACAACGGTCGGACGTCTCCTGCTCGGTTTCTACGAGGCGGAAGAAGGACGCATCCTCATCGACGGCGTCGACTCCCGGCAATATGACCCGTCGGACCTGCGCGCCGGCATCGGATTTGCGATGCAGGACACCGACCTCTTCTTCGGGAAGCTGCGCGACAACATTGCGCTGGGCAAGCCCGAGGCGACGGACGAAGAGGTGCTTGCTGCGGCACGTTTGTCCGGCGTCGAGAGCTTTATCGCCGGCCATCCCATGGGATACGACATGCCCATCGCCGAAGGTGGCCGCAGTCTTTCGGGCGGGCAGAAACAGGCGATCGGGCTGGCGCGCGTGCTCATCAGGAAGCCTCGCGTGCTGTTCCTGGATGAACCCACCGCGCATTTTGATGTGCGCAGCGAAACTGAATTCCTGGAACGGCTCAAGGGCATGCGCGGAGAACAGATGACCATCATCATCTCCACCCATCGCCTTTCGCTTCTCGGAATGGTCGATCGTCTGCTGCTGTTTGACAATGGTCGGCTGGTTGCAGACGGACCACGGGACAAGGTCCTCGCTCTGCTGCAAGGCAAGCCTGCGACAGCTCCGCCCGAAACCGTGGCGCAACCCACTGTCGCGCCTCGCGCAGCAGCCCTGGTGCAAAATCCTAATGCCGGCATCTGATTTTGCCTTCGCCAATGACATCCGTGCGGCAGCAGCAATGCGCACGCCGCGAACCTCGCGCATGCTCTTGCAGGCTTTCCTCGCCCTGCTCGTGACGTTTCTGGTCTGGGCGCATTTCGCGGTCCTCGAGGAAGTCAAACGGGGCAATGGCCGCGTCGTGCCTTCCCGCCAGACCCAGGTCGTCCAGACCCTTGAAGGCGGTATCGTCGGTGACATCCTCGTTCAGGAAGGCGCCATCGTTAATCAGGGCCAGTCGCTGATGCGAATCGACGACACCAAATTCGCGTCCGAGTTTGGTGAGATCAGGGAACGACGCGGTGCGATGGCGGCGCGCGTTGCACGACTAGAGGCAGAGGCGCGCGGACGAAGCGAGATCACGTTCCCCGAACAACTCGACCAAGTGGTTCCGGCGGCAGTCGCTACCGAGACCAGCGTCTTCAAGATGCGTGGACAAAAGTTGGCGCAGGATGTGGACGTCCTAAAGCAACAGGTAACCAGACTGACGGGCACGCTCAAGCTTCTGGAACGCGAACTCGAACTCACCCGCAAGCTCTATGAGCAGAAGGTCGTACCCGAGATCGAAATGCTGCGGCTCGACCGCCAGGCCACCGAAATGCGCGGGCAGCTCGCAGAGGCACAATCGAAGATCGCCAATACCCTTGCGTCCTTTCGATCGCAGGCAGACGAAGATCTGGCCAAATCAAAGGGAGATCTTGCGGTGCTCGATGAAAACATCAAATCCGCGCAAGATCGTGTGCGACGCACTGACCTGAAGGCGCCGGTGCATGGCATCGTTAATAAATTGAACGTGACGACGATCGGAGCGGTGGTTCAGCCCGGCGCCAATGTGATGGATATCATCCCATTGGATGACACGCTGCTGGTGGAAGGCCGCATACGGCCCCAGGATATCGCCTTCATCCGCCCCAATCAGGACGCGGTGGTAAAGCTCTCGGCCTATGACTCGTCGGTATACGGCTCGCTAAAGGGCAAGGTGGAGCGGATAAGCGCCGATACTATCGTCGATGATAAGGCGGCCGACCGGTCGGAGCGCCAGGAAACCTTTTATCGCGTGATGGTTCGTACCGATAAAAACCATCTGGGCACGACCGAAAACTCTTTGCCGATCATTCCCGGCATGGTCGCCACGGTCGAGATCCTGACAGGCGAGAAATCCGTGCTCGATTACCTTCTCAAGCCGGCCCGTACCCTGCGGGACGAGGCCATGCGCGAGCGGTGAGCATCTTGCTTAACAGAACGTTGCTGTCACCCGTTCAACTTTGAAGTGATTTTGAGGCATCCGGAAAACCGGCGATTGACAGCCTTTTCCGACATTCCCTCTATCCTTGCCTCCCCTTAACTCACCATAAGCGGCGAAGGCCGCAGTTTCCGTCCCGATAACAGATTGGGGCCGGCCGATCGACGCAAAGACGTTGACTGACGCTCCTGACAAAAGGGGACGTCATGACGCCGCGCGTAAAACTGCGGAGCCCACGCTTGCATGCGGCCGCGGGGATCATTCTCGCGCTCTGTGTTGGCGCTGCATCCGAAGCATTGGCTGCCGAGGATGCGTCGCTGGAAGAGGCCAGGGCAGATCTCGCGCCGGGCGGCGACCAGGCGTCGCCGGCGAAATTCTTCAGCATCAATGCCGTCCTTGCCAAGCATGATCGTCAGCGTGATCGGAGCATCACCGATGCGGTCCGCCTCGCCGCCCTCACCCCTTCGAACACGGCAACGGATGCGCCGCCTGCGCTTAGGGAAGCGCCCGCGGTAGGTGCCGAACCGTTCGGATTGTTCACATTCCGCGCGCCCGACGGCCTCCTCTGGCGCAAATGGCGCGGAGTCGAAGCCGCCATGGTGAAGGAGCAGGCTATCCTCGATCATTGCCGGGCGGACGCCGGCAATTGTCCCGCCCCACGCCGCCCAATTCCTGCGGCTCGTCAACGCGGTCGGGGCGAAGTTGGGACGCGACAAGCTTGATGAGGCCAACCGGGGCGTCAACGCGGCCGTCCGCTACGTCAGCGACCTCTCCCAGCACGGCGAGCCCGATCGATGGAGCACGCCGCTTGCGACGTTCGCCTCGGCGAAAGGCGACTGCGAAGATTATGCGGTCGCCAAATATGTCGCGCTGAGCGCCGCGGGCTTTCCCCGCAACGACCTGCAGCTCGTGCTGGTCCGTGATCGCATGGTCCGTCAGGACCATGCGTTATTGGCGGCACGTGTGGACGGCCACTGGCTGTTGCTGGACAACCGGTTCTCGACGTTGATGGCGGATTCCGAAGCCACGCGCTTCACGCCGCTGTTCGCGATCGATCATCAGGGCGTTCACCTCTTCGCCACGCCCTATGCGAACCGCCCGCTTGTAGGCGGCGAACTCGAGGCCGCGCCGGCCGCGGCCGTCAGCGGCAAGGCTATTGGCGTCGGTGCGCCAGCAGATAGCGCATCCGCCCTGAACACCCTGCCCCTGCTGATGTAGCGCATACGCTCCGCGCCCATCGGAGCGGCAAGGAAAAAAGCCCGCCGGACCGATCCGGCGGGCTTCTTCAATTCGGTGCGTCAGCTCAGAGACCCGGCTGCAGATGAGCCGTATCCACCGTCCCGCCGGCCTGAATGACGGCAAGAGCCATCTTCGCAGCCGCTGCCGAGGTGTCGCCGAAGGCGTCGTGCGTGAGCGGCTGGTCGACGGTCGTGAAATGCGTCAGCTCGCCTTCGCCTTGGGAGCCCAGTCCCCCCGGCGGGAAGCTCAGCTCGCCATGGCCCGGCCCGAAGTCGAGGATCTGGTCGAACCCATGCGGCAGCTCGTGGTAGGCCGTATCGGCCGGAGCAGATGCCCCGAGCGACGCATCGAGATCGACCTCGACGAAGGTGCCGATGGTGCCGTCGGCATAAGTAAACGAACCGACCCCCGCAATCGTCTGTCCGTCGATGGGAGCACCAGCCGTCGTCGCAAGATCGATGCTCTTGATGCCGAGATCGCTGAGCTTGATCAGTTCGCCGCCCTCGCTGACGCCGTTGTGGTTGGCGTCCTGCCACGTCACGAGATCGCCAAACGCCTGATCCTTGCTGTCGATCACGCCGTCATGGTTACCGTCGAGGCTCCCCAGCGCGGCGATACCGTCGGCGAAGTGACCGCCATTGAAGTTCGGCGTGAACAGCTCGTTGCCGCTTTCGATCTTGCCGGAGCCGTCGAGATCCACAGCTAGGATGCCGTCCTGGCCACCGGCGGTCCAGGCGATCTGGTCTTGTGCGCCGTCGCCATTGATGTCGAACTGGACCCCGTCGCTGATGGAGCTGAACGAAATGCCGTGAGCTCCGAGATCAAGAACTACAGGATCGACGCGCCCGTTCCCGATCAACGTCGCGAGGCTGGTCCCGCCACTCGTCAGGGTAACATTCTCCAGATCGACCAGGATATCGTTGTCGTTGCTCTGACCATTGCCCACCTGCTCGTAAACATAGGTGTGGTTGACGCCGTCGATCGTGGCCGTGAAAGCCACCGTAGCGCCGCCGCTGCCCAAATCGTTTTGCCGTAGATAGTCGACTACAGCAGCGACATCCTGGATTGAATCAAGCGTGAGCGCGCTACTGAAGGAGTCCGCATCATCAAACGTGATAATGCCGTTCGAAATGGCGTGCGATCTTACCTGATTTCCGCCGATCGTCAGTTCCGAGTTGGATCCGTTCGTACCCGCCGTATTCGACGCGGCAAAAGGCGTGCCGTTGAGCGAGAGCTTGTCAGCAGTAACATTGAAGTCCTTGATAATATCGTAGCCGGCAATCGTTCCGCCGTCTCCGCTGGCTCCGATAGTAACTGCAGATTCGCCGCTAAAGATGCTAAACGTATCCCCGCTAGCACCACCAACCATGATGTCGCGACCGTCGCCACCGTTAAGTGTATCGGCGAGATCGTTACCGATCAGAACGTCATTTCCGTTATCGCCGTTAAGCGCGTTGGAAGCCCCAGACCTACCGATCAAAATTTCATTGGCGTTACCACCGGTCAGGGTCGTTGTGCCCGTCGATCTGTTGTCGATCGTCACTGTGACAGCCGCCGCCGTGGCGGAGCCATCAGTGGCCTTATAGGTGAACGAGCCGTTGTTACCGCCGTTCAAGTTGCTCCCGTCATCCGTAAACGTGACGGACCCGCCATTGCCTGTCCCGGTCGCATGAGAGGTCGTACCGCTGGTGCCTGCGCTGACCGCAGTGACATCCAGTACGTTGTCCAGGTCGGTATCGTTGGCTACCAGCGCCCATTCCGGGATCACCACGGCTGCATTGTTGCCGACATTGGTAATGACCGTATCTGCGGCAGCAGTCGGTGCATCGTTCACCGCGGTAATGTTGATCGTCGCTGCATCGGCGGCGGTCTGCGAGCCACCGCTGCCGGTGTCGCCGGTGTCATTGACCAGCAGCGTTAGCGTCGTACTCGCCGGCGGCGCATTCACATTGGCGTTGTAGACGATCGTACCGCCACTTCCGAACCATCCGCCATTGGTGTCGGTGCCGGCCAGCAGATTGTTGAGCTCTGCGAGCGTTCCGGTGACCGTGACAGAGGAAGTCCCACTGCCGGTGATACTGTCGACACCACTGTTGCCGGCCCCCACTGTCAGGGTTCCGGTTCCGACCGACAACGTCATGGAGATGACATTGTTGCCCGCATCGATGTCGCCCACCGACATGCCGGTGTTGTGGAGGTTCAGGTTCGTCTGCTCGGTTGCACTGTAGGACGCCGGTGTAATCGTCGCCGTCGGCGCGTCGTTCGCCGCATTGACGGTGACCGCTGCCGTATCGGTGGCGCTCGAGAACGCGGAGCTGCCGCCGTTGGACGAGGTGTCCACCTTCGTGCCGGCGGTGCCGGTGCTCGCATCCCACGCGCGGAACGTGATGCCGTCCGTCACCGTGCCGTTGAAGTTGGCGGCCGGCTTGAAATACAGCCGGGTATTGGCGTCGGCTTCGAGCAGCAGCGCATTGGCGTTGCTGACCGTTCCCACCGCAGTCCATGTGGCGCCATTGTTGGTCGAGTAGTACCAGGTACCGTTCGCGCTGTTGGTAGCCGTAATAGCGATGCCGAGGCCGGGACCATCTGCATCCGTCACGTTGTCGAAGCCGCCGCCGCCGGCCGTATCGAGCAGTGCGGAGACAAGCGTGCCTACGGCGCCGGACGGCGCAGCCGCATCTTCGTTGACGGCCGCAACGACCGGTGAATCCGTGGCATCGAGAACCGGCGCGCCGTTCACGTTATCGACGTTGATCGTCAGCGTCGAAGTTGCGGTGTCGCCGTCATTGTCCGTCAAGGTGTAGGTGAAGGGGCGGCTGAAATCGGCCACGATTGCGGTCGGCGGCATGTAAACATAAGTGCCGTCATCAAGATCGATGACGAAGCTTTCGCCGGCGCTGCCGGTGAACGTGATCGTCAGCTGGTTGGAAGTGGCGTTGAAAGTGCCGGCGTTCGAACCCGAACCCGACGCGATGATAGCATCGGTCACGGGGTTGTAGGTGTAGGTCTTGCCGCCGATTTCGATCGACTTCACATATCCGCCGTCAGCACCGAACGAAGTCGGAATACTGCCGTCGATCACCGAGCCCGAGATGGACGGATTGACCGTGCCCGCCAGCGTCGACTGGAACTGGTTGAGGTCGGTGACGATCAGGGCGTCCGTATCGGTGCCGGAGCCCGCGCCCCGGCCGTCATGGGCCAGCGGATCGAGGTAGGTATCCGGCGCAGAGGGACCAAGTCCGATCGCGAACGATACGATGTCGTTGGCGTTGACGAAGTTGATCCAGTCGGTCAGTTCGCCATCAGTCACCGCTTCGCTCGTCGGATCGGGTTGCCCGTCCGACATGAAGTAGGCGACGTTGCGCACGCCGGACGTCGTCAGCTTGCCCGGATCGTTGAAAGCGTCCGGCGCAAGCGCTGTGGCATCGTCGTAGTCGGTGCCGTTATCCGCCGTCAGGCCATCGATGTAGGTCTTTGCATCCGCGACCGAGAGCCACACGTCGCCCTGCTTTTGCGCGGAGTCGTTGAATTGGATGATCTGGACCTTGACGTCGCCGGCAGCGTCGTACTGGTCCAACAGTTCCTTGGCGGCGGCCTTGAGCAGGTCGAGGCGCGTTGTGTAACCGGAGACGCCTGAATTGAAGTCCATACTTCCGGAACGATCGAGGATCAGCAGGATGTTGGTGTCCGAGGATCCCTCGGTCACGGTCTTGACGATCGGCGCTGCGACCGGGATGTCGTCATCGATGGTGATGGCCAGCGTGCCGGTAGCCGTGTCGCCGACGGGCAACGTGGCGTCCTTGACCTGGTAGGTCAGGTGGACCGTCGCGTCGTTCTCGTTGTTGCCCGCATCATGGAGAACCGGCTTCAGCAGCGTGAACACATAGTTGCCGTTGCCATTGTCCGACCCGCCATCCACGACGACCGTGAAGATCGCGCCGCGCGCAGCGGACGATGCGGTCAGGGTATTGTTGGTAGCGTTCCAGCTATAAGTAACGCTCTCGGAACCAACCAGACCCGGCGTGCCGTTCATCGGCGCGAAGTTGATCGGATCCGAGGCCGCCTTGCCGTCCGTGTTGTAGTTGTGCGGCAAGGTACCGCTGGCGCTGATGGCCTGCCCGGACAGGTCATCGCCGAAGGTACTGCCCGCAATACCGTTCGGAAAACCTTCGTCGTCCACCGAAGCCGAGGTGTTTCCTGCGGTCGGCAACGAGTTTGTCTGGACGCTGCTAAGCGTGACCGTTGCCGTTGAGGTATCGCCGTCGCCGTCCCTGATCGTGTAGGTGAAGCTGTCAGCACCCGTGTAGCCAGCCTCCGGCGTATAGGTGAAGGTGCCGTTGCTGTTGTACACGACGGTGCCGTGCGCGCCGTTTGTGACGGTGACCTGGCCGATGAGCGGCGAATTATCCGTATCGACCCCATCGGCGCCGAACTCATCGTTGGCCAACAGGCCGGTCAAGAGCGTCGCACCGGTGATGGTCGTTGCCCAGGTGTCATTCACCGCTGTTGGAACGTCGTCGACGATATTGATTTTGATCGTCGACGTAGCAGTTTCGCCGTCGCTGTCCGTAGCTACGACGCTCAGGTTTTCGGGCAGGCCGTTGTTACCCTGCAGCGAAGCATGCTGCTCGTTGTCAACAAGCGTGTAGCTGTAGCTTACGGTGGTGCCGTTGAACGCGGTTACTGCAAAGATATTTCCGGTTGCTGTCGTAAACGAAGTGGCGGTAAAAACTCCGTTCGTGACGATGGCGTGACCGTCAATCATCAGGCTGTTGAGCCCGTCGGCCGCCGCAATAGTAAATGTTCCGTTCTGCGAGAGGTTTCCGGAGTCCGGGCCGGAGCCGGCCGACTCGCCTACGCCACGGCTCGCCAGCAGATCGTCTTCATAGACGGTGATGTCGCCGTCTTCGCGGTTGATCCCCGAGATCGTGACGCCGTGGTCGGAAATGCCGATCGTCAACGTCGCGGTCGAGACATCCCCGTCGCCGTCGGTCAGCGCATACGTAAAGACGTCGTTCGCAACAACCGGCGACCCGTCGAAACGGGTATAGGTGTAGTCGCCGTTCTCGTTGAGAACGAGCGTGCCGTACTGGCCGATGACCTGGAAGTTCTGCGAGCCGTCCGGCGTCGTGACAGTGGTGACGCCGACGACGCCCGTAACTTTCGCGCCGTCTGCGCCAAGCACGTCTGCGCCGAAATTGGTCGTGCCTACCCCGGTGACGACGTTGCCCGTGGCACTTGAATTGTCGGCGAATGCAAAATCGTCGAAGCCAAAGTAACCGGGGCCGTCCACAACGATCTTGTCGACGCTGCCCAGAACGGAGAGACTCACATAGATGGGCCCGCCCGCTGCGCCCTGATGGATGTCCTGGGTAAAGCTGCTGACCAGCATGCCATCCACATAACCGGAAATGGCAATCGTCATCGGCTCAGAGCCGTGCGACGAAAACCAGGCGCCGAGCGCCGTGAACCTGCTGCCATCGGTGTGGGCGATGGTGATGGGATCGCCCGCAGTTCCGGTATAACCCGGCTGCTCCACGCCGTTCTTTTCACCGACGAAAGCAAGGTTGCTGCCCGAGTGCGGAGCATAAGTCGCGAACGGCCCGGAGCCCGGCGGATTGTGAATACCCGTCTGGATAAAATTGAACCCATGATAGGGCGACACGATCGGCGTCTCGCCATTCTCGCCAAGCACGACGTCATCGAAATTCAGGGTCTGCACGGCAGTTGAAACGGAATCGATATCCGCGTTCGCCACCGGAACGTCGTCGTCGACACCGACCGTGAAGCTGCCGTTCACCGCGTCGCCATCGGAATCGGTGGCGGTATAGTTGAACGTCAGGCGGATGTCGTTCTCGTTGTTGCCTGTAGCGTGGTCGAGTTGATCCTTCAGCACGACGCGGAATGCACCGGCGCCTTCATCGGACAACGATACTTCAATGACGGTGCGTCCGCCGGCGACGCCAGTCAGGATGGTGCCATCGGCATTGGTCGAGAACACCACCGCCTCGCCCTTCGAGGTGAGCGCGGACACGCCCGACACGCCGACGCTCGCATTGGTGAACGTCAGGCTGCGATCGCCGACACCATCCGGATGATCCTGGGTCAGCGTGCCGAACGAACCCGAAGTGATGTCCGCGCCGCTATCGAGGTTATCGGCACCCCACTTGATGTTGAGGTAGCCTGTTGACGTCGTCTCATTGGCGTCGCCATCCGTGTTGGCAACGTAGTTGTCGCCCGCGAGAGTGTCGTGGCTACCGAACGCGAGCGGCCCTGTCAGACCGTCCTCGTCGACGAAGGTCACGGGAACGAGGCTGACATTGTCGATATAGGCGCCGAGCGAATTCTCCTGCCCGGCCCCTTGGAAGCCAAGCACATCGCCCGGGCCGGTCCCGATCACGCTGACGGTGATCAGTTGCCAGACACCCGCCGTCATGCCCGTCGAGTCGATCGATTTCACCACCTGCCCGTTCCACAACACATTCAGGCTACCGCTGTCGGCGTTACCCTCGTTGGAACGCGGAGAATAATAGAACGTCAGTTCATAGGCCTCGCCGGCATGCGTACCGGCGATCACCTGCTGAATGATCGTGTTGGTGTGGCCGGAGTCGTTATAGTGGTCGCCGCCGGACAGATTCCCGCTGCTGAGATCGGAATCGAGCTCGATCAGCGCGTTGCCGTCCTGTGCGGACACGCCGCCGACATTGCCGGTCTGCACTTCGAACGGCACATCACCGTGTGGGCCGGCCGGGCCGAGATTGGCCGAGGTCCAGCCAGCCAGTGAGTGGTAGATCGACCATTGATTGTTGCCGAGACCGTGACCGACTTCGAAGCTGCCGTTGACGACGAGATTGTTCGTCGCGGCCACCGGTCCAATGATCGGCATATCGTCGTCGATCGAAACCGAGAGCGTGCCCTTGACGGTATCGCCGTCACGGTCCGTGACGGTGTAGGTCAGATTGAGCTTGATGTTGTCTTCATAGGCCGTCTGCGTACCGCCGACGTTCAGATCATCATGGACAGGATGATCGACCTGACCAAGCAGCGAGAAGCTGTACGCGCCTGTCGACGGGTTGACCTGAATCTTGAACGCAGCCGTCGCGAACGCATGCGACGGCGTATCGGTCAGCGTCGAGGCATAGAGGGTGTTAGTCCCGGCATCCCAGAAGTACTGAAGCGCCTGGTTGCCAGCCGTAATCGCATGATTGCCGGCATCGACAACCGCAAATCCGCCCAGCGGCGCGAAGCTGATCGTGCCTGCCTCGTCCGCGCCGACCAAGAAATTCAGCGTGCCAGTCGCCGGCGACACCGATGCGGCATCGTCGCCCGCAGACGCGGTGTCGTGGTTGCCGGACGCCAGATCGTCCTCGTCGACCGTTACCGTCGCGTTCGGTCCGGTGACCGGAATATCGTCCTCGATTCCGATCGTGAACACGCCGCCACTGGTGGTCGTGGTCGAGGCATAGGAGAAATTATTGACGCGGATCTTGTCGCCATCCGCAAGATCGAAGCGAATGACGAGATGGTCGAACGTCCCGGACGGGTCGATCGTCACCGCGCTTCCATCGCTGGGCAGCGTCAGCGTACCGCTGTCATAACCCGCGCTGCCGGATACCGGCACGCCGCCGTGATAGGCGACCCAGGAAATCGTTCCAGTGCCGCTCCCATTGATGGTGAAGCTGAACGAGTCGGTGCCGGCTCGCTCAACAATGAAGCCCTGGTTGTCCTGGATCAGGTTATTGCCGATCCCGACGCCCTGCCCGGAGACGTTGAACGAGGCTGCATTGTCACCAGCCGTATTGACGAAGCTGTTCGCAGCCGTTCCGGTGAACGTCAGGCCGTCGAACGTCACGCCGCCCACCGTATAGGTGTCGTAGTGTCCGGGCTGCAGGGTTAGCGGGGTGGTCACCGTCGTTGTGGTGGTCGGCCCCTGGAGCTGGATTTTATCACCGTCCTGATCGGTGAACTGGATCGCGCCCGTAAAATTGAGGATCAGCTTCTGGTTGTCGTCATTCGCCGGCGCGTTCGGCAGATGGTCGATCTGGTCCTTCAGCGTGAACGTGTAGTTGCCGTTCGGCTGGACGTCGAGTGTGAACACCACGCGGTCGCCGCCGGAGAATCCGGCCGTACCATCGCTGTCGACATAACCGGTCAGCACCGTTCCCGAGACGCTGTAGAGCACCGCAGCGCCCTTGGACGTCACCGCTGTCAGGCCGGACGGATTGGCGAGCAGCGAGAACGTTCCCTGCTCGTCGGCGCCGACCGAAACGAGCGTCGCCAGCGATCCCGTCGCGACGGTGGTCTGGCCACCTTCGGCATTGCCGATCGACTGAAGATTCGAGTTGGCGTCGGTCAGTGCATCTTCCTGAACCGCACCGGAAACCGAATTCTGGGTCTGAACCGGGATATCGTCCTGGACGGTGATTGTGAAGCCGCCGGAAAGCGTCACGCCGTCACTGTCGTAATCGACGAAGCGTACCACCGACGAGAGATTGATGCTGAGGGTGTTCTCGCCATTGCCGGCGGCATGGTCGAGTTGGTCCTTCAACGTGAACGTGTAGTTGCCGTTGGACTGGATCTGCAGCGTGAACACGGTGATGCTGCCCGCCTTGGCGGTCAGCGTGTCACCCGAGATGCTGTAGCTCAGTGCGGTGTTGTGAGACGTCAGGTTTTGGTTCTGCAGAGCGGGGATGCCGCTGCTATCGAGAACGAACGTTCCGTTTTCGTCCGCGCCCACTTTGAAGAGCGAGGTCAGCGAGCCGTTCGCAACTGCCTTGCCGCTCGAGCCGTCTTCGTTATTGCCGACAGAATTATTGCCGCTGTTGGCGTTGGTTAGATCGTCTTCTTCAACGGTCGCAGTAACGGACGCGCCGCTGACCTGGATCGGAATATCGTCGCGGATCTGGATCGTAAACGCACCGGCCGCCAGCTTGACCGTGTCGCCATCGCCGTCAGTGGCGATGATATACTTGGACAGATCAAGCGCTGTCGTCAGCAGGTTTTCGGTGTTGTCACCGTTTTGGCCGTTCAGCGACGGATGATCGATCTGGTCCTTGAGCGTGAAGACATAAGAACCGTTGGACCCAACCGTGAGCGTGAAGACCTCGCGATCGGTGCCGGGCTGGTAACCGGAGTTCCCGCCCTGATCGACGTAACCGCGCAGCGTATTGCCGTCGGATACGATCAATATGTCGCCGCCCTTTGACTCCAGGCCGGTGTTGATCGGGCTGTTCTGAACGACGAGATCGAATGCCGTTGAAGCCGGACCATCCGCACCGAAATTGACCAGCGCATTCAGCGCGCCCGCGGCGCCCACGGCAATGGCCGAACCCGTGCCGGTGGTTTCGCCAGTACGATTTGCATCGAGATTGCCCGTGGGCAATCCGTCTTCATCCACGGCAACCGAGATCGTGGCCCCGGTGATTGTCGGGCCGTCATCCTCAAAACGGATCTTGCCGGAAATATCCGCCGAATCCGTCGCGGAGTCGCCGTCACCATCGGTGACCGTAACCGTGGCAAAAACCTTATTGCTTGCGATCGCAACATACTCGTCCGCGTCGCCCGTATTATTGTGTTCCAGCGAGACGTACTGGACTACTGAAACCTTGCCGGTGACAGGATCGATCGCGATCGCAAACGCCGCTGGATCGCTTCCGGTGTTGGTCGAGCTCGATCCAGAGTCCGGACCGTCGTAGCGGCCGACGATCAGATCGCCTTCCTTGAACAGGTAGATGTCCTTGCCATCAGTCGTTTCGAGGCCGGAATTGGTGCCGTTTCCGCCATTTAAGGTGAGCGAAAACACCTTGGAAGTGGAGCTCGCCGCACCGTCGGCGCCGAAATTGGTCGAAACCGTCAGCGCCGCGCCCTCGCTCTGCGCAAATCCGATCGCGCCATCGACCTTTTGGGCGTTCGTAAGATGCGGATCCGAGCCCTTGTGGTGAACATTGGCGAACAAATCCCTGACCGCCTGCACCGTCGTATCGTCGTCGGATGACTGAACGTCCGGCGTCTCGTCATGAACAACGGAGAAGCCGCTCGCGGTATGTACTTCGACCGACGGACCGTCATCGAGCAAGGTGATCAGCTTGCCGATATTGACCGAGTCGGACGACTTGTCGCCGTCGGAATCGGTGACGGTAAGCGTAGCAATGATCTTGCCGTCGAGATTCTGCTGAACCGTCAGCGGGTCGTCTGGCGAGGCGTCGTTCCAATTGTTGCCGTTGTCGTTGGTTTCGTTGGAGTCGCCGCGGTCGTCATGCTTGATCGAGAGATATTGAGCGACGCTGACTCTGCCGTCGGAAGCGATGGCAATCGCGAACGCAATATTGCCGTTGAAGGCGCTGTTGGCGTCGGAAACCGTGCCAAGGATCAGGCCGTCGGCATTGACGGAAAGGACGATCTTGCCACCGTCGGTCACGAACAGGCCGGAATCCGTTCCGTTGCCGCCTGCCACACTCAATGAGAACGTGTGCGGATAAGGCGGATAGTCGGCGCCGATAGTCGAATCGTCAATAACAACAGCGAAATCCGACCGCGCGTAGGCGATTGCGCCGTTGCCCGAATTGCCACCATTGTTGTCGCCCGGCACGTCCGGATCATCGCCGACGACATCCGTCGCTTCGAGCTTGGCGAACAGATTCCTGACGCTGCTTGCCGTCGTATCGTCCGCCTGGTTGCCTGGAGTTTCGTCGATGGTGACTGAACCCCAACCAAGATCGATATCGGCATGCGGAACGTCATCGGTTACGTTGATCGTGAACTTGCCGGTCAAGGAGATGGTATCGCCATCCTTGTCAGTGAAGGTGACGATGGAGCCAAGGTCGATGTTGGGAATCGAATGCTGGACGCCATTGTCGAGCGGGCCGGAGCGCAGATCGCTGTTCTGGCCGCTACCCTCCGTATGAATCAGTTCGTCATAGAGGCGGAATTCGTACGCGCCGGTCTCGGTGTTCAGGGTGAGCGAGAAAACCGGGTTGCCATTGGGATTGGGCTCGTTGCCCGTGATGATGATTTCGTGGGAGCCAACGGGGCCGTTCGAAATCACATAGGTCAGCAGCTTGCCGTTCTCGCCGTCGCCCTGGGCGGATTGCTTTGAGTACAAGCCAAGCGCGCTCAGTTTCGCAATGGCATCCGACGAGAAGCCGAATGTCCCCGTCTCGTCAGCACCGACCGAAACCAGGCCAGCCAGCGTGCCCGACACGAACGCGGCACCGGTAAAGATCTCGGTGGTCGAGCCGTCGACATTGCCGCCGTCATACGGGCTGGTGCCCTGCGACCACGGCGTCAGGATGTCGTCCTCATCAACCGTGCGGGCAATGGAGGCGCCCGT
This sequence comes from Bradyrhizobium sp. AZCC 1577, assembly GCF_036924575.1. Taxonomy (NCBI): domain Bacteria; kingdom Pseudomonadati; phylum Pseudomonadota; class Alphaproteobacteria; order Hyphomicrobiales; family Nitrobacteraceae; genus Bradyrhizobium; species Bradyrhizobium sp. AZCC 1577. The sequence goes on from NZ_JAZHRQ010000001.1 coordinate 6,249,196, forward strand.
CAGAACGGGAATGTCATCCTGCACCTCCATCTTGAACGTTCCAGCACCAAGCGTGATGCTGTCGCCGTCACCGTCGGTGGCAATGACAAAGGCCGATAGGTCCAGCGCTGTCGTCAGCGCGTTTTCGCTATTGTCACCGGCCGCGCCATTCAGCGATGGATGATCGATTTGATCCTTCAGCGTGAAGGTGTAGGAGCCATCTACCCCGACCGTCAGGGTAAAGACTTCGCGGTCGCCGTTCCCAAAGCCCGATCCGGCAGCGCCGGTCTCGACATAGCCATGCAGCGCGGTCCCGTCAGACACGATCAGGACCTGGGCGCCTTGCGACGTTAGACCCGAGTTGACCGGCGTAGCCTGCGTGGCCAGATGGAATGCGTTCGCACCAGCGCCATCGGTTCCGAAATCGACCAGGGAGGTGAGCGAACCGGTGGCAACGGCAGAGCCCGGCCCGGTGACCTCGCCCGTGCGGGCAGCGTCGGCATTGTGACCGACCAACCCGTCCTCGTCGACACGTGCAATTACTGCGTCCTCGCCGATCAGCACCGGACCATCGTCCTGGAAGACGATGCTGGACGTTTCACCGCCGGCGATCTGGATCGTCGCGGAAGACGTCGCGGTGTCGTTGTCGACGTCGGTGATAGTCGCCGTCAGCGTAATGCCAAGGCTTGCAAATACAACCTCGCCCTCACCCTGGTTGGAACTGAGCAGCGTGAGCGCCTTGCTGGAATCGAAATTGTTGCCGTCCTGGCCATGGTCGATTGCCATGTATTGGTCGATCACGAGTTGACCGCCCGACAGGCTGCCTGCGTCGACGAGCGTGACGCGGATCGCGATCGGACCATTGGGATCGTTGCCGACACGACCCACGATCTCTGTGTCACTGACCTTGAACAGATAGATGGTGTCGTCACCGTACAGGCCGCTGGGATCGGTCACCTTCAGTGTGCTGGCGACGCTGCCAGACGGACCGGAGCCCCCCGTTAGCGAGAAGCTGTACTGATAGGTGGTCGACTTCTCGCCGTCAGTTCCGGGATCCTTGACCACGTTGAACAGCGCCTGCAGGGCGCCCTGTCCCTGCTCTTCGCCGCCAACGGCCGTCTTCACTTCGCCGATCGGAACGGAGCCGGTCGGATCCGGCATTGTCGAGCCGGTATCATCAAGCGGTCCCGGGAAGCCGTCGGGATTGGGATCAAAGCCGATCGATTCATCGAGCGATAAAGTCGCCAGTTGCGCAGAACCTTCTACCGGCTCGACCACCGATACGGAAATGGCCGGACCGTCATCGTCGAATGCGACGCCGATGGAATCTGTCGATACGTGCGTAACGACCACGCCGAGCGCATCGGTGACGACTTGCTGAACGAAAACAACGTCCGCGAGTTCGATCCGATCATTCGGATCGAGCGTGTTGCTGTGCTGAACGGCCTCATATTGTGCGACGCTCAGCTTGAGGGAGACGGGATCCAGATAGAGCGCAAAAGCGATTGCGCCGCCGGCGTTGGGGGTCGTGCCGTTCCCTTCACGCGCAACAACGAGATTTCCTTCCGTGAACAGGAAGATCTCATTCCCGGTTGCGGTCGCTTTCAATCCGGTATCGACTCCGGCAAATGCGGCGCCGGCCGACGTAGTCAGCACATAGGCCACCGTACCGGGACCATTGGTACCGAAGTTGACGTTCGCCGCGGCGATTTCGGACGCGGCGCTCTGCGCCCACCCAATCAGTCCGGCCTGCTGGAAGACGGCCGGCAAGAGTGGATTGGCTTGATCATCTGCGGTGACTTGTACACCGAGCGTCTCGTCATGAACCGTCAAGACGCCCGCGAGCGTGAAGCTGCCCGAGGGCGCGACGTTCGGGGTGCCGTTGAAAGTCTCGGGAGTAAGGGCGAAAGTGCCGAGCGACTCCTGTCCGAGCAGGTCGAGCGGATTGCCCGTTGCCAGCGAATCGACGGAGCTATTGCTGAAGTTCGCGCCGCTGGCTTGGGCATTGCCGCCGCCCTCGCCGGCCGCCGGCAAAATCGACTGGTCCGTGGTGATCGGAAACAGGCTTGCGAATTCGCTGACCGAAACGTCGCGCCCCGGCGCCACTTCGATAGTCAGGTTCTTCAGCGCATCATGCCTTGAATCGAAAAACGGCTCGACTGTCACGGTCGACTTGTTGTCGAACAGGATGATCAACCTATCGCCGACATGGACGAGCGTGATCTTCTCATTCGCGATCCCTGAAAAATCGACCTTGACCTTCTGGTCGTAACCGAGATTGACGACCACCGCCTGGTCGCCCATCGGCTTCGTCAGCTTGAAAATTCGGGAAGGTGCGGAACTGTTGGCGAGAGTGGAACCGGAAAGCTGAGTGACCTGAAATTGCGCGTTCATTAGTCTAAGTACTCCGCCAAAAAATGCGTTTAATTCAAGTTTGCAAAAAATATTCCAAACTTTTGACGTATTAAGCTATTGTTAACCAGCCCATGGGGTCAACAAAATCAATTGGTTAACCTCCGTTTTTTGCTTCTGTGGTAAACTTGAAACGGCGGCCATCGCCTTGAAAATGGCTTTGAAATGAGCGGCTTGCCTCGAACTGACCAACATTGGCGGCCGAGCGGGGACATCAGATGAAGGTTTTATTGCTCACCGGCGCCCTGTTTTTCGCCGGCCTGGCAGGCTGCGCCTCGGCCCAGGAGCAGTCCCGGACGGTCGAGCGAACGGTCAAAAGCGTGCCGAACAGGGACACCCGGATCGGGGTCTACCTCAACGTGCAACCCGATTGCACATCCGGGCCACTGCCAACGATTCGACTGGTCAGCCCGCCCGCCTCCGGCAAGGTTGTCGTCAAGAACGCGAAGGTTAAGGCTACCAACTACAAGGCCTGCCTTGCGCTGGAAGTGCCGGCTTATGTCGCGTTCTACAAGTCGCCTGCGGATTTCCTCGGTAATGACGTGTTGACGATCGAGGTCAAATATGCCGGCGGCCGAACGGAAGTCCAGAAGATTACTGTGAACGTGATGAGGGCGGGCGGGGAGCAAAAAATCTAATCGCCGCGATTTGATTGGTCAGCACCGACCCTGATGACGGATTCGTCGGGAGATTGTCCGCAACGGGAAATCGCAAGGGCCGGGGTCGATCCAGGTTGACCAGCAGCAACCACCGCCAACGTCACGGTCCTGCCGGTGCGCAGCGGATTATCAGTTTGACGGTACGGCTGATTCTTGCTCTGTTGACTTTATTCTCTTTTTTACTCGGGGGCAGCCATGCGCGCCGCGTTGGGCAAATTCGTTTTGATCACAGCTTCATTGGGATTCACCGCATGGGCAAGCGCGCATCCGGCCGGCGCAGCGGACCTCGGTTTGATTACCGCTGGGCCCGGCTCAATAGGTAATTGCTCCGAAATCGTTTTCACTTGCGAGAATGGCAGGCAGTATCCGCTCTGCCCGATTGCAACGAGCGTCGTCGGTGAAGTCGTTACCGCATCGCTGCACACGGGCCACCGCGGGGGCATTCACGTTCGGTTGGTCCCGATGGGCGTCGGCTACCGATATGCCGGGCGCGGAGTATGGCTGGACGGCTTCCGCGAGAACGCGCTGCTCAACTTCGGAAAGCACAGCCAGGTCGCATGCACGATCCAGCGCTCCTGATCACGCACTGACTCCACGTAAAATCGCGGCCGAATAGGCCAGCCCCTACCCCTTTGTGCGGACTACGACGTGCGAAGCGCTGGGGCGCATATAGGCTTTGGGCTGGACATAGCGCGCACAGTGATCATTCCACTGCTGCAACTGCCAATTCCACTTCAAGCATCCGGATTCCACCGCAGAATCATATCCCCAATCCAGCCGATAAGGCTCATCCCCGAAGGGATAAGGACCGCTGTAAGCGCTGCTGCTTGAAAGGACCACGAGCGAAATGGCTGCGCCAGCAATTGCAAAGAACGATTTTTTCATAAGAACCCCGATCTGGAGCGCACACGCCGAAGAGTGCCAAATGGCTTCAAGCTTATCAAGCGACAAGCAGTGGTTCGACCGCGGTTTGCCGCCGGTCCGACGCAACTCTTGTCCTGCCTGATTGATATCGCCCCCGCCTATCATCTTCGGCCAACTGCGCAGGATTTAGATTTCGCACGCGGTCAGTAGCGTTGCGGGATCAATCGGTCGTCGGCGCTGCAACTTTCGCTGCGGCTCGACTACAACCGCGATAGCAGAGAGCCAGCTTGCCGGCAGCGCACGCATTCATGTCCATGAAAGGGATAGAACCTACTAAGTAGCCGGATCCCGAAAGCGTCGATACTTGGTTGGGACCGGCTCGGCCGGCACTCCGTTTTCTCCCAGAATATCTGCGACCAGTTCATCCTTAACGACCTTCTCCATCACAGCCCGCACAAGTCGCGTACGCGAGATACCGCGCTGCTTTGCAGCCGCCTGGAGATATTCAACTTCCAAGGGGATGACGATATTCTTGATGGTCACGGCATTCTTGATGGTCACGGCCAGGTCCTCGATGCTCCTTTGCTTTACTGGTCTGCTCTGCTGACCAGCAATCTTGGCAAGAGTTGGAGAGGACGGTGGCAACCGTTGCCTTTCTGCTTTGCGTTGCGCTCATATGCATGGAAACATGCATAATCACTTCAAACTGAGAATGACGTTGCTAGCGATTATTTCCGCCGCTGGCGTGTTCCGACGCATTCGGCAATCAGCGTTCTGCCTCTCCATGCGCACGTATGCGGCTGCACCACCTGGCCGCTCGCGATTTGTCAAAAAAGCAATTGATGACCCAAATCGACTCGCAGCAGGGCACCAAGCATCTACTTGTTATTTAATTTCCGGGGGAGCCGACTAAACTTTACATAATCGGAGGAGCCATATTAAATGAATTCCGACATTTAATCGCGGAGCGAACTGCGAACGCAGTAGAATTGCATGCCTGCGTACTGTTCCGCCCGCAGGTCTTGAGCCGGGAAGACGCATGAAGGACAGACCGAGCGAGGCCGATCGGCTGCCAGTAACGGTGCTCAGCGGATTTCTGGGCGCGGGCAAAACAACATTGCTTAATCGCGTACTGACGAATCGCGAAGGCCTGCGCGTTGCGGTCATCGTCAATGACATGAGTCAGTTGAACATAGACGCGAATCTGGTCCGCAACGGTGGTGCCAATCTTTCACACACGACCGAGTCGCTCGTGGAGCTCAGCAATGGTTGCATATGTTGCACGTTACGGGACGACCTCCTGGTGGAGGTCAGGCGATTGGCTGAACAACGGCGCTTTGATTATCTACTGATCGAAGGAACTGGGATTGCTGAACCCCTTCCCATTGCGGCAACGTTCTCGTTTCGCGACGAGGCCGGTGTCTCCCTTTCCGATGTTGCGAGACTCGACACGATGGTCACCGTCGTGGATGCCTTGAGCCTGCTCGCCAACTATGGCAGTCGCGATCTGCTGCGCGACCGTGGCGAGTTGCGCGATACGTACGACCAGCGGACGCTCGTCGATCTTTTGGTTGAGCAGATCGAGTTTGCTGATGTGGTGGTGATCAACAAAGCGTCAGAAGCGACGGAGGCGACGCGTGCGGAAATTCGCAAGGTAATCACCGCGCTCAATCCCCAGGCACGCCAAGTCGAGACTGACTTCGGCAAGATTCCTCTCCAGGCGATTCTGAACACCGGCCTTTTCGATGAAGCGAAGGCTGCGACACATCCGCTCTGGTATAGGGAACTATATAGCCCCGGTTCTCATGTGCCGGAGACAGAGGAGTACGGGATATCCAGTTTCGTTTACAGGGAAAGACGTCCCTTCGATCCCGCCAGACTCTTGTCGTTTCTCAACGAGCCCTGGCCGGGTGTCATACGTGCCAAAGGACATTTCTGGCTTGCTACGCGTCCGGATTGGGTGGGCCTTCTCTCCGTTGCCGGGATACAACGTCGGTGCGAGCCCATGGGCTTTTGGTGGGCGACGGTCCCGAAGCCGAGCTGGCCAAGCCATCCTCAATTTCAAGAACATCTCAACAGCCGGTGGGATGGCAATTGGGGCGACCGTCGCCAGGAACTCGTGTTCATCGGTTCAGGCATGGACGAAGGGTACATCCGAGCCTCGCTCGATGCCTGCCTTGCCCGTTCGGAGTTTGGCTTCGATCCGGAGAGCTGGCGCAATCTGAGCGACCCTTTTCCACCGTGGCATTATCCTGATCACACGAACCATACCGGCGTGTCCCTTGGCTAGGCGGAGTTCAATCCTGAGGATTCGCTCTTAGAGGCGCATCAGATTCAAGGCTCCTTTGGGGCGGAGGTTTGGGTGGGGTGGATCTCTTGGTTTTGAGCCGCGCCGCGTATGGCCGCTCCAGCTGTTGCCGGTGAAATGGTGGCCGACGAAGCGGCTGTCACGATTGGTTAAGCGCCAGCCATCAGGCGTAATAAGAGCAGACTCTCTTAATAAGGGAGGACATCAGGAGGTACGGTCGGGCACAAGCAATGTGTTGTGATGAATACGGCGGTCAACCCGATAGCCAAGGGGGCTGAGGTTTTTGGCGAACCAATCTTCTGATGGAACATCCTCTAAAATTAAGAAGGGGCGGTTGCGGCGAATAGTTGTTAGTGCTCCAGTTAGGACTTGTTGCTCAAAACCTTCGACGTCGAGATGTAAAATGCTGACTTTCCGGTCGGCCGGAATTGTTTCGTCGATCGTTACCATCTCGACGGTCACAGCTTCGACTGGCCTTGGACTAGGATGATGCAGTTGAATATGGCTTAATTCTCCAAGAGATTTGCCGGCCTCATCATGCGTGACCAGCTTAGCAACACCCCTTGTGTCACCCAAACCTGCATTCATTAGGCTTACGTTTTGCAGGTCGTTAATCAAAGTCGTAATCAAAGCACAACGATAGTTCTCAGGGTCCGGCTCAAAAGCCCAAACCTTGCGTAAGGGCGCACACGCCCGAGACAAGGCCGGCAAGAAATCTCCGAAAAACGCACCCGCGTGGACAACATCTCCATCTTTGGCATTCTGAACGATGAAATCAATGGTGTGCGACTCATATACATTTCCTCGGAGGATTACTTGGGCTGCATATCGATGCCGAGACGAAAGCGGCACGCAATAGCCTCCCAACGCATTGTAGGCAATATCGCACTGTAGCACCGGCCATTCCTTATATCGCCAATTTTGAAAACGCGGTGTCGACCTAGGCGCGAGCCTTAGGCGCAGGCGCCCTAACGTCGGATGTAAGGAAGCGGGAATAATCGCTTTCGTTAGACTAACAAGATTATGACTCATAGCCCTAACTTCTTTCTCTAAACGAGACGGGGCACCCAAAGCAAAAAACAAACTTAGGCCTAGCCGAACATATGCGTCAATAGACCTAAACACCGAACACTGCGCCAGCCGCATCCCAGTCACAAGACTGATGTTGCAGCAGGGTGATTGATCGCGACCGGCAATACAAACCTGGAGCAACCAGCAGGGCCAGGCGACCTCCTGCCACTCGAAAGCTAAGGACGCGGATTACAGCTTTGAACCGACCGGCTTGTGAGTTCTCGCTGGCTCTCTAGATGTTACAGAAGAGTTTTTTCTTCTCGGCTCATTCAACACCCTTGCCTCCCCGCGTACGTACACGGTGCAAGGCGTGCGATAGCCGAACGAGCGGATTTGCGGCCAACGCTGGTTCAGCTTGGCGGTTGACTCATGGTAGCGAGAGCATGGCTGCGCTCTTTGAACGGGCCGTAGGATCCCGCGCGCTAGGTTACATCCCGCACTAGGTTACAATGCGGCTCGGGGGCTCGTACGACGCGGCCCTGCTCAACCATCCCTTTGTCGGTCACTGCTTTGTGGCAGAAGGAAAGTATCACCGCAACGTGACCTATGCAAAAGCATCCCGGAGTGTTGTCGGACCTCCGCGACGGCGGGCTCATTGGGAGCGAATTCCATCAATGTAAATCTCTGGCTGATTATTCTAATTCGAAAGAACCAGATTGGTTGCCAAAAACAAACCTCCCGTCCCCAATCAACCCATTGGAAAGTCAATACTCTTCACCGATTGAGGCAATCTGACTCGATATCTATTTATTATCACCAAAACTTGTTGCTCGACACAGAAAGAGAATTGATATTAAATATATTTGTTGCATTTTACCGTTTAATTTGGTTGAAAATTAAACATTTGCCGGTGGGGCCATGGTCTTAGCAGCCGTTGCAGATAACGATGCGATCGTGGCCGAGCGGCAGATCGAACGCTGTGTCTTGTCGTATCAGCACGCGTGCTCGTTCAGCGTCACTGCTCACCGTAGCTTGGCTGTCCAGCGGTCCGCGAGCGTCGTGTTCATTGAAGCCGTCGCTTCGGCATCCCCTCAGTCATCACGGCTGCAGCCTCTCATACGTATTCCCCTTTCTCGCGCGAGGATATCATGAGGTCCTTTTACGAAGTTTCCGGTTTGGGCCGTATTGCTCTCGGACTGCAGGCTTGGCCACGCACTGTCCTGCGAGGAAATGCCCGCGCACCCGATTTGGACACTGATAGCGAGTCGCTTCTCGCCGCGCGGAAATGGTGGGAAGGTCCGGGCATGATCGGCTTAGGTGCCGCCGCGTCGACATTCACCGAAATCGCCGAGGCTCGCTTCGCAGGGTTGACAGCGGAAGTTCGAGCGCCAGCCCCTGCGGCAGCCGAGCCAGCAATGTCAGATCCCGTTGTGCTCCTAGGCAGGGTCCCTTCCGCGCCGTTGGCCCCAACTATCATTGGCTCATCTGCGCCCCCTCCGGCGGCTGCCGCCATTTGTGGTTGCGGCTACTTCCTTGCTCCAACACAGGTACTCGACCAGATAGCGGCCAACGCGGCGCATGTGCGTTTGAGCGGCCAAGTGAATGACAGCCGAGCATCAGGCGGAGCAGATTTCCTGTTAACCGGCCAGGCCGGGATCATGGGGGCCTCAGTCAGCGCGGAGATGTCTCTACAGAATGTTGCTCCAATCAAAGATTGGGCGTTGGTAGGAGGCCAGACCGATCCGGGGCCTGGGACCGGCCAAGGCGGTGTTCTGTCAGGTTCGGTTACGACTGCAACGGCTTCGAGTGCGACCACAACGGCATCGCCCAATCCCCTCGCGGCCGCCGCGGCAGCGTCCACAAACCCGATCGTTCTTGAGAATCAGAAGCAGGGAACCCCGCAAAGCGTGTGGGATATCGACGGCGCTGGCAGTTCGAATATCGAAGGTTTTGCTACCGACATCAGCGTCGATAATGGCAACAGAATTGACTTCAAGATCAATACGAACTCATCAAACTACCGGATCGAAATCTATCGCCTCGGATACTACGGCGGCATGGGTGCTCGATTGGTCACCACGATCCAGCACACGGGCGTACAAAATCAGCCTGCACCGCTGCGCGACGCGACCACCGGCCTAGTCGATGCCGGCAATTGGTCTGTTTCCGCATCCTGGGACATTCCGGCGGATGCAGTGTCCGGCGTCTACATTGCGAAGCTCGTGCGCCAGGATGGAACCTTCGGCGAAAATCATATCCCATTCATCGTGAGGGATGACAGCAGCACCAGCGACATCATCTTCCAAACGTCGGACACGACGTGGCAGGCCTATAATGGCTGGGGCGGAGCAAATTTCTATGGCGGCAACGGTCCGGCAACGGGTCAAGGCGGAGGACGCGCGTACGCGGTGAGTTACAACCGTCCGATCGCCACCCGCGGCGGGGTCGGTACGGCCGCCGGTCCACAAGACTATTTGTTCGGGGCCGAGTACTCGGCGATCTACTGGCTGGAGCAGAACGGTTACGATGTCTCCTACATGGCGGGCGTCGATACTGACCGTTACGGCAGCTTGCTCCTTAACCACAAAATGTATCTCGACGTTGGCCACGACGAATACTGGTCGGGGCAGCAACGCGACAACGTCCAGGCGGCACGCGATGCCGGCGTGAATTTGTCGTTCTGGAGCGGCAACGAGATGTATTGGCGCACGCGCTGGGGCAACAGCATCAGTAGCGACGGCACAGCCTACCGCACATTGATCTCCTATAAGGAGACCTGGGCAAATTCATCCATCGATCCGAGCGATCAGTGGACAGGAACGTTTCGTGATCCGCGCTTCAGCCCACCGGCGGTCGGCGGAGGAGTTCCTGAAAACGCCTTAATAGGACAGATGTTCCAGGTCGATGATATCGGCCAAACCGACCTCCAGGCAATCACAGTTCCCTACGATGACGCCAATCTCCGCTTCTGGCGCAACACCAGCATTGCCAATCTACAGGCCGGACAGACGGCGACGCTGACAAAGAACTATCTCGGCTATGAGTGGGATGAAGCACCCGACAACGGATTCGATCCCGCAGGCCTGGTTCGGCTGTCCTCGACGACGCTTCCAGTCAATACCTATCTACTCGATTACGGCAACACAGTCGGAAGTGGCGTCTCAACGCATAGCCTGAGCCTCTATCGCGCGCCGAGTGGTGCATTGGTCTTTGGGGCCGGGACGGTTTACTGGTCATGGGGCCTGAGCGACAACCACGATCTGGCGCCGACCCCCACTGACCCGCGCGTGCAACAAGCGATGGTCAACCTTCTGGCTGACATGGGCATCCAGCCGGGGACGCTTCAGTCGGGACTGGTTGCCACAACCGCCTCAACCGATACTACCGCTCCAACCTCCAGCATCAATGCGATAGCTAGCTTCAGCGCGCAGAGTACGATCACAATTTCTGGCACGGCATCGGACCTTGGCGGAGGTGTGATCGGCGCCGTGGAAGTGTCAACAGATGGTGGATTGACTTGGTATAATGCAATCGGTGACGAAAACTGGACCTATAGCTGGTCGCCGCAGGTTGCGGGCACCTACACCGTCAAGAGCCGGGCGGTAGACGATTCCATCAATCTCGAAACGCCGTCAGCAGGCCGCACGGTGGTCGTCACTGATCCGCCTTACATTACGCTCTTCCCGGGCTCGGCAAGCCCCGATATCGTCAACGTCACGGATGCAAGCGCGGTCACGCTAGGTGTCAAGTTTCAAAGCTCGGTGGCAGGCACGGTAACCGGCATCCGCTACTACAAGAGCAGCCAGGATACGGGGACCCACACCGGCCAGCTCTGGTCAAGCACCGGTACGTTACTGGCAAGCGCTACCTTTGCAAACGAAACCACTAGCGGTTGGCAGACTGTGACCTTTACCACGCCGATCGCGTTGACCGCGGGCGCGACCTATGTTGCGTCCTATCACACGAACGTGGGCCATTACTCCGTCAGCCCTGACTACTTCACGAGCAATGTGACGAGCGGTCCACTAACGGCTCTCGCCAACGGAAATGGCGTCTATACGTACAGTAGCAACGTCGCGTTTCCGGCAAGCACGTTTTCGGGAGAGAATTACTGGGTTGACGTCATGTTCAATCCGTCAACCGCCAACAGCCAGCCGGTGGCCACGAACGACACCGGACCGATTTTGACTCAGAATCTGGCCTCGACAATCACGGCGGCGTCCTTGATCGCCAATGATAGCGATCCAGATGGCGATGCATTAAGCGTCATCGGAGTGAGCGCGCCGACGAATGGCACCGTTGTCCTCAACACCCAATCCAATCCGCAGAACAACACCATCACGTTCACGCCCAATGCCGGTTATACCGGTCCGGCGAGCTTCAGCTACACGATCTCGGATGGACGCGGCGGGACCGCTACAGCCAGCGTCAGCTTGACGGTAGTTCCCCCCGGAGCAGCACCCGTCACCCTCTTCAGCGAGTCAGCTACACCGGCGCTGACTAGCTTCAATGACGGATTGCCGCTCGAAGTCGGGATGAAGTTCACGTCCTCGGTGGCCGGCCAGATCACTGCTCTCAAATTCTATCGCAGCGCCAGCGACACTGGCATCGACGTCGTCGATCTCTGGACTTCGACGGGCACCCGTCTCGCCACCGCGACTTTCACCAATACGACAGCCAGCGGCTGGCAGACCGTTCTGCTGCCGTCAGCGGTTTCCATCGCCGCCAATACCACCTACGTTGCCTCCTACCACACGACCGGCGCCTATGTGGCGACCAACAATTACTTCACAACGGCCGTCACGAACGGCCCCTTGACTGCCCCCTCCACCACGACGATCGCCGGCGGCAACGGGGTGTATTCATATGGCGGCACCAGCACGACCGGCATCTTCCCGACCAATACCTATGGCGCCGCAAATTATTGGGTCGATGTCGTGTTTTCGCCGAGCGGCGCCAGCAACATCGCGCCGACGGCGGTGGCCGATACTGGCGACGCCACCGAAAAAGGCGGTACCAACAACGCCACCGGCGGCTCGGTCGCCACCGGCAATGTGCTGACCAACGACACCGATCCGGATGCCGGCGACACCAAGGCTGTGTCAGCCGTGAGCTTCGGCGCGACTGCGGGTACGCTCGGCACGGCACTCGCCGGTGCGTATGGCAGTCTCGTGCTCAATGCTTCGGGCGTGTACACCTACACCGTCAATGAGACCGCCTCCGCCGTGCAGGCGTTGCGGCTATCGACCAACACGCTGACGGAGGTCTTCAACTACACCATGCGCGATGCCGCCGGCGCTACGTCATCGGCGACGCTTACGGTTACCATTCATGGCGCAAACGACGCCCCGGTGCTTGCGGTCCAGACCAGCGATCAATCCGCGAGCGTCGGCTCGGCCTTCTCCCTGACGCTCCCCGCCGGCACGTTCACCGACGTCGATAGCGGCGACACGTTGACCTACGCCGCGACTGCCCTCGACGGGGCAGCGCTCCCCGCATGGCTGACGTTTAACGGAGCGACACGGTCGTTCAGTGGAACACCCACCTCGACTGGCACGGTCGGTGTGCGGGTTTCAGTTACCGATGCTGGCGGCCTCACCACCAGTGAGACCTTCAATATTGTTGTGATGTCGACGCCGAATACGCCACCGACGGCGGTAGCCGATACCGGCGACGCCACCGAAAGAGGCGGTACCAACAACGCCACCGGCGGCTCGGTCGCCACCGGCAATGTGCTGACCAACGACACCGATCAGAATGCGGGCGACACCAAGGCTGTGTCAGCCGTGAGCTTCGGCGCGACTGCGGGTACGCTCGGCACGGCACTCGCCGGTGCGTATGGCAGTCTCGTGCTCAATGCTTCGGGCGTGTACACCTACACCGTCAATGAGACCGCCTCCGCCGTGCAGGCGTTGCGGCTATCGACCAACACGCTGACGGAGGTCTTCAACTACACCATGCGCGATGCCGCCGGTGCCACTTCGTCGACGACACTTACGGTTACTATTCATGGCGCAAATGATGCGCCGGTGCTTGCGGTCCAGACCGGTGATCAGAACACGACCGTCGGCTCGACCTTCTCCCTGACGCTCCCCGCCGGCACGTTCACCGACGTCGATAGCGGCGACACGTTGACCTATGCTGCGACTGCCCTCGACGGGTCAGCCCTTCCCGCATGGCTGAACTTTGACGGAGCGACGCGGACTTTCAGCGGAACACCCACTTCGACCGGCACGGTTGGTGTGAGGGTTTCGGTCACCGATGCTGGCGGCCTCACTGCCAGTGAGACCTTCAATATCGCAGTGACGCCGTTCAGCGTGAGCCTGTTCTCAAGCTCGGATACGCCAGCAATACTGTCTAATTCCGATAGCTCGCAGGTAAATCTCGGGGTGCGGTTCACATCATCCTCGGCCGGCACGATCACCGGAATCAAATACTACAAGGGAACCAACGACACCGGGACCCACACCGGGTCGCTGTGGAGCAGCACGGGCACTCTGCTCGCGACCGCGACATTCACCAATGAAACGGCGAGTGGCTGGCAGACCGTGACATTCAGCAACCCGGTAGCAATCGATGCCGGGACCACCTACGTGGCTAGCTACCACAGCAACGGCCGTTACGCATCCACCAGCAACTACTTCACCACTTCGCGCATCAGTGGTTCGCTCACGGCACCCTCCACCAACAATGGCGTCTACACCTATGGCACTGGCAATCTGTTCCCGACCAGTACCTTCGGTGCAACAAACTACTGGGTGGACGTGATCTTCAACCCCGCAGGCGGCGGAGTTAACCAGGCACCCGTAGCGGCGAATGATTCCGGCTTCAGCGTTACTCAGAACACCCCGATTTCGATCGCAGCGTCGGCGCTGCTCGCCAACGACACCGATCCGGACGGCGATAACCTGACGATCACGGGCGTAAGCAATGCCGTCAACGGCACCGCAAGCTTCAATGCCCAAAACAACACGGTAGTGTTCACGCCCAACTCTGGCTATACGGGACCGGCGTCGTTCACATATGCCATCTCTGACGGCCGCGGCGGGACGGCCAACGCAACGGCCTCTTTGACCGTCAACGCAGCGTCTGCGAGCATCGTAAGCCTGTTCAGCTCCAATCCGACACCGAGCTTGGTATCAGTCAATGACCCGAACTCAGTCGAGCTCGGGCTCAAATTCCAGGCGTCCAGTACCGGAGACGTCACAGGGCTGCGCTTCTACAAGGGCGCGTCGAACACCGGCACCCATGTCGCGCATCTCTGGACCAGCACCGGTACCCTGCTTGCAACCGCCACCTTTACCAACGAGACGGCGAGCGGCTGGCAGCAGGTGGACTTCGCCACACCGGTGACGATCACGGCCGGGACAACGTATGTTGCGTCCTATCACACGTCAGGAAACTACGCCGCCGATCCCGGCCTGTTTAACTCGGCAGTTACCAACGGACCGCTGACTGCACCATCGTCCGCCACGAGTGGAGGAAACGGCGTGTACGCTTATGGATCAGGCGCCCTTTTCCCAACGAATAGCTACAACTCCACGAGTTATGGCGTCGACGTTCTGTTCCGTCCGCAACTTGTGGCCTGACAAGGAGATTTTGCTTCCTTCACCGGAGCTTCGGCGACTTGGACTAAGCCCTCGTTCGCCCGGCTCCGATGGACGCCTCGATGCGGGACGGCACGTCAGATCGACGGATTGCTGCCAAACGTTGAGGATTTAGTTTACTCGTCGGGCCGTGCGGATTTCGGCCGAGACGCTTCAATGCCGTAAAGTCGTGCAGGAGACCCGAACGCCTTAGCTCCTGGTGGGATATCCCGATTAACCAGCGAGTTTGCGCCGATCACCGCTCTGTCACCTACCGTGACCCCCATCTGAATGACGGCATTTGGACCGATGTAGACGCCGTGACCGATTCTTGTCGGCGCGTAGTCGACCGGCTCCGCTCCAAGCGAGGTAGAGCGATTCACGGTGTTGTGCGTGTAGATCTGAACACCGGCGGAAATGGAGCACCAATCGCCGATCTCGAGACTCCCACCCGATCCATCCAGAATGCAGCCCGGGCCGATCCAAGTATTTCGTCCAACGGTGACCTCACTCAGAACGAGCACATTATCATACATTGTCGTGCCCTCTCCGAACCCACAAGCCGCAGCGTTGTCATGGCGTTCGGAAAGTAGGTCCGCGATCGACACTCTTCGATTGAACTGTCGCTTCTTGCGAGCTGCGAGAAGTTGAAAAAAGCGCCGGCAGAGCGCCAACCATTCGTCAGCCTGTTCTTCGGTTATTCGATGATCAAACCTTGAGTCCATTGGGCTTCCGCGCTCTCCGCGTGTTACTGGCTTGGGATTCGGCTGCAGGTCGGACAACGGAGCCGGGTTTGCATATGCGTCAATCTGCCCAACTATCATCGCGAATTCAAGGTAGGTCGAAGATGAATAGGGTCTCGACCTAACTGCCCGTTCTGACATCTCATGGGAATTGCGAAGTTGCCGGTGTCGCACCCGGCGTCATGGGTCGTGGTCACCTATGGAAGCAATCCCGCTTCCTGCACATCTAACGCGCGAGCAGTCTTCCACTCAGGAACGCTTTCTCGTCAATCCCGGACTTCCCAAGGAAATAACTCCACCGCTTCGACGTTAGGGGCCTGCGACAACTTCGCAGCCAAAAACGGCGCGAGCTTCTCGGCGATCCTCTGCCGCTCCAGATGTATTTCGCGACCGATCGCGTCGGAATACAAGCGCAGCATATGGATCGTGTTGCGCGGCACCTTGCATACTACTTGGCCGGAATCTGTTGTTGCAGGCACCAGAAGAGCTTGCCCATCCCAAGTGACCTGGTCGAACAACCAGCGAACCACGTTAAATACCTCAAATTTAATATAAGATATTATATTGCATCCAATTCCCCAGCAAGCTAAATTTAAAAATATTATATTGATATTTAAAATAAGAGTTAGTTTATTTTATGCTCGCAGGGCTCCTTGTCATTATTGGCATGGAAGTGGTTCTACTCGTTTCAATCGCAGCGATGACGTTTCATCACAGGCGAATGGATGTGCTTAGTGGACGCTACTTTGCAAACGATCAAAGCGATCACGTGACGCCTGATTTGGGTATCGAGCAGCTCGAATGCGAGCAAACGGCACGACAGAAGGACGTGCTGACCGCTCCGCTCGACGAGAGGTCAAAACCGCCTCTGCCCCGTAGCTCCGAACCGACACGTGTTCGGAGGTGGGAGTTGTGGCGCTCTTACATTCGCCGCCTTTCAGCCGCCCACGTCTCGGCGTCGGCGGATCGAGCTTGGGGTTCGCGACGCGCGCAATCCATGTCGAAGGCTAACCTCTCGACCCGCACGCTTGGCCAAGGCAGCCAAACGCATGCGGCACTCCCCGAAGGTATCCGAATATATGCAGTGGGCGACGTGCACGGCCGCTCCGATCTTCTGCAGAGGCTGTTGGCCGCAATCGATGCCGATTGCAAACAACGTCCGGTTCCCCGTCCAATTACCGTCTTCGTCGGTGACTATATCGACAGGGGACCCGACTCGCGAAGTGTGCTCGATCTGCTGCTACGATGGCAGCAGTCCCACGAAGCAATCTTCCTTCGCGGAAACCATGAAACATTCTTGCCGCGTTTCCTTACCGATCCACGAAGCCTGGACGAATGGCGACAGTACGGCGGTCTCGAAACCCTACTGTCTTACGGTCTTAAACCGAGCATCAATCCTGATCGAAACGAACAGACCATGCTGGCGACCGAGTTCGCGGAAACACTTCCGAGAGAGCATCTCGATTTTCTGCAAGCGCTCGAATTGACGTTTAGCTGTGGCGGCTTTCTCTTCGTCCATGCCGGTGTTCGCCCAGGCGTTCCAATCCACGAACAGACCGAGGATGATCTGCTCTGGATCCGTGACGATTTTCTCAACTGGGAACAGCCGTTCGAACGCTTCGTAGTGCACGGCCATACACCGGTGAACGAGCCCGATCTGCGGCTGAACCGGATGAATATCGACACGGGAGCCTACGCAACAGGACGGCTTACCTGCGTCGTCATCGAGAACACTGCCGTTACCCGGTTAGCCAGTGACGAGATTCAGTTGGACGGAACGTTCAGCGTTCCTTCAACGCGTGCTGCGCCTGATCCTGCAAGGGCTTGAGCAGATAGGACAGCGCGGTTCTCGACGGCGTCTTGATAAAGACCTCGACCGGCATGCCTGGCACCACCTTGGCCGATCCGAGCTTTGCCAGTTCCTCGGCCTTGAGCAGAACCCGAGCCGTGTAATAGCTCGCGCCGGTCCGCTGTTCCTGTGTGAGGTCTGCTGAGACCACGGCGACTTCCCCCTCTATCTCGGGGGTTGTCTTCTGATTGAAGGTCGCAAACCGAAGCGTTGCCGATTGACCAACATAGACCTGATCAATTTCTCGGGGAGCAATCTTGACCTCAACTGCGAGGGCGTCGGCATCCGGCACGATGAGCATGATCTGCTCGCCCGGGGCGATCACGCCTCCGACAGTATGGACCGCAAGCTGGTGAACTCGGCCGGACTGGGGTGCTCGAATGTCGATGCGATTGAGCTGGTCTACGGCAGCGATCTTGCGTTCAGCAAGTTCGGACAGCTTTGAGCGGGTTTCTATCAAATCCTTGCCAACCTCGGTTCGCAAATCCTGATCGATTTGAATGATCTGAAGTTCGACCTCGGCAATTTTGCCCTTTGCCTGCGCGATCATCCCGGCCAATTGACTACGCTCGCCCTCCAGACGAGCGCTGTCGCGCTCCAGCGCGTTGAGCCGAGCGATCGGCACGAGATTCTTCTGCCAGAGGCCGCGAACTCCTTCCAGTTCTCCAAGGATGAAATTAACTTCCTTCTGCTTGGCCTCGGCTTGTCCTGTATAGCCCTTGATTTCGTCCTGCAGCTGCGCTCGTCGCTCCTTGAGCTGCGACTTCTGCCCGTTCCGGGCCTGGCCGCGAAGGTCAAATAACGCCCGTTCGGCAGCGATGGCGCGCCCGGCTTCGGAACGGCTGTCTTTCATCCTTTCCAGCAGCGCCTTCGGAAATGCGATCTGGTCGACGCTGTCCCGTTCCGCTTCAAGGCGAGCCTGGCGGGCGAGCAGTTCGTCGAGGCTCTTGGTGACGATCGTCGCGCTAGCCAGCGTCTGAGTTTCATCAAGACGAATTAGTATGTCACCCGCACTAACCTTGTCTCCGTCCCGCACCCGCAGTTCGCCGACAATACCGCCGGTTCCGTGCTGAACTTTCTTCACGCTCGAATCGACGACGACGACGCCTTGTCCGATCACGGCGCCTGACAACTGCGAAGTCGCCGCCCAGCCGCCGATTCCAAACGTCACGAAAGTCGTCATGATGATCCCGACGACCATGTATCGCTGAATCGAGTGCAGCGCCGGGGTTACCGCACTGTCCATCTGCCGCCTCCCTGGCTATCCGCCACCACCTTGAGCGGGACGGGTGTCCGCAGCACGGTCCTGAGAACCTCCTCTTTCGGACCAAACGACTGCACTCTTCCATCGCCCACTACCAATACGTGATCGACGGCTTCAAGCGCTTTTGGACGATGGGCAACCACTACGACAATGCCCCCGCGGTTACGCACGTTGACGATTGCCTCGGTCAGCGCTGCCTCCCCCTCTGCATCGAGATTTGAGGTCGGCTCATCAAGCACCACCAGGAAGGGATTGCCGTAGAAGGCACGCGCAAGCCCGATCCGCTGTCGCTGGCCAGCGGACAAGGACATTCCGCCCTCACCAACCTGGGTACTATAGCCTTCCGGGAATGAAAGGATGAGATCATGCACGCCTGCAATTCGCGCCGCTTCCAGGACGGCGTCCGGGGTGGCTTTTAGATCGAATCGCGCAATATTAACGGCGATGCTGCCCTCGAACAGTTCGATATCCTGCGGCAGATAGCCGATATGTTTACCCAATGCTTCCGAGGACCATTGATCCAGCGCAGCGTTGTCGAGCTTGATCTTGCCACGAAGCCGTGGCCAGACACCAACAAGCGCACGGGCCAACGTCGACTTGCCGGCACCGCTCGGCCCGATGATTCCGACGGCCTCGCCCTTTCGCAGATGGAACGAAACATCATTAAGGATCAGCTTGTCTGAATCCGGCGCCGCGACATAAAGCTGCTCCACCACGAACGTTTCGGTCGGCGCCGGCAGCGCGAGCGGCTCCTTCTCCTTGGGCAGAAGTTCAAGCAGCTGATCCAGCCGTTGTCCGGACTGACGCGCGGCGACGAATCCTTTCCAGTTGGCGATCGCCGTCTCTACCGGGGCAAGTGCCCTCGCCGTCAGGATCGATCCAGCAATGATGATGCCGGCCGTAGATTCCTGATTGATGACAAGGACCGCGCCAACGGCAAGGACAAGCGACTGGAGAAATGAACGAAACACCTTGGACAGCCCACCGAGCCCGCTCGCCACATCGCTCGTTCTCTCATGTGCGGCAAGGTACTTGGTATTCGTGGCCTGCCAACGCTGCGCAGCCTGCCGCCTCATGCCCATGGCCTGCAGAACTTCGGCGTTTCGTCGCCCCTCCGCAGCAAGCGCACTACGTGAAACTGCCAACTGCGCAGATGCCTTTGCCGGGCCGCGCGTTCGCGTTTCAGTCAATACTGTTATGGAGACCAGCAACAGCCCACCGATCAGGGCGGTCACGCCGATCCAGAAATGAAAAAGGAAGCAGATGCCGAGATAAACGGGCATCCAGGGCAGGTCAAACAGCGCAGTTGGTCCGCCTCCTGAAAGAAAGCTTCGGACCTGATCAAGATCCCGAAGAGGCTGCATGCCGTCGCCGTCGCCCCGGGTCTTCAGCGGAAGACGAACCATCGAATCGAAGACTCGCGCCCCAAGCGTTTCGTCAAAGTAGCGGCCAATGCGCGCGCTTATTCGATTTCGGACCAGATCCAGGCCACCCTGAAAGACGTAGAGCACTGTGGCAAGGAACAAGAGCGCTACCAATGTCGGTATGCTCCGTCCGGGTAGCACCCGATCATAGACCTGGAGCATGAAGAATGAGCCCGTGAGCATCAAAAGATTGCTCAGGCCACTGAACATTGCCAGGCCCCAAAAAATCCGCCGGCAAGACCCCAAGAAGGCCTTCATCTCAGATCGCGGTTCATCGTAGTCCCGCGTCGAGCGCCACCGCGGGAATAGGCGCTGTCGAATGGTTTCGACCAAACGCTCTGCCGATCCAATCAACTCTGAAATGCGCAAGTGCGAGCGCGCACGTTTCGCCAGAATCCCCAAGGCGGCGACAAATACCGCCCAATTCGATACGTCTATCTCGTCTAACTTCTCAGACGGGAGGATTTCCGCCCGCCGTGCGACATCAGTCATGGTACTTGCCCCTTGAACCATGCCCTTATTGAGGTGATATCCCCAAGGCAGATTTATACCAACTCCCTTTTACAAACCTTGCTCAGGCGAAGTGGAAGTCCTGACTACTCAGCGAACTCAGCTTGGTATTCTTCAGTGTGAGTGTATCGCTTCCGCTAGAAATGACGATATCCTGACCAACTTGGCTCGCGTGCGAGAGAACGCTCGCAAAGCTGTCGAACACCGTCTTGCTGAACTGGATCGTGTCCTGCGCGCTTCCACTGGCCACGAAATCCTTGATGACGTCGCGGCCGAAATTTGCGGCAAACGCGAAAGTGTCGGACTGGCCGCCGCCAACCAGGATATCATTACCTGAGGTGCTCTTCAGCGTGTTGCTGCCTGTCGAGCCAAGAATCGCGCTGCCTGAAGTACCAACGACGTGGCCAGCGCTATCGATCTGCTTGGCAGTATAGGTGTGTAACGTGTCGGACACGGCCGACGATGTCTGGAAGGACCAGGTACCATCGGCCGCCGCCGTAACTTTTCCAATCGACGTGTTGCCATCGTACAGCTTGATCTGACTGTTGGCATCGGCGACGCCTTTGATGGTGACGATGTCGCTCCAGTTCTTGTACATGGTGGTCAAGGCGACGGCCGAAATCGGCGCATTCCCACTTGAATCAGTAATCGAACCATCGCCATTGAGGTCTTGATGGAAAGAGGTCTCGAGCGATCTTAACGCGGTGTTGGTCCCCGACACGAAGCTGAGAGTATTGGCGATATAATTGCCGCTGCTGTCAGTGCTCCAAGCATTGTACTGACCGGTACCCGCGTTTTTCCATACTACATTGTAGCCCGTTGCGGTCTGCTCAGCGCCAATCGGCGCCCAGCCTGCCCACATGCCCTCGGTCACCGGCGCGCCTCCAAATTTCAAGACGGGACCAGAACCGGCCTGGTAGAGCAAATAATTGCTGCCGATCTGGGTCAGGCTGGTCGAGCCGGCCGACTCTATCACCACAGTGGGGGCGCCGGTTGTACCGTCGC
Source organism: Bradyrhizobium sp. AZCC 1577 (assembly GCF_036924575.1). Lineage (NCBI taxonomy): Bacteria > Pseudomonadati > Pseudomonadota > Alphaproteobacteria > Hyphomicrobiales > Nitrobacteraceae > Bradyrhizobium > Bradyrhizobium sp. AZCC 1577. The sequence continues at coordinate 6,270,810 of NZ_JAZHRQ010000001.1, forward strand.
CGTTGAGGTCCTGTTGGAACGAGGTCTCGAGCGATTGCAGCGTGGTGTTGGTCCCCGACACGAAGCTGAGAGTATTGGCGATATAATTGCCGCTGCTGTCAGTGCTCCAAGCATTGTACTGACCGGTGCCCGCGTTTTTCCATACTACATTGTAGCCGGTTGCGGTCTGCTCCGCGCCGATCGGCGCCCAGCCCGCCCACATGCCCGTGGTCACCGGCGCGCCTCCGAATTTCAAGACGGGACCAGAACCGGCCTGGTAGAGGAAATAATTGCTCCCGATCTGGGTCAGGCTGGTCGAGCCGGCCGACTCGATCACCACGGTGGGCGCGCCGATTGTGCCATCGCCGTTGAGGTCCTGTTGGAAAGAGGTCTCGAACGATCTTAGCGTGGTGTTGGTCCCTGACACGAAGCTGAGAGTATTGGCGATATAATTGCCGCTGCTGTCAGTGCTCCAAGCATTGTACTGACCGGTGCTCGCGTTTTTCCATACTACATTGTAGCCCGTTGTGGTCTTCTCCGCGCCAATCGGTGCCCAGCCCGCCCACATGCCCTCTGTCACCGGCGCGCCGCCGAATTTCAATGCGGGACCGGTCCCACCGCTGCTGCTGTTGAGGTAATATTTATTGCCGCTCTCAACGAGACTTGTCGCACCAGCCGATTCGATTTGTGTCGTCGGCGCAGGCGACGCCCCACTGATCACGCTGCTGACCGACTGCGAGGCGGCGCTGACATTGCCGGCCGCGTCGGCAGCCTTGGCCGTCAGCGCGTGCGTGCCGGTCGACAAGGCGTTCGTCGTGACGCTCCAGGCTCCGGTCGAGTTGGTTGTCCCCGTTCCGACGACCGTGGTGCCGTCGTAGACCGTGACCGTGCTGTTGGCCTCGGCGGTCCCCGACAGCTTGACCTGATTGGTATTGACGATGGCGTTGCTGCTCAGGGCCGGGGCAGTCGGCGCCAGCGTATCCACCGTCACGGTCACCGCACCGGATGCGGCACTGGTCTGGCCGCTCGAGGTGGTCGCGGTCGCGGTCAGCACATGCTTGGCGTTGGTCAGGACCGAGGTGATGTAGTCCCAGCTCCCGGTCGAACTGGCGGTCGTCGTGCCGATCTGGGTCGAGCCATCGTAAATCTTGATGGTGCTGTTGGCGGCCGCGGTGCCCTTGAGCTGGAGGGTATTGTCGCTGGTGATGCCATCGCCGGCCGCTCCGGTGTCGTTCGAGAACGACGCGATGGTCGGCGTCGCCGGCGTAGCCGGGGGTGCCGAGGTGCCGGTGCTGGCCGTGACCACGGCAGACGCCGCGCCGGTGTTGCCTGCCGCATCCGTCGCCTTTGCGGTGAGGCTGTGCGAACCGGCCGCAAGGGCACCGGTGGTGTAGTTCCACACGCCACTGCCGTTGGCCGTCGCGGTCCCGATCTGGGCCGTGCCCTCGAACACCTTCACGACGCTGTTCGCTTCCGCCGTGCCGGTCAGGTTCAGGCCGCCGTTGGCGTTGTTGGTGGGCGTCGCCATCGTCGGGGCCGTGGGCGCCACCGTGTCAATTTTCACGGCAAGCACCGATGACGTCGAACTGGTGCCCGACGTGGTGGTGGCCGTGGCCTTGAGGCTATGATTGCCGTTCGACAGCGCAGCGGTCGTGTAGCTCCACGCGCCACTGCTGTTGGTCGTGGTGGTCCCGATCTGGGTCGTACCGTCGAACACCTTCACCGTGCTGTTCGCGGCCGCGCTGCCGCTCAGGGTCAGCGTACTGTCGTTGGTGATGCCATCACCGGATGTGCCGCTGTCGTTCGAGAAGTGGTCGATCGTCGTCAACCCAGCGCCACCACCCCCTTCCACCGGGAAAGGCGGCGGGATAAGTTCGCCCGGAACGAGTTCACCATTTACGATCGTTGCGGAGCGGACATTTTCCCACTGAGTAATGTTTATGTCCGCATTGACTTGCTCAAAGAGGATATCGTCGTAACCAAACGGCCCGACAAAATACACGTCCTTGAGCGCTACCGAGATATCGTTCGCATCCGCGGCAATACGCAAGCCAAACGGACCACCTTGGAATACCACGTTATCGAACGTGAGCGTGCCACTCCAACCATCCGCAACGAACATACCTGCAGTTGCAGCGGTGGTGTGGGCGACGATCGTCGTATTCGTGATCGTCACATTCCCGGTGCTGCCGGGGGCATAGATCTGGATAGTATCGGCATGATCGCTCCCTTGTCCCGTCGACTCGAGATACGAATTGCTGATGGTGACGTCACCGTCACCCCCGATGCGCACACCCTCCCTCGAACTTATCCGGAGATGGTCGAGGCTGAACGAGCCAAGGCCGACAACGGACGCCGTGGAGCCAGTGTCGGTAATGCTCTTGTACGAAAGCGTCCCGCCATCTCTAAGCGTGACCGAACTCGAACTCGTAACCCCGCTCAACAACGGGTCGTTCCAGCTCAGAGGGATGGCTACCATCTAGTTTTCTCCTGGTAGGTTCGATCCAGTTCGTCCCCAGGGGCGCGCCCAATTTCAAATTCCCCGCGCGACAGTACCCCAGGTGCGGCTTTATTGGCGCAGCACCAAGGCATTCGTCTTGCTCGGTCCGGGGAGGCTTTTTTGGGACGACATGACGGCCCATCCAAGGTAATTTCTCAACTACTTGGCCAAAGTCTCACCGCACAGATTTAAAGCGGCAGCAATTCCTTATAATTCACTCAAGCATCCGCCCCGTGTGCTTAAAAAGCCACATGATGAAAAAATCGGCGTTCTAAGCACCGCTAATCATGGATTTCATCGTAAGGAGCGACAATTTCGGCTCAGTTAATTTGATTGCGAGAAAACGGCAGCAGCCTGGCAGTTGCTGCACAGAGTAAATGTCGGAATAAGGAGTTTGATAGGATCCGATACTTGCCGGAATGGCTTGCGGCTCCTCGGGTTCACGGCTTCCAAAGCACGAGCCTCAATTAAAATGGAGAAAAATACTCTTCCAAATGTATTGCCTCATCAAAATCCATCCTCCCGCCAATTCAAGAAGTGTCCTCTACTTTATTCTGCAAAAAGAGGCGCTCCCGGCCAGAGGAATACACATATCACGTGGGAGACGATCGCTCCCAAATTCAAAAGCATACTCATCGTGCTAATTTCGTTTCGACTGCCGACATGGAAAAGCAATCGGGATGCTGCCGCCTTCTTGTCATAGGTTCTCAGATCTGTGGGTGTGCCGTCGATCGCGATTGGGATGACGCGCCGATCAGCCGGGCTGTTGCGGCCCGAGCCCTGCCTCCGGACGCCCGGTCTTGCCTTTTGCACCATCGAGCAACCCCGCGAAAGCGACTTGTCCGGCCGACAAGGAGCCTTTGAGCGCATATCGCGCTGCGAACAACAGGCCGACTCCGAAATGGCAGATCCAACGCCATCCCGCAAAGCGCCTAGCATAGAGAATGCCGTTGCGGGCAGACAGATAGATCGAAAGATGCGAACGCTTCTCGGGAGTAACGGCAGATCCGATAGTCGTTCCTCCAATGTGGCGAATGATGGCTTTGCTCGCGAAGCCGATGCGGTGCTTTCCCCGGCGACGTCCCCAATCCAGATCTTCCATGTACAGGAAATAGTCTTCGGCCATGAGACCGACGTCTTCGACGAACGCTCGCGTTGCCAGAACACACGCCCCGCTTACCGCATCGATTCTGGCAAGATCCTCGACCGACGGTGCACTGCCAACTGCCGCATTCCTTCCCACGGCGATGACACGGCCCGTCATAGGAGACCAATGCAGTCCGTAATTAATGACCTTATTGGGGGTGTCGTCGAAGACGAGGCTTGCGCCAACCATACCGAATCCCTCAGCAGACTTGGCTATCAATTCAGCCAGGCCGCGGCTATCCACTTCGGTATCAGGATTCAGCACAAGCACTGCCCCCCAACCGGGGGCGCCGAGTAATGGCTCAAGCCACGCGTTGACGCCGCCTCCGTAACCAAGGTTCTCGGTCGCGAGCCCAACTCGGACGACATTTGCGCGAGTCTGAAATCGGCATTTCGCCACTGAGGCCAATCGTTTCTGCGGCTGGTCAAGAGTGTCCGTCCTATCACAAACTTGATGCAACGTTCGATCCGATCCCACGAGCGCAGCCAGTAATCTCTCGTAGGCTGCTTCACCCCCATTTTCGCATATGAAAACATCAAAGTGATCGTAATTCGAACGTGCAAGTGACTTCAAACAGCGATCGACATCATCGGCATTGCAGTATGAGACGATGATGATGGCGAGTTTGATGCTAGCGGTTGACATGACCTGATACATTCTCATTTGTTGCTACCGGACGACCGCCATATGAAGGCCCGCGTGATTCGAAGACACTCGCCGACAGCGCCGTTCCAGATAAGGTGCGATCCCACTATGCACATATGGCTTCGGCGAGAAGCGTTGGCGAATGATGAGAACGAACGCGCATTTGTCGGGCCACATTGTATCGAAGAAACGCAATCTGCTCAGAGGTCTCGAGGCGGCGTTTATGTCCCTTAGGTCTGATACTGGTACGGATTAGAGCCACGTCAATCCGCCCGGCACTCCGGTCAAATCCTGGCTGGCGAACTCCCAGGTACACAACGCCAAAGCGCGCTTGGCTGCCGTAACCGCGGTTGAGCCGATAGGTCCATTAGTAGCTCGAATCAAGAAAGGCGCGAACGTGGCTTCTTGCGAGCAACGCGTTCAAGCCTTCGATCTGGGCCTCATCAATGGTCTGTTTCTTCAGGCAATTTACGCTCGCTACGATATTCTGGGGACTCGACGAGAAAAAGACAACTAGCCCGTTTGGGTTCGACTTCAATGCGTGAGCTAGCAGGAGCTGCGCCAAACCTGTCGCGTCACGAGGATCGACATGCGTCATTGAGTACCATTCGGCCGCCATGTTCTCATCCTTTGACAATCGATCAAGCAGCAGATTGAACCGACCTGTAAGGGAAGAGTGTGTAATCACCAAGCCGCAGTCCATCGGTGAGAGCTTTTTGATGTTCATATTCCAAATGGCACTGGGAATCTGCACTACATCTGACAGCCCTTTGTGTCTGCCGAGTATAGCGGTTGTCTCTTCTATGCCAGTCGCGATGCCAAAGGCGCGTATCTTCCCTTCCTTCTTGAGATCATCAAGGTAGTTCAACAACGCTGCGTTCTCGAAATCTGAGGCGGTACATTCATGCATTAGCAAGATGTCGAGATAATCGGTGCGCAGTTCTTTGAGGCTGGTCTCGACACTTTTTCGGATGTCGGCCAGTCCAAAGAAGCCGAACCGCGGTGTGTACGTCGCCGGCTCTGGCACGTGGCGCTTTGACATTGGGACAGTGTTGTGAAGAAAACGAACGCCGCGCCCGATCGCTCGGACAAAAATTGACCGGCTCTGCGGCAGAATGCCTGCCTTACTCGCCAAAATCAAACGATCCCGGTTTCGCGCCACCAACTCACCCAAGATGGTCTCTGCGCGACCGGATCCATACATTCGCGCCGTGTCGAAATACGTGATGCCGCAATCCAATGCGGTTTCGAGCAATTTAAGTGCTTCACGGCGGCTTCGCCGCTTGCTCAACAATGCACCAGACCCGAAACCCAGAGGAAGCATATCCCGAGGAAAAATTTCTCGTGGCTTGCTTGTTGCGACGCTCATTGCGCAAGCTTCTCCGGCAATCCGAATTCCGTTTCTTTCTCGATTAGCGCTGCTCCATTCACGGCATGATGGCATGCACGGGCGGTCAGTGCGAGGATGGTCAAGGTTGGATTTTGCGAACCTTGGGAAGGAAAACTCGCACCGTCTGTGACATAGAGACCCCGCGCCTGCCAACATTGGTTATTGGAATCCAGCACGGACGTCGCAGGATCACTGCCCATTCGTGCCGTGCCGCATTCATGAATCGCGGAGCCTGGCGGCGCCGGGCGCTCATTGATGCCGCTTAGCTTCACGCCAGCTGCTGCGGCAATGTCGCGTATGGCTATAGCCTGATCGCGGGCACGCGCCAATTCCGCTGAGCTGTAGCGACAATCGATCTTCAATATTGGGATTCCCCAGGCGTCTCGCCGCGTCGGATGTAGCGTTACGCAGTTCTCAGGCCGCGGCAGCATCTCCCCGAAACTGACCGCGGTGAAATGGGAACGTCCGCGTGCTCCGTGAAATTGGTATACTTGGACGCCAAAACCCCGCCCGGGGGAAGCTTCCCGATCGTCGCGGGCGTCGAATCGCGGCAAATAGACCGCGCGTCCGTCGTCGAGATCGGGACCGGGCATGAGCGGCGCTCCTCCCCCCCAGCCTGTAACAACAACATGGTCCATCAAATAGCGCCCAAGTGCAGCTGACTCGGAACCAAGACCCGAAAGCAGCAATATGCGAGTCGATTCTAATGACGACGCGCAAAGAAATACCAATGGAGCACAAACGCGTACTTCAGTGCCGCTCTGTTGATCGAAGTAAACGACCCCGCGCACGCGATCCCCCCGATCCACATCAATCCGCTTCACGATCGCACCCTCACGGCAGCGCAGGCGACCTGTAAGAGCGGCGTCTTCCAGAGCGTCCAGCGGTGGCGCGAAGCGTGTGTGCATCGGCCGCGCACCTTGCCATCGTGCTGTAATCGCTTTCATCAAAGCAAGTTCGTTGAGTGTAGGTTCAATCTCACGCGAGAGATCACTGTCCGGCTGCCAAGGTACAGCGTCACGGGCTCCGTTGAGCTTGAGCCGTCGCTCGATCATCGAATACCAAGGATCCAACTCACCCGGCTCGAGTGGCCAAGGCGGACTCAATCCATCGCGCGGCGAAAGGTCGGACGGGCTAAGGCGATAGTATTGCCGGCCGTGTCCCGGAAGGCCAACACGACCGCCAAGCGTTCGCGCACGTATCCACACAAACGGTTGGTTTGGTGGTGTCACATACGGGCAATCACGATCATCTACGAAGGCTTCCGGCGTACGGCCCCAAATACTGCAGCGAGACTGGACGGGTTGACGCAGCAAGCCGACGCTCCTCAAAGCAATCTTCCCCAAGGGAACAGCTCTGGGAGGAAGAAAGCGAAGAGTGGCGGGATCGGCTAGCCTTCGAGTTATGGACGCTGTCGATCGACGCACCCAAGAGCTTCGCGCCGACTGACGCCATCCTGCGTCGAGCACAAGCACGCGCAGCCCCGCCTCCGCGAGTAGGAGTGCCGCCAATCCTCCTGCAGCTCCACCTCCGACTATTATCGCATCTTGCGCACCCGCGACCTGAGACTCGTCGATCGTTGTGGTACGTAGTACAGAATCGAGGGCTGGCCCGATCGGCATGAGAGTTCCTCTAGGGCGAAAGTTGATGGGGAAAATAAGTGCGTAACGCGGCGTCGCATGGAATACCTGACCGGCGGCTTTTCTAATTAAATTGAATTAAACAGATGATACGCTGGATGATGGCCTTTTCCAATCCTTCGCCACCGACGAACATTTCATCGGCTTTTTTGATGTCCCAGTGATCACGTCAGGGATCCCAGCGAACGAGATGACATCCACCCATAATATGGCTCGGTCGGAAGGTTCGGAGTCGATAGCGAAGCTGACCGGTATTATATTACGGCCGATGCATCGTGACCGCAATTAACTACAAGTAAATATTCTTTCGCTCAGTGCAAACGGGACATAATAGCCAATATAATCATTGCTTATAATAAGTTAGAGAATTAAATATAATTTCATGCTTGAATTTGATGCACAACATCGTCGAAAGTTCTCCAGCAAGAGCGCTCGCCAAGGAGCAGCCACGCGCGAATGAGCGAGGCGCGATTATCAGCGGAATCCGCTTGGGAGCTTCCATGCGCTACCTGATGACGCTGGCCCTCTTGCTGGGAGGGGCAGTTTGCGTTGAACGGACCGTCACTTCGACACTGGTTGATGCTGCGGAGCGGACGTGCCGCGATCCTTTGAGCGCGGTATTCTCAAGCTACATAAAGGCTGACAAGGCATCGAAGGCTTGCAGCAACCGTGCATTGACGGCTCCTACCCAAGTTTTCGGGACACGCCCAAACGACGATCAAATCACCGTAGCGGAGTCTGTTACTTCTGCCCCGACCGTCATTGCTGCGTCCCCTGACCCGGTGCCGAGCTCGGCTGGCGTGCCTTTGAGTTTCAACGATTCCGTCTATGCCAATGTCACAAGCGGCACGAGTCGTATCATGCTGTCGTCGGGTTCGTCTAAAACGGACTTGTCTATCGTCGAGAACTCAGGGGAGCCGACGATCACCTGTAAGGGCTCCTGTAGCCTCACACGGGTTCGAATTCAGTCGAGAGAAGGCGTTCGCTGCGTCAGCGGCAATATCGATTTGGCGTGGGTCTATATCGCAGCCACGGGAATCGGCAGTGATCACGCTGACGGGTTGCAGTGCTATGCCCCAGGTTCCACAGGCGCGGTCACGGTGAAGAACTCGACCTTCAAGATGGCCGGCGTCACGACTGCGGGTTACTTCTCGGCCGACGATTGGCGAGGCTCACATGTCTTCGAGAACGTGCTGTTCGAGGGCGGCGGTTACGGACTCCGTATCCCAGCGGACGGTGGCTCCTCGGTAAGTCTAAAGAATGTCTACTTCGTGCGCGGTTCATTCGTCTATGGGCCGTTCCTATTCGACGTGGTCAAAGGTCAGCGCATCTTCATCGCGCAATGGGAAAACGTGCGCTGGGCCAGTTGGAGGGGTAATCAACTCGTCCTCGGAGGGTTCATCCCGCGACCGCGACCGTAGATGCTACCTCCGGTCTTGTTGCTAGGGATAATGGAACGTACATTTCGAAGTGCCACTCGATTTGCTTTTTGACGCAATCTGCTGACTGTGGTGGCTGTAAGAGGACAAAAATGGGGCAAAGCCAAATCTACAACAGCCCAGCGGCGCGGCGGATCGCATTCGCCACGGTCGGTGACGCGGCCCAGGTCAGGTTTTGGTCAGGCACTCCATTTCACATGTCGAAATCGCTCGCAAATGAAGGACACGAGGTTGTTCATATCGGTCCCCTGAAGGCACCGATCCTGCCTTTGTACAAGGCGTACTCCAGATTTTGCCGGACCTTTCGCATTCGGGGCTTATCCCCCTTCCATGCGCGGCCCGTCGTTGCACAGTACGCCGCAGACGCCGTACGCAGGATCCGAGCCGTTTCACCCGATATCGTTCTAGCGCCTGCCGGATCCACTTTCGCCTGGAGCGTGCCAAATGGCGTTCCCCTCGTCTATGCGTCCGACGCAACCTTTCGGCTTGTTGAAGACTACCATCCTAACTATCGGAACTTGTCACGTGCCGCCCGGGAGACCGCTGAACGCTTGGAACGCGACACAATCGCGCGCGCGGATTTGCTCCTCTACCCGTCCGAATGGGCAGCCGAATCTGCTGTGAGGGATTACGGCGCCGATCGTGCGCGGGTGCGTATCATTCCTTGGGGCGCCAACCTCGAAGTGGCGCCCGACCGTGACTCTGTACTTGGATGCCGCAAGCCGGGTCCGTGCCGGCTGCTCTTCATCGGTGCCAACTGGGAAGATAAGGGCGCGGACATCGCGGTCGAGACTCTTGCTGAACTGAGGGATAGGGGCGTGGAGACAGAACTCGCGATCTGCGGATGCACTCCGCCGAGGCCCGTCACCCAGCAAGGTCTGACGATCATCCCATACCTCGACAAGAATGATCGTGAACAGCGTAAGCGACTGGACGAACTCTATCGCGACGCGGATTTCTTTCTATTGCCCACCCGGGCAGATTGCTACGGGATCGTATTTTGCGAAGCGGCGGCCCATGGGGTGCCCAGCATTGCACCGGCCACTGGTGGCGTCCCATCCGCCGTACGCGACGGGGAGAGCGGCATCTTGTTGCCGCCGAATGCGACGAAGGCCGACTATGCAACGGCGATCTCCGAGACCTTCGCGAACCCGGGCCGAATGGCACGCCTGAGACAATCGAGTCGCGACGCGTTCGAGGCCCGGTTGAACTGGCAGACCTGGGCCCAACATGTCTCACATCTGATACAAGCCCTATGATTGTGCTGAACTACCACGAGCTGGCAGAGGCATCGCCTCCGAATGCCTGGTGCCTGACGCACAAGATGTTTGATGCGCATCTCGCTCTTTGCGCAAACAGGCTGATCTCGCCGTCGAGTTTTCTAAAGGATTGCTCCGATCCGAAGGCCAGCCACACCGGCGCGGTCCTACTCACCTTCGACGATGGATTTCTTTCGGACTACGCGCACGTCTATGCTCGTTACGTGAAGACCGGCCGGATTCCGGGGTTCATGTCCTTTATCCCGGTAGATTTTGTGGGTTCGCCCGGACGCATGAACTGGAAAATGATTGAGGAACTTGGCAGAGGTGGCGTTGCGATTGGCTCACATGGCATGGCCCACGTAGATTTGACAACTGCCTCGGATGTCGAACTTGATCGCGAGCTTACCGTATCCAAGTCGATACTGGAGGATCGCCTTGGGCAACGTGTCACTCTTTTCGCCTTCCCATACGGTCGCTTTTCCCGACGGGTTTGGGACGCAGCTCTGAAGGCTGGCTACACGCACCTCTTTACGATCCAGCTTGGGTATCATCGCGGATTCGAATCCTTTCTCTATTCGCGCCTTTGTCTGACGAACAGTATGGATACGGAATACATGCGCCAGCACTTGCTTGATCCGGACGCGATGCGCAGCCTTCCCTGGAGGATCAGCACAAAGCTGGGGTTATATCGCCAACTGATGCGTTGGCGATATTGATAGCCTCATCAGGCCATCACGCTGAAAGTCCCCTTCAAGCCTTTGCCGGTCTTCCTCGGGACCCCTGTGTCTACTCGGCTCCAGCGCAAATTCGCATTGATCCAAAAACTATCGTTGTATCAGCAGGCCAGTAGGCGCTACATTTCGCATCGAAGCAGCCAAGGCATTTACATAGCGGTCAACGGGTGGCAAGCATTGCAACGAAGGCGTCTCGTCAGGTTGGAAGGTCACTGCCTTCCGCCAGGGGACGAACTGCGGCACCACTGACGCGGCGCAGCAAGATCTCCCCGCTCCTCCCGATTTTCTTTTTTTTGTTGGCCCTGCCGATCAATTTTCACCTCGGCTCGTTACGCTTGTCCCCGTATCGGCTGCTGCTGCTAGCGACCTTCATTCCTTGCTTGGTAGCGTGGTTATCTGGGCGGACGGGGCGGATACGGGCCCCCGACTTTTTCATGCTCTTGACGGCGATATGGGCAACGCTTGCATTGGTGAGCGTTCACGGCATCGACGGTGGGCTGCAGACCGCAGGCATCTTTGTCACTGAGACATTCGGAGCGTTCCTTTTCGCGAAGCGATATATTCGAGACATTTTTGCTTTCCACCGTATGGTGAAATCTTTTGTACTCGTGGTTGCATTCCTTTTTCCATTCGCTGTATACGAGAACCTCACAGCATCGCCGATCCTGGTTAAACTGTTTGGGACCGTGTTTTCCGTTTTCGAGCTGTATGGTCCTAACGAAGCGCGATTTGGGTTGAGTCGCGCCCAGGTCACTTTTGAGCATCCCATTCTGTTTGGTATAGTTTGTTCAAGCGCATTCGCCTTGAGCTTTTATGTTTTGACCGCCGCAAAGCGGCAAGCGGGACGATTGGCCACAGGCGTTGTGGCGATAACAACATTCACCTCTCTGTCCTCGGGAGCTCTTCTTTCGCTCGTCGTCCAGGGTGCGTTGATCGTTTGGGACAAGGTGACGGCGAGTGTGACGCATCGTTGGATAGTGCTGGCAGCACTGGCCGTCGTTGCCTTTGTTGCCATGAGCGCTCTGTCCAATCGTAGCGCCATTGAGGTCTTGGTGACGTACTTAACGTTCAGCGCAGACAATTCATACATGCGCATTTTCATCTGGAACTACGGTACACAGTCAGTGATGAAGAATCCGATCTTTGGGATCGGCCTACATGACTGGGAACGTCCAACCTGGATGGCCGGCAGCATCGACAATTTCTGGCTGGTAAATGCGGTCCGCTATGGAATCCCTGGATTCTTATTTCTATTCTGCAGCTTCACTTCGGTCTGCTTTGGTCTCGGACGAATAAGAAAATTATCATTCCAGGCTTCCCAGTGCCGCAAAGGCCTCATCATTACCCTTTTTGGGTTCGCCATCGCTGGCATTACGGTTCACTTCTGGAACGCGACTTACGTCTTGTTTATTTTCCTACTCGGGAGCGGCATGTGGCTTTTTGAAAATGAGAACCGGGAGGGGGCGACCGATACGCAAGACGTCCCTTCCGCCGTTCGGCCCATGTTTTGAGGCAGCAAGCAACTCGTCCGAGCGATCGCTTTGTGTAGCAGAGCTGTCGTACGCGGGGGGCGATCAACCCTATCTCCTCAAGCGCTCAGGTTACGGAGACAAAATTATCCAATCTTGCGGATTCTATTGGACAAGAAAGGGTTAAGTGGTCGAAATTGCAACGCAAAAAGTCGGGCAAAGGCGATCCGCCTGGAATCTGTCAATGTATCATGGGCTCTCGATATCCGATGCCGCTCGGCACCTCGTACGGAAGATCAGCCGGTCTCGTCATCAGGCCAAGATCCCGGTCCCGAAACTTGCTGCGACCCAGGATTCCACGCAGAGGCCCCCGACCGCGTGGTTTATTTGTCCTGATTTTGAGAGACCGAGCGGCGGCATTCGGAAGCTATATCGATCGGTCGATATTTTGAACGATGCCGGACTGCAGGCGGCAATAGTTCGCGAGCGAGCTGGATTAAGCTTCACATGGTTTGAGCATCAAACCCGCATTGTATGCAGCAGTCGTGTCGTGGTCAGTCAGCGGGACGTGATTGTAGTCCCCGAGATCTACGGCGGGTCCATTCGCGATCTGCCGCGGGGTGTCCGCCAAGTTATCTTCAACCAAGGCGCGTACCTCATGCTTGATTCATTCGCGAGAGAGCCCGGCGCCACCGCTCCATACATCGACAATCCAGACCTTGCTGCCGTGCTGGTCGTTTCCAAGGACAGTGCGGCAGTTGTCAAGTATGCCTTTCCTGGAATACCGGTCCATCGCGTCCGTCAGGGCCTCAATCAAACTCTCCATCACCCGCCAACAGGAGGAAAGCTTCGCCGCATCGCTTACATGCCTAGAAGACGAGCGCATGAGGCGGCGTGTGTGCTGGAATTGCTGAAGCTCCGGGGTGTGCTCCACGATTGGGAGGTCATCGCCATTGACCAGCGGACCGAAGCCGAAGTTGCCGATCTGCTTCGAACCGCGCAGATTTTCCTGAGTTTCAGCCGCCTCGAGGGATTTGGACTTCCGGCTCTTGAGGCCTTGGCCTGTGGCTGTTTGGTCATCGGATATCACGGGTTTGGCGGGCGCGAGTTTTTCCGCCCCCCGTTCGCCGTCGCCATAGAGGACGGAGATGTCGTCGCCTTCGCCCAAGCCGTGGAAAGTGTTATCGGCCTCATCGATAGTGAGCCCATGAACATGACGGCAGCCGGTGCCGCCGGCGCGAGCTTCGTTCAGGAGCAGTACTCGCTAGAAGCCGAAAGAGAGGACTTGCTCGACGTGTTCGTCCCGTTGTTGAAGCCGTAAGAACCGGTTCTCTACATCACGCTCAGACACCGCGCAGTTTCCAGGTGCGCCACCACAGCCAGTCGCGAACACGACGGTAAACGGCAGATAGCATGAGAGGTTGGAGATACGGGCAAATCTCGGGCCCTAAATACTGACGCCATCGCAGGCCCCAATATTCGGGTAGACGATCGAATTCGGCGTACGTCGAGCGGGCAAAGTCAATTAACTCAGCGACAGGAGTGGAATCCATACGCCCACGGTGGTACGCGCTGCAGGCTCGCCAGAGGGCTTCTTTGGCCATCTTACGATCTACTCCCTGCTTCAAGTATTCGGCATCAGCGATCAACGCGCCATAGTTGGCGAAGAGATAGTCGTAGGCAGCCTTCCGTTGCCGCAGATCGACGACCGGGACACGTTGGGTCGTCATGTTTGTGTCGTGAATCCGGTACCAAGCTTGGTCGACGCCTTGAACGTAGGCAATGTCGGAGTGCACCGCGAACCGCATCCACATCTCGACATCCCCGGTGTGCGGTAGCTCCGGTCTGTAGCCGCCGATCGATTGTTGCACCGATGTCCGAACGACCACGCCGGGAGTGGACGTCACCGCGTGAGCGAGATGGCAAACGATACGTAACCACCTCTGTCTCGGCCATACCGTCGCTCCGGTGGCCTTTAAGCGCGGTACCGGTCGTGGCTCGCCGGCTTTCCAAAACGCAGCGTGGCCGTAGACCATTCCTACGGAAGGATTTGCGTCGAGCACCGCGACCGCCCGCGTCAAGGAACCCGGAGTGAGAACATCATCCGCCGACAAGAGTACGGAGTACTCAGCGTCGGCCCAGTCCAGAAGGCCCTCGTTGTAGGTGGCGATGTGACCTCGGTTTTGCGTGTGGACGATGACACTGACTCGCGGGTCGGCCTCGGCCAATTTCATCGCCACGGATGCTGAATCGTCTGATGATGCATCATCGATAATAAGAACGCGCACGCCCAGATCTTGCGTGAGCACGCTCCGCACGCATTCTTCTAAGAAGCGACCGTAATTATAGCAGGGAATAACGACGTCAACCTTGGCCATTTGAACTCCTGGGATCAGTACTGAGCGGACATTGTGCGGATGTCGCGGGGACAGTACGGCCACTCCCCGCACCCACGGTCATTGCCGCAATTCCTGTCTGAGACTATCAGCAACGCGAACTACATCCCCCTCGGCCATTTGTGCGTAGATCGGAAGCAAGATCGCGCGATCCTGCGCGAGTTCGGATTGACGCAAATCGTGGCGCTGCTCACCGCTTGCATAGGGCGCCTCGCGGTGCGCGCACATGATCCCGCGTCGGGTGGCAATGCCTTGATCAAGAAGGTTCTGCATCAGCGTTCTCTGATCGACCCAGTCCGGCAGGCGCACGCAGTAGCTCTGCCAGTTGGATCGGGCCCACTCCGGTTCGTGCGGCAGGATCAATCCTTCCAAATTGCCCAGGAGTTCGCTGTAGCGGGCCGCGAGTGCGCGCCGACGCGCAATCAGATCAGGAAGCCGTTCGAGCTGTTTTCGCCCAATGGCAGCCTGCATGTCCGTCATCCGATAGTTGAAGCCGACAAACAGGTAGTTTTCGAAGATGACTTGCGGTGAGCCGTGCCGCACCGTGTCGGGCACGTCCATTGCATGCTGACGCCATAGCCTGAGCTTGCGGTCCTGATCGGGATCGGACGTCGTCAACATGCCGCCCTCGCCGGTCGTGATGACCTTGCGAGGGTGGAAGGAGAAGCAAGCCATCGCTCCGTGCGGCTTCCCGATGAACTCCCAATCGCCATGGACGTTGATCTGGCTGCCGATTGCGCAGGCGGCGTCCTCGATCAGAGCAACACCATGGCGATTTGCCAATACGACAAGTGAGGTCAGATCGCACGGCATGCCCATCTGGTGAACGGCCAGGATCGCACGGGTGCGTTCGGTAATGGCCTCAGCCACGCGCGCCGGATCCAGATTGTAGGTGGCAGGATCGATATCGACAAAGATCGGGGTCGCGCCGCAGTAGCGGATGCTGTTGGCGCTTGCGATGAAGGAGTGGCTCGCGGTGATCACCTCGTCGCCGGGCCCAACGCCCAAGGCAAGCAGTGCGAGATGCAGCGCAGTAGTGCAGTTTGACACCGCAACTGCGTGAGGCGCGCCAACCATTGCGGCGAATTCGCGCTCGAAGGCCGCCACCTGCGGCCCTTGCGATATCCAGCCGGAGAGAGTGACCTCGCGCGCGGCATCGGCTTCAGTCTCGTCGAGACACGGTTTTGCGATCGGGATCATGAAGCCAGCGCCTCTTGTCTACGGGGGATCAACGTTTTACCTGACTCTGGCCTACGATGAAATGTCTCTATTCTCGAAACCAATGCGGCCGGTCTCAATAAATGTCCGAATTGTAGATATGAGGCGTGGCGACGCTAGCGCGCTGAGCCGCTCGGGCTCGTCGGAGATCTGGTGTTGATCCAGCTTATCGACCAACTCATGTTCGGTGAAAGCAACCATGATGCAGCCTTGTTCAGCGAAGCGCTTTGCGGTTGCGAGTTGGTGGTCGTTGCGGTGTTCGCCCAGACTCGCCCGACGAGGCATGACTATGATCCGCTTTCCAAGCTCGAGAGCAGTAATAATGGAGCCCATTCCGGCATGGGAAATCACAAGGCTTGCCGCTTCGACGCGTTTCCGGAATTCGGTCGGATCGATAAACCGCTCTGCGCGGATATGTTTGGAATGGTAGTCTGATGGGCCCGTCTGCGCAAAGACATCCGTTCTTCCGTGCGCGCCGGCCCACTCGTCGATTGTTCGGATCAAACGGTCAAACTGCCCCTGCGTTCCGACTGTCGCGAAAATCATAGCACCGAGCCTGTGTAATGGGGTCCATTAGGTCGCGCCAGGTGAGGCCACTGGGTCAACCAGAGGTCAGCGCAACGACCAATTCTGTCTCCAGACATCGAAAGCCGTTCGACGTTGGCGATGCTGTCGAGCCAGATGGTGCGCGCACCCATCATTCGTCCGAACCGCAGCGCTAGGTATCCCGGAGCCGCACCGGTCGAAACCACGATATCGGGCTTTTCATTCCAAACGATCCAGGCCAACCTGCCCGCAGCCTTCAATAGCGCGATCTTAGTCCAGCGGTTGGCATCATTGACCAGGTAGAATTTATGGCCTGGCACCTGCGCGCGATATGACTCATGGACAGTGACGAACGTGACTTCGCAATTCTCGAAAGCGCGTTTGATACGCAATAGCTGCACCCAATGCCCTCCGCCCGAAGAGACCGCCAGCAACCTTGTGCGAACGCTGCGCGGCTGTGGCGTGCTGTTATTCCGCAACCTCCTGCGGTGAAAGACCGTGCTCCGAAACATCGGCTGGCCTCCTAAAACGCTGCGAGACTCGTACGGGCCCCTGCGGGTCGGATTTCGGCTCGCGCCCGGGGATCCCTGCATTTAATTTATTTAGTTTAAATTCAATATTCAAAATAAAGGTCGGATTATTTAAAATCAAGATATTTCTCTGTAGTAAACGCGCGGCCGATTTCATCACCCCGATCGAACACCGAGCTGGCGTACTCATTTACGCGTTCATTTAAGTGAATCTGCCGATAGCGCTGTGCGGGAAGTCTCGTCGCGTTGCCAGCGATGAACTCCACTACGCAAATCTATGGTCGCCCTGCACCGGGCGGCAATGTTGACAGCACAATAAATTAACAATCCGGGCCACAAATGAGGTTTTTTGAACAATGCAATAAGCGTCCGATTATTGCCCTCCCCTCTGTTCACGCGCAGCTCTGGAAAGCGCCGGGCGAGCTCGGATGTTCCCCTATAGGCACGAGTTCTGACTGCGATCAGTTGCAGCACAGTACGTGGGGGGAATACCGTGGACCTCGCGTATGGCAGCGTCTCTCGCTCTTCTGGTTTGAACTGAAGGCGAACATAGGTATCGTCAGCAATGACGTGGGGAAACTGTCCAAATCGCCTACGCCCCGCCTCGGATAAGGCGTAGACGCCGGACCCACCAATCCCCTCGCGCGAAGATGGCAGCCGTGACCGAATTCCGTAATATTTGCGAACGAGCCAGGAACAGCCCGTCAGATTGATATGGGGTGTGGGTGCTACCGCCAAAACGTCGCCTTGCCCTAGGCGTCTTGCCAGAGCTCGAATAGCATCGACGGTAATAACAATATCGGCGTCAGCGTAGATCCGCGGAAACACGCCTGAAATTTGATCTCCCAAGTTCAGGGCGTCTGTTTTGCTTGCGATATCCGATTCGACAACATGGACGGTTGGACCGAAGCGCCGGGCGACGTTCGCGGTGTCATCTACACACCCGTTACAAACAACGACCACGCCGATTTCGCCCGAAGCCGAGTTGGTGACCCATGGATTCAAGGTCCGTGCAATCACGGAACTCTCGTTGTGGGCTGGGACGACGATCGAGATCATGACTAGCCAGGTCGAAGTGGATTAAACTTGAGTGCGTCTTTGAGGCTGCCATAGCTTCGGTCAACCTCGAGGCACTGCTTCAGCCTCACCATGTGACCTTGCGCGGGTGCGGTGCGGGCAAACGTTGCACTGACAGCGTTGCGAAATCCACCTGCGAACCTTGCGACACCCATCCCGACAGCACCGCCGCACTGGAGGCGTTTGCCTCCTCATCCGCGAGCAGCGGCAGTGCTTTCGATATCACGAAGCCACCGTCTCCCTCTGGTGGGTTGCCACGAGCGATCCGCGTTCGGCTCGCCACCATTTCACAAGATCGCCAAGCCCCTGTTCGAGCGGCACACTCGAGCGGAAGCCCAGCAGGCGCTCCGCCTTCCCTGTCGAGGCCAGCCGGCGCGGCACCGGATTGACCGATCGCTCCGGCGCGAATTCCGGCGTCAGGCCACGGTGACCCATCACTGATGCAAGAGCCCTAGCAAGCTGAAGCAGGCTGGTTTCGGTCCCGCTCGCGACATTGAACACCTGGTCGGTAAGCTTTGCCTTCGCTCCCATAACATTTGCGCGAGCAACATCGCGAACATGGACGAAATCCATGGTTTGCTGACCATCGCCGAAGATGATCGGGGGCAGGCCGGCTTCCAGGCGCTCCATCCAGCGGATCAAGACCTCGGTATAGCGGCCATGGATGTCCATGCGATCGCCATAGACGTTGAAATAACGGAAGGCGACGTAATCGAGCCCGTGCATTTCATTAAACGTGCGCAACAGCCCTTCGTTGAACGCCTTGGCCGCCCCATAAAGGGTACGGTTGTCGTAGGAATTCTGGCGCTCCGTCGTCGGGAACTCCTCCGCCATGCCGTACACCGATGCCGAGGACGCAGCGATGACTTTTTCGACATTATGCTCGACGCACAATTCCAGGAGATCGAAGGTTGCATCGACCATGACTTCCATGGCAAGGCGCGGCTCGGCCGCACAGTGGGTGATGCGAAGTGCTGCTTGATGAAAGACAATGTCCGCCGCCTGCACCAGCCCTGCCATGAGCTCACGGTCGCGGATATCACCGTGAACCAGACGCACGGGCCCGCGCGAGACGGCCCGCCGGAGGTTTTCCGGCCGCCCTCGCACCATGTTATCGAGCGCAACGATTTCGGCGCAGCCTTCGTTGCACAGCAGGTCGATGATATGCGAACCGATAAAGCCGGCTCCGCCCGTAACCAGAATGCGCCTACCCTTCAGATCAGCCAAGATGCCCTCCTATTGTTTGGTCTCGGCAAGCAGACGTGCATGACGTTCGCTTCGACCGGGATGCCTTAGGCAGCCTCGACGACTGCCGCCCTCTGTAGCTGAGCCACGACCTCCGCAACCTGATCCGGCCGCAGTTCCGGATAGATCGGCAGCGAGAGGAATTCGTTCGCCAGCCGCTCAGTGACGGGATAATCGCCTGCGCGATAGCCTAGATTCGCGTAGGCCTTCTGCAGATGAACCGGAACGGGATAGTGAATGCCCACGCCAATCCCGCCTTCCTGCAGCACCTTCAGCGTCTCGTCGCGCCGAGGCAGCCTCACCGCATACACATGGTAGACGTGCCGGCTGTGGGTCGGCGCTCGGGGACGTTCGAACGGAAGCTTCTCCAGCACAGAGTCATATTGCATGGCCACTGTCCGGCGCCCCTCGGTCCAGGATTCGAGGTGGTCCATCTTGACGTTCAGCACGGCGCCCTGAATGCCGTCCATGCGGAAATTGTAGCCGGCGACAACGTGATTGTATTTGGATTCCTGGCCCCAATCACGGAGCAGCGAAATTCGTCGAGCGAGGTCCGGGCTGTTGGTAACGACCGCTCCGCCCTCTCCGTACGCTCCAAGATTCTTGCCCGGATAGAAGCTGAAGCAGCCGAGATCGCCGATGGATCCGGCGCGCCGACCCTTGTATTCTGCACCATGAGCCTGCGCCGCGTCCTCGATGACGACAAGCCCATGGCGGCGGGCGATCTCCATGATCGGATCCATGTCCGCCATCAGTCCGTGCAAGTGCACGGGCAGGATCGCCTTCGTTCGAGGCGTGATCGCGGCTTCAATCAATTCCGGGTTCATTGTCCAGGAGACAGGGTCGACGTCGACGAAGACCGGTTTGGCGCCGCTGTACAGGATGGCTGCTGTCGTAGCGACGAACGTCATCGACACCGTGATCACCTCATCGCCCGGCCCGATGTTGGCCGCGAGCAGCGCAAGATGCAACGCCGAGGTTCCGCTATTGACCGCGCGGCAGTGATCAACGTTGCAATAGGCCGCAAAGCGATCCTCAAAGGCGGCGACGTCCGGTCCCAGAACAAATTGAGCGCTGTCGATGACCCGCAAAACCGCGGCATCAACCTGTGGCTTGATTTGGCGATATTGAGCCTTCAGATCCAGAAAAGGTATCAAGTGGTTATCCTCGCCGGGCAAGCCCGATCCATTAAATTCATTTAAACCATTATTTTCGGCAAAATTAAATCATATAAACGGGGCAATGAAAATAGCCGCGCAGGGGAATTTAGGTTGAATTTAATCCTTGATTAACGGTCCGCGGATTCCATTGCAACGTGGCGCGGTTCTCGAACCTGCGCGGGTACGCCAGCAACAATAGCCCGTGGTGGAACGTCCCTTGTCACCACCGAGCCGGCGCCCACGATGGCCCCGGCGCCGATCGTAATACCGCAGAGAATGGTGGCGTTGGAGCCAATGGATGCCCCGCGGCCGACATGAGTTCGTTCCACCTTCCAGTCTGCTGGTCCCTGCAGCTTGCCGTCCGCAGTGGTGGCCCTCGGGTATTTGTCGTTGGTGAACATCACGCCATGCCCAATGAAAACCTCGTCCTCGATGGTCACGCCTTCACAGATGAAGCTGTGCGAAGATATCTTGCAGCGCGCGCCGATTTTCGCGCCGATCTGAATTTCCACGAAAGTTCCTATCCTCGTGTCGTCTCCGACCGAGCAGCCATAGAGATTAACGAGGTCCGGATGGAATATTCGGACGTCGCGACCGAGCTGCACGTCCTTCGCGATGGGCATCTGCTATCTCCAAGCTCTTCAACAACCTTGCAACAGTCTCATAGACGCCGCAGCCTAAGCCACGGCGCACTCACGACCAACCCACCTGCCGCTCGATGAAGATGGTGCAGCAAGGGATGTCCGGTAACCATCAGCCCTAACCACCAGCAGAAGGCCGCGACACCGCCCGCAGCGATCAGGCCCACGAAGGACGGTACGATCCTCGCCTCGATGAGCGCCGCGCAGACCATGACGCCTGAAGCGGTCATAACAGTCACCACGGCGCTCTTGAGCAACGCACAAGAAAGGTGTTTTGGCTTAATGGTAAGCCGTCGCCCGATGAAATACAAAGCCACCGCAGCCTGGAACGGCAGGGTCAACAATGCTGATGCTGCCACGGCCTGGGCCCCAAAGAAAGCGGCACACAGAACGACGAGAAGTGAGGGCGGCAGGGAGATCAATGACGAAGTTAGCGCATCGCGCACGCTTCCGGTAGCCACCAGTGTAGGATAGGTCAAACAGGCAGCGAACAGGGCCAAATTCGCGACGCAGAGCAAGCGAACCAGTGGCACGATTTCCAACCAGTTCTGACCGAGCAAGATCAGAATGATCGGATGCGCCATGATCGCGATGAAGAGCAGAAAGGGCCATTGTACAACCGAGAGCAGCTCAACCGCGTCAAGATAGGCAACCCTCAAATTCGATGCATCTTTGCGTCTCGAGACAAGGGCGGGCATGATGATGGGATTCAAAACCTGCACAACGAGCTTGTCGAAAATCTGAGTTATACTCGTGGCACGGCTGTACAAGCCGACAGAAGTAAAGTCGAGAATCTTCGCCAAGAAGAGCTGCGGCGACAGGTTGTACAGCACGTTGATGACGCTTACGCCGCTGGAATACAGGCCGAAGCCCACGACATCGCGGAACTGTGCAACTGAAGGCCTGAACGCGCCGAGATCGCGATGCTGCCTCAGCAACATGATAGTCAAGACCACGTTGCCCGCTACGCCGCCCCAGACCGGGGCCATAAAGCCAAAGCTCAACATTGCTAGTGCTATAGATACCGCGGCCCCAACGGCGCCCGATCCAAGATTGCAAATGGCGAGCTTTCCAAACTCCATATCGCGGCGAAACAGACCGGTAATCGTTCCCGAGAACGGTA
The DNA here is from genome assembly GCF_036924575.1 of Bradyrhizobium sp. AZCC 1577. Lineage (NCBI taxonomy): Bacteria > Pseudomonadati > Pseudomonadota > Alphaproteobacteria > Hyphomicrobiales > Nitrobacteraceae > Bradyrhizobium > Bradyrhizobium sp. AZCC 1577. The sequence goes on from NZ_JAZHRQ010000001.1 coordinate 6,292,951, forward strand.
CAAGCAGGAAGCTCAGCGCCGAGACCGCGATCCCTTTCTGCAAACTTTCCTGCTCGAACAAATGTGACAGAACGCCCGAAAGTGCGAGCAGCGCCAGCCCGACAAGTGCCGAAATTCCAAATGTGACCGTAAAAGCAGTCTGCACACTGGCGCGCGACAACTCGCGCTTCTGAATCAGGTAATTGGCACCTCCGAACTCCTGGAAGGACGCGGCAACGACTGCCGTCACAGCATTGACGACCGCATAGATACCGAACTCAGCGGGCGTCAGCAGACGTGCCAGCACGGCAATAGTGACCAAGAACAGCACAAGATTGCCGTACCGTTCGATCGCGGAAAAAGCGATCGAACGGTGCACCGAGCGTTGCGAACCTGGCGCAACGCTTGACTGATCGGGCTGATCGAGGTCGCTCATGTATCAGGCCATCGCTCTGACCGGCCTTACTGGGCTTCGCCTTCCCGTCAGCGGAACGGGACGGCCCTGGTCGGCTATCGAACGTGATGCCGCCTCAAGAATTTCGACCACACGCAGGCCCGACATGCCGCCGGAGATTGGCGGCGATCCTGTACGCACGCAATCGATAAAATGCTCGATCTCGGTCAGCAGTGCCTCCTTCGCGGAGATATGAGGCGCCCACATGTCACCGGCACGATATCCGATCCGGAATTGATGGGCATTCTCGGACGAACCGCTGAGGGTAATGCCCTTGTCATAGACCTTGATCTTTTCGCTCGGCTCGAGATCGTCATAGACGATCATCTTCTTGCTGCCGCCTACAAAGGTTTGACGAACCTTGATGGGGGAGAGCCAGTTAACGCTCACATGAGCCACGCATTTGCTATCAAAGAACAGCGTGATATGGGCCATGTTCTCCGGTGTGCCGGTCACATGGCACGACCCCGTCGCCGAGACAGCTACAGGATCCTCATTCAGAATGTATTGAATGATCGACAAATCATGGACCGCGAGGTCCCAAATGACATTGACATCGCTTTGGAACAGCCCAAGGCTTGAGCGCGTACTGTCGTAGTAATAGATGTCGCCCAGTTCGTCCTTTTGCACGAGCTCGCGTATCTTCTGAACTGCCGGCGTGTAGAGAAACGTGTGGTCGACCATCAGCGTCAGCCCACGCCGATCAGCCTCATCGATTAGTCGGCGCACCATTTCCGCGCTTGGTGCCAAAGGCTTCTCCACCAGAACGTGCTTGCCGGCCTTGAGAGCTGAAAGTGCCAATTCGTAGTGTGTTCGCACTGGAGTAGCGATGACGATCGCATCGATGCTCGGATTCTTGAGCAGGTCCTCGTAGCAACCAGTGGTAGCTACTCCCGGATAGAGGCGCTCGCTCGCTGCGCGCTTCTCCGGATCAAAATCCGCGACGCCGACGACGCGAGCGGACGGATTGCCGACGAAGTTGCGTACAAGATTCGGCCCCCAGTAGCCGTATCCAACAACGCCTATTCCAACACGACTATCTTGCATGAGCTGTCCTCGATTCCTTCTTCCTGTCTTAACTCCGGCTCGCGGCGCCGCAGCAGGCGCTTATCGAAATGGTGGGTTTGCGACCAGCAACCGCGCTCGCGCAACCAGCACGGCCGGAGACCTCTCGCCGCATAGGTCACCAAGTTCGAATTCGTGACGGCTCACTCGGAGCCCCTGCAACCAGTTGAACGCCAACTTTTGAACCCATCTTCATGAAATGACTGCCATGCTATGATTGCTTCAGTATTCGCGGATACTTTCGTCCAATCCACGTAGCAATGGATAGAGAAAGTAAGAGATCACGCTGCGTTGCCCGACCTTCATTTCTGCCGTAACAGCCATCCCGGGGATCAGCTGAGCACGCGCGGAGGGCAGCCGAAGTTGCACGTCGGACAAATCGATCAGTACGCGGTAATAGGGAACTGTCGTGCGACGCGCAGCTTCGGCTTTAGGATCTGGCGCAAATGAGTCCTGGCTGATGACGCGGACCGTTCCTGTTCCCGTCCCGTATTTCTGGAACGGGAAAGGCTCGAACTTGATCCGCACCGGCTGGCCGATTGACATCTGTCCGACATCCCTGCCCTCGACGTTGACCTCCGCCTGAAGCGGTACATCTCGCGGGACGAGCACGAAAAGCGTTTCCGCCTCGCGCACGACCGAACCGATCGTACGGCTGGCGATCTCGAGCACGATGGCGTCTGCCGGGGCCCTTAATACGATTAGTTGTCTGCGCAGTTCGACCTTCTTTAGCTCTTCCGATGCGCTGTCTCGCTTGGTCAGCGCCTCGACCAGGTCCTGGTACGCTGTGCGGCGAAAATCCTCGGCGAACACTTTCTGGTCGGCTCGTGCTTTGTCGACCCGGTGGGTGTAATCGGCGATATTGCCGCGAACACGAGCCAGATTGCTTTCGACGTCGAGGCGGGCATCGCGGGAAAGCAGGAAATTCAGCTTCGATCCGACTTCCTTGTCCATCAACGTGCTGCGCATTGACTCGATCGACCGCATGTTATCAAGCCGCTGCACCAGGACCGCTTCTTCGTTCTGCGCTGTCTTCAAATTGGCCCGAGCGGAAGCGATCTGCGCATCGAAATTCTGCATCTGCGCTTCGCGCGCCGACTTCCTTTGGAGGAACATCTTGTGCTGCAGGACAGAATCGGCATCGCCGAAATTGGCCACGACATAATCGGAGCCAGCCAACTCAGCTTTCAGACGAGCAATCGATGCATCGAAAGCAGCAACCCTGTTTCGCAACTGGTCGTGATCCGCCTGCGAGAATGTCGGATCGAGCGTCGCCAGCAGGTCGCCGCGGTTTACCCTATCACCAGCCTTGACATGGATCTCGCGGATAACCGAGGTCTCAAGCGGCTGCACCACGAGATTCGGGCGCATGGTAACCAGCTTGCCCTGGGCCGTTACAATCATGTCGACCTGTGACACCGTGGCCCAGGTAACCGCAGCTACAATCAGCGCAAGGATACAATAGAGCGTGAGGCGAGCGAATCGCGGTGGCGATCGTTGCTCTACCTCGATCGCATCGGACTGGAATTCGGCAATCACGCGCGGTTGTCGGGAGGCCCTGAACAGCCTTCCCCGGCGCCGCTCAACCTTTCGGGGCTGCGCCAACTTATCCGCTTTCGCAACGGCTCGCGGTTTCTCCGTGCTCATGCGATTTGCTTCGTCTGCTGGTTCCAGAGATGTCGGTAGATAGTGCACTTCGAAAGCAAATGATCGTGACGATCCACGTCAACGATCTGACCTCGGTCGATCACCAGGATTTCGTTGGCGTCCGCGAGCATCGACAGCCGATGCGAAACGATAATAACGGTTCGTCCCTCGGCGATCCGTCGCAAATTGCGGCGGATGATCATCTCGCTTTCGGAATCGAGCGCACTGGTTGCCTCATCGAGAATGAGAATACGGGGGTCGGTGATGAGTGCCCGGGCGATCGCAAGACGTTGCTTCTGCCCGCCCGACAGGTTTGAAGCGTTCTCTTCAATGATCGTATCGAAGCCACGCGGCAAGCGCTCGATGAATTCGTCGGCGCCGGCGAGCTGCGCGGCCCTCACCACTTCGGCAAACGTCGCATCGCGCTTCACGCAGGCGATGTTGTCTCGAACCGTGCCTCGAAACAGAAAGCTATCCTGCAGAACTACGCCGAGATTCCGGCGCAGATGCTCGAGCTCAAGCTCCCGGGAATCGTAGCCGTCGATCCGCAGCAAACCCTGCTGCACCGGATACATTCCAGCAATCAGGCGCGTGAGCGTTGTCTTGCCTGAACCACTTCGGCCGACTATTCCGAATACCGAGCCAGGCGCAATCGAGAACGACACGTCATTCAGCGCCGGCGCACCTTCGGCACCGTACCGAAAGGAGACGTTTTCGAACTCGATTTTCCCGGTCAGATCCGGCCGCAACCCGTCGCGGTTGCCGTCCCTTTCCGGCTTTTGGTTCATCACCTCGCCCAGCATTTTAACGGCCAAAGCGACTTCCTGATATTCGTGAACCATGGTGACCATTTGAACCAGCGGCCCAGAAACCCGCCCCGCCAGCATATTGAAGGCTACCAGTGCGCCGATGGTCAGTTCGCCGCTAAAGACGTCGAGCGCACCCAGGCCAATGATCCCGAGCGTCATCATTTTCTCGAGAAATCCGGTGACTGCCTGGGCGGTCGCTGAAATCTTCTCGACTCCGAAACGCATAGACACAGCTTGTGCACAGCGGTCGTCCCAAGTCTTGCCCTGCAATGGCTCCATGGCCAGTGACTTCACGGTGCGCATGCCGTGTACGGTCTCGACCAGCAGCGCCTGCCGCGCACCCTCCGCTTGGTACAAGTCATAAAGTCGCCGGCGGAATGGCCCCATCAACAAGGCAACAACGAGACCGCTGAGAGCGGTGAAGGCCAGAACGACAGAGGTCAGCTTCAAGCTGTAGAGCGCCAGTACCGGGATGAACACCAATAGCGACAACGCGTCGAGCGTTGTCAGGAAGAGCCGCCCCGTCAGGAATTCACGAATTCGCCCAGCCTGCTGCATATGCTTCACGAGAACGCCGGCCGAAATGTGCTCGAAGAAGGTTACAGGCAGGCCCAGCAGATGGCCGAATGTCTTGGTCGCTATGCGGATGTCGACCTTGTTCGTCGCATAGAGCAGCAGGTAGCGCCGCAGGAAACCGAATATCGCATCGAAAGCCAGCGCAGCGGCGGCGCCGGCCGCCAGCACATAAAGCGTGGTGAAGCTCTCATGCACCAGGACTTTGTCGATGACTAGCTGAAAGAAGATGGGGAGCGCGAGACCGAGCGCGTAAAGCAGCACGGCACAAATGGCGACATCGGTGAACAGCCGCCACTGACGCATCAGGTCGGGGACGAACCAGCGAAGCCCGAATTTCTTCCGGCCATCCGACAATATGTTTTCGCGTTTTATCAGAATGGCGTCCCCCCGCCATCGCGCGCAAAATTGCTCTTGGCCAACGACGAGCGGCTCATTCTGACGCTCGGCAAGCGGGTCAAAAACAACAACCGCCGCGGTGCCATCGGACATCTCCGCAGCGCGAAGAACGACGACCCAATTACCGTTCGAGAGACGGAGCAGAACCGGGTATGCCTGTCCCATCCGGAAGAGAACGCCCCAATCGAGCTGCGCGGCCTGCGCGCGCAGGCCCGCCTCCTTCGCCATCCGCAGCAGGAGGTCCACTGACGTCGGAGTGCCGTCGACCGCATAGGCATGCCGCAGGCGCTCGGCCGGCAAATCAATGCCGTGGTGAGTGGCCACCCTGGCAAGACAGTCTAGCGCCGTCTGTGGACACGCGTCCTGCGACGCCACTTCCAACGCGCCAGCACTATCGGTTTCAGCGGAAATTGCTTGAGACATTCGGAGACCGTGGGCTATTCGGAGTAGGTTGGCCCGTAGGTGAACCAGCATGTGACGGTTCGGTGCGCCGAACTGCGCCAGCATCGACCAGGCCCTGAAGTGCCTTCTGCATCACCTCGACCGAGTTCGCGAACGACTCCACCGAGAAGATCAGTCTTTGACGGAATACCCGCTTCGGAGCGTTGTTGGCGTCCCGTTCCGTCGGTGAAAGACTGAACAGGTCCACACGTACGATCGAGCCGCCCACGGTGATTTCACCGATGCCGTCCGTAAAGAGTTCCGCTTCCATTGTCGTGACTCCTATGCTGCCAATTCTGGCCTGATGATTGGGTCAGCGCCGTAGCTGATCGAATTGAAGCGTCGGTCGCAAACAGCCTCGAGCCGACGCAGATAGGTGCCTGTGTCCGAGGCTAAATCGTAAAGGAGGATCGGAAAGCATTTTGCATCAGCAGCATGGCAACCCGACAGAATAATAATACATTAATCTGTATTTAATAGCGCCGTCAATTCGATTCTAAAAATTAAATGAGGTATCGTTTATAGGAGACGGCGATCGGGCTGATTCAATGTAGCGGCGGCGGAGCGCCATTCTGAACGATGGATCCATTTACCATCTGCAGCCGCAAGATAAGTAGCGGCGAGCGACGGTTCCAGAATTAACATCCTGAGCGTCTATCAAGCTTAATCAAGGAGTTTTGTTGCAGGCGATTGGGCTCTCGCTAAGTTGCAGCACATGCCAAAGCGCGATAGGCCGCACATGAAGGATGATCTGACGGTTCGTTACGAGGAAATTCTCCGCCTGCGAGAAGAACTTGAGAGGCTGCTCGCCCGGTCAAAACAACCACATTCCCGGAAAAAATCGAATTCTCGCAAACCCCCTAATCGCTCGCGCGATTGAACCGCCATACTCCCCGAACAACGGCTATCCCGCAACCGTGCCGGGCATCTTGCGCCGGAGCCTAGCTTGTCCCAAGCAGCGCCGGCCATGTTCATGGATGGTACTCCAGATCCGCGACGGATGGTCACGCCGCCCGAAATTCAATCCGCCTCACCTCCTTGGTCCATGCCTTTGAGCCGCAGCGCATTGGAAGCGTCACATTAACTACCATCATTTAATTTGGACAGCAGATTTCTTTCCTGTTATATTTAAATGCCTCAAATCCTCGGCCGGAGGCTTCCACCGGCGTCCGGCCCCACACAAATTACTGGTGCGGCCGCCGGGCGGCGAGATCACAGGCGGCGCAGCGAGCACCAGAATGCTTCAAACTAATATGTTAAACGCCGAGAAGAGCCGCAGTCCTCAGACCGGTCCGGCGCCCAGCGACGATGCCGGATCTGGCGGTGTGGCGGAGCTTGTCAATCTCGCGCTGGGTCTATTGCGACGCCAATATCTCGTGATCATCCTTACCGCGGTATTCGCATTAACATCCTGCGTAATCTACCTGCGGATCACCCCACCGACCTATACCGCGCATGTGCAAGTCCTTCTGGCAAACCCCAGGGCACAGTTCGTTCAGCAGCAGTCGATACTTTCGGAGCCAGCCTTCGATCTCAACCAGATCGAGACCCAGATCCAGGTGCTCAAATCGAGCGCGCTAGCAACTTCAGTGATCACGCAGCTCAACCTCGTCAATGACCCTGATTTCAGCGGTTCCGGACCGTCGCTATCCTCGTTATGGCGCGGAACACCAACAGGGAACTCGACTCCGCCGGATCAATCCAAGGCCGGTGTTCCGGAAAGGCTGTCGGATGCCGTTATCGCGGCGTTCCAGGATCGACTCTCAGCAAAGCGGGTCGGCATGAGCAGCATACTGGAGATCAGCTTCAATTCGAGTAACGCCGAACGGGCCGCGCAAATCGCGAATGCGGTAGCAAAGGCATACATCACGGAGCAGTTGAACGCGAAATTCGAAGCCAATCGAAGTGCAACGACTTGGCTTCAGGACAGGCTGCGCGATCTTGGCGATCAGGCGCTCAACGCCGAACGGGAAGTTAACCAATATAAGTCTCAGAACAACATCGTTTCCCCGGAAGGAAAGTCGATCGACGAGCAGCAGGTCACAGAGCTCAATAATCGACTAATGGCCATTCGGGCGCAGCTCACCGAAGCATCGGCGAGGTTGAGTCAGTATGAAGCCATCTTGCGCACCAACCCGGCAAATTCGTCTTCGATGGGTACCCTGGACGCAGTTGGCTCCGATGTCAGCAGTAATCCGATTATAAATGGCCTCCGGCAACAGTATCTTGAACTGACGAGGCGCGAAAACGAGTATTCGGCCAGATTCGGACCTAGCCATCAGGCCGTTCTCACTCTCCGCAATCGCATGCGTGACCTGCGTTCTTCGATTTTCGACGAGGTCAGGAGGCTTGCCGAAAATACTCGAAATGACGTCGAAGTTGCCAAGCAGCGACAGGTACAGATTGAGAAACAGCTCGCCGAGGCGGTGGTCCAATCCCGCACAACGAATGCGGCTGAACTGACCATAAGAGAACTGGAAAACCGTGCGAAGGGTTTGCGCAGCCTGTCTGACATGTTCCAGCAGCGCTACATCGGCTCCAAGCAACAGGAGAGTTTTCCCATCTCCGAGACGAGGGTGATCCAGCCTGCCTTACCGCCGCAGAGCAAGAGCAAGCCGAAAAGCAAGGTCGTCATGGCGCTGGGCTTGATTGGCGGCATCGGCTTGGGGGTCATGTTGGGCTTGTTCCGAGAGCTAATGGATCGGGTCTTTCGCACCTCCGCCCAGATCGAAGCCGAACTGGGACTGCCATGCCTCGCGTTGGTGCCGGAGCTCGTCGTGCCGCATTCGCCGATGCGCAGAGCCAAATCGCGTTCGACTGAAGGGGATTCGGGCCAACGGACCATTGCGAGGGATTCGGCTATCCACCGTGCCGTCGTTGACAGGCCGCTATCGAGGTTCGCCGAGGCGATACGTTCGATCAAGCTGGCAATTGACCTCAATGCGACCAAGACCTCAAATCAGGTTATTGGCATCACCTCGGCTCTGCCCAATGAGGGCAAGACAACAATTGCAGCTTCGCTGGCGCAGCTCATTGGGCATGGTGGAAAGAGCGTCATCATCGTCGATTGCGACCTGAGGAATCCCTCGCTGTCCTCCAGTCTAGCCCCAAATGCAGCCGCCGGCATAATCGAGGTTACCAATGGCAGCCGGTCGATAGAAGAGACAGTCTGGCGGGATCCAACAACGAACCTGGCATTCTTGCCGGCAGTTCGGCGGAGTGACCTGCTGCATAGCAGCGAACTCCTTTCAACTGACTCGATGCACAAGCTCTTCGACCGACTACGGGCGAGCTATGACTACGTCATCGTCGATCTTCCGCCCCTGACTCCATTGGTTGATGTTCGCGCCACCACACAGCTCGTCGACCACTTTATCCTGGTTGTCGAATGGGGACAGACGAAGATCGACGTCGTCAAGCATGCCCTGCACACCGCGCCTACCATCCACGACAGCCTGATCGGCACTGTCCTCAACAAGACCGACATCAAGGCAATGGCTCGCTACGACAGCTATCTGCGCGACTACTACAGCGACGACCACTGCGCCCGCTACGGCCTGTCCAACTCCGGCTAAGCAGGGATTTGTTATTCTATCTCGGTGATAATTAGTTGTTAGCGCCGGCCGCAACTGTTGCAGCCGCGCAACACACGGGGACTGCTTTTCATATAGATACGCGAACAGGCTGGTTCGATTCGCGCGACGGTGCCAACGTGCCCGGCGATTGGTCTCAGTTGATAGTTGGGGGAACGGCTCTGATCCGCACGCTGCAAATTGGCGCGACAATCGCGGTCGGCATCCTGACCCTATTCTGTGCCGGGTGTATCATCACGCCCGGTAGCGGCCCGTTGGGCGCGGACGTCCAAAGAGCCAAGGAAGGCAGCGAGCCGGCCGCCCTCCCCTACGCGCTGGTCAAGCTGACCCCGGAAGTCGTCAACATTCTTGGAAACCACATACCCAGGCTATCCACGGCGTTTGCCGCTCAAACGCCGCCGAAAGCATTTCGCTTCGGGATCGGCGACATTGTCAGCGTCACGATTTTTGAGGCCGCAGCCGGCGGTCTTTTCACGTCCGATGCGGGCGTTCGCGCCGGCAATTTTGTCACCATTCCCAACCAAGCGGTCGACGAACAAGGCAATATCTCGGTTCCATACGCGGGCTCCGTTCGGGCCAAGGGCCGCACGCCCTTTGAGATTAGCAAGGAGATCACGGACAAACTGAAGGCTCGCGCCCTAGAACCGCAAGTCGTCGTCAGCCTCGCGACGCAGAACACTTCTTTGATCACCGTCCTAGGGGACGTGCGTACCGCCGGCCGTTTTCCAGCCAGTCCCTCTGGCGAACGCGTGCTCGATGCGATCGCACGTGCGGGCGGCCCATCTGCGCAAGGCTACGACACCTGGGTCTCACTCAAACGTATGGGACATCGTGCGAGCGTGCCCTTTGGCGCGCTGATGTATGAGCCCGCCAATGACATTTATGTACTCCCCAACGATGTCATCTACCTATTCAATATGCCGCAGACCTTCGTCGGGTTTGGCGCCGGCGGGACCCAAGGCCTATTCAAGTTCGACGCCTGGCGCCTGTCATTGGCCGAGGCAATCGGAAAACAAGGCGGACTGAATGATTCTCAAGCCGATCCAGCGTCGGTGTATTTATACCGCGGCGAAACGCGGGCGATTGCTAAGGAGATAGGTGTCGACGTCAGACCGTTTCAGGGCGAGATCATTCCGATCATTTTTCACGTGAATCTGCGGGATCCATCCGGCTATTTCCTGGCCCAGTCCTTCGCCATGCGGAACAAGGACGTCATTTACACATCTAACTCGGTTAGCGTGGAGACCACCAAGTTCCTGGTCTTCCTGAGAACCATCATGGCGACCGTGAACGACCCGATCATCTACGCAACCAACTTCTTTGCTCTCAAAGCTGCTGCTTCGGGCACCGGAACGACGACGATTATCACAACGCCGCCGCCGATTACGACCACCACCCCATAGTAGTTCAGTTCCCGGCTGAACAACCGGAACACGCGGCCTGATGCGGCCAATAGATCTGAGTATCGGTGCGGGTCGCAAGAAGTGACCGCGCCGGCACGGCTTCCGCCAAGTGAACTACTCTTCGTATCAGGTTGTCCTTCTCGCGCCATAGCGGCGCAAGATCCGCGCAGCCACGCTGCTAACGACTTGACCTGCCAGCGACCGACGCTGCCCGGAGAGCGACCACGGCAGATCGATCCCGCGAGGATGATGATCATCATCACCGGCGGGCGATGCGGCGCTCCACTACGAGTTGCTGCACGGATCACCCCCCGCGCGAGAAACCGGCGCCGCTATAATCAGCGCCCAAAAAATAACTCGACTCATTTAATTCAACGCGGTTTTTGGCTTGATTTATTTAAAGCGTTAATAATAGATTAAACTTATTGCAGAAAGCCTCGAACAGTCTGGTTCTGGCATGAACTTTATTAACCGACAGGTTGCAGCCGGCCTCCACGAGGAGATTGCCCTCGAACTGTACAGCCCTCCCTCGGGCTCACAGCGAAAATGGCCAATCCGATATCGGTCTATCGAGTTGGTCGCGATTTGTACCGATCTCGGCACCATCGTCCTCGCAAGCATCGTTTCAGTCTTCTTGTATCGGCTCTGCATTGGTTGGACCGCGGCCGGCTTCACAAACGCCATTGGCTCGGCCATCGTCGTATCAGCGATGTTCGTATCGTTGTTAAAAATGCAAGGTATGTACAATCCAAGTGAACTACTGGTCCTGCGCAGTCAGGTTCGCGCCGTTTGCGGCGCCTTGCTATTCGCATTTATCGTTCTAGCCGCTGCGGCCGGCTCGCTCAACGTTAGTGACGAATACCCTCGCGGCGCCGGAATGGCCTTTGCCCTTACCAGTCTTGCATTACTCGTTGTCGGACGAGCTCTCATCAAGAGCTTGCTCATGAGAGGCCTCAGCAAAAGAAAATTCGCCGGCGGCAATATCATTCTGATTTCGGATCAACCACAGTCTAGTGATGTGGGACTTTTGCCAACGCTGAACATGCTCGGATTTTGTGTGACCAAGCATTTCAGGTTGCCTTCGCCTCGTTTCGGTTCTGATCACCGCAAGCGGCTTAGCGCTCGCGTAATTGAAAATGCTCGCGGCTCAAACGTCGAGGAAATCATCGTTGAGGCAGATCCGAACCAGTGGTCGGAATTGCGTGCATTTGTCGCCGAACTGCGGGTTCTGCCGACTCCCGTCTCGTTTGTACCCGTTGGCGCGCTTTCGGAGATGTTCAGGCGACCCACGCGGGACCTTGGCAGCACGGTATGCGTGGAAATCCAGCGAGGGCCACTTACATTCTTTGAGAGAGCCATCAAGCGGTTTACGGATTTGGTCGGCGCCGGACTTGCCCTGGTTACTCTGTCGCCGCTGCTTGCTGTAGTTGTATTAGCGATCAAGCTGGACTCGTCTGGTCCGGTCCTTTTCAGGCAGCAACGTTGTGGCTTCAACGGTCGGAGTTTCTCAATCTACAAGTTCCGCACCATGCGCGTGCTGGAGGACGGGCCATCGGTCATCCAGGCGCGGCCGGTCGATAGCCGTGTGACTCGCGTTGGAAAATGGCTGCGCCGGACGAGCATCGATGAGTTACCGCAGCTCATCAATGTGCTCTACGGAAGCATGTCACTTGTCGGGCCGCGGCCGCACGCCATCTCTCAAGACGGCCAGTTTGACAAGGTTGTCCGCAATTATGCCTTTCGGCGGCGCGTGAAGCCCGGGTTGACGGGTTGGGCGCAGATACACGGGTGTCGAGGACCCACACCCACCGCCGCCTCCATTGAACGGCGGGTTGAGTACGACCTTTGGTACATCGACAACTGGAGCGCTCGATTGGATCTGGCTATCCTGGTCCGGACACCGATTGAGGTGCTGCGCGGTCGCAACGCCTACTAGGCGCTAGAATTGGCCTGACAGTCGAGCAGATTGATCCGAACTGATTCAAGGCGCGCTCAATGAGGCGGCACCTTGCAAGTCAACATGGCCGGCGTAGCGCCAACTCAAGCCCGGGAATTACACGTCAGTATTGTTTCTCTTGGACCAGAGCGTCAGCTATGTGCGCCAGAAGCGCATGTTCGTCCGTTTGGATCGTTTGGCGAACGCTTTGAGTGCGCGACGTCCTCTTTTCGCCTTGTGGAAGGCCGGGCACCAGCCCATTCAGCTCATTCTCGATTTCTGTCCAATCCCGATTGGTCACCGCTTGCCTCTGCCGCGCATCGATAATGCCTGACGGCAAATTATCTCAGTTCGCCAGCCGCGCCTCTAACCCATTAATTTTGTGGTTAATAATACAATACCCCGTCGATCAGCTCACGCTCGCTGACGAGCCTTCGTGCCAGCCTCGCCAATCCGGAAATCTTCGATTTTGCGTCCCGACTTGACTGCCGCAACCAGCCACCTCGGCCGCTTGCCGCGACCCGACCAAGTTTCGGAGGTTTGAGGATTCCGATACTTTGGCAATACCCGGGGATACTTGCGGCGAGGCTTGCGGTCCGGTTGCAAATTTCCCGAATCATCACCGACAATTGTGCCGCGACTAAGCACCGCCAAGCGCTTCTCAAGTTCGCCTTTTTCGGCCCTGATCCGCGCTGACAAAATCCCGCTGATCTCTCCGTGAAGCGCCCAAAGCTCATCCAGAGACCAGGACTCTAAATCGATCTTCTTCGGAGCCATGCCGTCGCTCTTGATTTCCCCTTAGAACATAATGCGATGTCACACCCCCGAATAACAATCAAGGGGGATTACAAGGGTTCCACGGGAAAATGGATTATTCTGGCGTTCTTCGCGATTGCTTTACACAGAAATCTAGCCGCGCGAAATCCCCAGCCTGGGAGGCCCTTTGAACTGCACCGATCAAAAAGCTGCAGTCAAGGACGAGGAGTTCGCCAGCCGTGGTCCTGGCGTGCGCCAAGGCTCGATCGGCCCCGCCGGTGCTGCGCTTTCCTGCGCGGCCCCTCGCCTCTGTGGCGAAAGAAAAGCGACAGCCGGCATCTGATGACTTCGATATCCTTCAGGACACGCTGCCGAAGCTCAATCTGGTGTCTAAGTTGGCTAACATCACTCGATGCGCCGGACGGCACCATGCAGCGGCCAACCGCATCTTGAAGGCGAGAAAGGGATGAACCGATAGAATCCATCTGAAAATCCATTTGGGCACCTACACAAAAACTCTACAGCAACGACCCTACCCCAATCATTTCATAGCAGCGTGTCACGCTCCCTTTCCGACGCCCACCCGCTCTGCTCAAAACCCTAAATACGCCCTTGCTTTTAACTGAATTAAATTATTAAATTTACAATCAAATAATGTTTAAAAACCTAAACCTATCGATTCAAACTTCGCACGTATTTGGCGTCATCGCCAGCGATATTTCGAGGATTGGATGCTTCCGGAAAGACCGCAATCTGTTAGCCTTAACGGACCCGCGATGCGCAGGACAGACTTGGAGACAATGGATTTTGACGAGCTTTGGCTCTTGCATGAGCAGCTCACCAAACTCCTGTCCGAAAAAATCACGACAGAAAAACTTCAATTGGAGCGGCGGCTGGCGCAATTGAGCCGCGTAGAGCAGATGCGCGACATTGAGGGCGCGCCTGCCAACCGTCCGCGACGCAAATATCCAAAAGTTCAGCCAAAATACTGGAACCCCTCTCAGCCCTCGCAAAAGTGGTCTGGGCGCGGAAAGCAGCCGAGATGGCTGGTCGCCGCCTTAAGCGCCGGACGGAAGTTGGAAGACTTTGTAATAGACAAAAGCGTTAACCTTGCAGACGACGATAATCACAACGACGAGACCTCTTGAAGCGGGTCGCGGTTAACGCATTCCATTGCGTAGGAATTTTGGCCCGCTGCACGCGTGCACTCGAGGTAGGTCACTAAGTTGCTGCGAATACCTGTGACTTCCCCAAGCAATATCCCGTAAAGTTCCATGCATGATGTGAGGGCTGCCGGTGTTGCGTTAGCCTTGGTCACAACGTGAAGCTGCTCGTTAGCCTGCTTTATTGTTTTGAGCGAATCCTGAAGAGTTCTATTGTAGGCGTTGCTTGTAAGATCGTCATCCATAGAAGCCCCCCTTGCACCAGGAAAGCTGGAATTCCCGAGAAGATTAGACGACGGTGGCGGGAAGTAGGTTCAATGTTTCCGTGAAGTTTATGCGTTGCAATGAGGGGGCCGCCGACAGAAGCCGGAACGATAATCTGGTCGGATGCTACGGTGGCCGATCAGCTCCCGCCAATGCACTTGGCAGGGGACCTAGCGTGAACAGTCCACGGCAGTTCGAGCCTCAGGATGGAATCCCGTGGGAGTTGGGGATACCGGGGCGGGACCTTCCCCTGTTGATCGGGCTGGGCCAAGCTGGAGCTTGAGGATAGTCTCGGGACACATCAACAAGAGGGACCGTAATGTCGACTGCGCCTCGAATTCTCATTTTGTCGGTCTCGTTGACCGCATGTCTGGCTATTTCCACGAGCTCCATAGAAGCAGCAGATAGGGCCGTTCAGCCGACTTCGATGGCAGGAGCGGATGTTAGCGCGCACCGCTGGAACGCAAGACCGCCGCGTTCAGTCGGACCTCGCCATGCTCGGTGCGAGCTAGTAGAAGGGGTCCGGGGTGCTACCCCCCTGACCGTGCCGTTTTTCGGGTCCGGCTGGTATCCTGGACCTGCGCATTACGGACCTTGCTGGCGCTATCGAGCGAGTGCGGTCATTTCAGTTAGGTATTAGGCGGCTAGCGGCTGGGCAGGTTGATACCTGCTGGCCGTGGTGCCAACGTTCGAGAGGTTCAGTACAAACAACGCGTTAGGTTGCCGTCGCTAGCTGGCTCATCGGAGATCATCAATGCCTGCTAGCGGTTTGCGAGCCAGCGTTTGCTGCTTCTCCGGCGATCCTTCGCACGACCAACGCTTATGCCGATACTTCGGATGCGCTCATAAATTTGGCTGAGCGCATCCGAACGCTTTCAGGCTGAGCTACTACGAGAAGTGGAAGTCATGACTATTGATGGCGCCCAGCTTGGTGTTCTTTAACGTCACCGAGTTGTCCGCATCAGCCGAAATGACGACGTCTTGGCCTACCTGCGTTGCATGGGCGAGAACGCTCGCGAAACTGTCGAAGACGCTCTTGCTGAACTGAACCACATCGTGGGACTGTCCATATGTACCGAAATCCTTGACGACGTCGTTCCCGAAGTTCGGCGCAAATACGAAGGTGTCAGCGCCTCCATTCCCAACGAAGACATCGTCGGCGGAGCTGCTCGTCAGTGTATTGCTCCCTGTCGAGCCGAGGATCGCATTGCCCGAAGTACCAACAACCTGACCGGTGCTATCGATCTGCTTGGCAGTATACGTGTGCACCGTGTCGGATACGGCGGACGATGTCTTGAAGGACCAAGTGCCGTCGGCAGCCGTATTCACCGTTCCCAGTGATGCGTTGCCATCATACAGCTTGATCTGACTGTTGGCATCGGCGACGCCTTTGATCGTGACGATATCGCTCCAGTTCTTGTACATGGTGGTCAAATCGACGGACGAAGTCGGCGCAGGTGCACTGGAAGCACCGACCTGTCCGTCACCATTGAGATCCTGATGGAAGCTCGTCTCGAGCAATTTAAGGCCATCGTTCGTGCCCGACACGGAGCCGCCCGACACGGAGCCGGTCAGGGCGCTGACATGGGAAACGTAGTTGCCGTTGTTGTCGGTGTTCCAGGCCGTGTACTGACCGGTGCTCGCCTCCTTCCAGGCAACCTGATAGCCCGTCGCCGTCTTCTCCGAACCGATCGGCGTCCAGGTGCCATCTTGCCCGTCCACAAAATCCGCACCGCCATACTTCAACGTGGGGCCGGATCCGCTGCTGCTGTTGAGGTAATATTTGCCGCCGCTCTCAACGAGACTTGTCTCACCAGCCGACTCGATTTGCTCACCCGGAGTTGGCGTTGGCGACGTCCCACCGATCACGCTGCTGACCGACTGCGAGGCGGCGCTGACATTGCCGGCCGCGTCGGCAGCCTTGGCCGTCAGCGCGTGCGTGCCGGTCGACAAGGCGTTCGTCGTGACGCTCCAGGCTCCGGTCGAGTTTGTCGTCCCCGTTCCGACGACCGTGGTGCCGTCGTAGACCGTGACCGTGCTGTTGGCCTCGGCGGTCCCCGACAGCTTGACCTGATTGGTATTGACGATGGCGTTGCTGCTCAGGGCCGGGGCAGTCGGCGCCAGCGTATCCACCGTCACGGTCACCGCACCGGATGCGGCACTGGTCTGGCCGCTCGAGGTGGTCGCGGTCGCGGTCAGCACATGCTTGGCGTTGGTCAGGACCGAGGTGATGTAGTCCCAGCTCCCGGTCGAACTGGCGGTCGTCGTGCCGATCTGGGTCGAGCCATCGTAAATCTTGACGGTGCTGTTGGCGGCCGCGGTGCCCTTGAGCTGGAGGGTATTGTCGCTGGTGATGCCATCGCCGGCCGCTCCGGTGTCGTTCGAGAACGACGCGATGGTCGGCGTCGCCGGCGTAGCCGGGGGTGCCGAGGTGCCGGTGCTGGCCGTGACCACGGCAGACGCCGCGCCGGTGTTGCCTGCCGCATCCGTCGCCTTTGCGGTGAGGCTGTGCGAACCGGCCGCAAGGGCACCGGTGGTGTAGTTCCACACGCCACTGCTGTTGGCCGTCGCGGTCCCGATCTGGGCCGTGCCGTCGAACACCTTCACGACGCTGTTCGCTTCCGCCGTGCCGGTCAGGTTCAGGCCGCCGTTGGCGTTGTTGGTGGGCGTCGCCATCGTCGGGGCCGTGGGCGCCACCGTGTCAATTTTCACGGCAAGCACCGATGACGTCGAACTGGTGCCCGACGTGGTGGTGGCCGTGGCCTTGAGGCTATGATTGCCGTTCGACAGCGCAGCGGTCGTGTAGCTCCACGCGCCACTGCTGTTGGTCGTGGTGGTCCCGATCTGGGTCGTACCGTCGAACACCTTCACCGTGCTGTTCGCGGCCGCGCTGCCGCTCAGGGTCAGCGTACTGTCGTTGGTGATGCCATCACCGGATGTGCCGCTGTCGTTCGAGAAGTGGTCGATCGTCGTCAACCCAGCGCCACCACCCCCTTCCACCGGGAAAGGTGGCGGGATAAGTTCGCCCGGAACGAGTTCACCATTTACGATCGTTGCGGAGCGGACATTTTCCCACTGAGTAATGTTTATGTCCGCATTGACTTGCTCAAAGAGGATATCGTCGTAACCAAACGGTCCGACAAAATACACGTCCTTGAGCGCTACCGAGATATCGTTCGCATCCGCGGCAATACGCAAGCCAAACGGACCACCTTGGAATACCACGTTATCGAACGTGAGCGTGCCACTCCAACCATCCGCAACGAACATACCTGCAGTTGCAGCGGTGGTGTGGGCGACGATCGTCGTATTCGTGATCGCCACATTCCCGGTGCTGCCGGGGGCATAGATCTGGATAGTATCGGCATGATCGCTCCCTTGTCCCGTCGACTCGAGATACGAATTGCTGATCGTGACGTCACCGTCACCCCCGATGCGCACACCTTCCCTCGAACTAATACGCATATGGTCGAGGCTGAACGAGCCAAGACCGACAACGGACGCCGTGGAGCCAGTGTCGGTAATGCTCTTGTACGAAAGCGTCCCGCCATCTCTAAGCGTGACCGAACTCGAACTCGTAACCCCGCTCAACAACGGGTCGTTCCAGTTCAGAGGGATGTTGTCGTAGGTGGCCATCGTGTTTTGTTTCCTTAAGCGCCGCATCCGTGCACGCAGCGGTTTTTCATTGAGCAACCGTTGTACCGACCAACGTTACCGTGTTGTGTGGTCCCGTCGTCGCCAACCATACATTCCGACGGACGAGGTCGCCGTCGGCGGAGGCTTTTTTGGGACGACATGTCGGCCCACCCAAGGTGATTTCTCAATTGTCCCGTCAAAGTTCCCGCGCCGGAATTTAGTGCAGCAGCTCGTCGACTTAGCTTCCAGCTTCAGATTCTTCTTCAGTTTCGCTGCCAGTTCGTCGGGGGTTCGTCCCTCACTCTCGTCAGATGGGCATATCGTCCGCCGGCTTGTCTTCAAAGCTTATCGAAGCTTGGGAACTTTCGTGCTATGCAATGCGATTCAGCACGGCGGATGCTGCGCACGGTCTTCTGAGAGCCCTGAGTTTGGCAACAAGATCGTCGGCTGTTCTTCAATTTCAGCAGGAGCGATCAGCGAGTGACAATGTTCAATGACACACAGGCGCGCTCGGGTCGATTGTCTGCTGGAAAAGCGGCCTCTGATTTTGCCACCGATCATTTCCACCCGCCCTGGGCGGACCGCAGACTCGCGAAGCTGGAGCTGAAGTCGCGCAAACCGTCTCCCGTCAAACGCATGAGAGACGCATAGCGCTGGGGCGTCGTCCATGTTCCTGCACGACAGTCCATTGAAGCCTGCGATTAGATGTCATTTCCGCCCAGCAAGGGTTCCCCACCGAGAACAAGGAACCATTTCATGGCGAAACACGCGGCCGGCGGTGATGCACGCCCCGCCGCAATCGTAATCGCGTCCGCGCTCATTGCCGCCCGGCTACTCTCACATTAACAAATTAAATGTGATTGGACACGATGCAACTTTTAATTTAATTATCTCATCGCCAACCAAATTAAATCGACCTCGTATGTTTCAGCGCGTCTTTAATACGATTTCAGCGCTGGATTTTGGTCGATGTCGTTGTCTGGGTGCCATGGAGGAAAAGATGACGAATGCCAATCCAACAAAAAGCCGGGCCGTTCAGCAATTAATGGGAACTGAGTCTTCTGCGGATTCTGCCTTTGATTGGCTCTCCCTTATTTATCCCATCAACAGCTTGATCATTGGCACCGGAGACGACGATGTCCTAGATGCACAAGCTGACGGCGATGTTGTCCTGGGCCTTGCAGGCAATGACCTTTTGGGCAGTGCATTCAACCGCACAGCATTGATCGGAGGTAGCGGCAACGACACGCTGACCACCACCGTTGTTGTCCCGCTCCAAAGCGATGCGCCTGTGCGCGGTCTCGCCATTCAGTTCGGCGGAACAGGCGACGATGACCTTGATGCGACCGTCACCCTTCAGGGTGGGAGCACGCCTCAGAGCACGGAGCCAATCGCAGATGTGCTACTCGATGGCGGCAGCGGAAACGACACGATCAATGCCACGGCAAATGTGACGCTTCCTGCCTTTGGAATTGTGACCGTCAGAACCAACGTGATCGGCGGAAGCGGCAATGATACCATTCAAGCCGTTGCTGATGGCCGTAATGTTATCGGAACCAGTATCGCGATGAACACCGTCGACGGCGGCTGGGGCAACGACCACATCATAGCTCATGCCGAAACGGAATTCGCTGCGCTCCGCGGCACAGCCAGCAACGTATTGTTCGGTGGCAACGACAACGATGTCCTGGACGCGTCTGCTGAGGGGCGATCCAATTTCACCGAGTCGGTTACAAATGAGCTTCACGGTGGTCGGGGCAACGACGTGCTGCATGCCTTCAACCTGACAGACTCCAATAGCGGCAGGCCGATTGGTATCAACCAGCTTTGGGGCGATGATGGCAACGACACCCTCGATGCGACTCATTCCACCGACGGGGAGAACACCGTCACGGATGTCACGAATTACCTCGATGGCGGGAAAGGCAATGACAACCTGACTGCGGACTCCACCGCGCTTGGCGGATTTGTTCACGCACTCAATCAACTCGAGGGCGGCGATGGAAGAGACAGCCTCACGGCACATCTCGACGCTGTAGCTCACGGTGGACCGGATCTCGGGCTGAATCTCTACAATGTCGCGAATATCCTGAATGGCGGTTCCGGAGATGACCAGCTTACCGCATTCCTTTCGGCAACTCCCGATCCTGTGGTTACAGACGATTCTATTGCCGAGAATCGTCTGGATGGCGGCGCCGGAAACGATGTCCTGACGGCAACCGTTGAGTCAGGTTCAATAGGATCAAGCTTCCTCAGTGGCGGCGCGGGCAATGATCAACTCACCGTCTTTGGTGGGTCAGAAAATGTCCTCGATGGGGGCAATGGCAGCGACACGCTCACGAGCGGCATCGGAAACGACGCTATGTTTGGCGGATGCGGCGCGGATACATTTATCTTTGCCGCTGAGAACGGGCATGACACGGCCGATTTCGAAAAGGGGCGGGACAAGATCGATCTCACAGCTTTGGCAGCAGAGGGCATCCACGACTTTGGCGATTTGAATATCGAAGCGATCGGTGGAAACACCATCATCCACTTTGATGGAGATAACGACCTCACCGTCGCCGGCGTGGTGAACCTCAGCGCAGGTGACTTTTGGTTCGCGTAGCCGGACCGGAAGCCATCTTGATTGTTCCGCCAGGACAGACATCAAGTGTAACACACGTAAGTTCGTTGCAGCCGGCTGAATAGAATCTAGTATGGGTACAAGTCGCGCGGATCTGCAACCGCGCCATTCCTCGTTATCACAAATGGGCGCCTAATTTGATTACCCGACGAGACCGCTAATGCGATCCGCGACGGCGACTTACCGGTAGCTCTCGATATGGCAGGGCATGGCCAATTTATTGTACTGGCTGCGGATTGTACCCTGTTTCTGGACCGGGTGCTTACGTCACATTTGAAGGCGGCGCATTCCGGACCGCGTCGTTCTCATCGGACCATTTCTAGGTCACTCCACTATCTTTTGCGTGGGAGGTGTTGTGTCCAAGGTCGAAATCAGGGAACCTTGTGATGAGCGCCGTCTTCAAGAACTGGATATGCCTGATAGTCGCTTCCAGCTCATTTAACCGCCTCTGCCCTTCCGCTATCTCGCTGCCTAGCAAATTCTGATAATGGTTATCCTCCGGATCGCGCGTCAGATACTCATCGGAATCATTGCCCAAGGTTACTGCCGATCGCGCTAACGCGTCATCGATACGTGATTTTAGGCCAGCTTGTTCTACTCTTGCGCCCTCCAGCGCATCCTCTATCGACCGAAAAATGGATGTAGCGCGGGCACGATCCGTTTCGGTATCTCGGCTGGCCGATCGTGCCTTGAAATTCACAACGCTGCGCGCCTTTAGAAATCGTTGGAACATCTTCCGGCTCCTCCAGGATGGTTGGTCGAGGTGGACGCTGAGTCGTCACAACCAAATTATCACGAATGCGAACGTTCGGCGCAAAATCGCTTCCGTGCGGACGATCCCGGTCCATGAGCAAATAGCCGATGCTCACCAATCAAGGCATCCAATGCGACCGCCCACCCATATGAGGCAGTTTCATCGCGCCTGCCTTGAAAACTGCGCTCCATCCGCCGGGTCGATGCCGTACCAGATGCTCTAGTCAACAAAACCTGAGGCTCAATCGGTTTCGGCCGTTCGAATGTGGCGCCGCTTGGGTATTGGCTTGTTCAGCCTGTGCGTGATCCTTGAAAAAACCACACGCGGCGAGAGCGGCCGGAACCCAAAAAAGCCGCCCGACATTATTAATTTGATTTAATTTCGATTTAATATTATAAAACGTATATTGAGTTTAGCACGTACTTGCGAAGTAAATTGTGAAGTGACCCATAACACCATCTGAAAAGGCGTAACATTTGCGCCACCCCATTGAAACCGCTCCGAGGGACGGAAAGGAAATCTGGGTCGAGGACGATCAATCGGCTTATGACGTCGCGCATTGGTCGTCTGAGACGAAGGAATGGGTCTGGAAAAACGGAAGACCGATCAGGATCACGCCGACACATTGGTCTCCAATAGCGGAGCCTCAGTATCAGGAAGACGATCAGTCGAACGGCCCGCTCCAGAACAATCGCGTACGTCGATCGTTTATCGCTTCGTTGATCGCCGCAACTCTGGTTGCATCTGCGTTGATCGGCGTGCATTTCCGCACGGAGATAGTCATCTTTGCGGCGAGACACTTTTATCTGCGAGACATTGCCGATCTCGGTATCAAGGTGAATTCGTCGAGCAAGTCGGGCGAGGAAGCTCCGCTGAGTTGGGCGGCGGAAGCTGCAACGGCGGATTTGCAGCAGTCTCTGGACAAAGAACGCGCAAGAACTGCCGCCTTGACGAGTGAACTGGCTCAAATCCGTATCGACCTTGAGACGGCGGTAACATTGTCGAGCACGTCGCTTGACGAGGCAGCGCGACGCCGCCAAGCGGCGGAAGTCAGAGCGGAGGAACTGCGGCGGTCCCTTCAACAGGAGCAAGCCGGCGCCACGGCACTCGCAGACGAGCTTTTGGGAGCCCGCCGCGAAATCGATGCGCAAGCCATGCAATTGCAGAAAGCCGTCGATGATGCGGTGCAGCACAGGCAGACGGCCGAGGCCACCGCTTCCGAATTGCGAGAAGCCCTGCGGCAGGAGCAAAACAAGACGGCCGCCCTCACCCAGGAGATCGACGAAACGCGCCAGGCGGTGACGGCAAGCGCCGAGCAACGCCACGCGCTCGACGAGGCGCAGGCGCGTGCCGCGGCACTCGAGACCAACCTTGCCAAGACACGGCGCGAGATCGAAACGCAGGCCGCACAGTGGCAAAAGGCGGTCGATGAAGCTGTACAGCAGAAGCGGGCCGCGGAAGCCATCACTGCCGGGCTGCAGGAATCCGTGCGGCAAGAGCAAAAGAAGACGGCCGCTCTCACCAAGGAGGTGGACGCTGCGCGCCAAGCGATGAAGGCAACAGCCGAACAACAACGCCGCGCGTTCGACGAAGCACAGGTGCGTGCAGCAACACTCTGGAGCCAGCTTGCTGGAGCGCAGCACGATATCGAAACGCAGGCCGTGCGGTCGCAAACGGCTATTGATGAAGCCGTGCAGCAGAAGCGGGCGGCCGAGGCCGCCGCTGCCGAATTGCGAGAATCCCTGCAGCAGGAGCAAAGCAAAACTGCCGCTCTCACCCAGGAGGTCGACGCCGCGCGCCAGGCATTGACAGCAGCCACCGAGCAGCAACGCGGCGCGCTCGAGGAAACTCAGGCGCGCGCTGCGGCACTCGTGAGCGAGCTCGCTGAAACGCGTCGCGAGATCGAGACACGGGTCGCGCAGTCGCAAGCGGCGGAGGGTGAGGACACGCAACAAAGACAGCCGGCGGAAACGACTATCGAAGAACTGAGAGAGTCCCTACGGCAGGAGCAAGCGAAGACGGCTGCGCTCACCCAGGAGTTCGACGCTGCGCGCCAGGCGATGACGGCAGCCGCCGAACAGCAACGCCGCGCGCTCGAGGAGACACAGGCGCGTGCCTCAGCACTCGCGGGCGACCTTGCTGGAGCGCGGCGCGAGATCGAGATGCAGGCCGCGCAAGCACAACGAGCGATCGATGAAGCCTTGCAGCAGAAACAGACGGCAGAGGTTACCATTGCGAAATTGCAAGGCTCCCTGCGGCAGGAGCAAGAGAAGATCGGCGGCCTCATCCAGGAGGTCGGCGCGGCGCGCCAGGCGATGACGGCGAGCGCCGAGCAGCAACGCCGCGCGCTCGACGAGGCGCAGGCGCGTGCCGCAACACTCGCGAGCGAGCTTGATGGAATGCGTCGTGAGATAAAGACTCAATCTGTGCGATCGAAAACGGCGGAGGATGCCGTCACGCGACAAAGACAAGCGTCGGAGCGCACCATCGCGGAACTGCGGCAATCGCTGCAGCAGGAGCGCAACAAGATCGGAGCAATGGCACGCGATCTTACGCCCGCGCGGCGCCCCGCGGACCAGCGCGAGCCCCTCGGGCGCACGCAAGACAGTCCGATCAACCCGATCGTCCGGGCGACGCAGACTGCAGACGCGGCCGTAGCGAAACAGCCGATGGCCTTCGATGCGCGGGACAAGGCAGAGGCAGCACGATTGATCGCGCGCGCCAGTGCGCTGCTCGGTCAAGGCAATATCGGCGCGGCGCGTATCGTACTCGAGCGCGCCGTCGAGAGCGGCGACGCCCATGCAAGTTTCATGCTCGCACAGACATATGATCCTGTCGTTTTGTCCGCATGGGGCACCTATGGAACGCGTGGCGAGTCGGCGAAGGCACGCGAACTCTACGCGAAGGCGCACAGCGGCGGCATTAGAGAGGCAAAGGAGCGACTCGACGCATTGCGTGAGTGAGGGGATCAGACCCGCACAAGGACAAGTGGAGATAGAGATGAACACGTTGCCGAAACCATGGTTGTTTTTGCTCCTCGCGGCGATGGCCCCTGCTACCTGGATGCTTCAATCGGTTGACGTGTACGCGCAGCCGGCCAAGAGCGAAGCGCCAGTCATCAGCCGCGCCTCTGCGCATGACCAAAGAGAAAAGATCAACGCGTGGACTGTCGGCCTCGCCGGCGGTTTGCTGGAGGGCGCGCCCATTCGCCTAGCGGCAGAGATGGCCCGAATCGTCGATGACGGTCCGAATCTACATGTTCTGCCGATCGTCACCCGGGGCGCCACCGAAAATGTGAATTCGCTGCTCTACCTGCGTGGCGTCGACACAGCGATCATCAATTCCGACGCGCTCGAAGAGTACAAAATCCAGATACCGCAGATCCGAAGCCGCATAACCTATCTCCTCAACCTATTCCCGTCGGAGCTGCATATTTTCGTGCGACCTGAAATCACAACCTTGCAAGACCTCGCCGGCAAGAAAGTGAATTTCAACACCCAGGGCACGGCCGCTGCCTATTCAGGACCGCTGATCTTCAGCCGTCTAGGCATCAATGTCGAAAAGACCTTCATTCCGCACCCGATCGCTCTGGAGCAGATGCGCAAAGGCGAGATTGCCGCCGTCCTCTTCATCACCTCGAAACCGGTTGACGCTTTCGTGCGCAGACGCTGGGACGAAGGCTATAAATTTCTGTCCGTCAATTTCGACAGCAAGTTCGAGGATTACTACTTGCCGGCAACGCTTGAGGCGAGCGAATATCCCAATTTGATCAAGCAGGGCGAACGCATCTCAACGATCGCGGTGCCGACCGCCTTGGTTGCGTTCAACTGGTCGCGGCGATCGAACCGTTACCCGCGTGTTGCCCGTTTCGTGGATCATCTGTTCTCGCGGATCGACCGGCTGCAGGCCCCGGGATTCGATCCGAAATGGAAGTCGATCAATCTCGCCGCAACCGTCCCCGGGCTAGACCGCTTCTCGGCCGCGCAGGATTGGCTGGATCGCGCGGCGCGCAGTGCACAGGCGCGGCCGTGAAGAGAGCCGCGCTCCCGCTCGCTGTGCTGTTAGACGCAGCATACAGCATGACTTTCGCGCAAGGTGCCAGCGAAGCAATGGCGCATCTTCGCGCGTGCTCTAATGTGGAGCTTACCGCGCGGCAGGAATGTTTGGAAACAATGCCGCGCAATATCACACAGGCGGCCGCGGCAGACAGTGACAACTGGCTTGTCAGCGAGACCACCTCGCCCGTGGACTATTCACCGGTCGTTGTGGCGACCACGTCGTCTCGCGGCGGCTCTGATAGCGCCACGATGCAACTCTCGATCCACTGCCGCGGCGGGCCGGACCGAACTCGTGATCACGGGACCTGGGGTCTCGCGCAGCGCCGAGGAATACCTGATCTCCTACCGCGTCAATGACGATCTCCCAGTGCAGCTTCCCGCTGCCCGCCCATCATTCGGAGTTGGCGTCGCGCCCAGGGGCGACGTGGTGCGCATGTTACAGTCGCTCCCCGATGAGGGGGAATTCGCTGTGCGCCTTACCTCGCGAACAGGTGTGGCGTCCGAGGGACATTTCTTGCTTGGCGGCCTGAAGACTGTCCGCGAGAAGCTGGCGACGGCATGCAAATGGCCACATGCCGTTGCCAGGCCACGCAACTAATGGTCATGGGACAGGAAGGAACTCACATGACAAGACTTGGAAAAATGGCTGGAGCCACCGCGGCAATTGCAGCATTGCTCTTGGTCGCACCGCCGTCGGAAGCGCAGGTGAACAAGAAGCAGTCTACGCAGGCGACCAAGCTCACGGCCGTTACCAAAATGACGCCCACTCAGGATGCCACGAAGCCGCACCGCCTTATTCTGCAGGTAAACAGCAACGAGCCGGCGATGATGAATCTGGCGCTTAACAATGCGAGCAACGTAGCTCAGTATTATCAGGACCTCGGCGAGAAGGTGAATATCGACATCGTCACGTTCGGTCCCGGCCTGCATATGCTGCGTGACGACACTTCGCCGGTCAAAGCGAGGATCAAGGCGCTCTCGGAAAGCCAGCCTTCGATTTCCTTCGAGGCCTGCAGCAATACCCGCGAAAACATGGGCAGGAACGAGGGCAAGGAGATTCCGCTGATCTCGGAAGCAAAGGTCGTGAAGTCGGGCGTGGTGCGTGTGATGGAACTGCAGGAGCAGGGCTGGACCTACGTCAAGCCGTAACGCGCCACTGCTGCCATGGGCAAAGAATCTGGTCCAACCAATCGTTGCGCCGGACTAAGCCCAGCGGATGCGGCAATCCTGGCGCCGCGGTCCAGTTGATGCTGCCAAAGCGCCAGCCTGGTTCATAACCTGTGCTACACGGGTCTGGCGGCAGGATTCGGCGGCCTGCCGTGCCCTACGATGCCGCCGCCGAACCAAAGGATTAAACCGCTCGCGCGGTGGGACGCTGTGGCCGGCGCACAGCCAAGAGGATAGCGCAGCAGGGCGTCCTGTCTTGAGATGAGGGGTTCGCAACCCTCACTCAAGCCAAGAGCACCCCATGACCGACGAGGCAGTAGCTTTACGCCGACCTACGCCGAGCAATTCGCCCGACTCGGCGAAAGGAAGTCTAAGCAGCGTCGTTAGCCTGGCGGGTAATTGCCACAACCTCCACTCTGTCTACCTCAATCAGCATAACAAACGTGAAATCATCTGCAGCTGGCGCCAATCCAACAGCACGCTCGAAGGCGGCTACCTCTTTCTCTGTAGCCGGCCGAAGCCCGAACACAGAATCCACTGGGCAAACGGGGACGCCGTCCGAACTGATCCCATGCAAATCCAAACGGAACTCTGGCACCGCGCACATACCGCGTGCAAACTCGATGTCTTGCGCCTGAAGAGCAAGCGTCGGCGTTCCATTGA
Organism: Bradyrhizobium sp. AZCC 1577; assembly: GCF_036924575.1. Taxonomy (NCBI): domain Bacteria; kingdom Pseudomonadati; phylum Pseudomonadota; class Alphaproteobacteria; order Hyphomicrobiales; family Nitrobacteraceae; genus Bradyrhizobium; species Bradyrhizobium sp. AZCC 1577. The sequence continues at coordinate 6,320,337 of NZ_JAZHRQ010000001.1, forward strand.
TATCGAGCGTGAAGATTTTGCGTTCCGGCTGCTCCAATTTTCCTATGCCCTTAGAAACAGTCAATTAAAAAGCGGAGAATTTCGCGATCACGGATAGTCAATCTTGATCGCCAATTGAATGCAGCGTCAACAGAAATCACCCCAGGGGGATGCAGACGGGCCGCCGAGACCCCTACCCCGGCAGTATTCAACGTCTGCAACTCGAAAATCTTTCAACCCGCCTCTCTTAAGGGCCGGGGTTCAGGATAGGCGCTGGCCTCTTTTAACAAGGCATCGGTGGCCCCCTTCAAGACAGCCGCGTCATCGCCCGGCAAGTAACACGCTTCCAGATTGAACATGATAATGGTTAGTCCCAGCGCGCGCGGCCAATCGCCTGCATCCGATAGTTGATGTATAGTTTTTGAAGCGTGCTTCAAAACTTCCTTTCGTTCTGCGCTGGAGGCGCTCGCGTAGCGCCTACGTAGAAACTCGAAACTCGACTTTACAACACCAAAGCACGCCGATTTTGCAGCAGGATCTGCCGCATCAATCCGCGGCTTCAAATCTTCGTATCGCTTGCGGAGAACATTGGCCCGCGCTTCGTGCCAGAGGTTCAGAAATTTCATTCCCCCTCCCGACCGGCTTCCCTGATTAACAACCAATTAGAAACGCGGAAAATGCGGCGGCCATACGGCGGGACCCCCGGGATCGCCCCGGGGGAATTGCCCCGATCTCGCGCGGCAAAAGCTGGCAGGCGCCCGACGATGAAGCTATCGCCGTACACCTGCCTTAGACCACCAATACACGCCGTTCCAACCCGACGAATCGACCTCAAACATTGATTGAGAACGGGCCTCAGTGCTTGGGCAATTCCCAGCCCCGCACACCGGGTCTCCCTTGAAGAGTGGCCAAGGACTCGATGGCCGACTCTTCTTCTAACAGACGACGTTCAATAAACTGGCGCTCAGCGTCCGTTAGCATCGTCTTCAGCAATTGCCGGTAGCGCTGCACGTTATTGCGATGCGTTCGTAATCGAACAAAACTCTCTTCAATCATGGGTCGTTACCCTCAATCGATGCATCATTAAAAGATATGTCAATGTATTTGGCTTAAAAAAGGAACTCGCCCGCTCGAGCTTATCGTCGGCGAGTAAGCTGTCAATAATAAACGGAGCGGTGGTTAAGCGGCGGCGTCCTGGCTATGGTCTAGCATTTGACTTCTGACACTTTACCCGCTGGGCCCACCGTGCCGCCGGCTGCAGGGCGCCTATCCAAGGACCCGCCCGCCCCTCCGCCAAGCCCGCAATTTACGTTACCCGCCTTCATATTGCTTGTATCGTCCAGACTCTTGCGTCCCGGCGTCAGTGCTGACCAAGCGGGCTCGCGATACACTCATTGATTGACCGTTTCCGTGATCGAATTGCGAACTGAGCCAATTGAATCCCGCGACCGGACCGCCTCAGGAGTACCCGCTGACACAATCGGTCGGAAAGGCAGTGTTTGAGTTCGCGCTTGGCGCTGCTCAAGTGCATCCCTTAAAACTGCGGTTACCTTACGGTCTATGAGCTCGAGGCGGTCGGCAGTTGCATTGGTTTGAAGACGAAGCTCCAGCAATTCATCGCCGATGAGCCGCCTAACCGTTACACCCACAAGCACAGAGAACACGTAGCAGATAAATAGTGCGATTAAAATGCTACTTATGATTGTTCGGTATTCAGGAAACACGTTCCAGACCGCAGCACCCAGAATTGCGGCAGTAGTCCAGCCAACGACTTTGAAGAATGTCTCCATTTCCAATACTCCTACAAAGAAAGTCGAAGCTTCGTACTCAAGCTATTTATACGCTCCTGATTGCGGCGCGGGATTTCAGTTAGACGGAACGGACTTAGGAGAGTTACGACCGTAATGAGTCGATGCCGTGGGCCACGAAAATTCCGAGACCTAGAACCAACAGAAATGCGATTACGGCATCAAACATGGCGATAAGCGAAGGCCGCTTCTTCTGATCAGTCAAAAAGATTCGACTTCATAAAGAGAAGGTTTTGCCTGACTGGTGCATCAAGGCCACAATGAAGCCGCCCAAATTCGGGCTACCGTGGCGCGAAGAGGGACGCTTCCCGCTTTCGGCAATTTTGTTGGTCGCTGCCGGTCGCCATGGCTAGAGAGGCGGCTCAAAAACACACAAAAGTGTTCCGTCAAGTATTCAGGTAAGCTTTCAATGCAAGACGAGTAGTCGGTACAAGCCTGGGCTCTATCTCGGCAAGCTCCACCGGTTCTACGATAAGGAGAGATCCTTCGGTGATGGCCAGCGCATCCACTGGAACATCGCGCACGACGAAAAGATATCCGTGGATCGTTCCTCCCTCGCTGTCGATGTCCGCACCCTCAAAGCTTCCAAGATGCTCAAAGCGATCCGCTGGGACAAAATATCCGATCTCCTCGTGTAGCTCGCGAACCATGCATTCCAAGAAAGTTTCGTCGCCCTCGCGGTGACCACCAAATAGACCAATCTTGCCCGGGTTGGTGATGCCGACAACATTGTCGCGCAATTGAAACAGGTAACGCCCAAAAGTATCAATAACGATTGCACCGGTAGTTTCGCGATACCGCAACTGCTTGTCCGTCATTTCGCAATCCCTTGCCACCACCGCTCTTTGATCCCCTCCGATTTTGCGCTCTCCCTCATGCGGCACTTCCAGGGGTGATCAAATTATTCTGCTCGATGTCGCCTGCCCCGCCCATGCATCGCAGTTTGTCGTGACCGAAAATCGTGATGGCCTCGCAGCGACCCATGCCTTGCGACGGCCCCTTAGCAAACAAGACCCGCTTCGCATAGGCCGATAGCGATTTCCGCGATGATGTGATGACCATCAAGGATGAGCATCAATTGATGCCGCAGCCGTGATCTCGCTTACTCACTTCGCTCTATCAGATGGACAGACACGCACGCTCCACCGTTCGACAGTGCATTCATCGAGGCTTTGAGCTTCGATTTAATTTTTCGAGCAGTTGCAGCACCTCCGAGCTCACCTCAATTTTGTCTGCTGTCGGCAATTGCTTCTGGGAGGGACGCGGCGCCTGCTTTTCCATCTGCGCTCGCGATGCGGCTTGCGCCAACGCGAGAGCTGATGCCTTCCTCTCTGCGATGGCTAGGAGTATGAGGCCGATAACCATAGGAAATAGGCCGATGAACTCCCAGTCGTCTATCGCAAAACATAGTACGAAACCGAGGATAAGAAGAGTTGCTCCAGCAATACGCATCCTCACCCCAATAAAATTACTCAAAAACCCCACATTTTTATTGGCTTTGGCGCGCCTCCACAACCTTGGGCGGGTATTTGCGATCATTTGAGAACAGCCCGGCCGCTAGAAAGCGACCGCAATCTTTTTTCATCGCCACTGCGATTGCATGAATAATCTGCCAGGGAGAGCTTTTGTTTTCTTTGTGCCGCTTCGAATGCGCGTTTGGTGAAAATGTTCCAGTGAAATTGAATCGGACCGCCAAGCTACCGATCTGGAAAAAAGCTGATTTCCGCGCTGACTTCGCGCGGGCCTCTTGACCGCCGTTGCCTGTTCGGCCCTTTGGACCGCCTCTCGCAACTTCAGCAATTCGGTCATCTGAACGGCGAGCTCGTGCGTTATAATAGCTGCCGCCCTCAGTTTTTCTAACGATGGACGCGATTCTACTGTCACGGGCAAACTCCTTAAGGAAGCGTGAGCCTTACCGAATCGCGAATTACGTGTCGATCAGCGCTCACGTTTAACCCTACCGCTGAACGTTAATTCAGCAGTAGCGCTTCCCTGCCCGCAATTAAGCCCGTTGTTGAAGGGCCATGGACGGGACGGAAGTTCTTGTAATCAAGCAGCGTTTTCTGCCCCAACTTCTTAGGTATAGTAATACCTCCGCCTGCAACTTGCTCGCGCCGTTCCATCCGCGGGTGGCAAATCGATACCGCACATTTAAATTGTCTGCTTCATGATTATGATTTAATATACTCTGAATTAATTGAGTGGGAATTGCGCCATGCCGAACGACATCGAGATCGAGGATCGCCGGAAATTTCTGATTTCTTGCGGGAGATTCGCCGCTGTAACTCCGCCGGCTATGACTTTACTTCTCTCCACCTCACTAACATCAACGGCGATTGCCCGGTCTGGCCATTCTGGCAATCACGGCCGGCCGGAACATTCCTTTTTCGACAATGATCCCGACCCCCCTGGCGACAAGAAAGTCTCCGACAACAAGAGCCCGCGTGATGAACAAGCGGGGCGCGGAGACGGCAATCACGCCTCCCTCGGTGGAGGCGCCGGTGGTGGCGGTGGTGGTGGCGGTGGTGGTGGTTCAGGAGCGAATGCCTCGAGAGGCGGAAGTTCGGGCGGCTCTCGCGGTGGTGGCGGCTCAAGCGCGCTCCATGGTGGCGGTGAAGACGATAAATGGCGGAGAGGCAGCAGGCCCCAATAGGTGGAGGTGTTGGACGTCGTCCTCGTTGCGGGCAACAGCGTTTCCTTCCAGCAGGCTCGCTGAAGCATAGCGCCGACTATGGAAGTCCTGTCGGGGACATGAAAACAAAAGGTCAGACGTAACTAGCAATTGCGCTGCGCCCCCTTGAATCGCTGACACCAGATGCAATTGCGCGCTCAGGAAAACGGTTGCCGCCGCAGCGCCGGCGATGATCACCGCCCAAATGTAACAATCATCGAGATAAGAGACCACTTAAGCCTTGCACTGGTCGTCGGCGCAAAATCCGTTTCTTCCAGTCCGAGGGTTGGCTTTATTTCGAATGCCAGTGCTGTCGTCCGTTGCCATCACACGGCGTGCACACGTTTGGCGGCCTCCTGACTGAAGTGGCTTGTTACGCGTTTAAGCAAGCGCTGGCGAGCCGCGGAACGTCATCAGTATATCGCGGCTACCTCAACTCGCGGGTTGTCGAGAAGCGTGCGTTCAGCAGCTTGGTCTGGATCGATCGGAGCGCCTAGAACAACCAGTCAAGAAACCGCTCAAGCCAGTTGGGCAGATCGGGGCGGTGACGCGGTCTTCCACCTTCCCCACCGCTGCCGGAGCGTGCAATCGCATCGGAATTCAGTGAAGTTGACAGTAACAGGGTCACGGCGGGAGGCGTCACAACGGCAAATCTGCCGCATGCCGCCAGAAACTTCCGCCTGTCAGCATCGAGTTCAAGCTCCGCGTTGAGGACTGGCCCATCAGTATTCTTGTTCATGGCTTGGGCTCCATCTTAATTTGAGCGGGCTGTGTCAAGTTCCCGCTCTACTTCTAATTTACTCGATTTAAATTTTCGGCTTAAATAATGTCAACTTCATCGCGAAGAATTATTTTGACGCACCCTTGTGGAGCCTGGCGTGATATTCAGACCAGATCTGATGGAATCCGGGCCTGAAAGCCCGATTCAACTGCGTCCAGCCGCAGACGCGTCGTTCGCGTTGATTGATGATCGACCGGTCCTGTTCAGCGAGAAAAACCAGCAGATCTATGAACTAAATCAGATCAGCGCTTTCCTGTGGTGCAAACTTCTTGACCAGAATAAACTCGAAATGATCGCTGATGAACTAAGCGAACTTGGGCTCGGCCGCGAGCAGGCGCGCAATGTTCTGCGTCAAGCCCTGCAACAATGGCTTGATTTGGAACTTGTAGAAATGGAATGGAGGCTTCCATTTGCCAGCGCGCTCCAAACCCGATTAGCGCAGCGAGCAATCAGCATCAGAGCTTCCAACGAAGCATTGATCAAGTCTCTTGAACCGCTCTTTTGCGACTTGAACCCGGGACGCGATCAAGCGGATATCACAATCGAAGTTGTAGAAGTCGGGGACGAGGTTCTCTTCCGCAACTGCAGAAAGAGCATCACTCGATGTCCCATCACGAGTTTGGCTCCTGCGATCAAGGCCGACCTCACTGAGCGCATCATTCTACAGGATCAGCCTGATTTCGCTCTGCATGCTGCTTCGCTGGTGTTTGGCGATAAAGGGCTGCTCTTATGCGGGCAGCCGGGCACCGGTAAATCGACCCTCGCGCTTCAGTTAGTCAGTGACGAGTACCGATATTGCGGTGATGACGTCGTTATGATTTCTCCAAACGGTCTTGCGCAGGGGCTTCTCTTCGCGCCCACCATCAAGCCGGGCACTTGGGAGGCGATTTCGAAAGCTCGCGACGATTTAAGTCATGCCACTGCCCATGACCGCACAGACGGCATACGCGTCCGGTATCTACCTGTAGCAGATGTGCATAAGGGAAGCTTTCAGGTCGAGTGGATTATCTTTCTCAAGAGAGTTGACGGGACGTCGGCAGAACTGACGCCCCTTGGACAAATCGAATCCATGCAGCGAGTGATCAACGGGTCTTTCGCTGCCAACGGCAAACTATCTCTAGCGGGGTTTGCAGCGCTAAAGAAAATAATCGGTGGGGCCGGATTATTTGAGCTGACCTTTGCGGAGGCTGCTGACGCAGCACGTAAGCTGAGAGGTCTTCGTCATGGCTTTTCCTAACAGCACCCTGGTTAAGCTCTGCCAATGTCTCGGAGGCGAAGCGCCCAGCAACCTGGATTGGGTGGCCGTGTTGGAACTAGCCAACAATACGCTAACTACCCCCTCCTTGATCGATCTGGTTGATCGACCTGATCGATCAGTTCCCGAGGATGTTAAGGCTTTCGTTCGGGAAATCTACCGTCGAAACGCGCTTCGGAACGACCTCTTGAGGGCTCAATTGGAAGAGGCGGTCACGGCGCTTAATGAACGGGACGTGATACCGGTGCTGCTAAAGGGCTCAGCAATCCTCGCAACATCTGCTCCTGAACGCCGCGCAACCCGAATCATGGCTGATCTCGACATATTGGTCGAGCCCGATCAGATGGAGACGGCCCTGCGCGCGCTCTCCGACCTCGATTATCAGGCCCATTTTCGAACCCCGCCGGAGAGCAGAAAGCAATACACGGACCTAAAGCGACCGCGCGACGTCGGTATGATAGACCTACATCAAGCAGCGCCAGGTCCAGATTATTTCTATCGTTCTTCTGGAAAATTGCTTGAACATTGCATGCCCGTGTCGGTTGGCCGCGGGGCCGCTTATCTTCCGACACCGACCTTTCAAGCTTTCATGCTAATCATTCACGACCAATTTCAGGATCATGATTACTGGGTCGGCGAAGTAGATGTGCGACATCTGGTCGAACTGAGAGACTTGGCTAACGCGGCGCAAGGAATAGACTGGAACCGCCTGATGTCATTTGCTCCGGGCCGCTTGGCACGAAACGCCATCGCAAAACAGCTAATCGCCCTGGCAGAATTTTTTGACGTTGACGTCCCTGTTGAACTTCGCAAACGGTTCATTCCACAGCTTCAGTTTAGAAGGCTATTGCTGCAGTCCCGTTTCCCTCTTGCACGTTGGCCCCTCCTCGCGGTTGCGATTCTTGACTACGGAAATTACAGGAAGGAGCTTGGAGCAGAATATCAGACTGATAGCCGAAGAAACGTAACATTGACCTTGCCACGAGCCGATACGCTGCGGCATTTCTTCGGACTCGTTGGCAATCACCGCATCGGGAAAGTGTAAGGGCGGGACGCTCGACTTGGCCTCGTATCGAACTTCCTGGACGACCAAGAAAAGGCAGGCCGGGCCTGACGCGCCGCTTATCGAGAGGTTGAAACCTCATCTGCTCCAACGAAACCGTCAAGTTCCGGCGCCAATGCATCTCGCCAATTCGGCATTACCACACCGAACTCGTCCTTGAGGCGAGACAGGTCGAGGCGCGAATTGCTTGGCCGTTTGGCCTTCGTCGGAAAATCGGCAGTTGCGATTGGAACAACGGTTTCGACTTCGAGTTTAACGCCGCGGTATCTCAGACCTTCGACAATGGCGCTTGCAAATTCGTGCCAGCTAGTTTCCCCAGCACAAACGAGATTGACCACGCCACCTTTCCGCGCGAGCAGATCGTTCAGGTTCGCGAGGTTCGGCAGCACGATGTCGGCAACTGCATTACCAATCGCTCGAGCCGTCGTTGGCGCTCCGATTTGATCTGCGACGATGCGCAGCTCCTTGCGCTCGCAAGCCAGGCGCGCGATGGTACGGAGGAAATTGGTACCCTTGGCGGCGTATACCCAAGACGTGCGCGCGATCAGATGCGGTCCACCGGCCGCCATGATTGCCATGTCCCCTGCAAGCTTGCTCGCGCCATAGACCGAGATTGGGCCCGTGGGGCTGTCCTCGCGACGCGGCGCATCACCGGAGCCGTCAAAAACGTAGTCTGTTGAGAAGTGAACGAGCGGCACGCGGTGCTTGGCCGCCCATTGCGCGATGACCTCGGGCCCTTTGGCATTAACGAGGAACGCAAGCTCGCGCTGCTCCTCGGCGCGATCAACGGCGGTATAGGCGGCCGGATTTACGATGAGATCGGGTCTGAAATGCTCGAGCCGGTCCGTTAACGTTTCCGGTTTCGACAGATCAAATTCGGAAGACGAAGGCGCTATAATTGTGCCTTGGCCAGTTAACAAGGGGCGCAATGCGCCGCCGACCTGGCCGCTCACTCCCGTCAACAAGATCCGCATCAGGTTTGACCATACATCGGCAGATTCTTGACGTCTTTCAGTAGCGGGGCATCGGCATCTTTGGCTGAAAGCGAGGGAGCTTCAATGCCCCAATTTATACCGATCGCGGGGTCGTTCCAGCGGATGGAGACTTCATCCTTGGGGCTGTAAAGATCGTCACACTTGTAGAAGAAGTCTGCGGTCTCAGATAGGACGACAAAGCCATGTGCGAAGCCACGAGGAACCCACAATTGCCGTCGGTTCTCCTCGCTTAATTCTACGGCAACATGGCGTCCGAAACGCGGGCTCCCCACCCGCACATCCACCGCCACATCCAGAACCCGGCGCGCAATGCGGTGACGAGCTTACCTTGGGTGAAGGGGTTTTGCAGGTGTAGCCCACGCAACACTCCATGGCTGGACCGGGACATGTTGTCCTGCACAAATGGAAGGCTAATGCCGTGCTCTGCATAGCGTGGCAATTGGTAGGTTTCCAGGAAGAAACCGCGTTGGTCGCCAAACAGCCTCGGCTCCAGGATTAGGACTTCGGGAAGCGCTGTCGCAATAACGTTCATCTTGTCCGACCGAGCAACATTTCGCGTTAGCCAAATACCAAATTTATCTAACAAGCACCATTTAATATGCTACATTAAATGTGTTATATTTAATATGATTCAGTTAATTGAATGTGTGAGGGGCCTATGAAGGGCATTATTCTCGCCGGAGGCACGGGTTCACGCCTCTATCCGGTGACGACAGTTGTTTCGAAACAACTGCTTCCGGTCTTCGACAAGCCGATGATCTACTATCCGCTCTCGACCCTCATGCTGGGCGGAATCCAGGACATCCTGATCATCTCTACCCCCCAGGACAAGCCGCTATTCGAGCGCCTTTTGGGTGACGGCTCACAGATCGGGGTGCGTTTTTCCTACCTTACACAGGCGTCTCCGCGAGGGATAGCGGATGCCTTTATCGTCGGTCGCGATTTCGTCGGCAATGATCCGGTTGCGCTGGTGCTTGGCGACAACATCTTCTATGGCAACGGCCTGGCTGAGCTGCTCTTGAATGCGACTGCCCGTAGGAAGGGCGCGACCGTCTTCGGTTATGTCGTCAAGACACCCGAGCAATATGGCGTCATTGAACTCGATGGCAGCGGCCGCGCGCTCTCCATCGAGGAAAAGCCGAAGCAGCCAAAGTCAAACTTGGCCGTCACAGGACTATATTTTTACGACAATGACGTTCTGAAGATTGCTGCCGAGCTCAAGCCATCGGCGCGCGGCGAGCTCGAGATCACCGACGTCAACAAGACTTATATGGAACGCGGCGATCTCTATGTGCAGGCGCTAGGTCGTGGCTTTGCGTGGCTCGACACCGGGACGCATTCCTCTCTCGTAGAGGCCAGCAACTTCGTCCAGGTCCTCGAGCAACGCCAGGGCCTGCGCATTGCATGCCCGGAAGAAATCGCGCTGCGGCAGGGCTACATCTCGCTCGAAGCTTTTGAGGCTTTGGCCGAGAGGACCGCCAAAAGCAGCTATGGCGAGTATCTGAAATCTGTAGCCGCTTCCTTCAAACGGTAGATGCGGGACATAGGGGCAAACTGATCATGCGGTTTGGAGGCTGGACAATCTTCGTTACGGGAGGCGCAGGGTTCATCGGATCCGCAGTCGTACGGCATCTGCTGCAAGGCACCCACGCAAAGGTCGTTAATATTGATAAGCTGACTTACGCGGCGAACCTTGAATCGCTACCCGGCACGGCCGGAAACATGAATTACTTCTTTGAGAAACAGTGCATTTGCGATGGGCTTGGCCTCCGTCGCCTGTTCGAGAAGTATCAGCCAGATGCAGTGATGAATCTCGCCGCCGAGAGTCATGTTGACCGATCGATCGATGGGCCCGCCGAATTCATTCAGACCAACGTAGTCGGTACTTTCACAATCTTGCAGGAAGCTTTGCGCCACTGGCGCTCGCTCTCGGGCGAGAAGCGCAAACGATTCCGCTTTTTGCACATTTCTACGGATGAGGTGTTCGGCTCACTTGGGGACGAGGGGTTCTTCATGGAGACAACGGCCTACGCGCCGAACTCTCCTTACTCCGCCAGCAAGGCATCCTCCGACCATCTGGTACGCGCGTGGCATCACACGTACGAACTTCCGACGCTGGTCACAAACTGCTCGAACAACTATGGACCCTACCATTTCCCGGAAAAACTAATCCCGCACATGATCATCAGGGGATTGGCGGGCGAGTCCCTGCCCGTATATGGCGACGGAAAGAACATCCGCGATTGGCTCTATGTCGAGGATCACGCCAAGGCGTTAAGTCTGGTCCTGGAGCGGGGAAGTATAGGCGAGACCTACAACGTCGGTGGCCGTAACGAGCGCACCAATCTGTACGTGGTCGAACGAATCTGCGACCTGCTCGACGAGATCAGCCCGAACCCGAGCGGCTCCCACCGAAATCTTATAAATTTTGTTCCCGACCGCCCTGGGCACGATCGCCGCTATGCAATTGATGCCTCCAAGCTCGAGCGAGAGCTAGGATGGCGTGCGGAAGAGGATTTCGAAACTGGAATCTACAAGACAGTGCGCTGGTACGTCGACCACCAACCATGGTGGCGAGCGATTGCGAACCGGGGATACACGGCGAAGCGGATCGGATTGAATAGGTGAGCAGAGTACATCAGCCGGCGACAACATTCGCTCGCACTAGAACGTAAGATGCCTCGGTCGTCCAACCAACGACGACGCAAGTGGCTCGAGAGGAGAGTAAAGTCGTCTGAGTTGGCAGGGCTCGACGCCAACAAATCCGCCTCCCCCTTGGAATGCCACCAGTTTTCGCTCCAGTTCGACTAGACATAGAACCCGCCCTCGAACCACGTTAGATTTGATGCATTAGACATTCTTTCAGCGCGCGTTCGGCATTTCTTGGTTGTTGACCGTTTTTCGATCCCACGGAGGGGCCGGGCATCCCGCCCGAATTAAGAGGCTCTTTCAACTTTTGGGGAGGTCGCTTTGGTGATTAGAGAGCCTGCATCAGCTCGTTGACCCTCCTGATCGGAGGGCCCGAAGGAGATCGATCAGGCCTCGATGGAGGCTCCAATGCCGGTGGTCGAAGTAGACGGACCCACGCTGCTGGCTCGCGTTAGCGTCTTGCGTACGCTGAACCGCCGGCATGCGCGAAAGATGGATAGACGCGAAGAAAAGAGGGATCAATGACAGGAATCCGGCTAACTTTGCTCGTTGTCGCAAGCTCTTTTTTCACCCTCGCCGCTCAGGCCAGATGCGTTTGCCAATGCGTTGAGGGTCGCTTGCTACCGCGATGCACAACCAGCACCGATATTCCGCCCGCCTGCCCCTTGTCGGTCTGTGAAATGACACCGCCATCCATTTCGCCGCCGATGCAGGTGCCACCCGTTGGCCGCTCCCAATGCTCGCAGCGTCAGGTCTTGAATCCCGCAACCAGACAATACGAATCGCGTGTTGTTTGCAACTGAAGCGATTTTGCGAGCGTTCTCGAAAAGAGGTTTGCTTCAGCCCAGAATGAACATTACGGAAGCGATGGCGAACGAAAGCTGCGCAATGATCTGGATCCCCAATCGCCGCTGTTCCCGATTTAACTCTTACCGCCCATATCAAGCTTAACGAGCGAATTCTGTTGCTCTCGATCTTCGTGCGGCTAGCGTACACGACGCCGGACAATTGCCCCCGTCCGGCTCAATGTGACGAAGCCGTCGGGCGGCTTACAGTCAGTTTCGCCCGCCGCTCGGCGACTTCGTTAGCGTATGAGGCCGCTAACGAAACTGCGCGGAGACGGCTCCATGTTCACCGCAATTGACCCTCCTGAAATGCAAAGCTTAAAGCCAGCAGGCGCGGAATTCTGGCATCTTTGGACCGTGATCTTTCCCAGGCGATCCATCACCGGCCGGCTCGTACACGGACGCGTGTGGCGCCGACATGACGGCCGCCATTGGCAATACAAGAAATTCATCGAGTACGATGAGGATGGAGAATGATGCCGAGTCCTCGCAACGATCGACGAGCAGTTTGCAGGGCAGGTATCGGGAGAGGCGCGCTGCTGTTCTTCAAGGGGCAGCCCGGCGCGCGCGGCTGCAAGGTCATTGACATCTCGGACTGTGGCGCAAAACTTCGGACACACAATCTATCGGTACTGCCGAGCACCTTCGAGCTGACCTTCGACAATTTTGAGACTATCCGAGGTGCCGCCTAGTTTGGCGGAATGGCGAATTGCTCGGCATCGCTTTCGAAAATTAAAGGCTATGCCTCATCGCATCCAATGAGCTGCGCGTCTGAATAAGCGACTAGGGATTGTGAGACTTCGTCGGCCCTACATCGCTCGACGGTTGATTGAGAATCTGCAATCTACGCTCGAGCTCGGCCTTTTTGGCCTTCAGCTTCAAGCTGAGGACATCTTGCATCAGCTCGCGGAGCTTAAACAGCTCATCGATCGTCATAGATTCCCATTCGCTGTTCATGACGCGCCCCCACAATCATGAGTCGAAACGACTATCGATTGTAATGAGGAGTTCTATGATTCGATAGAGGGCCAATGCCCGGTATTCGGCAACTGCCCGACTATTCCATTCCATCGAGCTCGCGAACGTTCCATAGCGAAACTACTAGGATGATAAGAGATGGCATCCACGCGAGCGTGGCTCCAAATGCTACGGCTTGCAAAGTGGTCATGGATCGCTCCCAATTCCCCACTCACGAACCTAACTGCTCGTAATTAAATTGTAGTTGACAGCTCAAATCTTGACGTGCCGATGCCGATATCAAGGCATTTATGCGGTGCGAACAGTTGGCCACTTGGTGCGACTTTCCCCGTGATTGTGCTTTCCTCGTGATTGTGTGTGTGTGTGTGTGCAATGCAGCGCGAACGGAAAATCACATTGGCGAGATGCGTCGCTCGCAAGTCGCGCGGGCGCTGCGATCTGCAGATGAGCAAACTCCAGCTGCGATCATATGCTAAACATTGGCAACGTCTATCCACTGGTAGACAAAGTAGGGAAGATATTGGCTGGTAACCCGCCAGCGGATGAGCCTCAAAGTTTTTTATGCGACGCCTGACCGTCCATGTGCCGCCCATGCAAGCACAACTGAGCGGCGGCTCCGGCTGGGTTTGCAGCCGGCAGTCTGAATCCCGTGTTGTTTGTGATCTGTCGCAGCTTCAAACGCGAACTGGATATAATCCAATGACAGTGTGGATCTACGTCGACACCCGAAAGCCGCTGTGGGGAACAAGGTACATCTCAAGCTGTTCGCAAACGCGGAGGTAGCGAAAGCGTGGTTCGAACGGTACAACCCAGAAGGCGTTGCGTTTGCATTAGGCTTTAGAGTTAGCCTTATCGGGCGGCGGCTTATCGTCGATTGACCGCCTTCTTAATTCTGAAATCCTCGATACGCCTACCCGAGCGCAACTGCGCTACCAGCCAAAGCGGCTGCTTGCCACGTCCGGCCCAAGTCTCGGTCGGCTGATCAGGATTGCGATATTTCGGGGGTACCGCAGGGTAGGCCCTGCGCCCTGACACTGGGGCTTCCAGCAGCTTCAGACGCTCTTCCAACTGCAGTTTTTCCGCCTGGATTCTTTGCTGCAACAATTGAGTGACCTCAACATGCAGCGACCAAAGGTCGTCGGTACTCATCCGTTCGAGATCGATTCGTTTCATGACTAACTCCATCATCATTTCTCATGCACAGGCTTCCGTTATTTCTCCGTTATTTGAATAATAAACCAACGCTTGCTTTCGGATTAAAGTGGGGTAAAAAGCGTAGTGAGCGTTTTGTAAAGTAAAATCGCGGCCAAAATGTTCACAACTGGTTCCGGTTGCGGAACCAACGCTGTAGCCAGAATTTTGTTTAGTTATTGGTGCATTTGTTTTTAGTTGTGTAGGGGTTGAGTTATGCCAAAGCGCAGCCGCGACATAGAATTGCTTTGTCAAAATAATGATCTAAGAGCACAATATGAAGAGCTAATTCGGTTGCGAGCGGCAGTCGCCGGCTTGCTCTTTCCTTTGAAAAGATCGCTGCCTCGCAGGCTTAGGATTAGCCGCAGCAATCGGTCGGCAGCACGAGTAGTACAGCGAAGCAAGCGGCCAGCGTCCTGCGCACCCATCCTGCTACTAATGCCGGGGCGTAATGCCACATAGACCGCACTATGCCATGGTTATTCGTGAAGGCCTCCGCTCCGGCGCCCCGTCGGCTGCTATTGCGTCGCATACGGCCCCACAGTCCGCCCTGGGGCATTGAAGCCGCCCATTCAACTTCACGCTGACGCCTAATTCGGCCTCCGCCATTAGCGGGGCGTGCCGTTCATGCCGGCGGTCGCGACAGTCGTGGTCGTGTTAACACGCTACTCGGACCAGCCAGTTAGCCTTCGCCTGCCGTCTGGAAAGGACGACCTCAGTAGGGCTGGGTCATCTCTTTCGCGCCCGTCCGAGCACGAATCCTTGCTAGCGAGATGTGGCAAAGCGGCATCCAGTATCGGGCTCCGTAGTTGTGCTGTGAACAGGCGACTGCCACGGCTTCTGCTGTTTAGGTGCCGCTGGGGATTTAATCGGTTCAGTTTAGGACGAAGATGATGCCGCCGGACAAGTATTTTGATACCGGCGGCTTTTTTTGACAGAGCAGCGGCGCGTTCTTGTCCGGAGGCGACGAGAAACGTTCTTCGAGGTATTTTCCCGCCTTATGTGAACCTGAATGCAGACTGTCACGACCAAGAAAGAATAGCCTGATATTTTCCTGATACTGTCAGTTGTGTGTGGGGTAGGGGTACAACATGAAACAGCCGGCTGAAGTACGGACACATCGTCTTCTGCAAATCTCGACCGATCTTCACAACCGAATGGCTGAGGTTCAGAAACTCAGAGAAATGGTGCGGTCAGCGGAGGCGGCAAAGCGCGGCCAAGAGCCGGTCCATCCAGCAGCCGTCCTGCCTCCCGTCGGCAATGAGCTGCGCGTCTGAATAAGTGACAAGGGATTGCGAGACTTCGGCAGCCCTACATCGCCTTGTACTTGCGTTGATCGCCCGCGGCCGTTGTCACTTGAGGGTTCACGGCGCTCGGTGCGCGCCGTGCTTTGACCGCCTGCGGCAGCCCGCTGCGGAAGTCTGAAATAGGTGGTCGAGCACTAACGGGCAAGCTGCCGGTAGATCGATGGAAGCGCCGCCGGCAATCGGCTGATGTTGCCGACGATGGCGTAGCCGCCGCGCCCGAACAAGGTGGGAAAGTAGGACTGGGCGTTTGCGTCGACCGTGACGCCGAACACCGCAACTCCGGAACGTCGGGCCTCCCGCACGGCCTGGCGGGTGTCTTCGACCGCAAAGCGGCCTTCATAATGGTCGACGTCGTTGGGCTTTCCATCGGTCAGCACCAACAGCAGCTTCTTACGCTGGGGTTGACGGGCGAGCTCGGCAGCGGCATGGCGTACCGCCGCGCCGATCCGCGTGTAGTAGCCCGGCTTGAGCGCACCGATACGCCGCTCGACGGCAACTCCCATCGGCTCCTCGAACGACTTGACCGTCTCGACACGCACCCAGGAGCGCCGCCGCGATGTGAAGGTCAGGATGCTGTGATGGTCGCCACAGGCGGATAGCCCATGCGCGAGGACGAGCAGCGCTTCCTTTTCCACATCGAGAACGCGGTGGCCATCGACCCACGCGTCCGTGGAGAGCGAAACGTCGACCAACAGCGTGGCGGCGAGGTCGTGCCCCTGCGGCCGCGTGGCCAGGTGGACCCGATCGAGCGCACCGCTGCCGGCCCGCAGATCGCATCTAGCGCGGACGAGCGCATCGAGGTCCAGATCGAACCCGTCGGCCTGGCCGCGCATCACTTCGTGCCGCGGCCGCAGCGCCTCGAAACGCCGCCGCACATGACGGACGTGCTTGAGGACGTTCGCGTCCGGGTTCCAGCTTTCTCCTGTCTCCGAAGCCTGCCCCGTCAACACCCGGCAATGATCCGGCAGATAAGTGCCGGCGCGGTAATCCCATTCCGGATAAAGACGACCGCTGCTCAGCCGTGTGGCATCGACCGCTTCCGGCGGCAGGTCCAGGTCGAACTTCAGCTTGGTCGCTGGCTTGCCGCTGCGACGGCCGATCGCGAGTTCTTCGAGGTCGTCGGCTGCCTTGCGGGCGTCCTCGTCCTCGCTGTCGTCAGACGGGCGATCGACGTTCACCATCTCCGCCATTGCGAGTATCTTCTCGAAGCGGTTCAGAATGAACGGATCGCGCTTGTCGCCGTCACCGGCTTCGCGGACGGCCCGGCGCTTTCGCGTATCAGGCATATCAGCCTCGTCGCCCGGCACGGGTGCGTCGTCGTCGCCGTCCCCGGCGGCAACGGCCTCGCGTGTCCAGCAATCGCCCCACAGCGGACACGGCAGCATTGGCCGGTATCCGGGCGGCGCTTTCGCCGGCAGGTCACCGACGCCGGTCACCGCCGGCCACAGCCGGCCCGCCGGAGGCGCACCGGCACCGAGCAACGCCAGCACAATCCGTTCCACTTCCTGCTCGGCCCGCGGCAGAGGTCTGCGCGGGCGCGCCTGCGCCGTCGCCACTGCCAGCCGCTCATAGGGACGAACCAGGCCAGGGAATAGCGCCTGGACTTTTCCGACCGTCTCGCGGGCGCGCCGCCGCAAGGTCACGAGATCGCGCCGCAACGGGTCGATCTCACCGGTCATCGTAACCGGCGCCGTGGCGAACCACGCTGCCAGCCAACGATAGAGCATGGCGTTGAGCTCGCGGTCTGGAAACAGGGCGATGCGGTCCGGCAGGAAAACAGTTGCCCCGTCGCGGCCGGGATGGTCGATGCTCTCGTCCCCAAGCCCAATGCGCTGTCGCCAGCCGAGCCGATGACCGGACTTTCGCGATTTGGCGCCGGCGACCTGAACGCCCGCCTCGCCGCCCAGCGCGCGAAACATGATCGCGATCTGCCCCTGCACTTCCGCAAGCGTGGCGGCCTCATCGGGATGAACGGGATAGCTCGCCGTAGCCCCCACCAAACGATGCCAGGCGCGGCCAACCGTTTCCTCTAGTTCGAGGAAGTCGAGCATGCCTCATCCAATCACGGCGCGGGCCACGTCGAGCAGCGCGGACTTGACGTCGGCATCGTCCGTGAGCGGCTCGATCATGCCGGCAAGCACGGCATCCAGAAGCGGAACGCCGGCAGAAATCAGCGTCGCGCAGTAGACGATCAGGCGCGTCGATACCCCTTCCTCGAGGTCCTGTCCCTTCAGCGCGCGCAACCGGCCCGCAAGTGCCACCAGCGGACGCACGCGGTCGGGCGCAAGTCCGCTCTCGGCGGCGACCACCTGGACCTCCTGCTCGGCCGGCAGGAATCCGAATTCGATCGCAACGAAGCGCTGGCGCGTCGACGGTTTCAAGGCCTTCAGGAGGCTTTGGTAACCGGGATTGTAGGACACGACCAGCATGAAGCCCGGCGGCGCAACCAGCTCCTCGCCCGTGCGCTCGAGCGGCAGGATGCGGCGATCGTCCGTCAGCGGGTGCAGCACCACCGTCACGTCCTTGCGCGCTTCCACGACCTCATCGAGATAGCAGATGCCGCCTTCCCGCACGGCGCGGGTCAGCGGACCGTCGGCCCATACCGTGTCTCCGCCCTTGAGCAGATAGCGTCCAGTGAGATCGGCCGCCGTGAGGTCGTCATGGCAGGCGACGGTGTGCAGCGGCAAAGCGAGCCGGGCCGCCATGTGGGCGACGAAGCGGGTCTTGCCGCAGCCGGTCGGTCCTTTCAGCAGAACCGGCAGGCGACGCCGCCAGGCGTGTTCGAACAGCGTGCACTCGTTGCCGCTCGGGACGTAGGCCGGAAGCTCGGGTGGCGCTCCGACGGCGTGAAGTACGGCCTTCATGTCAAATTCTCCAGCATTGAAGCGGCGGCCGGCCGCATTGAAGACCGGCCGCCTGACGCCTATTCGGCCGGCTGCAGCGCGCCCGTCGCGACCGCCTGCCGTTCGTGGCCCGGCACCAGAACCGCCCACACGAACATCAGCGCCGAGATCAGAACGAAGACGCCGGAACCGAGTCGGACCCAGTAGAACATCGCGAGTTGGTCCTGCACTTCCATGAAGTTCTGGCCGAGCACGCGCTGCAGATGAACCTGGACCACGCCCGCAAAGGTCAGCGCGAAAGTCATTGTCATCATGGCCGTGCACATGATCCAGAAGCTTGCCATGCTAAGCCATTGATTGTACGGCGCGCGCTGGCGCAGTTGCGGGATCGCGTAGGCCATGACGGCGAGATTCAGCATCACGTAGGCGCCGAAGAACGCGAGATGTCCGTGCGCTGCCGTCACCTGGGTGCCGTGCGTGTAGTAGTTCACCGAGGACAGGGTGTGCAGGAAGCCCCAGACGCCGGCGCCGAGGAATGCCATCACGGAGCAGCCGACCGACCACAGGAGCGCTGCCCGGTTCGGATGCTTGCGACCTGCCTTCCAGGTCATCTGCACGGTGAAGATGACCATTGTGAAGAACGGCGCCACCTCGAGCGTGGAGAACAGCGAACCGATCCACTGCCAGTAGCCGGGCGCGCCGATCCAGTAGAAGTGATGGCCGGTACCCAGGATGCCGGAGAACAGCGCAAGGCCGATGATGACGTAGAGCCACTTCTCGACCACCTCGCGATCGACTCCGTTGAGCTTGATCATCAGGAAGGCCAGCACGGAGGCCATGATGAGCTCCCAGACGCCTTCGACCCACAGGTGCACGACGTACCACCAGTACATCTTGTCGAGGGCCAGGTTCGCCGGATTGTAGAACGCGAACAGGAAGAAGATCGCGACGCCCCAAAGACCGAACAGCAGGATGTTGGTGACCGTGGTCTTTCTTCCTTTCAACGCCGTCATCGTTACGTTGAAGAGAAACATGAGACAGACGACGACGATCCCGACCTTGATCGCGAACGGCTGCTCGAGGAATTCGCGGCCTTCGTGGTACTGGAACAGGTAGCCGACCACGGCGACGCCGGCAGCGCCGAAGAACATCCAGAACTGGATCTTCGCAAGCAGCGGGCTGAACAGCTCAGTCTCGGTCTCCTCCGGCAGAAGATAATAGGTCGCGCCCATGAAGCCGATCAGCGACCAGACGATCAATGCGTTGGTATGTATCATCCGGACGATGTTGAACGGCAACAGCGCGGACAAGGTGTTGGGGAGGACGTAGATGGTGCCGGCCAGAACGCCGAACGCGACCTGCGCGAGGAAAAGCGTCAGCGCGCCGTAGAAGTACAGCATCGCGACTTTCTGGGTTTCGTATTTCATCGTGAGGTTCCTAAAACGGGCTGTCGGGGTGAGATGCTCAGCCGGCCTTGTTCGGCGGCCAGTTCTGGGTCTTGATGCTGTTGGTCCACTGCAGGAAATCGGCGAGGTCATTGAGTTCCTGGTCGGTGAGGTTGAACTGCGGCATCTGCCGGCGGCCCGGCGCGCCCGACGGCTGCGCCTGCATCCACGACTTCAGGATTTCCTTGGCGGTGGCGGGATCTTCGTTGCCGCCCCAGCGATCCCACACGTTGCCGACCTCGGGAGCGAAATACGCGCCTTCGCCCAGCAAGGTATGGCAGTTGATGCAGGAGTGCTTCTCCCAGACGTGCTTGCCACGCGCCACCGAGTCGGTCAGCGTCTTCGCGTCCGTCGATGTGGTCACCATGTAGTAGTGGCTGTGCGCCGTCAGCCCGAGGAAGATCGCGAAGAAAAAGGCCGATCCGCCGTAGAAGACGTTACGGGCCGCCGATTTGGTAAGGCGTTCAGCCATTACGGATCCTTTCCGATTCGTGTGCTGTAGTTGCGGGTCGCGGCAATCTATCCACCAGCGGTCGACGCTCTTTGTGCCGGATCAAGGTTCTCGACGATCCCGGATGGTTCCCCGGGATTTTACGGTCAGGACAGCAGGACCGAGACGGCGGAAACGGCCCAGGCGAAGCCCACGATCAGCATCAGCCACGCGGTCGCAAGCCCGCGCCAGAGTGCCGGCGCAGTCCGCAAGTCGAGGTAATCGAGCAGGATTCTGCGGCCCTTGATTGCAGCAAGGGCGAGAACGGTTCCGTCGGCGAGCACCGGATTTCGGGGGACGCCGGTGAGCGCCATGGTCGCGAAAGCAAGCGCAATCAGCGCCATCAACGTGATATCCAGACGGTCTGGCGAGTAACGCATGCTTCAGCGCACCAGGTAGATGATCGGAAACATCACGATCCAGACCAGATCGACCATGTGCCAGAAGACCGTCCCGGTCTCCACATGAGCGGGATCGGCGCGGCGGCAAACGACCGCAAGAATGACGATTCCGAGGCAGACGTGCAGAAGGTGAAAGCCGGTCAGGAGGAAATACAACGTGAAGAACACACTCGTCTCGAGGCCGGCACCCGCGCCAATCTCGTGTGCATACTCGACGAGCTTGATCGCCACGAATGCGCCGCCAAGCGCCATGGCGAGAACCAGCCAAAGTCGCGCACGAGAGCCTTCATCAGCCCGCGCCGATGCCGCGCCTTTCGCCGCGGCCCAACCGCTGGTCACCAGGACAACCGTGTTGCATCCGGCAAGCGTCAGGTCGAGGGCGGTCTGTCCCGATGCAAATATCGCGGGCTTCACCGCGTGAGCAACGATGAATGCGCCGAGGAACAAACCGAAGGCGACGAGCTCGCTGAAAACGAGCACCCACATCATCGGGTCACCCGGGAGTCCTTCAAAGACACCCCATCCCGGCTCCTCGCGCTCGCAATCCGCTATCGACATTCGATCTCGCCTATCATCCCCGACGGAAAAGGGTCTTTGTCGCCGAGCAAACATGACGGCGGTCGCGTCGATCGCATCCGTGCTTGATGAAGCGCAATGTCAATGGCCAGTCGAAGCCGCTAGATGCGGCGAGCCTTGAAGCAATGAGGACGGAAGAGCCATGAGCGACGCACAACTGGGCCTGCTTACCGCCACCCCCATCATCGTCGCCTTTGCCGGTGCACTGAGGGCAATGGGGGTCCTGTCCACCACGGCGACCGTATCCGCCATCGGACTATCAATCGCCATCGCCGTGGTGCTGTTCACAACGCAGTAGAGCGGTCCGGCGCGTCCGATTGCATAATACCCGTCGTGACCGCCGTCATTCGATGAGTATCGGGGCCGCGATGTCGACGCGGTCGTCCTTCGCCAAGTCGATGCCAAGCGACAATGACCACTTCCCGCCTGCGGCGGCCGTCATGCGGACGCGCCACCTATCGGCCGCCACGCGCTCGGCCCTCGCGGTGATGGGAGCGATTCCCTTGTCGGGATTGGACAGCGTCACGGAAAGCCCATCGACCGCGAGAGGCTTCTCGTCGCCATCCTCAATCTGCACCAGGACCTCGATCGGACCGCCGCGGCCCGGCGAGACGGTGACGTTGGCCATCACGCGCGTTCCGCAGATGTGGGTGAAGAAGGGCTCCTCGGTTGCCGCGACTTGCGCCGGAGACGCCGCTGCCGCGGCAGGTCCGGTCGAAGCAATTTGCAGTCTTGGCCCTTTGGCGCCCACGCCGCCGACCTCGAAGCTCGCATCGATCTTGCCGGCGCGCTCGAAATTCAGCGAGACCGCAATCCGTTGGTCCTCCTCGAACGGCGCGATCAGCCCAATGAACATGATGTGGTCTCCTCCCGGCACCAGCGTCACCGTCGCATCCGCCGGAATCGGCAGACCGTCGTCGAGAGGCCGCATCGTCATGATGCCATCCTGCATGCTCATCTGATGAATCTCGACCTTGGCGGCCACAGCGCTCGACGCCGAAAGCAGCCGGTCAGGCTCCGCCCCCCGGTTCTCGATGGTGAGGTACCCGCCCGCGACTTTTGCCCCTTTCGGCGTGGCGCGGCTCCAGGCCTCTCTCACCGTGATGTCGTGAGCGAGCGCCGGCGAGGAGCCGGCGAGCGCCGCCAGGGCGGTGGCGATCAGAATGAATGTGTTGAACCGGTAGAGCATGGCTAAACCTCCGATCGGGCCGGGCTTAATTCGGAATGTTGCAGATGGCGGCCTTCCCGACCTTGATAAGGCGCAAACTGACGACAATCGGAGTAACTTGCCGTCTACGATTTTCGCGCGCATGGGCCGCGTTTCAGCGTTCGACGAACCTGTCTTTCGCGGAAAGAACCGTGGTGCCGCTTTCGTCGCGCGCGGTGAACACGACGTCGGCCTCCCGGGGAGTAGTTGCGGTGAGCGTGACGCGGACGGCTTCGGAGCCGTCGGGAGGCACCTCGATCGGGGCCAGGCTCTCGTTGCCGATGATGGCCATCTGGGCGTCCACGCCGCTGACCGAAAGTGTGTAGGAGTGAGCGACCGATGACTTGTTCAAGAGCTTGACGGTATAGGCGTTGCGCACCGATCCATCCGACAGCCGGACCGCCAGGGGATCGCGATCGTGCTGGACTGAAAGCGTGGCGTTGGTCTTGGTCATGAAGGAAAAGACGATCGTAGCCGTCAACACGAGACAGGCTGCCGTCAGGCCGATGGTCTTCGGGCGCACCAGCCGGGAAACCGGCGGCTCAGCACGGCGACCGCGCTCGATATTGTTCCAGCTTTCATAGTCGATCAGCCCGCGCGGGCGGCCAAGCTTCGACATCACGCTATCGCAGGCATCCACGCACAGTCCGCAATTGATGCAGGCGAAGTTCGGTCCTTCGCGTATGTCGATGCCGATCGGACACACCGCGACGCATTGATTGCAGTCGACGCAGTCTCCCGCCGGCTTGCCCTGCAGGCGAAGTTCATCCGCCTTCTTGGCCGACGTCCGTTGCTCACCGCGGTGGTCCCGGTAATTGACGGTGAATGCCTCCGGGTCCCAGATCGCGCCTTGAAGACGCGGCCACGGCCACATGAAGGTGCAGACCTGTTCGCGCGCAAAACCGGCCAGGCCGTAGGTGGTTCCGGCGAAGACGACGATCCAGCCAAGCGTGTTGGCCGAAACGTCGGCGCGCGCGAAGCTTCGCAGCAGTTCCGGCGCATCGGTGAAGTAGAAGATCAGCGTGCCGCTGGTATCCAGCGAGATCAGGACCCAGGCAGAATGTTTCACGACGATCTGAATCGTCCGCTTGGCGTCAAGCGGAGCGTTCAGATTCTTCAGACGCTGGCGCCTGTCTCCCTCGATCAGCCTTTCGACGAGCAGAAACAGGTCGGTCCAGACCGTTTGCGGGCAGGCAAAGCCGCACCATAATCTTCCCGCCAGTGCATTGGTGAGGATCAGGATGGTCGAAGCAAGAACGAGGAGCCCGGTGACCAGATAGAGATCTTGCGGCCAGATCTCGATGAAGAAGAAGTAGAGCCGTCCGTGGGCGAAATCGAGCAGGACTGCCTGATCCGGCGCGTTGGGACCCCGGTCCCAACGAAGAAGCGGCGTGACGTAGTAGATCGAAAGCGTCAGCAGCAGGATGATCCACTTGATCCGCCGGATCCGTCCCTTGACGGCCTGAGGCATAACCGGTTGACCTGATGCCGCGGCGGCGGCCCTGGCGCGCGTCTTCGCGTGATCGATCTCGATGGTAAGCGCCATGCCGCCGTTCCAGCCTCAGTTGACGGCGGCAAAGCCGAGCGAGGCCCGGACGACCGGCTCGATGCGAGAAGGTGTCCAGGGCGGATCGAACGTCATCACAATGTCGACGGAGCGGACTCCCGGTACCCGCGCGACCGCGTTCGCAACGCCTTCCTCCAGAAAGCGGATTGCTGGGCATCCCGGGGTGGTCGCGGTCATGGCGATGCGAACGGCGCCATCAATCACCGATATGTCGTAGACGAATCCGAGATCGATGATGTTGTGACCAAGCTCGGGATCGATCACGACGCGCAGCGCATCCCTGATACGGTCGATGACCTGGTTCGTCATGACGGCGCCCTGACTGTCAGTTCGTAAGTTGCACCGTCCGGCGAGAACCCACCCAACCAGTGATATCCACGCTTCTCGAGTTGCGGGAACAGGAAGACGGGCTCGCGCCGCAGCAGCGCCGAAAGCGTTTCACCCGGCCCCAGTTTCTCGGCAGCCGCGAGGATCCGAACCATCGGTTCGGGCGGCTCGAGGTCACGATTGTCGAGCCTGACGATTGGCTCCGGCCAATCGTCGAAGTCCGAGGTGCCGGAAGCGGGCGCGCCCTGTTCCGTTGCCGTCGCCGTTGGCGTGAACAGCACCTCCCATTCGCCGGCATCGAGCGCCTGCGCGGAATGCGCAAATCCTTTGTCCGCCATAACGGCGAACAACGGAACGGGTTTGAAGGTGGCGTAGAGGCGGAGCCCCTGCCCGGGTTCGAGGCGATCGAGCGCGGACATGATGACCGAGAACGGCTCGCCACCTGCGCGCAGGATCGGACGGACGTCAACATCGATGTAATCGGTCATGCTTCTCCCTTTCCTTTCATGTTCAGGCCCTGGCACACAGCAGACACGGCGTGCAGGCGCCATTCGGAAGGCGCAGCGAACCCGCGACGTCTGCAAGGCGCCGTGTGCGGATCACTTCGCGGACGATACCGGCGAGGCCGATAGTCATCATCGCCGCGGCTGCCCGGAATGCCGACGGTTGGCCGGCCACCAGCGTCAGGGTTCCGAGCCAGACGGCCACGTAGTAGGTCACGAACCATTTCGATGCCCTCGCCTCCGCGACAAGATCCTGAACGCGCGGGGTCGGCGTCCGTCCCATCACAGGACCGTAAGCCTCGAGCCAGGTCAGGAACGCCACGATCTTGTAGAGCTTGGCGAGAACCAGACCGGACAGCCAACCGAAGACGGCGAGAAAGGCGAATGCGCCGACATGCGCGACGAAAGTGCCGGTCAGGACGAGCACCACACCGAGAAAGGCCTTCGCCGCGAGACTGACGAAGGACAGCACCGCCATCCGGGTGTTGAGTTCGAGCTGCCGCCGCTTGCGGCCGCTGAAGATCCCGATCAGGTCGCGCCCATACAGAGCGGCCGTCGCCAGACCGAGAACGGCTGCGATCGACAACACGACATTCAATCCGAAAGTGAGCCAGATGGCGACAATTCCGCCGACCACCGCGACGGCGATGGCGAGCGCGCCGGCCGCCAGCGTCATGTTGCTCTTGCGGTCATCGACATCGGGCGAGAGCATGAACATGGATAGCAACCGATAGCTCACCCCCATGGCCGTCAAGGTGAGCCAGCCACCAAGGCCGGCGATCGCGTGCAACGGAACTCCATTTGCGAGGATCGTTTCCCCGATTGATCCCGCCCACCCCGCATGCGCAAACGCAAACATCGCGCCGAAGGCAATCGTGGCACAGAGCGAGGCCAACCCGACCAGGACGAAACGTGCGGGTCCCACCGGCCGCAGCCATGCCGTCAAGCCGAGATCGACAACGACCAGGCCGAATCCGCCAACGAGCAGGACCGCCCCGAGCGGAAGCAGCCAGAGCCAGGCAGGAAGCCGGCCGCCCAATCCCAGGAAGCCGGCGAGCAGTGAGACGAGACCAGCGGTCAACAGGCCAAGCGCCGGCAACGCCCACTTCTCGGAAAACAGCGGCTTTGCGACGAGCACCGGCACGAACTGGAATAGCGCGCCGCACATCGCCAGGCTGAGCCAGCCGATACAAACCACGTGCACCAGGACGAGGGTATCGGGCGATGCAAGATGCACCGCCGGAAAGCCGAGGCCTGCGACCATCAGAGCCAGCGCCACGAACAACCACGCGAGCGCTGCCGCGAAGTAGCTCATTGTCCATCGTGATATGCTGGCGCCGATCATCGTGCTCCCTTAGAACTTGCGCGCGCTGCACAGAAGCGGCGCGTAGGCGAGCGCGAAGCCCAAAAACGCCCCCGCCCACGCGACACCCGAGATCGTCAGCAGCGGGATCGAATGAGTCGGATCGACTGCCGCACATACCCGCGCCAGCGCGGCGACGACGATTGAAGCGTAGACGAGCTGGGTGGCAATGGAGGCCGAAAGCGCCTGGCCGGTGTGGCCGAGTGAGGCGCGGGTCATTACGGCGATCGTCATCGAACCGATCGCGCCTCCGGTCCAGGCGTGAATTCCGGCGCTGGCAGCGACAAGGTCCACTGCAGATAGCGCCGCCAGCAGGAAACCGACCGGCACGAATGCGTAAGCCACATGAAGGATCAGCACGAGACGGTCCGACACGGTCCGATCGCCGGCCCAGCGAGCCAGGCGGACGATGTGGAGCAGACCGGCGACGCCGAGTGCGCCTGCGACGAAGCGGCCCGAGGGAGTCACCACCCACGCGATCATGGCGCAGACGCCCGCGATCATCGTGATCGCATCGAAGCGGTTAAAGGGGATGGGCCGCCTTCCCGGCTTGCGGCGCGCCAGCCAGTTGCGCGTGAAGCTCGGAACGATCCGACCTCCGATTACGCAGACCAGCGTGACGACGAGGCCGACGCCAAGTCGCGTGGAATAATCCGCCAGACCGTCGAAATGCGCCTCGACATGAAAAGCGATATTGGTGATGGCCAGCAGCGAGATGATGCCAACCACTTTCAGATTGTTCCACTTGCGTCCGGCGATGATCTCGCGAGCGGCTGCGGCAGCGAGCAAAAGCAGAAAGGCGGCATCAATCACCAGTGCGATTTCCCAGCCGATGATCCCGGAGAACGTCACAGCCAGCCTTCCGGCAAGCCAGGCGGCGAACAGAATCGCGAGCGGAACACCCTGGATCGGAAGGCGGCCCGTCCAGTTCGGCACCGCCGTCAGAAGAAAGCCGGCGACGACAGCGCCGACATAGCCGAACAGCATCTCATGGACATGCCAGTCCCGCGGCGCGAACGCGATCGGCAGCGAGACATGGCCGGCGAACACCATGAGCCACAGTGGAACCATCGCACCGGCATAAATGGCGCCGAACAGAAAGAACGGTCGGAAGCCGTAGGAGAACAGCGCCGGCCCCTGATAGGCCCTTAATTTCTGCATCGTCGTCATGAGCGATTTCCGTTAATTGCTTGCGATCATAAGCCGTTCCGATCGAGGCTCTTTGTCGGGGCACAAATTGCAGCGTCGTTCGCTGAGATGTTTGATCTCAGACAAAGATCGGGCTGCCTTCGACCTGCATTGTCGGTTCCACCATCAACGGAGGACACGATGCGAATTTTCGAGAGACTGCGAGGACGAAGCCGAAGCAATGCCGCTATCGTGCGCAAGCTTTTCGAGGTGATCACTGGCGATCTTCTCCGGAAACTCGAGGGCGAAACCACAGCCCCGGTATTCGCCGAGAACAAAGCCAATTGCTGTTCCTGCTGCTCGACCGAAGAAAGGTCCCCTCAGTAGGCCGATCTTGCGCGAGATCAATGCGACCTTCGCTTTTGGCGACAGAACAATCGCCAATAAGCAGCGCCACCCCGCGCGATGTCTGGCTTCCGATCGCGCTTGCCCCTGACGATTGCGACCTCGAACTCGGTCACATCTACGCGGCCGGGATCGAGGCGCTGCGTTTCCCATGCCGACGCAAGTCCGGCATCTGGTACAATGTCTGGATGGATGAGCCACTGCTGATCCATCCGACCCATTGGAGAAGCTGGCGTTAGCAGACCGCTATCTGGATGCGGTCTTGCTGGCCTCGAGCGTGTCGAACAGCTTCGCAAAGACCTGCTTTGCCTTTCCCACCTGCGGAACGGCCTTGGCCTGATCGACGTTGCCGGGCTTTCCAACCACGATCAACGCAACCATTCCCATGCCGTAGTGAGGCAGACACTTTATCCCGTAGACCCCTTCCTGCTCGAACTTGACGGCGATGTCCTCATTGTTCTTGCCGACGAACGGCGCTGCTCCCTCCGGGAGCATGCCCTTGACGGACTCCGCGTTGTGGCCCTTGTCCGTGGACACGAATTTGACGGTGTCGCCGGGTGCAATCTTCACGAAGGCCGGCTCGAATACCATCACTGCGCCGTCGGTTCCCTTGTTGAGAAGCTTGACCTCAACCTCCGCCGCCCGGGCGCCTCCGGTCAGGAGCAGAACCCCCGCGGCGGCGGCCAATATCGCAATCTTTTTCATGTGTTCCGTCTCTTTCCGATTTCGTGGACTTGCACCCGGGTCTCCCGGGCTCCCACGTACGGGATATCGCCGTTCGGTCCTGCCGATATTGCGCCAGCGCAATCTCCGGGCCGAATCCTGCGCTAAGAGCTTGGCGGGCCGTTGAGGCCTGCTTCGGCCGCAGATACCGTCCGCGGCATATTGGAACGAGGATATCGATGGCCTCAGTCGACCGCTCACTGGTCGCGAACCTGCCGATGTTCGCTGGCCTTGCCCCCGCCGAACAGGAAGAACTGTTGCGGGAAGCGCGTTCGATTCGATACCCGAAGGGAACCGCGGTTTTCGATCAGGGTGCGGAGGCGGATCGCTTCTACCTCCTGCTGCACGGGCATCTGCGCGTCGAAAAGACCACGTCACAGGGGCAGCAGTCCGTCGTCCGCTACGTCTCCGCCGGCGAGCTCTTCGGCGTCGCGCAGGCCATGAATCTCACGCACTATCCGGCGACTGCCGTCGCCGCTGTCGACAGCATTGCGCTCGCCTGGCCCTCGTCTTCCTGGAATCGCCTGATCGCCAGATATCCGAGCCTCGCCTCAAGCGCGTTGCAGACCGTCGGCAGCCGCCTGCAGGATACCCAGGCCCGCGTCTTGGAGATGTCGAACGAGCAGGTCGAGCAGCGCGTCGCGCATGCGCTACTGCGCCTGGCCAAACAGGCCGGAAGGAAAGTCGATGCCGGCGTCGAGATCGACTTTCCCATCAGCCGGCAGGACGTCGCCGAGATGACGGGGACGACGTTGCACACCGTCAGCCGGATTCTCAGCGCGTGGGAGCAGCGGGGACTGGTCGAGGGCGGCAGGCAGCGAATTGTTCTGCGCGATGCGCACAGGCTGCACGGCCTCGCCGAAGGCGATGAAGCCGCCAAGGTGCGCAAGCCCTAGGCCGCTTTCGCCATATCCTGGAGCTTCGACAGGAACGCCGCCGCGTCGACGCTGTGTTCGTCGCATGCTTCATCGACCGAGTGGAAGGTGGCGATCGGGCAGCCGACACACCGCATCCTGAAATCGAGGAAGACGCGTATCGTCGATGGCCAGCGACGCATCACATCGTCAACCATCAGATCCACCGTCGGTACTGCATGATTCTTCATGCAATGACCTTAACCTGGCGGTTACCTAGTCGTCTTTGTTCGCGCGCAAATTCCCGAACAGTCTCCTACCTCGCTCAAGAAAACGTCTTTCATTGTTCCAGCACAAAGAGTCTCGCCGCCACCTCGCTAATGATGCACGCGTCGAATTGGAACGCACAATGCGATGGAGAGCATCATGCTGACGAGAAGGACTGCTTTAATGGGTGCCGCTATCGCGGCGCTGATGATGACCGCACCAGCCGTGGCAGGACCGGCAGACGATCTGAAGCTGCCGCGCAAGAAGGTCGAGCTGGTGGCTCCGCCCTTCGTCCACGCCCATGAACAGGCGACCAAGACGGGACCGAAGATCGTCGAGTTCAAGCTGACGATCCGCGAGAAGGAAGTCGTGATCGATCCTGCCGGCACGAAATTCCATGCGATGACGTTCGACGGATCGATGCCAGGGCCGATGATGGTGCTTCACGAGGGCGACTACATGGAGCTCACGCTGGTCAACCCCGCAACCAACAGCATGCCGCACAATATCGACCTGCACTCGGCAACCGGTGCGTTGGGTGGTGGCGCACTGACTCACGTGAATCCCGGCGAGCAGGTTGTACTGCGCTGGAAGGCGACCCGGCCCGGCGTCTTCGTCTATCACTGCGCGCCGGAAGGCATGATTCCCTGGCACGTCGTCTCCGGCATGCACGGCACGGTGATGGTGCTGCCGCGTGACGGCCTGAAGGATGCCGACGGCAAGGCGCTACGCTACGACAAGATCTTCTACATCGGCGAGAACGAGCTGTATGTGCCGAAGGATGCGAACGGCAAATACAAGACCTACGAAACCGTCGGCGAATCCTACGCCGATACGACCGAGGTCATGCGCAAGCTGATCCCGACCCATGTGGTGTTCAACGGAAGTGTCGGATCGCTCACCGGCAAGAACGCGCTCACCGCCAAGGTCGGCGAGACCGTCATGCTCGTGCATTCGCAGGCCAACCGCGATACCCGTCCTCACCTGATCGGCGGGCATGGCGACTACGTCTGGGAAGCCGGCAAGTTCAACAACCCGCCGCAGAAGGATCTCGAAACCTGGTTCATTCGCGGCGGCTCGGCCGGCGCGGCGCTCTACACCTTCCGCGAGCCCGGTGTCTACGCCTACGTCAACCACAACCTGATCGAGGCCGTCGAGCTCGGTGCCACGGCCCACATCAAGGTGGAAGGCAAGTGGAACGAGGACCTCATGAAACAGGTCACCCCTCCCGGCCCGATACCGCCTGACAAGGTCGGTGCCGCCGACCCGGTGGCCGTCACCCGCTAGGTAGCGCCGAAAATGACGGCCCGCGGTCATCGCCGCGGGCCGTCGCACGAGGAGACGACGTCATGCTCATTGTGATGAAAGTGAAAGTGGCAATGCTCGCAGGCGCGTTGGCCGCGCCAATCCTCGCAACCGCGTTGGCGCCCACGCCTCAGTCCGACGCGGACGGAGTCCTTCGCCTGGCATCCACTTCCTTCAGCTACCGCGCCGCCGGCGATTTCTCGCGGAACGGCCGGCCGGTCGAAGGACCGCTGCGCGGACACCGCCTTCCCGCTGATCTCGTCGTGATGAAACGGCAGGTCACGGTCGCCGAATACGCGCGTTGTGTCGACGAAGGCGCCTGCCCGCGCATCGGCGCTGCCGCAGGCGCGCAGAACGTTCCCGTCGTCGGCGTCAGTTGGCACGATGCCTCGGCCTATGCCGCATGGTTGTCGCGCAAGACCGGTATCATCCATCGCCTGCCGACCGACGAGGAGTGGACATTCGCCGCCGCCGAGAAGGCACGCGACGAAGCGATGCCGCTGGTCGATCCCAGCGATCCCGCACAGGCCTGGATCGCCCGCTACGAAACCGAATCCGCCCGCGACCGGCCGGCCGCAACGGCCGCGCAGCCGGGAGGCACGTTCGGCACCAACAGCAACGGACTGGATGATCTCGCCGGCAATGTCTGGGAGTGGACGAATAGCTGCTTCGTCCGCGTTTCGCTCGAGGGTGAACGCGAGCGGATCACCAACACCAATTGCGGCGTACGCGTCGTGCAGGGAGCCCATCGTTCCTACATGACCGACTTCATCCGCGACCCCAGGTCCGGCGGCTGCGCCGCCGGCGTTCCGCCGCCCAATCTCGGCTTCAGGCTCGTTATCGAACCCTCCCAGCCGGTCGTCACAGCGGTCGCCCGCAGCGTCGCGAAGCTGCTGCGACGAACGTAGCCGTCCGCCGATCGGCGGCGGGTTGAGCTAGAACAAAGTCCTTCCACCAGGAGTCCGGTAATTGATCCGCAGGCGGAAGGAGAAGAGCAGATGCGATCGGACTTGGCGCAATCCTACGGGCAGGACAGGCTGCCACGCTACACCAGCTATCCCACAGCCCCACATTTCTCGCCCACAATTGGCGAGGAGGACTATCGGAAGTGGCTGAAGTCGGTGCCCGTCCAGCAAGCGGCCTCGATCTACCTGCACGTGCCGTTCTGCCGATCGATGTGCTGGTACTGCGGATGCCACACCTCGGTCACGAAGAGCGACGATCCGATCGTGACCTATGTAGCGGGTCTGCGCACTGAAACGCACCTTGTCGCCGAGACGATCGGGCAGAGAATACCGATCTCGCATGTTCACTTCGGCGGCGGTACGCCGACGATCATGTCGCCCGAGGCGTTCGTGGACCTCGTCGGCGCGCTGCGCTATTCGTTTTTCGTGCTTCCCGACGCCGAAATCGCCGTAGAAATCGACCCGCGCACGCTGACAGAACCGATGACAGAAGCGCTCGGCTACTGCGGCGTCAACCGCGCGAGCTTGGGCGTCCAGAGCTTCGACCCCGCGGTCCAACGCGCCATCAATCGGCTGCAGAGCTTCGAACAAACCGCAACTTCTGTCGAGCGCCTGCGCCGGGTGGGCGTCCGTCGGATCAATTTTGACCTGCTCTACGGGCTTCCGCTACAGACGGTGGACTCATGCCTCGACACCGTCGCCAGATGCGTCGAGCTTCGGCCGGACCGCTTTTCAGTGTTCGGCTATGCCCATATTCCCTCGTTCAAGAAGCATCAGCGCAAGATCGCGGAGGACTCCTTGCCCGATAGCATCGAGCGGCACCTCCAGTCCGAAACGATCGCGGAAGCCTTGCTGGACGCAGGCTACGTCCGCATCGGCCTCGATCACTTCGCGCTTCCCTGCGACAGTCTCGCCATCGCGAGGCGGGACGGCAGGCTGAGGCGCAACTTCCAGGGCTATACCGACGATTCCGCCGACACGCTCATCGGTCTCGGCGCCAGCGCCATTGGCCGCATGCCGCAAGGATTCGTGCAGAATGTCGTTCCGACGCGCGAATATCTCACACGCATCGCCGAAAATCGGCTCCCCACCGCCAAGGGATACGTGTTCACCGATGAAGATCGCTTCCGTGCTGATATCATCGAGCGCATCATGTGCGATCTTGCCGTCGATCTGCCCCGGGTATCGAAGTTGCATGGCCGCGACCTTCGATCCGCAATCGTCGACCGGTCACGGATCGAGAGCCTCATCGCGGACGGCGCTGTGACGATGGTCGATGATCGGCTTTCGATCAGCGACGGTGCCGAATTCCTGGTTCGGAGCGTCGCATCGGCGTTCGATGCTCACCTTGTGCATTCCGCAGCGACGCATAGCCGCGCAGTCTGACCCGAATGTGCAGCGCAACAGCGGTGGCAGCATCCGCCGCGCCATCGCCAACACGCGCTCGGCTGCCTCGGTGGAACACTCCGCGCCCCGGCCCGTTCTCTTCAATTACAAAGAGGAAGGAACTGTCACATGATGAAAATCGCTATTACGGTGGCGGCTGCCGCAGCGGTGCTGACGACTGCTCCGCTTGTCACTCCGGTTAAGGCCCAAGGCGTCGATGTCCAGGTCGGGCGGGACCGCGACTACGATTACGATAGGGACCATCGCCGACGGTACAACTCCGACACCACAGTAGGTGTCGGCCCAGGCGGTGTCACCATCGGTCCAGGACGACGCTGTCGTACCGTGACCACCACAGTTGAAAGAGACGATGGCCGCATGATCAAGCGCAAGGAGCGCCGCTGCGACTAAAAAGCGGCGGAGCTGACGTCCGGCCTCTGACCATAGCTCAACTCGGAGCGGGCACCGAGCGATGACGCTTGCGTCGCCATCACCTCGTGCGCCGGCGATCGGCGAATTCCGTTTAGCAACCAAAGCATTGACATTGTTGCCCCAACGAGCCTCGTAGGGCGCGTTGGAGAACAGGGCCCTCGCTGCGGGGCGATGTCCTCTCCGATCAAGTCTTGGCCTTCTGATCCGAGGCCGCCTCGCGGGCCAGTCGCTCTGCTTTCAATCGCTCCCGGTTTGCATGGAGCGCCTGTTGTGCGCGTTGATACTCGGAAAGTGCTACTTTGGCGTCCGCGTCTCTGAAGACCTTTCGAGCTTCCCGTTCGGCCGCGGTGGGCGTCCTCCGCTCGGATATGCGATCGCTCATTTGCTCCTCCTTCGGTCGCAAACGGTCCTGGCGCCAAGTGGTGCGCGCATCAGGACCGCCAACCCAAGTGGTAGATTTTCCTCCGGCTTGAATTTTGGGGGGTGTAAGTGCCAGAGGCAGGGATTCGACGCCTGACGAACCCGTTGGTTCCATTCTGTCTTGGCGGCTTCAAGTCGCATGGCCGGTGCCCCCGAACGGCTGAGCGCTCCTTGACAGTCGCAAGGCTGAGCCATCGGTCGATGCCAGCCTAATGCCGCGAAAGAAAGTCGGCGCGAACGGGCGCAGCGGCTGATGGCGGCACATCAAGCCGCACAGCGACGCCCTCGAGTTGCGGGCTCGGGGACGGATAAAGCTTCATCACCAGCGGGTCGTGTCCTGGAACGATATGGCTTTCGTCCGGCGCAAGTGCCAGCAGGCGGTCGAAGCCCTCCAGCATTTCGCCGATATGGAGCGCGGTCGTAAAGGGACGTTCGGCAGCCACGTTCTCGTAAAAATGGCTGACATCGGAGGCGAGCACGACAAATCCTCGGCGGGTCTTGACCCGAACGAATTGAAGCCCGGCGGAATGGCCGCCGGCCGCGTGTACCGTAAGACCGGGAGCGAGCTCGGCATCGCCATCATGGAACAAGACGCGCCGCGCATAGTTCAGCCGTACAATCCCGCAGATGTCATCGACCTCGAATGATTGCGATAACCTCGGATATTGCATAAAGCGCCCCGTGGCGTACGTCAGTTCGCGCTCCTGCAGATGGAATCGCGCGTTGGGGAAGCGGTCGAAATTACCGACATGGTCGTAGTGCAGATGTGTCAGGATGACATCCTCGACCTCGGTCGCATTGATGCCGAACGCGCCGAGCGTCTCCACCGGGCAGCGCAGGAACGTCCTATTTCGCTTCTTCGATACTTCCGCGTTGAATCCGGTATCGATGACGAAGGTACGACGTCCGCCCCTCGCCACCCACATGAAATAGTCCATTGGCATTGGCCCATCATGCGGATCGCCACCGATGAAATGCTCACTCCGCTGCGCATCGCGAGTAGCATAGCGGATGGCAAAGAGTTCGTATTCCGGCTCGGCCATGGTCAGGATTTCGTTTCAACTTCGTTGAACGCTTCCCGCGCGTTTCGGAACGCATCGATGCCCGAAGGGATGCCGCAATAGACGGCGACCTGAAGCAGAATCTCCTTGATCTCGTCCTTGGTGAGGCCGTTCTTCAGCGCTCCCTTGACGTGCAGCTTCAGTTCATGGGGCCGGTTTAGCGCTCCCAGCATAGCCAGATTGACGATACTGCGGGTGCGGCGGTCGAGTCCGGGCCGCGTCCACAACGCCCCCCAGCAAAACTCGGTCGACCACTCCGCCATTGTCCGGGTGAATTCGTCGGCGCCTGCGATAGATTTGTTGACGTACTCTTCGCCAAGCACTTCCTTGCGGACCTTCAATCCCTTGTCGAACAACTCAGTCATCATCGGTTCCTTCCATTGTCTGAGTACGGTTTTTCAAGCAGCGCGGATCAGCCATGAGTCCTCATCAGGCTCGAGACGTCGGCAAGCGTGTCGAGACGCCAAACGTCGTCGATAATGCGATCGATATCCCAATCGCTTCCACCCAGCCGCGCGCAATCGCGCAACTTCGCTTCGATATCGCCATCCGACAACGGGTCGGCAAGACTTCCCTTTGCAGCCATCACAACCTCGCTGAACGTCTCTCCGGACGTCAGTTGGATCGTGACGCGCGCGGCGCCATCCGGAAGCGAAGCGTCAAGCACCGCTGCTACCTTTTGACGCGAGGCCGCGATGTCGGGCCGAAATACGATCGCGTCCGAGAACTCGGCGACACCAGCGGCACCCAGCAAGAGCGCGCAGGCGGCGCAATGGTGAATG
Organism: Bradyrhizobium sp. AZCC 1577; assembly: GCF_036924575.1. Taxonomy (NCBI): domain Bacteria; kingdom Pseudomonadati; phylum Pseudomonadota; class Alphaproteobacteria; order Hyphomicrobiales; family Nitrobacteraceae; genus Bradyrhizobium; species Bradyrhizobium sp. AZCC 1577. The sequence continues at coordinate 6,356,309 of NZ_JAZHRQ010000001.1, forward strand.
CTGACGCGTGCGTCTCGTTCGTTGCGAACCGGACGGTCGCCGCGCGCCAGCAGGAGCGCAGAGCCCTGCACCGTGATGAAGCCGATATCATCGACACGCCGGTGCAATTCTGCCCGCAACTTGAAGCAGGCATCGATCACGGCATGGAATACGATTCCCGCCGGATAGGGCTTGTAGGTGTTCTTCGCGATCTCCCAAGTCTTGCCGAGACCGGCCGTCAGACGCCCAACATCGGGTTCGTCTCCCATGGCGCGAGCCCAGCCGAGCCGCCCTTCAATGGCCCGCGGCGAAGCGGAATAGCCCTCAGCCGCGAGCAACGCCGCGAACAGGCCATTACGCGCCGCATTGCCGACACTGACATTCTTGGCCGCGGTCGGAAGATTTTCGACAATCCCCGCGGACTGACTGGCCGCAATTCCGATCGCATCTGCGATCTGGCCCGCCGAGAGCCCGAGCAGCCAGGCACAGGCTGCGGCGGCGCCAAACACCCCGCAGGTCGATGTGATATGCCAGCCACGCGCATAATGTCCCGGGGATACTGCGTTGCCGATGCGGCATTCGACTTCCACGCCGAGAATGAATGCGGTGAGAACGGCTTGCCCCGAAAACCCTCGCGCTTGCGCCAACGCCAGCACGGGCGCTGCGACCGGCGCCGCTGGATGAATGATTGTATCGAGATGGGTATCGTCGAAATCGAGCAGATTGGCCGAAATGGCGTTGACGAACGCCGCGCCCATCGCATCGAGTCGTTCCGGACGACCGATCACCGCGGATGTCGCGGCACCGCTGAATGGCAATAGCGTCCGCACCGCGCCGATAACGGCAGGATCATTCGCCGACCCTAGCGCGGTCGCGAAGAAATTCAGGATCGAGCGCTTCGCCTCGTGACTTTGCGCCGCGACATCCGTCCACGCGATGCTGGCAACGAAATCGGCGAGCGTTGTGCTGGCGCCTTGCGCTTCATCTTGCCGCACGGAGCGAATTCCTCGGACTCGTTTTTCCGACCCTATTCCGGCGCACCGTGGCGTGTCGATAGGATTCTTATGCTTGACAGATTGACTGACAATCCGGACATTCGACGAAACGCGGCCGGAGAGCCCTGCCGCAACAAGAACAATGAGCACCCGCCCTAAGGCGGTGCGACAGGGAGCGAGACGATGGCGGGAGAGACGATCGGCTTCGTGGGAACGGGCCGCATGGGCGGGCCGATGGCCGGGCGACTGATGGATGCCGGCTACGCCCTGTGCGTCTACGACACGCAGAGCGAGGCCACCAAGCCGCTCGTCGAGCGCGGGGCGCGCCTTGCAAAATCGCCTGCCGAGGTTGCCTCATCGGCAGATATCGTGCTGGCGAGCCTGCCGACCCCCGACATCGTCAAGGCCGTCGCGCTGGGGCCTGACGGAATCATCGCGGGAAACCGCGCCCGCATCGTGATCGACCTGTCCACCAGTGGCCCCGGTGCGGCCAAGCTGATCGCAGAAGGATTCAAACCCAGAAACCTGACGCTGGTGGATGCTCCGGTCAGCGGCGGCATCAAGGGCGCGGTGAACGGCACCCTTGCGGTCATGGTGTCATGTCCCAAGGACACCTATGAGACGGTGCAGCCGATCTTAAAACACTTCGGAAAGCTGTTTTATACCGGCGACAAGCCGGGCACGGCGCAGACCGCAAAGCTCGCCAACAATCTGATGGCGGCGGCGGCCCTGGTGATCACGTCGGAAGCGGTTGCGATGGGCGTCAAGGGCGGTGTCGACGCCAAGGTGCTGATCGACATCATCAACGCCAGCAGCGGCCGTAACAGCGCATCCGAAGACAAGTTCCCGCGCGCCGTGCTTCCCGGCACGTTCGATTTCGGTTTTACCACCGGCCTATCTTACAAGGACGTGCGGCTTTGCATCGATGAGGCCGAGGCCATGGGCGTGCCGATGGTGTGCGGATCCGTGGTTCGGCAGATGCTTGCCATCACCAACGCCAAATATGGCGCGTCGTCCGATTTCACGTCGATCGCGAAGGTCCTTGAAGAGTGGGCCGGTGTGGAGATGCGCGGCTAGGATCCGGCAAAGCCGAGCGAGGAACGATTGCAATGACGATCGGGTCGAGCGGATCGAACGAGACACCTCTGGCGCGGCAATTGGCCCGCGCCTCGCTCGCCGTCGATCTCGTCCGATTCGAGGAAAGCGTCGTCGCCAAGGCCAAGATTTGCCTTCTGGACTTTCTTTCCTGCGCATTCGAGGCGCGTCATCATCCGTGGGGCCGTCAGGCGATCGGCATCGCACGCCACAGCGAGAACGGCGCAACCATCATCGGGACAAGCAAACTTGCGACGCCGGGCGACGCGGCCTTTGCCAACGCGACGCTCGGCCATGGCTTGGTGCGCGAAGACATGCACGCTGCCAGCATATGCCATCATGGCGTCGTGATCTGGCCGACGCTGCTCGCCCTGTCGGAACGAACGCTGGTGTCTGGCGTCGCCCTGCTCGCCGCTGCGATCGTCGGCTATGAGGCCGGCGCGCAGATCGGGCGCGCCCTCTTCAACGCCGATCTGGCACGCCTCTATCGGCCGACCGGCCTGGTCGCACCGCTGGGAGCAGCCCTCGCGGGAAGCCGCACGCTGGGTCTCACCGAAGATGCTGCGACGAGCGCGGTCTCGATTGCCGCCAATACATCGTCCGGCCTGAACGAGTGGCCGCATGCCGGCGGCTCGGAGATGTATTTCCATCCGGGCTTTGCCGCCCGCAACGCCATCACGGCGATTGAACTGGCGGAAGCCGGCGCCTGTGCCTCGGAAACCATCCTCGAAGGCGAAGCTGGACTGTTTGCGGCCTACCGACGCCAAGCCGCGCCTGCCGGCATTCGGTTGTTTGCAGGCTCGGAGCCGGAAATCATGGCGGTCTACAACAAACCGGTGCCTGCCTGCAATTTTGCGCAAACCGCCGCGCAGGCAGCGTTGCGAGCGGCTCGTGAGCTTGAGAATCCGGAAGAGATCGAGGCGGTTTCGATCCTCGTTCCCGAAGCCGCGTCGCGCTATCCCGGCTGCGATTGCCGAGGGCCTTACCGGAATGCGCTGCAAGCCAAGATGAGCATTCCCTTCAGCGTCGCCGCGGTACTTGCCCGCGGCGCCATCGAAGAGAACAATTACGCAGAGATCACTGATCCCAGAATCCTGCGTCTGGTCGAGCGCACCGATCTGCAACGCGATTCCAGTTTCACGGCCGCCTTCCCGGCGCAGCAGGGCGCTGAAGTCTCAATCGGCCTGCGTAATGGAAAGACGATCCGGCAACGCCTCGACAATGTCATAGCGGCCACATCGCAGGAAATCCGCACCCGCTTTCGGCAGGCCGCCGCTGACGCCATCGGCGGCAATCGCGCACGTGGTCTGGAGGAGCTTGTCGACAGCTGCGAACGGCTCCCAGACAGCGGCGTCATCGCCAAGCAGTGCCGGCTTGAGCCAGCGGAGCGGCTGCTCCGGCCAGCATCATGACGATTGAGAACAAGAAAATGGGGATGCAATGAACAAACCAGAGCCGACGATGCCGGCAGCAAGGCCAGGGCAAACCTACTCCCCTGTGATGAGAGGTGAGCGGTGACCGCAGCGCTGGAAGGCTTTCTGCAGGCCTTGACCGCCGGACTTCTGATCGGTGCGGTCTATGGCCTGATGTGTGTCGGGCTCGGCCTGATTTTCGGCGTCATGCGGGTCATCAACTTCGCCCAGGGCGATTTCATGATGCTCGGCATGTATGCGGCGTTTTATTTCTTCACCGCGCTCGGCGTGCAGGCCACGTTCGGCAACGCCTTTGGGCCGTTCGTGGCGATTCTCCTTGCCGGTCCAGTGCTCGCGGTGTTCGGTTACGCGATTCATCTCGTCCTGATTTCGCGCGTATCGGGCACGCGTACCACCTCCCTCGAGGGTGAAGGTCACTACGCCCAGCTCATTCTGACGCTTGGGATCGCGCTGATCCTGCAGAACGGCGGCCTGATCGTGTTCGGTTCGGTGCTGGCATCGATCCGCACGCCGCTATCGAGCTCGGCCTGGGAGCTCGGGCCGCTGTTCAATGACATCAGTGTCTTCGTCAACAAGGCGCGCGGCATCGATGCCGTGGTCTCGCTGGTAACGATGATGCTGCTGACCCTATTGATCACGCGATCTCGGCTCGGGAAGTCGCTGCGGGCCGCAGCCGACAATCCGACGGCGGCAACCTATATGGGGATCGACGTCGATCGCGCGCACCGCGTTGCCTTCGCGCTCGGCACGGGCATTACCGCGATTGCCGGTGGCCTGCTCGCCACCAATTATCCCTTTCATCCCTTTGTCGGCGTCGAATACGTCATCGTCATGTATGCCGGCGTCGTGCTCGGCGGCATGGGCAGCATCATCGGCGCCTTCTGGGGCGGCATGACCATCGGCCTGGTGCAGCAGATGTCGACGCTGGTGCTGCCGACGCAACTGCAGAACGCCGCGATCTTCGTCGTCTTCCTCCTGATCATCTTCTTCCGTCCGCAAGGCTTCTTCGGACGCATGGTCGAGAGGACGTGATGATGCAAAACCTGCGATCGCTCCTCCCCATTCTGGCCTTCACCGCGCTCTATGGCGTGCTGTCGTTGAGCGTCACCAATTCGTACTACCAACTGGTGATGACACTCGTGCCGGTGTGGGCGGTGTTCGGCCTGTCGTGGAATCTGCTCAGCGGCTACACCGGCCTGATCTCGTTCGGCCACGCCGCGTTCTTCGGAATTGGCGCCTACACCACTGCGCTCGGTCAGATCTATTTCGATCTTTCGCCGTGGATGCTGATCCCGATTGCAGCCATGCTCGGCGGCATCGCCGGGTTCCTGATCGGATTTCCGACATTCCGGCTGTCGGGACACTACTTCGCGCTGGCGATGCTCGCCTATCCGCTCGCCATTCTCTACGTGTTCGAATGGCTCGGCTTCCAGGAAGTCACGTTGCCGATCAAGCGCGACAATCCGATCGCCTACATGCAATTTGCCGATCCCCGTCTCTACACGTTGCTGGCGCTCGCCATGATGCTCGGGACGATCCTGCTCACGCGGCTCATCGAGAAATCGCGGTTCGGCATGGCGCTGCTGGCGATCAAGCAGAACGAAGCCGCGGCCGAAGCAGCCGGCATCAACACGCTGGCCTGGAAGCTGCGCGCCATCGCCCTGAGCGGAGCGATTGCCGGGGCGATCGGCGGGTTCTATGCCGTCGTGCTGCTGGTGGTGACCCCGCAATCGGTGTTCGGCATGCTGGTATCAGCGCAGGCGCTGACGGTCGCCATGTTCGGTGGGGTCGGAACGGTCTGGGGACCGGTGATCGGCTCCGTGATCCTGATCCCGCTTGCCGAAACGCTCAACGCCGAGGCGGGCTCGCGCTTTCCCGGCATTCAAGGCGTGATCTTCGGCCTTGCGATCATATCCGTCATCCTGGTTGCGCCAGAAGGACTGTTCTGGAAACTACGCGATTTCCTGCGGAAGCGAGTGATCTCAGCTGCTGTAGCGACCCCGAGCGCGCCAGTTCAGCCTGCTGCCGCCATGGCCAATCCGTCCCGTCCGGAACGATCCAGGGGCGCGGGCGAAGTGGTGCTCGAAGTCCGCAACCTGTCGCGCTCCTTTGGCGGGCTGAAAGCCGTCCAGAACGTCAGCTTCAAACTGCGGCGCAACGAGATCCTTGGAATCATCGGTCCGAACGGCGCCGGAAAGACCACACTGTTCAACCTGCTGAACGGATTCCTGCGACCCGGCACCGGCGAGATTCTCCTCGACGGGCGCGACATGTCAAGCCGCAAGCCGCACGAGCTCTGCGAGGCCGGTATCGGCCGGACCTTCCAGATCATGCGTCCGTTCTTGCGTATGTCGATCTCGGACAATGTCGTGGTGGGCGCCTATGTCCGCGCCAGGACGGACGCCGAAGCGAGGCGGCTGGCGACCGAGGCGATCGCGCGTGTCGGTCTGTCCGACATTGCCGACCGCATTGCCGGCGAGCTCACGACCAAGGAGCTGCGGTTGATGGAATTGGCCCGCGCGCTCGCCGGACAGCCTCAAATCCTGTTGCTCGACGAAACACTGGCGGGCCTCGGGCATGACGAAGCCAACGAGGTCGTGGCGGTGATCCAGCGTCTCGCCCGCGACGGCATGACGATCGCGATCATCGAGCACACGATGCAGGCCATGGTCCGCCTGGTCGACAGTTTCCTCGTTCTCGACCATGGCGCCGTCATTGTGGAGGGCGAGCCGGAAGCCGTCACGCGCGACAGCCGCGTCATCGAGGCCTATCTCGGCAAGAAATGGGTGGCCCATGCTCCACATTGAAGGGCTGACGGCCGGCTACTCGGCAATTCCAGTTCTGAATGGCGTCTCGATCAAGGTTGAACAGGGTCAGTTCGTCGCCATTGTCGGCCCGAACGGCGCCGGCAAGACCACGCTGTTCAAGACGATCTCCGGAATCGTACGGCCAAGCGCCGGCACGATCACGTTCGAGGGGACCGACCTGTTGTCGGTTCATCCCGCGCGACGGCCCCATCTCGGCATCGCCCATGTTCCCGAAGGCCGCCAGGTTTTTCCCTCGCTCACCGTGATGGAGAATCTCGAGATGGGCGCGATGACCGAAGCCGGCCACCGCGACTGGAAGCGCAACATCGAGCGCATCTTCGAATGGCTGCCCGTGCTCGCCGAGCGCCGCGACCAGTTCGCGGGAACGTTGTCAGGCGGACAGCAGCAGATGCTGGCGATCGGCCGGGGATTGGCGTCTTCGCCAAAGCTTCTGATGCTGGATGAACCTTCGATGGGGCTCGCGCCCACGGTGGCCGATTTCATTTTCGAACGGCTGATCGAGATTCGCCGGCAGTCGAAGCTGACAATTCTTCTAGTCGAACAGCGCGTGGCGGAGGCACTGGAATCCGCCGATCACGGCTACGTCCTCGAAGCCGGCCGCGTCGCGCTCGAAGGCAACAATGAAACCTTGCGAGCGGACGACCGCGTGCGCAAGGCCTATCTCGGCATGTGACAACGATCGACAATCCATTGGGAGGAAAAATGAGCCAGCAAAGAGAAGCCAACAAGGCATCCAAAAAGTCGCTCACGCGCCGCACCGTGCTTTCCGGCGCGGCCGCCATGGGACTATCGACCATCGCGCGGGCGCAAGCGCCGGCCGAGGTCAAGGTCGGCCTGATCGTGCCGCTTTCCGGCATCTATACCCGCCCCGGCCAAGTCATGCGCATGGGCGCGGAGATGGGCGTCGAGCACATCAATGCACAGGGCGGCATCAAGTCGCTCGGCGGCGCCAAGCTCAAGCTGGTCGTGATCGATTGCGGCGATACCACCGAGAAAGCCAAGAACGCCGCGCAGCGCATGGTGGCGCAGGAGGCCGATCTGGTCGCCGCGACCGGATCGTATCTCAGTTCCTTCACGCTGGCGGTGACCGAAGTCACCGAGCGCGCCGAACTGCCGATGCTCACGCTCTCTTATTCGGATCTGCTCACCGAGCGTGGCTTCAAATACATCTTCCAGACCGCGGCACCCGCGAGCCGGCAGTCGGAACTTGGCCTACCCGAGCTGATGAAGCTCGCCGAGAACGCATCGGGCAAGCGTCCGAAGAAGGTCGCGATGCTGATGGACAATACGGCGACGTCGGTTGCGACCGCGAAGGCGCTGAAGGAGAAGATATTCGCGCAGGAAGGCCTTCAGTTGATCCTGGAGGAAGTCTGGACGCCGCCGCTTTCCGACGCCACGCCGCTGATCCAGAAGGTCAGGTCGGCCCGTCCCGACCTGCTGCTCTTCATGCCCAATGCGGTATCCGACGCCAAACTCGGTCTCGAGAAGATCAACGAGTTCGGACTGGGCCAGGGCAAGATACCGACGGTCTCGTTCTCGATCACGATTGCCGAGCCCGACATGCTGCAAAGCGTCAGCCCCGAAGTCGTCCAAGGCATCATGACGGTCGTCGCGAACTGGGGTTCGAAGGGCCATGAGGACCTGATCGCCGAGCTCAAGGCCAAGTACAAGGAGCCCTGGATGACGCAGAACGTCATCTCGACCTATGGCGACATGTGGCTGATGAAGCTGGCGCTCGAGAAGGCCGCCAAGGCCGATCGACGCGCGGTTGCGGAAGCGTTCCGGACAATGGATGGCGGTCCTTCGAAACACTATCCCGGCGGCCAGTTGAAGTTCGACGAAAAGGGCCGTCGCGTCGGCGCCGGCGTGGTGGTCGTGCAGTGGCAGTCGGGTGTACCCGTGACCGTCTATCCGCCCGATCTCGCGCAGGCGGCGCCTTTCTGGCCGAGGAAGTCTTCCTGATCTGAACAAGCTTCTCCGAGATTTTCAACGAGTCATTGTCATGAGCAAGATTACGCGACGAACGCTGCTTGCCGGCGCCTCGATCGGACTAATGGCACCCCGTGCGTGGGCGCAAGCACCATCTGAAGTGAAAGTTGGATTGCTGGTGCCGGTCTCCGGTCTCTATGCACGGCCGGGACTCGTGATGCGCCATGGGGCCGAGATGGCCGTGGACCACATCAATGCGCAGGGCGGCGTGAAGTCGCTCGGCGGCGCCAGGCTCAAGCTGGTCGTTCTCGATTCCGGCGACACCACGGAAAAGGCGAAGAATGCGGCGCAGCGCATGGTCGCGCAGGAGCCAGATCTGGTGGCGGCGAGCGGCGCTTACCTGAGCTCGTTTACGCTCGCGGTCACCGAAGTGACGGAGCGCGCCAATCTACCGGTCCTCACCCTCTCCTACTCCGACCTGATCACCGATCGCGGCTTCAAATACGTCTTCCAGACGTCCGCGACCGCCGGCTCCCAGGCCAAGCAGGCCCTGCCGCAAATCGTGAAGCTTGCGGAGGGCGCTTCTGGCAAGAAGCCCAAGACGGTTGCGATCGTCACCGACAACACCGGCGCATCGGTCGCCTCGGCGAAGTCGATGCGGGAAGGCCTGCTCGCCGAAAACGGGCTGCAACTGATCGTCGACGAAACCTTCACCCCGCCGCTCGCCGACGCCACCTCGCTGGTTCAAAAGGTCCGAGCGGCAAGGCCCGACCTGCTCTTCTTCCTGCCGACCGTGATTTCCGACGCAAAACTGCTGCTCGAGAAGATGAACGAGTTTGGCCTGGGACAAGGCAAGATCCCGACCATTTCGTTCGGCATCGCCATCGCCGAGCCTGACATGCTGCAGACTGTCAGCCCGGAACTGCTGCAGGGCGTGCTCACCTGCGTCGCGAGCTGGGGCGCCAAGGGGCACGAGGCGTTGATCGCCGAGCTCAAATCCCGCTACAAGGAACCGTGGATGACGCAGAACGCGATCTCCACCTATGGCGACATGTGGATCATCAAAGACGCGCTCGAGAAAGCCGGCAAGGCCGACCGGGTCGCGGTCGCCGACGCGTTACGCTCCATGGACGGCGGCCCCTCGAAATATTATCCGCTCGGCGAGATCAAGTTCGACGAAAAGGGTCGCCGTGTCGGCGCCGGCATGACCATCGTGCAGTGGCAATCCGGCGTACCCGTCACCGTCTTTCCGCCGCAACTTGCCTTGGCCCAGCCGTTCTGGCCCAAGAATTAGCCCACCCAAATCGCAATGATCTGGAAATCGTCATGGACAAAGCAACCTACGACCGCGGACTCAAAATTCGCAAAAGCGTTCTCGGTGATGAATTCGTCGACAAAGCCATTGCGACGACCGATGACTTCAATCGTCCGATGCAGGACCTCACGACGGAATACTGCTGGGGTTATGTGTGGGGCCGTGACGGCCTTTCGCACAAGACCCGCAGTTTCCTCAACCTCGCAATGCTGTGCGCGCTCAATCGCCCGCACGAGCTCAAGACTCACGTTCGGGGCGCGCTGACCAACGGCGCCACCCGCAAGGAAATACGCGAAGTGTTCATGCAGGTCGCAATCTATTGCGGCGTGCCCGCTGGCGTCGATGCCTTTCGCAATGCGCGGGAAGTCTTCGCCGAGCTGGATCAGAAGAAGTGACCGGAGCCGCAACCGCGATGCTGAAGGGAAAGCGGGCACTCGTGACCGGCGCGACGGCAGGACTGGGACTTGCCGTGGCGGAAAGCCTTGCCAGTGCGGGCGCCAACATCATCCTTCATGATCTGGTCGAACCGAAAGCGACCGCAGACCAGCTGCGGTCTCGCCTTGATGTCGAGGTGACGAGCGTTGCCGCGGACCTGTCGCAGCGCGCATCCATCGAAGCCATGATGGCCGATTTGCTCGGCCTGGGCGCGATCGACATCCTGGTGAACAACGCCGTGGTCCGGCATTTCGCACTGGTCGAGAATTTCGCGCCGGAGCGATGGGACGAAGCGCTGGCCGTCAATCTGTCGGCGCCGTTTCACCTGATCCGTCTGGCATTACCTGCGATGAAGGCACGCAATTGGGGCCGCATCATAAACATGGCCTCGATCTACTCGACCCGCGCCGTTGCCGATCGCATCGACTACGTGACGACCAAGACCGCCATCCTCGGCATGACCCGGGCCGTCGCGATCGAGACGGCAACGAGCGGAATCACCTGCAACGCGATCAGCCCAGGCACCCTGCCAACGCCGGCGATCCAACGAAAGATTGCATCTATTGCAGCCGATGAAGGCCGGGCCGTTGACGAGACGACGCGGGACTATCTGGCGGCGCGCCAGCCGAGCGGACGGTTCGTCGGCATGGAAAGCGTCGGAGCGATGGTTGTTTTCCTCTCCAGCCCGGCTGGACAGGACATCACCGGCGCGACCCTGCCGATCGATGGAGGCTGGGCCGCCGCATGAGCACAAACGTCCGATTGCGGAGATGATGATTCTGCCCGTAAATCGCTATTGAACCAATACCGGTACCAGGGCGCTAGACGATGAACAAACGCGGTGAATTGCAATTCACGCTTCGAATCGAGGACGTTCCGACCGTTCGCTCGATGGTCGCGCAAAAGCTGCGCGAAGCGATCATGTCGGGAAGGCTGAAGCCGGGCCAGCGCCTGGTCGAACGGGAGCTTTGCGAAATGATGGGCGTGAGCCGGCCGTCCATCCGCGAGGCGCTCCGGGTGTTGGAGGCGGATGGTCTCGTCAGGACGGTCCCTCACCGCGGTCCGGTGGTCAGCACCATCAGTCTCGAGGAAGCAAAGCAGTTATACGCGGCGCGCGCCGTGCTCGAAGGATTTGCCGGCCGTGAATGCGCCCGTCTCCGCGATCCGGACGTGGTACGCAGAATCGGGGAAGCGCTGGCGCGGCTGAAGGCGGCATTCGCCGAGGGCGACTTGACCGCCGCCCTGGAAGCCAAGACGGATTTTTATGCGGCAATGATTGGCGGCTGCCAGAACGCCTTCATCGAGCGAATGCTCAGACCGCTGCACGACCGCATTACGCTGCTGCGAATTACTTCGATGTCGCATCCGAAACGTATCAACAAGAGCTTGCGCGAGGTCACCGCGATCTGGCGCGCGATCCAGAATGGCGATCCGGATCTCGCCGAGCAGTGTTGCGTCGACCACGTCAAGGCGGCAGCGGTGGCCGCGCTCAGCATGATCGAGCAATCATCCGCTCCAAAGGAAAAAGCAGTGGCGGAGGAATAGCCGGTCCCGGCCAAGGCTTCTCGACAGACGGACGGCAGATAGGAAATTGCAATGAAGTTCTTCAAAACGATGTTGCTGTTGCTGTTGTCGTTGCAGGCGCCGCCGGCTTTCGCACAGGAATACCCGAACCGGCCGATCACCCTTGTCGTTCCGTTCTCGGCCGGCGGACCCGGCGACGTGATCGCGCGACTGCTTGGAACATCGATGAGCGCGACGCTGAAGCAGTCGATTGTCATCGAGAACGTCGTGGGCGCCGGCGGCACGCTCGGCACCAATCGCGTGGCCAAGGCAGCGCCGGACGGATACACGCTGCTGCTGATGCATGTCGGCCAGGCCACCGCACCGGCGCTCTATGCCAAGCTGCCGTTCGATCCGATTGGCGATTTCGCGCCGATCGGTCTCGTCACTGATGTTCCGATGCTTCTGGTGGCGCGAGCGAATTTTCCAGCAAAGGACCTGAAGGAACTTGTTGCCTATGTGCGTGCCCAAGGCGACAAAGTCACCTATGGCAATGTGGGCCTCGGCTCCGCCTCGCATCTTTGCGGGCTGATGTTCATGAACGCGATCGATGCAAAGCTCACCCCGATCTACTACAAGGGCGGCGGACCGGCGCTCAACGACATCATCGCCGGTCACATCGACGTCTATTGCGATCCTGCAACCGGACCGACGCCCCATATCCAGGCCGGCACCATTCCGGGTTATGCGATTACCAGCAAGAAACGGGCGGCGACCCTGCCGAACGTGCCGACCTCGGCAGAGGCCGGTGTACCGGCGTTCGACGTTACCACCTGGTACGGAATGTATGCGCCGCGCAACACGCCCAAGCCCATCGTGGATGCGCTGGTCGCCGCCTTGCAAAAGGCGCTCAAGGATCCGCCGCTGGTCAACCGCTTCGCCGAGCTGAGCATGACGCCGGTCGAGCAGGAGCAGGCCACGCCGGCGGCGCTCGATGCCTTCCTTCGGGCAGAAACTGCCAAATGGTCGCGCATCATCAAGCAAGCAGGTATTGAGCCCCAATGACCCAACTCCCTTCAGCCTTCAATCGCAGAGTAGGCCGGCTCATCACGCAAAACGGCTAGGCCGCATCGCAAAGACATTGGCGCCCTATCGCGCGTCATCGAGAACTACTGGGCGGGGCGCCGAGGATGCGAAGCAAATTGGGATCGTTCTGCAGGGTGTGAGCGCCAATCCCGAGGCCCCCGAGCGCGTAGACGCCGATTGCAATCCCGCCGACGGCCCAATATCCCGTGGCGATTCCGCCGGCCCCGAGGCCCAGCGCCAGCGCCATTCCACCAACGCACACGATGCCGAGGCTGATGCCGCCGAACGCCACCAAGCCCATCGCCACCCCACCAAATGCGGCGAAACCGACCGCGATATTACCCACCGCAATGATGCCGCGGGCAGGCCTGAAGCCGACAAGCCACGTCGGGCCGAGCATGACGTGGATGAGCGGCAGACCGAGCAGAATTGTCTGTGACTTGTATTCATAGAAGTACGGCGGCCGTCCTGCCCACGCACCGCTCGCCGCGGAACTTCGTTCCTGCAAAGGCCTGCCGCATTCGGGACAGGCCGTCGCCTGTCCGCTGATCTCCCGGCCACAATCCGCGCACCGTACCAAAGTCATCTTGGCATCTCCCGCATTCCTGATGTGCAGGTTCGCCCCATTTCTCAAATCGGAGCTGAATCAGTTCCACATATGAACGGCGATAAGCCAGCCCGTGCGTTCGCGCGCGAATATGTTCAGCCAGTTGCCCTTGTAAGGACCGCCGCCGCCGAGTCCCCGAAGTGCCCAGCGGCCCGACGCGACCAGAGAGGCATCCTTCGCGAACACGTCACCAAGATCGACGACATAGTCGCGAAAGCCTTGCGCACGGATATCGGCGAAGAACGCGCAGATCGCCTCCGCGCCGACGACGGGTCAATCGTCCGGGCGGCACGATCCGGGCGTCCGGGGTGTAGAAGCGGGCCAGATCGGCGACCTTGCCTGAGTTGAATGTGTGAGCCCACTCATCGACGAGGGCTTGCGTCTGTTGCTGCATGATTGACGATTTCTCCCTCATCTGTGTGCGAAATCATCGGGCGCCACGGCCTGCTGCTGTGCTACGCCAAGCAGAGGCCAGCGATGCAATCACTTCCGTCAACCAGATGAGACTCTGCTTCGTTACAAGCCGCTCTCGGCTGTCACCTTCTGAACGACGCTGGCAAACTCCTCCACCAGACGTGAAGCCGGCCGCTTTGTGCCTTTCAGCAGGCGCGCGACGCTTTGCAGGCTCGGTGCGAATGGACGCGTGATGAGATCATGGGCTCGCGCACTGAGCAAGCCGAGGCCGTCCAGGATCGCGATCCCGGCGCCGGCACGCACCAATTCGCAGGCGATATTCGACTGCGAGGCCTCAATGGCGATGCGCAAGCGAACAATTGGCCTCGGCAAAGGCAATCACAATCGCGGCTCCGATCGACAGATGCGGGCCCGGACAGATCACCGGCTCGTCGGCCAGATCGAGCGCGCTCAGGGCAGCCTTGGCCGCAAGCCGGTGACCGGCTGGCAGCACGCAGCCGAGTTCGGTCGTGCAGAGAATGGTGCTGTCGAGGGACGGATGCCCGATCGGGCCGACGGTCAGGCCAAGATCGGCGCGCCCCTGGGCGACACGGGTAACGACCTCCGGCCCCGTCAGTGTTTGAATGACAACAGAGACGTCCGGCCGCTCGGCGCGGAAGCGCTGGACCGCTTGCGGCACAATGGTGTGACCGAACCCGGTCACGGTCGCGACCGTCAGGAGCCCCGCCTGGCCGTCGCGAAGCTCGACCGCCAGCCGCTGGGTGTGCTCGATCGCCGCGAACACGTTCACGACTTCTGCGAAAAGCGTCTGCGCCTCGGTCGTCGGCTTCAGCCGTTTCTTCTCGCGCTCGAACAACCTGAAACCGAGACGTTCCTCCGCCTGTTGCAGCATACGGCTGACCGCCGGTTGGGAAATGTTCAGGGCGGCGGCCGCGTTCGTCACCGAGCCCGACTGCATCACGCATCGGAACACGTCCATCTCCCGCACGCTGATCGGCATATATAACCCCAGAGCATGAACTATGACCAAATTGGCATTTGAAACTATGTTTCGGGCGACGGCAACATCCGGGTGAGACGAATGATGGTTGCCCATGTATTTCCTTGACCGACGCCGACCCCGCCCCGTCACCGACGCGCTGCGCGCAACGGTGCTCGAGGATCTCCCGGAACTTGCGCAGATTCGTAGCGACGAACTGCGCCGCAAGGCGATCGAAGCCTGGGCCTATGCGCTGGCGGAAACGGATTTTCCGCGCGTCACCGCCATTCCGGGAGAGGCGACGCCCGGCGTCTTCGCGCTGAAGCGCGGCAGCCAGGCGGTACATCTGCGCAGCGTGGCCCGGATCGCGATAGCGATCGCCGACGAGTTTGCGCAGGAATTCCCTGAAGCCAGGGTCGACCGCGACATCGTGCTGGCAGGTGCGTTGCTGCACGATGTCGGCAAGGCCTGGGAATTCGATCCCACGAACCGCAGGCGATGGGAAGCGGACAAATCGCAGGCCGGTTCGCCCGCGCTGCGCCATCCAGTCTACGGCGCCCACGTTTGCATCGCAGTCGGGCTGCCCGAGGAGATCGCGCACATCGCGCTCGGCCATTCCTACGAGGGCGACCTGATGCAGCGCAGCCTCGAGTGCGTGATCGTCCATCGTGCCGACCACATGTGGTGGTCGATTGCGGGCGGTTTCGGCCTGCTAAGGGCGGAAACGGCGGGCATGCTCGAAAGCCGAAAAATAACGCCGCGCGGCTTGCGAACGGCGAAGAACAGGGAGGGACAGGATGACAACGGCGAAAGGGCTGACGCGGCGAGCTAGCCTTGGCCTGCTCGGCGCACTCGCAACCCCGTGGCTGGCCCGCGCTCAGAGCGATTACCCCAACCGCATCATCAAGCTGATCGTGCCCTATGCAGCCGGCGGGAGCAGCGACGTTGTCGCGCGCTTCATCGCGGAGCGCATGCGCGACCGGCTGGGGCAGCCGATCGTCATCGAGAACCGCCCGGGCGCGGGCGCGATTGTTGGATCGCAATTCGTCGCGAAGTCAGCATCCGACGGCTACACGCTGCTGCTCGGCGGCGTATCCACCCATGCGGTGAACCCGCATCTGCGCAAGCTCGCGCCCTATGACGGGATCAACGAGTTCACTTCGCTGGGGCTGATCGGCACCGGACCTCTGGTGGTCTCGGTCAATCCGGGCGTCCCGGTCAACAACCTGCAGGAACTCATCGCCTACGGCAAGGCGAACCCGACCAAGCTCGCCTACGGTTCGGCAACGGGCGTCATTCTGCATCTCGCCGGCGAGCTGTTGAAGAACATGGCGGGCTTCGAGATGCTGCACGTTCCCTATAGCGGCAACGGACCGGCGCTGACCGATGTGCTCGGCGGACGGCTGCAGGTGATGGTCGACGCCGTCAGCAACTCGGCACCCTACATCGCCGACGGAAAATTGCGGGCCCTCGTCGTCCCGTCGCGGCAGCGTACGCCGCTGCTGCCGGACGTGCCGAGTTCGGCCGAGGCAGGCTTGCCCAACTATCAGGTCGAGACATGGTTCGCGCTCTACGGCCCGGCAGCCATGCCGGACGGCGTCGTCGCCAAGATCAACACCGCACTCAATGCCGTGCTGCAGGAGCCCGACGCGGTCGGCCAGTTCGCCAAGGTCAGCCTCGACCCGCGTCCGACGAGCCCGGCTCAAGCCGCTGCGCTGCTCAAGACGGAATCGGACAAGTGGGGAGATGTCGTCCGCCGGATCGGACTACAGGTGGAATAGCTCCCAATCGACAGGGTGTAGGGTTTGGCGCCGCAGCGAGCAACGCGACGACGCACAAAAGGAGCGCAGCCTCACGAGCTGCGCCAAAGGCGGAGGAACACAAGCAATGAAAGCACTCGCGAGAATCGGCGTCATGGCACTAGCTGTCTGCGCCTCGCCTCATCCGGGCGCGTTGTACGCCACAGCCGGCTCACTTCCCCAGGGGCCTATCGTTGGTGACCAGGACTTGTCGCCGTTCTACCGCTGGACCGGCACTTTGCCCGAGAAGCCGGGTCTCATGCTGCGCGAAGAGCCGATACCCGATCAGCCTGAGATCGTTGCGGCCGCGACGGCCAGGAGAATCCTCTACACTTCGACGGATGCAAGATGGCGGTCCGGCATCATTCCGGTCAGCGGCACGCTCTATCTTCCGAAGCGGACCGCGCCCCAAGGTGGATGGCCGCTCGTCGCCTGGGCGCACGGCACGCTCGGCGTCTCCGACAGATGCGCCCCCTCCTGGAGCAGGCATCGGCCCCGCGACGGCGCGTACATCAACAATTGGCTGGAACAGGGCTTTGCTGTCGTCGCTACCGACTACCAGGGTCTCGGCGGCCCCGGTCCGCATCCCTATCTCAATTGGGAAGCAGAAGGACGTTCTGTGCTCGATGCCGCAAGAGCGGCGCTCGATCATTCGAACGGGCAGATCGCCAACGCCATCATCATTACGGGTCAGTCGCAGGGCTCCGGCGCCTCGCTCGGCGCAACACGTCTCGCGCCTTCCTATGCGCCCGACCTCAATATCAAGGCATCGATCGCGACCGGCATCGTTTCCCGGTTTCCCGACGCGACCAAGAAGGCTTCAAGCGAACAGACTTTGGCGCGTTCATCTCCGCCGCAATACACCATTCTCATGATGGTCGCAGGTGCTCTCGGCGACGACACCATAAAACCGGACGACCTCGTCACTGAAATGGCGAAGCCGTTGCTGCAGGCGGCCCGAGAGGGATGTACTGCAGAGCTTGGACAAATCGTTCGCAGCAACAGTCTGACCATAGCGAACAGCCTGAAAGATCCAGAGATCGCGGATCGTCTAGGCGCTGTCATAGAAATGAGTCCGGTTCGCATGCCGGTGCCGGTCTTTCTCGCTACAGGTCTGGCCGACAAGCTGATCCCGCCGCAACGCCAATATGCTGCGGTTGCAGCACTCTGCGCTGCCAACAGCAATGTGGTTTGGAAGACCTATGCCGGCGTGACCCACAACGGAACGGTCCATGCAGCCTACTCCGACGAACTTGCATTCGTTCAGGCCGCCCTGGCTGGAAGCCCGATCCAGTCCAATTGCGATTCGATTTCCGATCCGGGATCGGCGGGAGAGCCCTCACCCGGTTTCAAGTTCAACGATTGATGCCCGGCCACGGAGAAGAACAATGCGCTCATTGACGCGAAGAACCATCGTCGGCTCAGGACTAGCGGCTGCGCTCTCTGTTTCGCCGTTGCTGCGGCGAGCCGAAGCACAAAGTTACCCGCAACGGCCCGTAAAGATCATCGTTCCCTATGCTGCGGGAGGCGCCTCCGACATCATTGCGCGCCTGATTGCACCGGAACTCGAGCGTGCCTTGGGCCAGCCCTTCATCGTCGATAATCGTGGCGGTGGCGCGAGCATGGTGGGCACGCAGGCGATCGCGGCCGCCTCTGCCGAGGGCGAGACCATCGGTGTTGTCGATAGCGCGTTCGTCATCAATCCCGGCCTGTTTCGCACCAAGCTTCCCTACAACACCAAAAAGGACTTTGCGCCGATCTCGCTCCTGGCGACCTCCCCTCTCGTTCTCGTCGTGCATCCTTCTGTGGCCGCGAACAGCCTGCAGGAATTTATCGCGCTCGCCAAAGCTCAACCGGGCAAGATCAACTTCGCCTCGGCCGGGCTTGGAACCGCCATTCATCTGGCCGGAGAACAACTGCGACAAGCCACCGAGATCGACATTCTTCATGTGCCGTATCGCGGAGGCGGTCCGGCCATCACCGATCTGATTGGTGGCCAGGTACAAATGACGTTCGCCACCGTCGCAGCGATTGCACAGCAGGTGCGTCAGGGCCTGGTTCGCGCGCTGGCAGTTACGGGAGGCGACCGCGTCGCACAGTTGCCCGACGTACCCACAATGGCAGAGGCCGGTTTGCCGGCCGTCGACGCCATGCCGATCTTTGGCATGGTCGGTCCGGCGGCGCTGCCGCCCCCCATCATCGATAAACTTGGCGAGGTCGCCGGCAAGGCCTTCAGGGGCGAGCCACTCCGGTCCAAAGTGGCGGAACTTGGTTTTGTTTCTGTTGGCAGTTCGCCGTCGGAGTTTGCAGCGCGCATCGATGACGAAGTCGCAAAATGGACCCGTATCGTCGAGAAGGGAAATATTCAGCCGGGCTGACCTCTGCCCCTCACATGCCCCCAGTGAGCTGTCATGAAAATCACCGAAATCCGTGGCTTCAATCTTAGCTTCCCGCTAGCCGAGCCGATGGGAAACGCGCTCAACCTGTTCCGGAAGCGGGACGCGTTGCTTGTCCAGATATGCACCGATAGCGGCCTCTCCGGCTGGGGCGAGGCTGGCAATTCCCCTCACGCCGCCGGCGCCTTTATCCGCGCCCGGCTGGCCGGACTCATCCTGGGGAAATCGCCCGCCGAGTATGGCCGCCACTTTCAATCGATGTGCGCTTCCGTCGGGTACGATCGGCGTGGCGCAGCGATGATGGCGATATCGGCGATCGACATCGCCTTGCACGACCTTGTCGCGCAAATGCATGGAATCAGTGTAGCGACGCTGTTGGGCGGCGCGATACGCGACGAGGTGTTTGCTTATGCAAGCGGACCATTTGTGCGAACGCAGCCCGATCCCTACCGGGAATATCAGCGCGATGTCGACCAATATCTTTCGCTGAACTTCAAGGCCATCAAACCCCGGGGCGGTGTTGAGCCGAGAGCCGATGGCATCATGGCAAATGCGCTCCGGAGGCAGGTGGGCCCCGACATCGGCATCATGGTCGACATCAACCAGGGCTATACGGCAGCGGCCGCCATCCGCGCGGCAAAGTTCATGGAAGGTGCCGACCTGCTCTGGATTGAAGAGCCGGTTCAGCCGGAAGACATCCCGGGCTATCAATCCTTTGCGCGCGCCACTGCGGTCGCAACGGCTGGAGGAGAAGCGCTCGGAAGCGTGCGTGCCTTTCGCGATTTTCTCGCTGCAGGCACCTTCGATATTCTTCAACCCGACCTTTCGATATGCGGAGGCTACAGCGGCTTTCGCCAAATTTGGGCGCTCGCGCAAGCCTATGACCTGCCCATCATGCCCCACGTGTTCGGCACGACTGTGAACTTCCACGCCTCGCTTCAAATGTCGGCGGTGCTTGAACCGCGCCGCGGCGGAGCTTGCGCCGCGTATCCATTTGTGGAGTGCGACATGATGGACAACCCGCTTCTGCGCCTTGCCGGCACACCGTCCGTCAGCCGGCATGGGATGCTCGCGATACCGGAAGGCTCTGGGACGGGACTGGACTTGCAGCCCGAACGGCTCGAGCCATGGATCACAGGCTGTTGGTCAGAGCATCTTTAGGAAACGATGATCGACCTGGACCTCTATGCGCACAATTGCGAGCAACTCCCGGGAACTGCTCGCATCCAAGATTGGGTGAGGCGAGCGGCGGCGGCTCCGAGGGGACGGCTCAACCGGACCCCATGATCAATTTTGCAGAACTTGCCCCACAGATCTGGGGGAAGACCAGGCTATTCATTCTCTGGCAGGACAATCGTGAAGATTGGCCGCATGATGCCAATGGCTGATTATGTCATTCGAGCTGCATAGACCGCCTCTCGTTCTTTAGCAGCTTCGACAGACCTCAGTCCATTCGTGTGGAGCGTAAAACACTTTTGGCCGAAAACATCGACATCGGGTACGGTGAACCTGCGGCGCCTACTCTATGATCTGCGTGCCAGAGCTCTTGATAACGTCTCCCCATTTTTCATTTTCTTGTTTCATGAACCGTCCGAAATCCGGACCGAACACTGTACCTACTTCCGCGCCCGTCACTTCGAAGCTCTTTCGCAAGCTCGGGCTCGACATGACCCGCTCAATGTCAGCGGTCACTTTGGATACGATATCGGTTGGCGTCCTCGCCGGCGCCAACACCCCGAACCAGGAAGATGCCTCGAAACCAACCAATCCCGCCTCCTCAAATGTCGGCACATCCGGAAGTGAGTTCAATCGCTTAGGGCTCGCAACGGCCAACGCGCGCACGGTACCGGCCTGAACCTGTGGGATGACGGTGGGCAAGTTGTCGAACAGAATGGGGACGTGGCCTGCGACAAGATCATTCATGGCCGGCGCCGCGCCACGATACGGCACATGTCTTAGTTTGACGCCTGTCATCTTCTTGAATAATTCGGCTGACAGATGGTGCGTCGATCCAATTCCGGACGAAGCGTAATTGAGCTCTTCGGTTCCGTTTCTCGCCAGCTCCAAAAGCTCGCTCAGCGTTGAAGCCGGCAACTTCGGATTGACTATCAAAACGATTGGAACAGTTGCCAGCAGGGCGACAGGTGTGAAGTCCCTCGCCGGATCAAACGGCAGCTTCTTGTAGAGCGATGGATTTATGACAATTGGACCGGGCGAACTGACGAGATAGGTGTATCCATCTGCCGGCTCGGTCGCTGCCGCCTGGGTTCCGATATTTCCGCCCCCGCCAGGTTTGTTCTCTATAACGACGGGTTGTTGCCATATCTCACCAAGTGCTTGCGCCAGGATGCGCGCTGCCGCGTCGTTCGAACCGCCCGCAGGATTCGGAACGATGAGTCGGACAGTCCGCGTCGGAAACATCTCGGCTCGAGCGGCGCTCACCTGAAGTACGAGGGCAACGGCAAGCAAACACAGAACCAGTCTTCTCACGGCCATTCCTCCCGTTGCCTGGTCGATTTGCTCCGCGAGTTGAACCCGCCGGGCTCTTTCCGAGAACGCGACTTCGCATCTTCAAGTCAGCCGCCAGGGCAAACCTTCACACTTCCCCAGTGTCCAACGCGTGACATCGCCGAAAACAACAATGCCTATAGTGGTACAACGAGCAGGATATCGACATTTCGCGAATCCAGGACAACGACACGCTCCTTGAACTTGAGCGAACTGCCTTCCTTTTGAATCACATCGAGATACTTTCCGGTGGCATACAGATCCATCCGGCCGGTCTCCATGATGCGAATGACCTGGAAGTTGGAACGCGCCGTCACGCAACCGGTCGCCTTGTCGTACGACATGGTCGGATAGCCGATGATGTGATTGTAGGTATGCGGTTCGAAGATATTGGCGGTATGGAACGCCTTGACCCGATCAATCATCATTCCGCGACCGACACACCGCATGATTCCGATCGGCAGGCCAGCCTCGTGATTTTCTTTGGTCGTGATGAGATAGATGCCGTTCGGCGTGAAGAACTGCGGCCAAAGATCGATGTCGCCATCGTCCATGGCATGGCCGTATGAGGCAATCAGTTCCGCAGCTTCACGGTATTGGTCACCGCCGGATTGCGCGACCGGCTTTTCGATGGCGCTGGGCATGGCTTGCTCCTCAGAATCCCATGATGCCGCGGTAACCCTGCCAGAAACCGCGAACGGCAGTTTCAGTCGCACGAGAGTTCTTCTCGGATTCGGCGACCCGGCCCCCCATTTCCATGAAAGATGAGCATTCCGGATCGTTGCGGGTGCCGCGCTGGACGAATTCGTTGATGCAACCGTCCTCGAGCGAGACCAGACCTGCCGCACCCGTCAGATTGCTCTGCATGATGCGCATTTGCGATTGTTCTTCGGTATCGCGATCATAGCCGAGGTAAATCCAGAACAGCTCGGTCTTGTCGACTCCCTTTGGCGCAAAGAAACGGATGGCAAGCGAATTCAGTGTGAACTGAATGCACATGTTGGGAAAGACGGTCTGGATGCTGTGGGTGATGCCATCGTCGAATTCCTCCCAAGCCTCCAGCAGGCCCGGCCCCTCGAGGGCGGATTCATAATTGGCCGAATGGACCTTGGCCTCGGAATACTCGGCCGCCTCTTGCAGCTTGGCGCGGCGCGCGAAGCTCAAATGGTGCCACTTCTCATCGGACAGGATGATACCGCCGTCCATGTCCAGACGGTTCACCTTGAAGGTCGTATAGAAGGTGTGGAGCAGGGTTGCGTGATATGAGTCCCGCAGATTCTCGGCATATAGCTTCCAGTTATTGTGAATCGTCTGGCTGTGCGTGCCGAGGACACGAAGCGGGCGATCAAAATTTCGCTTGATGAACTGCGCCATATCGGGACCGAGATAGGTTTCGACGTCCTCGACCTCGTCGGAAAATGTTCCGAAGATAATTCCGCAGAAGTTTTCGATGCGGATCGGCTGAAGGCGATGCTTGGCGACATCGAAATCGCTCGGCATCCCGCCCTGTCCGCGTATCCCGTTACGAAACGCGACGCCCTTTAACTTGCCATCGAGGCCGTAATTCCAGGCATGATAGACGCAGGTAAGGCTCGCGACATTGTCCTGCTTCTTGAGGCACACCAGCGCGCCCTTATGGGCGCAGCGGTTGACCATCCCATGGACCTCGCCCTCATGATCTCTGGTCACGATGACAGGCGTTTCGCCGATCACTGTTGTGCGATAGTCGCCCGCCTTCGGGATTTCGACGTCGAGACAAAGATAATTCCAGCAACGCCCCCTGAAAATCCTCTCCTGCTCCAGCTTGTAGATTTCCGGATCGGTAAAGAGACGATAGGGCGCGCGCGCGATGCCTTCGGCGGGCCACTTGAAATCCGGTGCTTTGGCGGCAGCAGAACTCGGGTGGGGTGTCGATAGCATCTCGTTATTCTCCCTTGTCTCGCCGGATTTTAGAGGCTTTCAAAAGAGACTACCGAGCCGCGCGACATAATCGCCAATAATCATTTGGGCTAAATAAATAAGTAAATCGTATCAGTGGCGGTTCACGGCGGCGCTGGACGCGCCGACCTCTTCAACTGATCGACAAACGCGATGACCGCCGGCGCCCGCTCTGACTTGCGATAGACCATCGCCAGATCGGAGTGCTGATTGATCTTTGCCAACGGCCGGTAGACCACGTCGGCAATTTGCAGATGCCGAAGCGAGTCCGGCACGAACGCCACGCCGAGACCGCCGGCGACGAGCCCTGCTAAAGCGGTGAATTGTCCCGCGCGCTGCGTTATTTGCGGCGACAATCCGCCAGCGGCACATATCTGGGCAACCTGCGCGTTGAAGCCGCTTCCCTCCTGGATCTGGACCGCAACGAACGGCTCAGACTTCAACGCTTCCAGCGTCACCGTCTTTTGCCGCGCGAGCCGGTGTCCGCGCGGTATCGCCAATATGATCGGCTCACGGTGCAGCGACACGATCGCGACGTCGGGCGGCAGTGATTTCACCGGAAGACGCAGGATGCCGAGATCAAGCCGGCCACTGCTGACGTCGTCCAATTGCTGGACGATCCCGATCTCGTTCAGACGAAACTCCACGAGAGGATTGTCTTCGCGAAACCGGGAAATTGCTTTCGATAAAACACCGGTGAAGATGGCAGAACCCACATATCCAATTTCGATGTGCCCTAGTTCGCCGCGCCCTGCCTGACGCGCCACCAGCGCGGTCTTTTCAGCTTGCTGAAGGGTCCTGATCGCCTCGTTCAGCGTGACCCGGCCAGCGACCGTGAGTTTGACCGACCTTTTCGTCCGGTGGAAGAGTTCGACGCCGAGTTCGCGCTCGAGTGCCCGAATTTGCTGCGTGAGTGCCGGCTGCGCGATCCCGAGACGCTCGGCGGCCTTTCCAAAGTGCAATTCCTCCGCCAGAACGGACATGTACTTCAAGCGACGCAATTCCATTCTCAGCCTCCATGGCAGCCTCGACGCCCGGATGCAGCGTCGACCGACCATGCCCATTCGTTGCTGAATAACCCATAATCGAATTAGCCGCAGGGCATCGTGATAAGTCTATCTTATTTATTCTCTTGGCGGGCTTATTGGAGCCGCGCCGACCTCCCGTCCTATGATGACTCTAGACCATTGCGGCGGCAGTTCGGGTCAACAACAGGGTGGCTGCAGGGAAACAAATGACGGGGGAATTCCAGGGCTAATGGCGGGCTCGACCTTGTTCCGGGCGGCAAGGCAACTACTGCCGATCCTTCGCTTCTGCGGATTTATGAGGCCCCAAACGGCCGACGCCGAAATTACAAATCGCATCACGAACAACCACGCCCCTTAGGAGAAATAACATGCAGTCACGTCGGAAACTGATGAAGGCCGGCCTTGCCGCGGCCGCCTTGGCCGCCACTAACGTCACGGTGCACGGCGCGCAGGACAAGAAGTCGCGCAGTAGCGCGAGCGGCGAACTACCTCGCCAGCTCACTGTGTTATCGATCCGCCAGGAGGATGGGCAAGAGACCATTGGAGTGAAGACCCAGGCTGGCGTGCTCGACGTGGCCGCCGCGTCGAAGCTCCTCGGGTTTTCGCCACCTCTCACTCTTGAGGACCTCCTCACTAACGGCGGAAATGCGGAGCTAAAGGCTCTGGTGGAAGCCGCCCTCAAGTCGCCAGAGGCAAAAAGCGCCTTCAAAGACGAGTCGAAGATCAAATTCGGGCGTCTACTCACCAATCCGGGAAAAATTATCTGCCTGGGTCTGAACTACCGGGAACACGTGGAGGAAACGGGTCAGAAACTGCCTTCCGAACCTATCCTCTTCAACAAATACAACAATACGCTCGCACCGCATATGACGACGATCAAGCTTTATCCCCGCGACGTCTGCTACAAGTTCGACTACGAAACCGAGCTGGTGGTGGTGATGGGCCGAAGGGCAAGCAATGTCTCTGTCGACGAAGCCCTCTCCTATGTCGCAGGATACGCTGTCGGTCACGATTTTACGTCGAGAGATCTGCAGCTTGAGAAAGCTGGCGGTCAGTGGATGCTCGGCAAAACGCTCGACGGCTTCGCCCCGATTGGCCCCTATTTTGTTTCCGCCGACCAGATCGATCCCAACAATTTAGATCTCGAGACCCGCGTGAACGGTGAGGTACGCCAATTGTCCAATACGAGCAAATTCATTTTCAATCCCCAGAAGGTTATCGCCTACACGTCGCGGCTCTTCGCTCTCGAACCCGGCGACATCATCTTCACCGGCACGCCAGCCGGCTGCATCATAGGGTATCCCAAAGAGAAGCAGGTTTGGTTGAAGGCAGGCGATAGGATCGAAAGCACGATTCAAGGACTTGGGACACTCTCCTTCGATCTCGCTTGAAGCGTAAACCGCAGCGCACGCAAAGAGCCAGGCAATTGCATGGTGCCGCACCATCAATTCGCATTTCCAGTTCCTCCGTCGAGTCCTCATGCATGCGCATCAACAATCGACTCAGTCCGGAACCACAGGCCTGAAGACGATAGGCTGCTTAGTCAGACTTGCCGAGAGCTTTCAGGATAAAGCGAATCTGGTCGCGCAGGCCTGCTTCGGTATCTTCGCCGTGTTGAACGCAGTGCTCGATCAGAATCGGATGGAAGAACGGCATGACGCGGACTTGACCGCTCGCGCGGCTCTCGCGGCATCTTCGACCTCGAACTCGCCCGCTTCGATGCCCTCGCGTATGATCGTCTCGAAGATGGCCACGATCCGTTCGGTGTGCGTCCGAATGATCGCCCAGTTCTCCTGCATGGCGGCGACAATGAGGTCGTGCATGTGCTTTTCCTCGACCAGCGTCATCTTGTTGTGGCGGTGAACGGCGGTCAGCAGCCGGTCGAATTTCTCCATGGCAGGCGCGTTCGTGCGTGCGATCGCGAAGGCAATGTCAGCAACCTCGTTCAAGACACGCCCGCAGATCGACTCGTTGATCGCATCCCTGGAGGGAAAGAAACGGTAGACATTCGCCGGACTCATGCCGAGTTCAGAGGCGATGTCGGCCATCGACGTCTTGTGGTAACCGATGCGGCGAAAGTGCTCCTCAGCCAACTCCAGGATGCGCGCACGCGCCTCGTGTGGTTCAGTTCCCGTTCGGACCGGACGATTCATGCACGTCTCCAGAACTGTAAGATCAAAGCCTTTGCCGAAATCTGACTATCAGTTCTGATTTAGTACTTTACTAATCTCAGGAAAATAGCGATGGCGGAAGCGGCGATCGTGGCCGATCTGCGGGGGCTCCTGCTGATGGTCCTCGTTGCGGCCGGGCCCTGAGCCGACGCGGGACAACAGGTAGATTCGGTCAAGTCCATGGAATGGAAATTCCATGGACCGGGCGCCGGAGGGAAAACCGTTTTCGCGGTTGCCCGGCCGCAAGCGGGGAAAGGTCAGGTCGCGGACGCCTCGTTATGCCGCAGCCGCCTTCTTCGGCGGGAAGCGGCCGTAAAACGTTTCGTTCTTAGCGGCCATGTCGATCAAGAGCTTCGGTGGCGTGAACCGCGAACCGTACTTCTTCTCCAGCTTCAGGCACTGTTCGACGAACTTCTTCGTACCCATAAAGTCGATGTAGGACAGCGTGCCGCCGGTGAATGGCGGGAAGCCGAATCCGAGGATCGAGCCGACATCGGCCTCCCGCGGATCGGTGATGACATCATCCTCCACGGTGCGCGCGGCTTCCACCGCCTGAACCACGAGAAACCGCTGCTTCAATTCCTCGACATCGAGCGTATCCGGATCGAGATGCTTCGGCTGCAGCGTGGTCAGCTCCGGCCATAGCTTCTTCTGCCCCTTGCCTTTCTCGGGATAATCATAAAAGCCCTTGCCGTTCTTGCGGCCGAGACGTCCACGCTTTTCCACCAGTTCGACCAGCAGCTTCTTATGATCCTGATTGATTGCCTGCGTACCGATATCGGCTTCGGTGGCCCTCAAAATCTTCAGCCCCAAATCGAGGGCGGTTTCATCATTGAGCGAGAGCGGCCCGACTGGCATGCCGGCCATCTTCGCGGTGTTCTCGATCATCGCCGGCGGAACGCCTTCCAGCAGCATCTCGTAACCTGCGAAGAGGAAGAGCATCACGCAGCGGTTGGCGAAGAAGCCGCGCGAGTCGTTAACGACTATCGGCGTTTTCTTGATCTTGCGGACGTAGTCGAGCGCGGTGGCCAGCGCCATGTCGCCGGTGTTCTTGCCGACAATGATTTCTGAGAGCATCATCTTCTCGACCGGCGAGAAAAAGTGAATGCCGATGAACTTCGACTGATCCTTCCACTCCTCGGCCAGCGAATTGATCGGCAGCGTTGAGGTGTTGGTCGCAAAGATCGCGCCTTCCTTCAAAAGCGGCTGCGCTTTAGCGTAAGTCTCTGCCTTGACCTTGCGATCCTCGAACACTGCCTCGATCACGAGGTCGCAATCGCTAATCGCATTGTAATCGGCGGTGGCGGTAATGCGCGACAGGATCGCTTCACCGTCGGCCCGTTTCATGCGGCCCTTGGAGACCGCCGCATCGATGTTAGCCTTGGAGTGGCCCTTGCCCTTGTCGGCGGCATCATGGTCGCGATCAATCAGCACCACGTCAATGCCGGCTTGCGCCGACACGAAACCGACGCTCGCGCCCATGAAGCCCGCGCCGATGACGGCGATCCTATTGACCTTGATAGGCGGCACATTCGGTGGACGGCGCGCGCCCTTGTTGAGCTCCTGCATCGACATGAAGAGAGAGCGGATCATCGCCGCCGCTTCGTTCGACCGCAGGATCTTCGAGAAGTAGCGCGACTCGACGCGCAACGCCGTATCCATCGGCAACTGCAGGCCTTCATAGACGCATTGCAAGATAGCTCGCGCGCCCGGATAGTTATCGTAAGTTTCGCGGCGCAGCATCGCGGCCGCCGGCTGGAAGAACTGTGCGCCCGCTTTCGAGTAGACCGGACCGCCAGGCAGCTTGAAACCCTTCTCATCCCAGGGCGCGACCGCTTTGCCGCCGGCCTTGATCCAGTCCTTAGCTCTCTGAATCAGATCCGCCGCCGGCACCACCTCGCCGATTATACCCCGATCTTGGGCCTTCTTGAGATCGATGGCCTCACCCTTGAACAGCATCTGCACAGCATCGATCGTCGGCATCATGCGCGGCAGCCGCTGCGTGCCGCCGCCGCCCGGGAAAATTCCAACCTTGACCTCAGGCAGGCCAACGCGGGTTTTCGGGTTATCGGACGCGATGCGGTAGTGACAGGCAAGCGTCAGCTCGAAACCGCCGCCGAGCGCCGTACCGTTGATCGCAGCAACCCACGGCTTGCCGCCCACCTCGATGTTCCGGAACGATTGGGACAGCTTGCGGGCCTCGTCGAATACATATTTGTTCGCCACTTCCTCGCCTTGCGAACTCAGCATCTCCGCGTAGGTCCGATTCATGCGCTCGAGCATCGTCAAATCCGCGCCCGCGCAGAACGCGTCCTTGCCCGATGTGATGGCGACACCTTTGACGGCGGCGTCCGACGTCATCTGCTCGATGATGGCGGCAAGCTCGGCTCCAGACGTCTCATCGATAACGTTCATCGATTTGCCAGGGATATCCCACGTCACCAGTGCGATGCCGTCGGCATCGGTTTCAACATTGAAGTTCTCGTAGGCCATGTGATCGTTCCAATTCCTCGCCGCCCATCCCAATTACCTCGCCGCTCGCGAGGCACTCTAAGGATGGCATGATAAGATTTTTCGCTTGCGTCCCCCTCCCCTTGCGGAGTGAGTTACAACTCAAACCCGTTCGATAATGGTTGCAGTGCCCATGCCGCCACCGATGCACAGCGTGACAAGGGCGGTCGATTTGCCGGTACGCTCCAGTTCGTCGAGCACGGTGCCGAGGATCATCGCGCCGGTCGCGCCGAGCGGATGGCTCATCGCGATCGCGCCGCCGTTGACGTTGATCTTGTCGTTGTCGATCTCGAACGCCTGGATGTAGCGCAGGACCACCGAAGCGAATGCCTCGTTAAGTTCGAATAGATCGATATCCTTGAGCTTCATGCCGGAACGCTCCAGCACTTTCCTTGTGACGTCGACCGGACCTGTCAGCATCATTGCAGGCTCGGAACCGATGTTGGCGAAAGCCCGGATCTTCGCACGCGGCTTGAGGCCGCGCTTCTTTCCGGCTTTCGCACTGCCGACCAGAACAGCGCTCGCCCCGTCGACGATGCCCGACGAGTTTCCGGCGTGGTGGACGTAGTTCACGGCCTCGATTTCAGGATGTGACTGCACGGCCACCGCATCGAAGCCACCCATCGCGCCCATGGCAGCGAACGATGGCTGCAATTGCCCGAGCGACTGCATCGTTGTCGAAGGACGCATATGCTC
Source organism: Bradyrhizobium sp. AZCC 1577 (assembly GCF_036924575.1). NCBI lineage: Bacteria > Pseudomonadati > Pseudomonadota > Alphaproteobacteria > Hyphomicrobiales > Nitrobacteraceae > Bradyrhizobium > Bradyrhizobium sp. AZCC 1577. The sequence continues at coordinate 6,385,954 of NZ_JAZHRQ010000001.1, forward strand.
GTCCTTGTCGAGAATGGTGATGCCGTTGATGTCCTTCACCGGAATCACGGAATTCTTGAAGCGGCCTTCGTCCCAGGCCTTGGCGGCGCGCTGCTGGCTCTGCACGGCGTATGCGTCGACGTCCTCGCGCGAAAAGCCATACTTCGTTGCGATCAAGTCCGCCGCCACGCCCTGCGGCATCGAATAAGTCGGTACCGCCATGGACGGATCCATCGGCCACGCGGCACCAGATGACAAGATGCCGACACGGCTCATGGATTCCGCCCCACCGCCGATGGTGAGTTCGTGCTGCCCGGACATCACCTGCGCAGCGGCGAAGTTCACGGCATCGAGACCAGATGCACAGAAGCGATTGATCTGAATACCGGGTACGGACGTATCGAAGCCGGCATTCAGGGCAGCAAAGCGTGCTATATCGCCACCAGCCTCACCAACGGGATCGACTACGCCGAACACCACATCGTCGATGCCGTTAGCTTCAAGGTTGTTGCGCTCTTTCAGCGCCTTCAGCGGCGCGCTCGCAAGCGCGAGCGCTGTCACTTCGTGCAGCGAGCCGTCGGCCTTGCCGCGCCCGCGCGGCGTGCGCACGTGATCGTAGATAAATGCATCAGCCATTTGGTCTCTCCTTCGATCGCTCCCAGAACATTCGGCATTAGCCATATCGTGGGACGTGAGCCGGTTCTTCCCACGCCACTTCTTTGATGCATGCGGCCGACGTAGACTCTTCGTTGCTCATCAGTTCCAAGTGGACGCGCTTCAAACCCGATACGGTTCATCTCAATTACATTTGTCTAGCGACTATGAATTTACAAGTCTGTTGTGAAACGATTTCAGTTGAGAGGTCCAGCAGTACAATTGGACAAGCGATGCAGCTGGTTTGCGCGTCGGCGTTCAGCGGTACGCTTCGGCTTTGCGCTGGCCCATTCCGGCTATGCTCGGCGCGCAGTTGTGCCAGGAGGCGCCACTGTATTGCACCCGTTGGCTAAACCCGGCTTTCCGTCCCTGCTCACTCCGAGGAGGCATCGAGCACCGCGCTGAAAAGGTCCCAACGCGTGCCGGTCCAGCGCTGTAGCCTCATTTGCGTGTAGTTCATGTTGATCTTGTCGCTGGTATTGATGCTGACGCCAGGCAGCAGCGTTGGCAGTGCCACGTTCTTCAGGCTCTTCGCCTGCTTGATGATGTTCTCGCGGGAGAGATCGTTCCCGCACTGTTTGATCAGATGTTCGAGCAGCATGGCTTGCGTATAACCGAACAGGATATTGGTGTCGGCGATATCGACGCCGGGCATGTACTTGTCGATGAAGGTCCGATAGCTCTTCATCCCCTCGGTATTGGTCCACTGCGTGTCGGTCGGATCCATCATGTTCGTGCCGACCATCACCCCGATCGCCCTTTCAAGGCCTGCCGGCCTCAGGGTCGCGCCAACCGAAAACGACGGGTAGTTCAGCAAGATCGCCGGCTTCCAGCCAATCTCGGCAGCCCTGCGAATGGCTTGCGCCGCGAATTTTGGCGTTCCCGCCAGCAGCAGGGCCTCGGCCCCTGAACTCTTCAAGTTCACGATGTGAGAATCCACTGTCGGATCGCTGATCTCATAGGAGATGGCGGTGACCTTCTTGTCGAAATCGCCTTTAAGCATCGCCTTGAAGGCGTTGACGTAATCTTTGCCGAGATCATCGTTCTGATAGAGGATGGCATACTTGGCATTTGGCAGCGTCTTGGTCAGGAATTTGGCGTAGATCTTTCCCTCGGTATCGAAACTGACCAGGCTGGTCGTCGTCAGCGGAAAATCCGCCACATTCGTGAACTTGTTCGACCCGCTGGCGATAGCTATGGTCGGCACGCGTTTCGACATCAGATACTTTGCCACCGCCGTGTTGCCCGGGGTACCAAGCTGACCAAAGATGAAGGCGACCTCATCACCTTCGACGAGCTTGCGCACCTGCTCCACGGTCTTGGGCGGACTGTAAGCATCGTCGTAGGCAATGTAGTTTATTTTCCGGCCGTTTATTCCGCCGCGGTCGTTGACCGACTGGACATAAGCAAGAATGGCTTGACCGATGACTCCGTACGGCGAGGCAGGTCCGCTGAAAGGAAAGACTCCCCCAACCTTGATCTCAGACGGCGTCACCCCCGGAGCATCAGCGGCATACGCGGTTGACCCCAGCGCCAACAGCATCAGTGCGAAAGCAGGCTTGACAACTTTGAACATGGCGTCATTCCCCTGAAGTGAAACTACCTTTCTTCTGAAACCTCGCGCTGGTGCATGAGGGCCGACAAGCTTGACTAGGAAGCGCGAAGTGCCCGCCTCGACAACTCAAGCCGCTCGCGAACCATCGCTCGAACCAGGTCCTTACGTACCTTGCCGAAGCTGTTGCGGGGCAGCGTCTCGAGGCAGATGACTTCACGCGGCCGCTTGTAGCTCGCCAGCGAGGAGCAGCTTTTTACGATCTCATCAAGGTTGACGACGGCATCCGTAGCCGTGACGATCGCGGCAACAACAATCTCGCCCCACTTTTCGTCGGGGGCCCCGACAACCGCGACTTCCCGGATCGAGGGATGGTCGATCAATACCAACTCAACCTCGGCGCAATAAATGTTCTCGCCGCCGGAAATTATCATGTCCTTCTTGCGGTCCTTGATCGCAAGGTATCCGTCAGTGTCGATAACGCCAACGTCACCGCTTCGATACCAGGCAGTTCCGTTCAAACTGATGATCGCTTCGCGCGTCGCCTGCTCATCATTCAAATAATGAGAGAACCCCGTCGGTCCGCTGATAAGAATTTCCCCTACTTCACCATTCGGAAGAATCCCGCGCTTCTCATCATGAATGACTATCTGCGTACCCGGCGCTGGCAGCCCGGCAGTGCCGGGCTTCTTGGTCAGCATCGCTGGCGGGCATTTTGAAACGAACAACATCTCCGTAATGCCGTAGGCGTTTGTCACCCCATTTGGCAGCTTGAATCGTTCCTGGATGCGTTCCGCAAGCACCGGCGGCAGAGGCGCCGAAGCAGAGATCCAGTGCGTGAGGTGTGGTAAGGTCTTGTTCTCGACGGATTGCTCATGGACAAGCTGCCAGGCCATCGTGGGAACGATGAAAGCGAGCTGGATCCTGTACTTCTCCAAGCTCTCCAAGGTTTGAGCCGCGTCGAACCTCTTGAACAGAAAATTTGTTCCACCGCACATGACAACCGGCAATGCAAAGTTTTCCATCGCTCCGCGATGAAAGAGAGGAGCGACCGCCAGCGATCTCACTTCTTCGGGGAAGCCGCATGTAATGGCGGAGAGCATCGCGGAGGCAACCGCAGATCGATGCTTTACCACTGCACCCTTTGGTCGACCTGTCGTGCCCGAGGTGAACCAGATGCCGCTATCGGCGTCGGCGCTAACGGTCGGGAACTGTAGGATGTCATCAGCATCGCCACGCAACGCGTCGGTGAAAGCAAGCAGGCCAGGCCGAGCCTCTGCCCCGGCCACGATTTGAAGGATCGAGAGGTTGGAGATCGAAATCGCTTTCGATGCCAGCTCGGCGAGATCCCGGTCGACGACGATCGCTTTGCACTCCGCCGCTGCAAGCTGATACGACAGTTCCTCGGGAGTCAGACGGAAATTCAGAGAAACGGTCAGCGCACCGAGCCGCGCGATCGCGAAGTAGGATAGAAGTAGCTCGCGCTGATTCCAGAGCAAATAAGCCACTCTGTCGCCCGCTGTGATTCCGCGCCTCTGCAGGCCAGCAGCAAGACGATCCACGGTCGCGTCAAATTCGAAATAGCTCAGGGAGCCGACCTCATCGACAATCGCGATCCTTTGTGGCAACGCACGCGACGTCGTGCGAAGGATGTCGGACACGGAAATAGCTCGATCGAGCACAACGACCCTCCCTGTCTGTTCGGTTCATGGCAACTCGTGCTGCTCTTGGATTTTTTAGCTTTCATTCAGGTGGCCGCTCTGGCTGCCACTTCACCCAGTGAAAGAATGACTTGCATTTCAGGCATCGGAACAACACTTCCGAAACGCTGCCGCCGAATGGCGATTCGATCTCGACCGCACTACTCTCACAGTGCGAGCAAATGACCTTGCTAACATCGAGCGGCAACTCGAAGCTTGGCTCGCCCCGGTTCACGGAAGCGCCAGTTCGCGATTCTTGAAACGAATTTTCTCAAACAGATTCTCCGGGATTCCCGGGTTGCCATTGCGGCGGATGGACCGCTGCCACGACTTTGCAGGGCTCGCAATTCCGTCCGGAACATCGAAGGTTGCGCTGACCGCTTCGAGGAAGCGATCGCGGAGGTCTGAGTCCGGCCTATCCCGATAGCCGCCCGAGTAAACTATATCAGGCTGGTCCGCGTCGCCCCACCAATCCAAAGCATCGACCAGGCGGCGACGCGCGTCTTCATCAACCGTGGACGCCGGATCTTTGCGTAGCGCCTTGATCCAACCCACGGAATAGCTGAGATGGAAGCGCGATTCCTTCAGTATCTTGTCAGCGAGACGTGCCAAGGTTCTGTCGGCCAGGATCGTTCTGTAGGCGCTCAGTTGCGTGGAAATGGCCTGCTCGGCCATGAATATCGCCGCGATAAAGTCGGACCACGACTGCGGCGGCCGATCGAGCAGCTTCGGCGAGCGAATGTCCTTCGCACCACGCGTCCACTCCACCTCCTCGCGCGTGACGCCGAAACGACCCAGATGCTGATAAAGCGCGCGGGCATGCCCATACTGCCCCTGCATCATCGCGCAAATGGAGGTGAAGTCCGCGATGGAGCGGCCGTTCTGCAACACCAACATATACCAGCCAGCGAGCACCAGTTTGGCATCTGCAATGCAATACAACTCGTCCCGCAGGCACCGGTCGGTTTCCGAGAGGTTTCCGATTAAATTGACGTCGGCCATCACACCACCTTCACCTTTGATTTGCTGCCGCGTTCGGTAATCGTAACGATTGCCGACAGCGGAACGATGCACATCTCCCGCCAGGTATGGTGGTCGTAGACAAACCAGGCGCGCGCCTCCGCCAGTTCTTCGTTGGGGGCTTCGACCGAACCGATATGAGTGAGCGGTTCTGCGGAATCTCGGCGCGCAAATACCTCGTAGAATTCGGGCTTGTCTCCGCCCAACTCCAATCGTCTGTCGATAACCTTTTTCATCATCGCACCTCTAACTAAACCTGTATTCCAAAGCGGCGCATCAGCTGTCGTGCATTGGACTCAATGGATTGAGTGGTCCAATCGTGATGCCAGCCTTCGAGAACGTTGACCTCGCTGACCCCTTCCAGGCCGCCCACGGCGTCCTTAACCGATTGTTTCAACATCGAGACGCCAGGACAGGCCAGGCACGGAATTGCGAGTTCGACATCGACCACGCCGGTTTCCGATATCGTGACTCCCCGCAACATTCCCATACTCTCGATGCTGACCGGTATATGCGGGTCATTCACCGCGAGGAGCGCCTCCCGGACCGCCTGCTCAGTCACCACAGGTCTTGCCCCCACAGCTCTGTCTGCATCCGGCTCAGGCCCGGCAGCTTCAATGGGCCGCCCTTCTTCCACTGCGCCAACTTTTCGGGCCACGTTACCGTACGAAAATCCCACTTCATGGTTTCCATATTCAGCAGGATCGGCATTTGATAATCGAGGACGTAAATGCCTTTTTCGTTATCGAAGTGAGCCGGCACCTTCAAACCAACCTGCTCGCAGAAGGGAACGAGGCGTTGCAGCCAAATCTGCCTGAGCTGATCGTTGCTGCTGCCGCGTATCTTATAATGGAGTTGGTCGGTCCTTGACTTGACATCGTCCGTGGCGCCGAACCACTCGGCACCCAGGGGAAACCAGAAATCCATGCGTTCCTGGACACGCTTCCGTATCTCGGGGCCCTGCTGCATGTAGTGGCGGACCATGTACTCGCCGCGCTTGACGTGAAAGTTTTCTTCGAAGTTCACCTTCCGCAGCGATCGGCTGTACGGACCGAACGAACAATTTTCCTCGAGATCGCACGTCGTGATATATCCCGCCTGATCGCCGACAAGGTGGCCTAGCCCCACATCGATCGGACTCAAGTTGCCAAACTCAAGCAGGAAGAAAGTCTTGAAATTTTTGGGATCGCGCTCGAACACCTGGTGATAGGAGTCGAAGCCGAAATCCTCGAGCATCCGGAACATAACCTGGGCATGGCCCATCTCGTCCTGCAGTGCAGACGCGATGGCAATTCGATCGTTGATACCGGGTGCAAACGCTATTGCATCGAAGTCGAGAGGCAACGTCATGATTTCGAGATCGGCGGCGATCGCCATGGTCGCGACCAGCACGTCACGATAGCGGGGCGTCATCTCGCTGATATCTTCTAGCGTGGCGCCAGCCTTAACTCGGGTCTGCAGGGCGATCTCAGTTGCCTCTTCCGTGATTTCACGCGCTAACGCTGCTTGAGCCACGATGCAAACCTCCGTCGTTACAATTGCTGACTGGTTATTCGTAGTCCTGAAGATTACCGCGCAAGACATCGATAACGGAGGGACCGTCCGCGACATCAATGTCTCGTGGCGCCCCCGATGCGTGTTGGAGACCGGAAAGCACGACCGCCTGCAGCGCACGAGTGAGACGGTGAACGTGAACGCGGAGATTCTGGCGGAGGCACTCAAGCATCATACCGTCGGCGGCCGCGATCAGGAGCCGGGCCATATCAGCACTGCTCAAATCGGAGCGGAACGCTCCGGAAGCCTGCCCAAGCTCCAGAACCTTCCGGATTTCTTCTGCGACGCGGTTATAGCCAGCACTTACTCTGCGCGCCGCCTCGGATTCGGTCCCGGCAAGCTCGATCGAGACGACGATCGGCAGCAGCATCGAGCCCGGGTGTACAAGGGCGATCTCGCCAGTCCTTTCCAGAAGTCCCGTCATCCGCTCGACCGGAGAGCGGCTGTCGTCTCTCAACAGCTGTACGTAGGGAATCAGAACGTTGGCCCGCACCCGGTTGAGCAACTCGAGAAGAACCCCCTCCTTGGTGCCATAATAGAAATACACGCTACCCTTGGTCAGGCCAGCGAGCTCTCCAATTCTCTCGGTCGTTGTGCCGGTGTAGCCTTGAGTGACGAAGAGAAACTCGGCAGCAGCCAACACCGCCGCCATGCTCAACTCACGATGTTCAGAATTTGTCAGTCGCTTCTTGCGCTTTTTCATGCGCTCGAAAGTATTATCAGTCGACTCGCAAGGTAAAGCCTCGTGCAATCCCAATGCACCGCTAGACGCACAATCGCTCCTTTCTCCAGAGCCATGGTTCGCGTCGCCAACCCCTGACAATCCGGCTGAAATACTCATGCTCATGGCCCAGCGAAGTCTTGTTCGACGCGGCTATCAGTTGACATTGATAGTCATCTACATTTAACTTACTTACCAGTCAATAACTTTCTTATGAGTCAAGAGGGAAGCCGATTTTTGTATTGGAAACCAATTAGATACAAGAAAGTAAAAGCGCAGCTCGGAAGCCTTTCGACACGATATCGAGCGATCGCGAGCGATCGGAAAGCGAAAAAGGACCAAAGATGACTAGGCAGATTGAATTCTATTTCGACTTCGGTAGCCCCTACAGCTACCTCGCACAGACGCAGCTCAAGAAGCTGGCGGCAGACACGCAGGCCACCATCGTCTACATGCCGATAAACGTGTTGGATTTGATGAAGGCAACCGGCAACACCCCGACGACGATCGAGTGCAAGTCGAAGAGGAAATACGCGAAGAGCGATCTGCAACGTTGGGTCAAAAAATACGGCGTCGGTTGGGAGCCCAACCAGAACTTCCGGCACATAGACCTCAACTTCCTGCTTCGCGGGGCCATCGCCGCGATCAAGCTCGGGGTGGGTGCCGATTTCGTATCGAAGGTGTTCACTGGCCTCTACGCTCAGGTGCTCGATCTTGGCGACGTCGAAATCCTCAAGGATTTTTTGAAGAAGAACGAGCTTCCTGCGGACGACATCATTGAGCTGATGGCTCGGCAAGATATTTTCGATGAACTCAAGGCCCGCAACAAGGCAGCCGACGAAGCCGGCCTGTTCGGTACGCCTACGTTTCGGATTGGAACGGAAATTTATTTCGGGAACGATCGGCTCCCATTCGTTGAAGCGGCAGCAAAGGCGCAGGCATGATCATGACAAAGCCAGTTTGTATTATTACCGGCGTTGGTCCCGGCACGGGCAGCGCACTCGCACGCCGCTTCTCTCGCGGCGACTACCATGTCGCTCTCCTGGCGCGCTCGGAGAAGCGCATTCCGAAGCTGCAAGCTGAGCTGCCGGACGCCTCCGCCCATATCTGCGATGTCACGCAGGAGGACCAGGTCAGCGAAACCGTCGCCAAAATCACTCGCGATCACGGCGCGCCCGAGATCGCCATCCACAATGCTGTGGGCGGAACGTTTGGAAATTTCCTGGAAGTGGATCCCGCGGCTCTTGAGACGAACTTCAAAGTCAACGCGATGGGGCTGCTTTATCTTGCCAAAGCGGTCGCTCCTGCGATGATCAAGGCGCAAAAAGGTGCCATCGTCGCGACAGGCAATACCTCGGCCTATCGCGGAGTCGAGAGCTACGCCGCGTTCGCGCCGACGAAGGCAGCGGAACGCATCCTTGCCGAATCGATGGCGCGACATCTAGGCCCAAAGGGCGTCCATGTCGCCTTTCTGATGATCGACGCAGTCATCAACGTGCCATGGGCTCGCAAGATGTTTCATGACAAGCCGGAAGAGTTTTTTGCTCAGCCGGCAACGATTGCCGATGAAATCTGGCACATCGCGCATCAACCGCGGTCGGCATGGTCTTTCAACTACGAGCTTCGCCCCTACGCGGAGAAGTGGTGAGGTTGCCCGGATCATCGGATCCTCGACCTGCCCCAAGCCAAGCCAACTGGGCCGCCACGCTATCCTGGCGGGTGGCCCCGATTCTCCAACATTTTCGTCTTGCATCCAAACCAGGGGCCGCTCTTGCGGGACACCCAGGGGCCGCTTTTGCTGGACACAAGGCGCACGAATGATTTGGGGAAGCCGCGCGAAGCCGGCGATCAAATCTTCGGCCATCAAGTTATGGGCCGATCGCATCGCCGTTCTGGCGCCAGGCTTGATTGCCGCCTCCCTGATTGCAGTCCTGGCTGGCTTCTTGCGAACCTTACCGCTCCTGTCCGTCATCAGTCCGATGATGCTGGCAATGCTGATCGGGATGACCCTCACCAATGTCGCGGGTCAGCCGGGCTGGATGAACGACGGCATTCTGTTCAGCCAGCGACGATTACTCCGGCTCGCCATCGTCCTGCTCGGCCTTCAGCTCACCTTTGCCGAGGTCGCGACGTTGGGTGCGATGGGTGTGGTCATTCTGGCCGCAGCGCTGGCGTCCACCTTCGTCTTCACGGTGCACGCTGCGCGATTCTTGCGCGTGGAGGAAAAACTCGCGAAGCTCATAGCCGCCGGAACCTCTGTGTGCGGCGCCTCGGCGGTGGTCGCAGCGAACGCTGTTGTGGGCGGAAAGGAAGAGGACGTGACCTATGCTGTTGCATGCGTCACCATCTTCGGGACCATCGCCATGTTCCTTTTTCCGTTTCTGCCCGGGCTTCTGCATCTGAATGCCGGCGAGTTCGGACTTTGGACCGGCTCTTCCGTTCACGAAATTGCCCAGGTAGTTGCAGCGTCGTTTCAACACGGGCAGGTCGCGGGCGAGATGGGCACGATCGCAAAACTGTCGCGCGTCATGATGCTCGCCCCGCTGGTGCTTGCGATCGATCTGCTGTCCCGAAGAGATGCGCGTGGCGGGACGGGCCAAGAAGCGGCAGAAGCGTCAAGGCGCGCGCCTGGGGTACCCTGGTTTGTCCTCGGCTTCATCGCCGCTACCTGCATCAACAGCATCGTCACCATCCCCGTGGGACTGAAATCGAATCTAATGTGGCTGACGACCTTCCTGCTGACGGTCGCGCTTGCCGCAATGGGAATGCATACCGACTTGACGAAACTGCGAAGAAGAGGCTTTCGCCCTGCCCTCCTGTCTGCTCTTGCCTCCCTGTTTATCGGCATCTTTAGCCTGGCCTGCATCAAGCTGCTCGATTGAGGACTTCCGGCGACGCGTCACAGCGCAAGCCAAAGAACAACTTGCAGGACGACTGCACAAGGCAGCCCCAACGTCAGCGCGAGGAGCTGACCTTCTTTTACTTCATCGGCGTTCAGATCGGGAAGGAGTTCGGCAGCGAGCAGCAGCGTCAGACCACATTCCATGAGACCCCCGATTCCGCCGGCCGGCATACGCTTCATTCTCTGGCTAAAAAATCACCCGCAACTCGAGCTGTTTCAGCCCTCGACTTTGAAGGTGAGCCCGGCGTTCCGAACAAGCCGGGATATCAGCTTCTCGCCCATCGCCGCACCAGGCGTCCAAATGCCGGCAGCAACGTCAGTCGCGTCCTGCAAGAGACAGATCGCGCATTCCGTGATCATCTTCGACGTCGATGCATAGCCGGGGTCCTTGTCGCCGCGAACCGCGACGGAAATCCTGCCGTGGTCCTTGCTGCGCCCGATGAACAGGATGTCGTAAGAACCGGCCTCGCGCTCGGCCCTGGATGGCCCCTCGCCCGGCTTCGGACTGCTTTCATCGCCAAACGATCTGTTTTCTTCCAAAATCCTGGCGGCCGTAACCTCGCCCTGCTTGCCGGGCCCTGCTACGATCATCTCGTCGTAAACGAAGCCGGTCCCATAGGGATGCCCCATCAGCGCGTTGGATCGATGGATGTTGCGCGTGTTGATCGGCGACATGATGAAGGGGGCCACCCAGGCGCCGAGATCCTCGTCGAACTCAATCTTCATTCCATGCGGCTGCTTTGGGCCGGCGAAACTGGGCGTCAGCAAGAACGGGTCCTTGAGCTGGGCGAGCACCTGCGGATTGCTCGTCGCCGCGGCCATCGTCGCCCGCGAACTGGCCGCAGTTCCGCCCGAGAAGGTGCCTTTCATTACGCGGACACGGCCTTTCACGTGCTCGGCCGCCTCACCCCATGCTTTCTTCGCGGCGCTCTGCAGGAAGAACACACCAAGCTCGAATGGCACAGAATCGAAGCCGCACGAGAAAACGATGCGCGCCCCACTCGATCGGGCGTCGTTCTCATGGGCGTCGATCATGTTCCTCATCCAGACCGTCTCGCCGCTCAAGTCGAGATAGTCCGTACCCGCACGAGCGCACGCCGCCACCAGTTCCGATCCGTAAAGCTGGAACGGACCCACTGTCGAAATGACGGCGCGCGTCGTCCGGACCAACGCCTGCAAGGAAGTTCGATCGTCTGAGTCAGCCTTGATCAGCAAGATATTGTCGGGCGCGCCCACCCTGTCGCGGACGGCCGCGAGCTTGTCGAGATCGCGGCCCGCCATTCCCCATTTGATTTTGTTTCCGTATTTCGTGGCGACATACTCGGCCACGAGCTGCCCGGTGAAGCCGCTGGCGCCAAACACAACCAGATCGCACTCTCTATCACGCACCATGTTTAGATCCCGTCAGTCACAAGCAAGACTGGGCTGCCGAAGGATGATCGCCAACCTGGATATCTATCATTTCATCTCGCCGCGCATTTCGTATCCAATGATGCGAGATACGAGTAGGGACGGCGGAAATCGAAATACAAATCGATTGTAGCCATGCAAGCTCCCTTCATCATCTACAGCGAGCAGATGGCAGCGGGGATTTCGATGTGGCGGCGACAGCGGCCGCTCAGGATTGCATAGCTTCCGGCTGTTTCAGAAGAAGCTGCTGCAATTCCCCTGACCGGAACATCTCCGTCACGATGTCACAGCCGCCCACGAATTCGCCGCGCACGTACAGCTGCGGGATGGTCGGCCAATCCGAGTAATCCTTGATGCCTTGCCGCAGTTCTTCGGACTCGTAAATGTCGTGCGCTTTGAAGGGTACGCCGAGATGGTCGAGTATTCGGACCACCTGCGCCGAGAATCCGCAAGCCGGCGCGGCCGGCGTGCCTTTCATGAATAGGAGAACATCGTTGGCATTCACTTCGCTGCGGATGAAATCAGCAACACTCATAATCTTTCTCTCCATCTGATCGCGAGAGCTTACCTTCACTTACCACTCAACCCAACAAGATTAAAGTACATTTTTAGAACTTACAAAATTACGCAAGCCCAATCTCTCCCGACGGAAACAGCTTACTGTCAATACGCTGCTCTGTCGTTCTCATGAAAAGGGCCAGCTGCGTTGCAGCTGGCCTAAGTCCAAGTTGAGCGGTAGCGATACCGCTTGCCTCGGGGAGATTTCTCATTCGCAACCAAACGATTAATTTCCAAAATTGTCAATTCTAAAATGGAATTTACTGGCGTTAGTTCAGGCTGGCTGTAGCTCGGGAAGGCGCCTTCTTGGGTGGAACCATCACCATTGCATTGCATTCCAGTCCCATAGATGATTATCGTCATACAATAGTCGCGACCAAACAGGAGAACCCGTCATGGCCGCTGCCAACGATCCCGTCGTCATCCTTTCCGCCGCCCGCACGCCGCTCGGCCGGTTCATGGGCGAACTGTCCCCCTTCAGCGCTCACAGGCTGGGTTCGCATGTGATCGGCGCCGCATTGGAGAGAGCGAACCTTGCGCCGGAGCGGATCGATGAGGTGTTCATGGGCAACGTGCTGCCGGCCGGACAGGGTCAGGCGCCGGCGCGCCAGGCCGCACGCGGCGCCAAACTGCCTGACGCCACCGGCGCCACCACTATCAACAAGGTCTGCGGTTCCGGCATGAAGGCCACTATGCTGGCTCACGACATCATTCATGCGGGCTCCGCCAGCATCGTGATATCCGGCGGCATGGAGAGCATGAGCAACGCCCCCTATCTGCTCGCCAAGGCGCGCGGCGGCTATCGCGCCGGGCACAACCGGATCATCGATCACATGCTGATGGACGGGCTGGAAGACGCCTACGAAACCGGCCGCTCGATGGGCGACTTCGGCGAGGCTACCGCGGAGGCCTATCAGTTCACCCGCAACGACCAGGATGCCTACGCGATGGAGACCTTGACCCGCGCCCGCAAGGCGGTCGAGGGCGGCGCGTTCAGGGCCGAGATCGCGCCGATCACATTGTCCGAGAAGGCGGGTCCGCGCGTCATCGCCAATGACGAGCATCCGCTCAAGGTGGATCCGGCCAAGATTCCCGGATTGAAGCCCGCGTTCCGCGGTAACGGCACCATCACGCCGGCCGCCTCTTCCGCGAATGCCGACGGCGCCGCCGCGCTGGTTCTGGCCAAGCGCTCGCTCGCCGATCGCGACGGCCTGCCGGTGCTCGCCGAAATCAAGGGCCACGCCACCCATAGCCAGGAGCCGCAATGGTTCACCACCGCGCCGATCCCGGCGATCCGGAAGCTGCTCGACAAGGTCGGCTGGAGCGTCGCGGACGTCGACCTGTTCGAGATCAACGAAGCCTTTGCGGTGGTGGCAATGGCCGCGCAGAAGGATCTCGGCATTCCCCGCGAAAAGCTCAACATGAACGGCGGCGCCTGCGCGCTCGGCCACCCGATCGGCGCCACCGGCGCGCGCCTCATCGTGACGCTGCTGCACGCGCTCGAAGCGCAAAATCTGAAGCGCGGCGTGGCGGCGCTCTGCATCGGCGGTGGTGAGGCCACCGCCGTCGCGGTCGAGCGCCTCGTCCGCTGAGGGCGACCAGGCGGAACATACTCGGCGAGCGGCACGAGTGGTGTCGCCCGACGTCTTGTAGCGCACCCAGAAGCTGGAAGCTCAACGTGACGAAAGTTCTCATGGCCGACCAGAGCGAAGCGGTCGCGACTGCACCGCCACGCGCCCCCGTTTCCGGCGCCTTGCAGATCGCCGTACTTGCCGCTCTGGCGTCAATGGGAACACTCTCGACCAACATCCTGCTACCGTCGCTGCCACAAATGGCGGCATCGTTGAATGTCACAAGCGCGGCAGTCACGTCCGCCATCACCGTTTATCTTGCGGCGTTCGCATTCGGTCAGCTCCTGGTCGGACCGCTTTCAGATCGCTACGGGAGGCGCTGGCCAGTTTTGGTCGGCTTTGCGGTGTTTTTCGCAGGCAGCGTCTGGTGCGGCTTGGCAAGCGACCTGCCGAATCTTCTGATCGGCCGCGTCTTGCAAGCTTCGGGCGCTTGCGCGACATCGGTACTATCGCGTGCCATCGCCCGCGACTTGTTCAGTGGCGCGGCGCTGGCACGCACGATGGCGCTCATCATGATTGCGATGTCGGTCGCTCCTGGCTTCTCACCGCTGCTTGGCGGCGCGCTCGATCACATCTTTGGTTGGCGCTCCGAGTTCGCCCTCGTCGCCATTTTTGCGGTGATTGGTGCCATTGCCCATGGCATCGTGCTTGGCGAAACCCACAACTCGATCCGAATTCCGCTCGATCCGGTCGCCATCACCAGAACCTATCTCAGTCTGATCGGCGATCGCCGTTTCGCGGTCCCCGCAGCAACCGTCAGCCTGACCATAGGCGGCTTGTTCTCGACGTTTTCGGCTGCTCCCCGCTTATTCATCGAAGCACTTCAATTCACCCCGATCCAGCTCGGTCTGTTCTTCGCCGGCACCGTCCTGATCGTATTCGTTGCCGGCATGATGGCGACGAAATTTGCATCACGCTACGGGCTCGAACTCTCGATCCGCGCCGGTTTGTTGACAACGGCCACGGGCAGCGTGGCGATCTTGCTCGTCTCGCTGTTCAGCCCAACTTTCTTGCCATTTCTCTGCGCGATGTGCGTGTTCCTCTTTGGTATGGCCATTGTCAGTCCGCTCGGCACCGCGCAGGCGCTCTCTCCGTTCGGCGAGAAAGCCGGCGCGGCTTCAGCGCTGCTCGGTTTCTGGCAAATGATGAACGCCGCGGCCGGCGTATGGTTGGCCGCTACCCTGTCGCATGAAGCAATGTTTGCGCTAGGCGCGGTGTTGACGATCTTTTCGCTGGCTGCTCTTGGCCTGTACGCGCTGAAGCCGCATCTTGACTAGCTCGGGACAGGGAACAAGCGGCCATCAGAGCGGCTGGAGCGACACGCGTGCTGCCTTCGGAAGGAAGATGCGGTCGTATTCGACCTTGATCAGCTTCGAGTCGGGTAGCCGACGCTGTTGTTCTGCCCCTTCCTTCGGGATGGCCCGCCCTGAAGGCGCATCTGACGTAACGCTTGAACAAGAGCGTGCGAGTGCGGCGTTGAAGGGAGCCGGTCGAGGAGCCCGCAGAGGGAAGGCCTGTGCGGTGCATAGGTCTTCTTTTTCTGAACAGAAGAGCGAGTCAGCTGCGTTCGGAGCTGAGGAGCGGCCCGAACAGTTCCCAGCTGCCACCCTGGAATCGCTGCATCTGAAGCTGTTTGATCAAGTTGTAGTCGGTCGGGCTGCTTTTAAGGCGGATGCCGGGAAGTAACTGTCCGACCTCGATATCGAGACTGGTCGCCTGCTTGAGCACGTTCTCGCGGGTGAGATTGTCGCCGCACTTTTTGAGTACTTCGACCATGGTCTTTCCGACGGCGTAGCCGTACACCGTGAAGCCGTCGCCTTTGTCGCCCTCAGGAAAATACTTGTCCATGAAGCCCGACCACTCGTTCATGCCGGGGTCGTTCTTCCACTTCGGATCGTTTGCGTCTTTGAGATAAACGGCACTCAACACACCCAGAGCGTTTTCGAAGCCGGCCGGCTTCATCACGCTGTTCACCGACGACGAAACGTTGCTAACGATGTGAACGGGTCTCCATCCCACCTCGGCGACCTTCCTGATGCTCTGCGCCGCAAATTTCGGCGTTGCGATCGTCAGCAGAACATCGGCATTCGCGGATTTGATCTGAACGATCTGGGAATCGACCGTCGGCGCGGTCACCTCGAATGGAGCCTCCGATACGATCATCGAGGCCTTGGCCCCCAGACCGTCGCGCAAGCCGATGAGGTAGTCTTTGCCGAAGTCATCGTTCTGATAAAGAATGCCGATCTTCGCGTTCGGATGGTTCTTCATGATGTATTGCGCGTAGATGCGGGCTTCGTTCTGGTAGTTGGGAATGAAGGCAATCGTCCAGGGAAAGTTCTGCGGATCAACCCACTTCGAAGCGCCCGTCGCGAGGAAGAGGTGCGGGATCTTCTTCGTGTTGACGTACTTGTGGATCGCGGAGTTGCCCGGCGTTCCGAGTATGCCAAACAGCAGCAGCACTTCGTCGTTCTCGACGAGCTTGCGCGTCTGCTCGACGGTTTTCGGTGGACTGTAGCCGTCGTCGTAGCTGATGAAGTTGACTTTGCGGCCGTTGATGCCGCCCTGTTCGTTTACCATTTTGAAATATGCGGAGAACGTCTTGCCGATCACGGAGTAGGCGGACGCCGGTCCGCTGTATGGCATGATGTTGCCGATTTTGATTTCGGTATCGCTTGCGCCAGCGTCATAAGCCTTCTGGGCGATCGCGCCGGTCGCGGTCGCTGCGCCGAGCAGACTGGCGGCCAGTAACGAACCCGCAGCCTTCAAGAGGCGATAGTCCATTGGTGTCCTTCCCTAAGGGGCAGATGTCGATGTTCGCCTGGCCTTTTATTTGTGGCTCGTGACGGAGGTCAGTTCCAATATGGTCACCGTAACCCGCGCGCTGCGCTAGATCAAAAAATCGAGATAGCGCTATTCACGTGTGATTAGCGGCACTGCCGCCTAGTCTTGTCTGCTGACTGGCTCTGAAGCCGCGTGGCGTCAGAAGCTTCAGCACTGCTCGGTTTCTGGCAAATGTTGAACGCCGCGGCCGGTGTATGGCTGGCCGCCACTGTGTCGCATGAAGCCATGTTCGCGCTAGGCGTCGTATTGACGATCTTTTCGCTGGCTGCTCTTGGCCTGTACGCGCTGAAGCCGGGCGCTGGTTAGCGACAAACCGAAATCATCCTTGGTCGAACTTGGCCAGGCGCCACCTCACTAGGTCGTCGGCGCCTGGGCCAGCCTGCGGCCGGACGTCCCGTAAGCGTACCAATTCGCCCGACTTATCATCGACAAGTGCGAGCTTCACCGGACGGCCACTGTTCTTATTGATGAATTTGAGCGGCGGCCCGGCATTTCCCGTGATCGCCCACTTGTCCCCCACCTGGGCAAGCGCCTGGATGACCAGGATGACTTCCCTGCCCTTGCGGGTAAGGAGGTACTCGTAACGATCGGGCCCGCTCTGATACAGCCGCCGTTCGATGAGTTCGTTTTGCTCTAAATGCTTGAGCCGGTCGGACAGAGTGGCGTGAGTAACGCCAGTCGACTTCCTCAGATCCTCGTATTTGCTCAACCCGAGCGACAGATCGCGCAGGATCAGAATGGCCCAGCGGTCACCGACCGCATCGAGCACGCCGGCAATCGAGCACGCCATTCCCTCAAAGCTCTTAGAGCGCATCCACGTCGACTCCAAACAACTCTTATTACCAGAGTAATAGGAGCGGCAGTGGGATCCAAGTACTCGTCTCCGGCTCCAAAAAAATCGCTTGCCGCCAGTCACTCTTATTATTAGAGTAACTACGAGTAAAGAAAAAGGGAACGGCCAAACCTGCCGCAATCAGGAGGAGGCATGCCCAAGCCCGACAACCGTCACGTCGTGACGCTGGAGATCAACGGCACGCGCAAGACCGTCGCCGTCGAGGCGCGAAGGTTGCTGGTCCATCTGATCAGGGAGGACCTTGGCCTCACCGGCACGCATGTCGGCTGCGATACTTCACAGTGCGGCGCCTGCACCGTGGAAATCGACGGACAAGCGGTGAAGTCGTGCACCGTGCTGGCCGTTATGGCAGACGGTGCGTCGATCACGACGATCGAGGGCGTGACCGATATAGGCGCCGAACTCAGCCCAGTTCAGGCAGCATTCCACGAGCATCACGCCCTGCAATGCGGCTTCTGCACGCCAGGCATGGTGATGAGCGTCCGCCAGCTATTGAAGGATAAGCCGGATCCGAGCGAGCAAGACATCCGCCACGGCCTTGCCGGCAACATCTGCCGCTGCACCGGCTATCACAACATCGTCCGCGCCGTCGAAAGCCTGGCATCGAAAGGCGATCAACCATGAACGTTACGACTGCTACCCGCCATATCGGCCAG
This sequence comes from Bradyrhizobium sp. AZCC 1577, assembly GCF_036924575.1. Lineage (NCBI taxonomy): Bacteria > Pseudomonadati > Pseudomonadota > Alphaproteobacteria > Hyphomicrobiales > Nitrobacteraceae > Bradyrhizobium > Bradyrhizobium sp. AZCC 1577. The sequence goes on from NZ_JAZHRQ010000001.1 coordinate 6,403,985, forward strand.
CCGCTCAGGCGACGCGAGGATTTCAAACTACTCGTCGGCAAGGGCCGCTACGTCGATGATGTCAGGTTGCCGGGTATGCTGCATATGGCGGTACTGCGGTCACCGCACGCCCACGCCGAGGTCAGAAGCGTCGACCTGTCCGCCGCCAAAATCTCACCGGGTGTTCGCCTCGTCCTGTCCGGCAAGGTGCTCGAGGGCAAAATGGGCCCGATCGTGCCGAACTGGATCATCCCCGACAGCAAGGTGCCGTTCCGTCCCGTTCTCGCGACCGATCGCGTTCGCTTTGTCGGCGAGTGCGTGGCGCTGGTGGTGGCGGAAACGCTGGCCGAAGCCTACGACGCGATCGGTCTGATCGAGGTCGATTACGAGGTGCTGCCCGCGGTGACCGACGAAGAGGCCGCGATCCGTGAAGACGCGACGCAACTCCATGACAACGTTCCCGGCAACATCACCACGATCTACAAGGTGCGCGGAGGCGACTACCAGCAAGCCACCCGCGAAGCCGATCAGGTCATCGGCCTGCGCGTCGTCAACAACCGACTGATCCCGACCTGCATGGAAACGCGCGCGATCGTTGCCTCGCCAGAGCCGGACGGCACACTGACAGTCTATATCGGCAGCCAAGTCCCCCACATGCACCGGCGTTGGATCGCCGAGACGGTCGGCATTCCCGAGCATCAATTGCGGGTGGTTGCACCTGATATCGGGGGCGGCTTCGGCGCCAAGATGCATCTGTATCCGGAGGACCTGCTCTGCCCCTATCTGGCGCGCGAACTCGACGCACCGGTCAAATGGTGGGAAAGTCGCTCCGAAAGTCATCAATCGACCAGCCATGGTCGTGCTCATACCGAGAACATTGAAATCGCTTTCAAGAACGATGGCACCATCCTCGGCCTTAAGGTGGCAACGCTCGGCAATGTCGGCGCCTATCTCTCCAACATGGCGAGCGGCGGTCCAACGGTAAACACCATCAATTTCGGCACTGGCACCTACAAGATCGACAATTACGAAGCCATTTCTCGCGTCGTCGTCACCAATACCGTACCGGTTGATGCCTATCGCGGCTATGGCCGGCCCGAGGGCGCTTACATCGCCGAGCGCGCGATCGATGCGGTGGCGCGCCATCTCAAACTCGACCAGATCGAGGTGCGGCGGAAGAATTTCGTTCAACCGGCGGAATTTCCCTATCGGCCCTACGGCAGCATGGGGGTGATGTATGACAGCGGCAACTATCAGGGACTTCTCGACAAGGCGCTCGCGGCTTTCGACTATGACGGACGCCGCAGCGAATGCGAAGCCCTGCGCGGCAGCGGCATCTATCGCGGCATTGGCGTCGCCGCCTATACACATATGTGCGGCATGGCACCTTCGCGTCGGCTGGCCCCAGGCGGATTTGACCGCGGCGGATGGGAAAGCGCACGGGTCAGCATCGATTCCAGCGGACGGGCCACGATCTATTCTGGCTCGATGAGCCAGGGTCAAGGCCACATCACGTCGTTGTCGCAGATCGCCGCTGACGTGCTTCAGATTCCGATTGAAAACATCGACATCGTACAAGGCGACACCCGCCAGGTGCAGGCCGGCCACGGCACCTTCAATTCCCGTTCGATGGCTGTCGGCGGATCCAGCGTGCACGTGTCGTCGCAGCGCATTGTGGCCAAGGCCAAGAAGATTGCAGCAGGCATGCTGGAAGTGGACGAGAAGGATGTTTCCTATTCGGCGGGCGCGTTCAGCGTGCCCGGCACCGATATTGCGCCGGTTACCTTCTCCAAGGTCGCCCGCATGGCTTATCTCGGGCACAAACTGCCGGATGACGTCGCACCGGGCCTGGATGAGACGGTGTTTTATGATCCGACCGGCATGGGTTCGCCGTCAGGCATCCACCTCGCTTATGTCGAAGTCGATCCGGAGACCGGGATCGTCGACATTCTCGACTATGTCGCCGTCGACGACGTCGGCACGCTGATCAACCCTCGCCTCGCGGCCGGCCAGATCCATGGCGGCGTCGTGCAGGGCATCGCGCAGGCGCTCTATGAAGAGGTCAGCTACGATCCCGACAATGGGCAACTTCTGACCGGCTCGCTGCTCGACTATGCCGTTCCGCGCGCCGAGCATGTGCCGAATATCCGATCGCTGTTCCAGGAAACGCCGTCGCCGACCAATCCGATCGGCGTCAAGGGTATCGGCGAGAGCGGCTCTATCGCCGCCCCACCCTGCATGGTTCACGCCGTGCTCGATGCCTTGTCACCGTTCGGTATCACCCATCTCGACATGCCGCTGACGCCACCCCGAATCTGGACGGCGGTACAAAAGGCACGCACGGGAGCCTCCCAATGATCCCCACAGCATTCGATTATGTCCGCGCGTCTTCGCTCGCCCAGGCGATCGATCTGTTGCGCGACGATCCCGACGGAACGAAGCTTTTGGCCGGTGGCCATACCTTGCTGCCGGCGCTGAAGCTGCGGCTGGCATCGCCCGCGCTCCTGATCGATATTGGAGGCCTCGCCGAGCTCAAGGGAATCGAGATCAGCGAGACCGGCATCAGGATCGGCGCACTGACGACGCATACCGAACTCTTTGCTTCCGAGCCGCTGAACAAGGAGCTGCCGGTTTTTCGCCGGGCGGCCAGCCTCATTGCCGATCCCCAGGTACGTAACCGCGGCACGATCGGCGGCTCGCTCGCGAACGCCGATCCCGCGGCTGACTGGCCGGCGGTTGTGGTGGCGTTGCAGGCAGAGGTCGAGATCGCAGGCCCGAATGGCCTGAGAAGGGTGGCGGCACGGGACTTCTTCGTCGATATCTTTTCCACCGTCCTGGAACCGGACGAAATTCTCGCCAGCATCCATATCCCGCGGCCGAAGCCCGGTACGCGCTTCATCTACCGAAAGATCCGGCACCCCGCGAGCGGCTTTGCCGTCGTGGGAATCGCGGTCGGAGTGCGGCTGCAGGACGATGTCGTCGTCGAGATTTCCATCGGCATTACGGGTGCAGCGAATCATGCGTTCGCCGACCACCACGCCGCCGATTTCCTGACCGGCAAGACGCTTTCGCGGGACAATATCAACCAAGCGGCAAAATTGCTGAGTGAGGCCACAGAGTGCCTCTCGGACCGCTACGCGTCGGCGGACTACCGCGCGAATCTGATTCGGGTCGAGATCAGGCGAGCGCTACTTGCGCTTTCGTCGTGAGGCGGGAGCCTTCGCACCGGCCGCTGCACGATCGGCGATATCGCCGCCAAATCGCTTGCGATTGAACGGAACAGCACCTGCGCCGGCGACGATCTCGACATCCTCAAGCCGCAACGGCTTGCCGCTCGTTGTCCGCAATTCCGGATACTCGATCGGGCGCCCGGCGGCGCGGTCGCGGAACACGACCTGCGGCCCGGCCGGCTCCGCCAGCCAGTCATCACCCCATTTCTTCAGCGCGAGATAGGCCGGAAAGAAATCACGTCCCTTCTCGGTCAGAACGTACTCATATCGACCGGCGTGTTCGGGGAGCGGCACCCGCGTCATGACGCCGGCCTCGACGAACTTCTTGAGCCGGGCGCTCAAGATATTGGGAGCGATCCCGACATAGTATTCGAACTCGTCGAAGCGTTTCACGCCGTAATAGGCCTCGCGCAGGATCAGGATGGACCAGCGGTCGCCGATAATTTCCATGGCGCGCGCCATGGAACATTCCTTGTTGGCAAGACGGCTTTGCTTCACACTGGACATAGCTCTTTCAACTCCGAATTCAGCTCATACCATATTGAGCGGGATTCGTGTATGTCCCGTGCGCCCTTCGGCGTTTGGCTGATCAGGCGGCCTGCCCCGGCTCGGCTTCGGGCTTGGCGACGATCTCGGGCTGCAGCGCACGCCGATGAGAAACAAGCACGCCCGCTTCGCTTAAGCGTTTCAATTCCGCCTCGGTGACTCCGAGCTCGCTGAAGACCGCGAAATTATGCTCGCCTTGGAAAGCGGGTGCCCCGATCGGTGTCAACTCTTCGGCCGAAAAGCGCCACGGCCGGCCCGGCAGGCGATACTCGCCACCGCTGCGGTCAGGAACGTGTTGCACGGCGCCCCAATAATCGCTCCATTCCGAGGCCGTGAGCTCCTTGATCGAACGGATCTCGCCCATGGCGATCTTGGCCTCGTCGAACTGGGCGTCGAGGGTCGCCATGTCCGGAAAGGTCAGGATCCAGGACTGGATGATCTGGTGCAGCACGCCGAAATTCGAGCGGCGCGCGGCAGCAGTGGAGAACCGGGGATCGTCCATCAGATCGACGCGGCGCATGGCGCGCAGCCACGACGGAAAGGTCAGGCTGCCGATGATACTGGTCGCAACCGTGAAGTGCTCGCCTTGCGGTCCCGTGAAAAATGGGCAATCGGTGGCCCCTAGTATCGCGGGCTCCGCCCCGATATCGTCGTCAGAGAGATCGACATGCGCTCGTTCATTGACGGCGAGCAGCGTCGCCGCCATTGCAACGTCGATATACTGGCCCTGCCCCGTCTTCTGGCGGCTGTTGAGCGCTGCGAGAATCGCAATCACGGTCTGCAATCCGGCATAGACGTCTGCATGCGACAGGCTGTCGGTACGCGGCTCCGCCAGCGTGTTGCCATAGTGACGAACGCTGTTGTCGGTAAAGCCGGCCTCGGCCTGCACCGTTGGCGCATACGCCATCCGGCTGCGCCACGGACCGCCCTGGCCATAGCCGGTTATCGACGCGTAGATCAGGCGCGGGTTGCGTTTGGACAGTGTCTCGTAGTCAAGGCCGAAGAAAGCCAGAGTCCCGGCACGGAAATTTTCGACGACGATATCGGCGGTGTCGCAGAGTTTCAGCACCAACTCATAGGCGCCCGGCATATTGAGATTGATGCTGACATTGCGTTTGCCGGCATTTTGCTGGGCGTAATAGCCCGACATGCCGTCGGTCGATGGAAATGCAAACCGGGAAACGTCGGGGCTTGGCGGTTCGATCTTGATGACCTCGGCGCCAAGATCCTGCAGCGTCCGCGCGCACAGCGGACCAGCCAGCACGCGGGAGAAATCGACGACACGGATTCCACTCAGGGGGCCACTCATGTTAGCGCCCCGCGAACTTGGCGAGACCGGGCCCGTTCTTGCGGAATGACGCAAGACCGGTCTTGAGGTCTTCCGACACCCAGATCGGCGCCTGTACTCTTGCCATCGCCTCGTCAGCGGCCACCACGCCCTGGTTGACCGCGATATGCGCGAGTTCCTTGGTCGCGGCATGCGCCACCGTCGGTCCCTGCGCAAACTCCTCCGCGATTGCCATCGTCGCCGTCTCCAGCGACTCTTCCGGAACTGTGAGATTGATCAATCCCCACTTCTCCAGCGTCGGCGCATCATAGCGTCGCGCCAGCATCGACATTTCCTTGGCGCGCTGGGCACCAATCCGCTGCACCTGACGCTGGATTCCTCCCAGCAAGGGATGCAGCCCAAGCGTCGCCTCGACCGAGCCGATCTTCGCCGAAGAGGCCGCGATGATGTAATCGCACGATAGCGCAAGCTCGAGGCCGCCCCCCAGGCAAACGCCGTGAACACTGGCGATTAGCGGGATTGGCAGCAGCTCCATGAAGCGCAGGAATTCGACGCCGTTCAGCTGCCGATTTTCACCGGCCTGATCTCCGCTGCCTGCCTCTACCCGCTTCTCGAAGATATCCAGATCGGCGCCGGCGGAGAAATGCCGCAGTCCGCTACGGATGACGATGGCGCGGCTGCCTGCCTTCTGCGCTGCCCCCACCTGATCCACAATCGCGTTGAGGAGTTTGGGGCCGAGCAGGTTGTGCGGCCGATAAACCATGGTCAAAACGGAGATATTGCCGCGCTGCTCACGCGTCACCAATGCATCCTCGGACAAAGCTGCCTCCTGTTTGCCAGCGGTTCTTGCGACCGCATCGTTTGATCTGCGAAATGCAGGCTACACCGCGGCTTGCATTTTGCAAGCCATAGTTTCGTTAGATATTTTGACGCTCGACCCGATTCTTCAAGACGCCGATATTCTCGACCTCGAGCTCGATGCTATCCCCGTGCTCGAGATACCAGCCAAGTTCGAGGCCGCAGCCATTGCCCACGGTACCGGAGCCGATGAACTCACCGGGCATCAACGTCTCATCCCGGCTGATGTGGGCGATGATTTCCTCGAACGAAAACAGCATGCCTTCACTCGTGCCCTGCGAACGAATCTCGCCGTTGACGCGGGCCTCCATCTTGAGCTTGTAGGGATCGCCGATTTCGTCGGGTGTCACGATCCAGGGCCCAAGCACGTTGCCGCCATCGAAGCTCTTGCCTTTGGCGGGTCCCAATCGCCCTTCCATCTCTATGCGCTGGGCATCGCGGGCCGAAAAATCGTTGAAAATCGTGTAGCCGAAAATGTGATTGCGCGCCTTCGCCGCCGGAATGTTCGCGCCCCTATTCTTGGTGACGATTCCGAATTCCAATTCGTAGTCCATTACCTGGCTGTAACGCGGCCATCTGACCGTCGTGTTGGGCCCCCCGACGCTAAACCGATTGGTAATGTAGTAGATTGGTTGCTTGCGATACACCTCGGGCAGCTCGGGCAGCGGCGCAGCCTGCAGACGTGCGAGCTCAGCCGTATCGCCTGCCTTCCGCGCCTTTAGTTTGAGATGCCCGATCGGGCCTTGAACGATATGCACCGGGAACGACATGCCGTCGCGCATCTGGCGCGGCTCCGGCAACGGGGCAAGAAGTTCGGATTCCGCAACCGCAGACCATAAGTCCTGATCTTTCCTATAGCGGTCGAAAAGGTTGGATGCTTCGTCCAGCGCGGCGTCGCCATAATCGACAAGGTCAAGCATCGAGTTGAATGCTGGATTTTGCTTACCAGCCCGCTGCGAGGCGGCAGCGAGATCAAACAACAAGCGGCCGCCGGCTTGGACGAGCGCGAGCCTATTTTGACCTGCGGATCGATAGGTAGCTAGTTTCAAGGCGCACCTCCCAAGCCAAATGAGCATTTGACGGCAGCATAGACCATAACTTGCATTTTGCAAGTTATGGGCACCGGAGGCTTATGGACTCGGAAAGACATTAGCGTCCTGATTGCGCAAGGCCTGCCGACCGGCCTCCAGAAGAGCGTCAGACAGCCGCCTGTCGCCGGCCGCACGCGCGAGCACGATGGAGCCGACCATGGTCGCAATTGCGCCGGCTGCGGCCTGCCGCGCATCCGATGACGATCCTCTCGGGATCAAACGGGCGATGACATCGATCATTTTCTCGAGCCTGCCTGCAAAGGTACGCCGCGCCTCCGGGCCTGACCGTCCGATATCCGCGGCTAAAGCCGGAAGCGCACAACCGCGAGCCGGATTATTGCGATGGCGAGGGCTCAGATAGGACTCGACGACTGCGTCGTATCCTTTCTCGGGAGGCAATCCCTGCGTGAGATCCAGCCATTGGGCGATGGTTTGATCCATGGCCAAAGCGATCGCTTCAACGACCAAAGCGTCACGTGACTTGAAGTAGGCGTAGAAGCTGCCATGCGTCAGGTCAGCGAGCTTCATCAGGTCAACCACACTCAGGCCGTCCGCACCGGACTGACGCAGGCCGTAAGAAGCATTTTCGACAATCCGCCTGCGGGTCTGCTGCCCATGGTCTTTCGGGTAACGCATCGCATGCTCCCGGATGAACTAAGATAGAGAGCCACATTAGATGATTATCATCATATATAACAACCGAATTCCTCAGAATGGCTTTTTGATCTGCGCCTCTACTAGGAAAAGCCGGTCAGCGATGCGGACCTTCAGATTGAACGCACACTAGTTCCCGGCGAATACGGGGTTGCGCTTCTCGATGAAGGCGCGGACCGCTTCCTTGTGATCCGTCGTTCGCGCAGAGCGGACCATGTATGCCGCTTCCTGGTCCATCGAATCCAGAAGGTCCGTGGCCAAGGCATGGTCAAGGTTGTCCTTCATGCCGGCGAACGCTTGCGAGGGGCCCTCGGCCAAGGACCTTGCAAGCGCAAATGCGACATCGCGAAGCTCGGCGTCGGCCACCACCCGGTTGACGAGTCCCAGGGTCTCGCAGCGGCGTGCGTCGATCCGCTCCGACAGAAACATCAACTCGCGTGCCCGGGACGTTCCCACCAGCCGCGTCAGCAGCCAGGCGATGCCGTAGTCCCCCGTCAGCCCGATGCGGGCATATCCCGTGGTCATCACAGCCGATTCAGCGGCGATTCGAATGTCGCAGGCGAGTGCGAGCGCAAGCCCTGCCCCCGCGGCAGGCCCGGGAAGCGCCGCGAGCGTCGGCTTTCGCAGTCCCACCAACGCACCCGTGAGGGTGCGCTGCTTGATGCGCAAGTCGGCGATCCGCTCATGGATCGGCGTATCGGCCTTCGCAGAATTGCTCCCCATACCCTTGACGTCGCCGCCGGCGCAAAAGGCGGCTCCAGCGCCCGTGATGAGCAGTGCGCCGACGCCGGAATCATCGCCGCACTGCCTTATCATGCGCCGCAGCGCAGGGGTCAGTTGGTCGGACAAGGCATTGCGGGCCTCGGGCCGGTTCAGCGTGATGAGCGCGACGCGATGGCGGATTTCACACAGCAACTCACCTGTGCCGGTGTCGAGCTCGATCCGATCTTCTGCCATCCGCCCTGGTTCCCGTTGCTAGGCTTCAGGCGACCATTAAGGCTTCCTTGCTGTCGGCGTCGAGGAATCCCGTAAGCCGTTCCCTGATCAACCGCTCGGCATCTGCCATGATACGGTCGATCAACTCCTTCACCGTCGGAATGTCGTTGATGAGTCCGACGACCATGCCGCAGCTCCAGGCGCCAGCGTCCATGTCGCCATCGATCATTATCCTCGGATAGACGCCCGCCACCTGCTCGTGGATGTCGTCGATCTTCAGGCTTGCGCCCCTTTCGCGCTCGATCTCGAGCAGCTCGTCGACGCCCTTGTTCTTCAAGACACGCTCCGTATTGCGCAGCGCGCGCATGACCAGCACGGTGTCGAGTTCGGTCGCCTTGACCAAGGCCTGCTTTACATTGTCGTGGACTGGCGCTTCCTTCGTGGCGATGAAGCGGGTGCCCATGTTCATGCCGGCGGCCCCCATCGACAGCGCCGCGACGAGGCTCCGCGCGTCGGCCATGCCGCCCGACGCCACAAACGGAATCTTCAGCTCGTCCGCCGCACGCGGCAGCAGGATCATGTTCGGGATGTCGTCCTCGCCGGGATGGCCGCCGCATTCGAAGCCATCAACGCTGACAGCGTCGCAGCCGATCTTCTCGGCTTTGAGCGAATGCCGTACCGAGGTGCATTTATGGATCACCTTGATGCCGGCCGCCTTCAGCGCCGGCATGTATTGCTCGGGGCTGCGGCCCGCGGTTTCCACTGCCTTGACGCCACCTTCCTTGATCGCAGCGATGTACTCTGGATAAGGCGGCGCAGTGAAACTCGGCAGGAAGGTCAGGTTCACGCCGAACGGCTTGTCGGTCATGTCGCGGCAGCGCGCGATTTCTTTGGCCAACAATTCCGGCGTCCTTTGCGTTAGACCGGTGATGATTCCGAGTCCGCCCGCGTTCGACACTGCGGCCGCCAGCTCGGCAAACCCGACATAGTGCATTCCGCCCTGGATGATCGGATGTTCGATGCCGAACATCTCGGTAATTGCTGTCTTCACGCGTGCCTCCGATGTGTTTTTACAGATCTCTGGTCTAGCCGGTTTGTTGGTCGTCAGTGGACAATTTCGAGGAGGCCTGCGGCGCCCATGCCGCCGCCGACGCACATCGTAACAACGGCGTATTTCGCCTTGCGCCGGCGACCCTCGATCAAGGCGTGGCCAGTCAGCCGCGCGCCGGTCATGCCGTAGGGATGGCCAACCGCAATCGAGCCCCCGTTGACGTTGAGCTTTTCGGGATCGATCCCAAGCTTGTCGCGGCAATAGATCACCTGCACCGCAAATGCCTCGTTCAATTCCCAGAGATCGATATCATCTACCTTGAGTCCGTGGCGCTTGAGCAGCCGGGGCACGGCATAGACCGGGCCCACGCCCATCTCGTCCGGTTCGCACCCGGCGCTGACAAAGCCGCGGAAGACGCCGAGCGGCTTCAGACCCTTCTGCGCCGCGAGCTTGTCGCTCATGATGACGGCGGCACTGGCGCCGTCCGAAAGCTGACTGGCATTGCCGCCGGTAACAGTGAAGCCCGGCCCCTTGGCCGGCTTGACGCCGGCAAGTCCCTCGGCCGTGGTATCGGGACGCGGCCCCTCGTCGGCCGACAGCGTCACCTGCTGATATGACACGGCGCCGCTCGCCTTGTCAGTCACCGCCATGGTCGTCTTGATCGGTGCGAGTTCGTCGCTGAACCGGCCGCCCTGCTGGGCAGCCGCTGTCCGGCGCTGGCTCTCGAGGCTATATTCGTCCTGGCGTTCGCGCGAGATGTCGTAGCGCTTCGCCACGATCTCGGCAGTATCCAGCATCGCGATGTAGGCGTCTCCCTTCATCGCGAGCAGTTCCGGATCGACGGCATGAAAACTGTTGAACTGGTTGTTCTGAACCAGGCTGATGGATTCGCCGCCGCCGCCGATGGCAACCTCCACGCCATCGAAAATGACCGAGCGCGCAGCCAGCGCAATCGCCTGAAGGCCGGACGCGCATTGGCGATCGATGGTCGTTCCGGCCACGCTCACCGGAAGTCCGGCCCGCAGCAGCGCCTTGCGCGCAATGTTGGTACCCGTGGTGCCCTGCTGCATGGCGCAACCCATCACGACATCCTCGACTTCGGCGCCCTCGAGCTTCGCGCGCGACAGCGCCGAAGAGATGGCATGGCCGAGCAAGGTCGCGCCTTCGGTATTGTTGAGAGCGCCCTTGTACGCCTTGCCAATTGGGGTGCGAGCGGTCGAGACGATTACGGCTTCGGTCATTGTTTACCTCTGGTCGGAGTGCGGAAGTCGACTAGCTGTGTTGGAGGAATTCAGCTCTGCTGCGCGTACCGCATCAGATGATAGGCGGGATCGCCGAACTGGACGTTGATGGAGCTTATTCGCTTGAAGTAGTGGCCGACGTTCAACTCGTCGCTCATGCCCATGCCGCCGTGCAGTTGCACGGCCTGCTCTGCGACAAAGCGTGCGGCGTAGCCGACCTTGGTCTTGGCGCCGGACGCCAGTTTCGATCCGTTCGGTTCCTTCGACGCCAGGGTCAGATTCAAATGCTGAGTGAGCGAAATCGATTCCTCAAGCGCGATGAACATGTCGACCATGCGGTGCTGCAGCACCTGAAACGTTCCCAGCGCAACCCCGAACTGCTTGCGCGTCTTGCTGTATTCGAGCGTCGCCGAGTTCAGCTCCGTCATGGCGCCGACGGCTTCCGCGCAAAGGGCCGCGATGGCGCGATCGCGAGCCGCCTCCAAGGCCGCGACGCCCTCGCCCTCGCTGCCCAGCATCTGGCTGGCCGGCACCTCGACTTTCATCAGCGTGAGTTCAGCGGCGCGCCGGCCGTCGATGGTCTTGAAGCTCTGCAGGTGAAGATTGGCCGCATGGCGATCTACGACAAACAGACTGACGCCGTCGCGATCGCGTTGCTGGCCCGAGGTGCGCGCCGAAACGATCAGCTTGTCGGCCCAGGGCGCACCGACCACCGCGGCTTTGGTTCCGCTCAAAACAAACTTGTCCCCTTGGCGGCGTGCCGTGGTGGTGACGTTGTGGAAATCATAACGTGACCGTCCCTCCGCCCACGCCAAGGCCCAGATCGCCTCGCCCTCCATGATCTTCGGCAGGAACGCCTGGCGCTGCTCGGGCGAGCCGACGTCCTCGATCAGGCCACCGGCGAGGACAACCGTCTCAAAATAGGGCTCGACGACGAGGTTGCGGCCGAACTCCTGCATCACGATCATCGTCGCAAGCGAGCCGCCACCAAGGCCGCCGGAGCTTTCCTGGAACGGCGCGGCGCAGAGCCCCAGTTCGGCAAAGGATTTCCAGTGCCTGCGGCTCCAGCCTTCATCGGTCGCGACGATCTTGCGGCGCTCGTCGAAATCGTATTGCTCGCGCAGGAAGCGTTGAATGCTAGACCGGAGCAGTTCCTGTTCTTCCGTCAACTGAATGTCCATCGGATGCCTCGTGCGATGCAGTCAGAGACCCAGCACCGCTTTCGCGATGATGTTGCGCTGAATTTCATTCGATCCCCCGTAAATGCTGAGCTTTCGGGAGTTCAGATATTTCTCAGTCGCCGTGTGCCCATAGTCGGGTCCCGGCATGAAGTGGTTAGCGCTTACCGGGTGCTCACGGATGGCCAGACCGTAATTGCCGATCGCCTGGTGCGTCAGATCGGTGATGCGCTGGAATATCTCGGTGCCCCTGATCTTGAACAACGACGCGGCCGGTCCCGGGTCGATGCCGCGCGACATCTGCGCGACGATGCGCAGTTCGGTTGCCTCCAGCGCGAGCACATCGAGCTCGACGCGCGCGATCTCCCTGATGAACTCCCCGAACGCCGGATCGTCCTCGCCAACTTCGGTTCTCACGATCTGCTTCAGACGGCCGAGATACCGAGTGGACCGGCCGATCCCGGCCATGCTGGTACGCTCGTTGCCGAGCAGAAACTTCGCGTAGGTCCAGCCCTTGTTTTCCTCGCCGATCAGATTCTCGGCCGGCACTCGTACATCTTCAAGGAACACGTCGTTGACTTCATGCGAACCGTCGATGGTGATGATCGGCCGCACGGTGACGCCGGGGGATTTCATGTCGATCAACAGAAAGGAGATGCCGGCCTGGGGCTTTGCCGAAGGATCGGTCCGCACCAGGCAGAAGATCCAGTCGGCATGCTGGGCCAGCGTCGTCCATGTCTTGTGGCCGTTGACGATGTAGTGGTCGCCGTCGCGTACCGCCTTAGCGCGGACCGAGGCGAGGTCTGAGCCGGAGCCCGGCTCCGAATAACCCTGGCACCACCAATCCTCCCCCGAGAGAATCCGCGGCAGAAACTTCTTCTTCTGCGCGTCGTTGCCGAAGGTGTAGATGACCGGGCCGACCATGGTGACGCTGAATGCGAGCGGCGGCAACGTCCCGGCGCGTGAGGTTTCCTGTTCAAAGATGAAGCGCTGCGTGATCGACCAGCCTGGGCCGCCATACTCCTTGGGCCAGAGCGGAGCAATCCACCCCTTCTTGTAGAGGATCCGGTGCCAGAGCAGCGACTGCTCCTTCGTCAAATCGGTCTCGGGATTTGGAACGCGCATTTCCTGCGGATAGTTCTCCGCAATGAAAGCGCGCACCTCGTCACGAAACGCTGCGTCCTCGCTGGAAAGTTCGAGCTCCATCGTGCGAGGCCCCGTTACCACTTCTCGCCGAAGGGACGGATCTCCAGCTCGAAGGTCCAGGCGCTCTTGGGCTGCTGATAGAGCAACCAATAGGATTCCGCGACTGATGATGGCGGCATCAAAGCATCGGGGTTATCTAGCGCGTTCGGACCGAGTGCCTCGATCCGTCGCTGGCGCACCCACTCGGTGTCGACGCCGGAATCAATGATGAGATGCGCGACGTGGATGTTCCTGGGCCCCAACTCACGCGCCGCCGCCTGCGCGACAGCTCGCAGGCCGAACTTGGCACTGGCAAAGGCGGCATAGCCGGATCCACCACGGAGACTCGCCGTCGCTCCAGTGAAGAAGATATTGCCTTTGCCGCGGGGCAGCATCAGTCGCGCTGCTTCGCGGCCGGCGAGGAAGCCAGAATAGCAGGCCATTTCCCAGACCTTGCGAAACACGCGCTCGGTGGTTTCCAGAATCGGAAAGTTGACATTGGCGCCGACGTTGAAGATGCAGACTTCAAGCGGCGCATGCTTGTCGGCATCGCCAAGGAACGAGATGATCTCCTCCTCCTTGCGGGCATCGAGCGAGCGCGCGTGAATTTCGCCGCCGGCCTTCTCGATCTCCTTGACGAGTGGTTCGAGCTTGGCGCCGTTGCGCCGCCCGGCAAACACCGTAAAGCCCTCTGAGGCGAACTTCTTCGCGATCTCGCCGCCGATAAAGTCACCGGCACCTATCACGGCCACGGTTGCGTTTCTCTTTTGCAAAGGTCTTCTCCCGGTCAGGTCAAGTGAGTTCGTCGCTGGAATTTCGCCGCCTGCTTGGCGGCAGCTTGGTCGCGACGAAAGCGGCGGGCGAGCTCATGTTCGCGGATCTTGCCGGTTGAGCTTCCCGGTAGGACGTCGACGACAATGATTTTCGGCGGCCGAATATGGGAGGCGAGTCGAGGTTTGACGGAATCCATCAGATCGGTCGGCTTGACGCGCGATCCTGGGAACGGCTGCACGAATGCGACAATCTCCCCATTGCCGTTGAGGGCTTGGCCAACGACGGCGGATTGCACATCCTTATGTGAATTGAGGATCGCCTCAATCTCGGCTGAGATCGCGCCGGTCATTTCCTTGCTACGGCCGACAATGTGGAGGCAATCGCCTTCGAAGCGCGCGAGATCGCCAGTGTTGAACCAGCGTTCGGTATCCATCACCTTCGCCGTCAGGTCTGGCGCACGATAGTAGCCGCGCATCACGTTGCGTCCGCGCACGTGAAGCTCGCCAACTTCGCCTTTTGACAGCGGTATACCATCCAGCGTTCTGACGCGGGCTTCAACTCCCGGCAGCAGCGCACCGACCGCATCATCGGAACGTGGCGCATCGAAGCGCACGGCAGATACCCCTAACGAACATTCGGTGGTCCCATAGCCGTTCAGCAGAGGCAAACCAAATTCCTTCTCTACGCGAGTTTTCAGATTGAGATCGAGGGATGAGCCAGAAACGGCGATCAAACGCAGTACGCCGCAGTCAACCTGCTTCAGACCTGCGACATTCTTGTATTCGAGAAGGCCTTGATAGGTGGCTGGCCCGCCATCAAGCATCGTGATACCTTCATCGACCAGTGCCTTGGCAAGCGTGGCAGGATCGTATCGGCTGGCCAAGCGCACGGTGCCGCCGACCATCAAGGTCATGGTCAGGAGCGAGATGCCGACGATATGCGAGATCGGCAGCACCAGATAGATCTTGTCATTATGATCCATGTTGCGGAAATGCGCGGTGGCCTTGGCGCTGATCAGCAGGTTATCGTGGGAGAGCATCACCCCCTTCGGCGTTCCGGTCGTTCCCGAGGTGTAGATCAGAACCGCGACTTGTTTTGACGGATCGGCTTCCACCGGTTCGACGGTTGCACCTTCGTCGAGCGGCGCAACGCCGATCTCCTGCAGAGGTCCCAACTGCCGGTTCTCCGCTCCAAGGCGCAACGCATGGGCAGCAGCTTCTTTCGAGACGCTCGACGTAAAGAACATTCGACGAGCGCCGCTATGATCGCGAATCTGGTCTAGTTCGCGCGCCGATAATCGTGGACTGGCGACGATCGCCCAGGCGTCGAGTCGGCTCGCCGCCAGCAGCAAGGCCGCCAGCGAAATGCAATTTTCGCTGACAATAACCATACGATCGCCCGCTCGCACCCCGAGCGAGGAAAGAACGGCGGCAATCTCGGTGACTCGCCTATTCAGCTCACGATAGCTCCAAGCGGAGCCGTCTTCGATCAAGGCGATTCGGCCTGGGGCATCGGCGACATGGTCAGCCGTGACTTCGTGGATGCGGCGAGGCAGCCCTGCAGCAATCTCATCGATATCGATCGCCCCTGACGGACCCGCCACCACCAACCTCCCGAACAACGAACGTCGCCTTCTGGCGCGCGAGCTCAATCGATATTTAACGTTCTTTTTTAGAACTCGTCAATTGCTATTTCGACAATCCGAGCGGATCCGCGAAGAGGCAGTGCTACTGCCATTTTCTGTGTCACTAGGCAAAGTTTGTTTACAACTTCGCAGATCGGCGTTAGCTGTACGTTTCAAATAAGAACTTATGGGAGAAGCGAGAATGGCGGAAAGTCGCGGCGTAGCAATACTGGTGGGCGCGGGCGACGCGATCGGTGCGGCCGTCGCGCGTCGCTTTGCCAAAGGGGGCTACACCGTTTGTATCTGCCGGCGTGACGCAGCCAAATCCCAGGGACTAGTGGATGAACTCACCGCTGCGGGCCATCGTATCCACGCTTTCAGCGTCGATGCTCGTCAGGAAGCCGAGGTTCAAAGGCTTTTTTCCGACGTCGAGAGCAACATCGGGCCGATCGAGGTCTGTCTTTTCAATGCCGGATCGAATGTCAACAAGCCCTTGGTGGACACCACGGAGAAGCTGTTCTTCAAGGCGTGGGAACTGGCCTGCTACGCCGGATTCCTGGTCGGACGCGAGGCTGCGCGCGTCATGGTTCCGCGCGGACGCGGCACCATCTTCTTTACGGGCGCAACCGCCAGCGTCCGTGGCGGCCAGGGGTTTGCGGCATTTTCATCGGCGAAGTTCGGCCTTCGCGCGGTCGCCCAAGCCATGGCGCGCGAACTGGGGCCGAAGAACATCCACGTGGTCCATCTCATCATTGACGCCGGCGTGGATAGCGAAGCCATTCATCAGCGCATGAAAGCGGCAAAGGGGATCGAGGCAAGCGAGATTCCTCCGGACAGCCTGACGAAGACGTCCTCCATCGCCGAGGCGTACTGGTTCGCCCATCAGCAGAGCCGCGACGGCTGGACCCATGAACTCGATCTTCGTCCGTCCGTGGAGAAATGGTGATGAGCGCAACACCCGATCTAACCCTATGGGGCGTTGGTACAAGCCGCACCATCCGCCCGCACTGGGCCATGCACGAGCTTGGCTTGTCCTACAAAGTCAAACCGATCGGGCCGCGGACCGGCGAGACCAAGACGGCCGAATACACCAGGCTCAATCCCCGCCAGAAGATCCCCTTGCTGCAGGACGGCGACTTCTGCATCGGAGAAAGCGCCGCGATCGTCGCCTATCTGTCGCGAACCTATTCGACGCCGGAACGTTCGCTGATTCCCGAAACCCAGCGCGAGTTCGCCGCATGGCTCGAATGGTGCTTCTTTATCGTGGCCGAACTCGATTCCACCAGCCTTTACGTCATGCGCCGCCATCGCGCGGATGCGTTGGGACATATCTATGGAATTGCGCCCGACGTCGTCGCGCAGGCGGGTGAGTATTTCCGGCAACAGTTACGACACGTGGAGGTCGCCCTGGCAGACGGGCGGACATTCCTGATGGGTGACCGGTTCACCAGCGCCGACATCCTGCTTACGACGTGCCTCGATTGGGCTATCGCTTACGGCGTCGGTATTTGCGACAATGCGCAACCCTACCTTGAACGCATCCAGAAGCGGGAGGCCTATCAGCGAGCGGTCGCGGCGAATGTCCCGGTGGCACCGATCACGCCGGCAGCGGCGAAGATCTGAGAACCCTTCGCCGATCGCGATAGCCTGACCTAGACGGCCACACGCACGGCACGTTCGGCGATCATCTTCTCGATGGCGCTGTCGTCATAACCCAGTTCGCGCAACACCTCGCGCGAGTGCTCGCCGACCCGGGGCGCCGGTCCACCAATTACCGCCTCATTGATTTCGAAGCGAGCCGCGGGCTTCGGCTGCCGCACTCGGCCGACTTTCGGCTGATCGAATTCCGCGATGATACCGCGCGCCACCACCTGCTCATTGTGGATGATTTCGCTCCGCCGCAGGATCGGCGCACAAGGCACGTCGGCGGCGTCCAGCCGGTCCAGCCATTCCGCGGTGGTATGCTGGCTGATATACTCAGCCATCTTGTTGATGCGCGCGGTGGCGTTGACCGAACGCGCCGATGGCGTCGCAAAGCGTGGATCGTTGGCAAGCTCGGGATCGCCGGATGCCCGGCAGAAACCCTGCCATTCGGAATCCGAAATCGTGCCGGCGGTGATGTAGCCATCACTGGTTTTGAACACGAGATCCGGCCGATCGTTGGGATCGGCTGCGGCGGCCTCGGCCCCCACAACCGTATACTGCATCATGCCTTCGGGCCACAGGTAGGAAATCATCGCATCCAGCATCGCGACCTGGATATGATCGCCCTGCCCAGTTTTCTCGCGGGCATAGAGCGCTGCCGCCACCGCCTGTGCAGTGAACACTGCAGTGGTCTTGTCGCATACGATCGTGCGGATCATTTGCGGACGGTTCGTTATCGGCTGCGACTGGATATCGGCGAAGCCCGACAAGCCCTGAATGATCGGGTCATAGACGCGCTTCTTTACATACGGGCCGGTATCACCAACGCCGCTGATCGAAACGTAGATCAGGCGCGGATGGCGCTGCCGCAATTCTTCCACGCCTAGACCGAGGCGCTCCATGGTGCCGGGCCGGAAGTTCTGCACCAACACATCGGCCTGCGCGACCAGCCTGGTGAGCACCTCACGGCCACCCGTGCTCTTGACGTCGATCGACAGCGAACGCTTGCCGCGGTTGGAAGAGATGAACAGCGCGGAGAACTCGCCGTCCTTGTCGATGGTGGCCCGGCTGCGGCGCGTAATATCGCCGCCGATCGGCTCGATCTTCAGCACGTCGGCGCCCTGGTCCGCCAGAAACATGGTCGCGAACGGGCCCGACACCACGCCGGTCAGGTCGAGGACACGAACACCATTGAGCGGACCAGGCATGGCACTCCCCTGTACTTTGTTATTCTGGGCCTGAGCCGAACTTAGCTTATCGCCCGGCCCTGGATTAAGATATTCGCGGACCTCGAGGCTCGGTTCTACGCCGTCTTGGGAACAGGCTGACGGGCCTGTTCGACAATGGACTCCTCCACGTCACGAAGCTGGTCCTTGCCGAAGAACATTTCCTTTCCAACGAAGAAAGTCGGCGAGCCAAATGCTCCCCGGCTGACCGCGTCGTTGGTCAGATCGATCAGCCTCTTCTTGACGTCATCCTGTTGTGCGCGGGCGATCAACCTGTCGATATCGATTCCCGACGAAACAAACGCATTCCGGAAGATTTCGAGGTCGTCCATCTTCTTCGGCTCTTCCCACATATGATGGTAGGCGGCACGGAAATAGGGCTCGAATACGCCTTCAAATTGGGCGGCGACGGCACCGCGCATCAGCATCAGCGTGTTGACCGGAAAGAACGGATTCTGGCGGAATTTCGTGATGTTGTGGCGCCGGATGAACCGCTGGGTCTCGAGCGCCTGGTATTCCGGCTTGTTCTTGATGCCGCGAAGCGAGTCGAACGGCGACATGTTGCCGGTCGCCTTGTAGATGCCGCCGAGCAAAACCGGGACATACTCGAACTTCACGCCGGTACGCCGCTCGATTCCCGGAATGGCAACCTCCGCCAGATATGCGTTGGGGCTGCCGAAATCGAACTGGAATTCTACCTTCAGGGGCATGTCGGCTTCTCCCGGAGCGTGCATCGAATGATCAGGTGTGATGTTCAATAGCCGAATTCCGGCTACCACCCATCTTTACAGTTCTAAAAACGAACTGTCAAACTCATACGATTTTCTGCTGATTTGCGCACCGCCAATAGGGGATTGTTTGGAGCTGAGTACCTATCTAGAATGGTAGGTAAAGCTGAGGTTCCCTGGACGATTCGAGCGGAATCGGGTCGTCGGATGACTGGAGAGCAGGAAAATGCGATGGGATGCCCTTGAAGAAGAGCCGTGTTCGATGGCCCGCACCATCGGCGTGATCGGTGACCGTTGGACCCTTCTTATCCTGCGCGAATGCTTCCTTCGCACCCGCCGCTTCGAAGGATTTCAGTCCGCGCTTGGGATCACACGGCATTTGCTCGCGGAGCGACTGAAGAAACTGGTCCGGCTAGGTGTCCTGCGCCGCATTCCCTATCAGGAGTCTCCCAAGCGGCATGAATACATCCTCACTCAGAAGGGACTCGATCTCTATCCAATAATGATGGCGATTGTGCATTGGGGCGACACGCACATGGTCGACGAACGCGGGCGGCCGTTGCTGCACCAGCACCGCAAATGCGGCAAGAACTTCGATCCGGTCATGGTGTGCTCTGAGTGCGGCGAGCCGCTTTCGGCCAAGGAGGTTCATACCCACCCCGGCCCCGGCGCCCGAAGCACGCCAGCGGTAAAGGCGCCAGAGAGCCCGAAGGCAAAAGCGCGCCGCAAAGCAGCTGCTTGAGGTCGCGCGCAGCGGGGATATGACGTCGTAGGCCTCGCTCTAGCAATTTGCAGCCTGGGAATATCCGCAAGCGCCATCTGACACGACACGCGGCAAGGTCGCGAACGGCTGAACTCGCCTTTAGACCCGTATCACATCTCGACTTGTTTCGTTGCAGTAGAGGCGCTCGACCTGTTCAGAACGATGCTTCAGCACAGCACGTTGATTGACGTAAGCCTTGTCGGTGATTTCCCCTGCTGCCATTGACGGCGGCTCCTTCAACAGAGAGAACGAACAGATTCTTTCGCTGCTTCCAACGGTTTCATTATATTCCCGAAAACGTTCCTTCAAAAATTCGACCACATCGGCATCGCAGGTCAAATCTGAGCCTGGACTCTTCGAAATCCGCGCTGCCTCGGTCGGATTCAACCAGCAGAGCAGCGCGCACGCTTCACGATTTTCCCCCGCGACGACAATGTCCAGCAATACGCCGCGCGTGGCTGCCAGGATTGCCGCGCGTACAATGCCGATGGAGACCCACGTGCCGTTCGCGAGTTTGAAGTTTTCGGAAATTCTGCCCGTAAAACGCAGCCCAAGCTCCGGCTTCGCGGGATCCAGAAACGAAACAGTGTCGCCGATGCGATAGAAGCCTTCCTCATCAAAGGCCTTTTCCGTCAAATCCGGCCTTCCGAGATAACCTGGGGTAACGTTGGGTCCCTTGACCCTTGCCTCGTAAGTATCTGAAACCGGGATCAGCTTCAATTGCAGACCCGGCGCGGGAAGACCGATCTCTCCCGGCTGGTCGGTTGCCCAATGGGTCGTACTGATTGTCGGTGCCGTTTCGGTGGTGCCATAGCCCGACATGACCGGGATGCGCCGACCGGTGATCGAGGACGTCAATCGATAGAGCTTTTCGAGCGTGCCTTCCGAAATTGCAGCCCCGGCATAGCTCATTCTATCCATCCGCCTGAACACGCTGGCGCCAAGCTCGCGGTCGTTCTCGATCGCATCACACAACAGGTTATAGCCGGCAGGCACGTTGAACATGGCGGTCGGGGAAATTTCCCTGAGGTTGGCGATGGTCCTGTGGAACAGCTGAGGCAGCGGCCGACCGTCGTCGATGTAGAGCGTTCCGCCATTCTTGAGGATGCTATGAAGGATCACGTTGCTGCCCATTGTGTGGTGCCATGGCAGCCACTCGACCTGGACAGGCGTATCCGGAGGAGACACCAGCAGGCTGCCCATTTGCAGTGAGCTCGCCATCATGCGGTGGGTGTTGAGCACGCCTTTCGGGAAACCGGTCGAACCGGACGTGAAGAGAATCTTTGCGACGGCATCGCAAGACACCGCACTTGATGCACGCTCGAATCCGTCGCTCAAGCTTCGGGCGGTCAGAGTCTGGAAAGGCACCGTGTCCGGCGCGCCATCGACGCTGATCCAGGTCGCGGCTGCCAATTCGGCAATGGACCGACCGGCGGAATAGTCGCGTCCGCTCTGAACGAAAACGAAATTCGGACGCAGCGCTTCCGCAACGTCCTTGAGGCGGGCCAGGCCGCCGGGCATCAGCGTGTAGTTTGGCGATATTGGCGCCAGGATTACCCCGATTGACATCGCTGCGAACGAGATCACCGCGTTCTCGATCGAGTTTCCTGAAAGCACCGCCAGCTTGTCAGCCGGCTTTGCACCCATATCGATCAGGCTTTGGCCGACCGCCTGAACCTGCAACCAGGCCTCGCTATAGGTAATCTCGTCCCATCCTCCCCTCGCGTTGCGCTGCGCGAGAAAAATTCGATCCGGAACAGAATTTGCCCAGGTCGGAAGGAAGTCTGTGATGCGCCAATCGCACTCGCCCAACTGAATAGGCGAGCTCAATACGAACGTGCCGTCGGTTCGACGCGCTATCGAAACCTCTTTTGGCGCAAACGTCAGTGCCTTCGTCGACATCGAGATTGATCTCCTTAATTACGCGTGGAGCCAATCGCGCGCGCTGCACGCGCTTGCCCCCTGATGGCCATTGCCTCTGGTCCACCGCCTGGGTGTGTGATCCGTCAACCGAGCTTCGGGCCAGAACGGTGGGCAGTTCGCATCGAACTGCCGCACTCGTGGCTCCGCTGGTCAGATCACTCGGACCTGGCGTCCAGCACTTCCCCGAAGGCTTGCCAGCTCGTGCCGGCCCATCGTTGCAACCGCATCTGCGTCCAGATCATGTTCTCGGCGCTGGAGGTGTTGACCTTGATGCCGGGCAGCGCAGTTGGAATGACGAAGTCCTTCAGGTTCTTGGCCTGCGCAAGAATATTCTTGCGGGACAAGTCGCTCCCGCATTGTTTTAGAATCTGCTCGAGCACGATGCCTTGCTGATAGCCGGTCAGATAGCTGCCATTGGTGATGTCGGCGCCCGGCAAATACTTGTCAAAGAATGCCCTGTAGGCCTGCATACCCGGGTCGTCTTTCCATGCCGGATCCAGAATGTCCTTGTTGGTCGTGCCGACGATCACGCCGACCGATTTGTCGAGACCGGCCGGTGCGAGCGTGCCTCCGACCGAGCTGGATGGAAAATTGAGGATTACGGTCGCCTTCCAGCCGATCACCGCGGCTTGCCGGATGGCCTGAGCGGCGAACTTCGGCGTGCCGGCGATCACGAGGGCATCCGCACCGGAGCTCTTCAGATTGACCACCTGTGAATCAATCGTCGGTTCGGTAACCTCATAGGACGCGGTTACGACCTTTCGGTCGAAATCCTTACCGAGAAACGCCCTGAAGGCGTTGACATAGTCTTTGCCAAGGTCGTCGTTCTGATAGAGGATGGCATACTTTGCGTTTGGCAATGCCCTCGTCAAATATTTGGCGTAGATCTTTCCTTCGGTGTCGTAGCTGACAAGACCTGTCGTGGTCAGCGGGTAGTTGGCAACATCCGTGAACTTGGATGACCCGCTCATAATTGCGATGCTGGGCACCCCTTTCGACCTCAGGTATTTAGCCGTAGCGGAGATACCGGGAGTGCCGAGCTGGCCGAACATGAACGACACTTCGTCGCTCTCAACGAGTTTGCGGACATGCTCCACCGCCTTAGGAGGGCTATATGCATCGTCATATGCGATGTAGTTGATCTTGCGACCGTTGATGCCGCCGCGGTCGTTGACCGACTGGATATAGGCCATAACTCCCCTGCCCACGAGACCGATCGACGACGCCGGTCCGCTGAAGGGAAAAACGCCGCCGATCTTGATCTCGGTCGCTGTAATTCCGGGCTCTTCGGCCGCGAATGCCGGGCCGCTCAAAAGCAAAGCCAAAGCCGCCACAATCTTCCATTTCATCGACATTTGATCTCTCCATACCCGTACCCCTGCCGGTACGAGTTCTCTTTTGTCGCGTGCCATTAGTCGCCCCTCATCACTCCGAGGAGGCATCGAGTACTTCGCTGAAAAGGTCCCAGCGCGTGCCGGTCCAGCGCTGAAGCCTCATCTGCGTGTAGTTCATGTTGATCTTGTCACTCGTATTGACGCTGACGCCGGGCAGCAGTGTCGGCAACGCCACATTCTTCAGGCTCTTCGCCTGCCTGCTGATGTTCTCGCGGGACAGATCGTTGCCGCACTGCTTGATCAGCTGTTCGAGCAGCATGGCCTGCGTATAACCGAAGAGGTAATTGCCGTCGGCGATATCGACGCCCGGCATGTACCTGTCGATGAATGCCCGATAATTCTTCATCCCTGCGGTGCTATCCCACTGCGCATCCGTCGGATCCATCAGGATGGTCCCGACTATCACCCCCACCGACCTTTCAAGGCCTGCCGGCTTAAGGGTCGCGCCAACCGAACTGGAGGGGTAGTTCAGCAGGATTGTTGGCTTCCAGTCGATCTCGGCCGCCTTTCGGATTGCTTGCGCAGCAAACTTTGGCGTTCCCGCCACCAGCAATGCTTCGGCGCCTGAGCTCTTCAAATTCACGACCTGAGAATCCACTGTCGGATCGCTGATTTCATAAGCGATGGCAGTTACTTTCTTGTCGAAATCGCCCTTCAGACTCGCCTTGAAAGCGTTGACGTAATCTTTGCCGAGGTCATCGTTCTGATAGAGGATGGCATATTTCGCATTCGGCAGCGTCTTGGTCAGGAATTTGGCGTAGATCTTTCCCTCAGTGTCGAAGCTGACCAGGCTGGTCGTCGTCAGCGGAAAGTCCGTCACGTTCGTGAACTTGTTCGACCCCGAGACGATGCCGATAGCCGGCACTCGCTTCGACATCAGATATTTTGCCACTGCCGTATTACCGGGCGTGCCGAGTTGGCTGAAGATGAAGGCAACCTCATCGCTTTCGACGAGCTTGCGAACATGCTCTACGGCCTTGGGCGGGCTGTAGGCGTCATCATAGGCAATGTAATTGATCTTCCGTCCGTTGATGCCGCCGCGGTCGTTGATCGACTGGACATAAGCGAGAATCCCTCGGCCGACCAAACCGATCGACGAAGCGGGTCCGCTGAAAGGAAAGACCCCGCCAATCTTGATCTCAGTCTGTGTTACCCCCGGCGCGTCAGCGGCAAATGCGGACGATCCCAGCGCCAAAAGCATCAGTGCGAAAGCAGCTTTGAACAATTTGAGCATAGCGTCCTCCCTGTGAACAGCGGAGTGCGCGCCCCGGCGGGGCCCGCGATCCTGCAAACCGCGGCCATTGTTCAGCCGTCTTTCCGTTAACCTACAGTTCTTTTTTAGAACTCGTCAAGCCGCTTCGAGAAGAATTGTCCCGCGTATCCGTACGGAAGCAAGCCAGTGGGGAGACTGGCGTCTCCGGTTGAGCTCGCGCAAGAACTCCAATTGACCTTTGAAGCGCGACCGGCTTACGCTGCTATCGGCATGGGGTGGACCGGGTCGTTACTGAATGACTCGTCAAAGGGGACGGGAAGTCCGTGCAGCCTTGAAATCGTTCTTATATGGAACCCGCTATCCGGGCCGTCTGAGGACGATAGAGCTACCGCTTCTCGACCTTTTCGGGAGTGATGATCTGGACCTGTACAGGGGCTGCAAAGCACTTCACCGCCACGCGGCCAAATGCTCTCATGTGGTCGCTCTTGGAATGCAGAGGGAGGCAGTCGGCCGACTGCCACTGTTCGACGAACACGAGCTTGTTCGGATCGGTGGTACTTTCGAACAGCTCGTAGGAAATACATCCGTCTTCCTTGTGGGTGGCGGCGATGCAATCCTTCGCGGCGGAAAACAACTCCGCCTTCATTTCTGGCTTCACCGTGAGCGTTGCT
This sequence comes from Bradyrhizobium sp. AZCC 1577, assembly GCF_036924575.1. Classification (NCBI taxonomy): domain Bacteria; kingdom Pseudomonadati; phylum Pseudomonadota; class Alphaproteobacteria; order Hyphomicrobiales; family Nitrobacteraceae; genus Bradyrhizobium; species Bradyrhizobium sp. AZCC 1577. The sequence goes on from NZ_JAZHRQ010000001.1 coordinate 6,429,182, forward strand.
ATCACGTAGACCATCTCGTCTATAGTCCTCTCTTGACGCGGAGATCCCGCACCTCCTGCATCTACTTGAAAGCCGCGAAGGTTCCGCCCGAGGTAGCGAGGCGATTTAACAGCGGCACCGGCCGCAGTGTTTCGTCCTTGTCCAGTGCGGCCATAAACGCCAACCGCTCAGCCACGACGGGGAGGCCTATCTGGTCCGCAAGAAACATCGGACCGCCGGTCTGGGGCGGCCAGCCGTATCCATAGAGCCAGACCAGATCGATGTCGCTCGCCCGCTCCGCGATCCCTTCCTCGAGAATTCGTGCGCCCTCATTAATCATCGGGTAGATCAGTCGTTCATGAATCTCGGCGTCGCTGATCTGGCGTCGCGTGATGCCCAGCTTGCGACTGGTATCCACGATCAAGGCCTCTACGTCGGCATCCGGAATCGGCGTTCTGGATCCTGCATCGTACCGGTAGTACCCCGCTCCGGTCTTCTGACCGAATCTTCCCGCTTCGCACAACGCATCCTCGATCGGAGATGTCTCGCCACTATCCTTGCGCGATCGCCAGCCGATATCGAGACCTGCCATATCCCCCATGGCAAAAGGCCCCATCATTCCGAACCGCGTCGCGACAGCGTCAACCTGCTGCGGCAGCGCCCCGTCAAGCAACATCTTGCGGGCCTGGAGCAGGCGGACCACGAGCATTCGATTGCCGACAAAGCCGTGGCAGACGCCCACGACGACGGGAATCTTCCCGATGCGCCGCGCGACTGCAGCGGCCGTGGCCAGCACGTCCGGCGACGACTTTTCGCCACGCACGATCTCGCACAGCTTCATGACATTCGCCGGGCTGAAGAAGTGCATCCCGAGTACGTCCTGGGGCCGCTTCGTGACCGCTGCAATCGCGTTGACGTCGAGAAAGGAAGTATTTGTTGCGAGAATCGCCCCCGGCTTTGCAGCGGTATCAAGTTCGGAGAAGATCTCCTTCTTTATCTGCATGGTCTCGAATGCCGCCTCGATGACGAGGTCGGCCTCCGCAGCGTGCTCCAGGCCCACGGCACCGGTTATCAGTCCCAAGCGCTTGGCGACGGTGTCCGAAGACATCGCCGAGCGTGCTGCGGTCGCCTCGTAGTTTTTCCGTATGGTACCAAGGCCACGGTCGAGCGCATCCTTTGCGATTTCGATCAGCTTCACCGGGATGCCGGCGTTGGCAAAGGACATGGCGATGCCGCCACCCATCGTGCCTGCGCCGATGATCGCGACCGAGTTGACTTTCCGCGGGCGTGTGCCGGCCTCGAGACCAGCGATCTTGTTGCTGCTGCGTTCCGCGAAGAACACGTGACGCAGTGCTTTAGACTGATCGCCGCTTCTCAACCGGGTGAACAGCGTCCATTCCCGCCGGATCGCTTCATCGAACGGTACGTCCAGGCACCACGCAACGGCTTCCACGCAGGCCGCCGGGGCTTCGAGCCCGCGATTGCGCTTCATCGCTTCAGCCGCCGCCTTCGTCAGGGTGCTTCTGTCAGCGCGCGCCGCTCGCAGCTTCGAATCGTCATCGCGCAGCGAACGCAGGGGACGGCGTTCGGACAGAACTTTCTGCGCAAAGGCAACACCCGCCGCGACTGGTTCCCCTTCGAATATTTGGTGGACCAGCCCAAGCTGCAGCGCCTCTTCCGCGCCGATCGGATCGCCGGTCACGATCATTTGCACAGCTCTCGCCGGTCCGATGGCACGCGGCAGACGTTGCGTACCGCCACCACCCGGGATCAATCCAAGTTTGACTTCCGGTTGCCCGAGCTTGGCATCGCTCGCCGCAATACGGAAATGGCAGCCCATCGCGACTTCGAGCCCGCCGCCAAACGCGACGCCATGAATTGCGGCGACGACAGGCTTGGACCGGTTCTCGAACAGGCGATTGATTTCGTCGAGACTGGGTCCCTCGATCTTCTGGTCGAACTCGCGAATGTCGGCCCCGCTAATGAACGTGCGGCCGGCGCAGGCTAGCACGACGGCCGCGTACTGCGGATTGTCCAGCACCTCCCGCATGGCGTCGCGCAGACCTTGGCGCACCGCCGACCCGAGCGCGTTCACTGGCGGGTTGTCGACCAGAAGAACGGCCACACTGCCGTGTTTCTCGATAATAACAGGGCTTGTCATCGGCTATCTCCTTTAGTACGGGCGGTGCGCTCGGATCCGCCCAAACCGCTTGCGCGGCACCGGCTGGTTGGCAGCTTGGTAGTTCGGCTTGGTCGGTGCTGGCCACAGCGCATCTGGCGAGCGGCTATTCAACATTGAATTGAGTGCGCGCCAGCAAGGGCCGGTGGGCGAGCTGTCAGACAGCCATGATGCCGCCGTCCACTGCCAATATCTGACCGGTAATGTGCTTGCCGGCGTCGCTGGCGAACAGGATGATCGCCCCCTTCAAATCGTCTTCATCACCGATGCGACGCAGCGGAACACCCTCAGTCAGCTTGTCGAGGCCAACCGCCTTAATGGTTCCGGCCGTCATTTTGGACGGGAAGAAACCGGGAGCGAGCGCATTGACCGTAATGCCGTACTGACCCCAACTGCCCGCCAATGCGCGGGTGAAATTGACAACCGCCCCCTTACTCGTGTTGTAGGCAATCATCTGCGGCTCGCCAACGTGACCCCGCAATCCGGCAATCGACGCCATGTTGATGATGCGCCCGTACTTGTTCGGAATCATCGACCGCTTCGCGACCTGCTGGCTCAACACGAACAGGGAACGAATATTGAGATTCATCACCTTGTCCCATGCTTCGACGGGATGATCCTCTGTCGGAGCTCCCCAGGTGGCGCCGGCATTGTTCAAGAGAATATCGATCCTGCCAAACTTGCCCAAGGCTTGGTCGACCAACCGCATGATATCGTCATCCTTGGAATTGTCGGCTGCGATAGCGTCCGGCTGATATCCGAGCTTTGAAAGATGTGAACACGCCTGCTCGAGATCGGCGGCTTTCCGCGACGACAAAATCACCTTGGCGCCTTGCTCGCCCAATGCCTCGGCGATCTGCAAGCCCAATCCACGCGAGCCGCCGGTTACGAGCGCAATTTTTCCCGTAAGATCGAACGCCTTCTTCACGCTGCCCATGAGCGATCCCTTTCATAGAGTTCCTCTTCATAGCCGGACACGCACCGCTGTTCCCGCAAGACCAGCCAGGTTTGCTTGCACAATCACCTGGCGCTTTGGATGAACAGCTCAATCAATGCAATGATGGTGTCCGGTGCGTCTTCCTGGCTAAAGTGTCCCGCATGCGGGAGCTTAATGACCGGCGCGTCAGGCCATATTGCTTTGAAATCAGAGATCTGGTTCTCCGGCGCAATCGCTCGATCCTTCATGCCGACCGCAAGCATCGCGGGTTTCGACTTCAGGTTTTGGAGAAGCGGCACGCCCTCCTCGAGGTATGGAATGATCCGACCGAGCAAAGCGTCGAGCGGAAACTCAATTGCCCCGACGCAGTCCTCCTTCGTCGGAAAGGCCGAGCCGAAGGCTGCAAGCCAATTGGAATCCACCGCCGACAAATTCTCCAAACCCTGCGTCTTCATGATGCTGAGGATATTCACGTCCAGGTGCCCCAACACCTCCCCGAGCGTGCCGGCTTTGTGATGCTTCAGGATGAGCTGGAACCAGGGCGTCGACCCCGCGGAGGTCTTTCCATAGCCGGCCAACGTGTTGAGGAGAAACAGGCGCCTGACGCGGTGCGGATGTCGTAGCGTGAACGCTGAGCCGATCAGCCCACCCCAATCCTGCAAAACGAACGTAATGTTCTTGAGATCGAGCGCTTCGATCAGCTTGGTCAGGTTGTCGACATGAGTCCTCAGCGAATATTTTCGATCCCGAGGAGTTTCGCTCTTGCCGAAACCCATGTGGTCAGGAACGACGACTCTGTGCGTGGCGGAAAGCGGAGGGATGAAACGTCGATAGAGGTAACCCCAGGTGGGCTCCCCATGCAAACAAACGATGGGATCGCCGGTCCCCTCGTCGACGTAATGCATCCGAAAGCCGGCTCCCTCAAAAAAGCAGGGTTCGAAAGGCCAAGTTCCACCAAAGGTCTCGCTGGCGGCAATCATGACAAGTCATCGCTCTTTCGCATCTGCTCGAACGCACCTATTCCGCGATGGCAAAACCACCTTTGGCGCGCTCAGTGCCTCGGCAATGTGGCGACCAATCCAACGCGAGCGGTGCGATCTTCGTAAGATCGGACGCCTTGCGTGCTGCCCATGAGTGGCTCCTTTTCCTTGCCGAACTGGTCACGGCGCAAGCGACTAACGTCCCTCGAAGACCGCGGCACGGCGTTCGACGAAGGACTGGATGCCTTCCATCATGTCCTGACTGTTGAAGACACGGTCCTTGATTTTGGGGATGTAGTCGATCGCAGCTCGTTCAGCGGCCTCGATGTACTTCAACGCAGCTTCTTTGGTGACCTGGATTCCGATCGGCGCGTTCTTGGCAATGGTTTGCGCCAGCTCCATCGCACGCTCGATTTGCTTTCCCGGATCGACCACTTCCTGCACGAGGCCGATCTTGTGGGCCTGCGCAGCATCGAACTCGTCGCACAGGAACAGGTGGTACATTGCATCCCCCCAACCGGCCCGGGTCAGAAAGCGGAAGTGCGCGCCGCCGAGCGGCGCAATACCCCTCTTCGACTCCATCTGGCAGAATCGACTATTTGAGGCAGCGACGACAATGTCTCCGGCAAGCATCATTTCGATGCCGATGGTGTAGACGATGCCCTGCACCGCGGTGATAACCGGCTTGCGGCAACGCCCCTTGAGGGCGAACACGTCGATGTTGTCAGCCGGGATATCGATCCTTTCGGCCTTCGGGCCGAAGAATTTGGGCATGTCGAGGCCGGAGGTAAGGTCGCTGCCCTCGGCGCAGACCACGCCGGCCCAATAATCGTCATTGCGGTCCAGCAAGGTCATCGCATCGGAGATCTGCACCATCATCTGAGGGGTGAACGAATTTTTCTTCGCTGGATTGTCGATGATGATTTTCAGCACCCGCCCGTGAACCTCAGTGCGGATCCGACCCAGCGCGGGCTTCTGCTCGCTCATTTGCTTCCTCCACGCAGCGCTTGACGCCTGAGGGGATAACGGCTCACTGCGGTGCGCTCGATCTGGTCACATGACAATTTGTGCTCGACGCCGGCTACAGCATTCTTGTGCCTGCCTTATTCAGGAATGAATTTCACGATGGAGATGCCGACGCTTGATCCGGACCCGCTCTTGATAAAGAACAGCTCTAGCAACTGAGACAGGTTAGGCATTGACTGCACAGCTATCGAGGCACTAGGCGGTGACCCACTCCGCGAGATAGGAAACACTAAGCCATTCCGCGACAAGGCCAGGCTCGTCGGAGCTCCCGATCTCGACGACGACCTCGGACTTTGTCATGAATTCGTTTGTGCCGCGGGCGGTCACTTGCATCAGCTTGAACCTGGCCCGTCCCTGGCTTTCCGAATGCACTGGCGTCGCGAAACGAATTTGCCACTTGATCTCGGGCAAGCCGGCGAAGGCCATCGCGCGGAAACATATGGAAATTCACCCGAAGGCTGCTTATCCTCGCGCGAGATTCTCCTGAATGAAGGCCATCATCCAGAATTCAGGTCTGGCGGCCGACATCCAGATCGTCGATTGCAATTTCCCGGAGCGACACAGGTGGGACACTCACAGGCGGAGAAGGCAAGAAGCCGGGAGCGGATCCTGGATGCGGCGGCCCTGCAGCTCAGGGAACTAGGATTGGCGGGCATCAGTATTAGCGAACTCATGACGTCCGCGAGACTAACCCATGGTGGCTTCTACGGACATTTCGAGTCGCGTGATGATCTGATCGCCCAAGCGCTCGATCGGGCTCTCGCCGACGGCGACGCATCGGCAATCAACGCCGCGAGCGCCAAAGGGCCGCGTACGCTCAAGTCTTTCCTAAACGCCTACCTTAGCAAGACACATCGCGATGATCCGGCATCCGGATGCGCCGTTGCTGCTCTCGCCGGCGACGTCGCCCGCGCCGATTCGCGGACGCGGGACATCATGACGGCGTATCTCGAAAAATCCTTCGACAGCATCGCTACGCTTATTGGGGACGAGGACGCGACCGAGTTCGCTACTTCGGTGATGTGCACGATCGTAGGCGCGATGACTCTTTCCCGCGTGATGAGGGAAGAGGAAGCATCGAAGAAGATTTTGCTGGCAGCGCGACGGTCAATCCTCGATTACGCGGAAATGCGCCGATCCTCCCGCGCGTAACCGGTGCTGGCCCATTCATCGGGTCCTTGCACAGGAGCTGATTGCGCTCAACGCAGCCGGAGTTCCGTGGCGTGGAGAATCGCGCACGCTCCTGATAAGGACAGCTTAATGCGGTCACGCAATGCGCTGCAAAGGCCTTCGAGGCCGTTGCTGCCCCAGAAACCATGCACGAGACGCTGCAAACTCTGTTTCGAGAAGCCGGCGGACCTGCCCTGTCAACTTGCGCAGATCGCTCTCGCGCCGGCGCAACAGCCAGAGATCCATTAACGATGATTCCTGAGGGAGAACACGCACCAATCCCTCTGCGAGAGCGAACGGCACCGCCAGGAATGCCAGCCCCAGTCCCGCCGTAGCGGCAGAAAGATGGTTTGCTATCGACACTTTCAATGAGGCACGGGCATCTCCCGCAGCCTTGAACTGCGTGAGAAGAAGCATTTGTCCGGAACGCTCGCCCTGAAGGCCGGCAAAGTCAGCCGAACTTCCGATAATTTCATGCTTGTCGAGGTCCGCAATGGATCGCGGCGCCGGATGCTCGGCCAGATATGCTTCGGATGCGAACAAGCCGAACGCTACCGTCGCTACCCGCCGACCTACTAGCTCGTTGTCGCCCGGATGCCCCATCCGAATGACAAAATCGAGGTCGCTTGCGGCGAGATTTTGCTTGAGAACAGTGGAGAATATCTCGAGGCTGATCTTGTCGTTGAGTGCGCGCAGCTTGTTCACGCGAGGCAACAACCAGTGCTTGGTCAGGCCTTCGGTAGCAGAGATCTTGATGGAAAAGGACCTGTCGCCGGCACGCGATGACAGATCGCGCTGAAACAACTCGAACGACCGTACGATAGCAGCCGCCGACAGACGGAGTTGTTCGCCTTCCTGTGTCAGCTTGACACCGGAGGACACTCGAAAGAAGAGCGGAGCTCCGATATGGCGTTCCAGCTCCTTCAACCGGCGACTGAGCGTCGGCTGGCTCATACCCAATTCGCGAGCGGCGCGATTGACACTGCCGAACCTCGCGACGGAAGAGAATAATCGGAAGAGATCCCAGTTTGCCTCCGCTACGCGTCCCCTCCGCGACGACTGCTGGTTCTGACGGCTTCCATGATCGGTAGCCGCCTCGAGGTTCAGGCAAGCGTTGTCTGCGGAAGATTCCGTCAAAACCTCAGCCGTCATCGCCATTCCCTGGAACGCAGCGCACATCTGCTCCATGCCATATGGGCAATGTTGGTTACCGTAGTTGCCGGACCACGGCGCCATTCTGCATGACACGTATCATCCAGAATAAGAATGCTGTTCATCATGCAAAACGTCAAGACCAATTTCATGAGTTCGGTGGGCTACATCGAGGATTTCGCTGAGCGAAGCGGCTGAACGGGGCGCTCACTATCGCGTAGCCTGGCGGCGGGCGCTCTTAACGCCGTTACCGTGATCAGCGACAACGCTGGTGTCGACGGAGAAGCGCGCCTTCGAGAAATTCTTTCATCGCGAGGCGCAGCCGTCCGGCCGAGCACAACGGGAAAGGGTATCGGCCAACAAGATCGGCCCAGTCGCGGACCGAGCTACATGTCACATCATGCTGCCCGGCATGAAGCAGCGGACCCGCGGGCGACCGTCGATATAATACTTCCACACCATGGTCCGCCCGATCTTGTTCGGCTGAGTGACAACGGCGCCGTCAGGCACCATCACCCACTCATGGTCGATGCGCACACGATAGTGCCCGTGATGTGATTCCCAATCGACGTCGGCAACAACGTATCCATCCGCGTCCGAGCAGCATGGCCCGAATTCGCTGTGGTCGAACCATCCTTTCAACGGTGAATTGGCGTAGCGTCCATCATCACGCGCCGGTGCAGATGTAGTCAGCATGATCAGGGTCAGCGACCACGCGGCGCGCTTCATGGCAGGAATTCCTCGTCTGCCGCCGTATACACATTGGCGTGGCGCAGGACAAAGTCGTAAACGCTGAGCGGCGGCGTGCCAGTGACCTTCTCCACATCCGACGTCAAGCGGTCATATCGATTCTGCTGTTTAAGAAGAGCCATTGTTGCGAGATGGGCAAGCGCATGCGGAGACAACCTGCCGCTATCCTCCAGCTGCTTGCGCCAAGGTTCCCAGGGTACGTTCACGTAAGTGATTGGACGTCCGAGAGCCTTGGAGAACTCTTCAGCAACCCCGTTCATATCCTGGGAACGCGGGCCAGTCAGTTCGTATATCTTGCCGATGTGCCGGGCCGGGTCTTCGATGATCGCAGCGATCACCCGCGCAACATCTTCACTGGCGATCGGCGAGGTCTTTCCATTCCCGAAGGGCAGTCGAATTTGCTGATGCTCGCGGATTGAATTCGCCGATAACCTGAGGAAGAAGGTATCCAGGAATGAGGTCGGACGGACATGCACGACAGGCACCCCAGACCAATTCAGCGCCTGCTCCGCGAGCCAGTGCAGCTTCTGCTGTGGGCTGTCTGTGGTCGAATTGATTCCCATTTGCGAGACTGTCATTTGTGAGATGTTCACGAATGCACTCACGTTGTGATGTTTCGCGACGGCGGCGGCATTGACTGTCGCCTCGAGATACTGAGCCGACACAGTCATACCGAAGTAAATTCGCTCGCAACCCTCAATGGCGCGATGCATCGCATGCAGATCGAGAAGATCCCCGACGACAACCTCAACACCGCGTTCGGCTAGTTTGGCCGACCGAACATCCTCATTGCGCACTAGCGCCCTCACCTTGGATCCTCGTCCGATCAGTAGCTCGCACACGGCGTGACCAACTGTTCCTGCGGCACCAGTGATTAAGATCGGAGATTCCATCTTTTCCTCCTCGGACGCCCCGCGAGCTGTGCTTGGGCACGCTGGGACGAACCCAGCGCCACTGATCGAATATTGGGGCAGGCCACCTGCGGTCCGCCTACATTCGAGAAATCAAGACGGAAAACATCGACCGAAGGCCTGCAGGAGCCTCGGTGAACCGCGGAAGCGAAGCTTTCTGCGCAGCAGCAGCCAGGGCAACTTCACCTCTTTGCGCAGGAAGCTCAGCCAAGCGTCACTATCGGCTGTCATGGCGAAATCCGCCGCACCCTGACGACCGTTGGTGACCTTTATCGTCTTGTTCCTGATTTCAACGGTCACTTCCGCGGGTTCGCGGCCCACGAACGTGAAATGAAACGTCGCATTAAGGCCGGCAGAACGTCCTCGCTGAAAGACTAATGTAAGCGATCTCAGAAAGGCAAGAATCGAACGTATGTTCGAGAGTCCGTTGCGGACGCGCTTGATCGGCTTGTGCGGGAAGCGGCGGGGCACGTAGGCTTCGGCGTCCGATCCGGCGACGACATAGACTGTCTCAACCTTTTCGCTTAGGGGTTTGGCTACCTCCTCCATGTATTGCTTTCGGTCGGCGAGATAGGGACCGATCACATCTTCGCCTGCAGGACACACCGCCATACAGTAAGCGGCTTTGTAGTTCGCACCAAAGGAAAGGCTTTGCCACATTGAAGCCGTTTCTGCCGGCGTGAACCTGTCTCGATAGGCACGCGAATCCCGACTGTCGGCGATCCCATTCACCCAATCGGTGAAACCGCCTGCGAATTCGCGATAGTTGTGGGTGTAGCAGGCCGCGAAATCAAAATGCCCATCCGGGGCGATCGCACCAGTGGGACAGGCGGAAACGCACAGCTTGCATTCCAGACAAGGGCTGTAGTCAAGCGGTCGCGAGTAAGCACTGACCTCCGCATCCAGCAAAACGGTCCCGAGAAGAACAAAGTTGCCGAACTTTGGATGGATGACGTTGCGATGAATGCCCATCCGACCAAGGCCGGCCGCTTCGGCAATCGGCTTGTGCGATACCAGCCATTGCTTGCCCGCGCCGAAGCGGTCCATTTCCATGGGAAAACCAACGGCAGCCGCATTGATCGCTCGAACGCCGATGGCCTCCAACCTACTGACGATCTCTCGAACGACGTCGTCGGTCTTGTGAACAACGTGGTGAAACTCGATGTTTGCGATGGACCGCATTGGAGTTCGGATGTTCTCGCGATTCATCCGGCACACAATGCTAATGATCGACTTCGTGCGGGGGAACACGCCGAGGATGTCTGCGCGGTGCGCGGCGATATCTTCGCGATCGACTTCGACGAATCCTACGTCATCCGCCCCAGCCTCCAAACACAATGACCGGAGCCGATCCGCATCCAATGTGTGCGGCCGCGACGCTTTTGTCTCAGCTCGATGCGATACAACGGTTGGATGACTCGCTAAATCGACCACACACCAGCTCCCTCATCAGCAGGTCCAAATCGGCTCCGATCTCGCTCAAATCAAAATGTCTAAACAAAACTTAGTCACTTGCAAAAAACTAGTCAAGTCTGCTAATAGACGAGGAACGGCTCATAGGGAATGACCGCGCATTGTCAGCGGGACCTCAGCTCTGCCAAGGTGTTGGGAGCTCCTGAAGAGCAGACGGGCACCAATCGTCGTTTTCTCAATCGCTGGAGCACTCGCAATGCAATTGACCGTCAATGGCAAGCGGCACGACTTGGACATCGAACCGGAAATTCCGCTTCTTTGGGTGCTTCGGGATGAACTCGGCATTACGGGACCGAAGTATGGCTGCGGCGCCGGGCTTTGCGGTGCGTGCACCGTGCATGTCGACGGTGCGGCGGTTCGTTCCTGCTCGATCAGTGCTGGCGAGGTTCGCGGCAGCGTCACGACGATCGAGGGTCTCGGAACGCCGGCAAACCCACACGTGGTTCAGCAGGCTTGGATCGAGCACCAAGTTGCGCAGTGCGGCTATTGTCAGTCCGGCCAAATGATGACTGCAGCAGCCTTCCTGTCGAAAACCCCCGATCCGTCTGAGACCGATATTGCCGACGCCATGAGCGGAAATCTTTGCCGATGCGGAACTTATGCTCGCATCCACAGCGCCGTCAAAACTGCAGCCCAGATGATGAAGGGGAAATAGCGTGGCTCGGCTTGGAAAAATTGCACGACGCACGTTTCTGATCGGATCCGCTGCGATCGCCGGTGGCGTCGCGTTCGGCTATTACAACTTGCGCAAGGAACCCCTCAATCCGTTGCTCAAAGGCCTCCAGCCGGGTGAAGCCGCGATCACGCCCTACGTCCGCGTTGATGCGAAGGGCGTCACGCTTATTACTCCGCGAGCCGATAAAGGCCAAGGCTCCTATTCCATCCAAGCTCATCTGATTGCTGAAGAGCTCGATGTGGATCCGCATAAGGTTCGCATCGATTCTGGTCCGCCCAGTCCGGCATACTTCAACAGCCGGATCATGGACGACAGCCTGCCCTTTGCTACAATCGATGATGGCTTCTTGGCCCGGGGTGCGCGTGGTGGCGGCGAAGTGCTAAGCCGTCTGCTAGGTATGCAGATCACCGGTGGTTCCTCCACTGTACCCGATGGATATCATAAACTTCGCATGGCGGGAGCTGTTGCGCGCGAGACTCTGAAGGAGGCGGCCGCCAGGAGATTGGGAGTGTCCCGATCGCAACTGAAAACCAAAGACGGCCAGGTCATCTTCCCCGATGGCAAGTCCGTTACTTACGCGGAACTAGCCGTCGAGGCAGCGCAGCTTGAGCCCATTACTGATGTCACGCTCCGATCGGAACAGGAGTGGCGTTACATCGGCAAGAGCATGCGCAGGATCGATATCGTCGCGAAGTCTACCGGTACACAGCAGTATGGGATTGACGTTCGCTCGGACCGGATGGTGTACGCCACCGTCCGGGCCAATCCCGGTATGGGAGGCACGATCAAACGATATGATGCCTCTGGCGCGGAAAAGATGAGGGGCGTGAAAAAGATCGTCCCGGTCAAAGACGGTGTGGGCGTCATCGCCGATAACACGTGGAGAGCCTTTCAGGCCGCGGCCGCGATCAAGATCGAATGGAACGATCCTCCCTATCCGGCCAACTCTGCTGGAATGTGGAAGGTATTGGAGAATTCGTTCTCCAAAGACCTGCAGGACAGCCGACTTCGCAACGACGGAGACGTCGAGAAGGCATTGGCCGGCGCATCCAAGTCGATTGAGGCGGAGTATCGAACGCCATATCTGGCTCACGCGCCCCTCGAGCCCATGAATGCGGTTGTGCTCTATACGAAGGAACGGCTCGACATCTGGACGGGAACGCAGATCCCGCTATTTCTCCAGATGCATGCTGCTAAGCTGGCCCAATTGCCGGAAGACAAAGTCTATGTCCACGTTCAGCCGATTGGCGGCAGCTTTGGCGCACGACTCGACGACACCTATGCGCTGCAGGCCATCGAGCTTGCGATTGCGATGGAAGGCGTTCCGGTCAAGATGACTTGGAGCCGAGAAGAGAACATGGCGCACGACTATCCGCGCCCAATCCAGCTCTCGCGCGCAAGGGGAACGGTTCGCGATGGCAAGGTCGAGAGCATGAGCATTGATATCGCCGGCCAATCAATGGGGGCCTCCTGGTTTAACCGTCTGCAGGCTCCCGTTCCTCCCGGTCCCGACACTACGAGTGTCAATGGTGTTTGGGATCAACCTTTCGCAATACCGAACTACCGGGTGACAGGTTACCGCGCGAAAGAAATGGTGCCCGTCAGCCCGTGGCGATCGGTTGGAGCCTCGGCGAATGGGTTTCATCACGCTTCCTTCCTGGACGAATTGATCCATGCCGCCGGCGCTGATCCGATGTCTGAACTTATTCGTCTGTGCAATCATAAGACCTCGAAGGCGGTCCTGGAGACCTTGCGAGATATTTCCGCTTGGAACGGGCCGCGAATAGATAGCAAGCGCGCTCGTGGGGTCGCCCTGACGTTATCATTTGGCGTACCGATGGCCCAAGTCGTTGAAGTGAGCGATACAGCTCAAGGCATCAGAATCGACAAGGTATACGCCGTTTGCGAGGTGGGGCGTGTTCTCGACCCGATCAATTTCGAGGCGCAAATCCAGGGAGGCATTATCTGGGGCTTGGGCCACGCGATGAATTGTGAGCTGACCTACGACAACTTCGCGCCGGCCCAGACCAATTATCACGCGTTCGAGGGAATGAGATTCCATCAGGCACCGGAAATCATCGTCGAGGGATTGCAGCTTGGCAGTGAAGTGCGCGGAATTGGCGAACCCCCCGTTCCGCCTGCGGCACCGGCGCTCGCGAACGCCATTTTTGCTCTCACAGGAAAGCGTGTGCGCGAACTGCCCTTAAACAAGAGCGTCAACTTCGCGTGACAACATAGCCCGCGTGCGGCGTCCTCCTGGCCAGCTCCGGCTGCACAACATCTGATGTTGGCAACGCTTCATGGTCTGATACAGCTTCACGAGACACCGAAGATTTCCGGCGGCACCGTAACAGATATGGTAGCGGCGTAAGGAAGACGTTGATTTCGCCCGCCAGCCACGGATAGCAGATGGTTTTCCGGACGCTTTCCGACGCGTTTGCTCGAGTTTCGCTGCGCGAATCTCCAAACTCAATCACGCAGTCACAGCTCGGTTGCGGGCGACAGTTTCGTCATGAGTCAGCTTGCCGCCGGCTGCCATGAAGCCATTGGTATTCGCATGGCATCAGTAGTCGGCTTAATCCGGAACCACAGGCCTCAATGCGGCAGACCGTTAGTCAGACTTGCCGAGAGCCTTCAGGATGAAGCGGATCTGGTTGCGCAGGTCTGCTTCGGTATCTTCGCCGTGTCGAACGCAGTGCTCGATCAGAGTCGGATGGAAGAATGGCGTGAAGGCGGATTTGACAGCTCGCGCGGCTTTCGCGGCATCTTCGACCTCGAACTCGCCCGCTTCGATGCCCTCGCATATGATCGCCTCGAAGATCGCCACCATCCGTTCGACGTGCGCCTTGATGATCGTCCAGTTCTCATGCATGGCGACGACAATCAGGTCGTGCATGTGCTTTTCCTCGACCAGCGTCATCTTGTTGTGGCGGTGAACGGCGGTCAGGAGCCGGTCGAGTTTTTCCATGGCCGGCACGTTCGTGCGTGCGATCGCAGAGGCGATGTCAGCAACCTCGTTCAAGACACGCCCGCAGATCGACTCGTTGATCGCATCCCTGGAGGGAAAGAAACGGTAGACATTCGCCGGACTCATGCCGAGTTCAGAGGCGATGTCGGCCATCGACGTCTTGTGGTAACCGATGCGGCGAAACTGCTCCTCCGCCACCTCCAGGATGCGCGCGCGCGCCTCATCGGGATCAGCTCCCGTTCGGACTGGACGATTCATGGATACAACAAAGCCCTACTCGGCAGCCATTGCTGTTTGCAATTCCGATTCCTCCGTCGAATCCCCATGGATCGCATCTGCGGTCGGCTTGATCCGAAACCACGTGGCATAAAGCGCAGGAAGGAACAGCAGGATCAGCACCGTGCCGACCGCGGTGCCGCCGATCAGCGTATAGGCCATCGATCCCCAGAAGACGGAATGCGTGAGAGGGATGAAGGCGAGCACGGCGGCAAGTGCGGTCAGGATCACGGGCCTCGTGCGTTGCACCGTGGCCTCGATGACGGCGTGATAGTCGTCAAGGCCGGCAGCACGGTTCTCCTTGATTTGTTCGGTCAGGATCAGCGTGTTGCGCATCAGGATGCCGGCCAGTCCGATCAGGCCCAGAATGGCATTGAATCCGAAGGGCTGATTGAAGGCGAGCAACACGGGCACGACGCCGACGAGGCCAAGCGGTGCCGTCAGCATGACCATGGCCATCGTCGAGAAGGATCGCACCTGCAGCATGATGACGATCAACATGGCGGCGATCATGGCGGGAAAGACCGTCGCCAACGCGTCATTGGCCTTGGTTGCCTCCTCGATCGATCCGCCCAATTCGATGCGATAGCCGGCCGGAAGCGATGCGATCAGCGGCTGAAGAGCCGTCTTGATCTCCTTGGAGACCTCTGGAGGCTGGGTCGCTTCATTGATATCAGAGCGAATCGTGACCACGGGTGTGCGATCGCGGCGCTTCATGATCGGCTCTTCCAGACGGATTTCCGAATGGCCGATCTGGTCGAGCGGAATCGGGCGGCCGTCCCGGCTCATCAGGGAGAAATCCGCCAGACGTGCCGGATCCAGTCGCTCGCCGCCGGCGCTGCGTGCCACGATGGGGACATTGCGGATGTCCTCGCGGACCTGCGTAACGGGGATGCCAGTGAGGAGGAACTGGAGTTGCCGGCCGACCTCCGCTGGCGAGAGGCCGATGAGGTTCAGTCGATCCTGATCCGGGATGAAACGGAGCACGGGCGTGCGATTGCCCCAATCGCGGTTGGCTTGCCGCACATCGGGAACGCCACGCATGATATCGAGGGCTTTTTCAGAGATAGCGTACAGTTGCGCCGGATCAGGCCCCATGACCCGAAACTCGACCGGGAACGGCGTGTAGGGTCCGAACACAAGCTGAGTGACGCGCACATTGGCCTCAGGCGCAAGCCCCTCTGACACCGCCTGTCGGAGCCGGTGCTTCAAAGCCTCGCGCGCCTCCGCGTCCGGTGTAAGTACGACGATCTTGGCGAAGGCCGGATCAGGCAGCTCCGGCGCCATCGCGAAGAAGAATCGGGGAGCGCCCTGACCGACATAGCTCGTGACGATCTTGGCCTCCGACTGGTGGCCCAGCCAGTGTTCGAGCTTCTCGACTGTAGCGGTCGTCGTCTCAATGCTGGTGCCTTCCGGCAGGCGAACCTCCACCAGCACTTCGGGCCGGTCGGACGTCGGGAAGAACTGCTGCTTGACGGCGCCCATGCCGACGACGGACAGCGCGAAAGCGATGGCGACGATGCCGCTGGTTACGAACTTGTGACGCACGGCAAAGGTGATGAGCCCTCGCAGGCGCCGATAGTTCGGTGTGCCGTAAATCGCTTGGTGACCACCTTCGACCGGCTTGATCGCGGGCAGCATCTTGACGCCAAGATAGGGCGTGAAGACCACCGCGACGATCCAGGAGACGATGAGGGCGAACCCCACGACCCAGAAGATGTTGCCGGCGTATTCGCCGGCCGTCGAGCGCGCGAAGCCCACCGGCAGGAACCCGGCGACCGTCACGAGTGTTCCCGACAACATCGGCGCCGCCGTGTGGCTCCACGCGTAGGCCGCCGCCTTGATGCGGTCCATGCCCTCTTCCATTTTCACCACCATCACCTCGATGGCGATGATGGCGTCGTCCACGAGAAGACCAAGCGCCAGGATGAGGGCGCCGAGCGTGATGCGGTCGAAGAACCGGCCGGTTTCCAGCATGATGAGGAACACGACGGCAAGCGTCAGAGGGACGGCAGCCGCCACGACGATGCCGACGCGCCAGCCGAGGCTGAGCAGGCTCACCAGCAGCACCACGCCGAGCGCCATCGCAAACTTCATCATGAATTCGTCGACCGCCGAGGTGATGTTGACGGCCTGGTCGCTGACCTTGGCCAGGGTCATCCCGAGTGGCAGCGTCCGAGCGATAGCGGCGGACCGCTCCTCCAGCGCCTTGCCGAGCGCTAGGCCATCCCAGCCCTCTTGCATAACCGCCGCGAGCATGATCGTGGGCTCACCCTGATGGCGGATGAGGTAGGTGGGAGGATCCTCGTAGCCGCGGCGGACTTCGGCGATGTCGGAGAGTTTCAGCGTCCGCCCCGCAGCGACGATCGGCGTGTCGGCGATCGCCTGGACGCTGTCATAAGCGCCGTCGACCCGGATGAAGACCTGCGGCCCCTTGGTGTCGATCGAGCCTGCCGGTGTGACGGTGTTCTGCCGCTGCAAGGCGGCAACGATATCCTGTGCCGACACGCCAAGCGTTGCCAGTTTGGCATAGGAAAACTCGATGAAGATCTGTTCGGGACGTTCACCGAGGATGTTGATCTTCTTGACGCCGGGCACGTGCAGGAGATCCTGGCGAATGGTCTCGGCTTGCCTGGCGAGTTCCCGCATCGGCATGCCCTTCGCCTTGAGGGCATAGAGGGCGAAGCTCACGTCCGAATATTCGTCGTTGACGAACGGGCCGAGCACACCAGAGGGCAGCTTGCGCGCTTCATCCCCAAGCTTCTTGCGGGCCTGGTAGAACTCCTCCTGCACGCTGGATGGCGGTGTGCTGTCCTTCAGCGTAACCGTCATGTACGCATAACCTGGCCGTGTGGTCGTCTCCACCCGGTCATACCAGGTCAGCTCCTGAAGCCGCTTCTCCAACGGTTCGGCGACCTGGTCCTGCATCTCGCGCGCCGTCGCGCCCGGCCATACCGTCGTGACCGTCAGGGTCTTGATGGTGAAGGAGGGATCCTCCGCCCGCCCGAGCATGACGAAGGCGTAGGCGCCTGCGGCCGCCAGCAGGACGATGAAGAACAGGGTGACGGCCCGTTCACGAACGGCGATCGCGGAAAGATTGAAATTCATCACTTGGCCACTCCTAATCCTAGACGTTCGTCCTGGCGCTCGCGCCGTCCTGCAGCAGGTGGGCGTCGAGTGAACCGCGCTTACCTAAAAAGCGCGGGCCCTCTGACTGCTCTTCTGCTCACTCACAATTGGTTCGGCGACAGCTTCTTTGAGGCCCGCTGCCGCTTGGGCGGCAAGGCCACGGGCCGCTTCCTGTGAATCTTGAAATTCCTCGAGTGCATAGACTCTACCCCACCGCAGGGTGAACACGTGGAGACCGCGGTTGACGTACGACGCGTCGCCGTTGAGCAGCGTTGCGGTGCCGTCCCACTCGACAAACACGGTGGTATGCCACGGCCAGCCCTTCACCCAGATGTTGTTGACCGTGATATGGAGAGTGGGCTGGACGCGGCCGAGACGCTCAAACCAGCGGCGTAGGGCTTCTTTGTCGTGGCGCTCACCAGCAAGCGCGTGGGCGCCGGAAACGCGGTGATGGACATGCGGCGCGACCGCTTTCACCGCGTCATCCCAGCGATGGTTGTTGACGTGGTCGAAGGTCTTTCGGATTTCTTTCTTGACAATGTAGCTGTATAGCATTTGCCGTCCTCCGACGGTAATCGCGGAAAGATTGAAGCTCGTTAGTTTCCGTTGTTTTCAGATGCAGTCCTGACGCGAGCGCCCTCCTGGAGAAGGTGAGCGCCGAGGGAAACAACCGGGTCACCAGAGCTCAATCCGGAGATCACGGCGGTTTCGCTGCTCACTCGAACAAGCTTGACTGGACGAAAGCGTACGGTTGAGGTGGCGCTATCCAGGACCCACACACCGGTCTTCCGGCCGTCATCGAGCACGGCTCCCAGCGGCACCTGAACATCCGGCTGACTAGCCTGGCTTGCCAGCCGAATGGTTACCGTCGCGCCAAGCGGTGCCGCCGCGGCCTCACCGTCGAGCACATAACGGGCCTCATAGGTACGGGTCTGAGCATCGGCGGAGTCCGACAACTGCCGCAGATGCGCCGCATAGCGTCGCCCATCGGCGCCATAGATGCTGGCCTCAGCCTCGGAGCCAATCGCTGGCCGGATCGTTTCGGGAAGTGCCACCACAGCTTCGCGGGGACCGGCCTTGGCGATCCGAACGACTGTCTGGCCGGCCGAGACGACCTGCCCGGGCTCGCCAAGCGTTTCGACCACCGTTCCGTCCGCATCCGCTACCAGAACCGAATAGGTCGCCTCATTTTCGGCGACCCGCGCATCGGCTTCGGCGGTGGCGAGTTGCGCCTCGGCCGTGTCCAGTGCGGCCTTCGCTTGCTCGTAGCGCTGTCGGGAAGCCCATCCGTTGCTCACCAGTTTGGCGTATCGCTGTTCATCCGCTTCGGTCTGAACGACAGATGCACGCGCTGCGGCAACGGCGTTGCGCTTTGCCGTGACCGCAAGGCGAAGGTCGGTTTCGTCGATCCGCATCAGCGGCTCACCGGCTTTGACCTGCTGACCGGTATTCACCAGCCGTTCGACAATCTTGCCGGCGACGCGAAACCCGAGGTTGCTCTGCACCCTCGCCCCGATGATGCCCGTGAAACCGCGTTCGGATCCGTTCACACGCGCGGCCGTGACCAGCCTGACGATCGGGGGTTCCTGCCGGGGGTCGCTCACGGCGGCGGCTTCCTGGGTGCGAAGTGTGACGAACGCAGTCGCAGCTAACGCCGCGATCAGGACGCCCCCTAACACAATGATAGGTCTTCGCTTTTTCATATCCGCCTCCTCATCTAAATTAGATTTCATTCGAACTCTATAAACTATTTAGATGTCGATCGCAATCTAAATTTGAACTCTGACGGGAATGTGATCCCCAAAAACCGGCCTCTTGACCCTCAGCGACGCCGAATCCAGCCACGCCATTGATAGATTGCGTTCGAACTCTATCTGAGATATAGATTTCGAGTGAAATCCAAATGGAGGTCCACCATGCGTGTGAGTCGCATTCAAGCCGCGGAGAACCGCCAAACCGTGATTGATGTGGCAAGTCGCCTCTTCAGGGAGCGCGGCTTTGATGGCATCGGCCTAAAAGATCTGATGAAGGCGGCCGGGCTAACACAAGGCGCCTTCTACAAGCAGTTCGCGTCAAAAGGGGATTTGGCGGTAGAGGCGTCCAGGCGCGCATTGGAGGGCGCTTCCCGCCGATGGTCGGATGCGGCAACGAAAAATCCTGACGATCCGCTCGGCGCGGTGATCGCGTTCTACCTCAGTGGCGACCATCGCGAAGAAAGGATGGACGGCTGCCCGATCGTGGCGCTCGGCGCGGATGCCGCCAGACAGGGATCCGACGTGAAGGCGACATTCGAAGCGGGAATAAAGGCACATCTCGAAGTGCTCGGCCGCTTCATTGCCGAGGCTGGCGGCGAGGCGTCCAGCGGCAAGGCCATGGCCATTCTCGCGACGATGGTCGGCGCGGTGACGCTATCGCGTGTCGTCAACGACCCTGATCTGGCTCGGGCGATTCTGGATGCAGCAGTCAAACAGGTCCGGGAAGCCGCCGCCGCTTGAAAGATCGCATCCCTCAAAGCACGGGAGAAATCGAAATGCTTAGCGTGACAAAAGGCAAACCAAGTTTGCTCGAAATATCGGATACGCTTAGCCTGCGTTTCCAAAAGATCGGCAGCGGGCCTCCATTACTCCTCATACATACGATCCGGACACAGCTCGAATATTTCCGCAGTCTGGCGCCCCTCCTCGCGACATCGCACACGGTGTACACCATTGACCTCCCGGGCCACGGACACTCTCCAATAGATCCAGGCGCGAGCTTCGACGAACCCTACTTCAGGCAGGCCGTCATTCGTTTCATCGAGGAGCTAAACCTCTCGGCCGTTACGATGGTTGGCGAGTCGATCGGCGGGACATTGGCCCTTACAGTGGCGGCGTCGCTTCCGCAGCGGGTGAAGCGGGTCTATGCGATCAACCCCTACGACTACGAGACGCGCTACGGGGACGGCATTCGACGCGGCAACTGGTTCGCGAACTTTATCATCGGAAGTTTGCAGATCCCGGTGCTCGGCGCGATGAATGCATCGCTCGAAAACAAGATGGTCCTCGGCAAGATCATGGGCGGCGGATATCACGACCCGCGCAAACTGCCGGCCGATTTGCTGGCCGAGTTCGATGAAGTAGCCCACCGCCCGGGATACAAGCGGATCGCACGCAAGGTGCTGGCCGGCTGGCGATCCTGGAGCAAGGCGCGCGATTACTATCGGCAGATCTCGGCGCCTGTGACGCTCGTTTATGGCGATAGCGATTGGTCTCGGCCAAATGAACGCGAACGCACACGGTCGCTGATTCCTGCCTCGCAGATGGTGACGCTCAAAAATACCGGCCACTTCTCCGCTGTCGAGAATCCGTCGGAGCTGGCTCGCGTGATATTGGCAACAGAATGACCGCAATGATCACACACAGGAGTGTGCAACTATGTTCAAGCGCCTCTGGGAAAGCTTGAATTACTAGGCGGAGGCTCTGAGCATGGATGATCCGCGCGGCGACTACATGTACGGGCTGGCGGATCGTGTCGGAAAGCTTGAGCGCGAAGTTGAAGGTCTTCGGATCCAGTCCCGAATAACGCCGATTGGGACGCCGGATGACCGTGTCCATCAGTTGCAAAGTCATCTTCCACAGTAAACGCCGCTATTCCGCGAAGACGACTGTCACGAGTTGTTTATTTCTTCGTTACCGCCTGCAGAGCTTCAAAGTTCGTGCGGAGATCCTAGATTGAGATAGAATGATGCTTATCATATCATGACGGGGTTCGCTAACTGCGGATTCGTGCTCTTAGGTTATCTGGAGCAAATATGGGCGAAGTTATTCGATTTGTGCCAAAGTCTGAACGCGAGCGAGACCGTCTCATTCGAGAGGCGCGCGCGATTTATGACAGCATCTTCCCGCCAGCCGATCCGGTCAGCGAGAAGCGGAACAACGCACCGGTGAGTCATACGGTCAGCGGCTCCGATACCTATCGTAGCGACGGGTTTCTCCTGTCTTGATCAAGATCATCGCCGTACTTTGCAGTCTCTCCTCTCCGGCAAATTGCCACGAGCAGATTGTCACCCCCTCGGATTCCCGTTACTATAAATAATATAGTCACTTGCTTTTCGAGGTACGGGAGGAACAAAAATGCGTAGGACTGGTGTACACAACTTTCCGGCAATTGACCGTGTCATCTACGGCAAAGCTGCGTCTGACGCTCTGAACGAAGAGGCAGAGCGACTGAACGCAAAGCGCGTCTTCCTTCTCGCCAGTCGAACCCTGAACACCAAGACCGATGAGATCGAGAAGATTCGGCGTACGCTCGGCGACAAACATGCGGCGACCTTTGACGGAATTGCACAGCACACGACGCGCAAGCAAGCTGCCGAGGTTGCCCTTCAAGCTAAAGACGCAAGAGCTGATCTGATCGTGGCTGTCGGTGGGGGTTCTGCGATCGATCTGGCAAAAATAGTCATCATGGCGATGGAACATGACATCCGCGATGAAGCGGGTTTCGATCCATTCCCCATGGGCCCGGGCGTAAACGTCTCTCCGTTCCGTTCGCCCGCAGTCCGCCAGATTGC
This sequence comes from Bradyrhizobium sp. AZCC 1577, assembly GCF_036924575.1. Taxonomy (NCBI): domain Bacteria; kingdom Pseudomonadati; phylum Pseudomonadota; class Alphaproteobacteria; order Hyphomicrobiales; family Nitrobacteraceae; genus Bradyrhizobium; species Bradyrhizobium sp. AZCC 1577. The sequence continues at coordinate 6,451,337 of NZ_JAZHRQ010000001.1, forward strand.
AGTCCCATCGACGCTGAATGGCGGCGAATACAATGCAGCGGCGCTTGTGACCGATGAGCGTCACAAGCTGAAGCAGATATTCTTCCACCCCCAAATGTCGCCAGTGGCGATTATTCTCGACCCTGCCCTCACCCTTCATACGCCTTCGAGCCTTTGGATGGGATCGGGAACGCGCTCGATGGATCACGGTATCGAAGCGTTGTGCTCGCCCGCCGGCACCCCGTTAGCCGACGAGGTCGTCTTGGCGGGCATCCGCATCCTGCGTGAGGGAATGCTCCGGACCTTGCAGCAACCTGATGATCTGGAGGCGCGGCGACTATCCCAACATGGCTCATGGCTTGCGTCTTTCGGCCTCCAGGCACGCGTCCCGATGGGAGCAAGTCACGGCATTGGCCATGTGCTTGGAGGGACTTTCGACGTTCCTCACTACTATTGCACACCTGTTATCATGCCGAGCCTGCTTCGATACAATAAGCCATTCACCGAGGATGCGCAGAAGCGTTTAGCGGCGGCTCTTGGCGGGCCGGGCATGGAGGCGGCAGACGCCTTTGCGGAATTCACCAAGAGCCTTGGATTACCTGGCCGCCTTGCTGATGTCGGCATTGGCGAAGACAAGTTTGGCAAGATCAGCAAGATTGCAATCAATCATCGCTTCGTACAGGCCAATCCGCGGCCCTTCAAAAGCGAAGCAGACATCGTCGATTTTCTGCGAACGGCCGCCTAGCTGAAACCGCTTGGCGATTCATATGACTGTGATGCGCGTGATCGGCAGAGGAAGCGGGAGCTAGGCTTGATGCAAGCCAGCTTGCCGGAGAACGTTTGCATTTGTCTTCAAGCTACTCTTATCGTGACAAAGGATTGAAGATGACCGCTCTCCCTGATTTGTTTTCCGGATTTGCGTCGGTGCATGTTGAAACAAAATCCGGGCGTATCTTTGCGCGTGTTGCCGGTAAGGGGCCGCCGCTTCTCTTGTTGCACGGATATCCTCAAACCCACGTGATGTGGCATCATTTGGCGCCAGCACTCGCCGAACGCTTCTCGCTCGTCATCGCTGACCTTCCGGGATATGGCGCGTCAGACGTTCCCAAGACCGATGCAAGCAATACTCCTTACACGAAACGCGCAATGGCCCAAACGATGGTCGAACTGATGGGAAAGCTCGGCTGCTCCCGCTTTTCCTTAGCCGGCCACGATCGGGGAGGACGCGTCGCCTATCGTTTGGCGCTCGATCATCAGGAGCGACTCTCGCAACTCGTCGTCCTTGATATACTGCCTACTTACAATTATTGGACGAATCTAAGCCGTCTTTCGGCGCTACGCATCTATCATTGGACGTTTCTCGCTCAGCCTTATCCATTGCCGGAAACACTAATCTCGGCCGACCCAGACGGGTTTTTCAGTCCAGTGTTCGCGCAGGGTTTCGATCCTCGGGCCGTGAACCACTACCTAAGCGCGTTACGTGATCCTGAGCGCGTGCATGGCCTATGCGAGGACTACCGCGCCGGTGCTTATGCGGACTTCGAGCACGACAAGAGTGACCTCGATGCGGGAAAAAAGATTGCAGCACCGGTTCATGTGATCTGGGGGAGCCGGGGTATCGCGGCCGCAGGCGCCAAACCGCTGGATACTTGGATGAACTGGGCCACGCAAGTTACGGGAGAAGAAGTCGATGCGGGTCACTTCATGTGCGAGGAGGCTCCGGAGGCTACACAGAGAGCCATCCTGAGGTTCCTAGCACCTCCTGCCGGCTAGATTTCAACCCACCGCCATCAGTGACGACGGCTCAAGGTCGGCGATGCGGGCAAAGCCATCGACGGCCATCAGCAAATCAGCTTCAGCGAGAATGCATCGCAACACGTGAACGATACCCTCAACGCCGTCTAGCGCGAGTCCGTACGCATACGGCCGGCCGATGCCGACAGCCGTAGCGCCGAGTGCCAAGGCCTTGATAACGTCGGTCCCTGAACGTATCCCGGAGTCAAACAGTACGGGTGTTCTGCCGGAGGCTTTGACAACGCCAGGCAGCAGGTCGACCGCGGCAATGCCGCCGTTTGCCTGACGGCCACCGTGATTTGAACAGAAGATGCCATCGACGCCTGCATCGATCGCGCGCCGCGCGTCATCAGGATGGCAAATGCCTTTGAGAACGAGCGGAAGCTTGGTCAGCGAGCGCAACCAGGGAAGATCGTCCCAGGTCAAAGGATTTCCGAAAATCTTCGCCCATTGCATGATCGCCGCTTGAAAATCTTCCTCGGGTGGCTTTTGCAGCCTGCTGCGAAACACCGGATCCGAGAAATAGTTGTAGAGAACATGCCCATGCAGCTGAGGAAAATTGGCCAGGTTAAGATCCCGTGGCCGCCATCCGGTAACCCATGTATCCAGAGTCACCACGATGGCCTTAAATCCCGCTGCCTCGGCCCGACGGATCAGGCTCTCGGCTACTTCCCGATCGTTGGGAGTGTAGAGCTGGAAGAAGCCCGGCGTTTCGCCAAATTCGGCAGCCACCTGCTCGAGCGGATCGCTGCTGAAGGTCGACGCCATCATCGGGACGCCGATCTTTTGCGCAGCCTTTGCCGTCGCGATGTCGCCATGGAAATCCTGCGCGCATAATCCGATGACGCCGATAGGGCTCATGAAGAGCGGGGTGGGAAGCCGCATTCCGAAAAGGACGATCGACAGATCCCGCTTGGCGGCGCCGACAAGCATGCGCGGGATCAAACCCCACCGCTCAAATGCAGACACGTTGATATTCTGCGTATGCTCGTTGCCGCAGCCGCCTGCCACGTAAGACACAAGACTCGGCGACATCGCAGCGTGCGCCCGCGCTTCCAATTCGCGGAAATCTACCGGAAGTTTCGGCAGCCGTCCGCTGAGGCCGCCAACATAGATTTCTGTCTGGTAGTCGCCGTAGTGGCCCAATGTGTCCTCCCGCAGTCCTATCCATCGTGATTGCTGGGCGGCGCGAGCACAGCCTATCGCCGTCCGGTCTTTGGCGCAGCGCCTGACGTTTTCAGCTCATTCACGCGCAGGCGGCCAGTGAAGAGGCCAACGCGCTCAACCGCCGGCCTCTAAGCGGCTGAAAGCCGGATTTGATCCCCCTCGGGTCCGAGACCACGGCGAGAACGCACGAGCTTGATCCCGGCGCTCCAGCTCCGTTCCTATTTGCCGGCTTCTCTGGCGCGACGCGCCTCAAAAGACTTCACATGCGCATAGGCCGCGCTGAGAAGGACAGGAATTTGTCCTGCTTTCGCCCGACCCAATAGGTCGCCCAGAACATGATCGCCTTCTGTCTGCGATCCTTTCTCGATATCGCGCAGCATGGACGCCATCAGCGGCGAGCCTGGCATTGTGAAGATGGATCGCGTGCGTTCCAAAAAGGCCGGACGTGGCTCAAATCCTGCCCCGGCCGCGATCCCGCTGCACTCGTCGAGAAAATTCATCACAAGGCCGGATGCGCCAGCGGCGACGATATCCCCGATCGAGGCGCGCATCAGACAGGTCGAGCCCGCGGCGGTGGCAATGAATACCCATTTCTCCCACATGTCCTGCAGGATATTGTGGCTGGCCTCGGCAATAAAATTGGCACCTGACAATGCAGCGATGATCTCATCGCGGCGCTTCGATCGCGCCTCGTTTTGCTCGCCAAACCCCAGCGTATGCAAATCGACGAGATGGAGAATCTCACCATTTGCAGACATCGTGGCCGAGATGGCGCATTGACCGCCAAACACCCTCTCCTCCCCGAAGCGGGCGTTCAGCACTTCGATATGACGCAGGCCATTCAAAAAGGGAATGATGACCGTATTGTCTCCCACCGCGGGGGCGAACGATTGAATGGCACCGTCGAGATCATAGGCCTTGCAGCTCAACAATATCAAATCGTAGTGGCCTTTCAGCCGTTCGGATGTCACGGTCGGCGGTGATGGCAGATTGAGATTGCCGGCTGGGCTCCTGATGACAAGCCCATTCGTCCTGAGCGCTTCTGCACGGGCCGGCCGCACCAGGAACGTGACATCACGTCCCGCAGCCAGAAGCCGAGCGCCAAAATATCCGCCCAACGCTCCGGCGCCGATTACCAGTATCCGCAAGATTCATCTCCTTCTAGCCTCTCAATTGCGAGACGTCGGCTGCAGCCAACAAGCCGCCGCCGATCAAGCTTAGTCCCTGTAGCGCGATCCTTTTGCATCAAGTGCGCGACGATAGGCTTTGAACGAATCCTGCCCAAAGGAGGTTTTTTCGTCGAAGCCCTTTGCAACCTCGCTCTGCATCTGACGCGTCGTCCGACGCAGAACCTCTTCCGACAAGGGCCGCCAGCTCTTGCCGAACGTTGCAGCTGCGAGTTGCACTTCGCACGCGCGTTGCAGGATCGTCATGCGGAACAGTGCCTCCGCGGCAGTCCTCCCGCATGTCAGAAGACCATGATGTCTCAGGATCATGTAGTTCTTGTTGCCGAGCGACTTCACAAGCCGTTCGCGCTCACCCAGATCCGTCGAGATGCCCTCGAAATCGTGATACGCGATTTGCTCATAGAGCATCGCGCCGTAGAAGCTGTGCGGGGAAAGCCCCTCGTCCGTGCAGGCAACAGCAACACCGGCAGTCGTATGCGTGTGGGCGATGAAATGGGCGTCATCGCGCGCGGCATGAACCGAAGAATGGATCGTGAAGCCCGGCGCGTTGACGCGACCCGGAACGTCCACAACCTTGTTACCATCGAGGTCGATCTTGATGAGATTGGAGGCTGTGACTTCGTTGTACGCCAACCCAAACGAATTGATCAAAAAGTGCCGATGAGGACCCGGTACCCGCGCCGTGATATGATTGTAGATGTGCTCGCACCAGCCTAGATCAAAGAAGACATGGTACAGCGCGGCGAGATCCTCCCGGACCAGCCGTTCCTCGGCCGCCAGAACGTCGTGGCTGACATTTCCAGGTGAGGGTTGGATGTTCATGCGCTCCCCTCCGAAACACTTCATCGTTGGTCCGGTCAATTGAGCAGATCCGGCTGCTCCTTAACGATCTTCGAATAGAGGGTCTGGAATTGAAACCAGCCTGTCCTGGGTGCGCCGAGAATATTGAATGCCTGCTGCGCTGACTCTTCAGGGATAATCTTGAGAGATTGCCCCGTTCGCGCAGCAGCCGCCTCAGCGAGCAACTGCACTTGGCATGACCGCTCCATCGTGATGAACCACCACACTGCTTCATCAACGGTCTGGCCGACCGTCAGAAGTCCATGGTTCTGCAGAATTGCCGCCTTGTGAGGCCCCAACGCCCGGGCGATCTGCTGACCCTCGTCCAACTCGACTGCGACTCCGCCATAATCCTCGTACAGAGCGTGGTCGTTGTAAAAGGCGCAGGCGTCTTGCGTGATCGCCCCCAACTTTCGACCCAGTGTCGAGAAGGCCCGGCCGTACGTGGAGTGCGAATGCGCCGCGCCGACAGAATCGGGCCGGGCAGCATGAACGCTCGCATGAATCGCGAAAGCAGCCGCATTGACCGGATGATTGCCTTCGACAACTTCGCCTTTGTGGTTGACCCGAATAAGATCAGACGCCTTGATCTGGCTAAAGCTCATGCCAAAACCATTCACCCAGAATGTGTCGGTGAACTCCGGATCGCGCGCCGTGATATGACCAGCCACGCCTTCATCAAATCCGAACTTGGCGAACAACCGGAAACCGGCTGCGAGGCGCTCTTTGCGATGCTGCCGTTCTTCGGCCAATGTTGAAAAGGCCGGCGGTTGAGGTAGCCCGTGCGTCATCTTGGCCGCATGCGCCAGCTGATCGTGTTTGGAGGGGGCATTCATCGCATTCTCCCATTTTCTGTTGTATGTTTCGCGATGCGAAATTGGAGGCATACCACCTTCGCTGGCTTTTCCCGCGTGCCAGCCTTACAGTTGGCGCCATTGATCCGTCCGAGCAGAAGGCTGACGGATGGACATCCAAAGCACAATTGAATTCGATTGCGGATTGTTGAAGCAGGCTCAAGCCAGAATATGTCCAGCCCGGCTCTTCCACCTCTCGCGAGTCTGCGCGCCTTCGAAGCGATCGCGAGGTTCGGCAGCGTCAAGCTTGCCTCCGAGAGCCTCAACCTGACGCCGTCAGCTATCAGTCATCAGCTTCGGGCGCTAGAGGTGCACTTCGGGGTGCAACTGGTGGAGCGCAACGGACGCAGCATCGCTCTGACCGAAAGCGGTGCGGTCTACGCCGCCGCCGTCTTGAATGCGTTCAACGAATTGTTTCGCGCGAGCGACATTCTGGGGGTCCGAAAGCGCGATCGTGTTGTACGCGTCAGCGTGACTCCAACGTTTGCAATGCTCGCTGCGTTGCCCCACTTGGAACGATTCCGCAAGGCGTCTTCCAACCTCGATCTCAGACTGGAAGCACGCAACACGACGGTCGACTTCGCAAAGGACGATATCGATGCCGCGGTACAGCTGGGAACGCCGCCCGTGCCGGGCCTGATATTCCATCGGCTTCTTCGCTCCCGCGTTGCTCCATGCGCCGCGCCGAACTTTCTTGAGAGATTTGGGCCCATCAGCACGGTCAAGGACCTCTCTAGGTTGCCCCTGATCGAGTACAGCACTGTGCCGAATAGCTGGCGGTCGTGGCTTCAGGTGAACGACCCTGATCTCTCGTCGGTCGAACCGGAACTGCTCGGCGACAGCCTGCTTACAGGACTTCAAATGGCCCGGTCCGGCATGGGAGTTATTCTTGCGCCGTTTCCGTTGGTTTCGCCGATGATTACCAGCGGGGCTCTCAAGGCGCTTACCCACTGGCCGTCCTTCAAGCTTGACTCGCGAGACTTCTATTTTACCTATCGAAAAGTGCATGAAACATCGAGCAGGATCAAGGCTGTGCACCGGTGGCTGAAGGTCATAGCGAGGGACCTCGAGGCGGAGTCTGCAATGTTGGGAATTTGAGGCTCGGGGGGTGCCTCTACTTGGCTGCTTCAGATAATGTTTATTGGAGTCCCGGGTGTGTCGAGGAAAGATGATAGCTCAGGGGCGAAGTGGGCTCTCACGCCGGTATCTTCGGCTTGCCACTATTCGAAGCAAACTTCGCGCCGGATGGTTCGCCCCCGCTGAAGAATCTCGTCGGATCCGGCTGGACCGCGACAAGACGGTCCGCAAGATAGCTCTTGTGGCCAATCTGGGGGAGATCGACAAAAACCAATAACGTCACTTCATGTCAAAGCCCTCAAGGGGCTCGCGGATGTTGCGTCACTGGTAGTCGTAAAATCCCTGACCGCTCTTCACGCCAAGGCGGCCTTCGGCGATCATCTTCTTCAGCAAAATCCGCGGCCCTTCAGGCAGGCCGATCCGGTGCTGGGCATAGTTCTCTTCGATGCTCAGCACCACGTCCAGGCCCACCGCATCCATGAGGCGGAAGGGGCCGTGCCGTGAACGGTGGCCTGGCTGTAGATGGCATCCACCACCTCCGCCGACGCGACACCTTCGGCTACCACGGCCAGTGTCTCGCGTTTGATGGCGGCCCAGACGCGGTTGAAGATGAAGCCCATGCTCTCGCGCTGCACCACGTAGGGCGTCAGGCCATAGCCGGGCAGCACGTCGACCAGCAGCTGGATCACAGCCGGGTCGGTCTGGCCGCACGACATCAACTCAATCGGCGTGATGCCCGGCGGCATTAGGAAGTGCGTGTTCAAGAGGCGCGCCGGGTTCTTCACGCTGTCGGCAAAAGCGCTCGAGGAATAGGATGAGGAGTTGCTGGCCAAGACGGCGTCAGGCTCAGAGAGCGCATCGACCTGCTTGAAGATGTTCTTCTTCAGTTCAAGATCTTCGGGGACTGACTCCACGACGAGCCACGCATTCTTGAGCGCGACTGTCATGTCGTCAACCCCCACGATGGTGCCGGCTTTGCTGCCCGGCAGCGTGGCCAGTACGGCAGGCAACTGCTCTTTTGCAAAGGCGACGCCCGCATCGCGCGTCGCGGCGCTGCGGGCATACAGGCGCACTTCGGCGCCGCGCGTCGCCAACATCAGAGCGATGCGGCGGCCCAGCGTGCCCGCGCCAAGGACGGCGATGGCGCGTGTGGCGATGTTATCGGGGAGCTTGAACGTCATGGCGATGCCTCGCGATTTTGGACGGGCGTTCCACGCGTAGCGAGACGTGCAAGACTCGATCTCGGGCTGCCTGTCGTACGGACGCTTATCATAGCCAGATCACGGTAGCGGCGATGGTGGCGATGACTCAGCGCGGCCACTCCGTCTCGACGATCAGGATCCCCGGAAGACAACTTTGCCTCGAAAATTCTTGGCTCCATATTCCACCACAGACTGAACCCCGGCTTTGAAATCTTCGCTGTCGAACAGGGGAGGCCCGATGTCCAGGAGCAGCTCGTCGGCTCCTCTAGTGCCGTAGTCGAGAAACCCTCGCAGCAAACGCTCATTCACCGCATACGCTTTTGTTGGACCGTCCGCAAACTTTTGCGCCCACGCCAACGCTTCGGTGTATAGCGATGCGCGCGGCACGACGCGATTGACGATATTCCACCGCTCGAAGACGGCAGCATCGTAGCGTTCGCCTGTCAGGCAAATCTCTCGGGCCCGCGCTGGTCCGCATCGCTCGGCGAGCAGGTAGATTCCGCCCAAATAGGTTGCTGCTCCGATATCGCGCTCTACCTGGGCGAATTTTGCATCGTCAGATGCGATTATTACATCGCAACGCAACGCCAGTTCGAGCGATGCCGCGAAGCAAAGCCCTTGAACCGCGCACACGATCGGGATATCCAATTGCTCCAGTCGCAGCACAATCGGAATGGCCCTCGTCAGCATTTTTCGGCCACCCCTACTATTCACTCCCGAAAAGGTGGTCTTGACGTTCACTCCTGGCCCGAAGTGGTCCCCAGTCGCGTGTAGAAGTACTGCTCGAACTCCGGAGCTGTCCACTTCATCGATAGCCTTGCCGAGCTCCAGCAACAGGTCGTCATCGACGAGATTGATCGGAGGATTGTCCAGCGTTATGAGACCAACGTTGCGCAGTTTCTCGAATCTAACGGATGTCACGGTGAGAGCTCCCTCGCCCTAGCCAGGATGATTGGTCATTCAACCGTTGCTGGATGAGACCGATGCGCTGGGCAGCAATTGGTTCCTGTAACGCTCACGAAGCTCTGACTTCCTGATCTTTCCCGTCGCGGTATGGGGGATTGAATCCATGACGACGTCATCGGGCATCCACCACTTCGCGATCTTGCCTTCAAGAAATGAAAGGATATCCGCCTTGGTCGCTTCCATGTTCGGATTGAGCTGAACGATGAGAAGCGGCCTTTCGCCCCATTTCGGGTGTGAAACCGCGATCGCCGCGGCCTCCTGTACGGAAGGATGAGCGATAGCGACATTTTCGACCTCGATGGATGAGATCCATTCGCCGCCCGACTTGATAACGTCCTTAGATCGATCCGTTATACGCATGTAGGCGTGCTCGTCGATCGTCGCGACGTCGCCGGTGTCGAAATAGCCATCCTTGTCCAGGATCTCGTCATTCAGCCCGTAGTAGGCCTTGGCAACGCTTGGACCACGCACCTTTAGCCTGCCATACGCCTTTCCGTCGTGGGGAAGCTTCTCGCCGGAGTCATCGGTGATCTTCATTTCAACGAGGAAAGGTGAAAAACCTTGGCTGGAAAGCTGGGCAATTTTCTCCGCGCCGGTCAAATCTGCGAACGGCGGCTTCAGGCTTCCGATCGAACCGACAGGTCCCATCTCTGTCATACCCCACCCCTGCCGTGCACAGATGCCCATCCGCTCAAAGGCTTCAATCATCGCAGGCGGTGGCGCCGCGCCACCGATGGTCAAGTCTCGAAGCGCTGGCAAACGCAAGTTGTTTGATTCCATATACTGTTGAAGCATGAGCCAGACGGTCGGCACACCGGCCGTAAACGTTACTTTTTCGTCCCAGAGCAACTCGTATACGGACGCGCCATCGAGCCTCGCGCCAGGGAAAACAATCTTGCTCCCTACCATCGGGGCGTGAAACGCGAGCCCCCAGCTGTTGGCATGAAAGAGCGGCACAACCGGTAGGACCGTGTCGTTGCAGCTAAGGCCCAGAACGTCTGCCTGCGCGGTCATCAGCGAATGGAGCACATTTGACCGATGCGAGTACAGGACACCCTTTGGATTCCCCGTCGTGCCTGACGTGTAGCATAGCCCGGCGGCGGTGTTTTCGTCGAAGAGTTTCCAGGCGAAGTCGCCGTCTACGCTATCGATCCAGTCTTCGTACGCGATCGCGCCGCGCAAGGAAGTGTCCGGCATGTGATCGCGATCCGTTAGTATGACGAAGCGCTCGATGAATTCGAGATGCGATGCGAGCTTCTCAAGAAGTGGTACGAAGGTGATATCAGCGAAGAGAACTCTGTCACGTGCATGATTGATGATCCATGCGATTTGCTCTGGAAACAAGCGAGGGTTTATGGTGTGGCAGACGGCGCCGATACCCATGATTCCGTACCAGATTTCCAGGTGTCGCCAAGTGTTCCAGGCCAAGGTCGCGACCCGATCGCCAAGCACAATGCCGTCTCGATCCAATCGCTGGGCGACTTTCAGCGCGCGTCTTCGGATCTGGCCGTAGTTGGTTCGATGGATCGGCCCTTCGACAGACCGAGTCACCACCTCACGGTCTGGATGACAAGTCGCGGCATGATCAATGATCCGCTGACACAGCAACGGCCACTCTTGCATTAAGCCCAACACGGGATCCTCCGAAAGTTGCTGACGCGTCCATTTTTATCTTCCCGGACATAGTCGGCATGATTGGATGCAATCGCACCACAAGGCTGTCGTGCCGCAAAACAAAATATTGAAGAACGGCTATTCAGCGATGGATTCGCACAGCGACAGATCGCCATGCGCCCGATCTAATATCGATCATCGGACATGCCGCCTGGCTGCAGTTGCTGCGAGCGTACCCGCCCAGAAACCGACAGCATGCATTGACGGCAGAAGCCTGCTTCCGGCATGCGCCAAGAGCCCGCAAAAGACATGGAGGCTCATTTGCTTGCTTAAAGGAGATGGCGGACCCAGCTATCGCCAACTCGGTACCGCACTTATTCATGGTTGAATTGGCAAATCCGGCATCGCCGTCTTTTAGTCCTGTGTTGGGTGATTATCATCATCCAAGTAATGATAGTGAGGATTGCATAGCCATGCCGGACAGCCCCGCGTCGCCTGCCCTGGACCACATCCGCCAGCGAACGGCGCGCGTGCTTGAGGCGGGAAACGGTCCAATCGGTGGCCATATCCGCAAGCGGACGGTCCGTGCCAACGGGCTCGATTTCCCGATCCTTGAAGCGGGGAGCGGCCCTCTCGTGCTATGCTTGCACGGCTTTCCTGATCATGCGCAGAGCTGGGTTCACTTCCTGGATCGTCTCGCGCAGGAAGGATATTGGGCCGTCGCACCGGCGCTGCGAGGATATTGGGCCGGTGGCGCCGCGCCCGACGGATCCTACCGCGCCTTGGCGACCGGGCAGGACGTACTAGCGCTCATCGAAGCGCTGGGGGCCGAGCAGGCTGATCTCATCGGCCATGACTTCGGAGCACGTGCAGTCTACGCCGCGGCAAGCCTCGATGCGGCCCGCGTCCGCAAGCTTATCGGGTTGGCAGTCCCCTATGGAAAGGGTCTGACGACAGCATTCGTCGCCGATGGTGATCAACAGCGGCGAAGCTGGTATATGTTCTTCTTCCAGACCCGTCTGGCGGAGACGGCTGTTCAGCTCAACGACTTTGCATTCCTCGACCGGCTCTGGCGAGAATGGTCGCCGGGGTACGTGCTGCCGCCTGCGGACCGTTCCGCGCTCAACGAGACGTTTGGCCAACCCGGAGTCTTGACTCAGACCCTGGCCTATTACCGGCAGTTGTTCACGCCGCCGACTGACCCGGCAGCCCTGGCCCTTGAAGCCCGCGCGAGCGGTCCAATTGCTGTCCCGTCGCTCTATCTGCATGGGGAGGATGACGGCTGCATGTCCGCGCAGCTCAGCGAAACCATGGAGGCGGCGTTCACGAAGGGATTCGAGCGCGTCGTGATGCCTGGCGTCGGTCATTTCCTGCATCTTGAACAACCCGATGCAGTGTTGAGCCACGTCTTGCGCTTCCTGAAATGCTGAGCGGTCTCTGAGAGCGAACGATCGCCCGCCCGTGCCTCGATGGCGCGAGCCGCCTTCGCTTCAACGAACACCCACCCAGTCGCCCAGCCGAAAAGGACACTTCGATGTCGAAACGGAATCCCATTTTGATCACTGGAGCCGGCGGCGAAGTCGGCTCCGTAAGCAAGACGATGATCAACACGCTGCTGGAGCAGCGATATCCGGTGCGTGCCTTCGTGAGGCGAGACGACGAGCGGGCGAAGGCGCTTCGGCAGATCGGAGCCGAAGTATTCGTCGGAGATCTGCTCAACGTCGCCGATGTCGCCGCCGCCCTGAAGGGTTGCCGCCGGATCTACTTCAGCATGAGCTTGAACCCGTACTATACCGATGCAAGCATCCTGATGGCCGCCGCTGCGCGCGCGCAAGGGGACATTGAGGTCTTCGTGAACATTTCGGAATTCGAGCAGTCCTTCATGACTTTCGATAAAATGACCGGCGCGCGCGAGGCGCGACTCGGCTGGCTCGGAGGATTTGTCGCCGAATGGTCACCGCAACAGAGAGCCCATTGGGCGTCGGAGCAGGCACTACAGTGGTCCGGCCTGCCGGTCGTCAATATCCGGGCGACCATGTTCGTCGAGAATCCGATCCTTTCCTGGTTTCCGCTAAAGCAGTTGCTTGGTGCGGGCGAACTTCACCTGCCTTTTGGCACGCAGAAGATCGCGCCAATCGCCGCTTATGATGTTGCGGAGGTCTGCACGAAGGTCCTGATCGACCCCTCGGCGCATATATCGAGGTCGTATGAGCTCACCGGACCGGAGTTGAAGGACATGCATGGGTTTGCCGAGGATTACGGCGCTGCGCTGGGACGACGTATCTCGTATGTGCCCCAAGACCTGGATGCCTGGATCGAGACGTACATCAATAGTGCCATCGCGTCGCGCAGTCCGCATATTGCAGACCACTTGGGAACCATCACCCGCCTGGTCGCAGGCGGACGTTATGATGTTGTCAACGATGAGCTTGAAAGTTTACTTGGGCGTGCCCCCAAGGTCGTCCGATGGGCCCTCGAACAATCTCCGCGTATTCGCAAAGCGCTGGAGGCCGCATGATCATGCGACAGTTCAGGAAACGGCTTTGGCACCGGATTTTGCCCGCTGAACCGGCCGGCGGGCGATAGCGTCGGCTGCTTGTTGCAGGTGCCGGAAAGCCTCGTCGTGCCGGAGGCCGCGATTCAACCTGCCGCCGAGGTGCCGGATGCCCCATCGTCCCAGAGCCAGAACGATGACGCCGAGCTCACGGCCAGGGTCGGTAAGGGTATAGGCGGCTCGCGGGGGATGGTCGCTGTAGAATTCGCGACGTACAAGGCCGTGTGCCTCAAGTGTTTTTAGACGATCAGAAAGGACATTAGGCGCCATGCCAGGCAGACGCTCTTGAAGGTCCTGAAATCGCATGGTGCCTGGGAGAAGGTCACGGATAATCAGCAACGTCCAGCGCGCGCCCACAATGTCGAGCGTTCGCGCTACAGGACAAGACGCATCAAGACTGTTCTTTGCCATTCCAGGCCCACCCTACCTTGCCGCAACACCGGCCCACTGCCTTGCGGATATATAGTCAATATAATTTGGATTGGAACTCCCCTCGCCCGGATCCTAGAATACCAAATTTCTGATGGCCGGACTGCACCGGGGTTCATTCTGATTTGGTACTTTGGCCGAGAACACCGGCGGGAAGGACAGCAGTCCCGCGGTCGTCTGATTGGGTTGACGTTTGAGGCTATCGTGAGGGTGCCGACAGGGGCATCCCAACAGGAAATTGCTCCCTCCCCGCTATCGATTGCTCGTGTGATCGCAGCCGGTGTTCGCTTCGGCTTGTGTGCTTGCATATGCCGGTTAGGGTCTCAGCAGGCCTGTCTGCCTAGCGGCCGCGCGCTGGCTTGCCTGGGCCGGTGCCCAGACACTTGATGATGATGATGTTATAGCCGAACAGATCGTCGCCGCAGTCCGGATCGGCTTTGTGATTTTACAAATCAAACAGTTGCTGTGGCTTTTAGAGTTTCATTCCTCAGTTCTCGGCGCAGAATTTTTCCGACGTTGCTCTTCGGCAGCTCAGACCTAAACTCAACGTGCTTCGGCACCTTGTATGGAGTCAATTGTGTCTTGGCGAAAGCAATAATGTCCTGAGCTCCCAGATTCGGGTCGAGGCGAACTACGAATACCTTGACCGCTTCGATGGATTTCGGATCGGGGACGCCGATCGCGGCGCATTCCAGGACTCCCGGATGGCTGGCGATCACCTCTTCGACTTCGTTTGGATAGACGTTGAAGCCGGAGACAATGATCATGTCCTTCTTACGATCCACGATCTTGGTAAAGCCGTCCGGCAACATCACGCCTATATCACCTGTCCGGAAGAAACCGTCGCTTGTCATCACCCGGGCGGTTTCGTCAGGCCTGTTCCAGTAACCGGCCATCACCTGCGGCCCCTTGCCGCAAATCTCGCCGGCTTCGCCGAATGGCACTTCCCTGCCATCATCATCACGGATAGAAATATAAGTTGATGGGACAGGCAGTCCGATGGTCCCGGAGAACTCTGCAAGATTTGGCGGTGTCACCGTTAAAGTCGGAGCTGTCTCAGAGAGGCCGTAGCCTTCGGAAAGGACACATCCGGTCGCCGCGAGCCATTTGTCTGCAACGGTCTTTTGGGTCGCCATCCCGCCACCGATCGCAATCTTCAATTCCGAAAAATCCACCTTCTTGAAGTCGGGATGGTGCAGAAGACCATTGAACAACGTGTTGACGGCCGGGAAACTATGGACCTTGTGCTTTCGAAGCTCCTTGATGAATCCTGGAATATCGCGCGGATTTACGATCAGAAGGTTGGTGCCGCCTACTCGCACGGAAAACAGGAAACAGGCCGTGAGCGCGAAGATGTGATAGAGTGGTAGCGCGCAGACTGTCAGGAAGGGTTCGACCAGTGGCGGCTTGCGCAACGCGGGATTGGTCCACGCAACAATTTGAAGCACGTTGGCCACCATATTACGGTGGAGCAACGTTGCACCTTTCGAGACACCCGTGGTGCCGCCGGTATACTGTAGAAACGCAACATCGTCCGGACCAATATTCGGCTTGTCCAGCTTCATCTTGCGGCCGGCTGACAACGCATCCTTGAATGAGATTGCGCCTGGCAGCGAATACGCTGGGACCATTTTCTTGACCTTGCGCACAATAAAATTGACGAAAACGCCCCTGAGACCAAGTAGATCTCCCATCGTGCCGACGATTATGTGCTTGATGCTGGTCCGCGGCAGCACCTTTTCCAGGGTCGTCGCAAAATTTTCTAAAATAACAATGGCCTCTGCGCCAGAATCGTTGAGCTGATGCTCGAGTTCCCGCGGAGTATAAAGAGGATTGACGTTCACAACCGTGTAACCTGCACGCAAGGCAGCAGCTACCGCGACAGGGTTTTGCAGAACGTTTGGCATCATGATCGCAACCCGGGCGCCCTTCGCGAGACCCCTGCTTTGCAGGTAAGCGCCGATACCGGCTGACATCTTGTCAAGCTGGTCGTAGGTGATCGCCTTGTCCATGCAGATCGCAGCTTTGCGATCCGCAAACGTCGTAAAGCTTTCTTCGAATAGTTCGATCAACGAAGAATACTGGTTGACATCGATATCGGCGGGAACTCCCTCCGGATACTGCTGTAGCCAAAAGCGCTTCACGATATTTCCCCCTGCAGAAAAGCCGCTCTTGCGGTCTCGTTCGATTGCTCCCTGCCAGGACGGCCCAATGCAGCCTGGACGGAGAGAACTCATGGCGAGCAGCACAACCAGGCTCGCAGATTGAGCGCCCCACACTTAGTGATGAAGCGTCAGCCCTGACCTCTCGGACCGCTCCCGCCCCGCCGCGGCTTGCTTGAAGTCACCGCGCTTTTCCGGCACCGCTCTGTTGCGTTCGCGAGCAATTCACGGCCAAGGCCGCTCGACGCCGGCATCGCTCTGGCCAGAACCAACGCCCCGAGCATACGACAAACCACATCGACCGCCTCATCACGCGCGTATGGCGTCTTGGGCAACAGATTTTCAACCGACAAGATCATTCGCTCAACGCCATCGGCGAAAACGCTTTTGATGGCATCCGGCTGTCGTGCGACCTCGCCTGCCAGTGCAGCCGCCGGACATGTCGAGCCGGGCGCGTTGCGGGCCTCCTCCGAAAGATACGACGTAACGAATTCGTCCAGGGTCGGCATTCGTTCCCGCACGTCATCCATCTGTCGGAATGCGTGATCGAGTGCCTCGCCCGCTAACGCGCCTTTCGATTCAAAGTGATTATAGAAGCCGCCATGCGTGAATCCCGCGGCCCTCATCAGGTCGTTTACCGAAATGCCATCGAAACCAGCCTCGCGAAAAAGCCGCGAGGCCTTCGCGACAACCCTTTGCCGATTCTTCTGGGCCTGGTTCTCTGTAATCCGCACGATCAATTCTCCGAACCACCAATCAGCAACAATGATATACATCATCATTAAGGGTTGACAACAGCGTTAATAATGATGATTATCATCATTGATGACACGCAGAGAGACGCCGAATTAAGAGGAAAAATGCCGTTTTGGAAGATATATCATCCTGTTGGCGCCTTCACCGCGGATGACAAGCGCGCCTTGTCACAGCGGATTACCGAGCTTTATCGCGGGCTGCCGAAATTCTACGTCATCGTCGTTTTTCAAGAGGTCGCGCCCGAGTCCTTTTACATGGGCGGCGAGGAGGCGCACAATTTCGTTCGCATCTGGGTAGACCATATCGCGCGGTCATTCCCGCCTGACGCCAAGAAGCTAAAAGCCAAATGGATGGGCTGGGCGGAAAAGGCAATCGCGCCTTACATCAAGGATCGCGGCAGGGATTGGGAAATCCATATCGACGAGACGCCTTTTGATCTCTGGCAGATTCAAGGCATGCCCGCGCCACCGCCAAACTCCGAGTATGAGAAGCGCTGGCTCGAAGAAAACAAGCCTGTGCCGTATCCCATTCAAGAACCGGTCTAGATCCATGCCGATTGTTGGAGGCTTAGATTGAGATGAGCAACCCTCAACGTTTTGCAGTCGTCACCGGTGCGTCGTCCGGGATCGGCGCCGTTTATGCCGAACGAATGGCGGAACGCGGCTACGACTTGATTCTCGTCGCCCGTCGTCGAGACCGACTAGAGGACATTGCCAAGAGAATCAAAGTCAAGACCAACCGAGCGGTCGAGATTGTCACTGCCGACCTCGCTGACGCGAAGGACCTGTTGCGCATTGAGGCGCTGTTAACAAACCGTGAGGACATCGACGTCCTGATCAACAATGCCGGCCTCGGCGCGCTTGGGCCGGCCTCGAAAGTAGCTGCGGACGCGCTGGAGAACCTGATCAAGATCAATGTCCTGGCGTTGACGCGACTGACTCAGGCCGTCCTACCGGGATTCCTGCGCAGCAATTCCGGAACGATCATCAACATCGCCTCCATGATCGCGGTCATGCCGACGCCTTCCGGCGCAGGTTATTCCGGCTCCAAGGCGTATGTTTTGAATTTCACGCGCTCGCTCCAGATGGAGCTTGCCAAGACTGGCATCATTGTTCAGGCGGTGCTTCCCGGCCCGGTTCGCACCGAGTTCTTTGAAGCATCCGGTCTCACTGCGGCTCCCTTCCCCAACGAACTATTCATGTCCCCGGAGCAATTGGTCGACACCGCCCTGCAGGCATTGGACCAAGGTGAGCTTATCTGCTTTCCCTCGTTGGAGAATGCATCGCTCTGGACGGGCTTTGAAGACGCTCGCATCGCATTGAGCCGTGCGCTCATGCAATCGGGTAGGCCCGCGGCGAGGTATTCAGGAGGCGCGCGGTAGCGAACGCGGTTATCGCAACCACCCAGAGTCGCGACCGGGCGGAACGACGCGATGTTCGTGGGTAACGCAAGAAGGTAACCTCATATGCGTCGGATCGTCGTTACGGGTTTGGGATTGGTATCACCGCTGGGTTGTGGCAGCGAGTTGGCATGGTCCCGCCTGCTCGCGGCCCGTTCAGGGCTCGCCGCCCTTCCCGAATGGGCGGCTGCCCTCCCCGCACGGGTCGCCGGAATCGTGCCGACCAAGGCCGACGATCCGGATGGAGGCTTCGATCCAGATCTGGTTGTTCCTGCCAAGGATCAGCGGAGGATGGACCGCTTCATCCTGTTCGCACTGGCCGCCACGGCCGAGGCCATTGCGCAAGCGGCATGGGCGCCTTCCGACGCACACGCGTTGGAGCGCACCGCGACGGTGATCGCATCGGGTATCGGAGGCTTTCCGGCGATCGTCGAGGCGGTTCGCACCACCGATCAGCGCGGCGTGAGGCGCCTCTCGCCCTTCACCGTGCCGTCCTTTCTCGCCAATCTCGCGGCCGGTCATATCTCCATCCGCTACGGCTTCAAGGGTCCCATCGCAACGCCGGTCACCGCTTGCGCCGCGAGCGTGCAGGCGATTGGTGACGCCGCACGCCTCATCCGAACCGGAGAAGCGGACGTTGCGATCTGCGGTGGCTCGGAAGCCTGCATCGATCTCGTGAGCCTCGGCGGCTTCGCCGCCGCCCGGGCCCTTTCGACCGGCTTTAACGAAACGCCAGCGCGAGCGTCCCGCCCCTTCGACCGCGACCGCGATGGCTTCGTCATGGGCGAAGGCGCCGGTATCCTTGTCATTGAAGAGTTGGAACACGCGCTCCGCCGGGGCGCCCAACCGATCGCCGAAATCGCCGGCTATGGCACAACTGCCGACGCCTACCACATCACGTCGGGACCCGAGGACGGCGACGGCGCGCGCCGCGCTATGGAAGGCGCCTTGCGGCAGGCCGGCCTCAAGCCCGGTGATATCCAGCATCTCAACGCCCATTCCACTTCGACGCCGGTTGGCGACGTTTCCGAACTGGAAGCGATCAAATCCGTGTTCGGCCGCGACGGAAAAATTGCCGTGAGCGCCACCAAATCGGCGACCGGTCATCTGCTCGGCGCAGCCGGGGGAGCGGAAGCGATCTTCACGATCCTCGCGTTACGCGACCAGGTCGCGCCGCCTACTCTTAATCTCGAGAATGGCGACGCGGCCGCTGATGGCGTCGACCTCGTGTCCCGTGAGGCCAGGCGCATGACGATGGAGCACGCGATTTCGAATGGATTCGGCTTCGGGGGCGTCAACGCCAGTGTCATCTTTCGACGTTGGCAATGATCAAGCCTGCCCAGATCGGCAAGTCATCGCCGACTTACCCTTAGCTTGGGACTGAACCAGAATCTTCCTAAAGGAATTCTTCGATCCGAAGCCCGGTTGATTGCATGCCGGCGGCACGTCACCCGGATTATTCATTGGACTCTCCGCATCAGCAGTCATGGTACCCAATTGGTACGATCTAGGCCGAAGAGCGAAGCGTCGAGACTGCAGCGTTTCACTGGTTTGTTACGTGGTTGGGATTTGTCGAGGACTGCGCCACATCCAAGCTTACGGGTAGCACTGCGGAGCTTGCGCGACCGTCCGTTCAGATAATCGGTTCAGGTACCGTAAATTGCAAGAAACTCGCGCGCCGCCTGCTCGGAGAAGAGCTTCACTTCGTCTTCGGCCGGAGGCTTGAGCACTCCCAAAAGAAGCCCCACCTGAAGATCGGACCACAAAAGCCCCACATAGGTCCGGACCATCCGCTTCGTCTCCGCGCGTTTCAGGAGACCGCGACTAACGGCGTGGTCGATCACTTTCGCAAGCGCTTCGCGGCTCGCACGGCGGCCATTTCTGTCGATAATGCGCGCGACCTCCGGGAGATCATCGCTTCTCGCGATCGCGAATCTGAACGCAGCGATAGCGTCGGCGCGAGTGACGTCCTTGAGAAGCCGAAATCCCAATTCCCGGAGTACGTCGAAGAGTTCTCGCGCTGTGCTGGGCGCGGGCAGTTCCGAGAGGCTGCCGCTGATCGCGCTTGCGCGTTCGGCGATGCAGGCGAGGAGGATCTCGTCCTTGCTCGAAAACAATGTGTAGAGCTCGCGTTTCGACACGTGGGCCTTGGTCGCGATTTCAAGGGTGCTCGCGCCTAAAAAGCCGTTTTCATTGAGCGACTGGAAAGCAGCCGACAGGATTCGATCGCGAATAGAACTCTGTGAGCCGCGAGTATTGTCCATGTCCCACATGTGATAAGGTACTGAAAGGTACCGCCCAGTCGGGCTAATTGCAACTACCTATAGTTCTGATTTAGAATTAATGATTGCTTCGCTTCTGACCTGAGGCGGTATAACACGACCGTTACCACTACTTTGTCAGCTCCCAAACCGCGAGTAAGCGACATGTCTCAGTCCAAGGGCGACGCCCAACCTTCCGTCCAGGACGTTGCACTCATTATCGGTGGCGGTCCGGGCATCAGCTCAAGTTGCGCGAGGCTGTTCGCGAAGAACGGTATGCGTGTTGCTGTGGCAGCCAGGAATCCCGGAAAAGCGGTTCTTGAGACACTTGAGGAAATGCATGGGGTGCGTCGATACGCCTGTGATGCGAGCGAACCGGCGGCCGTGGAGCGGTTGTTCAAGAATATCGTGCAGGACATTGGGACGCCGAGACTTGTCGTGCACAACATCGATGGACGGGTCCCCGGCATTTTCCGCAAGAGCGTTATCGAAGCGGACCCAGTCATGGCGCTAGAAACACTTCGAAACGCGGCGTTCAGCGCATTTCTGGTGGGTCAACAGGCAGCTCGACTCATGCTCGGAAACAAACTCGACGCCAACGGGGCGAAGGGAACGATCATCTTCACGAACGCCAGCGCAGCGCTCAAAGGCTTCCCATCAAGCAGCGCCTTTGCGATGGCATGCCATGCCAAGTCGGGACTCGCGCAGAGTATGGCAAGAGAACTGATGCCGCAGGGTATCCACGTCGCGAATGTACCGATCGACGCCGCGATCGGCTGGACTCAGGAGGACGGGACCCGCGCACACCGGCTGGCGGGGATGACTGTCGACGACAACATGGCCGACCCCGACCATATCGCCGAAACATATTTGCAACTGCATCGCCAGCATCGGTCGACGTGGGCGTTCGAAGTCGTGCTTCGGCCATGGGTCGAAAAGTGGTGACTAGCATGCGCCGGCGCGCCCCGCGTCACGCTCACGTTTAGTCTCGCTTAACCAATCTCGCAGAGTCGCAGCGACGCCCTCCGCGTCGTGCTCATGTGCGAAGTACTCGGTGTTGAAGGCAAACGTCGCGCCCGTGCTTCAGCCCATCGAGATGTTTGCCCGCCTCCTCATGGGACCCCCTTCTCGACTTGGCCGACAGTTCCACGATGAGCTTAACTGACTTGTCGTCGTCTGAGATGGCGCCGAGCTTCAGTTTCGCCTTTTCACCCTCTGTATGGTTCAAGCACCAAGTCGCGATTGACGATCACCCGTACCGGAAAACCGGGCCGGATTGTCAGGGTCGGCTGGATGTTGAGATTGCGCCGAACGATCTGTTGACCAGTTTGCTTCAGGGAATCCTCTGCCCCACGGCGGAGCGCCCGAATTAGGGCGTTGCTACCGTTGCCGGCATCCGAGCCAGATCCGAGTTCGGCCCCGACCCCAAGCAAGGTCGACAGCAGCGCCGCCTTGAACAGCTGCCCCCAGTGATGATCAACTTCGCCCTGAAGCCCAGCGTATCCCGCGGTATCGACACCCGGCTGGCGCTCAAGGACGATGGATCGGCCGTTCGGCATGATCAGGCGTGTCCAGACCCGAAGAACGCGTGACTGTCCAAACGCAACCTGGCTGTCGTAGATTCCGATCAATCGTGCCCCCTGGGGCACCAGCAGCGAGCGGCCCGTTGGCGTATCAAAGACGTTCTCAGTTACTTGTGCGGTGATTTGCCCTGGTAGATCAGAACTGATCCCGGTGATGAGGGCAGCAGGAATCACGGACCCAGCCTGCACGACGTAAGTCGAGGCTGGTCTCGTCACGCGGTCCGGGCTCGCGGTTCGGCGATCGATGGAGGCGTTGACGAAGGCCAGCTTGCGATCCTGTCCGTTCTGGGCGAATGCCTCATCGGATGATGGCGCCGCATTTGGGGTGGCCTCCGATGGAATGGCTGCCGCGGATGGTCGAACATTCATTGACACGAAAACCTTGCTGGTGCGCGCGGCCTCGCCTTCCTGACTCATCCGCTGTTGCTCGGGATCCACCGCAAGTGGTCCAGACTGGGTTTGGGCTGCAACGATTGGACGGCCGAGATCGCCAGGCAGCGGCGGCCCAAGGCGCGGGACGTCGCGGGGAACGCCCGCATAGTCGCGCGGTAGCCAGGCAACGCCATCGGCCACATTGTGATGATCGGTAGTGTAGAGTTCCTCGGATACTTGCTCGCGAGTACGACTGTTCAGCAAAGTCCACAGGACTGCTCCGGAAACGAGAACAAGCGTCAATGCCGTGCCGCCAGCCAAGACCTTGCGCGAAAGACGTGTAACGCGCGGAAGTTCTGGGCGGAGCCGGAAAGAATGATCAATCTTCTCAGCCGTCTTCGCCCGCGCAGAATCAGGACTACTGCTATGTTCGTTCCGGTGGCAATCATGAAGACCTTCCGCGCATCATCAACGCATTTTTCCAGGCCGGCGGGTCGGCCGAGCACAGCCCGAAAATTGGTCCTGCTGCTTCACCTGGTGCGCTCTTCGGTGGCCGCTTCGAGCTCCGCCACACGCTGCAGCGCCCCCCGCGACCATCGCTTGAAGTCATCCGGCTCGCGTTTGGAGTGCTCGTACCCTTCGTTTTGATCGGCCAGATCTCTCAGCGTGGACACGATGGCTGCAGCCCCCGTATCGGCGACGTCCGCTCCGACTTCGACATAGGCGGCCAGCGCCCGCAGTCCCTCGATGGCGATCGGAATCCCGTCATTGTTGTAGGAGGCGTTCGCGGCATTGCGAAGCTCGGCGAGAGCTTCCCGCCAGCTGGCCACGGCGGCCATCTGGCGTTCGCTCCGCACCGATCGGCGCACCAGGGCGTCGGCCAAGAGGCGCAGCTTTTCAGGCGCCTGGTCTAGGAGACGATCGATGATCGGCATCGCCACCTGGGTCGGCGACCGCGCGATGGTCCGGGCATCCGCGGCGATGGTCGTGATCCGCCCGGTCTTAAAAACCGCAAGCCTCACCTATCTCTCGCTGCAGAAGTCTCAGCTCGGCGATGTTCACCGGCCACCAACGAGCAAATTCCTGCGCACGATAGAACGCGATAGCGTCGACGACCGTCACTTTGTCGGATCGAGTGCGACGACGAAACTCCACGAGGCAAAACGAGGCGAACTCTCCCTTTGCGGCCGCTGGATTGAAGTCCCGGAACGGATCGACGAGCACCGCGACCGCCCGCGTACTTTCTTTCGCTTTCAGCAGTTCGATGATACGCTTGATCTGATCGATCTTTCCTCCGTAGCGGCGGAGACGCGCGCCGTGGATGTAAGGTATCCGGTGCTCGAGCTGGGACCGGTCCCGCTGCCACCAATTCACCAGATCGCGGAGCCACTCGTCGCGCGCGTCGTCGCGTAGCGCTTCGGGCATCGGATAGTCGGCCGGTAACGGCAGCTTCGAACCGGCGTCGTCCGGCAGATCGAGATGAACTATCAGAGTGCCGCGAGAGGCGTCGGAGTTCGCCGCCGCGCAGGCCCTTACGTACACCTCGTCGATATCGGAACCTTCGATTGTGATCGGCGCGAACGGAACGACCGCGACCGGATCGCCGGCACCTATCGCCATTGGGTATCGACCGCGCGCGCCGTTGCCGTGTTCGGCTTTCTCGCGCGCGATACCGTGCGCCAGGCGATCGTCCGCGCTGAGCGATTGACCACCGAACTGATCAGAACTGTCGACGGGCTGTTCGCGTCTTTCCCGCTCAATGAAGAGAACAAGGCGCAGCGCGCTCGCGCAGTTGATCAGCGCGCGCGTGTGGTGGCGGAATGGCTGGAGGCGCAGGCGGCGCGCGACAGTAATGGCGCTAACGAAGCATGGCGGCTGAAGCCGTGCCCGTCGCTGATGTTCGTCAATAGCGCCGGCGAACTCGACCAAAAGCACGACCAGGACCTGCGCGATACCCGTGTCATGCTGCTCGACCGCGCCGGCTGCGACCTGTTGACGATCTGCGACATCACGGGGCACTCGTACCGAAGCGCGCAGACCATCGTGAAGCACTACCGCGCCCGCAATGCCGATCGCGCCGATGCCGGCATCGACCGGCTCGAATTGCAGGTGCGCAAGGAAGGGATGAAGGGCTGATCGCCGACCGGCCGAAATCTCATCTCGGCGGCGGCTTGCAGCCGTGCAAGATGCTGTGGTGCTTGGCGTAGCAGTATTCGGTATCTTCTGCGATGACGTGACGAACGCCATCTCGTCGATCGCCTTACTGAGCGCCGCCAACGCCTTGCCACGATCCCAGATGCGGCGCTCTGAGCGTAATTCCAAAGCCGGCTCGAGCACGTGGTCCAAGCACACTGGAAGGCGCGCGACTCCCCGCTTCTTGCTCCCGGGTACCGACAAGAACCTTAAGAGACCTTCATTAACCCGTCGCACGGCGTGCGACGTGCGATCACAAAACGCGTCGCACGAGACCCGTTTTGTTCTCGTCTTATCCACCGTGATCTTTGCGGTAAGCGCTTGATCTACTACGTGAAAGGCTTGGTGGGCGCACCAGGGCTCGAACCTGGGACCCGCTGATTAAGAGTTCAAAACCAACGCTTCGCTGCGATTTCTGAATCTGCTCGTCGCTACGACGACCCTTCGGAAGTTCTTTGTTTTATAGGGTTTTGTCGGATAGCTTCGCTGTAGGTCGAACCCAAACATCCAAACATCCCGGTTCGCCAAAACCGTTTGAAAACCGTTTTAGTCGACTGGCTCCCTCCAATGAACGACATTCGCGTTCCCCTGAGTGATAAGAGCATCGCTCAGTTACCCACCCCGAAGGACGGCTGGTATCTAGCCCGCGACACCGAGCTGAAGGGCTTCTTCGTGGTCGTTGGGAAGAGGAAAAGAACCTTCACCGTCCAAGGCGATCTTCGGCAGGGAGGTAAGCGGGCGTCTTCGATCAGAGTATCTATCGGCGACACGCGCGAGTTGACGACCCGAGCGGCGCGCGCGATCGCGAAGGAATATCTGGCTCAGATCAGCAGGGGACAGCACCCGAAGACGGCAAAGCAAGACGGAGACACCGACCCTGGCAAGGTTGGGAACGAGACGAATACGGACGTCGCGACGGTTACCCCTTAGGCAAGCGTGGCAGCGATTTCTGGAAGCCCACCTGATCCGGAAGGGCGCAGTGAAAAGACTATAAGTGGTTATCGCGACCACGTAGAACGTCTCTTTGCGGTCTGGCTTGATACTTCATTAGGCGAACTCGCGATGGACCCTGCTCGCGTTGCCAAGAAGCACGACGATATTACGAAGGAGAACGGTCCCTATATTGCGAATGGCTGTATGCGAACGCTGCGCGCAGTTTACAATCATGCTCGCAAGACCAACAGATCACTGCCCCGCGACAATCCAGCAGACGCCGTCGACTGGAATGAGGAGAAGCGCCGAGATACCGGTATGGGCGTCAGCGACTTGACCGAATGGTTCCGGGAGTTGGCTGCCCTCGAAAATCCGGCCCGCCGTGAATTTCATCTGCTCACGCTGCTCTGTGGTTCTCGGACTACCGCGTTACCGCAAGTAAAGCTAAGTCACATCGATTTTCGCCGCCGAACTCTGCACATCGAAAAGCCGAAGGGTGGCAAGAAGCGAGCTTTCGACATCCCCCTCTCCCACGAAATGATTCAGTGTCTCATCCGGGCAATCCGCTTCGGCAGGCAAATGTATCCGTTGCAGGCGCAGAAATGGGTTTTTCCCGGCCACAGTGAGTCGGGGCATCTTGCTGAAACAAAGGAAGATCGCGATACCCTCTCGAAGTGGGGTAACGATCTTCGTCAAACATTCCGCACCATTGCAACGGCTGCTGGGGTCTCGGAATTCGACGCGAAACTCCTAATGAACCATTCAATTCCAGGCGTGAATGCCGGCTACGTTACTCGCCACAAACTACTTGAGGACCACCTGCGCAGCCAGCAGCAAGCGATCAGCACCGCTGTGTTCTCCGCTATCGGTAAAACGCTCACGGAAGACCCCGCTTTGCGAGATTGGCTCGGCCGGGGCGCAAGCCGGCGTGTAACTCGCGGGCTTCAAGTGAAACCAGGCGATCTGGGTGAGGATGACCACAGAATTCGGCGTGCAGCCTGAATGCACTCGCAGGCCGGAGAGCATAGTTGCTCGGCGCCGCGGGCAGCATAGCGACTCTTCGAATCCGAAAAGGCTGAATTCAAATCCTGGAGGCGCAACCACCGATACCGACATTCGATTCAAGTCGCAATCTGACCGAGGGCGCGCCCCTTGCGTCCCGAACGTAAGTAGTTATTGAAAAGATCAGCAATAACAATGGCGTTTGACCGAGCTTGACCACTTTTATCGCTGTTTGTTCATGGGGTATCGGTGGTCAACCGGTGGTCGGGCGATTCTTTCAAAACCAGAGTAGCGGATTTCTACTCCGTGGGTTGCAGGTTCGAATTCCTGCTGGGATCGCCAAAGTTTTCAACGCTTTACGCATTCTGTTCCTTCGCTTTCCGTGTCTCATCTTGTCTTGAAGAAAACTCTTTAGTTTCAGGCTTTTCCGTTTAGTCCCGCCTTGTCGATGATACACGGATCGTACACGGCGCTTCGTGCTTTGTTCTCAAAGTCCGCTTGACGTGCCGCGAGCATGTCCCGCAGCATAGCATCCCGGGTTGCACAATTTTGTGGGCCTTCAAATGGTCTGGGTCATAATCGGCTGCACGATCCTGATTATCGTCTGTTTGGGCGGCGGGAAACGGCTGGCGGGGAACTTGCTCGTGGCGGCGATTTTTCTTGGAACCGCTCTGCTGCTCTTCAATTTCACTGGCCTGGCGCCGTAGCAGCGTTGCGCGACGGAAATGGCGCGGCTCGAGGAATAAGCAGTTGTGCAGGGGCCGGACCCTGGGCGAAGTCGAAGGCGCGCTGAAGCCCGGCCATGAGACCGGGCGGCATTCTTGGTCGCAATCGGTTCAGCGGATTCGCCCTCCGATCCGGGACGAGTGAGACGGTCGTTGCGCAACAGGCGTGCGAGGTAGGTCTGCAAACTCTGACGAATGGTAGTCTCTTCCTTCCGGCGTGGTGATGTGAATGTCGTAGCACCCAGTTTGCGACATTTCGCGAGCCTTCTTCAGCGCAGCCTCGGGGGTCTTCCTGCGATGCAGGATTTCACCCTCCTTGCACCTCGCCTTTATCGAGAAACTCATTTCTTCTTTTTCTTGTTCTTTTTGTTCTTCTTCATAACTTCGGCCTGAGCTCTGAAGGCCTGGGCCAAAGATTTCATTTGATCAGCCACAAACTCGTCAGCCGCGTTCGCCGCCGTGCGTTCTGCGGTGACTGCCTGCTGACGGATTGCTTTGGTCATCTTCACAAAGGCTTAATTGCCAACCTTGCGCGGGGTTCCAAGCGGCAATGGAACCCTTGCGGTTCGGGGCTCTGCGGCGCCCTATCGTTCCATCAGGCCATCAAACGCCGCCCAAACGGCTTGCAGCATATCTTTCGATCTCTGCATTCCAATGAAGGGCAGCGTTCTTCGCTTCCGCAAACTGATTGTTGATTAGAAACGTGCCCACGTGCTGGAGGTAACGGGCAAGGTGCTCGCCATCGTCACTTAGCCGCATGACCTCTGGCGGAGGAGCGGGTAGCCCAGCGCCCTGCGCCCGATTCAGTAAGGCTTGCAGGTCGGGCATGCGGTCACTTATGCACGTCGGCCACCGTTGGTTGATCTGGCCAGCCCGGTCCACAATGAAGCCTGAAAATTCCCTCAGGTCGTATCCAAGCAGTGCAAGCTCCGCTTCCTTCCCTTTCGGCATCTCTACTACGCAACAACGCATCAGCCCAGAGGCCGATTGCCAATCCGATCAAGAAAGTCAAAGCTGGATAGAAAAACCAGTATTCCGTGATTGCAGCGGCTTCTGCGAGCGCCCACTGAAGACCCTTTGAAGGGTCGTTGAGATATCCGCTTCGGTCCGCCCATTTTTCAATAGCTTTTGCAATCAATGTACCGACGCCGAGAGACCCAAGGATCCATAAGCTTGCCTTCCTTGCTCCAGATCGCCAATTCATCGGACACCCCGCTGCACCGAGGTTAGCTGAACGTCGATAAGTGGCAAGCCAGCCTGAACCGGCAAGCGCTAAAAGGCCGCCGCTGGGGGACAGCGACGGCTCTATGCATTACTGCCCGCGGGATGTCTCACCGCGATTGATCGGATCCTATTCGCGCATTCGAGATCGTAACGCAGCATCAGAGTAGGCTCCCCTGCCTGAGCGCTTCGGAGATGTTCTCGAGCAGCAGGTGTTGCCACGAGCGCATTATGCCCCCGCTCACCAAGTCCTCTGGCCACTGATGCCCGTCGACATGTGGGTTATGGCATGCCCGATAAGGGCGCACAGGCCGGCCATTGTGGTGACATTCAAGAACTCAATCGCGGCGGCGTCCGCCGCGCGCCATGTTTGGATTACCTCGCGCTCGCCTTCGATCTATTGCGGATCGCGCCCTACGCCGATCCCGAAAAGGCTGCGCGCCGCTGGCGCCTGCATTTGAAGGGTCAGGGCTCCTTCCGTAGTTCTCCGGCCGTGAACATAGTTCCGCCTTCTCGGTTGCGTTAAAAACGCCGGTACAGTCTGGGGTCAGTTGGTAAAAATGACGACGTGACGTGCAGTTGCATGCTCATCCACGGGAAGCTTCGTAGGCTCAAAACCGTCCCGTCGAATGTTAGTTCGTCGTAGCGCAGATGCGCGGATCGCTCTCAGGCGGGTGCCATTGCATTTGACACGGAGCACCAAATGGTTTCGCTGGACAACAAGTTCGCGGAAGGGCAGATCGAGAGCTGTCTTTCGAACCTGCTAAGCGAAGCGGGAGTGAGTCCTTCGGCCCCGCCGACCACCATGAAGACGTCTCGCGCCCCGCGGGCAACGAGTCATCGATCGGCGAGTCGGCGCTATGTGGTTTTCGTCGGCTCTCTGGTGGCAGCATCCATTGGTGGCGCTGCTTGGTGGTGGTCGTCCTCCGCTCATACAGCGATGATAGCCCCCTCGGACCCAGCACCTCTGACACAGGCCGCCCCAGGAGCCGTCGTGCCTAAAGACGCCGCGCCGACTGCCGTCGCCCTGTCTTCCGACTTGGCGCAGCAACTCCAACCGATGACGCGCGATCTCGCTGCCTTGAGGCAAGCGGTCGAACAGCTCAATGTGAGGCAAGAACAATTGGTCCGCGACAATGAAAATATCGCGAGCCAACTCAAGGCTAGCCAGGAAGAAATGGCACGCAACAACAGTATCATCGAGCAGATCAAAGCGACCCAGATCCAGATGGCGCGCGAAAGCCAGACGCTCACCGAGCGGCTCAACGCAAGCGAGGAACAACTCGCCCGCGTCATCGCCAACGCTTCAGAGCCAACGGTGATGCCTGCAGAGCCAAAGGTGAGCCCCGAACAGCCAAGGGTAATGCCCGAGATACCACTGCCGCGTCCGCGGCAGTCGGCCAATGTCGCCCAGGCGCAAAAGCCGTCGCCAACCCCGGCCCGGCCGCAAGCCAATAAACCGCAATCGCCATTGGCATGGCCGTGGTCAGTGCCCTAATGCCGTCTACCTTGCTTCCTGCGACGTGATGAGAGGTAGCGCTAGCATTGTAGCTCGTCGCATGACATCGGCATCTCCCATCGAGCGCGTGATTGCGCCGGCAGATGCAGAGCGAGTTGCGGCCGCTCGAAGGCAGAGGAGTGTCAATCTACCGGCTTGTGGTAGAGAGAGGCCCGGAGGCGCGACCTGGCAGGGGCTCGAGCACTGGCTCAGGCGAGGAGCCGTCGTACAATGGCCGTGCGCACGAGCCAGCGATTGTGCTTAATAACTGCGCCGGTCAGCGGGTCTACGGTTTCTTGAGTGGGACAGCCTCATCGAATTCCCGCTTGGGCTTCGACCAACCCCAGTAGCCGCCCTTCCCTGCCCGAACATGAGCGGCCCGGCGCGCTCGCGTCGATGCTATCCAGGACTGCCAGCGGGGGCGCGTAGAGCGAATAACGTGATCCCGACCGTCTTCCAATTAGGCGGCTCGGCGCGCGACGTTCCCGGACGACACAAGCCGGGCTCCTCACCACTGAGGGTCATCCCCTAAAATGGCTAATTCAAGCTGGGTCCGATTCTTGGCAGAATTTGGCACTTGCCGCGAACAGAAGATCCTGCTGGGGGCGCCTTTTCCAGACATATGAACACAGACTGTCGCGAACGAGAAGGAATAGCGTGGTGGGGCCGGTGTGGTGTTGGCGTAATCGGCGTTGTGTGGGCGTAAGAGGTGCAACATGGAACAGCCATTTGAAGTGCGTATGCACAGCCTTCTCCAAATCTCGACCGATCTTCACAACCGCATGGCTGAAATTCAGAAACTCAGAGAGATGGTACGATCAGCGGAGGCCGCAGGGCCCGGCCAAGAGCCGACCCGTCCAGCAATCGTCGCGCCGGTGAGCTGTTCGCACTTCGCGAACTGATGCAGGATGCCCCGGCTATTCCATTCCCTCAAGCTCGCGAACATCCCATAGCGAAACCGCCAGGATGATGAGCGATGGCGTCCACGCGAGCATGGCTCCAAATGCTATGGCTTGCAAAGTGGTCATGGATCGTTCCCCAAATTCCAACCCGCGACCATTGGAGTTGACAGCTCAAATCTTGACTTGTCGATGCCGATATTCAGGCATTTATGCGATCCGAACAGTTTTCCACCAGGCGCCACTCTCCTGCTAATGGTGTGCGATGCAGCGGGAACAGAAGATTACTCTCGGCGAGATGCGCGAGTCCGGCGTGTTCGGCGTCGTCCTGCAGTGACTACCATTGCAGCCACTTCACTCGCCTGCCCGCCGACCGCTGGCCTGATCATGTGCGGCTCTCTGATATCGAACCTCAGTTCGTCTGTCAGGTTTGCGGCAAGGGGCGCCGACGTCAGGCCAGACTTCCCGAGTGCCCGCAAGCAGGCCAAAGCAATAAGCGTGCTCTGAAGGTTCCAGAATTAACCCCCGCAGCGAACATCAAGCTTAACGCTCGAGTTTCATTGCGGCCGATCAAAACAGGTCTAGCGTGGCCGCGGGTCGCGCAGAGATGGCGATAGCCCCGCTGCGCACTGCGCGATTAGGGGCCGCCCCGCGCCCTCGTGGCGGCCCCGCCCCCATTTTGAAAAAGTCTTTTCCGTGCCCTGGTCCGCCTCGTGTGAGGATCGATCCTATACCGCTTCCGAATGGCCGCCGGCTCCTCACCTTGCGGGATGCTGCCAGCTACATCATGGAGCTGCCGAAGGCCGAGCACTCGGCGCCGGAATGGCAAGCCGCCATGGAGGCGCTGATCCTCGTTGCAGAGAGAGGCGGCCCCACGATGTTGGCCCGGATCGGCGTCATGCGGGCGATGAACCGTCACGTCGAACGGGTCATTAATCCCGATCGCAAAAGTCACCATTGGGGCAAGCGTAAGCTGAAGAGGGATCAATGGCCGTTTTTCTCTACGTCAACACCAGCAAGCAGGTCGGCGACCTTGAGCACATCAAGGTGGTTCGCCAATGTGGATGCCGCGGAAAAAATGGTTTGAGGAAAACGACCCCGAGGGCGTCGCGTTTGCGTATGAGGTTCTGGAATGAACCGCATTGGCCGCAGCCAATGGGGGCTTTCTAATTGAGCCACTAACCGGGAACAAAGCCCGGTCGGGAAAATTAAGCAGTTTGCTATGAAGGAAACTTTACGGCCCCAGCGCGCGCGGCGCCGGGGTCGTTTTTTGGGGTGGCGGCGCGCCTCTATCTATTGCCCCGGGGTGCACATTCACCCTCATCGGCCCCAGCGTTTCTTCCCCGAGGCGCTGGGGCCGTTTCACTCCGAAAACGAAAAGCCCGGCAACCGGCCGGGCGATCCGCAATATCCGTGATCTTACTTCGGTGGTTGTTGCCCGGCTGGTGGCGTCGTTGGCGCCGGTGTCTCACCCCCGAACCAGCCGCCAGTCCAACCTATCAGCCCAAGAACAACGATAACGGCCGCGACAACACCGGCAATGATCCGATTGTCGATGTCCCGTTGCCTCCATGTTTGCTGGCTGCATCCACGATAACGCATCATGCAGAAGTCGTTCCGAGTAAGGCGTGCAAGGTTTTAACTGACTTGACGGCTTGCGCTTGGCGCGGCTGCCGTGATCAGCTCGATCGGAAGATAAGGCCGGCCAGCGTGAACCGGCGGGAGCTTGGATCCGAGCAGAGCAAAGGAACGATATTCCCGGCGCCAATGTTAAGCCGTGCACTTAAGACAACGAGGAGCCGCCATGATGATCCGCTTTGCTTGCTTTGGGGCCTTCTGGGTCCCAGTCATCTTGAATTGCCCACACGTGCACGACCTTGCCACCTGGTAGTTTAGCACTGCCAAGCGGAATGGCTTGGCCGGCCGGACAATGCCCGGTCTCTTCTTCGAACTCACGCTGCGCAGCCGAACGCGTGGACTCGCCAGGTGCGATCAGGCCTTTCGGAATGGTCCAGGCACCCTGATCCTTACGGCTCCAAAACGGACCGCCCGGGTGCCCGAGCAAGACTTGAACGTCCTTGTCCTTTTGGCGGAACAGCAAGAGGCCTGCACTGTGTATTTTGGAAGAGGCACGGACAGCCATCGACGCAAACCGTGGGAAACTGGAACATTCGCATTCGCTAGGGTCAACTCCCGACCAGGCGCGATTTCCCGTCTATAAAAAGCCCACTTGGTGAACCGACCAATCATGGGTTGAGGCCTGCGCGCGCCCTCCAAGCAGCATCATGACTCACCCCGTAAGGTGGGCCGGTGACAATGCGGGAACCCTCTGCTCCACGACACGCACCTTGAACCGTACTCGAACGGATACACCGGCGGAGTCTGGCGTGCAGAGGCGTTGATGGTACAATCGCATCAAGCGGAGGCCTGTGACGTAACCATGCCGATTGATCCCATCGAACTTTCACGCGAACTCATTGCCTTCAATACAATCAACCCGCCAGGTAATGAGCTAAGTTGCATTCGTCACTTGGAAAGAATCCTTGCTGGCGCTGGATTGGAAACCTCGCTCCATACCTTCGCTCCAGACCGCGCAAATTTGATCGCAAGAATTGGCGGGGTCGGCAGCAAGCCTCCGCTGTGCTTCACCGGTCATGTCGATACGGTTCCGCTTGGAAATGCGCCATGGACCGTCGATGCGTTTGCCGGCGAGATCATTGACGGGAAGATGTATGGCCGCGGCTCGACGGATATGAAATGCGGCGTAGCAGCTTTCGTCGCGGCCATCGGTAACATGACCGAGCAGTTAGAAGGCACCAGCGGCGCGCTTCTCGTTATCACCGCGGGAGAAGAAATCGGCTGCGAGGGCGCATTCCATCTCGCGCGCGCTGGTAATCTCGGACGTGCGGGCGCAATCGTCGTGGCGGAGCCCACCTCAAATGCAGCCCTGGTCGGACACAAGGGCGCGCTCTGGCTCCGATTGATCCTCAAGGGCATCACCGCCCATGGATCGATGCCTCATCTCGGCGTCAACGCCGCCTACAAAGCCGCGCGCGTGCTCACGGCTCTGGAAACTTTTCAGTTCAACGTAGCGCCACATCCTTATCTGGGATCGCCGACGCTCAATGTCGGCACCGTTCACGCCGGCCTCAATGTCAATTCTGTGCCCGATCGCGCGGAAATCGGTATCGATATCCGTAGCATTCCAGGACTGGATCACTCACGCATTCAGGAGCATTTGAAGGCGGAGCTTGGAGACGACATTTCGCTGGAGCCCACGGTCGACGTCGGCGCTGTCTGGACCGATCCGTCCTCGCCTTGGATAGAGGACGTGTACGAGATCGTCCGTGGTGTCACTGGTGAAGACGCCGGCTCCGAACCCCGAACGGCGCCCTATTTTACGGACGCTTCAGCCTTGACCCCCGCCTTCGGCAATCCTCCGACCGTCATCTTAGGCCCAGGCGAAGCAGCGAAGGCTCATCAAACAGATGAATATTGTTCGGTTCAACGCATTCGCGACGCGGCGGATATCTACTCGCGGCTTGCTGCACGATGGTCCGGAAGGTCCGACTAGGCAGAGAGCCGCCGCGGACACTTCCAATTTTCCGCCCATTAATGGACTGAAAGGCTCGGCAAATATTCTAGGACCTTCGTTTACAATTCTGCGAGGGCTTACGACAAACGAAGCGATGTTTCGCGGTACGATGCAACGATCCTAGAGGGAACGGGCTCCCGATCAAAGACGTCCCGCCTCACGCGTCCCGGAGTCGGCTTTATTTCCGGCGCGCGGTACCGCAAATTGTCTCTTACTCACACTTGCCGCAATACGCAAATCAGATGTTATGACATAAGCCGGCCAATGGCCGAGACGACGACTGAGACTGCGCCTGGTTTTGCCTCAACAGCAGACATCGCACTGCGTGACAGCCACTTCCAGTTTGGCCACAAGGCGACATTCAGACGGCCTAACCAGGTTCGCTTTTTCCCTAGAAGCAGACATCACGGTTGCCATAGCCCGCGTCCTCCAAGAGTCGATGCAGATATTCAGGCTGGCCTTATCGGTCGCAAGCAACGAACGGCCGCTTTGCGCCAGAAGCGGAATGTCCGCTTTGCGCCAGAAGAGGTCGTTCGCCAGAGGGCAGCTTATGACCCACACCGAGGCGTTTGACAGTTCAGGTCGGATTCTGTTGGGCGACTGGTACTTCGCTTCAAATTGCCGCCGCTAAGGCGCCCGCGGCTATGTCGAAGATGGTGGCTGACTGTGAAGTACTTTATATCCTGTGTTCTCGGCCCAGGCTAAGATTGGGTAAGGCTTCTTACTTTGAAGGAGGCATCCGATGCTCGCGACAATCAAATGGAACTCCCGATACAACGTTCGCGAATGGATGATGATGGCTGGAGCTCTCGTCGTCCAACTCAGCGCACTGAATGCGTTACGACAGAGGGGTGAAAGCAAACCAAGGCGGCCACTCTGGAAACACTTCGACGACACCCATCATTGGGACTCAACCGCGGAGGAATGGGTGCCCAACGTTGATCAGTGATCGTGCAAGGTGTTAGGCGTCCCGAAGGCCAGATTCCAAGACTTCAAGATCCTCTCGCTGACGGGCCAGTCGAGGGTTTGCGGTCGCGTACCTAGGCTCGTTCGATCGGATGATGGATCATGGTTCTACTAGATCCCCTGGTGGCTGGCTCGCGAAGCGTTCGACCAGAAAATCGATGAAAAGTCGCACCTTGACTGCCAAGTGCCGCGTCGGTGGATAGATCGCGTAAAGGTGCAGTGGCGGTGCCTGATATCCTTCGAGGAATCTCTGTAGCGCGCCTTCGCGCAGGGCATCGCCGGCGATGAAGGTCGGCAGCAACGCAACGCCCCTGCCCGCGATCGCGGCGTCGCGCAGCACCTCGGCGTTGTTGGCGCACAGCGTCCATTCCGGCTGAACCCAGTGGTCCCCATCGGGGCCAGTCAATTTCCACTGATTGCCGGTCAGCAGAAAGCCATAGGTCAGCAGCGCGTGACTCCGCAATTCGTTGGGATGTTTCGGCGTGCCATACTGCTCAAGATAATCCGGCGCCGCGCAGATTGCCCGATCGATCGCCAGGATCTTGCGCGCAATCAGGCTCGACGATTCAAGATCAGCGATGCGCAAGGTGACGTCATAACCACCCTGCACCGGATCGATCTGCTCGTCGCTGAGCACAAGGTGAATACGGAGCTCTGGATAAAGCGCCATGAAATCCGCGACGGCCGGGCCAAGCTGGAGCGTGCCGAAGGACATCGGCGCATTGACGCGCAACAGGCCGCGCGGCGTCGCCTGCAACTGCGCGACGGCGTGATCGGCCGCGTCGAGGTCGGTAAGAATCACGAGTGCGCGCTCGAAATAGGCCTGGCCGTTTTCGTTCGGGCTGGCGTGCCGGGTGGTGCGGTTCAGGAGTTGTACGCCGAGGTCCTGCTCAAGATCGCTGACATACTTGCTGATCGCTGAGCGCGAGAGCCTGAGTTGCCGACCGGCTTGTGAGAAACTACCGAATTCGACCACTTTGACGAAGGCGCGGAGGCTGTTGAGCTTATCCATGATTGTCATCAAATCATAGACAGTCATGTCATGAAAGACCGGATTGTCTTTGAATTAGCCTACGCCAATTATCCCTGTAACGGAGGCCGGGCGCTTCCTAATCCAGGAGAAAGACCTTGTCAGGCATCCATCATGTCACCGCCATCGCAGGTAACGCCCTGCGAAACTTCGACTTTTACACCCGGTCGCTCGGTCTCCGCTTCGTCAAGAAGACCGTCAATTTCGACGACCCCGGTACCTATCACTTCTACTACGGCGACGAGACCGGCCATCCCGGCACAATCCTCACCTTCTTCCCGTGGGAAGGCGCAGCGGCAGGCCGCGGCGGTGTCGGCCAGACCCAGCAGACCGCGTTCCGCGTGC
Organism: Bradyrhizobium sp. AZCC 1577; assembly: GCF_036924575.1. Taxonomy (NCBI): domain Bacteria; kingdom Pseudomonadati; phylum Pseudomonadota; class Alphaproteobacteria; order Hyphomicrobiales; family Nitrobacteraceae; genus Bradyrhizobium; species Bradyrhizobium sp. AZCC 1577. The sequence goes on from NZ_JAZHRQ010000001.1 coordinate 6,487,940, forward strand.
CGGCTCGCTCGCTCGGCTATTGGACGCACCGTTTCATTGAAAAGGGCATCGCCCACGAGGCACTGGAGAAGCGCTTTGGCGAAGCCGTGCTGCCCTTCACCGATCCGGACGGCATGAGCCTCGCACTAGTCGGCGTCCCCGGCGCCGAGAACGAGGCCGGCTGGAGCAACGGTGACGTGCCGGGGGAACATGCGATCCGCGGTTTTCATGGAGTCACGCTGCTGCTTGAGAATGCCGCCAAGACCAGTTCGATCCTGACCGACGTGTTCGGCTTCAAGGAAACCGTCCGCGAAGGCTCAATCATCCGTCTCACGGCGGACAATGCCGCCGGTGGCATCGTTGACATCTATGAGGCAAAGGGTTTCCTGCCCGGACGCCAAGGCGCCGGCTCGGTGCATCACGTCGCCTTCCGCGCCGTCGACGACGCCGACCAGGCCGAGATGTCGCGCAAGCTCGTGGAGACCCACGGCCAGCATCCGACTGAACAGAAGGACCGCAACTACTTCCGTTCGGTCTATTTCCGCGAACCCGGCGGCATTCTGCTCGAAATTGCCACCGACATCCCCGGCTTTGCCGTCGACGAGCCTGTCGAGTCGCTCGGCGAACATCTCAAGCTGCCGGCGTTCCTCGAGCCGCACCGCAACGACATCGAAGGAGTATTACCGCCATTGGAAAGGGCTGCGTAATGAGCAACGACCTCACCTTTATTCACCGCCTTGAGCCGGGTAACCGGCTAGAGGCACCGCCTCTCCTGCTCCTGCACGGCACCGGCGGCGACGAAAACGATCTGCTGCCTCTCGGTCGGGCCGTCGCGCCCGCCGCACCGCTGCTGTCAGTGCGCGGTCAGGTTCTGGAGCAGGGCATGCCGCGCTTCTTCCGCCGGCTGGCCGAAGGCGTGTTCGACGAAGACGACGTGCGCCGCCGCGCCAACGAACTGGCGGATTTCGTTGTCGCCGCGCGTAGTCGCTACGGCCTCGCGGCGCCGATCGCACTCGGCTACTCCAACGGCGCCAACATCGCCGCCGCGGTCGTGCTGCTGCGCCCGGACGTGCTCGCGGGCGCCATCCTGCTCCGGGCAATGGTGCCGTTGCGCCAAGCGCCGACGACCGATCTCGCCGGCAAGCCTGTACTGATCGTGTCGGGGAAATCGGATCCGATCATTCCGCGCGACAACTCGGCACGTCTCGCCACAATGCTGCAGCAGGCCGGCGCCGAGGTGCAGCACCGTACGCTGCCAGTCGGACATCAGCTTTCGCAGGCTGATCTCACCCTGGCAAAGGCATGGGTACAAGGTCTACGACACTTCTCGGTCCGGCGTGATCCTGAAAAGCCTGTTGCGGCGTCCGGCTAGGAAAATCGATGGCTGAGATGTCCAACCGACGCCGATATGGGGACCCCGTTGCCCACTGAACGACGCACCGCTGCTTGCCACACGTTGTTCGTCGCTTCCCACTCGCAAGAAATCTGCGTAAGCACCGCGTAAGCAAAAAGATGCACGTAGAGCGCCACCCTCCGAAGGTGGAGGTCAGGTTCGAATCGTGTCGGGTGCGCTGGAGAGGATGAAACTGGAACCGCTATGCGATTGTGTCTGATATAGGTTTAAATCATCAGTGACGACCGCTTCACTTCGACTCGAAGGAGAAAAACGTGGCAAAGACCCAGCCCGAGCCCGTCCGCGACCCCAAGGCCGATCATCTACTGACCCCGCAAAACTGCGTTCTGGTTCTGATCGACTACCAGCCTGAGCAATATTCGACCGTGACCTCATCCTCCCGTGAGGAGATCACCCTCAATGTGGTTGCGCTGTGCAAACTCGCGCAAGCCTACAATATCCCCGTGGTGCTCTCGACGGTCGCAGTGGACATGGGCGTGAACGAAGGCACGATTCCGGCGATCCGCGAGGCTCTGCCGGGAGTGGAAGAGATCGACCGCACGGGCGTCAATGCCTGGGAGGACGAGGACTTCCGCAAGGCCGTCCAAGGCACGGGGCGGCGCAAGGTGGTCATCGCCGCGCTTTGGACCGAGGTCTGCCTGGCCTTTCCGACCCTCGACATGCTGGCCGAAGGCTACGAGGTCTATCCGGTTGCCGACGCTGTGGGCGGCATCTCGCCCACCGCACACGAGCGCGCGTTTGACCGAATGATTAAGGCGGGGGCAAAACCCATCACTGCGATCTCCTTCGGCTGCGAGATCATGCGCAACTGGGCGCGCGGAGATTCCGACAATCTGCGACACGTCATGCGGTGGTATTTCCCCGAGCATCGCCGTCTGCACAAATCAGCTTGAGGGACGCGGAGGTTGTGCCGCGGGCATATGGAAAAGGTGGCGCTCCGCAGGGAATCGAACCCCTATTTCGGCCGGACGGCATGAAAACGGACGATGCATGTCCAAGGACGGCATGAAAAAGCACGACTCCATGTCGAAGGACAGCATGAAGAAGTAGGCGCAGTAGTTAGAGAGAGGCAGGCTCGGCCGTATGAAGCGAGCCTGCTACTCTTCCGTAGTCACGGCATGGGCCAAGCGTCGGATGGCGGGCGCTGCCAACAGCACGACCGGTAGCATCAGAAGCCAAGAGAACAGCCATGCTTGCAGCCAATGCAGAACGAAATTACCAGACGCCATGAGCGGAAAACTGGCGATCGCCGCCGCGATCCCACAGGTCAATCCCGACTGAATAAATCCATAGACAAAGTGGCTGTAGCGGCGCGGGATTCTGAACATGCGACCCTCGACAAGGACTGTTCCTTGTGAGGAAAGCAAAAGGCATGCCCAACATCGAGGTGTTTCGGGGAATGGATTACTACATCCGGCCAAGGCGACCCGACGCGAGAAACTTGAACTGAAGTAAGCGGCTTCGCTATTGAGCAGGTCGGGGGCGGCTGTTTGCGTACGAACGGCCGCTTTTGCGCCAAAACCTGTCGTCCTGAAATCGTAGCTGGGTGATATCAAGACGCACTCGTCGCTATAATACCGTGCTCGCTATTGAGCGACGCGGCCGGGCGGGTTGGCGGAGAACCCGCCATGCATGTTCGTCCTGTTTGCAAAAGCCGTCCAATACCATGGAATAAGGGGTTGCTCGTCGGCCAGAAAAAGCCTCTTCAGCCCAAGCACGTTTGGTCGATTCGCGTTCGATTGGAGGTCGCCCAGATGTGGCGAGATCTTTCCCTGTTCAATCTGGCGATCGATAGCAAACTTCGCGCGTGTGATTTGGTCAAACTGCGTGTCGACGAAATATGTTCTGGCGCTAGGGTCCGAGTTCGAGCGACGGTCGTTCAAAAGAAGACAGGCCGACCCGTACAATTCGAGATTACGGAGCAGACAAGGACTTCCTTGGAGATCTGGTTACGATCGATCCGGACGACCGGCTCTCGATATCTCTTCCCCAGCAGACTGCATGCAAACCCTCACCTATCCACCCGACAATATTCTCGACTGGTGCACCGCTGGGTTGATAGCATGGGTTTGGAATCAATCTCCTATGGTACCCATTCGATGCGGCGTACGAAGGCCACTCAGATCTACCGCAAGAGAGGCAACCTTCGCGCCATTCAACTCCTCCTCGGCCATACGAAGCTGGAGAGCACCGTCCGATATCTAGGAGTTGAGGTGGATGACGCTCTAAATATTGCTGAGCAAATCGAGCTCTGATTGTCGACCACCGGCAGCACGAGCGGTGGTCGCTTCCGCGCCAAGACCGGACGCACCGGTCCGGCGCATTTGTAGCAAGTTCTCGAAGCACGTCCCCATGGTCACAATTCAACCTATCGGTCGCAGCTTTCGCAAGCTCTACTGGCACGTCGAAGGAGCAATCAACGCCGCTCGATCCCCGTCAATTTAGCATCCGTAGGCGCAGCGGCACGGAACTCGGCTTCATGGTAAAGGAAAAGATCTCACGAACCTCGCTCGGGTCGCCGACGAACTCGATCGAAAAGTTTCGTGACAGCATAGAAAGCACCATCCGAATCTCACGTATGGCGAGCGACCTTCCCGGGCAGACTCGAGGGCCTCCACCGAACTGGGTAAAGGCCTGACGGGAGGAAGTCCCCTCGGCTCGGCGCGACCATCGGCTAGGCTCGAACGCCTGGGCGTTGGTGAAGTACTTGTCATCCATCATAGCTGGCCGCGCGCAAAGAAATACCTGCGTACCCGCGGGCAATAAGATGCCATCTAGAACGAAGTCTCGATTTGTTTCTAGACCAAGCAGCGGGGTAACTGGCTTGAAGCGCATAGCCTCAAAGGCGACCCCATCGAAAAGCGTCAACTTTGCTGTTGTTTCGTAATCCGGAGCGATTGCGGCTTCGCCAAGCGTTTCCTTGGCCTCACCCCGAAGCAAGGCCTGCAGGTCGGACCGTTGCGAGAGAAAATATAAGGTCCACGCCAGCGCATGCGCCGTGGTGTCTTCGCCAGCAAGAAGGAGCGTCAATACGTTCGCATAGACGTCTCTATCCGTAATGCCAGAGTTTGGCTCAGCCGCGGCGCTCAACATCGATTGCAGCAAATTCTTTGGAACACCGGACTGAGCTTTCAGGTCCGCGTGAGCGCGGTTAATTATATTCTGGATGTGCGCTCGAATTTCCCCGAGCGACCGTTCTAGTTTTCGATCGCTCGGCAATCTCACGTATTGCCAGTAAGGCACCGGACTGAAGATTCGAGAGGTAAGCTTAGGAAAAATCACTCCAAGATGCCGTTGGACTGCATCCTCTTCATGTTCAAGTGTGTTGACATCCTGACCGAAGGATAAGCTCGAAGTTACATCGACGGTGTACCGGGTGAGATCCTCAACGACGTCTGTGACCCCGCCGATTTTCGCGACGCGTTCCCATCGGCTGCGCAGCCGCCCTGTGATCGTGCGGAGTGTCGGAAAGAACTCTGGCAGCTGGTTTGGAGCGAGTGCCTGGAGGATCAAGTTGCGTTGTCGAAACCAAGCCGCTCCTTCGACCGAAAATAGGCCGTTCAGACCCAATTCGTCGGCAACTGTCTGAATGGTCGATAGCCGCCGAAACGCCTCTGGTCTCTCGTGCAAAACAATGTCAGCGAGCTTGGGGTCTGAAGTAACCAAAACCAACTTTGAAAACATGCGAAAGGTGAAGGACTGTCCAAGCTCTGCTTCCCAGCTCTCAATGCGTCTATGCAACTCTTCAAAATTGAGTAATTGATGAAAATTGCCGACTAACGGCAGCCCGCGCGGTGACGGGAGATCCTCAAGGCGCCTAACAGAATCCGTCTCGGGTGAAGCTATCGCCAAGGTACCCTCCTCCGTTGCGCGCTCGACTATATTAGACCGTTGCAACGTGGGAAGATCGGAGCTGAGTTGGCTTCCGTGCTTCCCTGCCCTTACACAAGGGCCGCCAGGTCAGTCGAGGTGCAGTTCGAACTAGTGTCACTGTTCCCCGTTCTGAGCGCCCGATGGCGCGTTGGGGAAGCTCTATGGAAGTTGAGACATCGGCCCCTTAGAAGGCACTGTAGCTCTTAGTAAGCTGCTCATTTGTGAGCTGACTCACACGGTTCTTCTCTCGGCTGTCCGCTTTGCGCCAAAAGCGGAAGTCATGGGACGTCACTCCGGAAGTCCGGAGGTACGCTCGTAGAGCCGGCTGACGAGATGGAACAGGAGCCGCCGGATTGTGCGAAGGGAAGATAGCCCAGCTCGTCGAGGCTGAACGTGAACGGAAGCCGGGCCTTCTGTTCACGGTGAATTCAGTTTCGTCGGCTAACGTGATCTCACGGCCACCAGAGGTGGCCGGTTTCCAGCCCCTAAGCTGAAAGGATACCACATGCTCAAGAATATATCTGTTCCGGTTCTTGTTGCATCGCTCCTCGCCGGATCTGCAGCAATTGCTGCCGGTAGCGCCGTAGCTCACGATACCAAGTCTTCTGTGGACGCAAAGGCGCAGGCGGCAGTAGACCAGCCGGTCGCGCTGGGTAACTCCGAGATGTCGGCCGCCAAGAAGGCCGCGAAGAAGACGAAGAAGACCAAGAAGACAAAGAAGGAGATGTAGGTCCTCGCGCTTGCGGGAGGTGCGCGATGACGCGGCTGAAGCGGCATCGCGCACCGCGTCGGCAATGGGTTTGTCACGCCAGAGCCCTGCCCGGCGCCGCACCGCTGAAGCCGATCCCGCTTAATCCGCAACGGGACAGGGCTGGACCGCCGAAAAGGGGCAAGCCGACAGCACCAAAGTTGTTTAGGCCGCGAAATCTACCGACAGGAAAGCCTAGAGAGTCGCCACCCGCTTTTCGAGCGCGGCGACTGTCGCCACGTCCGCTTCGGGGTCATTGGCGGACATCGCGGCTTAGGCCGGGAATGTCCGGTTCACACGGATAGTGTTGAAAAAGTCTTTTGGGGTGACGACCAAAATTTTTCAGGACCGCTGATGCCTTTCGCACGCAGCGAATGAGGGACCACATCGTTTCACACAAAAACGACCACGGAGCTTCGTATGGGCGCTACGCAGTATTGCAGTGGCGGAGCCGGTTAAAAATCAGCTTTTGCGAGATTTTCGGCGTCGTTCAATTTTCGACTTTTGCAACACTATCCACGTGTAACGGACATCGCCGGTTAGGCTCAAGATGTCCGGTAAGTGCCAGGGCGGTGATGCTGGCCGCGGTTTTGCAAACATGTGAACTCGTTCACAGCCACTTGCGCTCTTCCGGTACATAACGTGGCTGCGGAGGGCACACGCTATGACCCAACCTGCAAAGCGCATACCCACATGGCTGACGATTGACGTGCTGGTGATCGTCATATCGCTGGCAATTATCGGTATCGGGATCGGGATGGCTCCCTAGCCACGAACCTGAACCGGATCGGTTCTGACAGCTACCCAGTACTACCCAAATTGGTACATCCGGACTGCCGGCTTTCCGAACGATTCAGTTTTCATAATATCGCAAATCAGAGGAGCTCTCTTGTGTGCGCGCTCCGGCGAGAAACCGCGTTGGCTCAATCCAGCCCCCTGTACCGCAGCCAAGGGCATGTATCTCGTCGGGGCGCGCAAGCAAGAATTGCCCGGCGCAACGCTCCTCGGGAACGCTGTGGATGTGACCTGGAAGCGGAACGGCGGTGAACATGCGTGGTCGTTTTTACGGATTAGTCGAGTGTTTGATCTATCAAGCACCAAACGCCGCTGCCCGGGTTGCATCGGCTGCGAACAGGCCGCTGCCCAACGCGACGGGCGGCCAAAAAACGCCTCGACGGACACGGGGCTTTCCGATGTGGACATTTCTTACGATCAATCCCCGCGCTGGCAGAAACTCGCGGCGGTACCCGAGGAAATTTTCGAGCGCGAAGTGCAGTAAAAACTCACAACGACCGGCGCGCGGTGAACTCCGATCGTCAGAGATGCTGCCGGGTCGCCGGGGTTGCCTGCCGGTTAGCGCTTGATGCGTGCAAAAAGAATATTCCGGCGATCAGCGTGATTTGTAATTGACACGCCAGCCTAGCAATGGCGGCAGCGCCAAGTCCGTCTTGCTCCTGGAAGCGGACATCGGCAGCGCCGGCGGCCATGTCGGCTTTGGGTCAGAAGCTGCCCTGCCCGCCAAGTCATATTGACCCAAGGCGGATATGCCCTTCAATATCTCTAGAGCGCTTGACCGCTGCCGCGGCGGACACGGTAAAACGCCGCGGACCTGCTTGCCACTCGCGCGCCTTTACGGCACGCGAGTGCCATGGGTGGCGCGCGGAAGCGTTTCGAGCAACTCCGGCTCGTCAGCTGCACTGATGTCGTAGCTGTCGATGATCGTCATTCAGTAGACTTGCGGCCACGGGCCAGCACTGCGGCAATGGGAATTGCAAGGTGGTCGTTTCGGCGGAAGCGTTCGGCCTGACCCGCGATGTCATTTATCATCGCGGCCAGCGCCGATGGCTCTTGCGCCGTGATCAGTGCCGCCATCCGCACGGTACCGACTGAAAGTGCTGCAACCAGCCCATCGGCACTTGGCAAGAGCCATTCAGCGCGAACTACCTCAGCAGAGCAGTCTATAAAATCGGTTGCTTCGAGGGCGCGCAGGCATTGCTCGGGCCGGGTCAGTGCGCCCGGCGGTGGAGCATCCGTGGCCGACCGGTTGCCGTGCCGAGCCACCGCGTCGAACACGAGAGACCAGGCAATGTTCTCATCGGATGCAGCCCATACCGTAAAGGCTATGCGGGCACCGGGTTTCAGCACGCGCCTGCACTCAGCAAGTGCGACCTGCGGCCGTGGTACGTGGTGCATACCAAAACCAGATACGGCAGCATGGAACATACCGTCGGGATACGGCATGTCTTCTGCGTCCCCTTCAGTCACAACGATTTCAGGATGCATGTTCCGTGCAACGCCGACCATCGCTGCAGAAAAATCCAGTCCTTGTGCGGTCGCGCCACGTGCCGCGGCGGCCGCCGCGAGATGGCCAGGCCCACACGCAACGTCGAGCACATGCTGGCCCGGCGAGAATTCGGCGGCTTCAAGCAACGGCCCGACGAAGGGCGCCGTCGCATGTGCGAAGCTATCACCGTAGCTTGCAGCAGCGCGTTGCCACCCAGCATGTTCGAAGGCGCGGATTGCTTCGGGATCAAAGCTCATTACGAAGCTCTTTCCTGGCAAAGGTCGGCCACCGGGACATTCAAGCATGTTTATTCGATTGCATCCAGGCAAGGACGACCTCAGTATTCGAACCTTCAATCCTGCGTGCGTATTCTGGCTACCGACGTTCTGCGGCCCATCGAGCGCTTTCTTAGGCCGATGAAAAAGGACAAAGCGGCTATCGTTTAAGAATGACGAGCGAGTGCCTTCGTACGTCTGGAATGGCCCCTTTGAGACGTGCCTCCGGACTCTAAACATGTCTGCTTTTTGAGGTAGACCGGAAGTGGCCTGCGCGCCGTCAGAACGACGCGGCTGACCCACAACGGAAGTCTCGTGGCCAAAAGGTCTCGTTGACTCGGAACGGCAATCCACAAGGAGGCGAAAATGTCGAGCGATCGTAGAGAGTTCATGAAACTCGCCGGTGCCACGGCGGCAGTGGTGGGCACGGCATGGGCTGCGACACCGGCCGCCGCCCAGATGAGCGGGCAGTTCAAGTCTATCAAGGCGTTGGCATTTGATGCCTACGGCACACTGTTCGACGTCTTCTCAGTTACGGCGTTGTGCGAGCAGTTGTTCCCTGGCAAGGGCAACCAGCTGGCGCAAATCTGGCGGTTCAAGCAGTTGCAATACAGCCTAATGCGCAGCCTCATGGGCCGCCATCGCGACTTCTGGGGCCTGACCGAGGACGGGTTGGTCTGGGCGAGCAAGAATCTCCAGCTCGACCTGACGGCCGACAAGAAGAAACAGCTGATGGATGCTTATTTGAGCCTCGCGGCCTTCCCGGACGTGAAGCCGGGCCTCGATGCACTGAAGAAACAGGGGATCAAGCTTGCGATCCTGTCCAACGGTGAGCCCAGAATGCTCGAGGCGGCCGCGAAAAGCGCAGGCATCCGCGATCTGCTCGACGACATCATCAGCGTCGAGGAGGTGAAGATCTTCAAGGTCAGCCCGCGCGTCTACAACCTCGCGCCCGAGCGCATGAAGGTAAGCAACCCCGAGCTCGGCTTCGTCTCGGCGAATAACTGGGACGCTGTCGCCGCCGCGTCGGCCGGACTGCGGACATTTTGGATTCAGCGCAGTACCGTCGAGGTTCCCGAGGAATTGGGATTCCAGGTTGATACAATCGTCAAGGCGATCACCGATCTAGCGCCGCTGCTGCGCGGCTGAGCACTGGTAGGCCATCGCTCAAGAGGACTATAGGGCCCGTACTCAACGAGCGGTTCTAGAGATCGGCCGTGCTAACGGAGAGTGCCGAATGCCCGGGTTTGGCCCAACCCGGACCCACGCCCCGCTATTGGGGGGACAAGCGGACATCAATTCTGCCTCATCTGACCGCCTCCGTCTGCTGGCATTCCCGTTCACCCCGCGAGCCTGATCCGGCTTGCCGGTGCAACCTTCCTGATCCTTGGCGTCGTCCTGATACGGACGTAGCCGCAGAAGATGATGCGGCCGTAGTCGCTATGGCGTAACCTTGAAACGCCAGCGTCATCACACCAGCCAGCCAACGGCGCCTTGTGAGAGGTCCAGCGATGCCCGCAGATCATGATACGCGCCCTCTGGGTCGAACCGGCATCGATGTGCTGCCCTTGGGCATCGGCACGAACAAGTGGCGGCGTGCCGATCGTGGGGCCGTGTTGGAAACCTACAGGACCATTCATGATGCCGGCCCGTGCATGATCGACACGGCTGAGATCTATTTCTCGGAGCGCGTCGTGGGTGACTGCTTGCGCGCCGGTCCCACCCGCGCGGTGATAGCATCAAAGTTCCTTCCCTTTCCGGGCCGAACCTCTCCGCGACGCCTGATGAGCGCGCTTGACGGTTCGCTCGCGCGCTTGGGCCTCAAGACAATCGATCTCTACTATGTCCATTATCCGCTGCCCTTCATCGACGCGGGAGTGTTCGCCGAAGGCCTCGTCGAAGCGGTGAAGTCCGGCAAGGCACGCGCGGTCGGCGTGGCAAATTTCAATGCGGACCAGATGCGCCGCATCGCCGATCACCTCGCAAGGGCAGGCGTGCCGCTCGCCGCCAATCAGGTCAACTACAGCCTGCTCCGACGAGCAGCGGAAACGAATGGCGTGCTCGAAGCCTGCCGTGAGCTCGATGTGGCACTGGTGGCGTATTTTCCCCTTGCGTCCGGCCGCCTCACGCAGCCGTCGGACAGCATGGGCACGAAAGCGCTGCTGACGTGTCTCGCCGATATTGCCCGCGCGCACGACGCCAGCATCGGCCAGGTCGCCCTGAACTGGCTGTTGGCGCGCGACAGTCACGTGATCCCCATCCCCGGCGCGACCAAGCCTCATCACGCCAGGACCAATCTCGATGCACTCGGTTGGCGCTTGAGTGAGACCGAATTCGACGCGATCGACCGAGCCTCAGCAAAGAGTGGAACATGAATCCGGCGCACATCAAACCCCTCATCCCCATCTCTGACCTCGACAAGATCGACGTCCGCGTCGGGACCACTCTCGCTGTCAAGGACGTGGCACATTCGGAGAGGCTCGTACGGCTGCGTGTCGATTTCGGCGACCACGCGCGCTCGATTCTCGTCGGCATGAAAAAGTAGTGGCCATATCCAAAGGTGTAGATCGGTGTCTGGTTTGCCCCTTTTGGCGTCCAATATTGACCCCACTATGGATCGATTAACTGACTGAGGCCGCGTCCGAAAAAGATTGCCGCGACCGGGGTCAAGGTTGGACGCCGAAAGGCGTCAATGTTCGGAGCCGGAACACAATCCAGCTTTGGGGCATCGCTTTCGCCTATCGTTTCCTTTTGCGCCTGGCGCTGCTTGATGCCAGCCTGACGGATTGGGGCGCCGCGCACCTCATCATCGTACTTGCCAGCCTCGCTACCCCACGCGTGCCAGCCGTGGCGCGTCTCACGCGAGAAGATGTCGGCGCGCCGCCAACCCGGCGTGCGATCCGCGATCATCTGATAAAGCTCATCCGGCTTGCGGCTGTGCTGGCGCGCGATGCCGTCAAAGATCGATGGAAACGTGATCAGTGGCGGCTTTCCGATGGTGCCGATCAGGACCTGCTCGTGCATTGATCGCGTCCAAAATCCGCAACCCATACGCAGCTTCCCGCGCCTCGTGACCTTGCGCCAGACGATGTTACTTTTATACCTGACACGCCACGCTTCAAGGCAGGCGAGCGCGTCCGGCAGCATAGGTATGGTGGCCCAACACATCACGATGGCGTCATCCTGGCAGAGATCGCGGACAGGAAGCGCCTTGATCGCGTCGAGCGGCATCACGGTGTAATGTGCCTGAGCAGACTTGCCTTGTCCGGCACGCGAGTAGGTTTGAAATTCCCACGGCGGATCAATCAGCACGAGCCGGAATGAACGCGGCAACAACGGCTCGAAAAACCAGGGAGTGATCGACACGGTACACCTCACGATCCTGCCCCAACGAAATATCCACGCTGGCCACATCGCTCGGCCGAAGACCGGCAGCTCGCAATGCGAATGCTCCTGGCAACGCCTGTGAGCGCCTGTCCCGCCCTGGCAGCTTTATCGCGCCCGGCTTGTCGTTGTCCGCAAGGTAAATGACATCGCGTTCCTTGAACACGGCCGCGATCTCTTGGGTCCAGACGGCGGCGACACCATGTTGCCGCGCATCGGCACCAATTCGAGTTCGTCGTCAATCTGAAGACGGCCAAGGCGCTCGGGATTGAACTGCCGCGGGCACTCCTCGCCATCGCCGACGAGGTGATCGAATGACCGCTTGTGGCCCCAAGCCGACCAACTTCGTCGCTTGCGGCTGGTCTGGTATTGAGGGCAGTCCCGACTTCGCATCAGCGATCCTTCGACCGCAGCTTGTGACCCTCAACGGACATCGAAAGTGGTCGGGAGCGGCCAAAGAGTTTGAAATTTGGACGGGGTTGGCGGCCCTGGAACGACGCCGAGACCGTCAAATCTGATGTTCGTAATCGGGTATTAGATTAGTTTCTGCCAACGAAAGCTCATACAGATAGAACGCCTCTACCCAAATTGAGCGCTTTGCAATCTGCTTCGAGCTAAGGCCGGCTGAACGGATCAGGCGATCCATCAAAGCGAGGTTGCTGTCTGATGAAAGTAGGAGATACATTCTTCCGTTCGGGTGCAACCTCTGAGCGGACTGCTTGAACAGAGGCAAGATATCCCGGTAACCAGGACCAGCATGCCAAGCTCGGTCAGCATCGTCGCGTGGCTCACCCGAGAAAGATGGTGGGCTAGAGATGATGATATCAAACTTGCGCTCCGCCGGTATAGCGGAAAACAGATCGGATTGAAACGCTCTTACTTCCTCAAAACCATTCTTTGCTGCGTTTAAGTTGGCAGCCTTGACGGCCGCGGGATTTATGTCCAAGGCAATGACCGACTTAGCGCCCGCCTTGGCTGCCGACAGTGAGAGTATTCCAGAGCCGGTGCCGATTTCTACGACGTTTTTTCCCTGTAAGTCTAACGATTGCAGAAATCGCGCGAAAAATGCGCTGGTCAGGAAGATCTTCGGATGGAAGACCGATGGCAACACCGCGAGATCAAGTCCTTCGACGTGGGTCGTGGTTGACTGTTTACGGGTAAGAATGAAGTGATAGGAGAAGAAGTGCACCAGTGTGCGATAAACGGCCCGTGCTGGGCTTAACGAGTCGTCTCGTTCGATGGTCTTCTCACCAACATTCAAGTGTCACCTGAACTTTCTCCGCCCCTTAGTAAAGAATCAAACCGGATGAATGTTCCTCAACGTTGCGAAGCCACTGACGCTGCTTCGGAACTCGGTTCGGAGAGGAGGACTGATGTCGTACTCGGCTAACTTTTCAAACGATGGCAACGCGCCGCGGACTACGTTGATCGCATCCTCAAAGGGGCGCGTCCGGCGGAGCTTCCCGTCCAGCAAGCGACGGACGTTACCCTGAATATCAACCTCAAGACCGCTAGGCTCTCGGCCTCGACATTCCAATGACACTGCTCGCCCGCGCCGACGAGGTGATCGAATAGCGACAATAACTGCAGCGGTGCACGAGTCCGTTCCTGGCACCTTTGAGACATGCCGAAGCAGGCCCTGGATGTCTGTTTATCGGTGTCGACCGGAAGTGATCTGCCGGCAGTCAGAATGACGCGATTGACCCATACCGGAAGTCGGGCTCCACTGCATCAGATGAGATGCCACGGCTCAAAACCCGGTCAACCATTGGCTTACATTTTTTATACCAGCGGCTTATTGCGATGGGAGGCTGCGTGAGGGGCTGGCAACTTGCGCTATCGCTTCGAGGAGTTCGCATTTGACACCGACCGGCGCGAACTGCATCGCGGGGCAGAGGTCGTTTCCATTACACCACAGGTGTTCGATCTGCTCGAATACCTAATCCGAAACAGGGAGCGCGTCGTCAGCAAGGACGATCTCATCTATGCCGTTTGGAATGGGCGCAGCGTTTCGGATGGAGCACTGACTACCCGGCTGAATGCCGCTCGTAGCGCAGTCGGCGACACGGGCGAGAAGCAGTGCTTAATCAAAACATTGCCGAGGAAAGGCTTCCGCTTCGTCGGTGCGGTGCGTGAAGAGGATGGACCTTCTAGTGCCGCCGTCGCCTCGGAAAGCCATGTGGAGTTGTCAAAGCCCGCACTGGCGCTGCCCGACAAGCCCTCGATTGCGGTATTGCTGTTCCAGAACATGAGCGGCGACCCCGAGCAGGAGTATTTCGCGGACGGGATGGTTGAGGAAATCATCACGGAGCTCTCGCGGTTCAAGTGGTTGTTCGTGATCGCTCGCAATTCGAGCTTTACGTTCGAAGGTAAGGCCGTCGATGTAAAGCGGGTCGGACGTGAGCTTGGCGTGCGCTACGTCCTTGAGGGGTCTGTGCGCAAGGCAGCGGGGAAGGTTCGCATCGCAGGCCAGTTGATTGATGCGGTGACGGGCGCGCACATTTGGGCGGACAGGTTCGAGCGTGACCTGACAGACGTTTTCGCTCTGCAAGACGAAGTAACGGTGGCCGTTGTCGGAGCCATTCAGCCCAAGCTGCTTCAAACAGAGATTGAGATGGCGGCCCGCCGCCCACCGGAAAACCCGACGGCCTATGATTTGTGGCTAAGGGCCATGCAGAAACAAAGTCTTAGGAGCCGTGAAGGTTTGCCGAAGTGATACGACTGACGCATCGTGCCTTGGATCTTAACCCTAGTTCTGTTTCTGCCGCCCAGTTGGCGGCTAGCGGCCACCTCAACAACGTTAAAGGCTTTTCTACCGATCGTCAATTCGACCGCAACGAGGCAATTCGATTGGCGCGCTTGGCATTGAGCCTCGACGAGAATGACGCGGGAGCGCTGGGCATCGCGGGGTTGGTTAACGCTTTTCTTATCGGCGACGAGACCGCCATCGATTTCGTTGATCGTGCGGTCGCGTCCAATCCAAATCTTTTCAGCGCGTGGGACCGTAGAGGATGGGTCTACCTAGTTGGAGGCCGGTTCGAAGAAGCAATCCGGAGCTTTGAACGCGGCATGCGCTTGAGCCCGTTGGACCCCTTTGTTCACACTAATCTTGCTGGCATCGGTTATGCCTTGATCGAACTTCGTCGCTTCGACGAGGCTGTCGCGGTTTCCAAGAAGGCTCTACGTCAAAACTCCTCCGATCCAACAACTTTCCGTGGTTTGGCGTCCGCTTTGGCGCATCTTGGACGGGATGCCGAGGCGCATGATGCGGCGGCACGTGTGCTTGAGATCGATCCGGCCTATACAATATCTGGGCGGCTTTCTCAGAGGCAAACAACCTTAAAGCTGTTGGCGGAGGGCCTTCGCAAAGCCGGGCTGCCCGAGTGAGACCCGCCTGTGCTCGCGGCAAGAGTTGATGGGACAGCACGCAATTCGCTGCGATGCGTGAGTCCGAAAATGGCCCTTCGCGTCGTTCGCTGCGCTGCACGCCAATGACCGCAATTGAGGGCGAACCGGACTTCAAGAAGGCATCGCGCAGCGGAACCCACCAACGAATCATGATCGATCTTCGTTCGTTCAACGAGCGCCTCGCCAAAAAGAGGAGCTACTAACGAAACGGTCGGCCTGACATTGCGGCCAGCTCTTGACACACGCGTGCCAGACCTGCTCGTGAGGAAGCGGTAGCGCCTTGCGATCGGAAAGGGACAAATCGGGTGCGACAGAATGCGAGACTAGCGTGACTTCTCAGTGGCAGTACCAGGTTAGGTTCGATCTGAACGATTCTGAAACGGCGGAATCGGTACGCCGAAAACTCCGTGTTCCGGCACTGGCGCCGCTGTTCGATATCATCGCCGAGCATCGCGCTGCGCTGAAATGCCAGTTCGACGCCTTTGCGGAGTATGTCGTCGCAGCAGAAGAGCACGGCGTCGAAAATTATCCGCTCTACCAGTGGACGAAGGCGACGATCGAGAATCCGGCGAAGAAGGAAAAGTATTTGAGATCATTTACAGTCTACGTGGACGACCGGGAGGTCTATGCCGAGGAGATTGCTGACGCGCTGGAGGCGGACTTGCAACCGCTCGCCACTAGCGGGCTCATCACGCGAATATCCAAGTACGATACCAACCCCGCCAACAATCCTCAGCCGCCGCAGCGCCCCCGCGAGCGGAGCTAGTCCATCCGCGAGAGCGAACTGAATGCCGGCTCTTGGCACTTTTCGGAAGTGGTGGTCCCAATGCGTGATGTCCGCAGTTGGGGGAAGACTGGAAGTAGTTTGCGGCAGGGCAAACCGACGCGAATGAGCCAGAGCCGACATGGAGCAACCCGCGCACTGACCTCCGCACGCAGGCATGATAAAAACTCTGACGGCGGGGGTGAAGCGGGCAAAAGAAGTTTTCTCGTGAATTGTACGGTTATACGCGTGAGCAGCAAAAAGGCCCGGCACACATTACGTTGCCGAGCCATTCCTTTTGCCTCGAAGATAGAGCTTACTTCTTCTTAGTCGTCGTGGAAGAACCGGTCGTTGTCTGATGGCCCGGCGCGTATTCAGAGGCACCCGGTCCGGCAGATTTCGCTCCGGTCTTCTTGGCGGCCTTCATCTTGTGGCCCGGTGTATATTCCGAAGCGCCCGGACCCGTGGACGGCTTGCCGGTTTCCTGTGCTTTCTGCATCTGCTGGCCGGGAGCGCTCTTCGTGGTCGCCGACTGCGCGAACGCAGATGAAGCGAACAGTATGGTGCCGGCGACGATCAAGAATTTCTTTAACACGTGATTTCTCCTCCATTGGTAGATGAGCGCAGTCAACGTTTCAAGCACTCCACACGTTCCAGTACACGGGGAATAGTTTCCTGAACAGCCGTTCAGATAGGCGTCGAAGCCATATGCGAGATCCGGTTGGGCGCGCCGGCGCGATGGTCCGCGACAAGTAATGATTGCCGCCGCCAGTCATCCACGCCATCGCGGCGGTCGTATCGAGCCTGGATGGAGCGGCGTAGCGACAAAGACGTGATTGACTAGCGCGCCCAACTTCCGATGTTGGCCCACCGCTTCAGTTGGCGCATTGCAGCGACATGTCCGGAGTCCGGGGTAGACCGGAAGTCCCGAAGTTAGGGGCGGACCGACGTGAATGACCCTAAGGCGACCTTGGCAGCGCGCTTCCAATGGCGCCTAGATGCGAACCTCAGATGTGAGGAGCGGGGCAACTGATCGTGTTGACGGCGGTACTCGGGTTGTCGCCTGACCACACCGCTACTATTTAAGGTGGGTGAATACTTGCCTCGGCGCGCGCTTTGGAATCTGGAGCCTCGTTGATGCATCATGGTCTGATGCTTGGCATTGCCGTACTCGCGACGCTTATCGCCCTAGGCACAAGAAATTGTGCGGACGCTAGATCTCTGGCGGAGGTGCGGCAGACCGGTATCCTACGCCTCTGCGCCAACCCATCCGCACTTCCTTATTCGAACCTCACCGATAGAGGCGGTCTTGCCGGATTCGAAGTCGAACTCGCGGAAGCGTTGGCGCACGAGATGGGATTTGAGCTCGGTGTGACCTGGGTTCGAAACGCCGGTGATATTAAGAACTCGGATTGCGATATCTTGATGGACGTCGTCGCCTCCGCTGCAAGCTACGATCGGGAGGGACTTACCGGGCCGCTGACAACCCATCTACCTCTTCGCTATTCGAGACCTTACGCAGACAGCGGTGTTGTCCTCGTCATTTCATCTCGATCTTCGGTTCGTCGGCTTGAGGATTTGCACGGTCAGAAGATTGGCGTCATGGTTGGCACCGTCGAGCACGAGTGGCTGGCCAAACACGGCTTCCGCGTTTCGGTCTTCGCCTCTCAAGAAGACATAATTGCCGCGATCGAGGCAGGCGAAATCGAAGTCGGCGCCACAAACCCCGTGATTGTCGGCTGGTATCGGCACGAACATCCCAGCACGGCAGTAAGGATACCCGACGGATACGAGCCAGAACCGACACTGCGCTGGAGTGTTTCAGTCGGGCTTCGCCGAGCGGACGATGCGCTGCTTGCAGCCGTGGATGCTGCGGTGTCACGAGTTGTCGAGCAGCGGATACCAGCGCAGATCTACGCGAAGTATGGCATTGCCTATCTACCCCCTTCCAGCACAGGTCTCCAGTAAGGATGCAAAGCCTGGTGCGACTGACACTACGACCGCTGATCTACCCTCACGGTGCCAAGCAGGCTGGATGCCTTGATGTTAAGGCGTCTGCTCACGGACAGGAGGCCGCACTGTACTACTGAACAATTCTTCCGCTCATGGCCCTTTGCGGAATAGCTCTTAAGCCGTTGTCACGTCGGCTGCCAGAGGTAAACCGGACTTCGGTTTACGCTCGCCTCCAAAGCCGCTTATGACCCATAAGGACTTTCGACCTGCCAGCGTCAACTCGGTATTCGGGTGCGCTTGCACACTCTAGTTTACCCCTTCCATCGAGCGTAGAGTGTACATCCAGTAGAGAGGGAGGGCATGATGAAAACCACCTTTCTTTCAACACTGATCCTTGCACTTTCGACGAGCGCCACCTTCGCACAACAGTCCGCGCAGTGCAGAAACTTTGAGGCGACAATTGCGCTTCAGATGACTAAAGAAGGTTGCTTAAGTCAGATCGACCTTTGCACCGTCGGAACAGTCTTGAGCAACGAGCCCGCTCTAAGCGGCGCAATGTGGTTTTTCACTGCGCACGGAATGGCCGAGACAGCAGGACTGCCTTCGTTGCCCAAGACACTGCAATCTTACGCGGGAACGGTGGTAGTCACCGCAAAAGGGGGAACGTTCACGACCACCACTGCCGGCATGTACGATACCGAGTCCCAGGCCTTCAGCCAACTGGATAAGATCGTCAAGGGAACCGATCGTTTCGGCAACTCCACCGGCCGGCTCATTTTACTCACAGGCATTGGTCGCCAAGGCGGCGGATTTGATTCGCACGCTCGCGGCGAGTTGTGCGTGAATGAGTAACGAGGCGGATCCGATAAACTGAAGTGGAGCTGACCACGCGGGACCACGACCGCGGCGTTAACGTGGAAGCCCCTCTGTTGGTGGTCTCTTTCATTTCAAGCTAAGCCTGCAATGTCGCCTGTTGGCACCTGTGAGACATGCCTGCCTATCCTGAGAATGTCCGTTCACCGGGGTGGACCGGAAGTTGCCGTGGTCCGGCTACACCGACGCGAATGATGTGGTGAACGACGCCCGCTCCCGGCATCGAATGTGCCAAAGGGTGATTGTTCAACAACGAATCACCGGAGGGGGGTCGTCCACATGCAGGTTAGCACCATCGGCGTTGATCTCGCCAAGAACGTGTTCCAAGTGCACGGCGTGGATAGTGCGGGCAAGGTCGTCATCACTCATCAGTTGCGGCGCAAGCAGGTCATTGACTTCTTTAGCAAGATTCCCCCTTGCCTGGTCGGCATGGAAGCCTGCGGAACCGCTCATCATTGGGCACGTGAAGTCTCCAAGCTCGGTCACACCGTGCGCCTGATGCCGCCGAGCTACGTGAGGGGCTATGTCAGACGGTCGAAAAACGATGCTGCCGACGCAGCCGCCATCTGTGAGGCCGTGACACGCCCATCGATGCGGTTCGTGCCGATCAAGTCGGCCGATCAGCAAGCCGTGCTGATGTTGCATCGAACGCGGGATCTTTTAATCCGTCAGCGCACGCAGCTGATCAATGCGCTCCGAGCCCACCTTGCCGAGTTCGGCCTCGTTGCGGAGACGGGGCGCGAAGGTCTCGCGCAACTTGCCGCGATCATCACGGACGAAAGTAACCGCGAAGCTCTTCCATCTGCGATGAAACAGGCGCTGCAGGCCATTGTCGATCAACTCGCTGCTCTGGAATTGCAAATCGGGACTCTGGATCGCGCCATTCACGCCCATCATCGTGCCAATGACATGAGCTGCCGCCTCGAGACCGTGCCCGGGATTGGCGTGATCGGGGCCACGGCCATTGCTTCTACTGTCACAGACCCGAGTGACTTCAAATCCGGTCGGGATTTTGCGGCATGGATCGGACTTGTGCCGCGGCAGCACTCGACGGGGGGCAAGGAGCGGCTCGGCGGCATCTCCAAGCAAGGAGATCGCTATCTCCGACGGTTGCTCGTCATCGGTGCAACAGCCGTTGTTCGACACGCCCGGCAGCAGCCGCAAAAGCATCCCTGGGTCATGAGGCTGCTGGCCAAGAAGCCGGCCAAGCTCGTCGCCGTTGCCGTTGCCAACAAGATGGCGCGCATCGCTTGGGCGATCATGGCCAAGGGAGGACACTATCGAGCGCCGGAGCTTGCTGCAGCCGCCTGAAGAGGCTTGGCAATAGGAGCCTGAGGCGACGGCGGAGCAAGACAACCGAATTGCGGGGGTGATGATGGCGTGATGCGAAACGGTCGAGCCGTCGATTGGGACAACCCGCTTCTTGGTCATGGGCGTCAAAGCCCGTGCGAATGATTGGGACCGGATCCGCGGACTACATCAGGGCCAGCGGTCATGGTGCCGCGCAAACAGGCCGGACACATGACTTGCACCCGACCGCAAGCCGAACGTCAGATTCTTCTTGCAACGCGGGCGTCGTCCACACATGACCCGAACCGGACAATTGTGATCCGCCCAGTCGGCCAGAAGCTGCTATACTTAGACTTCTTGGGGGCCAAGACGCTCGGCTCTCGATTGCGGAAATCTTCGGTGCGGCGACACGGTGATCGAATGAGACGAGTTGCCGTTACGATGCCGGTCCTTGTTGCGCTGCTTGTCTTCGCGTCGGCAGCCGCAACTCAACCAGCACCGAGGATGGCGCGCGTGGGACTGCTGTGCTCCGTTTCGTGCACAGGGGACGCTTACGACGCTTTATCGGACGAGCTTCGTAAGCTCGGTTGGATCGAGGGCACCACCATCCTGATCGAGCGTAAGGAAGCCGGTCGTCGCTTCGATCGGCTGCCGGCGCTTGCCGCCGACCTGGTGCGATCGAAACCCGATCTCATCGTGGCCGTTTCTCCTCAACCCGCGCGCGCCGCTAGAGACGCGACCTCCGAAATACCGATCGTGATACTGTTCGTCGCCGATCCGGTCGGTGTCGGACTTGCTTCAAGCCTTGCCCGTCCCGGCGGCAACCTAACCGGTGTGGCCACGTTGGTTCCGGGCACTTTCATCGGAAAGGCGCTTGAGGTGCTTCGAGAGCTGTTGCCAGAAGCGAAGCGCGTGGCTGCTTTGGTCAATCTTTCAAACGAGGTCTTGCGGTTGCTGTTTCCGAGGGAAGCACCAGCTGCGGCTATTAAGCTTGGCTTTCAGCTTGACGTCCTTGACGTGCGAGAAGCAGGTGAAATTCCCGGCGCAATTGCTACCGCCAAAGCCCGGGCGGATGCATTGTGGATAGTAGGCGATCCAATCTTTCACACTCCGCCGAACGTGGTGCCAGATCTTGCGTCGCAGGCGGGCCTTCCGTCGATCTACTTGATACGAGAGCTTGTGCGAGCAGGTGGATTAATCTCATACGGCCCTGACTTGCGTGTCTTGGCACGGCGTGGCGCCCATTATGTCGATCGAATTCTCAAAGGCGTCAAACCGGCCGACCTTCCGATCGAGCAGCCCTCGAAATTCCTGCTTTCCATCAACCTCAAGACCGCAAAATCGCTTGGACTCGTAATTCCAGCCTCCCTACTCGCCCGCGCCGACGAGGTCATTGAATAGAAACGTCCACTTCCGCTCATGGCCCATTTGAGCCGTGGCGACGGCCCCTGAAAAGGTCTGCTTGTCGGGGTGGACGGGAAGTCCGGCCGGTTTCCGAGATCGACTTACATCTCGCCGAATCGCAGGGACTAGTTCGAGGACGAGATCATTGCTTGGCAGAACGCGGTCGACGAATTCAATCCGAGCCGACGGCGGGGCCGCCCGCGCTCACCCTAATCCAAAGTGCACCTTCGCTGCGTACTGACTAGAGATAGAGGCTATGGCGCTCCTGTGGCGCATCAATTTCGACGGATCTGGGAACCGGACGGATTGGCTTATTAGGTCTGGATCGCTGCTACACTATTGCTCACTGCCAGCCTATTAAAGGGATGATCCGCCACGCGCGGTGAGCACCCCGTTCACATACCCATTTACGCACGAACTAGATTGTAACTGCGCACGTACTTGAATTCGGTTGTGAGGGCTCAAATCATGACGAAGCAATTTTCGAGGCGCATCATGACCGATGCGCTCGTGGTCCTAGTATCTGTAGTGATGATAACGATTGCAGCGACCTCCTTGGTCGAGCCCATTCTGGCCGGCATCGCTGCTTCTATTCCGAGCCCATTCCATCTTCCGATGGAAAGGACAATCGCAACCGCTGAACCGAGCACTCCGAAGCTTGCCCACGCGCAGTCGAGATGCCGGCTTCGTGCCGCTCCTCTACAATGGAACGTAGACTGGCTTTTCCGGCCGCCTGCGGCTCCCGGTTGAGGAAGGGGACGGGGCAAAAGGGCGTCGCCACCATAGCCCGTCATCGGCTGCGGGCGGCTTCTGCTCTTGAGGGCAAAGCAGACACGCGTTCGAGACCGGGGGAGGTCGGCCTTTGACCCGTTTGAGACGGGCCTACGTACCCTGCGAATGCCCGCTGATCGGGGTAGACCGGAAGTCATTGGCGCAGGGTCAGAACGACGCGATTGACCCAAACCGGATGTTGCGGTGAACAGATTTACTAGGCTGGGCGTATCGGACCGCTTTGTGAAGCTTCATCAGATCGGAGCTCTACTATCGCCTGTCGAGCGATAGTCGCGCGGTCTTGCAGCCGAACTTGCGGTTATACAATCGTGCAGCGTTACACGGAAGCGAATCTCATATTGGTTTTGCAGGCTCGCCGCCCTAGAATTGCGGGGATCGCAGGACGAGCGAAATGCAGTATGTTTGCGACGCGCCGAACGGTAAGGCCTGGTTCCGTATCGAGACAGAAGGTGAAGCGGCGCATGAGTCGCGCCTGATGGGCCATACGGTCGAGAAATATTTTCGCCGCGAGCGGGAGAAGGCAGTCCAGTCCTGGCGTCCGGAGCGACCCAACGCGATCGAGCGCGACGTCGGCCTCAAGGCCCATGTACAGCGAGAGATGCCGCTTTTCCTCACGTTGCGCGACAGGGAGGGCAATGCACTGACTACAGCGATGCTGCCGCCGGGCGGAAAGGATCGCGGCGGTTTCCGCATCATCATCGTTGCCGCATCCAATGCCGATCCTTATCCTCAGCATGAGGCGGCCATCGCTGCGCTGGGAGCGCATTTCGGTCTCACACTCGATCGCGCCCGCTGCTTCCCCTACGGCCGCTAGAGCGCTATGGCTCCAGGTTGAAGCGCCATAACGCTCTAAATTCTTGTTTGAGCATGATCTTTTCCGGAAAACCGGTATCCACCCCCGGATCAAGTCCGAGGGCATGCTTTTCCGGATCATGCTCTAACTTGCGGGCTCATTCCCGTTGCGGGTTATGACCGGCCATGCCGCTGAACCGTAATCCGCGCTGTGACGACAAAATATGCGCCGCGCTTTCGGCTGCGCGCTTTGGATGGAGGATCAGATGTTGCCGCGCTGCCTTTTGCTGGCTCTGGCGTTCCTTCCGCTGCTCGCGCCGCAGGCCCGCGCGGCGGACAAGGCGTGGGAGGATTGCGGTCAAACGGCCGATCAGGATCGCAAGATCGCCGGATGCACGAAGGTGTTGGGCCGCGGCGCCGCGGAGAGCGAGACAAACCGCGTCACCGCCTACGTCAATCGCGGCTATGCCTACAGCACGCGCGATTACGACCGCGCCATCAAGGATTTCGACGAGGCAATCCGTCTCGATCCGAAAGCTGCGCGTGCCTATAACGCTCGCGCCCGCGCGTACTACATGAAGGGCGACCACGACAGCGCCATCACGGATCTGGACGAGGCGATCCGCCTCCATCCACAATATGCGCTTGCTTACAACAGTCGCGGCAAAGCCTACCACAGCAAGGGCGACAACGACCGTGCCATCAAGGATTTCGACGAGGCGATCCGCCTCGATCCGAAACTTGCGGATGCCTATAGCTATCGCGGGCTTGCCTACGCCGACAAGGGCGACACCGACCGCGCGATCAAGGATCACGACGAGGCGATCCGCCTCGATCCGACATTTGCGGAGGTCTATTTCAATCGCGGACTTTCCTACTCAGGCAGGCGCGATCACGACCGCGCCATCAAGGATTACAGCGAGGCGATCCGCCTCGATCCGAAAAATTCGAGCGCCTGGTTGCATCGTGGGGGCGCCTGGTTCTTTAAAAACGACTACGACCGCGCCATCAAGGACTACGGCGAAGCGATACGACTCGATCCGACATATGGGCTTGCCTATGAGATTCGCGGGCGGGCCTATGAAGACGAGGGAGACTCCGCCCGGGCCAGGAAGGATTTCGACGAGGCGGAACGGCTCCGGCGGCAAGCCGCGCCAGCGCCTGACAATCGCGGCATGGCCTCCTCCGGAAAGGGTGACTACGGCCGCGCCGTCAAGGAGTACGACGAGGCGATCCGACGCGTGGTTGCCTATTTCAATCGCGGATATGCCTACTCCGAAAATGGCGACTACGACCGCGCCATCAATGAGTACGACGAGGCAATCCGTCTCGATCCGAAATTTGTGACGGCCTGGTTCAATCGCGGCAACGTCTACCTGAGCAAGGGCGATAGCGACCGCGCCATCAAGGACTTCGACGAGGCCATCCGCCTCGACCCGAAATTTGCGGATGCCTGGTTCAATCGCGGGTCTGTTTACTTCAACAAGGGCGACACCGACCGCGCCATCGAGGATTTCGACGAAGCAATCCGCCTTGAGCCGAAAAATCCGATGGCCTGGTACAATCGCGGAACCGCCTACTCCGACAAAGGCGATAAGGATCGCGCCATCAGGGATTTCGACGAGGCGATCCGCCTCGATCCGAAGTACGTGGTTGCCTGGTACAATCGCGGCAATGCCCACAAGGGCAAGGGCGATCACGACCGCGCCCGCCCGGGATTACAGCGCGGCGATCCGTCTCGATCCGAAACATGCGCGGGCCTACGGCGGTCGCGGCGATACCTGGCGCGGCAAGAGCGATTTCGAACGCGCCGCCAGGGATTACGACAAGGCGATCGAGTTGGCCGGCAAGCCGGAGAAGGCGCACTGGATCTACTGGTACTTTCGCGGCGCGAGCTACGAGCGGCTCGGCAAATGGCCCGAGGCCGAGGCGGATTATCTCAAGGCGCTGGAGCTCGATCCCGATCAGCCCTCGGTTCTCAATGAACTCGGCTTCAATTGGGTCGATCGGAATCTCAAGCTGAAGGAGGGCCTGGCGCTGCTCGAGAAGGCCGTAAAGCTCCAACCGGACAACGGCGATATGCTCGACAGCCTCGGCTGGGCGCACTACCGCCTCGGCGACTATCACGAGGCGATCAAGCTGATAGAGCGCGCGGCCGCTCTCGAACCAAAGAGCAGCGAAATAAGAAACCATCTCGGCGACGCGTACTGGCGGACGGGACGCCAGGACGAGGCGCGCAAATCCTGGGAGCAGGCCTTGTCGCTCAAGCCCGATCCAGCCGACGCGGAGGGGATCAGGGGCAAGATAGCCCGAGGGCTGGAAAAATGAGGGCTGTCGACACGATCGGCCACGTCCGCCATTGGCCCTTCTGAGACGTGCGCGTCCGGCCGAACGTCCGCTTTGCGCCAATACCGGTCGTTCAGTATGCGATAAGCGCAAGAAAAATAGACCGAAGAACGTCTAACTTCCTAGCCAATGTTTGATGGCTTGGCGCAGTCGATACGCGCAATTAGTCGAAGAGCGGCGCGAGCGGACTCGTTCGAGGCTTGTAGGCTCCTCGACGAGTCCGCAACCGCCGCTGCATTTGCCCTACACACGCGAAGCCTACCCTTCATTCCAGTTGCGTCTGTACGATACTGACCACATAAGAACGGAATCCGCGTCGGTGCGGCATTGCGGTTACGCCTCGATAGTCTTGATCGCGCACGCCTTCTGCTGCCGCCGCGGCCGTTCGCGCCGAGTCGTTCAATTCGGAACTCAAGGGAACTTCCACGATGCGCGCCGATTAATATTCAGGAACAAATGGAGTGATCAGTGCTCGCGCGAGATCGCCCAGCGCCGGGTACGGAACGTTCGACAGATGTCGATGCGTTCAAGCTCGCGTCTCTTACCCAAAGGGAGCAGTTCTATTCAAATGTCCTGAGGGATCTCCTCGAATCGGATCTTCCGTTCATGATCGGAGGCGGGTACGCCGTAAATCTTTATACCCACGCACGGCGCCCGACAAAGGACTTGGACATTTTTACAACTGCCGCGGAATTCCCCCGCCTGCTCTCTCACCTGCAGCGGAACAATCGGGTATCGGCGGATGAGAGTTGGCTGGGAAAAGTTCACCGCGGCCGCGATTTCGTTGACGTCATCTTTGGTTCCAGCAATGGCGCCGTGCCGGTTCAGGAAGAGTGGTTTCAGTATGCAGCACAGGCTCAAGTGCTCGGGCATTGCGTGCCTGTGATCAACCCCACCGAGCTGATCTGGTCCAAGGCGTTCATCCAGAAGCGGAACCGTCATGATGGCGTCGATATCGTCCATCTCATTCTTAAGCAGCGAGAGGCAATCGATTGGCAGCGCCTGATCATGTACATGAACCCACATTGGGAGATACTGCTTTGTCATCTGCTCACGTATCGTTGGATCTATCCGAGCGAGCGAGATGCCATTCCGGATTGGCTGCTT
This sequence comes from Bradyrhizobium sp. AZCC 1577, assembly GCF_036924575.1. Taxonomy (NCBI): domain Bacteria; kingdom Pseudomonadati; phylum Pseudomonadota; class Alphaproteobacteria; order Hyphomicrobiales; family Nitrobacteraceae; genus Bradyrhizobium; species Bradyrhizobium sp. AZCC 1577. The sequence goes on from NZ_JAZHRQ010000001.1 coordinate 6,514,625, forward strand.
GACGATCTTCTTGAACGATTGAGTCGGCAGCGGGAAGATCCGCCACCGGCGACGAAACTCTGCCGCGGTCGGTTGCTTTCCGGCTCCGATTACCGAAGTGCGACCGAGAAATGGGGCTTCCTGAACGTCGAAGACGAGTGCGGCAATGAACGATGATGCAAGTTCATTCACATTTGCAAGCATCGGAGATCTTCATGTGAAGGATGGGCAGTCGGGCTCGCTTCGTGAATTGTTTCAAGCAATCTCGAAGAGTGCCGGTGCCCTGGTCCTTTGCGGCGACCTCACCGATACCGGAACTCCGGCACAGGCGGAAATCCTCGCTAAAGAGCTGCGTGCCTGCTCTATCCCAGTAATCGGCGTCCTTGGGAATCACGATTACGAGTCGGGACATGCCGACGAGGTGAAACGAATCCTTTGTGACGCGGGCGTACACCTGCTCGATGGCCAGGCAGCCGAAGTTAATGGCGTGGCATTTATTGGTGTGAAAGGCTTTGCCGGCGGATTTGGTCCACGAATGCTGAGCTCTTTCGGCGAGCCGGCGATCAAGACGTTTGTTGCCGAAGCGATGAATGAAGCGATGCGGCTGGAGAACATCATGCGCACGGTGAACAGCCGGCGCGCCGTCGTGGTCCTTCACTATGCTCCGATTGTCGACACGGTAGAGGGTGAACCTCTCGAAATTTATCCCTTCCTCGGGTGCTCGCGCCTTGCAGAGACCATTGACCGCTTCAAAGTATGCGCCGTCGTGCATGGTCATGCGCATCGCGGGAAGTATGAGGGCCGCACGCCCGCCGGAGCGCGAGTGTACAACGTCGCCATGGGCGTGCAGAAGCCTTCAGGGTTGCCCTATGCGCTCATTTCCGTCTGACGGTAGGAGTTCACCTGAAAGCCCCTTGCATCGAGCGAGTCGTCTCTGGGCAGTCAGTCATCCAAGTCCACGCGTACTTTCGGATTCGCGCCAGGCCGAACAGGCCTTCGGTCGCAATCCGGAGAGTACTTTGCATCCCGCGAGGGTATTATGTACGACGTACCATCCAGGATTAAGGCACATTAGACGGTCCTTCGTGAATCTCACCTGAGGAGAAGCGCGATGAGCGACGCATTGCACCCATTGTTGAAAGTAGCACTGGAAGCGCATGGTGGGCACGACCGCTGGGTCAAGTTCAAGGGTATGGCATCGACCATCCTGACCGGCGGCAAGCTCTGGGAGCTGAAAGGCGCGCCTTTGATCCCGGTGCCGCGGCGCACGCGCGACGAGCGAATTCCACCGCCAGCGGACACAGGTTACCCCCTTTTGGCGAACCGGATTGGACGATGACCTGGACGCCCCTGCATGTGGAGATCACCGTCGGAGATGGCTCGATTATCGGCGCTCGCGACGATGGACGCGAGGCATTCGATCGCAGCTTCGACGGGAAATGGGATCCGCTGAACCTCGCCTACTTCAACGGCTATGCCATGTGGACCTACCATGCGACGCCGTTAGTGTTCGGCGAGCCGGGCTATGAAGCGCACGACGTTGCTCCGATCGAGAATGAGGGTGAGACGCTTCGTGGCGTAGCCGTGCGATTCCCGGAAGGCGTCCACAGCCACACAAGGGAACAGCGCTTCTACTTCGGCTCGGATGGGTTACTCCGCCGCCACGACTATACGGTTGATGTATGGGCGGACACGCCCGCCGCGCACTTCATATTCGACGATGTCGACGTCAACGGACTGAAATATCCCAGCCGTCGCAGCGTGTTCAGGATCCATCCGGACGGCACGCTCGACCGAGATTTCAACGCCGTCACGATCGAGCTGTCGAATTACGTGCTGTTCTGAGCGTCCGCGCTTTGCGGTCAAACTTCCGTGTTGGTCGGACTGACCTATCGCACTCGGACGTAGTAACCCCGGAATGCGCGCCGAAGTGACGCCGTCTCTCGTGGGGGTCGCTTTGCGTTGAGGAGCGCCCGAAATAAAAGGTGGAGCGTATGTAAATGATATCGAGCCGAAGACAGCGCTTGTGGTCGTCATGACATGGTCGTGTTATTGGGCTGAGAGAATGGCCGTCAGGGGCCGGACCTCTCGCGATTTCCGCTTTTCCGCCGCTCGTGGGAGCTAAGCAGACACCACTTAGAAATTGCAGAAGGGTCGCGATTGTGAGCATGCGCCATCCGCTAATTCAGTTTGCCCTTTTGGGCATCGGGCGATGGATGCGTGGCCTTTGCCGAATTGCGCGCCTCCATCCGGTCAGCCAGCATCCGAAGCTCATCCGCAAGAACGGTCCCTTTCGGAACCGGATAATCATGGGAAATGCGATCATTCATATAAACGCGGAAAACCATTTCTTCCGCAGTCTCAACGATCTGCACTCGTTCAATGCTGGGAAGGGCCATGCTGTCTGCGGCCGGACTTCCAATCGCCTCCTCTAACGAGGTCCTCAACGCACCGATAAGGTCTGCCGTCTCTACTGTGCTTAGAGCGATTTCGTGTTCACCGCGCTCATCGGTGAACCCAATAATCACCCTTCCATCCCGTGAATCCGTATAGGTTAGTTTCATAACCTTGGCTCTCGTTAGGGCCACTTAGCAGCAGCGCGATCCGCCTAAGCTCTCATCAGTCTTCAAGCGCTCGAAACCAATGGGATGACGGTGCGGCACTTTCCGGCGGAAGATGGAACTGGCGGTTCGGCCGCCAACTCAACAGACACGTGACCAAGCCCATGCTCATTCAACAGCTTGGTCAATTCGGAATGCACCGCCCGCCAAACCCGGTTTGGGTCTGCGTCGGCTGCGGGATGTAGGCGAACGCGCAATTGTGTTGGCGCAGTCTGCACTATCTGAAACAACTCCACACCGGGTACATGATCGATCTCAAGCGCGAGCGGTGGCACTGCGACTTTCTCTCCGCGTTCGGCTGGGAAGGTGAGGATGTCGGCAGTGCGGCCCCGCACGCGGATCGCCGGAAGCGGGTTGCCGCAAGGACAAGGATCAGGTCGTCGCAGGATGCGGTCGCCTAGATCGTAGCGGAGGATCGGCTGCACGCGATTGGCGAGGTTGCTCACGAGGACCGTATGCGACTCCTCGCCTTGCGGAACCGGCCGATAGCTCGCATCGACGGGTTCGAGAATCACCCAATCGCTGTTGATATGATACCAACCGTGTTCACAGCCGATGGCCATGAACAGGCATTCCGTCGCGACGTAAACGGTCCGGACCTTGGCGTGGAATGCCCTTGCGATCCGGTCGTATCCGTCCTGCGAAAGCCCTTCCGAAGTCGGAAGAACCAGCACCGGCTGAATATGCAGGCGACCGGCATCCTGCTCGGCGGCCAATAGTGCCATGACGCTGGCGTATCCGATGAGCAGAGCCGGGCGGTACCGATTGAGTTCGGCGACCAGATTGCGCAACGGCGCCTGCGCCGGAAGCGCCCGTAATCGTCGGGCCGACCGTTTTGTGCGGATTGCAGCAAAGCTGGTTGCGCCGATGTAATGGCCGCCCATCGCCAGGACCGACGCCGCGCGGCCGCCGCGGACGAGGAGACGAAACATGTCGCTGGCGCTAAGCCAGCCCATCATCATGCGCAGCGAAAAAGCGAGAGTGACCGTCCAATTGTGTGTGTCCAACAGAAATATTCCAGGTGTCCCGGTGCTGCCCGAAGTGGTTGCCACGGAATACTTGCCAAGGAGACGTTGCCCGATCAGCTCAGGGTTATCGACGAACGCTCGCACTGCCGCGAAACTAACCTCGCGGTCGGTAACCCAGTCGTCAAAATGACGCATTAGCTCTTGCTTATTAGCCACCGGGAGCACGGACGAACTCTCAATCCGCTCCGGTAGACCCTGATAGAGTTCGCGATAATAGGGCGAGTTGGCGCGAGCGAAGGCGACGGCCTCGCCAAGCCGAGCGCGTTGTCGCTGGGCGATGGCGTTGAGACCTTGCCTTCTTGCGCAGTGCGCATCGAGCAATACCGATGAGATGCTTTCGCTCATGACAGTGAACCCACAGCGGGCGAGCGCGTGGCGATGACATTCACGTCGCACCACCGCGCAAGAGGCTCGCGAAGGCTTACAGGATCATCAGACGAAAACGGCCTATAACTAACCAACCGCGCCCAACTCGCGGCGCAAGCGCTTGCGCCGCGTGGGGCGCGGAGGTTGATGCTCGCTTTCTCTGGCCGCTAGGACGCTGGCACTGTCGGCGCTGGCCCCGTCGGGCACTGGCACTGTCGACTCAGGTCCGATGGCGCTCGTGGCGCGAGAGACCGTCTCGATCAACCCGCCCTTGATGTAGACCCGCGCAGGCAGCGGACCCAACTCACGACTAGGTGAAAGCCGAGATCCGGTTAGGGCTGATCCGCCCGACCGGACCACGGGCGTCGCGCCCTATCGCATCCGGATGGACGAGACGCCAGCGGCTGCTCGAATGACGCCAACGTGCATTCTTTGATGCGCGTGCGGAGCGGGTCGGGCCGAATGTCCGGTTTGCGCCAAAAGCTGCCCTTGGCAGGCTCGAGATCCAACTTCCGCTTTACCCCCGAAAACAGACTCAACTCGGAAATCGCGGCATGTCCGAAAAGTGCCAAACGCGGACTTTGGCTTAAGCCATCCGTAAAAACTAATAAGCTTGGGCCGCGGTCCTAGCTTTCAGCAATGGCCTGCGGGGCTCGCCTCCGGCTGCCCATCGCCAGTTGCCCCGGCGAATAGGGACTGTCGTGCTTACCGCAGTTGCGGCGGCGTGATCGGAGCGCCATGCTGGAGGGCGAGCGGGCATTTTTGCTTATTTCCCTGAATCTCGAACAATCAGGGGACGTGATCCTTCCTGCCACCACTAATGCTGTAGGGCTTGTTGAGGAAGTACTCGCGATTGCCCAGCGCCTTCTCCGCGTACTGGTCGATGGCCACCGCGATGACCTGGACGTGCTGGTAGCAGTACCCCTCCCGCGCCGCCATCAGCTGCACCTTCGCGAGAGCTTTAACCCAAGGCGTGTTGTCGGCTTGTTCGTCGATACTATGCCTGCGCGTCATCCGGGTCCTTTTTCATGTTGCCGATTGTCTCCGTTTTCGGGCTATGATGACATTCCTCGTTAATGCGCGCAGCCGCGCACTTTAGGCCGCGGCATGTTTAGCGACCAGTCCGTTAGAACTAGTGGTGGCAAGAGGATAAGCACTGATGCGTAGCGGCAACTCGAAATATTCGAGTGCCTCTTGGTAGCTCAATGCGTCGCCGAAGACCAAGATAGATGGTCCGGAAAGTCTAACCGCGTTATCCCCAAACAGTTCCTTCCCGAGGCGCCGGCAGCACTCAGGAACCAATCCGGCACATTCGGCATTCGTACATAAGTCTCTGTGCTGCCGCGTCCCCATCATGCCATGAGCGCTCCTGTAAAACAGGCTTTTCATATCGAGGAGATTTTCCCCTCAATTGACTGTGGCCGCTTTGCGGTCAAACGGATCGTGGGCGAGGCCGTCGAGGTCTGGGCAGATATCTATCGCCACGGCCACGATGTCGTTGCCGCCGACTTGATATGGCGCCGCGAGCCCGAATCCGATTGGCAGCGGACCGCCATGATTCACCATGGCAATGACCGCTGGGTGGGATCCTTCGTGCCTGAGAAGACCGGCCTCTACAGCTACGCGATTGAGTCGTGGACTGACGAATTCGCGACGTGGCGACATGGCTTTGAGCAAAAACGGAAAGCTAATGTGGCGACCGAGCTTGACGCCATGGAGGGAGCTTCCCTGCTTACCCGCGCCGTGAGCGGCGGTCAGAAAGCTACAGTGAAGATTGCACGTGCATGCGAAACCTTCTTACAGTCGGGCAAGTGCGAGGTCCTGCTCTCCGATGACCTCAAAAAGGCGATGGCTGAAGGGCAAGAGCGTACGGATCTCACCCGATCGAAGCCGCTTACACTCATGGTGGATAGGCCCCAGGCTCGCTACAGCTCCTGGTACGAGATGGTGCCGCGCAGCCAGAGTCCTCACCCGGGACAGCACGGCACGTGGAACGACTGCATTGATCGTCTTCCTGACATCCAGGCCATGGGCTTCGATGTCGTGTATTTGACGCCCATCCACCCGATTGGACGCACGAACCGCAAGGGACGCAACAATGCTCTCAGGGCGATCGACGGTGATCCGGGCAGCTTTTACGCGATTGGCTCACATGAGGGTGGACATGATGCCATCCACCCGCAGCTTGGAAGCCTGGATGAATTTCGTCGGTTTGTTGCGGCATGCGCTGCCGCCGGCATGGAGGTCGCGCTCGACTTCGCTATTCAATGTTCACCGGATCACCCCTGGCTCAAGCAGCATCCGGAGTGGTTCAAACGCCGTCCAGACGGCTCGATGAAATACGCGGAGAACCCCCCAAAGAAATACGAAGACATCGTGAATGTTGATTTCGAATCAGACGATGCTGAGGGGTTATACCGAGCGTTGCGCGATGTCATCCTGTTCTGGGTCTCGCAAGGCGTCAAAATCTTTCGTGTCGACAACCCACACACGAAGCCGTTTCGCTTTTGGGAATGGCTGATCAAGGAAGTACAAGCGCGCGATCCTGACGTGCTGTTCCTTTCGGAGGCATTCACCAGGCCCAAAGTCATGAAGGGGCTTGCCAAGCTCGGCTTCACGCAGTCTTACACGTACTTCACGTGGCGCACGGAAAGATGGGAGATCGAGCAATATGTGAACGAGCTCGCGGGTTACCCCGAGCGCGAATTTTATCGTCCTAATTTCTTTGTTAGCACGCCCGACATCCTGCCGTTCCATCTTCAGCGCGGCGAGCCATGGACGTTCAAGACGCGGCTTGCGCTGGCCGCAACGTTATCAAGCAACTACGGCATCTATAACGGTTTTGAACTCCTCGAGCATGAGCCGATACCCGGCCGCGAGGAGTATCTCAATTCCGAAAAATACGAATTGAAATCCCGCGATTGGGACAAGCCCGGAAACATCAAGCCTTATATCGCCCAGATCAATCGTATCCGACGCGAAAACCCGGCACTGCAACAGACCTCCGCGATCCGGTTTCTGCCCGTGGAGGACAACTCGGTCATAGCCTACGTCAAACATTCCGCCGATCAGACAAACGTAGTCGTGACCGTCATCGCGTTAACGGGTGGTTTCCGGGAATTCTGGCTCCCGCTCGGTGATGTGCAAGTGCGGCCAGGCCATGGCGACTTGAAGCCCGTGACCGCGCTCGAAAACCTCAAATCCGGTCCGACCTCGCCCGTCGCCTATGGCGGGATGCGGCTTTGGATCGATCCCATACACGATCCCGTGCTTATTTTCCGATGCTTGGGTTAACGAACATGGGAACCGCCGGTGAAAAACTAGCGTTCTTGGACATACCGGAAGGTTCCTCATGGGTTGCGAACAGAGAGGTGACCGCAGCTCTCGAAAGACATTTTCTTCCGGCCTATCTCGCCAAAGCCCGGTGGTTCCCTGGTAACTCTGAAACGCGAATTAAGCCAAAGATCATTGCACGCCTTCCTTTCACCACGGACTCAACCACTTTCGCCATCATCGAAACCAACCATCACGCGCGCTATCTCCTGCCCTTACGGGTCGACTGGTCCGTTGATGCGGCTCCCGAACTGGATAAATCCATCGTGGCCCGTTTGCACCAGGGTAAGCGTGAAGGATTGCTGTGCGACGTCGCTGCTGACCCGGCTTTCATCCGACGAATCCTTGAGCACCTTCGACGGGAGGCCTCCATCGCCGGCTCGGGTTGGCGGCTAGACTTCAAGCCCACGAGCAAACTCGGGAGCCAACCACCGAATACTCCATCCCGGATCCGCGCAATTCAAGGCGAACAATCTAACAGTACGGCGCTGGTTGATCAGGACTATGTCGTGAAGCTGTACCGCCAAATCGAGCCTGGCGAAAACTCCGAAATCGAGATGGGACACTTTCTGACCGAGGCCGCGAACTTTGCGTATACGCCCGCGCTGCTTGGCCACCTCGAGGCTGCTCATGCTTCGGCGAGTTATGCCCTTGGTATCGTCCACGCATTTGTGCCGAACCGCGGTGATGCCTGGACCTGGTCGGCTGAGCGCCTCAGCATTTACCTTGACTCTATGGGGAAAGGCTCTGAAGAACGCGACAAAGCGATCACCGCACGGCGGGATTATCTCCAGTGGGTGCGGCGTCTGGGATGCCGTGTCGCGGAGATGCATCGCTCATTGGCGAGCCGCGATGACATAGGGGCGTTCAAACCTGAGGCGATCGACGAAGGCGATCTCGATTTCTGGATCGGCGACGTTATGGAGCGCGCTGCTCGTATATTCAAGAGGTTGGAGGAATCGCCGCTGGATGTGAACGACCGCCCCCTCATGGAGCGCTTGTTGCGGGTCAAACCCCGACTGTATGATTACGCAGCTAACCTTATCCGTCCTTCGCTTGGCCGCTGCAAGATACGCCATCACGGCGATTTGCATTTGGGCCAGGTGCTTGTAGCCAATGAGGACGCAGTCATCATAGACTTCGAGGGCGAGCCCAGCCGACCCTTGGCCGACCGGAGGCGCAAGGCTCCTGCTGCGCGCGACGTCGCAGGTGTTTTGCGCTCACTGGACTACGCCGCCATGGCCTCGAGGCAGCAGAGGCAGAAGTCAGAAAAGCTCAACACCCTGACGTCGCGAGCCTTATTCGCATGGCGCCAACAGTCCACCGATGGCTTTCTGAGCGCTTATCAGGAAGCGATAGGCGCCTCGGTTCTGTGGCCTGACCGCGCCGAGGATACGAAAGCGATGTTGAATTTCTTTCTGCTCGAAAAAGCGCTCTATGAGGTCGAATACGAGCTTTCCTACCGGCCGGCTTGGATTTCCGTGCCATTGCAAGGCGTCCTGCGCGTTCTCGAAGAAGGAGGCGTGGCCTAGACCGGAAGTGGAAATTCGGCAATATCCATGATGGCACCAAGACCCTGGCGGAGCCGTCGCGTCATGGTCTCTTCCGTCGCGAGGCCGAGCGCCAGCATTGATCGACCAGCGGCCTTTAAGCGATGGCCAAAAGGATAAACCGTCACCGTCACATCCGGTACATGCGTATCAATGAGCCCGGCCCAGGCGCGGCCCTGCGGCACTTCGGGCAAGACGAATTCGACGAAATCATGATGCGCGTTATAAATAAGCAGCAGCGTCGCATCCGAGCCTTGCCGTTTGACGCCAGTGTCCTGGGCCCTTCCGTCAAGCAGCATACCGAAACATCGCGTGGCCGGATTGTCCCAATCCGCCGTTGTCATCTCCAGGCCGTTCGGAGCGAGCCAGCTTACGTCCTTCACGTCTAGTTCTTCATTGACGTTGCCGATGACGAACCTTGAGCGATGCAGGATGGGAAAGGCCTGCCGTGTCGCGATTAGCTTGCGGACGAATTCCCGCAACGCGCGACCTTCGGCCGAGATACCGATCCAGTTGAGCCATGTCGTGTCATTGTCCTGAGCATAGGCGTTGTTGTTGCCGCCCTGGGTATGGCCAAACTCGTCACCCGCGAGAATCATAGGCGTCCCGTGCGACAGCAGCGTCGTCGCTAGGAGATTGCGCTTTTGCTGCTCGCGAAGCTCGATGATCTCTGGATCATCAGTCGGCCCTTCAGCGCCGTGATTCCACGAATGATTGTCCGAGTGTCCGTCGCGGTTGTCTTCGCCATTGGCCTCGTTGTGTTTATCATTGTAGGAAACGACGTCGTACAGTGTGAAGCCGTCATGCGCCGTAACGAAATTGACGGACGACCATGGCCTGCGGCCACGCTTGTTGAAGAGGTCGCCCGATGCGGTGATGCGCCGCGCAAATTCGGGTGTCATGCCTTCATCCCCTTTCCAAAAGCGCCGCACGTCATCCCTGAATTTATCATTCCATTCCGCCCATCCCGGGGGAAATCGGCCGACCTGATAGCCGCCCGGGCCTACATCCCAAGGCTCGGCGATCAGCTTGACAGACGAAAGGATCGGATCCTGCCGACAGGCATCCAGAAAGCCGCCGCCTTCATCGAAACCGTAGGGCTCCCTCGCAAGAATGGTCGCAAGGTCGAAGCGGAAACCATCCACGCGCATTTCGGTCGCCCAGTAGCGAAGGCTGTCCGCGACCATCTGGAGCACGCGCGGGTGCGACAAGTTTACGGTATTGCCGGTACCGGTATCATTGATGTAGTAGCGCTTCTGGTCCGGAAGCAGGCGATAATAGCTCGCATTATCGATGCCCTTGAAGGAAAGCGTTGGCCCGAGTTCGTTCCCTTCGGCAGTATGATTATAGACGACGTCGAGAATCACCTCGATACCATGGGCGTGGAACTGATTGACGGCTTCCTTGAACTCATTCGCAAAAAGCGTCTTGAGATAGCGCGGCTCGGGCGCGAAAAATGCCAGCGAGTTATAGCCCCAATAGTTACGCAGGCCCTTCTCCGTAAGATAACTATCGTCCACAAATGCATGGATGGGTAGAAATTCAGCGCTCGTGATCCCAAGCGCGCGAAGATAAGGAGGGATATGCGGATGGCAAAGTCCGGCGAAGGTACCGCGGTCGCCTTCTGGTACAAGCGGATGGCTTCGGGTAAAACCTTTGACGTGCATCTCGTAAAAGATGGTGCGGTCCCAGGACACCTCGGGCTTTGCCGCACGGCCCCAGGTGAAGGCGGGGTCTATCACGCGGCATTTTTGCATAAGATGCGCGCTGTCGCGTGAATCGAAGGACTTGTCCTTGTCCGAGTGACCGAGCTCATAGCCGAATAATTCTGGTCCCCAACGCAGCGCGCCCACAAGCTGCTTAGCATAAGGATCAATCACGAGCTTGTTGGGATTGAAACGGTGTCCCGCATCTGGCTCGTAAGGGCCGTGGACCCGGTAGGCGTAGACTGTACCCGGACGTGCGGTCGGTATATAACCGTGCCAGACTTCATCGGTGTATTCGGGCAGCTCGATGCGTTCGATCTCTTTCTTTCCGCTGTCATCGAAGAGGCAGAGCTCGACCTTGGTGGCATGAGCCGAAAACAGTGCGAAATTAACGCCAAGGCCATCCCAGGTGGCCCCAAGCGGAAAGGGCTTACCTTCCAGCACGGTAGCACGCCGAAGGCTTGCCGCCGCCCGGGCTAGTCTCTTATCCTTGACCTTGTTCATGAACAATCCCGGAACGCATCCCCTGCAACGCGCAAGGGCGGCTGTCCGCTATCCAGTAAAAGCGCTATCCATGCTTTGGTTCCCGTCACCCACCAGGCATAAAAAGCAGCCGCCCTTGTTCGGAGCGACCCTTGAACTCCCGCAGCTTTAGCGATCCAAAGTCTTTGTATGCCGCTCGATCCGGGCCCGTGTCTGAAGCGAAGGGACTCTACCGGCCATCGGCTACGTTCAATACTGACATTACGGACGGCGTGCCGGTGAGTTAGCGCAGAGCCATCTTTTGCAACTCGCCGCTCAATCGGTCGAGCATAAGGCTTGCGCAGGATTGAACACTGCGAAGCAACTTAACTTCGCCATGCCTCCTCCGACTGGTGTGGATGGAGCCTGGCTTTGTCCTCCTCGTATTCCCTGATGAGGTCAGCGAGAGCTTCGCGCGTTAGCTTGTCATCGGTTGAGTTTTCTAATCTCCGACACGCTTCGATCTTATAGTCCAGCTCGCGGCACAAATCGCACATGCGCACCTCCTGTATCATATCGGGAGCACACACTATCTCCACCCGCGTCTTTGGCTGACCATTGCTGGTGATGTGCTACAATGCGATTAGACCGGCTTTGTTTCAAGGGAACGTCACCTGGGCGACTGTCCCCCTACCCCGCCGCCGGAGCCGGCGGTAACGCCGACCGCTCGCGTTGAACCAGCTATTGAATAAACGCCAGCTTGCCGATCACCGGGCGCGTCAACACGAATGGGTACATGTCCGAGGTGCCGATGGCGCGGCACAGGCTGTCCATCGCGAGTACGAACAGAAACCACGCCCGCGTCGCGGCATCGAAATCCTCGATCGCATGGTGTCGAACTCGACCCTCGCGCGCAGACCGCCAATGCAGTCGGCGGCCAGTCGACCTTCCTGACGCTCGTCAGTCGTTGACCAGGGTGCCGATCAACTGGAGTAGAGCCTGGTGTTCGGGACCGTTGGCGCCAGCTCGAAGGAATTTTCCGATTTCGATCAGGGACGCACGTCCCCCGGAGCTGGCATTGGGCTTGTGCTCCACCATCGCGACACCCGATTGCGGATCGCGGACCAGCCGCCAGACGTCACCGTTGGCGCTTTTGTAGAGAATTCTTGTCATGCCTTTTCAACCAGGTGATCTCCGAGGGGTTCCTGGAGGGGCGGGCGGAAGAACCAAAATCCCCGACGGACGTTGGATCCGCATGTCGGACGCTTTTCACTATTTCCGAGCCCATGCTGTCCGAGCGCTTTGCAAGGCTCGGGCGATGCCCGTCGGACGGATGAGGCATCTCCAGATCGTGGTAGGAAGGATCTATCACCTCCTGACGAAGGAGGCCGCACACGGCCCGAACCTACATCACATGGATGACTTTCGGGCGGCACAAAAGCTCGAGAAATCGCTCGACTGATGGGCGTGGCACATCGAAGCGGCGCCCGCGGAGAATTGTGTGCGCCGCAGGAAGAAAGCGGGTGTCCGGCGGGAGACGAAAAGTTCTGGCAACCGTCGTGCATCTCCTGGAGACCACGTCCCTGGTTCGCACCCCGCTCCCGGCCGCTGTCGCGGCGACCCGCAAACGGAGATTCGGCCCGCTAGTTAGAGCGGAGATAACTATGGCTCAAGCGTTGTTCGGCTTGGGTCATGACGCGATTTCACTTCCGACATCCAGCAAATAATGAACCATTGGTGTTTCGTGCTCAGGCCAGAAGTCACCAAGGGCAAACGGTTGCGCCGCGTGCCCGTCCACAAGCACCTCGTCGAGCAGGGTCCTCGAATACGTGGAAGAACGGCGGAAGATCGGCGTTCGTTCCGAACGGCGGTTGTGCGAGGAGGTGCACCTGAACCTCGCTTATCGCTGGTTCTGCCAGCTCGGCCGGAAACTCGCAAAGCTGATCCCGATCCCTGCGCTCCTGCCCGCTTAGGCACAACCAAGCACCCGTGCGCCGGTCGCATTGTCCGATCCCAAATTGCCAGTTCGCGGACTTCTTCAACACAATCCGCCAGAAGCTACCCTCCCCGCGGGATCGCGTCTTTGACTCACTACCGCGCAGTTCAGTATCGTCGACCTACAAACGTGCCGAGCAAGAACGCTATCACCAACGAGTGTAGGGGAGCCGCAAGCGTCATCCGGCGCAAGTGATCGGCCAGGGGTTCGGTAAGCGATCGCGACCTTGGCGCAAGCGGTGCGGAATTGCCCGTCATGTCGTCAGTCATGTCACGTATGGCCTCGGAAGCGTGCTCGATCCGCTCCTGGTCGCTCGTCAGCCCGGAAGCTTCGGTCATCGCAGAGGCGTCGGTCATGTCCATGGGAGTTCTCCCTTAGCTTCTCTTCAAGCAACTGGCGTGAGAAACCTTAGTTCCTGGGGCCTTGGCCCTGACTCCACGTCGCACCTAGGGATCCCGCTCGCGTCAGTCTCCTTTTGGGTCAAAAGCGTCGTTTTCACCGTCCGACGAAGACTTCCGGTGTATCCCGGTGAACGGACATCGTCAGGGCCGGTCGGCATGTCTCAAAAGTGCCACCAGCGGACATCCCTCACAGCCTTTCCTTGTGACCTTTCTCGATGATGGCCTGCATCTCCTCGACGCTGTGCTGTGTCTTGGCGTGAGCGACCAGCGTTGCAGCAAAGGATGGCACGGCGGTTGGCTCGCCCCATGTATCGGGTTGCCAGAGACCAGATCTCATCATGCACCTCGGGCAGTGTGAGAAAACCCTTTCCACTCCCACCATCAAGACGTGATTTGGCGCCTTGCCATTCACCTTCATCGAATCTCGGAGGATATCGTCTCTCACGATGATAGCCTTCCCGCTTACCCGAAGTGTGTGTGTCACGCCCGGAATAAGGAAGATTATTCCGACGTTCGGATTTCGAAGCACATTGTGGAAGGTATCCAGGCGGCGGTTGCCGAGCCTGTCAGGAATCGCAAGGGTGTGATCGTCGAGCACCTTCACGAAGCCTGCAAGGTCGCCCTTGGGTGAAATGTCCAGCAGACCGGATTGGCCGGCGCTCTTCTTCATTCGAGACGACTTCGTTGAAACGTTCTCGCAGATCAGTAATAGTAGCCATGGCGTATTCCTTTGCCTCGTCCTACGGCGTGCGCATCCGGCACCTTGCACAGAATGTCTTCGCGCTTAGTAAGGCAATAGCTCGGAAGCTTTTGTCCCGGCCAGGCTGTGGAAATTCTTGCAATGACCTATGACTGTACTGGCGGCTTGACGCTCGGTCGAAGGTGAGTACGACGACGGCATGGTGGTTGCAGTAGTAAGAACGGCAACGACTGCAATTGCAGATATGATCAGATGCTTCATGGGAAACCTCCTGGTTTCCTTCCACGAAGGTACGTTCGACAGCTTGATGTAAGGTTCAATGGAGCACGGCCACGGATAAGATCTGCACGTTCTTGCGCATTGTCGCTTCCCATTGAGATAAAAGAGGGAAATCGTTTCGATGGAACTTGTTGTTGAAAAGCACTCGATCACATTTGGATGATCTTTATGACCGCCAACCGCACCTCGAGGGGGCGCATTCTTGCCCACACGCAAAACCATCGGTCATGCGGCGCTGGCGACGTCCTCTTTTTCGGTTTTTCGGGGCCGCGTGCCACTACCTTCATTGCTTTGTCCAGCATCGCTTGCTGCAAAGCCTTCGCTTCTTGCCATGACGCGCGCATCCAGACGTTGCGCCCCTCATCGGTTGTCAGGATCACCGGCATCGCCTCCTTGAACCTTGGGGATCGTCCCCTAGACCGATCTAATGGTCCCCGGATTTCAGGGGATGGAACTAAGGGGAGGAAGTTCGCATGCCGACGATCACGCAATTCACGCGCTTTAAGAGCGACAAGACCGAGGAAATGGTCAAGACCGCCAAGCAAGCGAAGGCAATTTTCGAAAAACATGGTGCCGAATTTCTTCGGATGTCCCGCTTCCACACCGGCATGTGGGCGGGAGAGTGGTTGATTGTCACGCGCTACGCCAGTTGGGAAGTGTATGGCAAGACGCAGGAGAAGGTAGCAAACGACCCGGAATTTGCGAAGCTGTATGCACATACAGCTACCTTTGCCGAACTAACGGGCCGCAACGTCAGCATCGGCGTCGATCTCTGACAACGCCGTGACGCTTCCCGCAACCTAATGCGCGGGTTGCGGGAGGCGGACTTGAAATCCGTGCCGCCTGAAACACGGTAGATCACGCGCGCTATGTCTGGGTGGATCCGGATGAAGAAAGGTAGTTTATGACGACGTGGTTGGCACGGACCTGTCGGTCTTCATCAGTATGTCGCGAACTGGGCACGCGCTTCGCGCCGGGCGCATGACCGCCCGTGAACCTACAAATCTCCGGCGGTCGGCTTGCCAGAGTCCGCTACGCCTCGATAGAGACAAAATTTCTCAGTGCAGCGATATGACGCGATGTGCCAAGAACAGACTTCGACAGACCACCAACGGAAGCGAGCCCAAAGCGTCGCCTGATCAGTCGCTCAGTTTGTCAAGAACCCAACCCATGTTCGATTGAAGAACAGCTCGGCTCGGCCCGTACAGACGGAAATAGGCGAACCGCGATTTGCCCCGGGATCATCGGCACCAAATCGCGCGAGGTTGGCTGCAGCGTCGCGGCCAGCGCTACAGGTCAACGCTAACTGATCCGCAGGGCTTGAAGGTTTGGAGTGAGCGCCCGTGCAAGCAACCCTCATGTTTCTGGGCGTAGGCAAGCACGCCCATGATGATCAAAACCACCACGACCAATCCGACTACTAGGTTCTGCACCATGGCTGTCACTCCAGGTGAACTCATGAAGGCGACCGGCTCGAATCGTGGGGATCAACGCCGGGGCAGCGCTCCCTCTCGAGCCGATCATGGGGCTGGGGCTGAAATGATCAGCGAGAGGTCGC
The DNA here is from genome assembly GCF_036924575.1 of Bradyrhizobium sp. AZCC 1577. Classification (NCBI taxonomy): domain Bacteria; kingdom Pseudomonadati; phylum Pseudomonadota; class Alphaproteobacteria; order Hyphomicrobiales; family Nitrobacteraceae; genus Bradyrhizobium; species Bradyrhizobium sp. AZCC 1577. Next base: position 6,530,604 of record NZ_JAZHRQ010000001.1, read on the forward strand.
GCAGCCAAAGAGAGCACAACCGTCGACCTGATGGCAGTGCAAACTTGTTGCCGCGCTGCGCAAATTCGATGCGCGATCAGAAGCCGCGTCTTCGAAAATTCGCCCGTTTGGCCGCCATTGCGGCGATGCTGGCGCTTTCCGCGCGAGCGGCCGAAATGGACCTCGATGATCAGCTGCTCGTGCGCCTGCCGGCGCCCCCCGAAGGACGCCGTGCCCCGCTCCAGGTGATGGACGGCAATTACCAGAGGCTAAGCGGCGTTTGTCCATGGTGGAACGCCATGGTCGCCCGGCAATGACCTGAATTCGATTCCCGCGAAAATCAACAACGGCCGATTTCTGCTTCGGGATCATTTTCGGGCTTCGGCGCGCTCCTGAATGATTTCCGATTTACCACGAGGAACGGACTCCAGCTGTTTCCCAACTCGCGCTGAGAGCGCCATCGCTCAGGTAGTGAATCAGCGGCGTTTTTACCGGGAACCTTTTCTATTCAATCCCATCCAACGGGACGGCAACAAAGCGCTGATGGGAAAGTAGGCGGCCGCGCGCAGAGCCGACGGACCCGTTTGTCACCGGTCGTTGCCAAACTAGTCCAGCGTCCACACCGGCTGGAAGGGAACACCTTCGAACCATCATCAAAGGAAGTAACCAATGGCACGACCTCTTTCGACTTCCATGACAAGACGAAACATTATCGCCGGCCTGGCGCTGGCCGCCGCCCCGGCGGCCTTGGCCGGAGCTGGCAACGCGTACGCGCAGGCGCAGCAGACCAAGCCCGAAAAGGCTCTGTATGAGCGGATGGGCGGTGTTTTCGCCATCGCGGCAGTAGTTGATCACTTTAGCGATGCCGTCGTGAAGAATCCCATCGTTGGTCAGAAATCCCAGAACCCGCAGCTGAGGCAATGGCACACCAAGAACCTGACGAGGCTGCCAGGTCTCAAGTTCATGCGCACGTTATGGATCTGCGACGTTTCGGGTGGGCCTTTCCAGTTCAAGGCCACCAAGCCCGGGACGACGCCGCTTGGCCTTGAGGAGGCCCACCGCGAGCTCCGGATCTCCCCGGCAGAATTTGACGAGGTCGCAGTCGAACTCGGTCGGAGCCTGGATTTCGCCAAGGTTCCGAAGCGCGAGAAAGCCGAAGTCCTGGCAGCCTTTGCCACCCACAAAGGCGAGGTCACTGCCGGTTACCTCGCGCGCAGTAAGCGCGGCTGAGGCATCCAAGTTTTCTCCACAAGCGATCCCACTCAGTCAATGACGAGCGGGATTGTAGCTGCTTCGTAAGGCCGCTTCGTGCCAACAGGCGACATTCGAAAAAGATAGGCTCCCGCAACTGAGGCAGGCCTTACTGCTCTGGTTCAAAGCGTTCTATGAAGCGGTCGGCTTGTCAAAGCTCAAGGGCGTGGTCATCAACGGCGACCTTACGAGCCGCTTCTCGTCAGAGCAGCGGATATCGACCCGATTGATAACGTGGCCGTCCGGCCCGATAACGTAGGCCCGGTTCTTAGATCAAACGCTCTATCGTTGATCCGCCTGAACCTGCCGCCCTAACGTTAAAATTGGCCTGATGACCCGATGTACCAGAGAAGCCCCGGGCTAGTCATCGGTCCGGAGGCCTCAAGAAGGGGAGCGCGGTAGCCGGACCACCGCACAGGCGGCGTGTGTAACCGCCCGCTGGACGGCTGGGTTTTGGCTATTAGTAGTATACGTGCGGGAAAACGAGGGGAAGCCAATGCTGTTCAAGAGATTTCGACGGGCCGTTGAACCTAATCCCAGCAAATGGAAGCGAATTGAAGAAACGCCTATTCCGTTGAGCCTCGGTCGGATTTGGCTCGTTGATAAGATGGCAGTATCACGCGCGCGATGGCATTTACTTGGCCGATCCTCAAAACGCCGCGAGCCGCGCAAATATCGGTTTTGGATGTCTTGCGAGCCTCACGCACGAGAATCTGCGGCTGAGGCTATTGCGGCTCTCAGAGCGCTTAGAGCCAAATAGGCCGGAGCCCGCATCCTATTGCGCTAAAACAAGTGCGTGATAGGGGCAAGTCTGGAGCTGGCTTCGCGTGCGCCACATCTTCGATCGTCACGATAAAGTCAAATAGCTTATTAAGTCCGGATGTCTGAGTTGGAAGTCCCGCGTGTTGAGGGCCACGTCTGGCTTGCCGCAATGAGCGGACATGTCAGCTCGACCCGTTACTTCGACAGGCGCCAGGTTCCGGACCTGTGCAACGCTGGCTGGATGACGATGGCGTTCCTCATCGTGGTGGCGCTGGGATCCGCATCCGGCATCAGCGCAAGGTCCGAGTCTCTCGGCGGCCATCCCGCGTGAATTATCCCAGAGGCACAACATTCCGTGATAATATGGAGAGGAACTGGGGGAAGCCCCCAATGGCCTCAGATCAGACCAAACGCAAGCTCGCCGCTATTCTCGCCGCCGATATCGCCGGCTATAGCCGGCTGATGGGTGCGGACGAGGAGGGTACGCTTGCTCGCCTCAATCTCCTTCGCCGCGAGCTGATCGATCCAAAGAACAAGCAACATCGCGGCCGCATCGTGAAAACGACCGGTGATGGAATTCTAATTGAGTTTCCAAGCGTGGTGGATGCAGTACGCTGCGCGATCGAGGTTCAGCAGGGCATGGTTGACCGCAATGCCAACGTGCCGCAGGAAAAACGAATTGAGTTTCGCGTCGGGGTTAACCTTGGCGACGTGATGATCGAACGCCGAGACCTCTATGGCGATGGCGTGAACATCGCGGCGCGACTTGAGGAGCTGGCCGAACCCGGCGGCATATGTATCTCGCGTACAGTCCTCAGTCACGCGCGCGATAAGGTGTCTTTCGACGTCGAGGACGCGGGCGAACAAACGCTGAAGAATATCGCCCGGCCTGTCCACGTTTACCGTATCATCATCGATCCCAGCCAGCGGCCCGCGACGCGCAAAACTGAGATCCCGGCGCTCGCCTTGCCCGACAAACCGTCCGTCGCCGTGCTGCCATTCACCAACATGAGCGGCGATCCCGAGCAAGAGTTCGTCTCCGACGGGATCGCGGAGGATGTGATCACGGCACTATCGCACTATCCGTCGCTGTTCGTCATCGCCCGGAACTCTTCCTTCACCTACAAGGGTCGAGCGGTCGATGTGAAACAAGTCGGACGCGAGCTCGGCGTGCGCTATGTGCTCGAAGGTAGCGTGCGCAAGTCCGGCAATCGGATCCGCGTCACTGCGCAATTGATAGAGGCGGGAACCAGCAAGCATGTGTGGGCCGAGCGCTACGACCGCGATCTCGCCGATATTTTCGCGATGCAGGACGAGCTCACCGAAGCGCTGACGACCGCCCTGGCCCCCGCCATTGCAGACGCCGAGCTGCGACGCGCCATGCGCAAGCCACCGGAGAGCCTCGATGCCTGGGCGGCTTATCAACGCGGTCTGTGGCATCTGAGCAAAGCTACCCCAGACGACGATGCGACGGCAGAGGTTTTTTTTAAGCAGGCAATCGAGCTCGACCCGACCTTCGCCGGGGGCTACAGCGCGCTCGCCTTGTACCAGTTGCAAGCGGCCGCGATTTACCAAAAGCTGGATCTGCCAAACGCGCAACGCTCGGCCGAAACCCTGGCCCGTCGGGCGGTCGCGCTCGATGGCGCCGATGCAGAATCCCGTTCATGCCTCGGCTGGACCTTGCAAGCGCGCGGCGACGCCGACGGTGCGTTGGCGGAGATCGAGCGAGCTCTCTCTATGAGTCCAAATCTGGCCATCGCGCATGGCCACAGAGGCGCGACGTTGATCTTCGCAGGACGGCAAAGGGAAGGGCTCGCGGCTCTCGAAACCTGTATTAGGCTCGATCCCCGCGATCCGTATCTGGCAGTACGTTTGTTGCACGTTGCCTGTGGTCTGTATTTCTGCGGCGAATACGAGGCTTCGATCGAAGCCGCGAAACGGCTGATCCGGTCGTATCCCGATTTTCCAATGATCTACCGCTGGCCCGCGGCGGCGCTGGGCCAACTTGGGCGCACAACGGAAGCGAAGGGAGCATTGGAGAAGGCCGTCTCGCGCGCACCGCTAGCATTTGACATGTATGTCCGCAACAGAGCTCCGTGGTTTCGTCCGGAGGACCACGCTCATCTCGTCGAAGGCTTGCGCAAGGCCGGCTGGAAGGGTTGAGGCTGCGTAGAGCTCCGTTTCCGTCGCCGCCGCCCGATCCGGACGGCCTGTGATTTACAGGCGAATGTCCGCTATGGGTGGCGGTTGACCGGACCAACGGCGACTTCCGGTGTACCCCGGTGAACGGACATTCTCAGGATAGGCGGGTATGTCTCATACGTGACCAATAGCAGCCATCACGGACTTCCTGCCTCGACTCAGCCGCGGCGCGCCGCCTCGATCACAGCGATGTCTATTTTCCTCATTTTCATCATCGCATCAAACGCGCGCTTGGCTTCGTTGCCACCTGCCGCCATTGCTGCGGTCAGCACGCGGGGCGTAATTTGCCACGAAACGCCCCATTTATCTTTGCACCAGCCGCAGGCGCTCTCTTGGCCGCCATTGCCGACGATGGCATTCCAATAGCGGTCGGTCTCAGTTTGATCGTCAGTGGCGATCTGAAACGAGAAGGCTTCGTTGTGTTTGAACATGGGACCGCCGTTGATGCCGATACACGAGACGCCGGCAACATTGAATTCGACCGTAAGCACATCTCCCTTCTTGCCGGATGGGTAGTCACCCGGCGCACGGTGGACGGCACCCACAGTGCTATCAGGAAAGGTTTCGGCATAAAAACGAGCGGCTGCCTCAGCATCCCCATCGTACCATAGACAAATAGTGTTCTTTGCCATTGCATATCCACTCACTTTGACCCAAGCCCGGCGGGCTGGTTTAAGCCCTAAGGACGAAGTCAATTAACGCCTGCCGACATCTGGCCAAGTTTTTTTGACACGTCCGTGCGCGACCACTGCGGAAGCCCAAAGATCCGTCACCGCCTTAGTTCCGAAATGGGTCTTGGCCGTGCAAAAACGCTCTTCCAGGAAGTCGATGAGAGGCCAGGACCGGTTCGGTCTCAGGCGACGATCGCAGCCATCAGCGGCTTGGTCCCGACGATGTTCATGACCCGTGTCAGGTTATAGGCCAGGACCGAGAGAGCCATCTCGGCGGCTACTTTTGGAAGCGTTTTGGTGAGGAAGTGTGTCGCCCCATGCGGGCCTTCATCGTGCCGAACGGATGCTCGACCGTCTCGCGACGCACGCGCATGGCATGCGGGTTTGCATCAAGGCGCCGCTGCACGGCTTCGAGCAGATGCTCATGCTCCCATCGCGGAATCCGCCGCTCCGGTCCTGTCGTACACTGCGATTTAAGCGCACAATCTTGACAGGCTGTGGTCCAGTAGCCGACGACGCCGGAACCACGGCCGCTCGTCGCCATCGATCGGCTGTCGGGATCGGTCAGAGAGATTTGCTGGTCGGGCGACGCGAGCATCTGCTTCTCGTAGACGGCAAGCTTGCCATTTCTTCCTTCAGCTTCGTCAGTTTCTCGGTAAGCCTTGTCACCTTCGCCGCCAGCGCCTCCGTCGGTTCCTGTCGATCGGCGGTATCAATAGCGCGCGACGCTCTCCTCCAGCTGGGCACGCCGCCGCTCCACTTTCGCCCGTGTGAAGTTCTTATCCCGGTTGTTCACGGCTTTGAACTTGCTGCCATCGATGGCGACGCTCGCCGTCGCGAGAAGGCCCATCTCACGGCAGAGTTCGACGAAGCGCGCACAGACCTTGCGCAGCGCCAGGCCATTATCCTTCCGGAAGTCCGCGATCGTCTTGTGATCGGGAGCGAGCCGGCCCAGCCGCCACATCACCTCGACATTGCGTCCGGCTTCTCGTTCGAGCCGGCGGCTCGACTGCACCCGGTTTAGGTAGCCGTAAATGTAAAGCTTAAGCAGAACCGAGGGATGGTACGAGGGCCGACCAGTCGCCGCCGGCTCCACTCCTTCAAAGCTCATCTCCGCCAAATCGAGCGCACCGACAAACACGTCGATGACGCGGACGGGGTTGCCCTCGTCAATGAAATCATCGAGGCACTCGGGCAGTAGCGTCCATTGCCCACGATCGGCCTCCTCAACGAAGCGCCTCATCAGCTTCCCCCGCAGAATCACGAGAGAATCATAGCAAAGTAGCCGCGTTTTCACACAGCCAGGATCAGACTCGGAAGTCGGCCTCTGCAGGAAGCAGGTCCGCTCTTCCGCAAAAAGACGACATCCAATGTGCTTCAAGGCAGTCAGAATTCGGGCGGGCAATGACGATCAGCCGGGCTTCGACTTCTATGCGCTTAGTTCGTCGAGTAAGGCTCCCGCATTCTTCAAGTCGGGTGTATCGAAGCCCTCGGTGAACCAGCCATAAACCTGCGCGAGGAGACAGCGTGCTTCATTGCGCCTGTCCTGGTCGCACCAGAGTCGGGCGAGGCTGATGGCGGAGCGGAGTTCCCAGAGCTTCGCCTCCTGCTGGCGCGCGATCGCGATCGCGCGGAGAAAGTCGGCCTCCGCCTCGGCCTCAGCGTCCTGGTGAATGGTCCGCAACAGCTGGCCTCGCCGGCATCGCAGTTCGGCCTCGAACCACCGCACGCCCGATTTCTCGGTTAGAGACAAAGCCTCAGATAGTCGGCCGAGCCCGTCTTCGGGCGTTCCGGTCTTCACGTGCGCCGTGGCAAGCTGCGCGAGGTAGAACGGAAGAGTCCACGCCGCGCCGGATGCTTGGAATCCCTTGATCCCGAGCCGCAGCAGATCCATCCCGGCGTCTGGTTCGCCGGCCTCGACCAAGGTCCAGCCGCGATATGCCGTTCCCATCGCGAGAAAGAAGGCAAAGCCCTGCTCGGTAGTAAGCGCGATGAGCTCATCCGCGAGCAGGCGCACGGTCCGTGGATCGTCGAGCACGAAATGCAGCCGGCAGGCGACGCTTAACGCGAATGCGAGGCTGATGGGATGCGACAGCTCGCGCGCCTCTGCCAGGGCCTCCCTGCTCCGCGCCCGGGCCTGATCGGCGAAGCCCAAAAGCCCGAGTGTCAGCGACAGGAAGGAGAGCATCGCCACCCGGGCGTTCTCGGCGAACAGAAGCGTCAGAGATCGATGCTGCGTGGGATCGTAAAGTGCAAGCCCCTGCTCGAGGTGCGCGCGCGCCAGGCGCAACTCTCCGCGATGGAGCCAACTATCGCCGACCGCCCGATGACCGGCCACCCGGGCGGCCCTGTCGTTTTGTCGTCCGGCCAACTCAAGCAGTTCTTCGGCGGCGCGATGCGACAGTTTCGTCTCGGCGCGCACGTGGTGATGAACGAACTCGCCCCACAACGCCTTGAGCAGGTTCGGCGTGTCGTTCAGAAGCTCGCAGAGACGACGCGCCCGCGCGTAGGACTTTCCGGTCTCTTCGGCCGCATGGCCCCTTGCGGCGATCAGTGCGCCGCCGATTGCGAGTTGCAGTTGGAGTTCGGTGCGGCGGCTCTCGGCGGTGTCCGGTAGATCGGACAATAGATCGAGCGCCTTCCGCATCTGTCTGATCGCTTCTGCCGTGGCTGAGCGCGCCTTGGAACGTTCGCCGGCCTCCTGCCAATAGGAAACCGCCTTCTCGATCAGACCGGCATTTCCAAAGTGGTGCGCGAGGATCTCGGGTTGTGCTTCTGCCGTTGTCGCGAGCTTCGCCTCCAGTGCGCCAGCGATACGGCCGTGCAACTCGCGACGCTGGCCGCGCAGCAGCGTGCCGTATGCCGCGTCCTGCACCAATGCGTGTTTAAAGAGGAAGTGGGCATCGGGTGGTTCGCCGCGCCGAAACACCAACCCGGCACCTGTCAGCCGGTCTAGCGCCGATCGCAGCTCGCTCTCGCTCCGGCGCGCGGCGGCGGCGAGCAGATCGTAGGAGAACTCCCGGCCGATGGCCGCGCCGAGTTGCGCGACCTCCTTGGCGACCGGGCCAATACGGTCGAGCCTCGCCATCAGCGAAGCGTGCAAGGTGGGCGGCACTGCGAGCCGCGGGAGCGGTGCAGTGGAGACGGCGCGCTCGACCCCGGTGGCACCCGCTTCGAGCACAGCCTTGGTCAGTTCCTCGACGAACAGCGGCACACCGTCCGTTCGCTCGGCGATCTCAGTGACGAGCTCGGGCGGCAGTCCCCGGTCGCCTGTCATGCTCCGGATCAGCGCGGCGCCAGCGTTCTGATCAAGGCGGTTCAGAACCATCGTGCTGACGTGTGACTTTCTGGTCCATACAGACTGAAACTCGGGGCGGAAGGTGATCAGCGACAGCACCGGCAGGGTCGCCACCCGATCGATGGTCCGGTCCAGCAACTCGCGCGAGCTCGGATCGATCCATTGCGCGTCCTCGAAGACCATCATGACTGGGTGTCGCCGGGCCAGACCTTCAAGCTGCCGAAACAGGGCGTCAAAGGTCTTCTCTTTCTTTCGCTGGGGCGTAAGGGCAATCAGCAGATATCGCTCGCTGGTCGGGATCGATAGCAGCTCGGCAAGGATTGCTATGTCCTCGTCGGGCGGCAATGTTGGGGATAGCACCGCCCGCAGCTTGCTGAACCTGTGCTCCGGCGTGTCCTCGCGCTCGAAATCGACGGTTCGCTGCAGCTGAGCAATGAAGGGATACAGCGCGCTATCCTGATGATGCGGCGCGCAGAAATATCGCAAGCGAGTGTGCGGCTCGTCCCCGATGCGCTCCTGGAGAGCCGCGACGAGGCGCGATTTGCCAATCCCCGGCTCCCCCGCCAGCAACACTACCTGGCCAGTGCCCGTCCTGGCACGCTGCCAATGCTGTACCAGCAGCTCAAGCTCCTCCTCGCGCCCAACCAATGGCGTGAGCTCTGCCGCGTGGAACGCCTCGAAGCGGCTTTCCGCCGTTCCCTCACGCAGCACCCGCCAGGCGCGCACCGGGGCGGCGAAGCCCTTCAGCATCACCGCGCCGAGATCCTCGTAATCAAAGAGCCCGCCGATGAGCCGCCGCGTGTCCTCGGCGATTACCACCCCGTCGGGCTCGGCGAGCGCTTGCAGTCGGGCGGCCAGGTTCGGCGTTTCGCCGAGCACCGCCTGCGGCTCGGCGGCCTCACTGCCGATGAGGTCCCCCACGATAACCAGACCAGTCGCGAGCCCGAGACGCACCCGCAGCTCGAGATCCGGTGGGGCGCTCGGCGCGTGCCGGGCCGCGGCGATCTCAAGCGCGGCGCGCACCGCGCTCTCGGGATCATCCTCACGCGCTGAAGGATGACCGAACAGGATCAGCATGCCATCGCCGATGTAGCGGCTGATCGTGCCCCCGTACTTGCGGACGATGGCCGCCACACCATCGCGGTACTCGGCGATGACCTCCCGTAGATCTTCCGGGTCGAGCATGATCGCAAGCGCCGTCGAGCCGACGAGGTCGCAGAACATCACTGTGAGTTGGCGGCGCTCGGCGGAAGATTTTGGCGCGGATGACAAGGTCGATGGCTCCGTGACCCGCACCACGGTGGACGTCGCCGGTCGAGCCGCTGCCGATACTCGCGCGGCTTCCGTCGGCGTAAGCGCTGCGCCGCAGTCGCCGCAGAACCTTTTACCCGACGGGTTGTCGGCTCCGCACGCAGGGCAGCGCACGAATAGCGGCGCGCCGCAGTCGCCGCAGACTTTCTTACCCTCTGGGTTGACTCTGCCGCAGCTCGGGCAATCCATGTCGCACCCGATCCAATTGCTGATCTACATGAGCTCTCATCGGTTTTCCTCTAAGAGCGAACCTTCAGAGCGCGACATTGCTCCTTGGTTCCGGCAATTCCGGGCTAATGCAATTGGGAAGCTTCCTGGTTGTTGCATTTGCCATTTCGAACGCAGCTGCGACCTGCGCGATCAAGGACAGTTTGTTCATGGCAAGCTCCCTAGAAAACAGGGACAATCGCACCACGACTTCCAGCAATAATCTTAGTCCAATCCGCTCGCACCAAATGTGCGCCGTTTCACATCATTCAGTTTGTCCGCTCCTGGCAGCCTTAGGCTTCAACTTGCACGGGCTCCAACCGAGCATCGTGCGCAGTTCAAGTGAGCACATGGACAACGCGCTGTATGGAAGGCATGAACCTCCAAAGGACTGCGCGCCGATAAATGGGCGGTCGGCAGACAAACCAGACACTCAACGGTCAAACGGTCAGCAATTCAATCGACGTCGGCGATGAATGACAGGACATGTCGAGCCCAGTCCCTTGCGTGGGTCATATGCGGCGGGGAGGCCAGCGCGGATCGATGTCCGATCTACCGCAGACAACCGACGTGACAACGGCCTAAGTGTTGCTCGGCTGAGGGCCAGACTCGGAAGTTCCCGATTTTTGCGACACTATTGCCCTGCACTTGCGAAAGCCGCCTGGGAGCCGGCGTTACCTCTCTTCAGCTCAGGGCAGATGCAACGGCAAAGCGAACTAGAGAGCGGGCAATTGCCGAATTCACCGCCCGAGGTAAAATCGATCGATTGCACCGAGACCGCTGGTAATCTTACTCAAACGGTCGTTATCCGACTTCAATTATCAGTATCCGGGATATCCGACGAATACCGACGGCTTTGCGCGGAGGATGATCCGATGGAGTCCAGCAGTGCAGATTCTTCGACGATACTAGACCGCATTCTTGATGCGGCGGCGGACAATCTCAGGATCGCAAAGATTCTGGTTCAGATGGGTCTCGATCCCAACAACATCACCTACGACGTACTATTCAACCGGCTGCTGGAAATTGTGCTGGCCAACATCACGCTTGCCAATATGTTCGCCCTGGTTGGCGCCATCTTTCTTGTCGCTACCTTGCTGATGCATACAATGGTGCCGCTGCGCGTCGCGAACATGGCCGGCTGTACATTCTTCGTCGCCTTTGGCGCGCTCTCCGGAAACGTCGGAACTTTTATCCTGTATCTGCTGTTGCTGCCGATCAATGCAATTCGCCTCCGCCAGATGCTCAATCTGATCAAGAGGGCACGCATCGCGACGGAGGGCGATACCTCATTGGAATGGCTCAAACCGTTCATGACCGAGCGCAAATATCGCAGCGGCGATAAATTGTTCAAGAAAGATGATGCGGCCACCGAGATGTTCCTGACGGTCACTGGAAAGTTCCTGGTCACGGAGATCAGCGTCGAAATTCCGCCGGGACGTCTCATGGGCGAACTTGGCTTCCTTACTCCCAATAAACGGCGAACCGCGACCGTCGAATGCATAGAAGACGGACAAGTCCTGACCATAACTTATGAAAGGCTGCTCGAAATCTACTTTCAAAATCCGCAATTCGGCTATTACTTTCTCGTCCTGACCAGCCAGCGCCTGCTGGAAAACATCTCGCGGCTCGAAGGAATTATCGCACAAGAGAAAGCCGCGCGGCAGACTCTAGCCACGGATGACATAGCTTAACCTTTGGCTCTTGATGTCCCGCACTTTTGGTAACAGGACATCCCGACGCAGTGCGGGTTTCGCGAGGCAACAATTTCCGGTTCGGGCAATCCCGTCGTTCCGACCGTGCGTCAATCACTTCCGGTCTACCCCGATAAGCAGACGTTTTCTGAGCCCGTCGGCATGTCTCAAAGGGGCCAGGATGCGAAGAACTCACCGTGAGCAAAACTGTGCGTTGAGGAGCTGCTGGGCACAACCCTGCCCGAATTGAAGAATCGGTTGTTACGGTAAGCGGGACACACCGGCTCGGCAGGTCCCTGACCAAGCCCGTTGCCTGCTCGCCAAGGCCGCATTTCTGGACCGCACTAGTGTCCTGAACCAAAAGTCCGTGGCATTTTAAGCGCTGGTTGGCAGATTGTAAGCGCAGAAGCGTTCGACTGATCTGAGAATATCGTCGGCTGATTTTTGTCCATCGGAACGGCTTGGGTTGTTGTTATGGTGTTCGATAAAGGACATGATCTCGGCGCGTAGTGCAGCCACACTGCGATAGATGCCGCGCCGGATCTTGCGCTCGGTGATGAGTGCAAAGAAACGTTCGACCTGATTGAGCCAGGATGAACTGGTTGGCGTCAAATGGACGTGCCAGCGCGGCCTCTTGGCCAGCCAGTTGCGGATCAGCGGCGTCTTGTGGGTTGCGTAATTGTCCATGACGAGATGAACGTCCAGACCGTCGGGTACGGCGGCTTCGATCTCGTCGAGAAATTTGCGGAACTCTTTGGCGCGATGGCGCCCGTAACACTTGCCGATGACCCGACCGGTTGCGATGTCGAGGGCAGCAAACAGCGATGTGGTGCCGTGACGTTTGTAGTCGTGACTACGGCGCGCCGGCTGGCCAGGTCGCATGGGCAGCATGGGCTGGCTGCGGTCCAGCGCCTGAATCTGCGACTTCTCATCGACACACAGCACGATGGCGCGCTCGGGCGGGGCCACGTAGAGGCCGACGACGTCACGAACCTTGGCCACGAAATCGGGGTCGGTCGAGAGCTTGAAGGTCTCCAACCGGTGCGGTTGCAGGCCGAACGCGCGCCATATCCGCTGTACGGTCGAGACTGACAGCCCGCTAGCCCGCGCCATGCCGCGCGAACTCCAGTGGGTGGCATCGGGGGGCTTCGTCTCAAGGGTGCGAACGATCATCGCCTCGATGCGGGCATCCTCGATCGTGCGCGGTGTCCCCGATCGCGGCTCGTCCCGAAGACCTTCAAGCCGACGTTCGGCGAAGCGCTGACGCCACTTGCTGACCGTGTCGGGGTCAATACCCAGGCGGGCCGCTACGACCTTGCTCTGCTCGCCCTCAGCACATGCCAGGATGATCTGAGCCCGCAGCGCCAAGCCCTGCGCCGTGCTCCGGCGCGATGCCAGCGACGTCAACTCGGCGCGTTCCACATCGTCGAGCCCCAGTGAAGGTCCGCTATCATCGAGTCGATTTGGAGTCCGCTATACTTCTGATTGAGGACACTAGTTTCGCACCAGAAACAGCCTGAACGAAATGCAGACGCGATCAAACGCAACCGAAACCGCAGCAAAAACAACGAAGCCGATCGTTATCCCGCCGCTCATAACGGTCTGGTTGCAGGTTCGAGTCCTGCCGGGCCCACCAGCCTTCTACGGCTCGGCAAGCCATCCTGCGATCATCAACGGGAAAGACAGCCGCAAGGCCGACGTGGTTCGCGGTCCCAACCAAAATATCGAAAACAACCCCATGCAAAGTAGCATGGTGGTCGCGGGCATGGATGCTTGCAATCCCGCGAGAACATTTTGACACGTCGGGCAAATCAGGGGCACTATTCAATGATCGCGCAATTTGAAAAACGCCCATGGGCCTGCCCGACAACGGGCTCTTCGGCGCGATTGCAGGCAAAATCCTTACCTACAACTGAATTGCCCCGACCTCCTTCAATCGGGGGTTGAGCCAAGTCTCTCAAAAAAAGCATGAGCGGCTCCGCAACAACTTAACCCTGCCAGGGCAGCGAGTACGTCCGGACGTTGGTGAACCCTTTCATGGCCTCCACAACTCCCTCCTTGTAGCCCTGCCCGGAGTCCTTGATGCCGCCGAACGGCGACATCTCGGTGCGATAGCCCGGCACCTCCCACACGTTCACGGTGCCGACCTCAAGTTCGTTGATGAAGCGCGTAATGTAATCGAGGCGATTTGTGCAAACTCCGGAAGACAGCCCGTAGGCTGTCGAATTGGAAATGCGGATCACCTCTGCGATGTCGTTCGGACAGCGAATCATCGGGATCACTGGTCCAAACGTCTCCTCATGCACGAGTTCGCAATTGTACGGCACGCGGTCGACGACGGTTGGGGCATAGAGGGCGCCCTGGCGATCGTTGCCGTGAAGCAGCTCGGCGCCCTTCGTCACCGCGTCATTGACACGGTTCTCGAACAGAACAGCGGATCGTTCATTGATGACCGTGCCAATATCGGTTTCCGGATCGGCCGGGTCACCGCATTTCAGCTTCCTGGCCTTTTCGAGCACGCATTTCGAGAATTCATCGGCGATCTTCTCGACGACGAGAATGCGCTTCACGGCTGTGCAGCGCTGGCCCGAATTCTTCGTCGCGCCCTGCACGGCCAGCTCGGCCGCCTTGTCGAGGTCGGCGTCCTCCATGACGATCAGCGGATCGTTGCCGCCGAGTTCGAGCACGATACGCTTGTAGCCTGCGGTGCGGGCGATGTGCTTGCCGACCCGAACGGAGCCCGTGAAAGTAACCAGGTCTGCGTCCGGATCCGTGATCATCGCATCGCCCATCGTGGACGGATTACCCGTGACCACGGAGAGCATCTCAGGCGGCAGTCCCGCTTCGTAGAGCACGTCCGCGAGTGCAAGTGCGGTCAGCGGAGTCAGCTCAGTCGGTTTGAGAACGACCCGGTTGTTCGTTGCGATCGCAGGCGCGAGCTTGTGGCTCACCATGTTGAGCGGATGATTGAATGGCGTGATCGCCGAGATGACGCCCAGCAACGGGGTCCGCAGCGTGTGGATACGGCGCGCCTTGCCGTTCGGCGAGATGTCGCAGGCATAGGACTCGCCGTCGTCCTTGACCGCGAGTTGTGCGGCGAACGACCAGACGTCGTAGGCGCGCGTCGACTCGTAGATCGCGTCCTTCCAGCAGAGGCCGGACTCCGCGGATATGATACGCGCGAAGGATGCGCGCCGACCGCGCAGCAGTTCAGCAGCCTTCTGCAGAATTTGCTGACGCTCGAAGCGCGACAGTTTTGGCTTGAACGCTTTCGCCTTGCCAAACGCTTCGCGCACGTGTTCGGGGGCGCGCTGCCGGCACGGTGCCGACGAGCGACCCGTCGTAGGGATTGCGGACCTCGATCACATCGTCGGTCGTGACGTGTTTGCCGGCAATGCGCAACGCCTCTCGCTTTGCCGCGTAACTGAAAGGCACGTTCATGGCATCGATCCTCAGGCTACGAGATTCAACGCGACGTCGAAGACGTCGAAATTGCGCAGCATACGGCCGGCAGGAACCACGATCTTTCGATTCGCGATCATCGGCACGGTCTGCTCCGTGAGACCGCCGTGCGAACGCAGCGGCTCAGTTAGTCCCGACAGATCGTGCTTGGCGGCGGAGGTGCCGAGCACCTTGTGTTTCGACGACAGCACGACGACGTCGCCAATACGGTCGGCCGGAAGCTCGAACCGCTTGCACGCCTCTTCCGCCGGGATCGCAACCTCGACCCCCGCGATAGTCTTGATGTGATCGAGCACGGCTTGCCGCTTGTCGTTATCGACGTAGACAGTCGCGAATGAGCCGAGCGCACCATGATGCGCGACGTACGGGTCTGTGATCGGCAGAATCACGCGCGTCATCCCGGCACCGAATTTCCCGTCAAGGATCTCCTGCAGGTAGATGACGTCCGGCTCGCCGTTTGGCAGATGTTTGTCGTTCATGCCGTGATCGGCGGTCATCACCAGCACGCAGCCCAGCGCATCGAGCTCTCCGACGTAGCGGTCGAACATCTTGTAGAAGCTGTCGGCGATCGCAGAACCCGGCGCCGCCTTGTGCTGCACGTAGTCCGTGGTCGAAAGATACATCACGTCCGGCCGGAAGGTCTTGAGCAGCTTGACGCCGGCCGCGAAGACGAACTCCGACAGATCGGCCGAATAGACTTCCGGCAATTTCATACCGACGAATTCGAGCACGTTTTCGATGCCGTTTTCGACCATGTTGGCCTTGTCGGCCTTCTCCGACGAGAACGCGATGGCGGTCCCCTTTTGGAAGTCGAGGCCCTTCCCCAGCAGCGTGCGCAACTTGTCCTTCGCGGTCACCATGGCGACCTTGCTGCCGGCCTTCTGGAACTCGGCGAGGATCGTGGGTGCGCGCAGGAAGCGGGCGTCGTTCATCATTACTTCCTGCTTTACCTCGCGGTCATAGAAGAAGTTGCCGGCGATGCCGTGCACGGCCGGCGGTCGGCCGGTGATGATCGACAGGTTGTTCGGGTTTGTGAAGCTCGGGATCACCGACAGCGCGAGCGTGTTCGTGCCGGTCTTCAGTATCCGTTCGAGGTTGGGGCAGAGTCCCTTCTCGATAGCGCGCTCGATATAGCCGGGCTCGGAACCGTCGATACAAATGACGACGGTCGGGGTATTGGGGACGCGATAGCTGCGGCCATTCGTCGTCACGGAAGCGGGAGTACGTGTGAGCATGGCTCATCCTTTCCAGTGTTGCGCCACGCGGTGACGCTCTAAGGGGTGTCTTTTTCCCGGCAATACCGAGAGGCGGATAAAGTGGCCGGCAATGTTCGGTGCCGGCCGAGTTGCGTCAGCGGATCATCGAGCGGACGCGGGAGGAAAGGAGGTCGGTGACCAACACCATCGCAAGGATGACCAGGATGCAGGTCGCCGTGTCCTGATATTGGAACAGCTTCATCGAGGACACGAGTTCGAAACCGATGCCGCCCGCGCCGACCATGCCGAGCACGGTGGATTGGCGCACGTTGGTCTCGAGACGGTAGAAGATGGTACCGAGCCAGGCCGGCAGCACTTGCGGCAGCACGCCGAAGAAGAAGGTCTTGAACGGGCCGGCGGCGGCCGAGCGGAACGCTTCGAGCGGACCTTCGTCGATGTCTTCCATGGCTTCGGCAAAGAACTTGCCGAGCATACCCGCGCCGTGGATGGCGAGAGCGAGCACGCCGGCGAACGGGCCGAGGCCGATGGCAGCGACGAAGATCAGCGCCAGGATAATCTCGTTGATGCCGCGCATGCAGTTCAGCACTTGGCGGGTGAAGTGATAAATCGCCGGATGCGGTGAAAGGTTGCGAGCCGCAAAAAAGCTGATCGGCAGCGAGATCGCCACGCCGAGCAACGTTCCCCAGATCGCGACCTGCAGGCTTTCCAGCGCGGGCCGCCAGAGCTTCTCAATGAACTCCAGATTCGGCGGCATCATGCGGACCAGAAAGTCCCACATATAAGGGATGCCGTTCCAGAGATTGGCCGCGTTGATCTGCGATCCGACTGCAGCCCAATACAGGAAGCCCACGATCACCAGACCGAGGACGCCGGTGCCCCACCAGCCGAAGCGGCCCTGAGGCGGACGAAGAACGAGTTGGTAGCTGGACATGGTCGTCTCCTGCTCAGGCGGATGCCGCAAGGGCGATGGGATCGAGCGAATTCGACACCAGGCGTGGGCCGGCATTCGGCCGCAACACGCGGGCGACGCCCGGATCTTCCAATCCCGGATAGATCTGGTGCACGACGTCGACAGTGAGGTGGTCCGGCGTATCGTCGAACACCACTTTGCCTCCCGAGAGACCAACGATGCGCTCGCCAAATTCGACTGCGTAGTCGACCTGATGCAGATTGCAGATGACGGCGATGCCTTCTTCCTTGCAGATCGCCTTGAGATAGCCGAGCACGACACGCGAGGTTTTCGGGTCGAGGCTGGCCACCGGCTCGTCGCACAGGATGACCGCCGGGCGTTGGGCCAGCGCACGGGCAATGCCGATGCGCTGCTGCTCGCCGCCGGAGAGCTGGTCGGCGCGCGCCATTGCCTTGTGTGTCAGCTCGACGCGCTGAAGACATTCCATTGCGATCTCGACGTCCTTCGTCGGGAAGATTTGAAGCGCCGAGAGGATCGACGACATCCCGGCCATGCGACCGACCAGGATGTTCTTGAGTACGGTGAGTCGCTTTACCAGGTTGTGGTGCTGGAAGATCATCGCGACCGGGCGCAAGCGTCCGCCGGCCGCGCGTTTGGAGTCGAAGATCGTGCCGTCGATGACGATCTGGCCGGCGTCCGGCGGCGTGAGGCCGTTGATGCAACGGAGCATGGTGGATTTTCCGGCGCCGCTCGGCCCCAGCACGACGAGGAATTCGCCTGACTTGACTTCGAGGTCGATGCCCTGGAGCACCGGCTTCCCGCCGTAAGATTTCTTCAAACCTGCGATCTTGATCATCTGAGCAGTCCTATGCCGGAGGGTGGTTACGGCGGGTCAGCGCAGCGGGCTCATTTCATCTTTTTCAGATCGAGATTGAGCGCCTTTGCGGTATCCCGAATCACATCGTAGGCCGCATCGTTGGTTTCGACGAAGCGGTTGAGCTTGCCCTGGTCGGCCCAGGTGATGTCCTTGATGTTAAAGAACGCGGTCTTGATCTTTGCCTTCAGTTCCGGTGTCAGATTCTTGCGCCACACCGTCGGCGATTCCGGGATCGGGTCAGAACTCCACACGACGTGGATGTCCTCGCGCTTGACGAGATTCTTCTGCACTGCGGCGTCGAAGATGCGGTCAGCGATGGTGGCCGCGTCGACACGCTTGTTGGCGACCGCCAGTGCGTTGGCATCGTGCGAGCCGGTGAAAAGAACGCGGCCAAAGAACTTCTCCGGGTCGATTCCGAGCTTGAGCAGGCCGGCCTTGGGGAAGAGATGGCCGGAAGTCGAAGACGGATCGACGAACGCGAAGGTCCTGCCCTTCAGATCGTTGATGTCCTTGATGCCACTGTCTTTCCGTGTGATGATCTGGCTGTGATAGAAAGTACGTCCGGACTTTTGTGTCTCGGCGGTAGCAAACGCCTCGATGTTGGCCACGGAGGCGCCGAGCACATAGGAGAACGGGCCGAGATAGGCCACCTCGATGTGACCGGCGCGCATCGCCTCGATGACGCCGTTGTAGTCGGCGGCAACGAACCCCTGCACCTTCATGCCGAGATTCTTTTCGAGCGCATCGAGCAGCTGCTGGCTCGACGCCAGCATCGCGCGAGAATCTTCTGATGGAATGAGACCGACGCGGATCACACCCTCTGCACGCAACACATTCGGCATGGCGACCAAGGCGCCGGCCACAGCAACGGACCCGACGAGCATTTTCCGACGCGTGATGTTCATGTTTTCCTCCTGTGATTCCGTTGGTCTTTTTGACCATTGCCGGTGGTTTGTGATGGGCGCGTTCGCCTCTAAGTCTGTTTCACTACGCTGCCTTGACCGTCTGCCTTCCAATGAAATTCCTGCCGCGCTCGCCTTCCAGCGCCTTCTCGACCAGGCGTGTCCATTCCGCCGGCGAAACGCCGTAGGCGGCAGGATCAGTCTTGACGCCGATCCCCTCGAGGAAAGACCGCAGCTTGCGGACACCTTCGCTGAGGTCCGGGCCAAAGATGCGGCGCAGTGCGGCGTCGCAGTCGGGGCTGTTGCCTATTGCCCACCCCATCACGATCGGCAGCGAGAACGAACAGGCGATGCCGTGGATCAGTCCGATCTTCAGCGTAATGTCGTAGGAGATGTTGTGGGCCAAAGCCGTCTTGGTCTGCGAGAAAGCGAAGCCGGCGAGCAGGCTGCCGCGCGCCTGACGGGTGCGCAGATCGATATCGCCGAGATTGTCGAGCAGGCCCGGCAGCGTTTCGATGATCTCGCGCGCGGCCTCGACCGCGAAGCCGGCCGAGACCGAGTTGGCGTTGACGTTCCAGATGCTCTCGAGCGCATGTGACAGGGAGTCGAGACCGGTCGCCAGGGTCAGCCCTCGCGGCGCCCCAAGGATAAGCTGCGGATCGAGCACGGCGGCTTCGGGATAGAGCAACGGATGCGCCAGCGAATACTTGCTGCCGTTGGCCGAGTCCCACACGGTTGCCCAATGGGTGACTTCGCTGCCTGTTCCGGAAGTAGTCGGCACCGCAATGATCGGCACGATCGCCGACGTGTCCAGCGGGACCTTCTCGGTAAGATGGCGGCGGACATTCTCGAAGTCGCCCTTGCTTGCAGCCAGCACCTTGGCCGCATCCATCATCGAGCCGCCACCGAGGGCAACGATGACTTCAGGCGCTTGCATTGCAGCGCCGAAGACACGGCAGGAATTCACCAGATCGGCGCAGTCCGGGTTGGTCTCGATATTGTCGATGACGGCAACCGGCTCGCCCGCGACCTTTGTAAGGCGCGCCGCCAGGTCGTTGAAAATCGGTTGATTATAGGTCACGAGGGCATAGCGGCGCTTGCCGATCAGACCTCCGACTTCATCGAATGTCCCTGCGCCGAAGCGAACTTTTACGGGATTCCAGTAGGCCCACCGCATAACGTTCCACCCTTGATCGCGCCTGAAGCGCTGCTACTTCCGCGCTTCTCGTGAGCGCTCGTTGTGGTCCGGACCATTGCTGAACGCTGTTACATCGACAAATTGATTTTTTCAGAGAAATAGATAGATTTATTCTATGCGATATACCCAGATTCGCTCCTTCCATGCTGTGGCGACTGCAGGCGGCTTCAATGCCGCGTCGGATGCAGTTCACATCACGCAGCCGACGCTGACAGCCCAGGTCGGCGCGCTGGAGGAGGAGTACGGCGTCGAGCTCTTCATCAAGAAGGGCCGCCGCCGCGAGTTGACCGACACGGGACGGCAACTACTGGCGATTACGTCGCGCCTGTTTGCCGAGGAAGAAGAAGCGGTCGCATTCCTGGAGCAGTCGCGCGAGCTCAAGACCGGTCGGCTTTCGATTGGCGCGGTCGGCCCCTATCACGTCACCGAGATGCTTGCGGCCTTCAATCGCGCCTATCCGGGGATCGAACTCGCCGTGAAGCTCGGCAACTCGCACGAGGTCCTCGATGATCTTCTTGACTACAAGAGCGACATCGCGGTGCTAGCGCACATTGATGAGGACGATCGTCTTCTCACTCTTCCATATAGACGCCATCCAGTCGGCGTCTTTGTGCGCACCGATCATCCGCTGGCGAAGCAGAAGAGCGTCAAGATCTCCGAACTCGAAGGCGAACCACTAATTATCCGTGAGACCGGCTCTACGACGCGACGCGCGTTCGAGCAAGCGCTCGCTAAGGCAAAGATCAAGCCGCGCATCGTCATGGAGATCGGAAGCCGCGAGGCGATCCGCGAAGCCGTCATTCGCGGGTTGGGCATAAGCTACGTCTCCGAAGCCGAGTTCGTTCCAGACTCTTCTCTGCGCCTCATCCCAATCAGTAATGCGGGAATCTTCACCTATGCGCATGTTGTGATCTTGCGGAAACGCGAAACCAGCCGGATCATCCGCGCGTTTCTCGAAGTCGTGCGTAAGACAAAGGTTTCCAATACAAAGTAGCGTCGTTCGAGGTAATTGGGTTGAGCGGGAGTAATTGCCTGGAGAGCACTATTGGCCGAGCAATGACCGCTTTGGCTCAGAAACAGAAGAGGCTTAGCTTGCGCAGGCGACTTGCGTCTCTCGCGCGATAGCGAAGGCTTCCTACACCACGCATTGTTCGCCCACCCCAAGATTCACACATCCGAGGCGGGACTGCGGACCGCACCAGTTTCGCACCAAAAACGATTTGAACAAACCGCAGCGAACGCAACCGAACTCGAATGAAAATGTAGAAGAATCAACGAAGCCGACCATTGTCCTCCCGCTCATAACGGTCTGGTTGCAGGTTCGAGCTCCGCCCGCGCCAGCAATCGCGATTTCAATCAGGCGCGCCTATATTTGGATCATCAGTGCGCACGGACTGCCTGACGTTCGCAAGGTTGACTGACTTACGCTTTGCCCAGTCATCTAAGTTAGGCGGGCGATACTGGGGCACTTCGCGCCGACGATCGAATACCGAGCTGTCAATCGTCTCGTTGACATTCCTAAGGGCCATGACTGATAGCATCTACCCGCGTCGCGAACGAGGGCGAGACCAGACCTGCTGAAATAGTCACTCGCTTCTTAGCGTTGTCTTGCGCATTCCCCAGCCCGCAGACCGCGAGCTCACCAGCACGGTCGCTTGTGGTCGTGGTTTCGGTGGTCATGTTCATCTGCCAACTCGTCGGGAATCAGTGCGGGTCGTGCCCATCACGACAGCCATCAGATCGGTTTGCGCGACGCTGCGCTCGCCAACGATCTTGCCGTCCTTCATGAGCAGCAAACGGTCGCAGAGCAACATCAGCTCTTCCATTTCGGAGGAAGCGACGAGCACCGCTGTCCCCTGTGCCGCCAACTGTTCGAGAAGCTCGTAAATCTGGTGTTTGGCTTCGATATCGACGCCGCGGGTCGGCTCGTCCAACAGGAGCACCTTCACGTCGGCGTTCAAGCACTTGCCGAGGACGACCTTCTGCTGATTGCCGCCGGACAAGGTGCGAACCGGGTCCAGGAGACTCGCCAGCTTGACCGACATGCGCGAGGCGGCTCGCTGCGACAGCTGCGACTGCCTGCGGTACGACAGCAGCGCCACCCCGTGCACGATTTTCTGCATCGACGACAGAACAAGGTTCTCGGAGATGCTCATGTCGAGCACGAGACCTTCCTTCTTGCGATCCTCCGGCGCCAGACCGACTCCCCGCCGGATCATGGCGCGCGGAGATCGGTCCGCCGCTCCCTTGCCGAAGATCTCGATCCGGCCTGTGGCGACCGGGTCGAGGCCATAGACGGCGCGCAACAACTCGGTTCGGCCGGAGCCAAGCAGTCCCGCCAGACCGACAATCTCGCCCTGGCGGACCTCGAAGCTCAGTCCCCCAAGCTTGGTGACGGTGGTGAGTCCGCGCACCTTGAGGGCAATATCGCCTGGCGGCCGCTGCGCACGCTTGCGAGGCGTCGCGCCGCTCGCTTCACCCGTCATGAGCCTCACGATCTCGGCTGTGGGAGCAGCTGCAATCGGCAGGGTATCGATGTGGCGTCCGTCGCGCAGTACGGTGACGCTGTGCGCGATCCGCTGAATCTCGTCCATGCGATGCGAGACATACACCACCGCCACGCCTCGATCCGACAACACGCCGATGGTCCGCAGCAGGATTTCGACTTCCGAGGCCGGTAACGAACTGGTCGGTTCGTCCAGGATCAAAACCCTGGGCTTGAACGACAGGCCGCGCGCGATTTCCACAAGTTGCTGCTGGGCGATCGACAGCTTGCGCACCTTGGCCGCGGGGTCGATTTGCGCACCGAATTCGGCCAGCACGGCAGCGGCCTCGCGATGCACGGCCGGTTGGTCGATGAACCACCCGCGCCGGTGGCTGCGCCAGCGACCGAGCAGGATGTTTTCGGCGACGCTCAATTCCGGCACCAGACTCAGTTCTTGATGTACCGTGGCAATTCCCCGGGCATTGGCGTGCCCGGGCGCGAAGATGTCGATCCGGCGTCCGCCGATCTTGAGCGTGCCCGCGTCGGGCGCTTCGGCTCCGGAGAGGATCTTGACCAGCGTGGACTTGCCGGCGCCGTTCTTGCCGAGCAGCGCCCGCACCTCGCCCGCCGCCACGGCGAAGTTCACGCCCTTCAGGGCTTGCACGCCGGGGTAGGACTTCCTCAGCCCCGCCGATTCGATCGCGCCGACGGCCAACGACGTTTCCGCTCGGAATGCAAGTGGCGTGCGCGTCGAGATCGACGTGACCGCGCTGGTCTTGACCACGCTCGACATCTCCTCCTCCCATTTTTGCCTGTGCTGCGGGGAAGACGCGCGGATCGATCGTCGTCTCGCGGCCGGACACATCCTGCGACCGGCGTCCGCGGGGGCTCACCGGTTGTCGGCGATATACTTCAGTGCCGCGGCCGCACCGCCCTTGCTGAATGTCGGGGAAGGACACAACTGGTAGAAGTCACCTACCGGTCGCTTGCGAGCGGCATTAATGGCGGCCTCCAGACCACGCGCGCCCAAGCAGCGCGGGTCCTGCCCGGTGGTCCAGTGGACGATGCCGTCGGACGACGCGATCAGTTTCGCAATTTGGGTATTGATATCGATGCCAAACACGGCAACCTTGCCAGCCAGACCTTTGGCCTTGATTGCTTGCGCCGCTGCGATGATCCCGTCCTCGTTCTCGGCAATGAAGACATTGGAGTCCGGATTTGCGGCCAGCATCGAATCCGCGATCGGGCGGGCCTTGTCGACCACGAAGCCCTCCTGCTCCGCCAGGATCTTGACGTCCAGGCCGGCGAGTTGCTCGTTCAGTCCTTTGCGCCGCTCCTTGCAGACGTCATAGCACTCGCAAGTCAGCATCAGGATCTTCGCCTTGCCGCCCAGTTCGTCCCTGATGTAGGCCGCGGCTTGCTTGCCCGTCGTGACGCCGAGGATCGTATTGTCGCTCTTGACGAAGGCTTGCGCCAGCTCCTTGTCCTCCGGGGCGTTGACGCAGGTAGTGTAGCAGATGACCGGAATGCCGGCGGATTTGGCGAAACGCAATGCCGCCAACGAGCCGGTCGGCGAGACCGCCGACACAAGGATCGCGTCGACCTTGCGGGTGATGAAGGTCTGGATGAACTGCGCTTCCTTGGTCGCGTCCAGGTTCGCGTTCTGGATGATCACATTGGCGTTGTGCTTTCTCGCGAAATCCTCGATCCCCTTGCGCGCATGGGCGAAGTGAGGATTGGGAAACAACTCGATCACACCGATCGTCAGCGGCTTGTCCGCTTGCGCCAACGCAGCCGTTGCGGCACCAAGCGCGACGACACCCGACAAGCCCCGCAACATCCCGCTTGCGATCGCGCGCAATGACCTTGATCTCGCATTCATCCGCGTCCCCTCCCTTCTTGAACTCTGCCGTCACCGGCAAGTGCTTCTTGTTTAGATCGAACCCAACGCAGCCAGTGGTGCGTCTATTCGTGGTTGGCTTCGTCACGGTCCGTGTATTGAGCGACTAGTCACGCCGTCTCGAACTGCCGGTAGGCCTCGGGATCGAACCACTCGAGCCCCGCCTTGAGGAAATTGTTTGGATCCACGGCCACCCCCTGACGCTCTTCGAAGGCGGAGTGAAAGTTCAACTCGAACTGGATGCCGTTCGGGTCGTAGGAGAAGAGTTGCCAAAGCGGGAAACCGGGCACGGACCGCTCGCGGTAGGGAATGCCCAGGATCCGACAGCGCTCGCGCGTCTCGCCAAATCCGTAGGCCGACAGCGCGATGTGATCGATGGCTCCGCTGCCCGTCGGTATGCGCCCGTCGTTGCCGAGAGCCGCCGAGCCGGTGTAGATGTGGAAGATCGAGCCGCCGTATGGCGTGTTGAGCTGCATCCAGTAGCCCGGAAACTCGAAAGGCGGCCGTGGCGACTCGGCCATGCCGAAAACCTGTTCGTAAAAGCGCTTGGTCGCTTCGGGTTTGCCGGTCTTGATGGCGATGTGAAAGAGGCTGGTGGCTGGCATGACTGGCTCCGGCGTATGTGGTGACGGTCGATAGGAGGGCGCAGGGTCGCTTCGTGTGGCTCGATCGTGTTGGCTGGCGGCGCAGGCTCAACTACCCGGGCGCACCAGATGGCCCTTGAAGATTTGCCAGTACTCCGTCATCTCGCCCGCCACCGCCCTGAAGCGCGCCACCTGCGCCGACTCCATGTGCCGTTCCCAAAGGGCGCGGCTTTCCCATAACTCGGTGAAGACCCAACTCTGCCCGTCCTCGGCTTCGTTCATCTCGTAGCGAAGGCAGCCTTCTTCGGCGAGCGTGGGGAGCAGCAACGACTTGAGGATCGGGCGCACCTCGTCGGCCTTGCCGGGCTTGGCCTGTGCGCTGCCGATAATGACGAGGGTGGACATGGATGAATGCTCCTGATGGTTCGTTTGGAAGAGAGGCCACACTTGCGTTTTGTGCAGGCAGCCGCGAGACGGCCCCGCCGGGTTGCGTTAGTCTCGCAAGACGATGGCAGCGACCGATGTGGGTTCAACGGTCCGGGGTTGTCTTGTTGCGAGCATCACTTGATGATCGCGGCCGATCTGGAATCGGGGGCATCGCGTTGTCTCCTCCTGCAGGAGCGCCATGTGCTTCACTCGCGCTTTTTTTTGGCGTTGCGGGCCGGTGAAATTTCCGTTGCTCCGAGCCATATTTCAAATCGCAAAAATTTTTGGCTACCATCCATCTGATGGATAGCAAGCGCCTCATCCTCAATCTTCTGGTCGCACCGGCGGCGTTCTTGGTGGAGCAGATCATGACAAAGGCGCCGCTGGCCTGCCTGGCCAGCCAGCGGTCGTCAGTGCCAAGTTGGGTCGTCTAAGGGACGATGAGTTCGATGACAGAGTCGCGGCTGATGGCGCCGCGGTGCCGTGGCGCCCTCCCGCGTCGACGACGCAGTGTCGCCGCTGTCACGTGGTGCAAGCTCGGCGCGGTCGGGCTCAGGCGCCGCGCCATACGACAGCCAGTCGCCTTGCCAACTACTGCGCTTCAGGAATTGCTCCCAGGTCAATGCATGCGGATCGATTTTCCGGCTCCATGTCAGGTCGCGCTCCGGGGCGTAATAGCCATACTCGACGGCATACTCCACCATCCCCACCAACTCGCGCACGAGATGCTCGTCGGTCGCAAAACTCGGAAAGTGGCGCAGCAGATCTTCGCGCGAGTAAGCGGAGGCATAACGTGCCCGCTGCCCGGTGACGCGCACAAACGTGTCTACCATGTCCTGGGCCGAGAGAAACTCGCCGATGACCGGCAAGGTCTTGCCGGCATATTGCGTCGGGTGGTCGAAAATCTCGCGCACCGCCGGCCCGGCCGCGGTGAGCGGATCACAGAACGGCATGGGGATGTGCGGCGGCAAGTATATGGCAAACGTTATGCCGTCGTCCCCGCGCTGCGGCACATAATATTCAAGGAAGTTGGTGTAGAAGAACGCCAGGTACACGAACGAGCTGCGAATGGGCAGGCTGCGAATATAGTCTGCCACCTTCGCCTTATCAGTAAAGTGCGGCGCCCACTTGGTGCCGCCGGTGCGCGCTTCGACATTTTCAAGCCCGCTGAAAACCACGTGCTCGACGCCAGCGGCGAGCGCCGCATCGGCCAATTCCTTGCCGAGGGTAAACTCAGGTTCGGCGGGCGGTACCTTGACGATGGCCGGAGTCATCAAGAACGCCCCCGCCGAACCGCGCATGGCCGCGGTCAGCTCGGCCTGCATGCCGGGTTGAAGCGGCGCGACCACGACTTCGGCACCCTTCTGCGCCAGGATTTGCGCGGGCCGGCTATCGCGTCGCCGGGTCAGGGCGCGCACCCGGTAGCGCCCGCGGTCGAGCAAGGCCTCGGCGACACTTCGGCCTTGCTTGCTCGAGGCGCCGACAACAGTGATCAGGGGTTTGGAGGTATCGGCTTGGATCATCTGCTTCTCCTGGTTTGAGAGCTAGGCGGTTTCCGCGCGATCTCCTTCCACCAAGCTGGCAAAGCATGAGCGTGGCGACCATCTGCCCTAAGCCACGAAGTATCGGCCGCTCAGAGCTATATTTGAAATCGTGGAAGTGTTCGGCTACTATCCATCCAATGGATAGCAAGCGCCTTGACCTGAATCTGTTGGTCACTCTGGAGACGTTGCTGGTAGAGCAGAACGTGACGAAGGCGGCCGTCCGCCTGCATCTGAGTCAACCAGCGGTCAGCGCTCAGCTAAACCGTCTCAGGCATGAGTTCGATGACCTGCTGTTAATCCCTGCACAGCGAGGGATGACCCCGACCGCCAAGGCAATCGAACTGCTCGACCCATTGCGCTAAGCCCTCGACCAGGTGCGCGCAACCCTTGCCACGCACAGAAACTTCGACCCTGTCAAAGCCAAGCTAACCGTCACCATCGCCTGCACAGACTATTTGCAGGCAGCGGTGGTGAAACCGCTCGTCGTGGAACTCAGGACGCGGGCGCCCGGAGTTCGCGTAGCCCTGCGCAATCTGGACATGCCGCAGTTGGAGGCGCAGATGGCACGCGGTGATGTCGACCTGGTGCTCATGACGCCACAAGTGGCGCCGCCTGGTCTTCGTACGAGGCACTTGTTCGACGAGCGCTACGTGCTGATCGGCCGCCGGAAGCATCCACGACTACGAGATGGAATCACGGTCGAAGAATTTGCCAAACTGGAGCATGTGGTCGTTTCGCTTGGCGACGGCAGTTTCGTGACACCAGTCGATAGCGCGTTGGCTGCTCTCGGACACAGGCGCAATGCAGTGCTGTCCGCGGCTTCATTCTTGTTCGTTCCTGAAATCGTGTCCGGCTCGGATTTCGTGGCCCTGGTTCCGGAACGGCTAGTACGTGACCGTGCCGACAAGCTCAAGGTGATGGACTGTCCGTTCCCCGTGGAAGGGTTCGCGGTCGGGATGGTATGGCACGAGCGCAGTCACGGGCACAGCGGCCAGCACTGGGTCCGGGAGACTATCGCCTCACTGATCAATGCTTAGGTCAGGCCAGCAGCCGAATATTTCGCGCTGTATTTCTACTCGCTCGCCATTGACGACGAACTAGGGGCCCGATCCGGCCTGCATCGTACAATATCGCGGATCATCGCAGGATATCGCAGCTTGGCGCCCCTTAGGGGAATCGAACCCCTGTTTCAGCCTTGATAGGGCCAAGTCTGAACCGTTTGGTGGTCATCGCAAAGCGAGTTCGGCGATGAAAGACACTTTCACCTTGTCGCCCCCGGGCCTGGAATGATCGACCTCGCGGCGGCCCGTGTGCTCCTATCCCGATCACATTGTAGAGAGCGGACTGCTCGACCGGTCGAAAAAACACCGTTTGAAAAACTGTTTTAATTCGGCCTTCTCAAACGGTTTCTCTGGCTAAGTCCTTGCGAGGCTTGGTGGGCGCACCAGGGCTCGAACCTGGGACCCGCTGATTAAGAGTCAGCTGCTCTACCAACTGAGCTATGCGCCCGGATGTTTTAAGTCCGGCAAGCCTTCGCGAGAGGGCGTCGTTTAGCAAAGCGATCCCGGGATGTCCAGCAAACTGGGCGGAGTTTTCCCGGGCTTTGGCTGAGAGCCGGAACGGCGAAAAGCCGCTGGATTTCAGCGGCTTTTGCCCGTGTTCGGATCGGGCGCCGATCAGGGGCGCCTCAGAGCCGTTCGGGGCCACCCCGGTCCGGGCCGCCGTCCCGCTCATACCTGTTCCGGTCATAGTCGCGATGGCGATCGAAGTCGCGGTCCATGCGCCAGTGCTCGCGGTGCCGCCAGCCTTCCCTGCCCCGGTCCATACGGGTCAGGACGGCAAGCCGGCGTTTCTGGCTGTCATCCAGCGTCTTGTAGAGCGGGTCGGCCGCGTCCGCGATCTTCTTCATCGCGGTAGCCGTTGCCGACATGGTCTCGGCGCGCTCGCGCAGCCGCGTCACCGGATCATCCGGCCCCTGCTGGCTGGAATCGTCCCGCATCCGCGCATTGGCGCGATCGATCCTGAGCTTGGCGAGCTCCCGGACCGCGGCCTCGATCGGCGGCCACAGCTTTTCCTGGTCGGCCGTCAATTTGAGACCGGCATGGACGGCCGCGATCCGCGCATCGGCATACGCCGCCCGATCCTCCGGGCTCATTCGCATATGGCCGTAGCCCCAATGGCGGTGCTGGGCATAGACGGCGGTCGAGCCGGCGATGGCAAGAACCGCGACGGCGGCGATGGTGAATTTCCTCATGCGAACCTCCTTGAAAGGTTGCATGAAGATGATCCTGCGCCAGTCGGCGTTCAACTTAAGGATTGGCAAGGGAGGCTTCCCTTACCAAGATGTAATGTGACACCGTTTGATCCACCGCAATGCGATATTGCTAGAGCATCCCCAACGCACGCGGCAGCCACAACGAGAGCTCCGGCACGTAAGTGACGACGCCGAGGAAGATCAGCATGGTCAAAAGCCATGGCCACACCGCGATCGTCAGCTCGGTGATGCCCATCTTGGCGATGCCGGAGGCGACGTAGAGGTTGAGCCCGACCGGCGGATGGCACATGCCGACCTCCATATTGACGACCATCAGGATGCCCAAATGCACCGGATGGATACCGAGCTTGACCGCCACCGGAAACAGGATCGGCGCCATGATCAGCACGATCGAGGACGGCTCCATGAAGTTGCCGGCGAGCAGCAGCAGCACGTTGACGATCAACAGGAAGATAATCCAGTTGACGCCGACCGAGGTGATCCAGTTTGCGATGTGCTGCGGAATGTTTTCATTCGCCATCAGGAACGAGAACAGCACCGCATTGGTGATGATGTAGAGGATCATCGCGCTCATATTGGCAGAGCCGAGCAGCACCTTCGGCACATCCTTCAGCGACATGTCGCGATAAACGAACACCGCAATGACGAAGGCGTAGACCGCGCTGATCGCGGCCGCCTCCGTCGGCGTGAAAATGCCGGCGTAGATGCCGCCGAGCACGATCACGATCAGCAGCAATCCCCACATGCATTTGCGGAACGCCGCGAAGCGTTCGCTCCAGCTCGCGCGCTGCAGCCGCGGATAATCGTTCCTCCAGGCGCGGTAGAAGGTGGTCAATCCAAGCAGCGTCGCCAGCATCACGCCGGGGACGACGCCAGCCATGAACATCTGGCCCACGGAAGCCGACGATACCCGCTGGCCGGCGGGATCGAGCGCGATGCTGCCGCCGGTGGCCACGCAATAAATCACCATCACGATCGACGGCGGGATCAGGATGCCGAGCGCGCCGGAGGTGGTGATGACGCCGGCACCGAAGCGCTTGGGGAATCCCTGCTTCACCATCGCCGGCAACATGATCGCGCCGATCGCGATCACAGTCGCGGGCGACGAGCCGGACACCGCGGCGAACAGCGCGCAAGCCATCACGCCGGCAAGCCCCAGGCCGCCATACCAGTGCCCGACCATGGTGGTCGCGAAATTGATCATGCGTCTGGCGACGCCGCCATGGGTCAGGAAGTTGCCGGCGAGAATGAAGAACGGGATCGCCATGATCTCGAAATTGTCGATGCCGGTGAACAGCTTTAGCGCCACCGATTCGGTCGGCACATTCGTCATCGTATAAATGAACGTGAGCACGGTGAGACCGAGCGCGATCGAGATCGGCATGCCGGTCAGCATCAGCAGGATCAGCAGTCCGAAGATGATGAAGGAGGTCATCGCGTCACCTCCGCGACGCCGGCACCGGGCGCATCGACGTCGACGCCCTCGACATGAGCATGGTCATGGTGCGGAAGTTCGCCCGTGAAGAAGTAGCGATACGCGACCTGCAGAAAGCGGAAGCACATCAGATAGGAGCCGAGCGGAATGCAGAGATAGACGAACCAGCTTGGGATCTCGAGGTCGGGCGACACCTGATCGGTGTAGTAAAGCCCGTAGACGAAATGCGCGCCCATGGTGCCGATGACGGCGGTGAAGAAGGCCCCGCAAAGCAGTCCGAACAGCACGATCGCGTTCTTCCAGGGCGATTTGATCTGGTTGACCACGACGTCGACGCCGACATGGATGCCGGTGCGGACGCCATAGGCGGCGCCGAACTTGGCGACCCACACGAACATGTAGATGCAGAGTTCCTGCGCCCAGGACAGGTTGATCGGGAACAGGATCGGAAACAGGAAGGGGACGCCGAGCAGATAGCGGTGGCAGACGGCGAGGAAGATGATCAAGGTCGCGAGCGCCATCAGCGTCGCGATCAATATCTCCTCAAGCCGGTCGAGGATGCGAAGCAGTATCAATGTCCCCCCTTCAGGTCAGGCTTGGCACGGAAGCCCGACAACGTCGTCTCAGTTGGTTGCGCCCTTCGCTTCCTTCATGAACTCGTCGATCAGCCCCTGGCCGACACGACCGGCGACGTCTTTGTAGACTGACTCCATCGCCTTGCGCATGGCCGAGTCCTGTTCCGGCGTCAGCTTGATGATCTCGCTCTTGCCGGTCTTGACGATCTCGGCGAGCGCGTCGTCGTTTTCCTTTTGCGACTGACCGTTGCCGTAGGCAGTGGCTTCCTTCATCGCCTTCTCGCACTGGGCACGGACGTCGGCCGGCAGGCCATCCCAGAACTTCTTGTTCACAACCACGATGTAGCCGATATAGCCGTGATTGGTGTTGGTGATGTATTTCTGCACCTCGTGCATCTTCTGGGTATAGATGTTCGACCAGGTGTTCTCCTGTCCGTCGACGACGCCCGTCTGCAGCGCCTGATAGACTTCCGAGAACGCCATCACCTGCGGGACCACGCCGAGGCCACGGAACTGGGCTTCCAGGACCTTCGAGGACTGGATGCGGAATTTCAGGCCGCGATAGTCGGCCGGCGAAATGAGCTTCTTGTTGGCGCTCATCTGCTTGAAGCCGTTGTCCCAGTAGGCGAGACCGATCATGCCCTTCGGCTCGAGCAGCTTGAGCAGCCTGGTGCCCAGCGGTCCGTCGGTGACCTTACGCACCGTGGCGAGGTCGGGCAGGATGTAGGGAAGATCGAACACCTCGAATTCCTTGACGCCGATGGGGCCGAATTTGGCGTTCGAGGGCGCCAGCATCTGCACCGCGCCGAGCTGCAGCGCCTCCAGCTCTTCCTTGTCCTTGTAGAGCTGCGAATTCGGATAGACTTCGACCTTGACCTTGCCGTTGGTGTATTTCTCGGCCAGTTCCTTGAATTTCTCCGCCGCGAGCCCCTTCGGCGTGTTGGTCGCCACCACGTGGCTGAATTTGATCACGATCGGCGACTGCGCCGCGGCCGGTCCGACCAGAGTCAATGCCGCGATCGATGCCGCAGCCAAAATCAGTTTGCGCATATGTCCTCCCAGACTTTTTTGCCGAACGCGAATGAGACGTTCCGCTGCTTGCATGCCAGTTGCATCAATACAGACAAGCCTGCCGAATTGCCATTGCCCGTTAGCAGGGGCCCCTACCGGGATTTGCTGCGCTGCAAAATCGGCCACTCGTCGTCCCTGCGAACGCAGGGACCCACAGGCACAGCTGCTGATCGTTGAGGGAAAGTCGTCGACCATCCGCGCAACACAACATCCGCCGCGGCGTATGGGTCCCTGCGTCCGCACTAGGGCATCTACACGCTTGCCGGGCCATATACGAGGAGTTGGAAGCGAGCCATTCCCATGTGGAAGGTGATTGGTCCAGGTGGGCGATGAGAGGCGTAACCGGTCCATCCGCCGAGCTTTGCGATGATCCATGCCGCCCAGGCGACAGTGTTGGGGCGATGGTGGTTCTTCTGGAGCTCGGTGCGGCCTTTCAGGGTTTTGTTGATGGCCTTGAGCGCTTCGATCTCGTCCGGCGTGAACACAAATTCGACCTGCAATTGTTCGCCGCCATTGCGGGCTTGAACGAGCTGGATGACGATACATGCTACTCTGGTGGCGATCGCCACGAGTTTGATCAGGCCTTCAGCACTGTCGAGCTGACTATCCTCGATGCGCAGACCCTGGCTCTTCAGCGAGCGAAAGAGCTGTTCGATGATCCAGCGCTGCTTGTACCAGGAGACGATCCGCCAGGCATCGGCGGCGGTGACGACCGGATGAGTGGTCAGGAGCAACCAATGAATGGGCTTGGCGCTCTTCGGGGGGTGCAACTCGACGACCTCCACGAAGCTGACTTTGACGCCCTGTGGCAGGTCTTTCACGCCGGGGCGCTGCGGTCGTTTGAGCACAACGGTTCCGAGGCGCATGGAGAGGTGGGCCTGGCGACCGTGGCGATCCATTCGCTTTGGTAGATCGATCACCGCCTTGTCGCAGAAGCGGGCCCGCGCGACCGCCTGATAAAGCGTGCCGCCATCGACCAGCGCATGGTCGTGCATGGCGCGCGACAGGAGGTGGACATTGTCAGCGGGTGTCAGCGACCAGTGAGCAAAGAAATCCCCCTCGCGGTCGTTGACGACGGTGATCATACGAGCAGCGACCAGAACCTCGCAGCCTTGCTTAGCCGTCGTCACCCAGCGCGCCGATTCCTTGTCGGCCAAGGCGCGCTTCTCGTGAGCGATCCTGGCCTTGCGCTTGCGCGTCCACACCTCACCGCCGGTGAGCCCGAGACAGACCCCGCTATCGGCATCGACCGCCATCATGGCATGCAGCAGCACGCCGCGAGCATTGCCTTTGCCGACCTTGCCCAAGTCGCGCCGATGTCCCGGACGAGTGTGGAAGTTGATCTCGCTGGTGTCCTGGATCGACAGCACATGACGCCCGCTGACCGCCATCGACGTCTGCAGGCTCCAGCCTTCAATCAGCTTGTCGATCGTGACTTGCGGATTGTTCACAAACCGCCAGAACGCCATGTTCGCGGCCCAGTTGCCCTGCGCCATCTGGCGCAAACAGACACTGCGCGTGCAAAGCATAGCCCGGAGAAGCGCCGCCCCCTTTTATCGAGGCGAACGTCTCCAAACTTACCCAGGGACAAATCCGGTTCCTGCTGCATCTCTGGCGCTCCTTCGAATCAAAGCGCCAGAGAGAGAATCATACAAAACGCTGCGGCGAACGCACATCATGCCGCCCCGAGTCAATCTGTCGCGTCCCCAAGACGTGTAGATGCCCTAGTGCGTCCGCAGGGACGACGGAGATGGGGATAGTCCGCGATACAAATATGACTCCCCGTTCGCGCGGCACGATGCGCCCGAGGTTTGCTCTTCACTTCCCGCCCTCTCCAAACAGAGGGCGCAGGGAAGACCGGGTGCTGGCCGCACCCGCGGTCTCGTGTGCAATTGCGCATAGCAAAAGCGCACACGAGCATACAGGTACAGCGGGAGCATCCCGGCCTTCCCTGCGCAATGGCTTTACGGCTTACTTCGTGCTCCCGGAGAACGGCTCTTTTGCCTCCGTCGCCGACGGGATAATTCCCGCAGACTTAACGCCAGCACCGCGGCGCCCGAACCACAGACTTCGCCGCTTCCTGCGCGCACGTCCAGCGCGCTTTCCGCGTCCATCGCACCTCAGCACGTTCGTGACGATCGCGAGCCGCCCCTCCATCGGGTGAGACGGGCGGAGTTATGCGACTGATTTGCCTCTCGCGTTAAGCGAAATATTTTTGATTCCCGGGCTTGACACGATTTCTGAAAATCAGAAGTGATTTGCCGTCGTGCCAATTGGTCGCAGACGTGTAATTGACATTCCGCTTGCGTAGGACGCAAAGCGTTTTGCAGATCGCAGGAGCCTTCTATTTCGTCGCCTCGTCCGTGATGTCGTTCAAAACCTTCGCAAACGCCGCGTAGTTGGGCGGGGTCTCCAGTCCATGCCGCGGATAGATTGTCTTATACAGATAGTCGGCTGAATTATAAGACAGCCATACCTTGCCCTGGTCATCCTCCCAAACAAGCGCCTTCGGAGGATTGTCGATCGCCAGCAATGGCGTCTTCGCCATGACCGGCGTGCCGAGTTTCGGATTGCCGAAGATGAGCACCGTGCGCGGGCGCATATCGATCCCGAACTTCTTTCCCGCAGCGGCGTGGTCGATTTCGGTGAACACAATGAACCCCGCGCCTTCCCTTGATTTGACGGCCGCCGCAAATCGGGAAATCGTATCGTTCACCGAGTAGTTGCTCGACTTCGTAATGATACCGTCGTTCGCGAAAGCGGGTGTTACAAACAGGAGTGTCAAGAAAGCGACAATGAGTCTCATCGGACTTCTCCTAACTGAGTTTCCAATTTCAGGTAACCGGCACCACCCTTTGTATGCAACTCGCCGACAGGTCTAGAACCGCGTGGTCAAATTAGTCAGCCATTCCGGCGAAACATCGACCAGGAATGCTTCGAGCGCCTTGTCCGCTCCCGAGATGACGAGCATGCCTGCGACGAGCAGCAAAAGACCGAGCGCAGATTTCATTCCGCTACCCGCGGCCAGCAATCGGCCGCGCCAGCGCGCCATCGTTTCCCGGGAAAGCCATCCCAACCCCAGCAATGGCAACGCCGCGCCGATGCCAAACGCGAGCATTGTCAGTGCCACCTGACCAAGATCCTTGCCCTGGGCAGCCAGCAACGACGCTGCGCCAAGCGTCGGCCCTACGCAAGGGCTCCATACGGCGCCCAGCAGGACCCCGATCCAAAACTGTCCGGCTACACCGCTTGCGCGGCTCGTTGCCAGCCTGCTGTCGGCCCAATTTCCGATCGGGCCCGCTGCAACCGCGATCTGCGCCTGTAGCCGCGGAGCAACAAGCACGATGCCGACAAGCATGATCAGCATCGCCGCGACGTAGCGTAGCCGGTCGGCATCCAATCCGATCGAGTGACCGGCCGTCGCCAGAAATAATCCGATGCCGGCAAACGAGAGGCACAACCCGGCAGCAAGCGCCAAAGGTCCCTGACGATGGCTCGATGCCGCGGAAGCCAGCACGATTGGAAGTATCGGGAGCACGCAAGGTGAAAGGATCGAAAGGATTCCTGCGAGAAACGCCAGAACCGCACTGCCGATCGTCATCGCAGCTTCCCCATTTCCAGGTCACCTTTGCCGGCACGCTCGACGACGAAGTCAGACGGCTTTTCCGACCATGGCGAAGATCGAGTCCCGCTTGGTATCGCCGACCGAGCGGGCCGCTTCCTTGTCGCCCTTGAAGGCAATCAGCGTCGATTGCGCACGGACGCCGAACCGATTGAGCAGGTCCTTCTGGCTATCGAAATCGATCACGAAATAGACGAGATCCTTAAACCTTGGATCGTTCCTCAGATCACTCAGGATCGGGGCCTGCGCTTTGCAAGTCGGGCACCACGGCGCATGAACCGCAATCAGAATTGGCTT
The DNA here is from genome assembly GCF_036924575.1 of Bradyrhizobium sp. AZCC 1577. Classification (NCBI taxonomy): domain Bacteria; kingdom Pseudomonadati; phylum Pseudomonadota; class Alphaproteobacteria; order Hyphomicrobiales; family Nitrobacteraceae; genus Bradyrhizobium; species Bradyrhizobium sp. AZCC 1577. The sequence continues at coordinate 6,566,759 of NZ_JAZHRQ010000001.1, forward strand.
GCCGGCCTTCTGGGCGGCGGCGAACGCCTTGGCATCGAAGGCATGCGCGTTATCGGCGAACGCCGGCGAAGCGGCGAGTGTTCCGGCGGCGAGCACGGCTCCAAGAACGGATCGGCGGGTCAGCATGGTATTCTCCTGGTTGATCGGGATGAGTTACGGTTTGGAGGCCGCAAATGTTACGCGCCTGCACCCGTAGCGGCATATATTTCGCAGGGCCCAAGGCTGGGAGGTTCCAGGCAGCCGCGGCCGGTTCGTATGCCCGTCATTCACCGGGCGGGGTTCCCGCGGGCAATGGTCGGCGCTTGTGCGCCTTGTAGACGCCAAAAAAACGCGACACCAACGAGCCGCGTTTTGCTTGGAAGTTTCGTAGGGTGGGCAAAGCGAAAGCGTGCCCACCATCAGGAAGCGCGCTTGATGATGGATGGTGGGCACGGCGCGAAGAGCGCCTTTGCCCACCCCACCACCGGCGTGGCCTCAGCCTGCCACCGCCGCTGCCGGCATGTCGCGCTGGCGCTTCATGACGATCTTGTTGAGCGCGCCGAGATAGGCCTTTGCCGAGGCGACCAGCGTATCCGGATCCGCTGCACGGGCGCTCATCGAGCGCCCCTCATGGGAGAGACGCACCGTCACTTCGGCCTGCGCGTCGGTGCCTTCGGTCACGGCGTGAACCTGATACAGCTCCAGTTTCGCTTCATGCGGCACCAGCCGCTTGATGCAATTGAAGACGGCATCGACCGGGCCGTTGCCTTCGGCTTCCTCGATCCTGGTCTGGCCTTCGACGTCGAGCTTCATGGTGGCGCGCTGCGGGCCGTGGGTGCCGGCGATCACCGTCAGCGAGGTGAGCTTGATGCGATCGTGCGAGGCCGCCATTTCCTCGTCGACCAGCGCCTCGATGTCCTCGTCGTAGATGTCCTTCTTGCGGTCGGCCAGCGCCTTCATCCGCGCAAAGGCATCTTCGAGCTGGTTCGGGCCGAGCTTGTAGCCCATCTCTTCCAGCTTGTGGATGAACGCATGACGCCCGGAATGCTTGCCCAGCACCAGCGACGACTGCTTCAGGCCGACCATCTCGGGCCGCATGATCTCGTAGGTAGAGGCGTCCTTCAGCACGCCGTCCTGGTGGATGCCGCTTTCGTGCGCGAACGCGTTACGGCCGACGATCGCCTTGTTGTACTGCACCGGGAACGAGGTCGCCGCCGATACCAGCTTCGAGGCGCGCGTCAACTGCGTGGTGTCGATCTTATTCCACCACGGAAACTTGTCGTTGCGCACGTTGATCGCCATCACGATCTCTTCGAGCGCAGCGTTGCCCGCCCGTTCGCCGATGCCGTTGACGGTGCATTCGACCTGGCGCGCGCCGCCGGCGATGCCGGCCAGCGAGTTCGCCACCGCCATGCCGAGATCGTTATGGCAGTGGACGGAGAAAATCGCCTTGTCGGAGTTCGGCACCCGCTCGATCAGCGTCTTCATGAAGTGGGTGTATTCCTCCGGCACGGTGTAGCCGACGGTATCGGGAATGTTCACCGTGGTGGCGCCGGCCTTGATGACGGCCTCCACGATGCGGCAGAGGAAATCCATCTCGCTGCGAGTGCCGTCCTCGGCCGACCATTCGACGTCGTCGATATGGTTGCGGGCGCGGGTGACGTTGGCGATCGAGGTTTCGATCACCTGCTCCGGTGTCATGTTCAGCTTGACGCGCATATGCAGCGGCGAGGTCGCGATCACGGTGTGGACGCGGCCGCGCTTTGCGAACTTCACCGCTTCGGCGCAGCGGTCGATGTCCTTGGGATGCGCGCGCGACAGGCCTGCGATCACGGCGTTCTTGGAGCGGCGGGCAATCTCGCTGACCGCCTGAAAATCACCTTCCGACGTGATCGGGAAACCCGCCTCGATGACGTCGACACCCATGTCGTCGAGCATTTCGGCGACCTCGAGCTTTTCCTCGAACGTCATGGTCGCGCCCGGGCACTGCTCGCCATCGCGCAAGGTGGTGTCGAAAATAACGACGCGGTCCTTCTCGGACTTATTCGCTGATGTCATATGCTGAATTCCTTTTGGGGTCGTAGCGCCATCTCTCATGGACGCTGAAGGGTCTGGTGATCTCGCTCAAAACCCCTGAGTGCCCAGGCGCAAACGCCCAGACGGCCCTCAGGGGCCGATAAGAAGCAGAAGCCCGCCAAGAAGCAGGGTGGGCGCGGACGCAGCTGGAATCGCAGGGGCAGCCTTGGCCGCTCCACCCCGAACTCCGTACCTTTCGCTGCGAATCAGCATTGCCAGACCCTTAAGGACGCTCAAGTCTCGGCCAAAACCATTGACGGTTCGTTGCCGGGACGGCGTTCCGGGGCTGTTCTAGACGAGAATTGCCGCCCGCCGCAATGCCAAAAGAGGGTCAGAAAGGGTGACCTAACGGCCGAGGAAAGTCGGCAGAACGACCCGGGAGCAGAAAACACCCTTCGGCGTTACCAGCCCATAGCTCAGCGTGATCAGCCGATGGGCGTTGAGACCGAAATCAAGTTCCGTATGCCTAAGCGCAATCTCGGATCCAATCCCAGATTGAGGGTGCCCGGCTGCAAAATCGGCAAGCGCTCGGAGAACGATCTGCTGTCGACCTATTTCGACACGCGAAAACACAAGCTGAAGCGGCGCGGACTTCTGCTCCGAGTCAGGCAAGCGGACGGCAAGCACATACAAACAATCAAGCGGACGTCCGGCGCGCAGTTCGGCCGTGGCGAGTGGGAAGCCGAAATAGCAGGCCGTACCCCCGATCTCGCCGAGGTGAACGGCACGCCGCTTCAACGGTTTGCCTCGAAGAAGCTGCGCCGCAAGTTGAAGCCGATCTTCGAGACCTCGGTGCATCGCATCACCATGCCGGTCCACACCAAACGGAGCGAACTGGAACTTGCCATCGATCGCGGCAGGCTTGTCGCGGCCGGCCACACAAGCCGCATCGAGGAGGTTGAACTTGAACTGAAAAGCGGTCCACCAAGCGATCTGTTTCGCGTCGCGAAGGCGCTGGAGCGAAAGCTTGCGGCTGAGCTTTGTTTGAGGGCGAAGGCTGACGAGGGATACGATCTCGTCGACGGCAAGCGCGCTCAAGCTGTTTTTGCCGAGCCAATCGAACTTGGGAAGCGAATGACCGTCATCGAGGGCTTTAAGGTCATCGCCCGCTCCGCGCTTCGCCATTTTTCCGGAAATGTCGACGCCGTCCGCCAGCTTGATCCGGAAGGCGTGCATCAGATGCGCGTGGGCTTGCGCCGCCTGCGTGCGGCCATCTCGCTGTTTTCGAACGCATTGCCGCAGACGAAAACCGAGGAGATCAAGACAGAGCTCAGGTGGCTGACAAACGAACTTGCTCGCGCGCGCGAACTCGATGTCTTCCTGGAGGAGAAGATTGGTCCCGTCGCCCGCGAAATCACGCCGCAACGGGGCGGCAAAGCCATCGCGAAGCACTTTGCCGAGAAACGCGCTGAGGCGCTCGCGCAGGCCAGAAGGGCTGTCGATTTGCCGCGATGCCGCGCGCTGCTCGTCGATGTGCTCGAGTGGATCGAGGCGCAGCCCGGCCAGACGGACGTCGCCAACAGCAAACTTGGCCAGTTCGCCGCAGAGCTGCTGAATCGGCGGCTGAGAAGGGCACACAAGGACGCAGGAAAATTGCAGAAGATGACGGCACCCGAGCGGCACAAATTCCGGATCAGGATGAAGAAGCTGAGATATGCGGCCGAGTTCTTCGAAAGCCTTTTCCGCAGCAAACGCGAGCGAAAGGCGCTCGCGCGTCTATCGAAACACACGAAGAAGATCCAGGATGCTCTGGGCTCGCTCAACGACTTCATTGCGGACCGAAAGATGGCGGCAGAAGCCGCGCTCAAGGCGCCACCGCAAGACCGGCGCGCCCGCGCCTATGTTTCCGGCATCATCGTTGGCCGCGAGGATGAGCAGGCAAGGCCGCTCATGCAAGCGGCTGCAAAGGAACTGCGGGCGCTTCGCAATCTGTCCGCACTTGGCTGATACTACCTCACCCGCATTCGAGCCGGCCGCAGCGCGCTGGATTCGCCGGAGCCTGCCATCGGGGTCGCAAGGCGAGACCCGGTGGCGGGAAGGACACAGAGCCTAGCGAAACCATCGCATCTCGTGAGTGAGGGACGCACCGGCGGCAGGGTTCCCTCCCCCCTTGCGGGGGAGGGTTAGGGAGAGGGGTGCCACACGACGTGCTCTCCCAGTGTGAATGCCACAACGAGCGACCGAAATTGAAAAGCCGATGTGCTCATCGACCATCTCGCCCGGGGCTTACCCCTCTCCCCAACCCTCCCCCGCAAGGGGGGAGGGAGCCTGACCAGCGTGCTCACCTCACTCGGCACCATTGGTGGGCACGGCGCAAGTGCGCCTTTGCCCACCCTACTTCGCGTTCCCCTCATTCAGCAGCGCCTCGCGCACTTTGGCGAATTCGCTGCGGTCGGCCTTGTCCACCTTTGGAAAATGCAGATCGAGTCTGTCGAGCGCGCTAACGATCGTCGAGCCGATCACCACGCGGGCGAACCATTTGTGGTCGGCGGGGACGACGATCCAGGGCGCCGCCTGCGAGGCGGTGTGGCGGATCATATCCTGGTAGGCGGCCTGGTATTTCGCCCATAGCGCGCGCTCGCCGATATCGGCCGTCGAGAACTTCCAGTTCTTGGCGGGCTCTTCCAGCCGTTCGAGGAAGCGTTCGCGCTGTTCTTCCTTCGATACATTCAGGAAAAACTTCAGGATCACGGTGCCGTTGCGCGCCAGGTAGCGCTCCATCGCGGAGATGTCTTCGAAGCGCTCCTTCCAGATGTTTTTGGTGACGAGTTGCGGCGGCAACTTCTGCCTGCCGAGAATTTCCTGGTGCAGCCGCACCACCAGGCATTCTTCATAATAAGAGCGATTGAAGATACCGATCCGGCCGCGCTCCGGCAGCGCGATCATGCTGCGCCAGAGGAAATCGTGGTCGAGTTCCTTGGTCGACGGCTGCTTGAACGAAGTGACCTCGCAGCCCTGCGGGTTGACGCCCTCGAACACGCTCTTGATCGCACTGTCCTTGCCGGCGGCATCCATGCCCTGGAAGATCAGCAGCAGCGACCAGCGGTCCTGGGCGTAGAGTTTTTCCTGGAAATCGTTCAGTCGCTTACGATTGGCCTCGATGATCCTGGTCGCCCCCTCCTTGTCGAGACCGCCCTTCTCATTGGTCTTGTGCGACTTGAGGTGAAATTCGCCCGAGCTGTCGTAGCGGAACGGGGCGACATAGGGTTTTAGTTCATCTGCCAGCGATGGCTGCGGCTTCTTGCTCATGTGGTGTTTGGCTTTTTCGGTTGCGCCTTCAGTTTGTCGAGGACGCTACCCAGAATGCCCTTGGGCAGGAAGATGATGAAGACCACCAGCAAAACGCCGTAGACCAGGTTGTCCCAGCCGACCGCCTTGGTACCGAAGCCGATCCGCAGCCCTTCCGCGAGCAGGATGGTGATGATGGCGCCGATCGTCGGCCCGAGCGAGACATAGAGCCCGCCGACGATGACGGCGAACACCATCTGCAGCGACACCGCAATGCCGCTGACCGTGTCCGGCGAGATGAACATCTGGTACTGGCAGTACAGCGCGCCGGCGAGCGCGGTCATCAAGGCAGAGATCAGCGTGATCTTGAGCTTTTCGGCTGTCACGTTGACACCGGCCGCAGCCGCCGCGTCCTCGTCCTCCGAGATCGCCTCCATGGCGTAGCGGCTCATGCTGCGGTCGACCCAGCGCCAGATCAGAAGGCCCACCACCCAGACGCCGAGCGCGATCAGATACCACGTCGTCTTGTCGTCGAACTGCAGCGCCAGCAGCCCCCGGCCGCTGGGCGCGCGGTTCGGCGTGTAGCCGAGCGAACCGCCGGTGTAATCACGCGTCGCGGTGATGACCTGCAGCACGATGCCGGACAGCGCCAGCGTCACCAGCACGAAATAGTGCCCGGTGATGCGGAAGCGGAAGCAGGGATAGGCGACCACCAGCGCCAGCAAGCCCGCCGCCACCATGCTGAGCGGAATGCCGATCCAGGGCGTGATGTCGAGGTGGTTCCACAACAGCGCCGTGACATAGGCGCCGACGCCCATGAAGCCGCCATGGCCGAGCGAAACCAACCCGAAGCGGCCCATGATCGACCACGAAGTGTAGGCGAACGACCAGATCAGGATCAGCACCAGGATGTGCAGGTGATAAGGCTCACGATAGACGAAGGGCAGCGCGATCAGCGCAGCTAGTCCAACGGCCCAGGCGGTGTAGCGGGAATTCACGAGCGCCTCGCCAAAAGGCCCGCGGGCCGGATGAACATCATGACGATGAAGAAGGCAAAGGCCAGCACGTAACCCCATTCGAGGTCGGAGTACAGGCCGCCCAGCGAAATGATCTGGGCGAACACGAACGCCGCAATGAAACCGCCGACGAAATTGCCGAGCCCGCCGAGCACGCAGATCAAGAACGTGATCGGCCCAAACGACAGCCCGACGAACGGATGCACGTCATACTGCAGCACCAGCAGGCAGGCGGCGAGGCCGGCGAGCGCGCCGCCGATCGCCGAGGTGATGAGATAGATACGCTTGGTATCGACCCCCATCAGCGACATGATCTGGCGGTCCTGCGCAACGGCGCGGATCGCCGTGCCGGTATAGGTGCGCTTCATGAAGAAGTAGATCGCCAGCATGCCGAGCAAGGCGGCGACGAAGGCGAGCAGCCGCGAATAGCTGAAATGCATGTCGCCGATCGCCAGCACCGGCAGGCGAATGCCGAGGTTGCGGAAGTCGATGCCGAACGCGACCGTGGCGAAGCTCTGCAGGATGAACAGCACGCCGCCGGTCGCGAGCAACTGGTTGATCGGCGGCGCGGTGAGCAGCGGCGCGATGACGATGTAATGCAGGAGCGCGCCAAGGGCTGCGACCAGCAGGATCGCGATCGGCGCTGCGACCCAATACGGCAGGCCGAACACCTGGACCATGTAGTACATGCCGTACATCCCGATCATGACCAGCTCGGCGTAGCAGATCCAGGTGACGTCGATGACGCCGAAGATCAGATTGAGCCCGAGCGCCAAGAGCGCCAGCACGCCGCCGAGCAGGATGCCGTTGACCACGGCTTCCAGCAGGTAGATGTCGAAGGTGTCGAGGAATGCCTGCATGCTCACTTTGCCCTAAACGCCCAAATATGCCTGCTTGATCGTATCGGTCTTCATCATCTCTTCCGACGTGCCGGACGCTCGGATGGTGCCGGCCTCCAGCAGGTACGCGCGATCGACCACCTTCAGCACCTGCTGCACGTTCTGCTCGACGATCAGAACCGTCAGCCCGCCAGAGCGAATTCGCTTCACCAGCTCAAACACCTGCTGCACCACGACCGGGGCGAGCCCCGCCGAAGGCTCGTCGAGCAGAAGCAATTTCGGATCCGACATCAGCGCACGGCCGATCGCACACATCTGCTGCTCGCCGCCCGACAGGGTACCAGCCATCTGGCTGCGCCGCTCCTTCATGCGCGGGAACAGGTCGAACACGAATTCCAGCCGCTCGGCATATTTGGCGCGCGCGCCGGGCATGTAGGCGCCCATCTTCAGATTGTCGTCGACGGTGAGCCGCGGAAACAGCCGGCGGTTCTCCGGCACGTGGGCAATGCCGAGATCGACGATTCGATGCGCCGGCGTCGCGACGACGTCGCGGCCTTCCATCGTGATCGAACCTTCGGTGGGGCGGATCAAGCCCGAGATCACGCGCATCAGCGTGGTCTTGCCGGCGCCGTTCGGGCCGATCACGCCGACCGCCTCGCCCGCCCTGACCTCGAGATTGATGCCGAACAATGCCTGGAAGCTGCCGTAACCCGCGTCGAGCGATCTGAGTTCGAGCATACTTACACCCCTGCCCGCCGGCGCGCTTCCGCCGCCGCAGCCTGGCTCGAATCCGCATCCGTCCCGAGATAGACCTCGATCACCCTTGGATCGCTCGCCACCGCGCTCGGCAGGCCTTCCGAAATCTTCTCGCCGTGATCGAGCACCATCACGCGGTCGACCACCCGCATCAACACGCCCATGATATGCTCGACCCAGATGATGGTGATGCCGAGCTCGTCGCGGATCTTGCGCAGCATGTCGGCGGCCTGATCCATCTCGTGCTCGTCGAGCCCGCCGAGGCTTTCGTCGGCGAGCAGAAGTTTCGGCCCGGTGGCGAGCGCCTTGGCGAGTTCGAGTTTTTTCAGGCCGGCGGCACCCAAGCCATCGACGCCGGCGTGGCGGTTGGTCGGCAGGCCGACCATGGCCAGCGCGCGTTCGGCGGCCTCGTCCGCGCGGGCGCGGCTGTGGCTGCCCTGACCGTAATAGCCTGCGAGCGCCACATTCTCGAATATCGTGAGCCGGTGAAACGGCCGTGGGATCTGGAAGGTGCGGCCAATGCCGCCGTTGATGATGCGGTGCGGCGCCTTGCCCGCGATCTCCGTTCCGTTGAACACAATCGATCCTGCCGTCGGGATCAGCGTGCCCGACAGCATGTTGAAGATCGTGCTCTTGCCGGAGCCGTTCGGGCCGATCAGGCCGAGAATCTCGCCCTGCTCGACCCGGAACGACACGTTGTTAACAGCGGTGAAGCCGCCGAAGCGTTTCACCAATCCGTCTACCGTCAGCACTCCAGAACCTCCGCTTAGCCGTTTGCCCGGCTCTTACTGGTTGCTGAACGTGGTTCCCTTCGGTAGCGGCAGCACGGCCTCGCGCTGCGCCTGGCTCTTCGGCCACACCACATACGACTTATCGTCAACATACTGGATAACAACGGGGAACGAGCGTTCGTTCTGGCCGGCCATCTGGGCGCCCTCGCCGTGGAACTTGACGCCGAAGCCCAGCATGGTGCCGCCTTCGGGAATATCGGTCTCGAGCGCGGCCTTGCGCAACGCATCGGGATCGACCCCGCCATATTTCTTGATGGCGCGCGGCAACACCTCGGTCAGGAACAGATAGGTGTTGGACGCCGCCATGCCGACATGCGCGGAGCGAATCGCGACACCCGGCTTGGCCTTGTCGAACTCCTCGCCGACCATCTTGATGACCGGCGGCAGCTTCGGATCCATCGATTTCTGGTTGGCGAGCCAGATCGAGATCGGGTCGGTGTTGAAGACGTAGTTGACGTCGGAGCCCAGACCTTCCTTCAGCTTTTCGTAGACGCCATAGCCTGCGCCGTGGCCGACCAGAGCAGCGAATTTCAGGCCCTGCTCGCGCGCCTGGCGGCCGAACAAGGTGATGTCGGGGTTGTAGCCGGTGTGGAAGACCACGTCGGGCCGGGCGCGCTTCAGTTTCGTCACCAACGAAGAAAGATCCGGCGCGGTGGCGGAATAGCCTTCCTTCAACACGATGTTGAAGCCGGCCTTCTTGGCGCCGGCCTCGTTGCCCTTGGAGACGTCGACGCCGTAGGCGCCGTCCTCGTGGATGATGGCAACGCGCAGATCCTTCGGCTCCTTGCCGAGCTTGGCCTTGGAATTCTGCGCGATGAAATCCATCGTCATCAGGCCGAACTGGTCGCCGGAGGCTTGCGGCCGGAATACGTATTTGAAGTTCTTGTTGTCGAGCACGGCGGAAGAAATGCAGGTGGTGATCCACATGAACTTCTTGAGCTGCTCGACGCGCCCGGCCACCGGCACGCATTGTGCCGACGAATAGAAGCCGAGCAGCATGTCGACCTTTTCCTGCTCGATCAGCCGCACTGCCTCGTTGATGGCGACGTCGGGCTTGCTCTGGGCGTCGGCATAAACCGCTTCGACCTTGTAACCCTCGACGCCGGTCTTGACGTACTGGTCGAGCATGATCTTGGCGCCGATATATTGCAGCTCCGAACCGCCGCCGGCGAGCGGGCCGGTCAGATCGTAGATGACGCCGATCTTGATTTTCTTTTCCTGAGCCTCGGCGGAAACCGCCATCCCCAGCACCGCGATTGCGGCAGACAGCCCGACGAGAAGGCGTGCAGTTTTGCGCCCCGGCATGGAATCCTCCCTGGATTATTTTTGTGCACTGCATTTTCTTGTTCTTGGTTGGCGCCTATCACATTGGTAGCGCGACCAGATGTCAAGCGCATTGCGCGCGTCACGGCCGGGAAGCGAGCTGCACCTCGATGAACGCCGTGACAAAACGCGGCATTGCCGAATTCAGATCGCGCGCGCTGCGCACGACGTGAATGGCCGACAGTTCCGGCTGACGCTGCGAGGCAAGATTGCGCTCGATCCGCTCGCGCAGCGCGTCGCCCGGCATATCGACGCGCAGAACGCGGATCATCGCGAGCGCAGGCCCGGTGTGGAAGCAATGCCAATGCGGCTCGCTGTCGTATTCGCCGGGGGCAAGGCCGGTCTCTTCCTCGAGCTCGCGCGTGACGCTGCCGGAGATATCGACCGTCCCGTCCCTGATATCGTCGAGGTCCGGCGTGCCTGACGGAAAATAGATGCGCCCGGCATTCGCCGTGTGCGGACCCATCTCGCCGAGCACAAGGGCGCCGTCGGCGCAGAGTAGCGCGCCCATGCCGAAACCGTTGAACACGCTCGCGTCGGGAAAGCCCCAGTCGCGCCAGGCCAGAAAACTGGCGAAGTCGGTTTCGAAATAGCTGGCGCTCAAACGGTCGCCGGAAAACACCGGGTTGCGCCCGAGCAGGACGCGGCCGTTCCACAGTGTAGGCCTTTCGCGCTGCTTCTCGGAAAAATGCGCATCGATGTCCGCGCGCCGCGCTTCCGCAAACGGCCACGCCCACGTTTCGACCACAAGATCGAGCGTGCTGACGCGATGAATGGCCGGAGGCCTCGTGCCACTCATAGCTTCACATCGCCCGATTTCACGTCGATCCTATCCCCTCACTTCGGATTGGCGCCCGTGGTCTTCTTGGCCTGCTCGACATATTTGTTGGTATACGTCTTGGTCACGTCGATATTGGCTTTCGCCACCTCGGGCGAGCCTTCGCTGAAGACGGCGAGCACTGCGTCGGCGCCCTTCGGGTCCATCAAACCGGTTTGCGAGTACATCGGGATCGTGTTTCTTCAGCGCGGCGAGATAGAGCGCCTTGTCCTTGCCAACCATTCCCTCCGGCATCTTCGCCATGATCTCTTCCGGCGAATGCGAATGGATCCAGTTGAGCGTGTTGACGATCGCGTTCGTCAGCGCCTGCACTTCCTTCTCGTGCGAGTTGATCCAGGCCGCCGTGGTGTAGAGCGCACCGCCCGGATACTCGCCGCCGAACACGGCCAGCGTGTCCTTTTGCGTGCGGGTGTCGGCCAGTATCTTCAAATCCGGATGGCTGCCCTGCAAAACGGTGACGGAGGGGTCGAGCATCACGGCGGCGTCGATCTGGCCCTGCTGCATCGCCGCCACCGCGGTGGCCCCTAAGCCGACGCCGATCACCGCGGCGCTGGTCGGGTCGAGGCCGTTCTTCTTCAACAGATATTTTAAGAAGAAGTCGGTCGAGGAGCCCGGCGCGCTGACGCCGACCTTCTTGCCGGCCAGATCCTTGATCGATTTGATCTCGCTGGTGTGCGCGGGCGACACGACCAGCACCAGGCCGGGATAGCGGTCGTAGATCACGAAGGACTGCAGCTCCTGCTTCTTGGCAGCCAGGTTGACGCAATGGTCGAAATAGCCCGAGACCACGTCGGCGCTGCCGCCGAGCACGGCTTTCAGCGCGTCCGAGCCGCCCTTGAGGTCGACCAACTCGACCGCCACGCCCGCCTTTTCATATTCGCCGAGCTGTTTGGCGAGCACGGTCGGCAGATAACACAGGCAGGCGCCGCCGCCGATGGCGATGGTGACCTTGCTTTGCGCTGCGGCAAATCCCGAGGTCAGCGTCAGTGCTAGCAGCGTAGCGGCCAGCCGGCCGAACAGTTTCTTCATGAGTTCCTCCATTCGTTGGCGGCAAGATAGAGCAGCGGCTGGGGCTTGAGAAGACGCACTTCGAACCATCTCCGTCATTGCGAGCCAACGGGTCGCGCGAATGCGCGCCCGATGACAGGCTCCGCGAAGCAATCCATGCCGCCACACGCGGAGCCATGGATTGCTTCGTCGCTATGCTCTTCGCAATGACGGTGGAGAGGCCGGAATGCTTACCCCCTGCCCTCCGCCGCCGCTGGCCGCCATACCAGAAGCCGCCGTTCGACCAGCGTCACGCCCATGTCGATCAATATGACGAAAGCCGACAGCACGAACATGCCGGCGAAGACGCCGGCGACGTCGAACACGCCTTCGGCTTGCTGGATCAGGTAGCCGAGACCGGCGGCCGAGCCCAGATATTCGCCGACCACGGCGCCGACCACCGCAAAACCCACCGACGTGTGCAGCGAGGAGAACATCCACGACAGCGCCGAGGGCCAGTAGACGTGCCGCATCAACTGCCGCTCGTTCATGCCGAGCATGCGGCCATTGTCGAGCACGGTGTTCGAGACTTCCTTGACGCCCTGATAAACGTTGAAGAACACGATAAAGAACACCAGCGTAACGCCGAGCGCCACCTTGGACCAGATGCCGAGCCCCAGCCACAGCGTGAAGATCGGCGCCAGCACCACGCGCGGCAGCGCGTTGATCATCTTCACATAGGGATCGAACACCGCAGCGACGCGCGGCTGTCGCGCGAACCAGAAGCCGACCAGCACGCCACTGATTGAGCCGATCACGAAGGCGAGAATCGATTCCCACAGCGTGATGATCAGGTGCTTCCAGATCACGCCTGACGAAAACCATTTGATGATCTGGCTGCCGACATCAATCGGGTTGGAAAAGAAAAACGGCGGCAGCAGGATTTTTCCGAACACCGGCACGGTAGTCAGGAACTGCCACACCGCCAGGGCTACGACGGCGACCAGCAATTGCAACAGGAGCAGCGTCGAGCGGGACATCACCCTGCCTCCGCACTTCGCGTGGATTGTACGTAGCCCTTCATCACTTCGTCCTTCAACACGCTCCATATCTCCCGGTGCAGTTCGTGAAAGTCCTTCTCCATGCGGACTTCCGAAATATCGCGCGGCCGCGGCAGTTTTACCCGCCAGTCGCCGATGATGCGCGCGCTTGGCCCTGCCGACATGATCACGACGCGATCGGCCAGCGCGATCGCCTCTTCGAGATCATGGGTCACAAACAGCACCGCCTTGCGGTCGGCGTTCCATAATTCGAGCAGCAGATTACCCATGATCTGCCTTGTCTGGGCGTCGAGCGGACCGAACGGCTCATCCATCAAGAGTATCTTGGGATCGCGGATCAAAACCTGCGCGAGGCCGACGCGCTTGCGCTGGCCGCCGGACAGCATGTGCGGATAGCGGTTACCGAAGGCGCCGAGGCCGACCGATGTGAGCCAGCCTTGCGCGCGCTGCAACGCCTGCTCGCGCGGCGCGCCCTTGATCTCAAGCCCGATGGCGACGTTGTCGAGTGCGGTCTTCCAGGGAAACAGCGCATCGGCCTGGAAGAGATAGCCGGCATCGCGATTCAACCCCGTGAGCGGCTGGTCGAAGATTTTTACCGATCCCGCCGCCGGCTTCAGGAGCCCTGCCGCGACATTGAGCAGCGTCGATTTTCCGCAGCCCGTCGGGCCGACGATGGCGACGAACTCGCCATCCGCGACGGACAGATTGGCCTTCTCCACGGCTGTATAGACACGGTCGCCGGCGACGCGGAACGCCACTGTCGCATCGCCAAGCGCGACCGCCGTTGGCTGTGCGGTATCCGCCATGTTTTCTTCCCCAAAGATTTGGACGGATGCCTTAGCCGTTACAAAGGATAAGTTCAACGCGGCGCTGCAACGCGGCCGTCGAACGTGAGCAGCGCAAGCCAGATATCAGTCGCCCAGCATGCCTTCCAGAAGGGTAAAGGTTGCTGCAAACTGCAGATGTAGCCCGCGATTCGTAGATGTCTTGGGGAGCCATGAACGAGACTTTGATATCCGCCTGCACCATGTTTCTCGTTCCGGCAACGCTTTTGTTTGGCGCTTTAGGTGTCGCGAACTCGTCCTTTCTCAAGATGCTGGTCTGCTTGCTTGGTATAGGCACGGCAGGACTATGGCTCTACCGGATATGGTGGTGGACCAACCTGTCTTTGATTGATCGCAGAACGGCACTTGGTCTTGCCGGCATGTATGCGGGCGCGTGGGTGGTGACATTCCTGGTGCAGTTGAAGAATGTATTCTCCCGCTGACTGAATCCGTATTGCTGAAAATCCTGTCAGTCCGAAGCTCGGGGTGATCACTGGGCAAGCCGTGGACCATCTCGAACCAATTGCTTCACAACAACGGGGGACTTGAAGTCCCACATTCGCGACCGGGCCATTTATCGGCTATCACTATACCCTTCAGGAACCGCCAAGGTTGGGACCGCGCCGAATGCCCGCCACGCCACTGATCGCCTATGCGCATGTCGGCAAGACGTTCGACGCCGGCCGCGTGGTGGCCGTCGATGACGTCTCGCTTGACGTCGCCGAGGGTGAATTCCTTGCCATAGTCGGCGGCTCCGGCTCGGGCAAGACCACGCTATTGCGGCTCGCCAACCGCCTGATCGAGGCTGACTCCGGCACCATCACGGTCGAAGGCGAGGACGTCCGCAACGTCGATCCGATCCTGTTGCGGCGGCGGATCGGCTATGTCTTTCAGAGCGGCGGGCTGTTTCCGCATCTGACCGTCGCCGGCAATATCGGCATCACGCCAAGGCTGCTTGGCACGCGGCCCGCCGAGATTTCCGTGCGGGTGGATGAATTGCTCGACCTTGTCAGGCTCGACCGCACGCCATATCGCGACCGGCTGCCGCATGAACTCTCCGGCGGCCAGCGCCAGCGCGTCGGCGTGGCGCGGGCGCTCGCCGCACGTCCGCGCATCATGCTGATGGACGAGCCATTCGGGGCGCTCGACCCCTTGACCCGCGACGCGCTCGGCGACGATTTTCGCGAGTTGCACAAGAAACTCGACCTGACCACCGTCATGATCACCCATGACATGACAGAAGCGATCCTGCTCGCCGACCGCATCGCGATCATGTGCGACGGGCGGCTGTTGGCGCAAGGCACGCCGGCCGAGCTTTCCAAATCCGACGACGCTTACGTCGGCGAACTCCTGCGCACGCCGCGGCGGCAGGCCGAGCGGCTCGGCGCCCTGCTGCCTCGCGAGGGTGCGGCATGAGCATCTTCGCCGATCCACGCTGGGGCGAGGCATTGGGCCACCTGCCCGACTATCTCGGCAATCACGTCCGCGTCAGCGTCGCCGCGCTGGCGCTGGGGTTACTCGTCAGCCTGCCGCTCGCGATCATCGCACGCCATCGGCCGGTGATGCGCGGCGCGCTGCTCGGGCTTGCCAGCATCGTGCAGACCGTGCCGGGGCTGGCATTGCTGGCGCTGTTCTATCCGCTGCTCCTGGCGCTCGCGGCGTTGTCGCTGTCATGGTTCGGCGTCGGTTTTTCCGCGTTCGGATTTTTGCCCGCGGTGCTGGCGCTGGCGCTTTATTCGATGCTGCCGGTGCTGCGCAACACCATCACTGGCCTGCAAGGTGTCGATGCCGCGATCCTGGAAGCGGCACAGGGCGTCGGCATGACGCCGCGGCAATCGCTGTTCACGGTGGAACTGCCGCTGGCGCTGCCGGTGATGATGGCGGGCATCCGAACTTCGGCCGTCTGGGTGATCGGCACCGCGACGCTGTCAACGCCGATCGGCCAGACCAGCCTCGGCAATTACATCTTTGCAGGGCTGCAGACCCAGAACTGGGTGTTCGTGCTGTTCGGCTGTGTTGCCGCCGCCGTGCTGGCGCTGCTGGTCGATCAACTGCTGGCGCTGATCGAAAACGGCTTGCGCAACCGCAGCCGTTTTCGCGCGACACTGGGCAGCGTCGGCATTGCGGCGCTCGTCGTTGCTACGCTGGCGCCTAACCTGGTGCGGCCGCAGACGAACTACATCATCGGTGCCAAGACTTTTGCCGAGCAGTATGTCCTGTCTGCCTTGATGGCGCAGCGGCTGAAGGCAGCCGGCCTCTTGGCAACGAAGCGCGAAGGTCTCGGCTCCAACGTGATCTTCGAAGCGCTGGCGGCTGATGATATAGACTTCTACATCGACTATTCCGGCACGCTGTGGGCCAACCAGTTTCACCGCACCGACATCAAGCCGCGTCAGGAGCTCGTAGCCGAGCTGAAGACGATACTAGCGAAGCAGAACATCACACTGCTCGGCGAACTCGGTTTCGAGAACGCCTATGCGCTGGTGATGCCGCGCAAACGCGCCGAGCAGTTGGGTATCCGCACCGTCGCCGATCTCGCCTCGCGCGCGGCGAACATGTCGATCGCCGGCGACTATGAATTCTTCTCGCGCCCCGAATGGGCCGCGCTACGCAGGGCCTACGGCCTGTCGTTCCGCGGCCAACGTCAGATGCAGCCGGACTTCATGTATGCCGCGGTCGCCTCCGGCGAAGTCGACGTCATCGCCGGCTACACCAGCGACGGGCTGATCGCGAAATACGATCTGGTGACGCTCGGCGATCCCAGGCACGCAATCCCGCCCTATGATGCGATCGTGCTGCTCGCGCCAAAGCGCACCAATGACGAGGCCTTGCGCAAGTCGCTGACCGAGCTGCTCGGCAAGATCGACATCGCCACCATGCGCGAAGCGAATCTGCGCGCATCCGGCAACGACGCGGCGAGCTCGCCGGATGCGGTAGCGCAGTGGCTGTGGGAGAAGGTGGGGAGGAAGTAACCCCGTCGTCATGCGCGGCCATGGCGAGCGGAGAGTTACAGTCCCTTGATCATCCCGGCGTCGATCAGGAGTCGATTAAATCGTCTCGCTTCCGCGCCCTTTCGGCAAGCATAGAACACGCCGTTGCAGCGAAGCATGATCTTCTTCTGCTCCTCGAACGACGGATCGAGCGGGACGCCGGCGGCTTCCTGGATCACGAGCGGAATGTAGGCCGCATCGAGCGTATCAAGCGCCGACGAGAGGTCGCCCGGCCGATAGTTGATGCCGTCAATCGCGTAATAGGTTGAGAAGTAGCGCGGATCGGCTGCCATCAAGCGTTTCGCCAGCAATTTCTGATCGATGCCGGGCTCAAGCAGCTTTTGCGAGATAGCCGGCTGGTGATCGCCGAAACGCAACACCAGAAACGACTGATCCGGATAGTCGCGCTTAAGGGCAGCGATGAATTCGCGGTAGTCGTTCTGCGTCATGACCTGGCGACGAATATATTCGTCGGTCTCCGCCGTGTTTCCCGGTGGCGTCCAGTCCGGCGGTGTCAGATCGGGCCGATAGACGTCGGTCCAGGGAAAATGGTTGGCCGTGAGGTAGACGAACATGAAGACCGGCGCGTGCTGCGGCTGCTCCCGCGCAAACACCTTCAAGGCCTGATCGAAGTAGAACTTGTCGGGCTGCATATCCTGGGCGACGCCCATATCCGCCATGTCGATGAAGTGGCCGACGCCAGCACCCTTCTGGAATGCGCGCGCGCCGAGGAAGTTGCCATAGGTCGGATAGAGCGAGAAGGTCTTGTATCCGCAACGCTTAAGCGCTTGCGGTAACCCGCGCGCAACACGGTTCGCGGTGATCCTTGTGACATAAAACTTCAGATCGCCGAACGACCGCGCCGACATGCCGGTCAGGACGTTGAATTCAGTGTACCACGTCGGGCCGCCGGTTGCCTCCGCGATCATGGTCCGTTGCTTGCCGTCGATGGACTTGAAGTAATCGGAGTACCCTTGCGGCACTTTGATGCCAGGCGCGGCCGAGATGTCGAAGCTCGACTCGTCGAGCAGCATGATGATGTGCGGTCGCTTTGCCGTGGCGTCGCAGGTGTCGGCGGGCGGCAGCATGGGCAGGCCGGCAGCGTGCGCTCCCGCAAGGCGAAGCGGGCCATTCGTCGGCGGATCGACCTCGATCCATCCCGTCGAAGCCAGCCGCGACACCGCCACCACGCCCGAGCGCGCCAAACTGGAAACATGATTGACCCCCTGGAACGGCTCCCAAGCCTGCTCGGGCCAGACTACCGACATCGCCGAGATCAATGCTGTCGTCGCAGCCAGCCCCGTCAGGGCAAAGCGGCGGCGCACGCGGAAGGGATCGAAATGCCAAACCAGCCACAACAGCGGAACCGCAACGAGGCCTGCCAAGGCCAACTGTAACTGCAAGCGTGGGAACACCGAGAGAAGGAACGAAAACGTATCGCGGTCGATGATCAGGAAGTCGAGGAACGTCAGCGTTAGCTGCAGAATTCCGAACTTGAAGTGCGACAGCGCGATCAGGATCACGATGATGGCCAGCGCCAGCGCCGCACAGACGCCGGGCCGCTGCAGCACGACCAGCAGGAAGCAGTTCACGAACACCCACGCCAGCACCGCGAGCGTGATCGCGAACGGTCCGTATTCGGTGGTGAGCAGGACCGCCAGCCCCGCCAGATGGACGGCAACGATCAGGCCAGCCGCGGCAAAGAACCGGACGCCGCGCGCTTTCGCGACGGCGGTTTCGCTCATTCCGGACTCGGCGACGGCAGCAGACATATCGCTCCTCAGAGCCCCTTGATGAAACCTGCGTCGATCAATAACCGGTTAAACCTGCGCGCCTCGGCGCCATCCTTGCAGGCATAGAATACCCCCTTGCAGCGGAGCATGATGTTCTTTTGCTCCTCGAACGAGGGGTCGAGCGGAATGCCGGCGGCCTCCTGGATCACCAGCGGCAGATAGGGCGCGTCGATCGTGTCCATGATCGCGGAACTCTTCACCGGCTCGAAGTTGACGGCGTCGATCGCGTAATAGGTGGTGAAGTAGCGCGGGTCGTGGGTATCGAACTTGCGGGCGACCCTGGCTTCATCCAGGCCGGGATCGAGCAGGTTAGAGGAAAACTCCGGCTGATGGTCGCCGTAGCGGACGATCAGGAATGGCTGCGCCGGGAATTTCTTTTTCAGGCTGGCGACAAACGCCGCATAATCCCCGGCGCTCAATGTCTGGCGGCGCAGATATTCGTCGACCACAGGCTCGTTGCCGGGGGCGCGCCAGGACGGCAGCAGGTCGGGGCGGAATTTGGTTTCCCAGGGGAAATGGTTGGCAGCGAGATAGACGAAGGTGAACAGCGGCGTGTTGGCCGGCTGCTCGGCGATCAGGTTCACGGCCTTGTCGTAGAAGAAGCTGTCGGGTTCGATGCCCTTGGCGCCGAGCGCGCGCGCGTCATAGAAGTGCTGGATGCCGGTGGAGGTCTGGAAGCCACGCGCGCCCATGAAGGCGCCGTAGGCCGGATAGAGCGAGATGGTGTTGTAGCCGCAGCGGCGCAGCGCCAGCGGCAAGCCGCGCTCGACCCGGCCCGAGGCGATGCGGGTGACGAAATAGGAGAAGCGGCCGAACGACCGCGACGACAGGCCGGCGAGCACGTTGTACTCGGCCATCCAGCTTGCGCCGCCGCTGCTCTCGGCCATGAACTTGCGCTCGCGGCCGTCAAAGGACTTGAAATGGCTGCCATAGCCCGGCGGCACCTTGACGCCGGCGGCCTGGCGGATGTCGAAGCTCGACTCGTCATGGATCATGATGATGTGCGGACGGCGACCGGCCACATGACAGGAATCGACCAGCGGCACCTTCAGCCGCTCGGCGGTCACGGCTTCCGATTCCATGAAGCCGTAATTGACGAAGTCGGAAACCGCGGTCACGCCCGAGCGGGCGAATTTGGAGAGATAGCCATCGTCGTAATAGCCGCGCCAGGCTTCATCGGGCCAGACGACGGAATAACCGGCCAGGCTTGCGAGACAGGCCAGCAGGCCAGCAGTGGCCGGCAGGCGGCGGATGCGGAACGGGTCGAGCCACCACAGCGCGTACATCAGCGGCAGGATGACAAGGGATGCGCCGACCACGCTCCAGCGCAAGTTCGGAAAGATCGTGAACAGATACGCCGCGGTGTCGCGGTCGATCACCATCAGGTCGACGAAGTTCGCGGTCATCTGCACGACGTCGTGCTTGAGCCGCGACAGCAGCACCAGCAGCACGACCAGCGTGAGCGACAGCGCGCCCGATAGCGCCGGACGCCGTAGCAGCGCGACAAAAAGGAAGTTCAGGATGCCCCAGGCCAGGGCAAAACCCATGCGGCCGCCGAAATCGCTTTCGGTGTGCAGCAGGAGCGCCAGCGCCGATATGTGCGGTGCAGCAACGGCCGAAAGCCGCCAGAAACCGATCGCGGCAAGCCCGGCAGCAAGGGTGGTGGCGGAGGGCCCTGGATTTGGCGCGGGCGCCATGGGGGAACGCAACATGACCCGGCGCAATACATAGCCTTGGCTGGCGACGACCAGGAGACGCACGACCCATCCGGAACCTGAGCCGTGTCACAAAAACGTAGTGGAATCGTCATGAACAGGCAATGAATTTGCCCTCGGTCGGACGTTTGCCGGTAGTCGTACGGCCGTTGAGCGCCATGATCAGGCCGGCCGTGGCCGGCTGGCTATCCCCTCGATGAAAAGATCCAGTATTGCCTCGGCGGTCCGCTCGGCCTCGGGGCCGGCCACGCCCCAGCGCGTGAAATGGCCGTCGATATTCATCCGGGCAAAACCATAGACCAGCGCCCGGCCGGCGATCTGCACCTGCTTGAGGTCGGCGCTGCGGAGCTGACCCGCCGCAAAGGCTTCGGCCAGCGTTTGCTCGGTCAGCGCGATCAGTTCGGCGTTATCGCTGGCGATGGCGGCCGACTGGTCGTGATCGAACAGGCGGCGGCTCGAAATGATTTCGAAATGGGTCGGGTTGCGCATCGCCCAGCGCAGATACGCGAGCCCGAGGCAGCGAAAGCGGCCGAGCGGATTGCCGGCCGGTGCCGCGGCAAGCGCTGCCTCGATCTCGGCCCGGAACCGCCGCTGCGCCTCCTCCGCCACCGCCTGGATCAGGGCATCGCGGCTCGGAAAATGCCGGAACGGCGCGCCCGGCGATACGCCGGCCCGGCGGGCGGCCTCCCGGACGCTGACCGCCTCCGCCCCGCCCTCGCCGACCAGTTGCAGCGCGGCGTCGATCAGGACGCGCCGGAGATCGCCGTGATGGTAGGGTTTTGGCGGGGCCGCTCGCGCAACGCGGCGGCGCGACTTGGTGGTGGGGGATTTTGCGACGGAAGGCTTGGCTGACGGACGCATGCCCTCTCCTACCATCACCCGGTCGTGAATGTAAGCACCGATTACACGGATTGACCCGATCTGCAGAGTGCATGTAACTGGTGATTACATTGCCATCCACGCCATTGCGAGCCAACGGGTCGCAATGACGGCTTAGACAAAAGGGGACGAACATGCCGACACATCAAAAATGGTTCGAAGGCTGGCGGCTGTTCGCCCTGCTCGCGTTGACGCTGCTGGCCATGAGCATCGGGATCGCCGGCATGCGCGGGTTCGATGTCGACGGCGTGCGCATGGTGATCCGCTTCACCGCACGCAGCTCGCTGGTGCTGTTCTGCCTTGCTTTCGCAGCCGCCGCGCTGGCGCTGTTATGGCCGAACGCCTCGACGCGGTGGCTGCGCCGCAATCGCCGCTATCTCGGCGTCACCTTTGCGGCCTCGCACGCCATCCATGCGGCCGCAATTGCCTGCTTCGCCGTGATGGACCCGATAGGCTATGCGGCGGCGACCTCGATCGCGTCCTATATCTTCGGTGGCATTGGCTATGCCTTCATTGTCGCGATGGCCGCGACCTCGTTCGACCGCACGGCCGCTGCGATCGGCGCACGCGCCTGGCGCCGGCTGCATCTCGTGGGCGGCTACTATCTGCTGTTCCAGTTCATGGTGTCGTTCGGCAAGCGGATTCCCGACATGCCGCTCTATGCGCTGTTCCTGATTCCGCTCGTGGCCGTGTTCGCGCTGCGGATGATCGCGATGGCGCCGCGTGCCCAGGCGCCGGCACGGGCGGGCTAGTCGTCCTTCAGGTAAAACTTCCGTCCGAGACGGCGGTGCACTGACAGGACGGCCCGGTCGACGTCGCTGATCAGGCTGTCGCCGAGAACGACGTTGGGGATTTCCCAGTTCCGCCCTTCGCGGATGTTGGGAAGCGCACGCACGGCGGGGACGGACGCCGTTTCGCATCCCGGTTGGCTGCGAAGCGCCGCGTCGGCGATTTGCGTCAGCTCGGCTCTGCTCTTTCCTGTCGTCACTGGTGGCCGGTGCCTTTGCTCATCTTTGCGGCGTCAGCCCGAGGCGCTTGGCGATGATCCGGTCGAGGGTGCGCTTGGGCAACACCGCCGCCATGAACTGGCGCATCGGATCCGGCGCGATGACGTAGCGCACCTTGGGATTGGGCCGCGTCAATGCCTCGAACACCTTCTCGGCGATCTGCTCGGCCGGCAATCCGTTCGCGCCGAGTTGCAGCATGAAGGCGCGGACTTTCTCCAGCGCCGGGAAATACGGCGAGTTTTTGTAGGCGGAGATATCGACCTCCTCGGCCTTGCTCCAGATCGGCGTTTTGACCGCCCCCGGCGCAATGATGATGACGTCGATCCCGAACAACATCAGTTCGCGGCGCAGGCTCTCCGACAGCCCCTCGATGGCGTGCTTGGAGGCGGAATAGGCCGAGGTCAGCGGATTGCCGTTCTTGCCGGCGACCGAGGAGATCATCACGATCCGCCCCTTCGGCCCATTCAGGGCCGGATCGGAGCCGAGCAGCGGCCCGAATGCCTGGGTCGCAATGATCGGGCCGATGAAATTGACCTCCATCTGGCGACGGAATTCGTCGGCGGCGAGTTCGAGCACGGGACCTGCGACCGCAATGCCGGCATTGTTGACGAGGCCGGCGAGCGTTTCGCCATCGAGCGCGGTGCGGACCTCGCGCGCAGCCGCCAGCACCGCGGCTTCATCGGCGACATCGAAGATCAGCGGCGTGAAGTTCGCCCCGAACTCACCCTTGAGACGGTCGGCATCAGCCTGCTTGCGCACGCTGCCGAACACGCGGAAGCCGCGGTCGAGCAAGAGCTTCGCACTGGCCCAGCCGATGCCGGTGGACGCGCCGGTGATGACAACAGATCTCATGACCTAAGCCCTTGTAAGAGGTCTAATGAAGTTCGTCGTGAAGGAATGCTTAAGCGCCGGCTCCGTGGGCTTCCTCCGCGGGGTGCAGCCAGCCTTGACGGCGTCTTGTTCGGCAGATTGCTATTCGAGTTTTTCCGGGAACGGTTTGGTGAGGATAGCAGCCGGACCGGGGTACCGGAAGCCGCGGCAGATGGCCGATCCGGTTCGACATCGGCGATTTATCGCGCGAAATCGCGGCATACGTCCCGATCGGATTGGTAAAGCAATTCAGAACGCAAAATTTGCAATGCGCGGCCTGCTTCGACATGCGCCTGTCCACAACAACCGCGGCCGATGCATTGCCCGATTCCAATGCAGTCGATCTGTGTTCTACCGGGTCCCCGCCCTTAACGCGGGTGTAAGGCTCGGCCGGCCATTGTGGGCGCGAACCCTTCAACAACAGACAGGCTGCCCACAATGGTGCAACAGCCGGCGCACTCGATCATTGCCGAACTTGAGGATGCTGTCAGAGGCGGCTCATCCGCCAAGCGGGTGGAGACCCTGCGGCAGGTCACCGATCTCTTCCTCCATGACGGAGAACGCCTCAGCGACGACCAGGTCAAGGTCTTCGACGACGTGCTCTGCCTCCTGATCGCGCGCGTCGAGACGCGGGCGAAGGCCGAGCTTTCCAAGCGGCTGGCGCCGCTCGACTACGCTCCGTTCGAAGTCATCCAGCATCTCGCCTGGGATGACGAGATCGAGGTCGCCGGCAACGTGCTGGCCCATTCCAGCCGGCTCGGCACCGACGTGCTGGTCGAGATCGCCAGCAGCAAGGGACAGGATCACCTGCTCGCCATTTCCGGCCGCGCCGAACTGCCCGCGGCCGTGACCGACGTCATCGTCGACCGCGGCGAAGGCCAGGTGATCCGCAAGCTCGCCAACAATGCCGGCGCCAAGTTTTCCGACCAGGGCTATTCCACCATCGTCGCCCGCGCCGGCGCCGACGACGAACTGGTCGAAATCCTCGGCCTTCGCGCCGATTTCCCGGCAAAGTTCATTGCGGACCTGCTGCGCCGCGCCAAGGAGACCGTTCGCACCCGGCTTCTGGCCATCGCGCCGCCCGCGCTCCAGGAAGAGATCAAGCGGGTCCTGAACGAGGTCGCCCGCGAGGCCCCGCCACCGAGCCGGAGTTTCGGAGTCGCCGAGGAACTCGTGAAGCTGATGAAGGGGCTGAACGAGCTCGACGACGCGGCGGTGTACAAATTCGCGGAGTCGAACAAGTTCGACGAAGTGACGGTCGCACTTGCCGTCCTCAACGACATGCCGGTCGAGATGACAGCGAAGCTGATGGAAGGGCCGCGCGCCGACCTGATCCTGATTCCCTGCCGCTCAGCACGGCTGAACTGGCCGACGGTCGAGTCGATCCTGCGCAACCGCCCGGCGCATCCGATCAGCGAGCAGACGCTGGAGATCGCGCAGCGCGACTACCGGAAACTGTCGATGGAGACGGCCCAGCGCACCGTCCGCTTCTGGCAGTTGCACAACAAGATCGAGAAAGAACCAATCATCCGGACGAATTGAGCGGCGCCGTCGTCACGGCACCGAGCCTGGATCAGGGCGAACTTCGATTCTCGTTTGACGAACGAGAATGCACATTAGGCAACCGAGCTTTGACTCGGTAAACGCTGATCTTTCCGTCGCTAATGTAATTGTTGAACTGCTTCCTGCCCAAGAATGTGCATTAGGCGTCAGTTCTTCGTTTCGGCTCGGCTGGCGCGCTTCGAGCGGCGGGTTGAAGAATGTGCTTGAAGCAGCAACCCTTCGAGGAAACGGCGAGACCGCTTGTGCGATCTCGCCGGATATACCGAGCAAGGCTTAAAAATTGGTATGCCGGTAATGCATCGAACCGGCCACTGAATGCTCTCGTGCCCCGGACGCGGTGCCGCGCGCTCCCCGCGATGCGAAGCATCATCCGGTGCGATGCGCCGCAGAGCCGGGACCGCTTCGATGGACCCCGGACCAGCAGCGCATCACTAGCGTGCTGCGCTGCATCCGGGGAACGACACCGTCAGTTCTTCGTCTTGTCGACCAGCGCGCCCTTCTTGATCCACGGCATCATGTCGCGGAGCTTGGCGCCGACTTCCTCGATCGGGTGCTGGGCGAGCTTGGCGCGGGTCGCTTTGAACGAGGTCTGGTTGACCTTGTTCTCCAGCATCCAGTCGCGGGCGAACTTGCCGGACTGGATGTCGTTGAGCACCCGCTTCATCTCCTTCTTGGTCTCGTCGGTGACGATACGCGGGCCGGTGACGTATTCGCCGTACTCGGCGGTGTTGGAGATCGAGTAGTTCATGTTGGCGATGCCGCCTTCATAGATCAGGTCGACGATCAGCTTCACCTCGTGCAGGCACTCGAAATAAGCCATCTCGGGCGCGTAGCCGGCTTCGACCAGCGTCTCGTAGCCGCCCTTGATCAGTTCGACCAGGCCGCCGCAGAGCACCACCTGCTCACCGAACAGATCGGTCTCGCACTCTTCCTTGAAGGTGGTCTCGATGATGCCGGCGCGGCCGCCGCCGATCGCCGAGGCATAGCTCAAGCCCAGGTCATGGGCATTGCCGGAGACGTCCTTGGCGATCGCGATCAGGCAGGGCACGCCGCCGCCGCGCTGATATTCCGAGCGCACGGTATGGCCGGGGCCCTTCGGGGCGATCATCAGCACGTCGAGGTCGGCGCGGGGATCGAGCAGGTTGAAATGGACGTTGAGGCCGTGCGCGAATACCAGCGCCGCACCCTTCTTCATGTTGTCGTGCAGGTGCTCGCGGTAGATGTCGCCCTGCAGTTCGTCCGGGGTCAGCATCATGACGAGGTCGGCCCATTTCGCGGCCTCGGCGACTTCCATCACCTTGAAGCCGGCGGCTTCCGCCTTCTTGGCAGAGGCCGAGCCCTTGCGCAGCGCAATCGCCACTTCCTTGACGCCGGAGTCCTTCAGGTTCAGCGCATGGGCGTGGCCCTGACTGCCATAGCCGACGATGACGACCTTTTTGCCCTTGATCAGGTTCAGGTCGGCGTCGCGATCGTAATAAACACGCATGGTCGTTTCCTCAATCGATGGCCAAAAAGGGCCGGTTAATCAGTCATTTGGACAGGTGGGACCGCCGGTCGCCCGCGAATTTCCGGCGTTGTCTAGAGCATTTTCCCTCGAAGGGGAAACCCGTTTATGCATGGCCCGGTGCGGCATCATGCGTCCATGAAGACCGGATAGAGCGAGGCCAGGAGCAGCACCGCCATCACGATATTGAAGGCGCGCACCGCCCGGCGGGAGGTCAGGATCGGCCGCAGGGCGGTGCCGAACAGGGCCCATGCCGTGCAAGACAGGATGCCCAGGAGCAGGCTTAAGCCGACCTGGATCGCGATATTCCAGGGATAGGCGGCGATCGCCGCATAGGCGGTGATGGTGCCGATCACCATGACCCAGCCCTTGGCGTTGACCCACTGGAACATCGCCGCGCCCCAGAACGTCATCGGACGACCCCGGCTGTCCTGATCCGCCGACGGCGGCTCGGACATCGCGATCGCCCAGGCCAGATAGATCAGGTAGGCCACGCCGGCATATTTCAGGATGGTCTGCAGCACCGGATAGGCGATGAAGATGGTCCCGAGCCCGAGGCCGACGGCGCCGACCATGAAGGCAAAACCGACCGTGATTCCCATGATGTGCGGGATGGTCGGACGGAAGCCGTAGGTGAGCCCCGACGACAGCAGCATGATGTTGTTCGGCCCCGGCGTGAAGAACATCACGGTGGCGAACATGATGAAGGCGATCAGCAGCGATTGCGACATGGGGGCCTCATGCGATCTTTGGCAGAACTTGTTTTTCTGAAGCCTTGGTACTTTTGGAGAGCAACATGACGGCGATGCCGCCGACGACGGTGACCATGCCGCCAAGCCGTAGCGGCCCAAAGGTTTCGCCGAACACGACGCTCGATGCAGCGGAACCGACGAACGGGACCAACAGCGCGAACGGCACCACTTGCGCCGCCGGGTAATCCCGCAGCAGCCGGCCCCACAGCCAGTAGGCGATGCTGGTGGAGACGGCGCCGAGGCCAATCATGCACAACAAACCGGTGAGGGACATGTGGGTCAGCGCATGCCAGGTCGGCTGCGGGCCGTTGCTGACCAGCGTCAACGCAAACAGCGGAACTGCCGCGACCAGACACAGCCACGCGAACAGGTCGAACATCGGCACGCCCTGCGCATGCCGCAGCAGCAGGTTGCCGGCCGCGAAGCTGAGCGGCGAGATCATCAAGATCGCGAAGGCGCTGACGCTGAAATCGTAGCCGACGGTGCCGCAGATCATCAGCAGGCCTGCGGTGGCGATAGCAATGCCGACTGTCTGCCCCGCGCTCGGCCGCTCGCGAAACAACAGCGCGGCAAAGCCGATGGTGAATAGCGCCTGGCTCTGCACGATCACGCTGGAGAGACCGACCGGAACGCCGAGCGCAATGGCAAAGGCCTGGGCAAGAAACTGGCCGAGGAACAAGGTGAAGCTGATCGCGACCAGCACCGTCCAGGAAACCTTGGGCCGCGCCACGAACAGGCAGGGCAAGGCCGCGATGGAAAAGCGCAGCGTCGTCATCAATTCCGGCGAAAACTCGTCGAGCGCGATCCGGCTGGCCACAAAAGCAAGCCCCCAGATCACCGCCACCAATACGGCGATGCAAACATCGGCCGGTTTCATTTTTTCTAGCTCTGTTGATCCGGCTTTGGTTTGCGCAGGATATAGGTGCCGTGCAGCGGCGCGTGGTAGTCGACCGATTCCAGCGTGAAGCCGATATCGGTCAGCATGCGCTCGATCACCCAGCCGAAGGTCGAGTACTCGTCGCGCATATGGGTGACCACGCCGTCGCGCTGGAAATCGTGGTTCTTGATGGTGAAATCGGCCCACTGCTCGACATCGCGCTCGGTGCCGTCGGGCATGCTGACGAATACGATGTCGCGCAGGTAGAAATTCGCGCCGGGCTTCAGCGCGGCATAGATCCTTGCCAGCGCCACCGCCTTCCAGAAGTCAGGCAGATGGTGCAGCGTGAATTCGCTGACGATCAGGTCGTAGGAATTGGGCTGGTAGGCAAAGCTCAGCAAGCCTGCCGGCTGGGTGCGGATCGCAACCTTGCGGTCGCGGGCCTGGATATTGGCGAGCGCCAGCATCGCCGGCGAAATATCTATTGCGTCGACCTCGGCCCCCATCAACGCCGCTTCGCAGGCCAGTACACCGTTGCCGCAACCGATATCGGCCACGCGCCAGCCGCGCTGCACGCCGAGCATGGTGAGCGCGGCCCGCGCGCGATCGTCGCTGTTGTCATGCCGGTCGTAGATCGAGGCGACCGCCGAATCGAGCCCGAGCCGCCGCCTTTGAGTGTAATACCAGTCCCGCGCCAGCATGTTCACATCCCCTCAGGCCCACGCCCGATCGCGGCAACGCCAGTGCGCGACACCTCGACAAGGCCGAGCGGGCGCATCAGGTCGATAAATTCACTGATCTTGGATGAATTGCCTGTGATCTCGAACACAAAACTCTCGGTCGTGGCGTCGATCACGCGGGCACGGAACGCGTCCGCCAGCCGCAACGCCTCGACCCGGCTGTCGCCGCGGCCACGCACCTTCACCATGGCGAGTTCCCGCTCGATCGAGCGGCCGGTAATCGTCATGTCGACGACGCGGTAGACCGGGATCATGCGGTCGAGCTGGTGCTTGATCTGCTCGATCACCGTCGGTGTACCCGTCGTGACGATGGTGATGCGCGAGAGATGCTTGTGGCTCTCGGTTTCGGAGACGGTGAGACTGTCGATGTTGTAACCGCGCCCCGAAAACAGGCCGATCACGCGCGCGAGCACGCCGGGCTCGTTCTGCACCAGCACCGAGAGCGTATGCGTCTCGTTGGGATCGTGGCGCTCTTCCAGAAAGTAGGCGGATGCGGGCTGATTCATTGTCGTCCCCTCGGATTCCTTCTTTGTCACGTCATCGCCCGCTGATCTGCGGCAGCGGCATCCGGCCCGACCCAGTGGTGAAATCGGTCAAAATCGATGTTGCCACCGCTCAAAACAAGGCCAACGCGCTTACCTTGAAGTTTCTTCTTCTCCTGCAGGGCTGCCGCGAGTGCAGCCGCGCCGGCGCCTTCCGCAAGATTGTGCGTATCGGTCCAGTAAGCCCGCATCGCCGAGGCGATTTCATCGTCCGTGACCTGCACGACGCGGGAAGCGCCCTTGCAGATGATCGCGACCGCGTCGGCATCGGGAATGCGTGTCGCTACGCCATCGGCGCGCGTGTTGCTGGTTTCGGTCGTTACGACGCCGCCGGCCACGAACGAGAGCGCATAAGAGGGCGCTTCGGTCGATTGCACGCCAACGATTTCCGTCTTCAAACCCAGCAGATCGCGCGCCAGGATGCAGCCGCAAATGCCGGAGCCCTGCCCGATCGGAACATAGAGAACGTCGAGATCCGGCGCCTTTCGCAATAGTTCGAGCGCATAGGTCGCAACACCCAGGACGAGATCGGGATGGAAGGCCGGCACGATTTCCAGCCCATTGATCTCCGCGCGACGATAGGCTTCCTCGCGCGCCGCCTGAAAATCCTCGCCGTGCTCGACAAGCTCGGCGCCAAATCCGCGTATCGCGCGATTTTGCTCGACCGAATTGCCGTGCGGGACATAGATCGTCACCGGCACGCCGTGACGGCTCGCCGCAAACGCGAGACTCTGTCCATGATTGCCGCGCGTCGCCGAAATGATCCCGGGCGTGTTGGGCCGTTCACGCTTCAGGCGTTCAAGGTAGATCAGCCCGCCGCGCACCTTGAAAGCGCTAGTCGGGGTATGGTTCTCGTGCTTGACAACAATCGTGGTGCCGAGCCGGTCGCCGAGCAGCGGCCAGGCATGAGCCGGCGTCGGCGGCACCGCCTGCCCCACAATCTCGTGCGCGCGTTCGAGCTCTCTGAGGTCAAACACTTCTCGATCCTCTCATAGGCTCGTCATCCCCGCGAAGGCGGGGATCCAGTATTCCAGAGGCGCCCGAGATTAGCGGAGACGTTCCGGCGTACTGGATCGCCCGGACTTCTGCGTGAAGACGCGCTTCGCGCTTTCGCCGGGCGATGACAGCGGAATTTTTGTCTCGCGTCCTCACAGCGAACCCTTGTCTCGCATTCTCACACCAGCGCCTTGCCGCCGGCGAACGCCGCGGCGGTGGCTTCATCGGTTGCTTCCGCCGGCAGCAGCATTTCGTTGTGCGCCTTGCCGGACGGAATCATCGGGAAGCAGTTTTCCAGCGCGGCGACGCGGCAATCGAACAGCACCGGACGCTTGACCTTGATCATCTCCTTGAGCGCACCGTCGAGATCGCCGGGCTTGATCGCCTGGATGCCGACGCAGCCGAACGCATCGGCGAGCTTGACGAAATCCGGCAGCGCCTCGGAGTAAGAATGCGACAGCCGGTTGCCATGCAGGAGCTGCTGCCACTGCCGCACCATGCCCATGTACTGGTTGTTCAGGATGAAGATCTTGATCGGCAGTTCAAACTGAACCGCCGTCGACATCTCCTGCATCGTCATCTGCACCGAGGCGTCGCCGGCAATGTCGATCACGAGGCTGTCAGGGTGCGCAACCTGCACGCCGAGCGCTGCCGGCAGGCCGTAGCCCATGGTGCCGAGACCGCCCGACGTCATCCAGCGATGCGGCTCCTCAAAACCGAAGAACTGCGCCGCCCACATCTGATGCTGGCCGACTTCGGTGGTGATGTAGGTGTCATGGCCGCGCGTCGCCTCGAACAGCTTCTGAATGGCGTATTGCGGCAGGATGACGTCGTTGCTCTTCTTGTAAGCGAGCGAATTGCGCGCGCGCCAGGTGGCGATCTCCTGCCACCAGCTCTTGATGTCAGGCTTCTTCGCCTCCGCCCTGAACACCTGCAGCAGGTCGCCGAGCACATTGCCGGCGTCGCCGATGATCGGCACGTCGACGCGGATGTTCTTGTTGATCGAGGACGGATCTATATCAACGTGGATCTTCTTCGAGCCTGGCGAGAATGCGTCGGTCCGGCCGGTGATGCGGTCGTCGAAGCGCGCGCCGACGCACAGCATGACGTCACAACCATGCATCGCCATGTTGGCCTCGTAGGTGCCGTGCATGCCGAGCATGCCGAGCCAGTTCTTGCCGGTTGCCGGATAGGCGCCGAGGCCCATCAGTGTCGAGGTGATCGGAAAGCCAGTGACCTCGACCAACTCGCGCAACAGCTTCGACGCCTCGGGTCCGGAATTGATGACGCCGCCGCCGGAATAGATCACCGGGCGCTTTGCGGCAGCCAACAGCGCCACCGCTTTTCGGATCTGTGCCGCATCGCCTTTCACCCGCGGGGTATAGGACACATGCACGTCGGATTTGCGCGGCGGATGATAGGTGCCGACCGCAAACTGCACGTCCTTGGGCACGTCGACCACGACGGGTCCGGGACGGCCCGTGGTCGCAACGTAGAACGCCTCGTGCAGCACCTTGGCCAGATCGTTGACGTCGCGCACCAGCCAGTTGTGCTTGGTGCAGGGACGGGTGATGCCGACGGTGTCGCATTCCTGGAACGCGTCGTTGCCGATCAGGTGCGTCGGCACCTGGCCGGTGATGCACACCAGCGGGATCGAATCCATCAGCGCATCCGTCAGCGGCGTCACCATGTTGGTGGCGCCTGGGCCTGACGTCACCAGCACCACGCCCGGCTTGCCAGTCGAGCGCGCGTAGCCCTCCGCCGCATGGCCGGCGCCCTGCTCGTGCCGCACCAGGATGTGCTCAACGTCGCTCTGCTGGAAAATCTCGTCATAGATCGGAAGCACCGCGCCGCCGGGATAGCCGAAGATGTGCTGGACACCGTGATCGATGAGCGCGCGCACGATCATCGCGGCGCCGGTCATCTGATTGGGGTCGTTGCTCTTGTCGGTCATGGTCTGCTCCGGATGCGCTTGTCGGCGCGGCTTCTTTCGGTTGTCTGTTTTGGGAAATAAAAAAGGGCCCGAGAGGCCCCATGCACACCGCCTGAATTTGGATGGCCGCTAGCCATCCCCGGCGGTGTGCCTGGGTACGACGACGATAAGCAGTTTGGTAATAATGTTACGCATTTTGCGGCCCGGACTTCCCAAAGGTTGCGCGGGTTATACCGTTCGGCCCCCGGAAGTCAAGGGACGGACGCTCTCGGCGCGATTTAGGCATTGTAGCGGTGTTCCGGGCATTCGGCGAGGGGGAATTTTATGCGTGCAGCCATGCGAGGCCGTTAAGCCGACGTCATTCCGGGATGGTCCGAAGGACCAGACCCGCCGCCTCCGGCGTCACCCATTCGAACTCCGGCAGTTGATGCCTGAACCACGTGAACTGCCGTTTTGCATAATGGCGGGTGTCGGCGCGGCCGATTTCGGCGGCCTCCTCGCGCGTGATTTCTCCCCTGAGGTGCCGGATCAGCGCCGGCACGCCATGGGCCTTCATCGCCGGCAGCAGGGGATCGAGCTTTCGCCCGGCAAGCGCTGCGACCTCGTCCAGCGCGCCCGCGGCCAGCATCGCGCCGAATCGCGCATCGATCCGCGCGTAAAGCTTTTCGCGCTCAGGCGCAAGGAACAGCGCCGAGAACTCGCTCCGAGGCAGCAGCGGCGGCAGGCCCTCGCGATGCCAGTCCGGCAGTGCGCGGCCGGTGGCTTCCACGACTTCCAGGGCGCGGGCAATCCGGGTGCGGTCGCGCGGCTTCAGGCGCTCGGCGGAGACGGGATCGCGCCGCGTCAGCTCAGTGTGCAGCGCTTCAACGCCGTCGCGTTCCAGCCGCGCCCGAACGGCATCGCGAACCTCGGCGGGGATCGGCGGCACCGCGGAGAGACCGCGCGTCAATGCCTTGAAATAAAGGCCGGACCCGCCGACGAAGATTGGCAGCCGCTTTTCCGCGCGCGCCTCTGCGAGCACCTTTCCCGCATCCGTCACCCACGCTCCGGCCGAGAAATTGACCGATGCGTCGACATGGCCGTAGAGCCGGTGCGGCACGCGCGCCTCCTCCTCCGGCGTCGGCCGTGCCGTGATGATGCAGAGATCGCGGTAGACCTGCATCGAATCGGTGTTGATGACGACGCCGCCGGTCTTTTGGGCCAATTCGAGCGCCAGGGCCGACTTGCCGCTGGCGGTCGGCCCTGCGATAAGCACGGCCTTGCTCAAATCTAGCTGATACGTCTGCATGTCCCTGGTCGCCACCCTGATCTGCAATCCGGCCAACCCCGCGCTCGACACCACCGTCGTCGACGGCGCGCTGGCCGTTCTCCCGTCGCCGGGAACGGCGCAATGGCTGTTCGACGAAGTGGCAGTCGACATTCCCTTCGACAGCCAGGTCAAGAGCCCGGACGAGATCAAAGCGATCGAGACCCGCCTGCAACAGGCGCGCGGTGACCTGCCGATCGACATCGTCGTGCAGCCTGCCGCGTTCAGGCGCAAGAAGCTTTTTCTCGCCGACATGGACTCCACCATGATCGGCCAGGAATGCATCGACGAGCTGGCTGACTTCGCCGGGCTGAAGGCGCATGTCGCAGGCATCACCGAGCGCGCGATGCGCGGCGAGATCGAATTCGAGCCGGCGCTGCGCGAGCGTGTCGCGCTCCTGAAGGACCTGCCCGTCGGCGTGGTCGACGAAGTCCTGGCAAAGCGCATCACGCCGACACCGGGAGGCCGTGAGTTGGTTTCCACCATGCGCGCCAACGGCGCCTGGACCTGCCTGATCTCCGGCGGCTTCACGCTGTTCACCCATGCGGTCGCGGCCAAGATCGGTTTCCAGGAAAACCGCGCCAACGAGTTGAAGGTGCGGGACGGCAAATTCAGCGGCGAGGTTGCCGAGCCAATCCTCGGCCGCGCCGCCAAATTGGCTACGCTCATCGAGCTTCGCGAATCCTTCGATCTCGACGAGATCGACACGCTGGTGATCGGCGACGGCGCCAATGACCTCGGCATGATCCAGGCGGCGGGGTTAGGGGTCGCCTATCACGCCAAGCCGGCGGTGGCCGCCGCTGCCGCCGCGCGGATCGACTACGGCGACCTCACTGCGCTGCTCTATGCACAGGGATATCGGCGCGAGGAGTTTGTGGGGGGATAAGAACTCTTGCGTCGTCCCTGCGCACGCAGGGACCCATACGCCGCGGCCCGTCCATGATGCGATGGGGCCAGTTGCCTTTGATACAATCCGCGCTGGTGGTTATGGGTCCCTGCGTGCGCAGGGACGACAGTGTTTTTCGGGTCAACCGCTACGTGATCTATTACTGCACGCCGAGCGCCACGAACCGCAATTCGCCCTCGCCGTTCGACACCAGCAGCAGCACCGATTTCTTGCCGTCCTTCTTGAGCTGATCGACGCGCTTTTTGATGTCGGCGGCGCTGGCGACCGCTTCCTGCGCCACCTCGACGATGACGTCGCCGGCGGAGAGCCGCTTGTCGGCGGCGTCTGAGGAGCCGTCGACACCGGTTATGATGACGCCTTTCACGCTCTCCTTGATCTTGTACTTCGTGCGCAGGTCCTTGCTCAGCGCGGCAAGATCGAGGCCGAGCGCCTTTTGCGTCACCGGCTTCTCGACAGGGTCTTCCTTGGTCTTGGCAGCGGCCTGCTGCACCTTTTCGGTATCCTCGAGGCGGCCGAGCGTAACCTTGCGGGTTTCCTCGTTGCCCTTGCGGATGATGACCACGTCGACTTCCTTGCCGACGGCGGTATCGGCGACGACGCGGGAGAGGTCCTTCGGGTCCTTGACCTCCTTGCCGTCGAACTTGACGACGACATCGCCGGGCTCAATGCCGGCAGGCTTGGCCGGCCCCTTGTCGTCAATGCCGGCGACCAGCGCGCCGCGGGCGGGCTTGATGTTGAGGCTTTCGGCGATCTCCTCGGTGACCTGCTGGATCCGCACGCCGAGCCAGCCGCGGCGCAGTTCGCCGAACTGCCGGAGCTGATCAACTACGGCGGCCACCGTCTTCGACGGCACCGCGAAGCCGAGGCCGATCGAACCGCCGGTCGGCGAGATGATCAGCGTGTTGACGCCGACCACTTCGCCTTCGAGGTTGAACAGCGGCCCGCCGGAATTGCCGCGGTTGATGGAGGCATCGGTCTGGATGTAGCTGTCGTACGGCCCCTGGCTGATGTCGCGGTTGCGCGCCGACACGATGCCGGCCGTGACCGAGCCGCCGAGGCTGAACGGATTGCCGATCGCAATCACCCATTCGCCGAGCCGCAGCTTGTCGGAATCGCCGAACTTCACCGCGGTCACCGGCTTCACCGGCTTGAACTTCAAGACCGCAATGTCGGTCTTCTTGTCGACGCCGACCAGTTCGGCCTTGATCTTGGTGCCATCGTTCATGATCAAGTTGATCTCGTCGGCATCCGCGATGACGTGATTGTTGGTGACGACGACCCCGGCAGCATCGACGATGAAACCGGAGCCGAGCGAATTGGTCTTGCGCGGCGGCTGCATTTCGCCGCTCTTGTCGCCACCCTTGGGCAGGCCGCCTCGCCGGTTCTTGAAGAAGTCGTCAAAAAACTCCTCGAACGGTGAGCCCGGCGGCAATTGCGGCATCGTATCCCTGCCGCCCTTGGCTTCCACGCTCTGCGAGGTCGAAATATTGACGACGGAATCGATCACCTTCTCGGCAATGTCGGCGATACCGTCCGGCCCGCGCGCGCTGGCGGGCACTGAAGCCAGTATGCTGGCGGCACCGAGCGAGATCGCAATCCCCATCAGGCGCAGGCGGCTTTTCAAGGCGGGTCTGGCACCGGTCATGTCGGCTCGTCTCCAAAGGCTCAAATTTGGGCCCACAGTGCGCCCGAACGGGTCTTGGACGCAAGCATCTGCGCCTGACATTCCAGCGAAAAACGGGCGGCTCTCGGCTCACGATTTCGTTGGCGCCAGAGCTAGTTGCGGCCGTTGATTACCGTCATTCCGGGGCGCGAAGCGAACTAAGATGTGCATTTCCACATCCGAGAATCTCGAGATTCCCGATGCGCAATTGCGCATCTGAGGACTGGTCCTTCGGACCATCCCGGAATGCCGGAAGAACCTTACCGCCGTACGAACCAGATTAGAAGCAGGCCGATGATCGCCGAGACGATGCCGACGATCCGCAGGATATTGTCCGGCGTCGCCAATGCGCTTTTCATCGCCCGGCGCATCCAGGCCGGGCTGGCTGCGAACATCAGGCCTTCAAGCACAAAGAGGATGCCCACACCGATGAGGAAGTCGGCGAACGCAATGGACCTCATCGGATGGCATCCCCCCACTATTCAAGCGCCTTTGCTTTTGTGCCGGCGAAGCGGCCCCCCGCTTCGCCGTAACGTGCGTATTCCGTGGGCCGGCCCTTTAAGGCTTCGGCGCCGCGGCCGCGGCGGCCGCCGGCGGGTGGCCCGACGGATTGGCGAAGAAGCGGAAGAACTCGGAATCGGGCCGCAGCAGGAAACGGGTATCGTTGGAGCGCAGCCCGGTCTCATAGGCCGACATCGAACGATAGAAGGCGAAGAACTCCGCATCCCTGCCATAGGCCTCGGCGAACAGCCGGTTGCGTTCGGCGTCGCCCACGCCGCGCGTCTGCTCGGCGGTCGAATTGGCCTCCGCGACGATGACGGTGGCCTCGCGATCGGCCCTAGAGCGGATCTCCTGCGACTTCTGGCCGCCCTGGGCGCGGAACTCCGCCGCCTCGCGCTGCCGCTCGGTCTGCATGCGCTGATAGACCGCCTGGCTGTTGGCCTCGGGCAGATCAGCGCGACGGATACGCACATCGACCAGTTGGATGCCGTATTGGTCAGCCTCTCTGTCGAGTTGATCCCGAATCCGCGTCATCAGCGTTTCCCGTTCGTCGCGCACCACGGTAATGAAGTTGACCTCGCCCAGCACGCGGCGCAGCGCCGCGTTCAGCAGCGTGGTGAGCTGGATGTTGGCGGCCTGGATCGAGCCGATGCTCTGATAGAAGCGCAGCGGGTTCTTGATCCGGTAGCGGGCGAAGGCGTCGACGACGAGCCGTTTCTGGTCGGAAGCAATGACTTCCTGCGATGGATTTTCCAGATCGAGGATGCGCTTGTCGATGCTGATGACGGTGTCGATGAACGGCGCCTTGAAGTTCAGACCCGGCTCGGACACGACGTCGACCGGCCGGCCGAGCCGGACCACGAGCGCCTGCTCGGTCTGCGACACCGTGAAGATCGAGCTGTAGCCCACGATCACCAGGGCGAACAGCAGGATCAGGGTGACAATACCTGTAACCGGGGACCTCATCGCGTGCCCCCCTGCTGCTGCTGACCGGCCGTCGGCGCCGGACGGCGCGGCGTCAACTCACTGAGCGGCAGATAAGGCACGATGCTCTGTGCGGAATTGCCGCCGTCATAGACCAGCTTCTCGGAGCCGCCGAGAATCCGCTCCATCGTCTCCAGGTAAATTCGCTGCCGCGTCACGTCCTTGGCCTTGTTGTATTCCTCGTACACCTTCATGAAGCGCGCGCTCTGGCCCTTGGCCTCGGCGATCGCCTGTTCCCTGTAACCTTCGGCGACCTGCAGGATCTGCGCAGCGCGGCCGCGGGCGTCGGGGATGACGCGGTTGGCATAGGTCTGCGCCTCGTTCTGCAGCCGCTCGAAGTCGGCGCGCGCGGCCTGCACGTCGCGGAACGAGTCGATCACTTGCGCGGGCGGGTCGACCTTCTGCATCTGCACCTGCGTGATCTGAACGCCGGATCCGTACGTATCCAGCGTCTTCTGCATCAGCTCGTGGACGGCCTGCTCGGTCAGATTGCGGGCGCCGGTGAGGATCGGCTGGATCTGCGAACGCCCGATCACCTCGCGCATCGCGCTTTCGGCCACCGCCTTGACGGTGCCTTCGGGATTCTGGATGTTGAAGAGGAAATTGCCCACGCCGTTGGGCTTGATCCGCCACAGCACCGTGAAGTCGACGTCGACGATGTTCTCGTCGCCCGTCAGCATCAGGCTTTCTTCCGGCACGTCCCGCATGGTGCGGCCGCGCCGCGCCGGGTCGTCGATCAGGCTCATGCCGATCGAAATGGTGGAGACGCGCAGCGCCTTCGGCAGCAGCACGGTTTCGATCGGATAAGGCAGATGATAGTTCAGCCCGGGTTCCACGGTGCGCACATGCTTGCCGAAGCGCAAGACGACACCGAGTTCTTCCGACTGCACGCGGAAGAATCCGGACAATCCCCAGATCACCAGCGCACCGGCCAGCACCAGCGCGATGCCCATGCCGCTGAAATGGCCGCCCGGCAGAAGCTGTTGCAGCTTGTCCTGGCCGCGCCGCAGCAGATCCTCAAGATCAGGTGGCCTCGGCCCGCCCGACTGCGGACCCGAACCCCACGGTCCCTTCGGACCCGGGCCCCATGGACCCCCACCCTGATTCTTCCACGGCATGCAAACTCTCCTCCGCGAGGGCCCGGGTCCGCCTGTTTTGGGCAGGATGCCCAGCCTCGCCTATCAGCCCGGCTTTATAGGGGACCGCTAGGTCCCTTACAACGCAAGCTTCCTGCACGAAGCAGCTATGCCTGACGCCACAATTGTCAATGTAAACATTGGTTAGCGAGGTTAACCCTGTCGGCGCCGACGAAATGTCACATAGGAGAAATCGGCGCTATCGTCCGGACCGGCCGGATTCCGTACGCGCGCCGCCTCTTCCCATGCGGTTGCATCGACTGCCGGGAAACGCGTATCGCCGTCGGGCCGGGTGTGCACCTCGGTAATCTCCAGGCGATCGGCGCTGTCCATCCATTGCGCGTAGATTTCCGCGCCGCCGATCACGGCGATCTCAGTGGCGAAACGTCGCAGTGCATCGCCGGTGGCGATCGCCTTCGCGTCGCTGAACGAATGGGTAACCACCACGCCATCGGCGCGAAAACCAGCGTCGCGGGTGACGACAATATTGGTCCGTCCGGGGAGCGGCCGGCCGATCGAGACGAAGGTCTTCCGGCCCATGACGACAGGTTTACCCGAGGTCAGCGCCTTGAAGCGCGCCATGTCGGATTTTAGCCGCCATGGAATGGCCCCCCTGGCTCCGATCACGCCGTTCTCGGCGACAGCGACGATAAGAACGATTTCCATCACCGCTCCCCTTGCGCTAACGCGCGCAGCGCCGGACCGCCGACCCGGCACACCGTCCAGTCGTCCATCAAGACCGCGCCGAGCGACTTATAGAATTCAATCGACGGCGTGTTCCAGTCGAGCACCGCCCACTGCAAGCGCGACCAGCCGTTCGCCACGCATTCCCTCGCGAGATGCACCAGCAGCGCCTTGCCGATTCCCTTACCGCGCAGCGCCGGGCGGACGAACAGATCTTCCAGATAGATGCCGGAGCGACCGCTGAAGGTTGAAAAATTCACGAACCAGACCGCGAAGCCGGTCGGCTCTCCGTCCCACTCGGCGATCTCGCAGAACAGGCGCGGATTGGCGCCGAACAGCGCCGCATTGATACCGGCCTCGGTCGCTTCCACTTCGTGCAGCAGCTTTTCGTATTCGGCGAGTTCGCGAACGAAGGACAGGACAAGTCCTGCTTCGCCCGGGCGCGCGCGGCGGATCGTCAGCGACATCAGATGCTCACACCGCTGGTCATACAGCCACTTCGGCCTTGATGTGCGGGTGCGGATCGTAGCCTTCGAGCGCGAAATCCTCGTAGCGGAACGCGAAGATATCCTTCACGTCAGGATTGATCTTCATGACCGGCAACGGCCGCGTCGGCCGCGTCAGTTGCAGACGTGCCTGCTCGAGGTGGTTGGAGTAGAGATGCGCATCACCCAGGGAGTGCACGAAGTCACCGGGCTTCAGTCCGGTCACCTGCGCCACCATCATCGTCAGCAACGAATAGGATGCGATGTTGAAGGGCACGCCGAGGAACACGTCGGCTGAGCGCTGATAGAGCTGGCAGGAGAGCTTGCCGTTCGCGACATAGAACTGAAACAGGCAGTGACAGGGCGGCAGCGCCATCTTGTCGACATCGGCCGGATTCCAGGCGGTCACGATCAGCCGCCGTGAATCCGGGTTACGCCTGATCATGTCGATGACGTTGGAAATCTGGTCGATGCTGCGCCCGTCCGGCGCCGGCCACGAGCGCCATTGCGATCCGTAGACCGGGCCGAGATCGCCGTTGGCGTCGGCCCATTCATCCCAGATCGAAACGCCGTGATCCCTGAGATATTTGATGTTGGTGTCGCCGGCCAGGAACCAGAGCAATTCATGCACGATCGCCTTCAGCGGCAGCCGCTTGGTGGTCAGCATCGGAAAACCGGCCGAGAGATTGAACCGCATCTGATGACCGAAGATCGACAGCGTGCCGGTGCCGGTGCGGTCGTGCTTCTCCGCGCCGTCGCTGAGGATACGTTCGAGCAGGTCGTGGTACTGGTTCATGGGTTGTGCTTCAGGCCTTTGTCGGAACGGCGAATTTAGCGGCCGGAACATCCGATCGACACGCCGATTCGGCTTTGCACCCCGATTATACCCGGAAAAATGATCCCTCTCCGAACAAACGACAAGGGGCGGAACCCGCGTTCCGCCCCTCGCCTATCCGTCTGATTACAGGGGATTAATTCACCGGCTTGACCACCGGTGTCCACTTCGCGATTTCGCTCTTTACCAGCGTTCCCAGCGCCGCCGGCGTACGATCGGCGGCAGGCGGTATGACGCTGCCGAGTTCGAGCAGGCGCTTGCGTACATTCTCGTCGTCGAGCGCCTTAACGATCGCGGCGTTCAACTTGGCGACCACATCCGGGGGCGTTCCCTTGGGCGCGAAGATCGCGTTCCATGCCTGGGCCTGGAAGGCCGGCAGGCCGGCCTCGGTGGTGGTGGGAACATTCGGCAAGGACGGGTTACGCTCGGGTGTCGCCACGGCGTAGGCCTTGATGGTGCCGCCGTTGATCTGCGGCACGGCATTGACGATCTGGTCGCACATGTAGTCGACCTGACCGGCCACCAGCGCGTTCATCGCCGGACCGGTACCGTTGAAGGGAACGCCGATCGGCTTGACGCCCAGAACCGAGTTCAGCAGTTCGCACGATACGTTCGAGACCGAGCCAACGCCGGCATGCGCCGCGTTGACCTTGGACTCGTTCGCCTTGACGTAGGCGATGAATTCCTTGAGGTCCTTTGGCGCAAAATCCTTGCGCGCCAGGATCAGGATCGGCGTGCCGGCGAGCAGTCCGACCGGCTCGAAGTCCTTTTCCGGGTGATAGGCGAGCTTGGGATAAAGCGGCACAGAAGCCGCATGCGTGCCCATATGCCCCGTGATCAGCGTATAGCCGTCATTGGCGGCGCGCGCGGCGCGGGTGGTGGCGGTGGTGCCGCCGGCGCCGACCACGTTTTCGATGATGATGGTTTGACCGAGCGTCTGCGCCATATGGCCGGTGACGATGCGCGCGATGACGTCCGTCGGACCACCCGCCGCAAACGGCACGATCATGGTGATGTTGCGCGTCGGATAAGTCTGAGCCTGGACCTGCAAAGACAAGCCCAGTCCCGCAAGCACTGCCAGAAAACCGCTCGCAAGCGAGCGACCGTACCAATTCATTTTGATCTCCCGGATCCGTTGCAATGCCGAGCCCGCCGGCCGGCATTTTCCATGGCATAGAAAATTATGCCCGAAATCGACCAGCCTTCGGGCTGCGGCGCACCGACGCAGGTCAGTTCTCCGATTCCACGAACACCTCATCGCGCTTCTTGCGCAGCGACGGCAGCACCGCAAGGATGAGCAACGCGGCTGCAATCGCCATCAATACCGCCGACAATGGTCGCGTCAGGAAGACGGACCAGTCGCCGCGCGAAATCAGGAGTGCGCGGCGCAGGTTTTCTTCCATCAGCGGCCCGAGCACCATCCCGAGCAGCAACGGGGCCGGCTCGAAATCGTGCTTGATCAGCCAGTAGCCGACCAATCCGAACGCACCAGCGATCATGACGTCGGTTGGCGCGTTGTTCACGGAGTAGATGCCGATACAGCAGAAAACCACGATCGACGGGAACATCAACCGGTACGGCACGCGCAACAGCCGGACCCAAATGCCCACCAAAGGCAGGTTGATGATCAGCAGCATCAGGTTGCCGACCCACATCGAGGCAATCATGCCCCACACCAGGTCCGGCTGCTTCTGCATCACCTGGGGACCGGGCACGATGCCGTGAATCGTCATTGCGCCGACCATCAGCGCCATGACGGCATTGGGCGGGATGCCGAGCGTGAGCAACGGGATGAAGGAGGTCTGGGCGGCGGCATTGTTGGCACTCTCGGGGGCTGCGACGCCCCGGATTTCACCATGACCAAACTTCGAAGGATCTTTCGCGACCTTCTTCTCGAGCGTGTATGCCGCGAAGGATGCGATCACGGCGCCGCCGCCCGGCAGAATGCCGAGAATCGATCCGAGCACAGTGCCGCGCAGGATCGCAGGGGTCGTCTCCTTGAGATCCCTCCGCGTCGGCATCAGTCCCGACACCTTCTCCTGGACCAGCTTGCGATCGGTTTCGCCGCCGGCATCGAGATTGCGAATGA
The DNA here is from genome assembly GCF_036924575.1 of Bradyrhizobium sp. AZCC 1577. Lineage (NCBI taxonomy): Bacteria > Pseudomonadati > Pseudomonadota > Alphaproteobacteria > Hyphomicrobiales > Nitrobacteraceae > Bradyrhizobium > Bradyrhizobium sp. AZCC 1577. The sequence goes on from NZ_JAZHRQ010000001.1 coordinate 6,609,228, forward strand.
TTTCTGCAAAGCCGAACAATCCCATCGCCAGCGTGGCAAAACCAAGACCGTCAGCCAGTTCGGGAATGTTGAAGGCCATGCGAGACGCGCCGGTCTCGATGTCGGACCCGACCATCGAAAGCAGCAGGCCCATCACGATCATCGCGATCGCCTTCAGCACCGAGCCTTTCGCGAGCACAACCGCGAAGATCAGGCCGAGCACCATCAGCGAGAAGTATTCTGCAGGACCGAACGCCAGCGCAATCTTGGTGAGCGGCGCGCCCAGCAGGGCAATCAGCACGGTCGCGACACAGCCGGCGAAGAACGATCCGATCGCGGCGATCGCGAGCGCCGGGCCGGCACGGCCTCTCTTCGCCATCTGGAAGCCGTCAAGCGCAGTGACCACCGAGCCGGCCTCACCTGGAATATTGACCAGGATCGACGTGGTCGAGCCGCCATATTGCGCACCGTAATAGATGCCGGCCAGCATGATCAGTGCGCCTACCGGGGGCAGGCCAAAGGTGATCGGCAGCAGCATGGCCACCGTAGCGATGGTGCCAATGCCGGGCAGCACGCCAACCAGCGTACCGACCAGTGCGCCGATCAGGCACAGCAGAATATTGACCGGGATCGGAATGGAAATTCCGCCAAGGAATGCGGGTGTCCACTGCACGAACTGGAAAACGACGCCGAAGCCGAGTCCAAGATTTGAGAAGATATCTCCCATCGCACCCTCACCGAATCATGAAAGTGGGCAGGAGCTGCAACGGCAGTCCGAGCGCATATGGAAACAGCAGGCTGCAAAACGCCGTCAGGCAGACGGCAACGATCAGCGTCTCCTTCCACCGGGTTTCCGGTGATCCGCATGCCGCGATCAAGAAGGCGGCCATGGCGGCAAAGATCATTCCCATGGGTCTGATCGTGAAGGCAAACGTCAAAATTGCGATCGTCACGAAAAACGGTCCCCGCCAATGGTATTTCGCGAGATGGGGACCTTCGGTGACAACGCCGACGACGGTAATGAGCGCGCCCAGTCCCAGCAGCAAAAATCCGAACATCCGCGGCGCGGTGCCGGCGCCGAACGAAAATCCGCGCATGCCCTGCAGGTCGCTGGACGCCCAGAGGGCGAACACGGCAATCGCCATCAGGGCAATTCCGCCGACAAACTCCTGCGGGTTGCGAACCCATTTCGGCATGATGGATTTGACCGGCGCATGGCCCGGCGTAGCATTCATGGATATCTCTCCTCCCCAAGACAGGCTTCTCGCCCGTTTGCTTGGATAACCTGGATACTTGTCCCGGAAACTGCCTAGCGACTTTCCTCAGACAACGCCAGCAAAACCCAAACACTCCAGAGCCGACGGTAAACGGAGCGGCCAAAGCCGCCATCAAACCCCATGAAGGGCGCGCAGTTCGCAACTTTTGCGGTCGGAGCACTGCAACACACGCGAGTGAATTGCCGATCGCGTTACGACCGCGGGTCGAGCGCTGGGGATGGCGGTGAACTGCGCATAATTCGTGCAATGGACGTGGACGCACCTTTTGGAATCGTCGAATCCGTGGCGAAACCGCAACTGAGCGACAGCAAACCGAAAGTTGGGGTCCATGTTCCCTTCCTGTTCAGCGCCTTTGGCCCTGTTTTTCTCCGTACCTGCACCCTATATTGGAGGTGCCGGTTCGCCGGCTATGGAAATAAATGACCGTCGCAATAAACCATTCGGACCCGGGGGCAGTACCCGGCGCCTCCACCCAAGCCCACCCCTCCCGTGGTGGGTTTCGGCGGGGGCGAACCAGGATCGACGAGGGCGTAAAGGACGAGTTTTTTCCCGGTATTGTTCCGCCGTTATCGGGCTATGCAATAGTTGCAAACGACAACTATGCTCCGGTTGCTCAGGCTGCGTAACGCAGTTTGAAAGACCGATCTAAAGTCCTAGCGGGTTAAGCTCCGCTAGGCGGGGTTCGGAGGCACCTGGCAACAGAAGCCTCCACTTAATTCTTTTCATTTCCGGCCGACGGGAGCCGTTGCTGCAAATTCGATCCGTCGCGCCTGCTGACCTGCGGCTCCCGCCGGGGTAGCATGGGGGCAAAGGGGCGAGTCGGGGGACCGGCGGCCATAAAACCTGACAGGACGACCATGGCGACCGATCACATCCGTTATGACGTGCTGGCACGCGACGCGCTGCGCGGAGTGCTGCGCCGCGTGCTGGCTGACGCGGCCGAACACGGCCTGCCCGGCGAGCATCATTTCTTCATCACCTTCCTGTCCACCGCCGACGGCGTGAAGCTGTCGCCGCGGCTGTTGGCGCAATATCCGGAAGAGATGACGATCATCCTGCAGCATCAGTTCTGGGATCTGGTGGTGACGGAGGATCGTTTCGAGGTCGGCCTGTCGTTCGGCGGCATCCCCGAGCGGCTGGTGGTGCCGTTCGCGGCGATCAAGAGCTTCCTCGATCCGTCGGTACAGTTCGGCCTGCAATTCGAGCCGTCGGAAACGGTGCCAGAGGCGCCCGCGGCGAAGGTGCCGGCGGTTTCCGCGCCGTCCGCCCTGCCCGTCGCCGCGCCGGAGCCCGCAGCGGAAATCGAGGACGAGCCGGCAAAGACGAGCGAAGGCGCTGAAGTGGTGCGACTGGATCGTTTCCGCAAGAAATAATCTAAGCGCGAGAAAATCCGCTACGCTGTAGTGTACGCGTTCCGCCGTTTCACGGCGCAACGGACATACGCATGGCTCGAGCAAAAACATCCGGAAACAAATCTACCCGTAGCGAGACCGACAGCTTCGGTCCGATCGACGTTCCCGCTGACCGCTATTGGGGCGCGCAAACCGAGCGCTCGCGACAGAATTTCAAGATCGGCCAGGACCGTATGCCGATCGCGATCGTCCATGCGCTCGGTATCGTCAAGCTCGCCGCCGCCCAAACCAACCGGGAGCTCGGACTGCTCGATGCGCGCAGAGCCAGCGCCATCATCCGCGCCGCACGCGAGGTGATCGAAGGCAAGCTCGACGATCACTTCCCGCTGGTCGTCTGGCAGACCGGCTCGGGCACCCAGACCAACATGAATCTCAACGAGGTGATCGCCAACCGCGCCAACCAGATGCTGGGCGGCGAACTCGGCGCCAAGAAACCGGTTCATCCCAACGACCACGTCAACATGAGTCAGTCGTCGAACGATTCATTCCCGACGGCGATGCATATCGCTGCCGCCGGACGCATCGTCGCCGACCTGATTCCGGCGCTCGACGAGTTGCATCGCGAATTGCGCAAGAAGGAAAAGGCGTTCGCCAAAATCGTCAAGATCGGGAGAACCCACACCCAGGACGCAACGCCATTGACGCTGGGGCAGGAATTTTCGGGCTATGCCGCGCAGGTCGAGAGCGGGATCGCGCGGCTGCGAGCCGCGGTGAAGGAACTGTTCCCGTTGGCGCAAGGCGGCACCGCGGTTGGAACCGGTCTCAACTCGAAGCCAAAATTTGCAAAGCTGTTCGCCAAGCATGTCGCGAAAATCACAAGGCTGCCGTTCACCAGCGCACCCAACAAGTTCGAAGCGCTGGCTTGCAACGACGCCTATGTGCTGGTGCATGGCACGATCAATTCGGCGGCGACCGGCCTGTTCAAGATCGCCAATGACATTCGCCTGTTGGGTTCGGGCCCGCGTTCCGGTCTCGGAGAATTGATCCTGCCGGAAAACGAACCGGGCTCGTCGATCATGCCCGGCAAGGTCAACCCGACTCAGTGCGAAGCGATGACCATGGTCTGCTGTCAGGTGTTCGGCAACCAGACCGCCGTCACCGTCGCCGGCAGCCAGGGGCATTTCGAATTGAATGTTTACAAACCCGTATTGGCATATTGTATGATGCATTCCATTCAACTGCTGTCGGACGCGGCACGCTCGTTCACCGAACATTGCGTGGTGGGCATCCGCGCCGACGAAAAGCGAATCCGCGAATTGATGGAGCGCTCGCTGATGCTGGTCACCGCACTGGCCCCCAGGATCGGATACGACAACGCGGCGAAGGTCGCCAAATCGGCGCACGCGCGCGGAACGACATTGAAAGAAGAAGCTCTGCGCCTCGGGTTTGTGGACGCCGCCGAATTCGAACGCCTGATGCAGCCGGACAAAATGACACACCCGGGCTGATCGCCGCTTGGGCCCCGGGAAACTACGGATGAGAGATATAAACTATGGACGATACTGAAGAATGAGGTGGATCATCTATCGCCGTTGTGTTGACGCATGGTAGGAGCAGGAATTATTCGATTTTTCGCAGAGCGAAATGTATTTTTTGATGCTATCAGAGCCGGTAGACGGGGATTCCGAATGACCATCAAATTTGCTTGCGCACGACGCGACGTTTTTCCGCCCCATGAATCATCATGTCTTCGAGTCGCCGGATGATGGAGGCGAGCATGGGAGACGTGATCAATCTGAAGCGATTCAAGAAGCGCATCGAACGGGAACAATCGGCAAAGCAAGCCGATACCAACCGCGCACGCTTTGGCCGAACCAAGGCCGAACGCACGCTCGATGAACGTCGCAAGGATCGCGCCGGCGATCTTCTGGACCAGCACAAGCTCGAGGACGGAGAGGCATCATGAAGTCGCCCGTCGTCAAACGCTCGATCGTCGTTGCCGGTCACAAGACCAGCGTCAGCCTCGAAGAAGCTTTCTGGAACGGGATGAAGGAAATCTCGGGTCTGCGGAACATGACGCTGTCCGAACTGGTCGGCGAGATCGACAGCAATCGCCAGCAGGGCAACCTGTCCTCGGCGATCCGGCTTTTCGTGCTCGACTATTTCCGTACCCGCGCCATGCCGGCCGCCGCGCCGGACGCACCGCGGCCGCAGGCGTAAGCCTCGATCAGGCGAGCGCGTCGCAACGCACCCGCCCTGTTAGGTCATAAGCTCAATAAACGAGTCCGGTGCCGGGCGGCTTTTCGAGCGCCGCGGCCAGCGATCGATACTCCTCACAAGCCGTGCCGCAAATCGCCGCGATCCGCGTCAGATGATACGACGCCTGATCGCGATTGCCCTGCTCGACCTGCCACAGGCCGTAATACTGCCAGGTCAGCACGTGGTTCGGATCCGCCTTCAACGCGCGCTCGTACCAAGCCTGCGACAGCCTGTAGTCGCCGAGCTTGCGATAGGAATAACCGATCAGATTGGCAACATCAGCGTTATCGTCACGGCCGAGCGCCTTTAGCTGCTCGATGGCCCCAGCGAAGTCGTTGCGCTCATAGATCGTCGCATGCGCGGCACGATACCCCTGCCGAAACGCATCATCGTCGGCGCTCGACTGTTTGGGGGCCTTCTTCTTCGACTTCGAGGTTGATTTGGGAGCGGATCTGGTGTCCGGCGGCGGCGGGCTGGCCGAAGGCGGATCACCGCCGCCTCCTGCGGCAAAGGCCGGAACGGATGGCGGCGATGCGATCATAGCCATTGAAAACAACGCCAGCGTAGCGAACTTGATTGCCGACTTCATCATGCAAACCTCCGGGTTTCCTGCGTGAGCGCATCTATGTTCCAGCCGGAAGTAGAGACCCCGCCGCGAATGAAGTATTCCCGCCAGGCCGCGCGCAAACCGTTTGCACCCTGCCTGGAGCCTTTTCGGTTCTGATTGAATCAGAACCGGGCTCTAGATTCTTGTTTTGACGCGTTTTCTTGACGCAACCGGTGTCCACTTCGCTTGAAAACGCTCTAGCTGGACGAATGACGGCAATGCGTATCTAATCGACGGTCGTTGCAGTCCGCGCAAAAGCGACGGACGGAACCCGGCGAAAACCGGCTGAAGAAGCGTAGAGACCCCCTGGAGAGAGAAATGGACATCGCAAAGCTGACCGCGCCTCGCGACCTCAGTCCATTTTCGGAAGCTCTCCATGCCTGCCTTTCTCGTTCTGGATTCCATTTGCCTCGCCACGCCTGACGGACGCCCGCTGTTCGACGGATTGACGCTCGCCATAGGGCGCGAGCGCACTGGCCTTGTCGGCCGCAACGGCTGCGGCAAATCCTCATTGCTGCGCCTGGTTGCGGGCGAGATCGAACCTGCCGGCGGATCGCTGCAACGCATCGGCTCGATCGGCATGCTCGCACAACTGACTGACGAACGGCTAACGACCGACGAGGCGCTCGGCGTCGCCGGCGGCCTCGCCCGCCTGCGCCGGCTCGAACGCGGCGAAGGATCGCTTGATGACGCGACGGAAGCGGATTGGACGCTGGAAGCGCAAATACAGGCGGCGCTGGTCGAGGCCGGACTGCCGTCGCTGCCGCTCGATCGCCCGATCGTCTCCTTGAGCGGCGGCGAGCGAACGCGGGTGGCGCTGGCGCGGCTTTTGATCGAGGCACCCGATCTGCTGCTATTGGACGAGCCGACCAACAATCTCGATACTGACGGAAGGCAGGCCGTGGCGCAGATGCTCGAACGCTGGCAGGGCGGCGTCCTCGTCGCCAGCCACGATCGCACGCTGCTTGAACGCGTCGACCGCATCGTCGAACTGACGCCGGTGGGCGTCACCCTGTTCGGCGGCGCGTGGCCGGAATTTGCCAAGGCGCGTGAGGCGGCGCGGGCCCGCGCCGCCGATGACCTCGACCGCGCCTCGGATGCCTTACGCAATACCGAGCGCGCAGTGCAGAAGGCGCGGGAAAAGAAGGCGCGCCGCGACAAGGCCGGCCGCGCCTGCCGCGCCAAGGGCATCGAGGACAAGATGTTCATGGACCGCGAGAAGGAGCGCGCCGAGAACAGCGCTGCGCGCGAAAGCGGGCTCGCCAGCCGCCTGCTCGGCGAGCGCACCGAGGCGCTGGAAATCGCCAAGGCGCACGTCGAGATCCTGACGCCGCTTTCGATCGATCTACCGCGCACCCATCTGCCCGGCGGCCGCGAACTCGTCGCCTTGAAGGACGTTGTGATGGCCTTTGGCGAGCGTCATCTGTTCGGACCGCTGTCGTTCGGGGTTCGCGGACCCGAGCGGATCGCCATCCGCGGCGCCAACGGTTCTGGCAAGACCACCTTGTTCCGCCTGCTCACCGGTGAGTTGAAACCGGCGGGCGGCGATATCAGCCGCCTCACCGACCGTATTGCCGTGCTCGATCAGCATGTCGGCCTGCTCGATCCCGGCTTAAGCATTCTCGACAATCTGCGGCGCCTCAATCCGGAACTCTCGGCCAACGCGGCGCACGCCGCCCTGGCGCGGTTTGCGTTCCGTAACAAGGCAGCGCTGCAGATCGCGGCGACGCTGAGCGGCGGCGAGCGGCTGCGCGCGGGTTTGGCCTGCGTATTCGCGCGACCGCAGCCGCCTTTGCTCCTGCTGCTGGACGAGCCGACCAACCATCTCGATCTCGCCTCGATCGAGGAGCTGGAGAGTGCACTAAAAGGATTCGACGGCGCGCTGATCGCCGTCAGCCACGACGAGGCATTTTTGCGGGCGATCGGGATCGGCCGGGAGATCGCGCTCGGCTAATTGGAGCGCGGCGGCGGATTGGCGAACTGCGGCGTCAGCGCAAGTGGCGGACGCGGCTTCGGCTTGGCGGCGCCGGGCGCGGGCCTGACGTCGATCGGCGGCGGCAGCGGCGCAACCTGCGGCTGGCCTGCGACAGGCGCCGGCGGCGCGTTCACGACGGGCGGACGCGGCGCGGTCGTCTTCTTCGCCGGAGGTCGCCGTGGATCGCGCCCCTTTGGCGCGACGACCGGCGCGCTCGGCACCGCCTCCGGAATCGGCAACTGCCCCTCCGTAGGCAGCACGATTGGTGGCGGCGACGGCGGCGGCGGCTCGCCGCGCTCGATGGCATCGAGCCTTCGCGTTTCGTGATCGATCGCACGCACCGCCAGCCACGAAGACAACGGGGCAACGTCGACGCTGCGGGTCAGCGCATCGGGCGTCCCCACGGCAAGCAGTTGAATCTCCGGACGCCCGGTCGTCATCGTCAGCGAAAGGGCGGCGCGGATATCGGCCTGATCGGCGGCGATATCGTATCCGCCGGAGACGATGGCCCGCACGCCATTGCCGTCCAGCGTCGTCGCCCCGACGCGAAGCCGGCCGTCCCTGATGGTGAACGGGATTTGCGCCGAAGGCACCGCAAGCGCGCCGGCCGGAAGAGCGGATTCGACGATCTGCTTCAATCGAACGTCGTCCTTGGCCTGCCCGTTGTCATTGGCGCGCACCGCCACCTCGAAAGCGCGCGGATCGAGGCCTGATATCCTGGCCGCGTCCAGCGTCAGCGTTCCGCTGCCGGACAGCGCGCCCGCCAGCGCCGAGGCGCTGCGGCCCTGGGTCGTCAGTGTCACCTGCACCGACGCGCGGCCGGCAGGCATCGCGAGATTGCGATAGCGCAGCGCCGCGCCGTCGACACCGGAAAGCTGGACGCTCGCGTTCAAGGCAATTCCGTGCGCGCCCGGCCTTGCATCGATCGTGGCCGTGACATCGCCGCCGCCGATCTTGCCTTTGATGGCATCGAAGGTCAGCGACTTGCCGTCGCTCTTGATCACCCCGCTCACCGGCTGCAATTCGCTTCCGCCCGGAAGCAGGCCGCGCAACGCCTGAAACGCGATGCTGCCGCGCCAACCCTTCGCAAGCCCGGGGCCGAGCGGCTCGGTGGCATCGTGTCCGGCGGCACCGAACGCCAGGGCAAGGGCCGGCGTCAGCGCGAGCTGGTCGGCGCCGATCTCACCCTCGAACTCCTTTTCCTCGCCGAGCGTCACCGCCACGCGGCCGCGCAGGCGCGAACCGCCGACGCTGCTGTCGAGATCGTCGAAGGTCAGCCGATTGCCGGCAAGCTGCACGCGCGAGGACAGGCCGATGTTCTGCGCCAGCGTATCCGCCGGTTTGAGATCGAGCAGCGGGGTGAAATCGGCGCTGCGAACTTTCAGGCCGAGAACTGCCTTTGCCTCCGACGCCCATGGTTCGGCGGAGCCTTCCGCTTCGGCGTCGAGTCCTGTTCCCGAGATCTTTGCCTTGAGCCGCAACGGCGCACCCCACGCACCCGTCGCGGTGCTCTCGAATTGCGCGGGACCATCGCCCGCCGTGATGGCGCGATCGAAGCCGAGCAATGCCAGCAAGGTGCGTCCTTGCTCCGACGACAATTTCGAATCGATCCAGACCTCGCTGCGCTGGAGCGCGGCCAGATCGATGCCCTGGATCGCCGCGACGGCGGGTCTGGCGGTGATCGTACTAGTGCCCTTGAGCAGTGGCGAGTCGAGTTCGGCCGTGGCGCGCGCCTGGACGCGATCGGACGGCCCGGCATTTTTGGTGAGGTCAAGCGCCAGTTTCAGGCGCGCCGGACCCGGGCTCGTCCCCATCGCACTGAGCCGCGCGGCCAGCGGCGGTGAAAAGGGAACGATCAGGCTGGTCAGCCGGCCGAGCGAGGCAGCGCTCGAATTGAGCGCGAACCATCCGGTCGCGTTGACGCGGTCGAAATTGCCGGCGCCGTCCAGCGTCACGTTTTCAAGCTCGCCGATCTTCAACTGCTCGAGCGATATCTTTGCCGGCGAGTAAGCCAGCCTGGCGAGCAGCGGGGATAGCTCCTGGCCGGCGGAGGTGGCGCGGCCGATATCGAGCGAGAGCTTCCCCTCGTCCGGCCACTCGCCTTGCGGCCCTACAAGCGACCGCGCAAAGGCCGTGGCGGCATCCAGATCAAGACGCGCCGCTTTCAGGTCGGCATCGATCCTGGAGCCGTGAGCGGCTTGCCGGTGCGACACCACCACCCGTCCCTCCACCGTGCCGCCATCGATGTCGGCCTTCATGGTCTCGATGGCAAAGCCTTCGGGCGCCACGGTGATGTCGCCGCGCAGGCGAAGCGGCTTCTGGCTGCGATAAGCGGTGTCGCCGCGGCCCTGCAGCCAGGTCAAGAGCGCGTCGGGATCGGAGGATTCGACGCTGAGCGCGGCCTTGAAGCGGTCCGGCACAGCGGTCTTCGCGCCGGCCTCGGCGAGCGAAACCCTGGTCGCGCCAGGCGCGCGGAACTCCAGCCTGTGGACTCGCCAGGACTTGGCATCGCCTTCGAGCTCGGCAGCGATGTCCTGCAAGGGGCGCCCGCCAAGCATGACCTGCTCGGAGGCGAGCTCGATTTGCGCTGGGATCGGCAGATGCGGAATGACGGAGCTGAGCGCCTGCAGCGCCGGCAGCGCGCGAGCCGGCTCAGTCGAGTTGCCATTTTCCTTGGCAACGAACCTATCGGCATCGAGCTGACGTGCCGACAGCGCCGCGCGCAACAGCGGCGTCGCGCCGAAACGGATGTCGCCGCCGCCCGCAAGCTTCAGGGCGCGCTCCTCGGCGCCATAAGTCACTTCAACCTGTTCCAGCCGTGCCGCCGAATAATCGGACTTGACCTTCGCCGCGATACGCCACGGTGGATCGTTGCCCTTGCCCTTCTGGCCGGGAGGAGCGACGAGCGTTATCGCGCCTTCAAACCGCGGCGCGCGGGAATCGAAGTTCAGCAGGCCGTCGAGATCGATGGCGAGCGAACGCTGGCCCGGGTCGATATTGAGATGAACGCGGGTGCCGTTGCCCTCGGGACCCTGCCCCGAGGAGACCCGAAACGGATAGCGCGTGCCCGACAGCATGAAATTGCCGTCGCCGCGGATCGAACCGGCCAGCGAACGCACGTCGCCGCTGAAAGCGATGTCGTTCAGTTCGAGCGTAGAGCGGCTGACCGCATCATGCAGGGCGATGCGGCCGGTCAGATTGACCCGATCGATCGCCAGTGAACCCAGATTGAACGTTCCGGTCGATGCCGGCCAGTCGATCCGTCCTCTGGTATCGAGGCCGAGATCGAGCGACATGCGGTTGATCGTCAACTCGGTGGCGCGCACCTCGCCGCGCATCAGCGAGCCCAGGCTGAATTCCACGTCGAGCTTGTCGGCGCGAACCTTGCCGAGATCGTTGACGCCGCCGACCACGACCGAGTGCAATTGCAGCGACGGCGCCGGCAATAGGCGCGCGTCGAGCTTGCCGCCGACGCGCACCGGCGCGCCAATGATCCGGCTCGCCTCAGCCTCGAACTGCGGCCGGAACTGGTTCCAGTCGATAAAATACGGCCCGACCAGCGCGGCAATCAGCGCAATGATGAAGGCGATTGCCAGGCCGAGCAGTGTCGTCTGCACGGTGCTTCCCCTTGAACCGCCCCGGCGCAGGCCGCGCGCCATGCCGGAACCCTGCCCCGGAGCTGCCCGGAATATAGAGAGAAGTATGGCGAAGTCACAGCGGCATACTGACAGCAGCCTCGCCAGGCTGTGCCCACTCAAAACCGGCGGCCATGGGAGTTGTCAGAGCCTTACCAGCTCGCCGGCAGGCGCTTCAGGCCGCGCAGCACGAAGGTCGGCCGCCATTCCGCATTGACAGCGTCATCGAGCCGCAGGTCCGGTAGCCGACGCAACAGGGTCGAGATCGCGATCTCGGCCTCGATCCGCGCCAACTGGGCCCCGAGGCAGAAGTGGATGCCGCCGCCGAACGATAGCGGCTTCACGTTGGGCCGGGTGATATCCAGCCGCTCCGGGTGGTCCGGATAGACCGCCGGGTCGTGGTTGGCCGAGCCGAGCAGGCACAGCACGCTCTCGCCCTTCGGAATGCGTTTTCCGCCGAGATCGTCGATATCCTCCAGCGCCACCCGCCCGGTCAACTGCACCGAGGAATCGTAGCGCAGGAATTCCTCGATGGCGTTGGTGATGAGCTCGGGCCTCGCCTTGAGCAGCGCGAGCTGGTCTGGATTGCGGTGCAGTGCCAGCAAGCCGTTGCCGATCAGGTTGACGGTGGTCTCGTGGCCGGCTCCGAACAGCAGGATGATATTGGCGGTCAGTTCCTCATTGGTAAGCTTGCTGCCGTCTTCCTCGGCCTGCACCAGTTGGGTGATCAGGTCGTCGCCCGGGCTTTTGCGCCTGAGATCGAACAGTTGCTGGAAATACATCGCGGCCAGCGCGTTGCTGGCGTTGCCCTGCTTGATCTCCTCCGGCGACAACGGCACCGGATCGAGCAGGCGTCCGCCGTCGCGTGAACCGGTATAAAACGCCTCGCGATGGTCCTCAGGGATCCCCAGCATGTCGCAGATGATGGTGACCGGCAGGCGGAACGCGAAATCCTCGATCAGGTCCATCTGCTCCTGCGGGATGATGCGATCCAGCGTCTCGTCGACGACCTGCTGGATGCGCGGGCGCATGTCCTCGACCCGGCGCGCGGTAAAGGCCTTCACCACCAGGCCGCGCAGACGGGTGTGGTCCGGCGGATCCTGCTGCAGCATCCAGTGGCTCATGCTGCGGAACACCGGCTCGTCCATGATCTTGGGGCCGTAGCGGCGGACGGTGCGCTCGACATAATCCTTGCCGAACCGCTTGTCGCGCATGACGAGGCTGACCTCGGCATGACGGCTTGCGACATACATCCCTAGCGGCGTCAGATGCACGGGATCGGTGGTGCGCATCCGCTCGTAATGCGGATAGGGGTTGCGAATGAATTCCGGAGCCAGCGGATTGAACAACGGCGCGCTACTGGCAGCCTGAACATGCTCGTTCATGGTGACCTCCTGCTGGCTGTGCGCCATTCAGCGCGTCTTGCCCCGGGCCGATTGGTCGAAATTCGATACATTATTGTATTGAGTTGCATTCTCGCCTAAACTGGACAGATGTCAAGAGTGCGAACCAGACCCACAAGGGACGACACCCGCGAAAAGCTGTTCGAGGCGGCGGCGCGCGTGTTCGAGGAACAGGGGATTGGCGGCGCCAGCATCGAGGCGATTGCGGCGGCGGCCGGCTTCACGCGCGGGGCATTCTATTCGAACTTCAAGAGCAAGGACGAACTGATCATCGCCATGCTCGAGGATCACGTCGAGCAATCGATCGGGCGTATCCGCGATCTGCTCGAGCGGCACAGGAACCTTGCCGACTTCATCGATGCGCTGAGGACCATGAATAGAAGCCAGCAGGATCCGCTCGGCCGCTCGCCCCTGTTGCACATGGAAATGATCCTGTTCGTGGCGCGTGCCGAAAAGCGCCGGCCCGAACTTGCCAAACGGCTGCGCGCCCGGCGAAAGCTGGTCACCGACATCATCGAGACCACGGCCAGGAACAGCGGCAGGACGACCATTCTCAATCCGACCTGGGCGGGCGCCCTGGTGCTGGCGCTGGAGGATGGTTTTCGCCTGCACCGCCTGATCGATCCCGAGACCACGCCGCCCGACAGCTTTTTTCGCGCCATCGGCGACCTGCAACGGGCGATGGGAATTTCATCGGCATGAGACGAAAATATCTTTCTCGCGCGACGCGTCGCAATCGCTGCCTTTCGCGAATGCTCGCGAACGCCGAAACCAGATATTCGACACATTCCGCGCGCCAAGCTGTGCGCCGCTTCGCAGCATCCGGATGGCCGCACCTGAAATACCTGATCCTGATTTCGCTGTGTTTTGCCACCACGCTCGGCGCCAAGGCCGAGGAAGTCATCTCGCTCGTGCTGCCTGTCAAATGTCAGCCGGGCCTGACCTGCTTCTTTCAAAACTATGTCGATCACGACGCGTCGGACAAGGCCCGTGACTATCGCTGCGGCGGGCGCAGCTATGACGGTCACGACGGCACCGACATCAGGATTGCGAACCTGGAAATACAAAGACAGGGGATAGAGGTGCTCGCCGCGGCGCCGGGACGCGTCATCGGGACGCGAAACGATATGGACGACGTCTCGATCAGGACCGCGGGCAAGGCCGCCATCGCCGGAAAGGAATGCGGCAACGGCGCGGTCATCGAACACGAGGGCGGCTGGCGCACGCAATATTGCCACATGGCCAAAGGCAGCGTTCGGATCAAGGTCGGCGATCAAGTGACGACGGGGCAGCCGATCGGCCTGGTCGGACTATCCGGCGACACCGAATTTTTTCACCTTCATTTCACGGTAAGGCATCGCGGAAAGATCGTGGATCCCTTTGCCTATGGTGCGCCCGAGAATTCCTGCGGCGGCGGCCGGTCGATCTGGGCCGCTTCGCTTGGCGAACAGATGCAATACCGGCCCCGCGAAATTATCGATTACGGCTTTGCCGGCATCGCCCCGACCATGGAGCTGGTCGAGTCCGGCGAAATCGGCAGGCAGCCCGTCACGTCGGGTTCGGATGCGCTCGTCGCTTATGTGAGAGCCATCGGCTTGCAGGCCGGCGACCTGCAATCCCTCACGGTGCACGGACCGGGCGGCGCTTCCGTCGCGGCCAACAGCCCTCCCGCGCTCGACCGGGACATGGCGCAATTCCTCATCATCACGGGAAAGAAGCGCACGGAGGCAGCGTGGCCGGCCGGCCGCTACACCGCGACGTATCGCGTGACCAGGGACGGTGCGGAAGTGCTGCGCAAGACGTTCGACGTTGAACCGCGCCTGCAATGAGCGGTGCCTCCAGTTGCGGCTAACCCGTGTCGTCCTTGAGTGGCATCTTGTGCATTTGTCCCGCGACCGCCCTCACCTTGCCCGGCGATGCCTGCCAGATCGCCACTACCGACAGGATACTGACGGCGATGCCGAACGCGAAGGCGAGCGTATAGCTGCCTGAAAGGTCGTACAGCAGCCCGGTCACCCATGGGCCCGCCGCGCCTCCGGCCAGCGCCGCCAGCATGATGGTGCCGAAGATGCTGCCGTATTGCTTGCCCTGAAAGATCTCCAGCACCACCGCGCCCATGATCGAGGTCAGGCCATAGCCGAGCGCGCCTTGCGTGAAGATCATGAGATAGACCAAAGGCAGTACCGGCGCGAACTTCAAGGCGATCAGCGCCGCGAAGCAGATCGCAAAGCCGGCACAGCTAATGGCCCAGATCCATTCGCGCCCGATCCGGTCGGAAAGATGCCCGAGCCAGATCTGGCCCGGTATGCCGAGCAGGCTGACGACGCCGAGCGCCCATACCGCCACGTTGGCGCTGAAGCCGATGTCGAGCAGGTATTTGGTCTGGTGTACCTGCACCGCGTACCAGACATACAGGCCACCGAAATAGCCGAGCGAAATCCACCAGAATCGCGCGGTACGCAGCGCGCGGCGCAGCGTCCAGTCGGTGGCTGCCCAGACGGGATCGACAATGTTCGAGCGAGGTGCAGCCGATGTCGCCGACGGCGCCGCGTCGCCATCCGGCAACAGCCCGATATCCTCGGGCCGTTTTCGCAGCAGAAGGTTGATCGGCGCAAGCACGGCGAGCACCAGAATACCCATAGCGGTGCAGGCAGTGCGCCAGCCGGTCTGCTCGATCATGTGCTGCACCCACGGTAGCAGCGTTACCGAGCCGATGCCGACGCCGGCAAAGGCGAGCCCCATGGCGAGCCCGCGGCGGCGAATGAACCAGTTCGGCAGAAACAGCGATTGGCCGGAATAGCCGAGGCACACGCTGCCCGCGCCGACCAGCACGCCGATGGTGAGATAGAGATGCCAGGGCTGCGTCGTCAGCGGCGCCAGCAAGAGCCCGCTGCCCATCAGCGCAACGCCGAGCTCCATCACCGCACGCGGCCCGAGGCGATCCATCATGCGGCCGATCAGCGGGCTGACGCCGCCGGAAACCACGAAGCCGAACGAAAACGCGCCCGCGGTGACGCCGCGCTCCCATCCGAACTCGCCGATGATCGGCGGAAAGAACAGCGAGAACGCGGTGCGCGCATTGACGCCAATCGCCATGGTCACGAACGTCACCACAACGATCAGCCAGCCGTAGAAGAAGGGGAGACGCATTGGGAATTTCTGTTGGAGCAATGGAAGTGGTTGATCTTGTTATCGAAGGCTATGTCCGAAAGATGCCCAATGGCTATTTCATCTTTCGTCGCCTGAGCCAGAGGCGATCAATGACTGTGCGGAGTACTGTTCTTCGAGGCCCAGGATCAGGCGTTCGTATTCTGTCCCGTTGTCAGACTTAGCAGGCGAGCCGCCGAAATCATATCTGCCGTGCCAAATCCTTCGGCCATTTGCCCGTAGAGCCGGCTTAACCTCTCCAAGATAGCGGCGCGTTCATCGCCCTGTGTAGCCGACGCCAAGCTGAGTATCGCCCGCAATTCCAGCGCCTGGGCACCCATTTCGTGCGCGAGGTCTGCGGCTCTTCGGATAAGATCGAGAGCCTTCGAACTTCCGCGGTTTCCAGCAAGAATCAGCTCGCCTCGGAGTCTGTGTAATTCTGGTTCGCAGAATAATGTCTTGTTCGTCGATATGGTCACGACGACTTCATCGAGCAGATGAAGTGCATGCTGCGCATCGCCGTCTGCCGCAACAGTCTCGGCGAGCAGCATCAGGCCATATGGCCGCATGAGCTCTGCGCCCGTTGCACGATAGTCCGCAAGACCCTGCTCGATCTCTGCAGCGCCTTCTCGCAAGTCGCCGAGTTTGCCGACGGCCCAGCCCCGCAGCATTTGGCCCCATGCACTCCAATATGGAAAGCGATATTTACGCCCGACATTGATGGCTCGCTCGGCGGCTTCGAGGGCCTCGACTGGCTCGCCTCGCGCCTGTCGAATCGAAGCTTCGAAGCTCAACGCAAACCCAAGACTGTGGGGATGATCGAGTTGAACGGCTCTATCGATCGCCTGAGCACTGTCCACCACGGCACTGTCTGCCAAGCCCAAAAACCACTCAGTCCACGCGAGATTGCATTGGGCTAAAACAGCAGGATCCGAACCATACTCAAACCGGTGATGATGGTGCCGGTCCGGATCATAGAGCCGGAGCGCCTCCTCAAGAGTTGCTTTTGCAACTGCGAATTGACCAAGATAGAAAAGAGTGAGCCCAAGCGGCCGCTTTGCCTGCAGCAGAAGATCGCGGTCATTTGCCAGTTCTGCTTGTTCAACCAGACGCACGCCCAGCGTCTTCGCCTTCTCAAGCTGACCTCGAACGATGCAGAACATCATGAGTCCGTAGAGGGCTCGAAAGAGCATGCGATGCTCCCCGAGCCGCTCGCTCAGTTCGCAAGCGCGAGAGAAAACCGTTTCGACCTCGGGTGCAGCATTACCCTTCGTGGCGAGAAGCTGCGATCCCCGATCAATCTCCAGCGAGAGCTCGCGACGCGCGCGCTCGACTGTATCAGGAAGGCGCCGCAGTGCAGCCAGTGCGCTCGCAAAGTGACTGGCGGCTTCCACGTTCGCCGAGCGCTCCGCAGCCTTTTTTCCCGCTGCTTCCCAATGCAATATGGCGGGTTCAATGAGGTTCGCGGCTGCGTAATGCTGAGCAACGACTTCAGGCGTCGCCGCGACCACGGCTGGAAACCGGCTCGACAGAACCTCCGCAATCTTGCGATGTAGTGCCTGACGCTCGCTTTTCAGTAGCGAGTCGTATGCGGCGTCTTGAATGAGCGCATGCCGGAACGAATACTTGGCTTGGCCGAGTATTCCGTGCTGCTGCAGGAAATCCTCGCGCAGGAGCTCAGCCAGTCGATGGCGAAGTTCCGCCTCGCTCTCGCCGGTGATCGCACTTAGAACTTCCCCATCAAAAACACGGCCAAATGTTGCAGCAATTTGCGCCAGCGGTTTCGCGACCTTAAGACGATCCAGCCGGGCAGCCAGTGACCCCCTCAGCGTCGAGGGAATGCTGTCCACGGCAGATGCAAGTCGCAGATCATCCTCGCTGCTCGCGGACACATTGCCCTCAACCACCGTCTTGGTCAGCTCCTCGATGAAGAGCGGTATGCCACCCGTCTTTGTAACGATCAGCTCGATCACATCGGTCGGGATGGTCGCGGCCCCGACGATTTGCTTGACCAATGTTCGAGCCTCGATCGGAGAGAGGTGGCGGAGGCCGAGGCGCGTCCCCTGCGCTTCCAGCATCCACTCAGCCTTAAATTCCGGTCGGAACGTGAAAATTGCCATTACCTGCCGAGCCGAAATTCGCTGAATTAGCCGGGCGAGCAGGCTGCTTGTCGAAGCATCAGCCCAATGAAGATCTTCAACAATAAATAGGACTGGTAGCTGTTCAGATTGTCTAAGCAACCAGTGTGTGAGGACCTCAAGCAAGAGCTCGCGACGCTGTGAAGGGGCCAATTCGTGCATCGGTGACGACACTGGCAGTTCGAGAAGTTCAGCTATCAGCTCAGCGGCCGCGGGGGTAACGGAGTCCAATCCGGCAAAGGCCTTTTCAATACTCGCAAGCTTGTCCTCGATGGTTCCGAGACTATCCAAGCTCAGCGCGCGGCGGATCAACTCAATAATTGGATACAGCGCGCTCGACTGATTGTACGCTGAGCAATAGCAGGTGACGGACGATACTTTCGTGCCTGCAAGCGCTTCCTTGAACTCGCGTACCAAGCGTGTCTTGCCCGCACCAGCTTCAGCCGCAATGAGGACTAGTTGTCCCTCTCCATCGATGGTCTGAGCAAAACGGTCCTGCAGAAGGGCAAGCTCGTGACTGCGCCCAACCATCGGGTGGACAGCGCGCAGCGTATCACGACCGAAATCCAACTTTTCAGCGACAACCTGGTAAAGGTTAGTTGCTTCCTGTGTACCGCGGATTAGGTGCTGTCCCAGGCCTTGAAGTTCGAACAGGTTGCCGACGAGCCGAGCGGTCGTTTCGGAAATTACCAAGGTATCCGGAGGTGCGATTTGTTGCAGTCGGGACGCGATGTTGGGGGTATCGCCGAGGATACCCATTGTCTCGAACGTTCCCGATGATCGCAAATCACCGGCAATAACAATGCCTGTATGCATACCCATGCGCAGGTGGATCAGCGGCTTGGACGACGATTCCCGGCTATTAAGTTGACGCATGTCGTTCAGAAGCGACAGGGCTGCGCGCACGGCTCTGACTGGATCATCCTCGTGCGCTACAGGAAAACCGAAACATACAAGAAGCCCATCTCCGACATAGCGAATGATGGTGCCATCAAAGCGTCGTACCGCGTTTGCGCAGGTGTCCCGATAGCTGAAGATGATATCTCTGAACTCCTCCTCATCGAGTTGAACCGACAGATCGGTCGACCCGATCATGTCAATGAAAAGCGCGGTGACCTGCCGTCGCTCGGGGCGCTGATCATGGCTCGTCGCGCCAGACGGCCCCGTTGATGTGGGATGATCCAGGCGCTGAGCATCCAAGGGATCTGAAAGTGGCGCACCACACTGGCCACAAAATCGAGACCCAGCTGGGCTTTCGAAGCTACAGGCCTCGCAGACCAGATGCAGCCTCGCGCCACATTGGGAGCAGAAGCGCGCTGTTTCCGGATTCGAACGACCGCAACCAGGGCATTGCATATGAATGACTGCAGGCTTAAGGCTTGCCAATTTGAATATCTTATGCCAGCTTAGCATTACAATCTTGCGCGAGATAGGCCCACGACGCGATCGGATCGCGGCGCAGAAGCAGGGTCAGCCGTCATGGGCCCCATACAAAATCCCTTTGCGCTTCAGAAGCCGCTCAAGCTTACAATTTGCTACACCGAGACCTGCAATCTCTCCTGCCAACATTGCTATGCCGATTGTTCATCGGAGAAGGCGTCGTCCGAGTTGAACAGTGAGGAGTGGAGTCGCTTCCTTGATGAAATTGCCGAGTTGGGCGTGGTTTATCTCTACATTGAAGGAGGCGAACCATTTCATCGGCCGGACTTCCTGCCCTTCCTCGCTTCCGCATCGAACCGCTTCTTCACTGAGATTCGGACCAACGGCACACTCATAACGCGCGATGTCGCCGCCAGACTCAAGGAGATCGGCGTTGCGATCGTGCTCGTCGATATTCTTAGCCCACATGCCAAGGTGCACGACTACTTCACCGGCACGCAGGGCAGCCATGCGCGCGCCTGTGAAGCAGTCACATACTTGGTGGAAGCAGGGATTGAAACGCAACTGCTCACCATCCTTAACCGCAAGAATGTCGATGACCTGCAAGGCTACATTGACCTTGCTCACCGGCTCGGCGTGAAGACGGCCGGCGTTTTGCGGCCTTATCCGCTTGGTCGCTTTAAATACCGCTGGAACGAATTTTCCCTGTCGCTCGACGAAATGCATGCGGCGCTCGACGCACTGCGATTGCCTGCCGGCATGAAACTGATGCAGTCATGGCATCCAAATGACGGCAACTCGTGCTGGCAAATGGCCGCGGTCAATGCCTTCGGGGACTCGATAGGATGCGCTTATCTCCGGGAGTACGTTGACTACGGAAATATCAAGAATGTCTCCTTTATGGAGACGTGGGAACATCCGCTGTACCGCGAGTTGAGAGCAGGCCGGGTTAAGGAGACGTGCCCTAGCTGCTCATCGAGCCAAGGGTCTCACGGTGGATGCCGTTCTACTGCTTACGCATTTCATGGCGCGTGGGACGCGCCGGATCCATTTGACCGAACGCTCAACCATGGAGTCGACTTGCGTGTCCTCCCCGAATGGCTGCTACAGCCACACCCCAAACCTCCGGGTCCGCCCCGTTGAAGAGATGAAGAGTTGCGTGGTGTTTCGGCCTAATCCGCCGAAACTCTTCATGCTGAACCTCAATGCTTGGCTCATATTTGAGCTTTGCGATGGCAGCAGTCCCGACCACGTTGCGCAAAGGTATCGAAAAAGCGTAGCGGATCAGATGTCCGAGCGCGAGGCCGATCGCCATCTCACAATTGGTATCAAGAATTTGCATGACCAGGGCTTGATTGAGTTGAACGTAACAGATTGAGGAGGACTGAAATGAGCAACGTCGATCCGACACGGCTCGTTGCCGACCTTATCGCAGGCAACCGGCTAACCACTCCAACCGTTAAGCCAATCGAGCCGGAGGTGCGATCGGGAGGCTATTTCCCTTTCTGCGATCTCCTCAAGCATGATGCGAACCAGGCAGAGATTACACAGCTCCTCGCGGACAGCACCCTGCTGGGCGCGCTTGTGATTGAATGGGGTTACGACGTTCCATTCGACAAGCACGAAGAGTTTAAAAACTGGCTGATCGTCAATGAGACGAAAATTGTACAATATGAGCCAGATGACGTCAGCTACCGCGGCACCTATGCAGTTTCAGCAACTAGCGAAAAGCACAGCGGGTTGTATCGCACAATCTGGTCGTTCAAGACACTTCATGCGCTGGAGACATTCAGCGACGCCATGCATACCGGATCGGACTTTGCTCAACTTGTTAACAAACTGTGCTCCTATCGCGACCGCGAGCGCGGCGCAGATAACAGTCAGGAAATCTACCAGCCGGTGCGTTGCGCTCATCGTTTCGGTTGAAATCGGTGGATCTGCGGCCGGCCGGCTAAAATCGGCCGCCCGCACGGCCGAGCATTGCGATCATCGCGGCATCAGGGGCGTCGCCTCCAACAATCCGTATTGACCGCGCCGGCAGGCACCTCGCCGGCAATGATGGCTTCCACCTGCCGCACCGTTTCCAGCGACTGGCTCTCGATCGCCGGCGGCGTCAGGCCGCCGACATGTGGGGTTGCGATGACGTTCGGCAGGCTTGCGATCTCCGGCGACGGCATCTGGTCCAGCGCGCGGCCGACATCCATCGCGGCGCCGGCGATGCGCTTCTCGCGGAGCGCCGCTGACAACGCCGCCTCGTCGACGAGATTGCCGCGCGACAGGTTGATGAAGAAGGCGTGCGGCTGCATGCGCGCCAGCGCCGCCTGCCCGATCAGGTTTTCGGTTTGCTCATTGGCGACCGCGAGGCAGACGACATAGTCAGAGCGCGCCAGCAGTTCGTCGAGCGGCACATGCCGGATCGCGGCATCGCTGACGGTCGCAAAGGGATCGGCGACCATGATCTCCATGCCCAACACCTTGGCGATATCAGCCAGGTAACGGCCGATGCTGCCATAACCGATGATGCCGAGGCGGCTACCGGCCAGTTGCCGGCCCATGATGACCTCCGGCTTGCGCCCGGCATGGTAGTCGGCGGTCGCACGTGAAACCCCGCGCGACAGATCGACCATGAAGCCGAGCGCGAGTTCGGCGACCGATTGAATGAAACCGGGTCCCGCCCGTGTGACCAGAACGCCGGCGGCCGAAGCGGCTTCGACGTCGACGTTGCGGATGTCGACCGCGCAACGAACGAAGGCGCGCAGCATTGGCAGCTTCAAAAATATCTCGCCCGGACCCGCGGTGAGCCGGTCGGCCACGATGATATCGACATCGCGGGCGGCCTCGATCAGGCCAGCCGCGTCGAGCGCGTCGCTTGCTTCATGCAACTTCACCTGCGCGACGGCCTGCAGCCCGGCAAGACTACAGTCGCCGTAGTACTGGGCGCGCGACTGCGGCGTATGGGTCAACAGCACTTTCAACGCGGAACGGCTTCCCTATCGATCGCTGGCGAATGCAGCGTCAAGGCCGGCACTTCTCTATGGCCAAACCGCCCTCGCAGGCAAGGCGGCAAAGCCGCGTCGGGCTACTTGGTCCGCGCCACCGTCGTGTCGTCCCAATCTTCGCCGGCCGGATTTTCGAGCTGCTGCCTGCAGCGCTCAATCATCGTCGCCGACGCTGCATCGTGCTCGCGGATTTCCAGCACCTTCTCGAACGCGCCGATTGCAGCCGGGAAATCCCGCGCCCGCCAGGCGGCAAGGCCGGCCTCGTACGAAGCCACCCAGGCGGGTGCACCGATATCGCCGGCCATATCAAGCAATTCATAGATCTGCAAACCGCCCGCACGGCCATAGACCGCCAGCCGGTCGAGTTCGCGAACCACGATGCTCTTCCCGGCGAGCCTTCGCGTTTCGGGGCCGATGATGATCGTGGAGCCGTACGCCTTGTTGGTGCTCTCCAGCCGGCTCGCAATATTCACGGCATCGCCGATCACGGTGTAGTTCAGCCGCACCTCCGATCCGATATTGCCGACCAGCATGTCGCCGGAATTGATGCCGATGCGTATCCTGACCGGCCGACCGCAGTCGTCGACGAGACCTGCCTCCTCCACCGCGCGCCGGCACGCCAAGGCCGCCCGGCAGCAATCAACGGCATGATCGGGGTTGGGCGACGGCGCACCCCAGAACGCCATCACGGCGTCGCCGATGAATTTGTCGATGGTGCCGTTCTGGTTTTGAATCTGCGCCGAGACGCAATCGAAATAGCGCGACAGCAGCGGGATGATGCGGTCGCCGAGCCGCTCCGATAAGCCGGTGAAGCCGGCCAGATCGATGAACATCACGCTCATCGGCCGCACCGCGCCGCCAAGCCGCGCGCCGCTGCCGTCGCTGATCAGCCGTTTGACCAGGTCGGCCGGAATGTATTTTCCGAAAGCGGCAAGCCCTTGCGCCATGTCGCCGATCGCGCCCGACAGGTTTCCGATCTCGGCCAGCCGCGACGGATGCCGCTGCACCTTGTCGAGGTCGAAACGCTCCACATGCCGGATCTCGTTCACCACCTTGATCAGGGGAGCTGCGATCAGGCGCTGGGCGAGCCATGCCGACAATAGCCCGGCAAAAACGATCAGCACCGCAAGCCCGATCAGCAGGTTTCGGATCGTCATCTGAACCGGTCCGAGAAATTCCGATTCCGGCACCACCGTCACCAGCGACCAGCCCGGAAACGATATCGGCGTAATCACGGCCTGATAGGCCTTGCCGTCCCGCGTCACCGTCGTGTTGAACGGCTGGCCCTCGCCGGGTTCGTAGGCGCTGCCCGCATTCCGGATCGCTTCGACGGCGACCGGAAACAGCGGATGATCGGTCTTCAGCGCCACCAGTTCGCTGGCATCAGGATCGGGCGAGGCCACCACCTTGCCGTCCCGCTCGAGAATGAAGGCGCCCGCGGACTTGCCGACCGTGAGCTGCGACAGAAAATTCGAGACGCGGGTCAGCTCAATGATGATCGCAACGACGCCGGCCGGTTTCTGATCGATTTCGATCGGGGCAGAAAAGGCCGCCGCCAGCCGCTCCCCGCGCGGATGCGTCGTCAGCGTCGACCAGTGTTCGTCGTTGGTCTCCTTGGCGACCCGAAACCATTCCTGCTCGGGCACGGAATAGTCGGTGTCTTCGAACCAGCTCGCCTTGAGCCGAAGATCGTTACCGACGAATTCGTAGCGATTGATGCGCAAATTTCGGTCGGGCGTGATTTCGAGCATTTCGATGACGTTGTCGCCGAGCTTGTGCCCGGCAAAGAACGAGCCGTCCGGCCATCCAAATGCCACCCAGGAGATCGTCGGTTGCGACAGCAACTGCGAGCGGAAAACGATCTCGCGTTTTCGGGCGTCGCGCGGGTCGAACACTTTTTCGGCCAGCAGCGTTCGCACCGCCATCATGGAGGAGCGCGCCTCGGTCGTGACCGACTGCAGTTCGTCGCCGACCGCGGATACGATCTGGTCGTTGATGGTGTTGGCGAGCGTCTGGCTGACCTGATGGGCGGTGCGCCACCACAAAAGATGCACGCCGACGGCACTGACGACGATCGACGTCAGCACGAGGGCGGAAATGGCGGTGCGGATGCCGAGGCGCATACAGGGGTCCCGATGATGGTCTGATTACCGCAATACGGGACCATACCAGCGTCTGTTTCGCCAGCGAGGCAATTTCGGCGCCCCGGACACGGCTCTGTGACCGCAGTTGAGCCGTAATGACGACGAAACTTATCGATTGCCTGTTCCGTACAAGCGAAGACGGCGCTATGCCTTGCGGCAATTCTCGAAGGTCATGCAATGCACGATGTTTCCATCCCGGCGGCCCTGATTGCCGGTCTCGTCAGCTTTCTGTCCCCCTGCGTGCTGCCCCTGGTGCCGCCCTATCTGATCTATCTCACCGGCGCGACCATCGAGCAGGTCGCCAATGCCGAGACGACGCAGGCATCAAAGCGCGCGGTGATGGCTTCGGCGCTGATGTTCGTGCTCGGCTTTTCCACCGTCTTCGTGGCGCTTGGCGCCAGCGCCTCGCTGATCGGCGGCCTGATCCGCGCCTGGTCGGCGGAGCTCTCGATCGTGGCCGGCATCGTGATCATCATCATGGGCCTGCACTTCCTCGGCCTGACCCGGATCGGACTGTTGATGCGCGAGGGGCGGATGCCGATGCCGAAACCGGTCGGCCTCTGGGGCGCCTATGCCATGGGGCTCGCCTTCGCCTTCGGCTGGACCCCCTGCATCGGCCCCATTCTGGCGGCGATCCTGTCGATTGCGGCCGCCGAGGCCACCGTGACCAAGGGCGCGGGCCTGCTCGCGGTCTATTCCGCCGGGCTCGGAATCCCGTTCCTGCTGGCAGCCTTCATGATCGAGCAGTTCTCCTCGCTGTTTGCGCGGATGAAGCGACACCTCGCCAAGGTCGAGCATGCCATGGGGATCCTGATGGTGATCACCGGCATCGGCTTCCTGACCGGCGCCGTCACCAACGTCAGCATTTGGCTGCTGGAGACTTTCCCCGCCTTGCAAAATTTCGGCTAAGGCCCCGTAACAAGCGGGCCGGCGCCAACGAAATTCCTGTCAGGACCAGACTGCGGCCACCGCGGCCGCGACGTAGCCGCAGGTCGCGGCTTCGCGTCGCCAAAATACTTGAAGGGGGTTCGCATGTATTCCGTCGTCAATCTGCTCATCCTGCTGCCCGCGCAGATCGCCTCGCATTTTTCGTGGGCCGGCCCCCTGATCATGCGGCTCATCGTCGGTTACACCTTCATGCTGGCCGGCTGGGGCAAGCTCAATCATCTGGCGCAGGTCACCGAAAACTTTATCGGCTGGGGCATTCCGTTTCCCAACATCCTCACCCCCTTTGTGGCGGGTGTCGAATTCTTCGGCGGTGCGATGCTGATCCTCGGCCTGTTCGCGCGAATCCCGGCCGCGATGCTGGCGGTGGTCATGGTCGTCGCCATCCAGTCGGCGAAATGGGGCGATGTCGACTCGCTGGAGACGCTGCTCGGTTTTGAGGAAGCTGCCTACTTCGCCGGCTTCATGTGGCTTGCGATTGCCGGCCCGGGCGCGGCTTCACTGGATCGGCTGCTGCTGAATGCCAGCGGTCAGCCCAAAGCTTCAACCTGACACTCACAATCCCGTGACATCGGCCAATGCTTGAGCCCTGATCTCGCTGGCTGCGTAGCTGGAGAAAACGCCACGCTTCCGGGAGCTACCATGAAATTCGTCCGCATTGCCGCCTTCGCACTTGCCGCGCTAGCGGCATCGCCGTCGTTTGCTTCGGACGGGCCCAAATGGAGCGACTGGAGCGACGATCTGTTCGCGCGCGCGCAGGCCGAACAGCGTTTCGTCATTCTCGATCTCGAGGCGGTGTGGTGCCACTGGTGCCACGTCATGGAGAAGACGACCTACGCCAATCCCGAGGTCAGGGAATTGCTCGCCGCGAAATATCTGCCGGTGCGGGTCGATCAGGACGCCAACCCCGATCTGTCGAGCCGCTATGGCGACTGGGGCTGGCCGGCGACCATCATGTTCGGCCCCGACGGCACCGAGATCGCCAAGATCAGGGGATATATCGAGCCCGAGCGGATGCGGGCGCTGCTCAAGGCGATCATCGACGATCCCTCGCCCGGACCGTCAGTCGGCGAAGCCTTTGAGGTGAAGCCATCGACCGCCGCCTTCCTCGACAAGGAACAGCGAGCTGCGCTGACGAAGAATGTCGATGAATCCTATGAGGAAAAACTCGGCGGCTGGGGCGAGAACCAGAAATACATCGACGCCGACAGCATGGACCTTGCGATCACCCGCGCCGAGTCCGGCGACGCCATGGCGGCCAAGCGCGCCCGGCAGACGCTCGATGCCGCCATCGCGCTGATCGATCCGGTCTGGGGCGGCGTGTACCAATATTCCGAAGCGGGCTCCTGGACGCAGGCGCATTTCGAAAAGATCATGTCGTTCCAGGCGCAATATCTCCGGCAATACAGCCAGGCCTATGCGCTGTGGAAGGATCCGAAATATCTTGCCGCCGCACGCAACATCGAACGCTATCTCGCCGAGTTTCTCAAGAGCCCGAACGGCGCGTTCTATGTCAGCCAGGATGCCGATCTCGATCACGACACCGATGGGCACACATACTACGCGCTATCGGACGGCGAGCGACGCAAGCTCGGCATGCCGCGCATCGACAAGAATCTGTATGCGCGCGAAAACGGCTGGGCGATCTCGGGGCTTTCGGCCTACTACAACGTCACCAACGATCCGAGGGTGCTGGCGACCGCAGAACGCGCGGCGAAATGGGTGATCGACAACCGCGCGCTCCCCGATGGCGGCTTCCGTCATGGCGAGAAGGATCGCGGCGGGCCATTCATCGGCGACACGCTGGCGATGGGCCATGCCTTTCTCGATCTCTATGCCGTCACGGGAAATCGCGACTGGCTCACCAGAGCCGCCAAGGCCGGCGAATTCGTCGCGACCTTCCACGATGAGGCCGGCGGCTTCGTGACTTCGAAGACGGCGGAAGGCAAAACCGGTGTGCTCGCCAAGCCCGCCAAGCTGATCGACGATCAGGTCGCGGTCGCCCGCTTCATGAACCTGCTCAACCGCTACTTCGGCAACGAGGCCTATCGCGAAGAGGCCACGCATGCGATGAGCTATCTCGCCAGCGCTTCGGCCGGGATGATGCGTCCCCTGCCCGGCGTTCTGCTCGCCGACGAAGAACTCGCGGTCGAGCCCACCCACGTGACAATCGTCGGACACAAGGACGACGCCCGCGCGAAAGACCTGCACGCCTTAGCCCGTGCATTGCCGGCCCGCTACAAGCGTCTGGAATGGCTGGATCTGCGCGAGGGCAAGCTGCCCAACCCCGACGTCGAATATCCCGATCTCGGCAACCCCGCGGCGTTCGCCTGCAGCAACCGCATCTGTTCGTTTCCGTCCTTCAATGCCGAGGAGTTGCGGGCCACGGTCACGCAGATGGCGAAGCTGAAGCCTGTGCGGGGGTAGCTGGATCGAATTTCGTTGTGCAACGCAAACGACCGCCGATGCTTGCGCTAATCCCTTGAAGCGCCGCGCTTTCTGCGCGGCGCGCGCTTGCGGAGATCACCGCTGCACGCAAATGAAATACTCTCAAGCCGCCGGGGTTAGACATGGACGGAATGTCCAACCGCAAAAAAGAAAATTTTCTTTTGAAACTCTGTAACCAAATCGCCCCATCCCCCGTAGCTGGTTTCGGATGAGCACTCAAATCACGGAGACCTGACGTCCTCCGGCAAGCCACCGCGATCTGATTGCCATCCGTCCCTCCCCTGCGTCAGCGGGGCCTGTGATCGAACGATCAACAGGTCTCATGGCGTCACTTTTTGTCTTCAAACAATCATCGAGGAGATCGTCATGAAGTTGAATTCGAAGTCCGGCGCGACGCTCGCCGCTGCCGCCGCCACCCTGTTCCTCGCCGGCTCGGTGGTGTCGACGGTATCGACGCCTGCGAACGCCGCCGCGGGCAAGTGCATGGCCGGCAATGCCTGCAAGGGCCAGAGCGCCTGCAAGGGCGCGGCCAACGCCTGCAAGGGCCAGAACGCCTGCAAGGGCCAAGGCTTCTCGGCGACCTCCGAGAAGGCTTGCGCCGCCATGGGAGCCAAGTTCGTCAAGGGTTGATCGTTCTGATCAGGTGCAACGAGGGCCCAGCGCGTGCCGGGCCCTCGTTGTTTCGACCCTGCGGCTGAATTAAAATCGGCCTCGCGTGTAACTAAATCCAGACCCGCCACGTAGCTATCTCCGGGTGCAGTTTGTCGGCCGGAACTGTCGCGGCTTGCGGGCGATGCACCCTCACACTTCCTTTGGAGGATACAAATGAAGATGACCTCGAAATCCGGCGCCACCCTCGCTGCCGCTGCAGCCACCCTGTTCCTGGCCGGCGCCACCGTGTCGACCGTGGCCTATGCCGCCGGCGAAGGTAAGTGCGTCGGCGCCAATGCCTGCAAGGGCCAGAGCGCTTGCAAGGGTGCCAGCAATGCCTGCAAGGGCCAGAACGCTTGCAAGGGGCAGGGCTTCTCGGCCATGACCAAGGAAAAGTGCGACGCCGCCAAGGGCAAGTATATGCCGTCTTAAGTCGCGGTCCGATCGAGGCCCGGTGTAGGCCGGGCCTCGCATCCATGCTAGGTTGACGGTGCAGTTTGGGACACGCCGCCGTTTGCGGCGCCGTTCGAGCGGAGACGAGATGAACGTCGCAAGCAGATTGCCAGATACTTCGGCGGCTGCGCTTGCAGACCGCTCAGTGACATCGGCCAAGCCGCCCTTCCTCGGCTTCGGCCTCGGCTTGCGCCACCAGCATTACGACGAAATCCTGAGCGGCAATCCGCCGATCGACTGGTTCGAGGTGATCAGCGAAAACTATATGCTGCCCGGCGGCCAGCCGCTGCGCACGCTGGACCGGATATGCGAACGCTACCCCGTGGTCATGCATGGCGTGTCGATGTCGATCGCCTCAACGGCCCCGCCGAACTTCGAATATCTGCAGGCTCTGAAGGATCTTGCCCGGCGCGTCGAGCCGAAATGGGTATCGGACCATCTGTGCTGGACCGGCGTGCACGGCAAGAACCTGCATGACCTGCTGCCGATCCCCTACACCAGGGAAGCGCTCGATCACGTCGTCAGCCGTGTCCAACTGGTACAGGATTTTCTCGGCCGCGCCATCGTGCTCGAGAACGTCTCGACCTACGTGCAGTTCAGCAATTCCGAGATGACGGAATGGGAATTCCTCTCCGAATTGTCGCGCCGCTCCGGATGCTGGCTCCTGTTCGACGTCAACAATGTCTATGTCAGCGCCTTCAACCACGGCTACGATCCCATGACTTTCCTCAATGGCATTCCGGCGGATCGCGTGGTGCAGTTTCACATGGCCGGTCACAGCCACATGGGCACCCATATCATCGACACCCACGACCATCCGGTGTGCGAGGATGTCTGGGATCTCTATGCCACGGCGTTGAGGCGTTTTGGCCGGGTCTCGACCATGATCGAGCGCGACGATAACATCCCGCCGCTCGATGAATTGTTGCTTGAGGTTGTCAGGACCCGTGAGATGGCCGAAAAAATCTTGCCGAGGTGCACGCAGGCGGAATGAGCGATTTTGCGCGACAGCAAGCCGAGTTTCAGCGCGGCATCCTCGATGGCGACGATACGGTGCTGGCTGAAATCCTCGACAGCCCGCGCGAGAAGCGCGAAGCGCTGTTCGGCGTCTATCGCTATGCCTACGGCTCGCGGCTGGTCGAGGCAATGCGCAACGACCACGAACTGCTGCACCTCTATCTCGGCGATGAGATGTTCGACGAGATGGGGTACGCTTATGTCAAGGCGCGCCCGTCCGCGCATCCGAACCTGCGTTGGTTCTCGCAAGGCCTGCCGGAGTTTTTGAAATCGGCGAAGCCCTACTCGGGCCATCCCGTACTGTCGGATCTGGCCGCGCTGGAAAAGGCGCTCAACGACGCCTTCGACGCCGCGGAAAGCAAGGTGGTCGAACTGACCGACATGGCACGCTTTGCGCCCGAAGCATGGTCGGGCCTGAGGTTTCAGCCGCATCCCAGTGTCTTCAGGCTCGATCTTGCAACCAATGCGGCTGCGATCTGGCTCGCGCTCAAGAACGACGAAACGCCGCCGGACGCGACCGCACTGGAGCAGCCGGCGCATCTTCTGATCTGGCGTCAGGACGTTACGCCGATGTTCCGCGAGCTTTCGGCGGAAGTGGCGATGATGTGGGATGAGGCCGCGAACGGCATTCCGTTCGGCGTGCTCTGCGAAATGCTCGCGACCTATGACGACCCCGACAGCGCGGCAGGCCGCGGCGCCGGCTATCTGCACGGCTGGATCACGGCGGGACTTTTGACGGATGTTTCCGTCGGCTCATGAAGGGGAGCGCTCGGCGAATGGGAATAGACACCGATCGCCACTTCATCGAGCGCATGCACTGGGACGAGGTCGCGCGGCGCATCGGTAGTGGCGCGGTGGCCATATTGCCAATCGGCGCCGCCGCCAAGCAGCACGGCTTCCACCTCCCGCTCAACACCGACCGCATCCAGGCCGAATGGCTCGCGGCCAAGATGGCGGAAAAGATCGACGCGCTGATCTGGCCGACGCTGACGTACGGCCATTATCCCGCCTTCGTCGAATATGCCGGCAGCAGCAGCCTGTCGATTTCAACCTTCGAGGCGCTGGTGCGCGAGATTGCGGGGCAAATTCTCGCCGGCGGAATTCCAAAGCTGCTGGTGCTCAATACCGGGATCAGCACGTTAGCCCCGGTCGATCGCGCACTGGCGCGCCTCGACAGCGAGCGGATCAGGCATCTGTGGATCCATGAGGGTCCGCGCTATCCGCGCGTGGCGAGGCAATTGGCCGAACAGAGCCATGGCAGCCATGCGGATGAACTGGAAACGTCGCTGATGCTGGCGCTGGCACCGCATCTGGTCGATATGACGCGCGCCGAAGCCAGCCCCGCCCTGAACCAGGAGACGCCGGGCGCACTGACGCCGTCGGATCCGTATTCGCCAAACTACAGCCGCTCCGGCAGCTATGGCGATCCGACACGGGCGACGCCGGCCAAGGGCGAAGCCTTGCTCGCCGCCATGCTCGGCGATCTCCACGAACAGGCCGCCTCGTTCATTGCACAACGCCCGGGCCACGACCGGTCGGTTGCGGTCCAGACCGTGCTGAGATGAAGGTCGCCAGCGCCTTTCGCTGGATCGTTGCCGCCGCCGTCATCACCGCGATGCTGGCAAGCGCCATTTCGTTCCGCGCCGATGCGCAATCGGAATATATGCGCGACCGGATGCCCTACGACGCTTTCGACCGGCTGCCCAAAACCGATATCGAAGTGCCCGGCGGCATCATCCATGCCGCGTTCGCCCCGGGCGACTTCATGCTGCCCAGGGAAAAACTGCTCGACTGGATCAGGATGTCGGCTCGGGCCGTGACGACCTATTACGGGCGATTTCCCGTCAACTCGCTCCGGCTGCTCTTGGTGCCCGTCGATGGAGGCCGCATTCGCGGCGGCACGACGTGGGGCTATCGCGGCGCCGCCATTCGCATTCCGCTCGGCCGCGATTCAAGCGAGGATGTGCTGCGCCGCGACTGGGTGATGGTGCACGAGATGGTGCATACCGCCCTGCCCGACATGCCCGACCGCCACGCGTGGCTCTCGGAAGGATTGGCGGTCTATGTCGAGCCGGTCGCGCGGGTGCAGGCCGGAGACCTCGGCGCGCGAGAAATCTGGCAGGCGATGATGCGCGACATGCCGAAGGGCCTGCCGCAGGCCGGCGACCAGGGCCTCGACAACACCGGCACCTGGGGGCGGAAATATTGGGGCGGCGCGATGTTCTGCCTGCTCGCCGATATCGAAATCCGCAAGGCCACCAATAATCGCCTCGGCCTGCAGGACGCGATGCGCGGCGTGCTCGCCGCCGGCGGCAATCACGAACAGGACTGGCCGATCGAGCGCATCCTTGCAACCGCCGACAACGCCGTCGGCGTCGACGTGCTGACCCGGCTTCACAACGAGATGGGGCCGAAGCCGGTGACGCCCGATCTCGCGGCGCTGTGGCGCAACCTCGGATTGAGGCGGGTTGGCGAAGGTCTCGAGTTCGACGACACCGCGCCACTCGCAGCAATCCGCAAGGCGATCACCGCGCCGCGCGCACGATAAGACGCATGGAGAATCGCGACATGATGATCCGGCAGCCAACGCCGCCGGACCATCCTGAGCGAAGCATCAGAACCGATAACTGGCGCCCACGCGCACGAAGTGCATCTCGTTGCGGAATTCAGCCCGGGTGCGGTCCCGGCTCGACAGCGTGGCGCTGCCGTAATCGGCATAGAGATATTCACCGCGCGCGACCAGATGCTTGGTGAAAGCATACTCGATGCCCACGCCTGCTATCAGCCCTGCCTTGACCTGCTCGTCCCAGATCGCCTGCTCCAGCGTGTCACACCCTCTCTGAACCGTATAGCGATATCCGTTGCTGATGCTGGCCACGCCGACACCGACCGCACCAAAGGCCAGCAGGCGGTCGAACGCGTAGCCGGCGCGCAGGCGAGCGGAGCCGAACGCGCCGAATCTCGATAGCAACGCACTGTCGCCAAAGACGATTTCGTCCTGTGACGAAGTGGACTTGCCCCAATCGAATTCGGCGCCGATGACAAAGCGGCTGGCGAATTGATAATTGTAGCCGCCGTAAACGCCGACGGCGAAGCCGCTCGCCTGTCCCTCCGCATGGCGGCACGCACCGTTTCGGCAGTAATCGGCGGCCCACGCCGCATACGCACCGCCGCCGTAAACGCCCGCATAGAATCCGGTCCAGTTGTAGTGAGGCGACGGCAGGTCCGGAATACGGATTTCGGCAGCCTTCGCCGCCGAACCTGCCAGTAAAAAGCCACACGCGGCAACGATCCCCCAGGAAATAAAACGCATTAACGCACCTCATCACGCACGACACACGCAACACATGTTGCGGGAACAAGCTGAAGAGGTCAGTTCGGGCGCGACAATGTTTAAGTCTGGCGGCGCCGTGTTGAAACGAGGCTATGTTTGGAACCAAACTGCGACGGCCGCCACAATGTACAATCTTTGATTGAATAACGTCGTTGCAAGCCTTCGTCCGCCACCGGCGGTTTCAATGCAGGCCTCGGAGCGCTTAGTTCGTGAACTCATAGATCGGGCGCTTGGATCAGCGTCCGCCTGATGTCCGCTTACCAGAGGCGGACATTGACGCATCATTGCTGCGCCGCGTCGAACTATTTCGGGCGGGCAGTTGGTTTGCCGCGCGGCACGCTTTTAGATAGCTTTCGTTCAATCGTGCGATCCTTACTTGCATCATCTGAAGTACAGATGGACACCGCCCAGGAGCCCCTACGCCATGATTACCCCCGGACGTCATCGTCCGCTTGCCCAGGACGACTGGAATGAATCGGCTGTTCGGGTCACGATTGAAGAAATTGCGGCCGATGCGATCGCCCATTTCAATCCCGACACCTTCTGGCCGGCTCACCCGAGTGACGACGGGGTGGGAGATGGCGACCCCAGCTTCTACAAGGGCGCGGCAGGGGTCATTTGGGCACTAGATTACTTACATCGCATAGGGGCTACCCGCGTCGCGGGAGACTTTCGCTCTGTGCTGCCAAAGCTGATTGAACGGACAATCATTGACCACGAAGCCAGTTCGCCGACCGATTATGAGAAGCATGGCTCGCTGCTTCGCGGCGACATGGGTGCGGCACTTCTCGCAATGCGCCTTGAGCCAACATCGAGCCTCGCCGACCTGGTTTATAGGCGCGCCGAAGCAAATAATGGACTGCCAATCCGAGAACTCATGTGGGGTATGCCCGGATCGATGGTAGCCGCAATCCACATGGGCGAGATGACGGAGGAATCGCGATGGCGCGGCCTCTTCGAAGTGCAGGCAGCGCGGCTGTTGGCCGAACTGGAGGACACGCCGCAAGGTCCACTTTGGACGCAGGATCTTTACGGTGCCAAAGATCGCTTTCTCGGGCCCGTTCACGGCTTCGCCGGCAACGTTATCCCGTTATTGCTCGGATGGGATTGGTTGACGGCGGCGCAGCAAGCGCACGTAGCCGAATTTGTGCCGAAGTCGCTTGAAGCGAATGCGTGGCAGTACGAAGTTGGAACAACATGGGGCCCGAGAAGTAAGCGCGAGAAGCGGCTTTTCATATGTCAGCACTGTCACGGTGCGCCGGGAATGGTGACGACTTTTGCTGACGCGCCTTTCACTACGCCACAATTTGACGCGCTCCTGCTGGATGGCGGGCGCTTTGCCTGGGCCGCCGGACCGCTAACAAAGGGCTCGAACCTTTGCCACGGTACGGGTGGAAATGGCTACGCATTCCTCAAGCTGTACCGACGTACAAATGACCCCATTTGGCTCGACCGCGCGCGCCAGTTCGCCATGACTGCCATCGTCCAGTATCGCGGCGCTCAGATGGTTGCTGGCCGCGGTCGGTATTCGCTTTGGACCGGCGACATCGGTCTTGCAATCTACCTTTGGGATTGCATCACAGGGGATGCTCGGTTCCCGACTATCGATGTGTTCTGACTCTAGCGACCTGAGACCGCTTTGGGTCAGGTGGTAACGACTCCGCGTCCTACCCCACCGGCACGATCTTACCGGGATTGAAAATGTTCTGCGGATCGAGCGCCTGCTTCAGCGCGCGCATGGCGTCGATCGCCTCGGGGCCGAGCTCGGCCTTGAGGTATTTCTGCTTGCCCTGCCCGATGCCGTGCTCGCCGGTGCAGGTGCCGCCCATCGACTGCGCGCGTTCGACCAGGCGATGCATGAACTCCTCGCCGCGCGCCATTTCTTCCTTGTTGTCGACGTCGCAAACCAGCGAACAGTGGAAGTTGCCGTCGCCGACATGGCCGACGATCGGCGACAGCAGGTTCAGCCGTTCCAGGTCCTCCTCGGTCTCGGTAACGCAATCCGCAAGCCGTGAAATCGGCACGCAGACGTCGGTCGCCACCACGCCCGCGCCGGGCCGCAGCGCCTTGACCGACCAATAGGCGTCATGCCGCGCCTGCCAAAGTTTTGTGCGGTCCTCGGGCTTGGTCGTCCAGGTGAAATCCCCGCCGCCGCATTCCTTGGCGATTTCGCCGAAATTCCTGGACTGTTCGGCGACCTCGACCTCGCTGCCGTGGAATTCCAATAGCAGCAGCGGCGTCTCCGGCAGGGTCAGCTTGGAATAGGCGTTGCAGGCGCGCACCTGCTCGGCGTTGAGCAGCTCGATCCGCGCCAGCGGAATGCCGGTCTGGATGGCCAGGATCGTGGCCTGGCAGGCGCCGCGCACCGTCTCGAACGAGCAGGCAGCGGCCGCGATCGTCTCGGGGATGCCGCGCAGCTTGATGGTGAGCTCGGAGATGATGCCAAGCGTACCCTCGGCGCCGACGAACAGATGCGTCAGGTCGTAGCCAGCTGCGGATTTCTTCGCCCGCGTGCCCGTCGTGATGATCTCGCCGTCGCCGCGCACCACTTTCAGCGCCAGCACGTTCTCGCGCATGGTGCCGTAGCGCACCGCATTGGTGCCGGACGCCCGCGTCGCGGTCATGCCGCCGAGCGAAGCATCGGCGCCCGGATCGATCGGAAAGAACAATCCCTGGTCGCGCAGGTGCTCGTTCAGCGCCTTGCGGGTGACGCCAGGCTGGATCACGCAGTCCAGATCCTCCGCATGAACTTCAAGAATCCGGTTCATGTCGCGCAGATCGATGCAGATGCCGCCGGCCGGCGCATTGACCTGGCCTTCCAGCGAGGTGCCGGTTCCGAAAGCGATCACGGGCACGCCGTGTTTAGCGCAGATCCGCACCACGTCCTGAATGTCGGCGGTTTCCTGCGCCATCACCACCGCGTCGGGCGGCTGGGTCGGCAGCCAGGTGGTGGTATGGGCATGCTGTTCGCGCACCGCCTGCGAGGTGATCAGCCGGTTGCCGAACCGCGCCGCCAGCGCCTCCACGGCGCTTGCCAAAGCCTGCGGTTCCGGCCGCTTCATACTACCCGATATCGTCGTCGCCACGCCAATTCCTCCCGAATTTGAGCGGACCGTGGCAAAGGATATAAATGGGGTCAAGATAGCGAAACGACAAAGGGATGGATGATGACGACCGCTGCCGCCGCCGGGGAAAAACTGAAAGATATACCGCTGCCGCCGGCCCCGTTTCTGTCCTCGGTGATGCAGATCGAGCCGCAATGGATCGACTATAACGGCCATCTCAACATGGCCTATTACAACGTGATGATGGATCGGGCCATCGACGAAATGTGGCTGCAGCTCGGGATCGGGCCGGCCTACATGAAGGAGCGTCACTGCTCGACCTTCTCCGCCGAAGCTCACGTGCGCTACGTCAGAGAAATTCACCTCGGCGATCCCGTTCAGATTTCAGTTTATCTGTTGGGTGCCGACGAGAAGCGGTTGCACACGTTCGAGGAATTGCGCCACGCGACCGAAGGCTGGCTTTCCGCGACTTCGGAAAACATGACGCTGCATATGGACATGCAGCAGCGGAAGGTTGCGCCCTTCCCGCCCGACATTCGCGCGCGCATCCGGGCGGTGACGGATTCGCATGCCGCCGTGCCGCGGCCCGACGGGATCGGCCGCAAGGTCGCGATGCCTGACAGATAGCGGCCCATTCAGACCGGCAGTCCGGCCTCCTGCAGCGCGCCGAGGACCAGATCGCACTGGCTTGGCGGCAGCGGCGGCATGCCGCGCTGGACTTCCGTTACCGTGAGATCGGGGTAGTGCTGGCGCAGCGCGCCAAGGCTGCGGCGGGCCTGCGGCGCCTGTCCGGCGAGCACATAGGCCGGGCACAGCGTTCGATGCACCCAGCTCGCCGAGGGATGTTCGACCAATGCGCGCTCCTGCCAAACCGCACCTTCGGCGTATTGACCGGCGGTGAAAAGCGCACAGCCGATCCCGACCATGCTGTTGAAGGCCAGGGGATCGTGGGGCGCGAGATCAAGCGCGATCTTGAAGCGCTCGACCGCCGATTGCGGATCGCCCTTGTAGACATCGATCCACCCGCTGCGGCTCCAAGCCCAGGCGGATCCGCCGTCCATCGCAAGCGCCTTGCGCGTAACGAGATCGGCGACATCGAACTCATTGAGCAGCGACAGCGCGTTGCCGAGTATCGCCAGCACAGTCGCATCGCCGCGCAACGCCCTTGCCTTATGCGCCAGTTCGAGACTTCGGGCGCGCTCTTGCAGCGGCGCATGGGTGAAGTGATAAACCACGCGCTGGACATGCGCCCAGGCCGCCAGCGCGATGGCAAGCGGATGGTTTGGGTCCTGATCCATCGCGCGATCGAGCAATTCCAGCGCGCGGGCATTGCCATTGGCGTCGAGCGAGAGAACGCCCGGCATCGCCCGTAGCGCCAGATCCTGGGCACCGAGGCAATTCGTCGGCTTGCGCAGCGCGCGATCGATTTCGGCCAGCCGCAAGCATGGCTGCAGCGCCGCCGCGATCCTGGCTGCGAGATATTCCGTCGTTGTGGTCTCGCCGCGCAGGATGCCATCGGCGCGATGCGCCCAGAGCTGGCCGCCGGTTTCGGTGTCGATCAGCCTGATCGTCAGGTGTGTCCGCGTACCCGATCCCCTGATGGCACCGCCCAAATGATAGGGCGCGGCCATCGAGCGCGCCGCGACCGCGATCCCGGCCCGGGTCAATGCGGTGACGAGATCATTGGCGATGTCAGCCGCGACGGCCAGATTTTCCGTTGCCGCCTCGATCGGGCCCAACGCAACCGCCGGTCGGTCCCGCGCCGGCAAGAACAGCGAGGGAGTCGCACCGAGCGCGTCGGTGAGCACCTCCTGCCGCTTCAGCGTCTGCGACGGCGTTTCGCCATAGCGGCGGCGATACTCGATTGAAAACCGCCCGAAATGCGGAAAGCCGCAGCGCAGCGCCACGTCCATGATCTTGAGATCAGGCGTACCCTGCAACAGCTCGCGACGGGCGCGTTCGAGCCCGATCTCGCGAAGCGCGGCACGCGGGGTCTTGCCGACAAAGCTAAGGAACTGCCGCTGCAGGGTTCTGCCGGATACGCCGCCGATCGCGGCAAGCTCCGTCAGCCGCCAACTGCGGCCGACATTGCCACGCATGGCGTCCAGCGCGCGCCTGACGCCGCGCGGCAGCACCGATGTCGCCGGTAAGGCGGTCTGGCCAGCAATCATCCGCAACTCCGAAGGCCCTGGTGGTTGAGTCCTGGGAACAGCGGAAAGGTTCACGTTCCGGATAGCCATGTCGCGAACTGGATAGGCATCCGGCGGGCCCGAAGTCTAAGCCGGCAGCACGCTGAAATCGGCAAATTCACCCCCGCCCAAAGGAGTAGAACATGGCTGCATCCGCCGCCGCTCAAACCCTGCAACCCGGCCAGATCGATCTTTCCGCCCTGAAAACCAAGCAACACGGCGCTTGGTCGTCCGGCGACTACGCCGTCGTCGGCACCACGCTGCAGATCGTCGGCGAAGAGCTGTGCGAGGCGCTCGACCTCCGGGCCGGCCAGAAGGTGCTCGACGTCGCCGCCGGTAACGGCAACGCGACGCTTGCCGCGGCGCGCCGCTGGTGCGACGTCGTTTCGACCGATTATGTGCCGAGCCTGCTCGACCGCGGCCGGTCGCGTGCCGCAGCCGAAGGCCTATCAGTCGAATTCAAGGAAGCGGACGCAGAAGCGCTGGACTTCGTCGACGCGACCTTCGACGCGGTGCTGTCTACCTTCGGCGTGATGTTCACGCCGGACCAGGACCGCGCGGCATCTGAACTTTTGCGGGTATGCAAGAGCGGCGGCAAGATCGGTCTCGCCAACTGGACGCCGGAGGGCTTCATCGGGCAATTGTTCAAGACGCTCGGCAAATACCTGCCGCCGCCGGCGGGCGCGAAATCGCCCGCGCTGTGGGGCACCCAGGCGCGCATCACCGAGATGTTCGGAACATCGGCCGCTTCTATCAAGGCCGAGAAGCGTCACTTCATGTTCCGCTATCGCTCGCCGCTGCATTTTCTCGACGTGTTCAGGAATTACTACGGCCCGACGCTGAAAGCCTTTGCCGCACTTGATGAAACCAACCAGCGCCGCCTCGCCGACGACATCCTGACGCTGATCGCGTCGATGAACCGCGCCGAGGACGGCACGATGGTGCTGCCGAGCGAGTACCTGGAAATCGTCATCGTCAAACGCTGACGGAATCGGGAGAGCCCCTGCGGCGACGGCCCGCCTTGGCCGTCGCCGTCAATTTTTGCGCAGCCGTGCCGGCTGGCTAGACGTTGCTTCGTCCGCGCACCAGTCCGACCACGGCCGAGATCAGGAACAGAATTACGGCGATAAAGAAGATCGCCTTGGCGATTTCGACCGAAGCGCCGGCGATACCGCCGAAGCCAAGAACACCCGCGATCAGCGCGATGATCAGGAACGTAACGACCCAACTCAGCATGTCACGACCTCTATTGCCCATTGCTCCTTCGATGGCGGCGGATTGAGGCGTCGCACATCGCCTGTGGGACCAATCCGGGCTGGGAACGATGGTTCCGGGCGGCAAAAGCGCGAAATTTGACGTTTCGGGCGGAACAAAATCGCCGCAAAGCCGCGAAATCAGGCCGGCAACCGCGACCGGATAAAACCTGTCAAAACGGCCGGACAGGCCCTATATCGCCCTTGATCCCTGCTATGAAGGCTCCCCTTTGCTGCCTCACGGTGCCATCGTGGGGCCAAGACGATTCGAGAAATGACCGAGCCGAGCAAACTGCCCCATCACGGCGTCCCCGAGCACCAGCCGGCGGCTGGCGGCATCGCCGCGCGTGCGCGGGCCGCCACCGGCCCGCAATATCTCAACGGGCTCAATCCGGAGCAGCGCGAGGCTGTCGAGACGCTGGATGGGCCGGTTCTGGTGCTGGCGGGCGCCGGCACCGGCAAGACCCGCGTGCTGACCACGCGCATCGCCCATATCCTGAGCCAGGGCCGCGCGCGGCCGCATGAAATCCTCTCGGTAACTTTCACCAACAAGGCCGCGCGCGAGATGAAGCTCCGCCTCGGCCAGATGCTCGGCCAGGCCGTCGAAGGCATGCCGTGGCTTGGCACCTTCCACTCGATCGGCGGGCGCATCCTGCGCATCCACGCCGAGCTGGTGCAGCTCAAATCCAATTTCACCGTGCTCGACGTCGACGATCAGGTCCGCCTGCTCAAGCAGCTCCTGCAGGCCGAGAACATCGACGACAAGCGCTGGCCGGCGCGCATGCTGGCGGGGCTGATCGACG
Organism: Bradyrhizobium sp. AZCC 1577; assembly: GCF_036924575.1. Classification (NCBI taxonomy): domain Bacteria; kingdom Pseudomonadati; phylum Pseudomonadota; class Alphaproteobacteria; order Hyphomicrobiales; family Nitrobacteraceae; genus Bradyrhizobium; species Bradyrhizobium sp. AZCC 1577. The sequence continues at coordinate 6,649,681 of NZ_JAZHRQ010000001.1, forward strand.
GCTGGAAGAACCGCGGGCTGGCGCCCAGCCAGGTGCCGTCGGGGGAAGCCGCGATGTTCGGCAACGGCAAGGGCGGCAAGCTCTACGCCAGCTATCAGGAGCGGCTGAAAATCCTCAACGCCGCCGATTTCGGCGATCTGCTTCTCGAGAACATCCGGCTGTTTCGCGAAAACCCTGATGTGCTCAGGCAATACCAGAACCGCTTCAAGTTCATTCTGGTCGACGAATATCAGGACACCAACGTCGCGCAGTATCTGTGGCTGCGGCTCTTGTCGCAGGCACCGTCGCGCCCGGGCGCACCGCTGTCGGCGATCATCCCGGGGAACATCGCCCCCCACGTCATTCCGGGGCGCATCGAAGATGCGAACTCCGATGTGCAATCGCACATCGAAGAATCTGGAGATGATGAGGACTCACTTCGAGATTCCGGGTCTGCGCTTTCAGCGCATCCCGGAATGACGGAGACTGCGACTCCCACTGCCTCCTCACCCCCCAAAAACATCTGCTGCGTCGGCGACGACGACCAGTCGATCTATGGCTGGCGCGGCGCGGAGGTCGACAACATCCTGCGCTTCGAGCACGATTTTCCCGGCGCAAAAGTCATCCGCCTTGAACGCAATTACCGCTCCACCGGCCACATCCTTGCCGCCGCTTCGCATCTGATCGCGCACAACGAAGGCCGGCTCGGCAAGACGCTGCGCACCGAGGATGTCGACGGCGAGAAGGTCACCGTCACAGGCTCCTGGGATTCGGAAGAGGAAGCCCGCGCCATCGGCGAGGAGATCGAGGAGTTGCAGCGCGCCGGCGAAAACCTCAACGAGGTCGCGATACTGGTGAGGGCCTCGTTCCAGATGCGCGAGTTCGAAGATCGTTTTGTTACCCTCGGCCTGCCCTATCGCGTGATCGGCGGTCCGCGGTTCTACGAGCGCGCCGAAATCCGCGACGCGCTGGCCTATCTGCGCGTGATCAATTCGCCCGCCGACGATCTCGCCTTCGAGCGCATCGTCAATGTCCCAAAGCGCGGGCTTGGCGACGCCACCGTGCAGTTGCTGCATGATCACGCCCGCAAGCGGCGCCTGCCGCTGTTCGAGGCGGCACGAGCGGTGGTCGAAACCGACGAATTGAAGCCGAAGGCGCGCGGCGCCCTGCGTGACCTCATTTTGCAATTCGACCGCTGGCGCGCCCAGCGCGAGGTCACCGCGCATACCGAGCTCGCCGAAATCGTGCTCGACGAGAGCGGCTATACCGAAATGTGGCAGAAGGACCGCTCGGCCGATGCCGCCGGCCGGCTCGACAACTTGAAAGAACTGGTGCGCTCGATGGAGGAGTTCGAGAACCTGCAAGGATTCCTCGAGCATATCTCGCTGGTGATGGACCGCGACGGCGATGCCAGCGACGAGGCGGTGTCGTTGATGACGCTGCATTCGGCCAAGGGGCTCGAATTCGACAACGTGTTCCTGCCCGGCTGGGAGGAAGGCCTGTTTCCGAGCCAGCGCACGCTCGACGAACAAGGCCGTGCCGGCCTGGAGGAAGAGCGCCGCCTCGCCCATGTCGGGCTGACGCGCGCGCGCCGCCGCGCCAAACTCTATTTCGCCACCAACCGCCGCATCCACGGCACCTGGTCGACCACGATCCCGTCGCGCTTCCTCGACGAACTGCCGTCGGCCAATGTGGAGATCACCGAGTCGAAAGGCGGCTCCGGCTGGGGCGGCGCCGGCGGCTACGGCCCCTCGCGCTTCGACAATGTCGAATCCTTCGGCTCCAGCTACACGACGCCAGGCTGGCAGCGCGCGCAGGCCAATCGCAACCGCAGTCAGGGCGGCCGCAGCGGTCAGGCCCGCGGCGGGTTTGAGGAAAGCCAATCGTCATTTTCAGGCGGCTTCTCCCGCAACAAGCGCGGCCCGATCGTGATCGAGGGCGAGCTGGTCGCGAAATCCACCGGCACGGTTTCAGAATTCTCGCTCGACGATCGCGTCTTCCACCAGAAGTTCGGCTATGGCCACGTGGTGAAGATCGACGGCAACAAACTGACGATCGCATTCGAAAAGGCCGGCGAGAAGAAGGTGGTCGATAGTTTTGTGGAGCGGGTGTAGGGGCGATAATTTTTTCCCCGCGCGATTGCATAAGTGGCAAAGCGTTCCTATCTCCCGGTTCCCACCCCTCTCCCGCCTCGACCCGGCCGATGCGCCGCTTTGTCGTTGGCTACATCGCGTCTCAGACTGTCATGCTAGCGCCACCTCCCATCATATCCGTTTCCAATCTCTCAAAGACCTACGGCTCCGGTTTCAAGGCGCTGAACAAGATCAATCTGGACATCAAGCGCGGCGAGATCTTCGCGCTGCTTGGGCCGAACGGCGCGGGCAAGACCACGCTGATCAGCATCATCTGCGGCATTGCCAACCTAAGCGAGGGTCGCGTCACCGTCGACGGGCATGACATCAATAGCGACTATCGTGCGGCGCGGTCGCTGATCGGCCTGGTGCCGCAGGAACTGCACACGGATTCGTTTGAAACCGTTTGGGCGACTGTCAGCTTTAGCCGCGGCCTGTTCGGCAAACCGAAGAACCCGGCGCATATCGAAAAGGTGCTGAAGGACCTGTCGCTGTGGGACAAGAAGGATTCCAAGATCATCACGCTCTCCGGCGGCATGAAGCGCCGCGTGATGATCGCAAAAGCGCTGTCGCACGAGCCGCAGATCCTGTTCCTGGACGAGCCGACCGCGGGCGTCGACGTCGAATTGCGCAAGGGCATGTGGGACGTCGTGCGCGGCTTGCAGGCCTCCGGCGTCACCATCATCCTGACCACGCATTACATCCAGGAAGCCGAGGAGATGGCCGACCGCATCGGCGTCATCAACAAGGGCGAGATCATCCTGGTCGAGGACAAGGCCGGGCTGATGCAGAAGCTCGGCAAGAAGCAATTGACGTTGCACCTGCAGCAGAAAATCGACGCCATTCCGCCCGCGCTCGCGCCTTACAAGCTCCATCTTTCCGACGACGGCCGGCTCTTGACCTATGATTACGATACCAAGGGCGAGCGCACCGGGATTACCAGCCTGCTGAGCGACCTCCGCAATGCCGGCATCCACATCTCCGACCTCGATACCACTCAGTCTTCGCTGGAAGACATCTTTGTCAGCCTGGTGAGGGCGCCATGAATTACCGTGCGATCCGCGCCATCTATCTGTTCGAAATGGCGCGCACCTGGCGCACGCTGCTGCAGAGCATCGTCTCGCCCGTGGTTTCTACCTCGCTTTATTTCGTGGTGTTCGGCGCCGCGATCGGCTCGCGCATCACCGAGGTCGAGGGCGTCAGCTACGGCACTTTCATCGTGCCGGGCCTCGTCATGCTGTCGGTGCTGACCCAGAGCATCGCCAACGCCTCGTTCGGAATTTATTTTCCGAAGTTCGTCGGCACCATCTACGAGATATTGTCGGCGCCAGTTTCCTATATCGAAATCGTGATCGGCTATGTCGGCGCGGCCGCGACCAAATCCATCATCCTCGGCTTGATCATCATGGCGACCGCCGCGCTGTTCGTGCCGCTGCACATCCAACATCCCCTGTGGATGCTCGCCTTCCTGGTGCTGACGGCGGTGACGTTTAGCCTGTTCGGCTTCATCATCGGCATCTGGGCCGACGGGTTCGAGAAGCTGCAGATGATCCCGATGCTGGTGGTGACGCCGCTGACCTTTCTCGGCGGCAGCTTCTACTCGGTCGACATGCTGCCGTCGGGCTGGCGCACCATCACGCTGCTCAATCCGGTCGTCTACCTGATCTCGGGCTTCCGCTGGAGCTTTTACGAGATCGCCGACGTCAGTGTGGCCTTGAGCCTCGGCATGACGCTCGCCTTCCTCGCCATCTGCATGGTGCTGGTGTGGTGGATCTTCAGGACCGGGTACCGGCTCAAGAATTGACACGCAACGTCATTCCGGGGCGGCTCGCAGAGCCGAACCCGGAATCTCGAGATTCCGGGTCTGGTCCTAACGGACCATCCCGGAATGACGGCCTCCAACTCTGTCGATGACAAGACGCGCAGCGCGCGGCCGCTCGCGAAAATGTCAGCACTTTGCCGCCGATTGCGCCGCCGTGACGCCTTGTTTGCGCCGCGGGACGCGTTAACGATTGCGGACGCAGGCCACTGGAACCAGTGCCGGTTTCCGGGCATATTGGATGCCTGGGACGGAGAGCCGGCGCTTCATCGGGGGCCTGGAGGCCAAAGGTAAAATGCGTTCCTTCCTCATTGCCGTCACCGCCCTGACACTGTTCGCCTCGGGCACCGCCCAAGCCAAAGTCGCCATAACAGTCGATAAGGACAACCAGCAGATGACCGTCGCCGTCGACGGCGTCGAGCGGTACCGCTGGCCGGTGTCTTCGGGTCTTCCCTCCTATGAAACACCGAACGGCAGTTTCCGTGCTTTCCGGATGGAAGAGGATCATTACTCCAAGGAATTCGACGAGGCACCGATGCCGCACTCGATCTTCTTCACCAAGATCGGCCACGCCATTCACGGCACCGATTCCGTGAACCGTCTCGGCAGCCCGGCCTCGCATGGCTGCGTACGGCTGTCTCGCGAGAATGCCGCGAAGCTGTGGGATCTGGTGAAGCAGGAAGGCGTTCTCAACACCACGGTGACATTGACCGGCTCATCCCAGGTGGCGCTGGCGCGCAATCCGCGTCGCGGCAATACGGCCGTCGCGCGCCGCGCCCCGCAGCCGCAATATGAGCAGCAATACGACTCCGCAGCCGGCGACCCCGTCGTGATCACGCCGCAGCAGCAGCGCGTCGCACCCGTGGCGCGGGCCGACGACGGTTATATCTATCCGGCCGATGGTTCTTCCAACGAAGCGCGATATCCCGCGCCCGGCCGCCGCGTCTACGACACCCAGGCCTATCAGCAGCAACAGCAATATTACGACAACCGCGGCTATGCGCCGGCGCCGCAGGGCTACTACTACCAGCCGCGGCAGCAATATTATCAGCAGCGCGGGCTGTCCAGCTATCAGGACTAGCCGTCCGTCGCGCTCGCAAGCTGCCGGTCGCGTTGCGCGGTCAGCCGTGACTGTTGCCAAGCGTCGTGAGCAATCATCCCTGCGGCCATTGCGGCGACGAAGACGATGATTCCGGGCGACAACGTCGCCAGGCTTTCCAGCGCCGGCCCCGGGCACAGCCCAACGAGGCCCCAGCCGATTCCAAACAGCCCGGCGCCTGCAACCAGCGGCAGATCGATTCCCGATTTGCCCGGCCGAAAATATTGCCCGGTAAACCACGGCCGCGCACGGCGGTCAGCCAACATGAAGCCGGGTATCGACACAGCCAGCGCCGCGGCCATCACCACCGCGAGACTCGGATCCCACGCGCCGAAGATATCGAGGAAGCCGAGGACTTTGGTCGGCTGCACCATGCCCGAAATCAACAGGCCCGCGCCGAAGATCAGGCCGCAAATCAGAGGAGCAATGATCCACATGGCCTGACCTCACAGTACGTGACGGGTGATCGCGACGGTGATGACCGCCGTCACCATGAAGACGACCGTGGCGGCGATGGAGCGCGGCGACAGCCGCCCTATGCCGCAGATACCGTGACCGGAGGTGCAGCCGCCACCGAGACGCGTACCGAAGCCGACCAGCAGGCCCGCCACGACAATGACGGCCCAGCTCGATGGCAGCTTGGGTTGCGCCATTCCGTAACCGATCAGGCCGGCGAGGATGGGCGCCAGAATGAGCCCGGCGACGAAGGCGATACGCCAGCCCTTGTCCTCGCCGCGCAAATTCAACAGGCCGCTGAAGATGCCGCTGATCCCGGCGATCCGGCCGGTTGACAACATCAGCAGCACGGCGGAAAGCCCGATCAGGGCGCCGCCGATTGCGGCCGATACGGGAGTGAAATTGGCCATCGTCGCTCCATCGGTTCGGGGCCGACCATGATCATAGGCGCACCCTGCCCGGCTGCAACTCGCCTATTCCTCGCCTTTTCTAAGCCGCCGCCATACCGCGCCCAGCACATTGGAATAATCGTCGGTCCAGACCCGCTGGTTTTCCCTGGCTTCCGTCAGCGCCCATTGCTCCGACGATCCCAGCTTGCCGACGTCAGTCTCTTCCCTCGCCGAGACCACGACCGAGGTCGAGAAGATGTATTCACTGTCGCGCCCGGAATCCTCGCTGTAGACCCAGCTCTTCAAGTCGTTGGCATCGGCGATGCCGACGACCACGCTCGACAGCTCCAGATGCCGGTTGGAGACGTGCATCACGACCGCCCCCTGCGGCGCCAGCTTGGACTTGTAGATTTCCATCGCCTCTTCGGTCGCCAGGTGAACCGGGATCGCATCCGACGAATAGGCGTCGACGATGATCAGGTCATAGACGCCGTCGGGCTCGCGCGCGAAGGTGAGCCGCGCATCGCCGATCACGGGCTGCATGTTCGGTTCGCAGACCTGGATATAGGTAAAATATTTCGGGTCGCGCGCGGTATCGACCATCGTCTGGTCGATCTCGAAGAATTTCCATTCCTCGCCGGGCTCCGAGGCGCAGGCCAGCGTGCCGGAGCCCAGCCCGATCACGGCCACGCGCAGCGGCGCGCCCTTGCGTTCCCGGATCGCCGTGATCGCCTGGCCGATGCCGCCGTCCCTGTAGTAGTAGGTGATCGGCTCCGGCTGGCCGGTGACCGGCGTGCCGTCGTCGTTCTTGAATTTCTCGGCGCCGTGGATCGTGGTGCCGTGCATCAGCACGTGATACTGGCCGTTCGGCGTCACCACGATCTTGTGGACGCCGAAGAAGCTGCGCACCGTCTCGACCCGCCCGTCGTCGGAAGGATAGGCGCGCAGCAATACCAGCGCCACCACGACGGTCGCAAAGATCTTCCAGCGGTTGGCGTCGAGCGCCAGCGCCAGCAACGCCGCCAGCGCCCCGACTGCGCCGATCACCCAGACGCGATGATCTTCGAACCAGTTGAACGTTTTGCCCGTCGACCAGGCCGGCGCTATCAACGCCACCGCCAGCACCGCAAGAAACGGCCAGTACCAGGCGCTCCAGCGCGGCAGCCGTTCGCCGCCGGTCGGCCGGCACAGCGCCGCGAGCGCCAGCAGGATCGGGTACTCCGCAACCCATGAGAAGGTGAACGGCGCGATCAGGCCGGCAAAGAGGCCGCCGACCATGCCGCCGAACGATAGCGCGACATAGAAGCCGGTGAGATATTTCGCCGCCGGGCGCGTGCGCGCCAGTTCGCCGTGGCAAGCCATCGCAATCACGAAAAAGCAGAACTGGTGCCCGCCGAGCGTCAGCAGCAGATTCTGTTCGCCGCCGAACGCGAGCAGCACCACGATGCCGGCGATCGCCAGCGGCTGCGCCAGCAACATCCATTTGTGTGGCAATAGCGGGCGCGACTGGAAGACGAGCACCCAGGTCAGGAGATAGAGCGACAACGGCAGCACCCACAATAGCGGCGCTGCGGCGACGTCGGTGGAAATATGGGCCGTTACTGCGATCAGCAGCCCCGACGGCACGGCCGCGAGGAATATCCAGCGGGCGCGCAAGATCCATGACGGCGCCGGCACGTCGCTATCGTCGGGCGCCAAGTTCAGTTCCGCCGCCCTCACTGGCGAGCGCAGCAGCAACACCCCGCAGATGGCAATCAGCACGATCAAGAGGCCATAGCCGCCGGTCCAGATCAGGTTCTGCATGCGCAGGGTGAACATCGGCTCCAGCAGCACCGGATAGGACAACAGCGCCAGGAAACTGCCGACATTCGAGGAAGCGTAGAGGAAGTACGGGTCGGGACCGTTGGGGTGGCCGGTGCGGACGAACCAGGCCTGCAGCAGCGGGTTGTTGGCCGCGAGCGCGAAGAACGGCAGGCCGATCGAAACCGCAAACAAGCCGAGCAGCCAGAGCGCATAGCCTGAATTCGGCGGATCGCCCCACCCGCTCGCGATCGACAGCGGCATCGTCAGCATCGCAACTGCGAGCAGCGCGAGATGAACCGCCACGGGAATCGTTCGATTGCGCGCCTGCATCAAAAAATGCGCATAGGCATAGCCGCCGAGCAGCAGCGACTGGAAGAATACCATCGCCACCGACCAAACGGCCGGCGAGCCGCCGAGCCGCGGCAGCACCATCTTGGTGAACAGGGGTTGCACCGAAAACAACAACAACGCACTGACGAAGATCGCAGCGGTATAGACGGCCAGCACCAGCCGGTTTCGCGAGGCAGACGGTTCAGAAATCATGAAAGCTCCGGCTTGAACCCGGCGGGAGCCGGCGGCGAGCATTCCGGCAGGTTGTGCCAGAAGCGCAGATAGAGCATATGGCAACATGACGGGCAATGCGGGATGAGATGTCGTTCCGGGGGCGATGCAAAGCATCGAACCCCAATGTGCAAGTGCACATTGTGGAACCTCGAGATTCCGGGTCTTGTCCTTCGGACAATCCCGGAATGACGGGTTCAAACTAATCAAACCTTCTTGAAGCGGACATGAGCGAAACCGAAATCGTCATCATCGGTGCGGGGCATAACGGCCTCACCTGCGCGGCCTATCTCGCGATGGCCGGCCTGCGCGTGAAAGTGGTCGAGCGTCGCAAGGCGGTCGGCGGCGCCGCGGTGACCGAGGAATTCCATCCCGGATTCCGCAATTCGGTGGCCGCCTATACCGTCAGCCTGCTCAATCCGCAGATTATCGCCGACCTGAAACTCGCCGAACACGGCCTGCGCATCGTCGAGCGCCGCGCGCAGAATTTTCTGCCCGCCCCCGACGGCAGCTATCTCCTGACCGGCGAGGGCCGCACCCGGCAATCGGTGGCTAAACTCAGCGAGCGCGATGCCGTCACGATTGAGGCCTTCTCGCGCGAACTGGAAGCCATCGCCGACGTGCTCCGGCAATTCGTGCTACGCGCGCCACCGAACCTCGTCGAGGGTTTTGGGATCGGCGCGATCCGCGAGGCCTTCAACGCGGTCGGCACGGCCGGCATCCTGCGCAAGCTCTCGCTCGAACAGCAGCGCAGCCTGCTCGACCTGTTCACGCGCTCGGCCGGCGAAATGCTGGACGAGCGCTTCGAGAGCGACCTGGTGAAGGCGCTGTTCGGCTTCGACGCCATCGTCGGCAATTACGCCAGCCCCTACGCCGCCGGCTCCGCCTATGTGATGCTGCACCATGCGTTCGGCGAGGTGAACGGCAAGAAGGGCGTATGGGGCCACGCCATCGGCGGCATGGGCGCGATCACGCAAGCCATGGCGCGCGCGGCCCGCGGCTACGGTGCCGAGATCGAAACGAACGCCGGCGTGCGCGAGGTGATCGTCGAGGGCGGGCGCGCCGCAGGCGTCGTGCTCGACAATGGCGAGACCATCCGTGCCAAATACGTCGTCTCCGGCGTCAATCCGAAATTGCTGTATACGCGGCTCGTGCCGTCGGGCGCGCTGGCGCCGGAATTCCTCGAACGCATCGCGCGCTGGCGCAACGCATCCGGCACGTTCCGGATGAATGTCGCGCTGAACACGCTGCCTTCCTTCACCGCCCTGCCCGGCGCCGGCGATCACCTCACTGCTGGCATCATTCTCGCACCCAGCCTCGGTTACATGGATCGCGCCTGGCAGGACGCGCGAGAGCATGGCTGGAGCCGCGAGCCGGTGGTGGAAATACTGATCCCCTCGACGCTCGACGACTCCCTTGCACCGGAGGGCCGGCATGTCGCGAGCCTGTTCTGCCAGCACGTCGCGCCGGAATTGCCGGATGGAAAGTCATGGGACGATCACCGCGAGGAGGTCGCCGACCTCATGATCGCGACGGTGGACAAGTTCGCGCCGGGCTTTGGGGCAAGCGTGATCGGCCGTCAGGTGCTGTCGCCGCTCGATCTCGAGCGCCAGTTCGGCCTGCTCGGCGGCGACATCTTTCATGGGGCGCTAACGCTCAATCAATTGTTCTCGGCACGGCCGATGCTGGGCCATGCCGATTATCGCGGGCCGCTGAAGGGCCTCTACCATTGCGGCTCGGGCGCGCATCCTGGCGGCGGCGTCACCGGCGCCCCCGGCCACAACGCCGCGAAGGTGATCCTGGGCGATCACCGCGCCTTGTTCGGATAGGCAGAACGCAGTGGACAATATGGGGTAAAGCCGGTGGGCAACGACGGGAGAAGCCTGTGGATTACCTGTTGATAACCCGCGGCACGGCTGTGGAAGACGTCGGTATGCTTCCGTCGATAACGGGTTGGCAACTTCCCCGCTCGGCTGTGGATAGGCCGTGGAAGAATGCAACTGTTCCGAGTGGCCCGACATGAAATTTGCTCAAATTTGAACGAAACGCTCACTCCCAATCGCTCCCCACTTTCTCCTAGGTTCTTCAATGACTTCTCTCGCCCCCACACATCGCGTTCATTTTGCTGTCGGCGACGAGCACACAGCCAAGGGCGTCGTCGACGCCCTGACCGAAGTTTTCTTTGAAGGCCAGGCCGCAATCGCCGCGTTCGAACGGCCGGATGGCCGATGGGACGTCACGGTACATTTTGGCGAGCCGCCTGATCAGCTGCTGGTCCGCGAACTCGTGGCCAATGCGGCCGGCGCGGAAATCGCAGCCGGCATCGCCTTCGATACGGTCGAGGCCAAGGATTGGGTCAAGGCCAGCCTCGAAGACCTTGTTCCCGTGCCGGCCGGACGCTTTGTGGTCCACGGCCAGCATGACCGCGACAGGATCTCGCCCAACAAGCTCGGCATCGAGATCGAGGCGGCGCTGGCCTTCGGCACCGGCCATCACGGCACCACGCGCGGCTGCCTTCTGTTGCTCGATCATGTCCTGAAAGCTTGGCGCCCGCGCCGCGTGCTCGATCTTGGCACCGGCACCGGCGTGCTGGCGATTGCGGCGGCGAAAGCGCTGCACGACAAGATACTGGCCAGCGATATCGATCCGCCCTCGGTGCAGGTCGCACGCGACAATGCGCGGCTGAACGTATCGGGACATCTGGTGCGGGCGGTCCGCGCCACCGGCTTCTCGGCGCCGCAATTTGCGCAAGCCGCGCCGTTCGATCTGGTGCTGGCGAATATTCTGGCCAATCCGCTGCGGCAATTGGCAGGGCCGATGGCGCGGCATCTGGCGCCCGGCGCGCTGGTCATTCTCTCAGGGCTGCTGACGCATCAAGCGCCCGCCGTCATCGCCGCCTATCGCGCCCGTGGGCTGGTTCCCGTGCGGCATCTGCGCATCGAAGGCTGGAGCAGCCTCCTGCTGCGCAAGGTGAACTGAAATTCTAATCGGCTGATCTTGGCCCCTTGCGGGCGACCGCGCCCTTCTCTTTCTTCAACGACCGCTTGACGCGTGCTTCCGCGAACCGGTCGAGGATCTGGACGATGACGCCGCGCTGCTTCTTGTTGGCGACGGGCGGCACGGGGCCGCGACGTTCCGGCGGTGAAATCTTCTCAAACGTGAAAGCAGGCATGGTGTATCCCCTCTTCGTTGAGTTGAAACACTCCTGGAGCTTCTCCCGGTATCCTGAGCTGAGCGGCTACACCGCAATCCGCTCCGTCCGACTAGCGCGGACCGACATATTGAAGCACAGATTATGCCAAATTGTGGCGGAGACTGCCGCATTGCGGACCGCTCCACCCAACCCTAAAGTGACCAGGCAATGTTCGAAGCCCATTTCCAGACATTCGAAGAACCCGAAGGCGGCGTGGCGCTGACCGCGCGGCTGGCGCGCTTCCGCGAGGAGCTGGCGCGGCGGAAGCTGACGGGATTCGTGGTTCCGCGCGCCGATCAGCAACAGAACGAATATGTCCCGGCCGCCGAAGAACGGCTGGCCTGGCTGAGCGGCTTCACTGGTTCGGCAGGCATGGCGATCGTTCTGACGCGCGATGCCGCGGTTTTCGTCGATGGCCGTTATACGCTGCAGGCCGCCAAGCAGGTCGACCGCAAGGCCTGGCAAATCGAGCCGCTGGCCGATCCGCCGCCGGAGCAGTGGCTGACCAAGCACCTTGCGGCCGGCGACCGGCTCGGTTTCGACCCGTGGCTGCACACGTCGGCGGCAGCCGAGCGTCTGGCCGCCGCCTGCACCAAGGCGGGCGCTGAACTGATTGCGGTCGAAACCAACCCGCTGGATTCGATCTGGACCGAGCGCCCGGCCCCGCCGCTCGGCCGCGTCACCACTCACGGCGTGCAGTTTTCCGGCGAGATCGAAGCCGAAAAACTCAAGCGCATCCGGCTGGAGATCAACAAGCTCGGCGTCGACGCGCTGGTGCTGTCGGACAGCCACGCGGTGGCCTGGACCTTCAACATCCGCGGCGCCGACGTCTCGCACACGCCGCTGCCTTTGTCCTACGCGCTGGTGCCGAAGGACGGCCGCCCCACCATCTTCATCGACCATCGCAAGCTGTCCAACCTGACGCGCGACCATCTCGAACAATCCGCTGATGTGCGGGAGCCCGACGCGCTGGTGCCTGATCTGACTGAGCTTGCGCGCAGCGGGGCCGCGATTGCGCTTGATGCCGCCACCGCCGCGGACGCGCTGAGCCGGCTGATCGCAGGCGCCGGCGGAAAACCGGTACGCGGCAACGATCCGGTGAGCCTGTTGAAGGCGGTGAAGAATATCACCGAGATCGAGGGCACGCGGACCGCGCACCAGCGCGACGCGGTGGCGCTGGCGCGCTTCCTCGCCTGGATCGACCGCGAGGCGCCGTCGGGCGCGTTGACGGAGATCGATACCGTCGAGGCCTTGGAAACGTTCCGCCGCCAGACCTGCGCGCTGAAGGATGTTTCGTTTCCGACTATCGCCGGCACCGGGCCGAACGGCGCCATCGTGCATTACCGCGTCACCCGCAAGAGCAACCGGCGAATTTCGCCTGGCGACCTGCTGCTGATCGATTCCGGCGCGCAATATGAGGACGGCACCACCGACGTCACCCGCACCATCGCAATCGGCAATCCCACCGACGAAATGCGCGATCGTTTCACCCGCGTGCTGCGTGGGCACATCGCGATTGCACGCGCGGTGTTTCCGGACGGCACCACCGGCGCGCAGATCGACTCCTTTGCGCGGCAATTTTTGTGGCAGGCCGGCCTCGATTTCGAGCACGGCACCGGCCACGGCGTCGGCAGCTATCTCTCGGTGCACGAAGGCCCGGCGCGCATCTCGAAACTCGGCACCACGCCCTTGAAGCGCGGCATGATCCTCTCCAACGAGCCTGGCTACTACAAGACCGACGCCTACGGCATCCGGATCGAGAATCTCGAACTCGTCATCGGCACCGATATACCCGGCGCCGAGAAGCCGGTGAACGCGTTCGAGACGCTGACGCTGGCGCCGATCGACCGCCGCCTGATCGATGTGAACATGCTGAGCGCAACCGAACTGAAATGGCTCAACGACTACCACGAGCGCGTCAACCGCGCGGTGCGCCCGCACCTTGACGACAACACCACGAAGCTGTGGCTGGACGAAGCGACGGCAGCGCTGCTGCCGATTTAGTCACTGTGCCTCATGCAGCCGTAGGATGGGTGGAGCGCAGCGATACCCATCCTACTTTCCACCAGCCGCCCCGGCGACGGCGGAGGATCCGGTACGCCGTTGCCCGCCCCCTATAGCGATACGGCGCGCGCGCCGGACACAAAATCGCGAAAACAACCCCATGCAAAGTAGAATCCAGCGGCCCAGGCTCGTACCGCCTCCCCAATTCGGCATGGCCGCATGCCGAATCTACCGTATTCGCCATCAGCCACCGCGCTACAGTCCGTTTCAACCAAAACAGGATCTGAACTGAATGCACGGCGTCGTGGGCAAGCCGCCCGACGCGGCGGCGAACGCTGCCGCGATCTCGAAGATCATGCTGCTGATGCTGGTGGCGATGACCGGCGTCGCGCCGATCTCGCTCTACATGCTGGTGCCGGCGCTGCCCGTGCTGGCGACGACGTTCGGCGGCGACATCTCCGTCGCGCAGATGACGGTGTCGCTCTACATGGTCGGCATCGCCTGCTCGCAGCTCATCATGGGACCGCTGTCGGACAAGTTCGGACGCCGGCCGGTGCTGCTCGCGGGCCTTGCGCTCATGGTGGCGGCGAGCGTCGGCTGCTCGCTGGCGCAGACGCTGCCGCAACTGATTGCCGCGCGCTTCCTGCAGGCACTCGGCGGCGCGACCGGCATGGTGGTGAGCCGCGCCATCATCCGCGATCTCTACAGCCGCGACCGCATCAGCTCGATGATCAGCCTCGTGATTGCCGTCATGATGATGGCGCAGATGCTCAGCGCGCTGGTCGGCGGCCTCCTGGAGACCGCGTTCGGCTGGCGCGCCATCTTCTATTTCATCACGGCGGCTTCGCTCAGCGTCGCGGTCCTGATCGCGCTGGCGCTGCCCGAGACGCGCGGCGAACGCAGCGAGAGCAGCAGCTTCCGCGGCGACGTCGGCAAGCTGATCCGCAACCGCGCCTTCATCGGCTATGTGCTGTGCCAGGTGCTGGCTTCCCAGATTATTTTCATGTTCGCCGGCGGCGGACCTTACATCGTGGTGACGCAGATGGGCCGAACCACGGCGGAATATGGCGCGTGGTTCGCGACGACGGGATTTGCCTATCTGATCGGCAATGTGTTCTGCGTCCGTTTCGCGCCGCGGCATTCGCTGGAGAAGCTGATCTGGTTCGGGCTCGCGGTGCAATTCGGCGGCGCCCTCTTGAACCTCGTCTTGAGCGTTGCCGGGATCAACCAGGCGCCGCTCTGGCTGTTCGGCACCCAGATGATCGTGATGGTCGCGAACGCCTTCGTCATGAACAACGCCGCGGCCGGCGCCATCAGCGCGCGTCCCGAGGCCGCCGGCACCGCCTCCGGCGCGATGGGCTTTCTGCAGCAGGGCATCGGCGCGCTGGTCTCGCAATTCGGCGCCTATCTCGGCGGCCACTCCACGACCACGCTGCCGCTGACGGCGGCGATCTTCGCACTGTCCATCGCGTGTGCTTGCTCCATGTTCTTCCTCGTGCCGCGGCGAACGGTTGTGGTCAGCGAGGAGCTCATGGAGAAGGCGGAGGAGGAAGACTCGCGGATGTTGTGAGGAGTGGTGCTGCGCATCCCCTCGTCGTTGCTAGCGCAGCGAAGCAATCCACCTATCCGCTTGCTACGTCCTACTTTCTTACGCCGCAATTGATTGCTTCGCTGCGCTAGCAACGACGGCTGTATACAGCCCGCCTCCCACGAGCGTGCATAATGCCTGATTTTCTCAAGATCGTTGCGCTGAGCGCCCTGCTTGTACTCTCGTCCAAGCCGATCATTGCAGGCGATCAGGACACGGTTGCGCCAGTGGTCTTCGATTGCTGGGAGCCCGAGCGCATTTTCAAGCAATGCGCGGCAACCGGCGCCGACGGGCGGCCGCGCTTGAAGCCATCCTATTTGGCTCGACTTCGATATGACCGTGATGGGCTGGCTTCCGTCTTGTTGATGGATCGGACTGACACACGAAAAGGCCAATGGTTCTACGTTCGACGAGGCGTCATCCCGATGCCGGTTGAATTCATGGACAACGGCCCGGACTATTTCAAGGATGGTCTCGCGCGGTCGCGGGTCGGAGGCAAGATCGGGTACATCGACCGCAAACTCAATCTCGTGATACCGGCAACGTATGACGGAGCCTATCCATTCGAGGATGGGGTTGCCGTCGTCTGCACAGCCTGCACGATTGCCGGCGACGGCGAGCATAGCTGGTACGAGGGCGGACAGTGGGGACGCATTGATCGCAAGGGCCGCGTAGTGTCGCCCTTCCGGCCTTGGGAGAAAGCTAGACGCCTCGAATTCGACTGACGGCCGAACACTTGCGAGGAACTGCTCGGCGGATTCGGCAATGCCATAGCCCGGATAAGCGGAGCGACATCCGGGAGCGGTGGCCCCTGTGTACCAATGCCGCGAACGTCGGCCTAACCCCGTCATTGCGAGCGAAGCGAAGCAATCCATGGCGCGACAAGCTGAGAGATGGATTGCTTCGTCGCGTCGCTCCTCGCAATGACGGTGGGAGGAGAACCTCTCACTCCCCGATCAGCTTCAGCCACTCATCTTCCGTCAGCACCGGCACGTCGTGCTTCTTGGCTTCCGCGAGTTTTGAACCCGCGCCCGGCCCCGCAACGACGTAGTCCGTTTTCTTCGACACCGAACCGGCGGCCTTGGCGCCCAGCCGCTCGGCGGTGGCCTTGGCTTCGTCCCGCGTCATCTTTTCCAGCGAGCCGGTGAACACCACGGTCTTGCCGGCGACGGCCGAATTGCTCTTGGGCTTTTCGGCGTCAATGATCTCGCTGAGCTCCTTGACCAGCCGCTCGACGATGCCGCGGTTATGGCTTTCGCCGAAATAGGCGGCGACGCTCTTGATCACGGTGTCGCCGATCTGGTCGAGCGCATCCATCTCGGCGATGGTGTCCTCGTCGCCCTTGGCGACCTTGAGGCAGGCATCGTGGAATGCATCCCAGGAACCGTAGCCGCGCGCCAGTGCCAGCGCGGTTGTCTCGCCGACATGGCGCATGCCGAGGGCGTAGATGAAGCGCTCCAACGAAATGCGGCGGCGGTTCTCGATCGCGGCGAACAGGTTGCGCACCGAGGTTTCACCGTAGCCCTCGATCTCCTCGAGCTTCAGCCTGGCGTTACGTTTCGGCAGCGTGAAGATGTCGGCCGGCTCCCGCACCCATTCGCGGTCGAAGAAGTACTGGAGCTGCTTCTCCCCGAGCCCGTCGATATCGAACGCCCGGCGCGACACGAACAGTTTCAGATGCTCGATCTTCTGGAACGGACAGGCGAACTCGCCGGTACAGCGGGCGCGCGAGCCTTCCTCGCCAGTTGCCGTCTCCTCGCGCACCACGTCGGTATGCAGCGGGCACGGGCACTTCTTCGGGAAGTGAAATTCCCTGGCGCCTCTCGGCCGCTTGTCGATGACGACATCGACCACCTGCGGGATCACATCGCCGGCGCGCTGGATCACGACGGTGTCGCCGAGCCTGATGTCACGGCCCTCGCGCAGCACTTCGCCCTTGTTGCCGATACCCTTGATGTAGTCCTCATTGTGCAGCGTGACGTTTTGCACGATGACGCCGCCGACACCGACCGGCTCGAGCTTGCCGACTGGCGTGAACGAGCCGGTGCGCCCGACCTGGATCTCGATGTCGCGCAGCACCGTCATGGCCCGCTCGGCCGGGAATTTGTGCGCGACGGCCCAGCGCGGCGTGCGCGAGACGAAGCCGAGCCGCTCCTGCCAATCGATACGGTCGATCTTGTAGACGACGCCGTCGATGTCGTAGTCGAGCTCGCCGCGCTGCTCCTCGATCTCGTGATGGAACGCGATCAAGTGCTCGACGGAGTGACAGAGTTTTGTCAGCGGATTGGTCTTGAAGCCGCAGCGCTCGAACCAGTGGATCATGTCGGTTTGAGTCTTTTCGGGCATCGCGCTCATCTGGCCCCAGGAATAGGCGAAGAAGCCAAGCGGGCGCGAGGCCGTAATGCTCGGGTCCTTCTGACGCAGCGAGCCTGCAGCCGAATTGCGCGGGTTTGCAAAAATGGTATCGCCTGCGGCCTTCTGGCGCTCGTTCAGCGCAAGGAACGCCTTCTTGGTCATGTAGACCTCGCCGCGCACCTCGCATATGTCAGGAACGTTGCGGCCTTTCAGCTTCTGCGGCACGTCTTCGAGCGTGCGGATGTTGGCGGTGACGTCCTCGCCTTCCGCGCCGTCGCCACGGGTAGCTGCGGTAACGAGTTCGCCACCCTCATAGCGCAGCGACATCGACAGCCCATCGATCTTCGGCTCGGCGGAAAAGTTGATCTTGTCATCCGGCAGCTTCAGGAAACGCGTGATGCGGCCGACGAAGTCGAGCACGTCCTGTTCGGCAAAGGCGTTGTCGAGCGACAGCATCGGCACCGCATGGCGGACCTTCCTGAAGCGGCCCGACGGCGTCGCGCCGATCTTTTGCGATGGCGATTCCGCTGTAACGAGTTCGGGAAACCGCTTCTCGATCGCATTGAAGCGCTGCCGCAGGGCGTCGTATTCGGCATCGCTGATGCTGGGCGCATCTTCCTGGTAATAGCGCTTGTCGTGCTCTTCGAGCTCCAGCGCCAGCCGCATGTGCTCGACCTTGGCCTGCGCCTTGGTGAGTTTTCCGACGTCGGTGGGGGTCTTTGTTTTCGCTGTCTTGGCCATGTAGGTTGAATACGACGAACGTCGCTCGGAGAAAAGGCGGTGGCGGACATCGTTCCCCGATGCTGCAGCGCGCTCGGCGATGCGCAGAATCGTGCGGACGGTGCGCTGCTGATCCGGAGTCCATCCGCACGGTAGGTCCCGGCTCTGCGGCGCAGCGTTTCACGCTGCACCGCATCCGGGACACGAGCAGATTACGCCGTCGCGGCGCGCAACAGTCGTTCCGCCGCCGCCCTCGCCTCGGCTGTGATCTCCGCCCCCGCCAGCATGCGGGCGATTTCCTCGCGGCGGTGGTCGGCGGCGAGCGCGTTGACGCGGGTGGCGACGCGCTTGCCCTTGTCGAGCGCGTCCTTGGAAATCAAAAGATGCTGGTTCGCCCTTGCGGCAACCTGCGGCGCGTGCGTCACCGCCATCACCTGG
Source organism: Bradyrhizobium sp. AZCC 1577 (assembly GCF_036924575.1). Classification (NCBI taxonomy): domain Bacteria; kingdom Pseudomonadati; phylum Pseudomonadota; class Alphaproteobacteria; order Hyphomicrobiales; family Nitrobacteraceae; genus Bradyrhizobium; species Bradyrhizobium sp. AZCC 1577. The sequence continues at coordinate 6,668,217 of NZ_JAZHRQ010000001.1, forward strand.
ACCTGGCCGGCGAGCCGCGACAACCGCGCGCCGATCGCATCCGCCACCGCGCCGCCGACGCCGGTATCGATTTCGTCGAACACCAGCGTGGGCGCCGAGCCGCGATCGGACAGCACCACCTTGAGCGCCAGCAGGAACCGCGACAGCTCGCCGCCGGAGGCGACCTTCATCAACGGTCCCGGCTTTGTCCCCGGATTGGTCTGGACCCAGAACTCGACGCGGTCGATGCCCTGCGGCCCCGGTGACTTCGCATCGGTGTCGACCTGCGTCATGAATTTCGCGCGCTCGAGTTTCAGCGGCGCGAGTTCGGCGTTGACGGCCTTGTTGAGTTTTTCGGCGGACTTAGCTCGGGCCGCCGACAGCTTCGCCGCCGCCGCGCCGTAGCGCTGGTCGGCCTCGGCAGCCGCCGCTTCCAGCTTCTTTAACCGATCGGCGCCGGCGTCGATCAGTGCGACATCGGAGACGAATTTGGCAGCCAGTGCTGCGAGCCCATCGACCGGTGTGGAATATTTGCGCGAGGCAGCGCGCAGCGCAAACAGCCGCTCCTCGATCCGCTCCAGCTCGGCCGGATCGAAATCGGCCGCAACCAGCGCGGCGCTGAGATGCTGGTCGGCCTCCTCCAGCGCATTGATTGCGATGTCGATCGCCTTCACCGCCGGCTCGACCAGCGCCGGCGAATTGGCGGCGCGGCGCTCGAGGCGGCGCACGGCCGCTGCCAGCGCCGGCACCGGCGAGTTTTGGCCGCCGACCGCCTCCTGCGCCTCACGCAGGTCGCTGGCGATCTTCTCGCCCTGCATCATGGTGGTGCGGCGTTCGGCGAGTGCGGTCTCCTCGCCGTCCTTCGGCTTCAGCGCCTTGAGCTCGTCGGCGGCGTGGCGCAAATAATCCGCCTCGCGCGCGGCGCGTTCCATGCTGGCGCGATGCTCATCGAGTGCCTGGTGGGCGGTGCGCCGCGCCTCCCACAGCGTCTCCAGCGCGGCGACTTCTTTCTCGAGCCCGGCAAAGGCATCGAGCAACTGCCGGTGCGTCGAGGCGTCGACCAGCGCGCGCTCGTCATGCTGGCCGTGAATTTCGACCAGCGCCGCGCCGACCGCCTTTAGGGTCTGCACGCTGATCGATTGGTCGTTGATGAAGGCGCGGGTGCGGCCGTCGGCGAGCTGCACGCGGCGAAGAATCATTTCGCAAGCATCTTGAGAACTCGCGTCGTCGAGGCCGTTCTCGGAAAGGATATTTGTCGCGGGATGGCCTTTGGGAACGTCGAAGGTGGCCGTCACCTGGCCCTGCTCCGCGCCATGGCGAACCAGGCCCGCATCACCGCGGCCGCCGAGCGCCAGCGCGAAGGCATCGAGCAGGATGGATTTGCCCGCGCCGGTTTCGCCGGTCAGTACCGCGAGGCCACGGGAGAATTCGATATCGAGCCGTTCGATCAGGACGATGTCACGGATCGACAGACGCGCCAGCATGCGAAGTCAATTCCTAGTGGTCCGGTTCTAACATTCGCTCCCCGCCGGGGAGCCACTTTGCGAATGTTAGAATCAAAAGGACCACTAGCAAATATCAAGCTGGCAGTGGAGCTTTATGGATTTGACATTCGCTTCACGAAGTCGCGGCAAGTATCGAGCGAATGTCAAATCCGCTCAACTACCCGAGACCCAACTTCTTGAAGGCCCTGGAAATATAGGACCCCTTGTTCTCGCTCGGCTCAAGACCGCCCGACTTTACAAGATTATAAGCGTCCTTGTACCAGCGGCTGTCAGGAAAATTGTGCCCAAGTACGGCTGCCGCCGTCTGCGCCTCGCCGACGATGCCGATCGCCATATAGGCCTCGGTGAGTCGCGCCAGCGCTTCCTCAACATGCCGCGTGGTCTGGTAGCGGGTGACCACGGTCTTGAAGCGGTTGATGGCGGCGGTGTAGTCGCGCCTTTCCATGTAATAGCGGCCGACGTCCATTTCCTTGCCGGCGAGCTGGTCGCGCGCGCCTTCGAGCTTGGCCTTGGCGGAGTTGGCATACTCCGAGGTCGGATATTTGCGAATCACCTCTTCCAGCGCCGCGATCGCCTTTTCGGTGCGGCCCTGGTCGCGAGAGATGTCCGGGATCTGGTCGTAATGCGAGGCCGCGATCAGATATTGCGCGTAAGCCGCATCGGGGCTGCCGGGGTGCAGCGTGACGTAACGTGTCGCTGCGCCGATGCAGCTATCGTAATCGCCGGCATTGTAGAAGGAGTAGGCCGACATCAGGAGCGATTTGCGCGCCCAGTCGGAATAAGGATGCTGGCGATCGACCTCCTCGAATTTCTTCGATGCCGCCTTGTTATCCTTGCGCTGGTTCATCAGGTACAAGCCCTCATTGTAGAGCTTGTCCGCCGGCTCCTCGTTGAAGGTGTCGTCCTTGGCGGTGAACTTGTCCCACAGCGCGCCGGTGCCGCAGCCGCTCAAGGGAATGGCGAGCGCAATCAGGCCAGCCGCCAGCCGCAGCGAGCGCGCGGCGCAAGCGAGCCTGAAGCGCCCGAGTGATTTGCCTGATTCGAGCGTCATACGCTGTGCCGACATGGAATTTGTGACCTGACGCCCCGTGATGCGACTGATGAGTGAGCCCGCCCGTCCGTGAACCGCAGCCATGGACGTCATATTCCCCGTGCCCCAAATTTCTTGAGCCCAATACGCGTTGCACCTTGTGGTGCTACCGCGGGCTTCTCTAGCCGAAAAATGGTCCTCGACCAACCGAATACGCAGCCAATTCGCCCGGATTAAGGCGGCTGAACGGCCACGTTACCACTGTGGTTACTACGCAAAACGCGCCCAAGCGGCGCAAAACAGCTCAAAATTCGGAGGTTTTGCAAAGACGAAAGTCAGGAAACGTCGGGACCATAGGCGGGGGCGATCATGCCGCCCACCATGCCCGCGCCGGCCTCGACATAGGCGCGGGGACGGCGTGCCGGTTCGGCCTCGACCACCCGCCAGGCGCTGCGATCGGCCAACAGGGCGGTCAGCACGGCGTGGTTCAGCTTGTGACCGCCACGTACCGAACGGTAGGCGCCGAGCAGCGGCAGACCAGCCAGGGTCAAATCACCGACCGCATCCAGCGCCTTGTGGCGGGCGCACTCGTCGGTGAAGCGCAGCCCTTCGGTGTTCAGCAGGCGGGTTTTGTCGAACACCACCGTATTCTCAAACGAGGCGCCACGCGCATAACCGGCGCCCCAGAGTCGTGCGACGTTTTTCATGAAGCCAAAGGTCCGGGCGCGGGAAATCTCGCGGCGGAAGCTTTCGGGGCTGAGATCGATGGAATATTTCTGGCAACCGATCATGGCGTTGTCGAAGTCGATCTCGACCTCGACGCGGAACCCGTTGCCATGCGGGCGCAACTCGCCAAAACTGTCGCCGATCGCGACCTGCACCGGCTTGAGCACCTGAATGAAGCGGCGGGAGGCCGACTGGGTGACGATACCGGCTTGGTCGATAGCGGCAACGAAAGCCGCCGCGCTGCCGTCCATGATCGGAACTTCGGGGCCGTCGACTTCGATGATGGCGTTGTCGACACCCATGCCGCGCAGGGCAGCAAGGACATGTTCGGCGGTGGAAACCAGCGGACCTTCGCGGTCGCCAAGAACGGTAGCAAGATCGGTGGCGGTTACGGAGGCGGCTACTGCGCGGACCTCGCGATCGGCCTCATCCAGGCCGGTACGGACAAAAACAAAACCCGCATCCACAGGAGCAGGTCCAAGCGTCAGGCTGACAGGTAATCCGGAATGAACGCCAACGCCCGTTACGGTGGCTTGCGACCGAAGCGTGGTTTGGCGGCTGAATTTCATCGATAACTGCCCACTACCCGACTTAACCCAAAGACGGGAACCGCGCACTAAGCGTCGATTCGCGTTCTAGGCATCCCCAAGTCACGGCAGACCATAGACATTGCCCTAAGGCGCACAACTCACGCTTCTTTACGGATTGTTACCCTATCTCTGCCGCATTCGCGCCAGGGGTTAACCAAACTCCGACACGGCCAGACGCTGTTCGAGCTTCGATATCTGATCACGGAATGAATAATTAATGATTTAAAATCAGTTGGTTGGCCAGTCCTCTGAACCTCGGCACCAGGCCAAGAGAAGGGCCCCGACTGTTCCAGCCGGGGCCCCTTGGATCACTTCGATTGTAACAAAAGCTCAGTTGGCCTGGCGTCGGAGGAAGGCCGGGATATCAAGATGGTCGTCGCCCTGTGGCGTTGGTGCAACAGGTGCTGGGCGGCCATGGGCGTCCAGGCCCTGCGGCGCCGAGCGCTTTGCATACTCCGATACCGGCTCGTGATTCGCCGTTTGCTGGGCGACAGTGCGCTGCGGCTTGCGTTCGGGCAGCGGCGCCATCGACGGGCCGGAGGCACGTGCCGCGATCGGCGGCTCGGTCTCTTCGTCGCGGCGGCCGAGGCCGACATTGGCGAGCCGCTGCAACAGCGACAGCCGCGTCTTCTGCGGATGCTCCTCCTCAGGCTCGCCGCGGGCGTGCCGGATCTCGGCTTGGGCGGGCATCGGGAGGTCCTCGAACTTCGGCATCCGCGGCGTGCGGGCCGGCGGACGTTCGGCCGCCTGCGGGATGAAGGTTTCGGGCGCCGGCGCCTCCGGCTCGACGCGGGCGGCCTCCTTGTGATCCGGGAACAGCGTCGGCTTTTGCGCGATCGGGCGAACCGTGACGTCGCCATAGGAGGCTGGCTGGATCGGGGCCTGTTGCGGCGTCTCAACCGCCGCAGCGATCGCGGCAAGCGCCGCGCGCTCGACGTTGCCGCGCTGCGCCGGCGTAGCGGCAGGTGCCGGAGTAACCGCCTGCGGCGCAGCCGCCGGCTCGAGCTTCTGGGCGCGTTCGGCCAGGCGCGCATTGTCGGCGCGCAGGCGAGCGGTCAGTTCGGCCAGCCGGTTGTCCGGCGAAGACGGCGTGGCAGAGGCGGTGGTTGCGGTGGTGGTGGCAGCGGCGGCGGTGCCCGCGTTGCGCGCAATCTGCGATTGGTCGATGCCGGTGGCGACTACGGAGACGCGGATGATGCCGTCGAGCGATTCGTCGAAGGTGGCGCCGACGATGATGTTGGCGTCCTGGTCGACTTCCTCGCGAATCCGCGTCGCGGCTTCGTCGACTTCGAACAAAGTGAGGTCCTTGCCGCCGGTGATCGAGATCAAGAGGCCGCGCGCCCCCTTCATCGAGGAATCATCGATCAGCGGGTTGGCGATCGCGGCTTCGGCCGCGGTCAGCGCGCGCTTCTCGCCGGTCGCCTCGCCGGTGCCCATCATCGCCTTGCCCATTTCCCTCATCACCGCTCTTACGTCGGCGAAGTCGAGATTGATCAGGCCTTCCTTCACCATGAGATCGGTGATGCAGGCAACGCCCGAATAGAGCACCTGGTCGGCCATCGCGAAGGCGTCGGCGAAGGTGGTCTTTTCGTTGGCGACCCGGAACAGGTTCTGGTTCGGGATGATCAGCAGCGTGTCGACCACCTTGTGCAGCTCGGCGATGCCGGACTCGGCGGTGCGCATGCGGCGCTGGCCTTCGAAGTGGAACGGCTTGGTGACGACGCCGACGGTGAGGATGCCCATGTCGCGCGCGGTCTTGGCAATCACCGGAGCGGCGCCGGTGCCGGTGCCGCCGCCCATGCCGGCGGTGACGAACACCATGTTGGCGCCCGAGAGATGGTCGCGCAGCTCGTCGATCACTTCCTGCGCCGCCGCCGCGCCGACATCAGGCTGGGACCCCGCACCGAGGCCCTGCGTCACCTGGGTGCCCATCTGCACGATGCGCTGGGCCTTCGACATGGTCAGCGCCTGCGCATCGGTGTTGGCGACGACGAAATCGACCCCCTGCAACCCGGCAGTGATCATGTTGTTGACGGCATTGCCGCCTGCTCCACCGACGCCGAAGACGGTAATCCGCGGTTTCAGCTCACTGATGTCAGGGGGGGTCAGATTGAGTGCCATGGTTGCCTCTCTTACGACGCGCGCGTTGGTTCGCCCCGGCCGGCGGCCGCGGGATTTGGTGAAAATCGTTTGGTCACAGGACCGGTCATCAGAAGCCCTCGCGAAGCCATCGTCCGACCTTGCCAAAATAGCCGTCTGTCCCTGTCTTGAGCTGCCGCGTATGCCGCGGTTCGACGTGTTCAAGATGAGCGTATTGCGGATAGACCAGGAGGCCGGTGGGAACCGCGAACGAGGCGCTCTTGGCCTCGTTGGGCAGCCGGCCGAAACCGAGCGGGCGGCCGATCCGGACCGGCCGGTTGAGAATGCGCGTGGCGAGTTCGACGGTGCCGGTGAGCTGAGAAGCCCCGCCACTCAACACAACCCGCGCCCTCGGCTCTGCCGCAAAGGGGGAATCCGCGAGCCGGTCCCGGACCATTTCAAAAATCTCCTCCGCGCGATGCCGGACGATGTTGGCAATCGTGGCGCGCGAGACGATCTGCGGCGCATCGTGTTCCTCGCCCGCAGTCGGTACAGACATCAGCTCGCGCGCGTCGGACCCGCCGGTCAGCACGGTGCCATATAACGTCTTGATTCGCTCGGCATCCGCAATGCATGCGCCGACGCCGCGTGCAAGATCCATTGTCACGTGCTGCCCGCCGAGCGCAAATCCGCTCGCGTGCACGAAGCGGCCGCCGGAATAGGTCGCAATCGTGGTCGATCCGGCCCCCATTTCGACCACGGCGGCGCCCAGATCGGCCTCGTCGTCGGTCAACACGGACAGGCCTGCGACATAAGGACTCGCCGCCATGGCCTCGACATTGAGGTGGCAGCGCTCGACCACCAGCATCAGGTTGCGGGCGACGGTGGCGTCCGCCGTAACGACTTGCATGTCGACGCCGAACTGCCGCGCAACCATGCCGCGGGGGTCGCGGATGCCCTTGACGCCGTCCAGCGCGTAGCCGACGGGGAGCGCATGCAGCACCGTGCGGCCCTCGCCGGTGGCATGGCGCATGCCGGTGGAGGTCACCCGGGTGACGTCATCAGAGGTGACCGAGCCGCCTCTGATATCGGCGGCCGCCTCGACAAGCTGCCCCTGCAGCCGGCCGCCGGAAACCGACAGCAATATTGATTCAACGCGGACCTTGGCCATGCGCTCGGCCAGCGCCACCGCCTGCCGCACCGCCTGCTCGCATTCGGCGAGATCGACCACGGCGCCCGCCTTGACGCCGCGCGACTGGATCTGGCTGTAGCCGATCAGTTCCACCGCATGGGTACGGCCGCGCAGCGCGTCGCTCGGCGGCGACGGCTTCAGCCGCGCGATCATGCAGGCGATCTTGCTGGTGCCGACATCGAGCGAAGCCACCAGCGCCGTCCGCTTGTGGTCGACGGGACGTGTCTTCGGGGTCTGGTTGCGATCGAGGCCGGTCATGCTGAATCACCGGCCTTCTTCTTGGTCTTCTTGTCCTTGAACAGTTCTTCGCGGGCCTTGGCCGCGTCTTCCGACAATTGCACCGTCAGCCGGTCCGGCAGGCGCATGTCGACTGCGACGATGTCGCGCGAGAACAGCCTGTCCTCCTTGTCGAGCTTGCTCAACATGGCAAGCGCGTTGCCGACGTCGTTCTCCGGCAGGCGAATGTCGAGGCCGTCCTTCAGCCGCAAATTCCAGCGCCGTTCGCCGACCAGGATTGCAGCCTTGGTCACCGAGCGGACCTGCGGATAGCGGTCGAGCAGCGCGAGGAAATCACGGGCCCTGACATCGGCGCCCTTGCCCACCACCAGCGGCAGCGTCACGAAGCGGCGCGACACATAGGGCTCCAGCACAGCGCCGTCCTCGGAGATCACGGACAGCCGGCCGTCCTGCTGCCACAGCGCGAACGCCGTGCGCTCGACGATGTCGATCTGCAACTGGCCGGGATAAAGCTTCAGGATGGTCGCGTCTGATATCCACGGGTTGGCCTTGAGCTTGTCGCGCACGGTGGCCGCGTCGAGAAACAACAGCGAGGAGCGGCCACTGACGCCGCCGATCGCGAGCACCTCGTCCTGGCTCAGTTGCTTGCGGCCGTTGATGACGACGGTTGTGATGCGGAACCCGGCCGAATTGGCCAGCGTGTTACGGGCGTCGCTGAGCGCCGCCGTGAATTCATCGACGTGACCGCCTTTGACGATACCAAGGCCGGCGCTGCCGAGCAGGATCAGAACGGTCAAGGCAATGCCGGTACGGTTCGGCAGATAGCGTTCGACCAGAAGGACCAAGCGATTCGGCGGTTCGCGATCGATCGTGGGCTTCGCCGGGACGCGGGCGCGACGGCCCAGCCGCTCGCGCAGCAGCACGACCGCTCCAATAGCGGCTGCTTTCAGGTCAGCCTGGGGCCCCACCGATCTCACCGACCGCGTGAGGCGTCCTGCACCATCCATTGCACGAGCCTGTCCAAGTGTTGTTCCCGCAAGCTTTTTTTGCGAGCGCTGGCTCAGATGACGTCTCGGCCGTGCCGGACTTAAGTGCTGACCTGAAGTCGGAACAGCGCACCCCGGCAGCCAAGCGCCACATGCGCCGCCAGCGTTAACCTTCGTTCTTCCTGGTAAACAAAGTGTAAAAACGGGGGGCTGGTGATGCGCTTTGACCCGTCTTTTGAGTAGTTTGCCGGACAATTCTTAGGATTTTAGCAACATTTCTCGTGGCGAGGTTAGTTCCGGGTTAACGGGCTGTTAACGGGCCGTCCGGCCGGTCAAGCCCGCTTCCGGCTGCGGCGTTCGGCCAAGGCGATCTGATCCCGCAGGAAATCCGGAAACTCGATCCCCTGGGCCTTGAGCGCCTTCGGGTAGAGCGAGGCCGCAGTCAGTCCCGGCAAGGTATTGGTTTCGAGGTAAACCGGCCCGTTCGCCGAGACGATGAAATCGGTCCGGGAATAGCCGCTGCAGGAGAGCGCTTTGTGCGCCCGCAGCGCCTGATCCTGCAGTTGCGCAGTGATGTCAGGAGAAAAGCGCCCCGGGCAGATCTCCTGAGTCGATTTGAGCAGATACTTGGCCGTGTAGTCGAAGGTGCCCTCCCCCGGGACAATCTCGATCGGCGGCAGCGACATCAACGTACCATCCGACTGCTCCAGCACGCCGCAAGTTGCTTCGACGCCCGCGATGAAGGGCTCGATCAGATATTCTTCGATTCTAGCGGCGTTGCGGACCGCGACCAGGTCCTGCTTGGCGTTGACGAAGATCAGGCCGTAGCTCGAACCGTCTCGCGCCGGCTTTGCGATCAGCCTGCCATGTTCGGCAAACGCAGCTTCAAGGTTTTCCAAGGCGACGCCTGCCGGAGCCGCGACACCGGCAATCGCCGCAAACCGTTTCGCTGCGACCTTGTCAAAAGCGAGGTTCGACGATGCCGAGCCGGATCCGGTGAAGGGAATGCCGCGCATTTCGCACATCGCCTGCAGTTCGCCGTTCTCGGCACGGCCGCCGTGCAGCCCGAGCACCAGCACACGTTCTTCCGCCTTCGCCTTGTCGAGCGCCGCTTCCAGCGCGACACCGCGATTGCCCGGCTTGAATTCATCCTCGAAGGGACGCGAATGCTCGAGCAGCGCCTTTGAACTGACCTCGTGAACGGTGTCTGCCACATGCCAGAACCAGAGATCGGCTTCCGGCAACGCGCGGTGCAGCGCCTGCGCGGTCGCCACCGAAACCAGCCGCTCTTTATTGGTGCCGCCAAAGAGAATGGTCGTTCGCATCAGCCTTTACCTATCCGTCATTCCGGGGCGATGCGAAGCATCGAACCCCGCAATCTATGCGGAAATCCCGATCCGCTTGATTTCCCAGTGCAGCTCGATTCCAGAATTCGCTTTAACCCGCTCGCGCACGGTTTCGCCCAGCGTTTCAATATCATGCCCGGTGGCGTTGCCGGTGTTGATGAGGAAATTGCAGTGCATTTCCGAGACCTGCGCCCCGCCGACGCGAAGCCCGCGGCAGCCGGCTGCGTCGATCAGTTTCCACGCGCTGTTGCCGGGCGGATTCTTGAAGGTGGAGCCACCGGTCTTTTCGCGAATCGGCTGCGCGGTTTCGCGATGGCTCTGCACCTCGTTCATCCGGGCGCGGATGGTTTCGGCGTCCGTGATCTGCCCGCGAAAGCGCGCGGAGGTGAAAATGACGGAGGGATCGACGCCACTGTTGCGATAGACGAACTTCATGTCGGCATTGGAGAAGACATGCTTCGTGCCGTCGCGGCCGATGCCGGTCGCCTCGACCAGCACGTCCTTGGTCTCGCTTCCATTGGCGCCGGCATTCATCCGCAACGCGCCGCCGATGCTGCCCGGAATGCCGAAGAAGAATTCCATGCCGCCGATCCCGGCCGCCGCCGCCGTTTCCGCCACGCGCTTGTCGAGCGCAGCCGTGCCCACGCACACGATATCGCCCTCGGCCCTGGTCTCGCCAAACGCCCGCGGCGACAGCCGGATCACCACGCCCGGCATACCGCCGTCGCGCACGATCAAATTGGAGCCGACGCCGACCACATAGACCGGCAATTCCTTCGGAAGCAGCTTTAAGAAATACGCGAGATCGTCTTCGTCCGCCGGCGTGAACAACACCTGCGCCGGCCCGCCGACGCGAAACCAGGTCAACTCGGCGAGCGACTGGTTCGCCAACAGCCGGCCGCGCAATTGCGGCATCGCGGCTTTCAGATTGGGCGTGATGTCGGGGAAGGTCATGCCGCGCCAACCGTCTCGCAACATGATTTGAGAGCGTATCGCGTTTCGGCTTGCACCAACGCCCGGGGCTTACCCCTCTCCCCAACCTCGAGAGCGAGCTTCGCTCGCCTCGGACCCCGCAAGGGGGGAGGGAGCCTGACCAGCGTGCCCACCTCACACGCAGGAAAAGCTACATCGATTGGCTCAGTCAGGGACGCACCAGCGGTAGGGTTCCCTCCCCCCTTGCGGGGGAGGGTTAGGGAGAGGGGTGGCCGCAAACGCCGGCCTTCATGGCTGCACTTCCCTTCGACGTCCACGGTGAGTGCAAGCATCATCACCCCAACGCCTTCAATTCGCCCGGCAGTGCGTAGGCCCATTGCGTGATGTTGCCGGCCCCTAAGCAGACCACGAGGTCGCCGGGGTTGGCGATGCCGCGGACGACTTTTGCGAGTTCCGTCGAACTCGGCAGCGGGACCACTTCACGGTGGCCATGCGCGCGCAGGCCGAGCACAAAGTGGTCGCGGTCGATGCCTTCGATCGGCGCCTCACCTGCCGGATAGACCTCGGCGACGATGACCGCATCGGCGTCGTTGAAGCAGGTGCAGAACTCCTCGAACAGCGACTGCAGGCGGGTGAAGCGGTGTGGCTGCACCACGGCGATGATCTTGCCGCTATAGGAGTCACGCGCAGCCTTCAACACTGCAGCGATCTCGACGGGGTGATGGCCATAGTCGTCGATCACGGTGACGCCGTTCCACTCGCCGGTGCGGGTGAAGCGCCGCTTGACGCCGCCGAATGCCGCGATTGCCTTGCGGATCGCTTCGTCGGAGATGCCGAGTTCGTGCGCCACCGCAATCGCCGCGGTCGCATTCGACGCATTGTGCCGGCCCGGCATCGGCAACGCTATGTCCGTTATCTCGTGCGTGGCCTCCGTCTTGCGGTTGCGGATCGCAACCTTGAACTTCGATCCGCCGGCGATCGGCGTCAGGTCCATCAGCCGCGCATCGGCCTGCGGGTTTTCGCCGTAGGTGATGATGCGGCGATCCTCGATCCGGCCGACGATGCTCTGCACCACCGGGTGATCGATGCACATCACCGCAAAGCCGTAGAACGGCACGTTCTCGACGAAATTGCGGAACGCGTCCTGGATCGCCTCGAAGGTCTTGAAATGATCGAGATGCTCAGGATCGACATTGGTGACGATGGCCACGTCGGTCGGCAGTTTCAAAAACGTGCCGTCGCTCTCGTCGGCTTCCACCACCATCCAGTCGCCCGCTCCCAGCCGCGCATTGGTGCCATAGGCGTTGATGATGCCGCCATTGATGACGGTCGGGTCGAGATTGCCGCCATCGAGCAGCGCCGCGACCATCGATGTCGTCGTGGTCTTGCCATGGGTGCCGGCAATCGCGACGCAGCTTTTCAGCCGCATCAGTTCGGCCAGCATTTCGGCGCGACGCACCACCGGGATGCGCTGCGCGCGAGCCGCCATCAGTTCGGGATTGTCGCGCTTGATCGCGGTCGAGACCACGACCACGTCGGCGCCGTCGACATTCTCGGCCTTGTGGCCGACCGAGACCTTGACGCCCTTCTCCCGCAGCCGCGCGACATTGCCGCTTTCGGAAGCGTCCGAGCCTTGCACGATGTAGCCGAGATTGACGAGCACTTCGGCGATGCCGCTCATGCCGATGCCGCCGATCCCGACGAAGTGAATGGGTCCGATCTCGCGCGGCAGTCTCATGGGTTTGTCCTTGGCCGTCATCGCCCGCCATGTGCGCAATTGCGCACAGGGGTGGGGCGATCCAGTATTCCGCGAAGCCAGTATTCCTAAGAGCCAGTATTCCTAAGAGCCAAGGCTCAAATCAGGCGCCGCGGCATACTGGATGCCCCGCTTTCGCGGGGCATGACAAGCGCTTTTTGGGCCATCGTGGACGTCAAATTCCGGCCGTTTTCATGACCAGATCGGCCAGCCGTTCCGCGGCATCGAGCCGGCCGACCTGGCGAGCAGCGGCGGCCATCGCGGCCAGCCGGGCGGGCTCGGCGGCAAAGGCAGAGATTTCGGCGGCCAGCCGGTCGGGGGTGAATTCTCCTTGCGGAATCCGCAAAGCGCCGTCCACCTTCGCCAATACGCCGGCATTGGCGAACTGGTCCTGGTCGATCGCTCCGGGCAATGGCACCAAAATCGCGGGCCGGCCGATCGCGGCGAGTTCCGCCACGGTGCCGGCGCCGGAGCGCGAGACCACGAGATGGCTGGACGCCAGCCGTGCCGGCAGGTCGGTAAAGAACGGCGCAAGTTCGGCCTTGATCTTGAGCCGGTCGTAGATCGCCCGCACCCGCGCCATGTCTTCCTCGCGCACCTGCTGCGTCAGGGCGATGCGGCTCCACAGCACCGGCTCGAGCCGTTCGATCGCGCCCGGCACGATGTCGCTCATTACCCGCGCGCCCTGGCTGCCGCCGACCACCAGCAAGCGCAGCGGCGCGTTCGGTTCCGGAGACGAGAACGGCTGCGCGGCGGCGGCAAGGATCGCCGGGCGCATCGGCGTGCCGACCGTGGTCGTCTTTCCCGCGAGCGAGGGATCGCGATCGAGCACGCCGGGCAGCGAGGTCGCGATCGCATTGACGCGCCTGGAGAGAAAACGGTTGGCGCGGCCGAGCACGGCGTTGGCATCATGAATGATGCCGGGCACGCCGAGCAGCCGTGCCGCGATCAAGGGCGGCAGCGTCGGATAGCCACCGAAGCCGACCACGGCCGCGGGCTTCAGCCGCCGCACCAGGTTGAGCGCTACGCCCGTTCCATAGCCGAGCATGATAATGGTGCGCGCCAGCGACAACGGATTACGGCCGCGCACGGTCTCGCTCGGCACCACGTCGATATTGTCGCGGGTAAAGAGCCCGCTATAGCGCAACGCGCGGGCATCGGTCGCAAGCCGCACGCGCAAGCCCCGCTTGATGAGCTCAACCCCGAGCGCTTCAGCGGGAAACAAATGGCCGCCGGTGCCGCCGGCAGCCAGCAGAATGAGGGGCGTGTTGTCCATGGCTTCAAATAGCCGACGCCGCGGCGCTAGTCACGCCCTCAGGCGTAGCCGCGCGCCACGCCGGCCGCGTTCATCGATTCCACTTCGGTGCGCGGGCGCTGCCGCGTCAGCGCCAGCATCATGCCGACGCCATAGGCCAGCGAAATGATCGACGAACCGCCATAGGAGATGAAGGGCAGCGTCATGCCCTTGGCGGGGATCAGTTGCAGATTGACCGCCATGTTGATGGCAGCCTGCATGCCGAACAGGATCGCAAGTCCCGATGCCGCAAAGCGCGAGAACATGTCCTCGCTCGCGTAGGCCCGCGTCAACGTGCGGATTACGACAAAGGCGAACAGCCCAACCAGCGCCAGGCACAGGATGATGCCGAATTCTTCCGCCGCCACCGCGAATACGAAATCGGTATGGCTGTCCGGCAGGCTGCGCTTGGCGATGCCTTCGCCGGGGCCGAGCCCGAACCAGCCGCCGTTCCAGAAAGCTTCCATTGCCATGTCGACCTGGAAGGTGTCGCCAGATGCCGGATTCAGGAAGCGCCTGATGCGGCCCGCGACGTGCGGAACCAACAGATAGGCGCTGAACAACCCGGCCATCGCGACGCCAGCTAGGCCGGCCACCCAGATCATCCGCATGCCTGCGATGAAGAACAGCGCGCCCCACACCATCAGAATCAGCATGGTCTGGCCGAAATCCGGCTCCATCACCAACAGCGACACCAGCGTCAGCAGCAGCACCATCGCCATCGAGGTCGCCGGCATTTCCGGCCGCTTGGTCGATTCCGCAAATAGCCAAGCCGCCATAACGACGAAGGCAGGCTTGGCGGATTCGGAAGCCTGGATGTTGACGCCGAGCAGCGTGATCCAGCGCCGCGATCCCTTCACCTCCGCACCGAAGACGAGCGTCGCGACGATCAAGAGAACGCTCACCACGAACACCAATAGCGCAAGACGGCGGACCTGCCTGGGCGACAGGAACGATACCCCAATCAGCACCAGGAGGGACGGCAGCAGGAACAGCATGTGCCGGCTGAAGAAGTGGAACGGATCAAGCCCGATCCGCGTCGCCACCGGCGGACTCGCCGCCAGCGACAGGATGACGCCGCCCAACATCAGCGCCAAGATCGCGCCAAGCAGCAGCTTATCCACGGTCCACCACCAGTCCGAAAACGGGGTGCGTTGGTCACGGGCGAGCATGGGCGTCCCCAAAATGGCAGAGGTAACGCCCATTGGTGGCGCAGGATGGTTTATGGGGGGTTAATGAATTGCAGATGATTTGAGCGGGATCTCGTGCCCCGGATGCAGCGCAGCGCGAAGCGGTGCGCTGCCAGGCCGGGGCCAAGCGTTGTGGGTCCCGGCTCTGCGTAGCGGCATTACATGCCGCAACGCGTCCGGGACACGATTGCGGCCGGCAAGGTTTCACCTTGTCCTTGTCTCGGCCGCGATCAGCTCTCTTCCCTCCACGGTGGTGATCGTCAGCCGCACCTGATCGCCGCTGCCGCCTGCAGGAAGCGGCGCGGAAATGCGATTTCCGTTGTTCGGGTCGGCTTCCACGGTGTCGTTGAACAATATCGCATCGCCGTATTTCAACGTTACGCGCAACGGCGTGGCCGGCTCGATGCTGAAGAACTGAAGATTCACTTCAGAAGCCGCGGCCGAAAAATTGATCAGGATATTTTCGTTCGCACTTGTCACGTTGCTCATGCCGACGATCGGGCTGTAGGTCTCCGTAACAGACATTTCGCCCTGCGCGGGAAGCTTGGCGCGGTGGAAAAACTGGTCCGACACACCGGCCCATAATTCGACGTAAGGCCGCGCTTCGCTCGGGTCCTTGCGCGCGTCGGTTTCATTCGTGAACGACGGAAATCCCCACGTCCACATCTTCAAACCCCGCGTGACGGTATTGTCCGCGATGCGGATGATCCCCTCCTCGTTGTCGTGATTGATCACACCCCAGAAGTTTCCGCCCTGCATATCGGGCGCCGCGTACGCGATGCCCATTGTCGGCCAGTTCTTGAAGTAGCGCAGTTTTTCGAAACGGCTCTTGCCTGGACCAAAGCTCTCATCACCTTCAGACAGATTGGCCGACCAGGCCGGCGTGCTGTAGGCCTGGATCGGCGCGATGATTTCTGCGCCGCCGGTCGTCTTGGGATTCTTCGGGTCCGATCCCGGCGCGAGCGTCGTGCACGTCCAGTACTCGTAATCGATCGCCTGGCGTTGCGGATTTTTCAGCACCACGCGCGTATCGAGCGCGGCGCGGTCCGCTTTCAGCGTGACGTAGTAAGTCGCTTCGATACCCGTCGCCTCCTTGAGGAATTGCGTCGGTGCCGCCGAATAGGCAAAGTCATCCTTGAACGACATCGATACCGTCACTTCGCCGGCACTCTCCTTCACGACCTTGAACTGCCACGGCTTCAGCCACGTCTTGCCGTGCTCGGGATCGGGAAATGTGGGGAAGATGCCGCCATACACCATCAGCCAGTCGTAATAGAAGTTGCCGGCCTTCATCCCGTAAGGCACGCCTACTTCGGTGCGATAAAGTTGTTCATGGCCGGTCGGCTTGTAGATGATCGAAAGAATCCGTCCGCCAAATTCAGGCAACAGCGTTGCCTTCAGATAACGATTCTCGAGCACGTAGGTCTTGAACGTGCGATCGACGATGGTTTTCTTGTCGAGCGACCCGCTGACGAACCCATTCTCCGCTGAGGTCGCGTACTGGACGGTGCTCCACGAAATCGTCGATTCGCTTAAAGACACGCTGTCGGACGCACGCGCTGCATCCACGACGGCGAGAAGTGCGCAGACCACCGAAAGGATCACGAACGCGAAGCTGATACGCGAAGGAGCATGAACTGCCATTTATGTCGCCTTCGACCGGGCCAGAGCGACAATTCTAGCGCGTCGGATGGATGGAGCGGAGCGATACCCATCATCGCCGCAGCGATGGGTTTCGCTGCGCTCTACCCATCCTACACCGCACTCGTGCCCCGGATGCGGCGCAGCGCGAAGTGGTGCGCTGCCAAGCCGGGGCCCATGCCGCCGTGGGTCCCGGCTCTGCGTAGCGGCATTAGATGCCGCAACCCGTCCGGGACACGATAACCTCACACCACCGGCTTCACGCCCGGCAATGCCGTCACCAGATCGCGGAATGCGGCACCACGGATTTCGAAATTGCGGTACTGGTCGAACGAGGCGCAGGCGGGGGACAATAGCACCACGGGATCGACGATCCCTGAGGCTTCCGCGTCGCGTGCGGCGTTGGCCACTGCCACATCGAGCGTCTCCGAAATCTCGTGCGGCACCCGCTCGCCCAGCGTGCCCGCAAATTCCTGTGCGGCCTCGCCGATCAGATAGGCTTTGCGGATACGGGGGAAATATTCGGTGAGACTCGTAATGCCGCCCTGCTTCGGCTTGCCGCCGGCGATCCAGAAGATGTCGGCAAACGACGACAGCGCGTGCGCGGCGGCGTCGGCATTGGTGCCCTTGGAGTCGTTGACGAACAGCACGTTGCCACGGCGGCCGACCTGCTCCATGCGGTGCGCCAGCCCCGGAAAGCTGCGCAGACCGTTTTGCAGGGTATCGATGGAGATGCCCATCGCCAGCGCGCAGGCCGAAGCGCATGCCGCATTCTGCGCGTTGTGCAGGCCGCGCAGCGAACCGATGCCGCCCAGCCTTGCGATCTCGTTGCGCGCGCCGCCGGACGCTTGCACGACGGTTTCGCGCTCGACATAGACACCGTCGGGCAAAGGATTCTTCACGGAGATCCGCACCACGCGCTTGCCCGCCTGGTCGAGCCGGTCGGCGATGTTGCGGCACCAGATGTCGTCGACGCCGACGATCGAAGTGCCCTGCGGCTGCACGCCGGCAACCAGCCGCGCCTTCACCGCGGCATAGTTTTCCAGCGTGCCGTGGCGATCGATGTGGTCTTCGCTGACATTGAGCAGAATGCCGACGGATGGATCGAGCGAAGGTGCCAGATCGATCTGGTACGACGACATCTCGACCACATGCACGCGTCCCATCCGCGGCGGCTCCAGCGAGAGGATCGCGGTGCCGATATTGCCGCCCATCTGGGTATCGTAGCCCGCAACCTTCATCAAATGTGCGATCAGGGCGGTCGTGGTGGACTTGCCGTTGGTGCCGGTGATGGCGACGAAGGGCGCCTCGGGCGCGTGACGGCGGCGCTCCCGGCAAAACAGTTCGATGTCGCCGATCACCTCAATGCCGACCTGCCGCGCCATCAGCACGGACCAGTGCGGCGCCGGATGCGTCAGCGGCGCGCCGGGGGTGAGGACCAGGGCCGAGAAATTCGACCACGATACGGTGCGCAGATCGGCCGTGGTGAAACCGGCCTGCGCCGCCTTGGCGACATTGTCGGCGCTGTCGTCGCCCGCGATCACCTCCGCGCCGCCGGCCTTGAGCGCGTGGCAGCTCGCCAGCCCCGAACCGCCAAGGCCGAACACGGCGACTGTTTTGCCGGCAAAGGATGTGATGGGAATCAAGCGATCACCGCAGCTTCAGCGTGGAGAGGCCGGCCAGCGCCAGCATCACCGAGATGATCCAGAACCGGATCACGATCTGCGGCTCGGTCCAGCCCTTCTGCTCGAAATGGTGATGCAGCGGCGCCATCCGGAACACGCGTTTTCCGGTCAGCTTGAACGAGGCCACCTGCACGATCACGGAGACGGCTTCCAGCACGAACAAGCCACCGATCACGGCGAGCACGATCTCGTGCTTCACCGCGACCGCAGTGGCGCCGAGCATGCCACCGAGCGCGAGCGAGCCGGTATCGCCCATGAAGATCGAGGCCGGCGGTGCGTTGAACCAGAGGAAGCCGAGGCCGGCGCCAAGCACCGCGCCGCACAGCACCGCGAGCTCACCGGTGCCGGCGACGTAGCGGATCTGCAGATAGTCGGAGAACACCGCGTTGCCGGTCAGATACGAGATCATACCGAAACTGGCGGCGGCGATCATGACGGGCACGATCGCAAGCCCGTCGAGACCGTCGGTCAGGTTCACCGCGTTGCCGGCGCCGACGATGACGAAGGCGCCGAAGATCACGAAGAACCAGCCGAAATTGATCACGACGTCCTTCAGGAAGGGTACCGCGAGCGAGGTCGACGTCGCATCGCGGCCGAGCCGCACCAGCGCGTAGCAGGCCGCGAGCGCGATCACCGCTTCGATCAAAAGCCGCAGCTTGCCGGCAAAGCCGCTGTGGCTCTGTTTGGTCACCTTCAGATAGTCGTCGTAAAATCCGACGAAGCCGAAGCCGAGCGTCACCGCGAGCACGATCCAGACATAGGGGTTGAGCGGATTGGCCCACAGCAGCGTCGCCACCACGAGGCCCGACAGGATCATCAGCCCGCCCATCGTCGGCGTGCCCTTCTTGGAGATCAGATGCGACTGCGGGCCGTCGGTGCGGATCGGTTGGCCCTTGCCCTGCCTGAGCCGCAAGTGATCGATGATCCAGGGCCCGAACAGGAACACGAACAGCGCGCCCGTCACCATCGCCCCGCCGGTGCGGAAGGTGATGTAGCGAAACACGTTGAAGAAGCCGCGGAAGATGCCAAAACCGGGAACAGTATTGGAAAGCTCGATCAGCCAGTAAAACATTCAGGTAGGCCCTATCACGCGGCTTGGTTGCGCCGCCTTTGGCGGCAAGCGCTCCGGGAACGCGTTCGTTCCGGGAACGCCTTGATAATCGTTTTCATCCTCAAACCAAGCAAATCTTGGTCATGCATTGACGAATCGCCTCTCGCGGAAGCAACGGGCCGCCGGGTGCGACCAGCTTACGCCTTTGCCTGCAAGGCGGCCAGCAGCCTGGGCACAAACTTGTTCACCCAGAACATTTTTTTGCTGCCCTTGACCACCACCACGTCGCCGTCCCGCAGCAATGCGGCGATTTGTTGGGGATCGAGCGTCGTCGGATCTTCGTGCCAGCCGAGCGTCCGTCCTGCCGGTACAAGGTCGTATAGATGGCGCATCAACGGACCGACGCAGTAGATGCCGTCGATTCCCGTCAGGTCTTTCGCGAGTTTCTCGTGATAGGCCGGCGCATCGGCGCCCAATTCCAGCATGTCGCCGAGAATGGCAATACGCCGGCCTGATTTCACCGGCCGCGCCCTCAGGCTGCCGAGCGCGGCCACCATGCTGGCCGGGTTGCCGTTGAAACTGTCGTCGATCACGGTCACGCCGTGGGCCGTCTGCTCCACGCCACGGCCGGTCATGATGCCGACATCGCCGAGTTCCTTCGCCAGCGCCGCTGGATTGAGCCCCGCGGCATGGATCGACGCCAGCGCGGCCAACGCGTTCTGCAGGCGATGCGGCGCGCCGGGCGTCAGGCCGAATTCGATCCGGCTGCCGTTCACCTGCGCGGCGACGTTCCAGCTCTCGCCCTCCGGCGTATGCCTCAATGCGTGAATATCCGAACCTTCGCCGAAGCGAACGACCTTGCCGTTCCATTCCTGCGCCACGACATCGTCAGGCAACACCAGCACGCCATCTTTCGGCAGGCCCTGCGCGATGCTCACCTTCTCGCGCCGGATCGCCTCCAGGCTGCCGAGCTTTTCCAGATGCACGGGCTGCACGTTCACCACCAGCGCGACCGTTGGTTTTGTCAGCTCGCTCAACCGCGCGATCTCGCCGGTCTGGTTCATGCCCATCTCGACCACCCACACGCTCGCTCGCGGGCTGGCATTGCACAGCGTCAGCGGCACGCCCCAAAAATTGTTGAAGCTGCTCGGGCTCGCGTAGGCATTCGGATAGGCGGCGAGGAATTCCTTGGTGCTGGTCTTGCCCGCGCTGCCGGTGAGCCCGATCACCGGGCCGGCAAAGCGCGCCCGCGCGGCGCGCGCCAGCGCCCACAGGCCATCGATCAGCGTATCCTTGACGATCAACTGCGGAACGCGGACGCCGTCGATGGCGTGCGGGACGATCATCGCCACCGCGCCGGCCGCCTCGGCCTTGTCGGCGAATTCCCAGCCGTCGCGCGCGCTGGCAAAACTGGAGATGAAGCCGCCGCTCGGGATGCCGCTCAACGCCACGAACAGGCTTCCGGGCTTCACCAGCCGGCTGTCCTGCGTGACGAAATCAATCGGCGTGTCGGGGTACTCGCCTGACAGCCCCAGCGCGCGCGCAACCTCGGCAATCGTCCACAATGGCGTCGCGCTCATTCCACCCTCGCTGCGAGCGCGGCCGCCACCGCCTCGTGATCGCTGAACGGCAAAACCTTGTCGCCGACGATCTGGCCGGTCTCGTGCCCCTTGCCGGCGATCAGCAATGCGTCGCCAGGCTGTAGCGCCGCGATCCCTGCCCGGATCGCTTCCGCGCGATCGCCGATGTCTGTTGCGCCCTTCGCCGCCGCCAGAATGGCGGCGCGGATTGCAGCCGGATTTTCGCTACGCGGATTGTCGTCGGTAACGATGACCTGGTCGGCGTTCTCGGCGGCGATCGCGCCCATGATGGGACGCTTGCCGGCGTCGCGGTCGCCCCCTGCGCCGAAGATGACGACGAGCTTGCGCTTCGCGTAAGGCCGCAGCGCCTGCAGCGCCTTGGCCAGCGCATCCGGCTTGTGCGCGTAATCGACGAAGATCGGCGCGCCATTGTGCTCGCCGACCCGCTCCAGCCGGCCCTTGGCGCCTTCGAGATGCTCGAGCGCCTCGAACACCGCGGCCGGCTCGCTGCCGGTGCCGATCGCGAGTCCTGCGGCGACCAGTGCATTCTCGATCTGGAATTCGCCGACCAGCGGCAGTTTGACGGTGTAGTTGCGCCCGCGGTGTTCGAGCGCGAGATCTTGCGCGAATCCTTCGACGGTGACGCCAACGAGGCGGATGCCTTCGCCCGCGCCATCTGCGTTGCCGCCGACGGCGATGATCCGCAAGCGCCGCGCCTGCGCCGCCTCGATCACTTGCTGCGAACAATCATGATCGGCCGAAATCACGGCCGCGCCATCGGGCGCGATGAGATCGCGGAACAGTCGCAGCTTGGCAGCAAGGTAATGCGCCTCATCCGGATGGTAATCCATATGATCGCGCGAAAGATTGGTGAAGCCGCCGGCGACGATGCGCACGCCATCGAGCCGGAACTGGTCGAGCCCGTGCGAGGAGGCTTCGAAAGCCAGATGCGTCACGCCGTCGCCCGCAATCTCGTCGAGTTGCCTGTGCAGCGCAATCGGGTCCGGCGTCGTCAGCGAGCCGTAAACCGTGCGCTTTTGCGACACCAGACCGATGGTACCGATGCTGGCGGAGGCGTGCCCGAGCCGTTCCCAGATCTGGCGCGTGAACGCCGCGACCGAGGTCTTGCCGCTGGTCCCGGTCACCGCCGCGATGGTCGCGGGCTGACGCGGATAAAATCTCGCCGCCGCCAGCGCCAGCGCGCGGCGCGGGTTCGGCGTGACGACGAAGGGAACGCGGGCGTCCGAAGAGACACGCTCGCCGGCTACCGCAACCGCACCCGCCTTGACCGCGGAATCAATGAAGCGCGAGCCGTCGGTTTTGGTCCCCGCGAGCGCGAAGAACAGATCACCGGGCTTCACCGCGCGGCTATCGACGCTAAGGCCTTTCACATCGACAGCTTCCGCCTGCGGCTCGATCGCAGCGTCATCGCTGAAGAGGTCGCGAAGTTTCATCTTGTTCCAGTCCGGCCCGGCGCAGTTTGGCGCGCGTGGATCATGATCCGATTTGGATCATGATCTATCTCTATCTTGGGAGCATGATCTCCGCGCAAACGCTTCGCGTTTGTCGCGAGGGAAAACCGGTCTCCACTTTTCCGGATCATGCTCCTCCTACGCCTTACTGGGTTGTCTTCGATGCTGCAAGAATAAGGCGGTCGGACGGCGGCAGATCGAAGCGCGGCTCAACACCCAGCAGCGGGCCGATGCGGGCAATCACCTTGCCGCCGGTCGGCACCGCGTTCCAGCCCGAGGTGATGAAGCCATGGGTTTCCGGCAGCGCCTTCGGCTCGTCCAGCATGACCAGCAACTGATACTGCGGATTATCGGCCGGGATGATCGCGGTGAAGGAATTGAGCACCTGTTTTTTGGAATAGCGGCCGTTGACCACCTTTTCCGAGGTGCCGGTCTTGCCGCCGATATAGTAGCCCTTCACGTCGGCCTTCTTGGCGGTTCCGATCTCGGCGTTCAGCCGCATCAGATAGCGCATCTTCTCGGAGGTTTCGGTTCGGAGCACCTTCTTGGCGATGGCCCGCGCCTCCTCTTCCGACCGCTTGAGGAAGGTCGGGGGAATCAAAAGACCGCCATTGATGCAGGCATTGATGCCCATCACCGCCTGCAGCGGCGCCACCGCGATGCCATGGCCGAACGAAGCCGTGATGGTGTTGAGCTCGGTCCAGCGCTTCGGCACGATTGGCGACGCGCTTTCCGGCAGCTCGGTGCGCAGCCGGTCCATCTGGCCGAGCTTTTTCAGGAATGCCTTGTGGGCTTCGACGCCTTGCGCCAGCGCGATCTTGGCCGCGCCGACGTTGGAGGAGAAGGTGAACACTTCCGACAGCGTGATCGCGCGGCCGACCGGATGGGTGTCGTGAATGGTGAACTTGCCGAACTTCAGCGTGCCACGCCCGTCATAGAGCGTGTTGAGGTTGGCCTTGCCGGAATCCAGCGCCATCGCCAGCGTCAGCGCCTTGAAGGTCGAGCCCATTTCGAACACGCCCGTGGTCAGGCGGTTGATGCGCTCGGGGTCGTGCGCCTCTTTCGGATTGTTCGGATCGAAATCCGGCAGCGACACCAGGGCTACGATCTCGCCGGTCCTGACATTGGAGACGAGGCCGGAAGCTGCCTTGGCCTTGTACTTCTCTTTCGCCTTCAGCAATTCGTCGCGCAGCGCGTGCTCGACGCGCAGGTCGATCGACAGTTCCACCGGCTTTTGCAGCCGATCGGTGGCGAAGCCGGCGCGGTGCAGATCGGCCAGACCGTTATTGTCCAGCCACTTCTCCATCCCGGCGATGCCCGCGTTGTCGATGTTGACAAGGCCGATCAGATGCGCGACCGCAGCGCCGGTCGGATAGACGCGCTTGTTCTCGCGCAGGAAGCCGATGCCGGGAATGCCGAGCTTGTGAATGTCGTGCTGCTGTTTTGGCGTGATCTCGCGCTTCAGCCACACAAATCCCTTGCGCGACGACAGGCGCGTGCGCGCCTCCGCGGTGTCGAGGTCCGGCAGCGCCGCGGTCAAGAGTTCGATCGCCTCGTCCTTGTCGATGATGCGCCTGGGCTCGCCGAACAGGCTCGGCGCCTTGACGTCGGTCGCCAGCACCTCGCCGTTACGATCGACGATGTCGGGCCGCGCGGTTGCAATCGCGTCCTGCGAAGCGGCGCGGCGGCCGCCGTGACCGTCGGCGCCGACGGCGAACATCACCAGACGTCCGGCCAGCACCGCATAGATTGCCGCAAACAGCAGGATCGCAAGGCCCACCCGCGCCCGCGCCTTGACGGCGCGGTCGACATTGCGCCCATAGAGCAGGCTGCGGATCAGCCGCCGCCGCCACGGTTCCGCGGGCCTCCTGGAGTTGGCAAGCGCGCGGCCGGTCATTGCTGATCTCCCGGTGCGGGCACAGAGCCGGTTGTGGGCGGCGCCTCGGCGGCAGCCTCGATGGTGTTGATCATCGCGCCGATCGGATCGGGCGCACCCGGCCGCGCAAAAGCCGGCGGCCGTTCCGGCAAATTCTTCAACTGGTCATATTGCGTGGCGACCAGCGGCTTCAGGTTGAGATGGCGCTCGGCAAGTCCCTGCAGCCGCAGCGGCGCATCGAGCTTGGCCCATTCCGCGCGCAGCGCCGCAATCGCATCGCGCTGCTCGCGTATCTCGGCGTTGAGCCGCAGCACACGCTCGACGCGCGCGGTCGATTCCATCTTGATCCGGTAGACATAGGCGGCCGCGAACACCAGCACGCCGATGACGAGGAAGTGGATGATCCGCATGATCAGCCTCCCCTCATCACGTCGGCAAGGGTCGGCCACGCCGGCAGGCGGCCTGCTGCATGCGCCGGCGCTGCGGTGCGCTCGGCAGCGCGCAATTTTGCCGAACGCGCGCGCGGATTGGCGGCAAGCTCGGCTTCACCGGGGGTCACCGGACGCTTCGTCAGGATCTGAAAGCTCGGCGCCGCCTGGGCCACTTCGGGTAAATGCCGCGAACCGCCGCCGGCCTTGCCGCGCGCGTTGAAAAAATCCTTGACGATGCGGTCTTCCAGCGAATGGAACGAGACGACCACCAAGCGCCCGCCGGGCTTCAGTACGCGCTCCGCCGCCGCCAGCGCGAGATGCAGTTCGTCGAGTTCGGCGTTGACGAAGATCCGCAAGGCCTGGAACGTGCGCGTCGCCGGGTGGATCTCGTTGGGCTTTGAGCGAACCACCCTGCCGACGATATCGGCCAGGTGTTGGGTGGTCGTAATCGGCGCCTCTTTCCGCGCCGCCACGATGGCGCGCGCGACGGCGCGGGAATGGCGCTCTTCGCCGAAGATATAAATGATGCTGGCGAGATCGCTCTCGGAGGCCTTCGCCACCACGTCGGCCGCCGTCGGCCCGTCGTGACCCATCCGCATGTCGAGCGGGCCGCCGAGCCGGAACGAGAAACCGCGCTCGGCCTGATCGAGTTGCATCGAGGAAACGCCGACGTCCATCACGACGCCGTCCACCGCAGGCACACCTTGCGCCGCGCAGATTTCGGCAAGGTTGGAGAATCGATCCTCGACCAGGGTCAGCCGGCCGCCGGACTGCTCGACCAAGTCGAACCCGCCGGCAACCGCCGACCGGTCGCGGTCGATGCCGATGACCTGTGTTCCCGGGGTGTCGAGAATGGCGCGGCTGTAGCCGCCGGCGCCGAAGGTCGCGTCGACATAGATGCCGCCGTCCCTGGGACCGAGCATCTCGACCGCCTCGCGGCCGAGCACCGAGATGTGACGCGGCGCAGCCGGGGTCATGCGCCGTCCTCTGGCGTTTTCCAGTCTGTGGTACGAAAACTGGACGCGAACGGGCCCATTGCGCCTCAAATCTCTGCGCTTCGCCGGGCTTTTCCGGCCAAATGGCCGCGAACAGGTGGGATTGCCGCCTCTCGCCCGGCCCCGCGACCCCTCATTTCCAGACGGAATTTGCTGGGTTGCCATGGCATTTTCGAGCGTGAAAGAGGGCCTCGGCCGTCCCCAACCCGGTTCGGCTATTCACCACTTAGTAACGGCACTTAGCGTTAAGAAAGCGTTGATGGTCGACCGCGGGTTTTCCGCGCTTTCGAGACACCGAACAAGGGTGATGCGCCCCGCCCACACCCGGTCAAAATACGAGAGGGAACTCGGCCGCCGCATTGCGCGGATACGCGGTAAATGAATAGTAAACGATTATTGCCGTTTGAACACGATGTTGCCGCTCTGCCGCCCGGTTTGGGTTTAAAAAATGGCTTCTGGTTCGTTCACACCTGCTGGTATTGATTCGAGGCGTCAACGCGCCCTTCCCGTTCCCAGGGCCAACGCCGACATGAAGACCTTTACCCCGGATTCCTCGATCGCATCCGATGTCATCCCGTCGCCGAACTATGGCGACCGCAACAACGGCCGCGTCGCCGATATGATCTTGCTGCACTACACCGGCATGCCGGACGTGGAAGGCGCGATCGCCCAGCTCTGCACCCCCGGCACCGACGTTTCAGCCCATTACATCGTGCTGGAGGACGGCCGCATCGTGCAGAGCGTGCCGGAAGCCAAGCGCGCTTGGCACGCCGGCGTATCCTCCTGGGCCGGCGAGGAAGACATCAATTCCTGCTCGATCGGCGTCGAGATCATCAACAGCGGCCACGATTGGGGCTATCCGGATTTCCCATCGCGCCAGATCGCCGCCGTGATCGCGCTGTGCCGCGGCATCATGCTCCGCCGCAAGGTACCCGCGCATCGCGTGCTCGCGCATTCCGACGTCGCGCCGGCGCGCAAGAAGGATCCTGGCGAAAAATTTCCGTGGCACTTGCTGGCAAATTCCGGCGTCGGCCATTGGGTGCAGCCGGCGCCGATCGTGCGCGGCGAAACGCTCAAGCTCGGCAGCATCTCAGACGGCGTCGCCAACATGCAGGCGGCGCTCGCCAAATACGGCTACAACATCCCGACCCACGGCAAGTTCGACGGCCCGACCATGGAAGTGGTCACCGCGTTCCAGCGCCACTTCCGCCCCGCACGCGTTGACGGCATCGCCGATCACTCGACCATGAGCACGCTGCATGCACTATTGGCGAGCCTGCCGGCGGAGGCGATGACGACGGTGGCGGCGAGGTAGCTTTTTCCGTCATTGCAATGACGGAATGATCTCCGTCCGTCTCACCCCATCTCAGCGATCCGCCGCGCATAAAATCGCCGCAGCGGCTCAAGCTGCGTTGCCGCGGTCGCGGCCAGATAGGCTTCGCGCGCAGCATCGCGCCGGTCCAGCCGGCGCAGCAAATCGGCGCGCACGGCCGGCAGCAGTTCATAACCTTTCAGTCCGCCCCGCGCCTCCAGCGCATCGACCAGATCGAGCGCGCGTGCCGGGCCGTCGACCATCGCGATGGCAGCGGCGTGGTTGAGTTCAATCACCGGCGACGGGCTGATCCGCAGCAGCACTTCATACAGCCCGGCGATCTGCGGCCAATCGGTATCTTCATAGCTCGGCGCCCGCGCATGCAAGGCGGCGATTGCCGCCTGCACCGCGTAGGATTGAGGCCGCCCCGGTATCCGCAACGCATCCTCCACCAGCACCAAGCCCTCGGCGATCTGGCGCTGGTCCCACAGGCTGCGGTCCTGCTCTTCCAGCAGCACAATGTCGCCGCCGGCGGTCTCGCGGCCGGCACGGCGGGCATCGTGCAACAGCATCAGGGCAAGCAACCCCTTGATCTCGCCACGCGCTGGCATCAGCGCATCGAGCAACCTCGCCAGCCGGATCGCCTCGCGCGCCAGATCCGGCCGCATCAGATCCGCGCCGGAGGTGGCGGCATAGCCTTCGGTGAAGACAAGATAGATCACGGCGAGCACGCCGCGCAGGCGCGGCTCCAGCGCCTCGCGTTCCGGAACCTCATAGGGAATGCCGGCGAGGCGAATCTTCTGCTTGGCACGCAGCAGACGCTGCGCCATCGCTTCCTCGCTGGCCAGAAATGCGCGCGCGACCTCGGCCGTGGTGAGGCCGCATACCGTTTTGAGCGTCAGCGCGACCTGCACTTCGATAGCAAAGGACGGATGGCAGCAGGTGAAGATCAGCCGCAGCATGTCGTCGTCGACGACCCCACCGTCGGATGGCTCGCACGGCTCGGACGCATTCAGCAACAACTCATGCGTCAATTCCTGCTGCTTGCCGCGGAACGCGATGTTGCGCCTGACGCGATCCACCGCCTTGTTGCGACCGACATTGACCAGCCACGCACGTGGATTGGACGGCAGGCCGGCGGCGGCCCAGCGTTCCAGCGCCACCGCAAACGCGTCCTGCAAGGCATCCTCGGCCAGATCGAAATCGCCGACGAGGCGGATCAGCGTGGACAGCGCCCGCCCCGCCTCGTCGCGAAAGATTTTTTCGATCTCGGTGGGTGTCATAGGTGCCCAAACGTCGTCATTCCGGGGCGATGCGAAGCATCGAACCCGGAATCTCGAGATTCCAGGTTCGCTTCGCGCCCCGGAATGACACTCAGTCATAGACCATAATCGGCCTGACCTCGATCGAACCAACCCTGGCGGTGGGAATTCTGGCGGCAATGCCCAGCGCCTCATCGAGATCCTTGGCCTCGACCAGATAATAGCCGCCGAGCTGCTCGCGGGTCTCCGCAAACGGACCGTCCGTGGTCAACATCTTGCCGTCGCGAACACGCACGGTTGTAGCGGTCGCCGTCATTTGCAGCGCGTCGCCGGCTTTGAAGTTGCCGCTCTGGATGATGGATTGGGTGAATGCACGGTATTCCGCCGTCTGCTTCTGGAGCTCGGAAGCGTCCATCTTTGCCTGCTCGGCTTCGTTTCGGTAGATCAACAACAGATACTGCATCTTTGAAACTCCTTTTGACCGGCTGGATCGCCGACACCCAGTCGAGCGGGCCTCCCGCAAAATGACATCGCCACGGAATTTTTTTTGGCGGTAGGGCGGCCCCTTTCGGGAAGCTGGGATACAGGAAGCATGAACATTTGCCACCGGATATTCAGGTCTTCCCGCCAACCTCCGCCAGCTTCCGCTTCAGCTCCCTGATTTCCTCAAAGCGCTTCGTCACGTCGCGCATCACCGCCACGGTGCCCGCGACCTCCTGCGCTTCGCCCCGCAACAGGACGATGGTGAACTCGACCGAGATCCGCCGGCCGTCCCTGGTCAGGCCGGGCACCGACAACAAATCGCCGTGCCCGTAGCGGCTCGTTCCCGTCTCCATCGTGTGTCGAAAGCCTTTCCAGTGCCGTGCGCGCAAATTCTCCGGGATAATCAGGTCGAGCGATTGGCCGATGGTCTCTCCGGCCGGAAATCCAAAGATCCGTTCGGCGCCGGGATTCCAGAACGTGATGCGGCCCTCGCGATCGGTCGCGATGATTGCGTCGGAGGCGCTGTGCAGCAGCGCTTCGCCAAGACCGGCAGGAATGTTCATCGCGCCTCCGCTACCGATCCTCAAATCGATCAGCCAGCATCAAATGCCGCCATGCCGCTTCTGTCAAAATCGCGCATATGGAACCCGATTAACCATCGCTTTTCCTTGACGCGGCGCGCCGGAATCCCCATTCGTAAGGCATCAGTCGGCCGGACGGCCGCTCCCGCTACGGTCGAAAGGCTGCGGGGGAGGAAAGTCCGGGCTCCATCGACATGCGGTGCCGGATAACGTCCGGCGGGGGTAACCCTAGGGAAAGTGCCACAGAGAACGAACCGCCCTCCTTCGCCTTCGGGCTTCGGAGGGTAAGGGTGAAAAGGTGCGGTAAGAGCGCACCGCGTCTCCGGCAACGGAAACGGCATGGCAAACCCCACCGGGAGCAAAACCGAATAGGGACGGCAACGCGGGCTGTTCGCGAAAGCGATAACGCCGCAGGGCGATGTCAGGCTCGCCGTCCGGGTAGGTTGCTCGAGGCCATGTGCGAACATGGTCCCAGAGGAATGGCCGTCACGTATCATTCGAAAGAATGGTGCCCTACAGAACCCGGCTTACAGGCTGGCTGATATGTTATGAATGAGGGGTTCGGCGCGAACACGCCGGGCCCCTCGCCATTTTTGACGTCGCGCAAACAATCTCAATCGCGCCCCGCCTCCCCGATCGCCTGCGCCAGCCGCGCCGGGTTGCTGAAGAACATCTCATGACTGCCGTCGCATTCGACCAGCCGGAACAGGCCGAGCCGCTCCGACAAGCGCGGATGCCATGGCAGGCCGTGCGGCAGGGCAATGTCCTGCCTGCAATTGACATAGGACTTGCCGACCGGCAGCTCTGCCAGGGGACGCTTTAGCGCGATCTTGTCGGTGAACGTCTTATACGGATGCAGATTGAGTTTGGCGTAGGCGGATTTCGCCAGTTCGAGATCGGCGTCGTTGATGAAGGCATCGCGCCAGATTTCGAACGGCAGCATCACCGCGTTGTTGTTGGCAGCGGCCACGGCATCGAACAGGCCGACATAGTGCGGCGGCACCATGTCGTTGAGGCACTGCGCATCCAGCGGGACAAAGGCGTTGACGTAGACAAGGCGCTTGATCCTGTCAGTTAGACGGTCGGCAACGCCGGAGATCACCATCCCGCCGTAGGAGTGGCCGACCAGCCTGACATCGCGGAGATTGTTCGCCTCGATGTAAGCGACAACGGACGAGATCGCCTGCTCGAGTCCTGTTTTCTCGCGATCGTCATCCTTGTCGTTGCCGGCGACCGTCGGGCAATGCACGACGTGGCCGCTCTTGCGAAGATGTCCGGCCACCGCTTCCATCTCGGCGCCGGTATGCCACGCGCCGTGAACAAGAACATAGATGTCTGACATTCCGTTTCCCCCTGATTTCCTGGAAATCAGACATTGATGGCGACGGCTATTCCCGGATGGCCGGATTCGGCCACCGTCATCGCCTGATTGCGCCAGGCCTCTAGCGCTGCTGCCGGAAGGCGCCCGGCGTCATGCCGAGGTATCTGCGGCTTTGCCGGATGAAGTGGGACGGATCGGAAAAGCCGACCCGCAGCCCGATTCCGCCGACGCTGATGCGATCGAAGCGCGGCTCGCTCAGCATCCTGCGCGCCGCCGTCATGCGGCAATCGTTGAGCAGTCCGCTGAACGTCAGGCCCGCTTTGTTGAGACAGCGATGCAGGGTTCGTTCCGAGACACGCAGATGTGCGGCGATGGTCGCAGCCGTCAAACCGGGTTCGGCGTAGCGCAGTCGGATGGCCCGGCCGATCTGGTCCAACAGCTTCGCCGCATCGCGCTGCTCGGAGGGCGCGGCCGGAATCTGGCTTCCGAACGCAAGCGCCAGCAGCGATCCGAGCTGGTCGGTCAGAACCTGGGCAGGAAGGGGCCGCTCGATCGCCAGTTGCGGTGTCAACTGGCAAGCAAACGCGCTGAGCGCCGCGCCCCAGCCGGCGCGCCCGTCAATGCGCTGCCCGATGCGCCGCTCCGGATCGGTGATCCAGGATTCGACCCACGCGATCGGCAGTTCCAGCGACAGCGTGTTTGAAGTTACCGGAAAGTTGAACTCATAGCAGCGCCGGGAGTCCAGCAGCACGAGATCACCGGGCTGCAGGCGCGACGCGTGGCCGTTCTGCATGGCGGTCCAGTCATTGTCGGTCTTGCACAGCAGGTAATAGTAATTCGATGCACTGCGCGCGAGGCTGGCTTTCCTGCGGTAGACGTGCTGCGCCGAGCCCTCGACGCGGTTGATGCCGATCGTGTCGAGTTGCCCGCGCTGAACGGAGCAGTCGAAGCCCGACCGCACCGGCGTCGTGATATCCATTTCGAGAAAACATTCGCAGACGGCGCCGATCCAATAGTCCAGGCGCCGTTCCGGCTCGACCAGACCGGTTGACCAGGTCTCGATGACTGAAGTCGTTCTGGCCGCCATGCCCTGCCCTCCGCGATCGATGTCGACCACCGGTTTGCCAGCTTGTTGGGCGCGTGGCGGAGAGTCAATCCGCCTGCGACATCCCGTAGATGGGGTAACGGGCCTACGCCACGATCTTCTGCAGCAGCGCCATCAATGCCTCCGGCGCGGTGACATTCGGCGAATGGCTGGCGTCGATCTCGTAATAGCTCCAGGCGGGATCGCCCTTTGTCATTTTGGCGAACGGTCCAAAAGTATCGGCAGGCGTGATGCGGGTGGCGTAGATATAGCTGCGTGGCAGCGTCAGCGCGCCGCCCTGCAGCTTGAGCTTGGTCTCGAAACACTTGATCGGCATGTCGACGCGGCGCGCGTTGAGCCATTCGACGTCCGCAGGCGACGTATCTGGCGGCGTCGGGTTTGGCGGCACGCGCCAGCCGTCACCGCTCTTCGAAAGCTCCTGCATTCGCGCCCGCCCCGTCTCGTTCAAATCGAGCAGCGACTGGCCGTCCTGTGGCACGAAAGCGTCGATATAAATGAGCTGCTTGACCTTGTCGCGCGCCCGGTCGGCAACGCCGGTCGCGACCATGCCGCCGTAGCTGTGGCCGATCAGCACGAAGTCGCGCAGGTCTTCATACCTGATGACGGCAAGTACGTCTTCGATATGCGAATTGAGATCGATGCCCGGATGCGCCAGATGCGCGCGCTCGCCGAGACCGCTGTAGGTCGGTGTGATCAGGCGATGCCCGGCGGCCTGCATCAGCGGATGCATCTTCTTCCAGGCCCAACCCGCGGACCACGCGCCGTGACAGACGAGGATGGTTTTCGAAAAAGTCGAGCTCATTGGGACGTTTCCACTAGGTTATTGTTGAAGGCGTCGATTGCGATAGTACCTGCCCGTCGCCTCGTGTAAACGTCGGCGTAAATTCAAACGTCGTCATTCCGGCATGGTCCGAAGGACCAGACCTCAGGTGCGCGATTGCGCACCATAGTTCGATGCTGCGCACCGCCCCGGAATGATGGGAGGGAAAGAGAAGAGTGGAATTAGCCACCTACGCCATCCTGCTCGCCGGTGCGCTCGCCGGCGGTTTTGTCTCCGGACTTGCCGGTTTCGGCACGGCGCTGATGGCGCTGGGGATCTGGCTTTACATCTTGCCGCCGGCCATTGCCGTGCCGCTGGTCCTGATCTGCTCGGTGAGCTCGCAGATCTCGACGCTGCCGTCGATGTGGAAAGTTCTCGACTTCAAGCTGGCGTGGCCGTTCGTGGCCGGCGGTCTTGTCGGCATGCCGATCGGGGCGCTGCTGGTCGCGCGCGCCGACCCGCAAAACTTCAAGCTCAGCGTCGGCGTGATGCTGCTGGTATTTCCCACCGCACTCTATTTCATCCGCAAGCCGATGGCCTTCCGCTTCGGCGGCCGGCCGGCAGACGCAGCTATCGGGTTTGCCGGCGGCATCCTCGGCGGCCTCGCCGGCCTGTCGGGCCCACTGCCGACCCTGTGGGCGAGTATCCGCGGCTGGACCAAGGACCAGCGCCGCGGCGTTTTTCAGATCTTCAATGGCAGCGTGCTCGGCGCCGCGCTCTGCCTGCAGATCGCCAGCGGTTTCGTCAAACTGGACGTGTTCTGGCTGGCGATGCTGGCGCTGCCCGGCACGCTGATCGGCGCACGTCTTGGCATGCGCACCTATCACGCCCTGAATGACCGAAACTTCTACGACGTCGTGCTGGCTCTGCTGTTTCTATCCGGGGTCGGATTGGTGTGGAGCAGCATTGCTCCGAGATAGGCGCGCATAGCCGCCATGTGCTCCGAGTAGATTGCTGTACGCTGACCTGCAAAGCGGCTAACCAATCGCGTCATGAGCTCCCCTGCTTCGCGCGAGCGCCTCGGCCTGTTGCTGGGCTTCATCGGCATGGCGATCTTCGGCGGCACGCTGCCGGCGACGCGGATTGCGGTTGCCGAAATTGATCCGATTGCACTGACCGCGCTGCGCACCGCGATCGCCGGGCTGTGCTCTCTGGTGCTCCTTCTCGTGTTACGCCGACCGCTGCCGCCCCGCGCGCTGTGGCCGCAACTGATCATTGCGATGCTTTGCGTCGCGATCCTGTTTCCGCTGTTGATGTCGATGGGCATGCAGAGGGTCGACGCATCGCATGGCGGCGTGGTGCTGGGCGTACTGCCGATCGCCACCGCGCTGGTCGCCTTCGCCATCACCCATGAGCGGCCGCGGCCGCTGTTCTGGATCGCTTCTGTGGCCGGGGCCGCGCTGGTGATCGCATTCGCATTGCGGCAAGGCGGCGGCGCGCTGGTCGCCGGTGATTTATTCCTGTTCGCATCGGTCGCCGTCGCCGCGATCGGCTACGCATTCTCCGGCCGGCTCACCTCGCAAATGCCGGGCTGGGAGGTCATAAGCTGGATTCTGGTGATTGCGCTGCCGCTGTCGATCCCGGCAGCCGTGCTGACCATGCCCGCCGATATCACCCACATCGCCCTGAAACCCTGGCTCGGGCTGCTCTATGTCGCATTGTTCTCGCAATGGATCGGCTTCTTTGCGTGGAATGCGGGGCTAGCGATGGGCGGCATCGCGCGGGTTTCGCAGATCCAGTTGCTGCAACCCTTCGTCACCTTTGCGCTCGCGGCGTTCTTCAACGGCGAGACCATCACGCTGCAGATCCTGCTGTTCGCTGCCGCCGTCGTGGTGACGGTCGCCATTTCGACGCGCACGCGGGCCAAGCCGGCGCCCTCACTGCCGCAGCGAGATCACGAGCCGCCTAAGCTCGCGGCGTCCTGATCGAAACCAGCGCATCGCGCGAGCCCCTCTCGATGCCGGAAAACATATTCCGACATCGATCGGGTTCGCAACAATGTGGCTCTCACTCCGCCGCCGAAATGCGGCTGAACTCGGTGGCCTGCAACTCGAACAGCCCGCGATAGAGGCCGCCGGGGCGCGCCGTCAGCGCCGCATGCGTGCCCTGCTCGACGATCTCGCCGCGGTCGAACACCAGGATGCGGTCGAGGCTGCGCACCGTCGACAGCCGGTGCGCGATCACAATCGAGGTGCGTCCCTTCATCAGTCGCTCCATCGCCTGCTGGATCAGGCCCTCTGACTCTGAATCAAGGCTCGAGGTTGCCTCGTCCAGGATCAGCACCGGCGCGTCCGCCAGAAACGCGCGTGCCAGCGCGACGCGCTGCCGTTCGCCGCCCGACAGCTTGACGCCGCGCTCGCCGACCAGCGTGCCGTAGCCCTTCGGCAGCCGCAGGATGAAGTCATGCGCGTTGGCAAGCCGCGCCGCCTGCTCGATCGCCGCCATGCTGGCGCCGGGCCGGCCATAGGCGATGTTCTCGGCCAGCGTGCGGTGAAACAGGATCGGCTCCTGCTGCACGATCGCGATCTGGCTGCGCAGCGATTGCTGCGTGGCTTTCGCGACATCCTGACCGTCGATCAGTATTTTCCCGCCGCCAATATCGTAGAGCCGTTGCACCAGCTTGACGAAAGTGGTCTTGCCGGAGCCGGAGCGGCCGACCAGGCCGACCCGTTCGCCGGCCCGGATCTCGACCGATAGTCCGTCATACAGCGGCGCGCGGTGGCCGCCGTAGTGGAACGTCACATCGTCGAACACGATGCGGCCACCCTGGATGTCGATCGGCTTGGCATCCGGCGCATCGGCGATGCCGATCGGCTCGTCGTGAATCGCGACCAGCTCCTCCATGTCGTTGACTGAACGCTGCAGGTTGTTGATGTGCATGCCGACGTCACGCAGATAAGCATGAATGATGTAATAGCTGGTCAGCACATAGGTGACGTCGCCCGGCGTGGCGCGGCCGGCGATCCACAACAGGATCGCCCCGCCGATCACGGAGCCGCGAAAGCACAACAGCACCGCAAGTTGCGCCGTCGAGGTGTAGTTATAGCGGTACCACGTCCGACGCACGCGCGTGCGCCAGCGTCCGACAACGCCGGCCAGCCGCGCATCCTCGCGCGCTTCCGCGCCGAAGGATTTTACTACCGCGTTGCAGGTCAAGGCATCCGCCAGCGTGCCGCCAACTTTGGTGTCCCAGGCGTTGGAGACGCGCGCAGCCGGTGCGATGTAGTTCACTGAGAACGCCGTCGTCATCGAGACATAGATAACCGTGCCGACCGCGATGACCGCACCTAACACCGGCCAGTGCAGCCCGAGCAGGATCATCGAGCCGACCAGCACGAGGAGCGACGGCAGCAGCGCCATCAAGATGGTGTCGTTGAGCAGGTCGAGCGCCCACATGCCGCGCGTGATCTTGCGCACGGTGGAGCCGGCAAACGAGTTGGCGTGCCAGTCGGTCGAGAAGCGCTGCACGCGCGCGAAAGCGTCGCGCGACACGTCTGACATGGTCGTGAGCGTGAACGGCACGATCGCCTGCAGGCCGGTCAGGCGCAGGATCATCGACATCAATCCGAGCGCGACGATCCCGCCGAAGGCTGCAAACGCAGCCTGGCGCGCGCCCGTGTCGGAGGCGCCCAGCGTCAGCGCATCGACCAGCCGGCCGGAGAAGATAGGCATGAACAGGTCGGCAGCGGTTGCTCCCAGCAAGCCGCCGGTTACGACGGCGGCGCGGCCGGGCTGTTGCAGCCAGTGGCGGAACACAAACGGGATCACCACGCGTATCGCCGCGGGACGTTTGTCTGTTTGAACGGTCATGGCGTCATCCGGCTGCGCGAAAGGCGCAAGCCGGCTCCATCTGGTTTGACGCGCGGGCAGCCTTGGGCCGAACGCATGCGTCGTTGAAAACTGTCGTTAAGTAGTTGGGAAGTTTGGAAAGATCGGGCGTCAGGCCCGATCAGGGCCGGCGGAGATCGCGCTCAGCGACGCGACCGAAAAACCAGCGCGAGCATCGGACACGAGGGCGCGATCTGCGAATACATCGAAATCATGCAAATCTCCCCGGTTCGAGCGACAATGCGCAGCTTATAAATGCATCGCGGGTGATTTGCAACATGACAAGGACGTGAACGGCGTTGTCACGCCGCTTTTAATGCGCGTCGCCGCCAAGCGCCGCTGCAGAAGGCTTGTTCAGGACCATCACCAGCAGGCTCAGGACGAAATAGAACACGGCCAGCATGAAGAAGGCGTCGCCATAGCCCATCACGACAGCCTGGCGGTGCACGATCTGCGACAACTGCTTCATCGCCATCAGCGCGGAATCGCCCATGCCCTGCATGCGCTGGGTGAACATGTTGAGGGTATCGACCGCAGCGGCATTGCCCCAGTTAACGCGGTCGTGCAGGCGCGAGATATGCAAGTCGGTGCGTTCGTTCAGCACCTGGTTGATGACGGCGAGGCCCACCGCGCCGCCGAGATTGCGCGTCAGGTTGAACAGGCCCGAGGCGTTCTTCACCCGCTCCGGCGCCAGCGTGCCGAGCGCGATCGTGTTGGTCGGCACGATCACCAGCATCAAGCCGGCTCCGCGCAAAATCTGCGGCAGCAGCAATTCGTAGAAATCATACTCTTTCGTCATCCAGGTCATCTGGTACGAGCCGAGCGCGAACAGCACCAGACCGATCGCGATCAGGTAGCGCACGTCGTATTTCGCCATCAGCCGCCCCACGATCGGGGCGGTGAGGAACATGGCGATACCGGAGACGAACATGGTCTCACCGATCATCATCGGGCTGTAGCCGCGCACTTCGGCGAGGTAACGCGGATACATATAGGTGAGGCCGTAAAGGCCGACGCCGACGCAGAACGAGATCAGGCAGCAGAGGCTGAAATTGCGGTCGGTGAAGGTCCTGAGGTCGACGATCGGCTCTCGCACGCTGAGCACGCGCCAGAAAAACGCGATCGCCGAGATCGCGCAGATCGCGGCGCAGACCGCGACCGACGTGTCTTCCAGCCATTGCGACTGCGGCCCCTCTTCCAGCACATATTCGAGCGTGCCGAGGAAGCCGGCCATGAACAGCAGGCCCCACCAGTCGAAATGCTCGAGCAGCGCGAAATTCGGCTTGTCAAAATCGCATAGCGCCCACACGCCGATGGTGATGGCGATGCCGGGAACGATGTTGATGAAGAACAGCCAGTGCCACGACATCGTGTCTGTAATGAAACCGCCGACCGTCGGCCCGATCGTCGGCGCCAGTGTCGCGACCAGGCCGATGATCGGAGCGACGATATGGATTTTCGAACGCGGGAACACCGTATAGGCGGATGCGAACACGGTCGGGATCATGCCCGCGCCCAAAAAACCCTGGATCGCGCGCCACACGATCATCTGCTCGATGGTCGAGGCAAAACCGCAGAACAAGCTTGCGACGGTGAAACCGGAAGCGGAAATCGCAAACAGAAGACGTGTGCCGAACGCGCGCGACAGGAAGCCGGACAGCGGGATCGCGATCACCTCGGCGATCAGGTAGGAGGTCTGCACCCACGACACTTCGCTGGAACTGGCCGAAAGGCCGGCTTGTATCTGCTGCAGCGACGCCGAGACGACCTGGATGTCCAGGATCGACATGAACATCCCGAACACCATGAAGAGAAACGCAAACAGCCGTCGCGGGGGGATGCGCTCGTCGGCTGCTGTGTTCATCAGCGAGGGCGATGCGGTGGTGGCGTCGGCCATGATCAGCTCGGCACAAGCGCCGGGCGTTTCGCCCGGGGCTCGAGGTAAGAATTACTGCGGTTGAACCATCGCGGGCGCATCGAGGTCGGCCTCGCTGTCCGCGTCGGCCGCGCCCTCGCGGGTGTCGACGGTGGTGTAGACCGACATGCCGGCGCGCAGCAGGTTCTGCTTCGCCACGTCCTTCGGCACGCGAATGCGAACCGGCAGCCGCTGCACGATCTTGGTGAAGTTGCCGGTGGCGTTGTCCGGCGGCAGCAGCGTGAACACCGATCCTGCCGCGGGTGAAATGCTGTCGACGACGCCGGCGAATTTGCGATGGCCGTACGCATCCACCGATATTTTTACGGGCTGGCCGGGACGGATGCGCTTGAGCTGGGTTTCCTTGTAGTTGGCGTCGATGAAGACGTCGTTGAGCGGCACCACATTGGCGAGCCGCTGCCCGGCCTGGATGAAATCGCCGGCATTGACGAGGCGATTGGAGAAGGTGCCGTCGACGGGCGCGCGCACCGAGGTGAATGCAAGGTCGCGCTCCGCCTTGGCAAGCTGGGTCTGCAACTCCGCAAGCTGCGCGCGGGCCTCGGCCTGCTGCGCCTTCGTCACCTCGACATTGTCGCGCGCGGCGTCATAGGCGGCCTGCGCCGATTTCACCGCGGCGAGGCTCTGGTCCCGACTGGCTTCGGAAACCTCAAAGGCGGCGCGTGAGGCAAAGCCCTTGGTGCTCAACGTCTGCTGGCGATCGAAGTCGAGACCGGCACGCTTCATCGCCGCTTCCGCGGAAGCGAGCTGCGCCCTGGTCTGCTCGACGGCGCTTTCCAGCGCCGTGACCTGACGGCCGATGCGGTCGATGGTCGCCTGCTGGGTCGCGATCTTGCTGCGCGCGGCTTCCACCGCGATGCGATAGTCGCCATCGTCGATCCTGAAGATCACGTCGCCGGCGCGAACGAGCGAATTGTCGCGGGGCAGGATAGCCGCGACATGGCCCGATACCCGGGCGCCCAGCGTGGTGTTGTTGGCGCGAACGTAAGCGTCGTCCGTCGAGACATAGAAGCGCCCGACCAGGACGAAGTAGACGGCGTAACCGATCGCGGCCAGCGCGAGCAAGCCGAGCGCGCCGATCATGACGAACTTGCGCTTGCCCGGTTTCGCCGCCGGTGCATCGACGGACGCCGCGGCTGGCTTTTCAGTTGCGGGAGCGCCGGGCGGCTCCGCGGGACGACGCCTGGCTTCGTCCGCGACGTGAGTCCGCAACTGATCGGCGAACTGAGGGCCGGCGTCAGGCGCGGCTTCGTCCTGAGCCCCTTCCGGTTCGGCGCGAACGACGCGTGCGGCCTGGTCTCTCGCTGCGGCCATTAACGAGGCCTCCCCATTTCAAAATGTCGCGACGCATGAGGCCACGAAACCGGCCGCATTTGGTGCCCTTAATTCCAAAATATCATTGACCGAACGGTTCGGTCAAGCTAGATTGCTACCATACCGACCATAAAGCGAGAAGAGACTTCCCGCTATATCCCGGGTTGAATTCCTTCGCGAGAAGATAAACCAATGATTGCATCCACAGCAAACACGCTTCATCCGTTAGGCGAGGAGGAGAGTTCGAAGCGCCGCCAGATTTTGGACGGCGCGCGGCAGGTGTTCATGGATCTGGGCTTTGATGGGGCCAGCATGAACGAGATCGCGCGGTCGGCTGGCGTCTCCAAAGGCACGCTTTACGTTTACTTCGCCGACAAGAACCGGCTGTTCGAGGCCATCGTCGAGGACGAAGCGCTCGAAAAAAGCAAGATTGAATACAATCTCGATCCCAAACGCGATGTCGAAACCACGCTGAGCGAATTCGGCCGAACCTATATCGGTTCGATCTGCCGGCCGGGCGGCGGTTCGTCGATCCGCACGGTAATGGCAATCGCCGAACGGATGCCGGAGGTCGGACGCCAGTTCTACGAGAACGTCCTGGCAAAGACGATCAGGCGCCTCTCTGAGTATCTGCAGTCGCATGTCCGGTCGAACGATCTTGCGATCGACGATTGCGGCCTCGCCGCCGCGCAGTTCCTGCAGATGTGCCAGGCGACGCTGTTTCTGCCGTTCGTGTTTCAGGCCGAGCCGGCGCCGTCGGCGGAGCGCATCGCGCGCGTGGTCGACAGCGCAACACGGATGTTTCTGGCGACCTATCGGGCGAAGCCGGGGTAAGACCGGCCTCCCCTTTCAGGTTCATGCCTTAGAACTTGTACGTCGCGCTTCCCAGCACGGTGCGGCCGATGCCGAAAAAGCAGTCGCCGCGCGCCAGGCAGGTCGTGACATGGCGCTTGTCGGCAAGGTTGCTGGCGTTGACCTGAAACCGCCATGGCCCGGTTTCGTAGCGGATCATCGCGTCGAACAGCGTGTAATCGGGCGTGCGGATGATGTCTTTGCCGTCCCAGGACTCGCCGATGTAGCGCACGCCGCCGCCGACAGTCAGGCCCGGCAGGCCGAGTGCGGTGAGACGGTATTTTGCCCATAGCGAGGCCTGATGATCGGGAACGGTTTCGACCCGCTTGCCGATATTGTCCCCGCTTTCCACCCGGGCATCGAGGTAGGAATAGGCGCCGATCAGATCGAGGTCTGGCGTCACGCGGCTGATCACCTCGAGTTCGGCGCCGCGAATCCGGATCTTGCCGGTCTGGACCGAGAACGGAGAGCCAGCGGGATCGCTTGCCAGCCGGTTCTTCTCGGTGGTGTCGAAGACAGCGCCATTGATAGCAGTACCTGCGAACGGATTGTACTTGAAGCCGAGCTCCACTTGCTCACCGCGCGAGGCTACGCAAACACCGACACATACGCCGCTGCCGAAGTTCGGATTGAACGACTGCGCGTAGGAGACATACGGCGTCAGGCCGAACGGCAGCTCATACATCAGCCCGGCGCGGCCGGTGGTTGCCTTGGTGTTTTCCACCGGCGATCCCACGACGTCGCTGGTGACGTAGTCCTGGCGCAGTCCGACGATGGCCAGCCATGGCCCTAGCCGCATCTGGTCCTGCGCATAAAGCCCGAGTTGGGTTTGCCGCAGATCCGGCTCGGGCGACATCGCCGGAGCGGTCACGCCGCTGTAAACCGGAGCGTAGAGATCGAATGGCGTGGAGTCGGTGGCGAAGCCGGATTGCGCGCGCTCCCTGAGCTCGCGGTAGTCGACGCCGAACAGCAGCTTGTGCGCAACCGGCCCGGTGAGCAATTTCAACTCGGCATTGCTGTCCGACGTCAGGCTATCCTTGACCGTCTCGCGACTCCATACGCTGCGTGCCACGGTGCGTCTGCTGGAATCGAGAAACGGGAAATCCGGATCACTCGGATCAACGAAATTCAAATCCGGCCACGTCGACCGGTAGATGCCCTCGACATGGGCATAGCGCATGTTCTGGCGGATCTTCAGCCCATCGCCAAAGCTGTGCTCGAACAGGCTCGAGATCGCGCCTGTCTCGGTCTGGTATTTGTCGAAGCCCGGCTCGCCGGCGAAACGCCGCAACGGAATCAATCCATTGGGGCCGGGATACAACGTGCCCTCATGCGGCAGGAACGCCGTGGACGAACCGGTCTTGTCCTTCTGATAGGTGCCGAGCACGGTCCAGTTGGTGTTGTTGGTCGGCCGCCAGGTCAGCGACGGCGCCAGCACGATGCGATCATCAGGCACGTAATCGGTCTGCGTATTGCTGTCGCGGAGCACGCCGATGAAGCGGTACAGCCACTCGCCGTCCTTGGTCAGCTTGCCCGTCGAGTCGAGCTGCACCTGCTTGCGGTTGAAGCTGCCATATTGCACGCCGATCTCGTTGAAGCTTTCCGCCTGCGGGCGCTTCGAGATCAGGTTTAACAGGCCGGCCGTCGAGGTGTCGCCATACAGCACTGACGCTGGCCCGCGCAGCACCTCGATGCGCGAGAGCGTGTAGGGTTCGGGCCGCCATTCGTTGAAGGTGAAGGTGTTCACCATGCGGGTGCCATCGAGATAGATGTTGGGATCCTGGCCACGAACGCGCGGATAGTCGCCGCGCGAATCCGGGCCATAGGCGTCGGCGAACACGCCGGGCACGTAGCGCAGCGATTCCTGCACCGTGAGCGCGCCCTGGTCGGTGACGCGGTCGGCGGTGACCACCGTGATCGATTGCGGAGTCTCGCGCAGCGGCGTGTCGGTTTTAGTCCCGGTGCCGCTCTGGCCCGCGAGATAACCGCGCACCGGTCCGGTGCCCGTTTCCGCGCGTGCGCCGGCAGCAGCCGCGGCATCAGGCGTCACGGCCCCGCGCAGTGCCGTGCGACGGCTCGCCGCCGACGCGGCTTGCCGTCTGGATGCGGGACGCGAGCGCGCGGCCGGCGGACGTGAGGGCTGGTCGACC
This sequence comes from Bradyrhizobium sp. AZCC 1577, assembly GCF_036924575.1. Lineage (NCBI taxonomy): Bacteria > Pseudomonadati > Pseudomonadota > Alphaproteobacteria > Hyphomicrobiales > Nitrobacteraceae > Bradyrhizobium > Bradyrhizobium sp. AZCC 1577. Next base: position 6,710,752 of record NZ_JAZHRQ010000001.1, read on the forward strand.
ACGACAGCCGGCAATTCTCGCGCGGACGATTGTGCTTCCGCCGGCGTTACGTCGATCATCGCGGCGAGCATCGGCAGCGCGGCGCCGAGCCATCCCGCGGTCTTCAAACTTGCAGTCATTTCCAGTCCTCATCGCTTTGCGCGGGACCAGTAACAAGCGTGACCACAGCGATGAAGTGCGCGAAGGATACACGGCGCGTCAATCACGCGTTTAGAATTAGTATTTCTCCAAACGGGTTCGACTGGCGATCATCAAACCGAAATTAGAATTGGTATTGATCTAAATGAACGCGCGACAGTTGTAGTGGCGCGCGACGCGTGATTACGCGCGCATGGTGGAGCCCGTAACGACAAGAGATCGATTGCTGGACCAATGCCCGAAAGACCATCCGAAAGCGACCGACGGCGCAGCGGAGATTGGTAAGGAACCGGGAAGAAACAAATCCCCCGGAAACCAAAACTGCAATCGACGGCTGCTCTTCGGCGAGGCTGGAATGAGATCCATAAGGGGACCGTACGACTGCCGGACCCATAAAGTGCCATCCTATCAGTGACATCACGCTGGCCGTCGCGGTACCGATCCCCGTTCGCGATCTCGTCATTTGACACTTCTCCTATTTTTGTCAAAATCGTCAAATGAGCGCCCGTACCCGCATTCTCGATGCCGCGATGCTGGTGTTTCGCCGGCACGGTTTTCGGCGCTCCTCAATCGAACAGGCGGCGGACGCCGCCGGGCTGACGCGGCAGGCGCTCTACCATCATTTCAAATCCAAGGAAGCGCTGTTTCGCGCCGTCATCGAACGGCTGCATGAGGAAGCGCTCGCCGCCGAAATCGCCGCGGCCGGCGCCGCCGAGAAGCAAGGCGGCAGCCTCGCCGATATTCTCGTCGCATCGGTCTCCGCTAAGCTCGGGCAATTGGCCGCTTCGCTCGACGGCTCGCCGCATGTCGAGGAATTGTTCTCCGAACATCTCCTGCAGGCGCGCGACCTCTATCAGAAATATGCAGCCGCCTATGCGGATCAGCTCGCCGCGACGATCACACGCGTTTGCCGCAAGCAGGGCCTCGTTCTCCACGCCGGCATGACGCCGCGCGAGCTTGCGCGATGCGTGGAGATGGCGGTCAACGGCACCAAATCCGCCTACCCCGCGATGCAGCCGGCCGATGCCTTCCTGAAGGATCTGGAAATCATGCTGCGCACGCTGATCGCCGGCGCCCTCGGCCCGGCGAAACCGCGCACGGCCAAGCAGAAGCCAGTCAAGAAATCCGCCCGCAAACCTGGAGATCGCAGATGAGCACCATGACGATCAACGGCAAGCTCGCTTCCCTCCCCGACGATCCCGATGCGCTGCTGGTCGACGTCGTGCGCGACGCGCTCGACCTCACCGGCACCAAGCTCGTCTGCGGGGCCGGCGTCTGCGGCGCCTGTACGGTGCTGGTCGACGGCGGGCCTGCCGTGAGTTGCCTGATGCCGGCGCGCACCGCCGCGGATCGAAACGTGACCACGGTCGAAGGCATCGGCGCGGGAAAACTTCACCCGGTACAGAAGGCCTTCATGGCGCACGACGCCCTGCAATGCGGCTTCTGCACGCCGGGCTTCATCGTCGAGGCCGCGGCGTTTCATGATTCATGGCGTGCGGCCAAGGGAACGGCGGTGCCCTCGCGCGAGGAAATCGGCGCGGCGCTGTCGGGGCATCTCTGCCGCTGCGGCGCCTATGACGGCATCTTCCGCGCCGTGGCGGACGCCTGCGCCGGCCGCTTCGACGGCGAGGAGTTCGTTCCGCCGCGCATGGAAGCGCGCGACAAGGTGACGGGGTCGGCGAAGTATACCGTCGACATCCATCATGACGGCCAGCTCGAAGGCGTGATCCTGCGCTCGCCGTTTGCGCATGCGCGCATCGGTGAAATCGATCTCACCGCCGCGCGCGCCATGCCGGGTGTGAGCGCAGCGATCTCGCTGCTCGGCGACGACCGCATCGTTCGCTTCGTCGGCGAACCGATCGCCGCAGTCGCGGCCAGAGATCGCAAGACGGCGCTGGCCGCCATCGCTGCCATCAAGCTCGTAAGCGAACGCCTGCCGTCGGTGATCGGGCTCGATGAAGCGCGCAGGGCCGATGCGCCTGTCGTGTTCGAAAAATCCGCGCGCAAGAAGGCCGGCAACGTCTCCGAAGGCGGCGGTGCGCCGGCTTCCTGGAAAGGCAACATCCGCGGTCCCTCGGCGGCGTTCTCCAAGAAGCCGAAGAAGGTGCGAAGCTGGATCGACAGCGCGCGCTCCGCGAACAACCCGCTGCTGGTGGAGGGCACCTTCCGCACCGGCACGCAACAGCATGCCTGCCTCGAGCCGCATGCGGCGGTCGCGCGTTTCGACGGCGACCGTCTCACCGTGCATGTCTCGACCCAAGCGGTGTTTCACCTGATGGAGCTGATCGCCAAGCGCTACAAGCTCGACCGCGACAAGGTGCGCGTGATTGCCGACCATGTCGGCGGCGGCTTTGGTTCGAAGGCTGCGCTTGGCGTGGAAACCACCACCGCGATCGAACTGGCGCGCGAGGCCAAGGCGCCGGTGCGCGTCGCCTATGATCGGCACGAGGAGCTTTCGGTGACCGGCTATCGACCGGCGGCGGAGATGAAGATCGCGCTGCTGCCGTCCGACCAGGGCGAATTGAAAGCGCTTTCGTTCGCCGCTTATGCCGATACGGGAGCTGCGACCAATTCAACCATCGCGGCACTGGCGCGCCTGATCTATCCAGCGGAAGCAAAGGAGCTCGCCGATTTCGACGTCATCAGCAATTTGCCGGCCGGCGCCCCCTTCCGCGGCCCCGGCGGGCCGCCGATGGCGTTTGCGCTGGAGCAGGCGATCGACGAAGCGGCGGTGCGCATGAATATTGATCCGATTGCGCTGCGCAAGCGCTGGGACCCCGATCCCAACCGCCAGCGGCTCTACGATTGGGCATCGAGCCTCGAGGTCTGGCGCAACCGGAAGCCGGTCGCCGCGCAAAGCGGCCGTTATCGCCGCGGCGTCGGCGTCGCCACCGGCTACTGGCTCTATCTGTGGCAGCCCGGCTCCAAGGTCGAAGTAGCCGTGAAGGGCGGACGCCTGATCGCGAGCACCGCGACGCAGGATATCGGCACCGGCACCCGCACCGTGATCGCCAATACGCTCGCACGCGAGTTCGGGCTGGAGCCGCATGAGGTCGAGGTCCGGATCGGCGATTCAAAACTGCCGGAAGGGCCGGGCTCGGGAGGCAGCCGGGTCACGGCTTCGGTGATCCCACCGATGCTGCTCGCCATCGAGCAATTGAAAGCCGCGATTCAGCAGAACGCAAAACGGCGACCGGTCCCCGGCTCCAACGCGCCATGGCGCGAAATGCTCGCGGCCTCGCCCGACCTCTCCGCATCAGGTGTGCGGCCGGAAGACTCCAGGCAGATGGCGCCGGGCATCCAGTCGCCGCTCAAGCAGGCCGGCTTCATGGGGTGGATCTTCGGCTGGATGATGCGGCGCTTTTCCAATCTTGCTATCGGTGCCGGCGTGCCGAGCTCGGTGCAGGTTGTCGAAGTCGAAATCGATACCTGGCTCGGCCATGTCAGCGTCGTCAACGTTCATACCGGCATCGCGGTCGGCAAGATCGTGGCGCCGGCGCTGGCGCGAAGCCAGGCCACTGGCGCCGTCATTCAAGGCATCGGCTACGCGCTCTATGAAGCACGCGAGGTCGATTCCCGCACCGGCGACGTGCTTAGCGGCGGCATGGAGGACTATCGTATTCCCGGGATCGCGGACACGCCCATCATCGACGTGCATTTCGACCAGCGCGGATTCGATCATGTGCTCGGCGGCAGTGTCGGCATCGGCGAGGTCGCAACCGTGCCGACCTCGCCCGCGGTCGCCAATGCCATTCACCACGCGACCGGCGTTCGGCTGACCGAACTGCCGATCCGCCCCGACCGTCTCGTCGCCGCGCTCAAAGGGAGGGCCGCCGCATGATACCGACAGCCATGACCGCCACGCAAGCCGGCGAATTCCGCGCCGCCGGCACCGACCTCTCCGAGCGGCGCCGCAGCGGCGTCTCGACGGGGCCGTTGATCGATATTGCCGCCGCACCCGACATGATCGGGATGCATTGGGACACCGATGGCAGTGTGCGCCTCGGGGCCTTCACCACCATTGCCGCCATCGCGGCCGATGCACGCCTCGCCGCGGCGTATCCGGGCATCGCCGCATCCGCGCAAGGCTTGGCGACGCCGCAGGTCCGTCACTTCGCCACCCTCGGCGGCAATCTCGCGCAACGTTCGCGCTGCTGGTATTTTCGCAATCCGCACATCGCCTGTCTCAGGAAGGGCGGACCGGATTGTCCCGCGCGGTCCGGCAATCATCTCTACCACGTCGCGTTCGACCTCGGCCCCTGCGTGGCGCCGCATCCCTCGACCATGGCCGCGGCACTGCTTGCGTATGATGCGAAAGTGATGACCGACCAGCGGAGCTCCCTGACAATGGGAGACCTCCTCGGCGACGGCTCCAACGGTACCGCCGACAACGCGCTGCAGCCGGGCGAGATGATTAGGAGCGTCGCACTTCCCTCGCCGCTGCAAGGCGAGCGCGCGCTCTACAAGCGCGCGATCAGCCGCACCCATGCCGAATGGCCGCTGGTCGAAGTCTGCGCCCGCGCCGTGGTCAAGGACGGCGCATTCCAGTTCGTTCGCCTGGCCGCCGGCGGCATCGCCCCGGTGCCGCTGCGGCTTGCGGCTGCGGAAGCGGCGGTGCAGGGAAAGCGGGCCAATGTAGCAGCGATTGCCGTTGCCGCAGAACGAGCGACGTCAGGTGCAAAGCCGTTGCCGATGACAGGATACAAACTCGATCTGCTGAAGGGCGTCGTGCAGGATCTGCTGGAGCGGCTGGCTGGGTAATTTGGGCATGCGCTCATTTATGACGGATTGAGAAGCCTCAGGCATTGAAGTCCGTATAACCGCCGGAGGATTCGTGGGGAGTTGAATAGCCCGCAGACCGCCGCGCGATGGCCGTCTGTCGTTCCGCCATCATTGCTTCGAAGGCCGCGTCCAGTTGCGCGCGGGTATAGTCTGTCGACGTCGTCTGACGTGGTTTCCATGCAGATTGCGCGATCGCGGTGGACGCCTTCTCGACCGTGCCGCCCACAGCCTTTGCGATACGCTCCGCACGCCATTGCGCCAAATCGGGACCGCCATTCAAGCCGGGAGGATCTTGCAGATCTCCAACCTTTCCTGCGGCCTCGTTCGTCATCGCCGAGGAGCCGCCGTTGTAGAGGGTCGCAACGACCTTGCCGTTGACCTTGACGGTCGCATAGATGTTTTGCGGGGCATTATCGGGGACGTCAGTTGCAATGGTCGAGTTAGCGGCTTGCATCCTTAGCCAACTCGTCGCCATCAGGTCGCGAAGCTCGGGGTTGTCCTGGACCGAGATGATCTTCAGTCCCGAGATGTCGAGCGCCTTGACGGCTGAAGCTGGAATTCCTGGCTTCGCATTTCCTGCTGCCGTGCTTGCTTCTGCACCAGCCACAGGCAACGCATCTGCCGGCGTCAATGTCGTCCTCGATGGAGATGCTTGCGCGAGGCGCAAATAGCTCCCGGCATTGGCTGTACTCGTAATCACGGATACACCTTTCCCTTGGTAGTTTCAGGGGAAAGCAATCACCATGCCAGCGTGGAAACGATTGATAAGGCTGGCGTCTTCTTTCTCGGAAGGGGCACCGCACCGGAAAATCTTGCCGACATTCGGCAGCACTTTCCCATCCATGCCGTAGATTTCGCGGGCCCTTGCGCTAATGGTAGAATTTCCATATATTTCTACCATCACATGAGGCGGCGACTATGCACCTGAACATCAAGAACGATGAAGCACATAAGCTGGCTACCGAATTGGCTCAGCTCACGGGCGAGAACCTTACATCGGCTGTAACCGTGGCGTTGCGTGAACGTTTGGCTCGCGAGCGTCGACGGCGCAACACCGACAATGTCGCCGCACGGCTGATGAAGATAGGCAGCCGATATGCGGCCTTACCCGACAGTGGACGAAGCCCTGAAGAGATTCTTGGATACGACGAAAACGGCCTGCCAACGTGATCGTCATTGATAGCTCTGCAATCGTTGCGATCTTCCGGCAGGAAGATGATGCCTCGCATTATGCTCGATGCATCGCTACCGACGATGATCCAATCATGTCGTCCGCCAACGTCGTAGAGACTTCGATTGTGCTGCGCGGACTGAAGAAGGTCGCTCCGGACAAGGCGGAGCGAGGGCTGGATGACTTCATTGAAGCGGCGGGAATCCGGATCGAACCGGTAACGCAGGAACAGGCGCGTGCGGCCCGCTCAGCCCACGTACGGTTCGGAGAAGGCACCGGCCATGCTGCAGCATTGAACTACGGAGACTGCTTCTCATACGCCCTGGCAAAGGAAATGAATGTTCCCTTGCTTTGCAAGGGAAACGATTTTCGATTGACGGATATTCGTATTGTCTAGCTAGCCGCGTCCGTCTTCGTCCATCGAAGCCAGAGCGGAAAATCGCTCCTGCACGCGACGAATTCTAATGATCCTCGTACTCGTCTTCCTCATTGACCTTGCTGTTGCCCCTGAACCAGCGCGAGATCGATTTCTTGGCTCCGAGCGATCCCGTCGAATACGGATCGCGTGACGCGTAAGGGTTACGCTGGGCGCGCGCGGCGACCTGTTCGCCTGATACCGCGGCGGGCTGACAGATGGTGCGGCGCGAGGGACGGCGCATCAGGTCGACGTGAATGTGATCCTCGTGGTGGGAGTTGGAGCCCGGCGCCAGCACGGTGTTGAACTGCTGGCAGGCGGCCGCCTGCACGTCGCGCAGAAAGCCCTGCTCTTCCGGCACGCCGCGCCAGCCGCCCTTGACCGTGATGCGCCTGCCGTCGGCGAGCGTGAAGGCTGCGATGTCGAGCGCGTTGCCGAACGCGTGCTCGGAAATATGCGCATGCGGATTGCCGTTCATGCCGCGGCAGGAATAGGCCGAGATCTGCTTGATCTCGACGACGCGCACGCCGAACCAGCGCATCGCCGCCGGCTGCACGGAATCGGTGAGCCAGCGGTCGAGCGCGGAGACGATCGGACACGCCAGCGTCGCCGCCGGCTTCATCGAGACCTGACCGAAGGCGCTGACGGAATTGCCTTGCGGAGGCCCGAGCCGCGGCGCGGCCGGCGATGGCGGATAGGATGGCGGCGGATACGGCGCAGGAGACGGCGCGGTATAACGGTCACGCGGTGGATAGGACGGTGGCGCCGCATAGCCGCCGCCGTGTGGCGTCGGCACGCCTTCGGGCGGCAGATCGATATCATCCTGCTGCGAGGCAACACCCGGTGCGGAGAGCGAGATCGGACCGTTCGACGACGCAGCATAGTTCGGCTGGCGCGGCGCCGGATCCGGATAGTTTCCAGAATAGCTCCCAGAAGAGTTCCCGGAATAGTTTCCGGAATAGTTTCCTTGGGACGGAGCCGCTGCCGGGGCGCGCGCGATCGGCCAGCGCGGCTGATTACCGATATTGGCGGGCGGCCGCAGGCTTTCGTCGGCAAAGCCGAAAGAGGTGTTGTTTTCGCCGAGCGCCGCCACTTTCAGCGGATATTCCGCGCCGCACACGCCGGGACCGGAGATCGGATCGATCCGGACGAGCTCCGGGCTCTCTTTGACCGCGCCGGACTTCAGGCAAGCGATCTCAGCCTCGGTACGCCACGGTTCGCGCTCGGCGGACTGAAAAAATCCGCGGCCACAACCCGCTAGCGAGACGAGGACGAAGGAGCCGACGAGATACAAACGAACTCCGCGCGTCATCCCGCGCACGTTCAACCAATTTATTTAAAGACTCTTCAACATGTTGATTTAACGATTTTTTTACCACGTTGCCGGGGCTTCCGGCCGTCGAGAGCCCTGGATGGACAGCGGCGCTGACTTTTTGGGCCGGGAACGTTTTGCTAACCTTAAGTGTTAGGTGCGGGCAGACGTGAACCCAGGGAGCCTTCCCAATGGATTTCGTAGGTCCTCTCGTCAGCAGACTTGGCCTTGTAACCGCGTATGTTGCAATTGCCTTCGTCGGCGCGATTGTACTTGGCGTGTTCTAGACTACCCGTCCAGACAATGGACCCGAACGCCCGGTGGCCAAGTCACCGGGCGTTTTCGCGAGCCATTCATGAGCGCGGCTCGGACACCATCACCAGGCTGTCGGCGCGGCGCATGATGCGGCTCCAATTGTTACCGGAGCAGTAGAAGCGGAGAAACGCGCAGGCCTCGACGCGAAGCGTATCGACCCTCTTCATCGACATCGTGCCGTAATACGTCTCGCCGCTGTCCTGGCTGTAGACGCCGCCGGTCCATTGCCTTTCCGTCTTCGGCTTCATGTTGATCAGAATAGCCTCACCCTTCTCGTTCGAGGATGAATTGAGCACATAGCCGCACAGCGCACTGCCGCATTTTCCGATCCGCACCCTTCCCTTGCCCTCGGTTTGCCAGTCGCCGATCGGCGAATCCGAAGGTTCATCCTCGGCCTGACGCGAGACGCGTTCAGCCTGTAGCGCAGGCTGGACAGTTTCGGCCGGTTTCGCTGGCGGTGGCGGCAGCGGCAATGGAATCGAAACCTGCTGAGCCGGCGGGGGCGCAGGCGGCAGTGGCGCCGCGACGATTTGCGTCATCGATGCGGCCGGGGTGTAGACGGCCGGCGGGGGCGCGGCGATGGCCTTGGGCGGCTCCGATGGCGGCACAGGCGGCGAAACCGTCTGTGGTGCAGGCTTCGCCGGCATGGCCCCATCGCGATCATTGCCATGGCGGTCGCGTTTGTGGCGCCAGTTGAGGCTTCTGGAGACCGACATCGAGGCACAGGACGTCGAACGGCAATGCCTGGAGGGTTCGATGTGCACCCGATGGCTGCCGATCTTGAATGAAATCGCGCCGGCATGGGCTGAAGAACCAAGCAGCATCAGCACGGCGAGAAAACAAATCTGTTTCATCGAAGCCTCCCGCGGATGATCGCGGAAAATTAGTCGCCGGGAACTTCGGCTGGATGTGATTTGAATCACCGAGCCACTTCGGCGCTGCCTGATGCTTCGTGACCTGCATCACAGAGCTTATCCCTGTGCCCGCGTAGGGTCCGGCCACGTTCACCGCCACCGCGCACAAGCCGCTCAGGAGGCTCTCATGAAGAAGCTGTACATCCTCGCCGCATTGTTGATGGCCACCACCTCGGCGCATGCGGGCGGCATTACCCTCCAGATCAACGGCGAGCGCATTCGTGTCGAATCGCCGCGCAGCTGCAACGCCATTTCCTGCATCAAGATTACCGCGCCCGGCTATAACGGCACGCTCGGCAACATCGACCTCAAGGGCTTGGGCTCGAAGAGCAAGGACGACGATGAGGTCGTCGCGACCGCGCCGGCCAAACCCGCGGCACCCGCTCCTGCACCCGCCCAGGCCGCCGCGCCGCAGCCTGCGGCTCCCGCGGCACCAACTGCAACGCCTGCGCCCGCTCAAACCACCGTCGCGGCCGCGACGCCGGCACAAACCGAAGCACCGCCCGCTCCGCCTCCGCCGCCCGCCCCGGCCGCCGCCGCGCCTGCACCGCAACCGGCCGAGGCCGCAGCGCCCGCTGCCGACTCGCCGATCGGCGTCTGGGCGACGGAAGAGAACAAGGGCAACGTGCGCATCGAGCAATGCGGCGCCAACCTGTGCGGCTATTCCGTCAACACCGGGGAAAGGATCCTGATCAACATGAAGCCGCAGGGCAGCAAGTGGACCGGCCGGATTCATGATCCCGACAGCGGCCGCAACTACGACTCGACGATCGCGCTGAAGGGCACCAGCTCACTGCGCGTCCAGGGCTGCGCCTTCGGAGGCATGTTCTGCGGCGGCCAGACCTGGAAACGCGTGAGCTGAGTACAATCGCCAACCACTCTCGTCATTCCCTGACGCGGTGCGCCACGCAGCGGTGCCCCGCAGAGCTGGGGCCTATCATTCCCAGCCGCGCAATGTGGGTCCCGGTTCTGCGACGCAGCGCCGGCGTGCTGCATCGCGCCCGGGACACTAGTTAGCGGAATAACCGAAGCAGATTTTGAAGAAAGCCCACACGCTGGGCTTGGGGCACCTCGACAGGGTGCACCGACATCGGCAACGCTACGCCTTCCACACCATTCGCCGCTGCCATTGCGATCGGCCCGACATTTTCCAGAAACGCGCGCTCATAGCCGCGCGACAGCCGTTTGACGGCGTCGGCGAGCGGCAGCCAGTCCACCGCCTTCACGTCGCGCATCGGTGTGCGCGTGGGCAGATCACCCGCCTCCATGCGCCAGTAATGCACCACCTTGGCGCCGCCGCGCGATTCATAGGCCAGCGTACCCAGAAATTCATGCACGGCAACGTCGTGCCCGGTTTCTTCCATCACCTCGCGTTCGGCAGCGGCGCGCGGCGTCTCGCCGTCGTCGAGCTTGCCCTTCGGCAAGACCCATTCATTGCGCTTGCGCAGGCGCACCACGGCGATCAGCGGCGGCTCCGCCTGCCGCAACACGATTCCTCCTGCCGCCATGACAGGCGCTCTCGCCATCTATCTCTTCCCGCTTTTTCGCAACTGCGACCGCGAGCATATAGAGACAATAGTTCCGAGAATCGAGCTTAAACCTGCGGCTTTCGCAACAGTCGTTCGCCGGCGCGGATGCGCCCGCCCTCCGCGACGTTGTCGCAAAATTCGAAATTCTCCGGCGCCAGCACGATGATGGTCGAGCCGTGCTCGAACCAGCCGAGCTCGTCGCCTTTCTTGACCCGCGCAAGGCAGGCGAAGTCCACCGGTCCCCTGCTCTGCGCGTTGAGTGTGACATCGAGGAAATGCAGGCGGATGCTGGCGACGAGAATGGCGGCAACCGGTACCAGCGTCAGCGCCTCGCCCGATGGCAACCGCGCCTGCAGCACGGCGCGCTCGTTCTTGCAGAACAGACGCTCGACCCGCTTCAGCGCGATCGGATTGACGTTCCAGACATCGCCGTGGATAAATGTCACCCTCTTGATCGTGGCGTCATACGGCGCGTGAAAGCGGTGATACATGCTCGACGTCAGCCTGAGCGTCAGGAATCGGCCGTTGCGATGCTGCTCGACCAGCGCGGGATCGCCGAGCAGGTCGATCAGCGAGTAAGGCGCGCCCTTGATCTGAAACAGCTCGGTATCGGCGATCTTGCCGAACGCGCCGATGATACCGTCGGACGGGCTGACGACGACGTGCGGGTCGGGATCCGCCGGCCGCAGCCCCGGGCGCAGCTCGCGCGTAAAGCAATCGTGCAGGCTCTTGAATTCGGCTTTCTTGGCTTCCGACAGATCAAGATCGGAAAACAGCCGCCAGCAGCCAATCGAGAAATCGCGCACGAGCGGATTTTCGATCTTGCTGAACCAGCCCATGAAGCGGGTCAGCGCCGCCCGCGGGATGCGGTTGGTCAGAAGGAAATTGAGGTCTTCCTGTTGGGTGAAGCGGGCGATCAGGCGCCGGACTGTCATCAATCTGTCAGCAGGATTGGCTAGCGCTTCAGGCATGGATTCGTCCCTTCCGATTCTTTCCCTGTCCGCCGCTGCGGTTGCTGGCGCCGCGGCAGTGTTCCCCAAATTGCAGGCGCGGCTGGCGCTGTCGCGCGCAAAACACCGCTCGCTGACCGGACATTCCAAAATGTCCAAGATGGTCGCGCGGCTGGTGCCGCATTACGAATTCGATATCGACGATTTCTTCGCTTCCGACGGCGCGCCCAGCGATGTCGCCATGCAACGGCAGGACGCCTTCTTCCGGCTCGCCTGCCTCTACGAGGAGCGCTACGCCAAGGGCCGGCAGATGACGGCCGAGGCCGCGACGCACATCTCCGACCTGCAGTTTACGGAAACCTATCGGGTGCCGTTCCAGTACAGCCGGCTGGTGCGCGAAAATCTCGGCACCGGCGCCTTCATGCAGTCTTCCGCCGGCGTCACCGTCACCGATGTCGACGGCAACATCTTCTACGACCTGACCGGCTCCTACGGCGTCAACATTTTCGGCAACGACTTCTACAAGGAGTGCATCACGGAAGCCGAAAAGCGCGCCCGCGCGCTGGGTCCTGTGCTCGGCCCCTATCACCCCGTCATCACCGACAACGTCCGCCGGCTGTGCGAGATTTCCGGCCTCGACGAAGTCTCGTTCCACATGTCCGGCACCGAGGCCGTCATGCAGGCGGTGCGACTGGCGCGCTATCACACCAAACGCTCGCATCTGGTTCGCTTTGCCGGCGCCTATCACGGCTGGTGGGGCGACGTGCAGCCCGGCGTCGGCAATCCGGTTTCGCCGCACGAGACCTATACGCTGGCCGACATGTCGGAGCGCACGCTGCATGTGCTGCGCACGCGCAAGAACATCGCCTGCGTGCTGGTCAATCCCTTGCAGGCGTTGCATCCGAACGCCAACGCGCCGGGCGATTCCGCACTCGTCGACAGTTCGCGAAAAGGCGCGTTCGATCGTGCGGCCTATACCGACTGGCTGAAGAAATTGCGCGAGGTTTGCACCCAACGCGGCATCGTCTTGATCTTCGACGAAGTCTTCGTCGGCTTCCGCCTCGCCGCCGGCGGAGCCCAGGAATATTTCGGCGTGCGCGCCGATATGGTGACCTACGGCAAGAGCCTCGCCGGCGGCTTGCCGGTCGGCGTGGTCTGCGGCGCCAAGGACTTGATGCGGCGCTTCCGCGACGATCGCCCCGCCGACGTCTGCTTTGCCCGCGGCACCTTCAATTCGCACCCTTACGTGATGACGGCGATGGACGAATTCCTCAGCCGCCTCGCCAGCCCGAATTTCAATGCCGTCTACCAGGGGCTCGACGAGACCTGGAACGGCCGCGCCAAGGCGCTGAACGAGCGGCTGGCCGCGCAGGATCTGCCGGTCCGCGTCAGCAACATCTCCTCGATCTGGACGGTGCAATATACCGAGCCGTCCCGCTACAACTGGATGCTGCAATACTACCTGCGCGCCGAAGGGTTGGCGCTGAGCTGGGTCGGCACCGGCCGGCTGATCTTCAGCCTCAACTACACGGATGCGGATTTCGCTGAGGTGGTCGACCGATTTATCGCGGCCAGCGAGAAGATGAAGCGCGACGGCTGGTGGTGGCATGATGGCTCGCTGACGAACAAGGATATCAAGCGGCGGATTCTGCGGGAGATGCTCGCCAAGAGGCTTCGGCGCTAGGAACGCGCTTCCGTCTGCCATCATCGCCTGATCTTGACCACTCTCGTCATTGCGAGGAGCCAACGGGTCGGCGCGAAGCGCCGCCCGATGACAGGCTCCGCGACGAAGCAATCCATGTATCCCCGCGCGGAGAGATGGATTGCTTCCGCCTTCGCTAAAGCTACGGCGGACGAGTCGCTTCGCTCGCAATGACGGGCTGAGAGTTCGTAGCATATCAATCGACTCTTTCGTCATGGCCGGGCTTGTCCCGGCCATCCACGTCTTTCTTGCTACTGACATTGCAGATTGCTGGTGCCCAAGAACGTGGATGGCCGGGACAAGCCCGGCCATGACGCCTCGCTGGATCAAGCCGCGACAATCACGCGTGCTTGACGTGCTTCTCCAGACCCGGATCGATCAGCTCGCCCTTCATGAGAGCCAGCGGCGCCTTGTAGTACAGCTTCAGGTCGCTGAAGGGGTCGGTGAGGATCTTGGTCATCCAGACCAGACCGGTCTCGACGTCGCGGATGAAAAACAGATGGACAGTGCGGAACAACAGCCCGCCGATGCCGACCGCAAGCCAGATCTTGGCGACCTGCCGCATGAAGTCCGCAGGCGACGTCCAGGGCGTGAACAGGCCGAACAAGGTCGGGTCGAGATACAAGACCAGCGGCGACAGCGCCCAGATCGTCATCAGCACGACCTTGCGCTGCAGATTGTAGCCGACCTTGATCTCTTCCTTGTGCTCGTGGGTTGCCTGGTTGACGTGGTCGTAGCCGCGCGGCTCGAAGAAGAAGTGGCCGGCCTGCCGCGTCGTCATCGAGACCAGCCAGCCGACCAGCGCCGAAACCACGGGATCGAAGAACAGCATCGCGTAGGCGAACAGGAAGCTCGCCGCGCTGACGAAGTGCAGCGACTGGTTGATGCGGCTGTGGTGATAGTAGCGATGGTCGTCCCAGCGCTGGGTACGCAGTTCCTGCAGAAAGTTCTTGATCATGTTCTCCCCCAAATTGCGATGGGATCGGGTCTACTGAGATTCGATGTCCGGCATGTGACATCATGATAATGACATGTGACAGTTCGCAGCGGCGCGATGGCGCAACGGAGATCAGGGCACGTCAGGCAGCCGCGGCGACGTCGATTTTCCGAAAGCGCACCAGCGAGAAGTGACCGAGCGGCGGCACCAGGCGGCGCTCCGCCAGCTCCATGCCGCGCGCGCCCGCCAGCCATTGCGCATAGCGCGACCAGGCGAATTCGGCGGTGCGGAAGCCGAGCGGACGCACCACCGGCTGCAGCCGCTGCTCGATGAAGCGGCGCATGCCGGCATCGGCGCTGACGCGGGTGAGGATGATGAGTTCGCCGCCCGGCCGCAGCACGCGGGCGAATTCGTCGAGTGCTTTTTCGGGGTTCGGCACGGCAGTGACCACATACTGCGCCATCACCACGTCGAAGCAATCGTCGGGGAATTCGAGATTCTCGGCGTCCATGACGGCAAGGCCCTCGACGTTCTTCAGGCCGAGTTCATCGACGCGCTTCTTCGCCTTCTGCAGCATCGCTTCCGAAATGTCGGTGCCGAAGATGCGCAGATGCGGCGCGTATAGCGGCAGCGAAATGCCGGTGCCGACGCCGACCTCGAGCACGCGGCCGCCGATCTTGTTGGTCGCCTGGATCGCCGCCTTGCGGCCCTTGCTGAACACGCCCCCGAACACGAGGTCGTAAACCGGCGCCCAGCGATCGTAGGCCTGCTCGACCGTTTCGCGGTCGAAATCCAGGGATCTGGTACCGTCAAGCTTGATGATGTCTGCCATGGTTGGTTCTGCCTTCTCGTCTCACGCGTATGACTTGCGTTGATGGTCGAACTTTTCGGTTCAGCCCTGCACGGCGCTCGCGGCAGGCGCCCGGCGCACCGGTCGCAACACGCGACTCGGCTGCAGCGCGGTCAGATTGCCGAGGAACTGCCGCGCGCTGTTTTCCCAAGAGCGCGCCAGCGCAAAATTCCGGCAGGCCTCGCGCGACATCGGCAGCGCGCGCAAGCACGCGCTGCGCAGATCGGTGTCGAGCGCGCCGATCGGATGATCGGCAATGACGTCCTTTGGCCCGGTGACCGGGAATGCCGCGACCGGGGTGCCGCAGGCCAATGCCTCAAGCTGCACGACGCCGAACGTGTCGGTAAGGCTCGGAAATACGAAGACGTCGGCGGCGGCCAGATGCGCGGTCAACTCCGCGCCCTTCTTCTCGCCGAGGAAAATTGCGTCAGGGTATTTTTGCGCGAGCTGCGCCTTCTGCGGTCCGTCGCCGACAACCACTTTCGATCCCGGCAGGTCGAGCGACAGAAACGCATCGAGATTCTTCTCCACCGCGACGCGGCCCATCGTCATGAAGATCGGCCGCGGCAGATCGAGCGTCGCTGGATTATGCGGGTTGAACAATTCGGTGTCGACGCCGCGCGTCCAGAAGCCGAGTTTCCGAAAGCCCCGCCCAGTAAGTTCCTGCCGCAGCGAGTCGGTGGCGACCATGACCGTGGAAGACGCGGCATGAAACTGCCGCAGCACCGCATAGCCGACGGCGGCCGGCAGCCCGGTGCGGACGGCGATATATTCGGGAAAGCGCGTCGTATAGGACGTGGTGAACGAAAGCTTGCGGCGCCGGCAATAGGCGCGCACCATCCAGCCGATCGGCCCCTCGGTTGCGATATGGATCGCGTCGGGCGCCGCCTCTTCGATCCGTCGCGCGATCTCGCGCCGGTTCGGCAGCGCGACGCGTAAGCCGGGATAGGTCGGCACGCCGAGGGAAGGAAACCCGTCCGGGGTGAGGAAGCTGATATCGGCATCGAGCGCAGCGGCGCTGCGCGCCAGCGACGTCAGCGTGCGGACGACACCGTTCACCTGCGGATGCCACGCATCGGTCGCAATCAATATCTTCATGTCCCGGACCCGAGATTAATGATTCTCAAATCCGACGTTCAGCCATGGATATTTCAAGCGTATGACGTCATCGATATGTAAGGATGTTTTTAAGCCCCCTCCACGCATTTTCGTGTAACGTGACAGCGAGATGACAGACCACAACGACAATTCTGCGCGATCCCGCCGCCGGCGGAAGCGAAAGAGCTATGCGCTTCTGATCCTTGCCGCCGGCATGCTCGCGTTCGGCGTCGCCGCGGGCACGTTGTATTACGTGCTGCGGCCGACGACGCTGCGGATTGCGGTCGGCCCGGCCGGCAGCGACGACCAGAAGCTGATCCAGTTGATGGCGCAGACCTTTGCGCGCGAGGGCAGCTCGGTGCGACTGACGCCGATCACGACGGAAGGGGCGGTGGAGAGCATCGCCCTGTTCACGGACGGCAAGGCCGATCTCGCCGTCGCCCGCGGCGACCTGAACCTGCCGACGAATGCCGAGTCGGTTGCCATCCTGCGCAAGAATGTCGTCGTGCTGTGGGCGCCCTCCGGCCTTCCCGCCAAGGGTTCGAAGAAGCAGCCCACGCCCAAGATCAAGAGTCTCGATGAACTGGCCGGCCACCGCGTCGGCGTGATCGGGCGGACGCAGGCCAATGTCGCGCTGTTGCGCAGTATTCTAAAGGAGTCCGGCATCAATCCCGATAGGGTCACGATCAGCCAGTTCGCCACCAATCAGCTCGGCGAAATGGCGAAAGATCAGTCGGTCGACGCCTTCATGGCGGTAGGCCCGCTCAAGAGCAAGATCACCGTGGACGCGATCGCTGCAACGGCTGCTGCCCGCGGCGAGCCGAAATTCCTGCCGATCGAGGTTTCCGACGCGATCGCCAAGAAAAACCCGATCTACGAATCCGAGGAAATTCCCGCCAGCATCTTCGGCTCTTCGCCGCAGCGGCCGGAAGACAAGGTCGACACCGTTGCCGTCAACCATCTGATCATCGCGCCGAAGTCATTGTCGGATACGGCGGTCGCCGCCTTCGCCCGCCAGCTCTTCACCAACCGCCAGCAGCTCGCGCGTGAATTGCCTACCGCCTCGCAGATCGAGAAGCCGGATACCGAAAAGGACGCCGCACTACCGGCGCATGCTGGCGCAGCCGCCTATATCGACGGCAACGAGCGAACGTTCCTCGAAAAATACACCGACTACATCTGGTTCGCGATCCTGATCCTGTCGGGCTTGGGCTCGGCCGGCGCCTGGTTCAAGCACTACTGGAACAGGGACGAGCGCGAAGTGTACGTAGGCCATCGCGACGAACTGCTCGACCTGATTTCTAGGGTACGCAAGGCGGAAACGCCGGAAGAGCTGGCGGAGATGCAGAACACAGCCGACGGCATATTGCGTCACGCGCTCGATTGCTATGACGACGGCGCAGTCGAGGACGGCGACCTCTCGGTGATTGGGCTCGCGCTCGAACAATTCCACCACGCGGTCGCTGACCGCCGTGCGGTCCTTGCCACCGGCCAAGCCGACATACCGCGAATGCGCGCTGGCCAGGCTTGATTGGTTAGGTGGGCTTTCCCCCTTCGATTAGATTTGCCGGCGCCGGACGTATTGCGGCGCTCTTCCTTTCTTTCCCTTCTCGAATGTCGGCCACGACCTAACATTTGTTAGGTCAGCCTCCTGTTCTCCGTGCCACCGTCACGGAAAATTAAGACAGGCAGTAGACAATGAAGGATTATCAAACCCATTTGGAGAAGCTGCGCAAAGACGCGGCCGAATGCGCGCTTGTCAGGGACTTGGCTATCGACAAAGCGAAGCGCGAGATGTTCGACCGGCTTGCGCGGCATCTGGATCAACTAGCCGACGAGGTTGAGCGGGCCATGAATGCTCGAAAGACCGGCTAACGGTAGTGGCGCGAGTATGCGGGCAAAAACGCTACTCGTTCTACTGGTTGTCACGGCGCTAGGGGCTTACATTGTAGGCCGCCACAGCAGTCCCGTGAACGACGCGGCAGTCGTGCAGCCACAGCCTCCCGTGGCCAAGCCCGTTGCCTTCGCGGGGCCTGTATCACCTCCTTTGCCACGACCGAGACCCCAAGCGACCCTAACAATCCGTTCCACACCATCAAGGCGCTAGCCGAGAAGGCTACGCCTGCCATGGTCGAAAGTTACAGGCAAAGGCAGGCGTCGCTTGTTGATCAGCATCAAGCATGCGCATGTACGTGATGATGTGCTCCTCGTCATACTCCGTGAGGGCTGGTCCTGTTGGCGCTACGTCAGCGGGCGCCTCAAGCTATGTGCCGCCTGAGAACTACTCGGATGCGGATGCCTGAAGAAGGCATCAAGGCTCACAGGTTCGCCGCTGTCTTGCCAAAGCAGCTTTTGACCGAGGCTAGCCGCCACCGCGATGCGGTGGTGCCCGCCGACCAACGTGCCGTCATGCGTTGCCTTGGCGACGATCTCACCGGTCTCGTTCACGATGTTTCTCATAGCCGAATAGCCCTGTCAGGATCGACTTCTGCCATTCAGCGATCAACTCGCGGCTTTCATGTCCGTTCCTGTGCCCGCAATGGTGCGCAGCCGGTCCAGCCTTGTGCCGAGCGGCTGCGCATTGCAAAGCACGTCATGCGCCCATGGCAGGACGATAACCTCGTCCATCACCAACGTCCCGACCAATCCAACTCGCTGCGCTTATTGATCCGGTTGAAGTCATCGCCGCGGAAGCTGATCGCCTCCTATTGGGACGATCTGGCGCATGAGAGCGAGAGAACCCAGCTCGCCTTGGCCTCGGCTGTAAAGGTAGAAGCCAAGCGATTTATCAGCGTATAGCCCTAGAACGCACCGGCCCTAATATGACGACTACATGACGCAGGGATGCCGCAAATGCTGACCGATCCTCGTTTTCAACATGAGTAAAAGCTGGAGATCGATGTTACGCCGCGTGCGTGGAGAAGAGCACCTTTTGCTGCGCCAGTACTTCCGCGCGGCAACTGCATCAATAAGGCGAGTTGTACATTACTCTCTTCCCTTACTGACCGCGCGCCATCAAGCCGCGATCCTCCCTCATATTAGTCCGTTCGTATCAAGAGGACCTAACATTGAGCCAACGCACCGTTGGAATGCCGGAATTTAATGAATTGATCGATATGGCGCGGTTGCTGGTGAACTTGTGGGAAGCCGCGCAACGGCTGCCTGAAGGATCAGAGCGGCGGGAAGCATTCAGACAGATCAGTGGCTTCCAGAGGCGGGTGGCGGCATTGGTTACACGCGCCCTTTGGGCTCCCAGGGATGGGAGAAGGTGGCATAGGCGCCGTCTCTTAGAACGCCGATGCTTTGCATCGACTATGGCGCCGGATGAAGGGGTTGCCTCCAGAGATCACCCGTCTCGAATGAGCTGACACTCATTCGATCCACCCTCTCTTGTTGTGGAGAGAGGGTGGCTCGACGCCGCGAAGCGGCAGCGGGAAGTTCTTTTAGGACGTTCTTGAAAACTTCGTCATTTCACAACTTCTGTGACAGGCTTTCCTTTATCCACAATGTGAACGGTCAGCATCTTCAGCGCCTTGTCGCCTGCAACCTTGAAGCCGGCATGAGGTACGTTACGAACATTGATCGTGGCTGCTCCAGCGGGAAATTGCCTCTGGCTTCCATCCGATAGCTCAAGCATCGCGCCATCGAGTACGTAAACGACTTCTTCGCCCGGATGGATATGTTTCGGAAGATTTTCTCCGGGCGGGACAGTGACGATGGTGACGATGACGTCCATGTCCTTTCCAGTCAAATCTGCTCTCTTAAGTTCATCCCGCGTGATACCCTGCGCATGGGCGGAACTGATCAGCATGGCGATGATGGACGCGAGAAATAGCTTTCGCATGTTCGGCTCCTATGGAAATGCTTCAAAAAGGCTTTAGAAATTGAAAATCTCGCTGCGGTTGAGCGGATGGAGCAACTGTAGCACAAGGCTCCCCAGACTGACGAGAAGTCCAGTTTGCTTGAAGCTGCGGCAGCACCGCTGACTTAGGAAACGCTCCTACGCTGTTGCAGCCGACGGCATGTCACACGGAACGCTCGAGTGACAACGGCACCATCGCCGACCGCGGCAGGTGCTCGCCGCCGCCGGCGTTGCTACAGTTGCCATACGCCGCGTATGCGCGCCTACCAGACCTGATTAGATTTGCCTGCGCCGCGCTCGTCCCGCTGGTTGGCGTCAGCGCCAATGGCGGCGATGATAACGATGGCTCCAGTAGTGACGATGTCCCGCTCGTCGCCAGCCATAGCTCGTGTAGGGATTACCCCGCCCACAGTTCTGGCAGTTTGCGTTCGGATAAAACTGGGCGCACCTCCCCGGATTGGGAATCACGTGCTGCCAATGCCGGGTTGGCAGGAACGGATAGGAGCAACACGCCAATGGCGCCAAATAAAAGCGGTCTCGTCATGGCGGTCTCGCTTGTCTTTGGACTGCGACGCCAACGGCGCCAAATCCCAAGAGTTCCGATTTGAACCCTTTGAAGCCCGACCTACACGAGCAGATTGCGCCCGTCACGCCCACGGCCCGTCAACGAAACCTTAACGAAACAATTCCCTAACGCCACGAAACCATTTTGGCGATTTCGTGCAAATGTCCTGAAACGGTTCATCGGTAGAGGTTTCCCCAACGACGCGCCGAACTGGTGCGACAAACAGGGGGACGATCATGTCCAATTCATTGATACTGAGCCGCTTCGCGGCCGCCGCCTTTGGCGCGCTGGCGATTGGCGCCACCGCATTTTCCACGCCCGCCACTGCGGCTCCGCTGCCGCTGTTTCCGTTCTTCCTGCCCCAGATCGAAGCGGCCCCGCCGCCGGTTGCCGCTGCGCCTGAGGAAGAAGAGCGCTTCGAGCTGCCGGCCCGCCTGCGCCGCCAGGTCGTGAACTACTACACTCGCGAGGCGCCGGGCACGATCATCATCGATACTCCGAACACCTATCTCTACCTCGTGCTCGGCAACGGCCAGGCGATGCGCTACGGCATCGGCATCGGCCGCGACGGCTTCACCTGGTCGGGCACCCAGACCATCACCCGCAAGGCCGAATGGCCAGCCTGGACCCCGCCCCCGCAAATGATCGCCCGCCAACCCTATTTGCCGCGCCACATGACCGGCGGCCCGGGTAATCCGCTCGGCGCCCGCGCGATGTATCTCGGCGGCACCATCTATCGCATCCACGGCACCAACGCGCCGGAGACGATCGGCACCCGCGTTTCTTCAGGCTGCCTCCGCCTCACCAACGAAGACGTCATTGATCTCTATTCCCGGGTCAGCGTCGGAACCAAGGTGATCGTGCTGCCGATGACGGATCGCCGCGCCGATCTCGGCCGGACCATCCGTTGAGGCATTAGCTTTTCTTAATGCGAGAAGCGGCCCTGGCGTTCGCCGAGGCCGTTTTGCGTTGACCTAAGGTCGCGGCAATGTGCAGTGGCGTCCCCCTCGCCACCCCTGTAAAACGTTGTGGGGCGATTCATTGGGGTCCGGGGGCACGATGCACCTGCCGATGCGGGTCAAGACCATTGCGATCGCGCTTGCGGTCCTCGTCATGTCGTTTGTGGTCAGCCTGAAGGTGATGGACTTCGTCACGCCTCGCGCCACGAACAGCGCGCCCGCGCTCGCCGAATTGTCGCCGCTGCCGCCGGCGGCGCGCGCATCCACGGTGATGGCGCCGATTGCGGTTGCGCTGTCGGCGATCCGCGATGCCGCCGATCGCGGCGCGCCGCGCAATTTCGCCGGCAAGGCCGACAATCCGATTTCGCAGATCCTGCAAAACGCCGACATCGGCTGGACCGCGTCGCGCGGGCCGATCGTAGCGACCGGCGCGCAGGACGTGCTGTCGCTGGCGACGCCGTTGACGGGCACACTGAACGTAACCGGCTCGCTGTCGGCGAAGGCGACGGGTGCGGTTGGCGAAGCACTCGGAAGCCTGCTCGGCGGCAACGTCTCCAAGCAGATCGGCAGCGTGAATATCAAGAACCTCAACGCCAGCGCCGAGATCAAGGGCAACGTCGTCATATCAGCGCGACCACAGATCGCCGCGAACTGGCGCATCGAGCCTAATCTCGCAGCGCAGGTCAATCTCGGCGACACCAGCCTCAGCGTGGCCGGCGCGCGCGTCAACGTGCCCGCGCAGGTGAAGCCGTTGATCGACCAGAATGTCGCCGAGCAAATCGCGCTGGTGCAGGCGCGCATGCGCAACGATCCGACTTTCGAACGGAACGCGCGGGTGCAGTGGGCCAAGGCCTGCCGTTCTATTCCGCTGCAGGGCGCGACAGCCGGTTCGACGATGCCGGCGCTGTGGCTGGAACTGCGCCCAACCCGGGCGGTTGCCGCGCAGCCGCGCGTCGATGCTTCGAACCTGACACTGATGCTCGGCATCGAGGCGGAAACCAGGATCACACCGAGCGAAACCAAGCCGTCCTGCCCGTTCCCCGCTACGATCGCGATGGTGCCACCGACGCCGGGACGGGTCGCGATCGGCGTGCCCATCGACATGCCGTTCACCGAGATCAACAAGATCGTGGAGGCGCAGTTCGCCGGGAAGACTTTTCCTGAAGACGGGTCGGGCGCGGTCGACGTCACGGTCAAGCGCGCCACCGTGGCCGCTTCCGGCGACCGCCTGCTGATCTCGCTTCTGGTCAGCGCCACGGAAAAGAAGAGCTTCTTGGGCCTCGGCGGCGAGGCCAATGTGCATATCTGGGGCAAGCCGGTGCTCGATCAGGCCGAGCAGACGCTGCGGCTGACCGACATCGAACTCGCCGTCGAGTCGGAGGCTGCCTTCGGGCTGTTGGGCGCCGCGGCGCGCGCGGCCATCCCGCATTTGCAGAAAACGCTGGCGGACAAGGCTGTCGTCGACCTCAAGCCGTTCGCCGGCAACGCGCAGAAGAAGATTGCAGCAGCGATCGCCGATCTTCAGAAGAACGAGAACGGCCTGCGGGTCTCGGCCGAGATCAGCAAGCTGCGGCTCGCCGGCATCGCCTTCGATTCCAAAACGCTGCGCGTGATCGCCGAAGCGGAAGGCGCCATCGATGTCTACGTCAGCGCGCTGTCGGCGCTGTGATGTTGCAAATTGTAGGGTGCGCAAAGATCGTAGAGTGGGCAAAGCGCAAGCGTGCCCACCACTTAAGGCAACAATCGTGGATAAATGGTGGGCACGGCGCAAGCGCCTTGCCCACCCTACGAAACTGCCGACTACGCCCCCTCGAACTTGAATGAGACTTTCAGCTTGGCGCGGTAGGCTTCCACCTTGCCTTGGGCATCAAGCTGCAAGTCAAGCTGGACCACTTCGGCAACACGAAGATCCCGCAGGGTTTCTCCGGCGCGGCTGACCGCGCCAGCGGCGGCCTTCTCCCAGGATTCGCTGCTGGTGCCGATCAGCTCGATGACCTTGTAGACGCTGTCCGCCATGTCGTCCTCCCGTTGACGCAGGATCATGCAAGACAGGAGGCAGATGCTCCTGCCACGATACAACCTATCATCGGGAAATCCGCGCAGATAGGATGCGCTGCACCATTGCGCGAACGGGCATTTCCAAACTCAAATGGCCGGGCGGCGTGATGCCGTCCAGCCATTTTGAGGGAGCCTGGTGTTTAAGACCGGGGCCTCATTCGGTCGAGTACTTGAACTCCGGCATCGCCTTTAGCTGATCCTTCGTCGCGCTGAACACAGCGTGATCCGGATACCACGGATTCTTCTTCGGCGCGGCAGGCGCCGTCGCAGCACCCGTCGTGCCAGTGCCTCCGCCTGCGCCTGTCCGTGCGCCACCTGTAGCGGGCGCACCCGCGGTGCCGGTGTAGGCAACCGGCTCATCAACGAACTTCACCTTGTCGATGGGCACCGCAACCAGGTGCTCGCCGACGCCGAGGAAGCCGCCGACACCGATCACGGCTGCTTTGATATCGCCGCTCTTGTCGGTCAGCAGATCATTGATCGAGCCGAGGCTTTCGTTGCTATCGTTGTACACGTTCAGGCCGACCAGCTTCGAAGCCCGCCAGGTACCCTTGAACGACGAGGTATCGGTTGCAGCCGCAGGCGCGGCGGTCTGGGCGCTGTCAGTCGTTGCCGAAGGACTTTGCTGCGCAAACGCTACACTCGCCAGCAACGCGGACGCCGCGAGGCCGGCAACGGCAGTTTTCGTTAACATATCCGTTCTCCTCAGTTCAGAAACGCTTCGAGGAAAACCCGGCACTTCAACAAGTGTTCCACGCGTTTTCGCATGAAACACGCCGATCCGACTGCATCAGAAGCCGCCCCAGTAAGGCGGCATACGGTAATAGCGATGCAGCTCGGCTTCCTTTGCGCGATCGCCCCAGTCGAAATCCTTGTCCGCACGGAATGACGGCGCGCGCCTCAACTCTTCATCGTCGATGTCGAGTTCGTAGGCTTCGAACTTCGTATTGTAGCGAAGCCGTCCCCAGGGCAGCGGCAGCAGATTGGCTCCGAGGCCCAGAAACCCGCCGAAACTCAGGATTGCATACGATACTTTACCGGTGACCTTGTCGATCATCAGCCGTTCGATGTGGCCGATCATGTCCCCGTTCGGCCGGCGCACCGCGGTCCCCTCGACGCGGTCGCTCGCGATCAACTGATGCGGCTTGGCCATGACATCGCTTGCCATCGGACCCTCCACACATCTGTATAGAACCAACGCTGCAGTGCGTTACCGGTTCCGCCCTCGACAAATGAGACAACCATCCTTTCCTATTCGACAAAGGATGGTTGCAAGGCGCGGCGAGGGAACGTCAGCTCTGGTGTCGATCAACAGTGCCGAGGAAGAGGCGGTGGTCGATGCTCGGGCTGTGGGCGGCGCGGGCGCTAACCGCGCCGCTGTCGTCGTTTGCGAAGGCGGCCGAAAGTTTCAGCCTGAACGGCACCGAGGCGCCGCTTCCCGAACGCGGCCCGGAAGAAATCCGCTTCCTGGCGAAGGCGCTCAACCGGATGCGCCAGCGCATTACCGGCCTGCTCGACGACCGCACCAAAATGCTCGCCGCCATCAGCCATGATTTGCGAACGCCGATCACGCGGATGCGGTTGCGCGCAGAATTCATCGAAGACCACACGCATCGCCAACGCATGCTCGGCGATCTCGACCAGATGCGCTCGATGCTGGAATCCGTGCTGTCGTTCCTGCGCAACGACCGCGGGGTGGAAGCGATGACGCTGGTCGATATTGCCAGCACGCTGCAGCTCGTCACCGACCAGTTTGCCGACATCGGGCACAAGGTCGCCTATGACGGCCCCGCGCATGCGATGGCGACCGTGCGGCCCGACGATCTGCATCGCAGCATCACCAATCTGGTCGAGAATGCCGTCCGCTTCGGCACCGAGGCGACCGTCCGCCTGCGCATGTCACCGGATTTGTCGCCGAACTTGCCACCGGACTTGGCGATCATCGAAGTCGAGGACGACGGCCCCGGCATTTCGGATGTACGCAAGAAGGATGTGCTGGAGCCGTTCGTGCGCGGCGACGACGCCCGCAACATGGACGAGGCCGCAGGTTTCGGATTGGGGCTGTCGATCGCCAATGCTGTGGTGCTGGCGCATGGCGGCGCGCTGTCGCTGCACGACCGGCAGCCGCACGGACTGCTGGTCCGGATAGAACTGCCGGTGCTGCAGCGCAGCCGGCGACCGGCCGCCTAACGATTGCAGATTAATTGAGCCGATCAGGCCGCGAGCGCGTCGGGATCCGCGTCCTCGTAAATCGCGATCGCCTCGAAGCGATAGTCGCAGGCGCGGCAGAACCAGAGGAAGGACGCGCGACCCGGGCTGCTTTCGACCCAATCCGGTCTCGCGATCGGCTTGCCGCACTGGGCACAGGGATTTCCGCGAGGCAGATAGCTGGAGTCGAGTCGAGCCATGGAGCATCTCCCTAGACTTCGGACGTCGTAACGACGTCTCGCTTTTTAAATATCGTTGAATGGACAGGTTTGCTGTCGGAATGAATTGGTTTTGTCCCGGCGTCTTCTTTACACCTTGACTGCGTCTTTTGCACGACATTCCTTGCGCGTCCGCATGACGCAGATTCACGTCGCTCGATGCAATGCATCGCACGCACAACGTAAGCGTCACGCTGGATGTGCTCGTTAACACATGCATCGCCCGCAGACATCTCGCCGTAATGCCGTCCGTTTTTCGCCACATCTTGGCCCGCCAGCGGAACTAATCGAAAGCGCCACTCGTTCACGCGTCCATCCGCCGAGATCAATTTTTATGAAAAGTTTTCTGAAGTTTGTCTGGCTTTCCGCCATGGCAGCGCTCCTGGTTTCACCCTCGGCAATGGCGCAGAGCCGCGCGCAATATCAAAGCATGGTCGCCGCCCACGCCGCCGCCAACAACGTGCCGGAAGCGCTGGTGCACCGGGTGATCGTGCGCGAGAGCAAGTATCATCCGAACCTGGTCGGACGCGGCGGCACCATCGGGTTGATGCAGATCAAGCTGCCGACCGCGCGCGGCCTCGGCTACACCGGCGACGCCGCGGGGCTGCGCGATCCCGACACCAATCTCGCCTGGGGCATCAAATATCTCGCCGGCGCCTATCGCGCCGCGGGCGGCGATCACGGCCGCGCCGTGCGTTACTATGCGAGCGGCTATTATTACGCCGCAAAGCGCCAGCGGCAGGAGAAGCCGCTGCAGATCGCGCCCGTGCTGGCGAGCGGTGCGACGCCGAAAATCGTCGCCGCGCCGGTCGGAACGCCGGCTGACGCGAACGCGCTGCAGGCGACAAAGTAGCTAAATCTCGTGTCCCGGGCGCGGTGCAGCGCGTTTGCGCTGCTCCGCAGAACCGGGACCCAATACTAGCCGTCCTGGGCCCCGGCTCAGCAGCGCACCGCTAAAGGGCGCTGCGCTGCGTCCGGGACACGGCAGCATTGCAAGTTCCTGCAAAGCCGCGTTGACACGCGGGCACATCTGCCTACATTAGCCCTGTTCCGAGGGGTGCTCCGACGAGGAGCTGAGATACCGCAAGCTTGGGCAGTTCTACTTCTTCAAAGTAGAGGTCTGGGACCGCGGTGACCCTTTGAACCTGATCCGGGTCATACCGGCGAAGGGACAGGGATGTACCAGAAGTCAGATCTGCGGGGGGATTCCCCCGTCTCCATCATCGGCGCGGGCATTGCCGGCGCATGGCAGGCGCTGCTGTTCGCACAGGCCGGCCACGCCGTCACTCTGTACGAGCGCAGTGACGCCGCTATGACGCTTTCCACCAGCCACTGGGCCGGCGGCATGCTGGCGCCTTATTGCGAGGCAGAGACGTCCGAGCCCGTGATCGGCCGGCTCGGCTTCCGCTCGCTCGATTTGTGGCGCGAGCTCTTTCCTAATACCCCGTTCAACGGATCGCTGGTGGTGGCGCATCCGCGCGACCGCGCCGATTTCGAGCGTTTTGCCAAACTCACCAACGGCCATGTCAGGCTCGACGCAAGCGGCGTCGGCGCGCTCGAACCCTCGCTGGACGGCCGTTTTCGCGACGGCCTGTTCTATGCCGAGGAGGGCCATGTCGAGCCGCGCAAGGTGCTGCCCGAGCTGCATGCGCGCATCGAAGCCGCCGGCGGCACGATCAAGTTCGATTGCGATATCAGTGCGGAAGATCTCGACGGCATCGTGATCGACTGCCGCGGGCTCTCGGCGCGCGACGAGCAGCCGGAATTGCGCGGCGTCAAGGGCGAGATGATCATCATCGAGACGAGCGAAGTCGAGCTGTCGCGCCCGGTGCGGTTGATCCATCCGCGCTGGCCGCTCTACGTCATCCCGCGCGGCGACGGCAAATTCATGCTGGGCGCGACCTCGATCGAGGCCGAGGACACCGGCGTCAGCGTGCGCTCGGCGCTGGAGCTGCTCGGCGCGGCCTATGCCGTGCATCCGGCCTTTGCCGAAGCGCGCATCGTCGAATTCGGTTCGGGCTTGCGTCCCGCCTTCCCCGACAACCTGCCGCGGATCACGGTTCGCAAGAACAAGATCGCGGTCAACGGCCTTTACCGCCACGGTTTTCTGGTGGCGCCGGCGCTGGCAGAGCTGACGCTCGCCTACGTGCAGCGCGGCCAGATCGACAACGAGGTGATGCGATGCGTGTGACCATCAACGGCGAACAGCGCGAGATCGCTTCGGAGCGCGTCGACGCCCTGCTCTCCGAGCTCGAATACGAAGGCACGCATTTCGCGATCGCCGTGAATTACGACGTGCTGCCGAAAAGCCGCTGGGCCGAGACCGCGCTGAAAGCCGGCGACGAAATCGAGATCATCACGCCACGACAGGGAGGGTGAGGATGAACGCACGCACTCTCCACACGTCGTCCCTGCGAACGCAGAGACCCATAACCACCGGCCTTCGTGCTGAACGACGGTATCTGCCATGGCGCCACAAGAGAGATCACGCGGCCGCGATGAGCGCCCATTGCGCTCACGCTAGGGGTCCCTGCGTTCGCAGGGACGACGAATTGAAAGTTGCGACACCATGCTGAACTTCTACGGCAAAACCTTCTCCTCCCGCCTGCTGATCGGTACCGCGCTCTATCCCTCGCCGGCGATCATGCAGGAGGCGATCCGCGCCTCCGGCGCCAACATCGTCACGGTGTCGCTGCGGCGCGAGGCCGCCGGCGGCAAGACCGGCGATGCGTTCTGGTCGCTAATCCGCGAGCTCGATGTCACCGTGCTGCCGAACACCGCCGGCTGCCGCAGCGTGCGCGAGGCGGTGACCACCGCAAAGCTGGCGCGCGAATTGTTCGGTACGCCCTGGATCAAGCTCGAAGTGATCGCCGACAACGACACGCTGCAGCCCGACGTGGTCGGCCTGGTCGAAGCCGCCGGAATCCTGATCAAGGACGGCTTTGAGGTGTTCCCCTATTGCACCGAGGATCTTTCGGTGGCGATGCGGCTGGTCGAAACGGGGTGCAAGGTGGTGATGCCCTGGGCCGCGCCGATCGGCAGCGCGAAGGGGATCACCAACCGCGATGCGCTAAAACTGATGCGCGAGCGCCTGCCTGACGTGACGCTGGTGGTCGATGCCGGCATCGGCGCCCCGTCGCATGCCGCCCACGCCCTCGAACTCGGCTACGACGCCGTGCTGCTCAACACCGCGGTGGCAAAGGCAACCGATCCCGTCGCAATGGCCAACGCCTTCCGCCTCGGCGTCGAAGCCGGCCGCACCGCTTACGAAGCCGGCCTGATGGAAGCCCGCGACTTCGCCTCGCCCTCCACCCCTGTGATCGGGACCCCGTTCTGGCATGCCGTATCCTGATCGATTTTACCCCGTGATCGACAGCGTCGCCTGGGTGGCGCGGCTGGCGCTGCTCGGCGCCGGCACCATCCAGTTGCGCGCCAAAAACCTCGACGACGCCGGGGCGCTGCAGATCGTGACCGACGCGCTGGAGGTCATCAAGGGCACCGACGCCAAACTCGTGGTCAACGATTACTGGCGCGCAGCGATCGTCGCCGGCGCAAAGCACCTGCATCTCGGCCAGGAAGATCTGGTCGACGCCGACCTCAACGAAATCCGCAAAGCAGGGCTGACGCTCGGCATCTCCACCCACGACGACGAGGAGTTGGCGACCGCGCTTGCCGCCAAACCGGACTACATCGCGCTCGGTCCGATTTTCCCGACCACGCTGAAATCGATGCGTTTTGCGCCGCAGGGCATTCCAAAGATCACCGAATGGAAAAAGCGCATCGGCAACATCCCGCTGGTCGCGATCGGCGGCATCAAGTTCGAACAATCAGCCGAAATCTACGCCGCCGGCGCCGACTCGATCGCCGTCGTCAGCGACGTCACCCAGAACGCCGACCCCGACGCGCGGGTGCGGCAGTGGCTCGGCCAAAGCGCGGAGGCGGCGTGATGAGTTTGCGAAACAGCCACAGCCGTCATTGCGAGGAGCGCAGCGACGAAGCAATCCACATCTCCGCTTGCGGTGCGATGGATTGCTTCGTTGCGCTCGCAATGACGGAAGAAACATCTGGTGACAACGGATACTTCATCGCTCGCGGAGGCACCCCCACCCCGGCCCTCCCCCGCAAGCGGGAGAGGGGGCGCAGCGATCCCTTGGTCACTCTCTCCGATTTACGTCCGAGAGCGCCGCGAGCTCTCGTCACCCTCTCCCGCTTGCGGGGGAGGGTGGCGCGCGCGTCAGCGCGCGACGGGTGGGGGCTCGCGCCACACATTCGCTACCGGATGAATCCGAAGGTCGGGCCGTCCGGAATGACAACAAGATAACGGAGGATACGAAATGAACATTCGCTCCAACCCCGACACCACCCTGCCCGCCGTCACCACCGGGCCCCTGCCCTCGTCGCGAAAAATCTTTTCAACGCCGGACGCCGCGCCCGATCTCCGCGTACCCTTGCGCGAAATCATCCTCTCGGAAGCCGCGGGTGAACCGAACCTGCCGGTCTACGACACCTCCGGCCCCTATACCGACCCCTCCGTCGTGATCGACGTCAACGCCGGCCTCCCCCGCAACCGTCTCGCCTGGGTGAAGGAGCGCGGCGGCGTCGAGGAATATGAGGGCCGCGAGATCAAGCCGGAGGACAACGGCAATGTCGGCGCCTCGCACGCCGCAAAGGCCTTCACCGCGCACCACAAGCCGATCCGCGGCCTCGACGGGCACAAGATCACGCAACTCGAGTTCGCCCGCGCCGGCATCATCACCAAGGAGATGATCTACGTCGCCGAGCGCGAGAACCTCGGCCGCAAGCAGCAGCTCGACCGCGCGGAAGCAGCGCTCGCAGACGGCGAAAGCTTTGGCGCTGAGGTCCCCGCCTTCATCACGCCGGAGTTCGTCCGCAGCGAGATCGCGCGCGGCCGCGCGATCATTCCATCGAATATCAACCACGCCGAACTCGAGCCGATGATCATCGGCCGCAACTTCCTGACCAAGATCAACGCCAATATCGGCAACTCCGCCGTCACCTCGTCGGTCGAGGAGGAAGTCGACAAGATGGTATGGGCGATCCGCTGGGGCGCCGACACCGTGATGGACCTCTCCACGGGGCGCAACATTCACACGACGCGGGAATGGATCTTGCGCAACTCGCCGGTGCCGATCGGCACGGTGCCGATCTACCAGGCGCTGGAGAAGTGCGAAGGCGATCCCGTCAAGCTGACCTGGGAGCTTTACAAGGACACGCTGATCGAGCAGTGCGAACAGGGCGTCGACTATTTTACGATCCACGCCGGCGTCCGCCTGCCCTACATCCATCTCACCGCCAACCGCGTCACCGGCATCGTGTCACGCGGCGGCTCGATCATGGCGAAGTGGTGCCTGGCGCATCACAAGGAAAGCTTCCTCTACACGCATTTCGACGAGATATGCGACCTCATGCGCAAGTATGACGTCTCGTTCTCGCTCGGCGACGGCCTGCGTCCCGGCTCGATTGCCGACGCCAACGACCGCGCGCAATTCGCGGAGCTCGAGACGCTCGGCGAGCTGACGAAGATCGCATGGGACAAGGGCTGCCAGGTGATGATCGAAGGCCCCGGCCACGTGCCGATGCACAAGATCAAGATCAACATGGACAAGCAGCTCAAGGAATGCGGCGAAGCCCCGTTCTATACGCTTGGACCGCTGACCACCGACATCGCGCCAGGCTACGACCACATCACCTCAGGCATTGGTGCCGCCATGATCGGCTGGTTCGGCTGCGCCATGCTCTGCTACGTCACGCCGAAGGAGCATCTGGGTCTCCCCGACCGCAACGACGTGAAGACCGGCGTCATCACCTACAAGATCGCCGCCCACGCCTCTGACTTGGCCAAGGGTCACCCGGCCGCCCAGCTCCGCGACGACGCGCTCTCCCGCGCCCGTTTCGACTTCCGCTGGACCGACCAGTTCAACCTCGGCCTCGATCCCGATACGGCAAAGAGTTTTCACGACGAGACGCTGCCGAAGGAAGCCCACAAGGTCGCCCACTTCTGCTCGATGTGCGGCCCGAAGTTCTGCTCGATGAAGATCACGCAGGACGTGCGGGACTATGCGGCAACGCTGAATGATCCGGCGAGCGTGGGCATGTCGGTGAGTGGGACGATTGAGGATGGGATGGCAGCGATGAGCGCCAAGTTCAAGGAGATGGGGAGCGATCTCTATCTGGATGCGGAAAAGGTGAAGGAGAGCAATCGGGTGTTATGAGGACTGCGCACGCGTCCAGGCCGCAATGACCGACAGTCTGACCGGTATCTGGGACGGCACCTATGTTCAGCGGCACGTTGGAATGGTCACGTTTCTGGCGACGCTCATCGAATCCGGTGGCGCGCTCACGGGAAACGTGACCGAACCCTGCACGGTGCCCGGCTGCCCGATCAGCACCCATAACGCGTCGATTGCCGGTCATCGATCCGGCAGTGCCGTCTCGTTCATCAAGCGTTACGAGCCGCCCGGCCACGGTTATGGCGCCGTGTCCTATGAGGGCGTCGTCAATGCCGAGGCGACGGAAATCGACGGGCGCTGGAAGGTGCCGGGGACGGCGGACTCCGGGACGTTTCTGATGGTCCGGTCGAGTAAGCCTGCAGAAGCAGTGACAGCCGAAGAACGGGCGAAGGAGCGGGCGCGGTAGCGAGTTGCAACCGCAGTCCGGATGAGCGTAGCGACATCCGGGAATCAGTCCCGCATATCGCTGCGCTCATGCGGGCTACATCTCCTCTCCACATGGTCTACTGATGCAGACACGTGGCTATTAACCTTCCGTTAACCATTCGCGCCCACGCTTCCCGCGGCTGGGGGAAGTGATTCCTGATGTTTCTGCTCCGCGTTCCGGAGCAAGCTTCGATCGGGAGGTGTAGATGCCCCGCGAGTATAATGACCTTTATCTTGGCGTGGACTGTGTCCCCGTGCCCGAGATTCCGCTGTCGGATTCTCAACCTCACCCCACGAAATCATACCTATGCTGATCGGCTCGACGGTCGAGGCGATCGAGCGCGAGCTCGTGCTGCAGACGCTGGCGAGTTGCCACGGCAACCGCACCCATGCCGCGCGCCTACTCGGACTTTCGGTGCGCACCATGCGCAACAAGATCCGGCAGTATGGGACGGATGGGGCCGACATTCCCGCGCATAGCTAGAGAGCGCCGCGCAACTCACGTTGTTTGATGGTTGAACCGGGTCGTCGGGACGGCGCTGGGATAGCGATGGGTTTCGCGAAGCGATACCCATCCTACGCGACGCCGCGCTATTCCTCGAACAATTCCTTGAACAGTCGCTTCGCCCGCTCCAGCCCCTCATGCGTGAAGACCACCGACTTCACCTTGCCGACGGGATCGTGGATCATGCCTTTTTCGTGCAGGCGGCCGAG
The DNA here is from genome assembly GCF_036924575.1 of Bradyrhizobium sp. AZCC 1577. Taxonomy (NCBI): domain Bacteria; kingdom Pseudomonadati; phylum Pseudomonadota; class Alphaproteobacteria; order Hyphomicrobiales; family Nitrobacteraceae; genus Bradyrhizobium; species Bradyrhizobium sp. AZCC 1577. Next base: position 6,744,126 of record NZ_JAZHRQ010000001.1, read on the forward strand.
CACACTCCAGGCAAACCCCTTCCATGCCCGGTCGCCGTCATGCAGGGTCAAATAGAGCAGTGCCAGTGCGGTGTCATCGAGCTTGTCCGTGTTGATGGCCATCGTGAACCTCTCGTCGCGCGATGTTGGCCCTATCGTAGCCCGCAGCGCGCGGGACGCAATCGCCATCCGGTACGTTCGCGATTCGCAGATTCGTAGGGTGGGCAAAGGCGCGCAGCGCCGTGCCCACCATCCCATCACCGATCGCGTTGCACGATGGTGGGCACGGCGCTTTGCGCCTTTGCCCACCCTACGAACCGCGAACTGATTTGCGGCGCGCCCCAAGCGAAACTTCAATGCGACTGCGGCAAAGCAACGCGACGGGGCAAATCACTTCTGATTATCAGAAATCACGTCAAGCCCAGGAATCAAAAATATTCCGCTTAACATCACGGGCAAATCATCTGCATAACTGCGCCCCTCTCACCCATTGAGGGGCGCTCGCGATCGTCACGAACGTGCGGTGAGATGCGATGGACGCGGAAGGCGCTAGACGTACGCGCAGGAAGCGTACAGCGAAGTCGTGTGGTTCGGGCGCTGCGGTGCTGGCGTTAAGTTGGCGGGGGGTATCCCGCCGGCGACGGAGGCAAAAGAGCCGTTCTCCGAGGAAGAGCACGAAGTAAGCCGTAAAGCCATTGCGCAGGGAAGGCCGGGATGCTCCCGCTGTACCTGTATGCTCGTGTGCGTGTTCTTTATGCGCAATGGCACACGAGACCGCGGGTGCAGCAAGCACCCGGTCTTCCCTGCGCCCTCTCATTGATGGCGGGAGGTTGAGAGCAAAACCTCGGGCGCAATGCGTCGCGAGAATGCGGAGGCATATTCAGTGTGTCGTCCCTGCGAACGCAGGGACCCATAACCACAAATGCGAACTGGGAAATGAAGCCGGAGCCGCTATCCCGCCGACAAAACAAGAGCGGTGGCTATGGGTCCCTGCATTCGCAGGGACGACGGGGAAGGCCGGGCCATCGGTCGTCATGATGCGCCGATCGGAAATCCAAATGGCGGGGAGAGCCAAGTTTTTTTCGATTGAATAGTTCTACTTCAGATAGAATGACTTATTTTCGACGCAGGAAGAGCCAAGAGAAGAGCTAATATCGCGGTATCCGCCAACGAGATAAAACACGGCAGGGAAGGATAAAAGTGGGTGAACTTTTGGGCTCTATCGTTTTTTCTTTGATTGTAATCGTTTTAATCGCCGGCGCATGGACCTGGCTTTCGACGCTGTTCAGGAAAGGCGTCATGGCGCTGCTCGGCTTCGATCGGGTCTGCGTGCAGCAGTTCGAAACCGTGCTGCTCTACCGGAACGGGCGTTTTGAAAAGGCCCTGATGCCCGGCCGGCACCGGATCCGCGCCGACAGCCGCCAATTGGCGCGGATCGATTTGCGCTCCGAAGTGTTTCGGTTCACGCAAGGCGCGGTGTCCGCCGATCGCTTTGCGGTCAGCCTCGTCTATGTCGTCCGGACGAAAATCGTCGATCCCAGGGCCGCTTTCGAAAGCACCCAGAACTACCGGGACGAGATCTTCATCCGCCTGCAATCGGTCGCGAAAGCGGTGTGCAACCGAAAGTCCCGCCTGGAAATTCAGATGGACCACCAGAGCTTCAGCAATAGCGCCCATAAAGCCGCTAGTCAGGTGCTCCGCGCTATCGGTTGCGAATGCCTGACGTTCGAGCTGCTGCAAGTCGATTCCGCAGGGCTGATCGCGGAATTGGAGAACAGGCGCATGGGATTTGCCGCACACCAGAGCTTGATGAAGGAAGCTTGAACCACTGTGATCCGGCACCCGTAGAGAGGTTGCCTATGCTGCGCCGATGCCGGTTTCGAAACAATTATCCTACGGCGGCACGCAAACGCTACTGCTCGACACCGGCGCGGCCGGTACCGTGCGCAGCTCGTCTGCGCACGCCGAATGGCTCGGGGATTGCGAGAATTGCCGGCAATGCCCAACTCTTCTTTATCATCATCCATCCGGACATCTCCGACATGAGCCAGACCAAACTGTTCGAGCCCTTCAAGCTTGGCCCGATTACGCTCCCCAACCGCCTCGTGATGGCGCCGCTGACCCGCAACCGCGCGGTACCGCCCGGCATGGTGCCGAGCCCGCTTGCGGTCGACTATTACGGCCAGCGCGCTTCCGCCGGATTGCTCATCACCGAAGCGAGCCAGGTTTCGCAGCAGGGCCAGGGCTATCAGGACACGCCCGGCATCTATTCGAAGGAGCAGGTCGAAGGCTGGCGCAAGGTCACCGACCGCGTGCACGAAAAGGGCGGGCGCATCTTCATCCAGATCTGGCATGTCGGCCGCATCTCGCACACCATGCTGCAGCCCGGCGGCGGCAAGCCGGTCGCGCCTTCGGCGATCCGCGCCAAGGGCAAGACATTTGTGGGCGGCACCTTCACCGAAATCTCCGAACCGCGCGCGCTGGAGCTGTCGGAAATTCCAGGGATCATCGACGACTTCAAGCGCGGCACCGAGAACGCGCTGGCCGCCGGTTTTGACGGCGTCGAGATCCACGGCGCCAATGGCTACCTGCTCGACCAATTCGCCAAGGACGGCACCAACAAGCGCACGGATGCTTACGGCGGAGGAATCGAGAACCGCGCAAAGCTGATGCTGGAAGTGTCGCAGGCGGTGGCCGCGATCGCAGGCCCCGAGCGCACCGGCATCCGCATCTCGCCGGTGACGCCGGCCAATGATGTGTCCGATAGCAATCCGCAGCCGCTGTTCGATCATATCGTGGATGGGCTCAGCGCGCTGAAGCTGAGCTACATCCACGTCATCGAAGGCGCGACCGGCGGCCCGCGCGATATCGCTCCGTTCGATTACGCGTCCTTGCGCAAGCGCTTTGGCGGAGCCTACGTCGCCAACAACGGCTATGACTTCGACCTCGCGACGAAAGTGCTCCAAGCCGGCGCCGCCGACCTGATCGCATTCGGCAAGCCGTTCATCTCGAACCCTGACCTGGTCGAGCGGCTGAAGCAGGGCGCGCCGCTGAATGAGTGGGACAAGGCGACGTTCTACGGCGGAGGCGCGAAGGGATACACGGATTATCCGACGTTGGCAGCGGCGCAAGCGGCGGAGTGAGAGACGCGACGCCCTCTCCCCGTCATTGCGAGCCACCCGGTCGGCGCAAAGCGCCGCCGGATGACAGGCTCCGCGAAGCAATCCACGTCTCCGCTTGCGGCGAGATGGATTGCTTCGTCGCTTCGCTCCTCGCAATGACGGCCGAAAGAAAAAAGGCCGGGATCGCTCCCGGCCTTTGGTTTTGTTTGTGGATGGCCGGGTCAAGCCCGGCCATGACATCTACGATGTCACTTCGCCTCCGCCCGCTTCGGGGGCGTGGCCGGCCACGACTTGATCAGCGCGTCGTAGTCGACGGTCTCGCCCTTCGGCTTCTCGTTCGCCAGCTTGCGCTGCGGCGCGATGGTCTTGTCCTTCTCGGCCTTGGCGAACCAGAACTCGGCCGTCTCCTTCTTGTTCAGCTTCGGCCCGCACTCCTTCTGCACGCCACTCTTCTCGAGACGCTCGAGCACCGAGTCCTGCGCTGCGGCCAGCGCATCCATCGCAGCTTGCGGCGTCTTTGCACCGGACGATGCATCGCCGATGTTCTGCCACCACAATTGCGCGAGCTTCGGATAGTCAGGCACGTTGTTACCGGTCGGGGTCCACTGCACGCGCGCGGGCGAGCGGTAGAACTCGATCAGGCCGCCGAGCTTCGGCGCGCGCTCGGTGAACGACTTGTCCCAGATGTCGGATTCACGCACGAACGTGAGGCCGACATGGCTCTTCTTCAAGCTGACCGTCTTGGAGTTGATGAACTGCAGATAGAGCCAGGCCGCCTTGCGGCGATCGGGCGGGGTCGACTTCAGCAGCGTCGCGGAGCCGGCGTCCTGGTAGCCGAGCTTCATGCCCTCCTTCCAGTACGAGCCGTGCGGCGACGGCGCCATGCGCCACTTCGGCGTGCCGTCCGCGTTCACGACCGCAATACCGGGCTTCACCATGTCGGCGGTGAAGGCGGTGTACCAGAAGATCTGCTGGGCGATCGCACCTTGTGCCGGCACCGGTCCCGATTCGGAGAAGGTCATGCCTTGCGCCTGCGGCGGGGCATACTTCTTCATCCAGTCGAGATACTTGGTGATCGAATAGACCGCCGCCGGACCGTTGGTGTCACCGCCGCGCTCGACGGAAGAACCCACCGGACGGCAGCCTTCCATGCGGATGCCCCATTCGTCGACCGGCTTACCGTTCGGGATGCCCTTGTCGCCGTTGCCGGCCATCGACAGCCAGGCGTCGGTGAAACGCCAGCCGAGCGAGGGATCCTTCTTGCCATAGTCCATGTGGCCATAGACCTTGACGCCGTTGATCTCCTTGATGTCGTTGGTGAAGAACTCGGCGATGTCCTCATAGGCCGACCAGTTCACGGGAACGCCGAGCTCGTAGCCATACTTGGCCTTGAACTTGGCCTTGTATTCCGGATTGGAGAACCAGTCGTAACGGAACCAATACAAGTTCGCGAACTGCTGGTCGGGCAACTGATAGAGCTTGCCGTCCGGGCCCGTGGTGAAGGATTTGCCGATGAAGTCGTTGACGTCGAGCTGCGGGTTGGTGACGTCCTTGCCCTCGCCGGTCATGTAGTCCGACAGGATCACGGTCTGGCCGTAGCGGACGTGGGTGCCGATCAGGTCCGAATCGTTGATCCAGCCGTCATAGACGTTCTTGCCGGACTGCATCTGGGTCTGCAGCTTTTCGACGACGTCGCCCTCCTGGATCAGGTCGTGCTTGACCTTGATCCCGGTGATCTCGGTGAAGGCTTTCGCCAGCGTCCGCGATTCATATTCATGCGTCGTGATCGTTTCCGACACGACGTTGATTTCCATGCCCTTGAAGGGCTCGGCGGCCTTGGCGAACCATTGCAACTCCTTCATCTGGTCCGCCTTCGACAGCGTCGAGGGCTGGAATTCGCTGTCGATCCACCTTTGATTGACGGCGTCATCCGCACGCGCAGGTGCGGCAATGGTCACGGATGCGGCGATCAGCGCAGCCGCGCTGGTCATCGTCAGAAAGCTCTCCTTGGTCAAGGGACCATTCCTTCCTCTCAAGCGTCGCATGTTGGATCCTCCGGTTGCAGCGACAAACACATATTCAGGCCCGGGTTGATCCCGGATCTGTCTTTTTCCGCCGTTTCAGACCGTGCGAAAGATCGCAACGGCCGAAACGAGCGAAATCAGGGTTGCGAGCCACAGGCTCGAAATCTCAACGCCCTCCTCGATCGGCAGCGTCGCGATCGGATCGGTGCCGACAAAGGCGATCCACAACAGATGGATGACGGCGGCAAGCACCAGCGAAATGAAAAGCCGGTCGCCGCGCGTGGTCGGAATGCGCAGGATGCCGACGCGCTCGGCTTCGGGATACGCGATCCCAAGCCACGTCATCACGCCGAGCGTCAGCGCCAGCATCACGAAGAAGATCGCGGTCGGCAGCGTCCAGGCCATCCATGCGATGTTTTCCATGGCTACACCCTGCCCAGCGCAAAACCGCGCGCGATGTAGTTGCGGACGAACCAGATCACCAAGGCACCGGGGATGATGGTGAGCACGCCGGCTGCCGCCAGTAGCCCCCAATCCATGCCCGCGGCTGAGACCGTGCGGGTCATGATCGCGGAGATCGGCTTGGCGTTGACCGACGTCAAGGTACGCGCCAGCAGCAATTCGACCCAGGAGAACATGAAGCAGAAGAACGCGGCGACGCCGATGCCGCTCGCGATCAGCGGCACCAGGATCTTGACGAAGAAACGCGGGAACGAATAGCCGTCGAGGAATGCGGTCTCGTCGATCTCGCGCGGCACGCCCGAGACGAAGCCTTCGAGAATCCAGACCGCCAGCGGCACATTGAAGATGCAGTGCGCCAGCGCGACCGCCCATGGCGTATCGAACAGGTTGATCGCCGAGTAGAGATTGAAGAACGGCAGCGCGAACACCGCGGCCGGCGCCATGCGGTTCGACAACAGCCAGAAGAACAGATGCTTGTCGCCGAGGAAGCGGTAGCGCGAGAAGCCGTAGGCGGCCGGCAGCGCCACCGCGATCGAGATCACGGTGTTGATGATCACGTAGGTCAGCGAGTTGATGTAGCCGGAATACCAGCTCTCATCGGTGAAGATGCGTTTGTAGTTTTCCAGCGTCGGCTGGTGCGGCCACAGCGTCATCGTGGTGACGATCTCGGCATTGGTCTTGAAGCTCATGTTGACGAGCCAGTAGATCGGCAACAGCAGGAAGATCAAAAACAGCGAGATGATGAGTCGGCGGCCGGGAATCGAATGCATCACGCGCCTCCCTGCTTGGCGGGACGTTCGGCCCCGGCATTGGTCATGACGGTGTAGAATACCCAGCACACGATCAGGATGATCAAATTGTAGACGAGCGAGAGAGCGGCAGCCTTGCCGAGGTCGAATTGCCCGAGCGCGATCTTGACCAATTCGATCGAAACGAAGGTGGTCGAGTTGCCCGGACCGCCGCCGGTCACGACGAACGGCTCGGTGTAGATCATAAAACTGTCCATGAAGCGCAGCAGCACAGCGATCAGCAGCACGCGGTTCATCTTCGGCAATTGGATCGCCTTGAACACCGCCCAGCGCGAGGCGCCGTCGATCTGAGCCGCCTGGTAATACGCGTCCGGGATCGACTTCAGCCCGGCATAGCACAGCAGCGCGACGAGGCTGGTCCAGTGCCACACGTCCATCACGATGACGGTCGCCCAGGCATCGAACTCGTTGGAGACGTAATTGTAGTCGAAGCCGAGGCTGTTGAGCGTATAGCCGAGCAGGCCGATATCGGGCCGGCCGAAAATCTGCCAGATCGTGCCGACCACGTTCCACGGAATGAGCAGCGGCAAAGCGAGAATCACAAGACATACGGCGACGGTCCAGCCCTCGCGCGGCATCGACAGCGCCACAACGATGCCGAGCGGCACCTCGATCGCCAGGATGATTGCGGAGAACAACAGATTACGGCCGAGCGAGGCCAGGAAGCGTCCGCCGAGATCGGTCGAGGGATCGAGCAGCTCCTTGAACCAGCCGACGCCATTCCAGAAGAACTGGTTGTTGCCGAACGTGTCCTGCATCGAATAGTTCACCACCGTCATCAGCGGCAGAATCGCGGAGAACGCGACCACCGCGAATACCGGCAGCACCAGGAACCAGGCTTTTTGGTTGACGATCTTGTCCATCAGGCAACCCCCTCGACCAGACGGCTGTCGGCATAGACGTGAACATGAGCGGGATCGAACACCAGCCCGACCATGTTGTCGGGCACGGAGAATCCCGGCGGCACGCGCGCGGCAAACTTGGCGTCGCCGATGCGAACGCGGGCGAAGCGGGCGCGACCAAGATCGTCGATCCGTTCGATCGCGGCCGATAGCAAGCCGGACGCGGGAGCGGCGATATTGACGAATTCCGGCCGCACACCGATTTCAATCTTCGCACCCGCCGGCAGCACGCCGTAATTGCGGTGCAGGCCGATGATGTGGCCGTCGATCCGGGCCTCATGCCCGCTCACGACAGCCGGCACGATGTTCATGCCGGGCGAGCCGATAAAGTAACCCACGAATGTATGCGCGGGCTTGTCAAACAGTTCGGCCGGCGTGCCGCTCTGCACCACGCGGCCGTCATGCATGACCACCACCGTATCGGCAAAAGTCAGCGCCTCGGTCTGGTCATGGGTGACGTAGATCATCGTGAGATCGAGTTCGCGATGCAGCGCTTTCAACTTCGAGCGCAACTGCCACTTCAATTCAGGATCGATCACCGTCAGCGGCTCGTCGAATAGTACGGCGGCAACGTCGGAACGGACCAGGCCGCGGCCGAGCGAAATCTTCTGCTTGGCGTCCGCGGTCAGGCGCGTCGCCTTGCGGTCGAGATGGAACGTCAGATCGAGAAGATCGGCGATCTGCCTCACCCGCGCCTCGACCTCGGCCTTCGGCACGCCGCGATTCTGCAGCGGGAATGCGAGGTTCTGTCCGACCGTCATGGTGTCGTAGATCACCGGAAACTGGAACACCTGCGCGATGTTGCGCTTCTGGGTCGACAGTGGCGTGATATCGGCGCCGTCGAACAGGATTTTTCCGCGCGACGGCGTGACGATGCCGGAGATCAGATTGAGCAGCGTGGTCTTGCCGCAGCCGGAGGGGCCGAGCAGCGCGTAGGCCCCGCCCTGCCGCCAGGTCATGGTCACCGGCTTCAATGCAAAGGATTCGGGCGCAGCGTCATTGCCGCCGTAGGAATGCGCGAGATCGACGAGGTCAATGCGTGCCATATCGCATCTCCCTCACATGCTCTTGGCTTTTGATGCGTTTTCTCCATGCGAAACGCTACGCATTTCGCTTGAAAACGCGAGGGCTGGCGCTGCGACCAGGCGATCGGCGGCGTCGAACACGAAGACATTGTCGGGATCGAGCACGGCATCGAGCGTCTGGCCGGGCTCATATTCATGCACGCCCGGCAGCACCGCAACCCAGTTGGAAGCGTCGCGGTTGAGATGCACGAAACTTTCCGAGCCAGTGATCTCGGTCACGGTGACGGTGGCGTGAAACGCGTGGCGGCCGGCGACGCCGTTCGCCACTTCGAGCTGGTGGGCGCGGAAACCGACGCGATAGGGGCCGTCCGGAAGCTGCGCATAGAGCCCGGCGGCCGGCGCCTGGATACCACCGGCATATGCGACCTGCCCGTTCTTCTTCTCGATACCGACGATGTTGAGCGGCGGATCTGAGAATACCTGTGCGACCCGCAGCGTATCGGGACGGCGATAGACTTGCGATGTATGGCCGGCCTGAAGCGCCTGGCCTTCCCACATGCACACCGTGTTGCCGCCGAGCAGCAGCGCCTCCGAGGGCTCAGTCGTGGCATAGACGAAGATCGCGCCCGACGCCTCGAAGATACGCGGCAGTTCGGTGCGCAGCTCCTCGCGGAGCTTGTAATCGAGATTGGCGAGCGGCTCATCGAGCAGCACGAGGTCGGCGCCCTTGACCAGCGCACGCGCGATCGCCGTTCGCTGCTGCTGGCCGCCGGAAAGCTGCAGCGGCGTGCGCTTCAGATAGGGCTCGAGCCGCAAGAGTTTCGCGGCCTCCTGCACGCGCCGGTCGATCTCCTCGCGGGGCCTGCCCTGCACGCGTAGCGGCGAGGCGATGTTCTCGTACACCGTCAGCGACGGATAATTGATGAACTGCTGATAGACCATCGCAACCGAGCGCTGTCGCACGTCGGCGCCGGTGACGTCGTTGCCGTCGACCAGCACGCGACCGGTTGACGGCTTGTCGAGACCGGCGAGCAGCCGCATGATCGAGGTCTTGCCCGACAACGTCGGCCCGAGCAGCACGCTCAGCGTGCCGCGCTCCAGCGTCAGCGAGACATCGCGAATGGTCGCCATGCCATCCACGGTTCGCGTGACGTGTTCGAGCGTGACGCTCATGTCCGCCCTCCCGCTTCGCGCAAGGTACGTTCACCGGAAGCGCTGTTGGCCTTGATCCATTCGTCAAGCACGGCGATTTCATCGACCGACAGTCGCAAGCCGAGTTTAGACCTTCGCCACGCCACGTCTTCGGCGCTGCAAGCCCACTCGGTCGAAATCAGGTACCGGACCTCGCTTTCGGTCAAGGTAGCGCCAAACGCCTGGCCTAGATCAGCCAATGATTTCGCATGGCCGAGCAATTTTGTCGCGCGCGTGCCATAGGCATGCGCGAGCCGGTTGGCATGCGCCGAGGTGAGGAACGGATACTTCCGCGTCAGTTCCGCCGTCAGCGCAGCGACCGCCGAAACATCCATGTTGCCGCCAGGCAGTGGCGCCTTGCCTGTCCAGCCCTCTTTCGCTTTGTCGCTGCTCAAATATGGCGAAAGCCGTTCCAGTGCTTCCTCGGCGAGCCGCCGATAGGTCGTGATCTTGCCGCCATAGATCGACAACAGCGGCGCACCGCCGGGCGTATCGAGCTCGAACACGTAATCGCGGGTCGCGGCCCTGGCCTCGCTGGCGCCGTCATCATAAAGCGGGCGGACGCCAGAATAAGTCCAGACCACATCCGCGGGCAGCACCGGCTTCTTCAGATACTCGCTGGCGGAGGCGCAGAGATATTGAATCTCCTCAGGGCTGGCTTTCACCTTGGCCGGGTCGCCGTCGTAGTCGCGATCGGTGGTGCCGATCAGCGTAAAGTCGTCCTGGTAGGGGATGACGAAGATGATGCGGCCGTCGGCATTCTGGAAGATGTAGGCGCGGTCGTGCTCATAGAGCTTGCGCACCACGATGTGGGAGCCCTGCACCAGCCGCACCTTTGCCCGCGCGTTGACGCCTGAGCCCGACGACAGCACCTGCTCGACCCATGGGCCGCCGGCATTGACCAGCGCGCGCGCCTGGATGGTCGAGCGCTCGCCGCTGATGGCTTTCTCGACGGTCACGTGCCAGATGCCATCCACCTGCCGTATCTCGACCGCGCGCGAGCGGGTGTGAATTTCGGCGCCGCGATCGGCCGCATCGCGTGCGGTGAGCACGACAAGGCGCGCGTCATCGACGAAGCAATCGGAATATTCGAAGCCTTTTCTGTAGCGGTTGGCGATCAAGGGTTTGCCCGCCTCGTCATGGAGGAGATCGACCGAGCGCGTCGGCGGCAGGAGATGACGGCCGCCGATGTGGTCGTACAGGAACAACCCTAACCTGAGCAGCCAGGCCGGCCGCAAGCCAGCGTGGTGCGGCAAAACGAAACGCAAAGGTCTGATAATGTGAGGCGCGATCTGCCAAAGGATTTCGCGCTCGATCAGCGCCTCGCGGACCAGGCGGAACTCGTAATATTCGAGATAGCGCAGCCCGCCATGCACCAGCTTGGTCGACCAGGACGACGTTCCACTCGCCAAGTCATTCATTTCACACAGGAAAACGGAATTACCTCGGCCCGCCGCATCGCGCGCGATGCCGCAGCCATTGATGCCGCCTCCGATGATGGCGAGGTCGAATATCCGATCCAACGAAACGCTTCCCCGGCGATCGCCTCTTCGCTTCGGCGATTTTGCTTTCGGATGGGAGTTAATCACAAAGAAAAACGAAAGCAAGTCGAAAGCGGGGAACCGGGCTTCCTACTTGAGGGTAAGTTCAGGTTTGGCCGCACAGGCCGCGGCGCATTGGGTTTCGGTATCAGCCCGCGGCCACGGCCTCGACTTCGAGAAGCCACGCCTCGTCGAAGATACCAGCGATAACCACCGTCAGCGCTGTTTCCCGTCCACCAAGTACCTCGTTTCGCACGGAGCGATTGACGAGGGCGTAGCGCCGGTCGGCAAGGTAGGTCCGGTGCATGACCAGATTGTCGAGGGTCATGCCGGCTGCCTTGAGCTGAGCCTCGACGTTTCGCCAGGCGAGCCTGCACTGCGCTTCAAAGCCCTCAGGGACGGTGCCGTCGATGCCGAACGGAATCTGGCCACTTACAAAAAGCAGACGGGTGTGACCGCTGACCTCTAGTGCCTGGCTGTAGCCAGTCGTCGGCACGGTTACTGTTTCGGCATTGATGCGTCGGATTTGCATTAGGTCTCTCCTGTCCTCGAAACATCATCTCGTGCACCGGTGCACTCGTCGCGCACAAACCATTTTTCCTGGACAGTTGAGTCAGATTTTCTAATCTGCGCGCGCCTAACGCCTATGGATGGAATCCTGGTGAGCTACAGACTGCCTCCGCTCAACGGACTGCGAGCCTTCGAGGCTGCCGGTCGCCATCTCAGCTTCAAACTGGCTGCGCAGGAGCTTTCGGTAACGCCGGGCGCCGTCAGCCAGCAGATCAAGCATCTGGAGCAGATCCTGGGAGTTCCGCTGTTTCAGCGCATGCCCCGCGGCCTCACGCTCACCGGCCATGGCGAGGCCATGCTGCCCACCATCAGCGATGCCTTCGAGCGCATGTCGGCGGCTGCGGATGCTGTCGCCCGCACATTGCCGACCAAGGCGTTGCGGCTGGGTGTCTCTCCGAACTTGACGGACGACCCGGATGGCCTGTTGGCGAAACTTGCGAACACAGAACGGTCGCCGGACTATGTTCTGATAACCTCGACCGACGATGTCGCCGACCTCTTAAGTGGCGCGCTGGATGCGATCCTGCGTCCGGGACCGGGCCCTTACCCGGGAATGCATGCGGAGTTGCTGAATCTGCACCAGGCTTTCTTACCCCATGCGCAGGCTTCTCTTGTCGTTTGGCCCGGCCTCGCCAAGTGTCGGGAATTCCTGAAAACGAGGTCGCTGCTCAGCTCGCTCGGATAATCGGGCGCTACTTCAGCCGGACCACGGTCGAAGCCGGCTCGCCGCCGGAATCCACCTCGATGCCGCGATGGCTGCAGATGCTGCCTACGCAGAATCCGAGTAGGCCCGGCCCGGCAGCGGTCCGCCGCTCACGACGTAAACACCGGCCGAGATCGAGGCGATAGCGATCCAGTCCAGCGTCACCGGCCATTCCCCGAGAATCGGTATGGCCATCACCGCCGTCATCACGGGGGATAGTGAGGCAAAGGCGGCCCCGCTTGAAGCGCCGAGCAAGCTGACCGCGCGTCCGTAAAAAACCAGCGAAACAATCGCCGTCAGAACGCCCTGCACAAATGCCTGAAGAGCAACGTCACCCAAAGATGCCCTGCCAAGGCTTGTGCCCTCCGCAAGAACGTAGCCGGGGACATAGAGCATCAAGGCACCGACCGCGGCGATGCCTGCAGCATGCAATCCATCAAGCCGCGCCCGCCGCATCGCCACCGTGTAGCAGGCCCACGCAAACGCGGAGGCGATGAACAGCGCGTGTCCCATTGTCTGCTTCGGATCGATCGCCCCGGCCGTGCCCCATGCGATGCCGGCGACACCCATCATGATCAGCGCGAAGCCGATCTTTTTCGCGCCCGTGAACGCTTCGTGCAGGAAGGCCGCAGCCAAAATAGCAACCGCCAGCGGCATCACTCCGGGAAACAGGGCACCGGCATGGGCCGCAGGGGCGAACAGCAGACCGGTGTTGGCGAGCAGCACAGGAGCGCCACCGCCAAGCACGATTGCCGCCAATCCGATCAACCCCAAGCGTTCGAACGCGAGACCCTTCTGCAGCACATAAGGCAGCAGGAGCACGCCGGCCACGCCGAAACGAAGCGCCGCGATGTCCCACGGCGTAAGGCTCGTCTTTAGCCCGAGCCGAGCCACAACAATCCAACCCGACCAGATGCTTACGGCCGCGAGTCCGTAGAGAGCTCCGCGAACGTAATTCCGGGGCACGCGCCGATCGGCGACCAACTCGGACATGATCTACTTCCATCAAGGTCGCAAGAATGATAACCCGAATAGAGCATTTTAATGGTTACGCCAGAACGAGCCACCGAACAAGGACGAGATGAACAACCGCGGCAATGGTTTCGAATGGAGTGGCGGTCATCCAGCTCTCGATTTCGTGAATACGCTGGATGAGCGGCCCTCTGACGAGCCGATCGAAAATCTCGCGACTTACCATGACCTGGTACGGTTCGCTGAATTGGCCGGACTTATCGAGCCACCGATTGTTAAGCCGCTGCTGCGGCTGCGTGGTCCGGCGCCCGATCGCATCGTGAAAGGCGCGCGCAGGCTTCGCGAGCACCTTCACGACATCCTGGCAGGGAAAGTCTCGGGACGGCCGACGCGGCAGCCGGACCTGGACGCCCTCTCTGCCGCGATCAAGGCCGCCCACGCTGCCCGAGCGCTGGTCGGTTCGCGGTCGGGAGGATTGGTCAGATACCGCTGGTGTTCGCCGCGGACACCCGAAATTCCGCTGCATGCCTGCGCGCTGGCGATCGAATCTTTACTGGTCGATGAGGAGCGCACGAGAATCCGAAAATGCGCTGCCGCTGATTGCGATGTCTACTACCTCGACACGAGCAAGAGTCAGCGCCGGCAATGGTGCAGCATGATCGGGTGCGGCAATCGCGAAAAACAGCGGCGACGGCGCGCCGCGGCCAGAAACTAGCGCAAGCGGATAGGCGCGGCGGTCGTGGCCGCGGCAGGCTCAGTAGCAGGATCGTCGATATCCGTCGCCGGCTTCTCCATCGCCTGGACCACCTCGATGCCGCGGTGGCTGCAGATACTGGCAAGACCTGCCGGCAACGGCGCGTCAGTCACAAAGGTCTGGATCTGGCTGAGATGGGCGATGCGCACCGGCGCGCTGCGGCGGAGTTTTGTGGAATCCGCGACCAGCATGACGCTGCGGGCGTTGGCGATGATCGCTTGCGCCGCCTGCACCTCGCGATAGTCGAAGTCCAGGAGCGCGCCCTCCTCGTCGATCGCGGAGGCCCCGATGATGGCGTAGTCGACCTTGAACTGGCCGATCAGGCTGATCGCGGTCGAGCCGATCACCGCGCCGTCGGCACGGCGCACAGCGCCGCCCGCCACGATCACCTCGATGCGCGGATGCCGGTACAAAAGCATCGCGACATTGAGGTTGTTGGTGATCACCAACAAATCCTCATGCGAGGTCAGCGCGCTCGCGACTTCTTCCGTCGTGGTGCCAATGTTGATGAACAGCGAGCAGCCGTTCGGAATCCGCGATGCAGCGGCCACGCCGATCGCCCGCTTTTCCTCTGCCGCCACGAAGCGCCGCGCCTCATAGGCGAGGTTCTCCACGCCGGAGGCGATAATGGCGCCGCCATGGATGCGCGTCAGCGAGCGCTGGTCGCAGAGGTCGTTGAGGTCTTTTCGGATGGTCTGCGCCGAAACCTCGAAACGCTTGGCGAGGTCTTCCACCATCACCCGGCCAAAGGCGCGGGCGATGTTGAGGATTTCAGTCTGACGGTGGGACAATCCGGCCATGGCAGCACCCCTGAAGAACAGACTTGGGCACAAAGATGCCGTTATGGTGCGGCTGATTAGGAGCGCGGTCAACGAGGTAGATAGGCCGCAAAGGCGTTTGGCAGGGCGAAACAACGAATCCTGGTTAAGGCAACCGCGCCCGAAGCCATGCGAGCACCATGCGTGCGGCCGCTCGACAAAGCAATTTGTAGCGGCGACACTGTGATCACAACCAGAAACGAATGGAGGAAACCATGAAGATCGATCGCCGTCAGCTCGCCTTGCCCGTACTCGCACTTGGGCTTGGGGTTGGGCTCATGAACGTGGTCCCCGCTATTGCCGGCGCGGACGAGGATGCCATCGCGAAGAACGTCGAAGCTTTCCGTGCAGCGCAGGCGGCCGGCAATGCCGAGGGGATCGCCCCGCTCTGCGCGGAAGAACTCAGCTACAGCCACTCCAGCGGATCTGTCGACGACAAGGCAGCACTGCTGGCGGGAGTCAAGAATGCGAAATACAAATGGACCTCGCTTGAATACAAGAACCCCACGATCCGCGTCGTCGGCCCGGCGGCCATCGTGCGCTTCAACTTCGTCGGCGAGCAGGAGTTCACCGACGGCAAGAAGACGCCGCAGAACCTGCACATCCTGATGAACTGGCAGAAACAGGGCTCGGACTGGAAGCTGCTGTCGCGGTCGGCCACCAAGCTCTGACCGCCGGAAGACTGGCACTGGCGGTTATGCCGCCAGCGTCATCCCGCTGACAAGATGGTAGGCCGCACGCTCGGCCTCGCGCGCGTTGCGAAATATCTGTCCTTCCAGCCGGTTGAAACGATGCGAGGCGGCGAAGAACTGATAGCCGCCGGGAGCGCGCACGATAATCCCGGCCGGCTGCGAGCCGACTTCGATGATGTAGGTGTCCGACATGGCCCAGCCTCGATTTATTCCGGGCCTACAACGGGTTGGACGGGCAATTGTTCCTGCTTCCGCCGTTGCGCCGCAAGGCCAACCTATGCCAAAGCTGGTCCGGAACACGCTAGCGAATCGTCCAAATGGCCGGAGAACTGACATGATACCGAAATTCGCGCTCTCGATGCTGGTGGTCCTTGCGGCTTGCGCGCCGCTCCAGGAGGCGGCGGCGCAGGAAAGCACGCTTGGCGGCGCACTGTTCGGCGGCGCGGCGGGCGCGATTGTCGGCGGCGCGCTCGGCGGCGGCCGCGGTGCGGCGGTTGGCGCGATCGTCGGGGCGACGACGGGTGCTGCGATCGGCGCCCAGGGCGAGCCGCGGCCCGGCGGCTATCGCTACTATCAGGGCGGCTGCTACGTGGAGCAGCCCGGCGGGTGGCAGGAAGTTTCGCCGCGCTATTGCGGCGTCCAGGCGCAATACGCACCCCCGCCGCCCCGGTATTACGACGACACGCCGCGCTGCATGCGCTCGCAGACTTATGACCCGCGCCGTGGTACCTTCATCGGCCGTGACGGCTATGAGCGTCCCTGCCCGTAAGATTTAGGTCTTGATCACGCCGTCCGGACTGACCGGCTGCGGACGGCCGTTGTCGTCGATCGAGACGTAGGTGAAGTTGCCGTCGGTCACCAGGATCTGTTGCAACTCCTTGCGGCGCACGACCCAAGCTTCGAGATGCACCGTGATCGAGGTGCGCCCGACCCGCACCAGATTGGCGTAGACCGAAACGAGGTCGCCGACATAGACGGCCTTGCGGAAATTCATCGCCTCGATCGCGACCGTCACCGTGCGCGATTTCGCGATCTTGGAAGCGAAAACGCCGCCGCCGATATCCATCTGGCTCAAGAGCCAGCCGCCGAAGATGTCGCCATTGGCGTTGGTGTCGGCCGGCATCGCCAGCGTGCGAATGCAGAGATCACCGCGGGTCTCGCTCTCGGTCGAGACCGGCGCGTGCAGACGGGGTTCGTTCACTTGAAATTCTCCCAACCAGCATCCGGCGCAAATCTTCCGCCGAATTTTTCCGTAAGCGCCCGCAGCGTCGAGACCACGTTCTCTATCCCTCGGGTTCGCGCATAGTTCAGGGGACCGCCGCGGAACGGCGCGTAGCCGGTGCCGAAGATGACGGCGCCGTCGACCGCGTCGGCATCGTCGACGATGCCTTCGCGCAAGCAGGAGACACAGACATTCGACATCGGCAGGATCAGCCTGTCGATCATTTCCGCCGAGGGTTCCGATGTCGCGGGCAGGCCTGATGAGGTATCGGCCTTGTCGCCCTTCCAGGTGTAAAAGCCCTTGCCCGCCTTACGGCCGAGTTCGCCTCTGGCAACCTTCTCACGCAACCAGGCCGGCGTCGGCGGAAGCGCGTCACCGAACTTCGAGCGCAGCATGTCGCCGACGTCGAGACAGATGTCGAGGCCGACCTGGTCGGCGAGTTCGATCGGGCCCATCGGCATGCCGAATTTTTTCGCGGCGGCGTCGATGACCGTCTTGTCGATCTTCTCGTCCAGCATCAGCATCGCTTCCAGCATGTAGGGCGTCAGCGCGCGGTTGACGAGGAAGCCGGGCGACGACTTTACGGGCAGCGGCAACCGGTCGATGGCGCCGACGAAGGCGAGCGCCTCCTTCAGGAGTTGCGCATCGGTGCCGTCATGGCTGACGACTTCGACGAGTTGCAGCCGCGAGACCGGATTGAAGAAGTGCAGCCCGAGAAGCCGCTCGGGTTTTTGCAGCGTGGTGCGCAGGTCCTGCAGCGGGATGCTCGACGTGTTGGTAGCAAGAATCGCGCCGGGCTTCATCTTCGGTTCGAGGTCGGCATAGACCTTCTGCTTCAGCTCCAGCTTCTCCGGCACCGCCTCGATGATGAGATCGGCGTTGCGGACGCCCTCGGCCTGCATGTCCGGCATCAGCCGGTCCAGCGCATCGCGCACGGCAGTCCGCTTGCGCAGGATCTTGCCGTAGAGATCGGCAGCGCGCTTGATCGCGCCTGCGATTGGCTCCGGCTTCATGTCAGCGAGTGTCACCCGCAAATCCTGGCCGGCGCACCAGGCGGCGATGTCGCCACCCATGGCGCCGGCGCCGATGACGTGAACATGCTCGATCCTGTTGCCGGATCCCGCGAGCTTCTTCATCTGCTCGCGCAGGAAGAACACGCGGATCAGGTTTTGCGCGGTTGGCGTCACCATCAATCTGGCGAAAGACGCTTTCTCCGCATTCAGCATCGCCCGCCGGTCGCCGCCGTGCCTTTCCCAGAGATCGATCAGCGCATAGGGCGCGGGATAATGCTCCTCGCGCGCCGCCTTGCCGGCCTCGCGGCGCATGCGCGAGGCGAGAAAGCCCTTGATCGGGCCGAGGCTGAGAACGGAGTTGAGAAACCCGGGCTTCGCGCGGTTCAAGCGGCCGGACACGGCATCCTTCACGGCATTCAAGACATGCCGCTCCTGCGTCACGGCATCGACCAGCCCGAGCGATTTTGCGCGGCGGGCATCGATGGTCTTGCCGGTCAGCATCAGCGGCATCGCCTGCATCGGATTGACAAGCTGCGTGAAACGTACGGTGCCGCCGAGACCGGGGTGCAGGCCGAGCATCACCTCGGGGAAGCCAAACCGCGCGTCCTCGATCGCGATCCGCATCTGACAGGCCAGCGCCACTTCGAGGCCGCCGCCGAGGCAGAAGCCGTGGATCACGGCCACGCTCGGAACGCGCAGGGCTTCGAGCCGATCGATCACGGCATGCGCGCGGCCGATCTCAGCCTCGACTGCCGCCACATCGGTGGCGCCGCGAAAGGCGTTGACGTCGGCGCCGGCGATGAAGCCGGATTTTTTGGCGGAGCGGATGACGAGACCGGTCGGCCGCGCGGTTTCCAGCTCGGACAACACCTTGCTGAGTTCCTCGATCAGATCGGCGGACAGCGTGTTGGCGCTGGTGCCTTCGCGATCGAACAAGAGCCAGGCGACGCCGTCGCCATCGCGGGTCAGCCTGAAATTCTTGTACGGGCGCTCAGCGTCAGGCTCCGGCCCGAGTTCGAGCACGCGATCGCCGAGAACGTTCATGATCTGGCTATCCATGCTCACACCGTCTCTATCAACATCGCGCCGCCCTGCCCGCCGCCGATACATTCGGTGGCGATGCCGCGCCTGGTGCCCAATCGCTTCATGGCGTTGACCAAATGCAGCACGATGCGATTGCCGCTGCAGCCTACGGGATGGCCGAGGCTGATCGCGCCGCCATCGACGTTCAACTTCGTCTGATCGAGCTCGCCCGCCGCGCCGTCGAGGCCGAGAATCTCCTTGCAGAATTTTTCGTCGTTCCAGGCGGCGAGGCAGCCCAGCACCTGCGTCGCAAACGCCTCGTTCAATTCCCAGCTCTCGATATCCGAAAGCGTCAGCTTGTTGCGCTTGAGAAGCTCCGTCGCCGACAGCACCGGCCCCAGGCCCATGATGCCGGGATCGAGCGCCGACCACTGGCTGTCGAGGATGACCGCCTTCGGCGTCAGGCCGTGCTTGGCAACGGCCTCTTCGGAAGCCAGGATCACCCAGGACGCGCCATCGGTGATCTGCGAGGAATTGCCGGCAGTGACCTTACCCCAGGGACGCTCGAACACCGGCTTCAGCTTTGCCAAGCTCTCCGGTGTCGAGTCCGGCCGCACGCCATCGTCGTGATCGTAGAACTTTCCGTCGCGCGCGAATGCGGTCTCTACTTCATCTTTGAGCCAGCCCTGCGATTGCGCCTTTGCGAGTCGCTTGTGACTTTCGGCAGCATAGGCATCCGATTGCGCGCGGGTGATGCCGAAGAGATGGCCGACCACTTCGGCGGTCTGACCCATATTGAGTTCGGTGATGGGGTCGGTCAGGCCGCGCTCAAGCCCGATGATCGGCTTGAAATAGCCGGGCTTCACTTTCAGCGCAGCCATGGCTTTCGCGCCGATACCTTTTGCCCCTGCAAGCCCTGCGAACCAGCGCACGCCCTGTTGCGGCCAGACCAGCGGGGCATGGCTCAGCGCTTCGGCGCCGCCTGCCAGGATCAGGTCGGAGACGCCCTCGCGGATGTAACGATAACCGGTGTCGATCGATTGCATGCCGGAGCCGCAATTGATTTGCACGGTGAAGGCGACCATCTTCTCGCCCATGCCGAGCCGGAGCGCGGCGACACGGGCCGGATTCATCTCGTCGGCGATGACGTTGACGCAGCCGAGAATGACCTGATCAAAGGCGGTCGGTGCGAATGGCTGCCGCGCCAGAAGCGGCCGGCCGCATTGCACGGCGAGATCGACCGGCGTGAAGGGCCCGGGGCCGGAGCGCGCTTTCAAGAACGGCGTCCGGCTGCCGTCGACGATAAAGACCGGTCGCGCCATCAGCTTGCCGCCCTCTGTTCACCCAGTTCCTGGAAGAACTGATGCACGTCGGCCCCCTTGCTGTAAATCGGCGACAACGCCTCGGGCGCGAAATCGTCGACTTCGATCACCTTGGCAACGGCTTCATGTGCCGCCTGCAGCTTCTCGCCCTGGGCCTGAGTGATGACACCCTTTTTCACCGCCTCTCTCCAGTCATGCAGCCGCGCGGCGCGCATCTGCTTTGCGACGTCGTCCGCAGCCGCCACCAGCCGGAACGCCTTCTCCAGTCGGGCGATGCCGCCATCATCATCGACGGATGACAGATCGGAGGTGAGCCGGTCGCGCGCAGCCGATGGCTCCAGCACGAGCTGCGCGCATTGATGCACGATGCGGTCGGAGGGGCCGAGCACGCGCGCACCGAACGGCTGGATCAGGAATTTCAGGATCACCGCCACGAACCGGTTAGGCAGGTTGGCGAGGATTTCGGCAAAGCGGTTCTCGATGGTCTTGAAGCCGCTCGCCATGCACCATTCGAGCGCGGCGAAATCTTCCTTCTGCCGCCCCTCGTCCTGCCAGCGTTTCAGCGCGGCGGACAGCAGATACAGTTCGGACAGAATGTCGCCGAACCGGGCCGAGAGCATTTCCTTGCGTTTGAGTGCGCCGCCAAGCGTCAACAGCGCCATGTCGGAGCACAGCGCGAAGCCTGCGGAATAGCGCGAGAGCTGGCGATAGAATCGCGTTGCCTCGCCGGCATCGGGTGCCGGCGCAAACAGGCCGAAGGTCCAGCTTCGGCCCCAGGCACGGAACATGGTCCTGAAGCTGTGGCCGACATGGCTCCAGAACGCCTTGTCGAAGGCGTCCAAGCCCTTAGGCCGATCGGCTTCACCCAGCGCATTCATTTCGTCGAGCAGGAATGGATGAGCGCGGATCGCACCTTGCCCGAACACGATGAGATTTCGCGTGAGGATATTGGCGCCTTCAACGGTGATGCCGACCGGCACCGCGCGATAGAGGCTGCCCATATAGTTCTGCGGCCCGTCGATCACGGCCTTACCGCCATGGATATCCATGGCGTCGTCGATCACGATCCGCATCCGCTCGGTGGCGTGCAGCTTCATGATGCCGGAGATGACGGCGGGATGGTGTCCCTGGTTGAGCGCCGCGCAGGTCAGCCGCCGCGCGGCATCGAGCAGATAGGCGGTGCCGGCGATGCGCGCGAGCGGCTCCTCGATGCCTTCAAACTTGCCGATGGAGATGCCGAACTGCTCGCGGATACGGGCATAGGCGCCGGTGGTGCGTGCCGCAAACGCCGCCCCCGCGGCGGACAGCGACGGCAGCGAGATGCCGCGGCCAGCAGCCAGCGCGGTCATCAGCATCTTCCAGCCCTGGCCCAGCCGCTCCTGCCCCCCGATGATGTAGTCCATCGGGATGAAGACATCGCGACCCCAGTTCGGACCGTTCTGGAACATCTGCATTGCCGGCAGATGGCGGCGGCCGATCTCGACGCCGGGCAGATGGGTCGGGATCAGGGCTACGGTAATACCGAGCTCTTCCTGCTGGCCCACGAGATGATCGGGATCATAGGCCTTGAAAGCGAGACCGAGCAGTGTCGAGACCGGCCCCAGCGTGATGTAGCGCTTGTGCCAGTTCAGCCGCAGGCCGATGACTTCCCGGCCCTCGAAACTGCCCTTGCAGATAATGCCGGTGTCGACCATCGAGGCCGCGTCCGAGCCGGCTTCAGGGCTGGTCAGGCCGAAGCAAGGAATGTCGGCGCCTTCGGCGAGCCGCGGCAGCCATCTATCCTGCTGCTCCTTGGTACCGAAACGCATCAACAACTCGCCGGGTCCGAGCGAATTCGGCACCATCACGGTGACGGCGGCGGTCAGCGAGCGCGACGAAAGCTTTCGCACCACTTCCGAATGCGCATAAGGCGAGAAGCCGAGCCCGCCAAACTCCTTCGGAATGATCATGCCGAAGAACTTGTGGCGCTTGATGAAGGACCATACCTCCGGCGGAAGATCACGCCATTCCCAATTGATCTTCCACTCGTCGAGCATGGCGCAAAGCTCGTCGACGGGACCGTTGAGAAAGGCCTTTTCTTCTTCAGTCAGCGTCGCCGGCGCAACAGCCAGCAATTTCGACCAGTCCGGATTGCCGGTGAAGAGATCGGCGTCCCACCAGACATCGCCCGCCTCCAGCGCCTCGCGCTCGGTATCGGACATCGCGGGCATCGCGCCGCGCGCGAAAGCGAAGATCGGTTTGCTGATGAAATCGCGGCGGAAGCTCATGGCGACCTCCTCATGATCGGGGCACGACGTCTCGCCTCACCTATACCAAACATGGGTTCATCCTAGCTGAAAAGCACGGGTTTCGGAGACGCTTCGCATCGGGAAATGAAGCGAAACTGAACTTGGAGATAACGGCGGAGGCCCGGGCCCGTTCCAAAATGCCTGCATTATCCGGCGTTTAGAGACCGGCAACGTTGCCAAACGGATGCCGCTCGGGAGTGCCCACCGGCCTCAACCGCGGGCACACCGGTGTTATGAATCACGCTTGTTGCGGCGTCGCTCATTGGGGACGAACACGGCAAATACTTCCTTGACGCGAACGGCAGGCGTGACATCGCGGGTAAAGCGAAGCTCCGTGGTCGCCTGGGTTTCTGCCACGCGAGGTGCGTAAAGCGCGCTCCCGTACAGCGATCCATCGAAGCGCAAATTGCTTTCGTCGTCGGTGAGGTAAGCGTTCGAAACAAACAGCAGTACGAGCAGTGTCGATCCTACGACGGTAAAATATTTGAATATCGGCATTGGTGAACGAGCCTTCCTTCTTGCGAAGAAGGGTGGACCGTTCGCAATAAACGCTCAGTTTAAGCGTGCCCAACTTTTGCCGGAGCGGTTGGTTGGCGGTTGCCAATTTATGACGAATTTTAGTGAATCGCCCACTCGTCATTCCGGGGCTCGCGAAGCGAGAGCCCGGAATCCATTCTGCAGCAGTAGCTGCGGTCCGATGGATTCCGGGCCTGCGCCCAAGGGGGCGCATCCCGGAATGAGCAGCGGCGAGGCAAAACCAAGCTAGCCCGGCCCCGCGCCTTGCGTTGCCGTATACACGGCGTAGAGCGATTGGCTCGCGGCCATGAACAGGCGGTTGCGCTTGGGGCCGCCGAAGCAGATGTTGCCGCACACTTCGGGCAAACGGATGCGGCCGATCAGCTTGCCCTCCGGGGACCATACCGTCACGCCGCTGTAGCCGACGGCGCGGCCGGCATTGCTGGAGCACCAGACATTGCCGTTGACGTCACAGCGCACGCCGTCCGGTCCGCACTTCACGCCGTCGACCATGAAATCGCTGAACCGCTTGTGGTTGGTCAGCTTGTTGTCGGTGCCGACGTCGAACACGAACATGTCGCCCTTGCCGCCCGGACCGGTGTCGCCCGGCCCCTTGCCGGTAGAGGCGACATACAGTTTTTTGTAGTCAGGCGAGAAGCAGAGGCCATTGGGATCGGGCACCTGTTCCTCGGTCACGACGAGGTCAACACGACCAGACGGATCGATGCGATAGCAGTTGGTCGGCAGTTCGCGCTTGCCCGGCACGAAGCCTGCCGGCTGGCCGATCCGCGGATTGAGCTTGCCGGCAGCATTGCTCGGCCCGCCCGCGACGTCAGGCTCACCCTCATAGAGCATGCCACCATAGGGCGGATCGGTGAACCAGTAGCTGCCGTCCGGATGCGCGACGACATCGTTCGGCGAGTTCAGCTTCTTGCCGTTATAGGAGTCAGCGAGCACGGTTGCGGTGCCGTCATGCTCATAGCGCACGACGCGCCGGGTGAGATGCTCGCAGGAAAGCTGTCGTCCCTGGAAATCGAATGAGTTGCCGTTACTGTTGTTGGACGGCGTACGGAAGACGCTGACATGACCGTCATCCTCCGACCATCGCATCTGCCTGTTATTGGGAATGTCGCTCCACAGGAGATAGCGCCCCTGCGCGCTCCAGGCGGGGCCTTCGGCCCACAACAGACCGGTGTAGAGGCGCTTGATCGCCGTATTGGGCTGGGCGAGATTGTTGAAGGATGGATCGACGGCGATGATGTCGGGGTCCCAGAAATAGGTGGTGGGGGCACCGCGCGGACTGAAATCGCGCGGCGGGCTGGTGACTGTTGACGGAGGCGCCACAGGACCGGTCTGGGCCAATGCGCTGCCGGCCCCCGCGACGGTAGCACCGGCGCATACCGCCAAACCCTGGACAAGCGTTCGTCGTGAAATCGTCACTTCTGGATCGCGCTGCTGTTCTGGATCGCGCCGCTCCTGGCGTGTCATCGCATCCTCCCAATCTGTTCGCCGGCCGTTGATCCGGCCTGGCAACCTGAGGTTAGTCCGGTCCGTGCCCGGTTGCGAGAGCTGCTTTTCGATTCAGCCCCCTGCTCAAGCTTGCAGCCGAAAATGGCATCACCTCGTCCAACGCATGTCTGTCGGAAGGCTCTGCCATCATCGCGCTTGGGGCAATTGCCCACGTGGCGACAAGGTGCGCGACATGCTAGTCATTCGACAGTTGGTCGAATTCTCCGGCAAATCAGTCGGCCCGCGGGGCAAATCAAAATGAAGACGCCGACCCGGCAGATGTTGCATTGCACCGCTGGATCTCGCGGCAAACGACTTCTTGCTGCGGCCTTGTCACTGGCAATCTGGACGGACATGGCAGCAGCCAACCAAGCGGCCCCCGCGCCATCGCCGAGCAAGCTCGAACGTATCACTGAATTTTTCAACAACGAAGTTGCAACGAGGCGGTTGCCGGGCGCCGTCGTATTGATTCAGCAACACGGCAGACCGGTCTATCTGAAATGTTTCGGCGTTCAGGATGTCGATACCAAGGCTCCGATGACATCAGATACGATCTTTGCGCTTCATTCGATGACGAAGCCAATCACCAGCGTCGCGGCGATGATGTTGATCGACGCAGGCAAGCTCTCGCCCGCCGATCCCGCCTCCAAATTCATTCCGGCGTTTGCTGACGCGAAGGTACTTGTCGGTTCCGACACTATTGACGGCAAGAACGTCTTGACGCTTGTCCCGGCAGATCGGCCGGTGACCATCATGGATCTGCTGCGCCATACGTCGGGCATCACGTACGATTACATCGGCGGCAAGCTGATCATGAAGGCCTATTCGGAATCGGGCCTTTTCGATGGGCGTTACACCAACAAGGTGTTTGCCGATCGCATCGCCAGATTGCCCCTGGCACGACAACCCGGCACGCTTTGGCGTTACGGACATTCAACCGACGTCCTCGGACGCATCATCGAGATCGTATCCGGACAGACACTCTATCAGTTTGAAAAGCAGCACATCCTCGATCCGCTCGGCATGACCAGCACGAAATTCGTGCTGGAAAGTGCCGACGAACGCGCGCGGATGGCGGAGCCGCTGCCAAGCGATACCATCCTGAAACTTGCGGAGACTGCACGCCGCGCCCATCCGGAATGGGAATCCGGCGGCGGCGGGCTGGTCTCGACACTGAACGACTATGCCCGTTTTGCCCAGATGATCCTCAACGGCGGGCAACTCGATGGCAAACGCTACCTTAGCCCGGCCGCATTCAAGTCGATGACGTCAGACCATATCGGGCCCGGCTCCGGCGTCGCGCGGGACTATTACTACTTTCCCGGAGATGGCTTCGGCTACGGCTATGGTTTTGCCGTGCGCACCGATCCGGGAAATGCCAAGCCGCCGCCGCCAGGGTCGATCGGCGAACTCAAATGGGATAGCGGCAGCGGCACCTATTTCGGTGTCGACCCGAAGCTGGACATGATCTACATCCTGCTGGAGCAGACCCAGAACGAACGTGCACGCATCACACCCGCGTTCAAGAAGCTGGTTTACGACGCGTTTGCCACGGACGAATGATCCGGTGGCATTGCGCCTGAGAGAAATCACTTCCGGTTCGCCGCCTGCCGCTCGATGAACGCGACCTCGGTGCCCTTCTTCAGGAGTTTTGCCAACTTGTCGGCGTCCCAATTGGTGAGACGCACGCAGCCGTGAGATTCCGCCTTGCTTATTTTCGACGGGTTTGCCGTGCCGTGAATGCCGTAGCCTTCCGCGGACAGTCCGATCCACTGCGTTCCGACGGGGTTGTTCGGCCCGGGCTTGATCGTGAAGGTGCGCCTGGATCTGACTTCCTTGAACTTATAATCCGGGTTGTAGCGGTAGTACGGGCGGGCATCGATCGAGGTCACCTTAAGCACGCCGCTCGGGGTCGGCTTCTCTTCGCTTCCGACGGTCGCGGGAAAGAAGGCGATCAGGTCGGAATTCGCGAACGCCTTGACGGTCTGGGAGCTCTTGTCGACCTCGACACGGGTTGCAATTGGTTTCGTCTCTTTGGCCATCACATTGATTACCGAGATCGTCTGGTCGGCCTGGTCGAATTTCTTGCCGGGGTTGAGGGCCGCGAGCAGCGCCTCGCTCATGTGAAATTGCTCGGCGATGGCCTCGCGCGGGCTGGTGTAATTGAGCGCCTTCAGCCCTTTCATTTTTTCCATCCTGGCGGGGAGCTTCTTTAGGAACGGCCCCTTCACGTCTGCCGCTGCGACCTTGTAGTCGACGACGATGGCATCCGCGCTGGTCGCGATCAAAGCGCTCCAGACCTCGGGGGTCAGCGGCTGCTTGTTGACGATGAGGCCTTTGGCTTCGGCGAACGCCCGCAAGGCTTTCTGGGCGTTCTCGCCGAGCTTGCCGTCGACCTCGCCTGGCGAGAAATTAGCGCGGTCGAGCAGCACCTGGGCCTTGACGACAATGGGATCGATCTTGCCGTTGGCCGGCGGCTTGCCCCTGAACTCCGCGTTGTTGACTGCCGCCGCATCGAGGCCTGCGAAGGCCGGGTGGACAAGGCAGGCGAGCACGGTCAGCCCGGCAAAAGAGCGGATCATCGGCAATCTCCGAAATACCGACGATAAGCATTTCGGCGCGTCGGAGTTCCGCGTTTGCCGTGGGGCGCGCATGCGCGCGACCCGTAGGCTGCATCCGGATTACATTCGCTTAATCCGGCCGGATCATCTCGAACATGTTTTCCGGCTTGATCTCGAAATAGTCGCCGCGGCGGCCGGCGCGGACGATCGGATGGGCGAGGCCGGTCTGGTAGACGCCGTCCTTGATGAAGGCCTTGTCGATGTGGACGGCGACGACTTCGCCGAGCGTCAGCCAGGCCTGTGCCTTTTCGCCGTCCTTGCCCTGCAATTGGATGATCTGCGTCAGCTTGCATTCGAAGGCAACGGGGCTTTCCGCCACCCGGGGCACGTTGACGAGCTTGCAGGACGCGGCCGTAAGGCCTGCGAGCTTGAACTCGTCGACATCAGCGGCAACGTGGGCGGCCGTCGCGTTCATCTGCTTCGCCAGATCCATTGTGGCGAGATTCCAGACGAACTCGCCGGTCTCCTGGATATTGCCCGCGCTGTCTTTCCAGTTGGTGGAGGAAAAGCCGATAATCGGCGGGTGATAGCAGAAGGCGTTGAAGAAGCTGTAAGGCGCCAGATTGACGTTGCCCTTGCCATCGCGCGAGGAAATCCACCCGATCGGGCGCGGGGCGATGATGGCGTTGAAGGGGTCGTGCTTGAGGCCGTGCCCGTTCTTCGGCTCGTAGTAGTGCAGGTCTTTTGGGCTCTTGGCGTCCATTCCGGCTCGTCCTTCTTCGTCATTACCTGCGACAAACGCGAAGCGTTTGCGCTGGGGAGCGCTTGCGACGAAGCAATCCATGTCACGGCACGCGGCGCGATGGATTGCTTCCGCCTTTGCTAAAGCTACGGCGGACAAGTCGCTTCGCTCGCAATGACGGTGGAGTCAAGTGGCGGAGAGCTCAATTCGCCTTGGCACGTGGCGACAGCCCCGCAATCACGAAATCGATCATTTCGTCGATCGTCGGGCCGGGCTTGGTGGCGCATTGCGCGATCATCTGCGGGTGGAAGAACCGCATCATCGCGGTGCAGGCGCAAAGCGAGGCGAGCTGCAAATCGGCAACCTCGAACTCGCCGGAGGCGGCGCCCTGCCCGATCACCTGGCCGATGGTCCGGGCAATCATCTCCATATGAGCGACGCAGACGCCCCAGTCCTCCTGCATCGCGATCTCGACCATCTCATGCAGCTTGGAATCGCCGACATAGCGCTCGGTGTTCATGCGATTGATGGTCTTCATCATGTCGCGCAGACGGACTGCCGCGGGTCCGGGCATCGACGCGATCCGTTGCGCCTCGACCTCGACCTCGCCCATCAGGGTCCGCGCCACGCCCTCGTGAATCGCCTTCTTCGAATCGAAGAAGCGATAGACGTTGGCGGGGCTCATCCGCAATTCCTTGGCGATGTCGGCGACCGTCGTCTTCTGATAGCCGATCTGCCTGAACAGACGCTCCGCCACCACGAGGATCTTCTCGCGGGTGTCAGTCTCGATGTGCTCCGAAATCAGCGTCATGTCAGCTCTCAATGTTCAATTATTCTGCGGCGTCGGCAAGCGGAATTGCGTGCGGACCCTTGGGGTGCTCCTTGGCCTGATGTTGCGCTGCAAGATCGGGCTGCTCGGCCTGACCGCTTTCTTCCAGGCTCTTCCTGAACCACAGGGCGTAAAGGCCCGGCAGGTACAGCAAGGTCAGGAAGGTTGCAACAAACAAGCCGCCCATGATGGTGATCGCCATCGGCCCCCAGAAGGCGGAGCGGGACAGCGGGATCATGGCCAGGATCGCCGCCAGCGCCGTCAGGATCACCGGGCGAGCCCGCCGGACGGTGGCCTCGACGATGGCTTCCTTCCGCGTCAGGCCTTGGGAAACGTCGGCCTCGATCTGATCGACCAGAATCACCGCGTTGCGCATGATCATACCGGCCAGCGCGATCAGTCCGAGCAGCGCCACGAAGCCGAACGGCTGGTTGGCAATATTGAGGCCGAGCGAGGCGCCGACGATGCCGAGCGGCGCGGTCAGGAACACCAGGATCAGACGCGAGAAGCTCTGCAACTGGATCATCAGCAGAGTAAGCATCACCAGCGCCATCAGCGGAAACAGCAGGGCGATCGAGGCGTTGCCCTTTTCGGATTCCTCGAACGCGCCGCCCGGCTCGATCCGGTAGGCCGGCTCGAGATGATCGCGGATTTCCTTCAGCTTCGGCCAGATCTGGTTGGTGACGTCGGGCGCCTGCACGCCGTCGACGACGTCGGTCCGCACCGTGATCGCCATATCGCGGTTGCGCCGCCACATGATCGGCTCCTCATGGGAATATTCGATCCTGGCAATCTGCTGCAGCGGCACGGCGACGCCGTTGCGCGAGGTCACGGTGAGATCGCCGACGCGGCCGAGGTCGAGCCGCTCGGACGGCACCGCGCGCGCGACCACGCCGACCTTCTCGATGCCGTCGCGGATGGTGGTGACCGGCGCGCCCGAGATCAGCATCGCAAGCGCCTGCGAGACGTCCTGCGGGGTGAGGCCGAGCGCCCTGGCCCGGTCCTGATCGACCACGAGCTTCAGGTAAGGCGACTGCTCGTTCCAGTCGAGCTGCGGCTCCGTGACATTGGGATTTTGCTTCATGACATCGCGGACCTTGTAGGCGATGTCGCGCACGGTGTTGGGGTCGGGGCCGATCACGCGGAACTGGACCGGGAAACCGACCGGCGGGCCGAAATTGAAGCGATCGATGCGCACGCGCGCTTCGGACAGGTCGCCCTCGGCGACCGCCTTCTCCAGCCGCGCCTTGATCCGCTCGCGGGCCTCGACGTCCTTGGAGACGATCACGATCTCTGCAAAGGCCTCGTTGGGCAGTTGCGGATTGAGGCCGAGCCAGAAGCGCGGCGAACCCTGACCGACATAGGCGGTGTAGGTCGCGATATCCTTGTCGTCCTTCAAGAGCGCTTCGGCCTTCTTGACGGACTTCTCCGTGACGTTGAAGGCGGTGCCTTCCGGCAGGCGCAGTTGCAGGAACAGCTCGGGCCGCTCCGACAGCGGGAAGAACTGCTGCTGCACGTTGCCAAAGCCCACGATCGACAGCGCGAACACGCCGACCGTCGCTGCCACCACCTTGATACGGTGGTCGACGCACCACTGCACCACGGCGCGCAGGCCCCGATACATCCGCGTCTCGTAGATCGCGTGCGGATCGTGGTTGTGGTGCACGGCGATGTTAGGCAGCAGCTTGACACCGAGATAAGGCGTGAAGATCACCGCCACGAACCAGGACGCGACCAGCGAGATCGCCACGATCCAGAAGATGCCGCCGGCATATTCGCCGACCGCCGAATTGGCAAAGCCGATGGGGAGGAAGCCAGCGGCCGTGACCAGCGTCCCCGTGAGCATCGGAAACGCAGTTGATTCCCAGGCAAAGGACGCCGCGCGGACGCGGTCCCAGCCCTGTTCCATTTTTACCACCATCATCTCCACCGCGATGATGGCGTCGTCGACCAACAGGCCGAGCGCGATGATCAGCGCGCCGAGCGTGATGCGGTGCAGGTCGATCGACATCGCGTTCATGACGATGAACACGATCGCGAGCACCAGCGGCACCGACATGGCGACCACGATTCCGGTGCGCCAGCCGAGCGCGACGAACGACACGAACAGCACGATCGCCAGCGCCTCGATGAAGGAATGAACGAACTCGCCGACGGCGCGCTCGACCACCTTTGGCTGGTCGGCGATCTGCTCGACCTCGATGCCCTGCGGCACCGCCTTCATGAACCCGTTAGTCGCCTTCTCGACCTCCTTGCCGAGCTCGAGGATGTTGGCGCCCTTGGTGGTGACGACGCCGATGCCGATGGCGGGCTTGCCTTCCTGACGGGCGACGAAGGTCGGAGGGTCGACGAAGCCGTGGGTGACGGTCGCGATATCGCCGAGCCGGAACACGCGGCCGTTGCTTTCGACCGGGGTTTCCGCGACTGCCTTGGCGCCATCGAGTGCGCCGGTGACGCGCAGCGGCACGCGCTGCGAGGAAGTTTCCACCGTGCCGGCGGGCGTGACGTTGTTCTGCTTGGCGAGCGAATCGAATAGCGCCTGCGGCGTGATGCCGAGCGTTGCGAGCTTGGCGTGGGAGAATTCGACGAAAATGCGCTCGTCCTGGGTGCCGTAGAGATTGACCTTGGTGACGCCGGAAACCTTCAACAGGCGCTGACGCATGCCTTCGGCGGCCTTCTTCAATTGCGCGTAGTCGGCGCCGTCGCCGGTCATCATGTAGAGAATGGAATCGACGTCGGAGAATTCGTCGTTGACGTTCGGCCCGAGCAGCCCTGCGGGCAACTGGCCCTGCACGTCGGCGAGCTTCTTGCGCAACAGATAGAACAGATAGGGCACGTCCTTCGGCGGCGTCGAATCCTTGAAGGTGACCTGCAGCGCCGTGAACGACGGCTTGGAATAGGTCTGCACCTTCTCGAAGAACGGCAATTCCTGCAGCTTCTTCTCGATGGGATCGGCGACCTGGGTCTGCATTTCCTGCGCGGTTGCGCCCGGCCAGATCGCGGAAACGTTCACCACCTTCACGGTGAAGAACGGGTCCTCGGCGCGGCCGAGCCGCTGGTAGGAGAAGAAGCCGGCGACGCCGAGCACGATCATCAGGAACAGGATCAGGGTCGGATGGCTCACCGCCCAGCCCGAAAGATTGAAGCGCTTCATGTCACTCTCCAACTTCGAAATACGTTTGCACTTCCACCGTCATTGCGAGCGTTCGCTCCTCGCAATGACGGCGCGGGGTTAATTGACGGGGCTAGAACGACAGCGACGAGACCACCCGGACCTTCTGGGCCGGATCGAGCTTCTGCACGCCGAGCGCAACCACCTTGGCGCCTTCGTTGACGCCGCCTGAAATCACGACGGCATTGCTCTCGTAGGATTTCACGACGACCGGCTTCAGTGCGATCGCGCCGGAATCGTCGACGATATAGAGCGAGGGATTGCTGCCCTGGCTGAACAGCGCCGACAGCGGCAGTTTTGCCACGCGCTCACTGGCCCCATCGGCCAGCGTCAGGGTGGCGGTCATGCCAAGCGAGACTTTGTCGTCGGCATCCGGCAGCGAGAATTTGGCCAGATAGGTCCGCGTAGCGGGGTCTGCGGAAGGCGCGATCTCGCGCAGCTTCGCGGCATATTTCTTTTCCGAATCCGACCATAGCGTCACGGTGGCGGTGCCGGACTTGGCGCGGCCGACCAGCGTCTCGGGAATCGCGACCACGGCCTCCTTCTCGGCAAAGCGGGCGACGCGGACCGCGGTCTGGCCGGCGGCGACGACCTGGCCGGGGTCGATCAAGGTCGCGGTGACCACGCCGCGGGTATCGGCGACCAGCGTTGCATAGGACAGCGAGTTCTTGGTGAGTTCGACCTGCCGCTCGGCGCGATTGAGGCGCGCCCGCGCTTCATCGGCGGCGGCGCGGCTCTGATCCATCTGGGCGTCGGTGGTCCAGCCCTTGGCACGCAGATCCTTGGCGCGCTGCTCGGCGGCGCCAGCCTGTGCCAGCACGCCAGTAGCGGCGCGGAATTCGGCCTCGGCCTGTTCGGCCTGCAGCTTCAGATCGACCTCATCGAGGGTGGCGAGTGGCTGGCCGACATCTACGGTCTGGCCGACCTCGACCAGACGCCGGGCGACCTTGCCGGGGACGCGGAAGCCCATGTCGGTCTCGATCCGGGGACGGATGGTGCCAACGAAACTGCGTTCCGGCGTCTCGGCCGCATAGTGCACGGTGGCAACCAGAACCGGGCGCCCGGGAGCGGCCGCCTCAGTCGCTTTTTCATTGCAACCAGCCAGCACGAACACCGCAAGCGCCAAAAAAGCTCCCGTCAAGAGCCTGTAATAGCTAGAGAAAATGGACCGGGCGAACATCGAACTCTCCATCGCGGAAACCGATGACGAGTATCGAATGGCGACTGACGAATGTCAATATTCGTCATAGATCATGAATTCGTGAAGACGGATGAGGTTAAGAGGTAATTGCTTCCTCCGGACCAGCCAGCTCCTTAGCCCGGCACAGCGGAACTCAGAAGTCCTCGCGCCGAACGCCGAACTGGAACACTCCTCCACCGGCCATGGCCTCGCCCGTCACCCGTGCATCAGGCACGTCGAGCTTTCTTGCGAGACTTCTTTGCGGTGGCCTTCGCGCTACTCGCGGTCTTGCTCGCCGGCCTTGATTTCTGGCTGCTCGATTTCCTTGCGGCCGACCTCTTCGTTGTCTTCTTGGCGCTCCGCGCCTGTGCGGTTCGAGTCTTGGCGGCTCCAGCCTTCGCAGCTCGGGCTTTCGCAGCTCGAGACTTGGCCGTTCGAGACTTGGCCGTTCCGGCTTTCCTCGCCCTGGCCGCCGGCGCGCGGCGCCGTTGTTTCGTTGTGCGCTTCCGCCGTGCGGGCGCGGCTGCGATCGGCGGCACCATCAGCGGATCGGACACGAGACCATCGGCAGCAAGCGGCACGTAGGCCGCCGCGCGTTCGTCGGCCTTCAACCCCGGCTCGTCGGCTTTCAGCGCCTGGCTGGCAGCTTCCGTCGCGGTGTTCGCAATCTCCTTCACCGTGTCGGTGAATTTCTCCAGAACCGATTTGTCCTTGCCCATGTCGCCCTCCCGGGCTGTGGCACATGGAACTAACCGATGAGGCGGAGTCGGGTTCCCGAACGCAAACGCTACTCCGCCAACTGAAACCGCTCGAAGCGATCCAGCTCTTCCTCGATGCGCCGCTTGTAGTCCTTGCGCGCCGCCCTCACCGCGCCCTTGCCGACCCAGCTCCATTTCTGCAACAGGAGTTTCTTGTTCTGGCGGTCGGTTTTGAGATCGATGGCGGCGACGATGTCTTCGCCGACCAGCACCGGCAGCGCGAAATAGCCGAACAGGCGCTTCTCCTTCGGCACATAGGCCTCGAAGCGGTGGCCGTAATCGAAGAACAGTTCGGTGCGCTTGCGCTGAATGATCAGGGGATCGAACGGCGAGAGGATGTGCACCGGGCCCTCGCTTATATCCGCCGTCCCATTCGCCTCCAGCACTTCCGGCCGGGCCCAGTGCTCCTGCTTGCCTGCGCCTTCAAGCGCGACCGGCACCAGTTCCTTGCGCCGCACCCGCGCCTCGATCAGGCGCCGCACCGCGGGCTTACTCGGCGCGTCGAGATGGCAGGCGGAATCCAGGCTGACGATTCCTTGCGAGCGAAGCGCGCGGTCGAGCAGGTAGGCGGTGATTTCCGCTGAGGGAGCCGGCTTTGGCGGCTTGTCCCAACCGAAATGCCGCGTCATCAGCTCATAGGTCTTGAGCATGCCGGTGCGTTCGGAGATCGTCACCTCGCCGGTGTAGAAGGCAAGCTGCAGCGCCCGCTTCGAGGGTTTTCGGCTCTGCCACAGATGCTCTTTCTCGGTCAGGATGTCGTCCTCGATGTCGCGGATGGTGAGCGCGCCGTCGCGCCGCAACAGCCGCATCACCTTGCGGGTGTCCTCCGGCTTGACGGAGGCAAACCATGGGTGGCCTTCGCGCCGGTGCTCTCGCATCGCCGGAACGAAGAAGCGAAAATCCTTCGCCGGCACATAGGACAGGGCGTGGGTCCAGTATTCGAACACGCTCTTGTCGACGCTCTGCGCCTGGCGCAGGTCGGCGCGGGCGTAAGCCGGGATGCGGCTATAGAGAATGTGGTGATGGCAGCGCTCGATGACGTGGATGGTGTCGATCTGGACATAGCCGAGATGGTCCACCACGGCCGCGACCGCCTGCGGTCCGGCGCCGAACGGTTCGCTGGTGTCGAGCCGTTGAGCGTGCAGCCAGATTCGCCGGGCTTCCAGCTTGGTCAGGAGATGGGGCTTAGTCGTGCGGGGCATCGCACGGCAATGTAGCGGGATTCGCGCGTGTGGGGAGTCCCGGGTTCCCTGACCGCCGCCTCGCGGCGCGAACTCACCTCACTGCTTCTGCCGATCTCCGACGCTGCCGGTTGCGATCTCGGCCTCGCAGGAGGCGCGGCCGGGCTGCGGCGCATGGCATTTGTAGACATGGCCGGTGAGGCGATCGACCAGCCACGCGCTCTCCTCTGTCGGGCTTTCGAACCCGACATAGCGGCTGCCGAGCGCGTTGAGTAGCGTCGACAGCAAGATTGCAGCGGCGATCATCGCCGCGCCGATCAGTGTTGGCATTGAACTTCCGGAACCGGCTGGCTCCGATGCGCTGGTGCGATGACCCAGGTACTCACGCTGACGCTTGACTGACTGTAACACCCGCCCCGCCCGTTTGGTTGCCCCGAACGAATTCTTCTTCAGATTTTTCTGTGAGTGGTTTTGCTAGACGCGCATCTGGCCGATTTGTTGTCCACAGATCGGCACTGGCGCGACGAGCCGCTTTTTTTCTTTTCCGAAGTCAGCGGGGGATGTGATGGAGCGGCCCGTTATCCGGCGAAGCGTCGTTATCCGGCGAAGCGTCGTTGCCCGCTGCTCAGACCGTTCAGTCACGACAGCGTAGCTAGCGCCGCGACCTCCGGCGTCACCGGCCTCGACTTCGACATCAGGCAGCCTTTACCAATGTGATTTGAATCACATTGCCTGCTTTGAACCCGTCCTATCGTCGCAGCATCAAAACGTCATGCACGCCAGTTTGCAGGCGTTAACAGTGAGGATTACGACAATGACCCGCTTTCTCTCGATCATGACTATCGGCGCCGCGCTGTCGATGACGGCGGGGCTGGCCGTCGCCGGCGACACCGTCTCGGCCGACAAGATCCTGGACGCTCTGAAGCCGAAGCCGGGCGCGACCCGCGGCCTTTCGACCGGCCCGCAGCAGCCGGTGGATGCTGCCGCAAAGGCCAAGGAAGTCGGCTTCGTCGACACCCTACGCAACCGCAAGACCCGGTCGCTGTCGCTCGGCGAGCGCCAGGAAATCGCGGAACTTGCCGCGAGCAAACCGAAGATCGATCTCGAAATTCAGTTCGACTACAATTCGGCCGACATCAGCAAGAACTCGGTTTCCGCTGTGCAGGAACTCGGCAAGGCGCTCTCCGATTCGAGCCTGAAGGGTTCGACCTTTGTGGTCGCCGGTCATACCGACGCGATCGGCAGCGAGGCCTACAACCAGGATCTTTCCGAGCGACGTGCCGATACGATCAAGAAGTACCTGACCGAGAAGTACGGCATCGCCGGTTCCAATCTCGTGACGGTCGGTTACGGCGAGACCAAGCCGAAGGACGCGAATGCGCCGATGGACCCCACCAACCGCCGCGTTCAGGTCGTCAACATGGATAGCAAGACCGCCTCCAAGTGAGTTTTTGAAAAGTGAGGTTTTGAAAGCCGATCCGCCTGCCGCCCGCGGCAGGCGGATTTTCCATTGGCTAAACAGCGCGAGTGGCGCCTCAAATCCAGTTCTGGAAGATCATCAGGCGGCTGAACGTCGCCATCGAGGTACCTATGAACGCGGCCGATATCGGCAACATTGCGGCAAAGCCGGCAAAGCCGATTGCAACGTAGGCCCATAGCACCCAACCGGGCATGCTGACGCGTTTCAAGGCATACACCAGCGCAAGGCTCGCCGTGGTCGCCGCCGGCAGATAGTAATAGATGAAGCCGAGCGTTCGCGGCAGCAATGCCCATGCGAGGTATGGGCCGAAATAGAACGCCAGTATCAGGAAGGCGTCGGCCCGCCGCGTCACGATCCAGTCGCGCAGGCAGATCGCGACCGCAATCAGCGCCGGCCACAGGATCAGCGGGTTGCCGAGGAAGACCACGGCGGCGATATGGTCTTCGTCGACCTTGTCAAAAAGATACCAGATCGGGCGCACCAGGAACGGCCAGGACGGCCATGAACTCATATAGGTGTGGCCTGCAATCGCACTCGTCGTGTTATCGTTGAAGATGCGCCGCTGCGCCTGCAGAATATCCGAAACTGACAATCCGTAGAGCGGAATGAAGGTGGCAAGATAAACGACGGCCGGAATTACTGCGAAGCAGACAGCGAAATGCCAGGCCTTGAAACCGGGCCAGCGATCGGGCCGGTACCAATCCTCCGGCCCGGCATCCGCGAAGTGAGTGCGCCAGCTTTGCATCAAGCGGATCACGGCGACGATGCCGATGCAGACTGCGAGCGCGAACAGCCCGCTCCATTTGCAGCCGGCCGATAGGCCAAAGCCGATCCCGGCAAGCGCGAACCACAGATGCGGCCGCTCTCTTCGAAAGCCATGCATGAATGCCGCGATGGCGAACAGGCCGAAAGCGAGCGCAAAAATATCCAGCATCGCGATCCGCGATTGCAAGAACAGCATCTGATTGAAAAAGGCGAGCAGGCTCGCCGCAATCGCCGGGCTCTGGGCGGCGAACAGCGCCAGGCCGCACAGATACACCGCAACAACGGCGAGCGATCCGAAAAGCACGGCCGGATATCGCCAGCCCAGCGGTCCGTCGCCTAATGAATGGATCGACAGGGCGATGAACTGCTTGGCGAGCGGTGGATGCATCGGGTTGAGGATCGGCTCTCGCATCACCGGCTCAAGCATCTGCCGCGCCGCCGGGACGTAATGCACCTCGTCGAAATAGAATTTTTCCGGGGCGGTGACGCCGATCAGCATCGCAAAGTGCGCGAGAACAAAAAGAAGTCCCGCGGTGATGCCCGTGCGCATCATCGAATCGGACAGAACAGAATGTGATGGGGCCAATGGCTTCACGGACAATCTGGCACGGAATCACGGAATGACATTGCGGCACAATTTAGTGTGGCCGCTCCAGATTTTTATGTCCATCGCGTTGAACGCATTTCGATCGCGACCATCAACCGGCGGGCGAGTAGCCGCGTGCGCCTACCGTCGTCATGCCCGCTTCAAGCGGGGCATCCAGTACTTCGCGGCGTCAGTTCCTTCGCAACAATCGGCAGCACAGCTTACTGGATCGCCCGGTCAAGGCCGGGCGATGACACACTGGGCGAGCTACGAGACGTAGAGATTTGCAGCCTGATTTCTGACGGGTTCGACCTGTCACGCGGTGGCGGGCTGCGCGGCGGTGGCGGCCGCGACATCCATCCACATCACTTCCCAATGATGACCATCGGGATCTTCGAAGCTGCGGCCATACATGAATCCGTAATCCTGCTTCGGACCCGGATCGGCTCCGCCGCCGGCGCCTTGCGCCTTTCCGACCATATCGTCCACTGCGTTGCGGCTGTCGGCGGAAAGGCAGAGCAGGACTTGGCTCGTGGCCTTGGCGTCGGCGATCTTCTTCGAGGTGAACTGGCGATACTTGTCGTGGGTCAGCAGCATCACGTAAATGCTTTCGGACACCACCATGCAGGATGCCGTGTCGTCGGAGAATTGCGGGTTCTTTTCAGCGCCGATCGCCTGATAAAAGGCAGTCGAGCGGGCGAGATCGCTGACCGGCAGGTTGACGAAGATCATTTTGGCCATAAGGGGCTCCTTTTTTCGCGGGGTTCGTGCCAAGGACGAGCGGGCGAGAGCGGACCCGACATCCCTGCTCGAATTATTTTTCGCGCTGGGAAAGGGCGCATGGTTCGCCAGAGTCCGGCGGCGAATGGCCGCTACCTGCCCTTGAAGTCAGGCTTGCGCTTTTCCGCAAACGCCTTGACGCCTTCCTTGAGGTCGTCGCTGTCGCGCACGACGTCGAGCAGCCGGCGCACCTCGGCGACCGTCTCCAGTGGTCCCTTCGGCATCGCATCGCGGGCGAGCTTCTTGAGAGCCCGAACTACCAGCGGCGCATTCGCGGCGATTTTTGCGGCCATCTCCTGGGCGAGCATGACATGCTGCCCCTTCGGCGCGACCTTGTTGACGAAGCCAATCTGGTAGGCCCGCTCCGCCAACATTTCCTCACCGACCAGGAGGAATTCCATGGCGATCTTGTGCGGCATGCGCGCCATCACCGAGGAGACGCCGCCGGCGGTGGTGCCGATCTTGCCCTCGGGGTAGATGAAGCGCGTCGTCTCCGAGGCCACGCACATGTCGGCCATCTGCACCAGCACGAAGGCGCCGCCGACGACCCATCCCGAGGTCGCGGCAATGACCGGCTTGTCCAGCTCAACGCCCAAGCCGGGCACCGCGTGCCACATGTTGACGGGGAGATCCTTCACGTCGGCGCCGACCGAGAAATACGCGTCCTCGGACGAGGCGAGCACCGCCACGCGATCGTCGCTGTCGTGAAAACGCTGCCAGGCCTGCCGCAGTTCGTCGCACAAGGCGTTGTTGAGCGCGTTGTGCGAGGATCTACGATCCATCGTGATGGTGGCGACGTGGCCCGTGCTCTCGTAGCGAACAAGCGTCATTGGATTCTCTCAAGCGGCTGCGATGCCAGGTAACGTTGCAATCGTCACTTCTTCTCGGCGGGATCGCGGTGCACCGGATCGACCCACAGCACCGTCTCCGGCTTTTCCACCGGCTCGATGTCGAGATTGATCGCCACCGCCTCGCCGTCAGAGCGCACCAGCACGCATTCCAGCACCTCGTCGCGGCTGGCATTGATCTCCTGGTGCGGCACGTACGGCGGCACGAAGATGAAATCTCCGGGGCCGGCCTCGGCGGTGAACTGCAGATGTTCGCCCCAGCGCATCCGCGCCTTGCCCTTCACGACATAGATGATGCTTTCGAGATGGCCGTGGTGATGCGCGCCTGTCTTGGCATCGGGCCGGATCGTCACCGTGCCCGCCCACAATTTCTGCGCGCCGACGCGGGCGAAATTGATCGCGGCCTTGCGGTCCATGCCCGCGGTCGAGGGCACGTTGGGATCGAGCTGATTGCCGGGAATCACGCGGACGCCGTCATGCTTCCAGCGCTCGTCGTGATCGTGAGAGTGGTGCGAATGGGTGTGGTCTTGCGTGCCGGTCATTGGGCGCCTTCTCGAAATATTGTTTATCCCGAACGGTATCGAAATCCGGGGTTGCAAACCAGAAGATTAAGGGAGCCGGCGGCGCATGGGCGTCCCGGTTTTCGTCATGGCCGGGCGCACCCCGCCTATTCAACGCCGTCTGGACATCACATCCGGATTGACAACATTCGTCGGTGTTCCGGCGGCATAGGCAACGATTTGATCGAAGATATCCGTGAACTGGATTTCGTATTCGTTGCGCGATACGTAGCCGAGATGCGGCGTGCAGACCACGTTGTCCATGTTCAGGAGCGGATCGTTGACGTCGCGAAGCGGCTCTTTTTCGTAGACGTCCACCGCCGCCATGCCAGGTCTTCCGGCGCGCAGCGCGTTGACCAGCGCGTTCGGCTCGATCAGCGGCGCACGGCTGGTGTTGACCAGAAGCGCCGACGGCTTCATGCGCGCAAGATCTTCTGCTTTCACGATGCCGCGCGTGGCATCGACGAGCCGCATGTGCAGCGAAAGGACGTCGCATCGTTCGAAGAAATCAGCCTTGCCTGCTGCAGTCTCGTATCCGTCGGCGCGGGCCTTCGCCATGGCCGGTTCGCGCGCCCATACCAGCACGTTCATGCCGAACGCCTTGCCGTAGCCCGCGACGACGGCACCGATCCGCCCATAGCCATAAATGCCGAGCGTCTTGCCACGCAGCGTGTGGCCGACGCCGATCTGCCATTTGCCGGCCTTGAGCGCCGCCATCTGCTGCGGAATGGCGCGCATCGCCGCCAGGATCAGGCCCCAGGTGAATTCGGCGGTCGCATAGGACGGCGTATCGGCATGCTGGCTCGACGACACGACGATGCCGAGCCGGGTGCAGGTGTCGATGTCGATATGCGGGTAGACGCTGCGCTGGCTGATCAGCTTCAGTTTCGGCAAGCGTTCCAGCAGCGGTGTCCGGATCTGCGTGCGCTCGCGGATTAACACGAGCGCCTCGGTATCGCGCAGGCGCTCCACCAGCGCATCGACATCCTGGACATGATCGTTCCAGATCGTGACGTCGTGTCCCGCCAGCTTGCCGAAACAATCGAGGGTGCGCAGCGTGTCGAAATAGTCGTCGAGGATCGAGACCTTCACGATGCGTTCCCTCGTTCGGTGTGCGGCTACTTCACCGCCAGCAATTCGACGTCGAACATCAGCGTCGCATTCGGCGGAATGACGCCGCCGGCGCCGCGCGCGCCGTAACCGAGCGCGGGCGGAATGATCAGCGTGCGCTTGCCGCCGACGTTCATCGATGCGACGCCTTCGTCCCAGCCGGCGATCACCTGGCGCTGGCCGATCTTGAACTCGAACGGCTCGTTACGGTCGACGGAGGAATCGAACTTCTTGCCCTTCTGGCCGTTCTCGTAGAGCCAGCCGGTGTAATGCATGACGCAGGTCTGGCCGGTCTTGGGCGAGGCGCCGGTGCCGACCTTGCTGTCGATGATCTGCAAGCCTGAAGCTGTGGTCATGGGTTTTCCTGCGGTCTGGGCCGCTGCCATCCTGATGGCAGCGGGCGTTGAAACCGCGGCTGCCATGGCGGCAAATGCGGTTCGGAAGATCGTGCGTCGCGAGAAGCGCATCTGTTGAACCTCTTTCTGGAGAGACCGAGCTTCTAGACGCTCAGTAGCCCAGCGCGCAACCGTCCTTGCGGGGATCGGAACCGCCGGTCAGCGTGCCCTTTTCCCAGTCGATCCAGATCGCCTGGCCGCCGCCGAGCGGACCGACCACGCTGGTGGTCTTGTGGCCGATCTTCTTCAGGCCCTCGACGATCTCGGCCGGCACACTGTCCTCAAGCTGGTAGACGCCTTCGTAATGCAGGCCGCGCGGCATATCGATGGCTTCCTGCACATCGCAGCCATAGTCCAGCATATTGGTCAGCACGTGGGTCTGTCCCACCGGCTGATACTGGCCGCCCATCACGCCGAATGGCATTATCGCGCGACCGTTCTTGGTCGCGAGCGACGGAATGATGGTGTGCAGCGGGCGCTTGCCCGGCGCGATGCAGTTGGGATGGCCCGGCTGAATCCGGAAGCCGCCGGCGCGGTTCTGCAGGAGGATGCCGGTCTTGTTGGACACGATCGCCGAGCCGAAGGAATGCGCGATCGAGTTAATGAACGAGCAGACGTTGCGGTCCTTGTCGACCACCGTGATGTAGACCGTCGATGGATTCATCGGTGGCGCGACGTTCGGCAGGTCGAGCAGCCGGTCCATCCGGATGTTCTTGATGTGCTCGTCGGCGAATTCCTTGGCGAGGATTCCGGCGACATCGACATGAACATGCTGCGGATCGGCGACGTGCTGCTCTCGCATCATGTAGGCGATGCGCGCGGCTTCCGCCTCCAGATGGAAACGCTCGACGCTGAGTGGCGCGAATTTCGTTAGATCGAAGCGAGAAAGGATATTCAGCATCACTAGCATGGTGATGCCAGGACCGTTCGGCGGGCACTGCCAGACATCGTGGCCTTTGTACATCGTGCCGATCGGCGATGTCGTCTCGGTCGAATGTGCGGCGAAATCTTCCAGCGTGTGCAGGCCGCCGATGCCGCGCAAGGTCTCTACCATGTCCGCGGCGATCTCGCCGGTATAAAAGGCGTCGCGGCCGTTCTTGGCGATCGCACGCAGGGTCTTGCCCAATTCGGGCTGGTGGATCACGTCGCCAGCCACCGCGGGCTTGCCGTGCGGCAGCAGATAGCGCTCGGTGTTGGTGCCGTTCTTCAGCTTCTCGAACTGGTTCTTCCAGTCGAAAGCAATACGGGGCGCGACGACGTAGCCTTCCTCCGCAGCCTTGATCGCGGGCTGCAGAAGCGTATCGAGTCCCATCTTGCCGTGGTCGCGCAGGATCGTCTCCCAGGCGTCGATCGCGCCGGGAATGCTCACCGCATGCGCCGAGGTCAGCGGTACCGAACGGATCTTGCGTTCAAGGTACCATTCGGCCTTGGCCGCCATCGGCGCGCGGCCAGAGCCATTATAGGCGACAATCTTGCCCTCGCCCCTGGGTTGGATCAGCGCGAAGCAATCGCCCCCGATACCGGTCGATTGCGGCTCGATGACGCCGAGCAACGCGCAAGCCGCGACCGCGGCGTCCGCCGCCGTGCCGCCCGCCCTCATCACGTCGATTGCGACCAATGCGGCCTCCGGATGCGACGTTGCCACCATCGCGTTCTGGGCATGGACCGTGGAGCGGCCGGCGAAATGGAAATTCCTCATCGCGAGTGCTTTCTTTTCAGCGTTTCTTGAGCATCCCGCGGAAGCATCGGGCGGGTTTACAGACGGTTCTTTGGCATATTCATCCCCGGCAGGGCAATGGCTGGCATGCCAAGAAAAGTCACCGATCTCCGTCGCCCCTGCGAACGCAGGGGCCCATACGCTGTGTCCTATGGAGAAGGCACTGCGGTAGACGCCTTCTGCCATTCCGACGACTGGTGGTTATGGGTCCCTGCGTTCGCAGGGACGACGACGGGGTTTCCCCTGCGCGGCTCGCCTGATAAACGATCGCCATGTCGCTCAAGGTCGCCGCCTTCTATCAATTCGCCGCGCTGCCGGACTTCCGGGAGTTGCGCGAACCGCTGGGCTCGTTTGCTGCAGGCCTCGGGCTGAAGGGCAGCGTGCTACTGGCGCATGAGGGCATCAACGGCACGGTTGCGGGCGGCGATGCGAGCATCGACGCGTTCGTCGGCGAATTGCAGCACGGCGCCCTTTTCGGCGGGCGGCTCGGCAATCTCGAACTCAAGTTTTCAACCGCTTCCGAGATGCCGTTTCGGCGGCTGAAGATCCGGCTGAAGAAGGAAATCGTTACGCTCGGAGATATGGCGGTTGATCCGACGCGCCAGGTCGGCACCTATGTCGAGCCGTCAGACTGGAACGAACTGATTGCAGCCCCCGACACGCTGATCATCGACACCCGCAATGCGTTCGAAGTGGCGATGGGGACGTTCGAAGGCGCGATCGACCCCGGCCTCAAGAGCTTTGGGCAGTTCAAGGAATTCGCCGCACAGAAGCTCGATCCGGCGAAGCACAAGAAGATTGCGATGTTCTGCACTGGCGGTATCCGATGCGAGAAGGCCAGCGCCTATCTGCTGGCGCACGGATTTGACGAGGTCTATCATCTCAAGGGCGGCATCCTCCGCTATCTCGAAGGCGTACCGGAGAATGAGAGCCGCTGGCGCGGCGAATGCTTCGTGTTCGACGAACGCGTGGCGCTGGGCC
Source organism: Bradyrhizobium sp. AZCC 1577 (assembly GCF_036924575.1). Lineage (NCBI taxonomy): Bacteria > Pseudomonadati > Pseudomonadota > Alphaproteobacteria > Hyphomicrobiales > Nitrobacteraceae > Bradyrhizobium > Bradyrhizobium sp. AZCC 1577. The sequence continues at coordinate 6,788,228 of NZ_JAZHRQ010000001.1, forward strand.
ACGGCCTGCGGCAGCGACGAGGGAACGATGGCGCGCACGAATGACGTCACCGCACTGAGCGAGCGCCTCGACGCGCTGGAAATACGGGCGACGTTCCAGGATGAGACGATCGAGGTGCTGAATCACACGATTACCGCACAGTGGCACCAGATCGATTCCTTGACGCGCCAATTGGCTGAACTGAAGGAGCGGCTGCGGGAAGCCGAAAGCAACTTGCCCGGTCCGGCGAACGAGCCGCCGCCGCATTATTGAAGTACAAACAGAAACGGCCTCCCTTGGGGAGGCCGTTTGCCACGCGAAACAATACGCGCCATTCTTGCACTAGCGGAAGGCGGCGCGAACCTTGTGCCACAGCGATGGTTTCTCATGTTCGTGATCGGCTTTCGACGGCGCCGGTTGCGCAGCGCTCACGGGGTCCGATGCCGGAAACGTGTCGACCAGCCCGGCCTCGAGTTTTTCATGGATTTCCCGGTCGGCCTTCAGCGCTTCGCGGGGATCGTCGGCGTGCTTGTCGTGCGCAGCAGGATTGAACTTCTGGGCCATAGGAACCTCCATGAGTGAGATAACGGCCCCGTTTTACGCCGGTTCCACGTTTGCCCTCGCTATCCGTCCTTGGCCTCGAGGGAACCTGCGTGTATCAGAGGCGCACCCGCCGCGCCCGCAGGAATCCACGTCTTGTCTCAGAAATCCGTCGTGAAACCTTTCGTCGAAGTGCTCTCCGGCCACAGGCAGAAGGTGCCGCCGGTGTGGATGATGCGACAGGCCGGCCGCTATCTGCCGGAGTATCGCGAGCTGCGCGCCAAGGCGGGGAGTTTCCTCGATTTGTGCTTTACGCCGGAATATGCCGCTGAGGTAACGCTGCAGCCGATCCGCCGTTTCAACTTCGATGCGGCGATCATTTTTTCCGACATTCTCGTCATCCCCTACGCACTCGGCCGCTCCGTGCGCTTCGAGGCCGGCGAAGGTCCGCGGCTTGATCCGCTGGATACCCCCGAGCATGTGGCGGCGCTCGCGCGCCATGCCGATTTCGGCAAGCTGGAGCCGGTCTATGAAGCGTTACGTCGCGTGAAGCGCGAGCTTGCACCTGAGATCGCGCTGATCGGCTTCTGCGGCGCGCCCTGGACAGTCGCAACCTACATGGTTGCAGGACAAGGCACGCCGGACCAGGCGCCGGCGCGGATGATGGCCTACCGTCATCCCGAGGCGTTCGCTGAAATCATCGACGTGCTGGTGGAGAATTCGATCCAGTATCTGCTCGGCCAGCTCAAGGCCGGCGCTGACTGCTTGCAGATCTTCGACACCTGGGCCGGCGTGCTGCCGCCGCGCGAATTCGAGCGCTGGTCGATCGAGCCGGCGAAGCGCATCGTTGCCGGCGTGCGCGCGCAAGTGCCGGACGCCAAGATCATCGGCTTTCCGCGCGGCGCCGGCGCGCTGCTGCCGGCCTATGTGGAAGCAACGGGCGTCAATGCGGTGAGCATCGACTGGGCGGCCGAACCTTCCATGATCCGCGAGCGCGTGCAGAACCGTGTCGCCGTGCAGGGCAATCTCGATCCGCTGGCGCTGGTCGCAGGTGGCGCCGCGCTCGACCGCGCCGTCGACGACGTGCTGGCGAACTACGCGCAAGGACGGCTGATCTTCAACCTCGGCCACGGCATCCAGCCGGAAACGCCCATCGCCCATGTCGAGCAGATGCTCAAGCGGGTGCGGGGGTGGAAGGGATGATGCGACATCGCCGTCATGCCCGCGAAGGCGGGCATCCAGTAACCGCCAGCGGAGGCAAGAGCCGAAACGTCACGGCGTACTGGATCATCCGCCTTCGCGGATGATGACAGCGGTGTTTGCCGCTGACGCCGTTGCCTACCTTGCATCCTCCAAAATCATGTCGGAGGCCTTCTCCGCGATCATAATCGTCGGCGCATTTGTATTGCCGGACATCAGGTCCGGCATGATCGAGGCGTCGACCACGCGAAGGCCTTCGATGCCGCGCACGCTCAAGCGCTGGTCGACGACCGCGAGCGCATCGCTGCCCATCCGGCAGGTCGAGGTCGGGTGATAGACCGTGCTGCCGGTGCGGCGGCAGAAATCCAGCAGTTCGTCGTCGCTCTGCACCTTCGAACCCGGATCGACTTCTGAGACCGCGTAAGCCTTCAGCGCGGGGGCTGCGAGAATCTTGCGCAGGATGCGGATGCCGTCGATGAAAGCGCGGCGATCGGTTTCGGTGGCGAGGTAATTGATGCGGATTTCCGGCGGTTGGGAAGGATCGGCGCTCCTGATACGCAGCGAGCCGCGGCTCTCCGGGCGCAACTGGCAGACGGAGGCGGTGAACCCGGAAAGCGCATGCAGCTTCTCGCCCATCTTGTCGGTCGAGAACGGCAGAAAGTGAATCTGAATGTCGGGCGACGCCAGCCGTGGGCTGGTCTTGAAGAAAGCGCCTGACGTGCCGGCCGCGATCGTCAGCGGCCCCTTGCGCAGGGCTGCGTACTGAATGCCCGCCATCATCTTGCGGATCGGGTTGTTGACGACATCGTTGAGCGTGCACTTTTGCGCGCAACGCGTGATCAGGCGGACCTGCATGTGGTCCTGCAGATCATTGCCGACGCCGGGCGCATCGAGCACGATCTCGATGCCGTGCTGCTTCAACAGATCCGCCGGCCCGACGCCGGATAGCTGCAGCAGTTGCGGCGAGTTGTATGCGCCGCTGGAGACCAGAATTTCCTTGCGCGCCCGTGCAGTGCGCACGCGGCCTTCCTGCTTGTACTCGACCGCCTTGGCGCGGCGGCCTTCGAACAGGATGCGCTGCGCCAGCGCCGAAGTCTCGATGTGAAGGTTAGGCCGCTTCCTGGCCGGACGAAGGTAGGAGAACGCAGTGCTGGCCCGGCGCCCACGCCTTGTCGTCGTCTGGAAAAATCCCGCGCCCTCCTGCGTGGCACCGTTGAAATCGGGATTGGTCGGAATGCCGGCCTCAGCCGCGGCGACGACAAACGCTTCCGACAGGGGATCATGATGCCGCCAGTCGGATACCGGCAGCGGGCCGCCGGCGCCGTGATATTTGTCGGCGCCGCGCTGCTGGTTCTCGGCCTTCCTGAAATAGGGCAGTACGTCGTCATAGCCCCAGCCGGCATTGCCGCGCTGCCGCCATCGATCGTAATCCTCATGCTGGCCCCGCACATAGAGCAGGCCGTTGATGGAACTGGAGCCGCCGAGCACTTTGCCGCGCGGCTGGAACACCTGCCTCCCGTTCAATTCCGGTTCGGGCTCGGTTTGGTACATCCAGTTGACGGATTTTTCCTTGAACAGCCTGCCGTAGCCGAGCGGCACATGGATCCAGAGATTGGTGTCCTTCGGCCCGGCCTCCAGCAACAGGACGGAGTACTTGCCGTCGGCCGTCAATCGATTGGCGAGCACGCATCCGGCCGATCCGGCGCCGACGATGACGTAGTCGAATTCGGAAGTGTCATTGTTCTTGTTCATTTGTTTCCCCCGCGGGCGGCCCAAAGAGGTAGCTGGGCCGCCACGGGCGGTCAATTGCCTCGCCGTCGCAGGCGAGAAAAACCATCTTCAATGCGGCCGGTGCCGGCTAGCTTGCCAGTTTCGAAAAGTCCGGCGGCCGGCGCTCGGCGAACGCAACGAAAGCCTCACGCGCCTCCATCGTCTTCAAGCGAGCCGCGAACTGCTCGCTCTCGGCCTTGATCTGCGCCATCAGGAGTTCCGGGTTGCGCATCAGCCGTTTGGTCGTGCTGACGGCGCCTGCCGGCTGTTTCGCCAACCGCGACGCGAAAGCCTTCGCTTCCGCATCGAGCTTGTCGAGCGGCACCACGCGGCTGGCAAGTCCCCAGGCGAATGCGGATTTGGCATCGACCGCCTCACCGAGCGCGAACATCTCGAAGGCGCGGGCATAGCCGATGCGAAGCGGCATCAGCAGGCTGGAAGCTGCTTCCGGCACCAGCGCCAGGTTAACGAACGGGGTCGACAACAGCGCATTCTCGGCCAACACGACCAGATCGCAGTGCAAGAGCATCGTGGTGCCGATGCCGACGGCGCGGCCCTGAACGGCTGCGACCAGCGGGCGGCTCGAATGTGCAAGCGCCTGCAGGAAGCGGCCGACATGGCGCTCGCCCTGAAGTGTGCCGGTTGCAATGGCCGCAAACTCGCCAACGTCGTTGCCGGCGGTGAACATGTCGCCCTCGCCGCGGATCAGCAGCACGCGGACGGATGAATCCGTCTCGGCGGCCTCGATCGCGTCCGCAAGCGCGCCGTACATCGCGTTCGTCAGCGCGTTCTTCTTGTCGGGGCGAGCCATCGTCAGGCTCAAAATCCCGTCGCTCTTCTCGATCTTGATGTGCTCGGTCATTCGTCTTCTCCTTTGGGAAATCTGCTCTGCATGGTGGTAAGCCAGCGCGCAACGACATCGATCTCGGCGTCGGTAAACCCTTCCGTGAGCCGCGCGTTGACCTCGGCGAGCCCGGCTTTCGACTGCGCCATCGCCGCGCGGCCGGCCGGCGTCAGCCAGAGACGCCACGCACGCCCGTCATCCGGATCGGCCCGCCGCTCGATCAGATTCGCCGCCGTCATCCGGTCCACCAATCCGCTGATGCCAGGTGGTCCAAGATCGAGCGCCGCACCCGCCTCGCCCATCAGGGCGCCGTCGCGCTGGCCCAGGACGAAGAGCAGGCCGGACTGCGCGGCGGTCACGCCGCTGCGCGGGGACCGCGCCGCCATCCAGCGCTGCAGCCGGCGCTGCGCGACGTTGAGCAGGAACACGAGCCGGTGCTCGCGACGCGGGCTCATATCGATGAGGTCAATTTATTTCGCATGCGAATTATCTAAGCAAGTGCAAGGAGGTTGTCACGACGATTTTTGATCCGGCTCATCGAGAAATATTTGGGCTCGTCGGCTTGAAGCCGAGTTGGCGAGAAAGGAAATCAAGCATAGGCAGTGGTTTAGGCGGAAAATCGATTTTCGATTGACGATCCTACCTACTCTCGCCAAGCTGCCCGCCATGAGCAGTATCGGGTTGAGTTTTGGCGAGCGCCTTGACGACGAACGGCCGCGAAGCCTGACCTCCGCCGTTCAGGAACGGCTGCGCGCGGATATTCTCTCGACCCGGCTGCTACCCGGCCAGAAGCTCCATATCGCCGGTCTCGCCAAACAGTTTTCGGTCAGCCTCGCCGCGGTGCGCGAGGCGCTGTCGCGGCTGGTCGCGGACGGGTTGGTGCAGGCGTCCGACCAGCGCGGCTTTCGTGTCAGCCCGGTATCATCAGCCGACCTCAGGGACGTGACACAGACCCGCGTCGATATCGAAGGGCTGGCGTTGCGCCGTTCGATCGAGCGTGGCGATGCGGCATGGCTTGCCTCGGTGGAGAAATCTTTCGCGGCGCTCTGCGCCGTGCCCTACACCTACCCCGACGATCCGACCCATCACTACGAGGAGTGGGTGGTGCGGCACAGAGTCTTTCACCGCACGCTGGTGAACGCCTGCGGCTCGCAATGGTTGCTCGGTTTTCGCGACGTCCTGCACGAGCAGAGCGAACGCTATCGAAGGCTTGCGATCCGGCGCAACACCGAACACACACGCGACGTCGAGGCCGAACACGCGGCAATCGTGCATGCCGTGCTGAAGCGCGATGCCGATGCCGCGGTCGCGGCGCTCTCGAAGCATTTCATGACGACCATGCATCTCGTCGAGCTCGCGACACCGAAACCGTTCGGAGGTGGCGCCCCCGCCTGATCGACCGTTCAAAGAACAAATCAAATCAAGAAAAGCAAAGGGAAACGTCACCATGAGAATCACGCGACGCCAAATACTGGCAACGATTGCGACCGCCACCGTGCTTGGCGCATCAGGCATGGCGCAAGCTGCCGATACCGTCCGCATCGGGCTTCCGACGAAAACCTACTGGCCCACGACGATCGCGGAAACCGCTGTGCGCCAAAAGCTGTTCCAGAAGGAAGGCATCACGGCCGAACTCACGATCTATCGCGGCGGCGCCGAGACCTTTGAGGCGATGGCGGCGGGCGCCGCCGACGTCATTCTCGACGCCACTTCGCTGGTATCGGCCGGGCGCAAGAAGGGCGTGAACTCCAAGGTGCTCGCGAGCGCAGCCACGGGCTATTACGGCTGGCAGTTGATGACGCTTTCGAAATCGACGCTTGGGGTGAAGGACCTGAACGGCAAGAAGGTCGCCATCACCTCCGCAGGCTCCGGCTCCGACCTGCTGGCGTTGTGGACCCAGCAGGACAAGAAAATCGAATTCACCCGCGTTCCCGTCGGCGGCGGCGGCCTGGTTCCGAACCTGCTCGCCGGCAATGTCGACGCGGCCGTCGTCTATTCTCCGCTGAGCTTCCAGATCTCCAAATCAGGCGAAGCGCGCACCATCCTCGACTTCTCCAAGGAAGTGCCGCCGAACCTCGCCGCCGGCTGGATCGCGCTCGACAAATACGTGCAGGACAAGCCGCAACTCGTACAGAAGACGCTGAACGCACTCTATGGCGCACTGATGTACATGCGCGCCAACAAGGACGCCTCCGTCAAGCTGATCACCGAGCTCTATGAAATTCCCGCCGAGATCGCGGCGCTGGAATATGATAACACGATCATGAAGCTGGAAACCGACGGCAGCATGGATGGTCCGAAGATTCCGGAACAGCTCCAGCTCGCGCTCGACATGGCCAAGGCGGGCGGCATGAAGGACCTTGGGCCGGCCTCGGAAATTATCTCGACGCAGTTCAAGCCGGTTCCGACCAAGTTCTGAGACACGCGCGATGCAAAGCGGGCTAGCGGTAAAGGCGGCGCGGGTTGCCATTGTGGTGGCGCTGTTTGTGATGTGGGAAATCCTGTCGCGGACCGGCATCGTCAATCCGCGCCTGCTTCCCTCCGCCTCCGATACGCTGTCAACACTTGGCGAGCTCTTGCAGCGCGCGAGCGTGCGCAAGGATCTCGCGGTGACCGCAACCGAGGTGGTGACCGCCTTCGCCCTCGCCGTTCCCGTCGGCGCGCTGATCGGCTTCCTGATCGCGGAGAACCGCTATTTTGCCGAGGTGGCAAAGCCGCTGCTGTTCTTCGCCTTCAGCATTCCAAAGTCGATCTTCCTGCCGATGTTCATCCTGGTGTTCGGGGTCGGCTTTTCGCAGAAGGTGGGCTTCGGTTTCTTCTCGACGATCTTCATCGTGATCATGTCGACCACGACGGCGGTGGAGTCGGTCAAGGTCGAGCATTTGACGGTCGCCCGCTCCTATGGGGCGACACCTGTTCAGACCGCGTTCCGCGTCTACCTGCCGAGCATGCTTCCCGTCCTGCTGGAAGCGCTGCGGATCTCGATGATCTTCAACCTCACCGGCGTCATTCTCGCCGAAATGTACGCCTCGCGCGACGGCATCGGGCACCAGATTGCGACTTGGGGCGAGAACTTCCAGATGAAGCAATTGCTGGCCGGCGTGGTGATGATCGCCGTGATCGCGATTGCCTTCAATGAACTGGTCAGATGGGTGGAAACACGATGCAGCCATTGGCGAACATAACCCCGCTGAAGCCGGCCGGCGCGATCGAAGTCCGTAGTGTCGGGCAGATCTTCAAGACCACGACACAGGATGTCGTCGCGCTGGAAGACGTTTCGCTCGACGTCAGGCCCGGCCGCTTCGTGGTGCTGGTCGGCCCGAGCGGCTGCGGCAAGTCGACGCTTCTGATGATGATGGCCGGCCTGCGCCAGCAGACCTCCGGCACCATCACCATCAGCGGCGCGCCGATCCCCGAGCCCGATCCGAACCGGGTCGGCGTGGTGTTTCAGGAGGCCAGCCTGTTTCCCTGGCTGACGGCGGAAGAAAATGTCGAGTTTCCGCTGGCGCTGCGCGGCGTCGCTAGGGGCGATCGACGCGTTAGAGCGCAGGACGCCTTGAAGCTTGTGGGCCTCGAGGGCTTCGGCAAGCGCCATCCGCATGAGCTGTCGGGCGGGATGAAGCAGCGCGTCTCGATTGCGCGCGGCCTGGTGCAGGATCCGCCGGTGCTGCTGATGGACGAGCCGTTCGCGGCGCTCGACGAACAGACCCGCATGACCATGGGCGACGAGCTGCTGCGGATCTGGGCGGCGACCGGCAAGACGGTGGTATTCGTGACCCATAGCCTGACGGAAGCGGTCTATCTCGCCGACGAGGTGATCGTGATGTCGCCGCGCCCTGGCCGCATCGTCGATCATCTGCAGGTCTCGCTGCCCCGCCCACGCACCTATGAGATGCTGAGCGGCGACGCCTTCGGCAGTCTGCGCGACCGCATCTGGCGGCACATTCGCAAATCGGCGTGAGGCTGGCATGAGCGCGGCAACTCTTCGCAGATTGATCGTGATCGGCCTGATTGTGCTGTGGGAGATCCTGCCGCGTGCCGGCTTCATTCCGGAACTGTTTCTGCCGTCGCTGTCCTCGACGCTCGCGGCCGGATGGAACGAGGCTGGCGAATACGGCCACGCCCTTGCCGTCACGCTCTACGAGGTCGCGATCTCGATGGCGTTCGCCTGCAGCGGCGGCATCTTGCTCGGCGCCATCGTCGGCAGCCTGCCGCGGCCGCGCATCCTGATCATGCCGATGGTCTCGAGCCTCTATGCGGTGCCGCTGGTCATCCTCTATCCCGTCTTCACGGTCTGGCTCGGCATCGGCTCGGAATCGAAGATCGCATTCGCTTCGATCTATGGCTTTCTGCCGACGATGCTGGCGACTGCCGCAGGCATCCAGACCATCGATCCGCAGTTGCTGCTGGCCGCCCGCAGCATGGGCGCGACGCTGAGCCAGCGGCTGGTTCGCGTCATCATTCCAGCGGCGATCCCGACCGTGCTGTCAGGACTGCGCGTCGGCGGCGCGCTTGTGATCGTCGGTGTGGTGGTGTCGGAAATGCTGATCTCGTCCGCGGGCATCGGCTATCTGATCTCGCGCTACCGCACCATTCTCGATAGCCCGCATGTGTTTGCCGGCGTGTTGCTGGTGCTGGCGATGGCGATCGCCTTCAACGCCGCCATCAAATGGATCGAGCGCAAGGCCGCGATCTGGCAGACCGGCACACGCGCCGGGCAAGACTCCGCGGGCGAAGTCGCGCCCGCTGCCCTGCAGCCTGCGACCTGACGGAGTGTGAACGTGTTCGACCTGACGCTGACATTCGACAATGGTCCCGAGCCTGGCGTCACGCCGCGCGTGCTCGATATCTTACGCGAACGCGGCATCAAGACGACGTTCTTCGTGATCGGCAAAAAGCTCGGCGATGGCGAACGTCGCGGGCTGGCCGCACGCGCGCATGAAGAAGGCCACTGGATCGGCAATCATACCTTTACGCACACCGTGCCGCTCGGGCAGCAACGCGATCCGAACGCGGCACAAAGCGAGATCGGCCGGACGCAAGATGCAATCGGCAACCTCGCCCATGCAGAGCGCTGGTTCAGGCCGTTCGGCGGCGGCGGCAATCTCGATCGGCGGCTGTTGAAGCCCTCCGTGGTCGACTACCTCATCCGCAACAGGCATAGCTGCGTGCTCTGGAACGCGATCCCGCGCGACTGGGACGATCCCGATGGCTGGGTCGACCGAGCCCTCGACCTGTGCCGCTCGCAGCCGTGGAGCCTGATGGCGCTGCACGATCTGCCTGGCGGCGCCATGGATCACCTTGAGCGCTTTCTCGACCGAGCAGAGGAAGCTGGCGCGCGCTTCCACCAGGACTTTCCGCCCGACTGCGTCCCGATCCGGTCGGGCAAGATCGTGCTGCCCATTCAGCCCTACCTTTCCAACATCGAAGAGAGTGTCACAACATGAGGATCGCGAGTTTCAAGGCAGGTCAGACGGCAACCTACGGCCTGGTCACGAACGCAGGCATTATCGATGCCGGAAAACGGCTTAAGGCCTATCCAACCCTGAAGTCGCTGCTCGCCAACGGATTGCTCGACGAACTGAAAGCGCTGCAGGGTGAGCGTCCCGATTACGCATTGGCGGAAATCGAGTTGCTGCCGACCGTGCCCGACCCGGACAAGATCTTCTGCATCGGCGTCAACTACGCCACGCACCTTGCCGAAAGCGGCCATCCCACGCCGCCGCATCCGATGATCTTCACCCGTTTCGCCAATAGCCAGGTCGGTGGCGGCCAGCCGATGATCCGGCCGCTGGAATCCGAACGTTTCGATTACGAGGGCGAGATGGCCGTCATCATCGGCAAGGCCGGCCGCCGGATTTCGCGGGAAGAGGCGCTCGCACATGTTGCGGGCTATGCCTGCTACAATGACGGCAGCATCCGCGACTGGCAGCGCCACACCTCGCAATTCGCGCCGGGAAAGAATTTTGTCGGCACCGGCGCATTCGGACCGTGGATGGTCACCACAGACGAAATCCCTGATATCAGCAAGCAGGCCATTGCGACCCGCCTCAACGGCGTCGAAGTGCAGGCCGCGCCGATCTCGGACCTCGTGTTCGACGTCCCTGCCCTGATCGCCTACTGCTCGACCTTCACCGAACTGGTTCCGGGCGACGTCATCGTCACCGGCACCACCGGCGGCGTCGGCGCCTACCGCACGCCGCCGCTGTGGATGAAGGATGGCGACGTGGTCGAGGTCGAGGTATCCGGCATCGGCGTGCTGCGCAATCCTGTGAAAGACGAGGTTGCGGCGGCTGCGACACGTGCGGCTTGAAACGAGAGGCATAACAACAAGAGCACGGAGACGATGATGAACCTGCCGAAACATCTTCTGCCGACCACCGTCGTTGGCAGCTACCCGCAGCCGGAATGGCTGGTCGATCGCGCGATGTTGTCAAAGGTGGTGCCGCGCACGCGCCTGCACGCGATGTGGCGGCTGCCTGCGGAGCACCTGGAAGAAGCGCAGGACGACGCCACCATCGTTGCGATCAGGGACATGGAGCGCGCCGGCATCGACATCGTGACCGACGGCGAAATCCGCCGCGAGAGCTATTCGAATCGCTTCGCCACCGCGCTTGAAGGCATCGATGACGAAAATCCGGCGATGATCACCTCGCGCAGCGGACACGAAACGCCGGTACCGCGTGTGGTCGGTCCGGTAAAACGCCGCGGCCCGGTCGAGCTGCACGACATGGAATTTCTGCGCCAGAATACCGATCGCGCGGCCAAGATCACCCTGCCCGGCCCGTTCACGATGAGCCAGCAGGCGAAGAACGAGTACTACAAGGACGACGAGGAGCTGGCGATGGCATTTGCCGAAGCCGTCAACGCCGAAGCGCTCGATTTGCAAAAAGCCGGCGCTGACGTGATCCAGCTCGACGAACCCTGGGTGCGCAACAACCCGGACCTTGCCCGCCGCTACGCCGTCAAGGCGATCAACCGCGCCCTGCAAGGTATTACCGTGCCGACCGTGGTGCATCTGTGCTTCGGCTATGCCGCGGTCGTCCCCGGCTCGACCAAGCCGGCCGGCTATTCCTTCCTTGCTGAACTTGCCGACACCAGTGCCGAGCAGATTTCGATCGAGGCGGCGCAGCCGAAGCTCGATCTCGGCGTGCTCAAGGATTTATCGTCGAAGAAGATCATGCTCGGCGTGCTCGACCTCGGCAATCCCGAGATCGAAGCCGCCGATGTGGTGGCCGGCCGCATCCGCAACGGCCTCAAGCACGTCGCCGCCGACCGGCTGGTCATCGCGCCCGATTGCGGCATGAAATACATGCCGCGCCATGTCGCGTTTGGGAAATTGAAGGCGATGTGCGACGCGGCAGCGACGGTGCGCAAGGAGATCAGTTAGAGCGGCCTGCCCTGCAGCCACGCCGCGCCGCGCGCATACAAGGCCTCGACCTCGGGTCCCTTGAGGCCGGGCATGTCGCACTTGACCGTGTAGCCGATGCGGGTCTGCAAATAGGCGAGATGGCGGTAGCCCGGCGGGAATTGCTCGAGGAGAGCCTTGTCCAGCACCGGCGCCGTACCCGGCGTGACGGGGTCCATGCGGTCCTTCTCATAGATCGGCTGGCGCAGCACGATGCCCCAGCGTCCCTCCCGCTTTTCGAGGAAGTCGTAGAATCTCCCGGTGCAGAGCACGTCGCACAGCACGCCCTCGACCTCGGCACGCTGCGAGATCGTCATTTTGGTCTGCGCAATCGCGCGGGCGCCTGCGAGGTCAACCGAGATGCCGCCGAGAAAATGCAGGATGCTGACGCCCTTGGCCCAGGCCTGCTTGCTGATTTCGATGAACTCGTCACCGGTGCCCTGCGTCCAGGTCGCCATCATGCGGCCGTCCGGATGCCAGACCGTGCGGAAACGCTCCCAGTCTCCGGCATCGCGCCAGATCGCCCAGTTCTGCAACAATTCCCGGATCAGGCGATCGTCTTCAATTTCGGCGTGACTTAAGGGCATGCGGGCATTTTTTCCTTGGGACGTTTTTTTCTTGGGACGTATTTTCTCAAGCATCCATGAGACACAACCGTGGGGGCTTCCACGGACAGGCCGGCGCCTTCACAACAGCTTCGCGCGGACGAACAGCGCACGCAAGGCGTCGGTCGCCTGCACGGTCAGCATCGCGTTATCAGCGGCGCCCTGCAGTGCTTGCACGGCTTCGGCATGCAGCGCGCGGAATTCGATCCATTCGATCGAGGAGAGATTGGTGATGAAGCGATAGGCCTGGCCGACGGTGGCGATCGACACCGTTTTGCCGTTCAGGTTGATCTTGAAGAGCGCCCGCAGCGGGGTGTCGGAATCGGCGGTATCGCCCGCAACTGCGGTCATGACGGAGATGGCGAACGCCGCGACGCGGTGAGGCCTTCGCGCAGACTAGGCACGACGACGAGCCGCTTGACCTCGCCGTTCCGGTAGGCCTGCAGGAACCTGTCGTAGTCCTTGATCGAGACGCAGCCGTTGGAATCACCGTTCGGCCCGAGCAGGTAGCTGTGCACGAGCAGGCCCGTTCGCCCGTGCATTTCGTTTTCGCCGATCGGGGTCATGCGCAGCGCCGCGACGCCGTGAAACAGTTTCTCGCGCGGCTTCAAATCGTAAACGTTCGGCGGGGTCGCGCCGACCATGCGCTGGTCGACATGTGCCGGATTGTCCATCAGGTTGCCCAGCCCTGAGTGTGCCTCGAGCTTGGTGCCGCTCGGCAGATAAACGGCGCGGGCCGAAATGTCGTAGACGGCGGTCTGACTGTCATAGCCTAGCGCCCCCAGATCCTTGCGCTCGCTGAGCAGCCCATCCCCCGGCGTCAACGAGGCCAGCGAGAAGCGCATCGGCACCAGATCGGCAAGCTTCTCGAACATGGTGCGGTTGTCGGACGAGACCGGCGGCGGATCGCTTCTCGCCGACTGAAGGTTGGCCATGACCGGCCGGGACCTCGGGAGCGGGATGGCCGCTTCGACGGTCGGGGCCGGCGGCGGAGGCTGCACGTTCTCCTCGCGCGATTGCTCCTCGCGCGATTGTCCGCCCAACAGGATTTCGATGTAGGCGAACTCCGCATCGAAGTCCGCGCGCTGGGGGCGGGCGGCGACACGCCAGGGATAGTTGATGGTCAGCGAACGCCGCACCGAGGCGGTGCCGAAGCGCTCGTCGAACGAGGATGTGCTGCCGACATTCGCGGATGCGGGCTTGATCAAGCCGACCACGTCGAAATCGGTAACCCAGGCGGCCAACCCCAATGCCATGGCGAGCGCCGCCGTCCCGAATGCCGTCTCACGGAGCAATCGGGTACCGCGGCTTGACGCAAGCCCGGCTGCGCTGGTCTTGGCTCTATCCATTCGTCCCCGGATCGGCGCTTCTGAATCGAATGATTCCTAAGGGATTCACCGAATAAGTCCCACCATAATGCAAACCAAAGTAAGGCATAATCGAGACAATCGCTCACGGCTATCATGACCGGCCGAATTCACAGGTTCAAGCCTCGTATTGGTAAACGAGCCGGGGTTTTCGCCAGCAGAGCCGCGCTCAAGGCCGGAGAATTGGATTGGTATTCGGTGCCGGCGCCTCTTCCATCTCGGCGTCCTCTGGCAGCTTATCGCCATGTACGGCCAGCGCCGGCCCGATCCAGATCGGATCGGCCAGATGATCGCGGCGCGGGTTGGTCGTATTCGGATGGACCAGAACGCTCAGATTGCCATGGTTGAGCATCAGCCAAGGGACTAACTCAGAAAATACCGCGCGGGCAAAGGCGACCTGATACATGGCCTGATCGTGCGGGCCGACCTTGACGTCGTGCCACCGTCCGAGCGTGACCGAAAAGCGCTCGCCGATCCAGTTTCGAAGTTGCTCGGCCTCGGCCCGCGTGGTCGCCGGATCGTAGTAGATGTGGGCGTGATAGCTGGCGATTTCGCCTAGTGGTCGCGGACCGCTCGAACCGGGCTCACCTGTCATTGCCTTCGCTCCACGCCATCGTTGGACCCGGCCGATGATCGCTGCAACCGGGGGCGTGGTCAATGTCAGCCCGTTCGCTTCTGGCCGCCCTCGAAGACGGTCATACCAGCGGCGGGGTCGAGATCAACCTCGGTCGCTTCCGTCAGCCGCGCCATCGTCATGTAGAAGCCGATCGCAAGGATCGATTCGACGATCTCCTGCTCGCTGAGATGCCTGCGCATGGCGGCAAAGACCGGTTCAGCGACGCGCACGTCCTCGATCACTTCGCGGCCGAACGCCAGCAGCGGCAGTGAAGGCGGCGTCCTCGGCATGCGCCATCATCCGGAAGATGTTCAATACGACCGGCATCCGATCGAAGGACGCACGCACGTCGCCGCTGGTTGTCGCCGGATCAATCAGGGGAAGTCTGGCCATTCGCCTCTCCTTGCGCTTGTCGTTCTTATTGGCGGACGCTTCCGCGCTCTGGTTACTTCACGGTCGTTACTTCACGGTTGCCGGATCGCGCATCGCTCAGCGGCCACCTACTTCGCGGATCGGATCGGAGCCGTCCCAATCGGCGGCAACCCGGCGGATGTGCTCGAAGAAACTTCCCTTGCTTCCGCTGATGTCTGAAATCTCCACCACGGTGCCGGGATGGGCTTGGGTATCGAAATACGCGAAGCGGCCTTTTTCGCCGCCGATCTGGCCCTCGTGTCCCACTTTATAGCCAAGCGACAGCGCGCGGTCGTAGAGGGCCTGATATTCGCGGGTCCAGTACGACATATGCTGCAGGCCCTCGCGACCGGAATCGAGAAACTCCTTGTACATCGAGGGCGCGTCGTTGCGCTGCTGGATCAGCTCGATCTGGACATCGCCGGAATTGGCGAGCGCTACGCTCATCTCCATGGCGGAGTCCTGGCCGCGGTGGCGGAAGTAATCGGTCTTGACTTTGTCGATATAGTACTATGGCCCGACGCCAATCACATTGACCCAATGATCCATGGCGGCTCGGATATCGCGGACGACATATCCGTTCTGGCAGACTGCACCAAAGATACGGCTCATCACGACCTCCCGTCTGCCGCCGGCGGTGTATCTCTCCGCCTCTTGTTTCTTATTGATCCCGCCGTTCAGCGACGCGAAGATCGAGGTCAAGTGCCAGCAGCGCATTGGATCGAAGAGCCGGAGGGGTGGCGCCGCGAGTCGCACCGTTCGTATGAGAGAGCCCCCACCCGGATCGCACCGATGATGCGATCCGACCTCCCCCGCAAGCGGGAGAGGTGAAGCCACGCCCGTATTGCACTCAGCTCGCCTTCCCGAACAGCAGGGGCAACTGACGCGGGCCGCGAACGGTGCCTTCCGACCATGTGACCTTGCCGGCCGGATCGAGCCTGAAATCCGGAATCCGCTTCAGCCATTCCTCGATCGCAACCGTCATTTCCATGCGAGCGAGGTTGGAGCCGACGCAGCGGTGAATGCCGAGGCCGAACGCGGCGTGCCGGTTCTCCTTGCGGTCGATGACCACCTTGTCGGCATCGGGGAACATGGCGGGATCGCGGTTGGCGGCCGGGAACGACAGCAGCACCATGTTGCCGGGCCTGACCGGGCAGCCGCTGACCGTCGTCTCCTTCATCACCTCACGTGCCATCGTCACCGGTGAGTAGGCGCGCAGCAATTCCTCAACTGCGAGCGGCATCAGCTCCGGCTCCTTGACGAGGCGCTCGCGGTCCGCGGGCGTCTTGGCCAGATGCCACAGCGAGGACCCGATCGCGCTCCAGGTGGTGTCAATGCCGGCGATCAACAGCAGCCGCAGCGAACCCAGCACGTGTTCGTCAGCCAACGGATTTCCATCCTTGTCTTTCGCCTTCATCAGGGTCGAGATCAGATCGTCGGTCGGATTCTTCTTGCGTTGCTCGATCTGGCCGGCGAAATAGCCAGTCATCTCCTTCACCGCCTCCATCAGCGCGTTGTCGTCCTTGATGCCGAGTTCAAGGATGCCGTGAATCCATTTGATGAAGAGGTCGCCGTCCTTCTCGGGAATCCCGAGCATGTGCGCGATGGCGCGCACCGGAATGTGCTTGGTGTAGCGGGCGGCGGCGTCGCATTTGCCGTCGGCAATGAACTCGTCGATCAGCTCGTTGCAGATCGCGCGGACCCGCGGCTCCAGCTTCTTCATCGCGTCCGGGGTGAAAGGCGGCAGCAGAATCTGCTTGGCCGGCTTGTGCTCGGGCGGGTCGGAGGTGATCGGCGGCGCGCGGGCCGTAATCTCCGGGCGAACGTCGCGCACGATCACGCGTCGGGACGAAAAGTGCTCGGTGTCGTAGGCGATTTCCTTCACCGCCTGGTACGTGGTCGGCATGTAGCAGCCGAGAAACCGGTCGGTATGAACGACCGGCGAAGCCGCGCGCAGCTCTTCCCAGATCGGAAACGGGTCTTCCGTCCACACGGGGTCGGTATGGTCGAAATCGTTGATCCAGTCGGTGACTGGCGGATGCTCGGGCATGATGCTGGCGGAATCGGACATCGGAGCAATTCCTCTGCTTGGTTCGTTCAGATCGTAATGGATGAAAGATCCGCGACCGAATTATTCTTCGGTCACCTCGATGGCAATTTCCGGACAGTTACTCTGGGCGAGCCAGGCCTTGTCTTCCAGGCCCGCAGGCACAGAACCGTCGCCTGTTTCGTGCGCGTTGCCGAATTCGTCGAGCTCGAACAGTTCGGGGGCCAGTGATTTACAGCGCGCGTGTCCCTGGCATTTGTCCTGGTCGACGCGGATCTTCAGCTTTGCAGCCATCGCAGCGTTCCCCTCTTTGTGGCGCGCATTGTCTCGCGCGGCCTTTCGTCGGCGCAGCGGCACAGATCCGCCGCAGCACCGCGAAGTTATATCGTATTACATTCGCGTTGCCGTTGTGCTGTCAAGGCAAAAGTTATAGATCATGGAACTGAATGTCACCTCGACCCGCACGTAAAGCGCTGAATGCCTACCACCATGGGGATCTTCGTGATGCCCTGGTTCAAGCCGCGTTGCATGAAGTGGAACTAGGCGGTCCCGAAGCGATCAGCATCAGCGCGCTGGCCAAGAAACTCGGCGTCTCACAGCCGGCGCCCTACAAGCATTTCGCCGATCGCGAGACGCTGCTGACGGCCGTGACGGCCGAAGCGTTTCGCCAGTTCAGCGCCATGATGCGTGCGGCGCTTGAAAAGCCGTCGAAGCAGTCGAAGCTGTCGCGTTTCGCGCAGCTCACGCTTGATTTCGGCCTGCGCCGCAACGGCATCTATCGCCTGATGTTCGCGTCTCGAACCATGGCATGCGCGCCGAAAGGCAGCGAGCTGCATAGTGCCGCAATGGAGACCTTCGAGCTCCTGGTAGAGGCGCTGGAGGCGCCCGCTGTAGAACTGTTGCGCGAGCGGAGCGCGCTCAAGGTCTGGGCCTCACTACACGGCGTGGTCATGCTCGCCGAACAGGGATTGCTCACCGGCCAGGCTGCCCATGTCAGCCGGGAAGAACTGGTCGAGGACATTGTGGCGGAAACCAAGCTCGCGCTGTCCGTTGCCATCGAGAAGGCCGGCAAGGCTGGTTCATGACGGCCAAGACTCCGACGGCCAAGGCTCCGACGGCCACGCCTCACATTGCCGACAATACCGACCTTTATGGCGGTATCGCGCTTGGCATCGCCGCAGCCGCAGCGCTCATCGTCGCTAACTCACCACTCGGGCCGGAGTATCAGGCGCTGTTGCATACGACCGGCGAGGTGCGGATCGCATCGATCGGACTGAGCAAGACGCTCGAACACTGGATCAACGACGGCTTGATGGCGGTGTTCTTTCTGCTGGTCGGCCTCGAGATCAAACGCGAGGCGATCGAGGGTGCGCTGGCGAGCCCGAAGAAAGCGGCATTGCCCGTGATCGCCGCGTTCGGCGGATTTGTCACGCCGGCCGCCATTTTTGCCGCGATCAACTGGGGCGATGCCGAGGCGTTGCGCGGCTGGGCCATACCGGCAGCCACCGACATCGCCTTTGCGCTCGGCGTCTGCGCCATGCTGGGACGCAAGGTACCGGCCTCGCTAAAGACTTTTCTGTTGGCGCTTGCGATCATCGACGACCTCATGGCTATCATCGTCATCGCGATGTTCTATGCTGCCGACCTTTCGGTTCTGGCGCTGGGGCTCGGCGCACTCGGCATCGCTGCGCTTGTGGTCCTCAACCTGCTCGATGTGCGAAGGCCCGCATTCTATTTGATCGCCGGCCTTTTCACCTGGGTCTGCGTGCTCAAATCTGGCGTGCATGCGACACTTGCCGGTGTCGCTGTCGGCTTCGCGATGCCGCTGACCCGGCATGATGGCCACAGCCTGCTCGAGGACACCGAACATGCACTCAAGCCCTGGGTCAGTTTCGCCATCGTGCCGCTCTTTGCCTTCGCCAATGCAGGCGTATCGTTTCATGGGCTGACCTTGGAAAAGCTGACAGGGCCGATACCACTTGGGATCATTGCAGGGCTGTTCATCGGCAAGCAGATCGGCGTCTTCGGCGCTTCGCTGCTCGCCGTCAGGCTGGGCCTCGCTGCGATGCCGGATGGGGCCACGACGACGAAGTTCTATGCCACGGCCATCCTGACCGGCATCGGCTTCACCATGAGCCTCTTCATCGGAACGCTCGCGTTCGACGACGAAACCGTCCTCGCGCAGGTCCGCCTCGGCGTTCTCCTGGCATCTCTGCTGTCCGGCATCATAGCGGCCGTGATGTTCTCCATCATCGGGAAGTCCAACGGAATTTCTTCGAAATGACGGAAAGATCCGGCGAACTCGTCACCGACACATGACGCCTTTGCCCTGCCCCGGGCCCCAGAATCCCTTGACCTCGGTTTTGTCCACGCGGCGCAAACGCGCCACACCTGCCGCAAGATCGAGGGCCCGCGCGGCGACCGCTGCTTGTATTCGCCGCGGCCAAATGGTCATGTGGGCCAGACAAAGGCGGCGTCGATTGAGCAGGAATATTACCAAGTCCACCGCACCTCGGCGTCTGAGATTCGCGCCAGCGCGATCCGTCAGAAGCCTGGCTTTCGGCGTGCTGGTGTCGTTCTGCCTTTCAGGTCTGGCCCTTGGAAAAGACAAGGACGACGATGAGGAGGATGCGGCCGCAACCAAGCCGGCCCTGCCGAACTTCTACCTCGATATGAGAACCATCTACTCGACGCTGCCTGCCGGCTCGCTCTCGATCGGATTCAGCGCGCCTCCGTTGTTATCGAGGCTGGCGAACCTTTCCTCGCCCCGAACCCGGACCTCGCCGTCCAGCCAGAGCGTCTCGGTCGACCTGCCCTTGACCGTCGATGTCAACGATTGGCTCTCGGTGTATGGCGGGGTCAGCGGAGCCACCTCGCAGGCGGGTACCGATCCCTGGACGACGTTCTCGATCTACGCCTTTACCGTCGGATTTCAGGCCGACATCTATCAGCAGAACGGCGGAACGTTTCCGACCATCACCATCCAAGCCAACGCGACGCGATCGATTTCCGACGCGCCGCTGGCCACGACGGCCTACAACACCATCCTCGAGGCGGACTACGCGCTGAACGCGGATGAAACGCGCGGGCTGCTCGCTGGCGCGCAATACGCCAGAGTCTTCGTCGATACCCCGCTCGCCCGCGTCAGCCCCGATATCATGGGCTATGTCGGCGGCTATTATCAGTGGGACAACAACTGGAAGCTTACCGGCCGCTTCGGCGTGCAGAACTTCGGCGGCGCGCAGCTCCTGAACCTGACGCCGTTTGCCGCGTTCACCCAGCCGATCGTGCGGTTCGACCTCGACCGTATGGACGACGACGACAACCGACTGTTCGGCATTACCGCGCAGATCGCCTGGACGCCGAAGCCATCGTATCAGCTAACGCTGCGAACGCCGCTCTACGCGATCAAGAATTAGCGGCGGGTGCGGCCGGTTTCATGCCGGATGCGGGTCGCGCACGGCCGCGCCGCGCAAAAGCTTCCCGATCTCCGGCTTGCAGGCGCCGCAATTGGTGCCGGCCTTCAGGCGCCGGCCAACGTCGTCGACGCTGGCCGCACCTTTCTGGATTTCGGCGGATATCTGATGCTGCCCCACGCCGAAGCACGAGCAGACGATGGGTCCGACGTCTTGAGCGGCATCGAGCGGCTGTCCCGTCAGCAACGACATCCGCGCACTCGGTGACAACTCCTGTTCCGCGAACAGGCCGGAGAGCCACGACCGCGAAACCAGCCTGTGATCGGGTGCGATGAACACGCAACCCTCCAGCCGGCCGTCGCGAACAGCGGCGTAGCGGAAGCGGCCAACCTTCGGATCGCGATAGGCGATCCACTCGATGTCGTGCCCGACGCGGAGTTGCGCCCGCGCCCAATCGCGCCAGCTCGGCGGCCGCTCGTCGCCGGCGAGTTCCATCCGCCAGCACGTCCCTGAAAGCCCGCCGACCCAGTAACCCGCAGCGGGACGTTCGATCTCCCGGCGGCTGAGGATGAAAGCATGCCATTTCGGCAAGTAAGCCGCCGCCTTGACCGGCGTGTGTTTGGACTCCGGCTGTCCGGAGATCGGATCGGTCGCCGGATTGACCAGCGCGTTGACCCGGCCGTCGCCGGCATACTCACCATTCCAGTGCATCGGCACGAACACGCAGCCGCGCCGCTGCTCGGCGGTAACGACGACGCGCGCCACCATCTCGCCCCACGGGCTGGTCAGCCGCGCAAGCCCGCCATTCTCCACGCCGGCTGCGCGTGCGTCGTCGGGGTGGAATTCCGCACAGGGCTCGAAGATGTGCGCCAGCAGCCGCGGCGATTTCCCGGTCCGCGTCATGGTGTGCCATTGATCGCGGACCCGCCCGGTATTGAGCACCAGCGGATAGTCGCGGCTGGTCGCGTTCACGGCAGCACGCGGCGTCACCGGCACGAAACGGGCTTTGCGGTCGGCAGTAAAGAATTCGCGCGTTTCGAACATCCGCGGCGTGCCGGTCGGATATTCGCGCGTCACAGGCCATTGGATCGGAGTAAGCGCGTCGTAAGCGCGGTCGTCGAGCGTGTTCAGGGCGGACAGATCGAAATCGCGCGTCCCGTTATTCTCGAAACTCGAAAGCCCGGCGTGCTCGCGGAAGATCGCCGCAGCGCTCGGATAGTCGAACCCCGAAAAGCCCATGCGCCGGGCGACGTCGCAGACGGTCTGCCAATCGGCTCTTGCAGCGCCGGGCGCCGGCAAGAACGGTCGCTGCCGGGAAATGCGGCGTTCGGAATTGGTGACGGTGCCGTCCTTTTCGCCCCAGGTGAGCGCCGGCAGCAATACGTGAGCGTGACGCGTGGTGTCGGTATGCCGCATGCAATCGGACACGACGACGAGCTCGCATGCCTCGAGCGCGCGGCGCACGCGATCGGCATCCGGCAGGCTGACCAGCGGATTGGTGGACATGATCCAGACCGCCTTGATGCGCCGATCGGCAATCGCGTCGAACATGTCGATGGCCTTGAGGCCCTGCTTGTCCGCGATCACAGGCGATTGCCAGAAGCGTTGAACGATGTCGCGGTGCTGCGGGTTCTCGATCTCCATATGGGCGGCGAGCTGGTTGGCCAGCCCGCCGACTTCCCGGCCGCCCATGGCGTTGGGTTGTCCAGTCAGCGAGAACGGCCCCATACCGGGCCGCCCGATGCGGCCGGTCAACAAATGACAATTGATGATCGAGTTGACCTTGTCGACGCCGCTACTCGACTGGTTGATACCCTGCGAATAGAGCGTGACGACCCGCTCGGTTTTGGCAAACCAGTCGAAGAACAACGCCACCGCGCCCTCGCCCAGCCCACAGATGTCGGCCGTCTGCGCGACCGTCTGGCCGGCGATCTGCCGCAGCGCGGCTTCGGCGCCAGTGGTGAAGCCATCCACGAAGGCGCGATCGATGGCATTGCGCGATGCAAGATGCGCGAGCAACCCGTTGAACAGCACGGAGTCGCTGCCCGAGCGAAGCGGCAGGTGCAGATCGGCGCCGTCACATGTCGCGGTCCGCCGCGGGTCGATCACGACGATGCGGCACGCGGGGTTGCTGGCCTTGGCCGCCACCATGCGCTGGTAGAGGATCGGATGGCACCAGGCGGCATTGGAGCCGACGAGGACCAGGAGATCGGCGGTTTCGAGGTCCTCATAGCAACCCGGAACGGTGTCGCTGCCGAACGCACGCTTGTGGCCTGCCACGCTCGAGGCCATGCACAGCCGCGAGTTGGTGTCGATGTTCGCAGTGCCGATGAAGCCCTTGGCGAGCTTGTTGATGACGTAATAGTCCTCGGTGAGAATCTGGCCGGAGACATAGAAGGCGACCGAATCCGGTCCATGCTCGCGGATGATTCTGCCAAATGCCTCCGCGACATGGTCGAGCGCCGTATCCCAGTTCGTTTCCTGTCCGTTGACCACAGGCGCGAGCAGCCGCCCCTCGAGGCCGATGGTCTCGGCGAGCGCCGAGCCTTTCGCGCACAGCCGCCCGAAATTGGCGGGATGAAGCGGATCGCCCCGGACGGTCACGGCGCCGGCGGGACCTCTGTCAGCGACAACGCCGCAGCCGACCCCGCAATACGGACAGGTTGTCTTCACTGCCACGGGCGATCACCCTCACTCGGCGGGCACAACCGCTGCCGTTTGGACGCTAAGCCAGACCATGCCGTTCTCCACCTTGGTCGGATGCGCGCGCGTGCATCCCTCGTCGGGCGCGACCGCCATGCCGCTTCTGAGCTCGATGACGAAATTGTGCAGCGGACAGGTGACGCGCTTGTTGTGGACGATGCCTTGCGACAACGGTCCGCCCTTGTGCGGACAGCGGTCGTCGAGCGCGAACACCTCGTCCTCGCTGGTCCGGAACACCGCAATGTCTCCGGAGGCCGTCCTCACCACGCGCGAGCCGAGAACGGGAATGTCATTCAACGCCCCGATTTCGATCCATTTGGTCATGCGAGTTCGAGCTCCGCCAGCGGGGTGAATTCGTTACGGTCGACGCCGCGCTGGGCGCGCGCCGCCCAGGGATCGCTCTGCGAGAATTGCTGCGAATGGGCGAAGCGGCTGAACAGCGCCTTGCGGTTGGCGACATCGTCGACCACCTGCTTGCGGATCGCATCGAGGCCGACCCGATCGCACCACTTGTACATGCGCTCCAGATACCAGCCCTGTTCGCGATAGAGCTGAGTCAGTGCAGCAATGATTTCGAGCGTCTCCTCCTCCGTCGCTGCCTTGGCCAGGAATTCGGTTCCCTTGATGTGAAGACCGGCAGCGCCTGCGAAATGGATCTCGAATCCGGAATCGACGCAGACGACGCCGACGTCCTTGCAAGTCGCTTCCGCGCAGTTGCGCGGACAACCGGAGACCGCGAGTTTCACCTTGGCCGGCGTCCACGAGCCCCACATGAACTTCTCGAGCTTGATACCGAGGCCGGTCGAATCCTGCGTGCCGAAACGGCACCATTCCGATCCGACACAGGTCTTCACCGTGCGCAATCCCTTGGCATAGGCATGACCCGACACCATGCCTGCATTGTTGAGATCGGCCCAGACGGCGGGCAGGTCCTCCTTCTTCACGCCCAGAAGATCGATGCGCTGTCCGCCGGTCACCTTGACGGTCGGAATCTTGAACTTGTCCGCGACGTCGGCGATGGCGCGCAATTCATCCGGCGTCGTGACGCCGCCCCACATCCGCGGCACGACAGAGTACGTTCCGTCCTTCTGGATATTGGCGTGAACGCGCTCGTTGATGTAGCGCGACTGCTGATCGTCGCGATACTCGCCGGGCCAGGTGGCGAGCAGATAATAGTTCAGGGCAGGCCGGCAGGAGTGGCACCCGTTCGGCGTCTTCCAGTCCATGAACTTCATGACATCGGGGATGGTCTTCAATCCATTCTCGACGATGACGCGGCGCGCGTCATCGTGGCTGTGATCGGTGCACGCGCACATCGGCTTGACCTTCGGCGCCGCCGAATAGTCGCCGCCGAGCGTGAAAGCGAGAACCTGCTCGACCAGGCCGGTACAGGAGCCGCACGACGACGACGCCTTGGTGTGGGCACGCACGTCGTCGATCGTGAAGAGTTTCTTTTCGCTGATTGCCTTGACGATCGTTCCCTTGCAGACGCCGTTGCATCCGCAGATTTCCGTATCATCGCTCATGGCGGCGACCGAGTTCTTGCCGCTATGGCCGCCGTCGCCGAGATTGGCGGCGCCAAACACCAGCCGCTCGCGCATCTGCGAAACGTCAGTGCCGTCGCGCAGATGCTGGAAGTACCACGGACCGTCGATGGTATCGCCATAGAGCACGGCGCCGACGATCTTCTTGTCGCGCAGGATGATGCGTTTGTAGACGCCGCGGGAGGCGTCCTGCATGACGATCTCTTCCTTGTCCGCACCCGGCGCGAAGTCGCCGGCGGAGAACAGGTCGATCCCGGTCACCTTCAGTTTGGTCGAAACCACGGACCCGTCATAGGTGGCGAATCCCTTCATGGCGAGATGGTTGGCGCAGACCTTGGCCTGGTCGAACAAGGGAGCCACGAGCCCGTAGGTCTGGCGCCGGTGCTGCACGCATTCGCCGACGGCGTAGATTCGGCCGTCGTAGGTCTGCATGGTGTCGGAGACCACGATGCCGCGCTCGCAATAGAGGCCCGCCTTGCGCGCCAGCTCGACATTCGGGCGGATGCCGACCGCCATCACGACCAGATCCGCAGGGATCTCTTCGCCGTCGGCGAAGCGCACACCGGTTACGCGATCCTCGCCGAGAATCGCCTCCGTTTGCGCCGGCATCTTGAACACCATGCCGCGCTCTTCCAGCGACTTACGCAGCAATCCGCCCGCGACCTGATCGAGCTGGCGCTCCATCAGCGTGTCGAGCAGATGCACGACGGTGACGTTCATGCCGCGCTTCATCAGGCCGTTGGCCGCCTCGAGGCCGAGCAGACCGCCGCCGATCACGACGGCGTTCTTGAAGCTCGTCGAGGCCTGGACCATGTGCTCGACGTCCTGGATATCGCGAAAGCCGATGACGCCCCGGAGATCCTTGCCCGGAAGCGGCAACATGATCGGGTTCGAGCCGGTGGCGATCAGCAGGCGATCATAGGGTACCCGCGCGCCCTCTCTCGTCACGACTTCGCAGGTACGCCGATCGATCATCTCGATCATTTCGCCCTTGCGCAGCGTGATCCCGTTGTCCTCGTACCACTGCTCCGTGTTGAGCATGATGTCGTCGACGGTCTTCTCGCCGGCAAGCACGGGCGACAGCAGAATTCGGTTGTAGTTGCCGTATGGCTCGGAGCCGAACACGGTGATGTCATAGAGATGGGGCGCACGGTCCAGCAGCAATTCCACCGTGCGAATGCCGGCCATGCCGTTGCCGATCACCACCAACTTCGGCTTGTTTACTTTGTCGAGCATGCTCTGCCTTCTAATTCAGGTTCCGATGGCCCGCTGGGCGACGCAACTCTGCATCGTCGATTGGCGAGAATTGTTGATGATTGAGGAGCGCCCATCGGCGGGCAGAGTATCGTCGACTATGACGATCGATATCTTGCGTATTCAAGAGACGTGCCAACGCCGAACCCGTAATTCTTCGGGCGCAACACAGCGCTTCAGCCGATAAATCGGGAACTGGCTGCACCTTCGCGTGCATGGATGCCCAAAAAATCACCCGCAAGGGCTATCCATTGTGCACAACGCGAACACTTCACCGCTACTCGATGGCAATGTGCCCGTGGAAATAGCACGGCACCGGACTGGCGGCTTTCAGGAGAGCTTTTCCGTTAATACTTCGCACAGCATAATAAAACACCACACTGCACGTTCGAGCGGCTGGTTTTGCCAACAAACGGAGCAGCGGCCGCATTCGCGGCAGTTTGGGCGCACCCGGCAAGGTACTGCAAATACACGCTAAGTGGCGCGCTTCTTTGTCTGGCACGTGAATTGCTGACGCTGAGGCCTAGAGTGCGTCTCAACGACGAGCCGACTCGCTTCCCAAATTCCGTCTCTTTGTGCCGAGATCACCGCGCGGCCCGCGCGGTATCACAGGCCGCTGTTCGAGGCTGCTCGATGAAGTTTGCTGAATTCAAGAAGGCCGGCCACTGGCCCACGCTACTCGCCGCCTTTCTCTATTTCGACATAAGCTTCATGGCTTGGGTCGCGCTCGGTCCGTTGATCGTCTACATCGTGCATGACATGAACCTGGCCGTCGACGAGAAGTTCACGCTCGTCGCCATCCCGGTTCTGGCCGGCGCTTTGCTGCGCGTGCCGATGGGCATACTCGCCGATCTGTTCGGCGCCAAACGGACCGGAATTGTCGCGCAACTCGTCGTCATCGCCGCGACGTCCTGGGTTTGCTATTTCGGGCTCCCGAGCAAGCTGTCGGTCGAAATCTTCGGTCTCGCGCTCGGCATCGGCGGCGCTTCGTTCGCGGTGGCATTGCCGCAGGCCAGCCGCTGGTATCCGCCGCAATATCAGGGCGTGGTGATGGGGATCGCCGGCGCCGGGAACATGGGTGTCGTGCTCGACACGATGTTCGCGCCGACGATTGCCGAGCTTTGGGGCTGGCAAGCCGTGTTCGGCGTGCTGCTCGTTCCGATGGTGCTGATCCTCACCTACTACGCCTATGCCGCCAAGGACGCGCCCGGAGAGCGCAAACCGATTTCGCTGAAGGCCTATGGTACGCTGCTGCGCGACCCCGACAGCCGCTGGTTCATGTTCTTCTACTTCATCACCTTCGGCGGCTTCGTCGGACTGGCCAACGCGTTGCCGCTGTATTTCACGGTGCAATATCACGTATCAGGCGTCGCGGCGGGTCTGCTGGTCTCCTTGATCGTCGCTTTCGGTTCGGGCTTCCGCCCGGTCGGCGGCCTGATCGCCGACCGCATCGGCGGCATCCGTTCATTGTCGATGTTCTTTGGCGTCGTCGTGGCGGCGTATCTCGTCATCGCCTTCATGCCGGAGGGGCCGGCCGCGCCAGCGGCTGCGGGTTGGGCGCTCACCGAAATGCCGCGGATCGCCTGGATGTCGGTGCTGCTATTCTCGATCGGAGTCCTCGCGCTCGGCATGGGCAATGGCGCCGTGTTTCAGCTCATTCCGCTCCGCTTCCGCCAGGAGATCGGCCTGATGACCGGCATGGTGGGTTGCGCCGGAGGCATCGGCGGCTTCTTTCTTGCCAAGGCCCTCGGCGTCGCCAAGGGCATGACCGGCGGCTTCGGCGCGGGCTTCCTGTTTTTCGGCCTGCTGGCGTTGCTTGGTTTCCTCGGACTTGCCATGGTCAAGGTGCGCTGGCGCACCACATGGGGCGCCGCATCGGGAGCGCGGGTCTGACGGCGCGCGCTGCCAAATTGACAGGTCGCGCGGGTGACAATCGGTTCGCAGCGGAATCTCGGGGTTCGTGTCGGCTTCGTCAGCGAGACCGGCAAGCGCTCCGCCAATGAGGATTATGTCGGGACCTGTCTCGGCCGATCCGGGGTAAGCAACCGCGACATCGTCGCCGCCGTCGCTGACGGTGTCGGCGGATACAAAGGCGGACGCGAGGCCGCCGAGCTTGCGGTTCGTTGCTTCATCGACGCCTATTATTCTCTCCCCGAGACGCTCGGCGTACGCCGCCGGGCGTCGCGCTCGCTGGAAGCCACCAATAGCTGGATCTATACGCAAGGCCGCACCGATCCTCGCCTCAGCGGCATGAGTTGCGCCTTCTCGTCGATCATCCTGTCGCGGCGGCTTTGCCACATCATTCACATCGGCGATACCCGCGCCTATCGCCTGAGCGAGGGGCGGCTGGAGCGGCTGACCACCGACCACATCGCTGGACGCGGTGATCTCGCTCACCTGCTCAACCGCGCCATCGGCTTCGAGGATTTTGCCCGCTTCGACTACGCCACCGTCGGGTTGCGGCAGCACGACAGGCTTATGATCTGCAGCGACGGCGTCCACGGCGTACTCGCCGATCACCGCCTGCAGCTACTATTGAGCGAGCGCACCTCGCCGGAAGAATCCGCTCGCGCACTCGTCGACGCGGCGCTGAATGCCGGCTCCACCGACAACATGACCGCACTGGTGCTCGATGTCGTCGATCTGCCGCCCGCCGACCGGGACGAGCTCACCCATTCGATCGCGACGCTTCCAATCCTGGATTTGCCTGAGACAGGCGACGTGATCGATGATTTCACGCTCGGCGAAATATTATCGGACGGCCGCTACAGCCGACTCTTCAAGGCGATTGACAAGCGGCAGGGCCGCGAGGTCGTGCTGAAGTTTCCACATCCGCGCGTTGCCAGTGAGGGTTCCTATCGCCTCGCCTTCGTCCGCGAGGCATGGGTCGCGGCCCGCGTGCGTAGCCTG
Organism: Bradyrhizobium sp. AZCC 1577; assembly: GCF_036924575.1. Taxonomy (NCBI): domain Bacteria; kingdom Pseudomonadati; phylum Pseudomonadota; class Alphaproteobacteria; order Hyphomicrobiales; family Nitrobacteraceae; genus Bradyrhizobium; species Bradyrhizobium sp. AZCC 1577. The sequence continues at coordinate 6,816,842 of NZ_JAZHRQ010000001.1, forward strand.
TGGATCGGAGAGATCATCGAACTGCCTGCCGAACGGCAGACTCGTCTCTATTCGGTGATGCCGCTCTACGAGGGCGAAACGCTGGAACAGCGCCTCAATCGTTCGCCGCAGCTTTCGCTGGCCGAAGGCATCGGCATCGCGACCAAGCTGGCGCGCGCGGTTGCCACCCTGCATCGTGCCGGCATCATCCATCGCGACATCAAGCCCGACAACGTGATCCTGTTGAAGGCCGGCGGATTGCGGCTGGTCGACCTTGGCGTCGCGCGCGTGCCGTTGCTCGAGGACTTCCCGGCCGAGGATATCCCGGGCACGGCGAGCTACATGGCGCCGGAGTTGTTCGGCGGGCGGCCCGGCGACGAGTTTTCCGATCTCTATGCGCTCGGCGTCACCGTGTACCGGATGTTCACTGCGGCCTATCCCTATGGCGAAATCGAACCGTTCTCGCGACCCCGCTTCGGCAAGCCAGCCTACCTCTCGCGCTATCGCCCCGATCTGCCGGCCTGGCTGGACGCGGTGGTCGGCAAGGCGCTCAACGTCGATCGTGCACAACGCTACGGCGACGTCATCGAATTCTCGCACGAACTCGAAAACGGCGCGATGTGGGCAAAGCCCGCCGTCACGTCACGGCGCTCGCTCTACGAGCGCGACCCGCTGGTGTTCTGGAAGAGCCTGTCGGCGGGCCTGATCGTGCTCGTCATCCTGCTGCTTGCATGGATCGTAAAAAATTAGCCCGACGCTCCGGGTGGAGCGTCGGGCTACAGCACGTGAGCGAAGCAAGCCGCGCTGGCTTCGCCTTCCTGGTTCACACCCCGGTCTGGGTGATGAACTTGGTATTGAAATAGCCCTCCATCGCCTCGGTGCCGCCTTCCGAGCCGTAGCCGGAATCCTTGACGCCGCCGAACGGCACTTCGGGCAGGGCCAGACCAAAACTGTTGATCGAGACCATGCCGGCTTCGATCGCCGCGCCGATCGCGGTCGCCGTCTTGGTCGAGCTGGTGAAGGCGTAGGACGCGAGACCGAACGGCAAGCGGTTGGCCTCCTCGGCCACCTCGTCGAAGGTCGAGAACCGCGAGATCAACGCCAGCGGCCCGAACGGCTCCTCGTTCATGGCGCGCGCGTCCTTCGGCACGTCGCTGACGACCGTCGGCTCGAAGAAATAGCCCTTGTTGCCGACGCGGTGACCGCCGGTCTCGAGCTTGGCGCCCTTGCCGACCGCATCCTGCACCATGCCCTCGATGGCGGTGACGCGGCGCGGATTGGCGAGCGCCCCCATCTTCGAGTCAGGATCGAGACCATTGCCGACCTTCATCGACTTGGCGCCTTCGACGAATTTGTCGACGAATTCACGGAACACATCGTCCTGCACCAGCATGCGGGTCGGCGAAATGCAGACCTGGCCGGCGTTGCGGTACTTCGCTGCCGCCAGAATCTTCGCCGCCGACGTGACGTCCGCATCCTTGAACACGATTGCCGGTGCGTGGCCGCCCAACTCCATGGTGGCGCGCTTCATGTGCAAGCCCGCCAATGCGGAGAGCTGCTTGCCCACGACGGTCGATCCGGTGAAGGAAATCTTGCGGATCACCGGATGCGGAATGAGATATTCCGAAATCTCCGAAGGCACGCCGAAGACCAGGTTGATGACGCCATCGGGCACGCCCGCGTCGGCGAACGCCTTGATCAGTTGCGCCGGAGATGCCGGGGTTTCCTCGGGCGCTTTGACGATAATGGAGCAGCCGGCTGCGAGAGCCGCGGAGAGCTTGCGAACCACCTGGTTGATCGGGAAATTCCAGGGCGAAAAGGCCGCAACCGGGCCAACCGGCTCCTTGACTGCGATCTGGTAAATGCCAGGACCACGGGCCGGGATCACCCTTCCATAGGCGCGCTTGGCTTCCTCGGCGAACCACTCGATGATGTCGGCCGCCGCCATCGCTTCGATTTTCGCCTCGGCCAGCGTCTTGCCCTGCTCCATCGTCAACAGCGGCGCGATCTCGTCATTGCGCTCGCGCATGATCGCGGCCGCCTTGCGCATGATCTTGCAGCGGTCGAACGGCGCCACCGTGCGCCAGACCTTAAAGCCCTTGGCGGCGGCTTCCAGCGCCTCGTCAAGATCGGCACGGCTGGCATGCGCAACGGTGCCGATCGTCTCCTCGGTCGCCGGGTTGAGCACGGCGATGGTCCTGCCCGACTGGCTCGGACGCCATTTGCCGTTGATGAAGAGTTGGGTATTCGAATATGCCACGAGACTTTCTCCCTGAGCTTATTAGTCGCCAAATGGCGCGCGCGGCGGAAATCAGGCGCCTATATGATGGAAGCCCGATCGAATTGCAAAGCCGATTCAAGGGTGTGGCCGCGCGACCGACGCATAGCGCCCCACGACCCCGCGCCATTTCGGGACTCAGATCGCTTCGAACCTCGGCTGCTGGGTGAGTGCCGCAAAATCCGGCTATGGCGTCACGCCACCGTCACCTTGCGACCCCCAGCGGGCGGCCAGCGTCACGCCGCCAAAATCATTTCGGGTGCCGCTGCAGGCAAATTCTGGCTGTCGGCGACCGCGCGATTGGTGATCTGTCCGCGGTGCACGTTGAGTCCGGCGCGCAGATGCGGATCCTCGATCAGCGCGCGGATACCCTTTTCAGCCAGCGCAAGGCCGAACGGCAGCGTGGCATTGTTGAGCGCATGGCTCGACGTCACCGGCACCGCGCCCGGCATGTTGGCGACGCAATAGTGCACGATATCGTCGACGAGATAGGTCGGCGCCTGATGGGTCGTCGGCCGCGACGTCTCGAAGCAGCCGCCCTGGTCGATCGCAACGTCGACCAGTACGGCACGGTATTTCATGCGGCCGAGATGCGCGCGCGAGACGAGCTTCGGCGCACTGGCGCCCGGCACCAGCACGGCGCCGATGACGACGTCGGCCGCAATGACCTCCTCTTCGATCGCTTCCAGCGTTGCATAGCGCGTGCGCACGCGCCCTTGGAACATCTCGTCAAGAACACGAAGGCGCGGCAGCGAGCGGTCCAGGATAACGATGTCGGCGCCGAGCCCTGCGGCCATCCGCGCGGCATGCGTGCCGACCACGCCACCGCCGATCACCGCGATCCTGCTCGGCGCCACGCCGGGCACCCCGCCGATCAGCTTACCCATTCCGTCCGCCGATTTCCGCAAGGCAGCGCCCGCCGCCTCGATCGCCAACCGTCCCGCCACTTCGCTCATCGGCGCAAGCAAGGGAAGCCCTCCATGGGCGTCGGTCACCGTCTCGTAAGCGATCGCCGTGCAGCCGGATGCCAGAAGCCCCTTGGTCTGCGCCGCGTCCGGCGCAAGGTGCAAATAGGTGAAGAGGATCTGATTGTCGCGAAGCTGGCGCCATTCGCTCGGCTGCGGCTCCTTGACCTTGACCACCATATCAGCGGTCGCGAAAATTTCCGCGGCCGTATCCACGATTGCAGCGCCGGCCGAACGGTAGACGTCGTCGCTTGCGCCAATGCCGATCCCGGCGCCCTGCTCGACGATCACCTCGTGTCCCCGCGTCACATACTCCCGCACCGAAGCCGGCGTCAGACCAACGCGATATTCCTCGACCTTGATTTCCGTGGGCACACCGATCCGCATGGGCTTGCTCCTGCATTCGAGGCCATCTGCCTGCAGATAAAAGTACTGCTGAGTCGGTAGCGCTTCTCGGCGAATTGCGGCTTGCTGGGAGCCATTTGCGCATATATTGTGCATGTTGACGCCATAAATTAGTGACTTATCGCGTGAATGAACTGGATCGCATTGATTATCGGATTCTGAGCGAGCTCCTCGCCGACGCCCGGGCGAGCCAGATCGAGCTCGCCGAAAAGGTCGGACTATCGCCGACAGCCTGCGCGCGCCGCATCCGCCAACTCGAGGAAGGTGGGATTATCAGGGGCTATCGCGCCGATCTCGAGCCGACTGCGCTCGGGCTCGTCACGACCGTTGTCGTCACCATCACGCTGGAAAAACAGAGCGAGGATTACCTGGCCGCATTCGAAGCGGCGATCGCCCGCTGTCCGGATGTCGTGTCCTGTCACTTGATGTCGGGCAGCGACGATTATCACTTGCAGGTCATCGCACGCGACATCGCGGACTTCGAGCGCATCCACAAGCAACATCTTTCACGGATGCCCGGAGTGGCGCGCATCCACTCGAGCTTTGCGATGCGCGAGGTGGTTCGCAGGGCCATCCCCGAGACGGCATTGCGGCGCTAGCCTCTTCGATCAGCTCGACGCCATCGGCGCGTCCAGCCTACCAACGCATAGATGCGACGGCGAAGCGTCAGTCGTTTTCGGCGTCGTCCGGCGACCGGCGTGTTGCATCCCGATGCCTGCCGACCGGACCAAACGCGACTTGACAGGACGCTAATCCACCGTATGTTACGTTATAACATAACTACCTGCAAACCAATGATGCCTTCCGACGGGGACCCTGCATGGGCGAAGTCATTCGACTTGTTCCGAAGCCGGAGCTTGAGCGGGCTCGCTTAATTCAAGAGGCCCGCGCAATATATGACAGCATATTTCCGCCGACGGATGCGGTCAGCGAGCACGCGGATGATCGCCTCAGCCAGGGGATGCAATCGGGCAGAAAGGGCCGGGCCGTACCGGTGCCCTGACCAGCAGCGACTCGATCGCGACCGGCATTCTGCTCGCAGCTTCATCTAGTGCATGCGGTTCTCGACAGGCTTGCCCTTGAGGCCGTCGTGCGAGTGCCTGAGATCGAGCGTCGGCTTGGGTTGCTCCCTCACAAAGCTCTGCACCATCTCCCCCGGGCCGCCCTTCGCAATCGTGGTGCCGCCGTCAGCAAATATCAGCGCCCCCGTTACGAAGCTCGCCTCATCCGACGCAGCGAACGCAAAGACATTGGCCATCTCCTCCGGGGTACCGCGCCGACCGAGCACAGTACCGGCAAGAGTCTGCTTCTCCATCTGCTCGTTCATCGGCCCGGTTTCCTTGTGCGTCCAAGCCGTATCGATAGGGCCAGGGCACACACAGAGGGCGCGCACGCCGTGCTTGCCCTGTTCGTAGGCCACGCCGCGCATGAAAGCGTGAAGGAAGCCCTTCGAACCACCGTAGGGCGCCGCCGTTGGCTCACCCATTTCGCCGGCCTCTGATCCCGTCGAAATCACGACACCCCGCGAGCGCTTCAGATGTGGCAGCGCAAACTTCGTCATCAGGAATGCAGAACGGACATTGTTACGCACGATGTAGTCGAACATCTCGACCGAGTGATCCTGGCATTCGGCAATTTCGGGAAACACGCCGGCATTGTTGATCAGGATGTCGAGCCTGCCGAATGCATCGATCGCCAGGGCGATGCAGGCTTGCGCATCCACCTCGTCCGCAACATCGCCAAGAAAGGGTTCGGCCACGCCGCCGCGCGCCCGGATGGCATGGACGACGTCCTCCACCGGATCGGCGGGCAGTCCGGCAACAATGACTTTCGCACCTTCTCGCGCAAATTTATGGGCGATAGCTTCGCCGATTCCCGTCGCCGCACCTGTCACGATTGATGATTTGCCGTTCAGCCGTCCCACCATCGTCATCCGCTCCGCTTTGCTCTGGTCCGAACGTTGAACACACTCGTACCCGCGATGTTCCACACCTGGATTTCCGGTCGATAGAGGGAACGTCCGCTTGCAAATTTCGTTGGCCGCCTATCGGGCAAGAGGAGGCTCCAGATGAAAGTTTGCGATGCCATGACCACGACCGTGCAGCTCTGCACTGCGCAAGACAGCATCAGGGATGCAGCCGAGGCGATGGCGACGCTCAATATCGGGCTGTTGCCGGTGGCTGAAAATGATCGGTTGGTGGGAATGATCTCCGACCGTGATATTGCCACGCGCGGAATGGCGATGGGCCGAGGTCCGGATGCGCCGGTGCGCGACGTCATGACAGCAGATGTCAAATACTGCTTCGAAGACCAGGATATCGATGAAGTCACTCGCAACATGGCCGATATCCAGGTGCGGCGGTTGCCGGTGCTCACTCGAAACAAGCGGCTGGTCGGTATCATTGCGCTCGGCGATATCGCGGTTTCCAAGCCGGGTGACGGCGCCGCTACCGCGCTGCATGGGATCTCGCGGCCGGGCGGGCAACATGCGGGCGCGGTCACCGGCTGAGGCATGATGCAAACAGAAGGAACAAGGTGCCGAGCGGGAGCGGGCACGCCACAGGCGCACCCCGAGACCCGCTCGTTCCATGCAACGTGTCGCCACTACCTGCGGTACGTCCCGACGAGTTCAGCCTGGCCGATCGCGTGCTTCTCGACGGCTTTCCAGATGTCGACTATCGGCATGCTGGGCGAACGCGATAGCTCGTCGACATCCAAGGCCGCCAGCTTGAAGTGATAGTGATGCGTACCATGACCCTTGGGCGGCGCCGGCCCGCCATAGCCTAGTTCGCCGAAATCGTTGACGCCTTTGCCGAGACGCTCCGTCTTTGGCCCGTGACCGATGGCTTCCGGCAGCATCGTCCGCTCGCCCATGATGTTGTAGATGCCCCAATGCCGAAACGTGCCGGACGGTGCATCCGGGTCCTCAACGATAAGGGCGAAGCTCTTCGTGCCCGGCGGCGGGTCCGACCATTGAAGCGGCGGAGACACATTCTGGCCGTCGCAAGTGTATTTGGCCGGAATCGGCTGGTCATCGTCGAATGCAGGACTCGTCAACTTGAACACCATATGCAGACTCCCGTGCTCATGAAAGGGTCGCAACGGCGGGCTCGCTCGGTTCTCCGGGGTGCAACCACACGCCTTGCCGGTCGATTCCGCCGATACGAAGGAACGTCGGACCGGCGCTTGAGTTGCCTCAACAAGGCACGCTGATCGGCGTTTCCCGCGTGCGCTCAGGACGATCCCTGCAAGCCGCGCGTCGGTGCCGATGCTGGACAAGCGCAGCAGCCATCTAGGGAACCCGGCGCATGGCCCTTTCACCGGAAGCCGAACAGGTTCGCGAGAGGACCAATCGCGAGTTGATCGATCTCCTGCACGAGGCAGGCGAGCATCTCCCGGCTCCGGAGCAGGACGATTTCACGTCCTTTTTCGACCGGTTCGGCCCTGCGAAAATCGTGATGCTCGGCGAAGCGACACATGGCACCTCAGAATTCTATCGGGCACGTGCCGCCATCACCCGCCAGTTGATCGAGCACCACGGCTTCAACATCGTCGCGGTCGAAGCCGATTGGCCGGACTCAGCAGTGCTCGATCACCTCGTGCGGCAACTGCCATCCGGGCCGCCCAAGGAGCGGCCGTTCGAACGTTTTCCGACCTGGATGTGGCGCAATATCGAAGTGAAGCAATTCATCGATTATCTGCGCTTCCACAACGGCGCATGCGCTGCGGACCAGCGGGTCGAGTTCCGGGGGCTCGACGTCTACAGCCTCAACAGCTCCATTGCCGCTGTCATCGCGTATCTCGAAGGCATCGACCCGGAACGCGCCCGCGCGGCGCGTGAACGCTATTCCTGCCTGACGCCGTGGCAGGCAGACCCTGCCGGTTACGGACGCGCCGTGCTGTCCGGCCGCGACAGTTGCGAAGACGAGGTGGTGGCTCAATTGCGCGAGCTTCTGTCGCATCGGCTTTCGTATAACGACGGCGGCGAGGCCTTCTTCAATGCCGCGCAGAATGCGCGGATCGTGCGCGCGGCCGAGCAGTATTACCGCATCATGTATCGCGGCTCGACCGAGTCGTGGAACCTGCGCGACCGTCACATGTTCGACACGCTGCAATATGTGATGCAGGAACGCGGGCCGCAGGCGAAGGCGGTGGTCTGGGCCCACAACTCCCACATCGGCAACGCCGCGGCAACTTCGATGGGTTGGGGCGGCGAATTCAATATCGGCGAGCTTGTCCGCAACGCCTACGGTGACGAGGCTGTCTTGATCGGGTTCGGCACGGATCGCGGCACGGTGGCTGCGGCCTCCGATTGGGGCGGCGAGATGGAGATCAAGTCGGTTCGGCCGGCACGCGAGGACAGCTATGAATACCTGTTCCGCCGCACAGGTCTGGCGCAATCACTGACCGATTTGCGGCCGCCCGGCCGAAGCGAGCTGCGCGACAGGTTGACCGGCCCCAGACTCGAGCGAGCCATTGGCGTCATCTATCGACCCGAGACGGAGCTCCTCAGCCACTACTTCGAGGCGGTGTTGCCCGAACAGTTCGACGCGTTCGTCTGGTTCGAAGATACCAAGGCGGTGACACCGCTTGCGACACGAGCCGTAGCGGGCGCGGCAGAGACCTATCCCTTTGGGTTCTGATCATGGCGAGTGCACGAGAACAGCTCAGCGAAGTCCTGGTCGGTCCGCACCACCTTGCGGGCATTTTGGGCGTGCCTCACGATGCGGCCGGCATCGTCATTTTTGCGCACGGCAGCGGTAGCGGCCGTCTAAGCCCACGCAACAACCAGGTCGCAGCGGCCCTCCGTGAGGCCGGGTTTGCCACGCTGCTGCTTGATCTCCTCAGCCCGGAGGAGGAGCGGGACCGCGGCAACGTATTCGATATCCCGCTGTTGGCATCACGGCTTGCAGACGCCGCGGACTGGACCCGCAACAGGCCAGAGCTCGCGAAGTTTCCGATTGGCTATTTCGGCGCAAGCACCGGTGCAGCGGCCGCGCTGGTCGCGGCTGCCGACCGGCAAAACGTCGCTGCGGTGGTTTCGCGCGGCGGTCGCCCGGATTTGGCCGGCCATGCGCTGCATGCCGTCAGGGCGCCGACGCTGCTGATCGTTGGTGGAGCCGACCTAGCGGTGATTCCGCTCAACCGTTCGGCTTTTGCAGAACTCTCTTGCGAGAAGGACCTCGTGATCGTGCCGAAGGCGACGCATCTGTTCGAAGAACCCGGCGCGCTCGAGCAGGTGACGCAATATGCCACGCGCTGGTTCCGCCAATTCCTGGCGTCGCCCCTCTCCGAAGAGGTGATCGACGCCGATACGGTTTTCGCCGACCGGCGAGACGCCGGACGCCGGCTGGCGTCGGCGCTCATGAAGTTCAGGGACAGGGACGCGGTCGTGCTTGCGCTGCCGCGCGGCGGCGTTCCTGTTGGATTCGAGATTGCGCAAGCGCTGCACGCCACGCTCGACGTCGCGCTCGTGCGCAAGATCGGCGCGCCGGGTCATGAGGAACTCGGGCTCGGTGCGGTGGTCGATGGCGCCCATCCGCAGGTCGTGCTCAATCAGGACATCGTTCGCGAGATCCAGCCGGGCGCGGCCTACCTGGAAGCCGAGACTGCCCGCCAGCTTGCCGAAATCGAGCGTCAACGGCGCCTTTACCGCGACGGTGATCCACCGCCAGAGATTGCCGGCCGTACGATCATCGTCGTCGATGACGGCATCGCCACCGGCGGAAGCGTGAAAGCCGTGCTGAGAGCGCTCGCAAGGGCGAAGCCGGGCCGCCTCGTTCTTGCGGTGCCGGTTGCGCCACGCGATTCGCTTGACGAGCTGAGTGCGGAGGCAGACGAGATCATTTGCCTCAAGACCCCCGATCCGTTCTTTGCGGTCGGCATGCACTACAGGAATTTCGGCCAGACTTCGGATCAGGAAGTTACCGAGTTGTTGCATCGTTCAAAGGCTAGCAGCCCGAACCAGGCGCGTGCGTGACGATCGCGATAACAATATCTGATGCGATACTGTGCCCGACCCGAAGATCGAGCCACCGTTTCACACCTGCTCGCGCCTTTTTCGCTTTGCCTCAAACCACTCCACTTGTCGGACCCTGAACGCCTTGCGGCCGCCTGGCGTCTCGACGGCAACGATTTCCCCTTTGCTCTTTCCGATTAACGCCCTGGCGATCGGTGAAGTTATCGAAATCTTCCCCTTGCTCGCGTCGGCTTCCGGTTCGCCGACGAGCTGCCAGACCCGCTCCTCGCTGGTGTCCTCATCAATCAGCGTCACCGTGGCGCCAAACTTGATGGTATTGCCGGAAAGCTTGGATACGTCGACGATATCTGCACGCGCGAGCTTGTCTTCCAACTCGGCAATTCGAGTGTCGTTGACACTTTGCTCTGCAAGCGCAACCTGATATTCCGAATTCTCAACCAGATTTGGATCGTCGGCGATCGCCTGCTGAATTCGCTGAACAAGATCGGGCCGCTCGACGCGGATGCGGTGCCTCAGTTCATCTGCAAGGGCAGCGTAGCCCGCAGCCGTCATGGGAAATTTTGTCATCGCGACTCTTATACTGAGTTAATCGACGAAACATGCATTCAGACGTTCGCGCCACACGCCATCAGCGATCGCATACGTCCAGACACTCGGATCCGAGACCGCGTCGCACCTTGCAGCCGATCGAGACCGATCACCGCACCCGCGGTGGGGAACGCCGTGCGAGGACACGGGTTCCAATTCTAGTGAGATTGCCCGGTTTCCTAGAACGGCGCTTCACCCGCCGCGCGGCTCTGACAGTCCGTGAAGGAACCTGCAGACCGGTATGATGGAACGTACACCCTTATGTAGGGTTGCCGGTCCAATGCGAAGGAAAGAGGGCTCAGGACTGTGGCCTTTCATGTCAGTCTTGTTGGTCGAAGTGACCTCAGCGGAGAAATCTACCGTCAGATCCGGCAGGCAATTCTGGATGGGCGCCTTCGGCCTGGAGAGCGGCTGTCTCCCACGCGAGAACTAGCCGCCGCGCTGACGGTTGCACGATCGACGGTGGCGATTGCTTATGAAAGCCTTGTTGCGGAAGGATTCGCGACATCCCATGCGGGCTCCGGGACGTTCGTCAGCCATCAGCTTGAGGCAAGACGTCCGGCGTCGAAAACAAGGCGATCGACAGCCCGCGCAATTCGGGTGCGTGGAGTGTGGGAGACGATACCGCTTCCGAGCGGCTTTGACCGCGCGGCGCGTTTCGACTTCAGAGCCGGGATTCCAGACGCTTCGCTGTTTCCGCACCAAACCTGGCGACGGGTTGTCGCCCGTGCGCTGCACTCGCACGAAATGGTGGCAGGCGTCTACGAGAAATCTGCGGGCAATTGGGACCTGCGCGCGGCGATCGCTCGCCACATCGGCATCTCACGAAGCGTTTCCGGATCGCCCGACGACGTCATCGTGACGAATGGCACCCAACAGGCCCTCGACATCGTCGCACGCGTGCTTCTCGAGCCCGGCGATGTCGTTGCGGTGGAGAAACCGGGCTATCGGCCTCCAAAGGACTTGTTCAAGGCGCTGGGCGCGCGCGTGATCGGTGTGCCGGTCGACAGCGAAGGCCTGGTCGTGGAGGCGCTGCCGGCCGAGGCCAGGGTGGTCTACGTGACGCCCTCGCATCAGTTTCCCCTCGGCATGGCCATGAGCCTGCCGCGTCGGCGTGCACTGCTTGCCTGGGCCGAGCGCCACAACGCGGTTGTCGTTGAGGACGACTATGACAGCGAGTTTCGCTTCGGCGGACGTCCGCTCGAGCCGCTTCAGACCCTCGATACGACCGGTCGCGTTGTGTATGTCGGCACGTTTTCCAAGACGTTGCTGCCGACTCTCCGGCTGGCCTTCATGGTCGTGCCGCCGTCGCTGCGAGAGGCGGCGTACAAGGCGAAGTTTGTCACCGATTGGCACACAGCGACAATGGCGCAGAGCGCGCTGGCGCAGTTCATCGACGAGGGCGCGTTTGCGCGTCACATTCGCAAGGTGAGCCGCATCTATAGCGAACGGCATCAGATGCTGACCGCGGGGATCAAGAGGAACTTCGGCGAATACCTCGATCTTGTTCCGTCGACCACCGGGCTGCATATCGCCGCCTACGCGCGAACAGCGTCGGTTGATGATATCGATGCGATTGCATCACGAGCCTTCGATCTCGGCGTTGCCATTCGATCCTTCCCGCTGGAGGGAGAGCCTCAGGCCGGCATCATGCTGGGATATGGGGCGATCGATACGGCGCGGATTGCCGAAGGGCTGAGGCGGCTGCGCAGATGCTTCGATGAGCGCGCGTCTCGACGCTCGAAAGCGGCGTGAGCGACGCGCTCAGGTCAATCAATCCGACAAATACAGTCCTGAGGCGCCGCCTGAATTGGACTGATTGATTATCCGCAGATTGGACCTTCCGTCATACCGCTTCGCTTTCTAGTGTCGGGCCGTTGAAAGGTCGACGGGTTGATGCAGGGCGGGCGCGTTCCATTTCGCACCCGCACGCACTTTCCAAATCGCAGATCAAACATCACCGCAAATCGCATTTAAGCGGACATCCGCCGGCTTGCAGAATCGCGAACTCACAACTTGGAGACACGAGCGCGTGAGTTGTGAAGCAATTCACGGCCGCGGGTCGCAGCTCGACCTATTCACGCTGCTGCAAGCTGACCTATCGAAATCGAACGGGAGGTTTCACATGAAGCATCCGATGATTTTTACAATCGCAGGCGTCAATTCGCTCACGAGTCGGAAAGCGGCCGCAGCGCCCAGCCATCACGACGGCGCTGAGACATGTCGACTTGGATGGGGAACACGGTTCTTGAGCTGGTGTGCCCAGTGTTCGGAGCGGTCGCGGCAGCGACGAGCCTTGGCGGAGCTCGATGACCACTTTCTCAAGGACATCGGCAAGACGCGGCAAGAGGCCATGACCGAAGCAGCCAAGCCGTTCTGGAAATGACGCCGTTCATCGCGCACTTGCTGCCGGCGGCGGCGCTGGGCCTGTTCGTCGCTATCCCGTTCGGCCCGATTGGCTTGATGTGCGTGCAGCGGACGCTGGCATTCGGAATCCGGATGGGAGTTGCGAGCGGCATGGGTGCGGCAACGGCCCACGGGATGTTCAGTTGCCTGGCCGTGGTGAGCGGGACCGTGTTGACGCAGATGACGCTCGCCCTGCACACGCCGCTGCGCATCACGGGAGGGATCGTGCTGGTCTTGATAGGCCTCAGAACCATTCTCGTGTCCACGGACGCAGCGCACGGCTCGACATGCGGAGATCCGACATGCGCAGATTTGCTTTCGGCCTATACATCGACCCTGTTGATCGCCGCCGCCAACCCGATGACGATACTGCCGTACCTGGGTGTCGCGCCCGCGCTGGAAACCGGCCAACCGCTGATCATGGAACGCGCGCTGGCGACGCCCATCGGTGTTATGCTCGGCAGTGCATCCTGGTATCTCTTCCTCACCCTCAGCACGAACACGATGTTTCGGAGCTTGCAGAAAGCCGCGCTGGATTGGTTCAACAGACTCACCGGGATCCTCCTCGTAACCTTGGGAGCTTCGCTATGCGCCCGCATCGTCTGATGAAGCACCGTGATCGCGGTCGCCACGGTGGGGATTGCCATCGAGGTGCGGCCCCGGCGTCGCCCGGTCTGTTGGTCGAACTGGGCAAGCTCGTCGCGGGCCTGGACCTGGCCTATCCTCCCTACGTCATGTGACGGCCCAGCCACTGGTCAGCTCGATTCCGTTGCCGTTGAGATCAATGCGGCAGGAGGCCGAGCTCTCAACCGCGAAATATGGAAAACAACCCCATGCAAAGTAGCAATAGTCGCTGGCATGATACCTTGAGCGATTCCGCGAACACTTGGCACGTCGGGCAAATCAGCGGCACTACTCCATCATCGCGCAGACTAGCTATGGGCCTGCTGTAGCGCCGCCCTTCGCCGCGATCGCAAATCCTTTTTGACAATCGAAGTCGCCGCAACGAGCGATCGCCTGCGCATTGCCGAACCGCACGCTTCCGGCGCGTGCCGATGGATATCGACATGGACACCGCTCCGGACTTCAATCTGCCGACGGCGACAGCCGCAATTCTAACTAGGACAGCCCCCGAACTGACGAGCGCCGGTTCTGCTCCGCCGTCAACGGCTTCCTGTCGATCTCGCGCTGTGCAGGAAGCTGCAGCACCGTTGCCCTCTGACCGGGACGCAGCTTTGTGAGAAGCACGATCTTGCCGTTCGCAAATTCCAGTCCGTCATGGTGCGAATTGGTTCCCCGATTGATTTGCCGGAAACGCGCCAGCCGCGCCCCAATGCTCCCAAACCGCATTTGCGGGAAGAGCTTCGCGAACGGGTGATCGCATACAACGTCCTCGCTGAAAGCAAGTTCGGTACCCGGCGAGAGGCACACGGCAATTCCTGGCTCTCCGATCGCGGAGAACCCGCGTGTCACCGTATTGGGGAATTCGCCCGTTAGCAGCACGTCCCCCGCTCTTGCGGGACGCGATTGGATGGCATGCAGGCTGTAGTCACACATCAAGACGCTCCACCTTGATTCTTCCGACGTGTATGCGTCCGGCTCCTTCGAACTTCTCGCGGGTCGAGATTTCGCGAGCTGCTTCGAACGCCAGCTATCTTGGATTTTCCCTTGGATTTTCCCTTGGGCTTGCCGCGGACGCATTGGGTTCATTCGGCTGCTGACCCAGGGTCACGCTCAACGAGCTCTCTTTTCCTTGCCGAAGCACCGTGAGCTGGGTCGAAGAGCCCGGCGCCATCGCACCGACTTTCCTGGTTAGCTCGTTGGCGTTCTTGACTGACTCACCACCCACCGAGGTGATCACGTCTCCGCTTCGCAATCCTGCTTTCGCAGCGGGACCATTGTCTTGAACCGTTACCACGATCGCACCGCGGAGATTGCTCAGTCCGAGGCCGTCGGCAAGTTCAGGAGTGACCGATTGAACTTTAGTTCCGACCCATCCGCGCGTGACCGCGCCCTTCTCCTTTAGCTGCGGTATCACTGCCTTGACCGTATCGGCCGGGACCGCAAAAGCAACGCCCACGGAGCCTTGGGAGGGCGAAAAGATCATGCTGTTGACACCGATGACATCGCCTCGGGCATTGAAGCTCGGACCGCCAGCATCGCCGCTGTTGATTGCCGCATCGATTTGGATGAAATCCTTCGCTGAACCAACCTCGATGTCGCGCTCGCGCGCTGAAACAATACCGGCCGTCACGGTGCCTCCCATCGCAAGCGGATTCCCGGCGGTAAGCACCCAATCACCCACGCGCGGCGGCTGGTCAGAGAGCTTCACGTAGCTGAAGTCGGTGCGTCCGTCGACTTTGATCAAGGCGATATCACTCCACGAGTCCCTTCCTATGACTCTTGCCGAATAGGCCTGGTTGTCGCGGGTTCGGATCTCGGCCGTGTCGTTGTCTTCCACGACGTGACTGCTGGTCACGGCATAACCGTCCGGAGAGATGAAGAAGCCTGATCCAGCACTGATCAGTTCGAGTGTTTCCGGTGCCTTCCCTCGATCAGACGCATCCGGATCCGCCCCTGGAATCTCCCGTTTCGGAGCGCGCTGTTCAGGCGCACCAAATTTGCGCGTCGCAGTCGCTTTGGAACGCACCCCAATCACGGCCGGTTGAACTTTTTCGGCGAGATCGGCGAAATCGCCGGGCCCACCATTATCTTCAGTACCAGCAACCCGATCGATCAATGTCGCCGACCTGCCCATGAAGGAAGCCTTGCCCGGAGAATTTACCGTTGCCTGCGCGATATTCGCGATCACCGTGATCGCGAAAACGGTCGTCCCGCCCATCATCGACGCCCGGCGCCGGCTGAAAACCAAATTTCCACGAGCCAAATTTCTACGAGCCAAATTTCCAGGAGCCATGTGCGCTTCCATAGCCTTTTGTCATCGCCTCACCGCGGTTTTGACGTCAGACGCTGGCACGTTTGGCCGCCGTCAGTTTCTGTGAGAGCGCTCAGACGCTCGCGGCAATCGTGGGCTCAACGATCTGCTGCGCCAGCAGTTCCACTCGAGCCCACCGAGGATAAGGAAGTCATCCCAAATGCCAGCAAACCGCCGACGATCGATCGCCTCGCCACCGAAAATCCCACATGGAAAATCCGACATGGGAAAATCCGACATGGGAAAAGACATGGGAAAATCCGACATGGCTCCCAACGTGGTCTTCCGTGCGATCGCAGTTCCTTCAGGAAGCGTGCATCCGTTCGCAGAGGCGTTAAATGAAACTTGCGGCGAGCCTTCGCAACTTTCTTTGAACCGCCGTGCCGTGTTAGTATGAATCTATACAACGACCGATTTGAACCGATTTCGGTGAGAGCAGGCTGTGATCAAGGTCGAGCGAACCGGCGAAGACGATCCACTTGAATTCGAGGTCACCGTCGGTGTCGGAAACGGCGAGACTCGCCATCACGTCACGATGGCAAGGGAGACTTGCGAACGACTAACGATGGGCACGCACACGCCCGAGCGCTGCATCGAGACAGCATTCCAATTCCTGCTTGATCGCGAGCCTCAGGAATCGATCCTGCGGCGTTTCGACATCACCGCGATCTCCCGTTACTTTCCCGAGTTCGAGCGCGAGCTGCCACGCTACCTCTCTCGATCCTGACAGCTTCGGCAAAAGGGCAGAATTGGTAGCGGGGGTCCGCTACATGCCTAAACCCACGACACTGGAAGCCCTGTTTTCTTTATCGGCGAGCAGCTTAGAGCGTTACCCTCCGAAGGAAGGTCACACGTGTCGGGTGCGCCACCTCTTCCGAGCCCATTCAAGACACATCGGTTATGTTTCATAGCGGAGACGTGGACACACTTCGGCCCGAAACTGGGCGAGCTATGCGGTGCCATTCCGCGGCGGTTCCTGGTCTACGCCAGATCAGTGGCAAGCCAGGGGCCAGCTTGATCAGCGCTCCACACCATTCACCGGAGAAAATCGAGATGAAGTCACCCGCCAACCTCGTCGAGAAGCTTGCAACCTTCACCGACCGCTTCTCCCCACGCACGGTAGCGACCTACAATAGCAACGATGTCATGGTCGCCAAGCTTGAGGGGCCGTTTCACTGGCACAAACATGACGACACGGACGATTTCTTCCTGGTGCTCGAAGGCACGCTCGACATCGAACTCCGTGATCGGACGGTCACCCTCAATCCAGGCGAAGTGTTCGTCGTCCCGAAAGGCGTTGAGCATCGACCGGTCGCGCGCGGAGAGGTGCACATCTTGCTGATTGAGCCGACGGGCACGCCGAATACGGGCGACAGGGCCACCGCCGCACCGCGTATCCTCGCCTGAGGCGCGAGACGAGCCTCGACCTGCCGTACTCCGGAATCAAAAATCGCCACTTCTGCAAATAGTTGCGTTCAATCGTCCGGTCACAGCTGTTGTCGCGCATCGGATCGCCCTCCCGGCGGAGCGATCCAATCAGCGAATTAGCGACATGCACAATTTCGAGGAGCGTAGCTACGAAGCATTTCTTCCCCCGCGTGGAGAAGTGGATTGCTTCCGCCTTCGCCAAGGCTACGGCGGACAAGCCGCTTCGCTCGCAATGACGGGGCGAGGGCGTCGATCAGTCAGGAGAGCAAATCGTAGAGGATCGTAGAAAGGAGGGTATTGGCAACATCCCAGTGAATTGACACCCTGCAGCCTTTGACGTGCCGCGACTCAGGCGCGCAACAAAGAAACCGCCCGAAGGCGGTCTCTGTATTCTCGGATCTGATTTGATCAGGCCCGCGAGGGTGGCTGCCTGATTGCGTCGGCGATAGGCGAGATATCCAACACCAGCAAAGCCCAGGATCATCATGGCCCATGTGGAGGGCTCCGGTACCGCCGCGCTGATCGTCAGGTTGTCAAAAGCCATATTTGCGCTGCCCGACGGGGCAAAGGTTACCCACTTCGGTTCGGCATACAGCCAATCGCAGATCGCAGCCGCCGCTGAACCAGCCCCAGCGGCGGCTTCACTTGTCTAACTTTGCCGCTTGGTAGGCTCAGACACCAACCTTCCTGCACTCCTCACCATATCAGGATATTGCCACAGCACGGACTGTATTTTTGTGCCCGGCCAAAATGTACTCGAATGCACGGCTGCGAACTCCTCAGAAAGTCGTTGAACGACCCAACGCTGATGCCGAGCGGTTGCTTCGTGATTGAGGTCATTTAGCCCACGCTGAATATGAGCGGCGAAATCGCCGGCCAAAGCAATGCCCGACACGTATTCGGCTTTCTCACCGTATTGAGATTCACGCCCAAACTGAATCTTCCAGGGCACCTCAGACTTCATGAATCTTTGCATTATCCGATTAAGGTGGCTAGTGAAGTTACCATCGAGCGACAGCTCTACTTTTTGTTGATGAGCCACTACAATAGGATAAAGAAAGGCCATCTCAACTTTTGCCTTGCCAGTCCACGCAGTGACGAAACTCCGCAAGATGTCGTAAACTTGCTCAATATCCCGAGGAGGAAGTCCAAAGAAATCGAAACCTCCGGTCAAATACGATTCCAAATCTATCTGAGGCGGCAACGATATTTTCGACTCCGCGATAGGCTGTCGCCGTAAAAGCTCCCCGATAAAGTCTCTGTTCGACACACGATCGAAATGATAGGTGCGATTGAAGAACCGGGCTAGATAGCCTTCACTATTGAACCCACTTCCGTAAACTGCGCCGACGGAATGGCTCAATTGGACCGTATCAGTTGCGACGATGAAGACGACCTGATCGATATCGAACAGGTGTTTCATCCGCTCAAGCATTGCGATGGCAAAAGGCGGACGGCAACGATCAAGTTCGTCGACAAATACAAACAGGGGTAGAGGCTGGTTCTTGCTAGATAGGACCTCGAGAAACGCGCCAAGGTTCCGCCTGAATGTTGCGATTGTCCTCTTGGCTTCCCGGAAGGTTGCCAAAAGGTTCTTACCCTGCTCGTCAACGATGTCGCCAAGCTTCTTTGATATGTCCTCAACACTCTTTTCGGCGCCTTCTGGCACACCTGTTTTTAGGATCGAGCCAATCTCGTCGATTCCGGATCCAAGTACTTTTCTCGCTAGATGGACCGTTGCGCCCTTTGCCGCCGCAACCGCTAATGCACCACCGGTTCGCTTAGCTGCCTCCCATCGGTCCCGGGCTCGCTTTTCCTTTTTAACGAGCGGAGCTACCGCTTGGTCGATCGCATCCATTACCGACAGTAATGGGTCCTCAGCGTGATCGTCCTGCCACGCATTCACGTGGGCAACGACAAAACCTTCGGCCGCAAGCTGTTTGCCGAATCTTGAAAGAAAGAATGACTTTCCTCGCCCCCACTCCGCGTCGATATTCAAAACATAGGACGCGGGCAGTCCTGCTTCCTCTCGTTCGCGAATTCGGCCGAGTAAAAACGCTCGCAAGAACGAAGCATCCTCGGCTCGCCCGAGGCGATCCTGAGCCCAGATCTGTTGATTGGAATTCGCTACCTCCGTGGTAGCAGGCTGCGTGACCATGTCGCGATCATGTCGCCCCTACTCACCGCCAGTCGACAGGAATGATTGATAATCAACGACATTTTCTCGCAACAAGCGCGACATGAATTGGCCGCGCTCTAAGCGACGAGAGCTAAAAATTTGACGTCAGATCAAACACTTGTCTGGTAGCGGGGGAGGGACTCGAACCCCCGACCCCAGGATTATGATTCCCGTGCTCTAACCAGCTGAGCTACCCCGCCACGGCATCGCGGTGGCGGCAGGCAATGCCGCGGTCGCGAACGCGCGGCATATAAGGAGCGGGTCGACGACCTGTCAAGCAAAGCGAGCCGTCCGGGCAAGCATCTGCAAAATTGCGCTATTTCGGCCGGATTGACGGGTCGCCGCCGGGACTGCCAGGCGGCGGAATCACTGGCGTCTTGCCATCTTCCGGCGTGGGCGCATGAATTTCGGGATCAACGCCCGGCGGCGGACACAATACACCCTCCGAGCGGGCCAGCTTGTCGCCGAGTGGCTCGGCCCGCTGACCGGTGGTCGTTCCTTCCCGCCCCTTCCCTTCCGGAACCGTCGCGCCGGAATTCGGCGCCGGCTGCATCGGCGCGCAATTGGCGGCCGCGGCGCGGTCAGGCGATGGCGGTGCGGTCTGGGCGGGCGGCGTCGCCGGGCTGGGCGGGGCCTGAGCGCCCGCCATACTCGTAGCCGCCATCAACACACATGAAAGAAGAAGTGCCCGGTGCATTGCCATGCCGGGAAAACGGTCCGCGCGCGCTGAGGTTCCGCGGTTAGTGCGCCGCTTTTTTGTTTGACGCGTTTTCTTGAGCGAAAACGCTATGCGCTTCACGATTTCCGAAAACGGATCAGCGAAAAATGCCCCATCGGCGGCATCGGCCGCCGCTCGGTCAGGGTGACGCCGCCATGTTTGGCGGCCCAGTTGGTCAGGCGTTCCCACGGAAATTCCGGCCGCCAGCCCAGCCGCCGCGCCAGTGGCGCGAACGCCAGTTCGAACGCGCGGCGCGGACCGGTTTCGGCACCGATGTGATTGACCAGGATGAGTTCGCCGCCGGGCTTCAGCACGCGGATGAAATCATCCAGCGTGCGTTCCGGATCCGGCACCGCCGTGATGACATATTGCGCCACCACCGCATCGAAGAACGAATCCGGAAACGCCAGGTTCTTGGCGTCCATCACCGCAAGCGCTTCAACATTGGTCAGGCCGAACTCGCGCACGCGCTTGAGCGCCCGCCGCAGCATCGGCTCGGAAATGTCGACGCCGCACAATTTCGTGTTGCGCGAATATTCAGACAGCGACAGCCCGGTACCGACGCCGACGTCGAGAACACGTCCGCCGATTTTGTCGGCCTCCGCAATGGTCGATCGGCGGCCCTCGTCGAACACCTTGCCGAAAACCAGATCGTAGACCGGCGCCCAGCGCCCATAAGCCTTTTCGACCCCCTCGCGGTCGATGTCCCCAGCCATTCCCTCTGCCCCGATTTTTTCTTAAGTGCGCATCACCTCGGCGAGCGGCGCGGCCTTTTCCTGCACCCCTCCCCTCGTCACCGGATGGCGTGCGGTCGCGCTCTTGATGAATCCGCCGCCGAGCACGCGCGCCTGTCCCGCAGGCGCATCGTAGAACACGCAGGCCTGGCCGGGCGATACGCCCTCCTCGCCGGCAACGAGTTCGACCTCATAGCCGCCATCGACCGCGCGCAGCCAGGCCGGCTGCGGCGCGCGCGTCGATCGCACGCGCACGAACATCTCGATGCCGTCGCCAATGACCTGGTCGAGCAGCCCGTCGCCGATCCAGTTGACGTCGCGCAGCAGGATGCGATCCATCCGCAACGCCTCGCGCGGTCCCACCACGACGCGGCGGCTGGTGGCATCGAGCTTGACGACATAGAGCGGCGCGCCGGCTGCAATGCCCAGTCCCTTGCGCTGGCCGACGGTGAAATGAACGATCCCTTGATGGCGGCCGATTGTACGGCCCTCGAGATCGACGATGTCGCCGGGCTCTATCGCGCCGGGCTTGAGGCGGCCGATGATGTCGGTGTAGCGCCCGGTCGGCACGAAGCAGATGTCCTGGCTGTCCTGCTTTTCGGCGACTTCGAGGCCGAAGCGCCGCGCCAGTTCGCGCGTCTGCGGCTTGGTCATGTCGCCGAGCGGAAAGCGCAGATAATCGAGTTGCTCGCGCGTGGTCGCGAACAGGAAATAGCTCTGGTCGCGATCGGAATCCGCGGCGCAGACCATCGCGCGCGATCCGTCGGCAAGGCGGCGCGAGGCGACATAGTGTCCGGTCGCGAGCGCCTGTGCGCCGAGTTCACGCGCGGTCGCCAAGAGATCGCGAAACTTGATCGAGCGGTTGCACTCGATGCAGGGCACCGGCGTTTCGCCGAGCGCGTAGCTGTCGGCGAAATTGTCAATCACGGATTCGCGGAAGCGGCTCTCATAGTCGAGCACGTAATGCGGGATGCCGATCCGCTCCGCCACGTTGCGGGCGTCGTGGATGTCCCGTCCTGCGCAGCAGGCCCCCTTGCGATGGGTGGCAGCGCCGTGGTCGTAAAGCTGCAGCGTGATCCCGACCACGTCATAGCCTTCGGACTTCAGCAAGGCAGCCGTCACCGAGGAATCGACGCCGCCGGACATGGCGACCACGATCCGTGTGTCCTGCGGACGGCCTTCGAGATCCAAACTGTTTCGCATGCCAGGGGTCATCGACTTCAATCGCGAACGCGCCATGGCGGTTCGCGGCCAGGGTTTAAAAAGCCTTTATGCATAAGGCCTTAAGGTGCAATTCGGCCATACCGGGCCGGATCGGACTTAGCTCTTTAATATAGGCCGTATTCCCGTGAAGCAATCAGCCGATCGCCATTCTGGAGCTTGTCAAGGACGGCAAATCTTGCCGCCGGGCAGAAAAGGCGGCCGTGGTCACGCTCAATAATCCGGGCATCATCTTTTTAAGTATTTGAAATAGCATGATATTTTTTACCACAGCGGCTGGCCCGGTCCTTGCTGAATGGTAGCCGAGAGCTCAGCGCGAGGGTTACCGTGGTTAGTGTCACGTCAGAAGTATCGGCAAACGCATCTTTCCAGAGCGCGGCGGCGAGGTCCGCCCGGCCGGATTCCGATCCGCCCGGCGGAAACGACAGCTTCGCGGCGCTGGTCGACAGCAACACGGCCGCGAGCCACAACGACCGCGCGCAGGACGCAGCGCCCTCCCCGCGCCGCTCCGACGACGCGCAATCAGCTTCCGACAACCGTTCGCGCGACAGCGCCGCCGCATCCGACAAGGCCGACAAGGCCGCGCGCAACGATTCGAACAATCGCGACGCCGCGGCCAAGATGCGCGACGACAAGACACGGGACGACAAGACACGCGACGCCGGCAAGGTTGACGCCGACACCAACGCCGATGCCGAGACCAAGTCCGCAAAGACCGGTCGCGCCAAATCGAAGTCCGACGCACCGAAGTCCGAGAAGGCGTCGTCCGACGAAGCGACGCAGGCGTCTTCCGCAGACGCCTCACCGACCGATCAGACCGAACTGGCGCACGATGGAACGGCCGTGGTAACGGCCGACGCGATTGCCGCCACCATCCCTGCTGCCGCAACGCCGCCGGCGACGACGGCCTCCGCCGCACCCGCGACCGATAAGGCAACCGCGCCGCTTGCCATCGCGGCGGCTGCGATTGCAGCCTCCGCTTCGCTCGCCGCCGAGACCGCACCAGCCAGTCCCGCCGGTGAAAGCGCCGAAGCGACCGCCACCACGACCGCGAACGCTGCGCAAGGGGACGGTACCAAGACCAACGCACAGGGCATCGGCCAGGCCGTCAGCGCGCAGGCCACATCCGCCGACCCGTCCGTCACAACCGGCATCGCTCAGGCCGCTTCGGTAGTTGCAGCGACACCCGCCGCCACCAAATCGGCCGTGCCGCTCAAGAGCCCCGATCTCGCCCGAAAAGGCGCCACGACGGTCGTCGAGCAGGTCAAACCCACCGACGCGATCGCACCCGCAGTCCCTGCCGCTGATACCGTCGTGCCCGCCGTCACGCCGCCGACCGAAGCCGCAGGCAAGTTGAAGACCGAGAATGGCAGCGCCGACACCGCGAAGGCCGACGCCTCGGGCAACCCCATCGTGCCGTCGGCCGCCAACGCCAACGCGCATTTTGCCGCCCCAGATGTCGTCGGCCAGACGCCGGTCAACGCGTCCGGCAACGGCCTGCAGGCCGCCGGCACGATCCAGACGCAGCAACCGGCCGCCCCCACCACGACGGCGGCTGCCGCTACCCAACTCACCGCCACGGCAGCCACAAGCTCAGCGGTGCCGGTCAGCGGGCTTGCGATGGAAATCGCCGCTTCCGCCAAGAGCGGCAAGACTCGCTTCGAAATCCGGCTCGATCCCGCTGAACTCGGCCGCATCGACGTCCGCATCGATGTCGATCGCCACGGCCAGGTGACGTCGCATCTGACCGTCGAACGGCCGGAAACGCTGTCGATGCTGCGTCAGGACGCCAACCAGTTGCAGCGCGCACTCGACAACGCCGGCCTCTCGACCGGCAACGGCGGACTGCAATTCAGCCTGCGCGACCAGTCTTCGCAGGGCCAGAACGACGGCAACCAATCCAATCCCAACGCCCATCACCTGGTGGTGAGCGAAGAAGACAACGTTCCCGCCGTGGTCGCCGGCCGCAGCTATGGTCGCATGCTCGGTTCGAGCGGCGGCGTCGATATCAGGGTTTAAGGAGATCGCCATGGCAGTCGATGCAGCAACCATGCCGACAACGGTCGTCTCGGCGCCGGGAACCGGCACTGCGACGAGCAACAACACCGCGTCGGAGAAGACGACGGGAATCGCGGATAATTTCCAGACCTTCCTGACGCTGCTGACCACGCAGTTGCAGCACCAGAACCCGCTCGATCCGCTCGACACCAACCAGTTCACCCAGCAGCTCGTGCAGTTCGCCGGCATCGAGCAACAGCTCAAATCGAACGAGCAGTTGAAGGCGCTGGTCGAAATCGAGAAGAGCGCCCAGGCGACGCAGGCGCTGGTCTATGTCGGCAACATGGTCGCCGTCGACGGCAGCAAGGCGCAGTTCGACAAATCGGCGACCTGGAATTTCAATTCCGAGAAAGACACCAGCGCGACGATCACGATCACCAATTCGGCGGGACAGACGGCCTATACCGGCAACTATACGCTGAAGAAGGGCGGCTCCAGTTTCGTATGGGACGGCAAGGGCAATGACGGCGTGCAGTGGCCGGCCGGCACTTACACCTTGACCGCCACCGGCAAGGACAGCTCCGGCAACAACGTCGCGATCTCCACCGAGGTCCAGGGCATCGTCGACTCGGTCGATCTCAGCGCCTCTCCGCCGCTGCTGTCGATCGGCGGCCAGAGCTACACCACCGACAAAATCAAGCGCGTGGTCCGTCCGACCTCTTCCAGCTAAGCCCAGCCCACTCGCCTCGGTTGATCCACCGCTCCCGGCCCGCCAATCCCTGATTGTACGCAAAAGCGTCACAGGGAACCGGGCCGGAGCCATTTTCGGTCATTTTCAAGGAGATTCGTATTGAAGCCGTAGGCTTAGGCAAATTTTAAGCCGAGGGGCGTAGGTTACCATGGTGAGTTCAGTGGTTGAGAGTTTGTGAGTACGCCATGACAGAACCCCATCGCCCGAGGGTGAAATACGTCATCGGGCCTGACGGCAGTCCGTTAACAATTGCTGACCTGCCCGCGCCAGGCACCAAACGGTGGGTGATCCGCCGCAAAGCCGAAGTTGTCGCTGCGGTCCGTGGTGGCCTGCTCTCCCTTGAGGAAGCCTGCAGCCGCTATACGCTGACCGTCGACGAATTCCTGTCGTGGCAGTTTTCCATCGACCAGCATGGCCTGGCAGGCTTGCGGACCACCCGGATCCAGCAATATCGCCAGTAAGCTCTCCCGGATCGAAAGATTTGATGAAAATCGGCTTCGTTTTACGAAGCCGGTTTTTTTCATGCCGGAACTATTCGCGGCGGCTTTAAGGGTTGTTAACCATATGGAAACCATCCCCTAGGCAATAATTGCCCAGTCGGTCCCTCGGGCCGAATCCCTGGGGGCGGTTGGTGCAAAGTCTCGTTGCTTTCCTGAAAGGCCTGGGCGCAGCGCGGCTGATGGCCATGGTTGCGGTGACGACCGCGCTGATCGGCTTCTTCGCCTTCGTCATCATGCGCGTCACCACGCCGCAGATGACCACCCTGTTCACCGACCTCTCCTTTGAAGATTCCTCCAGCATCATCAAGGATCTTGAACGCCAGGCCATTCCCTTTGAGCTGCGCAACGAAGGCGCGGTCATCATGGTCCCGAAGGACAAGGTCACCAGGCTGCGGATGAAGCTGGCCGAAAGCAACCTGCCCAAGGGCGGTGGCGTCGGCTACGAGATTTTCGACAAGTCCGATGCCCTCGGCACCACGAGCTTCGTCCAGAACATCAACCATCTGCGCGCGCTGGAGGGCGAACTTGCCCGCACCATCCGCGCCATCGACCGCATCCAGGCCGCCCGCGTCCATCTGGTGCTGCCGGAACGGCCATTGTTCGCCCGCGAGGCGCCGGAGCCGTCGGCTTCGATCGTGGTGCGGGTGCGCGGCAGCCTCGAACCCCAGCAGATCCGCGCCATCCGTCACGTCGTTGCCTCCGCCGTCAACGGACTAAAGCCGCAGCGGGTGTCGATCGTCGACGAAGCCGGCCGGTTGCTGGCCGACGGCGCCAGCAAGGACCCCGAGATCGCCGTCGGCGACGAGCGCCGCACCGCCTTCGAGAAGCGCATGCGCAACGAAGTCGAGGCGATCGTCTCCTCGGTGGTGGGCCAGGGCCGCGCCCGCGTCCAGCTCACCGCCGACTTCGACTACAACAAGGTCACCCAGACTTCCGACAAGTTCGATCCCGAGGGCCGCGTACTGCGCTCCACTCAGACCCGCGAGGAATCTTCCCTCACTGCCGAGAACAATGGCCAGGTAACGGTCAACAACGAACTGCCCGGCAATCAAACCAACACCACGCCGGCGGCCCGCGACCAGAGCAAGAAGAGCGAGGAGACCAACAACTACGAGATTTCCCGCACCACCAAGACCGAGGTCACCGAGGCCGGACGGGTCAACCGGATCTCGGTCGCGGTGCTGGTCGATGGCGCCTACACCAAGAACGAAAAAGGCGAATTGGTCTATCAGGACCGCAGCAAGGAGCAGCTCGACCGCATCGCCACGCTGGTGCGCTCGGCGATCGGCTTCGACCAGAAGCGGGGCGATCAGGTCGAGGTCGTCAATCTCCGCTTTGCCGAAGCGCCCTCCGTGCCAGCGGTCGTCGAGCCGGGCGGGCTTCTCGGCATGCTGCAGTTCACCAAGGACGACGTCATGTACGTCATCGAGCTCGGTGTCATGATGCTGCTCGGCCTCGTGGTGCTGTTCCTGGTGATCCGTCCGCTGGTCAAGCGCATCCTGGCTGCCGAAGTCGTTCCCGCACTGACCGAACCGACGCCCGCATTGATCGAGGGCAGCGGTCCAAACGGAGAACTCGGGCCCAATCAGGCCTTGATTGCCGGCACCAGCGGCACCGCCCAGTTGATCGACGTCGCACAGGTCCAGGGCCAGGTCCACGCCCAGGCCGTGCACAGGGTTGGCGAACTGGCCGAACGTAATCCGAACGAGACCGCCTCCATTGTTCGCCAATGGTTGAGCGAACCCGCCGAGAGCTGACATGGCCGCCGTACCGCAAACCTCAAACGCCAACGATATCACCACCGTCATCTCGGCGCTGGCGAGCCGTCAGAGCAACCGGCCCAAGGGCAAGCCGTTGAGCGGCCCGAAGCGCGCCGCCATCCTGATGCTGGCGCTGGGCGAGCAATATGGCGGCAAGGTGTGGTCGCTGCTGGACGACGACGAGGTGCGCGAACTGTCGATCCACATGTCGACGCTCGGCACCGTCGAGGCCGATGTCGTGGAAGACCTGCTGCTCGAATTCGTCTCGCGGATGTCGGCCTCCGGCGCCCTGATGGGCACCTTCGACGCCACCGAACGGCTATTGCAGCAATATCTGCCCTCCGAGCGCGTCAGCGGCATCATGGATGAAATTCGCGGCCCCGCCGGCCGCAACATGTGGGAGAAGCTTTCCAACGTACAGGAAGAGGTGCTCGCCAACTACCTCAAGAACGAATACCCGCAGACCATCGCGGTGGTGCTGTCGAAGCTGAAGCCCGAGCACGCCGCGCGTGTGCTGGCGATCCTGCCCGAGGACCTCGCGCTCGATGTGGTCGGCCGCATGCTGAAGATGGAAGCCGTCCAGAAAGAAGTCATCGAGCGCGTCGAGCAGACGCTGCGCACCGAATTCATGTCCAACCTGTCGCAGACCCGCCGCCGCGACGCCCACGAGGTGATGGCCGAAATCTTCAACAATTTCGACCGCCAGACCGAGACTCGCTTCATCACCTCGCTGGAAGAGGAAAACCGCGAATCCGCCGAGCGCATCAAGGCGCTGATGTTCACCTTCGACGACCTGATCAAGCTCGATTCCGCCTCGGCCCAGACGCTGATGCGCAACGTCGACAAGGACAAGCTCGGCATCGCGCTCAAAAGCGCCAATGAAGAGGTGCGCGCCTTCTTCCTCGGCAACATGTCCTCGCGCGCCGGCAAGATGCTGCTGGACGACATGGCCGCGATGGGACCGGTGCGGCTGCGCGACGTTGACGAGGCGCAGGCACTGCTCGTCAACCTCGCCAAGGACATGGCCGCCAGGGGTGAAATCACCCTGACCAAGAACCGCGCCGACGACGAATTGGTGTACTGATGGCCGCGCCCGCAAAATTCCTGTTCGACACCGACTTCGCAGCGTCCGACAGGACGCGCGAGCGTGCCGCCACGGCCGCCGAGATCGCGCAGAAGGTCGCGGAGGCCGAGGCACGTGCCTACCGCGCCGGCTACGAGGCGGCGCAGCACGAGGCCAAGGTCGAGAGCGACCGCCGCTCGGCGCTGGCGCTGGAAGAGATCGGCATCGCCATCAAGGGCATCGCCACGCGTTTCTCCGGCATCGAGGCCAGGATGGAAACCGAGGCCGTCGATGTCGCGGTCGCTGTGGCACGCAAGCTGTGTAGCGAGCTGATCGGCCGCGAGCCGCTCGGCGAGATCATGGCGCTGGTCAGCGACTGCTTCTCGCATCTGGTCGCCGCCCCACATCTCGTCGTCCGCATCAACGAGCAGCTCTACGAGGCCGCCCGTGAGAAGATCGAACGCCAGGCGGCCCAAAGCGGCTTCGAGGGCCGGCTCGTCATCCTGGCCGAGCCCGGCATCGCCACCGGCGACTGCCGGATCGAATGGGCCGACGGCGGCGTCGTGCTGGAGCGCGCGGCCATCGAAGCGAAGATCAGCGAACTCGTCGGGCGCTATCTGGCGTCCCGCGATCAGGCCGCAATGTGAAGGCCATGAGGACTGAACCATGAGTGACACCGACGCACAGGTACCACTACCCGATCTCAACGCCGCGGATGCCCCGCCGGTCGATGACCTCGCCTACAACGAGGACGAACAGGCCTCGCGCATCGCAGCCGACCTCGAGGCCGTATTCGACGTGCCCGTGCAGGTCTCGGCCGTGCTCGGCCGCTCCAAGATGGACGTCGGCGAGCTGCTGAAGCTCGGACCCGGCACCGTGCTCGAACTCGACCGCCGCGTCGGCGAAGCCATCGACATCTACGTCAACAACCGCCTGGTGGCGCGTGGCGAAGTCGTGCTGGTCGAAGACAAGCTCGGCGTGACCATGACGGAAATCATCAAGGCGGAACGCAACTAACAATTTTGGCGATACGCGCGCGTGAGGCGCGAACAGACGGACAGGAGACAGACATGCGGCTTCTCATCGTTGGCACATTGAAGGGCCAGCTCACGACCGCCACCAAGATCGCGATGGAAAACGGGGCTTCGGTGACCCATGCCGAGGCGACCGAACAGGCGATGGCCGTGCTGCGCGGCGGCAAGGGTGCCGACCTGCTGCTGGTCGACGTCGCCCTCGACATCCGCGACCTGGTGATGCGGCTGGAAGCCGAACATATTCACGTGCCGATCGTGGCCTGCGGCATCTCCAATGATGCCCGCGCCGCGGTCGCCGCGATCCACGCCGGCGCCAAGGAATACATCCCGCTGCCGCCGGATCCGGAACTGATCGCCGCCGTGCTCGCTGCCGTCGCCAATGACTCACGTGATCTGGTTTATCGCGATGAAGCCATGGGCAAGGTGATCAAGCTGGCGCAGCAGATCGCGGGCTCCGACGCCTCCGTGATGATCACTGGCGAATCCGGAACCGGCAAGGAAGTGCTGGCGCGTTATGTCCACACCCGCTCGACCCGCGCCAAGCGGCCGTTCATCTCGATCAATTGCGCGGCAATTCCCGAACACCTGCTGGAATCCGAACTGTTCGGCCACGAGAAGGGCGCCTTCACCGGCGCGGTCGCCCGCCGTATCGGCAAGTTCGAGGAAGCCACTGGCGGTACGCTGCTGCTCGATGAAATCTCGGAAATGGACGTGCGGCTGCAATCCAAACTGTTGCGCGCGATCCAGGAACGCGTGATCGACCGCGTCGGTGGCACCAAGCCGGTGCCGGTCGACATCCGCATCATCGCGACCTCGAACCGCAACCTCGCAGACGCCGTGCGCGAAGGCTCTTTCCGCGAGGATCTGCTGTTCCGCCTCAACGTCGTCAACCTGAAGATCCCGCCGCTGCGTGACCGTCCGGCCGACATCCTCGAGCTGGCGCAGCACTTTGCCAAGAAATACGCCGACGCCAACGGCGTGCCGCTGCGCCCCATTTCCGCCGATGCGCGGCGGGTGCTGACATCAAACCGCTGGCAGGGCAACGTTCGCGAGCTGGAAAACACCATCCACCGTTCGGTGCTGATGGCGCAAGGGGACGAGATTGGGCCTGAGGCCATCCTGACCCCCGACGGCGACCGCCTCGACCTCGCCAAGACCGCGCCTGCCGTGGCCCACGCCACCTTTGCCGCCGAACAGGTGACCCGTGCTCTCGTCGGCCGCACCGTCGCGGACGTGGAGCGCGACCTGATCCTGGAGACGCTGAAGCACTGCCTCGGCAATCGCACCCATGCCGCCAACATCCTCGGCATCTCGATCCGCACGCTGCGCAACAAGCTGAACGAATATGCCGACGGCGGGATACCGATTACACCGGCGGGATCGGGCGACAGTCAGCGGTTTGTCGTGGCGGGGTAGCACAGATCCCTCCGCCGTTATTGCGAGGAGCGCAAGCGACGAAGCAATCCAGCTATCCGTTCTGCCGCAGAGCATGGATTGCTTCGCTACGCTCGCAATGACGTGGAAAGCGCGGAATAACTCGGCGCGTCGGGCTTGCGGAAAATATGAATAGGGTCCCCGGGCTGCAGGTCGCGCCCGGTAAATACGGCATAGGCATACAGCGCGAGATAGGCGATCGCGAGCGCGCCGATGCCGTAGAAAACCCAAGTAGCCAATCGCTTCATCGCGGATATCTAGAATGCCGGGCCGCAAATGGCCAGCCCGTCGAGCGCGAGAAATCCGGAACTTTCGGCGGGATCGTCAGGTCCTTCGCGTGGACCGCGATGCAGGCAGACTCACATCCGCCAGTTTGAGCGCGTCTTCGTCGCGGTCGATGGCGACATACTGCCCCTGCCAATAGGCCAGCGCCGCGGTGCGCGTGGAGACGGCAACATCCAGCACGCGCCCAATGACAATCGCATGGGAATGCCGTTCGACCATATCCTCGACTTCGCAATCAATCGCGGCCAGGGCGTCTGTCAGTAGCGGCACTCCCGATACGCGCGTCGTCCAATGCGCGCCACCGAAGCGTTCGGTGCCCGTCAGTCCGCCTTTCCCGGTAAAGCGGTCGGCGATGTCGATCTGGTCCGAGGTCAGGATGTTGACGCCGAAGAAGCCGTATCGTCTCATGAGCGGCCAGGACGAGGCTTCCCGGTTGATGCTGACGATCAAGGCGGGCGGGTCGACGGACAACGACGATACCGATGTAACCGTCATGCCTGAGATGTCCCAGCCTATGCCCGCGGTGATGACGCTGACGCCGCCCGTCAATCGGCGCATCGCCTGGCGAAAATCGCCTGCGGAAACCCCACGGTCGATCGAAACGTTGCAGACGATAGAGTTCATGGCCACCTCACAGGTCGGACGTGTCTTCAGTCCCTTGCAGCAGGTTCTTCAGGATCGAGCCCTCCAGCGCAGCAAGTTCCGCCGAGCCGCGCCGCCTGGGGCGCGGGATATCGACTTCGATGTCGTGGGCGATGCCGCCATCCTCGATGACCAGAACGCGATCGGCCAGCGCCACGGCCTCCGACACGTCGTGCGTCACCAGGATCGCGGTAAAGCCCTGGTCGTGCCAGACCCGTTCGAGCAGTCGCTGCATCGATATCCGTGTCAGCGCATCGAGCGCGCCGAGCGGCTCATCGAACGCCAGCACGCGGGGACGGCTCACCAGCGCCCGCGCCAGTGCCACGCGCTGCCGCTGTCCGCCGGACAGAACCGCCGGCCATTGCGCCCGCTTGTCGTCGAGACCGACCTCGACCAGCGCGCTTTCCGCCCTCGCTTGCGCATCCTGCGATGCCCGTTCGCGACCAAGCCCGACTTCGACATTTGAAAGCACCCGCGCCCAGGGCAGCAACCGCGGTTCCTGAAACATCACGCGGATGTCTTCCGCGCGCGCCTCCTCACCGAAGTCGATGCTGCCCGCGGTTACGGTCTCGAGGCCCGCGATCAGCCGCAGCAACGTGCTCTTGCCGCAGCCGCTGCGGCCGACGATGACGACGAACTGGCCGGCCGGAATGTGCAGGTCGATGCCGCGCAATACCTCGTTGTCGCCGAACGATTTGCGCAAGCCACGGATGGTAAGCGAAAGGCCGCGAGACGCAGTTCTCGGCCTGCGACGCGCAAACCGCGCTTGCTCGATGATCTCGGCGCGGCTCAAGGGGTCGGCATCCGACAAACGGAAACGAAGGGCTTCTTGCATGATATCCTCAGTGTTTCTGGAAGGCTGGATGCCAGGAGAGCGTCAGCCGCTCCAGCGCGCGCGAGGCGCTGTCGGCCAGCTTTCCGAGCAAGGCATAGATCAGGATCGAGAGCGCCACGACGTCGATCAACATGAACTCGCGCGCCTGCATCGCCATGTAACCGAGGCCCGAAGAAGCGGCGATGGTTTCCGCCACGATCAGGGTCAGCCACATGATGCCGAGCGCGAAGCGCAGACCGACGAAAATCGATGGCAGCGCGCCCGGGAAGATCACCCGCCGGAACAACTCGCCGTCGCTCATGCCGTAGATGCGGCCCATCTCGATCAATTGCGGATCGACCGTGCGGATGCCGTGCAGCGTATTCAGACAGATCGGGAAGAACACGCCGAGCGCGACCAGGAACAGCTTTGCGGATTCGTCGATGCCGAACCACAGGATGACCAGCGGGATCAGCGCCAGATGCGGGATGTTGCGCACCATCTGCAGTGTCGTGTCGGTGAGTCTGCTGGAAATTTGCGACAAGCCATTCGCCAAGCCAAACGCGAAGCCGATACTACCTCCGATCAGGAAGCCGACGCTGGCGCGCCAGAAGCTGACCCAGATGTTGCGCGCAAGCTCACCCGACAGCGCGAGCTTCCAGCCCGCCAGCGCGACGTCGCTCGGCGCCGGCAACACCCGCGCCGAGACGAAGCCGGTGACGCAGGCGGCCTGCCAGATCAGAATGGCCGCGAGCGGCACAATCCAAGGAACCAAGCCGTCGACGCGTGGCAGTTTTGGCGCGCGAACGCGGGGAAGACTGTCGATGAGACTCATGATTGCGACACCTGTTTTTGCGGCCGGTATTCATTGCCGATGGTTTCGCCGAACGGCCCCGTGTTGACGCGGATCGGTGTGACGTTGGTCGCTTTGTCCAGCGACAGCAACGGGAACACCAGTTCGGCAAATCGATAGGCTTCCTCCAGATGCGGATAACCGGACATGATGAAGGTATCGATGCCGATATCCTGATATTCCCTGATCCGCGCCGCCACCGTCTCGGGGTCGCCGACCAGCGCAGTGCCCGCGCCGCCGCGCACCAGGCCGACGCCGGCCCAGAGATTGGGGCTGATTTCCAGCTTGTCCCGGTGACCTCCGTGAAGCTGCGCCATGCGCTGCTGGCCGACCGAATCCATCCGCGCGAAGATCTTCTGCGCTGAGGCGACCGTCTCATCGCTCACGTGCTGGATCAGCTCATCCGCCGCCTTCCAGGCTTCCGTATTGGTCTCGCGCACGATCACATGCAGGCGAATGCCGAACGATAGCTTGCGGCCTCGGCTAGCTGCTACTGCTCTCACGCGGCTGACCTTTTCGGCGACCTGCGCCGGCGGCTCGCCCCAGGTCAAATATTTGTCGACGGTGTCGACGGCAACGTCGATGCCAGCATCGGACGATCCGCCAAAATAGAGCGGCGGCCGCGGGGACTGCACAGGCTGGAACAGCAGGCGCCCCTCCTCGATGCGGATATGCTTGCCGTCGACGTTGACGGTCTTTCCGGTCAGCAGGTCGCTATAAACATTGAGGAACTCGCGCGTTACCGCGTACCGTTCGTCGTGCGGCAGGAAGATGCCGTCGCCCTTGTTCTCAATCGGGTCACCGCCGGTGACGACATTGATCAGCAGACGTCCGTTCGACATCCGATCGAGCGTTGCGGTCATGCGAGCTGCAACGCTCGGCGACTGCAAGCCGGGTCGTACCGCTACGAGATAACGCAAGCGCTCGGTCCAAGGCGCGACAGCCGAAGCTACCACCCAGGAATCCTCGCAGCTCCGCCCGGTCGGCAGCAAGACGCCGAAATAGCCGAGTTGATCGGCGGCCTGCGCGATCTGGCGCAGGTAGTTGAAGCTCACCTCACGGCCGCCGGTAGTGGTGCCGAGATAACGGCCATCACCATGGGTCGGCAGGAACCAAAGGATATTGGCGTTGGGTTGCGCGCTCACGATCCGGACCTCCGTGCCACGTCAGAAATCTTGATTTGTTTTGGAATAAGTCCGAGCGAAAAGAACGTGTCCGCGACCTGTTGCTGGTCGGCGATCACGCTCTCGGTGACTGGTTTGATGCCGTAGGACTGCCGCTTGAGCGCGACTTCAACGACCGGAACGGAAAGCCCTATCGCCGGCGCCAGTTGCTGCGCTACGGCATGGATGTCGCCCTTGGCCCAGTCGTCGACCTCGCTCAGTTGAGCCAACACGAGATCGACGATCTTCGGATCGCTGTCGACGAACGTCTTCGACGAGAAGTAGAACTGGTAGTTCGAGACGATGCCGGTGCCGTCGGCGAGCGTGCGCGCGCCGGTGGCGGCTTCGGCCGCGGCCAGGAATGGATCCCAGATTACCCAGGCATCCACGGCACCGCGCTCGAACGCCGCGCGGGCATCGGCCGGCGCCAGGAATACCGGCTCGATCTCCGAATATTTGACACCGGCCTTCGCCAGCGCCTTAACAAGGAGATAGTGCACATTGGAGCCCTTGTTCAGCGCGACCTTCTTGCCTTTCAGGTCGGCAACGGAGGCCAGCTTGCTGTCCTTCGGCACCAGGATGGCCTCGCCTTTCGGCGCCGGCGGCTCATAGGCGACGTACTGGATCGGCGCGCCCGCAGCCTGCGCGAAGATCGGCGGCGCTTCGCCGGTGTTGCCGAAGTCGATTGCGCCGACATTGAGTGCTTCGAGCAGCGGAGGTCCGGATGGAAATTCCGTCCACACGACCTTGTAGCCGGCGGCCTTCAGCCTCTCCTCCAGCGTGCCCTTGCTCTTGAGCAGCACGAGCTTGCCGTATTTCTGGGAGCCGATGCGGACCACCTTTTCCTGCTTGGGGTCCTGCCCGTAACTGACGCCGACGCTCGCGGCGACCACGCTCGCCGACAGTACGGCAGCCGTCATCATTCGTTGAAACCAACGCATGTCCTTCTCCTGTGTGAAACGTGCTTTGAAGTCAGGTCTGGGTGGGGCGCCAGACGATCTCGCGGATGCTGATCTTCCTTGGAACGAGTCCCAGCTTGTGGAAACGATCCGCAACCGACTGCTGAGTTTCGATGATGTCGTCCGTGACCGCGCCGATCACAAACGAGGCGCGGTTGGCCGCGACAATCTGGACTTCCAGCGGCACGCCGGTCACGGCGGCCAGCGCAGTCGCAACGTCTGTGCGGTGCGCCTCTGCCCATTGCGCGGCATCCGCCAGCCCCTTGATGACATCGCGGGTGTGCTGGACATTTGCATAGGCGAAATCGCGATTGGCAAGATAGAACGAGTTGGTTTTGGCGACCTCGTAGGCGTTGACAAGAATCCTTCCGTTCTGCCGCTTTTCGCCGATCGCAAAGTATGGATCCCAGATTGCCCAAGCCTCGATGCTGCCATTGGCGAACGCCGGTCCGGCGTCGGGCGGCGACAGATAGACCGGCGTAACGTCCTCGTAGGTCAGCCCTGCCTTTTCCAGGGTTGCGATCACGACGTTATGCGCGCTCGTGCCTTTGGTGAATCCGATCCGCTTGCCTTTCAGGTCAGCGATCGTGCGAATCGTCGAATTGGCGGGAACGAGAATGCCCTGCCCGTTGGTGATCTGCGATCCCGCTACATAGACGATATTGGCATTGGCGGCCTGCGCGAAGATCGGCGGCGTATCGCCGACTGCGCCGAAATCGACGCTGCCGGTGTTCATAGCCTCCAGCAGCGGCGGACCGGAGGTGAATTCGATCCATTTGATCGCGATCTGCTTTGGCGCAAAGTGCCTTTCAAGCAGCGCCTGCTGGCGCGCGATCACGAGAACGCCGGTCTTCTGGTAGCCGATGCGGATTTGCTTGACGGATGATTGCGCGACTGTACGCGACGACAACGCGGCGATGGCGCCGCCAACCGACCATCCCAAGAACTTACGACGCTTCATTCCAGTTCTCCTGACGATCATGCGTGCAAGGCGCACGATCATGCGATGTCAGAATGATGGGACGGTCCGTATGAGCTGTCGAGCGTCTCGCGAAAATAACGATGCCCGCACTATCATGCGCGCATCGGGCGCTCTCATTGTTTCAACATTCGGATTGGCTGCAGCGAAATTCTTTCAACACAGAGACGTGAGGTTCCGTCTGCTCATGAAACGTTCACTCCGCAGCCGCTACCTTTGCCGCCGGCGCGACATTGATCGCGAGCTTGCCGTAGCGATCCGTAAAGGCCTCGGTGTCGATCTCCTCGAGCTGGATCGCCCCGCTTATCACGCCCTGCTTCCAGGCGTCGTGTTCGGGGTCGTTCTGGAATTCGGGCATCACCTCTTTGGCAAACAGTTCCAGCGAATCGCAGATGTGCTCATGGGTATTCTTGCCCGCCTGATTGAGCAGGATCACCTGGTCGATGTGGGATGAGCGGAAACGTCTTAGCTTTTTGCGGATGGTTTCCGGCGACCCGATCAGGCCGCCGCGCAGCGCGGCCTCCTGCGCCTCGGGATTTTCACGCTTCCATTTGTTGTACTCGTCCCACATGCTGACGGTGCCGGGGTCGGGACGCTGGCGGTTCTGCGAGGCGCCATAATAGCGCAGCGCGAACTGGAAGAAGGTGGCGCCGTCGGCGCGCGCCCGCGCCTCCTCATCGGTCTTGGCGCACATGAAGAACGACACCAGCGCCATGTTCGGGTTGATCTCGTAGTCCGCGAGTTTCTGCAGCCGCTTGGTGATCGCATTGTAGTAGGCATGCACCCAGGCATGCGCCGCTTCCGCGCTGACGAACTGGAAGCCGAGCGCACCGAAGCCGTTCTGGCCGGCTCGTTCGATGGTCGGGAGCTGCGAGCACGCCATCCACAGCGGCGGATGCGGCTTCTGAACGGGCTTGGGAACCACATTGCGCAGAGGGATGTCGAAATACTTGCCGTGATGCTCGGTGCCGACCTTGGTGAACATCGGGAAGATCGCCTGAACCGCCTCCTCGAACACCTCGCGCTTGGTCTCCATGTCGCGGCCGAACGGCGTCAGTTCGGTGATGGAGGCACTCTCGCCCATGCCGAATTCGCAGCGGCCGTTGCTGAGCAAATCAAGCACCGCGACCCGCTCGGCGACGCGCGCGGGATGGTTGGTCGTGAGCTGGAAAATGCCGTGGCCAAGCCGGATATTTTTGGTGCGCTGGCTGGCGGCGGCGAGAAAGGATTCCGGCGCGGGCGAGTGCGAATATTCTTCCAGGAAATGATGTTCGACCACCCAGGCGTAGTCATAGCCGAGCCGGTCGGCGGTCTCGAGTTGCGTCAGCGCATTTTGGTAGAGCCGGAGCTCGTCGCCCTCTTCCCAGGGGCGCGGCAGTTGCAGCTCGTAAAAGATGCCGAATTTCATGACGCCTCCCAGGACCGTTTGTTCAAGACTGCTTGTTGTTTTCGGTCAGTCTATTCGCCGCAAATGGCAAGTCTAGCCTTGGTCGCGAAATGGCAATTCCGCGTCACGGAAGTTGTCTTGCGTGGAACGCGCGAATGGTTAGCTTTACAGTCCGTTGAGTCGCGGCCTTCCGCCCGCTCTTCTCTCCATCTGGACCCCATGACCATTTTTACACCGCATCAGGATTCCGCGCTGAAGGCCGTCGCCGAATGGCTGAAGGCCAAGCCGGGCCGCAACGGCATGCCGCCGGTGTTCCGCTTGTTTGGCTATGCCGGCACCGGCAAGACCACGTTGGCGCGGCACATCGCCGAGGGCGTCGACGGCGAGGTGAAATATGCCGCCTTCACCGGCAAGGCTGCGCTGGTGATGCGCAACAAGGGTTGCGACAACGCCTCCACCATCCATTCGCTGATCTACCGCGCCAAGGAATCTGGCGTCGAGCAGCCGAGCTTTGAGTTGTGGGACGACGCGCCGGCTTCGAAGGCGAAGCTGATCGTGATCGACGAATGTTCGATGGTCGACGCCGAACTCGGCCGCGACCTGATGTCGTTCGACTGTCCACTGCTCGTGCTCGGCGACCCCGCGCAGTTGCCGCCGATCCAGGGCGGCGGCTTCTTCACCAATTGCGAGCCCGACGCGATGCTGACGGAGGTGCACCGGCAGGCGCAGGACGACCCGATCGTGCGGATGTCGATGGACATTCGCGAGGGCCGCGAGCTCGAAATCGGCCGCCACGGCGAGAGCGAAGTGGTGCCGCGCAGCGAGCTCGATCCCGACCGCGTCATGAGCGCCGACCAGGTGCTGGTCGGCCGCAACAACACCCGCCGCGCCTACAACATGCGGATACGGCAGAAGCAGAGCATCGAGGATCCCCTGCCGGTCGCCGGCGACAAGCTTGTCTGCCTGCGCAACAACCGCAAGAAGGGCCTGTTCAACGGCGGGCTCTGGCGCGTCAAGTCGCGGACCCAGCCGCGATCGAAATCGCAGATCCTGACCATGCGGCTGTCGCCTGATGAAGAGTTCGGCCACAAGGTCACCAAGGTCTCGGTGCGACACGATTGCTTCCAGGGCGGCATCGAGGCGATCCCGTGGGAGCAGCGCAAGCCCTATGACGAGTTCGACTATGGCTACGTGCTCACCGTGCACAAGTCGCAGGGCTCGCAATGGGACGACGTCGTGCTGTTCGACGAGAGTTTTGCATTTCAGGACAGCCGGGCAAGATGGCTGTACACCGGCATCACCCGCGCGGCGAAGCGGCTGAGCGTGGTGGTGTGACGGCCTCTTCCGTCATTGCGAGCGAAGCGAAGCAATCCAGAATCTCACCGCGGAGTCAGCCTGGATTGCTTCGTCGCTTCGCTCCTCGCAATGACGGCAGCGACCTACCTCCCCACCACGAAATAAAAATCCTCGCGTCCCGGCAATGAGCCGTAAGTGAACGGCTGCTGCGCGCGGTTGGTCGCCTTCCAAACGTCGTCGCGGACGATGTCGAACAGCTTGCGTACCTCGACCTTCGGCTCCTTGATGACGCGCGCGAGCACCGTGGCAAACGGGCTGTTGATGGAATCGCCGTCAAGCGCGGTCTCGCCATGCTTGGCAGCGTAGACCACCATGAAGCCGGCTTCCGGCTCGATGTTGGAGAAGCCGCGGTTGACCAGCTTTAGCGAAATCGTTCGCTGCATGGTCTTTTCAAAGGGATTGTCGCGGCAGGCATCGAGCATCACCAGCCGCAGTTTTCGCGCGCCGGCGACCGCGGCGATCACCTGCTCGAGCGCGACCGCCTGCGTCTCCGCGTCACTATCGGCCTTCAGCTTGGCATCGACCGGGATCAGGTAATTCACGCCGCCGATCTCCATGCCGTGACCGGCATAATAGACGACGGCCCAGTCCGCCTTTTCGGCCTCCAGGCCGAACTCGTGCAGGGCGGCGAAGAATTTGTCCCGGGTGAGATCGGGCGCCAGCGTCACCGTGGCAAAGCCGAGTTCGCGAAAGGTCGACGCGATCAGTTTGGCGTCGCGCGGCGGATTATCCAGCGGGGTAGCATTCTTGTAGGCGCCGTTACCGACGATCAGCGCGACCTTGCGCGGCCCCGCGGGTTGTGGCGTCGACGGCCCGGCCGTGCCCAGCAAGGCTTCCAGCCGCTCCTTGGCGATGCCGCGCGCAAGCGTGGTATCGATATCCTCGCGTCTTGCCGCGACGGCGTTGGCTGCCGAGCGATAGTCGGCGCGTGCGGCGGCAAGGTTGCGGCGTTTCTCGAAAAGCTGCCCGCGGCCGACATAGGCGCGGACGTAGTTCGGATTGATCTTGAGCACCTGGTTGTAGTCGTTGAGCGCGGCGTCGAGATTGCCCTTGCCGAGATACGCATTGGCGCGGCTGGTCAGCGCGTAGACGTCGTTCGGCGACTTGGCCAGCGCCGCATTGCAGTCAGCGAGCGCGTCATCGAACCTGCCCATGCTGGTGTAGGTAACGCACCGGTAGGCCGGAACGTGCGGACCATCGGGATTGACCTTTTGCGCCTCGGCATAGTCGGCGAGCGAGGCGTCGTACAGCTTCATCAATCCGTGCAGGCGCCCCCGGTTGTAGTGGTGCAGATAGCGGCTCTGGTCATTGAAGATATGTTTGACCGCCAGGTTGAACTCATCGAGCGCCCGCTGCAGCTCGCCCCGGCGCATGAAGATGACGCCGCGGTTGTTGTAGGCACTGCCGAAGCTCGGGCGCAACTGCAGGCACAGATCGTAGTCGGCGAGCGCGCGCTCGTCGTCGCCCTTGTGGCTGTAGGCAATGCCGCGCGCGTTGATGACATTGATATTCTGCGGCGCGATCTCGTGGGCGGCGGTGAACGCCGCGATCGCGCCATCGTAATCGCGCTTCTTCACCAGTGAATCGCCGCGATACCAGAAGGCGGCTGCCCTGGAGGTCCCCGTGATCTTCTCGTCGGCAATCACGCTTTCGCAGGCTGCGAGCCGGGCTGTCGGTTCCGCCGCGTTATTTCGACAGGTCTCGACATCGCCCGCGGCCCACGCGGGACCGGCGGCGACAAGCAGGACAA
Source organism: Bradyrhizobium sp. AZCC 1577 (assembly GCF_036924575.1). Taxonomy (NCBI): domain Bacteria; kingdom Pseudomonadati; phylum Pseudomonadota; class Alphaproteobacteria; order Hyphomicrobiales; family Nitrobacteraceae; genus Bradyrhizobium; species Bradyrhizobium sp. AZCC 1577. Next base: position 6,857,386 of record NZ_JAZHRQ010000001.1, read on the forward strand.
GACCCAGCAACAAGTGCTGCAACATCAGCGGAACGCTCCGGCGCATGGATTTTGGTCACGGCGCGCGACCACCGATTCATTTTGAAAAAGCAGGCCCGCACCGGTCAAGTGATCGAGATCACCTCTCCAAATACTTGGGGCAGATGACCCTGTTCACGAACTCGTGTGGCGTGCGCCGTAACAATCCGCAGCCAGCGCCGTATCATGGCCATCGGCGAGAATTGAGCCGATTGCAGAACGCCGGTCCCGCTCTAAACTGCCCCAACCAACGCCGAAAGAGGAAACCATGTCCCCTCGCCATTTCAGCCGCCTGTCGCTCGCCGCCGCCATCGGCGCGCTGGCCGTCGCGGCCTTCGCCGCCACGCCCTCGCGCGCCTCGGAAGAGGCCGTCGTCATTCCAGCCCCTGCCGTCGACGTTCAGGCTGCCGACGGCATCCAGACCGCCGTGATCGCCGGCGGCTGCTTCTGGGGCGTGCAGGGCGTGTACCAGCACACCGCCGGCGTGCTCAACGCGGTCTCCGGCTATTCCGGCGGCAGCAAGATGACCGCGAACTACACCATGATCGGCACCGGCACCACGGGGCACGCCGAGGCGGTCGAGATCAAATACGATCCGAAGAAGATCAGCTACGGCAAGATCTTGCAGATCTTCTTCTCGGTCGCGCACGACCCGACGCAATTGAACCGCCAGGGCCCCGACATCGGCACGCAATATCGCTCGGCGATCTTCACCACCAATGACGAGCAGAAGAAGGTGGCGGAGGCCTATATCGCCCAGCTCAACGCCGCCAAGGTCTACAAGAAGCCGATCGTGACCAAGGTCGGCCCGCTGCAGGCGTTCTACCCGGCGGAAGACTATCACCAGGACTACCTGACGCTGCACCCGAACCAGCCCTATATTGTCTTCAACGACATCCCGAAGATCGAGAATCTGAAGAAGATCTTTGCGGAGAACTACGTCGAGCAGCCGACGCTGGTGCGCAACGCGAAGGCTACCAATTAAGGAGGGCAAATGTCCGATACCAAGACATCCGGCAAGGTCGTCAAGAGCGAGTCCGAATGGCGCAAGGAATTGACGCCGATGCAGTACGCCGTGCTGCGCGAGAAGGCGACCGAGCGGCCGTTCTCGGGCGAGTATGAGCACGAGCACCGCAAGGGCACCTATACCTGCGCCGGCTGCGGCCAGACGCTGTTCGAATCCGATGCCAAGTTCGATTCCGGATGCGGCTGGCCGAGCTTTACGCAGCCTGCGGTGGACAGCCATGTCGATGAGGAGCGCGATTTCAGCCACGGCATGATCCGCACCGAAGTGTTGTGCTCGAAATGCAATGGCCATCTCGGCCACGTCTTCAACGACGGCCCCGGCCCGACCGGCCTGCGCTACTGCATCAACTCGGCGGCGCTTAAGCTGCAGCCGAAATAACCTCCGATCCATTCGAACCGGACCTTCACCCCGTGATGCGCAGCGTCACTGCGGGTGATGCGCAGCATCGAACTACGATGCGCCCTGGAATGACAACGTCCTCCTGGTTTCCGGATCGATCAAGGGACTCGCGGCCCGGGATATGCTTTGATCCGGGCCGCGGGCGTCGTTTTCCGCGTGCCCGCGGGCCTCGGGGGGAGCGTGCGATGTCGCTTGGAACGATACTCATCATTATTCTGATTATTTTCCTGCTGGGCGGCTTTTCCGGCCGTTTCGGCGGCTATGGCTATGGCAGGGGCCATTCCGCGATGGGGCTCGGTGGCGTGATTTTAATCGTGCTTCTGATCCTGCTCCTGCTCGGCAAGCTATAATCCATGGAACCCATTGAAATAACTTGATTTAATTTACGCATCCCGCAGCCATGCGTGGATTCATCATCACCCCCGATGTCGAGCCTCAGGGGTCGCATTTTTGGCAAAGAAGCTTATATTGGCACCTGAAATGACGTGCACGGCGTGGCCCGCCACTGTGGCCCACCGTCATCCAATCCCCATTGCTCATACGAAAAGAGCCGAAAAAGATTGAGGTCACCGTCCATGCGTCCATTCAGCTACAACACCGCCGCCGAACTGTTTCCCGCTGCGATCCGCAAGAAGAAGCGGGCCGGGTTTGCCTATCGGCGTTTTGGCACCGCGGCGGAAGCGGTTCGCTTCGCGATCGAGGAGCTGCCTGCGGACTCGCTGAATGGCGCCTATCTCCAGGTCGAGGAAGCGCGCTTTGACCAGAGCGGCATCCGCTCGCTCTATGAAAGCGAGGCGTTCCCGCTGCCGCGCCGTCCGCGCCCGGCCGCCACCGACGACAAGGCCGACGCCGCCTAAAGCTTCCACTTTTTCAGACAGCCGCCCCCGGAAATCATTTCGGGGGCGTTTTTCTTTAGCGCGGCTGCTTATCGAGCCAGCGCTTGAGCATGCGGACATTGCGGACGTTGGCGCGGAACATGACGTCGAAGGCGTCGCCCGCGACCGGCACCAGGCCAACCGCGCCGTCAACCGCAACATTGGCAAGCATCCGCGCCGTGATGTGCCAGGGCGCGCCGAGCGCGCGCGCCTCGCGCACCACCCACAGCGAAATCGCCGTCGTGATGATGTCGCCGACCACCGGGATCAGGCCGATCAGTCCGTCGATGCCGTAGCGGAAATTGGTGCCGGGCACGATGAAGGCGACATCCAGCAATTTGGCGATGGCATCGAGCCGCGCGATCCGCTGCTCGCGCGTCAACTCGCCGAACGGATTAGCGGCGGAATGACCGAAATCGAACCGCATTCCCTCGAACCGCGTATGCAGGTTCGGCTCGGGGAGTTCGCGCCCCTCCTGGTCGATGACCGGCCCACGTCCGGGCGCGCGCGTCCGGGACGATGGTCCGGAACGCGAACGGGGCGGCGTAAAGATATCGTCGTCTGCCATGGCCATCAGATGGTAACGCGAATGCGAGGCGCAAGTTGCGTCATGCGGTCGCTGCTTTGCGTGCCTCGGATCCGAAAGGTCAGCGCGGCGTAAATTATTTCGCGCGCGGGTAGACGGCCTCCGTCAACAACGCAAACCTGTGGTTATGGGTCCCTGCGCCGAGTGCGCGATTGCGCACGGAGGCAGGGACGACGCGCGTCAGAGAAGTGCGATCGCCGAGAGATGGGCGTGCTCGATGATAGATGGTGGGCACGGCGCATACGCGCCTTTGCCCACCCTACGGAGCTGCGGAGCGCTGCACACTTACGTCGAATGCACTGGCTGCGGCTCGTCCACGTATCGGTGCGCGAGCCACGACGACAGCGCCGCAGGCACCGTGCCGACGATGCCGTAGAGCAGAAACTGCACCACGCCGGTATCCGGTCCGCGCGAACCATAGAGCAGTTCTGACGCAGCAAATCCGATGGCGCCTACGATCAAGATCCGCACCACGAAAGAAATGCGCTTGACGTGACAGAGAATGTCATCGATGGCACCGATCATCAGCGCAGGCACAATGCCGAACAGATAGCTGTATTGCAGCGTCTTGGCGAACGCGCCGAGGAATTTCCCGATCTCCGACCAATTGGTGTCAGTCCAGTAGCCCGAGGCCACCGTGGTCGCGAACAGCATCAGAAATCCGCCGACGAACGGGCCGATAGCTCCGAAGATCAGATAGCGTTTCATGAAACTGCCTCCTGGCGCTGGTTACCCAATACAGCAGCTCAAGGGCCAAGTAAATTTGTCCGCTCTACCTTCCCGTTGCGCGAGACTTGCCGACAGCACCAGCATCTGAATCCGGTTGCGCTGAGGGCGGATGAACGGACATTCAGCAACATGAAAGCGGCTCGACGCAAGACGGAGGCAACTTCCACACGCTTTCGGACTTATTGCTGGTGGGAAAAGAAAAAATGGCACGTCCTAACCCCGGCATCTCGATGGTAAGTAGCCGATGCGGATTGCCCAGATAGCGCCTCTGGCCGAAAGCGTTCCTCCCAAGCTTTACGGCGGCACCGAGCGCGTGGTGGCATGGCTGATCGATGAACTGGTAAGCCTCGGGCATGAGGTGACGCTGTTTGCCAGCGGGGACTCGGTAACGTCAGCCCGCCTTCATGCCGTTTGGCCTCGGGCGCTTCGCCTTGGCCGGCCGAAGACAGATCCGATGGTAGCGCAGGCAGCCCTGCTGGAGGCAGTTGCACGGCATGCGACCGAATTCGATGTCATTCACGCGCATATCGATTGGCTGCACCTGCCGCTCCTGAGCCGGCTTGGCGTCCCTTTTCTGACCACCTGCCATGGGCGCATGGACCTGCCTGGCTTTTCGGACGTGGTTCGTCACTTTCCCGACGCGCCGTTCGTTTCGATATCGGACAATCAGCGCACTCCGTTAAGCGAGGCCAACTGGATCGGCACCATTTATCACGGCTTGCCGGCCGACGTGTTTCGGCCCTCGTTCGAGGCCGGCTCCTACCTTGCTTTCCTGGGCCGGCTGACGGCGGAGAAAGGACCGGAAGCCGCCATCCGAATCGCGCGCGCCGCCAAAATGCCGCTTCGTATCGCCGCAAAGGTGCCGCGCGGGGATAGAAGCTATTTTAAGGAACAACTCGAGCCGCAGATCGATGGCGAGCAGGTCCAGCTCACCGGTGAGGTCAATGATGACGCGAAGCGGCAGTTTCTGGCGGGCGCGGCGGCGCTATTGTTTCCGATCGATTGGCCAGAACCGTTCGGGCTCGTCATGATCGAGGCCATGGCGTGCGGCACGCCCGTCATCGCGTTCAAATCAGGCTCGGTGCCCGAAGTCATCGACAACGGCATTACCGGCTTTGTCGTAACGGATGAAGCAGAAGCGGTCGAAGCGATCGGAAGGCTTTCCGAACTCGATCGAAGCCAGGTGCGCGGGCAGTTCGAGAAGAGGTTTACCGCCAGGCGCATGGCGCAAGAATATCTTCGCCATTACGTGGCATTGGCTCGCGACCGCGCCAATGAAGCCATTCCGGCATGAGGCGGCTGGTGGATGTGGACGAGCCACATGCGGACTTGACCGCTCGCCGTGCGTAAGCAGATTGGCTTACTTTCTACCGACAGCCGCTACAGCCGCCGCGGGCTCATTATTCTTCCCAAGGATCCGGTCGGAGCCGAAACGAATGGTCCACTGCGCCACCGACAGCAGTAGCGATTCATAGATCGCCACGCATTGCTCGAGTTCCCGGTCGGTGGATGGCGGACAGTTCGGACGGTTGCGGACGATCATCGTCGTTGTCGACCAGCTCAGCAGCGCCGCCTTGCACGCGACGATCAGGCCGTATACCCGGTCGGGCTCGAGCAAGGGTTCGATGGCCTCGATCTTGACGTCGGCCTTCAGGGCTAGCGCTGCGACGACGTGGGTGTATTCACCCCGCACCGCAAACCGGTTCACGATCGAATCGTTGAGCTTGCCCGTGCGATTGAGCGCGACGACTTCGCGTTGCGCCTGGGTATAATCAATCGCCTTCCGGGCGGCGTCACCCTGTCCGGCAGCCCCGGCAGAACCTTGGGTTTTCTTCCGCGCAACAGGTCGCGACGCCGTCAAGAACCGCGCGCGGACCACGTCGGCAACTCTGCCCAGAAGCTCCCGAAGCAGGCTGCCCGGAATGTCCAATCGAAGCCCGAGCTTTTCCGCGAGGACTTCATCACGCTCGGCCCGCCCCACCAGCGTCGCGTAGCCGCATTCGGAGAAACGCGCGCCGGCGTTGCGCGCGAGCGCGCTGGAGACGTGGACGTCGCCAAATCGCATCAGCGCGTCGGTGAGCGCTTCATTGAGGATCTTTCTGTCCGATATTGCCAGCAAATGCTGCTGGCTGCGGCTTTTGACGATTTCAAGGAGGTCGGCTTCCGACAAGCAGTTGGAGCATCTGAGAACCGGTGCCGCCAGCAAGTGGTTTTCATGAAATGCAAGCTTGCGGATAGTCTGGCGCGGGGCGCGGTCGATGGTGGAAAGGGCCTCGCTGAGCTGGACCACGGTTTTCGCGTCCACCCGCTCGATCAGGTGGGCGAGAACGCCATCGACGGCTGCGATCTGCGATTCACCGAGACGATCGACATTGGACAGGAACAGGTCCGTCACTTCCCCGAAAATCCGGGCGTCGTGCTCGGGCCCCTCCTTTTCGGCGCCATTCAATTCCGCGCGCAAACTCGAAGATGCAGCAGGCATGGCTATGCCGCCTCCGGCCGGGTCGTGCCGGCTCGCCGCGTCACCTTACGGCCCACCGCGGGGATGGCCGGCATCATCGTGAATCCATCAGCGGCGGAATGAACGCGCATTTGAGTGCCATTCGACAGGCTGGTCTCGGCAGCCTTTTTCACTTCAACGACAGCAATGAGGCGGGTGCGAGCAATAGCGGCTGATCGTACTCAGCCTTCCCTAACGGGTGGTTGTTCCGGAACGCCGATTTTGCGCATTTTTACGGAGTTTTGGGCAGGTGAAGGCAGGCCCGGCCATCTGCCGGGCGTGCTGGGCGTTGGGGCCAAGCAGCATCGGCCTCGGCAGACCTCACCGGATAACCGAAGTCATGCTTGCCGCGTCATGAACGGGACGGCCGAATGACGTTTCGGCGCGGAGCGCACGCCCGTTCGCCGGCCTGTTCGATCACGGCTGAGACGGCGTCCGGAAGACCCGCATCTGTTCCTTCTCCGGAACCATCAGGGCTGACACACAAGAGCGCAGCGCAAAACCGAGTCGTTCTCACTTTCGCGCTTCGCTCGACGTGGCGCGCACGCAACAGTCTTGAGAAGTGTTGGCGCGAGCCATTGCAGCTTCGCAGCGAGCCATTGCAGCTTCGCAGCATTGGCGCATAATTCGCGTGGGGCCGCGCAGCACTTTTCGATTCGGACATCGGCAGAAATCGAGCAACCACACCGGGTGAGTTCCCGGTGATGGACGACGTGTGCGGCAGCGCAAACCGCGTGCAGCGCCCCCAATGAAGAGCGGCCAGCACCGCACGCAACCCTGCACGCAACCCTTGGGGAACGGCTCAATGACTATCTATCGTACAAGCAAGATCGCACTTCTCTTCGCCATCGCCTTTGCGGCGACCGCACTTTCCGCACGCCCAAGCCTCGCCTTCTCGGAGGCGCAGCAGATGTGCACCGGCGATGCCATGCGGCTATGCGGCCATGAAGTCCCTAACGTCCAGCGAATCACCGCCTGCATGATCAGGAACCGCGCGCATGTCAGCCCGGGCTGCCGCGCCGTGATGGAGCGCGAAGGCGCCGCACGGCGACGAGCCGCCGCCTCCCAGTGACCGGTCGCTTCAGTTGACGACGAAAGCAAAACGGCCTCAGCGCGAGCAATGCTGAGGCCGTTTCACGTTGGACTCTTTGGCTACGCCGCGACGATCAGCGGCTACTCGGCTACTCCCCCCACAGCGCGAAGGCGTCGTTGAACGCGCGTTCGCCCGGTGAGCCTTTTTCGATCGCGATGATAGCGCGGCGCTGATTGACGTAGACAAGCGGCACGTCGAACCAGGAGCGCTCCTTCAGGAGCTGCAAGTTGCGGGCGCGGTCGGAATCGACGTTGGAGAGGCCGACCAGGAAGAAGCCGTCGGTGACTTTCACGGCGAGCCCCGCCAGCGGCGTGCCGCGCGCCTGCTCGTTGGACTTCATCAAAATGCCCGGCACGTTGCCGACGCCCCCGCCGGAAAAATCCTGCGGCAGGATGAAGGTCAATTCCGCGGTGTGGCTCGCCGGCAGGGAGGTATCGGTGTTACGGCGGAACGACATTGTCATCTTGAACTTGCGGTCGGGGATCTCGATGTCGGCGCGCACGGCAATGTCCGGCTTCTGATTGCCGCTCGCCTTGATCGGTTCGGTGCGCCAGATCACCGAGCCGACATATTGCTTGCCCTTGGGATCGGACGGATCCTCGTCATACAACACGACGCGCTGCGCCACCGGCGCCACGTTCTCGCTCGACGACGGCTGGCCGACGCGGTCGGGAATCTTCGGGCGCGACTGCGGCGCGGCCGGATCCTTCGGCGCTTCCACCACAGATGAGGATTTGAACAGGCCGCTCACGGCTGTCACGACCGACCTGCCCCACAGGATGCCGGCGCCGACCAGAATGAGCACGATGCCGACCGCAATCGCGCTCTTGAACGGAAACCCGGCGCCGGCGCGGGCGCGCATTTTCGGTTGGTCGCGATCCTGCGACAGACGCGGACGATCGCGCAACGGCGGCTGCGGCGCGTAGCGGTCGGCTTCCGCCTGCGATTCGTCATACGAATACGGCACCTCGGGATCGGCGCCGCGGTCCTCCATGCTCGGCTCGAGCCGGTCGAATTCCGGCGAGGGCGACGGCACGTTGGCATAGGTCTTCCGCGCGTTGCGGTTGGCTTGCGCCGCGGCGCGGCCAAGATCGTCGGCGTCGGCTGCGATGTCGCGGAAGCCGCGCATGCCGGGCGGCTGCGGCGGCGTCGGCGGGCCGCCATTATCTGGGCCGCGACGGGGGCCGCGCTCGCGAGGCGGCGGTGGCGGCAGGCCAGCATCCTGTGTCGGAATCTGCGGCGGCTGCGGGCGCGGCGCGCCGGGCGGTGGCGCATCGGCGCGCAGATTGCGCGGCGGGCGTGGCTCCTCGCCAAGCGGCGGACGGCCATCGCGCGAGGGGCCTTGAGATGGCGGACGCGGGCGCGGCGTACCCGGCGGCGTGGCAGTCGCTTCCGCCGGGCGGGCATTGGCGCGGCGGAAGGCATCGCCGCCGCGCGCGGCCCCGCCACCACCGGGCCGCGAAGCTTCGCGGGCGCGCTGAGCAGCTTCTGACTCGACCTTGCGCACGGCCTCTTCCAGCGACAGCCGCTCGCGGGTGATTTCGGATTCGGAAAGCGGTGGCTGCACGCTGCGCAACTGCGCGATCAGCGCGGTACGCGCCCGCTCATAGAGCGCACGGCGGCTCTCGCCTGGAGCATTGGGGTCCAGGCCGGCGATAGCGCGTGCGATCAGCGGGTAATAATCAGCCATTTCTCTTCAATACTGCAGCCCCGGCGGTAACATCCCGTTAAGCCTCAAACGGGTTCTGCACCAGTATAGTATCCTCGCGTTCGGGGCTGGTGGAAAGCAATGCGATCGGACAACCCACGAGTTCCTCGACCCGGCGGACATATTTAATGGCCTGGGCCGGCAGATCCGCCCAGGAGCGGGCATTGGCAGTCGGCTCTTTCCAGCCCTCGATGGTCTCGTAGACCGGCACTACCCGGGCCTGGGCGCCCTCGCCCGCCGGCAGATGGTCGATTTCCTTGCCGTCCAGCATATAGCCGGTGCAGACCTCGATGGTGTCGAAGCCGTCGAGAATATCGAGCTTTGTAAGCGCCAGACCCGTGATGCCGCAAGTGCGGACCGTTTGCCGCACCAGGGCGGCGTCGAACCAGCCGCAGCGGCGCGGGCGGCCGGTGTTGGTGCCGAACTCGCGGCCCCGCTCGCCGATCTTGCGGCCGATCTCGTTGTCCTGCTCGGTCGGGAAAGGGCCCTGGCCGACGCGGGTCGTATAGGCCTTGCAGATGCCGAGCACGTAGCCGACCGCACTCGCGCCCATGCCGGTACCGGTCGCGGCTTGCGCCGCCACCGTGTTGGACGAGGTGACGTAGGGATAGGTGCCGTGATCGACATCGAGCAGCGCACCCTGCGCGCCTTCGAACAGGATGCGCTTGCCCTCGCGGCGCTTGAGATCCAGCAGCCGCCACACCGTCTCCGCATAGGGCAACAGCTTTGGCGCCAGCGCGGTAAGCTCTTTCAGAATGCCGTTGCCGTCGATCTCCTCGAGATTGAGCCCACGGCGCAGCGCATTGTGGTGCGCCAGCAGCCGATCGATCTTGTGCGGCAGCGTGTCGAGGTCGGCTAGGTCCATCAGGCGAATCGCGCGGCGGCCGACCTTGTCCTCATAGGCTGGGCCGATGCCGCGGCGCGTGGTGCCGATCGCGGTAGCCGTGTTGGCGGATTCGCGGAGCGCATCGAGCTCGCGATGCAGCGGCAGGATCAGCGTGACGTTTTCGGCAATGCGCAGGTTTTCCGGACTGACAGCAACGCCCTGCCCCCTCAGCCGCACCACCTCGTCGAGGAAGGCTTGCGGATCGAACACCACGCCATTGCCGATCACGGCAAGCTTCGACGGCCGCAGCACGCCCGACGGCAGCAGCGCGAGCTTGTAGGTCTCGCCGTTGATGACGAGCGTATGGCCGGCATTATGGCCGCCCTGGAAGCGCACGACGATATCGGCCTGCTCCGACAACCAGTCGACGATCTTGCCCTTCCCCTCGTCGCCCCATTGGGCGCCGACGACGACAACATTGGCCATTTTTAAAGTGTTCCCTGCAAATCTCTTGGTTCCAGCATGATTTCACCGGAGAACCGGTACCTGTGTTTCCGGACCATGCTCTAAGCTCGCCCAGCCAAAATCACGGCCGGGGCCGCTCGCGTGCAGGGCGCCCCACCGGATAAAGGAAGCGGCCGATCTAGGCAAGCAAGAAGGCGGCTTTAAGGGGGCCTTAGAACAGCTCCAACCCATTGATATCCCCGTAAAATCCTGGGCCCCCCCGGCCTGGCACGGGCGAGAAACGCATTAATGTTCGGCAATGATGGAAAGGCCATGTCCAAAACCACCCGTGCGACGCTAGCGCTGGAAAAGCTCGGCGTGAAATTCGCCCTGCACGCTTACGACTACGACCCGGATGCAGCGAGCATCGGGCTTCAGGCGGCGGAAGCGCTCGGCGTGCCGCCCGCGCGCGTGCTGAAGACGCTGATGGCCGAGGTCGATGGCAAGCCGGTCTGCGCCGTGGTGCCGTCGGACTGCGAGGTCAGCATGAAAAAGCTCGCGACCGCGTTCGGCGCCAAGTCGGCGAAGATGATGCGGCCGGCGGATGCCGAACGGCTGACCGGCTATCATGTCGGCGGCATCTCGCCGTTCGGACAGAAGAAGCGCGTGCCGGTCGCGATCGAAGAAGCCGCGCTCGGCCATGCCAGCGTTTTCCTCAATGGCGGCCAGCGCGGCCTGCAGATCGAACTCGATCCCAACGACGCCGTGAAGGCTGCGGGCGCGATCGCGCGCGCGCTCGTGGCGTGAGCGGCCTTCGCCGCGGCCGAGCCCTATTTGGTGAGTTTGGGCTGCGTCTGCGCCCATAGCATCGCCTCGATGATGGCCTGGCGCAGTTTCGGGCGCTGCTCTTCATCGCATTCGATGAACGCCAGAATGGAATTGGCGCGAACGGCAAACTGGTGACGTGTTTCGGCTTCGGCTTCTTCGGCCGACGTCGGCTTGTTCAAGGAATGACCCATCATCTGCAAAAATTCAGTGTCACGGACAGGCGAAACGCTTGAGAGCGGAGTCGCCTGCAAACCGTGGTCCCAACGATCGAACGAACGCCCAATACTGAAAGTAGCCCGGAATAACTCACTGCATGCGCCCCCGAAAAAACAAACCAAGGTTGGGTCACATGAATCAATCGTCCTTTGATTGCATACTTATCTACCCGCTGGCAACCCCAAACAGCCAGCAAGGCGGGCTGCATGGTCGCGATGCATCTTGCACCATTGATGAGCGGCGCAAATCGGTGTCTGTGACCGGGGCCGGGCCACATTCCGGCCCGGCGTCGATCGCCGGGCGGGCCGCGGCGCCATGACCGGGCCCAATCTTGGTTTGACGCGTTTTCTTTACGCGAACCGGTGTCCACCCCCGGATCAAGTCCGAGGGCATGCTTCGCTCGAAAACGCTATGGATCGCGAATGTCGGCTACCGAACAGACTTCACCCGCACGATCCGGGAACTGGCTCGCCAATCAGCCTTATCTGCTGCTCAGCATCACCGCGCTGTGCTGGGCCGGCAATGCCATCGTCGGGCGGCTGGCCGCCGGACACATTCCGCCGGTGACGCTGTCGTTCCTGCGCTGGTCCTTCGCGTTCCTGATCATCCTGCCGTTTGCCTGGAAGCATCTCGTCAAGGACTGGGCTGCGATCCGCGGCCGGCTCGGCATCATGGTCGTGCTCTCCGTCGCCGGCATCGGCGCCTTCAACACGCTGCAATACTGGGCGCTCGAGCACACCCAGGCGCTGAACACGCTGTTGTTGCAGTCGGCGGGACCGCTGGTGGTCGCGGTGTGGTCGCTCGTGCTGCTCGGCGTGCGGTTGACGCTGGCGCAGGCGGCCGGCGTTCTGCTCTCGATGGCCGGCGTGCTGGTGATCATCCTGCACGGCGATCTCACAACGCTGTCGAAGATCGACTTCAATATCGGCGACCTGATTTTCCTGGTCGCGCTCGCGATCTTCGGGATCTATTCGGTGCTGTCGCTGAAGCGCCCCGACATTCATGGTCTGTCGTTCGTCGCCTTCACCTTCGGCGCCGGCGCGGCCTGCCTGATTCCGCTGTTCATCTGGGAATTGTTCGCGCGGCCGCTGATGCGGATCGACACCGCGAACCTGCTGACTCTCGCTTACGTCGCGCTGTTCCCATCAACGATCGCCTATCTCTGCTTCAATCGCGGTGTGCAGATGATCGGCGCCAATCGCGCAGCACCCTTCTTTCACGTGGTACCGGTGTTCGGCACCGTCATGTCGATCATCTTCCTCGGCGAGCACCCGCAGGCGTTCCACTTCATCGGCTTTGCGCTGGTGCTGACGGGGGTGTTTGTCGCGTCGCGAAAGCCTCGAACTGCCTAGGACCTGTGCCGCGTCTCACCACGACCAGCCCGGCTGCACCTGTTGATAGTACTGCCCGCCGCGCCGGCGCGTAGTGCCAGGTTGGGGGTTCGAATTGGGCGAGAAAAAGGGGAAGAAGCCGTCGGCACCCCAGTCGTTGCCGCTTGCAATGACATCAGGGGTTGGCTGGCGCGTAATGAAGCCGCCCTGCGGCTGGTTGCTCAGCACCGCGACGAACTCGGTGCGATAGTTGGTCTCGCGGCTCAGCGGCTCGTCCGAGACGATGATCGAGGATCGCGGCAATGCGGTCGGCGCGATGCGATCGAGCACATCCTGCGGGATGGTGATGCGGTCGAGCGCGCTTTTGGCGTCATCGGCGTTGTCGATTGTGACCGCGGTCCAGCGCAGGCCCTTGCCTCTATGCGCCATCGCCGTGAAAACATGCGTACCGATCCGCTTCTCGGGATTGCGGATCGTGACCGGAACCTCGATGGACGCATCGAACACCTCGCCGCCGCCGTCCGGCGCCGGCTTATGCGTGTTGCGCCGCACGTAAAGCTTCTGTGTCGCGCGGCTGACGTAGACCGAGACCGGCTCGAGCGCGAGCTTCGCCGCGCTTGCCGCCTTGGCGGCGTCGGCCTTCCTGGTCGCGGCCGTCTTGGCTGCGTCCTTGGCCGCGGCGACGGTGGGCTTCGACTTCGCGTCGGCCTGGGCGGTGTCGAGCTGCGTCCCCAGGTCCGCGGCCTTGGCGGCGGCCTTTTGCTTGAGGTCCTCGGCTCGCGCCCTGGCCTCGTCCGTCTTTGCGGCGCCGATCGCCCTGTCGGCTAACGCGAGCTCGGCGTCGGCGCGCCTCTTGAGCCCTTCCAGCTTGCGCAGCGACGCCGTGAGCGATGCTGCCTCACGTGCCGCTGTTACGGCGGCTTTCTTCGTCTCGTCGGCTGTCCTGGCGGCCTCCGCGGCCTCGCGCGCGAGTGTCTCGGCACGCGCCGGAGCCGCTGCGACGGCCTCCGCGTTTGGCACGAACAGCGCGGGGTGAGAAAACTCGACCGGAGCCGCGTCGTTTGGCGAGATGATCACCCGCATTCCGATCCGCGTCTTGTCGAACAGCCTTTCCGCAAAGCCGTAGGGCATCCGCACGCAGCCATGCGAAGCCGCATACCCGGGCAGCGGCCCGCCGTGCAGTGCGATGCCGTTCCAGGTGATGCGCTGCATGTTCGGCATCTCGGCATCGTCATACATGTTCGAGCGGTGGTCCTTGTTTTTCTCGACGACGGTGAAGACGCCGGCCGGCGTCTCGCGTCCCGTGGTGCCGGTCGACACCGGCGCGCGCAGGATCCAGCCGTCGGCGTCGTAGAGAGTGACCTGCTGGGACTTGATCGACACGATCGCCATGATCGGCTCGCCTGCATCGCGCGGTGCTGTCACCTCGGTGGGTGCCGCGGAGCGCGCCTCTCTCGCCGCGGCGTCGGCGGTCAACGCCGCAAGTAGCGCCATCGCCACGAGCGCTGCAATGGCGGGAGACCCCCAGCGCCGCATCACTCTGGATTGCGCCGTCGCAAATCGAGTTACCATGCCATGCCCCGGTTGAAATGCCTGTCCGCGCTTACAGCGATGAAGTGTCGGATTTTGGATCAACTGACCGCAGCCGCCATCCACGCCGCCAATTCGCTCCCAAAGGACGATCGGCACGTTCCCGGTGGCAAATCTCTCATATACGACAGCCCGCGCGGGAGGAAGGATGGCTTGCGGCTGAAATTGGCCCACTTGCAGACATTCTTGCTTGTGGCGGCTTCGCGGCACGCGGTCAGAAACCGAGCACGCGGAGCTGTTGCTTGCTGACCCGGTTGGCCGAGTCGATTGATTGCGCCTTGCGGAAATCGGCGATCGCCTCGGCGCGGCGGCCCAGCACTTCATAGGAGATGCCGCGGTTGTTGTAGGCCTCGACATAGGACGGATCGAACCGGATCGCCTGCGTGAAATCCGTAATCGCGCGGTTGCTGTCACCCTTTGCGACGTAGGCTTTGGCGCGCGAGTTGAAAGAGTTGAAGTCCTTGGGGTTTATCGCGATCGCCTGGTCATAGTCGGCGATCGCGTCATCGATCTTACGCAGCGCCATATAGGCATTGCCACGATTCCAATACGCCACGCCGTTCTTTGGATTGATGCTGATCGACTGATCATAGTCGGCGATCGCGCGGCTATAGTCCTTCAAGCCTTCGTAAGCGACGCCGCGGCAATTGTACCCGCCGGAATTGTTGGGTTCGCGCTTGATGACCTCGCTGCAATCCGGGACGGCGAGGTCGTATTGGCGATTGTTGCTGTAGGCAACGCCACGTGAGCTGTACAGCCAAAGCAGATTTGGATCGAGCTTGATTGCTTCGCTGTAGTCTGCGATCGCGGGCTCCCATCCGCCTTTTTTCGTGATCAACCTCTTCCTGAACAGTGCCTGCCCCCTTTGGCCAAAACCAAAGGCGTATTTCGGATCGATTGTGACCGCCTGGGTGATATCGGCGATTGCCTGGTCGAATTCACCCTTTTCCGTCCACGCCATGCCGCGGCGGGCATAGGCCCACGCGTCCCTGGAATTGACCCTGATCGCCTCGGCGTGGTCGGCCAGCGCTGCGTCGTATTCATGCAGACCGTAGTAGGCGACACCACGGTTGTTGTAGGCCCAACCATATTTCGGATCGATCTTGATGGCCTCGGTGCAATCCGCAATAGCCGCGTCGTGGTCCTCTTTCCTTTCGTAAGCCTCACACCGGTGCGCAAAGGCCCAGGCGTCCTTCGGGCTGAGCTTGATGGCCTCGCCGTAGTCGGCAATCGCGCGGTCGTAATCCTTGCCGTTGAAGGAGCCGCGGCCTCGGTTCTTGAAAGCCGTGACGCGTTCTGCCACCGACACGTTTGCATCGTCGATAATGCGGCTGCATGCCGCGAAGTTGACGTCGGGCTTGTCGGCGCTGGCGGCGCACTCGCCCCGGTCGGTCGGCGTAGCGGCCAGCGCCGGCATCGCAAGCAGGAGACCCATGCAAAGGAGCAGTCCATCTAATCCGCGCGCTGCCATGCTGTTTCCCCTCCACCCGGCGCTCCGACGCGACACGTACAGGCGTGATGACTTTAGCATCAACGGCAAGCTATCTGCCATCGGCAACCGATATCCGAGATGGGCCCAAGCCCGACATGCCGGCAGGCTGCGCCAATGTCTGCTTCCGAAGGAAAGGCGGAATCGCACCCCCTGCATCATTACAGCCGATTTATGAGTGCACGTTGCAGTTCCGGGTGGTTCGCGGCGGTGACTTGCCGTCATAAAGCCGTTATCTCTTAGGCCTGCTTCGTTAAGGCACCTTCGATGAAAGTCCGCGCCAGCAATCTGATGATCGGCACCTTGACCCTGGCCCTGATCGCCGGGTCGCTTGGCGCGTGGCTCGGCTATCAAAGGCTCGCCGGGATCAAACAGAAGGTGCCGTTCCGCGTGATCTTCGAAGGCTCGGCCTCCGGCCTGCGCAACGGCGGCAGCGTGAATTTCGCCGGCATCCGGGTCGGCGAAGTGGTGTCACTGAAGCTCGACCATCCGCGCCGCGTGGTCGCGCTCGCCATGATCGACGGCAACACGCCGGTGAAGAGCGACACCCAGGTCGGCCTCGAATTTCAGGGGCTGACGGGGATTGCGGCGATCTCGTTTACCGGCGGCACCGATGAGGCATCGCCGCCGCCAAAGGGCGCGGACGGCATTCCGGAGCTCACCGCCGATCCGGAAGGAATGCTCAATACCCAGGAAAAAATCCGCGTGGCGCTGCGCAACGTCGACCGCGTGATCGCCGACAACGAGGTGGCGATCAAGGATACCTTGCGGAATTTCGAGACGTTCACCGCCTCGCTCTCCGGCAATGGCGCGAAAATCACGTCCATCATCGCGACCGCCGAATCCGGCATCGGCGCGGTCGACGGCGCAATGGACAAGACCAAGGATTTCCTCGGCAGCCTCGCCAGCGACAAATATGGCGGCGAACTGCTGCCGACCGTGATTTCGCTGCGCGAGCTGATCGAAAGTTTCGACAAGAAGTCCGGGCGGGTGATCGCCGAGACGCGAAAAATGCTCGGCGACGTCAGCGAATCCGTCAACAAGGCCGGCCAGAAATTTGGCGGACCGCCTCCCCGCCGCTAAGGTGCCATTCGCATAACAATCAAAAAAATGGAACGCCCGACGTGCTTGACAAATCCACAAGCTTGGCTGCGCCGCCTCCGACCGTGACCCGCACCGAGAGCGCGGTGCCGCGGGCTCTGCAAAAATACCTTTCGCTCGACGATTTCGAAGCCGTGGCGCGGCAGCGGATCCCAAAATTTCTCTACGGCTATATTTCCGGTGGCGCCGAGACCGATGCCGCGCTGCGCGACAACCGCAAAGCCTTCGACGAATACGGTTTTGTGCCGCGCGTGCTCAACGACGTCTCCGGCCGCGACCAGACCACGACATTGTTCGGCAAGACCTACGCTGCGCCGTTCGGGATTCCACCGATGGGCTCTTCGGCGCTATGCGCCTACCGCGGCGACATCGTGCTGACGCAGGCCGCTAAAGCCGAGAACGTGCCGATGATCTTGAGCGCCTCCTCGCTGATCACGCTGGAGGATGTCCGCGCCGCCAATCAGGCCGCGTGGTATCAGGCCTATCTCGCTGGCCTCCCAGAACGGATCGAGCCGCTGATCGATCGCGTGGCGGCGGCCGGCTACGACACCTTCGTCGTCACCGCCGACGTGCCGGTGCCGCCGAACCGCGAGAACAATATACGCAACGGCTTTCAGGTGCCGCTTGCGATCACGCCGCGCGTGTTCTTGGACACGGTCACGCATCCGCACTGGCTGTTCGGCATCTGGGCGCGCACCGTGATGAACCACGGCATGCCGCATTTCGAGAACATGGACGCGCAGCGCGGCCCGCCGGTGCTGGCAAAGAACCTGATGCGCAACATCGGCGCCCGCGACCAGCTCGCCTGGAAGCATGTCGAGCTGATCCGTAAGAGGTGGAAGGGCAAGCTCGTCATCAAGGGCCTGGTCTCGCCGGCCGATGCGAAGGTTGCGCGCGAGAGCGGCGTCGATGGCGTGATGCTCTCCAACCATGGCGGCCGCCAGCTCGATTACACGATCTCCGGCCTGCGCACGCTGCCGGAGATCGCGGCGGAAGCCAAGGGCATGACGATCATGGTCGATGGCGGTATCCGCCGCGGCACCGACGTGATCAAGGCGCTCGCGCTCGGCGCGCATTTCGTCTGGGTCGGCCGCCCCTTCCTCTATGCCGCGATCGCCGGCGGCCAAGCCGGCGTGCAGCGCGCGATCGGGCTTCTGAAAGCCGAGATCGACCGCGACCTCGCGCTGCTTGGCATCCGCAAGCTAAGCGAGATCACGCCGGATCTGGTGCGGAAGTTTTAGAGCCCAATTCTGATTATAGGGCGTGAACCCATAAATTCAGATTGGTCGGCGGACGTCCGCTTAGGACGCGCATTTCTGTCACTGCTACGGAAGCGAATGCTCTAGGAAAAAACGCAGCATTTCTCTTGTTGCGTCCGGTCCTCGCGGGTCAGTATAGGAGCCCACCAAGCTTCCCCCCGACCATGCGTGTCCAGCTCCGTGGATTCTCCAGTGCTCGAAGACGTGGCGCCCACTGCCGTCGCTATGGACGGTGCGAGTATAGGCGTGACCTCCAGTCACCTGCCCGCGATACACGTTTCTTTCCGTGCTCGTTGCTTTGATGGACTGCTTGATAACTTGATCGCCGTTGCTTGGGTGCACTGTGCTGTCGCGATCGCCGTGAAAAACAATGGTCGGGACAGTTGGCCCGTCGGTTAAAACCGCTTGATGATCGAAACCGCTGCCTTGTCGCATGGCGAGGAGCGCAGAGGGAAGGTCGTTGGCGGCACCACACGCGAGGCCAGAATGTACACCAACGGCCGCGTATAGATCGTTATATGTTGCTCCCATGATAGCAGCTGCGGCCGCTCCAGCCGAAAGTCCGGCAACATAGACTCGCTTTGGATCAACTGAGTACTCGCGCATGATTTGGCGCGTGATCCCCGCGATAAGCGAGGGTTCGCCTGTGTCACGCTGCTGATCGGTTGCGCGAAACCAGTTCCAGCATTTCGCCTGATTTGCTTCGCTACGCTGCGCGGGATAGACCACAAAGCAAGCTTGCGCTTCCGCGATAAAGTTCATTCTCGTGCCGGCGGCGAAATCTTCTGGCGATTGGGTGCAACCGTGGAGCATGACGATCAACGGAAGAGGTTGCCCATGATAACCGCTGGGGATGAAGAGCCTGTATGCACGGCTTCCCGCAGGATTGCTGTAGCTACCTTTGATAAATCTCGCACCCTCCGGCACGACGTCGCGCGTGGATAGCGGAGTCCGCTTGGTTGCGCCCCGCAATCGGAGCGCAGGGTAATTGTTTGTGCGATTTGATAGCGCGCTGAACTTGCGTGGTTGCGCGGATATGGTCCGCGGTAACTGCGAGTTCCCCGTTTCATGAACCCGATTTGCTTTCGCGTCTACAATTGATTGCTTATCTCCCGGGAGGGCGATGGCATCGGTGCGGAATGTCGCGTCCGCCTGCCTTTCACCGCGAAGCATGTGCTGGAGAAGTGCCGTGGCTTCGACGAGTCGGCCCGCGCGCGTGAGACGTGTAGCTTCGCGAATGATGTCCTGGTTCAGCATCGCCGTCACCGCGTCCTGTCGGCGAGCGCGGTTTTCACCGCCGAACTGGCATGGAGGGCTCCAAGCACAGAGACCGAGGCAATCGTGGCGCGAGCAAGCTCCGGCGTGACATCTTGGGCAATTGTTGCAAGGCCCAGCACATTAATGTGCAGCATCTCGCCGGCTCGTCGCACCGCTTCGAGATCCTCACGGCTGTAATTCCGTAGACCCAGGTCCAGACTTTTGCGAGCGGTCGACTGTTTGACCACATCCGCATGACGTTCGAGTTGGTTGCGGATTGCTGTGCGAATGAAATCGGTTCGGGTCGAGTAGAACCCTTCCTGGACCATGAGGTCTACGTGCCCAAGGTCGACATAGCCCAGATTGATCGTGATTTTCTCGGTATCGGCCGGCTTTGGTCTGAGTTCGCGGACATTGTTCGACATGAGACTACCATCCATATACCATCCATTTGGATGGTATATGGATGTCCGAAGGGGATCGTCAAGGGCGGTCGCTCAAGAAAAATATACCCGCCTTGGCGGGCCGTCGTGCCAAGGACGAATACCCCGATTTCCGGACTAGGTCTGCTATCGGCCATTCGCGTCGATTTTGGCGCCCTCCAGCATGTCCGCTCAGTGGGTGAGCTCGGAAACTCCGGCTATCCGGCTTCTCGGTTGAAGGCACCGGTTTGCGCGAGAAAACGCTACGCTTCATCGCTGCCCGTCGTGGACTGAAATCTGGTCCACCGACAGGCCGCCGATGCGCGCGTGGGTGCGGCCGCCGGTCGCCATGACGAGCCCGAACACGATCTCGTCGCGCCGGGGCGCGTCCCAGATCGTCATCTCGGCGGTGCCGAAATGGCTGCGGACGTAAGCCGCCTCGATATGGCCGAGCGGGACCATCAGCCGCGCGCCAACCGCGCCGATGGTCTTGGCGGCGGGCACGATCGCCTTGGCCTGCGCGATCACTTCGCGGATCGCAGCGCCACCCGCCTCGTGCCAGACCGCGCCGTGCTCAAGCTCGCCGTCGCCGCCGACGATCGCGCCCTTGCCATAGGCTTCGATAACGTCCTTGCCGCCCAGCCGCTCGCACAACGTCCGCGCCAGTTGCCGGCCGAGATCGCGCAAGCCAGCCTGAAACGGCATCAGGTCCGGCTCGTAGCGGCCGGCATGGGGATTGTTGATCACGGCAAGCGCGGTGCCGATCAATAGCGGCTGTGTCCGGCGCGGCCCGCGCTCGTGCCAGACTTCTTCGATCGAGAGTTGCGTCTTCCTGATGTCGTAGACTGTCCTTTGGGCCATCACTGCGCGGCCTCATCGATCACGGGGTTACGCAGCACGCCGATCTTCTCCACCTCGACCTCGACGACGTCGCCGGGCACCAGGAACATCGGCGGCTTGCGCGTAAAGCCGACGCCTGCAGGCGTGCCGGTAGCGATGACGTCGCCCGGCATCAGATCGAATATCTCGGAGGCGTAGTTGATCAGCCGCGGAATCGAGAAGATCAGGAACGAGGTGTCCGACTTCTGCACGGTCTTGCCGTTGATGCGGGTCTCGAGCTTCAGCTTGGTCGGATCGGGCAATTCGTCCGTCGTCACCATCCACGGCCCGAACGGCCCGGTGCCGACGAAATTCTTGCCGGCCGCGATCTGCTGCGCATGCATCTGATAGTCGCGGACGCTGACGTCGTTGTAGATCGAATAGCCGGCGACGTGGCCCATGGCGTCGGCCTCGGAAATGTAGCGGCCGGGCTTGCCGATGATGACGGCGAGTTCGCCCTCCCAATCCAGATGCGTCGACACCTTCGGCCGGATCACCGGCGCGTCGTGGCCGACCTGGGAACGCCACACCCGCAGGAAGATCGGCGGAAACGCCGTGATCTCACGCTTCATGCCGTGGGCCACCGCCTCTTGATGATGGTCGAGATAGTTGCGGACAGCGCAGACGATCTTTTCGGGACGCGGGATCACCGGAAGGTATTTGACGTCGGCGAGCTTCAGGTCGGGCTTGTGGCCGGCCACGAGACGATCGCGCTTCTCGAAATCGGGGCTTGCAATGAAGTCCTGCAGCGTGGCGTGGGGCAGCTTGCTGCCGAGGTCGACCACGCCATCGCCGACGATCGCTCCCCAGGTCTCCCTGCCATTGTTCAGAAATGAAAGCAGCCGCATGGACGTGTATCCTTCTCGGTTGGGACGGGCTGATGAACTGGAATTTCGTCAGAGACAACTATTTTCGAAAATATTGCCGAACGCAACTAAAATCGGTCGCCTGGGCGACATCGACCGAGCACTTTATGAGAAAAGGCGTCCGCTAGCGGCCGCAGGCGTTCAGCCGGCGCTGATCACGCCGGAAGCGTATTTTGCGACGTTGTTGGAGGTGGTCTGGATGTGGCTGGCGATCAGATTGCACGCCTGATCGGCGTTGCGCCCGATCGCGGCCTGCATCAGCGCGCGATGCTCGCCGGCCTTGTCGCGCGGGTGCGGCCGGAACATGGCCGACAGATTGCGGTAGCGCTCGGCGCGATCGAACAGCGAGTTTCGCACGGCAAGCAGCGTCGGCGATCCCGATGCCGAGACCAGCGCCTCATGGAACTGGCGGTGCGCTACCTTCCATTCGGTATTGCTCGCATAATCTTCCGGCTCCCGCTCCTCGATCCTGGCGAGCCGGTGAAGTGACGAGATAACCCTTATTTCCCAGTCGTCGTCGCCCTTCTCGATCGAGCGTCGCATCAGATCGACCTCGATCAGGATGCGGGCATGCGTCAGGTCGTGCAGGTCCTCGAGCGTCACCGGCGCGACCTTGTAGCCACGCTGCTCCTCGGCGACGACAAGCCCCTCCGCCGCCAGCAACGTCAAGGCTTCGCGCAGCGTCGTGAAGCTGGCGCCGAACGACAGGCGCAACGCATCGAACTTCAGCGATTCATTCGGCTTGAGTTGGCAGGTGACGATCTCGTTTCGCAGTCGGTGTGCGATGTCGGAGGCGAGCGTCTTGCCGAATTCCTTGCGCGCCTTGAGGGCTGTCGTTGTCATTGATTCTCTCGCGACCCGAAGGCCGCGATCCTAGCCCAAAAGAATCCCGTTGCAATGATTTTCGTAATGGGACATATTTTCGAAAATATGCAGAAATCAGGGAGGTGCTCGAATGAAGGCTGTATTGGTGCATCGCCCTGGAGGCCCGGAGGCGCTCGACTATGTCGAGGTGCCGATGCCGGCGCTGGGCGAGCGGGACGTTCTGATCCGCGCCCAGGCCTTCGGCGTCGGCCAGCCTGACAAGCTGATCCGCAGCGGCGTCTACAAATGGATGCCGCCGCTGCCAGCCAATCCCGGCAATGACGTCGCCGGGATCCTCGAAGCCGTGGGTGCACACGTGAGCGGGCTGGCCGTCGGCCAGCGGGTACTCCTGAGCGCGCGCGACCTTACCCAGCGCGGCGGCTGCTACGCCGAATATGTCGCAGCGCCTGCGGACGCGGTGCACGTGTTGCCGGACAACGTGGCGTTCGAGGACGCGGTGTGCCTGCCGAACTACCAGGTCGCCTGGGCGCTGCTGCACAATTGCGGCTCCGCTACGCCGCCCCACTCGGCCCTCGTCATCGGTGCGGCCGGCGGGGTCGGGACGTCGCTGGTGCAACTCGCAAAACTCGCCGGGATGAAGGTGATCGGCACCGTCTCCACGCCGGAGAAGGCCGCCTTCGCGCGAAAGATGGGGGCGGACGAGATTGTCCATTATCGCGATGAGGACGTGGTCGCCCGCACCCGTGCGCTGACCGGCGGGCGCGGCGTCAGTCTCGTCCTCGATCACGTCTGCGGCTCCGAATTCTATTCCTATCTCGGCGCGCTCGATAAATGGGGCACCATCGTCTCCTACAACGCGTTTGCCGGACTGCCGACGGAAAACCTGATGGGCGAGATGCGGAAATATCTCGACATCTGCCCGGCGATCCGCTGCTTCTCCTTTCACGTCTACGATAACGACCGCGGAGGCCGGCGCGACATCATGCGAAAGGTGATCGGCTATCTCGCCGATGGCGGCATTCGCCCGTCGATCTTCAAGCGCTTCAAGCTCTCCGAAGTTCGCGCCGCGCATGAACTGCTCGATTCCGGTGCGGCGTTCGGCAAGATCGTGATGACCCCGGATTGAGCTGGATGCCCGCACAGCCCAAACATTCTGCCTGAATTCAAGAGGTCACGAGATGATCAAGGTCAAGCGGCTGCGACACGTCACTTTCACCAGTCCGAACATCGAGGCGCAGCTCGACTACTACCAGTCCATCATCGGGCTCGGC
This sequence comes from Bradyrhizobium sp. AZCC 1577, assembly GCF_036924575.1. Taxonomy (NCBI): domain Bacteria; kingdom Pseudomonadati; phylum Pseudomonadota; class Alphaproteobacteria; order Hyphomicrobiales; family Nitrobacteraceae; genus Bradyrhizobium; species Bradyrhizobium sp. AZCC 1577. Next base: position 6,880,925 of record NZ_JAZHRQ010000001.1, read on the forward strand.
GTCATCCAACGCAGTGACGGTCGGATCCTGCTCGGCACCGAGTCCGAGGAGCTGACACTGGTTCTCGAACGCGGCGCGGCCTCGCAATTGACTTCCATCGCCTATGAAGTTGCGCCCAACCTCGATCCGGCCGACCTGCAGAAATCGCTGGCAAGCCTCGGCATCACATCGGAGATCAGGAGCGACACCGCGCCGGGAATAGCGAAGGCACTCGTCTTCGACGATCCGGACGGACACCGGATCGAATTGTTTTCCAGATGGGAGTTCTGCAAGGCCGTCGAGCCGATCCGTGGCCTTGCCGTCGCGAAGCTTGGCCACGTCGCGCTCCATACGCTCGATCCCGAGCGAACCGCCAAATTCTTCGGCGACGTTCTCGGCTTCCGCATCTCCGACCGTATCGAGGAAAATTTCGTCTTCATGCGCTGCGGCCCCGAACATCATGCGATGAATTTTGCCCGCGGTACCGACGGCCGCCTGCATCATCTCGCCTTCGAGCTGCGCGACGCCTCACACATGCATCAGGCCTGCGACCTGCTCGGCCGCAACAAGTTTCAGATTCTCTGGGGACCGGTGCGGCATGGACCCGGCCACAACGTGGCGGTCTACCATTACAACCCCGATGGTTACCTGATCGAGCTCTATTACAGCATGGATCTGATGCTCGACGAAGAGCTCGGCTATTTCGAGCCGCGTCCCTGGCACCACGATCGTCCGCAGCGGCCGAAGACCTGGATCGGGTTGCCGCGCGACGTCTGGGGTGTCGGGCCAGCCAAGGAGGCGAGCGAATTTTCTCCGGCGATGCGCGGCGTGAAGTAATCGCGCACGCCACCATCAGCCGGAACTGACGTTCAAAAAACAAAACACCAGGGGTGAAACACAAATGGCTCGATCGTTGAACGTCCTGCGCGGACGATTGCTTGCCCTGCGCTGCTGCATCGTTGCCGCAGCGCTTAGCCTCACCTGCCTGGCGCCTTCCATCGCCGCCGCGCAGACGTATCCCAACCGGCCGATCCGGCTGCTGCACGGCTTTGCGGCGGGCGGCGCCGCCGACGCCCAGGCGCGCATCGTCTCGGACGGGCTTTCCAAGCGCCTGGGGCAGGCGGTGGTGGTCGAAGCCAAGCCCGGCGCCGGCGGCAATCTCGCTGCGGACGCCGTCGCCAAATCCGCACCGGATGGCTACACGATCGGTCTCGTCACGGGCGCACATGCCATCTCGGGCGCGCTGTACAAGCAGCTCGCCTATAGCCCGATCGACAGTTTCGATATGTTGTCAACGATGGTCTACTACGCGCTGGTGATTGCGGTTCGCGCCGACCATCAGGCGAAGACACTGGCGGACCTGATTGCGATGGCGAAAGCCAAGCCCGATGCCCTGAGCTACGGCTCGGTCGGTTTCGGCAGCACGCATCATCTCGCGGGCGAGTTGTTGAACGTCACCGCCGGCACCAAGATGGTGCACGTCCCCTATCGCGGCGATTCACTAACCGTCACCTCCCTGCTCGCCGGAGACGTTCCCGTGATCGTCGGGACCACCGTGCTGCTCGCAGGCCAGATCGAGAGCGGCGCCATTCGCGGCCTCGCCGTCACCTCGCCCGCGCGCACCAAGCTGCTACCGAACGTGCCTTCCGTACAGGAAGCCGGCGTTGCGGGTTTCGACGTTCGCACCTGGGCCGGGCTGGTGGCTCCGAAGGGCACGCCGCCCGATATCGTGAAGCGGCTGAACACGGAGATCCAGTCGATGCTGGCCGACCCCGCAACGAAGACGGCGCTGGAGACGGCAACCGGCGGCGAGGTCCGCGGCAGCACGCCGGAGCAAATGCGCGCGCTGATCACGTCGGAGATCGACAAGTGGTCGAAGGTGATCAACGACGCAGGTATCCCGCGCATTTGAGGGGTTGCAGTATCTCACCACGTCATTGCGAGGAGCAAAGCGACGAAGCAATCCACCTATCCGTTATGCCGCACGATGGATTGCTTCGCTTCGCTCGCAATGACGAACAGTAGCTGACCTTCGCGATCAATCGAGAAGCCGCGGCATACTGGATACCCCGCTTTCGCGGGGTATGACAGCGGGGGTGCTTCGCGCGGAGCCGTCCTGTTCCGCAACGGCATAAAGGAAAAGCGCAAGCTGATACGCAAGACATTGTAGCATTGCGCGCGCAGGACTTGTCGTGCGGCGGAATTTTCGCCCTACTCGCCTCGCGACCATGACCAAGCCCGCACCAGTGCCACCTGCCTTCCATCCGGTCCGGTGGCTGACCAACCAGCCTTACCTGCTGCTGAGCCTGACCTCGCTGTTCTGGGCCGGCAACATCGTGCTGGCGCGCCATGTCGCCGGGCATGTACCGCCGTTGACGCTGTCCTGCGTCCGCTGGATCGGCACCTTTCTGATCCTGCTGCCGTTCGCCTGGCCGCATCTGAAGCAGGACTGGCCGGTGCTGCGCGCGCACCTGCCGATGATGCTGTTCCTGTCGCTGGTCGGTTTTGCCTACAACAATGCGATCTCCTACTGGGCGCTGCAATATACCGAGGCGCTGAACGCGCTATTGATCCAGTCGGCGGGGCCGTTGTTTGTTGCGCTGTGGTCGCTGGCGCTGTTCGGCGTCCGCCTGACCGGTGCGCAGCTTGCCGGCATCACCATCTCGCTTGCCGGCGTCTTGACCATCATCCTGCGCGGCGATTTCGGCGCGCTCGCCGGCATCAGCTTCAACCGCGGCGACCTGATGTTTGCGAGCTCCCTGGTGTCGTTCGGATTGTATTCGGCGCTGATCCCGCGCCGCCCGGTGACGCACGCGCTATCGCTGATTTCATTCACCACCTGCTGCGGCGCGCTGATGCTGGTGCCGTTCTCGATCTGGGGAATTCTCGACCGGCGCGACGCTGAAGTTCGACATGATCTCGATGGCGACGCTGGGCTATGCCGTGGTCTTTCCCTCGACGCTGGCGTACCTGTTCTTCAACCGCGGACTGGCGCTGATCGGGCCCAATCGTGCCGCGCCGTTCTTCCACCTAGTGCCGGTGTTCGGCTCGGCGATGGCGATCCTGCTGCTCGGCGAGCAGTTGCGGTTATTCCATCTGGTGGGCTATGCGCTGGTGCTGGCCGGCGTGGTGATCGCTTCAAGGCGGGCTTCGGCGAAGGCTTGAACTCTCGTGTCCCGGACGCGGTGCAGCGCTACTTCAGCGTTGCTCCGCAGTGCCGGGACCCAGCAACCAGTGGACCCCGGTTCAGCAGCGCGTCACGATAGCGCGTCGAAGACGCGCGTAAACGCGCTTGTGGTGCCGCACTGCGCCCGGGGCACGGCATCCGGCGTAGCGTCCTGCGGGCTTCCACTTTGTCCTTCGGCAGGCTAGCTTGCGGCCATTTCAGAACAACAACCGAGGAAACAACTATATGTTCGCGTTATTGAAGCGGTATCGGCCTGTCGCCGCAGCGGCTCCCCTGATGCTGGCGATGATCGCCACGGCTGCCGCGCAGGCGCCCTATCCGAACCGCAACATCACGCTGGTGCTGCCGTTCGCGGCTGGCAGCGGCACCGATACCACCACGCGCATCATTTCGAAGGAGCTCGGCACCGCGCTCGGCGCCGGCATCGTGATCGAAAACAAGCCAGGTGCCAACGGCTCGATCGCGGCGAGCCAGGTCGCCCGCTCCGCGCCGGACGGCTACACGCTGATGGTGTCGACCAACACACCGCATTCGGCAAATCCCTATTTGATGAAGAACATGACCTACGACCCGGTCAAGGACTTCACGCCGATCGCGCGCAGCGGCGATCTGCCCTTCATGCTGGTGATCCACCCGGACATTCCGGCGAACTCGGTGGCCGAACTGATTGCGCTGGCGAAGAAGGAGCCGGGCAAATACTCCTATGCCAGCGGCAGCTCGGCTGCGATCGTCTCCGGCGCAACGTTTGCCCGCCTCGCTGGCATCGATCTGCTTCACGTCCCCTACAAGAGCTCGCCGCCCGCCTTGACCGATCTGATCGCTGGCCGCGTCTCCATGATGTTCATCGACGTCCCGACTGGCCTGCCCCACGTCAACGCCAAGGCGCTGAAGGCGCTCGCGGTCACCACCAAGCAGCGCTCGGCATTGTTGCCCGATCTCCCGACCATGAACGACACGGTGAAGGGTTTCGACATCACCTCGTGGCAAGGCTATTTCGGCCCCGCCGGCATGCCGAAGGATATCGTCACCAGGCTGAACGCGGAGATCCGCAAGGTCGTCGAGCGCCCCGACATCAAGAGCCAGCTCGCCGAGCGCGGCATGGAGGCGTTCTCCGGCACGCCCGAGGAGTTCGACACCTTCGTGAAGGAGCAGCTCAAGGTGTGGGAGAAGCTGATTGAGGGCGCGGGAATCGAGAAGCAGTAGGGCTGCTGCCGCATTGTGTAGGGTGGGCAACGCGAAGCGTGCCCACCATTCTGCCACTCATAAAGTCGTCATCGTTCGCGAAGGCGGACGATCCAGTACGCCGCGTTGTTCGCGATTGATCGCTGACGCCGCGGCCTACTGGATGCCCCGTCTTCGCGGGGCATGACAGTTACGCCACGCGCACCTTGCCCAAGAACTCGTCCACCGCGCTGCGCAGCATGCCGGACTGGGTGTCGAGTTCGCGGGCGCTCGCCAGCACTTCGGATGCTGCCTTGCCGGTTGCGGCTGCCGCTGTACTGACGCCGCCGATATGGGCCGAGATCTCGTTCGATCCGGCCGCCACCGACTGAATGTTGCGGGCGATTTCGCGGGTGGCGCCGCCCTGCTGCTCGACGGCGGTCGAGATCGAGACGGTGATCTCGCTCATCTGCGCAATGGTTTCGGTGATGCCGCCGATCGACGCCACGGCTTCGCTGGTGGACGCCTGCATGGCCGCGACCTGCGAGGAGATTTCCTCGGTCGCCTTCGCAGTCTGGTTGGCAAGCGCCTTCACTTCCGACGCCACCACCGCAAAGCCGCGCCCGGAATCGCCGGCGCGCGCCGCTTCGATGGTGGCGTTTAGCGCAAGCAGGTTGGTTTGGGCAGCGATCGAGTGGATCAGCTTGACCACTTCGCCGATCTTCTCGGCGCCGGTCGAGAGCGCGCCGACGGTGGCGTTGGTACGCTCGGCGTCGCTGACCGCCTTGGCGGCGATCTCGCTGGAGCGCGTCACCTGGCGGGAAATTTCAGTAACCGAGCTGGAGAGCTCTTCGGCGGCGGATGCCACCGTGCCGACATTGTCGGACGAACGCTGCGACGCCGCGCCGACGGTCGCCGCGCGTGCGCTGGCGTCGCTGGCGGTCGTGGTCATGGATTGCGCCGTGCTCTGCATGCCGGCGGCCGCCGTCGAAACCGAGCGGACGATGCCGGTCACGCTGCGTTCGAAGTCGCTGGCGATGCTTTCCATCGCCGCCCGCCGTTCGGCCTCGGCGCGCGCCTGCACCTCGGCTTCCTTCTGCTCGAGCCCGCGGATGCGCACCGCGTTGTCCTTGAAGATCTGCACGGTCGCGGCCATCGCACCGATCTCATCGCCGCGGCCGATGCCGGGAATTTCACCGTCGAGCCGGCCCTCGGCGAGGTCCTGCATGCGGGCGCCGAGTTGACCGAGCGGCTTACTGATGCTGCGGCCGATCATCCAGGCGATGCTGCCGGCAACCAGCGCGATGCCGAGAATGGCAAACCCGAGCACGGCCGCGATCGGCTTCATTTTGGCGTCGAGGTCGTCGAGATAGGCGCCGGTGCCGATGAACATGTTCCAGCCGGGGATCGGAACCGCGTAGGAGAATTTGCGGATCAACTCGTCTTGTCCGGGTTTACGGAATTCATAGCGCAGCATGATTTCGCCGTTCGCCGCGATGCCGTCGCGCAACTCACGCACCAGCTTTCGACCACCGGTGTCGATGTCCATACGGTTCTGGCCGATCTGGCTGGGAACCGGGGCCAGCACGGCGACGCCATCCATCGTGTAGGCAAACACGTAGCCGTTGCCATTGTCGAAGGTCAGCGTATTGCCGCGCTTGCTGAACTCGGCAATCGCCGCCTCCTTGGTCATCTGGCCGGCGGCAACCTGCTTCTGCAGGCCGAGCGCCATGTTGCGCGCCATGTCGACAATCGCCTTGGTCTGCTCGATCCGCGCATTGAGCATCTCACGCTGCATCAAATAGCCCGCGAGCGCACCGGCGGCGCAGAGGCCAAGCAGGGTCACGCCCACCAGAATGCCGAGTTTGGGGGTGATCTTGAGATTGGTCAGCTTCACGGGGATCTCCGGAAAATAGGCGCGTGGCACGCGATTGGCCGATTGATTCGGCGCACAATATCGTGAGACCCTTTAGCGCTTTGTTACGAAGGCCAGCGGAAATCCGGCAGAACGCGGTGCAGCCGATCAAGCGGCAACTGGCGATTGTAGCGGAAGCAAGTCAAGTCGCGTAAAAGGTGAAAAGTACGTCAACGATGAAAGTGGCGGCGCCCGCCGCCTCAAACCAACACCGAAAAATAAAATCGGGAGCAGGAAATGCCGAAATTCAGGGTGGTGACGCCGAAGGGCGCGAGCTTCACGGTCGCCGGCGGCGGCTATGACTATGAGATGGAAGCGCTCGATCCGATCGGGGCCGAAATCATCGAGGCGCCGGCCAACGAGACGGAATTCATCGCCGCCGCAAAAACCGCAGACGCGATTTACGCCAAGGGCATGCCGATTACCAAAGCCGTCATCGACGCGCTCGAAAATTGCAAGGTGATCACGCTCGGCAGCGTCGGCGTCGACAGTGTCGACGTCAAGGCCGCCACCGCCCGCGGCATTCCCGTCACCAACATTCCCGACACCTTCATTGAAGAGGTCGCCGACCACGCCATGATGCTGCTGCTGGCGGGCTTTCGGCGGCTGGTCGAGCAGGACAAGATGGCGCGCACCGGCCGCTGGTCCGAGGGCCGGCCTGCGCTGTTGAAGATCCCGCGGCTGATGGGCCAGACGCTCGGCTTCATCTCGTTCGGCCGGGTGGCCCGCGCCGTTGCCAAGCGCGCCGCGCCCTTCGGCCTGCGCATGATGGCCTATGACCCGTTCATCCAGGAAACGCTGATGTACGACCACGGCGTGATGCCGGCGACGCTGTCGGAGGTGCTGCAACAGTCGGACTTCGTCTCGATGCATGCGCCGGCCCGGCCGGAGGTGCACCACATGCTGACCGAGAAGCATTTCCGTCAGATGAAAAATTCCGCCATCTTCATCAATACCGGCCGCGGCGCCACGGTGGACGAGGAAGCGCTGATCAAGGCGCTGCAGGAGGGCTGGATTGCGCACGCCGCCCTCGACGTGCTGGAAAAGGAGCCGCCGTCGCACAACAATCCGATACTTTCGATGGAAAACGTCACCCTGACTGCCCATGTCGCCTCGGCATCGGCACGTTTTGACGAGGCGCGCAAGCGCCGCGTGGGCTACGAATTGTCACTGGTCCTGCAGGGGATGTGGCCGGTAAGCTGCGTCAATCCGTCGGTGCTGCAAAACACCTCGCTCCGCCGCTGGCAGCCTGTCAGCATGGATCGCGGCCCGAACAGCTAACACGGCAAAAAATGTTTTGAACGACAAGGTTCACCGGCGATTCAACGCCGGGAACCGATACAGGGAGAGCACCATGAGGAACGACATCACCCGTCGCGATGCGTTGGCTTTGGGCGCTTCGGCCGCGGCTCTGGCCGTGACCGGCGCTTCGGCGCAGACCACATCGCCAATCAAAGCTGCCGACGTCCCGCCCCCCAAGTTCGCAATCGAAAAAGGCGCATCCTTGCGCATGCTGCGCCCGGTGCGCTTCGTGCAAGCCGACGAGGACGTGTTCCGCGCCAACGCGGCCAAATTCTCCAAGGAAACCGGCATCGAGGTCAAGGTCGACTTCGTCGGCTGGGAAGACATCAGCCAGCAGACCGCGGTGACCTCGAATTCCGGCGCCGGCCCGGATATCATCATCGGCTTCTCCGATGCGCCGCACATCTATGTCGACAAGCTGGTCGAACTGAACGACGTCACCGATTATCTCGGCAAGCGCTATGGCGGCTGGCTGCCGCTGGCGCAGACGTACGGCAAGCGCAGCAAGAGCGACAAATGGATCGGATTGCCGTTCGGCGCTACTGCCGGCCCGCTGATCTACCGAAAATCGGTGCTGCAATCGATCGGCTACGACAAGGTCCCGGAAGACAGTGTCGGATTTGTGGACCTTTGCCAGAAGCTGCACAAGGCCGGCAAGCCGGCCGGCTTCGCGTTGGGCAATGCCAAGGGCGACGGCAACGGTTTTGCCAACTGGGCGCTGTGGTCGCACAACGCTTCGCTGCTCGATGAAGAGGGTAATATCATCATCAACAGCAAGGAGACCATCGAAGCGCTGAAGTGGGTCAAGGCACTGTACCCGACCTTCATCGCCGGCACGTCATCGTGGAACGACGTCAGCAACAACCGCGCCTACTCCTCGCAGGAAATCTCGCTGACCGCCAACGGCGTCTCGCTGTACTTCTCGCTGAAGAACGATCCGGCGACCAAGGCGATTGCCGAGGACAGCGAGCATCAACTGCTGCCGAAGGGCCTCGCCAAGGTATCGCCGATGGCCGGCCTGACGCTGAACGCGATGCTGTTCAAGCACAGCCCCTATCCCAATGCCGCAAAGGCGTTCCTGCAATTCATGATGGAAAAGGAACAGTACGAGCCGTGGCTCAACGCCAACTCCGGCTACTGGTCGCAGCCGCTTGCCGCCTATGCCGATGCCGCGGTCTGGTCCAGCGACCCCAAGGTCTCGATCTTCAAGAACACCATGCAGAGCACCTATTACGATGGCTACAAGGGGCCGATTTCGACCGCAACCGGTGCGGTCAGCGCCGACTACGTACTGATCCAGATGTGCGCCGCGGTCGCGACAGGTGCCCAGACGCCGGAGGCCGCCGCCGCGGAGGCGGAGCAGCGTGCGAAGCGGTACTTCCGGCGCCAGGGGCGGTAAGCCGCAGAACCGTAGATCCTGATTAACCGTCATTGCGAGCGAAGCGACGCAATCCATAGCGCCACAAAGGAAGAATGGATTGCTTCGTCGCTTCGCTCCTCGCAATGACGACGGTGGATAAGCATTCAATGTCCGTAACCACTCTACCATCGCGCGGCATCGCGCTTCGGCAACCGGGCTGGATCGCGCGCCTGTTCGACTACAAGCCGTTCCTGATCGTGATGTGCCTTGCGCCGGCGATCGGGCTGTTGACGGTGTTCCTCACCTACCCGCTCGGCCTCGGCGTCTGGCTCGCCTTCACCGACACCACGATCGGCCAGCGCGGCATCTTCATTGGCCTGGAGAATTTCCAGTATCTGTGGACCGATCCCTTGTGGTGGGGCGCGGTGTTCTACAGTGTGTTCTACACGGCGATCGCGACCTTCGGGAAATTCGCGCTCGGCTTCTGGCTGGCGCTCCTGCTCAACAACCACTTCCCGCTCAAGAGCCTGTTGCGCGCCATCGTGCTGTTGCCGTGGATCGTGCCGACGGTGCTGTCGGCGCTGGCGTTCTGGTGGATCTACGATCCGCAGTTCTCGATCATCTCCTATCTGCTGGTCGATGTGCTGCACATCCGCTCGACCAACATCGACTTCCTCGGCACGCCCTGGCCGGCGCGCTTCTCGCTGATCGCCGCCAACATCTGGCGCGGCATTCCGTTCGTGGCGATCTCGCTCCTGGCGGGCCTGCAGACCATCTCACCCTCGCTCTATGAAGCCGCGATGCTGGACGGCGCCACCGCCTTGCAGCGCTTCCGCTACATCACCCTCCCGATGATGATGCCGATTCTGGCGATCGTGATGACGTTCTCGATCATCTTCACTTTTACCGACTTCCAGCTCGTCTATGCCATCACCCGCGGCGGTCCGGTCAATTCCACGCACCTGCTGGCGACGCTGGCGTTCCAGCGCGGCATCGCCGGCGGCGAGCTTGGCGAGGGTGCAGCGATCGCGGTCTCGATGATCCCGTTCCTCGTGTTCGCGACGTTGTTCAGCTACTTCGGCCTGGCGCGCCGCAAATGGCAGCAGGGAGAAGCCAATGACTGACGTAGCTGCCCAATCCACCAACGCCGCCAGCGCCACGCCGGACACCATGGCGTGGGATTCCCGCGCGCGGCGGGTGATGATGATCTACCTGCCGCTGGCCTGCTTCGTGCTGATCCTGCTGTTTCCGTTCTACTGGATGGCGATCACCTCGTTCAAGCCGAACGCGGAGCTGTTGAACTACAAGCAGCACAATCCGTTCTGGATCTCCTCGCCGACGCTGGCGCATATCAAGCATCTGCTGTTCGACACCGCCTATCCGACCTGGCTCAAGACCACGATGTTCGTGGCGATCGGCTCCACCTTCCTGTCGCTGTTCGCTTCGACGCTCGCGGCTTACGCGATCGAGCGCTTGCGCTTCCGCGGCAGCCCCTATGTGGGCCTCGGCATCTATCTCGCCTATCTGGTGCCGCCCTCGATCCTGTTCATTCCGCTAGCCACCGTGATCGTGCAGTTCGGCCTGTTCGACTCACCGATGGCGCTGATCCTGGTGTATCCGACCTTCCTGGTGCCGTTCTGCACCTGGCTATTGATCGGCTATTTCAAGTCGATCCCCTATGAGCTCGAGGAATGCGCACTGGTCGATGGCGCCACCAGGCTGCAAATCCTGCGCCGGATCACGCTGCCGCTCGCCGTGCCCGGCCTGATCTCGGCCGGCATCTTCTCCTTCACGCTGTCGTGGAACGAATTCATCTACGCACTCGCCTTCATCCAGAGCGGCGCCAACAAGACGGTGCCGGTCGCGATCCTGACCGAGCTCGTCACCGGCGACGTCTACCAGTGGGGCGCGTTGATGGCGGGCTCGCTGCTCGGCTCGCTGCCGGTCGCGCTGTTCTATTCGCTGTTCGTGGATTATTACGTGTCGTCGCTGACGGGCGCGGTGAAGGAGTAACATCGCCGCGTGCGGTCCCATCCTAGTTGGGTCTGAACTCCACCGGCACGTTAATGGGCATCGACCCGTAAGCAATCTCGGGCGGAAATGCAGGGAATGGCTGAGCCTGGCGAACCAATGCCATGGCCAGCGCATCGAACGCAGGAACTCCCGAAGAGCCGCCGACGCGGCTCGATAGTACCTGACCGCCGCGGCCCAGCGTGAAGGACAGCCTGACGACGCCGCGCTGGCCGTTGCCGCCGGATGGATATTTATGGAAGCGCAAAAGATGCGCGCGGACCCGCTGCGTGTAGGTCGCCATCGCTGAAGCAGAGGCACCCACGCTGATCGCCGATGCGGCAGGCGCCTGACGCTCGGCGCGCGGCGGCGCGCTGGTACGCGGCGCCGGTGGTGCCTCCGAAGGCTTCTTGGCGTCTGGCCGGACGATTTTCGGCTTCACCGGTACCGGCTTCTGCTCGGGGACCATCTTCGCTGGCTCGGGCTTTTCCGGCGTCAGCTGCTGCTTCTGCTCCGGCGGCGCAACGACTTCCGGCTCCTCCTGCGGCGGTGTCGGCGCGATCTGCTCCGGCACGGCCTCTGCGGCCGCTGGCTCGGGCGGCGACGCGTCCGCCTGCTGCATCTCAGGTCCCGGCATCATGTCCATCGGTGCCGCCTCTGGCGACGACGTGATGGGCGCCAGATCGACCATGATGGCGGGCATCGCCACGCCCGGCGCCGGCCGCTGGGTGTACCAGTTCATGGTCAATGCGATTAGCGCGGCATGCGCGGCAACGATTGCCATCGCCGAAACTCCCCAGCGCCGGACGACGGCCTGATCGGAGACATCATGCAGGGCGAACGCGTTCATGGCGGTCAAGTGCGGCCGTCGAGGCCGACCAGCGCGATCTTGAGATAGCCGGCGTTGCGCAAGAGGTTCATCACCTCCATCAGGTCGCCATAGCTGACCGCCTTGTCGGCGCGCAGAAAGATCCGCTCGTCCTTTTTCCCCCGCGTGGCGCTATCGAGCGTAGAGGTCAGCGCATCGCGCGCAATGACGTCCTCGCCGACCGCAACCGACAGGTCCGGCTTCACGGTGACGAACACCGGCTTGTCCGGGCGCGGCGACGGCTCGACCGCGCTGGCCGGGAGATCGACGCCGAGATCGACAGTTGCGAGCGGGGCTGCGACCATGAAGATGATCAGCAGCACCAGCATTACGTCGATGAACGGCGTGACGTTGATCTCGTGATTCTCGGCAAGATCGTCGCTGCCGCTGCGCGCCCGTCCGCCGACAACATGTCCAAGCTTCGCGCCCATTGGCTACTCCGCAGCGCGCGCCAGGCGGAACGAACCGCGGTCGCCCTCGCGGCTGATCAGGAGCAGCACCAGCGCCGAGGCATCACCGAGCAGCGCACGATGGGCTGAAATCGTGCGGGTGAGATGGTTGTAGATCACGACCGCCGGGATCGCCGCGACCAGACCGAGCGCGGTCGCGAGCAATGCCTCCGCAATGCCGGGCGCGACCACCGCGAGATTGGTGGTCTTGGCTTCGGAAATGCCGATGAAGGAATTCATGATGCCCCAGACCGTGCCGAACAGGCCGACGAACGGCGCGGTGGCGCCGATGGTGGCGAGCACGCCGGTGCCGCGGGCGATCTGCCTGGACATCGCCGCCTCGACCCGCTCCAGCCGCAGCGCGACGCGTTCCTTGAGGCCGTCGTCGAAATGTCCGCCGGAGAGGCTGGCTTCGCGGGCGGCGGACTGGATGATCTGCGCCACCGCATCGTTGCCGCCGCGGGTTTCCTGCTCGGCCTTGGCCAGCACCGTATCGGTTTCCAGCATGCCGAGGCGCCGTTTGGCGGTCGCGGTCTTGCGGCGGATTTCGATGGTCTTGGCCAGCCAGATCGTCCACGTCACCAGCGAGGCGAAGGCCAAGCCCACCATAACCGCCTGCACCACGACGTCCGCATTCACGAACATGTTCCAGGGCGACAGGTTGCGCGGCAGCAGCGCAACGTCGGTGGCGGCGAGCGCCGCGCCCGGCATTCCAGCCACGCCGGCAACGCCACACCAGCGGATCATAACGTTCAGCATCGTTCGCTGCATCATCGTCTCCCAGGCTGACAATGCGGATCGGTTATGCCGCGCGGGCAGGCGCGATCCTTTCCGCCAACGCATGAAAGCGCTGCAACTGGTCGCTGCGCAGCGCGCGCTGCTCGTCGCGGCCGACGAACACCTTGAACATGATGCCGCCGTCGACATTGATGAACGCGATGAAGGCCGACGACTTGCCCATGAAGGGCCGCTCGACAAAAGCGATGGCTCCGCAGCGCTCGTGCCGGAGGTGGCCGTGCAGTCCCTTCGGCTGCATCAGGTTGAAGTAACCGCGGCCGATCTCGCCTGCCGGGATGGCGCCGGTGAACTCGAAGATCGCATCGTCGGTGTGAACGATCAGCGTCACCTCGCCCCATTGCGCGACGTCTTTCATCGCGGCGGCGAACTCACCGCCGGGGCCGAGGCGCATCATCGTGCCAGGGAGTGCCTCAAGCACGGCGCGCGGCGTGACCTTGCGCTCCCGCGCCACGTCCTCGATCACCGCACCCGGATTCTCCGCCATATAGGCCTTGAGGTCGGCAAGGTCCGTGCTCAGCATCGCAGCCTCCCTTACGCGGCGGCGCTGGATTTGCGCTCGCTCAGGATCACCTCGAACCCTTCGAACTTGGGGTGGCCGAGGTAGAGGCTTTCGCCGGTCTGATTGTCGGCGCGGGCATGCGCGCGGCGGAACTCTTCCGAACGGGTCCAGGCTTCGAAGGCCGCCTTGTCGACCCAGACCGTGTGCGACGAATACAGCGTGTGATCCTCGGCGACGGGTCCCTTGAGCAGGTGAAACTCGACGAAGCCGGCCATGTTGCTGAGATAGGACTCGCGCGAGCGCCAGACATTCTCGAAGGCCGCTTCAGAGCCAATCTTCACCTGGAACCGGTTCATCGCGATAAACATTTGAAATCTCCTTGGCTTAGTTGCTGGGGTGCGCCTAGCGTACCGTTTGGGTTTGTTGGAAACATGGATGCACCGAAGCCGCGCTGGAGCATCAGCGCGGCCCGGTGCGTTTGGAGGTGATGGTCTCACGCGAGACCCTTGGATTCTTCGTGTCAGGTTCCTCCGAAATGATATCTGAGGCCGCCCTTGAAGACGATTCCAGCACCGGCGCTGGCCCATTTAACGTCGTTCTGCGTGTCGCCCGTGCTCCCGACCGGAATGGCATACGGACGATAGTACTGGTTGAGAAGGTTCTCGACTGAGAAATTAAACGTGAGGTCCCGCGTGGGCTGGTACTGCAGATACAGGTTGACGAGGTCGTACGACGTTGCCGGCGTGTAGGTCGGAGGAAGGTTCCTGTTTGCGATCGCCGACGTCCACAGCATGGAAAGAATGAGCGTCCTGTCGAGCAGCCGAACACCGGCCGTCGTCGTGATCTTCTGCGGCGGCACTGTGTACAGTCCAAACCCGGTCTGCAGGTTCTTGCCGTCCTGGAAGGAGCCGGAGATGCCTGCGTACCAGAGGCCGGCGTCATACATCGTCTCGGCCTCGAAGCCCTGGATTCGCGCCGAGGCGACGTTCTGATACTGAAGGAAGGGCAGCGCGCGGAAGATCGGGTGCGGCGTACCGAAGGCAACCTGGTCGATGAAATCGGTGATATCGTTTCGGAAGAAGTTGATCTTGCCGCGGAAGCTGTCGCCGGCGATGAACAGATCGTTCTTTCGGATATTGAATCCGATTTCCTTGTTCTTGCCGACCTCGGGACGCAGGTTCGGATTAGGCAGGAAACAGAAGGTCGAGTCGGCTCCCGGGCCCGGCGTACCTGACGGACAACGGAAGAATGAACTAGAGGCCGTAGCGCCGGCATGCGGACCGTTGACCAGCGTCTCCGTGATCGACGGCGCGCGGTAGCCTTCTGCATAACTGGCATAGGGCGTCACCACCGCCACCGGCATCAAGGCGACCGTGATCTTCGGCGACAGCCGATCGCCCCCTGATGATGTCGCCCCCGACTCCAGGCTGTAGTTGTCGTAGCGAAGGGCGCTGATCGTCTCCAGCAGGTCGCTGTATGTTGCCTTCCACTGCACAAACCCGCCGGACACCGTACGCCTTCCGCCTGGAGTCGTGACATCCGATGTACCGCGCCGGTCGGCAGTCTTCACGTTGTCCTGGAACGCATCGGCGCCGTAGGTGACCGCATGGTGCCAATCCGCATACTCGAAGCGCGAGGTGTTGTGCGCGTCGAAACCGACCGTATCGAGCAGGTAACCGCGGTTGTCGCCGATGCAGCCGGAGACCGGATTGCCCGGCACGCCGCCGCAAAAGGCGGTGGGAGTCGTGCTGGTGTGGAACGTCTTGATCTGATCGTTTTCCGTGCGATTCCAATAGACCTTCGCATCCCAGTCGAAGACCTTGTCGTCCGGTTGCGAATACTTCCAGCCGAGCGTCGTCGTGTAGTTCTTCACGTCGGTATGATAGATCGACGTGCCGTCGAGGTTATTGGTCCCGTTCGGATTGGTGGAGTTGGGATCGCCGGCGCGCCGCGGCGGCTGCCCCACGTTGTAAAGGTCTTCTTGGAATATCGTGCCCAGCTTGACTTCGTGTCCGTCAGCAGGACGTACCGTCACCTTGGCGAGGCCGGCGGTAAGCCGGTTTCCGGTATTGGCGACTTCAAAACCAGTGCCGTCCTTGTAGCTTTCCTGCGTGCTGTAGGTGCCGCCGGCGAACACATCGACATTCGGATTGACGTGAACACCGCCAAAGACCGAGCCCAAGGCACGGCCATAGTTCGTTCCGAGAATGGTTTTGGCGTCCACACCCCAACGCTCGCCCGGACGCACGACGTCTTCGATGTCCTTGGTGCGGAACGACGCCACGCCACCGATCGCGCCCGAACCGTAGATGTTGGCCGTCGGACCGCGCACGATGTCGATGCTGCTGACCAGTTCCGGGTTGAGGAAGAAAGAGCCGTTCGCGAAGTGGCCGGTCCGCTGATAGTTCTGCCGCGCACCATCGACGACGACGGCGACGCGACCGAAATCCTGCAGGCCGCGAATGTTGATCGAGGTCGACGGCTCGTCGCCGCGATCCTGCACCCAGACACCGGGAATGTTGTAGAGGAGACCGCCGAGCGTGCTGGCTTGGCGCCCCTGGATCTGCTCCAGCGTCACCACGCTGACAGGAGCCAATGCGTCGATGGCGCGCTCCTCGGTCTTGGTCGCTACCGCCGTAATCGTATCGAGCGACTGCACCGGCGCGGCTCCAATCTGCGCCCGCGCATTCATCGCCGGCGCCGTTGCCTGCTGCTCCTGCGGCGGCTTCGCCGGCTTGCGCCGCGACTGCTTCTGCCGCTCGGACGCGCCGCTTGCAGCCTGCGTACCCGCCGTCTGCGCGTTGCCGGCTTCCCCGACCAGCAATGCAATTGAAAACACCGACGCGCCCAACAAGAGGGCGCGCGAAATCCTAGCCCCGTCAGCCATACAACCCCAGCCCCGATATCTGTTCTTTTGGGTCTGGCTGGCGGGCGCTACGCGTAACTTGCGAGCTGCTTGCTGGCTGCCACATTCAGGATGCAGGCATTGTGCCAACATCGCATCATGCTTGGTTACGTGGCGGTTCCCGGGCGGTCAAGAACCGCATCAGGCACTTTATATCAATTGTAAAGTGCAGCGGTTGGATTGCGGGCGCGCCCAACTATACAAGCGTGGATCGATTGAATTTTTCGGGGCACCAAAGCACAAAATGTCCGCGACAACAGGAGACAAGCTCGGAGCCGCCCGGACGCAAGCCGGCAATCCCGCCTCCACCAGATCGCTTGCCATCAGCGGCAACCGGATCGACAGCCGCGAACTGTTCGCCACCGAGCGCGAAATCATCATCGCGCATGGCGAGGAGCATTACCGTCTGCGGCTGACGTCGCAGAACAAGCTGATCCTGACGAAGTGACTTACCTGGTGAACCGGAAATGACAGTTTGTCGCACGCTCGCAGTGTCGGCCGCCGCGGGCTGTTTCCTGCTCGGCGGCGTCGCGCTCGCTGCGGGCGTTACGGTGCATGATGCCCGTGATCGCGACGTCACCATCGCAGACCCCGCGCGGACCGTCTCGATCGGCGGCGCGATCACGGAAATTCTTTATGCGCTCGGTTTCGAGGACCGTCTCGTCGGCGTCGACTCGACCAGCCTCTATCCGGCCGCGGCGCGCGAGAAGCCGGATGTCGGCTACATGCGCCAGCTTTCGGCCGAGGGCGTGCTCGGGCTCAACCCCTCCCTGGTGCTGGCAGCGCAAGGCTCCGGGCCGAAGGAAACCATCGACGTGCTGGAAGCCGCCAAGGTGCCGCTGGTGCTGGTGCCGGACACGTTTTCGGAAGCCGGCCTGCTCGACAAGATTAAGCTGGTCGGCCACGCCATGGACGCGGACAAGCGCGCCGAATGCCTGACTGCGGCGGTGTCGGACGACCTGACGCAATTGCGCGAGCTACGCGCCAAAGTGACGAAGCCGGTGCGCGTGATGTTCGTGATGTCGCTGTTGAATGGCCGGGCGATGGCCGCCGGAAAGAACACCGCAGCGAACGAGATCATCGCGCTTGCCGGCGGCATCAACGCCATCGACGGCTACGAAGGTTACAAACCCATCAACGACGAGGCGATCGTCGCGGCGAAGCCCGACGTCGTGCTCTCGATCCAGCGCGGCAAGGACTCGCTGGACGCCGAAGCCGTGTACGTCCATCCGGCCTTCGCGCTGACGCCGGCTGCGGCCAACAAGGCCTTCATCTCGATGGAAGGCCTCTATCTGCTCGGCTTCGGGCCGCGCACGGCGGCCGCCGCCCGCGATCTCTCGATCAAGCTCTATCCGGCGCTGGCGCCGCAGGCCGAGAAATTCAAGCCTGCGGCACTCACCGCCGATTGCCGGAAATGACCGTTCTGACCGAGGGTAGCGCCAAGCGCCGCAGCGGATACGCGTTGCGCCCTCCCGCCTCGCTGACTCTCATCTGCCTGTTCGCCGCGCTGGCCGGTGCGGCGCTGATCGCGCTGACGGTAGGCGCTGCCGGCATTCCGCTGGCGCGGCTGCCGGCCGCACTCGGCCTGTGGGGTGACGCTGGGGCGGGTCCAAGCCTCGCGCGCGACCAGCTCGTGCTGTGGTCGATCCGGATTCCACGGATCGGCGCGGCCGCGATGATCGGCGCGCTGCTCGCGGCATCGGGCGCCATCATGCAGGGGCTGTTCCGCAACCCCCTCGCCGACCCCGCACTGGTCGGCGTTTCTTCCGGCGGCGCGCTGGCGGCGGCGGCTGCGATCGTCTTCACCGACAGCCAGATCGGCCAGAACTTCCGCTTCATGCAGCATCAGTTGCTGCCGATCGCGGCGTTCGCCGGTTCGCTCGCGACCACCGTCATCCTTTATTCGATCGCGAGCCGCTCCGGGCGGACGTCGATCGCGATTTTCCTGCTGGCCGGCATTGCCATTGCCGCGATCGCCAATGCCGGCATCGGCCTTCTCGTGTTCATCGCCGACGATCGCCAGTTGCGCGACATCACGTTCTGGCTATTGGGCTCGCTGAGTGGCGCGACCTGGCCCAAGCTCGCCACGCTGGCGCCGGTGCTGGGATGTGCCGCGATCGCCTGCCTCTCGATCGCGCGTGGACTCGACGTGCTGGTGCTGGGCGAGGCCGAGGCGTTCCATAGCGGTGTCGATGTCGAACGACTGAAGCGGATTTCGATCGTGCTGGTGTCGGCGATGACGGGCGTGGCCGTTTCGGTCTGCGGCGTCGTCGGCTTTATCGGCATCGTGGTGCCGCATCTGTTGCGGCTGGTGATCGGGCCGGCGCACCGGTTGCTGTTACCCGCTTCCATGCTGCTGGGCGCGGTGCTGCTGGTGGGCGCCGATACGCTGGCCCGCACCATCGTGGCGCCCGCGGAAATGCCGATCGGCATCCTGACCGCAGCAATCGGTGCGCCGTTCTTTCTGGCGATGCTGCTCCGCCAGCGCGGGCTGGTTTCGCTATGACCGCCGTTCTCGAAGCGCAGTCGGTTTCAATGGTCGTTGGCGGCGCCACGCTGGTCGATGGCATCGATCTTTGCGTTGCCCCCGGCGAGATGGTCGCGATTGTCGGCCCCAACGGCGCCGGCAAATCGACGCTGCTGCGGATGCTGTCAGGCGATCTCCGCCCGACGCGCGGCCAGATCAGCCTGAAGCAGCGCGACATCCAAAGCTATCCGCCGCGCCTTCTCGCCTTCCACCGCGCGATGCTGTCGCAGCATGTCAACGTCACCTTCCCGTTCACGGTCGAGGAGATCGTCCATATGGGCGCGGGTGACGCCGGCCGCGCCGCCGCGCAGCGGCTGGTCGATGCGGCACTCGGCGAGGTCGATCTGGCGCATTTCAGCCAACGGCAATTACCGACGCTCTCGGGCGGCGAACAGCAGCGCGCGCATTTCGCCCGCGTGCTGGTGCAGCTCGCCTGCGGCGAGACGCAGCATGGGCCGGGGCTCTTGCTGCTGGACGAGCCGACCTCGAGCCTCGACATGCGCCACCAGATCGACCTGGTGGAGACGGCGAAGCGGCGCGCGCAGAACGGCACGGCCGTTATCGCCGTGCTGCATGACCTCAATCTCGCCATGCGGTTCGCCGACCGCATCGTGCTGTTGCATCGGGGTAAGCTCGCCGTCGATGGCGGCCGCAGCGATGCGATCACGGCCGAGACCATCCGCCGGATTTTTGAGGTCGACGTGAAGATCGACTATACCGACGCCGGCGTGCCGTTCCTGCTGCCGCAAACCATGCGGCCGGCTGCGGCGCAGTAACACCGAAACCGCAGCCTTATCCAACGCCGTTACGCGGCTTTCACAAAACTGTCAGCCGGTTGTAACAGCCGCTGCGCAAGTCACACCGCATCGCCATTCAACAGGAGATCCGCCATGCGCGTGTCATTGCTCTGCTCCGTCGCGTCCATGTTTCTGGCCGGCGCCGCCTTCGCTCAAGGTGAAGGCGAGTTTCCCGCCACGCTGAAGGGCCACGCCGTGCTGCCGGCGCAGACCTTTATCGACGCGCCCGCTGATGCGCCAGACGATCTCAAGACATCAGGCAAATACACCACCGGCCGCCGCGTCGACGCCGCGGGCACCGTGATGGGCAAGTCCTACGAACGCCCGACCGGCGTTTCGCTGCCGTTCAAGGGCCAGCCGCTGCAGGGCCATTCCGGCATCAAGGTGATGCCGGACGGCTCGTTCTGGGTGCTCACCGACAACGGCATGGGCTCGCGCTACAACTCGGCCGACTCCATGCTGTATCTGAACCGGCACAAGATCGACTGGGCGAGCGGCAAGATCGAGCGACAGGAAACCGTCTTCCTGCACGATCCCGACAAGAAGGTGTCGTTCCGCATCCTCCATGAGGACACCGCCAAGCGCTATCTTACCGGCGCCGATTTCGACACCGAAGGTTTTCAGATCATCGGCGACACCTTCTGGATCGGCGACGAGTTCGGGCCCTATGTGCTGAAGGCCGACAAGACCGGCAAGGTCCTGGCGGTGTTCGAAACAACCGCCGACGGCAAGCCGGTGCGCTCGCCCGATCATTGGTCGGTGCAGTCGCCTGCCGCTCCAGGCGCGAGCTACACCACCGTCAACCTCCGCCGTTCCAAGGGCTATGAAGGTTTTGCCGGCTCGAAGGACGGCAAGTTCCTCTATGGCCTGCTGGAGGGCCCGCTGTGGGATGCCGAGAAGAAGGACTTTGAAAAGGTCGACGGCAAGGAGGCCGCGCGGATCCTCGAATTCGACGTCGCGACCGAGAAATTCACCGGCCGCTATTGGCACTATGTGTTCGAGCAGAACGGCCACGCCATCGGCGATTTCAACATGATCAACGCCTCAAACGGCCTGATCATCGAGCGCGACAATGGCGAAGGCACCGCCGACAAGGCCTGCCCGGCCGGTCAGCGCGGCGAGAACTGCTTTGCGGACCTCGCCAAATTCAAGCGCGTCTACAAGATCGAGCTCTCCGACGCCAATGTCGGCAAGCCGGTGCGCAAGGTCGCCTATGTCGACCTGATGAAGATCAAGGATCCCGACAAGAAGGCGCGCAAACCGCTCAATGATGGCGTGCTGACCTTTCCGTTCTTCACCATCGAGAACGTCGAGCGCGTCGACGAGACGCACATCATCGTTGGCAACGACAACAATCTGCCATTCTCGTCGAGCCGCGATCCCAACAAGGCCGACGACAACGAGTTCGTGCTGCTGGAGGTGGCGGAATTCTTGAAGGCGAAGTAAGACGAAGCCTCCCCTTCATTGCGAGGAGCAAAAGCGACGAAGCAATCCATCTATCCCCGCGCGGAGATATGGATTGCTTCGCTTCGCTCGCAATGACGGCCCCTTTCGCGGCCAGACAGCCTCAGCCCGCCGGCACCATCACCACGCCCTTGTCCTTGGGCCAGCGTATGCGCCACGCGAAGTTGATATCCCTCACCTCGCCCGGCTTGGCCTCGAACGCCCATTCCAGCACGCCGCGTCTGTCGCGGATGTTGCTTGCGGTCGGCGGCGTCGTGGACGGCAGCATTTCGACCTGGATCTCCTCATTCTCGCTGACCGGCAACTGGTCCACGATCGCAATCCGGATCGGGAAATCATGGCCGTTGCGCACGGCGGTCTTGAACGCGCGCTCATCGGTCTTCGAGGTCGTCACGATCAGGCCGGCCGATCCCTCGTTGCGCTTGAGAACCGCGCGTTCGATCTTGATCTTGTCGTCGGCGCCGAAGCCGAGCTGCACGGTCTCGTCCTTGGCCGCGGCGGCCATCTGCCCGCGGCCGACAAAGACGCCGTCGCGGTAGATCGAGACGCGTCCCGGCAATAGCGGCGCGTCCTCGTTCTGCTTGAAGTTCGCTTCGAGGAACGCGGTCGGGTCCTTCACCGGCGCAGCGCGGACCGCGAGATCGGGCGCGAGCGTTACGCTAGAGACGCGCAGGCTCTTGGCGCCTTCGCTGGCACCGAGGCTGACGCGGCCGGGAATTTTGAACACCACCTGGAAGCCGCTGACATCAGCCGTGGCCTGCTGTTCGTCGGCACGTTCGGCGAGGGATTCCGCCACCTTAGCGGCAGGCGCCTGCGCCGAGCGGAACCTATTATCTATCGCACCGCTGACGGACGCCTGAGGCCGCGGCGGTTGCGGATACTGCACGATCAGCGGATTGAGTTCGGGCGCGCTGCCGCCGCGCGCCGTGCGCACGGTGGAGACACTGAGCGCGACATTGGACCAGTCCTCGCCGGTGGCCTGCGTGATTTCGGCGCGGCGCACCAGTTCGAGCGCGGGCTTGCGGTCTTTTGCGCCGGTATCGAGACGGGCATCATAGAGCGGCGTCCAGCGCGCACTGCGCACCGCATAGGTCACCCGCAGCGTCGCCCTGGTCGCGGCAGCCGCTGCGAGCTCGATCCGCACTTCCAGCTTGCTCGGCGGCTTCTGGGCCTTGTCCTGCTCGAGGCGCGCGATTTCACGGTCGAGGTCGCGCTGCTTGCGCTCGGCATCGCGGATCGCGGCCTCGGTGCTGGCGACTTCCTCGCCGACCGCGGCAAAGGCCGCGCGCCATTCGGATATCGGCCGCGCCTCGCCCTTGTCGCCGATCCCAACCGGCGCGATATCCGCAAATCGCTCGGCGAATTTGCGCCGCGCTCTCGCCGCATCGATCGCGCCCTGCAGGTTGACGCGCTCGTCCTTCAGCGCCTCGATGCGCTTGTCGAGTTCGGGCAAGTTGACCGGCGGCGCCGCGCGCGGCGGCTTGGCGTCGATCGCGCCGATCGCGAGCTTTGCACCGGCCTCACCCTCGACCCGCAGCGACGTGGGGTCGAGCGTGAGCGGAAAATCCTTGAGAACAGCGGAATTTTCACCGGCCGGCAGATCGAGCGTGACGAGGCGCGTTACGCTGGCGCCGTCGGGATAGACGGTGACAGCGTCGACCGCCGAGCTCGCGGCGATGTCGGCGGCCTGCGCCTCACCGGCGGCAAGCGCCGTCAGAACGACGAGGCTCGTCGTCAAAAAGCTGTTCGCAATCAATCGCATGGATACCCTCCTGAACCGCCCGCCGGATGGCGGCGGACAAACGACGCCCACCACTCCCAGTCATGAGACGCGGCGAGGAAGCAATCGGTTCGATCGGGATTTCGCCGCGGCAGCACCGCGGCGAAGCACCTTCCCCGGAAGAAGGAAGGGGATGCGCGCTTTAAAACGCCAGCGCCTTGGCCTGCTTCACCTGCGGCAGCGCTTGCACCTTGGCAAGCACGTCGGCCGGCACGGGGCCGTCGATCTCGACCAGCGCGATGGCGTCGCCGCCCTGCTTGACGCGGCCGAGATGGAAGGTGGCGATGTTGATCTTGGCGTCGCCGAGCAGGCTGGCGAAGCTGCCGATGAAGCCGGGCTTGTCCTCGTTGGTGACATAGATCATCGACTTGCCGAACTCGGCATCGACCCGGATGCCCTTGATGTCGACCAGCCGCGGCTTGCCGTCGTGATAGACGGTGCCGGAAACGGAACGCTCCTGCCGTTCGGTGGTGACGGTCACCGTGATCAGGCTTTCGTAATCACTCTGCGCCGCCCGTACGATCTCGTCGACCACCATGCCGCGCTCCTTCGCGACGACCGGCGCGGAGACCACGTTGACCTCGCCCAGCATCGGGCGCAGCAGACCCGACAGCACCGCCGAGGTGATCGCCTTGATCTTCATCTCGGCGACGTGTCCCTCATAGGTGATCTCCGTCTTCAGGATGCCGCTCTCGGTGAGCTGGCCGGCGAACGAGCCGAGCTTTTCGGCGAGCTCGATGAACGGCTTCAGCTTCGGCGCTTCCTCCGCCGTGATCGATGGGAAGTTCACCGCGTTCGAGATCGCGCCGGTGAGAAGATAGTCCGACATCTGCTCGGCGACCTGCAGCGCGACGTTCTCCTGCGCTTCGGTGGTGGAGGCGCCGAGATGCGGCGTACAGATCACGTTGGGATGGCCGAACAGCACGTTCTTGGTGGCGGGCTCCTCGACGAAGACGTCGAAGGCGGCGCCAGCGACATGCTTGGAATTCAGCGCATCGAGCAACGCCTGCTCGTCGACCAAACCGCCGCGCGCGCAGTTGATGATGCGCACGCCCTTCTTCATCTTCGCGAGCGCCGCCGCGTCGATGATGTTCCTGGTCTTCTCGGTCAGCGGCGTGTGCAGCGTGATGAAGTCGGCGCGCCTGAACAGTTCGTCGAGCTCGACCTTCTCGACGCCGATATCCTTGGCGCGCTCCGGCGACAGGAACGGATCGAACGCGACCACCTTCATTTTCAGGCCGAGCGCGCGGTCGGCAGCGATCGAGCCGATGTTGCCGCAGCCGACCACCCCTAAGGTCTTGCCGGTGATCTCGACGCCCATGAAGCGGTTCTTCTCCCACTTGCCGGCCTGGGTCGAGGCGTCGGCCTGCGGAATTTCACGCGCCAGCGCCAGCATCAAGGTGATCGCGTGTTCAGCGGTCGTGATCGAATTGCCGAACGGCGTGTTCATCACGATGATGCCCTTGGCGGTCGCCGCGGGAATCTCGACGTTGTCGACGCCGATGCCGGCGCGGCCGATCACCTTGAGCTTCTTCGCCTTGTCGATGATCTTCGCGGTCGCCTTCGTCGCGGAGCGGATCGCCAGGCCGTCGTAATTGCCGATGATCTCGGCGAGCTTGTCCTTGTCCTTGCCGAGATTGGGCTGAAAGTCGACCTCGATGCCGCGATCTTTGAAGATCTGGACGGCTGCGGGAGATAGCGCGTCGGAAATGAGAACTTTGGGTTTGGACATCTGAATGTTTCCTTCAGGAAATCGATTGTCGTCCCGGCCGAAGCGCCTCTTGGCGCGTAGAGCCGGGACCCATACTCCGTGCTGTGGTTGTGGGTCCCGGCTCGCGCTTCGCTTGGTCGGGACGACGGCTAAGGAGACGAGTTAAGCCGCCTTCGGCAGCGCGGCCTTGGTCTCGGCAAACGCCCAGTCGATCCACTGCGTCAGCAGGGCCACGTCGGAGGCCTCCACCGTGGCACCGCACCAGATCCGCAGGCCCGCGGGCGCATCGCGGTAATAGGCGAAGTCGTAACCGGCGGCTTCCTTCTCCACCAGCGCAACCAGCTTCTTGGAGAACTCGGCCTGCGCGTCGGCGGTCAGCGAGGTGATCGCGGGATCGATGAACTTCAGGCACACCGAGGTGTTGGAGCGGATCGACGCATCCTTGGCCAGGAAGTCGATCCACGGCGTTTTCGCCTTCCACTCCGACAGCACCTTGGTGTTGGCGTCGGCGCGCGCGATCAGGGCTTTCAGGCCGCCGATCGATTTCGCCCAGTTCAGGGCATCGAGATAGTCCTCGACGCACAGCATCGACGGCGTGTTGATGGTCTCGCCCTCGAAGATGCCCTGGTTGAGCTTGCCGCCCTTGGTGAGGCGGAAAACCTTCGGCAGCGGCCAGGCCGGCTTGTAGGTCTCGAGCCGCTCCACCGCGCGCGGTGAGAGGATCAGCATGCCGTGCGCGGCCTCGCCGCCCAGCGCCTTCTGCCAGGAGAACGTCACCACATCGAGTTTTGCGAAATCGAGTGCTTGCGCAAACGCAGCCGACGTCGCGTCGCAAATCGTGAGACCTTGGCGGTCCGCGCTGATCCAGTCGGCGTTCGGCACGCGCACGCCTGAAGTCGTGCCGTTCCAGGTGAAGACGATGTCGGAAGCCGGATCGGCCTTGCTCAAATCGGGAAGATCGCCATAGCCGGCGTGCAGCTTGGTGACGTCCTTGAGCTTCAATTCCTTAACGATGTCGCTGACCCAGCCCTCGCCGAAGGATTCCCAGGCGATCGTGGTGACGGGGCGCGCGCCGAGCAGCGACCACAACGCCATTTCGACCGCGCCGGTATCGGACGCCGGCACGATGCCGATCTTGTAGTCGGCCGGCACTTCCAGCACTTCGCGCGTCAAATCGATCGCGAGCTTGAGCTTGGCCTTGCCGATCTTCGCGCGGTGCGAGCGACCGAGGGCTGCGTCCTTGAGATTTTGGGGATTCCAGCCGGGGCGCTTGGCACAGGGGCCGGAGGAAAAATGCGGCACGTTGGGCCGCGAAGCGGGCTTCGCTACGGTCATGAATCTACCCTTCCAGATAGTAAGCCTCCCGTTGGGGGGAGGTGTCCCGCCGCGGTCATTAGGGGAATCGGGCCCGATCGTCAAGAAGCTTCGGGCGCTTCACGCTCGATTGATGGCTCCTCGTCCGCGCAGGGAGCCGGCTCCTGCTGCAGAAGTTCGGCGGCATCGGTGACCAGTTTGGCGGCCTCTTGCCGGCTCGAGACCTTCAAAATGCTGGTGTCCCCGGCCTGCACGACATATTCGCTTCCGATCCGGACAATCGAATATTTTTTCATTGGAAATCCCCAAGCTGCCCACAGCCCCATGGGAGAGCCCGGCATAGCGGAGACGTTCCGGTCCGTAAAATCACGGACGCATGCGTAGTTTATCGCTTGTTAACCGGATCGCACAGTGACGACTACCTCAGGCATTCGTCGCAAGCGCGCTTCAACCGCGGTTGGCTGACCTTTATTCTGACGCGTTTTCTTTACGCGAACCGGATTCCACCCCCTGATCAAGTCCGAGGGCATGCTTCGCTCGAAAACGCTATGACTGTCAAAATCGCAGGGTCATGCCGACATGGCTGCGCGCAAAGCCGAGCCGCTCGTAAAACCGCTGCGCATCGACGCGGGTGTGATGCGTCAGCAATTCGACCAGTCTGCATTCCCTCGCGCGCGCTTCCAGAACCGCCCACTGCACCATCTGCTCGCCGATGCCGCTGCTGCGGCAGCGGCTGGCGACGCGGACATCCTCGATCAGGCCACGCGAGGCGCCCTGCGAGCTCAGCCCCGGCAGAATGCATAGCTGCAGGCAACCGACCACGGCGCCCTCGCCGTCCTCGGCGACGACGAGAAAGATGTTCGGGTCGTGCTGCAGCCGTTCAAAGGCCGTGAAATAGGATTGCGGCAGTGGGTCTTCGATCCGCTCGCGCGCGCCGCCCAGCGGATCGTCCGCCAGCATGGCGATGATGGTGCCGACGTCCTCGCGACGCGCGGGGCGGAGGGCGACCTTCGCAATCTCAGTCATGATGCGTTCCGGTGAAGTCACCGCGCCGGCGCAAGGGCGAGGAGTTTTTCGGTCTCGCCGATCCAGCGGCGCACTGCGGCGTAGCCGTCGAGATGGAAGCCGCCTTCGTGCGCCACGCGGGTATAGGCCAGTAGCGATACGTCGGCGAGCGTGATGGTGTCGCCGACCAGGAACGGCGTCAGCGCAAGCTGGTGCTCCATCCGCGCCAGCGCCGCATAGCCGCGCTTGACCTTTTCAGGATCGAGATCGGAGGCCGGCTTCTTCAGGTAGAACATCTGGAAGCGGCAGACGGCGATGTAGGGCTCGTGACTGTATTGTTCCCAGAACAGCCACTCGTCCATCTTCGCTTCCGCGAACGCATCCTGCGGAATGAGACGAGAACCGCGGGCGAGATAGCGGATGATGGCGTTGGATTGCGCCAGCGTGCGGCCGTCGTCGAGTTCGATCGTCGGCACCTGGCCGGCGCCATTGCGCTTGAGAAATTCCGCCGTCCGCGTCTCGCCCTTGAGCGTATCGACCGCCATCCAGGCGTAGGGCAGCGCGAGATGATCGCATACCCACTTCACCTTCAGGCAATTGCCAGAACTGGTATCGCCGTAGATCTTCATGCGCCGCCCTCGTTAGGGCGATAGTGCAACAGGCGGCGGCAATTCTGTCAACGGCGCCTGACCGGCGCCGCAAGTCAGAATTTATAACCGAGGCCGGCCCGCACCGTGTTGATGCTGGTGTCAACCGAAGTGGCAAAGCGCACGTATTCCCATTCCGCGCGCATGAACAGATTCGATATCAGCATTATTTCGGTGCCGAGACCGAACGAATAGCCGTAGATCAAGTGGCTATACTGGGCGTCGGTTGCGCTGATATCGAACGGCACGTTCTGAAAGCCTGGCGCGGCAGCCGGATTGACCTGAGTTCCGAAAACACGGGCGGTGCGAATGATATCGGCCTGCCCTAGCGCTATGCCGGCAAACATATAAGGGAGAAACGAACCGCACGCGTAGCCGCCGCGGACCCGAAGCGTTCCCATGTCGGAAATATTCATCTGCGCAGTCCCTTGATAGGTCGCGCCAACCGTGTACCCGGAAGGAAGCGTAAAGAACCGCGACATGCTGCCGGTCTGCGAACCGCCGAACTTGCCGTGCGTGTAATTCAATTCAACGCCCACGACGACGTCGGTCCACTGGAAATTGTAACCGACGAATCCGCCAAACCCCTCTCCGTGGGCGGAAACTTTTCCCATGACCGGCCACTGGGATATTTGCTGGACCTGCTCCATCTCAAGGCCGTCCATGAGGCGCGCCGCGATGGTCCTCGTCGAACCTGCGAAATTCATGTCTGAGGTGCCATAGGCGGCGTGTCCACCGATGTAGCCGCCTTGCCAGTTCACTGTGCTGGTGCTCAGCCCGTCGGTGAAACCACCGCGGAGAAACGGCAGATCAGCCGCCTGCGCACCGCTTACCGCTCCACACATCACCGCCATCAACAAAAAACGACGCATCGCAACGCTCCATCGGAAAACTCTGAACTTGGCGCTGATCATCGCCTGTTAACCTTAACCAATGGTTGTTGCGCCTTCCGATTGGCGCAATCTCGCCGGAAAGCAGGCAAACATTTTTCGCGGTCGCAGCTCTGCATCGCGATCCGTCAAAAGCAAACGGCGCGGGAAGAGCTCCCGCGCCGTCTGCAAATGTTAACGAATGAAGGTCGCGATTAACCTTTGCGGATCAGCGGCGGCGGTGCGTAGACCTCCGGGCTGGTCAGATCCCAACGCACGCCGAGCTTGACGTCATGCGAGGTGATGTCCTTGATCTTGATCGACGATGCACCTGAGATGCTGTTGTCGAACGCACGGAAGTTGCCGGGGGCTGCATCGCCGAGATTCATGTAGCTGTAGGCGAGTTCGACGGTAAACGCTGGACTGACCTTGTAGGCGAGACCGGCATGGGCCGCCCAGGCCAAATTCCACTTCCCATTGTCGGCGAAGTAGGTAACGCTGTTCGACAGGGCGCCTGCGGTGTAGCGAACGCCGTCGTCGCGGAAGCCGCTGAGCTTGTTGTACGACCCACCGACACCGGCGCCGATGAACGGCGTGATGCACCACCAGGTTCCGAGGTCGACATAGGCATTCGCCATGACAACCCACTCGGATTTGCTGCCGGTGTAGTTATTGACTCCGATGTCGTCGGGCCCGAGGACGACCGTGTCCGAGCCGTGGAGGTTGGCGCGACCGCGGTATTGGCCGATCACGTCCGCACGGAACCAGTTGTTGAAGCGATAGCCGACACCGAGGTCGAATAGCATCGAGCTGTCGAAGCCTAGACCCACGGTCGTCGTTGGAAAGGTCTGCGCAGTCAAGCTGTCAATTCTCTTCGCGCTCTGATTGGTCATGCCGATATCGCCGCGCAGATACCAGCCGCCGAAATCCTCGACCACCGGGGCCGGAGCATAAGGAGGCGGCGCAATCGCCATGTCGGCGGCAAACGCCGCCTGGGACAACAAAGTGGCCGCACCGGCGGCAATGAAAAACTTAACGCTACGCATGGGCTCGTCCTTTTGTCCGGTGAGGCTGACTGCAAAGGCCCCACTTCAAAAATCCACGGACGGACGATGGCATTAAATGCTTAAACGGCGCTTAACCCTAATTTTTAAGGTTGACAATCTATGACTTTTTCCCCGCGCTGTTTGCGACACGAGTCTCGATGCGTTTGCAACACGAATAATAATGGGCGAAACCGCCATACGTCCTAACGATGTATTGAGAAGAATCCGCGCCACCGCACCGTTAAGAATTTGTTGATGTAGCGAGCTTCCGCCCTCGCCTCGCGCAAACGCGTCAGCGCGCGTGCTTCGGCATCTTCGGCAAGAACACTGCGAGCAGGCCGAGAGCGGGCAGGAATGCGCAGAGGTGATAGACGAAGGCGATGCCGGTGTGGTCGGCAAGCTTGCCGAGCACCGCCGCGCCAAGTCCGCCGATGCCGAAGGCGACGCCGAAGAACACGCCGGAGATCATCCCGAAGCGATGCGGCATCAGTTCTTGCGCGAACACGATGATCGACGACGTCGCTGACGAAATGATCAAGCCGATGATCACCGTCAGCACCGCGCTGCCGACGAGGCCGGCATAGGGCAGCGCCAGCGTGAACGGCAGCGCGCCGAGGATCGAGAACCAGATCACGTATTTGCGCCCGAAGCGATCTCCGAGCGGCCCGCCGAAAAACGCGCCCACCGCATTGGCGGCAAGAAACAGGAACAGGTAGAGCTGGGCTGCCTGCGTGGACACCTGAAACTTTTCGATCAGATAGAAGATGTAATAGCTCGACAGGCTCGACACATAGAGCTGCTTCGAGAACAACAGCGCAACCAGCACTGCGAGCGCGATTCTGACGCGCCGGGAATCCGGCAGGTCCGGATGACGTTCCACCCCCGCCGTTTTCTTCGTCGTGATCTGCGGCTTATACCAGACGCCGATCCGCCACAGGATCACGATCGCCAGAAACGCGATCGACGAGAACCAGGCGATCGAGGGCTGGCCGAACGGTACCACGATCAGCGCCGCCAGCACCGGTCCCATCGACGTGCCGAAACTGCCGCCAAGCTGAAACACCGATTGCGCGAAGCCGTAGCGCCCGCCGGACGCCAGCCGCGCAATCCGTGCCGACTCCGGGTGAAACACCGCAGACCCCAGTCCGACCAGCGCCGCCGCGATCAGGATGATCGGATAGAGATGCGCGGCGCTGAGCAACAGCAAGCCGAAAAACGTAAAGCCCATGCCGATCGCAAGCGAGAACGGCTGCGCCTTCTTGTCGGTGAAGTGCCCGACGACGGGCTGCAGCAGCGACGCGGTGAACTGGAACGCCAGCGTGATCATGCCGATCTGCGCGTAGTCGAGCGCGTAAGCATCCTTCAGGATCGGATAGACCGAGGCGATCAACGACTGCATGGTGTCGTTGAGGAAATGCGAGAAGCTGATGCCGGCCAGCACGACATACGCCGGCCCCGCCACGGCCGCTTTCGCAGCGAGCCCCGGCGCCGCGTCCGGCACGACCACCGGCGCGGTCGCGGTTTCCTCAGTTACGATGACGGGCTTGTTCAACGGCGCATTCCCGAAAAGGATTCGCTGACGCAATGCCGCGTTTTACGTCGCCCGCCCGGTTGCGACCAGCAGCAATAGCCGATAGCTGCGATGCGCTCCTGCGCACCGCCGATCAGCAATCACGTGTCCTTTGGATAAAGCGTGCTTATGCCGCCGCAGCGTGGCCGAGCGCGTTGACGATCTGGTCGACGACTTCCTCGACCAGGAGGCGGTCGTCGCCCTCGCCCATCACGCGGATCACAGGCTCGGTGCCGGACGAACGCACCAGCAACCGGCCATGGCCGTTGAGACGATTCTCGCCGTCCATGATCGCCGATTTCACCTCGGCGTGGTCGAGCGGCTTGCCGGAGCGATAGCGTACGTTCTTCAGTATCTGCGGCAGCGGATCGAAGCGGTGACAGACCTCCGACACCGGGCGGCCAAGCTTTTGCACAACGGCCAGCACCTGCAGCGCGGCGACGAAGCCGTCGCCTGTCGTGGCGTAGTCGGAGAGGATGATATGGCCCGAGGGCTCGCCGCCGAGATTATAGCCCTGCGACAGCATCTGCTCGAGCACGTAGCGGTCGCCGACCGGCGTGCGCACCATGCCGAGGCCCTGCCCCTCGAGGAAGCGCTCAAGCCCGAGATTCGACATCACGGTAGCGACGATGCCGGGCTTGGCGAGACGGCCGTCTTCCTTCCAGCTTTGCGCGATCACGGCGAGCAACTGGTCGCCGTCGACGACGTGGCCGCGCTCGTCGACCAGGATGACGCGGTCGGCGTCACCATCGAGCGCAATGCCGATATCGGCACGCATCTCGCGCACCTTCCTGGCGAGCGCCTCCGGCGAGGTCGAGCCGCACTCCTTGTTGATGTTGAAGCCATCGGGTTCGACGCCGATCGCGATGACGTCGGCGCCGAGCTCCCACAGCGCTTCCGGCACCACCTTGTAGGCCGCGCCATGCGCGCAATCGATCACGACGCGCAGGCCGTCGAGCGAGAGCTCGCGCGGCAACGTGCGCTTGGCGAATTCGATATAGCGGTCGTGGACGCCGTCGATACGGCGGGCGCGCCCGAGACTCGCGCTCTGCGCCAAGCGGCGGTCGATCGGCTCGTCGAGCAATTGCTCGATCTGCCTTTCGACGTCGTCGGACAGTTTGAAGCCCTGCGGACCGAACAGCTTGATGCCGTTGTCCTCGAACAGATTGTGCGACGCTGAAATCATCACGCCGAGATCGGCGCGCATCGACTTGGTCAGCATCGCGACCGCCGGCGTCGGCATCGGGCCGAGCAGCAGCACGTCCATGCCGACCGAGGTAAATCCGGCCACCATGGCGTATTCGATCATATAGCCGGAGAGCCGCGTATCCTTGCCGATGACGACGCGGTGGCGGTGATCGCCACGCTGAAACACCAGGCCGGCCGCCTGACCCACCTTGAGCGCGAGCTCCGGCGTGATCAAACCATTGGCGCGGCCCCGAATTCCGTCGGTCCCGAAATATTTGCGGCTCATGTGACCCCCAGCCTTTCCGGGACTTCTTCAAGGCCTGCGGCCACGAATCCCGAACGCCTCCATCGTAGCGTGCTGAGGGTTATAATCCTTCGCCCGCTAAAATGGCTTCAAAAAATATGATGAATCATTACGGCCATTAGCGGCCAAAAGGCAATATAACTATTTGTTATATCTGGATATTCACGCCAGGCAGCGATCGGCCTGCCGGCTCAACCGCTTCGCTTGACGTGCTGGTCGCCTTTCGAAGGCGGCGGCTGGGTGACATTGACCGGGTCGGATGCCGGAAAGGTCTCTTCCAGCCCCTCGTCCAGAGCGTCGTCGAGCCGGCGTTTTT
This sequence comes from Bradyrhizobium sp. AZCC 1577, assembly GCF_036924575.1. Classification (NCBI taxonomy): domain Bacteria; kingdom Pseudomonadati; phylum Pseudomonadota; class Alphaproteobacteria; order Hyphomicrobiales; family Nitrobacteraceae; genus Bradyrhizobium; species Bradyrhizobium sp. AZCC 1577. The sequence continues at coordinate 6,913,896 of NZ_JAZHRQ010000001.1, forward strand.
CCTCGCGATCGGCCGGGCCGGTCTCGACGGGGGCGGCTTTGCGCGGTCCGGTCATGGGATATCCTCCCGGGAGTGGCGCCGAGACGCGATTTGGCTGGCCATCCAACCATGCTAGATGACGACGCAGCGAAGAAGTTCAAGAAGGGCCGGGACGTCCATGAAGCATATCACCTGCATTGAGGATCTGCGCCAGTTGCACAAGCGCAGGGTTCCCAAGGCGTTTTTCGACTACGTCGACCGCGGCTCCTACACCGAGGACACGCTGCGGGCCAATTCGGAGGATCTGCAGCAGATCAAGTTCCGCCAGCGCATCCTGGTCGATGTCTCCAAGCGCGATCTCTCCACGACGATCCTCGGCGAGCCGGCCGCGATGCCCTTGATTCTTGCCCCGGTCGGCCTGCTCGGCATGCAGCATGGCGACGGCGAGATTCATGCCTGCCGCGCCGCGCAGGCCGCCGGCATTCCCTTCACCCAAAGCACGATGTCGATCTGCTCGATCGAGGATATCGCAGCCAGCGTCGACAAGCCGTTCTGGTTCCAGCTCTACGTGATGAAGGACCGCGGTTTCATCAAATCGCTGATCGAGCGCGCCATCGCGGCGAAATGCTCGGCGCTGGTGCTGACCGTCGATTTGCAGGTGATCGGCCAGCGCCATCAGGACATCAAGAACGGCATGACGGTGCCGCCGGAATGGTCGCTGTCGAAGCTGATCGATTTCGCCAGCAAGCCGTCGTGGGTCGCGGGCGTGCTGCGCGGCAAGCGCCGCACCTTCGGCAACATTGTCGGCCACGTCAAAGGCACCGAGGATCTCACCAAACTCTCGGAGTGGACCGCGTCGCAATTCGATACCTCGCTGAACTGGAAGGACATCGACTGGATTCGCTCGATCTGGCCGGGCAAGCTGATCCTCAAAGGCATTCTCGACGTCGAGGACGCCGAAATCGCGGCCAAGACCGGCGCGCAGGCGATCGTGGTTTCCAACCATGGCGGCCGCCAGCTCGACGGCGCGCCGTCCTCGATCGAGGTGCTGCCCGAAATCGTCGATACCGTCGGCTCGAAGATGGAGATCATGTTCGACGGCGGCATCCGCTCCGGCCAGGACGTGGTGCGCGCGCTCGCGCTCGGCGCCAAATCCTGCATGATCGGCCGCGCCTATGCCTACGGCATAGGGGCCGGCGGCGAAGCCGGCGTCGCCAAGGCGCTCGACATCCTGGCCAAGGAAATGCTCACGACGATGGGGTTGTGCGGCGTCAATACGATTGCCGAGATCGACGATCGCGTGCTGGCGGTGTGAGACGCTGTTCGTGCGAGTGCCTCCATACGTCGTCCCTGCGAACGCAGGGACCCATAGCCACCGATGTTTGTGATGCGCAGCGCTGGAGCTCCAGCTTTCTCTAACAACTAACATTAGTGGTCATGGGTCCCCGCGTTCGCGGGGACGACCCGTTGAGAGATTTGCGGGCGATCACATCGGCGGTGTGATCCCGTCGCGGCCGACATTGACGCGCGCGGCTTCCAGCGTGCCGTCGTCCTTCTTCACCGCGCCGAAGATGATGATCTTGGCGCCCGGCCTCAGCTCGGACTTGTCGCCGGCGACGAAGGTGACGATCGGCGTATCCGGCGGCACCACGACTTTCTTTTCGCCGTCTTTGTATTTGACCAAAATATTCTGGCCATCGGTGCCCTTCACCGTCTGGGCGACGGTGGCGTTGGTCATGGTCGAGTTCGGGCGTTGATCCCACGGCCGAAAACCTTCGGCCGCGCCGCGCTGGTTCTCCGGAAAGATATGCACCGCGACCGCTTTCTGGGTGCCGTCCGGCTCCGGCATGCCGGTGACGCCGATGTAGGAGCCTTCCTTGATCTCGGACAGCGCGGTCTTCGCCACGCCGAACACGGCGACATTGTCGGTGAGACGGACCTTCATGTCGGCGCCCTCGCGCGACTTGACCGACAGCATGGACCCGTCGACGGCCTCGATGGTGCCGCGAATGCGCACCGTCGGTGGCTGCTGTGCCCAGGCCTCCGCGGCAAACAGCGCGACAAGGCCCAGCGAGGCCGCAAACCCGCGCGGCCATGAAGAAGATTTCAGCATGGTGTTCCTCCCGAGATGTATTGGCGCCCAACTCAACGCAAACACCGCACGGAGGTAGCTATTCCACCAGGCGGCTTCACATCGGCGGGGTCAGGCCGTCGCGGCCGACGCTGACGCGGCTGGTCTCGAGTGAGCCGTCCGGCAGCTTCTTCATGAAGGCGATCACCTTGGCGCCGGGCTTGAGGTCCGATTTGTCGGCGGGAACGTAGGTCACGACCGGCGTCTCTGGAGAGACCACGACTTTCTTCTCGCCGCCTTTGTATTTGATCGTCAGGGCGTGGCCGTCATTGCCGACCACGGAATCCGCGACCGTCGCGTTGGTCATCGTGGAGTTCGGACGTAGATCATAGGGCCGCGAGCCCTCGCCGGTGCCGCGCATCGCTTCCGGAAACACATGCACTTCCACCGCGTTCTGGCTGCCGTCTGGTCCCGGCACTGTGGTGGTGCCAATGAAGGATCCGACCTTGATGTCGGACAGCGAGATCTTACTGATCCCGATGACGTTGACATCGCCGGTCATGTGCAGCCTGACGTCGTCGCCGCCGCGGGACTTCACCGCGAGCACGTCACCATCGACGGCTTCGATGGTGCCGCGGACGCGCGTCGGCGTCGGTGGCTGCTGGGCGATCGCGTAAAGCGTGGAGCCCGCCACCATCGCGACGGCGACAAGCGGGCGAACGAGCTGAAAATGACGGACGGGCATGCTAGGGTCTCCAATAGTGGCACTGACGTAGCCATTGACCCCGGCCTTTCAAAAAAATTCCGGCTCAAGATTCCGCGATCAGCCGATCATGTATTCGTGAGATCGGCTTCGACGAGCGCACGAAGCTCCGGCGTCACCTCGGGGCGCCGTCCGAACCACAGTTCGAATCCCCGCACCGCCTGATGCAAGAGCATGCCGAGCCCATCGGCGGTCTTCAGCCCGCGCGCGCGTGCAGCGGTCAGCAGCGGCGTGTCGAGCGGCACATAAACGAGATCGGCGACGACGGCGCGTGACGGCAGCCGGCCGACATCGAGTTCGAGCGGCGGCTGCCCCTTCATGCCGAGCGAGGTCGTATTCACCAGAAGTCCGGCGCGCGGCAGGAGATCGCCGAGCGCATCCCACGCCACGGGCAACACGTTCACGCCGAACTGATCCGCCAACGCGCTCGCGCGCGCCATGGTGCGATTGACGAGATGAATGCGCTTGATGCCGCGTTCGCGCAGGCCAAACACGACAGCGCGTGACGAACCGCCGGCGCCCAGCACCAGTGCATCCTCTGCTTGGTCCCAGCCGCCGGCGCAGGCGTCGAGATTGTTGATAAAGCCTTCGACGTCGGTATTGGTCGAGCACAATTCGCCGTCTGCGAACCACAGCGTGTTGGCGGCGCCGACTGCGCGGGCGCGCTCGTCCGGCTTCGACAGCGCAAGCGCGCGCTCCTTGTGCGGAATGGTGACGTTGGCGCCGACGAAGCCGCGGTGCGACAGGCGGAAGATGAAATCCTTGAACTCGTCGGGCGGCACCGCCTCGATGACGTAGCCGCCCTCGATGCCGAGCGTGCGCAGCCAGTAATGATGGATCAGCGGCGAGCGCGAATGCGCGGCCGGCCATCCGATCAGGCACGCGGCGGGGGGTTTAGGCACGATCGTTCTCGGCGGCGCGGACAGGCATGGTTTCCTTCCAAAATTCTTGCAAAATTCTTGGAAGGCGATCCATTTCGTGTCCCGCCAGCCGTGTCAAGCACGCGGGCCGGTGCTCTCCCTCTCCCTCTCCCCGTCCTTCACGGGGGGAGGGAGACGCACAGCTACGCCGCGACGCGATGCGCGGCGATGATCTGGTCGGCGGCGCGGCCGGTGACCTCGGCCATGCGGTCGAACTGGCGGGTGAAACCGCCGGCGCCGGCGGTGGCCGAGCGCAACTCCACGATCAGATCGCCGATCTCCGCCTCCGGCATGGTGGCGCGGACGCAGTCCCATGCCGGCCAGCCCTCGCGGGTGTCGAAGCCGAGAATCTGGCCGCGTCGCGCCGACAGGATCGCGTTGATCTTCGCCGTCGCCTCCGTCGGGCAGACGATCTCCACCATGTGGATCGGCTCCAGCAGCACCGGTTGACACTGCGGCAGCGCCTCGGTCATGCCGACACGGGCCGCGGTGCGGAACGCGAGATCGGACGAATCGACGCTGTGATAGGAGCCGTCGATGAGCGTGACCTCGACATCGATGACGGGAAAACCGAGCGGACCCTTGGCGAGGCCGTCGACCACGCCCTCTTGCACCGCGCCGATATAATTTTTCGGCACCGCGCCGCCGACCACCTTTTCGTGGAACTCGAAGCCCGAGCCGCGCGGCATCGGTTTGATTTCCAGCACCACGTCGCCGAACTGGCCGTGGCCGCCGGATTGCTTCTTGTGGCGGCCGCGCTGGGTGATCGGCTTGCGGATGGTCTCCTGATAGCCGATCGCCGGCGGCTGCGATTTGACGTTGACGCCGAAGCGGTCGCGCAGACGCTCGAGCGCGACGCGCAGATGCATCTCGCCCTGCCCCCACAGCACGATATCGTGGGTGCGCTGGTTCTGGATCATCGTCAGCGACGGATCTTCCTCGTTCAGCCGCAGCAGCGCCTGGCCCAGCTTGACGTCGTCCTTGCGATCGGCCGCCGATAGCGACATGGCAAGCACCGGCGGTGTCGGCGCGATCTGCACCAGTGCCGCCGGCGCGGCCTTGCCGCTGGACAGCGTATCGCCGGTCTTGATCGCGTCGAGCTTGCCGAGCGCGATCGTCTCGCCGGCCTCCGCCGCGGAGCGCTTGGTATCGTGCGCGCCGTTGACCGCGAGAATGCCGGACACCCGTCCGGCTTCGCCGGAGGAGGATTGTAGCGTCGCGCCGTCATCGAGATGGCCGGCGAGCAGCCGCGTCAGCGACAGCTTGCCGCCGTGCTGCAGATGCAGCGTCTTGAACACATAGGCCAGCGCCTCCTTTTGCGACGATGCGCTGAGGCGTTTCGCCGTTTCAACAACGCCGGGCGATTCATGCCGCAGCGCCTTCATCAGCCGCAGCACGCCGTTCTCGCGGCTCGCGGCGCCGAGCAGCACCGGACAGATCAGCCCTTCGCGCAATTCGCGGGCGAGATCGTCGAACACCGCGTCGCGCGGCGGCTGGATGTCTTCCAGCAACTGCTCCATCAACGCGTCGTCATGATCGGCGAGCTTTTCAAGCATCGAGAAGCGCGCTTCCTTCTCTCGGTCGAGATCGCCGCCTTGCAGCGCGATCACCTCGGAAGGCTTGTGCTCGCGATAAACAAAGGCGCGCTCCAGTGCGAGGTCGACAAAGCCTTCGATCAAGTCGCCGTTCCAGATCGGAATCTGCCGCAGCACCAGCGGCACGCGCGAGGCCGGCTGCAGGGTCGCCAGCGTTTCGCGGATGCGCTTGTTGGCGCGATCGATCTTGTTCAAAAACAGAAAACGCGGAATGCCGAGATCTTCCAGCTCGCGCAGGATGATCTGCAGTTGCGGCAGCTTCTTCTCGTCCGCCTCGCAGACCACGACCGCGGCATCGACCGCGGGCAACGCGGCGCGCATGTCATGCGCGAACTCGACCGAGCCGGGACAATCGATAAAGGTGTAACTGTCGCCCATGAAGGTGGTGGTGGCGGCGCTCAAGGCCACGCCCATCTTGTGATGGCGCGCTTCGGGGCTGGCATCGCCGACGGAAGTTCCGGCATCGACGCTGCCGGCACTTTTAATGGCGCCCGTTCGCGCCAGTATTGCTTCTAGAAGTGTGGTTTTACCGCTCTGGAAAGGGCCCACCAGTGCAATGCACCGTGGACCTTGGGGACTTCTGACGTCTTGTCCCATTGCCGCCTCCCTGTTTTGGAGCTCGGCCCGTGATTGGGTCGGCGACCTCTGATGCTCCGCCTGTCGCAACGATTTGGCAAGCGGGAAAACATCGCTGCGGTGCGAGGCGGGGTGTTCGGGGCGCCAGCTGCCGTCATTGCGAGTGAAGCGAAGCAAATCCACCTCCCCACTCGGGAAATTGCTTCGCAATGACGGGGAGAAAGGCGTGATTAACAATTAACGCCCCGGCCTGAGTTCCAAACTTTCCAATCCGGCAGCAATGCTGACGCCTACCTGGCCCTGCACGCTCAAGGGCTACAGCGCGATCGAATTGGCGGAGCCGCCGACGTTGCCACGGCGCGCAGCACCCGCAGGAGCGCAGCGAAATGCGGGACAAGAACCAACCAAGGAGCCCCGGATGTCGCGATGCTCATCCGGCTACGTTCGATGGGCCGGAGCCGCAATCGATGAACTCCGCAACGAGGCCCGTGATCTCAGTTGGCCGCTCCAGGCTCGGTAGATGGGCAGTGCCGGTCAACGTATGGCCTGACCCCTTCAACATCATCGTTGCAATGTGGCGGCTTCGTTCCTGAATGTGCGGAAAATCGAGGTCACCCCAGATCACAAGCGATGGTGCTGATATCTCGCGCAAACGATGGAAGGTGGGCACGACATCGAGGTTCGACCCGGCCGGCGGCGACCGTAGCGCAATGGTGTTCATGTCGAGGAACAGCCGGCGCGCCTCACCTGTGACACGCTTCTCGGGCTGCAGTGGACCGTCCAGCCAAAGATGAGCCTTGATTGCGTTCACGCGATCCAAATCGCCGGCTTGCTCGGCGTCCTTGAGCTTGGCCATCAAGCCCTCGATCTCAGGCGGATAGATCGGCTCGGGCGCGCCGCTCACGGCGGGCGCAATGAGAACGAGGGCACGGACATAGGATGGATGCAGAAGAGCAGTGTCGAGCGCGATCCGTCCACCCTGAGAGCATCCAACAAGGATCGTCGGCGCGCCGTTCCCGACGGCGTCAATCACCGCCAACAAATCCGCGACTGCAGAAAAGTCCTCCTTTTCCGCGCGAGTCTCGCCAAAGCCCCGCCGATCGTACGCGATCGCCTTGTTGCTTGCGCCGAGTGCATCCAGTTGCGCGCGCCACATGCGACTATCGCAGACCGCGGCATGCAGAAAGACGACAGGGTCGCCGTGGCCGACGACTGTCGCGGCGAGCCTGGCCTGGCCGGACGCAATCTGATGATTGGAAATCATGATTGATGCTAGCCCCGTTGGCTCGCAATGACGGAGATAGGCCGCTCCGATCAGCGCCCCGGCCGCAGCTCCAGACTTTCCAATCCGGCGGCGATGCTGACCCCTACCTGGCCCTGCAGGCTGAGCGGCTGCAGCGCGATCGAGTTCGCCGAGCCGCCGACCAATACGTTGCCGCCGACACCGACGCCAAGCGTCGCGCTGCCTTGCGCGCCGACATAATCGCCGGAAAGGCCGCCCGGCCCGAGCCGCGCGACAGGTGCGAACACGCCCCAGGCCAGCGCCGATTCCTGGGTGATGCCGAGATCGAGTCCGACTTTGCGGATGGTGGCGACATAGCGATCTTCCGGCATCCCTTCTGCGCGCAGCACGCAACCGAGGTGAGTGACGGAACCGACGACGAAACCGACACTGGCGCCGCCGCGACACTCCAGCACGCCGACCTGCACGCGCTGCCCCTGCTGCGCATTGGCGCCGATGGATGAAGCCAGCGTAGCGAGAACGGCAGCGGCGAGGATGAAGGAACGACGCATGAAGTAAGCTCCGGAAAGAAAGCGATGCGAGCAAAGAATGGAAATCGGAGCGCCGTGCCCGCGGCGCTTGCCGTTCTATGCCACAACATCACAGGTAGTACCAGAATGGCGGAAGCGCGAAGCGACTAACTATGGTGCGCAAATTACGCACCTGAGAATCTCGAGATTCCGGGTTCGATGCTGCGCATCGGCCCGGAATGACATCAACAAAAAAGGCCCGCTTACGCGGGCCTTTTCCTTAACGTCATCCTCAACCGCGGCGGTGATGTCGGCGATGGTGCCGGCGCGGGCCGAACTGCACCGGTTGCAGCTCGAGGCCGGCGATGCCGGCGGCGACGTTCAATCCGGTCTGGCCTTGCAGGCTGATCGGCTGCAGCGCGTAGGCATTCGCCGGACCACCCACCAGGAAGTTGCCGCCGCCGCCGACGCCGATCGATGCATTGGCGCCGACGCCACCATAGCTGCCGGCGAGTTCGCCGCGCCCGAGCCGGCTGTTCGGCGCACTGACCGCCCACGACAACTGGGTCTGCTCGGTGACGCCGAGATCGAGACCGATGCGCTGCACCTTGGCGATGTAGGGTTCAGGCCGGCGGCCTTCGCTGCGGAACACGCATTCGAGGCTCGTCACCGAACCGACCACGAAGCCCACATTCTGGCCGCCCTGACATTGCAGGATGCCGGCGCGAACCGGCGGCGCCGCGTCGGCGCTTGCGATCGGCGCGATCAGTGCCGCCGCGGCGAGTGTCAATGTCAGGAGTCGCATGTATCCCAGTCTCCGCATGTTGATGAACAAATTTAGCGGAGCGGACAGGATGGAAGTGCCGTGTCGAAAACATGGCGCTTCATCAAGAAGCCGTCAAAACATTGCGTGTTTGTTCACCCGCGATGTGATTTGACGGCCGTCCTTTTGACGCGATTGCTGGTCGCGAACCGCGGCCCGTCCCCGCATCAACTGCGGAGCGGGCTTGCGCGGCGAAACGCTTATCTCAAATTGCCGCAGAAGCGTTGGATGCGCTTGCAGGCATCTTCGAGGTCGGAGGTCTTGGTCGCGTAGGAGATGCGGAACGCCGGGCCGAGACCGAACGCGGATCCCTGCACGACGGCGACGCCCTCGCTCTCCAGCAATTCCGTGACAAAATCCTCGTCATTGCCAATCACCTTGCCTGACGGCGAGGTCTTGCCGATGGTGCCGGCGCAGGACGGATAGACGTAGAACGCGCCTTCCGGTCGCGGACATTCGATGCCCTTGGCCTGGTTCAGCATCGAAACCACGAGGTCGCGGCGCTCCTTGAACATCTTGTTATGCACCGGGATGAAATCCTGCGGACCGTTCAACGCTTCGACGGACGCCCACTGCGCGATCGACGACGGGTTCGATGTCGATTGCGACTGGATGGTCGCCATCGCCTTGATCAGGTCGGCCGGGCCGCCGGCGTAACCGATGCGCCAGCCGGTCATGCAATAGGCCTTCGACACGCCGTTCACTGTCAGAGTGCGCTCGTAGAGTTTCGGCTCGACCTGCGCAGGCGTCGCGAACTGGAAGTCGTCATAGACCAGATGCTCGTACATGTCGTCGGTCATCACCCAGACATGCGGATGCTTCACCAGTACGTCGGTGATCGCCTTGAGTTCGGCGCGCGTGTACGCGGCACCGGTCGGGTTCGACGGCGAGCACAGGATGATCCATTTGGTCTTCGGCGTGATTGCCTTTTCCAGATCCTCGGGCCGCAGCTTGAAGCCGCTCGACGCCGGGCACACGACGGGGACCGACTCGCCGCCGGCCAGCGCCACCATTTCCGGGTAGCTCACCCAGTACGGCGCCGGGATGATCACCTCGTCGCCGGGATTGAGGGTTGCCATCAGCGCATTGTAGAGCACCTGCTTGCCGCCGGTGCCGACGATGATCTGGTTCGGCTTGTAGGTCAGGCCGTTCTCGCGCCGGAACTTGTTGATGATGGCTTCCTTCAGCTCCGGAATGCCGCCGACATCGGTGTACTTGGTCTTGCCGGCCTCGATAGCGCGGATCGCCGCCAGCTTGATGTTGGCCGGCGTGTCGAAATCCGGCTCGCCGGCGCCGAGGCCGATGACGTTGCGGCCCGCCGCTTTCAGCGCGCGCGCTTTGTCCGTGACCGCGATGGTCGCGGACGGCTTCACACGGGCGAGGGCGGCGGACAGGAAGGGCATCATGATCTCCTGGCAAACGTCGTGACTTCTGAAATTCACGACTCTTTTTGATGGGAACGCCGCACCCTAAGGCGCTGCGCGCTGCATCGCAAGAAGCTTGGCCGGACACGGGCCAAACTTTGGGGAACGTTGCGCGGGCTCGGTACGATCGGAGCAATCCGAACGCAATATTCGCAAAGTTCCGCGGGCCGAATTGACTCATATCTGACAAGCCGCGGATCGGGCAGAGAGCACAACTCCCGGAGCGGCTGACAGCCGAGCGCCACCGTCCCTCGAGGGCCAAAGCGAAGCCGCAAGGTTCAACGCCAAGCTGTGTCTCCGCGATCTGCATCCGCTCTCGATGATGGCCCGCGAAGTCACTTTCGTAGGTATGATGGCCACGGTGCCCGATCCTTCAGTCCCGGCTCTGCGCCGCGTCACCGCCTGCCGCGTCGCGTCCGGAACACGAAAGCTTTTGGGTCAACGACTGATCTCCGTTCCCCGGACGCAGCGGTGCGCTGCAGAGCCGGGCCCACGCGCCGGATCCACAGTCATCACCCCGCGGCGGGACGTAGCCAGCTTCGTCGCGCAGGATTGAATCGATCCGCTCGTCCGCTCCCGACCATGTGATGCGTTGCCTGACAGAGTCGTGGCATGGCATGCTGCGCGCGTGCAGTGCGGTAGAGGTTTTCGACTTTTTCCATTCCGCGGGTCTTGCGACGCATTCGTATCGGCATCATTGTTTAGCCGTGTTGCGGCGCGAAGGCTTACCGCAGTTCGCTCCCCGCGCGCGCCCCTCGACGTCTGTGAACCCAACGACAATGTACAAGCTCTATTCGATGCAGCGCTCCGGCAACAGCTACAAGGTCCGCCTTGCGCTGGCGCTGCTCAACGCGCCCTATGAGGCAATCGAAGTCGACATTCTCCGCGGCGAAAGCCGCACGCCGGAATTTCTGGAGAAGAACCCGAGCGGGCAGGTGCCGCTGTTGGAAGTCGCCGAAGGACGCTACCTCGCCGAGTCCAACGCCATTCTCTGGTATGTTTGCGGCGGCACGTCACTGGCCCCCGAGTCGCGCGTCGAGCGCGCCGAAGCGCTGCAATGGATGTTCTTCGAACAGCACGCGCTGGAGCCCAATATCGGCGCCGCTTATTTCTGGCTGTCGCTGGTCAAGGGCGGCCGCGACCTGCAGACCCATGCGCTGGAGGACTGGATGGAGCGCGGCTATGCCGCGCTTCAGGTGATGGAAAACCATCTCAAGACCCGCGCCTATTTCGCGGCCGGTCAACTCACGGTCGCCGATATCGCACTGTACGGCTACACCCATGTCGCCGACCGCTGCGACTACGACCTCGCGACCTTCCCCGCCATCCGCGCCTGGCTGCGGCGGGTCGAACAGACGCCCGGCTTCGTAACGATGGACTGGCAGCCGGTCGATGACCAGGCCGACGTCGCCGCCGGCGCATAGCCACCCTCGCTCTTCTCACTTTCGCGCGAGCACCCCGCCAAAAGTTAACAATAGCGGGCATAATGTTAACCTTTGCCGTGATTCTGCCATTTTAAGCGATTGGTCGCCGCAATGTTGCCGGTGATCGCTGCAAGATTTTCCCGACGTCGTGAGTCGCGGGTGATTCGTCCCGCGTTACAAGGATTTAGCCTATGATGCGGTCACCCGGTGCGGTCGGCTTCGAGAGCAGCCGCGCGCCCGTCGCTTCTTCCCGGTTGCTTGGTGCCATCGCCACCTCGCTTGCGATCGGCACGCTATCGCTTTGCCTCGTGGTCACCCTGACGGTGCTATCGATCAAGGCCACCGTCGCGATGCCCATTCCGTGACAGGTCCAGCCTTTTGTTTGCATCATTGGACTAGCGAAGCGCGATGATCAGCATCGCGATGTAGACCAAAATGAAGACACCCGTCGGCCTTGTGACCGTCGCCTTGACGGTAGCGATCCTGCTCGCCGTCTCCTTCCTGATCGCCACCGGCACTCGCGGCGAAGAGCCGGCGTTTGACTCGTCGGCGGGCGAACTCGAGGTGCGCACCATTGCGAGGGGCCTCGTCAATCCGTGGGCGCTGGCATTCCTGCCCAATGGAACGATGCTGGTGACCGAGCGTCCCGGCCGCATGCGCCTCGTCAGCGCGGAGGGCCAGGTTTCGCCGCCGCTCAAGGGCGTGCCTGACGTGTGGGCCTCAGGCCAGGGCGGCCTGCACGATGTCGTCACCGACAAATCCTTTGCGCAGAACCGGACCATCTATTTCTGTTACGCCGAACGGACCGCGGGTGGCGGCCGCACCACGGCTGCGCGCGCGAAACTGAGCGACGACAATGGCCGTCTCGACGAGGTCAAGATCATCTTCCGCCAGCAGGGCCCGCTATCGTCAGGCAATCATTATGGCTGCCGCATCGCGCAGGCCGACGACGGCAATCTGTTCGTGGCGCTCGGCGATCACTTCACCTATCGCGACCAGGCGCAGAATCTCGGCAATCATCTCGGCAAGCTGATCCGCATCGCGCCCGACGGATCGGTACCCCCAGGCAATCCGTTCGCCGGCCGCACTGATGCCAAGCCGGAAATCTGGAGTTACGGGCACCGCAACGTGCAGGCGCTCGCAATCAATCCGGCGAGCGGCGAGCCCTGGGAAATCGAGCACGGACCGCGCGGCGGCGACGAGGTCAATGTCGTCGGCAAGGGCAAGAATTACGGCTGGCCGGTGATCGGCTACGGCATCGATTATTCCGGCGCGAAAATCCACGAGAGCACGGCCAAGGACGGCATGGAGCAGCCGCTCAAATATTGGGTGCCTTCTATCGCGCCGTCAGGCATGGCCTTCTACACCGGAAAGCTGTTTCCGAAATGGAACGGCAGCCTGTTTACCGGCGCGCTGCGCGGCGCAATGTTGGTGCGGCTGACGCTAAACGGCAACGCGGTGACGTCGGAGGAACGCCTGCTGCAGAACCTGCACGAGCGTATCAGGGACGTCCGTCAGGGGCCGGACGGCGCGCTGTGGCTGCTCACAGATAGCTCGAACGGACGGGTATTGCGGGTGGCGCCGGCGGTGAAATGACGACGATCTGAACAAAAGCGCTCACCATTTGTGAAAGATCAAAAACGCGCCGATCGCGATGAAGAGAAAGCCGAGTGCGTGATTCCACCCCAGCGGCTCCTTCAGATAGAGCACCGAGAAGCAGGCGAACACCACCAGCGTGATCACTTCCTGCATGGTCTTGAGCTGCGCCGCCGAGTACACCGCGCTGCCCCAGCGGTTGGCCGGCACCGCCAGCCAGTACTCGATGAAGGCGATCCCCCAGCTCGCCAGCACCACCATTGGCAATGGGCTTTCCTTGAATTTCAGATGGCCGTACCAGGCAAAGGTCATGAAGATGTTGGAAGCAAACAGCATCAGGATCGGCAGCAGCGTCGGCGAAACAGTGGGCATCGATGTCCTCTTGCAAAAATGTCGAGCAGCTCAATGGTCGGGTGCGGTACCACGTTCCTTAACTCGATATCATTTGATTTCAAAAATGCGAAAGTCTTGCGCATGCGAGCAACGCTCTCTTAGGACTGGCGGCAGAAAGGCGTGCACAATCGCAACAATCAGGCATGCTCGCGTCTTATTCCCGGCAAGTAGCGAGAACGGGCATGCAGTTAGACTGGCGCGCAATCTCCGGTCCGGCTCTCACGACAGCGACGGCGATGATCGCCTTCGTTGTCGACCGACACTTCGTTGCAGTCCCCAATCCCGCGCCGCTGTTCGTCTGCATCGTCGCCTTTGCCGCTTCCATCAGCGGCATCGTCTCCGGCATAGCCAGCGCCATCATAGCGGTGGCGTCATCAGCGCTGTTCTTCCTCAACCACCGCGCTACGCCCGGTTACGACATGTCCGACCTGGCGCGCATGCTGCTGCTGGCGGCGACTGCCGGCGGCACCGCGTTGATCACCGGCTTGTTGCGGAAAACATGGGTCGATGCGTTCGCGTGGGAGAAGAAGCATCACGCTACCGCGGAGCGCCTGTCGGCCGCGCTCGATCAGGTCGATATCGGCATCGTGCTGCTCGATTCCGCCACCCGCGCCGAATTCATCAACCGCGCGTTCCGCGATTATTTCAAGCTGTCCGACGAGCAGGCCGACAGCAAGCCGCCCTTCATTGCGCTGATGTATCACGGCCGCGACACCGGCGCCTGGCAACTGCCGGAGGACGAGTTGAGCGCCTTCATTGCCAAGCGCACCGAGATGATACGAACAGGCGATTCCACGCCGATCAACCTCGATCTCGCGGATGGACAGGTGCTGCGCTTCACCTGCACGGCGCTTCCCGACGGCGGACGCATGCTGAGCTACACGCCGGTCACCGACCTCGTTCGCCACACCGACGATCCCGGCAGCGCGGAGTATTATCGCGCGCTGCGCGGCAGCCATCGCAGTCTCGCGAAGCACCTCGGCGCCGCGGAGTAGCGAAGCGATAAGTTGATCGTCTGCTGCCACATCTGTATTAATCAACAGACATCCCTCCTTCCCGTGTCCCTGACGCGCCATCTCTTAACCAAAACGGAATCGCGCATGCCCGGCGACCTCACCATCCGCTTCGTCACCCGCCAGGACTACGCGCAATGGCTACCGCTATGGGACGGCTACAACGCCTTCTATGGCCGTTCGAACGCGACCGCGCTGGCGTCCGAGATCACGGCGATGACATGGGCGCGCTTTTTCGATGCTTATGAGCCGGTGCATGCGCTGGTGGCCGAGAGCGGCGGCGAACTGCTCGGGCTGACGCATTATCTGTTTCACCGTTCTACGACCATGATCGAGCCGAACTGCTACCTGCAGGACCTCTTCACCAGCGCAACAGTGCGCGGCAAGGGCGTCGGCCGTGCGCTCATCGATGGCGTATACGATCAGGCCAGACGCGCAGGATGTTCCCGCGTCTATTGGCAAACGCACGAGACCAACCACACTGCGATGCAGCTCTACGACAAGGTGGCGGACCGCTCCGGCTTCGTCGTGTACCGGAAGATGCTCTGAGGCACGGCTTTCGGCCGGCCTGTGGATAAGTTCTGCCGTCACGCGCGCGTAACAAAGCGCAGCTAGCCTGCCCCTGCGTCTGATCAGGCCCCCCGTCTCAGATCACGCGCCCCAGCGGTCCCCGTCAGTCGCCGCGTCTGACCGGGGCCGCATCTTTTTGTGCCGCATGGCTGCCAAGCGCGGGCGCTGGCCCGCTTTTCTTGCGGGCCGAAGCCACGCGCGCCACAATGCGCCCTCCTCCCGCTCTTCCCACAGGATCGATCCATGCAAATTCGCAACCTCGGCGGCTCCGGCCTGCGTGTTTCCGCCGTCGGCCTCGGCTGCAACAATTTCGGCCAGCGCACCGATCTGGAGACCTCGCGCAAGGTCATCCACAAGGCGATCGACCTCGGCATCACCCTATTCGACACCGCCGACATCTATGCAGGCATGGGCGGCTCCGAGACCGTGCTCGGCACCGTGCTCGGCGACCGCCGCAAGGATATCGTGCTGGCGACGAAGTACGCGAAACCGATGGCGACCGACGGCACCAAGCAGGGCGCCTCGCGCCGCTACATCATGTCCGCGGTCGAGGCCAGCCTGAATCGGCTGAAGACCGATTACATCGATCTCTATCAGCAGCATGAATACGATCCCCTGACGCCGATGGAAGAGACGCTGCGCGCGCTCGACGATCTCGTGCGCCAAGGCAAGGTCCGCTACATCGGCAATTCGAACTTTCCGGCCTGGCGCATCGCGGAGGCCGAAATGATGGCGCGGCAGATGAACGTCAACCGCTTCGTCTCCTGCCAGGATGAATACAGCCTCGTGGTGCGCGGCATCGAGAACGATTTGCTGCCGGCGGCGCAGGAATACAAGCTCGGCCTGCTGCCGTTCTTCCCGCTGGCGAGCGGCCTTCTCACCGGCAAGTACAAGCGCGGCACTGATGCCCCCGCCGACACGCGCTTCGCCAAGGCGCCGGCGCTGAAGGACCGCTACGTCACCGCGCGCAACGAGGATATCGTCGAAAAGCTCCAGACGTTCGCGATGGAGCGCGGCCACACCATGCTCGAACTCGCCTTCTCCTGGCTGGCCCAGCGCCCGCAAGTCGCAAGCGTCATCGCCGGCGCCACCCGCGTCGAACAGGTCGAGCAGAACGTGAAGGCGATCGGCTGGACGCTGAGCGCGGCGGAGATGGCGGAGGTCGATCGGATTACGAATTAGGTCTGGTTCGGTGTCGTCCCTGCGAACGCAGGGACCCATAACCACAAGTGTACGTGGTTATGCCGTGCTGGCTCCCCAGCGTGCTCCAACAATGCCAGCGGTGGTTATGGGTCCCGGCTCAAGGCCGGGACGACACCGTGGGTGGGGCTAGCCTCCTACCCCACCAGCCCCTGCATCGGCTTCACCTTGGCGCTCTCCGGGAACACGCTGTCCGCCAACACCTTCTCAGCCAGCCCGAACTGATCCTTCAGCACGCCTTTCATCACAGCGCGCAGATCGGTGGTCGGCGCGAGGTCGCGGCCCTGATGGAGGCTCGCCGGCTTCAGCCCCGGCCAGTCCGCGATCACCCGCCCGCCGTTCACCGCGCCGCCGGCGAGTAGCGCGACGGTGCCGGTGCCGTGATCCGTGCCTTGCGTGCCGTTGATGCGCGCGGTGCGACCGAACTCGGTCGCGACCACGATCACCGTGTCGCGCCAGCGCGGTCCCAGCGCGGCTTCGAATTCGGCGAGTGCGCCGTCGAGGCCGCCGAGCAGTTGCGCCAGACGGCCGACCGGGCCGCCTTCATTGGCATGCGTGTCCCAGCCGTCGAAGGCGAGTGCGCCGATCCGCGGACCATTGTCGGCCGCCATCAATTGGGCCGCGCCGCGCGCCGCCAGCCGCATCGCGGCCACGCCGCCGGTGCCGGGCTTTGGTTTCATGTCGTCGCCCTGCGCGGCCTTGTCGAGCGCGAGGCCCTGCTTCAGCGCCGAGCCCAGCGCGGCATCGCGGTGAGAATAGAGGTCGAGCAGCCGCATCGCGGTGTCCTCGCTGGCCTGCGGCAACGCGAGCGGCGCCCAGCCGACGGTCGGCGCCGCGCCGCGCAGCACCAGCGGCGTGATCGGGCCGACTGCGAGCCCACTCGTCACCCGCTCGCCCTTCGGCAGACCTTCCAGCGCGCGGTTGAGCCAGCCGGACTGTACCCGGCCGGGGCCCGCAAAGCCGCTTTCGAGCACGTCCTGCCCATCGAAATGCGAACGGTCGCGGTAGGGCGTCGCCACCGCGTGGATCACCGCGGCCTTCTTCTCGCGATACATCCGCGAAAATTCCGGCATCGCCGGATGCAGTGAGAAGAAATTGTCGAGCGGCAGCGCCGCGTTCGATCCGCTCGACGACAACGCGATCGCGCCGTGCAGGCCGGCATAGTCGGGGTCGCCGATTGGTGCGACGGTGGCGAGCCCGTCGAGTGCGCCGCGCAGGATCACGAGCACCAGACGCGGATCGCGGCCGTCGGCCGCGCGCGCGAACTTCGGCAGGTAGGCCCAGGCCGCAAAGGACGCGCCGCCGAGCAGCACGGCCCGCCGCGTCGTCGGCGACGATCGCAGGTCCTCGCAGCAACCCATTGTCGTTTCCATGGACGTCATCTCCTCTGGAATTCCGGCGACATCAACAACAGCGCCAGCGCCTGCTGCCGCGATTCCGCGCGCTCGACGGTCCGCCGTGTCTCCACCGACGCCGTGTCAGCAGCCGCGAGCTCGAGCAGGTCGCGCGGATCGACGCCGTCGGCGAGCCTCGATGCAATCTGGGTAGAGATATCGAGGCGCAGTTTCATGCCCTCCGGCGCCAGCCATGCGGCGTTGGTGTCGGGAAAGCCGTTCGGCCCGGCCGGCGACCATAATGGCTGACCGAGCGCCCTCAGGCCGGCGAGATAGAGGTTGGGATTGTTCGGAATCTGCGCCAGCAGCCGGCCGGCCGCGACGAGAAATTCGTAAGGCGAGCGGATCTTGGTGAGCGGCGCACTCCAGGCCTCGTCGGAATCGACCAGCGCCAGCGCCAGCGCCTTGAGATCGCCGTCGGTTTTCGTGAAGACATCGGCGAGCCGCGCCACCAATGCCTGTGGCGGATCGTCCGCCACGAAATGGCGCGCAAATTTGGTCGCGATGAATTTCGCGGTCGAAGGATGCCGCGCGATATCCGCCAGCACCGCCTCGCCCTGCGCTACGCCTTCGGCATCGTAGACCTTGCCCATCACCCGCTGCGCGCCCGGCTGATGCGCATTGGCATTGAACACGAAGGTGCCGGGCGCGCCGAGCTGGCCCAGCCTTCCCGCATAGGTCCAGCCCGTGATGATGTTCGCCAGCGACGTCACATCGTCCTGCGAATAGCCGCCGCCGACGCCGAGCGTATGCAACTCAAGTATCTCGCGGGCGAGATTTTCATTCAGTCCGCGGTTGCGGTTTTTCCCGGCGCGCGAATCCGGGCCCAGCGATTGCTGGTTATCGAGGAAGAACAGCATCGCCGGATGCTGCTCGACCGCCTTCAGCATATCGGCGAAGCGTCCGAGCACGTGCGGGCGGATCGCCTCGCGCTCGAACGAGCCGGCCCACATCCGCGCCGGCCCGCCCTTGTTGGCGGAAATGCAGAAATGATTCGACCAGAACACGACAAGCCGCTCGGCAAATCCGCCATCGGCGATGACGGCGCGCTGCAGCCGCGCCAGCGCCTCGGCGCGAAAGGTTTTCTGGATGATGTTGAGCGGTTGTGGCGGCGGCTTTGGCGCATTGGGCTGCATCGTTTCCGCCGGTGCCATCGCGCCGGGATTCTCCGCCGGCTTGGCCTGTGACTCCCTGGGTGACTCCTTGGGCGCCATCTCCATGGCGATGCCGTTGAGGGACAGGTTTCGCCGCTGCGCCTTCGCATCTGGTGGCGACGACGCGCCTTCGCCTGCAGCCGGCGGCGCGGCCGATTTGGCAGCCTCGCGGGCCTGCTGGATTTCGAACTGATAGTCGAACACCGCCTTGCCGAGCGCGGGCGTCGACTGCAGCCCCGGCACTTCGAGCAGCACGCGATTGGGACGGCCGAGTTCCGCCTTGACGAAACCGCGCGGATCGGATGCGGCGTCGAGAACATCGCCAGATGCCCCGCCGCGCGCGCCGAAGCCGAAGCGATTGAGCGCAACGAGGGCTGCTTGCGAATCGCGGGCCATCGGATTTCCCTTAGAATTTCCCAAGCGTATAGTGGCGAAGTATAACGCGCCTCAGTGTGAACCCGGGATTAATTCCACGTCAGGATTCAGCCTCGTTGATGACAGATCGTTTGGAAAATGCGCCAGCGCGCCGCCTCGCCTGCACCGGCTGCGGCAACGAATTCGGCTGCAACCTGTCCGGCCCCTGCTGGTGCAACGACGAGACGTTTCGCCTGCCGATGCCGTTGGACGGTAGCGATTGTCTCTGTCCGGAGTGCCTGCGCAAACTCGCTAGCCAGCGCGCCGGCGCGGGTGCGGCGTGATCGGGAAATGGAACGTCAGCGCTGTCCTGCTCGACATGGACGGCACGCTGCTCGACACCGAACGGGTCTATTTCGACAGCCTGGTCGCGGCACTCACCGCGCATGGGTTCACTGACGACGCCGTAACGCTGTGCCAGGCGATGGTCGGCCTGCCCGGGCCGGAATGCGAGGCCATGCTGCTCGCGCGCTACGGGGATGGCTTTCCGCTTGCGGAGGTCTCCCGCGCCTTCGTCAGCAACCGCAATGAAATTCTCGGCGCAGGCTTGCCGCTGAAGAGCGGCGCGATCGAACTCCTGGATGCGCTGCGGGCGGCCGAATGTCCGATGGCGATCGTCACCTCCTCGTCGCTGCGCACGGCGAATGCGCATCTTAAGCTCGCGGGTATCCGCCACCGTTTCGAAACGCTGCTGACCCGCGACGACGTCGCCCGCGGCAAGCCCAATCCCGATCTCTATCTGCTCGCGGCATCGCGGTTCGGCCTGAAGCCGGAGGCTTGCGTGGCCGTGGAGGATTCCAACCACGGCGTGACCGCCGCGCATGCCGCGGGCGCCATTACCATCATGGTGCCCGACATGGTGACGCCGACGGATGAGTCGCGGGCGCGATGCGCGGCGGTGGTGCCGGATCTGAATGCGGTGCTGGCAATGCTGCGCGAGCGTGGCGCGTTAACGCGGAGCCGCTAGCCATAGCACCGCAAGCGGCATGGATTGCGCTGCCGTTCGCCTGCGGAACGATTTCGCCAAGGCCAGCGTTGTGTCTTTCCGTTGATAACGGAGACCATGATGACAAAGACCGCGCCTCCGATTCCCCCGGACAATCGGAGCCCCAAGGGCCCGGGCAGCGCGCCCGACGTGCCCCTCGACACCACCAAAGGCCATCGCGACGACGAGAAGAACAACATTCGCGAACAGGGCGCGCACGGCAATCTGACGCAGAACACCAGCCACCGGCGATCGGGGTAAGGGCCGCCAATCCCTGCTGCATTCTCGATGTCGTCCCTGCGAACGCAGGGACCCATAACCACCGGCAGAAGTTTTACGAATGGCGTCTGCCAAGCTGCCCTATCGAGAGATCACGCGGTATGTTGGGGTGGACGGCCCCCGACGGCATCGATGTGCCAGAATGAGGTCGGTAAAGATCTCAGACAAGGGAGCCGTCCATGAACGATATTATCCGAATTGGTGTCGACACGTCCAAGAGTGTTTTCCAGCTGCATGGCGTTGATGCGGCCGAGCGGCCGGTGCTGCGCAAAAGGCTGCGCCGGCGCGATTTCCTGAGCTTTTTCGGCAAGCTGCCGCCGACCGAGGTCGGCCTGGAAGCCTGCGGCGGGGCGCACTACTGGGCGCGCGAACTGATGGCGCTGGGACATGAGCCGAAGCTGCTGCCGGCGCAGCACGTGAAGCCGTATGTCCAGCGCAATAAGAACGACAAGCAAGATGCCGACGCGATCTGCGAGGCAATGAGCCGGCCGCGCATGAGCTTCGTGAGGGTCAAGAGTGTGGAAGAGCAAGCGGCGCAAATGTTGATGACGATGCGCCAGCGGCTGATCGACTATCGCACGCAGCTCATCAACACCATCCGCGGTCACGCGGCCGAGTTCGGCCTCGCGGCCGCCAAAGGGCCTGCCCATGTCGAGCCGCTGCTGACGCGCATTGCCGAAGACGGAACGGTGCCCGCGCTTGCCAAAGAGCTGTTCGCCATCCACGGTCAGGAGTACGACCGGCTGAGGGGAGAGCTGCGCGAGATCGAAGCGAAGCTGAAGGCCTGGCACCGGCAGAACGAGATGAGCCGCCGCCTTGCCGAGGTCGATGCCATCGGCCCGATCGGCGGTTGTCTGCTGACGATCAAGGCTCCCAATCCGCAGGTCTTCCGCTGTGGCCGCGACTTTGCGGCCTGGATGGGCTTGACCCCGAAGGATCATTCTACCGCAGGTAAAATGCGGCTCGGCGTCATTACCCGCGCCGGCGATGAGAGCTTGCGCCGCACCCTGGTGGTGGGCGCCACCTCGGTGATCAAGCAGGTTCGCAAAGGCAAGGCTCATCCCTCGCCCTGGCTGCGCGATCTGGTGGCGCGCAAGCCGCCGAAGCTCGCCGCCGTGGCGCTCGCCAACAAGGTGGCGCGCATTGCCTGGAAACTGATGGTCAGCGGCGAACGCTACGACGCGGCACGCGCCGGCATCGTCTCTCCGAGGCCGAGTGTAGCGCCGTGCTCGCCTCGTCAAGGCCGCTGCGCGCCGCCTGCGGCGGTGGCCTTCGGCCAGCCTTGACAACCCTGCGCGCGGCGCTCAACAGCGGCCGCCATCGGAGAAACGACCCAATCTGGGCCTCGCCCACACAACAAGGTGACCACATGACCTTCAACTGACGCAGATCAAAGCTTCGGCGTGAGGGTAACTTCACGCCGCAGGCCGAAGCTTGCTCGAGAACGGAAGATGGACCTGATCGATCGATCACAGTCACGAGGCAACACTCCGTGGGACCCATTGGTGCAAGACACCGCCACTATGTTTGGAGCTCGTATTGTGGACCCCATCTTGGCAGCGGTCATGTGCGACCGCATCAACAGACCGGACATATGGCCGCAATCGCTTCGATCGAACCGCGTTCCGCCTCTTGCAAGCAGGGGGCCGTCCACATATGGGTCCCTGCGTTCGCAGGGACGACAATGAGTGTGCCGCGCGCTCGAACTCGATTTTCAAACAGCCGCCACCCGAGAAGGGCGACCCAGAACCGTAGGATGGGTTTCGCTTCGCTCTACCCATCCTACAAGACACGCCTTCGCACACTCTCGCGGCACGAAGCGCCCGAAGTCATGCGATCGACGATGCCCTCGAAATCGAAGAGGGCGCAGGGAAAGCCGGGTGCCCAAACACCCGCAGTCGTGCGCAAAAATGCACACGGCGGACTGCAGGTGCGCCGGAACACCCGGCCTTCCCTGCGCAATGGTTTTACGGCTTATACCGCGCTCTCCTCGGAGCCGAGTTCCTCTGGCCTCCGTCACTGACGGATTGACGATCGATCTAGACCCGGTTGTGTCAGATCAATCTCCGCCAGCTTGACACCAGCAACGGGTGCCAGGACCACACGGCTTTGCCGTCCGCGGCTTCCTCGACCAGAATGTTTCGATCGGCCCGTATGCTGCCAGACCGAAGTTCTAGTCGAAGCGTTTAAGCGCCGGTCGTCTGCGCGCCGTTCTTTTCGCTCACAGGCCAAAGCCCGCCCCGCGATCAACTTGCGCGCCCGACGCTGCCGCGTCCATCGCATCCCGCGCCCAACGTCCGTGACGATCGCGATACGCCCCTCTAGCGGGTGCGGGATGGCGGGAGTTGTAGGAGTGATTTGGGGTAATCGCGAAGCGGTTTATTTTTGCTGGCAAGACTGGACCAAGCCATGCCTGATTTGCCCGGCCAGCAGCGCAATCGGTAGTAGTAGTCTCCTGTAAGCGTCGCTTCGGTTCGTCGATTAGTGCCGCGTACAGCCGATGGTGCCGCTGCAATTGGTAACGAATGTGATGATGCTGGCGGTGGCGGTCGGGCGGTAGCTTTTCTCCGCCCGTCATTGCGGGGCGATCAAAGCTCGGACCCGGAATCTCGAGATCCCGGGTATGGTCCTTCGGACCATCCCGGAATGACAATGCGTCATTGGTCCGCCGCCAGAAACTCCAACGCCTTCTCTCGGGTCGGAAAGCGACCGAGTTCGCGATAGTCCGGATCGTGTTCCGCCGTTTCTGGCGACCACAGGACGACGAACACCTTGCCCTCTTGCTCAATAAGCGTGGTCAGTTCCTCGCTTTCATACGGTGTCATATCCCGCGCGCCACAATGCGGGCATGTGTCGTCGCACATGCAGGACCATTCATCGGCCCATCGGCGCCTGCAGCGGTCGCACTTGTAGCGATTCAGAAACCATGCCATCGCCGGGCTCCCTAGTGTCGCAAACGATAATTCCCGCGCGAAACGAATTCAATAAACCCGCGATCCCGCAAATATTGAAGCTGCTGCCGTATCTTTGGCCTGACGTTCTGGTTGCCGGGATAGAGATCTCCGAGGTGCCGTTCGAAAGCATAGACCTCGTCAAGGGCGAAGTCCCGCTTGCCAAGCGACTCCACGCACTTCATCACATCCAGCAACCAGCCGCGCGTTTCCGGGGATTCGTTTCTGAGGAAGAGTGTCTTCTGCCAATCGGCGAGGACGAGTTCTTTCGCGCGAACAACGCTGTTCTGGATGATATGTATCTTGCCGGAGTCTGGAATTCGACTAAGCAGGATGTTGGAGCCGATCCAGCCGGCCCGTCGCGCAGTGGGTGCCAGCGGCTTTCGCTCCTCAATGATCTCCCGGACGAAGAAGTGCTTCGGCACGATGAACAGGTTCACGACCGCAAGCGATTTGAGGTCGTAGTTCATCAGAAGCAGATTCGGATTGTTGCTGGCGGCAAGGCGTTCGCACTTGGTCTTGAACGCGCCATCGACGACTCGCGTTCCGAATCTGCCTTTCTGACTTTTGAGTTCGAATTCCTCTTTGCAGGATTGGCAAAAGAAATCGGCGAGAGGGGAGTTGTTGGGAAAGGACGAAATCTTGGCGTTGCCGCAGTGCGGGCAGTAGGCCCAAGCCTTCACCCAAGCTTCTGTCCAGGCGCGGGCGCTTTGCGAGCCGCTTGTGTAGGACAATTGGGACTCTTCAAAGCCGAGTTTCATGAACTCAGCGTATCGCAATTATTTTGAATTGCCAGAGGATCACAATACAACTAACTGCACCGACGACCATTGCGTCATTGCGAGGAGCGCAGCGACGAAGCAATCCAGCGTCAAGGAAAGAAGCTGGATTGCTTCGCTACGCTCGCAATGACGGCTGACCCGCCGCCGCTCATCACATTCATGCGTGGCCAAACCCTACCTCTTCTTCCACCCGCCCCGGTGCCCCGGTGCGCCGCCGCTCGATCGCGGGGCTGGCCCGAACTCCGGGCCTGACTGCCGCGAATCCGTGGGCTGGAAGATCTTGCTGCCGCTGCCGATCTCGAGCTTGCGCGGTTTGGCGCCGCTGGGGCGGTAGGGCAAGGATTCCGGGCCGTGCATTTCGTCGAGATGGGGTTTGTGGACTTTCGAGGTGGAAGAACCGCCGCTGCGGCTCACCCCGCCCCGACCGCCTGCAGCGGTCGACCCTCCCCCTCCAGCGGAGGGTGAAGAGGCGCTGCGCTTCTTCATCGCTGATGTCGGCAGGTTCGCGGCCTCGCCGTACTTCTTCGTTCCGGCATAGGCGCCGGCTTTGCCCTGCACGGCGCGCTGTTTTGCGGTGGGGTCGTCGACCACGGCCATTTCCGTCGCGCGCAGGCGTTTGACTTCGTCGCGGAGTCTGGCGGCTTCCTCGAAGTTCAGATCGGCGGCGGCTTCGCGCATGCGGGTTTCGAGGTCGTTCAGCACGGCCTCGAAATTGTGGCCGATCGAGATGACGTCGTCGGCCATGCCGCCGTCGCCGATCTCGACCAGCACGTGATCGCGCTCGTAGACGGAGTTGAGGATGTCGCCGATCGATTTCTTCACGCTCTCCGGCGTGATGCCGTTAGCCGTGTTGTATTCGACCTGCTTTTCGCGGCGGCGGTTGGTTTCGGCGATGGCGCGCTCCATCGAGCCGGTCATCTGGTCGGCGTAGAGGATCACCTTGCCGTCGACGTTGCGCGCGGCGCGGCCGATGGTCTGGATCAGCGAGGTCTCGCTGCGCAGAAAACCTTCCTTGTCGGCGTCGAGGATCGCGACCAGTGCGCATTCGGGAATGTCGAGGCCCTCGCGCAACAAATTGATGCCGACCAGCGCGTCGAACGCGCCGAGGCGCAAGTCCCGGATGATCTCGATGCGCTCGATGGTGTCGATATCAGAGTGCATGTAGCGCACGCGAATGCCCTGCTCGTGCAGGTACTCGGTGAGGTCTTCCGCCATGCGCTTCGTGAGTACCGTGATCAGCGAGCGATAACCCGCGGCAGCGGTCGCGCGCACTTCGCCGACGAGATCGTCGACCTGCGTGCGCGCCGGACGAATGTCGACCGGCGGATCGATCAAGCCTGTGGGACGGATCACCTGCTCGACGAACACGCCGCCGCTTTCGTTCAGCTCCCAGCCGCCGGGCGTCGCCGACACCGCGACCGATTGCGGGCGCATCATGTCCCATTCCTCGAACCGCAGCGGGCGGTTGTCCATGCAGGAGGGCAGCCTAAAACCGTATTCGGCGAGCGTCGCCTTGCGGCGGAAATCGCCGCGGAACATGCCGCCGATCTGCGGCACGGTGACGTGGCTTTCGTCGGCGAAAACCAGTGCATTGTCGGGCACGTATTCGAACAGCGTCGGCGGCGGCTCGCCGGGGCGGCGCCCGGTGAGGTAGCGCGAATAGTTCTCGATGCCGGCGCAGCTTCCGGTCGCTTCCATCATTTCGAGGTCGAAGGTGGTGCGTTGCTCCAGCCGCTGCGCTTCCAAGAGGCGCCCCTGGTTGTTGAGCTCGTCGAGCCGCAGCTTCAGCTCGGACTTGATCGACTTGATCGCCTGCACCAGCGTCGGCCGCGGCGTCACATAGTGCGAGTTGGCGTAGATCTTGATGAATTCGAGATCGTCCTGCTTGTGGCCGGTGAGCGGATCGAACTCCTCGATATTTTCCACGGTATCGCCGAACAGGTTCACGCGCCAGGCGCGGTCCTCATAGTGCGCCGGGAAGATGTCGATGACGTCGCCGCGGACGCGGAACGTGCCGCGGGTGAAATCGGCCTGCGTGCGCTTGTACTGCAGCGCGACGAGGTCGGCGATCAATTGCCGCTGGTCGATGCGCTCGCCCTTCTTCAGCGCAAAGGTCATCGCGGTGTAGGTCTCGACCGAGCCGATACCGTAGATGCACGACACGGACGCCACGATGATGACGTCGTCGCGCTCGAGCAGCGCGCGCGTCGCCGAATGGCGCATACGGTCGATCTGCTCGTTGATGGACGAATCCTTTTCGATGTAGGTGTCGGTGCGCGGGACGTAAGCCTCGGGCTGGTAGTAGTCGTAGTAGGAGACGAAGTACTCGACCGCGTTGTCGGGAAAAAAATTCTTGAACTCGCCATAGAGCTGCGCGGCCAGCGTCTTGTTCGGCGCGAGAATCAGGGCCGGGCGCTGCGTCGCCTCGATCACCTTGGCCATGGTGTAGGTTTTTCCGGAGCCGGTGACGCCAAGCAGCACCTGGGTGCGGTCGTTGCGGTTGATGCCTTCGACCAGTTCGGCGATCGCGGTCGGCTGGTCGCCCTTCGGCTGGTATTCGGATTTGATCTCGAAGCGCACACCGCCTTCGGATTTTTCCGGGCGCGGCGGCCGGTGCGGCGTCCAGACCTTGAGCTGGCCGTTGTCGCCGCGAAATTCGGGACGGCCATCGCGGATCAGGCTTTCCAGCGCATCGGCGGTGGCTTTGACGCCGAGCGCTTCCATCTTGTTGCGCGGCGGGCGAGCGAGGGCTTCCTCGTCGTCTTCCGCGGTCGGCAGGCCGAGCTGGCGCGCGAGCTCGGGGTCGAGGGTCGGGATGGTGGCCGCGGTGCCGTAGTTGGCTTGGGGGGATTCTTCGAGGCCTTGTGGGGATGCATCGCGTTTGCCGACGTCCGCGCTGGTTCCGCGCGTCGAGGCTCGCGCGCGATGCGCGGCGGCCTCGCCGCCGGCGCGGCGGTCCCAGGAATTGTCCGGCGGCGGCTGCAGGCCGGTGCCCGAGCCCATGCCGGCATCGCCGCGGTTGAGCGCGGGATTGAGCAGCTCGGCCAGTGCCGGCCCGATCGGCTGCACGTCTGGCCGATGCGCCTTCGATTTGGGGGATTTGCCGGGCTTTTTGGGGGTGTCAGGTTTCTTCGCCATCCGGCGAATATGGGACGAGTCAGCCAGCGAGAAAAGGGCAAACGGCCTTGCGCGCGATACTGCGCTTCGTCATGTCAGCAGATGTCAGCAATGGCGATTCGGAACCGCCGCGCCTTACGCCGTCAGCGGGGCCGTCGAGGCATTGACGATCTCCAGATGGATCCCGCCGCAGCGCGTGCATCGCATGGTCCAGTATTCGGCGCCGGCACGGCCGGGAATGATGCGCAGCACCGCGAGCGATGCGCTGCAATCCGGGCAGCTCGAAAGCACCGGCGTCGCTTGCAGGGTCTGTTCGGGCAGGGGCAAAGAGATGCGGCCGGCAGTTCCGCCGGTCGTGCTTACGGAATCGCGAACCGCGGCATGAAACGATCGATATGGGCTTTCGCATCCGCGATCGCCGCTTCCGGATCCGACCAGGCGAAGCCGACTTCGAGGGTCGGAAACGCCAGGCCGTCGATCACCACCGGCTCCTGGTCGGCCCGTTGAATCCTGGCGTGCCATAGCCCTCTCCCTGCTTCGAACGACTGGATTTCAAAGCCGCCATAGATCATGGCGCGTCCCCCCCGGAATTGCGCATGGCGCGACCAGAGCACGACGCGGCAGAGGGAGATGTGAAGGAGTTCACATGTCGCGGAGGTTTTTTCGGTGGCGTTTCGGCAGTTAGCTCCCTCTCCCCGCCCTTCACGGGGAGAGGGTTGGGGTGAGGGGCTCGCTCCACGAGTTGTGATTCATGGATAGACCTGTACCCCCTCACCCGGATCGCAAGGGCGATCCGACCTCTCCCCGCAAGCGGGGCGAGGTTGGAAGCGAGTGCTCAGCGCCGCGCCAAAATATGATCCGCGAGCACCACGGCATCGTCGCCGACGCCTGACAGGAACGAGGAGTTCATCTTCGACAGCCATTGGAGACCGAGGAAGTACAGGCCGGATACGGCTGAGATGCCATTGCGATGAACCGCTTCGCCGCGGGCGTCGAGGACCGGGATATCGATCCAGCCGAAATCGACGCCGTAGCCGGTCGCCCAGATGATCGAAGAGATGCCCTCCGCGGCGAGGTCGAGGCGCGTGAGCGGCGCGGTGACGCAAGGCGGGTCGGGAAGCGTCGCGCGGGCGCCGGGCTCTTCCGGCAGCTCCAGGCGGCGCCGTTTCACATATTCATCGACAGTGTCGAGGAAGGTGGTGAAGGCGATGTCGCCGTCGCCAAGGCTTTTGTCGAGACCCGACGCAATGTCGAGCACGCCGCCATCGGCGGCGTCGAGACGTCCGAGCAAGATCATGCCGCGGGCGGCGAAGTCGCGGAAATCGATGCTGCGTCCGCCATAGGCGCCCGAAATCACCGGGCCGAGGCGCGCTTGCCCGCGCTCCTCCGGGGTGATCTGGTCGAGCTGCATTTCGGCGAGCCACCAGATCAGGTCGCGGCTGCGATAGCGGCGCGGCAGGCGGCGATGCCGTCCGACCGAGAGATAGACGCGCCGCCCGGCCTGCAACAATTCCTCGGCGATCTGCGCGCCGGACGCACCGGCGCCGGCCACCAGCACCGCGCCCGGCGGAAGCTGTTCGGGGTTCCTGTAGTCGGCGGCACGCACCTGAAACACCGGATGATCGCGCAACAGGTCCGGGATGACGCTGCGCTGATAGGGTCCGGTGGCGACGACGACATTGTCAGCTTCGATCGTGCCATCCGTGGTCTCGGCGATAAAGCGCCCGCCGTCGCGCTGCGACAGCCGCGTCACCGCGACGCCGCAGCGGATCGGCGGCGCGACGAAATCCGCATAGGCCTCGATAAATTTGATGATGGTGGCCGTATCCGAGAACCCATCGGGATCGCTGTGCGGAAATGGAAAGTCCGGCAGCCGCACCGACCAGTTCGGAAACTGGAATATCAATCCGTCCCAGCGTTCGCTGCGCCAGCGTTCGGCGATCCGGTGGCGCTCGAGCACCAGATGCGACAGTCCGCGCTGCTTGAGGCGGTGGCTCATCACGAGGCCGGCCTGGCCGCCGCCAATCACCAGCGTTTCGATCTTCTCATCCGGCATGTCTGTGGCCCCTGCGGCGCGTGGCGGGCTCCGCTGCCGCGCGAACGATCCAGCGCCGGAACGCGGCGAAATCGCGCTGCCCGGTGCTGAAGCCGCGATACACCAGATACCAGCGCATGCCTTTCGGCACACTTAACGCAAACGGCGCGACCAGCCGGCCGGCCGCAAGGTCATCGTCGATATAGGGGCGGATGCCCATGGCGATGCCGAGGCCGTCGACGGCGGCCTGCAGCGCCTGGCCGTAAAACTCGAACTCCGGTCCGCGGGCGCTGATGCGAGCGGTGCCGGCGGCCTCGAGCCATGACGGCCAGTCGTCGGGCGAATGCGCCACTCGCAGCAGCGTCGGCCCCTTCAGGTCGCCGGGACGTTTGAGCGCGCCCGCAAGGCGCGGCGCGCAGACCGGAAGCAGATCGGCCGCAAACAACGGCTCGGCGATCAGGCCGGGCCATTCGCCGTCGCCGAGCTTGATGCCGCAGCTCCAGTCCTCGCCGAACGGCACCGCGGCGCCGCCGGTGGTGATACGGACGTCGATGTCGGGTTCTTCCTTGCGGAAATCCGCCAGCCGCGGGATCAGCCATTTCATCGCAAAGGTCGGCCCGACGCCGATGGTCAGCACGCGGACGCTTGCGGGCGCCGTCACCTGCGCGGTCAGGCTCGCCAGCGCGTCGAAGATCGGCGTCAGCCCGTTCTGATAGGCGCGGCCGGCGGCGGTGGTCACGAGTCGGTTGGCCTTGCGCTCGAACAGCGCCACGCCCAGCCGCTCTTCCAACAGATGCACCATCCGGCTGACGGCGGCGGCGGAGACGTTGAGCTCGGTCCCGGCGGCGGCGAAGCTGCCGGTGCGCGCTGCCGCTTCGAACGCCTTGATGCCGTTGAGAAAGAGCAGCCGCCGCACATGACCCTCAGGAAAACTGATGCCAGAGCAAGATAACTCGGTTTGCGTAGCTGCGACAAGCACGGCAGAAATGTCATGTGGAGATTGCCGATGACGGCCCTGATGATCGCAGCGCTCGGTGCCTTGATGGTCGCGACAGCCTTCCTGTCCGGCCTGTTCGGCATGGCCGGCGGGATGATCCTGATCGGCGTGCTGTTGATGCTGATGCCGCTGCCCACCGCCATGGTGCTGCACGCGATCACGCAGATGGCGTCGAATGGCTGGCGCGCATTTCTGTGGCGGGCGCATATCCGCTGGCGGCCGGTGTTCGTCTATCTGATCGGCTGCGCGCTGGCGCTCGGCGTCTGGTCGCTGACCCGCTACGTGCCGGACAAGCCCATTGCCTTGCTGTTGCTCGGGGCCACGCCGTTCATGGCGCGGCTGATGCCGAAGAACCTCAAGCCGAACCCGGACAGCATCTGGCAGGGCTCGTTCTACGGCTTCATCTGCATGGGCCTGATGCTGATGACCGGCGTCTCCGGCCCGCTGATGGACACGTTCTTTCTCGGCGGCAATTTCGGCCGCCGCGAGGTGGTCGCCACCAAGGCAACCTGCCAGGTCGTCAGCCATCTCACCAAACTGATCTATTTCGGCGGCATCATCGACCAGGCCGCGACGCTCGATCCCGTGCTGGCCGCGGTTGCGATCGTGGCCTCGATGCTCGGCACCACACTGGCGCGGCGGATTCTTGAGGCGATGAGCGACGCGCAGTTTCGTACCTGGGGCCAACCGGCTGATCACGACGGTGGCCGGCTATTACATTCTCTATGGAAGCTGGCTGTTGCTGGTTCACGGCTCGGTTGCTTCCTTCTGAAGGGAGAGGGCTGATGTCGGATGCTGCAGATCCACTGGTGCTCGACTTCGTCGAATGGGTCGCCCGCGAGCCGCGGAATTACGCAGAAGTGGTCGCGACCTGGCGGACCTCCTGTCCGCGCCTGACGATCTGGGAAGACGCGTCCGATCGCGGCTACGTCACTCGCGAAACCATCGCCGGAACCAGACTGATGGTGACCGTCACCGCATCAGGCGAAAAGCTGCTGCGCGAGCACGGCCGCATCGACGTGCCGCAACGCTAATCCCGCGTCGCCGGCCGTCATCACATTTCCGCGCGACGCCCTTAGCCCGCATTGACTTGGGACATCGGTCCGATCAATTTCATGCATCCGCATCTTTCTTGCGATGCACGGATTTCAACCAGCAGGATCGCCCCATGATCGACCTTCACTACTGGACCACGCCGAACGGCCACAAGATCACGATGTTCCTCGAAGAGACCGGGCTGAAGTACAAAATATTTCCGGTCAACATCGGCAAAGGCGACCAGTTCAAGCCGGAGTTTCTGGCGATCGCGCCGAATAACCGCATCCCCGCGATGGTCGATCATGAACCCAAGGGCGGAGGAAAACCGATTTCGATCTTCGAGTCCGGCGCGATGCTGCTGTATCTCGCCGAGAAGACCGGAAAGTTTCTGCCGTCCGATCTCTACGGCCGCTATGACGCGATCCAGTGGACGTTCTGGCAGATGGGCAATCTCGGGCCGATGGCCGGGCAGAACCATCACTTCTCCAACTACGCCCAGGACAAGATCAAATACGCGATCGACCGCTACGTGAACGAGACCAACCGGCTCTACGGCGTGCTCAACAAGCGTCTGACCGATCGCGAGTTCATCGCGGGCGACTATTCGATCGCCGACATGGCGAGCTATCCCTGGATCGTGCCTTACAAGAACCAGAGCCAGAACATTGACGACTTCCCGCATCTGAAGCGCTGGCTGGAGACCATCCGCGCCCGCCCCGCGACCGAGCGCGCCTATGCCAAGGCGAAAGAGGTCAATCCGAACTTTGGCCAGCCCGTCAACCGCACCGAGGAGGAGCGCCGAATCCTGTTCGGGCAGACCGCGGCTGTGGTGCGGTAGGGTTCCGTTGTTCTCACCGCACCCCGCTGTCATCATCCGCGAAGGCGAAGGCGGATGATCCAGTAACCACGGGCGGCCGTGACTCCACTAGCGTCTCGGCGTACTGGATGCCCCGCCGGAGCCTGTCATCGGGCGGCCGTTCGGCCGACCCGGTGGCGGGGCATGACGGGAACGGGCAGACCGCACTCCGTCGTCATTGCAATGACGGTTGTTGTTTCAAACGCTGACTTCGCGCACAATATCGCATGTCCCTCAAACTCTACGAACTCGTCGGTACCGATCCATCCCGTCCGTTCAGCCCATTCTGCTGGCGAACGCGGATGGCGCTAGCGCATAAGGGGCTGTCGGCGGAGACGATTCCCTGGCGCTTCACCGAGAAAAGCGCGATCGCGCCGCATGGCTCGGAGAAGGTGCCGGTGCTGCTCGACGGCGACAGCGCGGTCGTCGATTCCTGGACCATCGCCAACTATCTCGAAGACAAGTATCCGGACCGGCCGTCGCTGTTCGGTGGCGAGGGCGGCCGCGCCATGGGACGGATGCTGAACTGGTGGGGCGATGGCGTGATCGGCGGTATATTTCCGCTCATCATCGCCGACGTCCCGCTCAACCTGAAGCCGGAGGATGCCGCCTATTTCCGCGCGTCGCGCGAGGCGCGCTTTGGCAAGAAGCTGGAAGACATCATGGCCGACCGCGACAAGGCGGTCGAAGGTTTTCGCAAAAGCCTCGATCCGCTGCGGCTGACATTGCGGACGCAGCCGTACCTCGGCGGCACGGCAGCGAACTATGCGGACTATATCGTGTTCGGCGCGTTCCAGTGGGCGCGCGTGGTCAGCCCGTTCAAGCTGCTGATGGAGGACGATCCGGTCTATGCTTGGCGCGAGCGGCTGCTCGACGCGTTCGATGGGCTCGCGCGGAATTCGCCGAGCTATCACGGCTAGCGCAGGCGGACGCCGCTCGATCCACGCGGAGCGAGCAGGCCAAGATCACGGCTGCGGGCCGGACAGGTTCATTTCGCGCTCGGCCCGAAAAACGTTGCTGTGCAGGTTTGCTATCCATTGCCGTCCACTCGATGTGACATTGAGATAGCGTATTGCCGTCTGGATTTGCGGAGCGACGTTGTTCCAATAGAACTGCGGATATTTGTAAACGACGTCTGCCGGCGTCTGGTAGCCGAGCGTTTTGTTCATGCCGACTTCTTCAAATTCGTAGAACAGGGCATTCGCCTTCTTCAAGTAGTTGGGGTCGCCGAGCTGCCCGATGAGGTCGGCCGCGCGCAGCAACAGGCCCTCTTCCTCGATCAGCTCGTCGTTCGACGATGAATCAACATAGGGAAATCGCGTATACTCGATTGCCCTGGCTATCCGGCTCGCATCGACTTCTTCGGTTGTGTCGAGCCGCTCGAAGACGAACAGCTTCGAGCGGTCCACATGGTAGGCTCCCAGGGCGGCATCGGATGAACCTCGCGCCAAGCGAACAGTACGGCCGCTGAGATCTGCGACATAGGAATCCCCGTCATCTCCCTGGACGATTCCGCGCACGTATCCGATGTCGTGGGTGAGGCACGCCAGGATGAAATTGGCGTAGTCGTCTGGCGTCGTTGGCCGCAGCATCGCCCGGCCCATCAGGATATCGTGCCCGGCAAGGGTCACGAGCATGGTGTGTTCGATGTTGTGATACAGGGCGTCGCTGTTGCCGATGCATTCCAATGTGAGCCTGGCTGCATAGGGGAGAAGTTCAGCCAGCCGGGCTTGAGAGGAGCCAAACCTGCTCCTGGTATCCGAGGCCAGAAACGACCCCAAGGCTTGCGCCACCAGTTCCGGGATTGTGATCATCTGAACACCGCGTCATTTGTGCGACGTTGGCGCCGGCATAATAACACATCGGCGTTTCTTCCGGTGGCCAATGTCTGCTCGCGCCACCAGAAAGCGTGGCCCAACGTCTCCGTCCGCGGGTGCACTCAAAGCGTCCGCCGATTGGTCGTGAGCTGGGCATTCTCCGACGCCCACTCATCCGGATAACCGGCCAGGAGGCTTTGCCTCCCCTTGGGAATGATGACGTTTCCCGAGGCAAATTGCCGGGCAACGATTGCCGGAGCGTCCGCGCAATCGCCGAGGCTGTAAAATTAGTTCTATCCGATAACGATGTTAGCCGTGACGTAAAATGAAGGCGTAAGCTGATCCCCTTGGTGGGCGTTAGGGGAGACGCGTCATGACCGACCTTGAAGCCAAATTGGAGCGGTTCGAGACTCTCGCTGCCGAATGCGATTTGATCGGCAAGTTGACGTCGGATGGGGCGAAGCGCGAGCTATACCTGCGCCTCGGCTTGCATTACCGCGAACTGGCCGACGACATCCGGACGATGATCGCAACCAAAGACGCCGCTTAGCCGGCAGGACAGAAGCGGCAGCAGTATCCTGGCCTAGCGCTAATCTTATCGTGTCATAAGCCCTCAATAGTGAGGAGCGCCAACGGGTCCGCACGCAGCGCGGCCCGATGACAGGCTCCGCGCGTCTTCGCTGCGTCGTCGCATCGCGGCAGTGAACCTTTTGGAAACCACCACGTCACATACTGTAGGTTGCTTTGCTGATTGATCCCTCCGCCCTTCCCTGCCCTTCCCTTGGACTGGGCCGCAGAGCCGGATCGAACCCAGACGGGGTGGACGAATGACCGAGGAATCTCATCGTCAGCGCGTACTGGATTTCCTCAACGTCCTGTATTCCGGTGACGTCGAAGGCGCGCTGGCGCGCTGCACAGACGACATCGAGTCGCTCGCCAACGCCCCGATCGACATCCTGCCGCATATGGGCCATCGCCGCGGCAAGGCCGAAATGCGCGAGATGTGGAACGCCGTCCGCGCCCGCTATTCCGAACTGCGCTGCGAGGTGCCCATCCTGGTGGTCGAGGGCGACAAGGCGGCCGCGTTCATCCGCGTGTTCTTCCGCAAGAGCATCAACCAGCGCATGGTGCAGTTCGACATCGCCGGCTTCTACACGCTGCGCGACGGCAAGATCAGCCAGATCAGGGAAATCATCGACACCTTCGATCTGGTCCAGCAACTGCTCGAACGCGACGTCGCCGCGATCCTGACCGGTAGAAAGCCGGAGCTGATTTAGCGCCTTCGTCATTATCCAGCGCGAGCCGGTGCGCCGCCACGACCGATAATGCGGCCAAAACAGTCGCATTTGTGCATTGCAAAAACGGCAATTGCGTTCTGGCGAAACTGCTCTATTTCTGGCTGCAACAGTGAAAGTCCGGCATTTCGGCCCCGGCGTCGATGAAGACGCCCGATTGGGCGCGATTGCCGTTGTTGAAATCCAGTTTTTAGGACCAAATCAAAATGACAGAGCATAGTCTCTGGCGTTTTTCGCGCGCGTTGCATCGTGCGATCAATGAACGCCAGCCCGCCGATCTCGAAACCCTGCTCGACGAGGAGGTCGACTGGGCGATCTATGGACCGATCGATATGTTTCCGTTCTTCGGCCAGCGCCGCGGCAAGGCGGCCGTGATGGAGGTGATCAGGCAGATTGCGGACAATTTCCGCGTCCACCGCTTCGACCGCGAATCGATCATGCTGGGAGTGGATACGGCCGCCTCGATGATGCGCTATTCGCTGACCGCGCTGGATTCGAACAAGCCGATCAGCCTGCGCATCGCCCATTTCGCCCAGTTCAGGGCCGGCCGCCTGACCAACTTGCGCGTGCTGGTCGACACCTTCGATCTGGTCGAGCAGACCGTGGGCTACCCGATTCACCTGCCACGGATGGCGGTGTAACTCCCAGATGCCGTCCTTGCGAGGAGCGCAAGCGACGAAGCAATCCATGCCTCGGCTTGCGGCGCTATGGATTGCTTCGCTTCGCTCGCAATGACGAAGCGCGGTCATAATTTCGCACTAAAACAAACGCATTGTTGGCGCGACTTGGAATGCGGGCGGGCAATGATTCCGAAAATGCGATTTGGCTGGGCGCGGCTGCCAATGCTGGTGGCCGGCGTAAGTTTGGCTTCGATATTGGCTGTGGCGGCACAAACGCCGCCGATCGACGACGAGGCGGAGATGCAGCGGGCTGAAGAAGCCGAGGCCGCTCCCAGCGTCAACGATGCCGACATCATGAAGGACATCGACGTCGAAAAGCTCGACTGGAGCCAGCTCAACGTCGATGCATCGACCCTGAGCTTTCAGGCGCCGAAGGGAGGCAATTCGTCGAAAGGCGCTGCCAGCGCGGATGCCTCATGGTCCGCCAATGAAAGACCGAACGGCACCTCCGCGGTATCGGTCAAGCAATCCATCTCGCCGTTCTGGGATGCGCGGATCGGCGCCGACATGACGGTCGCGCGGCAAGGCACGGTGACGACGTCCGAACTGCTCTCGGAAAAACTTGCCAATGGCGGCAGCCTGCCGCAATCGTCCGGCACCGCGTGGGCTGCGATTACCGCCCCAGGCGTTGGCTCGATTTGGGACACGACCGCGGTCGAGGCCCGGGTCGATCCCGGATCCGAGCAGAGCAAGCTCGGCACTTCCTTGAGCAAATCGCTGCCGATCAGCGAGCAATATTCGCTGACCCTGAAGAACGACTACAACCTGATCCAGCAAGGCATCGTGCCGGTGCCTGGCATCGTCGGCCATCCGGCCAGCAGCTACGAGACCGACCAGTCGGTAAAGCTCAGCATTGCCGACACCGGCACCAGCCTGATCGCCGGCCAGACGCTATCGACATCCGACGACAAGTGGCTGCGCAAGGTCGGCGCCGAGCAGAAGCTGTTCGACGGCGTCACCATCTCCGGCTCGATCGGCGAAACGCCCTCGGGTGCCGCCAACAAGAGCCTCAGCGCGGGCTTCAGGCGTAGCTGGTGAGGGCCGAAATCGTCCCAGTTTGACGCGCTTTCCGGCCTCAAGGGCACCACCCCAGAGAATGAACCATCATTGCCGCAGATTGGCCAAGATGCGGACAAAATCGGCGGGACAGATGGGACCCGCTCCACTTCGTCGTGCGGGGGACGTCCGCGCTCGCCTGAAAGCGAAACAGAGGAATAGCCGATGAACGCCACTATTCGTTCCGAACAAGCTGATCCGAACCCGGAAGTCGACGGCGATCTCGCCGCCGTATCCGAAGTCGAGGCCGGCATCCGCGATTTCGTTCGCAACGATATCGCCTATCTGCGCCGGCCCGCGGTGGGCCCGGACACCATGCCGATCGACGCCAATGCCGAAGCGACCGTCAACAACGTCAACTCGCTGATCCAGCGCGTCGCCGGCACCTCGCTGGCGGAAATCGAGAAGCTGATTTCCGAACTCGAAAGCCTCCGCGACCTGCTCCATGCCGAAGGCCAGCGCGTCCAGCGCGAGATCTCCGGCTATGCGCAGCTCAGCCAGGCGGCGATGAAGTCGACGCGCATGATTGCCGACAACGTCACGCAGTGGAAGCGCGCCGCCGACGGCCTGCGCAACGCCTAATCTGATCGTTGCAAAAATCTGACACTCCGCCGCGTTCCGTACCGGAGCGCGGCGGTTTTGTTTGGCTGTGTTCGATCTGAACTTTATAAGCACGGTCGCGTCCAAGGACGGATGTCGTCACTTGGCGGCAGGCACCTTTTTGGGGACACACCGGCGATGCAAAACGTTCAGCCAGACAACATGGATTCCATGCCGTTGCGGCAATCGTCGCATAGCATGGGCACGCTCGTGATCCGCTTCGTCGGATTGCTGACGCTTGCGGTCGTGGCAATGACGTTGATCTGGAGCCGCTGAATCTTTTTTGAGATTCGGCGTCTATGCTTGCTCGATCCGCAACTACTGGCGGACGAACGCGGTGTCCTCGATCGTGTAAACGCCGTCGGCATAGGATTTCACCACCATCGTGGCGGTGAGCATCACCGCCATCGTGACGGTTGCGAAGACAAAGCCGACGAATTTCAGGCCGTTGCGATCTGCCATTTTCATCCCCTCGGTACTTCCCCTGAGACGCATTTGGCAGGCAGAAAGTTCAAAATGCGTTAGCAAAAAAACGGTTTCGTGGAGTCGTGGATTACGAAGCACTAACGAAACAATTGGCTAACCATGTTTCGCCGGACTACAATTAACCTGCATTCCGTCGCGGTACGAACGCGGTGGCGAGGAACGAGAACACGACTTCGTCGCGCTGGTTGGTGCCGGTATTGCGGGCTTGCAGTATGCCCCATTCGGGACGCTTCTCCGAGGTCCGCTTGGTTTCGACCTGGTTGGAAAAGCTGACGGTATCGCCCGCCAACACTGGCCTAACCCAGCGCAATTCACGAAAACCCGGCGACGGCCCCCACACCGCGACCTTCTCACCGCGTGCGGCGGCCTCGGCCGTCAATCGCTTGCCGTCGGCGACCAAGAGCTTCATGCACACCGCCGCAACGTGCCAGCCCGATGCGGCCAGCCCCCCGAACAGGGATTTGCGCCCCTCTTCCTCATCGAGGTGAAAGCGCTGCGGATCGAACTGCGCGGCAAACCGCTTGATGTCTTCGGCTGTGAAGGTGAACGAGCCAAACTCGCGCTGCGCGCCGATCTCGATGTCCTCGAAGAAACGCATCGCTACTCCGCTCCTGCTTCAAGGCGCCGGCGCACGATCATCGGGGACTCCATCTCGCACAGTACGACCCCGGCCGCGTTGCGGATCGTACTCTTGAGGGTCACGATACCGGTCTCGGGTCGGCTTTTCGAAATCCTGGCCTCCGCGACGCTGACATCCAGCGTCAGGTCATCGCCCGGGCGCAGCGGCGACAGCCAGCGCATTTCGTTGACACCGGGCGAGCCGAGCGAGGCAGTGCGGCCGATAAACCCGTCGAACAGCATCCGCATCACGAGAGAGCCGAGATGCCAGCCCGAACCGGACAGCCCCTTGAGCATCGACGCGTTGGCGGCGACCTCGTCCAGATGCATCGGCTGCGGGTCGAATTCGGCGGCGAACGCCAAAATCTCCTCGCGCGTGACGTGGCGCGGTCCGAACGTGCCGAAATGGCCGGGCGTGAAGTCTTCGAAGGTCAGCGTTGTCATCGATTGAGGATTTGGATTGAGGATTGCGGCGGGGAAGCCCGATTGTGGCCGTTATTTACGGCAATCTCAACCCGCCCACCCGCATGGCTCGTTCGCCACGGGCGAGTACCGTTGCCGGCGCTCGCCCGGCTTGCCCGAAGCAGTTTTCGAGGCTAGCCCTGTGTCATCTGGGATCAGGCTTTGAGTCGCCGGAGAACCATCGATGCTCGATTTTCAGGATCTATTTCAGTGGGATCGGTTCATCACGCCCACGATTATCAAGACTTTCTACTGGCTGGTTATCGGCTTGATCATACTGTTCGGTATCGCCGGCATTTTGTCGAGCTTGTCCGTCATGGCAATCAGTCCCTTCTACGGATTTGTCCTACTGTTGGCCTCGATCGCCGGCGTCGTGGTCGGCGTGGTGTTTTCGCGCATCGCCGCCGAATTCATCCTGATCGTCTTCCGCATCAACGAGCATCTCGGCGCGATCCGCGACCAGGGCGGGATGCGGTAAGTTCGTGTCCCGGACGCGGTGCAGCGTGTAACGCTGCTCCGCAGAGCCGGGACCCACGCCGGCATAGGCCCCGGCTCAGCAGCGCACCGCCATAGCGTGTCGAAGACGCGCGTAACGCGCTTATGGCGCTGCGCTGCGTCCGGGGCACGCCCACCTCTCACGTATTAAACCTGAAATGCATCACGTCGCCGTCGGCGACGACATATTCCTTGCCTTCCAGGCGGAGCTTGCCAGCGTCGCGGGCGCCCGCTTCGCCGTTCAGCGCGACGTAATCGGCATAGGCGATGGTCTCGGCCCGGATAAAGCCCTTTTCGAAATCGGTATGGATCACGCCGGCCGACGCCGGCGCCTTGGTGCCGCGGTGGATGGTCCAGGCACGGGCTTCCTTCGGGCCGACGGTGAAATAGGTGATGAGGTCGAGCAACTGGTAGCCGGCGCGGATCAGGCGGTCGAGGCCGGCTTCTTCCAGCCCGAGCGTCTCGAGGAAATCGGCGCGCTCCTCGCGTGACAGGGTCGCGATCTCGGACTCGATCTTGGCCGAGATCACCACGGCGACCGCGCCTTCCTTCCGGGCGTGCTCGAACACCTGTTTTGAGAAGCTGTTGCCGTCCTTGGCCGAGCCTTCCTCGACGTTGCAGACATAGAGCACCGGCTTGGAGGTCAAGAGGCCGAGCATGCCGAAGGCGCGTTCTTCCTCCGGCTTGCGCTCCAGCGCCCGAGCCGGTTTGCCCTCGCGCAGCAGCACCAGGGCGCGGTTGACGAGGTCGAGCGCTTCCTTGGCGTCCTTGTCGTTGCCCTTGGCCTTTTTCGTCAGATTGTCGACCCGCTTCTCCAGGCTGTCGAGGTCGGCGAGCATCAGTTCGGTCTCGATGGTCTCGATGTCGGCCAACGGCGCGATCTTGCCTTCGACATGGGTGATGTCGGAATCCTCAAAACACCGCACCACATGCGCGACCGCGTCGACCTCGCGGATGGTGGCGAGGAACTGGTTGCCGAGGCCCTCGCCCTTCGAGGCGCCGCGCACGAGCCCTGCGATATCGACGAAGGTCAGCCGCGTCGGGATGATTTGCGCCGAGCCTGCGATCGCCGACAGCTTGTCGAGCCTGGGATCAGGCACGGCGACTTCGCCGACATTCGGCTCGATGGTGCAGAACGGATAATTCGCCGCCTGCGCCGCTGCCGTCTCGGTCAGCGCGTTGAACAGCGTCGACTTGCCGACATTGGGCAGGCCAACGATACCGCATTTGAATCCCATAACTTGTCCTGAAGTTCGTTGCTGACGGTCGACGACGCGTCACGCCGCGCCATCATCACCCTTGTCGAAAATTCCCTTGGCCTGCAGCGCCAGATGCACCTTGTTCTGGAACGAGGAGTCGTGCCCTGCCGCCAGCAAGCCGGCATTCTCGGCCACCGCCACGCACAGGGCTTCCACCCAGGCGCGGTCGCTCTTGGCGAAATCCGAGAGCACGTGGCCGTGCACCAGCTCCTTGATGCCGGGATGGCCGATCCCTAGCCGCACCCGGCGATATTCGTTGCCGATATGCGAGGAGATCGAGCGCAGCCCGTTGTGGCCGGCGATACCGCCGCCGACCTTGACGCGGACTTTCGCCGGCGGCAGTTCGAGTTCGTCCTGAAACACGGTGATGTCGGAGGCGCCGAGCTTGAAAAAGTTCGCGGCTTCCTGAACCGCGCGCCCGGACTCGTTCATGTAGGTGGTCGGCCGAAGCAGAACGACCTTCTCGCGATCCAGCGTGCCTTCGGATGTCTCGCCCTGAAAGCGGCGGCGCCACGGTGCGAAACCGTGACGCCGCGCAATTTCATCGACGGCCATGAACCCGATGTTGTGCCGGTTGTTCGCGTATTTCGAACCGGGGTTACCTAGGCCAACAAACAGGCGCATGACGCGGCATCCTGCCGCTGCTTACTTCTTCTTGTCGCCACCAGCCGGCGCCTTCGCGCCAGCCGCCGGAGCGGCAGCTCCCGCCGCAGGCGCGGCAGCAGCAGCCGGAGCGGCACCCGCCGCCGGAGCGGCCGTGCCTGCCGCCGCGGCAGCCGCCGCAGCCTTCTGCTCTTCGGCGTAGCCGGACGGCGGCACGATGGTCACGAGCGTTGCGTCTTCGCGCGACAGCGACTTCACGCCCGTCGGGAGCTTGATGTCGGACAGATGCAGCGAGTAGCTGATTTCCAGCGCGCCGGCATCGGCCTCGATATACTGCGGGATGTTGTCGACCGAGCATTCGAGCTCGATGGTGTGGGTGACGACGTTGATGGTGCCGCCGCGCTTGACGCCGGGCGAAGTTTCGCCGTTCACGACATGCAGGGGCACGCTGACGCGGATGGTTGCGCCTTCGCCGAGACGCAGGAAGTCGACATGGAGCGGGAAGTCCTTCACCGGATCGAGGTGGAAGTCGCGCGGAATCACACGGTGCTTCTTACCTTCGAGGTCGATGTCGAACAGCGTGGTCAGGAAGCGGCCGGCCAGGATGCGCTGGCGCAGTTCCTTGTCGTCGACCGAGATGGTCACGGGGGGCTGGTTGTTGCCGTAGATCACTCCGGGCACTCTCCCGGCGCGACGCTCTGCCCGGGCGGCCCCCTTGCCGCTCTGCGGACGCGCGGTCGCCTTCAATTCCTTGACGGTCGCCATCGTGTTAAGTCCTTGTTTTCTAAAAAGTTAAAGGCCGCATCGCGGCCCGTTGGCGTCCCACAGCAAGCCTCCAGGGGTGCGGGGGCTGCGGACGTGGCCGGCTTTTAGCCCCAAAGGGGCGAAATGACAAGGAAATGAAGGGATTTTTCTTAGGTTTGCACCCTCCCCTGGAGGGGTCCGGACGAGCGAAGCTCGCTCGGGGGTCGACGCGAAGCGGCGGGGTGGGGTGACGGTCCATCCCCTCGATCAGTGCCCGAGTGGAGAGATCACCCCACCCCGTCTCACATTTCGCTACGCTCCATGTGAGCCGACCCACGAGCGAGCTTCGCTCGTCTCGGACCCCTCCAGGGGAGGGTAACAACCCTACCCGTCCGCCATGCTGCCGGCATCCGGCGTGGCCGGCGCAATGCCGAGCTTGGCTTCCAGAACAGCAATCCGGCTCTTCAGCGCCTCGTTCTCCTCGCGCGCCAGGCGGGCCATGTCCTTGACCACGTCGAACTCCTCGCGCTTGACGACATCAAGATCGCGCAGGATGCGCTCGGCCTGGTTGCGCATGACCGTATCGACCTCGCGCTTGACACCCTGGGCGGCGCCGGCGGCGTCATTCATCAAACGGCCGATCTCGTCGAAAAACCGATTGCTGGTCTGGGTCATCTGAAACGCTCCGGTCGCTGCAAATTGATCGTCACGACAAGACAATGGCAATCCCAAGGGAAACGTTCAAGAGCGCGGTTCAACGCCAACGTGACGGCCGTTTGCCTTGTCATGCTGCAGTTTCCTTGCAATCGTATCGAACAGCCAGCCAGACACCAGAATCACAACGCAAAAGCAACGCCCATGATCGACCAGCAGATCGATATTGCGACCAAGGACGGCAAGACCACGACCTTCATCACCCACCCTGAGCGCGGCGGTCCCTTCCCAGTCATCATCTTCTACATGGACGCACCGGCGATCCGCGAGGAACTGCGCGACATGGCGCGGCGGCTCGGCACGTCGGGCTATTACGTGATGCTGCCCAACCTGTATTACCGCTCCGGCATCATGGAGCTGGGGCCGATACCGCCTGATCCGGAAGCGCCCGAGCGCAAGCGGATGTCCGGCTTCATGAACTCCATCAACATCGCGATGGTGATGGAGGACACCAAGGCTCTGCTCGCCTACGCAGAGACGCAACCTGCCGCAAATACGAAGATCGTCGGCACCGTCGGCTACTGCATGAGCGGTCGCTACGCGGTCAACGCGGCAACGCATTTTCCGGATCGTGTGAAGGCGGCGGCTTCGATCTACGGCACCCATCTCGCGACCGACCAGCCCGACAGCCCGCATCTGGCTGCATCGAAGACCAAGGCTGAACTCTATTTCGCCTGCGCCGAGACCGATATCTACGCGCCGCAGGAGATCATCGACAAAGTGAAGCAGGCAATGGAAGGCACGAACAACGAGGTCGAGATCTATCCCGGGACTCATCACGGCTTCGCTTTCCCGAAGCGGCCGGTCTATCACCG
Source organism: Bradyrhizobium sp. AZCC 1577 (assembly GCF_036924575.1). Classification (NCBI taxonomy): domain Bacteria; kingdom Pseudomonadati; phylum Pseudomonadota; class Alphaproteobacteria; order Hyphomicrobiales; family Nitrobacteraceae; genus Bradyrhizobium; species Bradyrhizobium sp. AZCC 1577. The sequence goes on from NZ_JAZHRQ010000001.1 coordinate 6,957,641, forward strand.
CGATGCTGCCGAGCGGCACTGGGAGCGTCTGCTGGCGCTCTATCGCCGCAACCTCGCGCAATAGACCTCCCGCCCGATGCCCTTTCTCACCATCGCCTTTCCGGAAATCAATCCGGTCGCCATCTCGATTGGACCGTTCGCGATCCGATGGTATGCGCTGGCCTATATCTGCGGCATCGTGCTCGGATGGATCTATGCGCGCGCGCTGATCAGGAAAGAGAAATTATGGGGCGGGCCGGCGCCGATCGCACCCGTGCAGCTCGACGACTTCATTCTCTGGGTTACGATCGGCATCATCGTCGGCGGCCGCACCGGCTACGTGTTGTTCTACAACCCAGCCTTCTTCATCCAGAACCCCATCGCCATTTTCAAACTCTGGGAAGGTGGCATGTCCTTCCATGGCGGCTTTCTCGGCTGCGTCGCCGCGGTGATGCTGTTTGCGCGCACGAACAATATCTCCATCCTGTCGCTTGGCGACATCACGACCGCCGTCGCCCCGATCGGAATATTCCTCGGGCGCCTTGCCAATTTCATCAAGGGCGAATTGTGGGGACGGCCGGCGGATTCCAGCGTGCCCTGGGCCATGGTGTTCCCCGACGGCGGGCCGCTGCCGCGGCATCCGAGCCAACTCTATGAAGCCGGATTGGAGGGCATCCTGCTGTTCGTCATCCTGGCGGCGATGATCCGGATGGGCGCGCTGAAGCGGCCGGGCCTGATCCTCGGCAGCTTCATTGCGATCTATGGTCTTGCGCGCATTACCAGCGAATTCTTCCGCGAGCCCGATCCCCAGCTCGGATTTTTGTGGGATCCCCAGCTCGGGCTGACCATGGGTATGCTGCTGTCGGTACCGATGATCATTGCCGGAGCCATCCTGATCATGATGGCATGGCGCCGCGAGACGCCGCAGCATATAGAGAAGTCGACTTAAGGCAGGCCGTGACCGAATTTTCGCCGTTACAGTCGGAGATCCACAAGCTGATCAGATCGTCAGGCCCGATGCCGGTCTGGCGGTACATGGAGCTGTGCCTGATGCATCCGGAGCACGGCTACTACGTGTCGCGCGATCCATTGGGCCGCGAGGGCGATTTCACCACCGCGCCCGAGGTCAGCCAGATGTTCGGCGAACTGCTCGGGCTATGGACGGCCTCGGTCTGGAAGGCGATCGGCTCGCCGCCGATGCTGCGGCTGGTCGAGCTCGGCCCCGGCCGCGGCACCATGATGGCGGACGCGCTCCGCGCGGTCCGGGTGCTGCCGCCGCTCTATCAATCGATCCAGATCCATCTCGTCGAGATCAATCCGGTGCTGCGCGAAAAGCAGCAGGCAACGCTATCCGGGGCGCGCAACATCACCTGGCATGACAGCATCGATGACGTGCCCGAGGGCCCTGCGGTCATTCTCGCCAACGAATATTTCGACGTGCTGCCGATCCATCAGGTGGTCAAGCGCGAAACCGGCTGGCACGAGCGCGTCGTCGAGCTCGATGCCAATGGCAAGCTGGTATTCGCCGCCGCGGATGACCCGATCCCGCGCTTCGAGGTGTTGCTGCCGCCGCTGGTGCGCGCGGCCCCGATCGGCGCCGTGTTCGAATGGCGGCCGGATAGCGAGATGATGAAGATCGCGGCGCGGGTGCGCGACCAGGACGGCGCGGCGCTGATCATCGATTACGGCCATCTGCGCAGCGACGCCGGCGATACTTTCCAGGCTATCGCCCGGCACAGTTTTGCCGATCCCCTGAAAAATCCCGGCCAGGCCGACGTCACCGCCCATGTCGATTTCCAGGCGCTGGCGCGCGCCGCGGAAGACGTCGGCGCGCGCGTTCACGGCCCGGTGACGCAGGGCGAATTCCTCAAGCGGCTCGGCATCGAGACCCGGGCGGTCACGCTGATGGGAAAAGCCACGGCGGAAGTTTCCGCCGATATTTCCGCCGCGCTCAGGCGTCTGACCGACAGCGGCCGCGGCGGCATGGGATCGATGTTCAAGGTGCTTGCGGTGACCGAACCAAATCTCACCTCGGTCGCAGGCCTCAGCGACGAACCGCCGGCACCGGGAGACGAAAAAGCATGACGTTCGGATCGTCGCTGCTCGCAGCCATTCCCGGGCTGCGCCACGCGTTCTTCACCCGCGAGGGCGGAGTATCCGGTGGAATTTACGAAGGACTCAATGGCGGCCTCGGCTCCAATGACGATCCGGCCAATGTGGCGGAAAATCGCCGCCGGATGGCCGAGCAGATGGGCGTTGCGCCCGAGCACTTGCTCAGCGTGCACCAAATCCACTCGCCCGACGCCGTGGTGGCGACCGGACCATGGCAGGGCGACAAGCCGCGCGCCGACGCGCTCGTCACCCGCACCGAAGGCATCGCCATCAGCGTCACTGCCGCGGATTGCGGGCCGATCCTGTTCGCCGATCCGGCCGCCCGCGTGATCGGCGCAGCACACGCCGGCTGGAAGGGCGCGCTGACCGGCGTCCTGGAATCCACGATCGACACAATGGAAAAGCTCGGCGCCGACCGCTCCGGCATCGTCGCCGCCATCGGCCCGCTGATCCGCCAGCACTCCTACGAGGTCGGCAGCGAATTCGTCGAACGTTTCCTGGATGCCGACGCGAAGAATGCAATGTTCTTCATTCCCTCGGTTCGATCAGGACATTCGATGTTCGACCTCGCCGGCTTCATCCGCATGCGGCTGGAAAACGCCGGCATCCTGATGATCGACGACCTCGGCGTCGACACCTATTCCGACGAGCGCTTCTACAGCTACCGCCGCTCGGTGCACCGGAAGGAGCCGGACTACGGCCGCCACGTGCACGCGATCGCGCTGGCGAGCGAGTAATTCCTACTTCACCCGCAGCACCACCTTTCCCCGCGCCCGGCCGGCTTCCAGGCAGGTGAGCGCCGCCGGCAATTGCGCGAAGGCAAATTCGCGATCGAGGACAAAGGCTCGCATGGATGATCCTGCGGAGTTGAAGAATTCTGGCAACAAGAAGGAGAGACGGGACGAGCCGGACGCAATCTTTTTGGCAAGCTTATCCACGCGCTGCCCTAGACCTTAACACATTTTAACGATATCGCAGGGGCAATGAGGAACACCTTGATTGCTTCGTGCCTGCAAATCCCGCGCGCCATGATGGCCGCGGTGCTGCTTGTCGTTTCTTGCGCGCTCGGTGGCTGTGCCGGCGGCGGCGCGGCCAGCGGCTCGTATGCGATGGCACCGAGCGCGGGCGGTGGTCCCACCGTGGCGTTCGAATCGATCGACGGTCCGCCGCCGCAGGTGTTCGACCGGATGGTCAGCGTGCTCGACAGCGAATCGAAACTCCGAAACCTGTCGATCGTCTCGCGCGAAGGCGGAGCATCCTACCGCGTGCGCAGCTATCTGTCGGCGCAGGTGGTTCGCGGCAAGACCGTGATCGCCTGGGTCTGGGACGTCTATGACAACAACCAGCAGCGTGCGCTGCGGCTTTCCGGCGAAGAACCCGCCGGCAAGGCTGGCCGCGACGCCTGGGCGGCGGCCGATGATCTCGTGTTGCGGAAAATCGCGCAGGCCGGCCTCAGCGGTCTGTCCGGCATGGTCAGCGGAAGCCCGGATGCAGCGCCTGCGCCGACCCCGGAGCGCCGCGGTCCCGCGGTCGCGAGTGCCGAAGAAACGGTACCCGCCCAGGATGCGGCCGGCGTCAGGGCGCTCAGCTTCAGCGCCCAATAAACAGCCCTGTAAAGTCCGGTATCGGCCGATTTTTGACCGGGAAAACGACATCAACGGGTTGCCAGCCGAGCCGCCCGCCTGATATCTCCTCGCTCGTAAAAAAAGCGCCGGTTCCCGAGGATTTCTCGATATGCTGAACGTCGTATCCAGCAAGGCGCGAGGAGAAGCGTTGATGGCGGCCAAGAACGGCTCGATCAAGCTGGTCGCCGGCAATTCCAACCCCGCGCTGGCCCAGGAAATCGCGAACTGGCTGCACCTGCCGCTGACCAAGGCGACGGTCCGCCGGTTTGCGGACATGGAAATCTTCGTCGAAATTCAGGAAAACGTCCGCGGCTCCGACGCGTTCATCATCCAATCGACCTCGTATCCGGCCAACGACCATCTGATGGAACTGTTGATCATCACCGATGCGCTGCGCCGGTCGTCCGCGCGCCGCATCACGGCGGTGATCCCGTATTTCGGCTATGCTAGGCAGGACCGCAAGGTCGGCTCGCGCGCGCCGATCTCGGCCAAGCTGGTCGCCAACATGATCACCCAGGCCGGCATCGACCGGGTCATGACACTCGACCTGCACGCCGGCCAGATCCAGGGCTTCTTCGACATCCCGACCGACAACCTCTTCGCCTCGCCGGTGATGGTGCGCGACATCAAGGAGCGCTTTGATCTTAGCAACCTCATGGTGGTGTCGCCGGACGTCGGTGGCGTCGTGCGCGCCCGCGGACTGGCCAAGCGCATCAACACCCCGCTCGCCATCATCGACAAGCGGCGCGAGCGCGCCGGTGAATCCGAGGTCATGAACGTGATCGGCGATTGCGCCGGTTACACCTGCATCCTGATCGACGACATCGTCGATTCCGGCGGCACGCTGGTGAACGCGGCTGACGCCCTGATCGCCAACGGCGCCAAGGAAGTCTACGCCTATATCAGCCACGGCGTGCTCTCCGGCGGCGCTGCCGCGCGCATCGCCTCCTCGAGGCTGAAAGAGCTCGTGATCACCGACTCGATCCTGCCGACGGAGGCGGTCAACAAGGCTGCCAACATCCGCACGCTGTCGATCGCGCCCCTGATCGCCGAGGCGATCAGCCGCACCGCTTCGGAAGAATCGGTATCGAGCCTGTTCGACTGATCGCAAACTCTTCGTCGTCCCGGCCTTGAGCCGGGACCCATAATCACGATGATCGTTTTGCGCTGCGCTGGGACGGCAATCCCCTAACAACTCACGCCTGTGGTTATGGGTCCCTGCTTTCGCAGGGACGACGATAGGGAGTCGAACCTTTCCTCAAAATCCCGGTCGCGGCACCAAATTCATCAGCATATTGGCATAGCCGCCATCGACCATGATCTCCTCGCCATTGACGTAGGACGCGCGATCGCTGGCGAGAAACAGGATCGCATCGGCCATGTCCTGCGGCATGCCGACCCGCCGCAACGGCACGACTGCGGCGCGACGCTCGGTGACGCCGGGCGTATCGTAGAACGCCTAGCTCATCGGCGTGATCACCATGCCGGGACTGACGACATTGCTGCGGATGCCGTGCGGCCCCCATTCATTAGCGAGCTGCCGCGACAGCATGATCACGCCGGCCTTGCTGACGCTGTAGGCGCCGCTCTGCCCCTGCGCGTTGCTGCCTGCGATCGACGCGACGTGAACCAGACTGCCGTGGCCAAGCGCGCGCATCTGCCGGCCGAACACCTGCGCGCAAAGAAAATAGCCGGTCAGGTTGACGGAGAGAACGGCGTTCCATTCGGCAAGCGTCAAGACGTCGAGCGCACCCGGACGCAGCACGGCCGCGGTGTTGACCAGCACGTTGCATGGCCCCAGCGATTTCTCGATCGTCGCGGCCGCGGCGGTGACGCTCTCGACATCCGTCGTATCGCAGCGCGCGATCACATGATCGGCGCCGAGCTTGCCGAGCTCGGCGCGCGTTATCTCAAGGCCACGTTCATCGAGATCGATCGCGGCCACGCGGGCGCCGGCCTGGGCAAGACTGAGAGCAACGGCGCGGCCGATCCCACCTCCCCCGCCCGTCACCACGCAGACGCGGCCTGACAGGCCGAGCCAATCGGAAGATTCCTGCGAGCTGTTGACCATCGATGCCTCCAATCCGATGCTGCTTCGTCATTGCGAGGAGCCACCGGGTCCGGCCCTCGTCCGGCCCGATGATCAACTCCGCGACGAAGCAATCCATTCTATCCATTCGTGGCGAGATGGATTGCTTCCGCCTTCGTTCTTCGAGCTACGGCGGACAAGTCGCTTCGCTCGCAATGACGTGGACTTGCTACCCCCCAATCCCCGCCGCCACTTGGCCACGCAGCCGCTCCAGGCTGTGTAGCGTGTTGGCGCAGGCTTCGGCTACCTCGATGCCCTTGATGACGAAATGCTTGCGGAAGAACTCGTGGTGCACGGCGCTTTCATGGAATTGCTGCGGCGTCAGCACCGCCGAAAATACCGGCACCTCGGTCCTGAGTTGCACGTCCATCAGCGCCTTGATCACGGTGTCGGCGACGAATTCGTGGCGATAGATGCCGCCATCGACGACGAGGCCGGCAGCTACGATCGCGGTGTAGCGCCGCGTCTTTGCGAGCAGTTGCGCATGCAGCGGTATCTCGAACGAGCCCGGCACCTCGAACAGATCGACCTGCGCGCGCGTGATATGGCGCGCTTCGATCTCTTCAAGAAAGGCAATGCGGCATTCCTCGACCACGTCGCGGTGCCACGACGACTGCACGAAGGCGATGCGCTGCGGCTTGACGAAACGCGGATGCACCGGCGCCGGCGGACGCTCGGGCACGTCAGGAACGTGATGGGCTTCGGCTGCTTGGGATTGGACTTCAGGCTCTTGCAACATCTGATTCATGGCTTTCCTCTTTCAGGACCAGAATCAGGGCATACGGAACGACGCCGACCCACGCGCAAACGTGCGAGGCCGCCGCAAACCGTTCTCTTTCATCCGGACTGTAACCGTCGGCTTCGGAATCACACCGAATCTGCTGACCCTTCTGCTCTGGCGAGAAGAAGGCGCTCGCGGGCTTGGGCTACGTCACCCTTACCGCCGGTGGGGATTTTCGCCCCGCCCTGAGAACATCGGCCGCCCGGAATGGACAACCTGCATAAGGATATGACCAAGGCCGGGGCGTCAGCAAGCTTCTTTGGCATGGGGAATCGGCATGTCCCCATGCCGCCGGAACAGGGCATGTGGCCTGCTGGATCGCTGCCTTTACTCAAACCGCGGCAATTAGGATAGGTTTGCCAAGAACAGGGGGACGCTCAACATGAAAATTCTTCGTCGGAATTTCCTCAAGTCGCCAGCGCGCTCATCGCAGCACCTGCCTTGCCGCGACTGGCGTCCGCGCTCGACTATCCGACGCGGCCGACGAAGATCATCGCAGGCTTCGCTGCAGGAGGCGGTGTCGATATCACGGCGCGGCTGATCGGCCAGTGGCTGGCCGACCATCTCAAGCAACCCTTCGTCGTCGAGAACCGCACCGGCGCCGGCGGCAATATCGGCACCGAGGCCGTCGTGAATGCGGCGCCCGATGGCTACACGCTGTTGCTGGCGACGGTACCAAACGCGGTCAACGCCTCGCTCTACGAAAAGCTCAATTTCAATTTCGTCCGCGACGTTGCGCCGGTGGCCGGCGTCATTCGTGTGCCGATGGTGGTGCTGGTGCACCCCGCGGTGCCGGCGCAGACCTTGGCCGAATTCATCGCTTACGCCAAAGCCAACCCGGGAAAGGTCAACATGGCCTCCGCCGGCAGCGGCAGCGCGCCACACATGGCGGGCGAGTTGTTCAAGATGATGACCGGCGTCGACATGATCCACGTCCCCTATCGCGGCCAGGGGCCGGCAATGACGGACTTGATCAGCGGCCAAGTGCAGATCCTGTTTGCCGCCGCGCCCGGCACCGCCGATCACATCAAGACCGGCAAGCTGCGCGCGCTCGCGGTGACGACGGCCACGCGCATGGCGGAGCTGCCGGAGGTTCCGACCGTAGCCGATGTCGTGGCAGGCTATGAAGCCAGCCAGTGGTACGGCTTCGCGGCGCCGAAGAACACGCCGGCCGAGATCGTCGACAAGCTCAACAAGGAGATCAACGCAGCGATCGCCGATCCCGGCATGAAGGCCCGGCTTGCCGCCATCGGCGGCGACCCGATGCCGGGCTCGCCTGCCGATTTCGGCAAACTGATCGCATACGAGACCGAGAAATGGGGCAAGGTGGTCCGCGCAGGCGGCCTCAAGCCGGAGTGAAGCGGCGATTTGCGAACGGTCCGGGAGATACCGATGCACGGCGAAACATTCACGAATCCGAAAGCGGTCCCGCCGGTTCTTCAAGCCGCCTGTTGACCGGCTTTCAGCAACTCGAGAATCTTCTCAAGCCGCGTAACCACATCGCTGGTTTCCAGGAGTTGCTGCCGCTGGTCTAGTCCGGCCGACAGCAATGGTGCAACTGAATCGGCCAACATCCCGGGCTCTTCGATGCTGGGCAGCCGCAGACGCGCCTGAAGCGGCTTTGGCAGCGATGTATGATCGAGATTCGCATAGACCCTGTAGGCTTCAATGACGGCTCCGCACAGCGCAGTGGCATCCGCCGTCCGGCCGCGGCTCTCCACGCATGGCGCAATCTCCGCTGCCAAAAACTCTTCCTCCTTGCGCCTGACGACCAAAGCGCGTTCGAGGCCGGATACAAAGGCCTTGAGAGTGCCGTCCGGCAGCGCAACGCAATGGATCACGTCTGCGGTTGTACCCACCGAGTAAAGCGCATCCAGCGCCGGATCGTCGTCGCCGGAGCGCTGCTGCGTAAGCACGAGAACTCGGCGATCGGTCGCTAGAGCGCGCTCGATCGCGCGCTTCGTCTTGTCGCGTCCGACAAAGATCGGCGCAAACATTTGCGGAAACAGAACGAGGTCCCGCATCGGCACGATCGGAACCACCGGCCGCGCCGGCGTCGCCTTCAAGCCCGTGGCCGGCCGCGGCGTCTCCGATGAAGCCGGCTGGCTCGCTTGAATCTTCGCAGCCAGAAAATTCCAGTCCGGAAAGCCGAGCGTCCTCGCGACCAGTTCGAGGCTCTCGCTGTGGGTTAAGGAAACAGATTTGGCCTTCAGGGCCTCGCGCAGGGTGTGCGCCATAGCCTTTGCATCGCGGAAATCACGCATGGGATCCTCTGCATTGGCGAACGAGAAAATGTCAGGCGCTTGCGTTACTGACTCGTTCGCTTGGGCAAAGGGTGCCTGAAGCGGCTCGATACATTCACCGTACCCTCAACAGGGCGCAAGCAGCGGGTCGTATCCACCCGAACGAAAATATGCGCCCCGGCCCGCGCGGCTGTCAATTGCACGGCTTCAGTATGTGCCGTCTCCGCGCCAGGCCGAGAAAGCGAGACGATGCCGGGAAAATTAACCACAAATTAACCATTGTGGCGGACCTGCCCAATTTCCTCCGGCGTCTTAGACTCCGTAGCGCTCGAATCCGATTCCGGTTTGTTCTCAAATTAATAGGTATGGCCGCGTTCAACTGTGGACGACGCCGCTTTGGCCTGTGGACGGACTCAGGGGTCAGTTGCGCGGATTCCGCAAATCACATCACTTGAGCTCGGCAGGCCCCGGGATGATCCGCGAACGGGGGATTGCAGTCGGCGGCGCCGCATCAGTTCAACGCGTGCCGTCCCCTTGGGTGCGTATCAGAAGAATTCAAAAACAAGGTCGAGACGGCATGTCCCTCCTCGAAGGCATTATTGATTCCCGGAACAACCCGCTCGCGGCCGTCGAGGACATCGCCGCCGAAAACAACTGGGCGTTCGAGCGCTCCGGCGAAGACGAAGTCACGATCGTCTCCAAGGGGAACTGGACCGACTACCAGCTCTCCTTCACCTGGATGGCGGAGATCGAGGCGCTGCACCTGGCCTCCGCGTTCGACATGAAGATTCCCCCCGCACGCCGCGCGGAAGTGCAGCGGCTGATCGCGGCGATCAACGAACAATTATGGGTCGGCCATTTCGACATCTGGAACCACACCGGCATGATCATGTACCGGCAAGCGCTGCTGCTGCCGGGCGGGCTGACCGCCTCGACCGCGCAATGCGAGGTCATGCTGGCCGGCGCCATCCACGCCTGCGAGCGCTACTACCCCGCGTTCCAGTTCGTGGTCTGGGCGGGAAAGAGCGCCGTGGAAGCCATGAGCGCGGCCATGTTCGATACCGAGGGCGAGGCGTAAGTCCCGCCGCTTCCACACGCACAGGGTCGTCCCTGCGAAAGCAGGGACCCGTACTCCGTGACCTCACGGCTCAAGCAAACTGCTTGTGGCCCCTCCCGAGCTTTACTAAAACCGCCGGTGATTATGGGTCCCTGCGTTCGCAGGGACGACGGCAGAATTCATGGTGACACCGTGAATACCAACACACTCCAAAATCTCCATGGCACCATTGCGCTGGCTGGCGCCGGCAAGATGGGCGGCGCGATGCTGACCGGCTGGCTGGCCGGCGGGCTCGACGCAAGCCGCGTGATCGTGATCGAGCCGCAGCCATCCGCTGAGATCGGAGCACTGGCGGCGCAAGGCATCCGCCTCAATCCGAAGGACGCGGGTACAGTCGATACGCTGGTGATGGCGGTTAAGCCGCAGACGTTCCGCGAAGCGGGGCCGGCGCTGAAGCCCTTCGTCGGAGCGAACACGCTCGTCGTCTCGATCATGGCGGGCACGACCATTGCGGCACTTGAAGAAGTCTGCGGCGGCATGGTGGTTCGCGCCATGCCCAACACGCCGGCTTCGATCGGCCGCGGCATCACGGTTGCGGTCGCGGCGAAAAATGTCAGCGCCGCGCAACGCGCCACGGCCGATGCGCTGCTGCGCGCCACCGGCTCGGTCGAATGGGTCGAGGACGAAAGCCTGATGGATGCGGTGACGGCCGTGTCCGGCTCCGGCCCGGCCTACGTGTTCCTGCTCGCCGAAGAGCTCGCGCGCGCCGGCGTCGAGGCCGGTCTGCCGGCGGAGCTTGCAACGAAGCTCGCGCGCGAAACCGTCGCCGGCTCCGGCGAATTGCTGCACCGCTCGGAACTTGCCTCGGCCACGCTGCGCCAGAACGTCACCTCACCCGGCGGCACCACTGCGGCCGCGCTGGAGGTGCTGATGGCCAAGGACGGCCTGCAGCCGCTGATGATCCGCGCGATCGCGGCGGCGACGAAGCGCTCGAAGGAATTGGCGAAGTAGTGGAATCGTAGGGTGGGCAAAGCGCAAGCGTGCCCACCATCGCGAGCACGATGCTGGATGGTGGGCACGGCGCAAGCGCGCCTTTGCCCACCCTACGGTTCGGCGGTCGCCGCTACTTCCCTGCAAGCCTCTTCGTGAACGTCTCGACATTGACGAGGCCGCGGGCGTGGCGGCCGTCGCCTATTCTGCGCTCGCCTTCGAAGGCTTCGACTTCGAAGCGGATCACGCGGCGCTCGACGGTTACGACCTTTCCCGTGACGCGTACCGTCGCGCCGACCAGCGAGGCGCCGAGATGGCGGATATCGACCTCGGTGCCAACCGTGATCCAGCCCGGCTGAAGATGGCCTCTGATGGCGTCACTCGAAGCCATCTCCATTTCCAGGATCATCATCGGCGTCGCATAGACCATCGGCATATCAGGCACGAAATGCCCGACCGTGCGTTCCGCCGGCACCACCAGCGTTCGCTCCGCGCTCATGCCGACCTTGATGAAGTCGCGTGCGTCCATGGATGCTTCCGCAAAACCGCTGTCGTCCCGGCCTTGAGCCGGGACCCATAACCACAAATAGCCATTGTTGCAGCGAGCTGGAGCTCCAGCTTCTCCCAACAACTAATATTGGTGGTTATGGGTCCCTGCGTTCGCAGGGACGACGGGAGTTACTTCTTCGCGGCTGCAGCGCGCTCGACGAACGTCTTGCCGCCCTTCATCTTGTGGGTGAGCGGCGCCTCGTTAATCTGGATCACGACAGCTTCCGCATCGACGCCAAGATTCTTCACCAGCGCCTGGGTGATGTCGCGCATCATGCCGACTTTCTGTTCTTCGGTCCGGCCGGCGGCCATGCTGATGGTGATCTCAGGCATTGGTAGTGCTCCCTTTTGCTCTTGCTTATTCGGTAAACTGTCATTGCCGGGCTTGAGATCCGGCAATCCATCATTTTGAAGATGGATGCGCGGGTCAAGCCCGCGTATGACGAAATCAGTTGCCCCACTTCACATCATGGCGCGCCAGCACCTCGCGCACGCGTGTGACGATCTCGCTCTCCGCGCAGGAAAACTGCGCCGGACGAGTCTCGCGCCATTCCTGGTTGGAGGCGATCGCAGCCGCGGCTTTCGCGCCTTCGATCAGATCCTTGATCTGAATTTCGCCGCGCGCCTTTTCATCCGAACCCTGGATGATCACGCAAGGCGAGTTGCGGCGGTCGGCATATTTGAGCTGGTTGCCCATGTTCTTGGGGTTGCCGAGATAGAGCTCGGCGCGGATGTTCGCATTGCGAAGCTCTGCAACCATTTTCTGGTAGTCGGCGACACGATCGCGATCGAACACGGTGACCACGACGGGGCCGAAGTCGGGCCGCGTGTCGAGCTTGCCGAGCATGGACAGCGCCGCCTGCAAGCGCGACACCCCGATCGAAAAGCCCGTTGCCGGCACCGGCTCGCCGCGGAAGCGCGAGACGAGACCGTCGTACCGTCCGCCCCCGCCGACCGAGCCGAAGCGCACGGGGCGGCCTTTTTCGTCCTTGGTTTCGAGCGTGAGTTCGACCTCGTAGACAGGGCCGGTGTAATATTCGAGACCGCGCACGACAGATGGATCGATCACGATACGATCCTCCCCATAGCCCGACGCCGTCACCAGCTTGCTGATCGCATCGAGTTCGTCGCGACCTTCCTGTCCGACCTTGCTGTCGCGCAGCCGCGCATCGATCCGCGCGCCCTGCTCGATCGCACCAACGACCAATGCAATGTCATCAGGCTTCAGGCCGGCGCCTTTGGTAAAGTCTCCCGACTCATCCTTGCGGCCCTCGCCCAACAATTGCTGCACACCGGAAATGCCGAGACGATCGAGCTTGTCGATCGCGCGCATCACCGTCAGCCATTGTCCGTCATCGGCAATGCCTAGCGCATCGCGCACACCATCAAGCACCTTGCGGTTATTCACCTTCACCACATAGGAGCCGCGGGGAATGCCGAGCGCTTCCATCGTATCGGCGGCCATCATGCACATCTCGGCGTCCGCCGCCGGCGAGGCCGAGCCCACCGTGTCGGCATCGAACTGCATGAACTGGCGGAAGCGGCCGGGACCTGGCTTCTCGTTGCGATAGACGTAACCGGCGCGGTAGCTGCGATACGGCTTCGGCAGCGCGTCGAAATTCTCCGCCACATAGCGCGCCAGCGGCGCGGTCAGGTCGTAGCGCAGCGAGATCCACTGCTCGTCGTCGTCCTGGAACGAGAACACGCCCTCGTTCGGCCGGTCCTGGTCGGGCAGGAATTTGCCGAGCGCGTCGGTGAACTCCATTGCCGGCGTTTCCACCGGCTCGAAACCGTAGCGCTCGTAGACCTCGCGGATCTTCTCGACCATCTGGCGCGTGGCCGCAATCGCGGCCGGGCCACGGTCTTCGAGCCCGCGCGGCAGCCGCGCCTTCAGTTTCTGCGGTTTTTTGGGTTTTTGGGTATTGTCACGCATACGGCGGTCCTATCAGCGCACGCCGGACGCGGCAAGCGCGGCCTCGTCTGCACAGGAACCAGAATTCATCATGCTGGCTCGTCCCGGCCATGACGGAAAGATCCGGCCACACCCGGCAACCCTGCGATTGCAGAAGCAGCGGAACGATTCCGCCGCCGGTCACAGGACCTTTCTGATCCAGTCGTGCGGGTCTGCTGCGCGACCGTACTGGATGTCGACGAGTTTCTTGCGCAGCCCCATGGCGACAGGGCCGGCGACGCCGCCGCTGATCAGAAAATCGCCGCTCGCCGAGCACACCTTGCCGATCGGCGAGATGACGGCTGCGGTACCGCAGGCGAACGCCTCTTTCAGCTTTCCGCTGGCGGCATCCGCGCGCCACTGGTCGATCGTGTAGGGCTCCTCGCGCACGACCGTGCCGGAATCCTTTGCCAGTGCGATGATCGAATCGCGGGTGATGCCCGGCAGGATCGTGCCGAGCGGCGGCGTCGAGAGCGAGCCGTCGTCGAACACGAAGAAGACGTTCATGCCGCCGAGCTCCTCGATGTAGCGGCGTTCGATCGCGTCGAGGAAAACGACCTGGTCGCAGCCGTGCTCGATGGCCTCGGCCTGCGCGCGCAGGCTCGCGGCGTAATTGCCGCCGCATTTGACGGCCCCGGTGCCGCCGATCGCGGCGCGCGTATAATTCTCCGACACCCAGATCGACACCGGCGCAGGTCCGCCCTTGAAATAGGAGCCGACCGGCGAGGCGATGACGGCGAAGATGTATTCCGCCGATGGCTTCACGCCGAGGAATATCTCGCTCGCGATCATGAAGGGCCGCAAGTAGAGACTGCCCTCGCCGCCCGGTATCCAGGCGCTGTCGATGCGCACGAGCTGCTCGACCGCTTCGATGAAGATAGCCTCGGGCAGCGGCGCCATGGCCATGCGCTCAGCCGAATTGTTGAAGCGCCTCGCGTTGGCGTCGGGGCGGAACAGGTTGACGCCGTTGTCGCGCTTATAGGCCTTGAGGCCTTCGAAAATCTCCTGCGCGTAGTGCAGGACGGCTGTCGCCGGATCGAGCGGAAAATTTGCGCGGGCCTCGACCCGCGCGTCATGCCAGCCGTTCGCCTGATTGTAGCGGACGATGGCCATGTGATCGGTGAAAATCCGGCCGAAGCCCGGGTCCACGAGCTTGGCCGCGCGCTCCCTCTCAGGAGTTGGATTCGCCGCAGGCCGGATTTCGAATTTCAAACTCATTCCCCTTTGCCCTTGTTTCCCGCTATTGGAAATCGGCGCCCATATTGGCGCCGGCATGCGTCTTCCGGGCCTTCACGGGTCTGAACTTCACCATCACCGGCCTTGCGGCCGGCTTCCGTCGCCGTCATGTCGGTCGAGGACATGCTTTTGCGGGATGCCGAAGTCCAGTATGTTTGCCGAAATGCCGCTCGACAATCGCACGGTAATCCATTTGCGGCCGTTGCCGCCATCGCTGGCTTTTTCCGGCTGCCTGACACGTCACCAGGTTCGAAACGACCTAAAGTTTCGTCGTGGCTGGAAGTTTTGTAACATTGAACCCAAGATATGTCAACATGACTGACATAAATTTCTCAAAGGGCTCCGTAGCCTCCGATTCGCAGGAGGCCGCCAGCCCTGCCCCGCGGGCTGGCGAATTTCGCTGGGACATTATCGAGCTGCTGTTTTTCGCCTATCGCGACTTCGTCGGCGACGCCGACCATGAGCTCGAGGCTTTCGGGTTCGGCCGCGCCCATCACCGCGTGATGCATTTCGTCTACCGCTACCCCGGCCTCAAGGTCGCCGACCTCCTGGACGTGTTGCGGATCACTAAGCAGTCGCTTGGCCGGGTGCTCAAGCAGTTGCTCGATGAGGGCTACATCATCCAGAAGACCGGCAATAACGACCGCCGGCAGCGCCTTCTTTACGCCACCCCGAAGGGCGAAGCCTTGGTGGCAAAGCTCGCAGGGCTGCAGACCGATCGCATCACCCGCGCGCTCCGGGACATCAATCCCGAGGGCGTCGCCGCGATCAGCGAGTTCCTGCGCGCGATGATCGATCGCGACGACCCCGACAAGGTGTTGGAGGCGATCTTCGGGATCGGCAGCAAGAAGCCAAGGGAGTGACCGTGCCGCAAGGAGCAACCATCGCTGCAGCCACCACGCCCGCGCCGCGGCAACTGGCCGATGACGCCCCGCATCTGCTCTTGGTCGACGACGACCGCCGTATCCGCGATCTGTTGTCGCGGTTTCTGACCGGCGAGGGCTATCGCGTCACCACTGCCTCAAGCGCGGGCGATGCGCGCGCAAAACTGCTCGGCCTGCATTTCGACCTCCTGATCCTCGACGTCATGATGCCCGGCGAAACCGGGTTCGACCTGGCGCGATTCATTCGCACCTCCTCGTCGGTGCCGATCATCATGCTGACGGCGCGTCACGAGGCGGAGGCGCGGATCGAGGGCCTGCAGATCGGCGCCGACGATTATGTTGCGAAGCCGTTCGAGCCGCGCGAGCTGATCTTGCGGATCGGCAATATCCTCAAGCGCTCCGCGCCGCCGCCGGTGGAGGCGCTGGAGCAGATCGCGTTCGGCCCCTACATTTTCCATCTCGATCGTGGCGAACTGCGCCAGGGCGAGGAGATCGTTCACCTGACCGACCGCGAGCGCGAAATGCTGCGCATCCTGGCCGCCAGTCCCGGCGAAACGGTGCCGCGCGCGGCGCTGACCGGCGGCGGCACGGTGAACGAGCGCGCAGTCGACGTGCAGATCAACCGGCTGCGGCGCAAGATCGAGCGCGATCCCGCCAATCCGCTGTTCCTGCAGGCGGCGCGCGGCATCGGCTATCGCCTGGTTGCGTCGCCCTGAGCCAGCTCATGAGCACGCTCGACACCGGCCTGACGTTCATCCGCAACGCGTCGCAACGCGTCTCCAGGGCCAATGGCTGGATGGGCAACGCGTTCAAGGGCTGGATGCCGACCGGCCTCTATGCCCGGGCGCTCCTGATCATGATCGTGCCGATGGTGATCCTGCAAACGGTCGTGGCGTTCGTGTTCATGGAGCGGCACTGGAACACGGTGACACGGCGCCTGTCGGCGGCCGTGGTGCAGGACATCGCCAGCCTGATCGACGTCTACAAGGCCTTTCCGCAGGACAAGGACCGCGCGCAGTTGCGCCACATCGGGCAGCGGCTGCAACTGGTCGTCGATTTTCTTCCCGTCGGCGATATGCCGCAGCCCGGGCCGAAACCATTCTTCTCGCTGCTCGACCAGACCCTGTCGTCGCAGATCGGCCGCCAGATCCGCCGCCCGTTCTGGATCGATACCGTCGGCAAGTCCAATCTGGTTGAAATCCGCATCCAGCTCGACGATGCCGTGATGCGCGTGTTCGCGCAGCGCAGCGCCGCCTATGCCTCCAATTCGGAGATTTTCATCTTCTGGATGCTCGGCACCTCCTCGATCCTGCTGATCGTCGCGGTGCTGTTCCTGCGCAACCAGATCAGGCCAATCCTGCGGCTGGCGGACGCCGCCGAAAGTTTCGGCAAGGGCCGCGAGGTGCCGAATTTCCGTCCGCGCGGCGCGCGGGAGGTGCGGCAGGCGGCACAGGCATTCCTGGAGATGAAGGCCCGTGTCGAACGCTCGATCGATCAGCGCACCGCGATGCTCGCCGGCGTCAGCCACGATTTGCGCACCATCCTGACCCGCTTCAAGCTCGAGCTGGCGCTGATCGGCGACAGTCCCGAAGTCGACGGCATGCGCAAGGACGTCGACGAAATGTCCGGCATGCTCGAGGCCTATCTCGCCTTCGCGCGCGGCGACAGCGGCGAGATCGCGCAGCCGACCGATATGGCGATGGCGCTGGAGGAGTTGCGCAGCGACGCCGAACGCCACGGCCATACCGCAACCGTGACGTTCCACGGCCTGCCGGTGGTGACGGTGAAGCCAGCCTCGTTCAAGCGCTGCATCGCCAACCTGGTTTCCAATGCGGCGCGCCACGCCAACACGGTCGCCATCACGGGCCACCGCGATCACCGCTATCTGACGGTGACGGTCGACGACGACGGGCCGGGCATTCCGGTCAACATGCGCGAGGAAGTGTTCAAGCCGTTCCTGCGGCTCGACGACGCCCGCAACCAGGACGAGGGCGGCACGGGCCTCGGCCTCGCCATTGCCCGCGACATCGCCCGCTCGCACGGCGGCGACATCACGCTCGGCGACAGCCCGATGGGCGGCCTGCGCGCGGCGGTAAGGGTGCCGGTGTAGGTACCGAACTGCGTCGTCCCTGCAAACGCAGAGACCCATAACCACAGGGCTTCGTTGTTGAACAAAAAGCCGTTGAACGGCGGCTCTCAAAGTTTACGGCACGGCGTATCGGTCCCTTGCGTTCGCAGGGACGACAATTCGCCGCGATAGATTCTGCGACCTCGTTACTTCCCCTACTTCTTCGGAATCAGCGCCTTCAGCTTTTCCATGTCCTTGATGTTCATCTTCATGCCGCCGGGCATGATGATGTCGCCTGGCTTCTGATCTGCCTTGCAGGCGCCGAGCCATTTGGCCTCGATCGTCGAGCTGTTGTCGCGCGCGGCGCCGGCCATGCCGCCCTCACTCTGCGAGGTCGATTTTACGGTGTAGGCGGAATTGAAGTCGCCGGTGATCTCGGCACGGGATTTGACCGTGATCCCGGCGACGCCGCAGACGGAATCCGTGACGTAGCCGGTTGCGGTCTTCTGGATATCCTGCTTGGAGCAGATCTCCTTGGCCAATGGCGACATTGCGGTGCTCATGCCCTTGTCGGTGGTCTCGTCGGTGCATTGGTGCATCGTCATCTCGGATGACGGCGAGCCCGTGCTCACCACTTTCATCTCCCACAGGCCGGCCTTGCGCACCGGCAACTCCACGGCGATAGCGCCGCTTTCCGGCAACAGAGCAAGCACACCAACGGCCGAACAAGATACAAGAAGCAGTCGTCTCATGGGTGGCCCCCGCTGAATTCTTCCAGAGATCGTCATCGCGAAGTGAACACACGCTCCGCGTGGCGAAAACATGTCCAGCCGGAAAACAGGTAGCGGCAGCGCTCAGTAAAGCGTGCGCAGCGGCCGCTCAGCGGCGCCATAGGGCACCCAGCGGCAGGCAAAGGAAACGTAGCCGCCGTAATTGGGCTGCACGCCGAGGAATTTCACCACCTTGCCGTAGCGGGCGCAGTGATCGACGGCGAGCTGGCGGGCGTCAGCCTGCATCGCGAGCGGATAGGCGATGATGCCGCCGGTGTCGTTGCCCTTGAACGGCGGTACTGTGTCGATATCCCACCAATGCGCCTGCGCCGGCGCCGCCGCCAGCATCCCGCCCATGGCAATCAGGCTCGCGGCCACAATTCTTCGCATCGCAGACTCCATTTCGCTCGAACCGCACCATAGTGTGCGCCGATGGCCGTGAAAAGAATGCTTGCGGCACGAGGCGGACTTGGCTGTCAGGTGTTGCCGCGCTGCACTTGACCTTGTCAGGGCTTCGCGGCACCGTCCATGCGTTGGCTTACTGGCGGATTCCCATGCGCAATTTGTTCACATCCTTGAGAGCACTCGGCCTGACGGCAGCGGCGCTCGCTTTGTTGGTCTCCAGCCAGGCCGCGCAGGCCGCCAACCCCATGGAGCTCAATTTCGGGTTGTTCGGCCCACGCTATGACGGCCGCGTCGCCGAATGCGAGCGGGCGCTATCGACGATCGCGTACCAGTTCCAGGAGAAAGAGAGCAAGTTCTGGAATTCGGCGCTGACGATTACCGGTTACAGCCGGATCCATGAAACCGCCTTTCGGCCATGGCAGTCCGACAACATTCCGCGCCGCTACTGCAGCGGCGACGTGATGCTGAGCGACGGCAAGATGCGGACCGTGCACTACTCGATCATCGAGGATGGCGGCTTTGCCGGCTTCGGCCAGGGCGTCGAATGGTGCGTGACCGGGCTTGACCGCAACTGGGCCTACAGCCCCGGCTGCAGGGCCGCGCGGCCCTGATCGCCCTGAAATCCGGCAAGCGATCCCGGCTGACTCGGGCCGATTGTGGGATTGATCCAATTTTGTTCTTGAAATGTTCCGACTCCCTGCTAGGCTCCCGGTAGTCGAGTAGAGGGGGCGTTCGATGCACGGGTCCATCATTATTTCGCGGCTTCTGATTTCGCTGGCTCTTGTTGTCGTCCTGGCCGGGACAGCGTCCGCACAAGACCGCCGGCAGAACGCGCCAGGCGAATTCGATTTTTATGTCCTGGCTCTTTCCTGGTCGCCCTCCTTCTGCGAGGCGGCGGCTGAGCGCGGCAATAGCGGGCGATCACAGGCCCAGTGCAGCCGCCCCTATTCCTTCGTGGTTCACGGCCTGTGGCCGCAATATGAGCGCGGCTTTCCCGAATATTGCCAGCGGCCCTCGCCGCGGCTCGATCGCAACATCATGACCTCGATGCTGGACCTGATGCCGGCGCCCGGCCTGATCTTCAACGAGTGGGACAAGCACGGCACCTGTTCGGGCCTTGGCGCGCGAGCCTATTTCGAGAGCATCCGGAAGGCGCGCGCGGCGGTAAAGATTCCCGAGGAATTCCTGCAATTGCCGGAGCAGAAGACCATCGCCCCCGGCGCTGTCGAGGAGGCCTTTATCAAGATCAACCCGGGCTTGAGCAGTTCGGCGATTTCGGTGACCTGCTCGAGCCGGCGCCTGAGCGAGGTGCGGGTCTGCCTGAGCAAGGAGATGGAATTCCGCGCCTGCGACGAAATCGACCGCCGCGCCTGCCGGCGTGACGAGGTGGTGATGCCGCCGGTACGGGGCGGCTGAAGACCCGCTTACCGCCATGCCAGGCATGGCGGCCGCTTTGCGCAGACTGCCTAGAGTTGTCTGCGTTCCCGGTCATCCACGGCTTATCGTCATCTGCAAGACACGTGGATGGCCGGGACCTATCTGCAGCAAAACGTCGCCGACATTTTGGCCCTGATCCTGAGGCGTTTCGCGAAGCAGGACCCGTCTTCGCCATCCCGTCTTCGCCAAGGCTTCGCCGGGTTTTCAGGCCGAGATCGCAGCCCGAACGCTCGCCCTTCCTGACGCTCAGAGCTTCGAGGACCTCACCGCGCTGCTGACCTCGGCGGGGGAGCGCTGAGGTCGAGACAGTTACCGCTCCCGGACTGCGTAGGTTAGGTGGGTCACCCGCCGCGTCGGCTCCGCGCGGACCGGCTCCAGGGCCACGCGGCCCGCGTCCACGCCCTCGAACAGGCGGATTCCGGAGCCGAACAGCACGGGTGAGAGCGCGATCGAGAACTCGTCGATCAGGCCAGCGTTCACGTACTCCAGAATCGTTGCGCCGCCGCCCGCGATACGGACGTCTCGGTCGCCGGCGGCCTCGCGAGCCTGATCGAGCGCGGACTCGATGCCGTCATTGACGAAGTGAAAGGTGGTCCCACCCAGCCGCTCCCAGGGGTCACGCTTCTCGTGCGTCACGACGAAGACCGGCGTGTGGAACGGCGCCTCCTCCGGCCAAGCCTGCTCGCCGGCGTCGAACATGCGCTTGCCCATCACGCTCGCGCCGGTGCGCTCGAACGTCTCCCGCACAATGTCGTTGTCGCGCCCCTCCTCGCCGCCCTCGCCGAGCTTCAGGTTCTCCCGGATGAACCGCTGCGGGAACATCCACTGCTGCAGTTCCATCCACTGCTGCCCCATCAAATCCTCGAGGGACTCGGGCGCGATGAACCCGTCCAGCGACATCGACACGCTAAAGAACACCCTCCCGGCCATCAGTCCTCAACTCCTTTTCGAACGATCTCGGTGACGTAGGCAGCCAGTTTGCTCAGGGTCTGCTGGCCGCCCTCGATCGCGTGGTACTTCTCGACCGCCTCGTCGCGCAGCTCCTTGGTGGGGAACACCGTGCGCATCTCGATCCGGGTCGCCGCGCCGTCGGGCCCGAACGTGAGGACCGACTCAAAGGCGTTCGGGTCGCCGCGGGACTCACCATGCAGCATCGCGATCCGCTCCGGCGGGGCGATCTCGGTCCAGGAGATCCACTCCTGGTAGTCCGTCCCGTCCGGTCCGTGCATCACGAAGTCCCACTCCCCGCCGACGCGGAACTCGAACGCCCGCGTGGTGGTGGTGAATCCCTCCGGTCCCCACCATCGCGACAGATGCCGGACTTCGGTAAATGCCTCGAACACCAGCTCCCGCGGGCCATCGATGACGCGGGAGATCACGATCTCGCGGTCGGCCGTCGCTGACTGCGCTCGCGCGTCGCGTCCTGTCGCGGCCATCGATCACTCCTTCTGCCTTGCCTGCTTGAGGTCCTGCACGTACGCGTCCAGTCGGTCAAAGCTCTCATTCCAGAACCGCTCGAACCCGCCAGTCCACTCATGGACCGGTCGCAGCTTGCGGGCGTCAATGCCGTACAGGCGCTGCTTGCCTGCCTTGCGGTCCCGGACCAGCCCGACCTCCCGGAGCACCCGCAGGTGTTTGGACGCCCCCGGCTGGGTCATCCCCAGCTCCTGGGCCAACTCGGTCACTGGCCGCTCACCCATCCGCAGCAGTACCAGGATTTCCCGGCGCTGCGGCTCGGCGATAGCGTTGAAGATGTCCGACGTCGTCGCTGCTCGTGCCATGGGCGCCATCATATGCCGATATCGGCATGCGTCAAGTCGGAAGAAATCAGGCGGGTCTTGTCAGATGACGATCGCGCCAGCAGAACCACCAGGATCTGCGCTCCGACCAGCGGCAGCCCGGTGAGCCAGTGCACGCCGGTGATGGCTAGCTCGAGGCCGGGATAGAACGACGACACCGCCAGCAGGTCGTTGCCGGCGAAGAACCCGTCCCTCCCGACGAGGTCGAGCAGCGTGCTGAGGTGGAACGACTCCTCGGTGCGGGTGGCCATCAGCGGATTGCTGAATTGCAGTTTGGTCAACGTCTTAGCCATTCTTCCGCTCCATGATTTGCTCGAACCGGCTCAGCCAGTCTTCGAGAAAGCGCTGGTGGCTCTCGAAGGCGCGCTCCATGTTCGCCGCCGCGATCTGCATTCGATCAGCGGCGGATTGCATTGCGTGGCCGGCGGACCTGACATCGTCAGCGCCGATCAGGTGAACACATCGTTCGCTCATCGGAGGCACGCCGGAGCCCTGGTCCTCCGAAGCGTTTCGCGAAGCAGGACAAGCCCGGCCCCGACGAGTAGAAGACAATACGTCTTCTCCAATTGGTCGGCCGATTGCCATGAACTACCGACACGCCTTTCATGCCGGCGGCTTTGCCGATGTCATCAAGCACATCGTGTTGGTACGCATGCTGACCTATCTGCAGGAAAAGCAGGCCCCGTTTCGCGTCATCGACACCCATGCCGGCGCCGGGCGCTATGATCTCACGGCTGAGGAGGCGCGCCGCGGCGGCGAATGGCTGACCGGCATTGCGCGGGTAATGCAGGCGCGGTTCTCGGAAAGCGCGCTGCCGCTGGTGACCCCCTATCTCGATATCATCAGGGCATTCAATGCGCCGGGCCGGCTCGAGGCCTATCCCGGATCGCCCCTGATCGCCCGCGCTCTGCTGCGGCCGCAGGACCGCCTCACGGCCTGTGAAATCGAGCCCAATGCCCGCAGGCAATTGATCGATGCGCTGCGCCGCGACAGCCAGGCGCGGGTGGTCGATCTCGACGGCTGGACGGCGTTGCCGGCCTTCGTGCCTCCCAACGAGCGGCGCGGTTTGGTGCTGATCGACCCCTCGTTCGAGCAACAAGACGAATTCGAGCGGCTGGCCGGCGGATTCGCCGAAGCCTACGCGAAGTGGCCGACCGGCAGCTATCTGATCTGGTATCCCGTGAAGAGCCGGCGCGCCACCGACACGCTGGCACGGCTCGTCGCAAGCGCTGCCGCGGCCAGCAGGCCGGCCGGGAAATGTCTGCGGCTTGAATTCAGCGTTGCGCCGCAGGAGCCGGGCGGCCCCCTCGCCTCCACCGGCCTCCTAATCGTCAATCCGCCGTGGACGCTGGCCGGTGAGTTGAAGACAATTCTACCCGAGCTAGAAAAACCGCTCGGCCAGGGCGGGGCCGGCCGGTTCAGGCTGGAAACGCCCAAGCCGTGAGCCTCGGCGCGGCCGGTGGAAAGTGCGAATCGCCGTAGGCAATTTACGCGAAACCGTATTATGCTCAGTCCGTTGGGACTGGCTTTACGTTCCGCTTCCGCGAATGGTTGCGGCGGAGTGATCAAGGCCGAATAAGAATCCGGGTCGATCGGCGGCGTGAATCCGATCAGCTCAGGTGGCCAAGCTTCCGGCAGCGAATGTCCGGTCGGCCGATGCGCGAGATGCGCGTAACGGCAGAGCAATACGGGGGAGGAGTTTCCCGATGGCCATGACTGGAACAGTCAAGTTCTTCAACGGAGAACGCGGCTACGGCTTCATCAAGCCCGATGACGGCGGCCGCGATGTGTTCGTGCACATCACCGCCGTCGAGCGGGCCGGATTGAAGGATTTGACTGAAGGGCAGCGCATTACGTTCGAGGTCGAACCGGATAAGAAGGGCAAAGGCCCCAAGGCGGTCAACCTGGTGATTTCATCGTGAGCTGACGCTCACGTTGAACGCGGACTGAATTCTTGCTGCGAAGATTGCGCTGGGCATGGTGTCGCCGTCCACAGCGTGGAGATTTGCAATGCCCGCGGCCTGAAGGCAAAAAAATCCCGGCGACTTACTGCCGCCGGGAGGTGGTCGCCGCCAGTTTCTTTTCTTAGAAGTGCCAGTTCACGCCGGCCCGTATCAGGCCGAACCGGTAACCGTTCGACGCACCCGTAATAACGAAGTTGCTGTTGGCCAGATCGACATAGAGATATTCGATCTTGGCGCTCCAATTCGGCGCGAGTCCCACTTCGGCGCCGGCGCCGAGCGTCCAGCCCACATTGGTATGAGATTCCGTCAGGCCAAAGGTAGTAGCGCGCAGCTCGCCGAAGGCGAGACCGCCGGTGCCGAAGAACAAGATGTTGTTGAACGCGTAGCCGGCGCGGCCGCGAATCGTGCCGAACCAAGGGTTGGAAAATTTCCATGGCGCGAAGGTTTCTTCGGCGCCGGTCGCCTGGATGTCGCCTTCGAGACCGAACACCCACGGTCCGCCGTTCCGCCAATTGTAGCCGGCTTGAACGCCGCCGACGAAACCGGACGGCTTGGTCGGATTGTTCGCGACCGAGCCCCAGGCATAGCCGAGGTTGCCGCCGAGATAGGGGCCAGCCCAGCTATCGGGGCCGAACTGCGTCTGGTTGACTGTCAAGGGCGGGCGCGATCCGTAGAGGTCGGCCGCCCGCGCCGACGTGGTCCAGCCGGTAGCGATCAGCGCCAGCGCGCCCCACACAAGCCTGCTCATCCCCCAACTCCACGCAACTGCCGCGACCCTGCCGGCGAGAAACCGGCCTGGTTACGGAACTCCACCTTTTTCCGGTAAGATTTATCGAGAGTTTTAAGTTAAAGGGTTGTTAAGCCGGGTTAGCGCCCACTCATCAGTCTTAAGGAAGCGTTACCAGCGTCTCCACGAAGAGCGCGCCGCGAGCGCTGGCGATGCCGCCCTGCAGCGCTTAATTTAGGCCCATGGATCACGATTCTACCGACCATCCGCAGCCCCCGCGCAAGGCGCGGCGGAGTTCCCAGCCGGATTTGCCGCCCCAGGACCTGACTGCCGCCGCCGACGTCGATCCCGCGACATCTGCCGCCGAGGAGGACGACGAGGCGCGCCTGCCGGAAGCCCCCGAGGAGCCCACTGATGCGATTGCCGAAGGCCCGCTGGCGGTCGGCCACGCAGCCATCGAAAACGCGGTGCGGCTGGCACCGACCTCTCCCGGCGTCTACCGCATGCTCAATACCGCCAGCGACGTGCTGTACGTCGGCAAGGCGAAAAACGTTCGCAAGCGGCTTGCCTCCTACGCCCGCGTCAACGCGCCCTTGCCGGCGCGCATCCTTCGGATGATCGCGGCGACCGTCACGGTCGAGATCGTTTCCACCACGACCGAGACCGAAGCGCTGCTGCTGGAAGCCAACCTGATCAAGCAGCTACGGCCACGCTTCAACGTGCAGCTACGCGACGACAAATCGTTCCCCTACATCCTGATCACAGGCGACCATTGGGCGCCGCAGATCCTCAAGCATCGCGGAGCCCAGACCAGGCCCGGACGATATTTCGGGCCGTTCGCATCCGCCGGCGCCGTCAACCGCACCATCACGGCGCTGCAGCGCGCGTTCCTGATCCGCTCCTGCACCGACGGCTTTTTCGAAAGCCGCACGCGGCCCTGCCTGCTGTACCAGATCCGCCGCTGCTCCGGGCCCTGCACCCGCGAGATCGACTTCCCCGGCTATGGCGAGCTGGTGCGCGAGGCGACCGATTTCCTGTCCGGCCGCAGCCATGCGGTGAAGGAGCTGCTCGCAGCCGAGATGGAGAAGGCGTCGAACGAGCTCGAATTCGAGACCGCGGCGCTCTATCGCGATCGTCTCGCCGCGCTGTCGGCGATCCAGTCGCAGCAGGGCATCAATCCCCGCACCGTGGAAGAGGCCGACGTGTTCGCCATCCATCAGGAAGGCGGCTATTCCTGCGTCGAAGTGTTCTTCTTCCGCACCGGCCAGAACTGGGGCAACCGCGCCTATTTTCCGCGCGCGGAAAAGTCGTTCACGCCGCAGGAAGTCTTGGCCTCGTTCCTCGCACAATTCTACGACGACAAGCCGCCACCAAAACTCATCCTGCTGTCGCATGAGATCGAGGAGTGCGCGCTGCTGGCCGACGCCCTGTGCGTGAAGGCTGGCTACAAAGTCGAAATCTCGGTGCCGAAGCGCGGCGAGAAAAAAGAACTGGTCACGCATGCGCTGACCAATGCGCGCGAGGCGCTCGGCCGCAAGCTCGCCGATACCGCGACCCAGGGCCGGCTCCTGGAAGCGATGGCGAGCACATTAGGACTGCCGCAGGTGCCGAAGCGCATCGAGGTCTACGACAACAGTCACATCCAGGGCACCAACGCGGTCGGTGCAATGATCGTGGCGGGACCGGATGGCTTTATCAAAAACCAGTATCGCAAGTTCAACATCAAGTCCGAGGGACTGACGCCCGGCGACGACTACGCGATGATGCGCGAAGTGCTGGAACGGCGCTTCAAGCGGCTGTTGAAGCCGCCGGAGGGCGATGCGGCCAAGGCCGACGATGATTCGTTTCCGCAATGGCCCGACCTCGTCATCATCGATGGCGGCCGTGGCCAGCTCAACGCCGTCAGGGAAATTTTCGAGGGTCTGGGACTGACGCAGGTATGCCTGATGGCCGTGGCAAAAGGCCCGGACCGCGATGCCGGGCGCGAGACCCTGTTCATGCCTGACCGCGAAGCCATCAAGCTCGAACCACGCGATCCCGTCCTGTATTTCATCCAGCGGCTGCGCGACGAGGCGCATCGCTTCGTGATCGGCTCGCACCGCAAACTGCGGAAAAAGGACATCCGAGAAGCGGGCTTGCAGGAAATCCCGGGCATCGGCCCGTCACGCAAACGTGCCTTGCTGCACCACTTCGGAACACTGAAGGAGATCGAGCGGGCCTCGATCGCGGACCTCGGCAAGGTTCCAGGCGTTAGCGCCGAGAGCGCCCGCAAGATCTTTGAGTTTTTCCATGCACAGGCGGGTTAAGGGGACTTCGCGTCGAGAGGCATGTCATTTGGGCGTCGCCTGCGACAGATGATCTACATCCGCACGGTTGACCTTCACGCTCCAGCGGTATTGGTAAGACGGATGAACATCGCGACAACCAAGGGACAGGCCAAGACCCTGTCTCTGCCGAACATTCTAACCTACGCCCGTATTGCCGCCATTCCGGTGGTGGTCGGCTGCGTTTTCGCCCAATCCATCCAGGACGGCCCGCTCTGGCTGCGCTGGGTAGCGCTGGCGGTCTTTCTCGCCGCCGCCGTGACTGATTACCTCGATGGCTACTATGCGCGAATTTGGGACCAGCAATCCGCCTTTGGCCGGATGCTCGACCCGATCGCCGACAAGCTCCTGGTAGCGTCCTGCCTCTTGATGCTGGCCGCCGATAGCAGCATCCACGGCTGGACCCTGTGGGCCGCCATCGTGATCCTGTGCCGCGAGATCCTGGTCTCGGGTTTGAGGGAATATCTCGCGGCGTTGCGGGTCAGCGTACCCGTGACCAAGCTGGCCAAATGGAAGACCACGATCCAGTTGGTCGCAATCGGTTTCCTGATCGCGGGCGAGGCGGGCGAGCAACTCCTGCCTGCGACCACCCTGATCGGGATCGTCCTGTTGTGGATGTCGGCGCTCTTCACGATCTACACCGGCTGGGACTATTTCCGCGCCGGCATCCATCACCTCATCAAGGAGGATGAGGGATGAGGGTCAAATATTTCGCCTGGGTGCGTGAGCGGGTCGGCGTCGCCGAAGAAACCGTCGAGCCGCCGGCCGACGTGCGCACGGTGAGCGATCTGATCGGCTGGCTTTCCAGCCGCGGCGAGACTTACGCCCATGCCTTCGAAAAGCCGAAGGTGATCCGGGCTGCGATCGACCAGGCCCATGTCAAGCCCGATGCCGTGATATCAGGCGCACGCGAGATTGCATTCTTCCCGCCGATGACCGGCGGCTGACTTACTATGTCCGTCACCGCGACCATTCGCATCCAGGAAGCGGATTTCGACGCTGCGCAGGAGATCGCGGCGCTCACCAGAGGCCGCACCGATATCGGCGCCGTCGTCACCTTCAGCGGCATCTGCCGTGGCAGCGAGAACGGCGAGCCGATCGCAGCACTGACGCTCGAGCATTATCCCGGCATGGCCGAAGCCGAGATCGGCCGCCACGCCGACGAGGCGCTGTCGCGCTGGCCCTTGCAGGGCCTCACCATCATTCACCGGTTCGGCCGCATCGCGCCGGGCGAGAACATCGTGCTCGTGGTAACCGTCTCACCGCATCGCCAGGCGGCCTTCGAAGCGGCGGAATTCCTGATGGATTATCTGAAGACCAACGCGCCGTTCTGGAAGCGCGAGGAAAGCGAAAAAGGCGCGAGCTGGATCGAAGCCCGCGATCATGACGACGCCGCCGCCGCGCGCTGGACCAAGTCCTGATGGCCAAGCGCACCAAGCCGGCGGCGAAGCGCGGCCAGACCACATCGAGACTTCCCAAGGTCGGCGCTGGAGAATTGCTGACGCTGCTCGATTTCGTCCGCTATGCCGTCAGCCGCTTCGTCGAGGCCAAACTGGTATTTGCGCACGGCACCACCGATCCGCTTGCCGAAGCCGCATTCCTGGTCTGCGAAGCGCTGCACCTGCACCCCGACCAGTTCGAGACGTTCGCGACCGCGCGCGTCACCGCCGCCGAAGGCAAGAATATTCTCGACCTGATCGCGCGCCGCGTCACCACGCGAAAGCCCGCCGCCTATCTCGTCAACAAAATCTACATGCGCGGCCTGCCGTTTTACGTCGACGAGCGCACCATCGTGCCACGTTCCTTCATCGGCGAATTGCTGGACCAGCACTTCGGCCGCGATGGCGATGACGAGGCGGGCTCGCTGATCTCTGATCCTGACACGGTGGAAAGCGTGCTCGATCTCTGCACCGGCTCGGGCTGCCTCGCCATCCTGGCCAGCCGGAATTTTCCGAATGCGGCGATCGACGCCGTGGATATCTCCAAGGATGCGCTCGAAGTCGCCGCGCGCAATGTCGGCGATTACGGGCTTCAGGACAGGCTCACGCTGTACCGCGGCGATCTGTTCAAGCCGCTGGGGGATAAGCGCTACGATCTCATCATTTCCAATCCGCCCTATGTCGACGCGGAAGGCATGGCCGGCCTGCCGCGCGAATGCCGAGCCGAACCGAAACTCGCCTTCGATGGCGGCTTCGATGGGCTCGACATTGTCAGGCGCATCCTCGACGAGGCGGCCGCGCACCTGACGCCGCAGGGCGGACTGTTATGCGAGATCGGCCGCTGCCGCCCGCAACTGGAAGCCGCCTATCCGCAACTGCCGCTGCTCTGGCTCGACACCGAGGATTCCGAGGGCGAAGTGTTCTGGATCGCGGCGGCCGATCTCTGAACTGTCCGATTACGCGAAAAATATCACGTCGTGGTGGCGTTCCCGTGTCGCGACGAAACTGATACCTTGGGGCAAATCCGACGTTAAAGCTGAAGAGGCCTTCCATGCTGGATAAGAGCCCCCGCCCCACCCCCGTCAACGTTCCGAACGATCTCGCCGCGCACTGGATGCCGTTCACCGCGAACCGGGCGTTCAAGAAGAACCCGCGGCTGCTCGCCGGCGCGAAAGACATGCACTACTTCACCGTCGACGGTCGCAAGATCATCGACGGTGCCTCGGGCATGTGGTGCACCAATGCCGGACACGGCCGCACCGAGATTTCGTCGACGATCGCCAAGCAGGCCGAGGCGCTGGACTACGCGCCGCCGTTCCAGTTCGGCATCCCGCAGGCCTTCGAACTTGCGAGCCGCATCGCCGAACTGGCGCCCGATGGGCTCGACCACGTGTTCTTCTGCAACTCCGGCTCGGAAGCGGCCGACACCGCGCTCAAGATCGCGCTGGCCTATCACCAGATCAACGGCCAGGGCAGCCGCATGCGCCTGATCGGCCGCGAGCGCGGCTATCACGGCGTCGGCTTCGGCGGCACCGCCGTCGGCGGCATCGTCGGCAACCGAAAACTGTTCGGCTCGCTGCTCACCGGCGTCGACCATCTGCCGGCGACCTATGATCGCGAGAAGCAGGCGTTCAGCAAGGGCGAGCCGGAATATGGCGCGCATTTCGCCGACGAGCTCGAACGGCTCGTCAACCTGCACGGCGCCAACACCATCGCTGCCGTGATCGTCGAGCCGATGGCTGGCTCGACCGGCGTGCTCCCGGCACCGAAGGGCTATCTCAAGCGGCTGCGCGAGATCACCCAGAAGCACGGCATCTTGCTGATCTTCGACGAGGTCATCACCGGCTATGGCCGGCTCGGCTTTGCCTTTGCCGCCGAACGCTATGGTGTGGTGCCCGACATGCTGACCTTCGCCAAGGGTGTTACCAATGGCGCCGCGCCGATGGGCGGCGTGCTGGTGCGCGACACCATCCATGATGCTTTCATGAGTGGCCCGGAACATGTGGTCGAGCTGACCCATGGCTACACCTATTCCGCGCACCCGCTGGCCTGCGCCGCGGCTCTTGCCACGCTCGACATCTATCGCGACGAAAAGTTGTTCGAGCGCGCGCGTGAGCTCGAGCCGAAATTCGCCGACGCTGTGATGTCGCTGCGCAACGAGCCGGGCGTCGTGGATATCCGCACCGTCGGTCTGACCGCCGGCATCGATCTCGCACCGGTTGCGGATGCGCCGGGCAAGCGCGGCTTTGCCGGGCTCAACAGCGCCTTCCACGACCATGATCTGATGCTACGGGTGGCCGGCGATACGCTCGCGCTGACGCCGCCCCTGATTATCACCGAAGACCAGATCGGCGAGATTATGGACAAGGTCGCCAAGGTGATCCGAGCGACGGCGTAAGCGCCAGCATCGGCTCTGACCGGGCAGGAACATTCGAAACGACCCCGCGTTCATTACGTTTGGCGGAGGCGATCCTGCCTCCACCGGCGGAGGGTTGCGGAAATGCTCGCGCCTTCGAGTGGCTTGCTGCGCGCCGCGATCGGACTGAAGCTGAATCAGGTCAAGCTGGCGACGCGGTCGTATTTGCGAGATCGGACCCATCAGGCGACCGGAACGATGACTTCCTATGCCATCGCCGCAGGCCTGTTCGCAGCAGCGGGCATTTTCTTGATCGCCGCTTGCCTGGTCGGCATGACCGCGCTGTTTCGCTGGATCGAGATCCATTACGGGCCGTTTTGGGCCTTCGGCGCGATCGGCGCATTGCTCGCGATAATCGCCGCGATTTGCGCCGGGCTCGCCGCCGCCAAACTCAGACAAAGGCCGCCGCAGTTTCCTTCGCTTACAAGCCGCCTGCGCGTCGCGATCAAGGCCAGTCCGATTGAACCGGACCAGATCGAAGCGACGCGGGACACCGCCAGGTCAATTTTGCAGGCGCCCTCGGCACCTTCCACGCGCAGCCGTGCTCGGCGCCGATCCCCGGGAGGCGACAGGCATCTGCAGGCCGGTCTAATCCTGATGGCGACATTACTGGGCCTGGCGGCAACGCGACGGCGATGGCATGCGCGGCACTCGGACGTTTGACGGCGCAACGCTGGCCGTTGCACCGCTTTGATCGCAGGTTCCGGCCGTGTTCAAAGAACACTAGCTCTGCGAATCAACATTGATGCTAAGGTTGCTCCGCTGGGGAATGCGCAAGTCAGACGATGCCTGAAACTTCCGTGTTTTCCCGGGGGAGCACAGTTCGGACCTGAAGGCGTAGCGCGCGACATGATTCGCATTTCGACGATTTTCATCGCCATCTGCATGGTGCTGGTTGCAGCCTCGCTCGGCCTCGTCCTGCATACGGTGGCGGGCTTCAACGGCACCGAATCCGCGATCGTGGCGCTCACCGCGCTGACCTTCCTGAT
Organism: Bradyrhizobium sp. AZCC 1577; assembly: GCF_036924575.1. Classification (NCBI taxonomy): domain Bacteria; kingdom Pseudomonadati; phylum Pseudomonadota; class Alphaproteobacteria; order Hyphomicrobiales; family Nitrobacteraceae; genus Bradyrhizobium; species Bradyrhizobium sp. AZCC 1577. The sequence continues at coordinate 6,989,475 of NZ_JAZHRQ010000001.1, forward strand.
CCTCTACAACGCGGTGTCGATGCGGCTGCGCGACCGCTCGGACGTCGGCGGCCAGATCGCCGACCTTTCCCGTGGCACCGCCGACCTCGCCCGTCAGGTCGCCGAATTCGGCCGCCGGCTCGCCGCCGTCGAGGGCCGCCTGGTGTCGGCGAACTCTGCAAGCTCCGACCGCATCCAGGCGGTGGTCGGCGAAATCAACGAGCTCGGCGTCCTGGTCAAGCAACTGGCCGTCTCGGTGGCGGGCCATGAGGATCTATTGGCCGCGGGCGCGGCGGCGGCGCCCCCCGCCCCGGCCGGCCGGCCGGATCCCGAACTTCCGAGCGAACCGGCGGTCGCCGCGGAGCAAGCCGCGCCGATCGTCGCCAGGCCCGCACCGGCCGCTGCCGCAAGGCCGGCAGCGGCTGCAACTGCCGCGGAAGCCGCTCCGCCCTCGCGCAACCAGCCGCAACTGCTCGCCGCGGTGAAGAACGCCGTCGAGGAAAACCGGCTCGACATCTACCTGCAGCCGATGGTGACGCTGCCGCAGCGCAAGGTGCGGTTCTACGAGGCGGTGACGCGGCTGCGCGACGACAGGGATCAGATCCTCGCCGCCGATGATTTCATCCCCACCGCCGAAGCCGGCGGGCTGATCGGCAAAATCGATCACATGGTGATGTTGCGCTGTATCCAGGTGTTGCGCCGCCTGATGGTGCGCAACAAGGACGTCGGCGTGTTCTGCAACGTCTCTGCGGCGACGCTCGGCAATGCCGCCAATTTCGCGCAATGCCTCGACTTCCTGGAGGCCAATCGGGCGCTGGCGCCCTCCTTCGTGCTCGAGTTCAAGCAGGCGACGTTCCGCAATCTCCGCCCGACCGAAATCGAGAATCTCGCCGCGCTGTCGCAGCGTGGTTACCGCTTCTCGATCGACCATGTCACCGACTTGCGGATCGAGCCGCGCGACCTCGCCGATCGCGGCGTCCGTTTCATCAAGGTGCCCGCGGCATTGCTGCTCGACCCCAAGCAGAGCTCGACCTCGGACATCCACCCTTCCGATCTTTCCGACCTGCTCGGCCGTTTCGGCATCGACCTGATTGCCGAGAAGATCGAGGGCGAGCGCGCGGTGGTTGACCTGCTCGACTATGACGTGCGGTTTGGACAGGGCTTTCTGTTTGCACCGCCGCGGCCGTTGCGGCCCGAGGGGGCATCTGCTACCGGCGGGGCGACAGCGAACAAGGAATCCGGCAGCCCCAATGATCCCAGCAACCCCGTCCCCATGGCCAGCCAGGCCGCGGAGCCCCCGATGCGCGCGACCGGCAACGCCGCGTTGGCGCGCCGTGCCGCGGGACCGGGCTAACAGGCTTCCGGAATCATGACCTCATTGCGCTTCGTCGAGCGGCTACGCGACCTCATGGACGGCGTCGAGGTCATCCTGTCCGATATCTGGGGCGTGGTGCACAATGGGCTGGAGTCCTTCCCCGAAGCCTGCGAGGCGCTGCACACCTGCCGCCAGCGCGGAGCTACCGTCATCCTGATCACCAACGCACCGCGGCCGGCCGATTCCGTGCAGCGCCAATTGCGCAAGCTCGGCGTCGCCGACGAAACCTACGACGCCATCGTCAGTTCCGGGGACCTGACCCGGAGTTTCGTCGCCGATCACCCCGGCAAGAAGATATTCTGGATCGGTCCGGAACGGGACTCCTCGATCCATCGCGGACTCGACGCCGTGATGGCGCCGCTGGAGCAGGCCGACTACATCATCTGCACCGGCCTGTTCGACGATGAAACCGAATCGGCGGAAGACTATCGCGCGATGATGCTGCAGGCGCGCGAGCACAAGCTGCCGCTGGTCTGCGCCAACCCCGACATCGTCGTCGAACGCGGCGACCGGTTGATCTATTGCGCCGGCGCGATCGCCGAGCTTTATCGCGAGCTCGGCGGCGAGGCGATCTTCTACGGCAAGCCGCACCGGCCGATTTATGAACGCGCGATGGCGCTCGCCGCCGAGCGCCGCGGCCATTCGGCACCGCTCGACCGCGTGCTGGCCATCGGGGATTCGGTGCGGACCGATCTCACCGGCGCGCACGGCTTCGGAATCGATTGTCTTTTCCTCACCCGCGGCATCCATTCCGAGGAGTTCGAGGGCATCGACCAGCTCGACCCGGCCTCGGTGAAGGAGCTGTTCGGACATCCACCCCGCGCGCTGATGCGGGAGCTGCGGTGGTAGGTGCATCGCTGCACCGGACTCAAAATTGCGAAAACAACCCCATGCAAAGTAGGAATGGGTCTTACATCATCCGAAAACGCAAGACCTGGTAGGGCTCATGAGAGCGCAGCATGCCCGGGATTGGGCCGGGCATCACGAGAACTGGAGCGAGCTGGAGACCAGGCGCCTTACGCCGTCGCCATGTCCGGGAAGACCGCCTCGATCTTGGTCTTCAGCGTCGCCGCGTTGAACGGCTTGACGATGTAGTTGTTCACGCCGGCCTTCTTGGCGGCGATCACGTTCTCGGTCTTGGATTCCGCCGTGATCATGATGAAGGGCGTGGTGGCAAGGTTGGGGTCGGCGCGGACTTCCTTGAGCAGGTCGTAGCCGGTCATCGGCTCCATGTTCCAGTCCGAGATCACCAGTCCGTATTTCTTGCTGCGCATTTTGTTCAGCGCGGCCGAGCCGTCGCTGGCGTCGTCGATGTTGTCGAAGCCGAGTTGCTTCAAAAGATTTCGGATGATGCGGATCATGGTGCTGTAGTCATCAACCACCAGAACCGGCATGGACAAATCAACCGCCATCTTTTCCCCCACTCGACGCTTTACGCCACAAAAAATCGACAGGCCTGCGGGACCCGCAGTCCTCCCCAAACCTCTAGCATCAGCCGTTAAACAGCCCGTTAACCCGACGACACCGGATTGCATCCGTTTTGACCCGCCGCGCCCGGCTTGACTTCGACGGCGGCGCCGCGTCACCGTCCGGCCGCCTTCACCGAGACCAAGAATCCCTGAAATGACAACTGGTTTTACCGTTATCCGAGACGCCACCCCTGCCGCCGACATCCCTCGCGGGGCGGTGGTCGCGATGGGCAATTTCGACGGCGTCCATCTGGGCCACCGGGCCGTGATCGACGCGGCTTTGCGGATGGGCCGCGCCCACGGCAAGCCGGCCTTTGCCGTCACTTTCGAGCCGCATCCGCGCAGCTTCTTCAGCCCGAACAGCCCCCAGTTCCGCCTCTCCGACGAGACAAACAAGCTGCGGCTGCTGGCCGGAACGGGGCTGAACGGCGCGGTCGTGATGACCTTCGACAAGACCCGCGCCGGAACCTCGGCGCAAGATTTCATTCACCATGACCTGATCGGGCGGCTCGGCGTCAGCGGCATTGCCGTTGGCTACGACTTTCATTTCGGCAAGGGACGAGCCGGTTCGCCGAGCCTGTTGGTCAGCGAGGGGCCGCGGCTCGGCATCGAGGTCGACGTTCAGGCCCATGTAGACATCGAGGAGCGGCCGGTGTCCTCCAGCGCGATCCGCATGGCGCTGGCGGAGGGCCAGATCGACGAAGCCACCGCCATGCTGGGCGGACCGTGGTTCGTCAGCGGCGCGGTAATCCATGGCGACAAGCGCGGCCGTGACCTCGGATACCCCACGGCCAACATCCGCCTCGACAAGAATTGCAGCCTCAAGCATGGCATCTATGCGGTGCGGGTCGGCCACGGGCAAGGAAAGGATCATGTGCGCTTCGACGCCGTCGCAAGCTTCGGCCGCCGCCCGACTTTCGACAACGGCGCCCCGCTGTTGGAAGTGTTCCTGTTCGACTTCAAGGGCGACCTCTACGGCGCGGTGCTCGATATCGCCTTCATCGGCTTCATTCGCGACGAACTTAAATTCGACTCGATCGACGCGTTGATCCGGCAGATGAACGACGACAGCACGCGCGCCCGCGCGCGGCTGGCCGCAGCCCCCGATGCGTTTCCGAAGCTCGGAGTGATCGATTGAGCAAGACCGAAAAAGAAAAGATGCTGGCCGGCGAACTCTATCGCCCCGGCGATCCCGAGCTGCAGGCGGATGCCGCCGCCAACAAGGCCTGGCTCGCGCGCTACAATGCGGCGCTCGCTGCGCCTGTGTCCGAGCGGCATGCGCTGCTATCGGCCCATTTCGGCCGTGTCGGCGCCGGCGCCGTGATCCGTCCGCCGTTCTTTTGCGACTATGGCTACAATATCCAGCTCGGCGATGAGGTGTTTCTCAACTTCAATTGCGTCATCCTTGACGTGGTTGAAGTGACGATCGGCGACCGCACCCAGATCGGACCGGCGACGCAAATCTACGCCGCCGACCACCCGCGCGATGCCGAAACGCGGCGAACCGGCCTTGAATTCGGCCGTCCGGTGCGAATCGGCAGCGATGTCTGGATCGGCGGCGGCGCCATCATCCTGCCCGGCGTCACGATAGGTGATGGCGCCGTAATCGGCGCCGGCAGCGTGGTCACGCGGGACGTCGGCGCGGGCGTCATCGTCGCGGGAAACCCGGCCCGGTCGCGGCAGGGCTGACAGTCCGCCCGCCAGCAGGCTTTGCGATTTTCCCGGCCCCCTGCTATGGAAAGCCCCATGTTTGCGCGGCGCACCATCAGCATTAGGGGCCCGGCTTCCGCCTGAGCGTCCGCCTCGGCGCAAGACCGGGATTTTCCTGTTTCAGCCGCTACTCCCCAGCGTTTCAGCGCCGTCTTCGAGCCAAACCAGAGCATTCATGTCCCAACAGCCGCAAAAGTCCGACGTCACAGATTATTCGAAAACCCTGTTCCTGCCGCAGACGGAATTCCCGATGCGCGCCGGCCTGCCGCAGCGCGAGCCGGAGATCCTCAAATACTGGAACGAGATCGACCTCTACGGAAAGCTGCGCGAGAGCGCGCAGGGCCGCGCCAAATTCGTGCTGCATGACGGGCCGCCCTATGCCAACGGCAACATCCATATCGGCCACGCGCTGAACAAGATCCTCAAGGACGTCGTGACCAAGAGCCAGCAGATGCTCGGCTTCGATTCCAACTACGTGCCGGGCTGGGACTGTCACGGCCTGCCGATCGAATGGAAGATCGAGGAAGAGAACTACCGCTCCAAGGGCAAGCCGAAGCCGGACTTCCGCGACTCCACCGCGATGGTGGCGTTCCGCAAGGAGTGCCGCGCCTATGCGACGCACTGGCTCAACGTACAGCGTGAGGAGTTCAAGCGGCTCGGCATCATCGGCGATTGGGACCACCCCTACGCCACCATGAGCTATCCGGCCGAAGCCCAGATCGCGCGCGAATTGATGAAGTTCGCCGCCAACGGCACGCTCTATCGCGGCTCCAAGCCCGTGATGTGGAGCGTGGTCGAGAAGACCGCGCTGGCCGAAGCCGAGGTCGAGTACGAGGACTACACATCCGACATGGTCTGGGTGAAGTTTCCGGTCACCTCGCCGGCGCATGGCGCGCTGGCCGAGGCTTCCGTGGTGATCTGGACCACGACGCCGTGGACGCTGCCCGGCAACCGCGCCATCTCGTTCTCGCCGAAGATCGCCTATGGCCTCTACAAGGTCACCGATGCGCCTGCCGACAATTGGGCGAAGACCGGCGATCTTCTGATCCTCGCCGATGCTCTCGCAGCAGAAGTATTCAAGCAGGCGCGCGTCACCGCCTATGAAAAGGTGCGCGACCTGCCCGGCGATACGCTCGACGCCGTGGAATGTGCCCATCCGTTGAAGGGATTTAGCGGTGGCTACGAGTTCATGGTGCCGCTGTTGCCCGGCGACCATGTCACCGACGACACCGGTACCGGCTTCGTCCATACCGCGCCGGGCCATGGCCGCGAAGACTTCGACGTCTGGACGGCAAATGCGCGTGAACTCGATCAACGCGGCATCAACACCGCCATCCCCTACACCGTCGACGAGAACGGTGCTTTCACCGATCACGCTCCTGGCTTCACCGGCAGGCGCGTCATCAACGACAAGGGCGAGAAGGGCGACGCCAACGATGCCGTCATCAAGGCGCTGGTCGAGGCCGGCAAGCTTTTGGCGCGCGGGCGGCTCAAGCATCAGTATCCGCATTCCTGGCGCTCGAAGAAGCCGGTGATCTTCCGCAACACGCCGCAATGGTTCATCGCGATGGATAAAGCAATCACTCCAAACAAGCTGGTTTGGGGCAGTGGTGTGAATACCCCCATGACGATGGCCGGCGATGACACTTTGCGGAACCGGGCTCTGAAATCGATCTCGGTGACGCAATGGGTGCCGCCCGCAGGGCAGAACCGCATCAACGGCATGATCGCCGGCCGCCCGGACTGGGTGATCTCGCGCCAGCGCGCCTGGGGCGTGCCGATCGCCGTGTTCGTGCGCGAGAAGGGCGACGGCTCCGCCGAAATCCTGCAGGACGACATCGTCAACCAGCGCATCGTCGAAGCCTTCATGGAGGAAGGCGCCGACGCCTGGTACATGGACGGCGCACGTGAACGTTTCCTGGGCGAACGCGCTGGCGAAGACTGGAAAAAGATCGACGACATCCTGGACGTCTGGTTCGACTCCGGCTCGACGCATGCCTTCGTGCTGGAGGACCGCCAGAATTTTCCCAGCCTCGGCAACATCGTCCGCAAGGTCGATGGCGGCGAGGATACCGTGATGTACCTCGAAGGCAGCGACCAGCATCGCGGCTGGTTTCATTCCTCGCTCTTGGAAAGCGCGGGCACCCGCGGCCGCGCGCCCTATGACGTAGTGCTGACTCACGGCTTCACGCTGGACGAGAACGGCCGCAAGATGTCGAAGTCGCTCGGCAACACCGTCGAGCCGCAGAAGGTGATGAAGGATTCGGGCGCGGATATCCTGCGGCTGTGGGTCTCCGCCACCGACTATGCCGACGACCAGCGCATCGGACCGGAGATCCTCAAGAACACCATCGAGACCTATCGCAAGCTGCGCAACTCGATCCGCTGGATGCTCGGCACGCTGCATCATTTCAACCCGGCCGACGCGGTCGCCCATGGCGACATGCCCGAGCTGGAACGCTTGATGCTGCACGAACTGGCGAAACGCGCGACAATCGTGCGCCAGGCCTATGCCGAGTTCGACTACAAGACGGTGGTCGCGACGCTGGCGGCGTTCATGAACAGCGAATTGTCGGCGTTCTATTTCGATATCCGCAAGGACGCGCTCTACTGCGATCCGCCGTCCTCGGTCACGCGCAAGGCGGCGCTGACCGCGATCGACATCATCTGCGATGCGATCCTGCGCTGGCTGGCGCCGGTGCTCAGCTTCACGACCGAAGAGGCGTGGCGGATGTACAAGCCGGACGCGGAAGCCTCGGTGCACCTGACGCTGTTCCCCGAAAGTTTTGACCAATTCCGCGACGAGAAGTTGGCGGAGAAGTGGGAGACCGTTCGCGACGTCCGCCGTGTCGTCACCGGCGCGCTCGAAGTCGAACGCGCGGCCAAGAACATCGGCTCATCGCTCGAGGCCTCGCCGTTGGTCTATGTGTCGGACAAGAATATCTTCAACACGCTGCTCGACATCGATCTGGCCGAGGTCTGCATCACTTCGAACGCGATGGTGACCAACGACGATGCGCCGGCCGGCGCATTCAGCCTCGCCGACGTGCCCGGCGTCGCCGTTGTGGTCGAAAGGGCAGTTGGCACCAAATGCGCGCGGTCGTGGAAGATCCTGCCCACGGTCGGCGAAGACGCCGAGTATCCCGACGTCTCCCCGCGCGACGCGCAAGCGTTGCGGGAATGGAAGGCGCTTGCCGAGGGCCATAAGCCGGCCGATGCAGCCGTAGCGGCCGCCAGGCCTGTCGCGTTGGTCGAGCAGCAAGCTGTAGAACAACCGCAACAAGCAGAGGAAGCGCCGGAGCAGGCCGGTTCAGGAAAGGTGACGGCGGACACGACTGCCAAGAAGGTCAGAGCCAGGAAGGTTTTGGAAACCGCGGAGGCCGAGCAAGCCAAGAGCGAGGCGAAAGCCAAGAGCGCCCCCGAACCCAAGGCCGAAGTCAAGAAAGCAGAACCCAAGAAGGCCACAACGAAGAAAGCCAAGGCCGACAAGACCGCGGCCAACAAAACCACGGCCAAGAAAGCCCAAGCCAAGAAAGCCAAGGTCAGGAAAGCCGCCAAATCCAAAAAGGCAGCTTCGGCAACGAAGGCGGCCAAGAAGGGAGCTAAGAAGAAAGCGGTAAAGAAGGCGGACAAAAAGACCGCCAAGAAGGCGGGAAGAAAGTCGTCTGCGACCCCGTCGAAAAAGAAGAAAAAGAAGAAGGCGAGATAAGTGTCCGGCAAGGAGCGCTTCGTAACCCCTCACCTTCGCGCCGGCGCCGTTGCCGCGCTCGCGACGCTGGTGATCGACCAGGCCTCGAAGCTTTGGTTGCTCTACGTCTTCGACCTCGCCAATCGCGGCGCGGTCAGGGTCACGCCGTTCTTCGACCTGGTGCTGGCCTGGAATGTCGGGATCAGCTTCGGCTGGTTCCAGAGCGATAACCAACTCGCCCAGCTTGCGCTGATGGCGATCAAGGCGATTGCGGTGATCGTGCTGGGGATCTGGATGGCACGCTCCAGCACGCGTCTCGCGACGCTGGCGCTCGGCCTGATCATCGGCGGCGCGCTCGGCAACGGCATCGACCGATTCGTGCACGGCGCGGTGGTCGATTTCGCCCTGTTCCACATCGAGGTCGGGGGAAAAACCTTCAATTGGTACGTGTTTAACCTTGCGGATGTGGCCATTGTTGCCGGGGTAGCGGGCCTATTGTATGACTCGTTCCTGGGGGTACCCGCCGCAAAAGCGCCCTGATCCCGGCCGATACGACCCCTGCGGTCTGGCGCCGTTAGGCCCCTTAAGCTCGGCCCCCCGCGTGTTGCAGAAATTGTGAATGGGAACAGCGCGATGCGCGAGACCGAACCCCGCTTCTTCTGGATGATGCAGACCAGCTCGCTCACCCGGGCGCTGCGGTTCGCCGCCATCGCTCTCGGCATAGGTCTTGTGATGGCCGCTGGCCCCGTGCGCGCGGCTGACGACGAGGACGAAGACGACAAGACCTTCGAGGAAAAGATCATCGAAGGCATTATGCGCGGCCTTGGCGGCACCAACATGGAAAATCGCGGCATCGAATACCGCGAGCGCTCCCCGCTGGTCGTTCCACCCAAGCTGGATTTGCCGCCGCCGGCCGCGGCCGCAGCCGACGCGAAGGCGCCGAATTGGCCAAAGGACCCCGACGAGCAGCGCCGCAAGGCGGCGATTGCGGCCCGCAAGAAAGAGAACAAGGACCCGCGTGAAGCGTCCCGCATCCTGACGCCGGCCGAACTCGCGGTAGGCAAGACCGCGGCGCCCGCGCGCAAGGACAATGATCCGGTGCAGCCGGGCACCTCCAACAACAATCCGATCCTGAGCCCGTCGCAGCTCGGCTATAACGGCGGCTTCAGCGGCCTGTTCGGTGGCAGCAAGACCGAAACGGCTCCCTTCAAGGGTGAGCCGACGCGGGAATCGCTGACCCAGCCTCCGCCCGGCTACCAGACACCGTCGTCCAATTTTGCCTACGGCACCGGACCGAAGGAATCGCTGAACAAGGAATATAATCCGGCCAAGGGCAAATATGGCGATTAGTTAAGCTGATCTCTCGCCATCGTGACGATTGCCGGAACCAAGCGCGGTGTACGATGCCGCGGCTTTGATCCCGAACGGTTTTGTCGGGTTACTTCTAACATTTGCGCGGATTCGTTTCGCAGGGCCGGCAACCAGCTTTGCGGAATTTTAGCGCCAGATAGGTCATGATGTCGTCACACCGTCTTGCCGTTTCTCTCGCGATAGCCCTCATCTCGACGTTTGCTTTCTCCGCCGGCGGCGCATTCGCCCAGACCACGGTCACGTCGGAACGTCCCGCCAGCTTCACCCTCGACAACGGCCTGCAAGTCGTGGTGATCCCGGATCACCGCACGCCCGTCGTCACGCAGATGATGTGGTACAAGGTCGGCTCCGCCGACGAGACGCCGGGCAAATCCGGACTGGCGCACTTCCTCGAACATCTGATGTTCAAGGGGACCGCGAAACATCCCGCCGGTGAATTTTCGCAGACCGTGCTGCGGATCGGCGGCAACGAGAACGCCTTCACCTCGCTCGATTACACCGGCTATTTCCAGCGCGTGCCGCGCGAGCAGTTGGCGAAAATGATGGAATTCGAGGCCGACCGCATGACCGGCCTCATCCTCAAGGATGAGAACGTGCTTCCCGAGCGCGATGTCGTGCTCGAGGAATTCAACATGCGGGTCGCCAACAATCCGGACGCCCGGCTCACCGAGCAGATCATGGCGGCGCTGTATCTCAACCATCCCTATGGCCGCCCGGTGATCGGCTGGCGCCAGGAGATCGAGAAGCTCGACCGCGAGGATGCGCTGGCGTTCTACAAGCGCTTCTACGCGCCGAACAACGCGATCCTGGTGATCGCGGGCGACGTCGATGCCAAGGAAGTCCAAGCCATGGTCGAGAAGGCCTATGGCGGCATCCCGGCGCAGCCGGCCATTGCGGCGCAACGAATCCGCCCGCAGGAGCCGGTGCCGGCGGCACCGCGCACGGTGACGCTGTCCGATCCGCGCGTCGAACAGACCAGCCTGCGGCGCTATTATCTCGTCCCCTCTTCCACGACCGCTGCGGCCGGCGAAGGCCCGGCGCTCGACGTGCTCGCGCAACTGATGGGCGGCGGCTCCAACTCCTATCTCTATCGCGCACTTGTAATCGACCGTCAGCTCGCGATCAGCGCCGGTGCCGGTTACCAGGGCACCGCGCTGGATCCCTCGCAGTTCTCGATCTCGGTTTCGCCAAAGCCCGGCGTGGAATTTTCGCAAGTAGAGCAGGTGATCGACGGCGTGATCGCGGAGGTCATCCAAAACCCGGCCCGCGCCGAGGATCTCGAGCGGGTCAAGACCCAGTTGATTGCGGAAGCGATCTACGCCCAGGACAACCAGGCCACGCTGGCGCGCTGGTATGGCGGCGCGCTGACCACGGGGCTTTCGATCGACGACATCAGGAGCTGGCCGGACCGGATTCGCGCCGTCACCGCCGAGCAGGTCCGTGACGCCGCGCAGAAATGGCTCGACAAGAAGCGCTCGGTGACCGGCTATCTGATCAAGGATACCGCGCAAAAACGCGAGGAGAAGCGCTCGTGATCCGTTTTTCGATTCCCGCGCAGCGCCTCGCATCCGCCCTGATCGCCGGCACCGTCCTGCTGTTGCTGGCGGCGAGCCCGTCGCACGCCGCAGCCAAGATCCAGCGGCTGGTCTCGCCTGGCGGCATCGAGGCCTGGTTCGTGCAGGACGCCACTGTGCCGCTGATAGCGATGGAATACGCCTTCGCCGGCGGCGCCGCCCAGGATCCGGCCGGCAAGTCCGGCGTCGGCAACATGGTCGCCAGCCTGCTCGATGAAGGCTCCGGCGATCTCGATTCCAAAACCTTCCACGAGCGCCTCGAGCGCCGCGCCATCGAACTGAGCTTTTCGTCGACCCGGGATTATTTCCGCGGCTCGCTTCGGATGCTCAAGGACAACAAGGACGAGGCTTTCGGCCTGCTCCATCTGGCGCTGACCTCGCCGCGTTTCGATGCCGTCGACGTCGAGCGCATTCGCGCGCAGGTGCTCTCCGGGCTGCGCCGCGACACCACCAACCCGACCTCGCTGGCGAGCCGTAAATTCCTGGAAGTCGCTTTTGGCGATCATCCGTACGGCCGGCAGGCCAACGGCACGCTCGACAGCGTGCCGAAGATCGATGTCGCCGACATGAAGGACTACGTCCGCCGCGTGATTGCAAAGGATAACTTGCGGATCGCTGTGGTCGGCGACGTCGATGCCGACACGCTCGGCAAGCTCCTGGACAAGACGTTCGGCGGACTGCCGGCCAAGGCCAGCCTCACGCCGATCGCCGAGGTCGAGGCCACCAAGCCGCCGCAGCGCGCGTTCGTGCCGCTCGACGTGCCGCAGACCGTGGTGACGTTCGGCGGCCCCGGCGTTCGCCGCCACGATCCGAATTTCATGGCCGCCTACGTCGTGAACCACATCCTCGGCGGCGGCGGGCTGTCATCGCGGCTCTACAAGGAGGTGCGCGAAAAGCGCGGCCTTGCCTATTCCGTTTATGAATCCCTGCTCTGGATGGATCGCTCCGCGCTGTTCATCGGCAATACCGGTACCCGTGCCGACCGCGCCGGTGAGACGGTGGACGCGATCGAGAAGGAAATCCGCCGCATCGCCGAGGAAGGCCCGACCCAGAAGGAGCTGGACGAGGCCAAGTCGTACCTCAAGGGCTCGCAGATGCTGGCGCTCGACACCTCTTCGAAGCTGGCGCAGGCACTGCTGCAATACCAGCTCGACAAGCTGCCGATCGACTACATCGAGAAGCGCAATGCCCTGGTCGACGCGGTCACGCTGGACGACGCCAAAAAGGCGGCGCAGAAGCTGTGGGGCCAGGGCTTGCTCACCGTGATCGTCGGCCGCGCCCCGCAAGCCGCCGCGCAGCCCGCCGCGGCGCCGCCGAGAGCGAACTAGGCCTTTAAGCTTAGCTACACTCTAGCGATACGGCACTCTGCGCTCCCTCCCCCCGTGCGGGGGAGGGCTGGGGAGAGGGGTGGCCGCGAGTTCCGGTGCTTGTGGCTTACCCCTCACCCTAACCCTCCCCCGCAAGGGGGGAGGGAACGACCGAGCGCGCGGCAAGCGGCTTCAATTCAAAACCGCTATCTTGCATTCGCCGATTCTCTAGCATTCCGGTGAACGCCATGCTGCGGGTTTCCCGCGACCTCACGATTGACGAAAACGACATCGAGATCGGCTTCGTCCGCGCCTCCGGCCCGGGCGGGCAGAATGTCAACAAGCTCGCGACCGCAGCGCAGCTCCGTTTCGACACGCGCAAGATCGCGTTGCCCGAGGATGCGGCCGCACGGCTGGTGCGGCTCGCCGGCCAGCGCATGACCAAGGAGGGCGTGATCGTGATCCACGCCCAGCGCTTCCGCACCCAGGAGCGCAACCGGGCCGACGCCATCGATCGCCTGCTCGAATTGTTGCGCGAGGCCCTGATCCGCCCGACGCCGCGCCGGCCGACCAAGCCGACCTTCGGATCGAAGCAGCGGCGGCTGGAAGGCAAGAAGCGCCGCAGCGACGTCAAGGCGAAACGCACGGCGCGCTTTGACGATTGAACCGCCGATCACGACGTCTCAATCGCGAACCAGATATTCCCGGATCATGATCCGCGCGCGGTGGATGCGCGCCTTGACGCTTTCGCGTGTCAACCCAAGAACACCAGCGATCTCGTCGATCGACAACTCCTCGATATCGCGCAGCAGGATCACCTCGCGATAGTGGTCGGGCAGCGACTGGATGGCGCGAGAAAGATCGATGCGAATGTCTTCTGGCGCAAGATGCGCCAGGCGCGCCTCCGCATCGTCGGCCGCCCGTGTTTCCGTCGCGCGGCGCAGCAAGCGAAGGCAGGCGCGGCGCGCCACCGAAAACAGCCACGCCGAAAACGACGTCACCGCGCGCAACGTGCCGACCCGCCGGTACAACAGCAGCAGCGTTTCCTGAACCGCGTCGTCGATATCGGCCGCGCGGCAATTGCGTGCGGCATAGCGGCGGATATCCGGCTGAGCGGCTGCGATCAGCGACACCCGCGCCGCGGTGTCGCCGCCGCGAGCGGCCTCGATCAGCGAGGGATTGAAGCGCCCCGCTCGGACCAACACGCTCATGATGAGGGAAGCCTGCGGCCGACCATGGCGCACATCGGGCAAAAGCCGAAAAATCCGGTCGCGATTGCGACCGCGCCGGTGGCCGCGATCAGGTAGCCGGCCGTCGTGCCGGGCATGCCGAAAAACCCATAGGCGATCATCACAACGCCCCCGATCGTCCGCATCGCCCGCTCCCAGCCCGGCAAATTCTTGCGATAAAACATAGCAGCTCCCTTTGATTGCGCGAAAGAACGTCAGCGCGTTCTCGTCAAATAGAGCCGCCGGGCCGAGCTTTCGGTTCGCGGGTCGAGGCACAAAAAACTCCGGCCGCCACACGGCCGGAGTTCTGTTGGAGAGCAACCCGTCGGAGGAGGCGGGTTTCCTCCAGGCACTTAGCGGCTGCTTGCTGGAGGGGTCGCCGCTCCGCCCGTGGCCTTGGGCGGCGCTGCACTACCGCCCGCTCCGACGGTGCCTTTCGCACCCGGCTTGGCGCCTGCCCTCTGGCCCGCGGCGCCCGCCGGCGCGTCTTCGTCCATGCTGCCCGCCGCGCCGCCCTGCATCTGGGTCGTGCCCTTTGCTCCGCCGCGGATCTGGGTGTCGGATGAGGCGCCTTGCGCCAGTACCGGACCGGCAAGCAGAGCCGAGATTGCAACCGCGATCGCCGAGGTTTTCACTAGCTTCATCCATTTCTCCAAGGTTTTGTCGAACGACAAACAGTTCGGTTTCTTCAGGCACCGTTCACAACCCGAACATGTTCATCGCCGGATCAGTCGTTATCCGCGAACGGTGCGCTCGCCATGCAAGCCGCGCGATGTGGTGATCGTGCAGGGATTTCGAGGTCATTTTGCGAATCCTTGGCCACATGCAGACCGCATATTCGGCGCCTCCGCAGCATCCGGAAAGTTCCGTAAAAATATTTTGAACACATGCATTTGACTCGGTAGCCGCGTAAAATCGTCGTCCAGCCTCGAATCGATCTGAGACCTCATGCCCGTCCGCCAGCTTCCCGAACAGGTCGTCAACCGCATCGCCGCCGGCGAAGTGGTCGAGCGTCCCGCGAGCGTGGTGAAGGAACTGGTCGAAAACGCCATCGACGCCAGCGCCAGCCGCGTCGACATTTTCACCGATGGCGGCGGCAGGCGGCGGATCGGCATCACCGATGACGGCAGCGGAATGACTCATGGCGATCTCGCACTCGCCGTCGACCGTCACGCCACCTCGAAGCTCGATGATGAGGATCTGTTACGCATTCGCACGCTGGGCTTTCGCGGCGAGGCCCTGCCCTCGATCGGCGCCGTAGCGAAGCTCGGTATCACCACGCGCCACGCCAGCGAACCGCATGCCTGGTCGCTGTCGGTCGAAGGCGGCCTGAAATCGCAGATCATGCCGGCCGCGCTGTCGCAAGGCACCCGCGTCGAGGTCAGCGATCTCTTTTATGCAACGCCCGCCCGGCTGAAATTCCTCAAGACCGACCGCACCGAGGCCGAGGCGATCCGCGAAGTGGTGCGGCGCCTCGCGATGGCGCGGCCCGACATCGCTTTCACCTTGGCCGGCGAGGAACGCGCGCCGGTGACCTGGGCCGCGGCGCTGCCGGGTGCTGCGGGCCGGCTGACGCGGCTCGGCGACATCTTGGGTCACGATTTCCGTTCTTGCGCCATTGAAGTGCGCTCCGAGCGCGAAGGCGTCGTGGTCGAGGGCTTTGCCGCCGCCCCCTCGCTGACCCGCGCCAATGCGCTCGGGCAATATCTGTTCGTCAACGGCCGCCCGGTCCGCGACAAGCTCATCCTCGGCGCGGTGCGCGCGGCCTATTCCGACTATCTGCCGCGCGACCGGCATCCAGTCGTCGCGCTGTTCGTGACGCTGGCGCCGCAGGAGGTCGACGCCAACGTGCATCCGGCCAAGACCGAGGTGCGGTTTCGCAACGCCGGGCTTGTTCGTGCGCTGATCGTGCATGCGCTCAAGGATGGCCTCGCCCGCGAGGGCCGGCGCACCGCTGCCAATACCGACGGTGCGGCGCTGTCGGCGTTTCGTCCGTCCTTTGCGGCGCGCCCGACCAACTGGGACTGGCGGAGTTCGCCGGCCTATCCGGTCAGGCCTTCGTTCGAAGGCGCGGCGGCAACGGCGCTCGCCGAAGCCGGGCAAGCCGCGTTCGATGTCGGCGCGCCGACCGCCGACGTGCGCTTCGAGGCGCAGCCCTCTGCCGACCTGCTCGACCGTCCGCTCGGCGCGGCGCGGACGCAAATCCACGAGACCTATATCGTCTCGCAGACCCGCGACGGCCTCATCGTCGTGGATCAGCACGCCGCCCATGAGCGCATTGTCTACGAGAAGCTGAAGGCGTCGCTGGCGAAGAACGGCGTGCAGCGGCAAATTCTTCTGATCCCCGAGATCGTCGAACTCGATGAGGCGACCGTCGAGAAGCTGCTGGCGCGCGCCGAGGAACTCGCCTCCTTCGGACTTGCGATCGAATCCTTCGGCCCCGGCGCGGTGGCGGTGCGCGAGACACCGTCGCTGCTCGGCAAGGCAAATGCCGCAGGGTTGCTGCGCGATCTCGCCGAGCACATGGCCGAATGGGACGAGGCGCTGCCGCTGGAGCGCCGCCTGATGCATGTCGCCGCCACCATAGCCTGCCACGGCTCGGTCCGCGCCGGGAGACGCCTCAAGCCCGAAGAGATGAACGCGCTTCTGCGCGAGATGGAAGACACGCCGAATTCCGGCCAGTGCAATCATGGCCGCCCGACCTATGTGGAGTTGAAGTTGAGCGACATCGAGAAGCTGTTCGGGCGGCGTTAGCTGCAAGCCGCTTCTTGTTCCCCCTTGGTGAGTGACGAAAATGTCAGTTATGTTCGGACCATGCTGCTTCTGCAGTCGCGAAATCAGAAAAACCGCGACTGATCCGTGCCGTGTCACGGTTGAAACGGCTGATGGCAAATGGCAGGCTTGGACGTGCCACGGCTCGTGTTTCCGGGAGCGATTGACCGACGCGCCGGAAGCCCCCGCACTATTTGAGCCAGCTCATTTCTGACTGACGGCTTGCGGCTAGCTTCCGCCGTCGACAGCCGTACTCGTCAAGCATAGAACTCCCCCACTAGGGCCAGGGTAAGAAAGCGTCACTCCGCCCGCAAAAACACAAACTCCGTATCGTCATACGCCCGCCGCTCGAGCTCCTCGAAGCCCTCGGGCGCTGCGAACGCCGCATCCTTCGATTCCTCCACGACCAGCAGCGCCCCCGCCGTCAGCCAGCCGCCGCCGCGTAGCGAGACCAGCGCCTTCTCCGCTAGCCCCTTGCCATAAGGCGGATCGAGAAACACCAGCGAGAACGGCTCGACCGGATGCGCCGGGCCGAGATTGGTGGCGTCGCGGCGATAGACTTTTGTCACGCCGCCCAGCCCCAACGCCTCGACATTGTTGCGCAGCAACGCGCGCGCTTCGGCGCCGTTGTCGACGAACAGCGTGAAGCTGGCGCCGCGCGACACCGCCTCGATGCCGAGCGCGCCGGTGCCGGCGAACAGGTCGAGCACGCGCGCGCCTTCGATCGGGTTGTCGTAAGCGTGGATCAGGATGTTGAACACGGACTCGCGCAAGCGATCCGCGGTCGGACGGATCTCCCGCGATGAGGGCGAGGCGATATTACGGCCCTTCAATCGTCCGCCAACGACACGCATAGCCCAGCTACTCGTCCCGCGGCTTCAGATCGCGCTTGCCGTGATAGCCGCGTCGCGGGCGGCGCGGCGGGCCGTAGCCACTGGCCTCGTCCTCGTTGCGCGCGCGGGCTTCCTCGCTGCCGGTGCGCTGCACCAGCACGCGGCGGCCCTTGCGGTCGGCGATCAGCGCGCTCTTGCCCGCCGGCTTGAACGGCTTCTTGCCGCGCGCTGCGTCGTCCTCACTATCGGATTTCTCGCCCGGCATCGGCCGGTTGAAATCCGCGCCCGCGAGTGCAGCGATCTTATCGCCGAGCTGCTCGCGCAGCACCCGGGTCTTGACCTCCTCGACCTGGCCCTCGACCAGCTCGCCGAGCTGGAACGGTCCGTAGGAGACGCGGATCAGGCGGTTCACCTCGAGGCCGAGATGCGCCATGACGTTGCGGACCTCGCGGTTCTTGCCTTCGCGGATCGCGAACACCAGCCAGACGTTGGCACCCTGGTCGCGCTCCAGCGTCGCGTCGATCGAACCGTATTTGACGCCGTCGACCTCGACGCCCTTCTTCAGTTCATCGAGCTGCGCTTGCGTGACCTCGCCATGGGCGCGGACGCGATAACGCCTGAGCCAGCCGGTGTCGGGCAGTTCGAGCGCACGCGCGAGTCCGCCGTCATTGGTCAGCAGCAGCAGCCCCTCGGTGTTGAAATCGAGCCGGCCGACCGAGATCAGCCGCGGCAGGCCTTCCGGCAGGTTGTCGAACACGGTCGGCCGCCCTTCGGGATCGGCATGCGTGGTCATCAGCCCGCGCGGCTTGTGATACATGAACAGTCGCGTGCGCTCGCGCGGCGGCAACACCTTGCCATCGACGGCGATCACGTCATTGGCGGTGACGTCGAGCGCCGGCGAATTGATGACGCGGCCGTTGACGGTGACGCGGCCCTGCGTGATCCATTCCTCGGCATCGCGGCGCGAGGCCAGGCCTGCGCGGGCGACCACCTTGGCGATGCGCTCTCCGGCCTTCTTCGGCTTCGGCTCCGCGCGCGGCGCGCGCTTGTCGAAATCGGCCGGGCGCTCGCGATACGCACCACGGCCGCCGAAGGCCGGGCGCTTTGCGAAGATCTTGCCGTCGTCCTCGTTGTCGCGGCGCGGCCGGTCGCGAAAGCGTCCCTCGCTGCGCGGATGCTCCTGCCAATCGGTGCGGCCTTCCGGCCTGTGGCGGGGACGGTCAAACTTCGGGCGATCCTCGCGCGAGCGTGAGAACCGCGGACGCTCGTCGCCGCCACGATCATCGCGCGACCGCTCAAAGCGCGGCTTGTCGAAGCTGCGCCCGCCTTCGCGTGAAGGGCGCGCGTCACGCCCTCCCCGATCATCGCGCTTCTGCCAGGGCTTCTCGTCACCCCGCTCGGGACGATCGCCAAAATCCTTGCGTGGACTGCGCGAAAATCGCTTCTCGCCATCGCGCGGCGCACGATCACCATAGGGCCGATCGCCACGCGGACGGTCGCCGTCTTTGCGGAAACCTTCTCCGCGCGGCGTGTAAGGCCGCTTATCGCCGAATTTCCTGTCCTGAAAACGCCCGGCCGGACGGCCCTCTTCGCGCTCGCGACGCGCGGGACGCTCGTCGCGAGCATAGCTCCCCCGATCGCCACGCGGTTTGAACGAACGCTTGTCGCCATCGCGATCGTCCCGCGCGCGAAAATCCTTGCGCGGCCCCCGCTCGGGGCGATCACCGCCGGAACGATCCTCCCGGTCAAATCTTGCCCGAGGCCGATCGCCAAAATCCCGGCGCGGCGGACGGTCGTCGTCGCGGCGGAACGAAGCACCTTCCCGCTTGCCGGCGTAAGGCTTCTTGCCGAACGATTTTGCCCCTTCGGACTTCCCGGCATAGGGACGCCGCTCACCGCCGCGCTCGTCGCCATCCCGGGCGCCAAAGCCGCGCTTGGCAAACTTCTTCTCAGGCCCCCGCGCCGCTCCCGAGCGGCCCTTGCCTCCGCCGGCGCGGCCCTGGCCGCCCCCGGGACGGTCCCGCCGGCCGCGGGAATCGTTGTTTTTGTCGTTATCGCGGGGCATGAATGTTCTCTTGGGTCCGAATAAAATGGCCATCAGGCGGATCAGGATGTGCTGTCATAGCGATAACGCGCGCGCACTTCGCTCAAGGCGCATTCTCACGCAAAACCGGCATCCACGTTTGCTGAAGGCGGCCCTCATAGCAGGTTTATTCCAATGATACGAGGCATGACTGCCCCTTCTTTCATGGATTTGGCGCTAAAAACGGCCGAAAACGCCGGAAAGGCCGGCGAAGTTCCGATCGGCTGCGTGATCGTGCGGGATTACGAGGTGATCGCCACCGCCGGCAACCGGACGCTGACCGACCGCGATCCGACCGCGCACGCCGAAATATTGGCGATCCGGCAGGCGGCGGAGGTCATCGGGACCGAGCGGCTGGTCGATTGCGACCTCTACGTCACGCTGGAGCCCTGCACGATGTGCGCCGGCGCGATCTCGTTTGCGCGGATCCGGCGGCTCTATTACGGCGCCGCCGATCCCAAGGGCGGCGCGGTGGATTCCGGCGTGCGCTTCTTCGCGCAGCCGACCTGCCATCACGTGCCGGAGGTTTACTCGGCTGTGGGAGAGACAGAGGCGGCAGCGCTGCTCAAGGAGTTCTTCAAGGTGAGACGGTAGCCCCGCCGTCATTGCGAGCGAAGCGAAGCAATCCACGTCGCGACATGACGGATGGATTGCTTCGTCCGCTCCGCTCCTCGCAATGACGTAGGAGAGGTCCGCGCCAACTCATGGTGCCATGAAGAATTCTTTTAACAATTTCGCCGTCACGTCCGGATTCTCCTCCGCCAGAAAATGCCCCGAGTCCACCGGCGCACCTTCCACGTTCGTCGCCCATTTCTTCCACGCATCGAGCGGCGTCGTTGCAGCAGGCGCGACGCCGGCATCGCCCCACAGCGCCAGCATCGGGACCGTGATCTTCTTTCCGGCGTCGAAATCGGCCTTGTCGATTTCATAGTCGGCATAGGCACCGGCGCGGTAGTCCTCGCACATCGCATGCACGCGGGCGGGATCGCGGAACGGCGCGAGATAATGTTCCAGCGCGCGCGGATCGATCGCGTCGAGCGTCTTCGATTTGGTCTGGCTCGCCATCTTGCACTTGAGGAAAAATTCTCCGTTGTTGGCGATCAGCGTTTCCGGCAGCGGATAGGGCTGCGCCAGAAACGCCCAGTGGTAGATCTTCAGCGCCGAAAGCCGGTTCAGCTTCTCCCAATAGTCATAGGTCGGCGCGATATCGAGCACCGCGAGCTTCGACAGCCGGCCGGGATGATCGAGCGCCAGCCGGTATGACACGCGGCCGCCGCGGTCGTGTCCGGCGAGTGCGAAATGCACGTGGCCGAGCTGCTCCATCGCCTCCACCATCGCCTGCGCCATCGCGCGCTTGGTGTAGGGCGTATGGTTCTCGTCGCTGCGGGGCATGTCCGACCAGCCATAGCCCGGCAGGTCAGCGATGATCAGCGTGAACTGGTCCGCGAGCTGCGGCGCGACTTGGTGCCACATCACATGCGTCGACGAAAACCCGTGCAGCAGCAAAAGCGGCGGGCCGTTGCCGCCGACACGGGCAAAGATGCGCCCCGACGAGGTGTTGATCCATTCGGCCGCGTATCCGGGAAACAGATCGGCAAGATCGGGCATGGGCACTCCTTCGTGGGCTGCAGCACTTGCTTCAAACTTTGTTTGCCGTTGCCGCTGGCAGACCGCAGGTTTATGCCATCCCTCAAGTCCGACCAACAACAACAAGACGCGAGGAAACCAGCGATGTCGATCGATTTCGAAATCCCGTCTGAGGCCAAGGCGATCCGCGAGAAGGTCCGCAAATGGGTGCACGAGGAATGCATCCCTGCGGAGAAGGAACTCGACTCCAAGCCGCTCGCTGAAGTACTCGGCCCGCTACGGGCCAAGGCCCGGGCGCGCGGCCTGTGGTGCCCGT
Source organism: Bradyrhizobium sp. AZCC 1577 (assembly GCF_036924575.1). Lineage (NCBI taxonomy): Bacteria > Pseudomonadati > Pseudomonadota > Alphaproteobacteria > Hyphomicrobiales > Nitrobacteraceae > Bradyrhizobium > Bradyrhizobium sp. AZCC 1577. The sequence continues at coordinate 7,010,768 of NZ_JAZHRQ010000001.1, forward strand.
GGGTGCCGAAGGAATATGGCGGCATGGGCCTCGGCCCGCTCGCCAACGCGCTGGTGCAGATGGAGCTCGGCGAGAGCATGCTGGGTGCGCTGTCGATGAACACGCAAGGTCCCGACGACGCCTCGATGATGACGATCCTGGCCCACGGCACGGAATATCAGAAGGAGAAGTTCCTTAAACCCCTACTCAACGGCGACAAGCGCATCTGCTTCTCGATGACGGAAAAGGCCGCTGGTGCCGACGCCACCGGCATGCAGACCACGGCAGTCAAGGACGGCAACGAGAACTACGTCCTGAACGGCGAGAAGTGGTTTTCCTCCTCCGCCAGCGTGGCCGACATGGCGCTGGTGATGGCCAAGACCGATCCGAACGCGCCGCGGCACAAGCAGTATTCCACCTTCATCGTGGAGCTGCCGAACCCCGGCTATAAGATCAAGCGCAACGTCGCCAACATGGCGATCGAAGGGCCGCATGACGATGTGCTCCACGGCGGCCACTCCGAAATCGAGATCAAAGATTTGAAGGTGCCGGCGGACAATCTGCTCGGCGGCGAAGGCAATGGCTTTGCAATGGGCCAGCACCGTCTCGCTTATGGCCGCCTGCGCCACGGCATGCACAACGTCGCCAAGGCGCAACGCGCGCTGGACATGGCAGTCGCCCATGTCACCAAGCGCTCGACCTTCGGTAAATTGCTCGCCGACCGGCAGGCGGTGCAGTTCATGCTCGCCGATTGCGCCAGCGAACTCTACATCGGCCGCCTGATGCTGCTGCACATCGCCTACAAGGCGGAAAAAGGCCTCGACATCCGCCAGGAGAACTCGATCGCAAAGATCTTCCATGCGCACATGGTGCACAAGGTGATCGACACCGCGATCCAGCTCCACGGCGCGCTCGGCTTCAGCCAGGATACGCCGCTGGCGAAATGGTACACCCAGGTGCGCTCCCAGCGGCTGGTCGACGGTCCGGATGAAGTACACAAGTGGAAGATCGGCAAGAACGTCATCAAGGCGTTCCGCGAGCACGGCACGACTGCGAGTGCAGCAGGCGGGGATTTGTTGTAGCCATCGTCATTGCGAGCGAAGCGAAGCAATCCACTTCTCCGCGCCGGGATAGTTGGATTGCTTCGTCGCTGCGCTCCTCGCAATGACGGAAGGAGCGGTCAGCCCTGCGCCCTCTCCACCTCCACCGCCTGCCAGGCGATGTCACGGCGGCAAAAACCATCCGGCCATTTGATGCGATCGACGGCCTGATAGGCACGCTCTCTCGCCTCAGTGACGGTCTTGCCCATCGCGCAGACGTTCAGCACGCGGCCGCCGTTGGCGACAATGCCACCATCCTTCGCAGCCGTACCGGCATGGAAGATTTCGACGCCCTCAATCTTGGCCGCATCATCGAGCCCGTCGATGCGCGTGCCCTTCTTGTAGTCGCCGGGATAACCCTTCGCCGCCATCACCACGGTCAGCGCCGGATCGGGAAACCAGCGCAGGTCGAAATGCTTCAGTTCTCCGTCGCAGGCCGCCAGAAACGCCGGCACGATGTCCGACATCATTCGCAGCATCAGCACCTGGCACTCGGGGTCGCCAAAGCGGACGTTGTATTCGAACAGTTTTGGCCCCTGCTCCGTCAGCATCACGCCGGCGTAGAGCACGCCGCGAAACGGCGCGCCGCGCTTCTTCATGCCCGCGACGGTCGGCAGGATGATCCGCGCCATGATCTGGTCGTGAATTTCAGCCGTCACGAACGGGGTCGGCGAATAGGCGCCCATGCCGCCGGTGTTCGGCCCCTCGTCGTGATCGAACACGCGCTTGTGGTCTTGCGCCGAGGCGAGCGGGATCGCGGTGTCGCCGTCGCATAGCGCAAAGAAGCTGATCTCGCGGCCGGCGAGGAATTCCTCGATCACGACTTCGGTACCGGCCGCGCCGAACGCGCCGTCGAACATCATGGCGATGGCAGCTTCCGCCTCAGCCAAAGTCTTCGCTACCACGACGCCCTTGCCGGCGGCCAACCCATCGGCCTTGACCACGATCGGCGCGCCCTGCGTGCGCACATAGGCGCGAGCGTCGGCCGCATTGTCAAAACGACGATAGGCGCCAGTCGGAATATCGAATTCGCGGCACAGGTCCTTCGTAAATCCCTTGGAGCCCTCGAGTTGCGCCGCCTGCTTGCTCGGACCGAACGCCTTGATGCCGGCACCAGCGAGATCGTCGACGATCCCGGCGGCAAGCGGCGTTTCAGGGCCGACCACGACGAGATCCACGGCGTTCGTTTTGCAGAACTCGATCACCGCGCCATGATTCGCAACGTCGAGCGCGACGCATTCAGCTTCGCGCGCGATGCCGGCATTGCCCGGCGCGCACCACAATTTGGTCAGCAGCGGGGAAGCGGCGATTTTCCACGCCAGAGCATGTTCGCGGCCGCCGGAACCGAGCAGGAGAATGTTCATGAATCTGGCCAGATACGGGAGTTCAAGGCCAAGTCGGTCGCATAAAACTCCCTCCCCCCGCAAGGGGAGCATCACGCTTGTGCAGAGGAGTTTCGCTACACTTTCCCCCCTGACGCGGCGATGATCTCCTGCAGCGTGGCGACATGGCGGGCGAAGGCGCCGCGGCCGGCCGCGGTCGCGGTTACCGTGGTCTGCGGCTTCTTGCCGACAAAGGCCTTTTCCACCGCGACATAACCGGCCTTGGCCAGCGTCTCGATATGGGCGCCGAGATTGCCGTCGGTAGCGCCGGTGAGTTGCTTCAGTTTTGAGAATTCCAGCCCGGTGCCCGATGGTAATGCGTTCAGCCCCGCCATGATCCGCAAGCGCAGGGGTTGATGGATGATATCGTCGATCTCGGCCATGGCGCTAGCTCCGGCGCATCCACCAGCCGCCGAGCATCAGCCCGCCGCCATCGACAAAGGCCATCCACAGGTCGAACCAGTCGCCGACCAGGAAGTATCCGACCAGCGCCAGTGCGCTGATGCAAAGACCGATCACGACAAAGGCTTGTCCGAACCAGAGTCCGGCGATGACGTAGAGCAGCATGAAATAAATTGGCCAGAACGTGCCCATTTGGCGCGGCGTGAAGTGGCCGAGCACGCTGGTGCAGAGGAACCCAAAGGCGAAGAACAGCACGAACGCGATCAGCATCCTGAAGTCGAAGGTGCGAATGCCTGTCTTGCGATATCCGAAGGCGCTGATCGCAAACGATCCCGCGACGCCCGCGACGTTCAGCGCGGCCCAGAAATAGCCGGCCTGGCGCGGCAGCAGAAACGAGCCGAGATAGCCGGCAAATACCAGCGCGCCCCACATGATCAGCATCAGGCTGGCGAGATGGTAGATCCGCGATTGCCGGACGCGGCGCGTCATCTCGTTGATGTCGGCGAGCGCCTCGGAGGCCGCGCGGCTGTCGATCATGTTGCCCATCCCCACCCCTTCGCCGCTATGACCCCGCCATGGCGCGCGTGGCAACATCTTCGGCGATGATGGATACCGCCTTCGGCGCGGCGACGATACCCATGTGGTTGATCCCGTCGAGCACCCTGACGTCGACCGCGACCTTCGCGCCACGCACGGCTTCGGCGTATTTGTCCGCGAGCATCAATTCGTCGTCGGCGCCGCAGATGATAGTGAGAGGTCTCGCCGCCGCAGCGAGATCGCGGCGGAAGTCGCTGCGCGCCGCAAAGTTGCGCATCAACCGGTCGGTATAGGTCGACACCAGCGTCTTCTCGGAGTTCGGTGGTACCGCGAGCGCCAGCACCGGCAGCGCCTCACAGCAGTTGACGCCGATGGCGCGTAGCGCCGTCAGCCCGAGGATGCGCGGGATATCGGCGCGCGCCCAGCCGCCGGAACTCGGCCGGGTGGAGGGAGCATCGTAGCCGAGATAGGGAGCGAGCAGCACGAAGCGCTCGAACAGGTTCTGAATCGGCGAGCCCGCCACGCGCAGCGTAAAGCCGCCGCCGGAGGAATGGCCGATCAAGGTCAGCGGCGCTGATGGCACGCTGCTGCGCAACACCGCGACGAAATCGGCGAGATCGTCCTCAAGCTGGCCGACATAGCCGATATCGCCGCGCGTGCCTGACGTGCCGTGGCCCCGCATATCGACCGCAAAGGTCTCCACGCCGTGCGCAGCCAGCGCCTGCGACAGCGCATGGATGGTGCCGCCGCTGGAGCCGGAGGAGCCATGAATCACGATCGCCACGCGCCCCGTCGGCGCGCCGCCCGCGCTATAATGGCGGAAACCGAGCCATGTGCCGTCGCGGGCCTGGAACCGCTCAATCGCAGGCAGGCTGGAAAGATCGACGGTGGCTCGCGCCCGCGAGATTGCTTGCAGTTCCGGCAACGGCTGCAGCGGCGTTGCCAGCAGGGCCAGCACCACCAGCGCCAGCACGCCGATGCCGCACAGGCCCCATTTCACGAGGCTCACGAAGCCGCGGATTAGGAATTTCAACATCGACCTCGCCTCGCCTGAACACAATGTAGAGAACTCTGTACTACAGAGTATTTGAGTTCCACAAGTCCTCGATTGGCGGGGATGATTAAAAATCCCTACGTTGCGGCAACGCCTCAAACGTCCGAATCAGTTGCCGATGCCGCCAGATAACCTGATCAACGCGCCCGAATTCACCGTCTCGGAACTCTCCTCCGCGCTGAAGCGGACGGTCGAGGACCGCTTTGGCCATGTCCGCGTCCGCGGCGAAATCTCCGGCTTTCGCGGGCCGCACTCCTCGGGTCATTGCTATTTCGCGCTGAAGGACGAGAGCGCCAAGATCGAGGCGGTGATCTGGAAGTTCGCCCATGCCCGGATGCGCTTCAAGCCGCAGGAGGGGCTTGAGGTCATCGCCACCGGCAAGCTCACGACTTATCCAAACTCCTCGAAATACCAGATCGTCATCGACTCGCTGGAGCCTGCCGGCATCGGCGCGCTGATGGCGCTGATGGAGGAGCGCAAGCGGAAGCTCGCCGCCGAGGGCCTGTTCGACGAGGCGCGCAAGCAATTGCTGCCGTGGCTGCCGGAAGTGATCGGGGTCGTCACCTCGCCGACAGGCGCGGTTATCAGAGACATCCTGCATCGGTTGGAGGACCGTTTTCCCCGCCGCGTGCTGGTGTGGCCCGTCAAGGTGCAGGGCGAAGGCTCGGCCGAGCAGGTTGCGGCCGCCATCCGCGGTTTCAACGCGCTACCCGAGACCGGACGAATCCCGCGGCCCGATCTCCTGATCGTCGCGCGCGGCGGCGGCTCCCTGGAGGATTTGTGGTCGTTCAACGAGGAGATCGTGGTTCGCGCTGCCGCCGATAGCGTGATCCCGCTGATCTCGGCCGTCGGCCACGAGACCGATATCACGCTGATCGATTTCGCCGCCGACAAGCGCGCGCCGACGCCGACGGCGGCGGCCGAAATGGCCGTTCCCGTGCGCAGCGAATTGTTCGCCGAGGTGGAAAGCCTGGCGCGCCGCACCATGGTGTGCTGGCAACGCGGCCAGGAGAGCCGCCGCAACGAATTGCGCGCCACCGCCCGCGCGCTGCCGAGCTTGAGCGAACTGCTCGCGATCCCCAGGCAGCGGCTGGATCACCTCGGCGCCGCCCTGCCCCGCGCATTGAAGGCCAATACGCACGCCCATCACCGCCGCTTTTCGCATCTCAGCGCCGGCCTGACGCTGAAGGTGTTGCGCGGACAGGTCGCGCAGGCCAGCCATCGTCTCACGGTGTCGGGTGAACGGATCAGGCTGTCCGCCCGCGCCCTGCTGCGCAACCGGCGCGACCGCTTTGCCGGGCTGGAGGTCAGGCTCAAGGCATCAAAACTCTCCAACGCCCAGGCCCAGCGCAATGCCATCGCACGCGACCGCGAACGCACGCAACGGCTGGCCGAGCGCGCCCGCCGCGCGCTTCTGACCGCCATGCAGCGTCTCGACGCGCGGGTCGCCCATAGCGGGCAATTGCTGTCGGCGCTGTCCTATCGCGGCGTGCTCGCCCGCGGCTTTGCCCTGGTGCGCGACGAGCACGGCCACGCCGTCCATGCCGCCGCCGCGGTCGGACCGAGCGCACGCCTCTCAGTCGAATTCGCCGACGGCCGCGTGGGCGTCACCGCGGATGCGGACCGGCCGGCCGCGACGACTGCCCCCGCGAGCCCTGCCAAGCCAGCCCCGCGCGAGGCCAAGCCGGCAGCGCCGAAGCGCGTGCCAAAACCGGTCGATCAGGGAAGCCTGTTCTAGTTTAGCGCGCCAGCCACTCCGTGACGCGCTGTTGCGCATCCTTTCGCGCATCCGCGTCGGTGCCGATATGGCCGTGTTCGGGCAATGCCGCGTCGGCCCCCGCGATCGCCCGCAGCGGAAGGTTGGCGCGGTCGAAATCGTGAGCCGCCCCAGGATAGACCACGATTCGCGCCAGCGCGCTGCGGCCGCGAGCTCCCTCCACCATCTGACGGCAGGCGTGTGGCGAACTGACGTCGTCCTTCGCGCCAATCAACAGCAGCGTCGGCACCCGCGTGCTCCAGCCGAGGCCGGAGGAGATCCGGCAGTCCGGATAGAATGCGATGGCCGAGCGGAAATCCGGGTCAGTCCCGCGCGAAGATGATTGCGGGCGTACCGCCCACAGCACCGCGCTGGCGCCGTTGGCCCATCCGATCAGGCTGATGCGGTCACGCGCGACCCAGGGCTGCTGCAACAGCCATCGCCGCGACGCGTTGACGTCGGCCACCCGCTCGCGACGGGCAAGCACGCGGCGCTCGTTGACGCGGCATTGCGGGTCGAGCTCGCGCGAACCGTAACTGTCCGGCAACAGCACGGCATGGCCGGACTTCAGGAGCTGTTCCGCCCAGTCACGGTAGCGCGGCAGCACCGGCTCGGATTGCCCGCTCAATCCGCCGCAGCCATGCAGCGCGATTACCGTGGGAAATGGCCCGTCACCATCAGGCTTGTAGAGCTGCGCGTGCAGGGTCAGTCCGGTCGCCGGAATATCGACCTGGCGGGGGGTCGGCAACGGCGTGGCACTGGCCGTGGAGGCCGCAGCAAGGAGCGTCAGGAATAGCGTTGCTGACAACAGGCGCATCGGTCTCTGTCGGATCGGTATGACGCTGCGGGCACGATGAAATTCACGCTATCATGCAGGTGGGCGCAAAATCATCACAAGTAGGTCAGTTTGCGGGGCGGACAGTACGACCTATTTATGATAGATCGAATCCACAAAAATTACACTTAAGGCCAGCCCGCGGGCCGGCCCATCGGAGAGTTTGACGGTGCTCAATAAATTCGGCCCCTCGGGCCATGGCGAAGCGCAGGTGCAATATCTGGACGGCGATTTCCGCGTGATCTCGCCCGGAACCTACGTGCGCTGCGCCGTCACCGACGTGCGGATTCCGCTCGACGAATTGAAGTACTGGAGCGTCGATCTGCAGGAGGCCTATTCGGTTCCCGGCGCCGTGCTGCAGCGGCACTTTCCCGGTGCGCTGAAGACGCAGGGTTAAGATCGCTTCTCGCGCGCCTTGAATAGCCGGTCGGCGACGAATTTTCGCAGGCGCGCAGGATCGTCGAACTCCAGCGTTACCGCGAACGGCACGATGTGCTGCCGATCGCGCAGCCGCGCCAGATCCTTTTCCGTCGTCACCAATGTCAGCCCGTCGCGCTCGGCCTCGGTAATCAAGCCTTCGATCTCGGCTTGTGAATACGGATGATGATCGGCGAAGGCCTGCTGCCTGACGACATCGATGCCGCTTGAGCGCAGCGTGTTGAAGAATCGCACGGGATCGCCGATGCCGGCAAATGCCAGCACGCGCTTGCCCCGAAGCGCGGCGACCGGCGCGTCATCCGGCTTCAGATGCGCGCGCAGTACCGGCTTGCCCTGTGCGGCAATCTCGGCGGCCACTGGCTCGGCAGCGGTGCCGTTGCCGACAATGATCAGCGCGTCGGTGCGGGCCAATTGCGGCCGCAGCGGCGCGCGCAGCGGTCCGGCGGGAAATACCTTCCCGTTGCCAAGTCCGCGTTCGCTGTCGATCACGATCAGGGATGCGTCCTTGATGATCGACGGATTCTGGAAGCCGTCGTCCATCAGGATCACGGTCGCGCCTTGCGAGCGCGCCAGCGGCACGCCGTCGGCGCGCTTGCGCGACACCACGACCGGCAGATGGCCTGCCAGCATCAGCGGTTCGTCGCCGACATCGGCCGCCGCGTGCCGCTCAGGATCGACCCGGACCGGCCCGCGCAATTCGCCGCCATAGCCGCGGCTCAGCACGACCGGCGTCTCGCCGAGGTCGCGCATGAGCTTCGCCAGCGCCAGCACAGTCGGCGTCTTGCCGGCGCCGCCGACGTGGTAATTGCCGACGCAGAGCACCGGAATGCCGGCATTCAATCCCTTGCGCTGCAGGCGCTGTGCGGCGATGGCGCCATAGAGCGCGCCGAGCGGTTTCAACAGATGCGAGTTGAGCGAGGACGGGCCGTGCCAGAAGCCCGGCTCACGCATTGCCGGTTCCCATCTCGATCCGCAACTGCAGCAGATACGGCTCAAGCGCAGAGAGCGTTCGCTCCAGCGCGCCGCCGAGCTGACCGACCACGCGCTCGGATGCGGTGAGCACGGCTTCGCGCGCCTTGGGATCGGCGAGCATCTGCCCGAACTGATTGACCAGCGCTTCCTGCGTATCGGCCCGCCGCGCGCCGCCCGCTGAATCGAGGGCTTCGTAGACGTCGGTGAAGTTGAAGACGTGAGGGCCGTGGACGATCGAGGCGCCGAGCTTGATCGCCTCGATCGGATTCTGCCCGCCATGCTCGACCAGCGATCCGCCCATGAATACGATCGGCGCCAGCCTGTAGAACAGTCCCAGTTCGCCCATGGTGTCGGCGACATAAATGTCGGTCGTGGCGGTAGGCAAGTCCTCGTGCGAGCGCAGGGTCGGATTGAGGCCCGAAGCGGAGATCATGCGCGCGATGGCCTCGCCGCGGTCGGGGTGCCGCGGCACGATCACCGTCAGCAGCCCCGGGAAGAATCCGGCGAGCGTCCGGTGGGTTGCCGTCACGATTTCTTCTTCGCCCGGATGCGTGGAGGCCGCAACCACCACCGGGCGGCCGCGCGTCATCGACATCAGCATATCCAGCTTGTTGGCGTCAGCCGGCGGCGCGGGAACGTCGAGCTTGAGATTTCCCGTGATCATGACGTTGCGGCTGCCCAGCGCGGCAAAGCGATCCGCATCGGTCTGCGACTGCGCCAGGCAGATGTCGAACTTGTCGAGCAGCGCCGAAATGGTGCCGGCGACACGACGCCAGCGCGGAAACGAGCGCTGCGACATCCGTCCATTGATCAGCACCATCGGCAGCCGCCGCGCGGCACTCGACAGGATCAGGTTCGGCCAAAGATCGGACTCGATGAACAGCGCCAGCGACGGACGCCAATGATCGAGGAATCGCGCGACGTAGCGCGGCGAGTCATAGGGGACATATTGATGGATGACGTCAGGGGGGAACCGCTTGGCGACGATCGCAGCCGAAGTCACCGTGCCCGACGTCAGGAGGATGCGCAGGTCCAAGGCCCGCAGCCGCTCGATCAGCGCAGCCGCCGCCAGCACTTCGCCGACGCTGGCGCCGTGAATCCACACAAGAGGCCCTGCGGGGCGAACATCGGCGCTCATGCCGCGGCGCTCGCCGACCCGCGCCGGGTCCTCCTTGCCGAGCTTCAAGCGCCGGTTGATGACGGCAGGCGACAACGGAACCATCACGGAGGACAGTTTCCGGTAGACGCGCAACGTCATCGGCAGTGGATCAGCCAAGAGCTGCCTCCGGACGCCCGACAGCCGCGTAGGCGCGACGAGTCGCTTCGTTCAGCAAAGCTTCTACCTGAAGGCGCAGCTTTTCCATAGTCTCGGCGTCGGCATCCGGCGGCACGTATATATGTTCAATGCCTACCACGGCACCGCGCCCGAATGGCAAATTGATGGTGGTGGAGTCCCAGTTTTTCAACCGGATGAACCGGCTGGTCACCATCGCAAAGGGCATGATCGGCCGGCCAGACTCCCGCGCCAGCATGATGATGCCAAGCCCGACCACCCGCGCGCGCTTCGGCACGTCGGCAGTGGTAGCGACGTTCCATTTGTCTTCCAGCGCCTGCAGCATCTCCCGAAACGCGCCGACGCCGCCCTTGCGGTGGAAGGCGCCACTATGATCGCCGGAGCCCCTGATGGTTCCGATGCCGAGCCGCTCGGCAGCGATGGCGTTGAACTCGCCGTCGCGGTGTCGCGAGATCAGGACCTTGGCGCGGTGGCTCTCCTTCTTCTTAATGAACGGCGTCATGAAATGCTGGCCGTGCCAGAACGCGAAGATCGCCGGCATCTCCGGCTCGACGATGTCGTAGACGTTGGCGGGGTCATAACTGAAGCGGTTGGTCAGCCAGACCAGCCGCAGATATTCGGCCGCAAGCACACCCAGCGCGCGCTGAACCCAAGTGCTGCGCAGCAAATCGCGAAGGAGGCGTTTCAACTGGAGGACTTCGTGTCTTGACCTGGGTCGAGCAGCCGGTGGAGGTGAACCACGAAGTAGCGCATGTGGGCATTATCGACGGTCTGCTGCGCCTTCGCCTTCCAGGCCGCGTAAGCGGATGCGTAATTGGGATACACGCCGACGATATCGACCTGGTCGAGGTCCTTGAACGTGACGTGTTCGAGATCCGTCAACTCGCCGCCGATGACGAGATGCAGCAATTGCTGCGGGGCACTATCTGGCATGATGGTCTTTCCTAACGAGGTGCCCGGCGAGCAAGATCGATATTGTGAATCGCGGTATGAACGGGATGATTTGTGGCACGGATTTCAACCGATTCAGGGCAGCCGACGATCCTGGAAATGCTCGACAATGCGCGCATGCCGATCGTATCCCGCTGCCACAAGCACCCCGTGCACCACCTCCCGGCGATTATACTCAATCGCATCCCCCGAGAGCGCGGTCATTCTACCATTCGCTTCCTGCACGATCAAATTCGCCGCGGCAAGATCCCAATCGCGGCTTTGGCCGCCTGCAAAAGCGGCATCGAGACTGCCATCGGCGACCCGGCACAGCCTCAGCGCCAGCGATCCGATTCGCGGATGCAGCGTGATGTCGTCCGGTGACGAACTCAGCCGCTGCACCAGCGGCTTTGGGCCGGCCATGCGCGAAAAATCGAGCTCCGTTCCTGCGGATGCACGGACCCGCTTTCCGTTCAGCATGGTGCCCTTGCCGCGCATTGCGAAAAAGAATTCGTCGCTGGCAGGCGCGAACACCGCCGCCAGTACCGGGGTTGAACCCGAAACCAGCGCCACGCTCACGCACCAGTCTTCACGATGCGCGAGATAGGCGCGGGTGCCATCGATCGGATCGACGATCCAGACCAGTTCCTTGCCGAGCCGTGTGTCATCATCGACGCTTTCCTCGGACAGCCAGCCATATTCCGGCGTCGCCGCGCGCAGCCGCCGCTCGACGAGGTCGTTGACGGCGATATCGGCCTCGGAGACCGGCGAGGAAGTGCCCTTGGTCCAGTTCTTCAATTCGGTGCGAAACAGCGATAGCGCCAGCGCGCCGGCTTCGCGCACGGTGTCCTTCAGCAGCGCGGCATCGCGCGCCCAGATCCGGTCGGCGGTATCAGCGTCCGCCAAGCGTCAAGCCCTCGATGCGGAGCGTCGGCGCGTTGACGCCGTAGCGGAATTCCAGGTCGTTGGCCGGAACGAGCGATTTGAACATCTCCAGCAGGTGGCCGGCGATCGTCACCTCGCTGACGGGGTAAGTGAGCTCGCCGTTCTCGATCCAGAAACCGGAGGCGCCGCGGCTGTAATCGCCGGTCACGCCGTTGACACCGGAGCCGATCAGGTCAGTGACGTAAAAGCCCTGCTTGATGTCGGCGATCAGTTCCTTCGGCGTCATCGCGCCGGGTTCAAGATGCAGATTGTACGACCCCGGCGACGGCGACGAGGAGACGCCGCGATGGGCATGTCCGGTCGTGACCATCCCGAGCTCGCGGGCGGTGGCGCAGTCCAGCAGCCAGGTGGTCAGCACGCCCTCGTCGATGAGCGCAAGCTTCTTCACTCTGACGCCCTCGGCGTCAAAGGTCTGCGAGCGCAGGCCGCGCACGCGTAAGGGGTCGTCGATGATGCGGATGTTCCTCGAAAACAACTGCTCGCCGAGCTTGTCCTTGAGGAAGCTGGTCTTGCGCGCAATCGAAGCGCCGTTGATGGCGCCGACGAGATGACCGACCAGCGACCCCGAGGCCCGGGGATCGTAGACGACCGGCACCTTGCAGGTCTCGACCTTGCGCGGATTGGAACGCGCCACGGTACGCTCGCCTGCCCTGCGGCCGACGCTCTCGGGAGAATCGAGGTCGGACGCATGCGGGGCCGAGGTGAAGTCGTAATCGCGCTCCATGCTGGTGCCTTCGCCGGAGATCGCGGTCACCGAGATGCCGTGGCTGGAGCGCAAATATGAGCCGTGGAAGCCGGTCGAGGTCACCAGCACCATGCCGCCGATGCCGCTCGAGGCAGACGCACCGCTCGACTTGGTCACGCCCTTGACTGCCAGAGCTGCGGCTTCCGCTTCGCAGGCACGCCGCTCGAGTTCGCTCGTGGTCGGAATATTGCGGTCGAGCAGATCGAGCTCGGCGAACTCGCGCGCGAGCAGCGAGGGATCGGCGAGGCCGACATATTTGTCGTCGGGCGCGACGCGGGCCATTGCGACCGCCCGCTCGGCTAACTTGGCGACGCCGTCGCCGGAAATATCGTTGGTCGAGACCACCGCCTGACGCTGGCCGACCAGCACGCGCAATCCGACGTCGTCGCCTTCGGAACGCTCGGATTCCTCGACCCGGCCATCGCGGACTTCGACGCCTTGCGAAACCCCGCGCACCGCGACCGCATCGGCGGCATCCGCGCCCGCACGCTTGGCGGCCTCGACCAGCCGCTGCGCCAGCGTCGAGAGCGCCGATTGATCGAACAGGTCGGAAGTTGCGGGGGCCTTCGAAAGCGGCGAAGCCGTAGATGGTGAAGAGTTCACAAACAAAATCCCTGACATTGAAGGGTTCGGACGCCGGCCGGCAAGGCCCTGAGATGTGCCTGATTCACAGGGATTTCAAGCATTTTGCGACGCCAAATACCAAACATTTTCGGCACCGCCGCAAGGTCTCGTCAATCATGCTGGCGGGTGACGTTGGGTTAACCAGGCTTTTTAAGGCGAAACGGAAATCGCTCGGCTAAGGTCTCGCGTATCGACCGGGAACATAATCCCGGCGGGGAGATGAGAGCCGTGAGGCGTCAAACAGCAACAAGCGGGATCAATCCCGCCGGGTCGAGCCGTTCATTGCGGCTCGACCCTCTTTCTCTGCCGCTCAGCTTCCATGCGCACGACACCCGTGCGGACGGCGGCGTGCGCAGGATCGAACTTCATCGCGAGCGCGTCGTGCTGCACCGTGCCGTCAAGGGCATGCGGATGGCGATCAACGTCCGCGTCAGCGATTTTCTCGGCGTAGCACTGCGTGGTCTCGACGACGATGCACAGATGCTGGTGCTGGCGCATCGGGACCCGTCCTTGAACATTCCCTTGTGCGTGAGCTCCGACGACGAGGAGATCGCCTCCGCCTGGCAGATGTGGAGTGACATCTTCGCGCTGCCGCTGTTGGCAGAAGATGATCATCGCGAACCGGCCGCCCGGCGGCGCCGCCACAACGCGATCCGCGCCCGCCGCCCGAAATTTTTAGTGCGCCGTCGGCTCGGCAATCTCGGCAACACCGAAACCGTTCATCACGACGAGCGCGAGATCATCGCGCGGGATTGAGTTTGCTTTAACAGAACTCTCGCCAAGCAAGTGCTGTCGTCCCTGCGAACGCAGGGACCCATACTCCGCGGCCGTTGTTCTCGGAAAAGACCAGGCAACAACGACCTCATCAAGCAATTTCGGCCGGTGGTTATGGGTCCCTGCGTTCGCAGGGACGATGGAGGAGCTTTCGGATTCAATTTTCAAACACCGGCACACCTTCGCGATCACGCGGCGAAGTACGCCCGAGTTTGTTTTAAGAACTTCCTGCCCTATCATCAGAGCAACTGTGGCGTACGCGGCAAATCAGTTCGCGGACACGTAGGTAGAGGGTGGGCAAAGCGAAAGCGTGCCTACCATCATGAAGCTTGCTTGATGATCGATGGTGGGCACGTCGCAACGCGCCTTTGCCCACCCTACGAGACCGAACGCATCACCGCGTCAATCAGTAATCCCGCAAACAGCAACAGCCCCGCATCGCGGTTCGACTTGAACAGGCGGAGGCACAGCGCGGGATTGCTAATGTCGAGCGTCCTGATCTGCCAGGCGAGATGCGTTGCAAACGCCACCAACCCGATCCAGGCCGGCCAGCGCACGCCGCCCAGTACCAGCGCGACGCCGATCAGAATGACGGCGAGCGAATAAAGCAGCGCCAGCGCCAGATGGGTGCGCGCGCCGAACAGGCGGGCGGTCGACTTGATGCCGATCAGCGCATCGTCCTCGGTGTCCTGATGGGCGTAGATAGTGTCGTAGCCGATCACCCAGGCGATCGAGCCGGCATAGAGCACGAGCGCGGTGAGATCGATGCGGCCGAGCGTGACGGCAAATCCCATCGGCGCGCCCCAGGAGAACGCCAGCCCCAGCACGACCTGCGGCCACCAGGTGATGCGCTTCATGAAGGGATAGACCGCGACGATGACGAGCGAGGCGATGCCGGTCAGAATCGCAAAGCGGTTGAACTGCAAGAGCACCGCGAGCCCGATCAGCGCCTGCAGGACCAAAAAGGCGAACGCCTGCGTCACGCTGATCTGACCAGCGGGCAGCGGCCGCGAGCGCGTGCGCTCGACGCTGGCGTCGAGCTCGCGGTCGGTGATGTCGTTCCAGGCGCAGCCGGCGCCGCGCATGACGAAGGCGCCGATGAAGAACAGCACGATCACGAGCGGCAATTGCGAGATGTCACGCGCAACGCCGGCGGCCAGCGCCGCCGACCACCAGCACGGCATCAACAACAGCCACGAGCCGATCGGACGGTCGTAACGGGAAAGCCGCAAGTAAGGCCGCGACCAGGCCGGCGCGCGCGTGTCGACCCAGTTGCCGGTCGCATCGGCAACGCGGGTAGACGCGTCGCTCATCGGATCGCGGTCATCGCGCGAGAACGTTGCCGTTCAGCGTATCGAAGGTGCTGCCACCCTTCCTGACCGTCTGCGCCTCAGGGAGCGCCGCGGAGGAGCCGAGCACCTCGCTCAGGCTTGGCCCGGCCGGGCCGCGGGCCTGCGCTTGCTGCGCAACGGCACAGACCTGCTTCTGCATCTTCTCGGTATTCTTGTGGCCGTTCTTGAGCTGGTCGGCGATCTGCGGCGGAATTCCGCATTTAGCCGAATTGGTCTCGACGTACTTGATCATCTTCAATTCGGCCTGGCCGAAATTGCCGATCAGCTTGCAGGCTTCATCTGGCGGCGCCTTGCGGTCGCTCGCGGCCTTGATCAGCTTGCCGCGCCGCTCGGCTTCCTCGCGCAGCGGGACGAAGCCCTGCATGCAGGCGTCCGCCGAACCGCTGGCCTGTGGCGGCGGGCCGCTGAACCCTCTGGAAACCGGGGCAGCGCCCTGCGACGGGAACGGCGACGGGGCGCCGACCGAGGCCGATGGTGCTGCGCCATTCACCGGCGGAAAAGGCGAATTCGCAGGCGCGGCGCTTTGGTTCGGCAAGGGGGCCGGAAACGCGCCCTGCGCGAAGGCTTGGCCCGCGTGAACGGTCACGACGGCAGCGGTCAGCGGCACAATCAGGCGGCGGATCATCAAGGCGGTATCTCCGGCTAGGTCCAGGCAACCCCAGCGTCTTCGAAAACGAAGCGGATTTGCGGTGGGCACTTTTTACGATTCCTGCCGACGCTTAACAACCCGTTGATTGGGGCAGCAGCGCGGCGCAGGGGCGCCCCGGAAGTTAAAAATAGCGTCCGGATTCTAGCGCTTTAGGCTAAAACCGGCGCGGACACGGAATATTACGGATGCCTGACCTCGATTTTCGCGCCCCGCGCCTGTTCGTCGACGCCCCCTTGCGGGAGGGCGAAAGAATCGCGCTGGAGCGCAACCAGAGCAATTATCTGGGCAATGTGCTGCGGCTCGCGGCCGGCGAAACCATTTTGGTGTTCAACGGCCGCGACGGCGAGTGGCAGGCAGCAATCGAGGGCCGCAAGCGACCCGACGCCTTGAGCATCGTCGCGCAGACGCGGCCGCAGGACCGCCTGCCCGATATCGCCTATGTCTTTGCGCCGCTGAAACACGCGCGCCTCGACTACATGGTGCAGAAGGCGGTCGAGATGGGAGCCTCAAGCCTGCAGCCGGTGCTGACGCGACACACCCAGGTTTCGCGGGTGAACGGCGAGCGGATGCGCGCCAACGTCATCGAGGCCGCCGAGCAATGCGGAATCCTGAGCCTTGCGCACGTTGCCGAGCCGATCGCGCTGGACCGATTTCTCGAACAGCGCGAGACCGGCCGCCTGCTGGTGTTCTGTGACGAGGCGGCTGACATCGGCAATCCCATCGAGGCGCTGCAACAGGGGTTAACCGCGGCTGAGGGGATCGACGTCCTGATTGGCCCCGAGGGCGGATTTGCCGAGGAAGAGCGGGCGCTCTTGCTGCGGCAGCCCAGGACGCTGCGGCTGTCTCTGGGCCCCCGCATCCTGCGCGCCGATACCGCTGGTGTCGCCGCGCTGGCGCTGGTGCAGGCCGCGCTTGGCGACTGGCAGGGGCCGGGATAGCCGGTGGAAGGCTGACCGGGCGAGACATCGCCCATTAATTCAGTTGGCCAATCCCTGTCGAAACGCCGCCCCGGCCATGCTAAGGCCTGCGCCAATGAGCCGCCCGGACCCCCGGGGAGCCCAAACGAACTTGGAACCCGGTTTTTTACGGATATTTGGACGCAAAATGACCGCGACCGCTGCCGTCAGAGGTGCTGCCGGGTCCGCCGCCTGGGCGGACGCGCTGCTATTGTCGTTTGCACAAGGCGGTTACGTCCAGGCTCACCCTGCTATCCTGCAGCCGGCGGAGCCGTTCCTCGACCTCTCCGGCGAGGACATCCGCAAGAGCCTTTACCTGACGGCCGACGCTTCCGGCGAGGAACTCTGCCTGCGCCCCGACCTCACCATTCCGGTGGCGCGGGACTATCTCGCCTCGGAACGCGCCGGAAAGCCGGCGGGCTTCAGCTATCTCGGGCCGGTGTTCCGCTATCGGGGCGGGCGGCCCAGCGAATTCTTGCAGGCCGGCATCGAATCCTTCGGCCGGCCGGACCGCGCCGCGGCGGATGCGGAAATGCTGGCGCTGGCGCTGGGAGCGACCTCGGCGTTCGGATTGAAGGATGTCGAAATCCGCACCGGCGACGTCGCGCTGTTCACTGCGCTGATCGACGCGCTCGATCTCTATCCGGTGTGGCGGCGGCGGCTGATCAAGGATTTCAACCGCAAGGTCAGCCTCGCCGAGGACATCGAACGGCTGACGCTTGCGACTGCGCCCGGCCGCAACGAATATGAGGGCGTGCTGGCGGCGCTCGCCGGCTCCGATCGCAAGGCGGCGCTGGCGCTGGTCACTGACCTGATGTCGATCGCCGGCACCACCAATGTCGGCGGACGCACTGTCGACGAAATCGCCGATCGCTTCCTCGAACAATCGACGCTGAAGGGCGGTGCACTGCCGCGCGACGCGCTCGATATCATCAAGCGCTTCCTGGCGATTGCGGGCGATCCCGATGAATCGGTTAAGCAACTGCGCGCGCTGGCGTCAGACGCCAAGCTCGATCTGACCGCGGCGATCGATGAGCTCGAAAGCCGCGTCGGCTTCATGGCCGCGCGCGGCATCGACACCAAGCTAACGCGCTTCTCCACCTCGTTCGGGCGCGGGCTCGATTATTACACCGGCTTTGAATTCGAACTGCATGCCAAGGGTAATGACGTCGAGCCGCTGGTTGCTGGCGGGCGCTACGATGGCCTGATGACGCAACTCGGCTCGGCCTCGCCGATCCCGGCGGTCGGATTCTCGGTGTGGATCGAAGCGCTGACGCAGCTCGGCCAATCCAACGCGCAAGGGAGCGCCGCATGACCGTTCCCTTCGTCCTCGCCGTTCCCTCCAAGGGCCGCCTGCAGGAAAATACCGAGGCGTTTTTCACGCGCGCGGGGCTTGCGCTGGCAAAACCGCGCGGCGCGCGCGACTATCGCGGCACCATTGCAGGCCTCGACAATGTCGAGATCGCCTATCTCTCGGCGAGCGAAATCGCTTCCCAGCTCGCGCGCGGCATGGTGCATCTCGGCGTCACCGGCGAGGATCTGTTGCGCGAAAGCATCCCCGATGCCGACAAACGCGTGCTGCTGATCGACAGCCTAGGCTTCGGCAGCGCCAATGTCGTGGTCGCGGTGCCGCAGGCCTGGATCGACGTCCGCACCATGGCCGATCTCGACGACGTCACCACCGGCTTCCGCGCCCAGCATAACCGGCGGATGCGGGTCGCGACCAAGTACATCAACCTGACGCGCAACTTCTTCGCCGCTCACGGCGTGGTCGACTATCGCATCGTCGAAAGCGCCGGCGCCACCGAGGGCGCGCCTGCCGTCGGCACCGCCGAGATGATCGTCGACATCACGACGACAGGCGCGACGCTCGCCGCCAACGGGCTGAAGGTGCTCGACGACGGCGTGATTTTGCGCAGCCAGGCCAACCTCGTGGCCTCCCGCGATGCCGACTGGTCGGCTGAAGCCCGCGAGACCGCACGCGTCATCCTCGATCACATCGCCGCTCGCGCCCGGGCCAGCAAATATCGCGAGGTGCGCACCCGTTTCGCCGGCTGCAACGAGGCGTTGCTTAACGAGGCGCATAACCGCTTTGGCGTGGTGGCGCCGTTCGGCGGGCCGACCTCGTCCGGCATGCTCACGCTGCACTGCCCGCCGATGCATCTTTACGCGCTCGGCAGCTTCCTGCGCGAGCATGGCGCCGACACGGTCTCGATCGCCTCGCTCGACTATGTGCTCGACCGCGAAAACCCGTTATTTGCCGGGCTCGAGACGTTCCTGCGGCAATAAGGCTGCCGTTTCGTTCATCGTTGCGACAGCATCTCGCAGGTAACATATATGGTTGGATAATCTGGGACCTGATTGATGACGCTCGGCTCTGACGTTTCCCGCCTGACGACGACCGCAGCCAGCGCGGCGGCGAAAGGCTTGTCGATTGTCCTGCCGCTGTACAACGAGGCGGCAGGGCTCGCTTTGCTGCACGAGCGATTGATCGGGCTCGCCAAGACGCTGAAGGCGCGCTACGGCCTCGTCTGCGAAGTGGTCTATGTCGACGACGGCAGCGCCGACAACACGCTTGCGATCGCGCGTTCGCTTGCTGCCGATGCGCTCGACGTGCAGGTCGTCTCGCTGTCGCGCAATTTCGGCAAGGAGGCGGCCCTGATGGCGGGGCTCGACCATGCCCGCCGCGGCGCCATCCTGTTCATGGACGGCGATGGCCAACATCCGCCGAGCCTGGTCGAAAAGCTCGTCGCGCACTGGATCGATGACGGCTACGATGTCGTCTATACGGCGAAGGCGCATCGCGACAATGAATCGTTCCTGCGCCGCCAGGCCGTACGTGGCTTCTACGCGCTGATCAATTGGGGCGCGCGGCAGAAGATCCCCGAGGACGCCGGCGACTTCCGCCTGCTGTCGCCACGCGCGGCGGCCGCGCTGCGGCAGCTTCCCGAACGCAACCGCTTCTTCAAGGGCCTGTCGAACTGGATCGGCTTCCGCCAGATCCGCGTCGATTACGAGCCGGCGCCACGCGCGCACGGTGTCACCACGTTCAGCCCGGGCCGGCTGATTGGCCTGTCCATCGAGGGACTGACGTCGTTCTCGGTGGCGCCGCTGCGCTTTGCCAGCCTGCTCGGCGTGCTGCTCGCCATCAGCGCGTTCCTGTTCGGCCTCACCATTCTCTGGGAGGTCTGGACCACCGGCAAGCAGGTCCCCGGCTATCCCTCGCTGATGATCGGCATGATGACGATCGGCGGCGTGCAGCTCATCATGATCGGCATCGTCGGCGAATATATCGGCAAGATCCTTTCCGAGCTGAAGGCGCGTCCGATCTACTTCGTCGCCGAGCACAACGAGAAGCGTGCCGATGGCGAGACGGCGGCCAGCGCCACCGAACGGACCGCCGCCGAATGAATGATGCCGCGCCGCCGCGCCGGATCTGGCTATGCGCCGACGATTACGGACTGGCCGAAGGCGTCAACCGCGCCATCCGCGATTTGATCGGCCGCGGCCGTCTCAATGCCACCTCGGTGATGGTGGTCGGCGCCGCGATCGGACGCGCCGAAGTCGCCGCGTTGCAGGAGGTTGCGGCGGCGAGCCCGCGATGCGCGATCGGACTGCATGCGACGCTGACTGCGCCGTTTCGTCCGCTGACGATGCACTTCAGGCCGGTCGACGGCGGCTTGTTCCTGCCGTTTCCGAGACTGCTGCGCGCGGGCCTGCTGCGGCGGCTCGATTCCGAAATGATCGAAGACGAACTCGCAGCCCAGCTTGCAGCCTTCAAGGACCTGTTCGGCCGCGCGCCCGATTTCGTCGACGGCCATCAGCACGCGCAACTCTTCCCTGGGGTGCGCGACGCTTTTCTGCACGCGGTCAAGGAGGCGGCCCCCAGCGCCTGGGTTCGCCAAGGCGGACGCCTCAAGCCGTTGGGCCAACTGCTCAGCGCGCCGAAGGCTTTGCTGCTCGACGTTCTCAGCGCGCAATTTCGCAAGCGCGCCCTCCATGCGAAAATCCCGTGCAACCCCGCCTTCGCCGGCGCCTATGATTTTTCCAAAGAGCCCGATTTCAGCGTGCTGATGGGACAGTTCCTCGAAGGGCTGCCGGAAGGCGGGCTCGTGATGTGCCACCCCGGCTTTGTCGACGAAACGCTCGAGGGCCTCGATCCCCTGACCACCCAGCGCGAGGCGGAACACGCATTTCTGGCAAGCGATCGATTCCCGACATTGCTGGCGGCGAATAAAGTCACATTGAGTTGACAGATATCAGCGAAAGCCGCCTGGCGTTTTGTCGCATACCAAAAATTAATTCGGCCGCCCACTACTTGCGACACAAAACCCTCCTTACATCCTCGGGCGCGTCGATCGCGATTCGACGCGAGGGAGAGGGCCATGACACCGCAAGAACGCCAACTGATTGACGATCTTTTCGACCGGCTCGCCAAGCTGGAGAGCGCCAAGCGCGATCCGGAGGCCATGTCCGCAATCATGGAGGGCCTGCGCAACGCGCCCAACGCGGTCTATGCGCTGGTGCAAACCGCGCTGGTGCAGGACGAGGCACTGAAGCGCGCCGACACGCGCATCCAGGAATTGGAAGCGGCGGCGGGCCAGCAAAACCAACCCGGCGGCTTCCTCGATTCGATGCGCGACGCGATCTTCGGGCAGAATCAGCAGCACGGCTCGGTGCCCAACGTTCGCGCGCCCGACATGGGCGGCCGCCCGACGTGGAACAGCGGCCAGGTGCTGCAGCAGACGCCGCCGCCCGGACAATATAACCAGCCGGCTTACGGCCAGCCCTATGGCGCGCAGCAGCCGCAGCAAGGCGGCGGTGGCGGCTCATTCCTCGGCACGGCGGCAGCAGCCGCAGCCGGCGTGGTCGGCGGATCGCTGCTGCTCAACAGCATTCGAGGGATGATGGGCGGCGGCGGCAATCATCAAGCGTTCGGCGACACGGCAAACCACAGCGGCGGTGTCGAAGACCGCAGGCCGTGGGGCGATCAGTCCGGCGGCGATCTCGCGCGCGAGGCCGGAATCAACGACATCGGGTCGTCGAGCCGACGCGCCGACAACAATGATGACAGTGGTTCGCGGCAAGGATTCTTCGATCAAGCCTCGCACGATGACGATGACATGGATCACGGTGCCGATGGCTTCGACGGCGACGATGGCGGTGACGGCGGTGACGGCGATTACGCCTGACGCGCGTCGGCGATCAAACGAAACGGCCGCCCGATAGGCGGCCGTTTTGATTTCCTCCGCTGTCGTCCCTGACAAGCGAAGCGCGATCAGGGACCCATAACCACGGATGTACGTAATCGCGGCGGTTTGAGCCGCAGCCTGCCAGGCAACAAGCACCGGTGGTTATGGGTCCCTGCGTTCGCAGGGACGACACTGTTTTTGCGGCTCGTATCAGATCACTACTACTTTCGCGCCGACGCCGACGCGGCCGTAGAGATCGATCACGTCCTCATTGCGCATGCGGATGCAGCCGGACGAGACATTGGTGCCGATGGTCCATGGCTCGTTGGAGCCGTGGATGCGATACAGCGACGATCCCAGATACATAGCGCGCGCGCCGAGCGGATTTTGCGGGCCGCCTTCCATGTGCCGCGGCAGATCAGGGCGGCGCGCCAGCATTTCCGGTGGCGGCGTCCAGGCCGGCCATTCCTTCTTCGCCGAGATCGTCTTGACGCCCGACCAGGTGAAGCCGGGACGGCCGACGCCAACGCCGTAGCGCAGCGCCTTGCCGTCGCCCTGCACCAGGAACAGGAACTTGTTCGGGGTATCGATCACGATGGTGCCTGGGCTTTCCTTGCCGTGATACTCGACCACCTGCTTTTCATATTTCGGATCGAGCCGGTGCTGCGCAGGGTCGAATGCTTCCTCCTCCTCGCGCCGCATCGACTGCTGCGGATCCATCGGCGGCAGCAACGCGCGCCGCCCGCCATAGCCGTAATCCGGCTGCTGCTGATAGGCCGGCGCTTGTTGATAGCGCCCGCCCTGCGGGGCATCGCCGAACAGGAATTCGATGAAGCCGCCGCCCATGTTGGAGCGTTGGGCAGAGGCCATGCGCACCGGCGCCGGTTGGCGGGCGTAGATCACGGTGGGTTCAGCTGATGATGAGGCGTCGATCGCTGCAGCCTCACTGGCGAAGCAAAGGCAAGACACGCTCGCGAAGAGCGCAACAAGGATTTTTCCGGACATCGACGTACTCTGTACTGTTCGTCACTGCGGGTTCGCGGCGCCGCAGCGCGACGAGCGCCGCTGCGCGCGATCAATACAAATCAAAACCTAATCGGTTTGGTAAACAGAAGCCGTGTTTCGATTCACCACGTCGGCAAGCGCGTCCGGATTTGTCCGGTAGCGTTTATTTTGCGTGAACGCGCTCCCCTCATGGTTAATCGCTGGTGTGCGGCCGCGGGCAAAGCGCCAACGCGCGATATTGCGCCGTGAACCTGACGTTAAATCGCCATGGTTTAGAACACGCGGGCAATGAAGGGGTGGGAAAAACTCATGTCGGTAAATCGCAAACGTTTTCGTATCGAAGCCATTCTGGGCGATGCGCCAATTGTCATGCCTACAGAAGGCGGCGAGATCGGCCCGATGCATCGCGAGATCATGGCCGAGCTGCGCGCGATCCGGTCACAGATGGCCGGCTTCGGCCACGCCCGCGCCGCTTCGACCGAGAGCGCGGACATTATCCGCGAAGTCGCCGAGTCCCACGCGCTTCTGGAAACCTATCGCGCGCAGATCGAGCAGTGCGAGAAGCTGAAGGTCGAGCTCGACCTCATTCACGACGCCATCAACCGCACCAAGCGCGAAATCGCCACCCTGCACGGCAAGAGCTTTGATGGCCAGGAAATGGCCAAGGTCAATGGCGAACTCGGCGCCGTCGTCGGCGGCACCGAACAGGCCACCCAGCAGATTCTGGAAGCCACCGAAGCGATCGACCAGGCGGCGACCGCGCTTTCCAAGAACATTTCTCCGGACCAGCAGAAGCTGCTCAGCGAGGAGATCCAGGAACGCGTCGTCTCAATCTTCGAGGCCTGCAATTTCCAGGACTTGACAGGCCAGCGCATCAGCAAGGTGATGAACACGATGAGGTTCATCGAACAGCATATCGTCGAGATGATGGAAATCTGGGGTGGCGTCGATGCCATCAAGGCGCACGCCCCCCCGATCGTCGATACCCGCGAAGGCGATGCCAAGCTGCTCAACGGCCCGAAGATGGACGGCGACGACGGTCACGCCTCGCAGAATGACATCGACGCATTGTTCGATTGATCGGGCTGGTTAACGCGCGCTAAACAAAACGCCGGCAGCGATGCCGGCGTTTTTTTGTTGCCAGGTTGTCCGTCCTCCACCGTCGGAGGGACGTCCAATCACGCCCGCGGCGCGCAGCGGACATAGACCATGTTGCCGTAACGGACCGCGGCATCCTTTTCGATGAAGCGGGTGACCATGACACGGCCGTCGAACGAGACGATCTCGCGGTCCTGGTCGCCGCCGGCCGGACCGGGCGGGCCGATATAGTTCTTGCCGCTCGGACTGCCCTTAAGGCGCAGTTCCTGCGGCGTCGCCTGATCGGCCAGATGCATGACCACGCCGCCATTGGCGCCGGCGCCGATCACGTAGGGCTGCTTGCACTGCCCGCGCGCCGCGGCCTCGGTGCGGGCGCGGTCATTGGGATTCTGGAACGAGGCAAGGCCCCAGCGGCCGACGATCTCGTCGGCGCGGACGGTTGCCGGCATTTCCGGCGCGACTTCAGGCTCGGGCGGCGGACTGGATGACAGCGACGGCAGGCTCATGCTGCTGCACGCCGCCAGCAAGATCGAAAGCGCCGACGCGATCGCCAGATTGGCAACCGTACGCGCATTACGTGAGCTGATCATCGCATTCCCCCGAGCAATCACTTGGCCGCTCCCGTCAAGCAGCCGATAAGCAGCCAACCGCAAAAAGCCTCCCGGAGCAATGACGTCGGTTGAAATGACGCCGCTGCACCGATTTGGTTTCCGAAGCACCATCCTATATTGGCCTCACCAAGGCTTTAATCTCCTTGTTTGCTTGACAGGATCAGCGCCAAGACATATTCCCCGGCCCCACGTTTAGCACTCAAATACAATGATTGCTAAGGGTTGTGCTGCCCCGCCCCGGGGCGGCGTCGAATACCGGCATTCCCAGCCATTTTCGAGTGGTACAGACCCGAAACCTAAGCCTCCCAGAGGAACTTCAAGAGGAGACGTCATGGCTAAAACCAAATTCCGTCCACTGCACGACCGCGTCGTGGTCAAGCGCATCGGATGCCGAAGAGAAGACCAAGGGCGGCATCATCATTCCCGACAGCGCCAAGGAAAAGCCGTCGCAGGGCGAAGTCACCGCCGTGGGCCCGGGCGGCCGCGACGAGGCCGGCAAGCTGATTCCGATCGACGTCAAGGTCGGCGACCGCGTGCTGTTCGGCAAATGGTCGGGCACCGAGGTCAAGCTCGATGGCGAGGAACTCCTGATCATGAAGGAGTCCGACATCATGGGCGTGCTGACGTAAGGCACCCTGCCTCACCCTGAGGAGGCAGCGAAGCTGCCGTCTCGAAGGGCCCGGCTTTCACAAATCATCCTTCGAGACGCGGGCGAGGCCCGCTCCTCAGGATGAGGTCCATTTTCCAGGAGCAACTCAAATGGCTGCCAAAGACGTTAAATTTTCCGGCGACGCCCGCGACCGCATGCTGCGCGGCGTCGACGTTCTCGCCAACGCGGTGAAGGTGACGCTCGGTCCGAAGGGCCGCAACGTCGTGATCGAGAAGAGCTTCGGCGCTCCGCGCATCACCAAGGACGGTGTCACCGTCGCCAAGGAAATCGAGCTCGAGGACAAGTTCGAGAACATGGGCGCGCAGATGCTGCGCGAAGTCGCCTCCAAGACCAACGACACCGCCGGCGACGGCACCACCACCGCCACCGTGCTGGCGCAGGCGATCGTGCGCGAGGGCGGCAAGGCGGTTGCCGCCGGCATGAACCCGATGGACCTGAAGCGCGGCATCGACATCGCGGTTCACGCGGTGGTCAAGGACCTCGAGAAGCGCGCCAAGCCGGTCGCCGCCTCCTCCGAGGTCGCCCAGATCGGCACCATCTCGGCCAATGGCGACACCGCGATCGGCAAGATGATCGCGCAGGCGATGCAGAAGGTCGGCAATGAAGGCGTGATCACGGTCGAGGAAAACAAGTCGCTCGAGACCGAGGTCGACATCGTCGAGGGCATGAAGTTCGACCGCGGCTACCTGTCGCCCTACTTCATCACCAACGCCGAGAAGATGACCGCCGAGCTGGAAGACGTCTACGTGCTCTTGCACGAGAAGAAGCTGTCCGGCCTGCAGTCGATGCTGCCGGTGCTGGAGGCCGTGGTGCAGTCCGGCCGTCCGCTCCTGATCATCGCCGAGGACGTCGAGGGTGAGGCGCTGGCGACGCTGGTGGTCAACCGCCTGCGCGGTGGACTGAAGGTCGCCGCCGTCAAGGCGCCGGGTTTTGGCGATCGCCGCAAGGCGATGCTGGAAGACATCGCGATCCTGACCGGCGGTCAGCTCATCTCCGATGAACTCGGCATGAAGCTCGAAAGCGTCACCATCAACATGCTCGGCCGCGCCGGCAAGGTGGTGATCGACAAGGAGAACACCACGATCGTCAAGGGCGCCGGCAAGAAGAAGGACATCGAGGCCCGCGTCACCCAGATCAAGGCGCAGATCGAGGAGACCACCTCGGACTACGACCGCGAGAAGCTGCAGGAGCGTCTTGCAAAACTCGCCGGCGGCGTCGCGGTGATCAAGGTCGGCGGCGCGACCGAAGTCGAGGTCAAGGAAAAGAAGGACCGCGTCGAGGACGCCCTCAACGCGACTCGGGCGGCCGTCCAGGAAGGCGTCGTGCCGGGCGGCGGCGTGGCGCTGCTCCGCGCCAAGAAGGCGGTCGGCCGCATCAACAACGACAATTCCGACGTTCAGGCCGGTATCAATATCGTGCTGAAGGCGCTGGAAGCCCCGGTTCGCCAGATCTCGGAAAACGCCGGCGTCGAAGGCTCGATCGTGGTCGGCAAGATCCTGGAGAACAAGTCGGAGACTTTCGGCTTCGACGCCCAGACCGAGGAATATGTCGACATGGTCGACAAGGGCATCATCGATCCGGCCAAGGTGGTGCGCACCGCGCTGCAGGACGCTTCGTCGGTAGCCGGCCTTTTGGTGACCACCGAAGCCATGGTCGCCGAACTGCCGAAGGAGCCCGCCCCGGCGATGCCCGGCGGTGGCGGCGGCATGGGGGGAATGGGCGGCATGGGCTTCTGAGAGCCTTCAGTCCGACTACTTCCGCTGCAAAACCAGCCCGCCGCCTGCAAGGTGGCGGGCTTTTTCGTTCAGTCCAATATTTTTCCGACCTACTTCACGCCACCTCGGACGCGGCTTATATTTGCCGGTAACCGGAGATTTTCGAATGGCTGACCCAAACGAGCCCGTTAAGATCACTGCGGACCTTCCCAAAGAGCTGTTTGATGCACTGGTCGATCTGGCGAAGCAGCGTGGTGTATCGGCCAACACCGTCTTGCAAGATGCGATCGTCCGCGAAAAATATCTTTCCGACAAGGAAGCCGCCGGCGCATCGATCCTGATCGAAGAAAGCAACAAGACCTTCAAGAAGGTCTCCCGCATATAACAATCCCGTAGCACCGGTCTTTGGGGGCACCGATGTCTGACGTGCAGGATCTGAATACGCTTGGGGCAACAACTACAGGACGTACAGCAAGTGTACCTGCCACCGCAGGTCAAATCATCGAGAAGCCGTACGATCCGACGCCCGACCGCGAGAACATTCGCGGCACTATTGCGCTTTGGCTGGTGTGGACATTAGTCGGTGTGGTCGCGGCGGTCGTCGTGACTGGCCTAATCACAATTTATGGCTGCCACGTCGCGAATAGTTGCACGCCGGAAACTAACGAGCTGAAGGCCATTCGGGTCGTGATCGAGTTGGTTCTCACACCTCTCGTCGGCCTGGTGGGCGCCGTGACCGGCTTCTATTTCGGCGAAAAAACGGCCGCCGCCAGATCCGGCGGTTAGACGGGAAATGCGGGGCAAAAATTAAGTCGCGAATCCGGGCTAGTTCTGGGAAAGTGAACGCATTCACCCCCGCCATAACGAGGCCGTTCGCATGCGATTTTTTCTCTGCGCCGCTCTGTTGCTCCTGGCGGTTGTCACGGCCGCTTCGGACCTCGCCTTCGCCCAGATGAAACTGCAGCCCAAGACCGCGCCGGGCGCGACCGAGACGCGCTATTTCACCGCGATCGACGGGCTGATGGACGGCAATGCCGATGTCATTCTGAAGGAAACCCGTCAGGGCAAGAACGTTACCGCCGCTACCCTCGACGTCTGCTACCCCGCCGCGAAGGGTGCGGACCGCAAGGACCGCTTCGTCGCCAACCTCGCCGTCAGCGGCCAGAACCTGACCGGCTCCACGCAGAGCCTCGGTGACAAGCTGCCGGTTACCGTCAAGCTGGTGCGCAAGCCTGTCGGCGACACCTTCGAGTTCCGCGGCCAGATCAGCATCGGCCAGACCGTGACCGAAGTGACCTCGACCGACAATTCCGATCTCAGCGAGAAGGAATTTCTGGACAACCAGACCAGCGACGACGGCATCACGCCGGCGCCGAAGGATTTTACCGACGTCTCGCCGGAAGCGATCGGCGTGCGGGTCAAGCTCGACGCCGCGCTGGATTTTCTGAAAAGCCTGAAGGGCGAGGCCGTCGAAGTCGGGCTCTCCAGCCTTTCGATCTCCTGCGATGCGCTGCGCGCCGGCGAGCAGACCATCAATCTGACGGTCGATCCGGAGCGCGCCGCAGCGCTGATTGCGAAGGCGAAGTCGATGCCCGGCGTGGTCGCCGCGGGATGGACCAGTGGCAGCATCGAAATGGACCGCACCATCCGCTTTGCCGCAGCCGAGTGGCGCGACGGCGACAAGATCAACAGGGACAAGATCGCGTCCGCCATTTCAGGCGTGCTCGCGAAAACGCTCGCCGCCAAGCCCGCAGGCACCGAGTGGGACGCCAACACCGGAAAACTGACGCTGAGCTTCAAGCGGCCGAGCCCGATCTATCCCGCGCTCGCGCTGACCGAAACTGTCGAGATCACCGCGCTGATCTCGCCGGATAAGCCGGGCGCCACCGATCGGCTGATGCTGTGGATCTCGAGCCCGGTGATCACGACCGCAGATGAAGGCGCCGACCCAAAACTGCATGTGTCGGAAGAATCCACCGGCGACGAGGAAGGCGGCGAGCCGAAGGACGACAACGGCTCGCTCGAAGCGCTGGCCAAGGAGTTCAAGGGCCAGCGCTGGGACGCCGACAAGTCGGTGTGGAAGTAACGATGATTTAGCCAGCTACCTCGAGGTTGATGGCATGGCCGAGGAATGGTGGTCGACGATCAGCCAACGCTGGCCGTTCTTGACATAGGTGAAGCTGTAGCGCGCGGGCAAGGTCTTCGTCTCGCCATCCTTCACATAAGAAAACGTGTAGTAGCCAGTATTGACTGCTGCATTCCCGTACACGCGGATGAGTTGATCGCCGAAGGTGACCTTGAGGCTGGGCAGAACCTTGAAGGCGCCCACGAAATAGTCTCGTAGCGCCGCCCGGTCGGAGCGCACGGTCGGCGACAGTGTGCCCCAGAGCACGGCGTCGTCCGAATAGAGCGGCAGCACCTTTTCGGGATCGCCTTCGCCGAGAGCCTGCCCCCATCCCGAAGTCGCCGCCGCCACTTCCGCTTTCGGCTCGGCTGAGGCGCTTGGGCCAAACGACAACGCCACCATGCACAGGGCAAGTGCTGCGTTCGCCAATTTTGGAGAAGATTGCATGACATCCTCCCTTGCGAATACCGTGCAGGCAAGTGTCCGCTTGAGACGGGCTCTTGCAATGCAAGCGGCTACTGTTTGCGCGGATCGTCAGCCGGATTGATGTAATCGATGCCACCAGGGCCGATAAATTGGACTTGAAGTATCCCTTCCTCGTTTCCGGTCCAGGCGTAGTGCGGGTGTCTTGCGGGGTACACCCATAGCGAGCCTGGCTTCAGGAGATCACCCTTCTTTTCGAATTTTTCACCATGGCTGCTGCCGACGTCACCGCTTATGACTGTAACAACTTCGGAATAGGGATGCGTATGCGGAGGCATCTGGAAGTTAGGTGGAAACTTGATGCGCAGGACGACAACCTCGCCCGCTTTCGTCGGATCACCGACCAGGGTCGCAATCTGAACGCCCTTCGGAAAAGCTGGATTATCCTTCCAGGTGAGCGTATCGGGCATCACCCGGACCTCGGTATTTTGGGCCATTGCCGGAATGGAGAGCGCAATCAAGCCGGTCGCCGTTAGCAGCAACTTTTTCATGCGAGTTCCTCCCAAGCTGTATGCAGCAAGAGACGCAAATCGCAATGGGCGGTCAGTTATGGGGACTGGAGTGAAGCCTCGCGCCACAATGTTGCGTGCGTCACACCAGAAAAACTACATCATCAGCGAAGGGCGAACCACAAGTCAGAGATGCTGACTTAATAGGCTCGGTTGTCCGCTTTGGGTGCTTCGCGTCATACGGTTCGACGCCAATGACCCAGACGAACATCTTTCCTGTCAACCGGGCTCGCTGCAGCAGTTCGATTGCCAGGTTGTTAAGACTCGATTCAGTTTAAAGGAACATCATCGGCTAGCTGAACCTGGGTCACACCATGCAAGACCGCGAGCCGAGTACCGTTGAAAGCATCTTGTCGGGGAATGTGGTTGACGGCCGAGGGCCGGAGCAGCCGGCGGGTTCGTGGGATTTTCTCGTGCCCGATCGCGATGACGTATTGGTGGTGCGGGAGTCATTTCGCGACCGGGCGCGCAACGTGTTGCTGGTCACCGCGGCCGTGGCGGCAAGCTTTGGGCTCGGATGGGCCGGTGGCCTGAGTTGGCCCGAGTTGGCAGGCACGCTCGGCCTTGAAACTGTTGCGCAAGCGCCCGCGCCGCGCATGGCTGAAGCACGGTCGAGCGGCAAGGTTGAAGGCACCCGGAAGACCGCATCCACCTCAGACTCGCCCGCCATCGTTGGAAGCATTCCCAAGCCGTCCGCCGTGTTGTCGGCCGGTGCACGTCCGTCTGCGGGCCCGGCCTCCCAGGCAAATGCGAGCGCCTCGCCGATTGCGATGCGGCCGCAGCCCTTGGTGGCGGCGCCGGAAACCAAGCCGACCACCATTTCCGGCTGGACGGTTGTCGATGTTCGGGATGGCACCGCCGTTCTCGAAGGCCCCGACGGTATCAGGATGGCCGCGCGCGGCGACACCATTCCCGGAATCGGACGCGTCGAATCGATCGTGCGCTGGGGCGGACGCTGGGTTGTTGCCACCGCCAGCGGCCTGATCGCGACGCCCTGACCGAAGTTCCGATTTAGTTCGTGTTGATGCGGAAGCGCAGCGTCTTTGCGCCGATGAACGATACGAAATCGCCCTGCCGCTTCCAGGTGCCGGCCTCGGCGAGCGCTGCAATCAGCTCATCATCCTGCTGCGCGTGATCCGGCGGACAAGTGCGGTTCTCCATCGCGCCGGGAACGAAGATCACGGTATTGCCAGCGACCGAAAACTGGCCCTTACCGCCCTTGCACCAGAGTTCCAGGACCACCTCGCCCTTGTCGCCGATCTCGAGATTGGGAATCCGCTTGGATCCGGGCTGGCGGCCGACATCGAGCTGCATTTCCGTCCCGAACGGAAAGCCGTCATCGGCGCGCGCCGGGCTGAAGGCCAGGACCGTCGCGATCAGCAAGAGCGAAGCGGCGCCTGCCCGGGCCGTGCGTGCGAATGAAATCATGCCACCTCTCGAAAAAATTCCAGACCCTACCGCCGCGCGCCGTTCTATTGGACAAGTGAGCCGTTGGCTAGACCGTCCGAAGACAGCGCCGCGCGACAAAAAATCCCCGCGGGCGACGGCCAGCGGGGATTTTTGGCGAGAGAGTCGATAGCGCCTATTTCAGCACCATCATCGTGAACGGATAGACGTAGGCCTGCAGCGTTACCAGCACGCCGACGAGGCAGGCCAGCACGATCGAATGCAGGAAGACGTAGCGAAGGATCGAGCCTTCGTGGCCGTACCAGTTGGTCGCGGTCGAGGCGACGACAATCGATTGCGCGTCGATCATCTTGCCCATGACGCCGCCGGACGAGTTGGCGGCGGCCATCAGCACCGGCGACAGGCCGAGCTGTTCGGAGGTGATCTTCTGCAGATTGCCGAACAGCACGTTGGACGCGGTATCAGATCCCGTCAGCGCCACGCCGAGCCAGCCGAGCAGCGTGCCGAAGAACGGATAGAGCACGCCGGTCGCGGCAAAGGCGAGGCCTAGCGTGGCGTCGACGCCGGAGAGCCGCGTCAGCGTGCCGATGGCCAGCATCGCCGAGATCGTGATCAGCGAGATCGCGCACAGCCTGATGGTGCGGCCGTATTCGGCGATCATCTTCGCCGGCGAGAAGCCCATCAGGAAGCCTGAAATGATTGCGGCGATCAGCATGCCGGTGCCGGTGAACGACAGATAGGTGAAGTCGAACAATGCGGCCTCCGGCGTCGGCTTGGCGGCGACCGGCGGCACCTTGTTGATCATGTTGTGCAGCTCGGGCACCTGATACTTCCAGACGAAGATCGAATTCGCCCAGTTCTTGAACATGCCGCTGCCCCAGATCAGCATGACGACGCAGACGATGATCCACGGCAGCAGCGCGCTCCAGAGCTGCGCCTGGCTGAGCTTGGCCGTATTCAGCGGCTTGGCCGGCGCCATGGTCGCTGCCGATTCATCGTGGCCGCGCAATGCGGGCGACGTCCAGAGTTCGCGCGGTTGCCACACTTTGAGGAACAGGATCAGGCAGCCCATCGAGATCAGCGAGGCGCCGATATCGACGATCCAGGGATTGATGAAGTTCGAGATCACGAACTGCGGGACTGCGAAGGAGACGCCGGTGACGAGAATGGCCGGCCAGATCGCCACCATGCCGCGCCAGCCTGCAAACGCCCAGATCAGCCAGAACGGGACGATCAGCGAGAAGAACGGCAACTGCCGGCCGACCATGGCGCCGAGCACGTAGGGATCGAGGCCGGTCACCGACGCCAGCCCCTGGATCGGCGTACCCAGTGCGCCGTAGGCGACCGGCGCGGTGTTGGCGATCAGCGAGAGGCCGGAGGCCGCCAGCGGCGAGAAGCCGAGCCCGATCAGGACGGCGCCGGTGATCGCGACCGGCGTGCCGAAGCCGGAGGCGCCTTCGAAGAAGGCGCCGAACGCGAACGCGATCAACAGGAGCTGCAGCCTGCGGTCGGTGGTGACGCCGCCGATCGCCCGCTGCAGCAGTTCGAACCGCCCGGTCTCGACCGTGATGCGATACAGAAAGATGACGTTGAGAACGATCCAGCCGATCGGGAAGAAGCCGACCACGACGCCAAGCAACGAGGCGCGGATCGACATGCCGGCGGGCATGGTGAAGATGCCTATCGTGATGATGTTGGCTGCGATCAGCGCAATGATGGCCGCGAGATGCGCCTTGACCTTGCCACTGGCAATCAGCACCAACAGCGTGACGACAGGCACGGCGGCGGCGATCGTCGACAATGCCGTGTTGCCAAGCGGATTATAGATTTGATCCCACATTGCGGTTCTCCCGACATTGTTGTTGGCCCGCCAGCGTGGGTGGCCGGGCATGGGTTGAGCGATTGGCGGGAACAACTTGGAAAAGCGGGGTTGGGCAGCCCTGGCACCGCCAACGCTCACAACCTCGCGAAGGTTCGATGGCCGCTGCCCCTCGCCCTCACAGCCATGCTAGGGTCTAGCCGAGGGTGCGACAAGCCGCCGCAGGCAGGCGAAATCCATAACCTAGTAGTAGAGCCTGATTCCTCCATTCCTTCAGGGCCTTAAGCCCCATCCCGGAGACGGCAATCCTGTGAAAAACCTCCGCTCGACACTCGCCACGGTGTGGCGCATCTCCGCCCCCTATTTCCGTTCCGAGGACAAATGGGCCGGCCGCGGCTTGCTGGCCGCGGTGATCGCCATCGAGCTTGCCATCGTCGCCATCAACGTCCTGATCACTCAGTGGAACGCCCGCTTCTACAACGCGCTGCAGGATCGCAACTGGGACTCCTTCGTCAGCGAGATCATCTATTTCTGCGTCGTGGTCACCATCTTTGTCGTGCTGGCGGTCTATCAGCTCTATCTCAATCAATGGCTGCAAATCCGCTGGCGGCGCTGGATGACCGCGCAATATCTCGGTGACTGGCTACGTCAAGCCAACCACTACCGGATGCAGCTTCAGGGGGACGCGGCCGACAACCCCGACCAGCGCATGACCGACGACGTCAAGCTGTTCGTCGATCGCACGCTCAACATTGGCCTGGGATTGCTGAACTCGATTGTTACGCTGGTATCCTTTGTCGCCATACTCTGGGCACTTTCGAACGCCGCACCGCTGCACCTGTTCGGCCAGGAATATGCAATTCCCGGCTACCTTGTCTGGGGCGCATTGATCTACTCGGTGCTCGGCACCATCCTGACCCACCTGATCGGCTGGCCGCTGGTGGGCCTCGATTTCCGGCAGCAGCAATATGAAGCAGATTTTCGCTTCAACCTGGTGCGCGTGCGCGAAAATTCCGAGCAGATCGCGCTGCTGCGCGGCGAGCAGGCCGAGCGTGAGCGCCTGCTCGTTCGCTTCGGACGCGTGGTGGAGAACTGGCTCGCCATCATGAGCCGGACCAAGAAGATAACGGCGTTCACGGCGAGCTACAATCAGGCTTCCGTGGTCTTTCCCTATGTACTGGTGGCACCGGCCTATTTCGCCGAGAAGATTCAGCTCGGCGGCATGATGCAAACCGCATCGGCGTTTTCGAACGTGCAGGGCGCGCTGTCGTTCTTCATCTCCATCTATCGTCAGCTTGCCGAATGGCAGGCCGTGGTCAACCGCCTCGACGGGTTTGAGGCGGGGATCGTGGCGGCGGGCGAACTGGCAACCCGCAGCGAGCGAATTCACGTGGTCAAGGCGGGCGAAGGCGCCATCGACCTCAAGGGATTGGCACTGCGTCTGCCGAACGGAACGCCGCTGTTGAACACAGATGGATTCAGCTTGCGCAGAGGCGAGCGCACGCTGGTTACCGGCCCGTCCGGCTCCGGCAAATCCACGCTGTTCCGCGCCATCGCCGGCATCTGGCCGTTCGGCTCTGGCTCGATCGCCGTGCCTGCCGGGGCGACATTGATGATGCTGCCGCAGCGGCCGTATTTCCCGACCGGGACGCTACGGGCGGCGGTTGAATATCCGGCCAAGGAAGGCGCGTTCACGCCTGCGCAGATCAGCCAGACACTCGAATTGGTCGGGCTGCCGAAGCTCGCGTCGCAACTCGATGAACACGGGCACTGGAATCGGACGCTGTCGCTCGGTGAGCAGCAGCGGCTTGGATTGGCACGGGCGCTGTTGCATGTGCCGCAATACCTGTTCCTCGACGAGGCGACGGCGTCGCTCGACGAACCTTCGGAGGCGGCGCTGTATCGCCTGCTCGAGGCCAAATTGCCGGCGACCACCATCGTCTCGATCGGCCATCGTTCGACGCTCGACGTCTTCCATGATCGCAATGTCGTGCTTGCCCGAGCGGGAGACGGATTCGCGCTGCAGGACAGCAAGAGCGCCGCGGCGTCGTAGCCGTAGTGCGGCATCGTCCCTTCCCTACAGCCAGCGCCGCGGCCATGGCTGGCGGCGCACCCAGCGGTGCCAGATGTAGGAGAACGCGGTCAACAGCAGCGCGCCGGCCACCACCGCGCGAGCAGGAACGTCCAGGGCAGATTGCCTGAGACCACCAGCAGCGGGTTGATGCCTGCCGGCGGGTGAAAGGTCCCGGTGACGTACATCGCCAGAATCGAAAGGCCGACGGCGGCGGCCGCTGCCCAGGCCTGCGGTCCCGTCAGCTTCAGCACGATCAGGCCGACCAGGGCCGACACCACGTGACCGCCGATCAGGGCGCGCGGCTGCGCCGGCGCCACGTCAAGCGATCCGATCACCAGCACGATCGAGGTGGCGAACGGAATCACCGCGAGCGGATAATGCGCGGCGAACGAAAACCACTCCATGACGCCGATGGCAATCGCGCCGCCGAGGCCCGCGACCGCGCCGGCCAGAACGTTGCGGTGATCGTTGCGGGAGATCGCCCGATACGCCGCGCGCCGCCAATCCCGTTTCATCTGCGCTACCCAAAAGAAAAGGGGCGGCAGATCGCTCTGCCGCCCCCTCGTCTTCGACAGGAAGATCTTACTTCAGGTTGGTCATCGCGGTCAGGTCAGCCGACAGTTTGACGATACCGGCAGCGCCGCACCACTTGGAGCCAACGCCAGTCGGATTGATTGGCGTGAAGCTACCGTTGAACGTCGCGGTATGGTCGCTCGTGAAGGCGTTACAATCACCCTGCGACAGGTTGGTGTCGGAGTAACGGAAGTCCAGCGTGAACACCTTGTAGGTGAAGCCAATGCCGATGTTCCAGGTGTTGTAATCGGCATAGTTGATGCCGTTCGGGAACGCAGCCACGCCGTAGAAGGAGTCGGAGGTACCGAGCCACTGACGGCCGAATTCACCCGACACATACATGCCGATGCCGCTGGCGCCGAACCAGGCGCTCGGCGCGATCGCCTTGCCGACGATCGAAGCGTAGGTGCCTTCGGCGCCGGTGTTGAGGAAGCTCGGCGTATAATAGACATTGCCGCCCAGCGAGAAGTTGTCGTTGAAGGTGTAGTTCACCTTGCCATAGACCTCGAAGAAGCTGAGGTCCTTTTTGATGACGTTGCCGTTGAGCAGAGCATTCGTCTGGCATTCGAGGCTGAGCGGGACGCCGGCAGTGTCAGTTGCCGCACCGTAGTGGCAGGTGCCACCCGGATAGAGGTAGCCCCAGGCACCGACGTCGACAGCGAAAGCACCAAACGTCGCGCGGACACCGCCGTAAGCGTCGACTTCAGCGGCCGCGCGGTTCGGGAACGAGATGCTCGCGGCACCCAAGCCAACATAGAGCTGGAGGTCCTTGGTGACGTTGTAGCGCGGCTCGAAATAGGCGTTGACCGAGGGCTTGTGATTGGACTGGGTGATGCCGCGGAAGATGTAGTCGTTGGTGATCCCGGCGCCGAAGGCGATATCCCAGGGATCGAACGCGACCGGCGGCGGCGCCTTGACGGCCTTCACCCGCAGATCCGCGGCGAGAGCCGAACCGGACACCATTGCCAGCGCCGTTGCTAACAAAGCCACTTTCTTCATATCGATCCCCATCACCCTTCTTGACAGTCCAGCTCCGGCGCCCCCCGGGCAAAGCGATAACCGACTGCGGCCAAATGTCTTAACGCGGTCACAGAGTGGGCCGCAGCGTCATGGTCGTGAAGCAAAAAAGTCAAGCACGTGCCGCCTTTTTAGGCGTTTAGGCCATTTCCAGAAATGTTCTCGACAGGTGTTGCATTCTCACAACGTTTTTACGGGTTTCCTGATTGGCCGGCGACGTACGGAACCGGAAAAACGCGGCACCGGTGACACACCGGAGAGCGGCTCTTACGAATCAACCTCCCCGTGAAAATACCGCTCTGGTCGCTTCGCCACTCCTTTCGGCCAGTCCCAACGAAAAGGCCGCAGCGGGTGGGACGCTGCGGCCTCTCGAAATGTCCGGTCTCGGCGAGCGAGCTAGTGCTGATCGCCGCCGTTGGAGGAGCCCGATCCCCATGACGGGTTGGACGGCTCCGGAGAAGCCCAGCTCGGCGCAGGCGCCGGTTCGGGCTCCGTCATCGCCGGCTGCGGCTGGGGAGCGGCAGGCTTGGCAGCCGCCTTCCTTTTCTTGGCCGGGCTCTTCTTTGCAGCCTTTTTCGGTGCGGCCTTTGACTTCTTGGCCGCCTTCTTGGCGGATTTCTTCGCCGATTTCTTGGCGCCCTTCTTCGCTGATTTCTTGGCAGCCTTCTTCGCCGACTTCTTGGCGGACTTCTTCTTCGCCGCTACGGCCTTCTTGGCCTTTTTAGCCTTCTTCGCCTTCTTACTCTTCTTCGCCATCGTGGTCCTCCTGTTGCGCTTGTCCATGCTGTCGAGCGCTTCGATAGTCCGCAGGCTAGACCGGGGCGACACTTCTTCGAAGTGCCCTCCCGCTCCATCCTTGTCTGGGCATGATCTCCGGGCGAGACGCTTAGCGCGCGCCTGCCCCGAGGAAAACCGGATGCCGATCCGCTGTCGAGCTGCGGAGCAGGCCTTCCGGATCATGCCCAAGGGCCGATCGATCAATTCAATCCTGGCCTGGGACCTCCCGTCGCCCAATCGAGAAGCTCAATCGTGTGCACCACAGGAACTGACGTACCGCCGGCAATTTGCACCATGCACCCAATATTGCCCGCAGCGATCATGTCCGGTTTGACTGTCGCAATGTTGGCGACCTTTCGATCGCGCAACCTGCTCGCAATGTCAGGCTGGAGAATGTTGTAGGTCCCCGCCGAACCGCAACACAAATGGCTCTCAGGTACATCTTTCACCACGAATCCATTCTTGGAAAGCAATTCTTTCGGAAGGGCTGTGATTTTCTGTCCATGCTGCAGCGAACAGGCCGAGTGATAGGCCACCGTCACGTCGCCTTTCTGGCTCGATGGCGTGAGCGCGATGCCGGCGAGATACTCGGTGATATCCTTTGCCAGCGCAGAGATTTGCGCTGCGGGGCCAGCGAAATCGCGATCCTCGCGCAGCATGAAACCATAGTCCTTGATGACCGTGCCGCAGCCCGACGCCGTGATCAGGATGGCATCGAGGCCGCCTTGTTCCGCCTCCTTTTTCCACAGCGTGATGTTGGCGCGGGCCCGCGCCAGCGCGTCGCCGTCCTGCCCGAGGTGGTGGGTGAGCGCGCCGCAGCATTGCTCGTCCCTGACCAGGACGACCTCGATGCCGTGGCGCGTCAGGAGATTGATGGCCGCCTGGTTGATGCGCGGCGCCAGCACCTGCTGGGCACAGCCCTGCAATAGGGCGACCCGCCCGCGCTTCTCGCCCTGGGCCGGAAACACGCTGCCGCCCGAGGGGCCCGGCGGCGGAAGGCGTTTCGGCGCGAGCGCCAGCATCGCCTTGATTCGCCGCATCAGGCCGGGGGTCGCGGCCGCCTTCGTCGGCAGCAGGGCCGCGAACGGGCGGGCGAGCCGCGCCATGATCATGCTGGCGCGAAACAGCTCTGGCCGCGGCAGCACCAGCGCCAGCACCGCGCGCAAGGCCCGCTCGGTCAACGGCCGCGAATAGTCGCGCTCGATCCGGACCCGCGCCTGATCGACCAGGTGCATGTAATGCACGCCGGACGGACAGGTCGTCATGCAGGCCAGGCAGGAAAGGCAGCGGTCGATATGCTTGACCACCTCCGCCGTCGGCGGGCGGTTCTTTTCCAGCATCTCCTTGATCAGGTAGATGCGCCCGCGCGGGCTATCGAGCTCGTCGCCGAGCAGAACGTAAGTCGGACAGGTCGCGGTGCAGAAGCCGCAATGCACGCAGGCGCGCAGGATCTTGTCGGCTTCGGCGATATCGGGATCGGCGAGCTGGGCCAGTGAGAATTCGGTTTTCATGACACAGATACCCTCACTATCCGGCCGCGGTTGAGGATGATCTTCGGATCGAAGCTGTGGCGCACGCGCTCGCTCAGCGCGGCGATGCCGCCGGATTGCGGATGGAAGACGTCGACATTTTGCCTGGTCTCTTCGGACGCGCGGATCAGCGAGGCGTGGCCGTCGGCCGCCTCGACGCGCTGACGCACCATCGCGGTTAGCGCGTCCGGCTTGGGCGGCAAGGCCGCCCAGATCAGGCCGCCGCCCCAATCATAGATCACGTCACCCCCGGTCTCGCGCGCCAGCGCCTGCCCGAGCGCGCCGCCGGATGCCGGCGGACACACGATCCGCCACACCGGCCAGGCGCCGAGCGCGCCGCTTGCGGCGAAAGGTTCGGCGTCACGGATCGCGCTCCAGAGTGTTGCCGAGGCAGCGTCCTCAAGCATTTCCACCGACCCGAACGGCGCAAGCGCTTTGCCCAGCGAAGCGGCGCGATCCGCGACCGAAGCTGCGATGCCTTCGAGCCGCAATAGCGTGACCGCCCGCCCCTGAGAGGCAAAATCCGCAAGCGCGCCGGTCGCAGGGCGGAACGCCGAATTCGGCAGGTGCGCCGCGCCCGAGACGTCAAACGGCGAGCCGAGTGCTGCGGTCATCGCCCGGTTCGCGGCCACGTCGTCGAGGCCTGCGAGCACCAGCGTGCGCTCGCTCTCAGGCTTCGGCATCACCTTCAGCGTGACTTCGGTCATGACCGCCAGCGTGCCCCACGACCCCGTCAGGAGCTTGCAGAGATCGTAGCCGGTGACGTTCTTCACCACCCGTCCGCCGGTCTTGAAGCTGTCGCCGAAGCCGGACACCGCATGCGCGCCCAGCAGGTGATCGCGGGCGCCGCCGGCCTTGATGCGGCGCGGACCGGCGAGACCTGAGCCGATCATGCCTCCAATGGTGCCGTTGCCGGATACGCCTGTCAGTGCGGACGTATCGATCGGCTCGAAGGCGAATTGCTGGTTCTTGGAATCGATCAGCGACTGCACGTCAGCGAGCGGGGCGCCGGCCTGCACCGTGATGATCAGTTCGTTCGGCTCATAGGCGCTGACGGCGTTCAGCGCCGACACATCGAGCACGGCATTGGTCGCCATCGGCTGGCCGATGCCACGCTTGGTGCCATGGCCGACGATCTCAAGCGGCTGCTCGCCGGCGATCGCCGCCCGCACCACCTCCTCGACGTCCTTGGCGTCACGTACTTTGAGAGTATCCACGCGGTTAGTGCGTAGCCAAATTCGCCGCCGAAATCAAATTCGCGCGCCGAACAAATCCCTGAATGCTGCGATGCCGTTGTCAGTGATTTCGACCGAGCGGCCCTGCGGGCGCCTGCGGATCCAGTCCCGATCGAATGCCAGCCTGGCGATCGAGGCGCCGACGCGCCCGGCCAGATGCGGACGCCGCTCGCTCCAGTCGAGGCACGGCCGGCAGAATGCCCGCCGGCTGTGCGCAGGTGAATTGAGATCGGCGCCGAGACCGCACAGGAACTGGGATCCTTCCCCGGTCAACGTGCCGGCGTCGCCGTCGAGCGCGAGGTATCCGCGCTCGATCATGCCGTCGGTCAGCGCCACGCCGAGTTCGCCGGCAAGATGGTCGTAACAGGTTCGCGCCCGCCGCATCTCGGCGTCAATCCTCGACGGCAGCTGGAAACGAGGCGGCCCGGTCACCGCGACCGTCATCATCACCTCGAGCATCTGCGCGACCAGCGGGGTCGCCAGCCGGTAGAACCGTCGCGGACCGCGCCTCTCCACGGTCAAGAGCTCGCGCCTGACCAGCTTGGCAAGGTGCGAACTCGTGGTCTGCGGGGTGACGCCGGCGACGATAGCAAGCTCGCTTGCGGAGAGTGCGCGCCCGTCCATCAACATCGAGAGCATGTTGGCGCGACCGGGGTCCGCAACCAATTGGGCGACCTCGGCGAGAAGCGGGGCGATGGTCGGCATGGCCACCTCGTTGGTTCGATCGGGACATCAACGCGCCTTTCTCACCTGACGTTCCGAATTGATGCTTCGGTCCGGATCGAAGCGTTCACGACACCGACAGTTCGACCGCGGCCGAATTGAATTTGTCGAACCCTCGGTGCAGGGTCGCGTTGCCCGGGGGCTTAGGGCGAACCGAAAGGAAACCATCATGAAACGTCAAGATGTCGGCCAGCGCGAGCCGCCGCCGGCGAACGCTGCGTTCAGCCGGCGATCCGCGATCGGAGCATTCGCGGCGGCAATGGCGATCAGCAATTTCTCGCCATTGGCAATTTCATCATCTCGATCCGAACAAGACCAGGGAGCGATCAACATGAAGCAATACGTGATGAGCAAGGAAACCATCAGCGACGCCGTGAGCGGCGGCGGCCTCTTGGTGGTTGCGGAGTGGGAAGCGAAACAAGGACAGGCCGACAAGGTGGCCGACATCCTCCAGCAATTCCTCCCCGAAGCACAGCGCGAATACGGCGTAAAGCTGTTCCTGATCAGCCAGGCCAGGGACAATCCGGCGCAATTCCTGTTTTACGAGCTGTTCCGCGACGAGGCCGCCTTCGCCGAGCATCAGCAGAGCCCGCACTTCAAGACCTATATTGCCGAGCAGGCGCTGCCGCTTCTGGCGCGGCGCGAGCGCACGCAATACGCGCTGCTGTGACGCGAGGCTTGAGCGACGAGGACGCTGGCCAAGGCGCTAGAACTTCCGCGGGAGCAGGTGTTTCAAGACAGTTCTCCCGCGGAACTCTTCCGGGCCAATCTCGCCGAACCGAACACAGATCAAGCCAATTGGTCTCGTCGACGCCGGCAGTCGTGCGCTGCCACTTAGATTGCCGTCGAACCGGTCTGTAGAAACCGCTGCCGCGCGTATGAGTGGATCGTCGCATAACGGCAGATGCTCCAGGCTCGAAAACCACCGTGCAAGCACAGGAAATATCTAGTCAGAGCCAAGCCATGAGAGATTTCTCAACTGCCATCCGGCTCGATCCGAGCGAGCAGCATTTTCGCCTTCCGGGACCCCGCCAGGGTTTGTCGCTGTTCCTTCGTTTCCTGCTGGCCGTGAACCGCGTTTTTCAGCCGCGGCGCGCGGTGCTCTATGTCCACGGCGCGACATTTCCATCCGCCCTCTCGATCGCGCATCGCTTCGACGGCAAATCCTGGCGCGATGCGCTGGGTGAGGCCGGATATGACGTCTGGGGTCTGGATTTTTACGGCTTCGGCCACTCCGACCGTTATCCCGAGATGGAGCATCCGGCACGGGACAATCCCCCGCTTTGCGTCGCGCAAGACGCCGCGAAGCAAATCGAGGTCGCCGTGCGGTTCATCCTGGCCCATCAGAACATCGAGAAAGTGTCAATCATCTCGCATTCCTGGGGATCGATGCCCGCCAGCATCTTTGCCGCCGCCCATCCGGCCCTGATCGACCGGCTGGTGCTGTTCGCGCCGATCGCGCGCCGCGCGCCGCGGCGCTATGAGACGCCGCCGGCATTTCCGGCCTGGCGCATCGTGACCTCGGAGGACCAGTGGAATCGCTTCATCGAGGATGTTCCCGCCCACGAGCAGCCCGTGCTTTCGCGTGTGCACTTCGAGGAATGGAGCAAACTCTATCTCGACAGCGATCCGGACAGCCGTTCGCGCGATCCCTTCGGCGTCAAGACGCCGCTCGGCCCGTTCAGCGAAATCCTCGAGGCCTGGCATGGATCGCTTGCCTACGATCCGGCGGCGGTCCGCGCACCGGTCGCGATCATCCGCGGCGAATGGGACGGGCTGATACCCGACGACGACCCGCGCTGGCTGTTCGACGCCTTCACCCAGGCGCCAGTCAAACGCGACATCAAGATCAGCCGCGGCACCCATCTGATGCACCTCGAAGCGATGCGTTCGGCGCTCTGGCGCGAAAGCATCGGCTTCCTGCACGGCGACGATGTCGCGGCGTTGCCTACCTGACTGGAAAGGAAACAACCATGTTCTCTGTGATCTTCGAAGTTCGTCCGAACGACGGCCGCAAGGAGGACTACCTCGAACTCGCCAAGCACCTAAAGCCGATCCTGGAGTCGATCGAGGGCTTCATCGACAACGAACGGTTCGAAAGCAAACGCAGGCCCGGCTGGGTGCTGTCGCATTCGACGTGGCGCGACGAAAAGTCTGTGGTCCGCTGGCGGACCGAGGGCGAGCACCACGCGGTGCAGAAAAAGGGCCGGTTCGAGATCTTTGCCGACTATCACTTGCGCGTCGGCGACGTCACCGCCGATACCGACCCGCCGAAGCAGGCCCCGG
This sequence comes from Bradyrhizobium sp. AZCC 1577, assembly GCF_036924575.1. Lineage (NCBI taxonomy): Bacteria > Pseudomonadati > Pseudomonadota > Alphaproteobacteria > Hyphomicrobiales > Nitrobacteraceae > Bradyrhizobium > Bradyrhizobium sp. AZCC 1577. The sequence goes on from NZ_JAZHRQ010000001.1 coordinate 7,054,340, forward strand.
TGCGGGAGCGGCGTTTTGACGAGACCGAAGTGGGGGACGCCAAGGTCATGACCTTCACTGAGATCACGCCGATCAAAGGCGCGGCCTTTGCCAACCAGATCGATCTGTTGCCGGCGCATCTCGGCCTTGACGTGAAGGGCAACGCGGTTGCGGAATACGATGTGTGGGCCAGCATCTACAGTCCAGGCAAGATGGCGCTACTGGTCGGCTGGAAGGACATAAAGGCCGCGGACACCTGGCAACCGAAGCCGTTCGACGGCGTCGAAAAACTGCGGCATCGCAAAGTGCGCGTGGTGCGCGACTATGGCCGTTTCGATCGCCGGGAGGCGCCGCAATTCTATCCCGACGTCAAAGGGCGCGAAACCCGGCATGCGGAGCCCGCGCACCGGACGGCCTAAAACGCGAAGGTCGGAAAACGTCAGCTTGCGCCGATGAGTAAATCACTCGTGTTGAATCATGAAATGTGAACTCACCGACCTTGGTTAGAAGCGCGGAACATCGGGAAACGCCAGCTTGCCGCCATGCACATGCACGCGGCCGAGTTCGGCGCAGCGATGCAAGGTCGGAAACACCTTGCCGGGGTTGAGCAGCCCTTGTGAGTCGAATGCGCATTTGAGCCGCTGCTGCTGGTTGAGATCGATCTCGTTGAACATCTCACCCATCAGGTCGCGCTTCTCAATCCCGACGCCGTGTTCGCCGGTCAGCACGCCGCCTAGCTCGACGCAGCAGCGCAGGATATCAGCGCCGAAGGCCTCGGCCCGCTCCATCTCGCCGGGCTGATTGGCGTCGTAAAGGATCAACGGGTGCAGATTGCCGTCGCCGGCGTGGAACACATTGGCGACGCGCAGATCGTATTTCGCCGAGAGGTCGCGGATGCGCGCGAGCGCCTTCGGCAGCGCACCGCGCGGAATCGTGCCGTCCATGCAGAGATAGTCCGGCGATATCCGCCCCACCGCCGGAAACGCCGCCTTGCGGCCGGCCCAGAACAGATTGCGCTCGGCCTCCGACGTCGAAATCTGGCAGCTCGTCGAGCCGCAACCTTGCGCGATTGCCTCGACCCGCTTGATCAATTCGTCGACCTCGACGCTCGGACCATCGAGCTCGATGATCAGAAGCGCCTCGACATCGAGCGGATAGCCGGCGTGAACAAAAGCCTCGGCGGCGTGGATCGCCGGCTTGTCCATCATTTCCATGCCGCCGGGGATGATGCCGGCGCCAATGATCCGTGCCACGCATTCGCCGGCGGCCTCGACCTCGGCGAAGCCGACCATCAGGGCGCGGGCCGTCTCCGGCTTCTGCAGGATTCGCACCGTGATCTCGGTGATGACGCCGAGCAGGCCCTCCGAGCCGGTGATGATGCCCATCAAATCGTAGCCAGAATTTTCGGCGGCCTTGCCACCGATGCGCAGGATCTCGCCGGACATCAGCACGATCTCGCAGCCCAGCACGTTGTTGGTGGTCATACCGTATTTCAGGCAATGCACGCCGCCGGAATTCTCCGCGACATTGCCGCCGATCGAGCAGGCGATCTGCGAGGAGGGATCGGGCGCGTAATAGAAACCGGCATGCGCCACCGCCTGGCTGATGGCGAGGTTGGTGACGCCGGGTTCGGTGACCACCACGCGGTTATCGAAATCAATCTCGCGGATGCGTTTGAACTTGCCCAAGCCCAGCAGCACGCCGTCCACGAGCGGCAGAGCGCCGCCTGACAGTGACGTGCCGGAGCCGCGCGGCACCACCTTGATGCCCTGTTCGAAGCAGTATTTGAGAATCCTGGATACCTGCTCCGTGGTATCGGGCAGCACCACGACCATCGGCGGCTGCCGGTAGGCGGTGAGACCATCGGACTCATAGGCCAGCATCTCGGCCGCACTGTCGATCACGCCCTCACCCGGCACGATCGTGCGAAGAGCGGCAACGATGGCATCCCGGCGTTCCAGAACCGCCTGATCGGAAGCCGGCATCATGATGGCCATGCGAATCCTCCAGGCCCGGCGAATAACGATTTGTGGTGGTAAATCAAGCACGTCTGCCAAGGTTTGGGTAGGCTATCCGAAGGTCGGATTGCCACGCCTCAAACGATCAGTTCTCTCTGGGACAAGTCGGCAATGGTGAAACCTGTCAAAGTTTCGTGGCTTGTCCAATCCAAGCGGGCCTGCCACAAGAAATCCGCCTCTCTGGGAAGAAACGAAGAGCACCACATGAAAATATCGACTTTGAGCGCGCTGGTCGTCGTTACCTCATTGGCCGCGTCATCGGGCGCGCTGGCGCAGGACGCAGCCGCGGGCAAGACCTCGTTCAATAAATGCCTAGCCTGCCATGCGATCGGCGAGGGCGCCAAGAACAAGGTCGGCCCGGTACTGAACGGGCTCGATGGCCGCAAGTCCGGCACCATCGAAGGTTATGCCTATTCGGAAGCCAACAAGAATTCCGGCATCACCTGGGGCAAGGATGTGTTCCTCGAATACATCAAGGATCCAAAGGCGAAGATTCCCGGCACCAAGATGATCTTCGCCGGCATCAAGAACGAGAAAGAAGCCGGCGACCTCTGGGCCTATGTCTCCTCGTTCGACAAGGACGGGAAGCAGAAGTGAGAGCTGGGCCTCTTACCCTCCCCTGGAGGGGGAGGGTCGATGCTCATGTAATGAGCGGCGGGGTGGGGTGACGGTCTCTCCACGCCCAACAGTGCCTGAGTGGAGAGATCACCCCACCCCGTCTCACATCTCGCTACGCTCCATGTGAGCCGACCCTGCCCCTCCAGGGGAGGGTGAGAATGCAGCCCGGCTCTGATTGAGAGATCTCAGCGCTCGCCGCATCAAGCCTCAAGCCAGCGTGTGCACGATCACCGGTCCGGCCATCGCGGTGGCCGGTCCGGTCAACAGCGGCGCCAGGTCGTGTTCGATCCACGCCAGCGCGCGCTTGTTGGATTCCTCGGCGGCCGCATAGTTGTTGAACAGGCTGATCGCGATCACCGTATCGTCGGGCGCATAGACCACATAGTAGCCCATGAAGCCCTCGACGCCGCTGATGACGGGAATCGCGCCCTCCTTGATTCTGCGTGTCAGCTCTTCGGCCTTGCCGGGCTTGGCCTTGCCCTGACGAATGGCGGCGTACATGGGGCTCTCCCTCGAACGTAAGCTGCCCGATATCGCAACTCTTAAGCTTCATCCCTCGCGGGACGAGCAGCGGAATCCCGCGCGCGTTGATCGTATCTCATCCAATGCCGTCAGGCCACGCGCACGCTCAAGGCGCCGCTGCGGTCGCCACACTCGGCGGCAACGCGCCGATCATCGCCTCGATTTCGGCAATGACGAGATCGGGAACCGCATTCTGGATCATGTGACCGACGCCCGGCAGCACGATCAGTTTCACGTTCGGGGCGGCCGCAGCGAACGGCCGTGAGTGGATGTTGGTCGACACCGTCTTGTCGGCGTCGCCGGTGATGATGGTGACGGGCGCCTTGATCTCGCCGTAGCGCGGCGCCTGCTCGGCCACCGCCGCTTTCAGCGTCACCAGATCGCGCGCATTGGCGATGAATTCGCGCGGCCGCAGCAACAGCGGCGTGGCGGTGTTTTTGACAAAGCCATCCGGCATGGTCTGCGGCAGGAACACGCCCCGCGCGCCCGAATCCGCCAGCAGCATTCCGAGCGGCAGCGTGATGGTGTAGGCGAACAGCGGGCCGACCACCGGCGTGGCGATCAGTTTGTTGTAGCGCCCGACGCCGCCGGGCCAAGGATAGGCCACCGGCGCGAGCATCACCAAACCGGCGACAGCCTGCGGGTAGTCCAGCGCGATACGCGCCCCCAACGCGCCGGCCCAGGAATGCACCACAAAGATCGCCTGGCCGACGCCGAGCTTGGCCAGCGCCTCCTCGATCATGCGGGCCTGAATGTCGGGCGTGGAGTCCTGAAGGCGCGCGCGGGTGCTCCAGCCATGCCCGGGACGGTCGATCAGGATCACGCGGTGCTTTCTGGCAAGCCGCTCCCCGACCGGCTGCCGCATCACTTCCAGATTGGAACTGGCGCCGTGCAGCATCACGACCGGCGGCCCCGCTGCATCGCGCGGACCGATATCGAGGATATGCAGGGCTCCGCCCGCCACCTCGACCATCCGGCCCTGGGCCGGATGGGCCCGTTCGCTGAGAAAAACGCCGGCTTGCGTGGCCAGCACCAGCACCGCCAGCGCCGCCACTAGGATCACCACCACCATCGAGAGTTTCCGGCTGATTTTCTGCACCAGCGAGCTACGGCCCGGACCGGCGCGGGTTTTAGAGACTGTCCACAGGGGGCCGAACCTGTGGATAGCGGGGTCATACTGACGTCATCAGCAAGTTTGTACAGTGTCGTTGCCACTTTTGCCATGTGTGCGCGTGCCTGATTGGGGGGTAGCCAGGCGCTTGCACTGTACCCAACATCCACAGGAACAGGGGCGCTCACTACAAATTGTTCCAGCGTATCATCGGAGGACTACCCATGATTTCCGACGCAAGCGAAGCCGCCATCGATCAGATCGTAGCGAGTTGCAATGGCGACATCCGCGGCGCACTCAAGGCGCTGCTGCGGGTCAACGAGCAGCTTGAGACGGAGTTGGCGCAAATCTACGCGGCGGTAGGCCTCGACGGTCTGGCCCGGGGCAGCAACGCCGTACACTAGGTCCTTTGTGAGCCGACTTCCAAAGACGCAAACGGCTCAAGAGCACTCTGGTTGGTGCTCATTTTCCGGTGTCTCTGCGGGCGGCGTGCCGAATGAGATGTTTCCGCCCGACCTGGGCGTCGACGAGGGGATTGCTCGTGACGATCTAGCTTTTCGCGGTGGCCTGGTTGCCGCGAAAGTTCAGATATCGCGGCCTTCGACCTTTTCGGTCAGCGTATTGACCAGTTCCGGCACCTTCTCGAGATGCGGATTGACGGCCAGCGCCTTGCGGAACGCTTCCAGCGCGCGCTTTTCGTCGCCGATCTCCTGCATGATCATGCCAAGCCCGGCGAGCGCGCCGAAATGCCGGGGCTCGCGGATCAGCACCTGCCGGATGTCCTCGAGCGAACGGGTGTAGTCGTTCTTCAGGTAATACAGCGTGGCGCGACGATTCCATGCCTCGACGTAATCGGGACGCAGTTTGACGAGAGAATCCAGCAGTTTTAGCGCGACGTCGATCTTCTGCGCATCCATCGCGGCCTTGGCGCGCAGCATCAACAGCGCAGCCGTGTCGCTCGGCGTCTGCATCCACTGCGCCCAGATCCGCGCCTCGACGTGTTTGGCGCTGGCTTCATCGGGGGCAGCTTTCAGGGCGCCGAACAGGAAATCCAGCCCACGGGTGCGATCCGCGCCAACCTTCGGAAGCTTGCTCGGCGCTTCCGGTAACTTCTTCTCGGATTTCGGTGGAGGAATGACCCTGGGGTCGTTCTGGGCAAACGCAGCGGCCGGCACGGCCGTCATGACAGCGGCGAGGACCACGATCCGGCAGTTACGGGCGCCTGGGAATCTCAAAACCATGGAGCAAGTCTAGACGCGCAAAATCGCGCCGCAAAGCAGCAGATCGTCAAAGACCCGTGAAGCGAAGAAAAAAGCCGGCTGGGCCGCCAGGATTAACCCTGGCGGGCCTTGAAGCGGCGCTGCACCTTGTTGATCACGTAGACCCGGCCCTTGCGGCGGACCAGACGGTTGTTGCGGTGGCGGCCGCGCAGCGATTTCAAGGAGTTACGGACCTTCATGGGACAATCCTGATGCTTTGAAAGGCCGTGTTGGAGGCCCGAACCTGAGCTACCCGAAAGTGGCAAAATGGTATTAATCCCGAAAAGCGGCCGACCGCCCGGGACGGGGCGGTTTCTAGCAGCGCGGGCGCGGATGTCAATCCAGATGCGCCGTTTTCGGGTCCATCTGTCCCGTTCCGGACCTAACGCGGGCAGATCGGTGCCCGGCATTCCGACCGGTACCGAATCGACTGGCCTTCCGGAGACTCTCCGGATTCACTGGCAGAACAGGTCGCGCGGGAACTCGACCAGGGCCTCGCCGGTCGCGACCTTTTCACCCGTCTGGTTCTTCACCACCACGTCGATCATCACCCAACGGGATTTTTCGGTCACCTGCTTGGCCTTGATGATTCCGGTGGGCTGGATGGTATCGCCCGGCCTGACCGGCTTGACCCATCGCGTCTCGAGCCGGCGTTGGATCGCGCCTGCAGGGTACGCCCAGTCGGTGATCATGCGCGAGATCAGGCCAAAATTGTTCATGCCGTGCATGATGATGCCGCCGAAATTGGTCTTGCCGAAACTGCCCTTCATGTACTCGTCGTCGAGATGCAGCGGGTTGTAGTCGAGCGATGCGTCGCAAAACAGTCGGATGGACTCGCGGCTAACCGCGAAGGCGGGACCGTCGATGGCATCGCCGGCTCTGAGCTTTTCGAACGTCGTGGTCATCGCAACCTCCCCGCTCAGATCGGCCGAATCGTCCAGCCGCGGCCGGAACAGATTACGTCGCCCTTCTGATTAAAGAAGACGTTGTCGTGCACCACGAACAGCCGCTCGCGCTTGATGAACTTGTCGAGCGCGCGGGCCTGCAAGGTGATGACGTCGCCCGGCCGCGCCGGAATGTTGTAGCTCCAGGATTGCCCGGCATTGACGGTGCCCGGCGAGCGCATCCAATCATCCGCCGGGGTGCAGGAGAACATCAAGAGGATGTGGATCGAGGGCGGCGCGATCAGCCCCCCATAGCGCGTGGTCTTCGCATAGGCCTCGTCGAAATAGATCGGATGACTTTCGCCGACCGATTTGCAGTACAGCTCGATCGCCTCTTTGGTCAGCGTGTAGGGGATGGTCTTGCGCGGCTCGCCGGGAACGATGTCGTCCCAGACCTTTCTCAAGTTGGCGTCTTTCCAGAAATCGGTCTCGAAGGCCTGCGTTTGGGCCATGCCGTGCTCCCTTATTTTCCGTCTTTTGTTTCTGCCGCCTTGCGGAATTCGTTATATAGTATAATCAATTTTCCAGACCCAAAAATCAAGCCGGCGGGAAACTCAAATGCCCAAGCTCAAGCTGCCCGATATCGAGAAAGTCGTCGCGATCGACATCCACACTCATGCGGAAGAGCCCTGCGGCCTGCATGGCGACGACGGCTATGACGATTTTCAGGAGCGCATGGCCGAATACTTCAAATCGCCGCACAAGCATCCGCCAACCGTGCCGGAGACTGCGGCCTATTACCGCTCGAAGAACATCGCGGCGGTGATCTTTCCGGTCGATGCCGAGCGCGAGACCGGCTTCCGCCGCTACAACAATTACGAGATGCTGGAGGTCGCCTCCGACCATCTCGACGTTTTGATCCCGTTCGTCTCGATCGATCCGCACAAGGGAAAGCTCGGCGTGCGCGAGGCGCGCAAGCTGATCGAGGAATACGGCGTCCGCGGCTTCAAATTCCATCCGACCATGCAGGGCTTTTACGCCAATGATCGCATGGCGTACCCGCTCTATGAAGCGATCAACGACGGCGGTGCGATCGCATTGTTTCACACCGGGCAGACTGGTGTAGGTTCCGGCATGCCTGGCGGCATGGGGATGCGCCTAAAATATTCCAACCCGATGTACATGGACGACGTCGCGGCTGACTTCCCCGACCTCAAGATCATCCTCGCGCACCCCTCCTTCCCTTGGCAGGAAGAGGCGCTGTCGGTCGCGACCCACAAGCCGAACGTCTATATCGACCTCTCCGGCTGGTCGCCGAAATATTTTCCGCCGATTCTGGTGCGCTACATCAACTCGATTTTGCAGGACAAGATGCTGTTCGGCTCGGACTGGCCGGTGATCACGCCAGACCGCTGGCTGGCGGATTTCGCCAAGCTCGAGATCCGCGAGGAGATCAGGCCGAAGGTGATGAAAGCCAACGCAAGGAAGATTTTGGGCATCTAAAGGAGTATGATCGGCGGTGCGAGTTTCTCGACGCGACGATCGGCGGGAGGGTGCAACGCAGTGACCATCAAAGCTGTTGTCTTCGACGCCTATGGCACGCTTTACGATGTCCAGTCGGTGGCTGACGTCACCGAGGACGCGTTTCCGGGCTATGGCGAAATCATCACCCAGGTCTGGCGCATCAAGCAGCTCGAATACACCTGGCTGCGCTCGCTGATGGGACGCTATCAGGATTTCTCGGTCGCCACGCGCGACGCGCTGGCCTACACGCTGCGCAGCCTCGGGCTGCAATATGACGACGACACCTTCGCGCGCATCATCGAGAAGTATCTGCATCTCGATCTCTATCCGGATGCGCTTGCGGCGCTATCGGCGATGAAGGATTGCAAGCTCGCGATCCTGTCCAACGGCAGTCCCGGCATGCTGGGCGCGCTCGTGCACAACAGCGGGCTCGATCGCGTACTCGATGCCACCATCAGCGTCGACGCGAAGAAGATCTTCAAGCCCAGCCCTGAGGTCTACGCATTGATCGAGGAGGTGCTGCACGTGCCACCTGCCGAGGTGCTGTTCATCTCCTCCAATCCCTGGGACGCCTGCGGCGCCAAGGCGTTCGGGCTCCACGTCGCCTGGATCGAGCGGGTGACGCCGGAAGCGATGGCGCTGGCCTGCCTCGAAAGCGAGACGCTGCCGCCCTTGACGATGTTCAAGATATTGCGCACCCAGATGGATGAGCTGGGATTTGAGCCCGATCATCGCATCCACAGCCTCTCCGAACTGCCCGCACTGGTGTCCGCCCAAAGGTCCTGAAATGAGTCTTGAGTCCGTCCGCGCCTTCTTCGCAGAAAAGGCGCCCGATATCTCCGTGATCGAATCCCAGATGAGTTCGGCCACTGTCGCGCTAGCCGCCGAAGCCTATGGCGTCGAGCCGGCGCGGATCGCCAAGACGCTGTCCTTGCGGGTCGGCGACCGCGTGGTGCTGATCGTGGCGGCCGGAACGTCGCGGATGGACAACAAGAAGGTGAAGGCGCTGTTCGGGGGAAAGCCGAAAATGCTCGGCCTGGAGGAGGTCGCCGAGATCACCGGGCACGAGGTCGGCGGCGTCTGTCCATTCGGACTGAAGACGCCGCTGCCGGTCTATTGCGACGTGTCGCTGAAGGCGTTCGACATCGTGGTGCCTGCCGCGGGCTCAACCCACAGCGCGGTGAAGATTACGCCTGCGCGCATGGCGGAACTGACGTCAGCCGAATGGGTCGACGTCTGCGAACTCAGGCCCGTCGAGGCAGCGTCGACCTAATAGTCCTCTTCAAAGAACGGTCTCGGCTGGCGCGGCACCGCCTGCGGCTGCACTTGTTGCGGCGCGCGCGAACGCGGCACCGTCTGTTGCGGCACCCCGCGCGGAGGCGGCGTCGGCTGTGCGTTGGCCTGCGATTCGAATACGGCGCGGCAACCGGTGGAGAGCTGCGGCGTATTATACCGCAAACATGCCACGATCCGGCTGACGTCCGGGATCTGGTCGCCGCAGAGCCGCCAGACGTCGGGCGTGCAGGCCATCTGCTGTTCCCAGGTTCCGCGATATTCCTGCGAGAAAGCGGGAACGGCAGCGCCAGTTCCGCCGCCGATCGCGAGGGCGAGTGCAAGGACGATCCGCTGCGTTTGCATGGACAGGTCCCCTTCTTTTTAATTTTCACAGGCGCGGAAGCTCCGCGCGGCGACGGCACTAAGCCTGTCGAATGAATGCGGCCACGCGACGTTAGTGCGAACAAAAAAATGTGAAGCGGGTTCCCTACTCCACCTTGCCGATCTTCTTCACCGCCGCGACCAGCCGCGCGCTGTCTTCCGCGACGAATTTTGCAAATTCCGGCGCGTCCAGGTAGGCGACTGGGCTGCCGGCGGTCTCATAGGTCTTGACCACCTCCGGCGCCTTCACGGCTTCCGCCATCGCTTCGCGCAGCCGCGTCGTGATCGGCGCTGGCAATGCGCGTTGCGCAAACAGTCCCGCCCAGATGTAGAACTCGACATCCTTGTAACCGAGCTCCTTGAAGGTAGGCAGATCGGGAAAACTCTTGATGCGCTCGGCGCCCCAATTGGCGAGCACGCGCATCTTGCCGTCATCGACCTGCTGCTTCAGCGTGCCCGGCGCCGACGCCACTGCCTGCACAGTGCCGCTCAAGAGTGCGGTCAGCGCCGGCCCCGCGCCACGGAACGGCACGTGCAGCAATTTAATGCCGGCGCTCGCGGCAAACATCTCCATCGCCACGTGCAGCGTGCCGTAGGGACCGGACGAGCCGTAGGGAATTTGCCCGGGACGCTTTTTAGCGTCATCGACGAAATCCTGCAGCGTCTTCCACGGCGCGGATGCCGGCACCGCCAGCAGCGTCGGATCGGCGAGCACGCGCGCGATCGGCGCGAATTGCGAGACTTCATACGCCACCGGACGATCGAACAACCGGTCGGCTTCCGGCAGCACGGCAAGCGAAGACAGCGTCATCAATAGTGTGTGCCCGTCAGGCTCGGCACGCGCCGCCGCCGCGTTGCCGACCGATCCACCACCGCCGCCGGCGCGGTTGTCGACGATCACAGGCTTGCCGAGGATCCGCTCCAGCGCCTGCGCGATCGGCCGCGCTGCGAGATCGGCCTGCCCGCCGGGCGGAAACGGCACGATCATGGTGATGTTGCGCGAGGGATATGGGCCTTGCGCGAAGACGGTGTTGGAGAGCGCGGCGTGCGCCAGCGGCAATGCGGCGGCGACTTTCAGGAGTTCGCGGCGGTTCATGGTAGTTTCTCCCCGATGCTTTTTGTTTTGGTTATTAGGCGAGCCTAGCTGAAGCCGGTCACGTTGCGATAGCCCTGCCCTTCACCCTCCCCTGGAGGCCCCCACCCTCCCCTGGAGGGGGAGGGTCGACGCTCATGCAATGAGCGGCGGGGTGGGGTGACGGTCTCTCCCCATCCAACAGTGCCCGAGTTGAGAGATCACCCCACCTCGTCTCACATTTCGCTTTGCTCAATGTGAGTCGACCCTCCCCCTCCAGGGGAGGGTAAAAGCAGATCACCTCGCCGCTTTATGGTCTTCTCTTCTTCGCTTTTGAGAACTGCTTGGCCAGAAACTCCGCCAGCACTTCGACGCGCGCAGGCCTTGGGCCGCCGGGCGGCGTCACCAGGTGCACCGCGCCTTCGGGCTGGTGCCAGCCTTTCAGGATCACTTCCACCTCGCCGGAGGCAATGGCGTCGCCGATAATGAAGTCCGGCAAATCGGCGATGCCGAGGCCGGCGATGACGGACGGCAACAGCGCCTCGCCATTGTTGACGCGGAGCTGGCCTGCGGGCCGCACGCTGGCCTGCTCGCCTGACGCATTGGTGTAGTGCCAGACGCCGGCCGTCGAGAGATAGGCGTAGCCGAAGCATTTATGCTCCGCCAGATGCATCGGATGCGTCGGCCTGCCATGGCGCTTGAGATAGGACGGCGCCGCGACCGTGTAGCGTGGCATCGCGCAGAGCCGCCGCGCGATCAGCGACGAGTCCGGCAGGCGCGCGATGCGCAGGCCGGCATCGAAGCCCTCGCCGATCAGATCCACCGTCGCGTCGCTCAGGTGAAGGTCGATCGAGACTTCCGGGAAGGCTGTGAGAAATTCCGGCAAGATCGGCGCAACGGCTTTCACGCCGAACGTCATCGGCACCGCGAGCCGCACCAATCCGCGCGGCGCCATCGATTGCGACAAGGCTTCGTTCTCGGCATCCTCGCCGTCGGCCAGGAGCCGCGCGGCGCGCTCGGCGAGCCTTTGCCCGGCATCGGTCAGCGCCAGCCGCCGCGAGGTGCGGTTGAACAGCCGCGCGCCGAGCCGCTGCTCGAGCCGACTGACGGCCTTGGATACCGTGGCCTTGGACAGCGCCAGCTCGGTGGCGGCCGCCGCAAATGACCGCAATTCCACGACTTTTGCGAAAATCGCCAACGCCTCGAAATCCGGGAGCTTGGACATTCGGATCACCTTCAAGGCTCTTTATTGGAAACAATGAGTTTCAATAGTTTCTATTTCTATACCACGGCGGGAGGCATATCCAGTGGCCATCGGAATTCGAGCAACGGAGAAATCCAATGACCAAGAAGCTCTCAGGCAAGGTAGCCCTCGTCACCGGCGGTTCGCGCGGCATCGGCGCAGCGTCTGCCCGTGCGCTTGCGGCAGAAGGCGCCAACGTCGCGATCAGTTATGTCGCCTCCCCCGACAAGGCGGAAGCGATTGTCGCCGAGTTGAAGGTCAAGGGCGTCAACGCCCGCGCTTACAAGGCCGATCAGGCATCCTCCGCCGAGGTCGACCAACTGGTGAAGAAGGTCGCGAAGGATTTCGGCCGGCTCGACATCCTCGTCAACAACGCCGGCGTTGCCGTCGGCGGCGCGGTCGATGATCCCAATGCCGACACTGCAGCATTGGCCCGGCAGAGTGCCGTGAACGTCGATGGTGTCATCACCGCGATCCGCGCGGCGGCGAAGCTGATGGGTGAAGGCGGACGCATCGTCACGATCGGCTCCGATATCGCGACCCGCGCCTCATTCCCCGGCCTTGCTGATTACGCCGCCACCAAGGCTGCCGTTGTCGGCTACACCAAGGGCGCGGCGCGCGACCTCGGTCCCCGCGGCATCACCGTGAATGTGCTGCAGCCGGGCTCGATCAACACCGACATGAACCCGGATGACGACCGCGAGATCGCCGACCTCCAGCGCAAGCAGCACGCGCTGCAGCGCTTCGGCAAGCCGGAAGAGATCGCAGCCGGCGTGGTCTTTCTCGCGAGTCCCGAAGCGTCGTTCGTGACCGGCACAGTGCTCAATGTCGATGGCGGCTTCGGCGCGTAACTCAAATCCAGCGCGGCCGGGCGCAAGCCGCCCGGCCACTTCATTCAAGAACTTTCAACGAAGGAATATCCCATGATCGAACTCAGACCATTTGCAAAACTCGGCAGCGCCGATCACGGCTGGCTGAAGGCAAAACACCACTTCTCGTTCGGCAGCCATTACGATCCCGACAATATGGGCCACGGCGCCTTGCGGGTGTGGAACGATGACGAGATCGCGCCGAACACCGGCTTTCCCGCCCATCCCCACGCCAACATGGAAATCATCACCTATGTCCGCGAAGGCGCGATCACGCACCAGGACTCGCTCGGCAACAAGGGCCGGACTGAAGCCGGCGACGTGCAGGTGATGAGCGCCGGAAGCGGCATTCGTCACTCCGAGTACAATCTGGAGCCGAGCAAGACCAAGATCTTCCAGATCTGGATCGAGCCGACGACGAGGGGTGGCCAGCCGACCTGGGGCGCCAAACCGTTTCCGAAGTCGGATCGCTCCGGCAAGCTCGTCACCATCGCCAGCGGCATTGCCGGCGACAACGATGCGCTGCCGATCCGCGCCGATGCGCGGGTGCTCGCCACCACGCTGAAGGCGGGCGAGAGCGCGGCGTACGAGGCGGCGAAGGCGCGTCACCTCTATCTCGTGCCGGCGGCCGGCAGCGTCGAAGTCAACGGCGTGCGCGTCAATGCCCGCGACGGCGCTGCGATCCGCGACGAGGCGAAGCTGACGATTACCGCGCTGGAAGATTCCGAACTGGTGCTGGTCGACGCGGCTTAAGCCATTCACCGCTCGTCATGCCCGGGCAAAAGCGCGAAGCGCGTCTTCGCGCTAGATGACCCGGGCATCCATCCCGCTTCGGAAGAGTCTTTCTGAAGATTGATGGATTGCCGGGTCAAGCGCGGCAATGACAGCCCCCAAGAACAACTCACATCAAAACCAAAGGACAACCACCATGGCGAAAATACTCGTGCTCTATTATTCCGCTTACGGTCACATCGAGGCGATGGCGAATGCCGTAGCCGAAGGCGCGCGCAAGGCCGGCGCCACCGTCGACATCAAGCGCGTGCCGGAACTCGTGCCTGAAGCGGTCGCCAAGGCCTCGCATTACAAGCTCGATCAAGCCGCGCCGATCGCAAAAATCGAGGACCTCGCCAATTACGACGCGATCGTCATCGGCACCGGCACGCGCTTCGGCCGAATGACGTCGCAGATGGCGAACTTCCTCGACCAGGCCGGTGGCCTCTGGGCCAAGGGCGCGCTGCACGGCAAGGTCGGCGGTGCCTTTACCGCAACGGCGACCCAGCATGGCGGGCAGGAAACCACGCTGTTTTCGATCATCACCAATCTCTTGCACTTCGGCATGACGGTCGTCGGCCTGAACTACGGCTTTGCCGGCCAGATGAAGCTCGACGAAATCACCGGCGGCGCGCCCTATGGCGCCACCACGATCACCGGCGGCGACGGCAGCCGCCAGCCAAGCGAAAACGAACTCGCCGGTGCGCGCTATCAGGGGCGCGTGATCGCGGAGACCGCGAACAAGCTGCATGGCTGATGCAACGATGGGCGGCGTTCTCTCTGACGAATGCCGCCCAATCTAGTCCTTCGAGAGCGCAGCGCGCGGCGCTGCCCGGAATGCACGAAATCGTGAGGCATGGTTTCCAAACGCCTTATGAATTCGTGATAGGCCTTCGACCTCCCGGTCTGCACGCAAAGGTTCTAGCATGAGCAATAATTCGCAAGTCCGGTGGCCGGAATTGCCGACCGCGGCGTGGCGTGACACCTATGCGACGCTCCATCTTTGGACCCAGATCGTCGGCAAGATCCGCCTCGCTAAATCGCCATGGCTCAATCATTCCTGGCACGTGGCGCTTTATGTCACGTCGCGCGGATTGACGACATCGCCAGTGCCCGACGGCGCACGAACGTTCCAGATCGACTTCGATTTCATTGACCACACGCTGCGCATCTCGACCAGCGACGGCTCGCTAGAGCAATTTGTGCTAGCAGGACATTCGGTCGCCAGCTTCTATGCTGCCACGATGGCAGCGCTTGCCGAGCTCGGCATTGCCGTTGCCATCGACGAGATGCCGAACGAACTGCCCGATCCGATAAAATTCTCCGAGGACACCGTGCACGCCGCCTACGATCCAGATGCCGTCGGATGCTTCCTGCAAATTCTCGTCAACTGCGACCGCATCTTCAAGCAATTCCGAACCGGCTTCCTCGGCAAGGCCAGCCCGGTGCATTTCTTCTGGGGCAGTTTCGATCTCGCGGTGACGCGCTTCTCGGGACGCCGCGCGCCACGCCATCCCGGCGGCGTGCCGCATTTGCCCGACGCGGTTGCACATGAAGCCTATTCACACGAAGTCAGCAGCGCCGGGTTCTGGCCGGGCGGTGGCGCTATCGATTATCCCGCCTTCTATTCCTATGCCTATCCCGAGCCGCCGGGTTTTCGCGCGGCGAAGGTGCAACCGGATGCGGCGTTCTTCAGCGAAGCGGTCGGCGAATTCATTCTACCATACGACGCTGTCCGGACGGCTGCCGATCCCGACAAGGCGCTGCTCGATTTCCTGCACAGCACCTATGAGGCCGTGGCAATCGCGGCAAATTGGGATCGCGACGCGTTGGAATGCGATTCCGGGCAGCCCGGGGTGGTGAGGCAGGTTTGAAGCTGCTGTGTAGGGTGGGCAAAACCAACGGGTCGCGCGAACGCGCGCCCGGCGACGAGCGCAAGGTCGCTCGCAGAGTGATGACAGGCTCCGCGTGCCCACCATCACGCGCGTGCAAATGTCGAAAATGGTGGGCACGCCTTTGGCTTTGCCCACCCTACGAATTGCCACTAATGCCGCAGTTGCGGCTTCATAATGGTCTGACGAACTTCGGCACCGCAATCGGCACACTCATAGGTGAAGTCAATCTTTGCCTGGCTCCAATGCGGTTCGACGTCGCGCACATACATCGGAAGTCCGACACAGCTCGGACAAAGGACGAAACCTGGCTCAATGCCATCATGATGAATATAGGCTGGCATGTTGGCTCTCCCCACGGCAGCAATTCACGAGTAGCCCATCACCCGAAGCGCAGCATACGCGCGTGCGGCTAAACGGATCATCAACTCTCGCGAACACACGATGAACGGCTGCATAATCCTGGCACGTGTTGCAGATTTGCACGGCAGTTCCCGTGCGGCAACAATGTGTCAGCTCTTGTCGCGCGACAGGGGGACGTCGCGGATTTCGGATGCGCCGATGAGCTGTCTCATGAGACGATCTTCGATGTCTTGTAGGGCTGCGGCTCGAGGCCGAACGCGGCCAGCACGCTGCCGATCGCCACCGTGATGGGATGCATGGCAATGGTCCACTCACGCTCGGTGAAGACTGCGTGCACGGCGTAGCCGAGTGAAAGCGGCAGGGCGGCCATCAGTTTGGCGGTCAGCTTCGCCCGTAACCAGAACGGCGGCGTCGCCTTGCGCTGGACGTGATAATTGATCGCGCCGATCCGCAGGCTCCGTATTGCCAGCCATTTGAGGCTGGTCCGGCTTTGCGGCACGGTCTCGCTGATCGCGGCTTCGGCCGCCCAATGAAACCGCAGGCCAAGCCTTCTACAGCGGTAGAAGAAATCGGTGTCTCCGCCGCCGAGAAAATTGAAACGGAGGTCGAACGCCGGCATGCCCAATCGATCAAACACCGCGCGCCGGATCAGGCAATTGCCGCAGCGATAGATTACCGGCACCGGACCTGAGGCGTCGTAGGCCGGTGCAAACGCGGGATGGCGCCGCAGCCCACGCTTCCGTTCGTCATCGAATTCAGGAAATACCGGACCGCCGACGATGTCGGCGCCGGTCGCCCCCGCGGTCCCTACCATCTGCTCCAGCCAATCCAGCGAAGCGATTTCGTCATCGCCGATCATCAGGAAGCTGGTGGCCAGCGGGAACATCTGCAGCGCCGTCTCGAAGGCGGCATTGATGGCATAGCAGTTCCCCTGCCGCGGCTCGATCACGCAGAGCCCCGAGAATTTCCTCGACGCGAGGTATTCGGCGGCAACCGGCACGCTCTCGCTCCTCGACGCATCGTTCTCCACCATCACGATGGCGAAGCGGCGGCTGGTGCGCTGAACGGCAAGCGACTGCAGCGTCCGGCGCAGGTATTCGGGACGGCGAAAACAGGGGATGCACACCACCGTTTCGATTCCTGGATCGAGCGCCGGTGAAGCCGCCACCAGCGCACGCAGAGCCCTGACCGCCGGATCAGGCCGGTCCATCCTGATATCGCCAGTCGAGCTCTCTGCCATGAAAGTCTGGTCGTTCACGAATATGTCTCATCGTCCCGAAACGGGATTGCCGGATTAATTCCGGGACATTTCCGTCTCGATAAAGCCGCTCGCTCGGGGATTATCCCGTCCCTGCGGACGTAACGCGCACGGTGGTGCAAGGACCGATCCGGCAGCGAAACGTGACGGACCGAATTCCGGCGACGGTTAATGGATGGAGTTAATCCGCACTGAACGAACGCTGAGTGCAGATCAGCGGCTGAACAGTTTTCGGAACAGTCTTTGCGAGTTCGGAAACTGGCCGTTGTCGATCTGGGTGGGCCAAGCCCCGTTGACGTCGAAATAAGCAGCGTAGGCAATCCTGTCTTCGTTCTTCATGAACCAAAAGTGCATCTGCTGAAGAACGGATTGTCGCCGAAATTGCCCACGCCCCATTCGGGATAGCTCATGCGCTTGCCGTGCAGATGCGCAAACTCTCGGCGCCATTCGAGGCCGAATGGCGCCGTGATGTACCCGCTGAAGACAGGTGCGCCTGGTCGGGATTGAGGCGGATCGACTTCCGCTTCAATGTCGACAATCCCGGTGCGGCGGCACCCCCACCCGAAGCTGATGCTCCGCATCAGCGTCATCTTGAAGGACGGCGGCCGGAGGCCGCCTATGCCTCCCCGCACGCGGGAGAGGCCCAAAGAGCGGCACAAGCCCCAACGATTTTACAGCGGTTTGATCTGCACCTTGCGGAATTTGATCACGCCAGAGCCGTACTGCAGCGCGAACGGGCCGCTGGCGTGTTTTGAGTCCTGAACATCAACGGTCTTCTGTCCGTTCAGCACGACGACGAGTTGCGAGCCCTTGGCCGTGATTTCGTAGGTGTTCCATTTGCCGCCCGCCTTCGGCATCGGGTCGACCTTGGCCACGTCGACAATCGCGCCGGTGCCGTAGGTCGGATCGGGCCGCTTGTCGAAGATGTTGACCTCATAGCAAGTCTTGGCATCGATTTTGGTCGACTGGTCGCAGCGAATGAAAATTCCGCTGTTGGCGTCATCGTCGGCCCAGAACTCGACCTTCATCTCGAAATCCTTGTAGGAGGCCTTGCTGACGAGATACGAGGGATCCTTGCCTTCAGTGATCTTGTCTGCGACCAGCGCGCCGTCCTTCATCGCCCAGTTGGCTTTGCCGACCTCGGTCCAGTCGCCCATCTTGGTGCCGTCGACAAGCGTCACCCAGCCATCGCTCTGGCCGGACGCGACGCTGGAAAATTGAACGGCGGCCGCACCCATCAACAGGCCGGCCGCAAGTCTCGACAAACGCTTCATGAACATAGCCCTCCCATGCTGCTCTTGGTTGGGCAGGTAACCTAGCATCACAAAGCCGGGCGGAAATCCGTTTTTCATGCTGCAGTTGCGTTATACGCATCGTGCGTATCGCAGCCGGTCACGCATGCATGTGCCCACCTTGTCCCACGAGAACGGGAGCGGCTAGCGTGGATGGACCCACAGACATGAGCCTCGGCTCACGAGCCGATCGGAGGAATCCATGAAGCTGACAAGCGGGTCTTGGCGATGCCTCGTGATACTGCCGGCGTTCATTGCAATGACGGGCATGACCGCTGCGGCGGAACTCAATCCGGCCGCGGTCGCTTACAAACTGCCGGAGCAGATTCCCTGGGGCCCGGTCAATGCGGCCGGCGCGCAAAGTGCCGTCGTGGTCGGCGATCCCGCAAAACCCGGCTTCTACATGGTCTACAACAAGTGGACCAAGGGCAATCATTTTAGCCGTCCGCACTTCCATCCCAACGATCGCTACATCGTCGTGCTGCAGGGCACGTGGTGGGTCGGCACGGGGCCGAAATTCGATCCGGCCAACACGACGCCGATGCCGGCCGGCAGTTTCGTCACGCATTTCGGCAAGCAGGTGCATTGGGACGGCGCCAAGGATGAAGATGCTGTGCTGCTGATCATGGGCGAAGGTCCGGCGACCTCGACGGCGGCAGAAGAGAAGTGACCCCGGGCCTCGCCGGTCAATTCCCGCGGGCAACTATTTTTGATGCGGCGCGTTTTTATGTTCTCAACCAGCTTTAGGGATGTAGAACATGGCTGTTACCGCGCAGATCAAGGAACACATGGACGTCATCTCGTCGGACAAGAAAACGGTCGGAAAAGTCGATCATCTGGAAGGAATCGACAAGATCAAGCTGACCAAGCAGAGCTCGCCTGATGGTGAGCATCACCACTTCATTCCGGTGTCATGGGTCGATCATGTCGATCAGCACGTGCATCTCAATAAATCGGGCGCGGATGTGACCGCGCACTGGCAGCACGGCCGGCAGTGACCGGCCGACACGCATTGCGCCGCGTGCGGATGTGGATATCATCGGATGACAGGAGATGAGATGCATCCGGCGGCGCGATTGCAGTTCGAACGCTTGATCGGCGAGTATGCACGCTGGCGGGCTGTTCCCGAAACCGAACGATCGCCCGCCCCGGCATGGTGGTGGGGACCGGCGATGGAGTTGCGCAGCGCGCCGCAATCCCTGTCGGCGGAATGGTGTGCCGAGCTTGGCCTGCCCAACCAAGCGACATATGCCGCCGCGGCAGAATTCCTCCTCAAAGCCTTCGCGGGACAGACGACCCTGCCCTGGCCGGACGACTTTCCTCGCAAGGCTTCGGACACCAAGCTCGTGCGTGAACTGCACCCGCAGCCGTCAGACGACGGTGCGTTCCAACCCTGACCCGGCTTCCGGCTGCAGCGGCGGCGAGGCGAGCCGCGGTTCGGCCCGAAGCAAATCAGCCATCTGCTTTGCAGGCAGCGGTTTCGAGAACAGAAAGCCCTGCATCTCGTCGCAGGCGTGATTGCGCAGAAACAACTCCTGCTCGACAGTCTCGACACCCTCCGCAATAACGGTCATGCCAAGCGCCTTGCCCATGCTGATGATCGCCTGCGCAATCGCCTGGTCTTCGGAATCGACAGGCAGGTCGCGAATGAAAGAGCGATCGATCTTGATGGTATCGATCGGGAACTGTTTCATTAGCGACATCGACGAATAGCCGGTTCCGAAATCGTCGATCGCAAGGCGAATGCCGCGGCTCTGGATCGCGTCGAGCACCTTGATCGCGCGCGAGACATTCCGCATCACCATGCTTTCGGTGACTTCAAGCTGCAGCAGCACCGGCGCCATGCCGCTTGCCAACAGCGCCTCGTCGACATCGTGCAGCAGATGCGGATCGGCGAATTGTCGCGGCGACAGGTTGACCGCCATTGTCACCGGCCGCAGGCCACGGCGCTGCCAGGCCATGTTCTGCGCGCAGGCTTCCTTGAGCACCCAGCAGCCGATCGGAACGATCAGGCCGGTTTCTTCGGCGAGCGGGATGAATTGTCCCGGGGAGACGGTGCCGAGTTCAGGGTGTACCCAGCGCAGCAGCGCCTCGATGCCGGTGATCTGGCCGCTCGCCATGTCGATCTTCGGCTGATAATGCAGCGAGAACTGGTCGCGCTCCAGCGCGCGGCGAAGCGCGCTCTCCAGCGTCAGCCGCTCGATCGACTGCGTCTTGATCTCCTTGGTAAAGAAGCGGAAGCCGTTCTTGCCGTCCTCCTTGGCGAGATACATCGCCATGTCGGCGTTCTTGGTCAGCGTCTGCATGTCGGTACCATCCGACGGATACATCGCAATTCCGATCGAGGCGGTGGTGTGGCATTCGTGACCGCTGAGCTGCAGCGGCTGGCCCAGTACGGAGAGAAGCTCGCCGGCTATGCGCTCCACCTCGTGACGCTCGGCCGCCTCCTCCAGAATGACCACGAACTCGTCGCCGCCGAGCCGCGCCACGACGTCGCTCGAGCGCAGCGCGCGGCGTAGCCTGTCGCCGATTTCCACCAGCAACATGTCGCCGGCGTCATGCCCCAGCGAATCGTTGATGATCTTGAACCTGTCGAGGTCGATAAACAGCAGCGCAAACTGCCGCTGGTAGCGCGCGGCGGCGTCGATCGCG
Source organism: Bradyrhizobium sp. AZCC 1577 (assembly GCF_036924575.1). NCBI lineage: Bacteria > Pseudomonadati > Pseudomonadota > Alphaproteobacteria > Hyphomicrobiales > Nitrobacteraceae > Bradyrhizobium > Bradyrhizobium sp. AZCC 1577. The sequence goes on from NZ_JAZHRQ010000001.1 coordinate 7,075,323, forward strand.
CGGCGAAGCATACCGTTGAACATTTCCCGGTTCGGCAGGTTGGTCAGGCTGTCGTGCGACGCCAGGTACTCGATCCGCTCGTCCGCGCGGGTCTTTTCATCCGCGCGGTCGAAATTCTCCAGCGCAAAGGACACGTTGTCGACGAGCCGTTGCAACAACTCGGCAAATTCGGGCGTGAACGTATCCTTCTCGAGCGACATGAACGACATCACGCCGACGGCTTTCCCATGCACCAGCAGGGGGAATGAAGCGCCGGAATTCGTACCATCAAGACGCGCTAGGTGATGAAACGCCTCGGTATTGGGATCAGCGAGGTAATCGTTGATGATGCAGGCGCGCTGCGAACGGATCGCCTGGCCGCACAGCCCACGTCCCTCCGGGTGTGCCTCACTGGCCGATATCTTTGCCAGACGTGCGCTGAGGGCAGTCGGACCGGCGGCAGCGACAACGTCGAGATAGTCGCTGTCGGGTTTCGTCAACACGATGGAAGTCAGGGTAAACTTGCCGCCGTCGGCCGCGGCCTCGCACACCAGGTCGAACAGTTCCGCCCGCGACGTCGCGCGGATGATCGCCTCATTGGTTGCGCTCAGCGCCGCCAGCATCCGCGTCAGGCGCTCCTTCTGGATTTCGGTCCTCGCCTTGTCGTCGGCGCGGTCGAAATTCTCCAAAGCGAAAGATACGTTGTCGGCCAATCGCTGCAGCAGTTCCGAGAATTCGGGAGTGAAAGTGTCCTTATCCAGGGACATGTAAATCATGACGCCAACTGGCTCGTCATGCACCAGGAGGGGAAAGGCAGCGCCCGACTGAGCGCCATAGCTACCTACGACGGCTTGGAAGGCGGCAACGCGCTGGTCGCCAACATAATCATTGGTGATGCATGGACGCCTGGTTCGGAACGCCGTTCCGCTGAGCCCACGTCCCTCGGGACGGCTTTCATCGGTTGACAACCTGACATGGCGCGTCGTCTCGGCTGCCGGGCCGGAGGCAGCCACGATCCTGAGAAGGTCGCTGCCCGGAGTTGCCAGCGCAATGGTGGCCGACGTGAACCTGCCGCCATTTGCTGCAGCTTCGCACACGAGATCAAAGAGCTCCGTGCGGGACTTGGCCCGCATGATGGCTTCGTTGGTCCTGCTCAAAGCAGCGAACATCCGCGTCAGGCGCTCTTTCTGACTTTCGGTCCTCGCCTTCTCGTCCGCACGGTCGAAATTTTCCAGCGCGAACGACACATTCTCCGTGAGCCGCTGCAGCAGTTCGACAAATTCGGGCGTAAACGTGTCTTTCTCGGACGAGATGAAGAACATCACGCCGACGGGCTGACCGGAAACGAGCAGCGGAAATGCGGCGCCAGACATAGCACCGTCGCTGTGAATGAACTGACGAAATGCCGATCCTCGCGGATCGGTCCGAAAGTCGTTTGCGATGCAAGCTCGCCTGGAGCGGAACGCATTGCCGCAGAGACCGCGCCCTTCAGGCAGATCCGCGTTGGTCGAGACCTTGACCCGCCGCATGTTGTCTGCCGTCGGCCCTGCAACGGCGACCAGATCGATATCGTGGCTGTCGGGGCGGGCCAACAGGATACTGGTCGAGTTGAACCGTCCGCCGTTTGCGGCAGCTTCGCACACCAGTTCGAACAGCTCGGCCCGCGACGTCGCGCGGACGATCGCTTCGTTGGTGGCGCTGAGCGCCGCCAGCATGCGCGCCAGACGTTGCTTCTGGGCGTCGGCCCGCGCCTTCTCGCTGGCGCGCTCGAAGTTTTCCAGCGCGAAGGAGACGTTTTCCGCAATCCGCGCCATCAGCGCGACGATCTCTTCATCCTCCGCCCACAGCTTTCCGACGAAGAACAGCAGCACGCCGATACTCTCATCCGCCTTAATCAAGGGAGCGGCGACGCAGGCGATAACGCCCGTCTCGCGGGTGGCCTGATGCCAAGGCTGCCCCTGTGTCGAATTGAGGATGTCGTTGTTGACGGCCGGCTGCTGTGTCCGGAATGCCTTGCCGCAGACGCCCGTTCCGTACGGGTTGCCCGCGTCGATCGAGAACGGCGCTCGCATGATCTGTTCGACGATTGCGCCCGTCCCGGCGGCCGGCTTCAGCCAGATCGAGTCCGGCTCTGCGAGCAGGACCACTGTGGCCGCGGATTTGCCGCTGTATACCGCGGCGTCGCAAACACGCTGATAGAGATCTTGTTCGGTCTTGGCGCGAAGAATGGCTTCGTTGGTCGCGCTGATGGCGCCGAACATCCGGTTCAACCGCCGCATCGCACGCTCGCCGTTCTTTCGTGCGGCCTCGTGGTCGAAATTATCGAGCGCAAACGAAATGTTTGCCGAGACGCGCTCCAGCATCGATACGAGCTGCGCGTCGATCGAGTGCGCCTCGCGCCGCGAGACCAGCAGCACGCCGACGCTCTGGCCATTGCAGATCAGCGGCAGCGCCGCCGCCGCGCCCACCTGGTTGGCCTTGGCGCCCTCGCGCCAGGCCAGAGAACGCTGGTCGTTCAGGAAATCATTGCTGACGCATGCGCGCCGGTCACGGAAGGCGGGCCCGGCAACCCCGTTACCCTCGGGCGTACCAGCCACGATCGAAATGTCGATGCTGCGAAGGCGGGGCACGTCATCGCCGCAGCCGGCGGCGAAGCGCAGGAGATTGGTTTCCCTCTCCAGCAGGAAGACCGAGACCGCCAGGAAGTCGCCGACCGAGAACGCGGCTTCGCAGACCTTCGCATATAGTTCTTCGGGCGATTTGGCGTACAGAATCGCTTCGTTGGTCGCATTCAACGCCGCGAGTGTTCGCGCGATGTCGGTCGTCACCGTCCCCAAGCTCCCTGCCGGCAGCGCCGGGCTGCCCCTTGCGGATTTTATGCGTGCAACAGGCCTAAATGCTCGTTATTGGCGGCCGCGAGTTGCGATTCAGAGTAAATGTCAGACCAACGGCGAACGACGCTGCTCCGGAGAACTACGGCCCATTCACGATTTGTCAGCCATACCGCTGGCGCGCGCCGGCCGGGATGCGGGACCGGCTGCAAGCAATTTTCGAATTTTGCAGGATGAAAATCCAGATACGTGAGGGCCGTGCTGACGGCATGGCTAACAGGATATTTCCACGCTTGCCCTGGCGCGGGCGCTTTGAGAGCATGCCGGTACCAAGCACGACCCGCGGTTCGCGCGGGCGCTCAAGGTGAGGAAACTCCCATGCCGATGGTCCAGGCCGACCGTCTCACGCGAATCGGCGCGGCTCTGCTTAGGGCTGCCGGTGCAACTGAAGAGGAAGCCAGTGCGGTCGCTGTCGGCTGCGTCAACGCCAATCTCGCCGGCCACGATTCGCACGGGGTGATCGCGATCCCGACCTACATCGACCGCATCAAGGCCGGCCATATCGTGCCCGGCGCCAAATGGACGATCGTCCAGGAATCGCCGACCACGACCGTGATCGACGGCCATTGGGGGTTCGGCTTTCATGTCAACGCCAAGGCGATGGCCCTGACGATCGAGAAGGCGAAGACCGCCAATGTCGCCGCCTGCACGGTGTTCCGGCAAAGCCACGTCGGGCGTCTCGCCGCCTACCCGCTGATGGCGATGCGGGCCGGCATGATCGGGATTGCCGCCGCGGATTCCGGCCGCTCGCCGAAGCATGTCGCGCCGTTCGGCGGCCGCGAGGCAAGGCTCGGCACCAACCCGATCTCGATTGCGGTGCCATCGGATCTTGAGGCGCCGTTCTATCTTGACATGGCCACCTCGGCGGTGGCGGCCGGCAAGATCGCACTGTCGGTCGCGCGCGGCGAACGGATTCCGCAAGGCTGGATCATCGACGCCGACGGACGGCACACCACCGACCCCACCCAGTATCGCAAGGGCGGCGCGCTGCTGCCGCTCGGCGGCAGCGAAGGCTACAAGGGAAGTGGGCTGGCGGCGATGGTGGAAGTGCTCTGTGGCCTGCTCACCGGCCTCGGTTTTGGCGTCGAGCCGACCGGCCGGCACAACGACGGATGTTTCATGGCGGTGTTTAACGTTGCGGCCTTCCGTCCCCTGAAGGATTTCGAGAAGGAGGTCGGCGAGTTCGCGCGTTATCTCAAATCGACGCCGCCGTCGGAAGGCTCGCCCGGCGTGTTCTATCCCGGCGAGATCGAACATATCCGCGAGCAGCAGCGCAGGCGCGACGGTATCGAGGTCGAGGACGCCACCTGGGAAAAATTGAAGGCACTCGCTACCGACTACAAGCTCATCGCTAAGCTCGACCTGAAATGAAATCCAAACCAGTCCGCACAAGGAGAACGGCATGACACGGCAAATGGCGCTGGTGGGATTTTTGCAGGCGCAGAACTGCACCAACCTGCCGAGTTCATGGCGGCACCCGGAATCGCGCGACGATTCGATGTCGGCCGACTACTACCAGGAGATCGCCCGGATCCTCGAAGCCGGCAAATTTCACATGGCATTCTTCGACGACCGCCTGGCGATGCCCGACCGCTACGGCAACGATCATGCCCACACCGTCGAATACGGCATCCGCTGCGTGAAGATGGACCCGCTGATCGTGCTGACCACGATGGGCATGGTCACGACGAAGCTCGGCCTGGGGTCGACCTGCTCGACCACCTATTACGAGCCGTTCGACGTCGCCCGCCGCTTCGCTACCCTCGACCTGATGTCGGGGGGACGCGCGGGCTGGAACGTCGTTACCTCGCTCAATGACGGCGAGGCCCACAACATGGGCAAGGACGCCCATCTCGAACATGATTTCCGCTACGATCGTGCCGACGAGTTCATGGAAGTCGTGCTCGGCCATTGGGACACTTGGGAAGACGGCTCCTTGATCATGGACAAGAAGAGCGGCCGCTTCGCCGATCCGGCCAAGGTGAAGCGGCTCGACCACAAGGGACAATTCTTCAAGTCGCGCGGGCCGTTCACCGTGCCCCGCTCGGAGCAGGGCCATCCCGTCATCATCCAGGCCGGCGCGTCCGGTCGCGGCCAGCGCTTTGCCGGGCGATGGGGCGAAGTGATCTTCACCGCCGCGCGCAACGTGGCCGCCGCCAAGGAAGGCTATGCGGCCGTCCGCAACGAAGCGGCGAAATCTGGCCGCGATCCCGACCAGATGTTTCTCTGCAACCTCACCACCCCCGTCTGCGGCGCGACCAAGGCCGAGGCTGAGGACAAGATGGCCGTCATCAACAAGCTGCCGCTGGAAATCGATGCACTGTCGCTGCTGGCGGAAGCGCTGAACTTCGACTTCGCCGCCAGGCCGCTCGATGCGCCGCTGACCACGGAAGAGCTCAAGAGCATGCAGGGCATCCTCGGCATTCGCGACGGCGTGCTGAAGGCATCAGGCAGGAGCAATCCCAGCGCGCGCGACTTCGTCACCTTCTCCGGCCGCGGCCAGGTGCAGGACGCGATCGTCGGCGGCCCGAAGGAGATCGCGGACAAGCTCGAAGAAATGTTCGTCGAGCGCGGCTGCGACGGTTTTGTCATCGCGGCCACTATCGTGCCGGGCTCCTACGCCGACTTCGTCAAGCATGTGGTGCCGGAATTGCAGCGCCGCGGCCTGTTTCACAAGAACTATGCCGGCAAGACCCTGCGCGACAATCTCGGCTTGAAGCGGCCTGCCGCCGGTGCCTGGAAAACCCGGCCGCAAGCCGCCGCCGAATAACAAGAGGGCATTTTATGCGTTGGCTCAAATTCACCGCCGCCGGCAAGACATCCTGGGGCATTGTCGAGGGCGAGCGCGTGATCGCCGTCGATGGCGATCCGTTCGGCGAATGGCAGCGCGGAACGCAGTCGCATGCGCTGAAGGACGTCAAGATCGAGCTGCCGCTGATCCCGCGCACCTTCTATTGCGTCGGGCTGAATTATCTCAAACACCTCAAGGAAGCCGCCGACAAGGCCGGCACGGCGCCGAACGTACCCGACCGGCCCGAGATCGGCTATCGCGCGCAGAACGCGCTGATCGCCCATAATGAGGATGTGGTGATCCCGGCGAGCGCGACCGAGAAGATTCATTACGAGGGCGAGTTGGTGGTCGTCATCGGCAAGAAGGCAAAACACCTCACCGAAGCCAACGCGATGGATTGCGTGTTCGGCTACACGATCGGCAACGACGTCAGCGAGCGCACCTGGCAGAAGGCCGACCGCAGCCTGTGGCGCTCCAAGAATGCCGACACCTTCAAGCCGATGGGCCCGTGGATCGAAACCGACCTCGACCTCGACAGGATGGAAACGGTGATCCGGGTCAACGGCATTGAAACCGGCCGCTTCCGCACCAACGACATGATCTTCGGCATCGTGCCGTTCCTCGTCGAACTCTCCAAATATTTCACGCTGTCGCCGGGCGACGTGATCTGGATGGGCACCGACGGCGCCTCGCCTGATTTGAAGGCCGGCGATGTCGTCGAGATCGATATCACCGGCATCGGAACGTTGCGGAACAGGTTTGTGAAGGAGAAGGTCTAACGTCCTCAGAAATGAAGACAGGCGGTCAGCGTACACTGAAACAACCGCTCAAATTGAAAGCGTCGCAGAGAAGGAGAAGCGCATGAAGCCCCGGATGAATTACTACCAGGCCGCGCCTGAGACCATCAAAGCGCTTGTCGCGCTGGAGGCCCAGATCGCCGCTTCAGGTCTCGAAAAGTCGCTGATCGAACTGGTGAAGACGCGCGCCTCGCAGATCAACGGCTGCGCGTACTGCATCAACATGCACACCCAGGACGCCCGCAAGCTCGGCGAGACCGAGCAACGGCTGTATCTGTTGAGTGCATGGCACGAGTCGCCGCTCTACACCGACCGTGAACGCGCGGCGTTGGCCTGGACCGACGCGCTGACGCTGATTGCTGAAACGCATGCCCCTGACGATCTCTACGAAGACGTGCGCGCCCACTTCTCGGAAGCGGAGACGGTCAATCTGACCATGCTGATCGGGGCTATCAATGCTTGGAACCGGCTGGCGATCGCTTTTCGCGCGGTGCACCCGGTCAAGACAAAGGCGGCAGTGGCGTAAAGCGAGGAGGTCAATATGAAATTGACGATGCATCATGTCGCGGCAGCGGCCGTGGTTGCGCTGGCAATCGTCGCCATACCCGCAGCCCATGCCGAAGGCGACAAGGTAACGCCGGTTCGTTCAGAGAAACTTCCCAACGTGCCCGGCAAGAGCCTGACGGCCGTCGTGGTCAACTACGAGCCGGGCGGCAAGTCGGCCAGCCATCATCACGCCGGCAGCGTATTCGCCTATGTGCTGTCGGGCAGCATCCGGTCAGAAAATTCGGCGACCGGCCCGGCCCGCGTCTACAAGGCGGGCGAAAGCTTCTTTGAGCCACCCGGCAGCGAGCACCTCGTTAGCGAGAATGCGAGCACAACGGAGCCTGCAAGCCTGCTCGCGGTTTTCGTTGCCGACGATGGCGCGCAACTGACGACGTTCGGCAAGAAGTGAGGGGTGTGAACCGCGCACCCGCGCGCTCCGCTGTCATGCCCCGCCACCGGGTCGCGCGAATGCGCGCCCGATGACAGGCTCCGGCGGGGCATCCAGTACGCCGCGGCCTTTCGGCTCAAACACTGGCGTCTCTGGAATACTGGGTCGTCCGGTCAAGCCGGACGACGACATCTTGGAGTGCTACACCGCCGTCGCCTTGGCGAACTCCACATAAATCTCGCGCAAGCGATTGGTCATCGGGCCGGGCTTGCCGTCGGCGACCTTCTTGCCGTCAATCGACACCACGGCCTGTACGAACACACTGGCGCTGGTAACGAAGGCTTCCTTGGCGGCCAACGCTTCCTCGACGGAAAATGCCCGCTCCTCGACGCGGAGCTGGCGTTCTTCGGCCAGCGCGACGACGGCCTTGCGGGTGCAGCCGGGCAGGATCTCGCTGCCGTTCTGCCGCGTCACGATTACGTCGTCCTGCGTGAGGATGAAACATGACGACGAGCCGCCCTCGGTCACCTTGCCATCCTCGATCATCCAGGCCTCGCCGGCGCCGGCCACCGCCGCAGCCTGCTTGGCCAACACCTGCGCCAACAGCGCGACGCTCTTGATATCGCGGCGGGCCCAGCGCAGGTCCGGCACCGTGATCACGTTGATGCCGGTCTTGGCTGAGGGCGCATTGATGATGTCCTTGGTGGAGGTGAACATGATCAACGTCGGCCTTACGTTCTTCGGAAACGCAAAATCGCGCCCGGTGTCGGCGCCGCGCGTTACTTCCAGATAAACCATGCCGTTGACGAGATCGTTGCGCGCGACCAGCTCCTTCTGGATCTCCTGGATGCGCGCCGTCGTCTCCGGCAGCGCCAGCTCGATCTCGCCGACCGAGCGCTCCAGCCGCGCCAGGTGCGAGGCGTTGTCGATCAATTTTCCGTCCAGCACGGCGGCGACTTCATAGATGCCGTCGGCAAACAGGAATCCGCGGTCGAGGATCGAGACCTTCGCCTCTGAAAGCGGGACGAACGAGCCGTTGACGTAAGCGATCTGTTCCAAAGTAAGAGTCTCCTGAAAGATAGCGATGCCGCCGCGGCGGACGTTATAGGTAACCGTCATTGAGAGGAGCGCAAGCGACGAAGCAATCCATTCCTCCACTTGCGGCACCATGGATTGCTTCGCTTCGCTCGCAATGACGCGGATGGGCCGCAGCATCCCTAATGCGACAGGATCTTCGACAAGAACTTCTGCGCGCGCTCGCTGCGCGGGCTGCCGAAGAAATCGGTCTTCAGCGCGTCCTCGACGATCTCGCCCTTGTCCATGAAGATCACGCGATGCGCGACCTTGCTGGCAAAGCCCATTTCGTGGGTGACGACCATCATCGTCATGCCCTCATGGGCGAGATCGACCATCACGTCGAGCACCTCGCTGATCATCTCGGGGTCGAGCGCGGAGGTCGGCTCGTCGAACAGCATCGCAATCGGGTCCATGGCAAGCGCCCGCGCGATCGCGACGCGCTGCTGCTGGCCGCCGGACAATTCGGCCGGGTATTTATTCGCATGCACCGTCAACCCGACACGCTCGAGCAGCTTGTGGCCCTTGGCCATGGCCTCGTCATGCGAGCGGCCCAGCACCTTCTCCTGCGCGAGACACAGATTTTCGATGATCCTCAAGTGCGGAAACAGCTCGAAATGTTGGAATACCATGCCGACGCGCGCGCGCAGTTTTGGCAGATCGGTCTTGGGATCGTTGACCTTGATGCCGTCGAGAATGATCTGGCCTTCCTGAAACGGTTCAAGCGCGTTGACGCATTTGATCAGCGTCGACTTTCCCGAGCCCGACGGGCCGCACACCACCACCACCTCGCCCTTGGCGACGCTGGTGGTGCAGTCCTTCAGCACCTGGAAACTCGGCCCGTACCATTTATTGACGTGGCTGATTTCGATCATAGGCTCTCACCGAACAATGGCAATGCGTGCCTGCAGGCGCCGGACGCCATAGGACGCGACACAGGAAATTACGAAATAGACCGCGGCCGCGAACAGATACATCTCGACCAGCCGGCCGTCGCGCTGCGCTACCTTGCTGGCGGCGCCGAGGAAATCCGGGATCGACAGCACGTAGACCAGCGAGGTGTCCTGGAACAGTACGATGGTTTGCGTGAGCAGCACCGGCAGCATGTTGCGGAACGCCTGCGGCAACACGATGTAGCGCATGGACTGGCTGTAGGTCAGGCCGAGCGCGCTTGCGGCCGCCGGCTGCCCTTTGGAGATCGACTGGATGCCGGCGCGCATGATTTCGGAGAAATACGCCGCCTCGAACATGATGAAGGTGACGAGCGATGAGGTGAACGCGCCGACGCGAATGGGCCGCGATGCGCCGGTCAGCCACTGTCCGATATAGGGCACCAGGAAATAGAACCAGAAGATCACCAGCACCAGCGGCAGCGAGCGCATGAAGTCGACATAGAGCCCGGCGACGCGGCCGAGCAGCTTGTAGCCGGACAATCGCATCAGCGCGATCAGCGTACCGAAGACCAGGCCGCCCAGCGCCGACAACCCGGTCAGCATCAGCGTAAAACTCATGCCGTCGAGGAACAGGTAGGGCAGCGAGCGGCGAATGACATCGAAATCGAGATTGTCGAACATCGCTATTTCCCCGTGATATAGCCGGGGATCGCCAGGCTGCGTTCAAGGAAGCGCATGCCGGTGACGACGACGATGTTGATCGCGAGATACATCACGGTCGCGGCGGTGAAGGCCTCGAACACCTGGAACGAGAATTCCTGCATCGCCCGCGCCTGGCCGGTCAGTTCGATCAGGCCGATGGTGATCGCGACGGACGTATTCTTGATGGTGTTGAGGAATTCGGAAGTGAGGGGCGGCAGGATGATGCGGAACGCGATCGGCAGCAGCACGTAGCGGTAGCCCTGCGCCGTGGTTAGACCCAGCGCGGTCGCGGCATTCTTCTGTCCACGCGGCAGCGAGGCGATGCCTGCGGCCAATTGCACGGCGACACGCGCCGACATGAACAACCCGACCCCGATCGCCGCCGTCCAGAATGGCGCATTCGGAATCTGCTTTAGCCACAGCCCCGCGCCGCGCGGCAGTAGTTCCGGCAGCACGAAGAACCAGAGGAATAGCTGCACCAGCAGCGGCATGTTGCGGAAGAATTCGACATAGCCAAAGCCGATCCAGGACGCGGTTCTCGACGGCAGCGAGCGCAGGATACCGATGATCGTGCCGAAAATCAGCGCGATGACCCAGGCCAGCAGCGCCGTCTTGATGGTCAGCAGCAGTCCCGCCACCAACATGTCGAGATAGGTCCCCGCCCCTGTCGGGTTCGGCTCGAAAAAGATGTGCCAGTTCCAGTTATAGTTCACGCTGCACCTTGTCCCCGAAAGTGCCGGTAAAGCTCTTTGGTTATGACTGCGTATGCAAATGTCCGGCCATTCTTTGCTTTCAAAAAATGGCCGGACTTGCCGGGTGGAAGCCCCTCATCCTGAGGAGCCGCGCATTTGCGCGGCGTCTAAGGATGAAGGCCCAACCGGGACCTCATGGGTTAGAGACGGCGGTGGCGCGCCGCCTCACCATGAGGGTCAACGTATCACTTACTTATACGAATCCGGATCCGGCGAGTCCGACGGTTTGGCGAATTCGTTCTTCAGCTCGGCGCTGATCGGCGTGTTGAGGTTCAGCCCCTTGGGCGGGATCTTCTGCGTGAACCACTTGTCGTAGATCTTCTGGCCCTCGCCGCCGGTATAGATCGCCGCCGTCGCCGCATCGACCACCTTCTTGAAGGCCGGATCGTCCTTGCGCAGCATGATGCCGTAGGGCTCGGGCTTGGAGAACGCATCCTTGGAGATGACGTAATCGCCCGGCGCTTTTGAGCCGGCAACTAGGCTCGCGAGCAGGATGTCGTCCATCACGAAGGCCACGGCGCGATCGGTCTCGACCATCAGGAATGCCTCGGCGTGATCCTTCGCCGGGATGATATTGATGTTGAGGCTGCGCGCCGCGTTGGCTTCGGTGAGCTGCTTGATATTGGTAGTGCCCGCGGTCGAGACCACCGGCTTGCCCTTCAGATCGTCGATCGAATTGATCTTGCTCGCCTTCTTGGAAACGTAGCGGCTGGCGGTCAGGAAGTGGGTGTTGGTGTAGGAAATCTGCTTCTGGCGCTCGGCATTGTTCGTGGTCGAGCCGCATTCGAGATCGATCGTGCCGTTGGCGAGCAGCGGGATGCGGGTCGACGACGTCACCGGGTTGAGCTTGACCTCGAGCTTGTCGAGCTTGAGCTCCTTCTTCACGGCATCGACGATCTTGTAGCAGATGTCCATGGCGTAGCCGATCGGCTTCTGGTTGTCGTCGAGATAGGAGAACGGGATCGACGAGTCGCGGTAGCCGAGCGTGATGGCGCCGGTGTCCTTGATGTTCTTCAGCGTCCCGGTGAGCTCCTGGGCCGTTGCCGGCCCGGCGCACAACGCACCCGCGACCAGACAGCCGATAATATGACGGTGTTTCACGTAACTTCTCCCTCCAAAGGTTTCAGATGATTGCTCATCCACCCTAACTCAGCAACTTGCCGGGCCGTTTGGCCGGCGGTCTCGAACCTGTCTTGGCAAGATCCTTGGCAAGACCGCCTCCGGCGTGCCCGGCACTATGCCTGCACAATTCGGACCAAAACAGATTTAGCGCCCGTTGGCCATCATGCATTCGGCCCCTGAATGCGACTAAAGACAAAGGCAACGCCCATTTGTTGCCGCCGATAGGGACCAGCCGCTTCCGGCCGGAAGCCGCCACAGTCCCCTCCGTTAACCAAGCCACGCCGCGTCCGCTGAGCGCCATCCCGCACAGCACGTCCGACATGTCGCTTTCAATGACCCGCACGCCGAAAATGGGGGCGGTCTCCAGGATGAGATCGACCAGCCGGGCGAAATAGACGCCGGGCGAATACATCAAAAGGGGGACCGGATGCGACGCCCGGCCGGGCAGCGACGCGCCGCTCTTCGCCATCAGCGCCTCGCTGGCATAGGGCCGCAGGAATTCGGTGCCGAGCGTGACGCGTTCGTAGCGGTCCGGATCGAGATGGATCGGCTGCTGGGCGTGGTGGTAGCAGATCATCAGGTCCACGTTGTCGGAGACGAGCGAGGTGACGAGATCGTGGATGTTGCCGACGACCACCGAGCAGCTCAACCGCCGCTCGTGTGACCAGGCCTGCCACCAATGCGGCAACCGGGCGGTGGCCATCGCGAACGGCAGCGCGATGCGGATATGTTCGTTGCGGCGAAGCGGCTTGCCGCCAAGCTCGACGCGGCTGTCGAGCATCTGCCGCAGCAACTCGCCGGCATGCTCGCGAAAGCGCTCGCCTTGCGGCGTGAGCTGCGTCGGGTACACGCTGCGGTCGATAAGGTCGAAACCGAGCCAGGCCTCGAGGGACTTGATCCGTCGGCTGAACGCAGCCTGGGACGTGTTTCGCTTCTCGGCGGCGCGGGTGAAATTGCGGGTCTCGGCCACCATCAGGAAATCCTGAAGCCAGCGGAGCTCCATTAAGCCCCCCGCCTTGCAGGCGATAGCCGCGCCGCCACGACGGCCGCCATGATAGCCTCTCTGAGGCGACGCATGGCTGCGGAGGCCAACCGGCGCTGGTTCTCGATAGCAAATGTGAAGTTCCATGCCGGCAAACGTAGCGGGTCGCCACGCGGGATGACCAATGCAAGCTTTGCATCACCTCCGCTCGCTTTCGCTTCTGCGGCAATCCCCGTCAATTCTCGCCTGCTCATGTCAGCCGTTCCGCATTCGCCCATGATCGCATCTTCCTTAGCCTGCCACGCCGCCGGCGGGTTATGCAAATTTTGCATCATGCAGACTTGGCATCAATGGCGGCGTTCGGCGGCCTTAGACCTGGTGAGCGACAACCCTTCGTCCGATCGATTCTCACGCCTCGGTCGAATGATCACCAGGATGAAACCTCGAAAATGAAAATCTGCGTACTGGGCGCCGGCGTCATCGGTCTGACGACCGCATGGTGCCTTACTGAGGCCGGGCACGATGTCATCATCGTCGACCGGCATGCCTCCACCGCGAAAGACGCCAGCGCAGCCAATGGCGGCCAGCTCTCGTACGCATTCGTGGCGCCGCTGGCGTCTCCGGCAACACTCAGGAAGCTGCCGTCGCTGCTGCTGTCGTCGACTTCGCCGATGCGCATCCGCGCTGGCCTCGATCCGGCCTTGATTTCCTGGGGAGCGCGCTTCCTGCTCGCTTGCCGGCCGGCAGCCGTGCGCGAGACCATTGCAGCGCAACTTGCGCTCGCCGCCTTGAGCCGTAGCGAGCTGGCGCGCCTGACGCAAAGCCTGATGCTCTCATTCGGATTGCGAACGGCCGGCAAGCTGGTGGTGTTCCGAAGCCGGAACGAATTCGATAGTGCGCGACGCGCGGTCACCGCGAAAGCCGACGACGACGGCCAACAGGTGTTGACGCCCGCGGAATGCCTGGCGCTGGAGCCTGCGCTCAGACTTGACGCGCACGAACTCGCGGGCGGCATCTTCACGGCCTCCGAGCAGGTCGGAGATTGCGCGGCCTTTTGCGCCGGACTGACGCTCCGCCTGAGACGGCAACGCAACGTCGAATGGGTACTCGGTAGCGAAATTGCCGGGCCGGTTCGCTCCGGCGGCCGGCTGGTTGCCGTCGACACCGGCAAGGGACACGTGCAGGCGGACCATTTCGTTTTGTGCATGGGCGCGGCATCCGGCGCTTTTGCGAAAGCGTGCGGATTCTATCTGCCGATCTATCCGCTCAAAGGTTACAGCATCACGCTTTCACCGGCGCCGGAGGCGCGCCTTCTTCGGCACAGCGTCACGGATATGGAACGCAAGCTGGTATTTGCGCCGCTCGCGCGCGACGGGCGCACGGCCATAAGGGTTGCTGGCATCGCCGATCTCGAAAGCGACACCACGATCGATGCAGGACGCGTCGAAGTCCTGCGCCGCGCCTCCGCCGAGCTGCTTGGGATCGACGCAGCCGGTGCCATCGAGCCCTGGTGCGGGCTTCGTCCCATGACGCCCGACAGCCGGCCGATCATCGGCTGGTCGCCGCTTGACGGCCTCTTCATCAATTCAGGACACGGTATGCTCGGCTGGACGCTGGCGTGCGGCAGCGCGCGGCTGACGGCGGACATGATCGGTTGCAAGCCATCGGTCACCGCGACCGGAGCGTTTGCCCTGCGCCGCGCTGCCTAACGAGCGGTGACGTTGCGAACGAGTGGGCCGACAATCCAGGCTGGTCGTCATTGCCCGAATTCGCATGGCGCGGCGGCAGCCAAATTCCGTAGTCCGGGATGCCGCGGCAGGCCATCTGTCGCTGGCGTCATTTCCAGCTTGTTGCGACGCGGACGGCGCGAGCCTCAGCCGCCAACACGCTTTTCTTCCTGGGCGATTTCAGGGATGATCGAGCCCGGGAAGAAACAAGCGGCTCTCGTGTCAAGAGAAGCTGCAAGGGAGTGTTGCATATGTTCAGACGTAGCCATTTGGCGACCGCCATTGCTGCCTTCATGCTGATATCCGCAGCCGCCGGCGCGCAAGAATATCCCACCAAGCCGATTACGCTGATCGTCCCGTGGCCGGCGGGCGGTTCGACCGACATCTCGATGCGCGCGATCGCCGAGAGCGCTTCGAAGGTTCTGGGACAGCCGATCGCAATCGACAACAAGGCCGGCGGCTCCGGCACCGTCGGGCCTGCCACTATGGCGGCAGGCGCCAAGCCTGACGGTTACACCATCGCACAGATTCCGATCACGGTGTTTCGGCTGCCGCTGATGCAGGAAGTCTCGTGGGATCCGGCCAAGGACTTCACCTACATCGTTCACCTCACCGGCTACACGTTCGGTGTCACCACCAGCGCCGAGTCGCCATTCAAGACCTGGCAGGATGTGATCGACTACGCCAAGCAGAATCCCGGCAAGGTGACCTATGCGACGCCGGGCGCCGGCACGTCGCTGCATATCGGCATGGAGCAGATCGCCTCGATGGCGGGGATCAAACTGACGCAGGTGCCGTTCAAGGGCGGCGCGGAGACCAATGCCGCGGTGCTGGGGCAGCACACCATGCTGCAGGCGGACTCGACCGGCTGGCGCCCCTTGGTCGACGCCGGCAAGCTGCGGCTTCTGATGGTGTGGACCTCTGCGCGCTCGCCGAACTATCCAAACGTGCCGACGCTGAAGGAGCTCGGATATCCCATGGTCTATGACTCGCCCTTCGGCATCGCCGGACCGAAGGGGATGGACCCGAAGGTCGTCGCCAAGCTGCACGACGCTTTCAAGAAGGCGCTCGAAGATCCCGCCGTAATCGCCACGCTCGCCAAATTCGACATGGTGCCGAACTACAGGAACACCGAGGATTACAAGAAGTTCGTCGTCGAAGTGACCGAATCCGAGCGCAAGGTGATCGACAGGCTCGGGCTGGCGAAGAAGACGAACTAGCCGCAACCGTGTCCCGCACGCGGTGCAGCGCGTTTGCGCTGCTCTGCAGGACCGGGACCCATGACGCCAGCCGTGGACCCCGGCTCTGCAGCGCAACGCCATAGCGCGTCCGGACGAGCGTAAACGCGCTGATGGCGCTGCACTGCGTCCGGGGAACGCCTGAGAGAGTTTCGTATGAGTAACGACAGTGACGTCAAATTCCGCCTCAACAATTCCGAACTGTGGGGCGGACTGATCGGGCTTGCGCTAGGCGGTTTTGTGATCTGGTCCGGGCTCAAGCTGAAGCTCGGCACCATCAACGATCCCGGCGCCGGCTTCGTGCTGTTCTATACCGGCATCCTGATGTGCCTGTTTGCTACCTCGATCATCATCGCCGCATTGACCGAGGGCGGGCCGACCTTCGGCTCGCGCTGGGTGAACACGCGCTGGACCAAGCCGCTGCTCGTCATCGTCTGCCTCGTCGCGTTTTCTTTCGCGCTCAACCCGCTCGGCTTCCTATTGTCCTCGATTCCGCTGATGCTCCTGTTGTTGCGCATGGTCGATCCGGTGCGCTGGTCGCTGGCCGTTCCGATTGCCGTGCTGGTTCCGCTGGGCATGTGGTGGATCCTCAAACGCCTGCTCCTGATCCAGTTGCCCTCGGGCATCTTCGAAATCGGCTGATCGCACCATGGACACGCTCATCAACGTCGCGCATGGCTTCGGCGTCGCCCTTCAGCCAATCAATCTGATCTATTGTTTCATCGGCGTCTTCATCGGAACGCTGGTCGGCGTGCTGCCCGGCATCGGCCCGATCTCGGCGATGTCGCTGTTACTCCCGATCACGCTGTCGGGAACGCCGGAATCCGGCATCATCATGATGGCCGGCATCTATTACGGCTCGATGTATGGCGGCTCGACCACCTCGATCCTGGTCAACATTCCCGGCGAGGCCGCTTCCGTCGTCACATGTATCGACGGGCACCAGATGGCGAAACAAGGCCGCGCTGGTCCTGCGCTCGGCATCGCCGCGTTCGGCTCGTTCATCGCCGGCACTTTCGCGTTGATCGCGCTGATGCTGGTGGCGCCAAAACTTGCCAGCGTCGCGATCGCTTTCGGGCCGGCCGAATATTTCAGCCTGATGGTGCTGGGCCTCGTGGTGCTCACCTTCCTGACGCAGGGCTCGATGGCAAAGGCGCTGCTGATGGCCTGCACCGGCGTTGTGCTCGGGCTGATCGGGCTCGACAGCATCACCGCGCAACCGCGCTTGACCTTCGGCCGGGTCGAACTGATCGACGGCATCGGGCTGGTCCCTGTTGTCATGGGTCTGTTCGGTGTCGCCGAGGTGCTGCTCAACACTGAACAAATCATCAAACGCGACATCATCAACACGAAGATCACGCATCTGTTGCCGAGCAGAGCAGACTGGAAGGCCAGCGCGGGCCCGATGTCGCGCGGAACGATCATGGGATTTCTGCTCGGCATCCTGCCGGGCGGCGGGGCGGTGATCTCTTCCTTTGCGTCCTATGCTCTGGAAAAGCGACTGTCCAAGACACCGGAGCGCTTTGGCAACGGCGCGATCGAGGGCGTGGCGGGACCCGAAGCCGCCAACAACGCCGCCGCCGGTGGCGCCTTCATTCCGCTGATGACGCTCGGCATTCCACCGAATGTGGTGATGGCGCTGTTGCTCGGCGCTTTCGTCATTCACGGCCTGCAGCCTGGGCCCTTGATGATCACGCAGAACCCCGGCCTGTTCTGGGGCATCGCCGCCAGCATGTATATCGGCAACCTGATGCTGCTGGTGTTGAACCTGCCGATGATCGGCATGTGGGTCCAGCTCCTCAAGCTGCCCTACAACATCCTGTTTCCCCTGATCATCCTGTTCACCATCATCGGCGTCTATTGCTCAAGCAACAATGTGTTCGACGTCTATGTGATGATCGCGTTCGGCATTATCGGCTATTTCATGCGCAAGCTCGGCTACGAGCCGGCCCCATTGGTGCTGGCCTTCGTGCTGGGACCGATGCTGGAGAACAATCTGCGCAAGTCGCTGATCCTCTCCCAGGGCAATCTGATGACCTTTATCGAACGGCCGATCTCGGCCGCCTGCCTTCTGTTTGCGGTCGTGCTGCTGGTCGGCCCGCTGCTGCCGGCGCTGCGCAAGAAGCGCGAACTGGTCGCGCTGGATGAAGAGGTGTAAGGCAGCGGCGTGCCAACGACCTCTCAGCTCGTCATGCCAGGCCTTGTAGCATCCGCAAGAAGGTGGTGGCCGGGACAAGCCCGGCCATGACGGAGTCACGCCTTCGCCTTCTCACCGAGGTCCCAGAATATCCCTGCCATGATCGCCAGCGCTTCCTCAGTCACCGGCAGCAGGATGTGCTCGTCCGGCGCATGCTGCGAGCAGCCAGGGTAGGAATGCGGCACCCAGATCGTCGGCAGGCCAAACCCCTCGGCGAACACGTCATTCGGCAGCGAGCCGCCAAAGTTCGGCAGGATCGCCGGCGACTTGCCGGTAGTCTCCCTGATCGAGTTCGCAGTCCAATTCACCCAGGGGCTGTCGACATCGGTGCGCGAGGCGGCGAAACGTTGCGTGCCGCTGACTTCCACCATCGGAAAGCCGTTGGCGTGCAAATGCGTGCGCACGGCGTCAATGACCTCTTCGTATTTGGTGCCGACGACGAAGCGGAGCTGCAGCACGGCATTGGCGTGTCCCGGAATGGCGTTGGCTGGCTTCTCGATACTGCCCGACGACATCGCCAGCACCTCCAGCGTATTCCAGGCAAACAGCCGCTCTGCCGGCGATAGCCCCTCCTCGCCCCAATCGGGCGCCAGCGCCGGCTCGTCCGCGGTCGGCTCGATCTTCACATCCGCAAGCGCCGCGCGGACCGCGTTTGAAATGCGCGGCGGTTTGAGCGCGTCGAGCTTCATGCGCCCCTTGCCGTCGACGAGGCTCGCGACGGCGTTGCAAAGGATCGTCGCGGGATTGGCGAGCACGCCGCCCCAATTGCCCGAATGGTGGCCGCCTTCGCGCAAGTTAACATCGAGATGAATGCGGTTGCCGCCGCGGCAGCCGAGAAAGATCGTCGGTCGATCGGCCGAGAGCCGCGGCCCGTCCGACGCCAGGAACAGATCGGCTTTCAGCGCCTCGCGATGGGCTTCGCACACCTGCCGCAGATCGGGCGAGCCGATCTCCTCGCCGGTCTCGATGATGAATTTGGCATTGAAGCCGAGCTTGCCGCCGCGGGTCTCGCGCACCGCGCGCAACGCCGCGAGGTTGATGCTGTGCTGGCCCTTGTTGTCGGCGGTGCCGCGGCCATAGACGCGCTCGTCCTTGGTCGTGACCTGCCACGGGTCGAGATTGTCGCGCCATTCGCCTTCCATGCCGTCGACGACGTCACCATGGCCGTAGGTGAGCACGGTCGGCAGAGAGGGATCCTCACGATAATCCGCCAGCAGATAGGGGCCCTTGCCGGTCGGCGATTCGATCAGGCGGGTGGAGAAGTCGAGCGCGGCGAAGGCCGGCTGGAGGTCGTCCACGAGATAGGCGCGCAACGCCTCGCCGCTGCCGGGATTCTGGCTTTCGGTCCGATATCCAACCCTGCGGCCGAGTTCGGCGAGAAACGCGCCGGAATGAAGATGCTCGCGTACCCGCGCAACCGCGTCGGCTCTATCAGCCATGTTTCTTTCCTTTGTTCGCTAACGTGTTGGGGCCGCAACCTATCGGGATAAGCCGCCCGCTGGAAGTGGCAGGGCCCGTCGAATGGGCCTTGCTAAACGCAGCGAGGATGCAACAATTTCAGGCAACAGCCCGGCGTTTAACCGGGCAAATGCGCAAGGGAACTGTGCGCTGCGAGGTTTGCGTCATGACAAAACAAATCCGGCTCAACGCCTTCGCCATGAACTGCGTGGCGCATCAATCGCCGGGGCTCTGGACCCATCCGCGCGACCGCACGCTGGACTACAACCGCCTGCCCTATTGGCTCGATCTGGCGAAGACGCTTGAGCGCGGCCGGTTCGACGGACTTTTCCTCGCCGACGTGCTTGGCGTCTATGACGTCTTCGGCAACAGCCCGGACGCTGCCCTGCGCAATGCCGCGCAGACGCCGGCCAACGAGCCGCTGATGCTGATCCCGGCGATGGCAGCGGTGACGCAGAATCTCGGCTTCGGCGTCACCAGCAATCTCTCTTTCGAGCCGCCCTACCCGTTTGCCCGGAGAATGTCGACGCTCGATCATCTCACGGAGGGACGCGTCGGCTGGAACGTGGTGACCGGCTATCTCGACAGCGCCGCGCGCGGCGCCGGCAAGGACAAGCAGACCGCGCATGACGACCGCTACGACATCGCTGACGAATATATGGAGCTGGTGTACAAGCTCTGGGAAGGAAGCTGGGAAGACGACGCCGTGCTGCGCGACCGCGCGCGCGGCATCTTTGCCGATCCTTCCAAGGTGCATCGCATTCAGCACGAGGGCCGCAACTACCGGCTCAACGCCATCCATCTTAGCGAACCGTCGCCGCAGCGGACGCCGGTGCTGTACCAGGCCGGCACCTCGCCGCGCGGTCGAAGGTTCGCCGCCCAACATGCCGAATGCGTATTCATGTCGGGCCCGTCGGCCAAGATCATCGGGCCGCGGGTTGCCGCGATCCGCGCGCTGGCGCAGGAGATCGGCCGCAATCCGGCTGAAATCCTGATGTTCTCCATGATGACGATCATTCTCGGCCGCACCGAGGCAGAGGCGAAAGCGAAATACGCCGACTATCGGGCGCACATCGCGACGGAGGGCGCACTGGCCTTGATGTCGGGCTGGATGGGCGTCGATTTCTCGAGCTACGACCTCGACCAGCAAGTGCGCCACGTCCAGAACGACGCCGGCCGCACTGCGCTCGACAACGTCACCCGCGCCGATCCCGACCGGGTCTGGACCGTCCGCGAGGTCGTCGAGCATGTCGGCATCGGCGGCGCGGGGCCGGTCGTGATCGGCACGCCCGAGAAGGTTGCCGACGATATCGAGGCCTGGTTCGAGCAGACCGACGTCGACGGCCTCAACGTCGCGTTCGCCACCTCGCCCGGCGATTTCGAAGATATCGCCGACATGCTGGTGCCGGAGCTGACAAGGCGAGGACGGTACAAAAGCGAGTACGCGAAGGGGACGCTGCGAGAGAAGCTGTTCGGAGCGGGACGCGCACGGCTGACGGAGCAGCATCCGGCGGCGAGATTTCGCCCGCATGTGCGGACGAAAGCGGCGGAGTAGGCTTTGTAGGGTGGGCAAAGGCGCACTTGCGCCGTGCCCACCACCTATCCACACCGCGCCTCTGATATGGTGGGCACGCTGCGCTTTGCCCACCCTACCGATTTCGACTAATTCACCGAATTGCTCACCACGACCTCGATCAGTTTTGCCCCCGGCCGGCTGAAGGCCGACGACAATACGGACTTCAATTGAGAAGGATCGGTCACCTTCGTCGCCTCCAGACCAAGCGACTTCGCCACGCCGGTAAAATCCACCGGGGGATCCACAAAATCCATGCCGACGTAATGATCGTCGCCGTGGAAGGCGAGCAGCCGCTGCTTGATGATGCGGTAGCCGCCATTGTTGACGATGACGAATGTCAACGGCAGCTTGTGGTTTGCGGCCGTCCACAGCGACTGGATCGAGTACATCGAGCTGCCGTCGCCGGAATAACAAACCACTGGCCGCTGCGGATTGGCGAGGCTGACGCCGACAGACGCCGGCAGTCCCCAGCCGATGCCGCCTGAGGCCAGCGCGTGATAGCCGTAGCGGTCGCGGTGCGGACGCAGCGCGATGATCTGCCGCGAAGACGTCAATCCCTCGTCGACCAGGATCGCGTTGTCGGGCATCGCCTCGACCACCTGCAGCGTCAGCCAGTCCGGATCGATTGGCGATGTCTCGGCATGTCTCGCAATCTGTTCGACCAGCGGCTTGCGCCGCGCCGTCCAATTCGTCGAGGCGAGCGCGCCCAATCCTTGGCTCGCGCGCGCCTGGAGCGTACTGCCGCCGGCGGCCTTTAGAGCCGGCACCAGGGCGCGCAAGGTTTCCCGCACATCGGCCTTGAGCGCGATATCCGCCCCATAGTTCCTGGCGAGGTCGTGGTCGACCAGGCCGATCTGCACGATCGACAACCCGTCCGGCAACGGATCGACTTCGCTGTAGACCGACATCCGCAAGGGATCGCCGCCGAGTGCGATGATGAGATCGTACGGCGACAGTGCGTCACGGGCGATCTTCTGGATGCGCGCCAGCGCACCCATGAAGCACGGGCTTTCCGAGAGGAAATGGGCGCCATAGGGCGTCGACGACTGGTAGGCTGGGCAACCCAGCGTTTCCGCGAGTTGAGCGGCCTCCTGCAGCGCATCGCTTTTCACGATCTCGTCGCCGACAATGATCACCGGCCGCTCTGCCTTGAGAACCCGCGCGGTGAGCGCCTGCAACGATTCCTCCGATGGTTTGACGCGCGTATCGACGCGGGTCGAGCGGCCAAGCTCGATGCCGGCCTCGGAATTGAGGATGTCGCCCGGCAGCGAGATGAATACCGGCCCCGTCGGTGGCGTGGTCGCGATCTTGGCGGCGCGGCGGACGATCCGCGGCAGGTCCTCCAGCCGCGTCACCTCTACCGCCCATTTGACCAAGGGCGCAGCCATCTGCACCAGCGGACCATAAAGCACCGGCTCCGTCAGGCCGTGGCCTTGCTCCTGCTGGCCGGCGGTCAGGATCAGCGGCGTGCCGGTGAAGCTGGCGTTGTAGAGCGAGCCCATCGCGTTGCCGAGGCCGGGCGCGACATGGACGTTGCAGGCGACGAGCTTGCCGGAGGCGCGGCTGAAGCCGTCGGCCATGGCGACGACCAGGCTTTCCTGCATCGCCATCACATAGGTGAGGTCGGGATGGTCCTTCAGCGCGTGCATGATCGGCAGTTCGGTGGTGCCGGGATTGCCGAACAGATGCGTAACGCCCTCGTCCTTGAGCAGCGCCAGGAATGCCGAACGGCCGGTGATCTTGTTCTTCATTTTTCCTCCCGCCCGCCGCTTCGTTGATGTGCGGGGCGGAGGCAGATGACCAAACTTGGCGCGCGTAAGCAATGGATCGCGGTCATGGCTGCTCTGCACAGGCATTTTCCGTGTCCCCGACGCCGTGCAGCGCGGCAGCGGTACACCGCGGGACTCAGGCACAAAATCGCGAAAACAACCCCATGCAAAGTAGAATGGGACCCGGCTCGCAGCACTCAGGCAGCTTGCGTCCGAGGCACGAGATGGTCCGTCGTCACGGCCTCATCCCGCTCCAGGCCGTGTACTCATTAAGCGACTGACTGACGTCCGCCCAACCCTCAACAGCGGCGGAATAGCGGACATAGCCCGATGTCGCGGAAGGGCCAAAACCGGACTCATGCGCCGCAGCAGAGTGCGCCTTGATCACCTCATGGGATGGAGGGCTACTCGGGCAACCCCGCCTTCCGAAGCCCCTCAATCAACAGCGTCGCGTTTGATTGTCCGCCCCGGGCGATGAACGCAGATATCGTAGAACCGGGATCGGTCTCAAGCACACGCGCCGCCGCCTCACGCGCCTCGGCGTCGCGTCCGAGGTGGGCGAAAGCGGACGCGAGACAGCGGTACGCTGTCGGATGGGAGGGGTTCTGACGAAGGGCTTTCTTCCCTGCGGCGATGGCCTCGTCAAAGCGACGAAGCTCAATAAAGGCCATCCCCATCCCGGTAAACGACCGGTGTAGCGTCGGGTCTACCGGGCTCATGCGCACGGCGCGTTCGAAGCTCCGGACCGCTTCCTCCGGCAGCCCCGCATTTCGATAGACCCAGCCTCTGCCGCGCCATGCCGTATATGAATTTGGGTTGAGCGCGACCGCGCGATCAGCCATTTCGATTCCACTTTCAATATCGTCGACCATGAACGCGGAGATTATGGCAGCGTACGCTAACGTTTCCGGATCACTATCGTCGATGCTCAATGCCAGGCGAAGCAGTCGAACTGCTTCCTTGCGGTTGGATTGAGGGTCGTCATAGCCCAAAAGGACCTTAAGCGTATAACAGTTCGCGGCCAGAGCCGCAGCAAAGCCGAACCGAGGGTCCAGCTCCAGAGCGCGATGCGCCAGCCTGAGCGCCTCTGCCAGCCCTTCGCGGGTCGATAGGTAATACTGCGGCAAAGCCCGGAGATAAAAATCATAAGCGGTGAGGTCCTCCGGTCGCCGCCGCGCCGCCAAATCGATTTCTGTTTGAAGCAATCTTGGCTGAATGGCCGAGACGACGGCAACGGTGACTTCGTCCTGGAGAACGAAAATATCCGTGAGGTCACGCTCGAACCTGTCCGCCCAAATGTGTGCGCCAGTAATCGCATCAATCAATTGCCCGGTGATTCGGACTTTCCCCGATGCCTTGCGCACAGACCCCTCAAGGACATAGCGCACGCCAAGCCTGCGTCCGACCTCCTTCACATCGACGGCTTTGTTTTTGAACGTAAAGCTCGAATTTCGGGCGATCACAAACAGCCATTTGAACCGCGAAAGCGCGGTGGTGATCTCCTCAACCATTCCGTCCGCGAAGTATTCCTGCTCGGGATCGCCGCTCATGTTGTCAAACGGCAACACGACGATGGAAGGCTTGTCCGGGAGTGGCGGGGCCGCACTTAGCCTATCGATCAGCATGCTGCGCGCTCCCGCGCGAACGGCGTAAGCGCGGACCGGCCTGGAGATGTTCTTGAGCCGCTGTTCGCCCCGGTCCTCGAAGCCAACATCCAGCTTGCCCTCGACCTCGCTGTACACCTTCTCGGAAATCAGGATGCCGCCCGGATCGGCGGTCCCCTCCAGCCGGACCGCAATGTTGATCCCGTCGCCAAAAAGATCGCCGTCAGCTCCAACGATAACCTCCCCGAGATTGACCCCAATACGAAGGTTAAGGGGGCTTCGGCCTGATGCGATGCTTTCCTGTATGTCCACCGCGCATCGCACCGCAGCCGATGGACTTGCGAACTCGGCCAACGCGCCGTCACCCGTTGTCTTGATTAGTCGCCCTTCGTGGCGGGAGAGACCAGGCTCGATCAATTCCCGCTTGAGCCGTTCGAACTCCGCGTAGGTGGCTACCTCAGCGCGCTGCATCAACGCGGAGTAGCCGACCACGTCGGCAGCCAAGATTGCCGCTAATCGCCTATGAACCTGCTGCTCGGTCACAGCGCCCTCCGAACGGCCAGACCAACCACGCCGCTGGGACAAGGAGGAGCTTAGCACTTAGTTGCGGACCTGTGAGCGGTATCGTAGGAGGCTCGATCGCCTCAAGTGGGCCCTCTTGCCGGGCCGGCCCTGGCACGGCGGCAAAGCGCGTGCGTCAACAGGGGGGTCCGAGTTGGGTCAAAATGCGAATAACTCACCGTGAGCAAACCTAGTCCGCTACACGTCCACGAGCGGACCTCGATGCAACGTGCCGCCACTTCACCTACGGGCCAGAAGGCGACGTCACCGAAACAGTTCCCCACCAGATCAGGCCGATCTGTCAGCTGCTTTCGAATACTTCACGGGCGACGAAGGGGTTTGCGCGGCCTAATCAGGTCTGGCGCTGGTCGAGAGTGCGGTCGACGTCGGCAACCGCCCCGTAGAGGTGCTGCCGCGAGAGCCAATGAAGGTCGTTCATGCGTTGCACGACTCCTACCACAACCGGCACGTGGTGGCGTCGCGCAAGCTGCTCAAGCGAGAAAACGGACCACCAGGCGCGAAAAGCGACTCGCGTCCAAGCGCGCGCGTCCCAGCCGAGCAGGAGGACATCCGGCGCATACCTGCGCACCGCACGATTCAGGTTCCACGGGTACATAACGATGATGCCCAGGCGCACCGGTCGCGCACCCTCCCACGGAAAGGATCTTGCGACGGCGGCAAAGGCAAATACGACCGAGCGACGGGCCACGTTGCTGGCAATCAGCCTCTCGATGACTCTAGAGACAAGTCCCGTCTCCTTCACCTCCACAAACAGTTCAAGGTCAGTCGGCGAAAGAAGCGACAGTGCCGCATCGAGGGTAAGCGCATTCTCGACATGACGCGGCGGCTCGTGTGACACCACCAATGTGTCGGAATCCGCTGCAAGGCAGACGTCGAATTCGACACCAGATATTCTGCCGTCACGGGCGGCACGTGCGAACGCGGCGAGCGAGTTTTCACCCCGACCCGCGGACCATCCACGATGCGCAATAAGCTTCATGACGAGGTCCGTAAAGCTGCGCGCGCCATGCAATCTCCCCGTCGAGAGAAATGTCAATCCGCGGCCACGACGTTGACCCTGATCAGCGTAGGGCCAAAAGGCGACGTCACCGAAACTGCCGGTTTTGGGTCAGTTGCGTCGGTTGGCCCGCGTCTGAACCATGGCCGGTCCACTCCTAGCAACAGACGCTACGTCACAGGTCGGAGTCGTCGCATACGGGCCACAACCGGACTCCGGCCGCGTCGCAGTTAAGGCTCTGCCTTATGATCCAGCCGAACGACAAGTCGCGCAGGATGTGCGTCGTACATCTTCTGTCATCCGAGGCAATTCCGCGACGCGCTCGCCTATATTTGTGATAGACCAATAGCGAAACGCATCAGAGATAATTTCATAGGGAGAATGCAATGCCTAGGACAAAGCTCTCTGTCCCCGATGTGGCTGAGGTCGGCCCCGGTCTGTGGTCAAACGCTATACGCGCCGGCGACATGCTGTTCATCTCCGGCCAAGTAGCACGTCCCTTCGAAGGCGGCACTGAGATAGTTGGAAAAGATGAGTACGAACAAACCAAGCAAATATTTTCACGCATTGATCGCATCATCAATGCGGCCGGGGGAACGATGGACAACCTGGTAAAGATGACGATCTATGTCGTCGATATCAAGAAAAACACCGAGGTCTGGCGAGCGCGCCGCGAGTTCTTCACCGGAGACTTTCCTGCCTCCACGCTTGTAGAAGTGCGGTCTCTTGCGAAACCGGAAGTCTTGGTGGAGATCGAAACCGTCGCCTATCTCGGTAACAGCTGAAGTCCGATTTGGGTCAAGAACGACAAAGCTCAGGGTGAGCATAATAGGTCCACTTTCGGGTGCATAGCGTCCGACCCGCTCCTTGGCGGGCCACATTGAGCCGGACTGTCTTGCCGTGATTCAAGCCCCTTATCGCCTTCGTCCAGCTCGCATCCATCCGGCTATGGCTGGCTGCGCGTAGTGGGTCCACGCTCTAGACCATCCCTTCACGGTCCGCGCGCTTCTTCTTTTTCGAGCGTTGCCAGACCACGCCG
This sequence comes from Bradyrhizobium sp. AZCC 1577, assembly GCF_036924575.1. Lineage (NCBI taxonomy): Bacteria > Pseudomonadati > Pseudomonadota > Alphaproteobacteria > Hyphomicrobiales > Nitrobacteraceae > Bradyrhizobium > Bradyrhizobium sp. AZCC 1577. The sequence goes on from NZ_JAZHRQ010000001.1 coordinate 7,102,427, forward strand.
GGATATCCCTTCAGCGGCACCAGCGGTTCACCGGTATAGGCCCACTCCTGCAATTCCTCGATCGCGATGTGATAGAGCGGCTGGCGGCCGGTGCGGCCGGAGAACAGAGCGCGGGGGATGTTGACCATGTGCGGCGAGCGCGGACGCTCATAGACAACAGGCGTGCCGCAACTGGAGCAAAAACTGCGTACCGTCTTGGTGACCTCGTCTTCGTATCGTGTGAGACTGGCCTTGCCCTTGGTGATGCGAAAGCGCTTGCGCCAGCTTCCGACATAGGTCGCGTAGGCCGCGCCATGGGCGCGGCGACTGGCCGGCGAATGATCGTGCCAGGCCCAGCGCGCCGGCACGTTGATCTCGAAGGCGACCTTGCCGCACAGGCATTGGCCCGCGGCGGGTTTGCCGAGGGATACCGCCTTGGTTTTCCTTTTCTCTAATTCCTCTTCTGGAAACATTCTGTGCTGCCTCTTCTCGTCATTGCGAGGAGCCACCCGGTCGGCGCGAAGCGCCGCCGGATGACAGGCTCCGCGACGAAGCAATCCATCTATCCGCTCGTTGAGGCATGGATTGCTTCGCTTCGCTCGCAATGACGCCTGTGACTCACGCCTGCTCCAGCTCGTTGTGCTCCGGATAATCCGTATAGCCTGTCACATCGCCGCCGTAGAACGTCGCGCGGTTATAAGGCGTCAGCGGGAAGCCGCGCTGCAGCCTGCGCGGCAGGTCCGGATTCGAAATGAAGATGCGGCCGAAAGCGACCGCGTCGGCATGGCCATCCCTGATCGCCGCATCGGCGGTCTCGCCGGTGAAGCCGCCGGCCGCGATCAGCACGCCCTTCCAGATCGGGCGGAACAGCACCATCGCCGACGGCACGTTCTGGTGGTTGACCTCGGCGCGGCCGGCGCCGGAGGAGCGCGGCTCGATGAAATGCAGGTAGGCAAGGCCAAGCTGATTGAGCTGTTCGACGGCATATGTGTAGAGCGGCATCGGGTCCGGCTCGCCGCTGCCGTTGGCGACACCATAGGGCGACAGCCGCACGCCGACGCGGTCGGCCCCCCACACTTCGACCACGGCCCTGGTCACCTCCATCAGGAAGCGCACGCGGTTCGAAATCGAGCCGCCATACTGATCGGTGCGCAGGTTGGTGTGCGACTGCAGGAACTGCTCGATCAGATAGCCGTTGGCGCCGTGCACCTCGACGCCGTCGAAGCCGGCGGCAAGCGCGTTCTTCGCGGCCTGACGATAGGCGTCGATCACGCCAGGAATTTCCGACGTCTCAAGCGCGCGCGGCGTCTCGTAGGGCACTGCCTTGCCGTCTGCCGTGCCCGTCTTCAGGTCGGCGATCGGCACCGCCGATGGCGCGACCGGCAACACGCCGCCCGGCTGGAAGGAGGAATGCGAGACGCGCCCGACATGCCAGAGCTGCAGGAAGATGATTCCGCCCTTGGCGTGAACGGCATCGACCACCTCGCGCCAGCCTTCGATCTGCGCTTCCGTATAGATGCCGGGAACGCCGGGGCTGCCGAAGCCCGTCGCCATCACGGGCGAGGCTTCGGCGATGAGCAATCCGCCCGGCGTCGCGCGCTGCGCATAATATTCCGCATTCAGTGGCCGCGGCGCGAGGCTCGGCTTCGCCGCCCGCATCCGCGTCAACGGCGCCAACGCGAGACGATGATTGAGCCTGTAGGGGCCGACCTTGAGCGGCGAAAACAACGATGGATAATTCATGTCTCTTCCAGAACTCCGTGTTGATACGGTTATGTAACCGCTTCAGCTTGTTCGTAACAGGTTCAGGATAACGGCGGCCGAAGCCGCCGCCATCGCATCCACCGATCTGAAGCGTCTCAGGCCGTCTTGATCCAGACTGCCTTGACGTTGAGATATTCCTCGACGTGCTGCTTGCCGGACTCGCGGCCGTAGCCGCTCATCTTGTAGCCGCCGAACGGCACGGCCGGATCCATCGCCTGATAGCAGTTGACCCAGACCGAGCCGGCGCGCAGCGCCTTCGCGACCTGGTGCGCCTTGCTGACATTGGTGGTCCAGACGCCGCTGCCCAAGCCGAAGGTGGTGGCATTGGCGCGCTTGACCAGCTCGTCGGTATCCTTGAAGGAGATCGTCGAGATCACCGGGCCGAAGATTTCCTCCTGCGCGATCCGCATATTGTCCTGCACGTTGGCGAACACGGTCGGCTGCACGAAGAAGCCCTTCGAGAGCGCGCCTTCGGTCAGGCGGCCGCCGCCGGCCACCGCTTTGGCGCCTTCCTTCTGGCCGATGTCGAGGTAACCAGCGACGCGGTCCATCTGCTGCTGCGAGACCAACGGCCCGATCTGCGTGCCCGGATCGAGGCCGTTACCGACCTGCAGCTTCTTGCCGAACTCGGCGACGCGGCCGACGAATTCGTCATAGACGTTCTCTTCGACGAACAACCGCGTACCCGCGCTGCAGATCTGCCCGGAATTGGCAAACACCGCCATCGCGGCGCCCGGCACCGCCGCGTCAAGATCGGCATCGGCGAACACGATGTCGGGCGACTTGCCGCCGAGTTCGAGCGACACGCGCTTGAGGTTGCCGGCGGAGGCGCGGATGATCGACTGCCCCGTGACGTGCGAGCCGGTGAAGGCGACCTTGTCGACATCGGGATGCGACGCCAGCGCCGCGCCGGCGGTCTCGCCATAGCCGGGCACGACGTTGACGACGCCAGGCGGGACGCCGGCTTCCATGCAGAGTTCGGCGAGCCGCAGCGAGGTCAGCGGCGCTTCCTCGGCGGGCTTCAACACGACGGTGCAGCCGGTTGCGATCGCAGGACCGATCTTCCAGACGGTTGCAGCGAGCGGGCCGTTCCAGGGGATGATCGCCCCGACCACCCCGACCGGCTCCTTCAGCGTGTAAGAAAAGATATCGCCGGGCAACGAGTTCTCGATGGTCTCGCCGTGCAGCGCCGTCGCCTGCCCGGCGTAATAGCGGAGCATGCCGAGCACGCGCAGCTTGTTGCCGCGGGTGCGGCTGATCGGCGCGCCCATGTCCATCGTGTCGAGCTGCGACAGCTCCTCGAAATTCTTCTCGACGAGATCGGCGAGCTTCAGCAACAGGCCCTGCCGCTCATACGGCTTCACCTTGCTCCACGGTCCCTCGAAGGCGCGGCGGGCCGCCGCCACGGCGCGGTTGATGTCCTCCGCGTCACCTTCGGCGACGGTCGCGAGCAATTCGCCGGTCGCCGGATTGTGGGTCTCGAACTGTTTGCCGGAGGCGGCGTCGACCCACTGGCCGTCGATCAGCATCCTCTTGTAGGAACCATCCGCGTAAGGATGGCGCGTGATCGGAATCGCCTGCGTGACTGCCATGACTACACTCCCTTGAAGTCGGTTGGAATTTTGTGCCGCTATGTTTGCACATCTATGACCGTGGCATGAACCGTAATGCGGCCGAAGGATTGCGGAAAGCGGCCGATGCGAAAACCTCCCATGCCCATTCGTACATGGTAGTCTAGGCGTCTGCCTGCGAGTACATAGCTCATCTGTCCGGAGAATGACGATGCCCCATCCCGCGATGTCGCCAAATCATGTTGCCGTGATCACCGGGGGCGCCTCCGGCATTGGGCTCGCCGCCGCGATGCGTTTCGCCGGCTTCGGCATGAAGGTGTGCATCGCCGACATCGGTACCGAGCGCCTCGCCGAGGCCGCGGTCAGACTGGCAGCCGTCGCCAGGGGCGGCGCGGCCGACATCATGACGGCATCGATCGACGTCAGCCGCTTCGATGAGGTTGCGGGCCTGGAAGCCGCGGTGCAAAAGCGGTTCGGCGGTATCGACATCCTGATGAACAATGCCGGCATTGGCCCCGACAGCAACAGTTTTGGTCCGCTGGAGAACTGGCAGCGCATTCTCGCGGTGAACCTGTGGGGCGTCATTCACGGCACGCAGGCTTTCGTACCTCACATGGTCGAACGCGGACGGCCCGGCCTCGTGATCAACACCGGCTCCAAGCAAGGCATCACGACGCCGCCCGGCAATCCCGCCTACAACGTCTCGAAGGCCGGCGTGAAAGCGCAGACAGAAGCGCTGCAGCACGAATTGCGGAACCTGCCGGGCTGCAGGATCAGCGCGCATCTGATGATCCCCGGCCACGTCTTCACGCCCCTGACCGCGCGCGGCCGCACCGAGAAGCCGCCCGGCGCCTGGACGCCAGAGCAAACGATCGATTTCATGATCGAACGCATCGACGCCGGCGACTTCTACATCCTCTGTCCGGATAACGACGTACCGCGGCAACTCGACGAGCGGCGCATGCTGTGGGCGATTGGCGATATCGTGGAGAACCGCCCCGCGCTGTCGCGCTGGCATCCGGATTATGCGGAGGCGTTCGCGAGATTTGTGAAGGAATAATAAGCGTCGCGATGCTGCCGCCTCAACAAAGGTGCGTTCCCTCCCCCCCTTGCGGGGGAGGGAGCTGACCGTCTGCGTGGCAATAGTGTGGACAACTGCAAAACTCTACAGCGTTACCTGCTTGTCGCCGCATTGCTTGCAGACGTATTTGACGCGGGTCGCGCCCTTCTCGGCCTGGACGCGGTTCGGCGCGCCGCATTTGCCGCAGACCGCCTCGATCCTGGTCTGTCCTTGCTTCACGACGATGGTCTTCTTTTGCATCGTCTCGCGGATCAGGCGCTCGGCCTCCTCACGCATCGCTTGCTTCGACATTGGCCTGCCCCATCATGAAATCGCTACGGCGGCGTCTTATCACAGTCACGATGAATTTCGTACGTCGTCGCGCGTGAAAAATCTCGTGACTGAATATCACGTCGCCTCCGGCGTCAGCGCCAGCAGGCGCCGCAACAGGGCCAGCGCGGTTTCAGTGGCCGGATCGGCCGAAATCACGGGAACTGCCAGTGTGATGACGTCGATCGGATCATGCGATAGCACGATGAGGTGCGTTGCGCTGTTGGCCGCTAGCAGCGACACCACGCGTTCGACGGCCGGATCGGACGATGTCAGGCCCCACGGCGCATCGGGCCGGCGCAGCACACGCCGGGTCGAGAGAAAATCACGCAGCAGTTGCGGATCGAAGCTCGAGAGTTCGCTCTCCCGATAACGCCGGGCACTCTCGAAGATCGGATGACGCGCGAGTTCCGCGATCAGCGCGTCGCGCGTTCTGGCTGGCGAGGCCGCGACGGAGTTGAGAACACCGGGCACCTGGGATTCGAAGTGGGCGCGCAGCGCGTCCACCATCAGCCCGATGGTGAGAACGCCCGTGATCGCTATCGCACAGAATCGCATGACCTGCGCCGCATCGGCGTCCGGCGCGACAAACGCCGCGGCAGTACCGAGAAGGGCCGAACTCGACAGCCGCAATGCCGTCATCATCAACGCCTGACGCTGCGTCTCCGCACCGCGTTCCGCGATCAATATCGCGGTAACGACGAGCAATGCTCCCAATGCCCCGAGCCTGACCGGGATATCCGGAAACAGCACCCTGAAATCGGTGACGATGAAGGGAATGACCAGGATGGCGCCGACGGCGAGACGGCTAACGATGCGATTCTCTGATACCATCAGCGTGGCCCGGTCACGGGTCGCAAGCAACCAGGCGCAGATGGCGAAGCCGCCAAGCTGAAACAACGCGAGCAGGATGGCGGCGGGCATCGCGAGGGTTTCCAACCCGGCAGCGCCGGCGAGACCGAGCGCGATACCGCCGCTCAGAAGCGCGATCTTGGCCAGGCGCGGGGCATGACGCCGCAGGATACCTTCAGTAACGATCAATGCGCCGAGCGGGATCAGCGCGGCCGGAATTGCCGACAGGTTGTTGAGCCCCGCGCTGCCGCTCCACCAAGCCGTGCCCCGCACCAGGAACAGCAGCGCGATAATGCCAAGAGCGACCAGGAGACGCCGCGTCAGCGGGCCCTTGGGATCGCGCCGGTGCAGCGTGATCATGGCGACGCCAAGCCCGATCGCGCCGCAGAGATTGACGATGGAATCGGCGATCATGCCAGATGACATTTCACCTGGTGTCATCGGCCGTTCCCTCGCCACGGCCGCAAGCTGCCGAACGGACGCGTATCGTCGAGCCAGTAAACCACCGGCAGTATCAGCCGCTGCAACGCCAGCACGGCGGAGGCCGCGAGCAGCGCCGGCAATGAACCGGCCGGCACATCCCGCTGGACGTAGCGGCGGGCACCGGCAAGGTCGATGCGGCCGAGCTGCAGGACGTCGTCGCCCCTGGCATAATCGAGCTCACGCGCGCACCAGGCGTTATATTGCTCGTCGCGATGTTTGGGTGCGGCTTCGAACGTTTTCTTCAGCGCGTCCGATCCACCGGTATAGGCATTGGTGATGACAAACCGCGCCTCGTCAAACCCGGCATCCTCACCCACACCGAACACGGCGCGATGACGGGACATGATGCCGCGTGCCAGTTGCAGATGCGCAAAGCTCTGGCGTGAGTCCGGATGGGGCGACGGAAAGACATCCGAAAAGGTCTGGCTGACCATGCCGACGACCGACGGCACCTGGGTGACGTTCGATATCCATTTCGGACGCAGGCCGTCGCGGGCAAACAGAACGAGCGCCGTCAGGCCGTACAGCACCCAGGAGAGCCCCTGCCCCCGCTCATCGGGATCGACCATGACGAGGCCGAGATGCGTGACCTCCACCGGCTCGCCGTCGAGTTCCACCTTCATGACCGACAGCGCGTTGAAGGCAATCGGCCGGCCCGTTGCTTGCTCCGAGATCAGCGTGACGATGGCGCGCGACAGCCGTTCGCGCTCACCGGAGAAGATGCCGTAGGTTAGGCTCTCCTTCGGCAGGGTCTTGGCCGCCACGACGCGCAGTTGCGAGACCAGCTCGTCGAGCTCGGCTTCGGAAAGCGACAGGCCGGGGGCCTCGACGATTCGCGTGATCAGCCCGGTATGGGTGCGCAGGGTGAGATCGATGGTGGGCTGGCGCAGTGCCTTCAGCCAAAAGAGGCCATATCCGCCCAGACGTGTAGCGGCGGAGCGCACCTGCCCCAAGGCGTGACGGATCGCCGAATTGTCGCTCCAGACAGACGCCATGCCGCTTTCCCCGCTTGGGGGCGGATTTGTGCGCCGGGGCCCGTTAAGGAGCCATGAGCGCGATATGTTGCGATTGCCGCAGGGTAAACGATGCATTGAACGGCGGCATCAAATAATTCGTGACAGGAAACGGCGGCGCGGGATGCTGACCAGGTCAAGCCTTCCTGCGACGGTAATAGTACGTGAGCAGCGAGCACGCACCTGTATTGAGCGCTCCGATGACTGCGATTGGAATCAGCGTGTGCAGCGGCGGCGTCATCTGGCCCCCCAATTGGGCTGCCAGGAAAAGGACGAGACCGACGGCAACGGCCGCCCCGACGATCGCGGTCAAGGGCGCCCTCAAGGAAATTGGCGCAGCCCAGGCCAGAACTCCATCAACGATACCGGTGATCGCACATACAACCAGACTGAACAAAAACGCTATCGAGACGCCGAAAAGATCGGCGGCGTATCCGCGGATCGCAATGGCCACCACTGAAAACGCTATGAGCACTCCGAGGACGGGGCCCAGAAATAAGAACACGAGCGCTCTTTGCAGCGAAGTCGGACGCCCACGGCCGTCGTCATTTTCAGGAGGAGGCACGGACATTCCCTTTCAGTTTGCTTTGTCCGGTAGCGAGTTGCTGTTTCTGGTGAGGGCGAAGGCGGACAAGCGAACGACGGATGCCGTAACATCCGCCGTCCGCCCTCGCCAGCACCGCGCCACAGGTTACGCGGCTTTGGAAACTTCCATCAGCAGCCGCTCTGCCTTGGCATCTTCGATGCGGTTCACCAGCTTGCCGCTTTCGTGCATGTCGCGCACGGTTTTGGTCAGGGTGACGCAGGACTGCACCAGCATGACGATGCCCATTGCGAGATAGCCCTTGATCCAGAGATCGAGCGGCAGGAAGAACACGCCGACGGCGACCATGAAGGCCGAGGCAGCGAACGAAATGTAGGTGAAGGTAACCCAGGCACCGCTGTGGGGTTGGACGTTCTGGTTCATGATAATCTCCTGTTGGTATGGGTTTTAATCGATCGAGTTCAGTGTCAGGCAGCTTGCGTGCGTTTGGCGTTCAACCGCGCGAGCACGTCGTCCGCGGTTGATTTCAGGCGTGGCCCAAAGCCCTGTTCGGCGAGCTTTTCGGCGGTCGCCTGCGGTCCGGTGGCGGCATCGAGCTCGATCAAGGCATCGGCGGCGGCCTGGGCCTCGATCTGGCGCTCACGCAGCCGCCTGAGCGTGTTCTCCGCTTCCGGCAGCGTGGATTCGTAAGGGCGCGCGGCTTCGACGCCGCCCCTTCGCAGCGCGCGAACTGCTTCCGACGCGCGAGCGATGCGACGGCCGCGATCAAGCTCGGTAATTCGCGCCTCGGCGTTGGCGACTTGGCGCTTCATGCGCGTGATTTCAGACGCAAACAGCGTCCGCGCGGTCATCGCGGCATCGCGGTCGGCCTCGAGATTGGCGATTGCCTGCGCCGCTTCGCGGGCGAGGTCTTCCCTTCCGCCATCGAGCGCGGCGGTGGCGCGGACTTCGAGGTCGGCGATACGGGCGTTGGTGGCGTCGAGACGGCGACCCTCCTGCTGGTCGCCCGCGATCGCCAGCGCCAGCGAGCGCTTGGAACGTTCGACCGCCGCGGCGGCGTCGCGCATCTGCTGGTCGAGAATGAGCAGCGCCGCGCGGTCTTCCAGTTCTTCTCCCGCGGCAGCCACGCTGCCCCGGAAAAGCGTCAAAACAGTTTTGAACATTGGTGGCTCCCTGTGCTATGAGCATTGCTCATGAAAAGGTTATAGCACAGTTTGAGCGCTGCTCAAGAATTATTTTGAGCATCGCTCAGGATCGGAAAGTGATGTCTAAGGCACTGGAAAGACGAGCCAAACTCCGGGAATCCCTAATCGAAGCGGCGGAGCGACGGATTGCCGCAGGGGGTCTGGCGGGGCTGAAAACGCGCGATCTGGCGCGGGACATCAGCATCGCCAACGGCGCGGTCTACAATCTCGTCGAAGACGTGGACGAATTGATCCTGCGGGTCGGGTCGCGCACGTTGGCGCGGCTCGACGCCACGCTCACGGCTGCCGAAGCCGATGGGCCGCCCTCCCCTCGTGAAACGCTGGTCCGCATCGCGGTCGCCTATTGCGATTTCGCCGCCGAGAATCTCGAACTGTGGCGCGCGCTGTTCGAGCATCGGATGGCGCCGGGCAAGCCGGTGCCGGATTGGGCGATCAGCGAACAGATGGACCTGTTCCGCCATATCTACCAGCCGCTTGCCACGCTGTTTCCAGCGCGAACGCAGGGCGAATTGGGCGTGACGGCACGCAGTCTGTTCTCCGCCGTGCACGGCATGGTGCTGCTCGGGCTCGAGCAGAAACTGATCGCGGTGCCGGTCGAGGCGTTGCGCAAGGAAATTGCGACCATCGTGCGCGCGATGGTCGATGGGCTGACCGGCAAGCCTGGTTAGATCTCGAAGAGAATGTAACGGTCAGTCGCGGTCGTGCTCCGGCAGGCGTTTCCAGGGGTCTTCGCCTCTCGGGGGCTCACCAGGGCCGTAGTTCTCGACGATCAAATCTTCGAGCCAGATCGCGCCGTGCGGACTGGCGACGCGCTTCGAGCGCAATGCGTTGGTCCAGTTGCACACCTCGGGTTGATAGTACACATAGCGACTGCTCTTCGCCACGATCGCGAAGAAGAGGTAGGCGCGGCCCGGTTCGAAGTAAAATTCGCAATCCATGTCCTTGTAGACATCCAGCAGCTTGACGCGGGCGGCCAGTTTGTCGGCCCCTTTCCAAACTCGATCGACGTCCACGGTCCAGGTATGGTCCTTCACTTCCGTCACCCTGCCGGTGAAGACGTATTGAGTGCGTGCGAAGCCCTGGGCAGGCGAGATTGTATCGCACGCGCAGGCATGCGCGATGTCGGCTCCCGCCGCCGACAGACACAGCAAGCCGACAAGCCACGCGAGAACCTTCAAGGACGACCGGCACAAGATGTAATGGGTCATATCCACCTCCCTCGAAAAGGAGTCGAGCCAAAGGTGCAGGCCGGCATGTCGCGCCGCGGTCGGCTCAAGATGCAGCGCAATCGGCTACACCTCTACAATCACGTAACTGTCCTCGACATGCACCGGAAACGTCTCGGCCACATAAGGCCCCTTCTGCAGCTCCTCGCCGCTTTCGACCGCGACCGGATAGGAGCGCACCTTCACCCGCTTCGGATCGAACCAGGACTGGCCGTTGCGCATATCGAATTCCCAGCCGTGCCACGGGCAGCGCAAGAGCTCGCCGACGCGGGAGCGCTCATACACGCCGGGCTCCGGCGAGGTCAGGCGCGCGACGCAGGCGGCCTTTGCCAGCGGCGCGCCCTCGTGCGGGCAGCGATTGAGCAGCGCGAAGAATTCGCCGTTGACGTGGAACACGACGATGTCGCGGCCCTCGACGCCGAACACCTTGTTGCCGCCGGGCGGGATATCGGACGTGCGGGCGACGATGTGGCGGGCCATGTGATCCTGTCGTTACTCAGAGCTTGTAGAGGGCGCGCGCATTGCCATTAAAAATCTTGCGGCGCTCGGTTTCGGTCAGCGGCGTCTTGAACGCATAACGCGGATCGTCGAAATCCCAGTGCGGGTAGTCCGACGAGAACAGCAGGCGATCGGCGCCGACCCATTCGATCAGCGAGCGCAGATGTTTTGCTTCGTCCGGCTCGTCGATCGGCTGCGTCGTGAACCAGAAATGCTCCTTCACATATTCGGACGGACGGCGCTTGAGATGCGGCACCTCGCTGCGGAACGCCTCAAAGTGCCGGTCCATGCGCCAGGTGGCGGATGGAATCCAGCCGAAGCCGCCTTCAATGAAGACGATCTTCAAGTTCGGGAAACGCTCTGGCACGCCTTCGAGCACGAGGCTGGTGAGCTGCGCGGCCATGGTGTGCGCGTTCGACTGGTGCTCCTCGACGTAATACGACGGCCAACCGCCGCCGGTCGGCGCATGCCCGCCATAGCCGCCGACATGAATGCCGAGCGGCAGGCCGAGCTCCTGCGCGCGGGCATAGATCGGCCAGTAGCGGCGGCGGCCGAGCGGCTCGTTGGCGCGCGGGCAGACGTTGATCTGCACATAACGGCCGATCTTGGCGCAGCGCTCGATCTCGGCGATCGCGAATTCTGTATCGTCCTGACCCGCGAGGATCGACGCTTTCAGCCGCGGCTCGCGATCGGACCAGAACGCGAGCTGCCAGTCGTTGATGGCACGCTGGATCGCGGCGCCGAATTCCAGATTCTGCTGGGAGAAGATGAAGAGGTCGAGCACCTGCAAGATGCCGTACTCGATATCGAGCGGATCGAGATGCTGCTTGCGCATGAAATCGAGATCGGAGCCCGGCGGCCCGCCGGTCGGCGGCCAGGCATCGCGGCGCGCGATCAGCGGCGAGGAACGCGGATAGGGCGTGGTGCCGATATAGGGCGTGCGCAGATGACTGCCGTAGGTCCGCAGATGCTCCTGCCAGCGCTTCGGCATGAACTGTTCGATGTCCGAATGCGCATGAATGCTCGGATGCACATCGCAATCGATGATGCGCAGCCGGCTTTGCGCGGCGACTTCCTCGGCGAGGATGGGACGGTCGATGACGTCACTCATGCGATCCTCCGTGTGTAGACTCTTTGTTTGAGCATGATCTTTTCGGAAAACCGGTGCCCACTTTTCCGGATCATGCTGTATTCACGCGGCGAGCTTCAGCCGCGGAAAGGTCTCCAGCGGATTGTCGGCGCACATACGCGAGACAATGCTGGCGGGCAGATGCGGCGGCATCGGATCGTCGCCGTCGAACTGCCAGTGCGGATAATCGGATGCGAACAGGAACATCTTGTCGGAGCCGATCTGCTCGATGACGTCGGCAACGCCGGCCGCATCGGGCGGACCGTCGAACGGCTGCATGGTAACGCGGACATGGTCGCGGATGATCACGGCCGGCTCGCGCTCGACCCAGGGCACCTCGACGCGGACGCCGCGCCAGGTCTTGTTGGCGCGCCACATGAAGGCCGGCAGCCAGCTCACGCCCGACTCCATCAGCACGACCTTGAGATCGGGGAATTTGCCGAACACGCCTTCGTAGATCAGGCTCAGCACCTGGGCCTGGAATGCCTGCGCTTCGGCCAGATAATATTCGTAGCGATAGGACGGCCAGCCGATCGAACTCGGCGCGGTGCGATAGGCGCTGCCGGCGTGGATCGCGACCGGAAGTTTGTGTTTTGCGGCGGCCTGCCAGACCGGCCAGTAATGCCGGCGTCCGAGCAGCGTTTCGCCCTGCGCCAGCACCAGCACGGAGACGAAGCGATTGTCGCTGGCTCTGCGCTCGATTTCTTCCACCGCCAGATCCGGCGCCTGCAAGGGCAACACGATCGAGGCGCTCAGCCTTGAATCCTTCGAAAGCCATTCGGCTGCGATCCAGTCGTTGATCGCCTTGCAGAAACCGGCCGCCATGTAAGGATCGAACACCGCCTGTGCGCCATAGACCACGTTGCAGATCGCATGGCTTGAACCGAGCTGGCCGAACGCGCCGCGCTGCACCATCTCGAGATCGCTGCCCGGCTTGCCATTGGCCGGCCGCCAGTCGGCGCGGCCGGTGAACGGCATGTTGGGGGGATAGGAGTTGAGATCGAGGCCGTCGATGGCGCGGCTGACGACCTGCTCTTTCCAGTGATCGTCGAGATAAGGCAACAGCGTGGTGCGGGTGCCGCCCACGGCGGGATGGATGTCGCAGTCGATCCGCGTGGCCGCCATCAGGGTTCCTCGGATATTCGTCACGGCGATCTTGGTGTCGCACCGACAAATGTGCCGCCGATGCTCGGTCGGGGCAAGCGCTTAACTTGAGGGGCCGCCCTTCCCTGGATGCACGGCGGCGCTACGAGGTAAAGGAAGAAACGCCCGCGATTGACAGGCCAATCGATCCCAACCCAAATGTCTGCCCAAGAAACGGAAACGAGGCGGATCGCGTGGCTGGCAACGAACAAGAGAATTACGAATGCGACGCGCTGGTGGTGGGCTCCGGCTGTGCCGGAATGTCAGCAGCGGTCACCGCGGGGCATCACGGGCTCAACGTTCTCATCGTTGAAAAGGAGCCGCGCTTCGGCGGCACCACTGCCCGCTCCGGCGGCTGGCTATGGATCCCCGGCACTTCGCTGGCGAAGGCGTGGGGCATCGAGGAAAGCCCGGAGCAGGCGCGGACCTATCTGCGCCACGAGGCCGGCAATAGTTTTGATGCCGCGCGCGTCGATGCGTTTCTTTCGGCCGGTCCCGCGGCGGTGGACTTCTTCACCATGAAGACGGCCGTCCAGTTCGACATGCCGCTGACCTTTCCGGATTACCACGCCGAAGCTCCGGGCGGCGCGCAGGGCGGTCGCTCGATGGTGACGCGGCCGTTCGATGGCCGCGAACTGGGCGAGCATATCAAGGATCTCGGCAATCCCCTCCCCGAACTCACCGTGTTCGGCATGATGCTGGGCTCCGGCAAGGAGATCATCCATTTCATGCGGGCGACCAAATCGCTGACTTCGGCGATCTACGTCGCAAAACGCCTGTCGAAGCATCTGATGGACGTGATGCGCCACGGCCGCGGCATGACCTTGACCAACGGCAATGCGCTGGCCGGGCGGCTGGCGAAATCCGCGTTCGACCTGAAAATTCCGTTGTGGCTGTCCTCGCCGGTGCACGAACTGATCGTCGAGGACGGCGCGGTGCGCGGCGCGATCGTCGAGCGCCATGGCAAGCTGGTGCGCATCATCGCCAAGCGCGGCGTGGTGCTCGCCTGCGGCGGCTTTCCGCATGATGCGGCGAGGCGCAAGACCATGTTTCCGCACGCGCCCACCGGCGCCGAGCATTTTTCGCCGGGCCCCGTCGGCAACACCGGCGACGGATTGCGCCTGGCGGAGACCGCCGGCGGCCGCATCGAGGATACGCTGCCGAACGCGGCGGCCTGGGTGCCGGTCTCGATCACCGAACGCAAGGACGGCTCCAAGGGCGTGATGCCGCATTTCATCGATCGCGCGAAACCGGGCGTCATCGCGGTGATGCGCGACGGCCGGCGCTTTGCCAATGAAGGCAATTCGTATCATGACTTCGTGCAGGCAATGGTGAAGGCTGCAAAGCCTGGCGAGGAGATCACTGCGTTCCTGCTGTGCGATCACCGCGCGCTGCGAAAATACGGTCTGGGCTGCGTGCCCCCGTTTCCGATGCCGCTGCGCCATCATCTCGCCACCGGCTACCTCAAGCGCGGCGCAACGCTGGCTGAACTGGCTGATAGAACCGGCATCGATCGACAGGGGCTCGAAGCGACGGTTGCCGAGTTCAACGCCTCGGCCGCGGAGGGGCGCGATCCTGCGTTTGGCAAGGGATCGCGCGCCTATAACCGCTACCAGGGCGATGCGCTGCACGGGCCGAACCCCTGCGTCGCGCCGATCAAGGACGGACCGTATTATGCGATCAAGCTGGTGGTCGGCGATCTCGGCACCTATGCCGGCATCAAGACCGATGTGCATGCCCGCGCGCTCGACGAACACGGCCAGCCGATCGCCGGCCTCTACGCCGCCGGCAACGACATGGCGAGCATCATGGGCGGCAACTATCCCGGCGCCGGTATTACGCTCGGCCCCGCGCTGACGTTTGGATACATCGCGGGCAAGCATCTCGCGGGCGGGGCTGCGCGCTAGAAATGTCCGGAGCTGGAACGAACCTCGATGGAATCGATTGTCTCGAATCGAACCGGAGACCGTTCCATGCGTGTGCTGCACCTTTGCGCTGCCATCGTCGCTTTGAGCTTCGTTCCCGTCCTCGCCTTTGCCGGCGACGCCGAATGGCGGCGATACGTGATCGCGAGCACCGGGACCAGCGTCGACATGCCGGTCTCGATCTTCACCGTCGACGCCGGACCGCCGGAAGGCGGCACAGGACGGCGCTTTTTCACCGACGACCGCCGCGCCGACCTGACGGTGCAGTCCGTTCCCAACCCCGACAACGATTCGCCCGCCACGTTCCTGGCCAAGATGCGGCCGCCTGCCGGCATCATCTACAGACGGATCACTTCTGATTTCTTCGTTGTGTCCAGCATTCGCAACGACCGGATCTGGTACAACCGCTGCAACCGCGGCAACAGCACCCTGAACTGCGTGATGATCAATTATCCCGTCTCCGAAAAACGCCAGTGGGACGACGTGGTTACGCGGATAAGCCATACGCTGCGAAGCTAGCGCGCCCGTGACCGGATCTTAGGCAATCGGGAAAAACAGCAGATCTATTCCGGCGCGGGGAACCGTCCAGTGTGCGCTGCGTTGCAGATGGTCCGCATCAGTAACCGCGAGGTTGTTGTCGTGAATCGCAGGGATTTCCTCGCTGTTTCTGCGTTACCATTGGTAACCAGCACGGCATCCAGGCTTTTGTCCACCGCCCATGCCCAGCCTGCGCCGTTCGATCGATCCATCGTCCGGCAAATGGCGCGCGACCTCGCAAGCAAAGCCTACACGGCGCCAAGCGAGAAGTTGCCCGACAATCTTACCAATCTCGATTACGACCGTTATCGGGCGATCCGGTTTTTGCCGGACCGCGCGCTGTGGCGCGGCGAAAAATTGCCGTTCGAGGTGCAGTTTTTTCATCGCGGATTTTTCTACAAGAACCGCGTCGATCTCTTTGAGGTGAAGGACGGCCAGGCGACACCAATCGCCTACCGGCCTGACCTGTTTTCATTCGGCGAGCTGGCGCCGCCCGGTCCGGCAGTCGATCTCGGCTTTGCCGGCTTTCGCCTTCATGCGCCGATCAACAAGCCCGATTATTACGACGAAGTCTGCGTCTTTCTCGGCGCAAGCTATTTCCGCGCCGTTGCCAAAGGACAATTGTACGGCCTTTCGGCGCGGGGGCTCGCCATCAACACCGGCGAAGCCAAGGGCGAAGAATTCCCGTTCTTCAAGACGTTCTGGATCGAGAAGCCGGCGCAGGGCGCCAACTCCATCGTCGTGCACGCGTTGCTCGATAGCGAGAGCGCCGCCGCGGCCTATCGTTTCACCATCCGCCCGGGCGACACCACCGTGTTCGACGTGGAAATGGCGATCTATCCGCGCGTCGATCTGCAACAAGCCGGCCTCGCGCCGATGACCAGCATGTTCTTCTTTGGGCCGAACGACCGCAAGGACGTCGAAGACTTCCGTCCGTCGGTCCATGATTCAGACGGCCTGGCGGTTTTCAACGGCCGCGGCGAGGAGCTTTGGCGGCCGCTGCACAACCCGCGCGACCTTCAGGTCTCTTCGTTTGCCGACCTCAATCCGCGCGGCTTCGGCCTGATGCAGCGTCAGAAGGATTTTTCCGCCTATCAGGACCTGGAATCGAATTTCGAGCGCCGGCCAAGCCTGTGGGCGGAGCCGATCGGCGATTGGGGTGAAGGCGAGGTGAAGCTGCTCGAAATCCCGACCAACGAAGAGATTCACGACAACATCGCATTGTTCTGGCGCCCCAAAACGCCGTTGCCGGCCAAGGGCGAGCACACCTACACCTATCGTTTGCACTGGGGGCCGGATGCGCCAAAGTCGACGTCACTGGCACGATTTTCCCGGACGGGGATCGGCACACGAGGCGGCAACGCTGCGCTCTTCGTGCTCGACGTAACCGGTGAGCGGCTGAAATCGGTCGATCCGAAAAGCTTGCGCGGTGCCGTAACGGCCGAGAAAGCGAAGATCCAGAACATCGTTACCCAGCCAAATCCGGCGACAGGCGGCTGGCGATTGAGCTTCGAGTTGTTGAAGGAAAAGACCCCGGTCGAACTCCGCGCATCGCTCATGCAGAACGAGGAGGCGGTATCGGAGGTCTGGGTTTATCGATGGACACCCTGACGAAAGCCGGCGGTTCGCCTGGAAAGCGGGATATCCCGCTGACCGATTTCCTTCCTCCGGAATCGCCGACGGATATGACGGTGCAGGCGCTGCGGCGGTTCGAGCCGCCGCCGGCGCCAGATTTTGCGCCGCTGTGGATCCGGCGCGCCTTCGTTCTGACCGGCACGGCGATCCTGACCGCGGCAGGCTGTTATGAGATGTACCGGGTGCTCCGGGTCGGCGGTGTCACGGTCCTTGAGTCGATCATCCTTGCGCTGTTCGTGCTGCTGTTTGCATGGATCGCTTTCTCCTTCATGTCGGCGCTTGGCGGTTTCTTCGTGCTGCTGATGAGAAGGAAGGATGAGCTCGGCATCGACGCCAGCGCGCCTCTGCCCGCGATCAAAAGCCGCACCGCGATGCTGCTGCCGACCTATAATGAGGATCCTTATCGCGTGCTGGCGAGATTGCGGGCGATCTACGAATCCGTCGAGCAGACCGGACACGGCGCGCAGTTCGACTGGTTCGTGCTGAGCGACACCACCGACACCGCGATCTGGATCGCCGAGGAAAAATGTTTTCTCAAGCTTCGGCAGGACGTCGGCAGCGCCGCAGCAATCTTCTATCGCCACCGCCCTGAGAACATCGCGCGCAAGTCGGGCAATATCGAGGAGTGGGTCAGGCGGTTCGGCTCCAAATATGAATGCATGCTGATCCTGGACGCCGACAGCTTGATGACGGGCGACAGCATCGTTCGGCTCGTTGCCGCGATGGAGGCGCATCCGAAGGCCGCGCTGATCCAGACGCTACCGGTCATCGTCAATGCAAGATCGCTGTTCGCGCGCTGGCAGCAATTCGCAGGCCGCCTGTACGGTCCGATGCTGGCCGCGGGGATCGCATGGTGGCATGGCTCGGAAGGCAATTACTGGGGCCACAACGCCATCATTCGCGTCCGCGCCTTTGCGCAACATGCAGGGCTGCCCGAACTCAGCGGACGCAAGCCGTTCGGCGGCCATATCATGAGCCATGACTTCATTGAGGCAGCGCTGATGCGGCGCGGTGGCTGGGCCATCCACATGGCACCGACGCTCCGCGGCAGTTACGAGGAATCTCCGCCCACACTTTCAGATTTTGCCGCGCGCGACCGTCGCTGGTGCCAGGGCAATCTGCAGCATCTGGCGCTGCTGCCGACCCGCGGCTTTCACTGGGTCTCGCGGCTTCATCTGCTGACGGGGATAGGATCATATCTCACCGCGCCGCTCTGGCTGATCTTTCTTGTTTTCGGAATCCTGGTCTCGTTGCAAGCACAGTTCGTACGGCCCGAATATTTTCCGAAAGGATATTCGTTGTTTCCGCAATGGCCGGCGCAGGATCCGGTCCTGGCAGCATGGGTATTTGCCGGCACGATGGGAATGCTGATCGTGCCGAAGCTATTGGCCTTCATCGTGCTCCTTGCCGATCGCGACACGCGCAGGAAGTTCGGCGGCGGCCTGCTGGTGTTTGCCGGCATCGGGGCCGAGACAATCCTTTCCGGTTTGACCGCGCCTGTCATGATGATCTTCCAGTCGTCCGCTGTCGGCGAAATCCTATTCGGGCGCGACGCAGGATGGCAGGTTCAGCGCCGGGACGATGGCGCGGTCGCGCAGCGCGACATCATCAGCACCTATTCGGTGCCAACATTGATTGGCATCGCCATGGCCATCAGCGCCTATGCCGTGTCGCTTTCGTTGCTGCTGTGGATGACGCCGGTGATCCTCGGGCTGTTGCTTTCCATTCCGATCGCGATGCTGTCGTCGTCGCCGGGTGCAAACCGCAGGTCCGGATTGTTCAGAACCCCCGAGCAGACGGCGCCGCCGCCGGTGCTGGCGCGCGCCAATGAGCTCGCGGGCGCGCCGCATTCGTCGCTCCCCTGCCCGCTGCGCGAATTGCTCGACGATGCTCGCCTGCTCGAAGCACACCTGAACAACCTCTCCGGACAAAAGCCGCGGAAGCGCGGCGACGTCGATCCGCATCTCGCGATCGCGCGCGCGAAGATCGAAGATGCCGAAACGTTCGAGGAGGCGGCGGGGTTTCTGAGCCCGCGCGAGAAGTTCGCGGTGCTCAATGCGCCGGCGGTTCTTACAGGCTTGTTGGCGTTGCCCGATCATCGAGCGTGAGACGAACTCCTTCCGAAGTTTTCCCTCATCATTGCAATCTAGAGTGGGTGATCGACCGGGATGAGGCTGGCGGCCGTCCAGTCTTGGCCGGCACGGCAAATCTGCTAGACTGCCCGCCAGCGAGGCGAAAAAATGGAAACGCCTGGACCCGAGCGAAGGCTCGCAGCAATCCTTGCCGCCGACATGGTCGGCTTTAGCCGGCTGATGGAGGTCGACGAGGCAGGGACCCTCGCACGCCTGAAGACCCACCGGCTTGAACTGATTGATCCGGCCATCGCCAAGAATCGCGGTCGCATTATCAAGACTACCGGCGATGGCCTGCTGGTCGAATTCCATAGTGTTGCCGACGCAGTGCTGTGCGCCGCCGAAGTCCAGCGCAGGATGATGCGGCGCAATGCCGACGTGTCGCCGGCACGGTGGATTCAGTTCCGCATCGGCATCAATCTGGGCGACGTCATCATCGAGGAAAACGACATTTTTGGCGACGGCGTCAATGTCGCGGCGCGGCTCGAGGTGCTCGCCGAGCCGGGCGGCATATGCGTCTCGGGGGCGGTGCGCGACCAAGTCGGTGATCGGCTCGACGAGATCGCATTTGAGGATCTCGGCGAGCAGAGCGTCAAGAATATCAGCCGCCCGATCCACGTCTTTCGGGTGCGGCTTGAGCCAGCAACCACAGCGACCGAGAGTGGCAAGGATAGCTCGGCGGCGACGTCCGTTACCAGAAAGCCGTCCATCGCTGTGCTTCCGCTGGTCAACATGAGCGGTGATCCGGAGCAGGAATTCTTTGCCGACGGCCTCACCGAGGACATCATCACCGAACTGTCGCGCTTCCGCGACCTTCTCGTCATCTCGCGGAACTCGACCTTCGTGCACAAGGGCAAAGCCGTAAAGGTGCAGGAGGTCGCGCGCGAACTCGACGTCGAATATGTCCTGGAGGGCAGCGTACGCAAGGTCGGCGATCGCGTCCGTGTCACCGTGCAGTTGATCGACGCGCAAACCGACCGGCATGTCTGGGCCGAACGCTATGATCGCAAGCTCGAGGATATCTTCGCCATCCAGGATGAGGTGACCGGGGCGATCGTTGCCACGCTTCCCGGCCGCGTCGAGGCCGCCACGCAGGAACGGGCGAAGCGCAAGCGGCCGGACAACATGGCAGCCTATGAATGCGTGCTCGCCGCCAAAGTCCTGCACCACCGCTCACGGCGTGAAGACAATGCGCAGGCCCAGATCCTGCTCGACCGCGCCATCGCGCTCGATCCGAATTATGCGCACGCCCACGCCTGGAAGGCGTGCGTGCTGGGCCAGACCTGGGTCTACGGATGGTGCGAGGATCGCGACGCCACCTTCCAGCAGGTAGCTGACGAGTTGCAGATTGCGCTGGCGCTCGATGACAATGACAGCGACGTTCACCGCATCCTGGCCGCCGTGAACTTGACGCGCGACGATCATGACAGGGCGGCCTACCATCAGGAGCGGGCACTCGCGCTCAATCCCAACTACGATATCGTCGTGGTGCAGCAGGGCGAGTTTCTGACCTGGCTGGGGCGGCCGGAAGAAGGGATCGACTGGATCAAGAAGGCGATGCGCCTCAACCCGTTCCACCCCGAGCGTTTCTGGAGCCACCTCGGTCGCGCGTATTATTGCGCGGAGAAATTTGCCGAAGCCGCAGAGGCATTCGCGCGGATCACGCGGCCCGACTTCACCCATCACGCCTTCCTCGCCGCCATCTTCGCGCAGATGGGCGACGCCGTTGCGGCCGGCGCGCATGCCGCAGAGGTCGTGAAGCTCGAGCCCGGCTTCTCGGTGACCGCCTATCTTGCGACCCAGCACTACAAGCATGAGGCCGATCGGGCGCGTCACGAGGCGGGCCTGCTCAAGGCCGGATTACCGGCGTGAGGTTGCGACTAGCAGTCCATCTTCGCTTTCACTTTGTTCAAGCTGCGCCCGACACGCTTCGACCTGACGGTCTCCGCGTGGCTTGCCGAGCCGTAGCTTGCGAAGCAAGCGAAGGCTGGTGGGCGCGACAGGGATCGAACCTGTGACCCCTACCATGTCAAGGTAGTGCTCTCCCGCTGAGCTACGCGCCCCGGAATGGGATGACCTGTCATCCCGCTCCAGCTTTATTCGTATTGGGTGGGGTCCGTATATCGGCTCCAAAGCGCCCGGGCAAGGATGCTCGGGACTAATTTCTGGTGCCTTTTCGAACGAAATAGCCGCCGAATCAGGCCGCCAGCATCTTGTTCACTTCGCTGACCAGTTCGCGGAGGTGAACCGGCTTGGCCAGCACCTTGGCGTTCTTGGGTGCCTCCGAATCGGAATTCAGGGCGACCGCGGCAAAGCCGGTGATGAACATGATTTTGATGTCGGGGTCGAGTTCCGAGGCGCGGCGCGCCAGCTCGATGCCGTCCATTTCGGGCATCACGATATCGGTCAGCAGCATCTCGAACGGCTCCTCGCGCAGCCGCTGATAGGCCGACATGCCGTTATCGTGGGGCGAGACCTGAAACCCGGCGTTTTCCAGCGCCTTGACCAGGAAACGTCGCATGTCGTTGTCGTCTTCGGCGAGGAGGATCTTGTGCATGGCGGTCAGTCGTCGAACCTGGCTTGGAGGATCATTGCGCCCACTAAGCCCGACAGAGGGTAAATTTCGGGTGAAAGGTAACGGCTTCTTGGCGGCAGCGGGCGGTGCTATTTTTGTAGCGGCGCGCATCAGGATCGATCAAGGCGGCGCTTTTCAGGCGTTTACGACACCTTCCAGAAGAACCGTGGCTTTTTTCGCTTGGCAGAATGATTACGATTACGGACAATGCATCCTTACAATACCCGCCCTTCCGGCAGAATTGGTCGCATGACCGGCCGGCCGAGGGGAAATGCGGACATTCAAGGGACGGCGCCCGACGATGACCCAGTTTGATGGCGAACTGTCGCCTCCCTTCGAGATCGTGGAGCCGGAGCGCTGGCGGGCGCCGATCATCTTCAACTCGCCGCATTCCGGCTCGGTCTACCCGTCCGAATTCCTCAACGCCTCCCGAATCGACCTCGCCGCGCTGCGCCGCTCCGAGGATTCGTTCATGGACGAATTGATCGGTGGTCTGAGCGACCAGGGCTTTCCGACGGTGCGGGTCAATTTCCCCCGCTCCTATGTCGACGTGAACCGCGAGCCCTATGAACTCGATCCACGGATGTTCACCGGCCGCCTGCCGAGCTTTGCCAATACCCGCTCGATGCGGGTGGCCGGCGGCCTCGGCACCATCCCGCGCGTGGTCGGCGACGGGCAGGAAATCTATCGCGAGCGGCTTTCCGTCGATGACGCGCTGAGGCGGATCGAGGCGCTCTACAAGCCGTACCACCGCGCGCTGCGGCGGCTGATCAACAAGGCCCATCAGGCGTTCGGGACCGTGATCCTGGTCGATTGCCACTCGATGCCGTCGGTCGGCGTGTCCAGAGACGAGCCGCGGCGGCCCGATATCGTGATCGGCGATCGCTATGGCACCAGTTGCGCGAGCCTTTTGCCCGATGTCGTCGAGCACATCATGAGCGGGCTTGGCTATTCGATCGGCCGCAACAAGCCCTATGCCGGCGGCTTCATTACCGAGCACTACGGCAACCCTGCGAGCGGCCTGCACACCGTGCAGCTCGAACTCAACCGTGCGATCTACATGGACGAGCGGCGCAGGGAGCGCAGCCCGCGCTTTGCCCAGGTGGTCACTGATTTCGCGATGTTGGCGGACGCGCTGGCACAGGTGCCGCTCGGCGACCTCGGCCCGTTCCAGGCGGCGGCGGAGTAGAAGTCAGATTGTCATTCCGGGATGGTCCGAAAGGACCAGGCCTCAGATGCGCAATTGCGCATCGGGGAATCTCGAGATTCCAGGATGCGCGATTGCGCATCTGAGTTCGCTTCGCGCCCCGGAATGACGTCTACCCCAAAAGAAAAAAGGGCCGCTTGAATGAACAAGCGGCCCAAGTCTAGGGAGGAAACGCCCAAGGAGGGCAGCGATAGCGCGAGGCGCTACCGCACCGCAACAATATGCGACCGCGCTGCACAAAAGGCAAGGGTTTTCGGATCTCTTCCGGTGCAAACCGGGTCAGTCTGGCCAATCGGCAACACCGGCGAGTATTGTCTTTTAGCTAAACAATATCAAGCACTTAAGGCAAGGGTCGCGTCAGTTCCGTGCTTATTGCAGTGCTGGTATGCCAAAAATCGCAACTTCGTGATGGCCGCGCTAACCAAAAATCCACGCCTGAAACGAAGCCTTTTCGAAAGCCGATTCGAAAGTCCGTTGGCAAGACGAATGGGAATAACGTGCCGTTGGCGATGCGCGGCAGCCCGGATTGGGCTAGGCAAGAGACGGCATTTCTAGTGCGGTAAGGGACAGCCGTGACGGTCATCGATTTTACAGCGTTTATCGGGCGCCTTGCTACCGCTTCGGGCGAGACCATCCTGCCGTTCTTCCGAACCTCACTCTCGATCGACAACAAGAGCGCCAGCGATTTCGATCCGGTCACCGAGGCCGACCGCGCCGCCGAGGCGGTCATGCGCCGCCTGATCAAAGCCAATTTCCCCCAGCACGGCATCGTCGGCGAGGAATTCGGCAACGAGCGCGAGGATGCCGACTATGTCTGGGTGCTCGATCCCATCGACGGCACCAAATCGTTCATCGCGGGATTTCCGATCTGGGGCACCCTGATCGCGCTGCTGCACAAGGGCACGCCGGTGTTCGGCATGATGCACCAGCCCTATATCGGCGAGCGCTTTTCCGGCGATAGCGGCTCAGCGCATTATTCCGGGCCATCCGGCGAGCGCCGGCTGACGGTGCGCCGCTGCGGGTCGCTGAACGAGGCGACCTCCTTCACGACCAGTCCGCTGCTGATGAACGCCGCCGACCGCGAGATCTTCGGCCGGGTCGAAAATGCGGTGAAGCTGTCGCGCTATGGCGGCGACTGCTACTCCTATTGCATGCTGGCGGCCGGCCATCTCGACCTCGTGGTCGAGACCGAACTCAAGCCCTATGACATCGCGGCATTGATCCCGATCGTCACCGGCGCCGGCGGCGTCGTCACCAATTGGGAGGGCGGACCCGCCCAGCGCGGCGGCCGCATCGTCGCCGCCGGCGACGCCCGGGTGCACGAGGCCACGCTGAAGTTGCTGAATAGCTAGAGACGGCTCCACCCAGCGTTTGGTAAGGCGCGCGCGTACCGACGAACTGCTGCTTTGCTCCCGCTGCAATCGACGGGACCTTGTATTGAGCGCTTCATCGCGTACGATGCCCCGAACACGCACGTCAGATGCGGGATCGGGAGCACTCATGAGACCGCTGAGCAAGCTGCTTGCCGGACTGGCGCTGCTGCTGCTGTTGCCGACGCTGTCCTCAGCGCAGGATTTCCCGAGCAAACCGATCAAGCTGATCGTGCCGTTCCCGGCCGGCGGTCCCAACGACATCATCGCGCGGCTGGTCGGCCAGCGCATGTCGGAAATCACAAAGCAGCCGATCGTGATCGACAATCGCGGCGGCCAGGGCGGCGTGCTCGGCACGGATGCGGTCGCAAAGGCGGCGCGCGACGGCTACACGATCGGCATCGTGAGCGCGAGCGCGCTGGTCATCAACCCGGCGATGGAAAAGGTGCCCTACGACGTGGCGAAGGATTTTGCGCCGGTCACGCTGGTGACGACGGTGCCGGAGATGCTGGTCGTCGCCAGCAACGTGCCCGCCGGCGACATGAAGGAACTGATCGCGCTCGCCAAGGCACAGCCTGGAAAACTCAATTTTGCATCCGCCGGTGTCGGCGGCATGCCGCACCTTGCCGGTGAACTGCTCAAGCAGACAGCCGGAATCGACATCGTGCACGTGCCCTACCGGGGCGCCGCGCCCGCCATCAACGATCTGCTCGGCCAGCAGGTGCAGATGGCGTTCCTCGATCTGCCGGTGCTGCTGCCGCATATCAAGGCGGGCAGCCTGCGCCCGATTGCCCTTGGCGCGCCGAAACGTGCGTCCACCTCACCTGAGGTGCCGACCACCGCGGAAGTCGGCATGCCGGATCTCCTGATCGAAAACTGGTACGGCATGATCGCGCCGGCCGGAGTGCCAGAGGCGATCGTCGCCACCCTGAACCGCGTCGCCAATGAGGCGATGAATGATCCGCAGGTGAAGCAGAAGCTTGCAGATCAAGGCCTGGCAGTCGCCGGCAACACGCCGGGGCATTTTCGCGACTACATCGGAACCGAGGCCCAAAAGTGGGCGCGCGTCATCAAGGCTGCCGGCCTCGCCACCGGCAAGTAACGCCGAGCTTCCCCAGACCTTCAGCATTCGCGCTCCCTCACAAGTTCAACGTGGCGCAGATTTGCGCAAGTGCTCGGCCAATTGCTGCGCGGGCTTGGGCAGCGCCCGAAAGCTCCGGGCGCAGATCACGAGCCGCCGGTTGGCCCAGGAGTCCCTGATCCTGATGACATTGATCTTCATCGATCGCGCGCATCGCTTTGCCGCGACTTCAGGCATCACGCCAATCCCGATGCCGGCGGCGACCATCTGGCCGATCGCATCGAAACTGTTGAGCCGCGCGCGAAAGCGCAGCCTCGCACCGAGATGCGCGGCGTGTCCGCTGACATGGGCGTGCAGCGCGATCGAACTGATCAAGCCGACGAAATCGCGCTCGACAACTTCCGCGAAATCGACCTGCCGCCGATTAGCCAGTTCGTCGTTCCGCGCGGCAACCAGCACCAACCGATCCTCGCTGAACGGCATCCGCTCGATATTGTCTGCAAGCGCGTGTTCGGCGGCAAGCCCGAGATCGGCGGCACCGATGACGATGGCGCGTGCAATTTCGCTGCTTTCGCGTTCCTCGACATCGATCGAAATGTGAGGATGTGCAGCCAGAAAGCCCGCCAACGTCTTCGGCAGATATTCCGAAAGCCCCGACGTGTTGGCGAGGAAGCGGACGGTGGCCTTCATGCCGCGGGCAAAGTCGGCGAGATCGCCGCGCATGGTCTCGATGTTGTGGAGCACGATCCTGGCATGGTCGAGCAGGCTTTCGCCGGCCGGCGTCAACTCGACGCCGCGGCGGCCGCGCCTCAGCAGCGAAACACCGAGCGCTTCTTCCAGGCCCTTGATCCGTTCACTCGCCGACGCCAGCGCGAGATGGACCCGTTGCGCGCCATTGGTGATGCTTCGCGTCTCGGCGACCGCTATGAAGAGCTGAAGATCGACCAGATCGAAACGCATGGGGATTCCTTGTGGAGCCGTCATTGCGAGCGAAGCAATCCACTTCTCCACACGGGGATGGATGGATTGCTTCGTCGCTATCGCTCCTCGCAATGACGGAGACCAGACAGCATTCGCTTTTCCCGAAGGCTGTCTCCGTAATCTCCAGATTGTGCCCGATGCGCCAACAGGTCAAGGTCCGACCCATGTTCGATTCCATGCTCATTCTCATCGCCACGGCCTTCCTGCTGGCCGGTTTCATCAAGGGCGTGATCGGGCTCGGCCTGCCGACGGTATCGATGGGCCTGCTTGCGGTGACGATGCCGCCGGCGCAGGCGATTGCGATCGTGATCGTGCCGGCGATCGTCACCAATATCTGGCAGACTTTTGGCGGCCCGTATTTGCGCGACATCATGCGGCGGCTATGGCCGCTGATGGCCGGCACCGTCGCCGGTATCTGGCTGAACGCTGGACTTTTGACCGGCCCGTACGCGCCCTATGGCACCGTCGTTCTCGGCACGCTGCTGGTGATCTACGCGATCCTCGGTCTCAGCAAGCTTCACTTCAAGGTCGCACGCCGCGACGAGAAATGGATCGGCGGCATCGTCGGTCTGATCACCGGCGTGGTGTCGGCCGCAACCGGCGTTCAAGTGATTCCGTCGATGCCTTATCTGCAGGCGATCGGGATGGAAAAGGACGAACTGGTGCAGGCGCTCGGCGTGTTCTTTACCGTCGCCACGGTGGCGCTCGCCTTCAATCTCACCACCGCGGGCTTGCTGACGGCGGCAACTGCGCTACCCGGCGCGGTCGCGATGGTGGCGTCCTTTGCCGGCATGTTCATCGGACAGGCGGTGCGGAATCGCATGCAGCCGGACGTGTTCCGCCGCTGGTTCCTGATCGCGATGATCTTGCTCGGCCTCTATCTCGCCGGCAGCGCCTTCGTGAAAATCCACGGCTGAAGCATCAGCGCGCCTCCAGCATCGCCACGCGGATACCGAGATAGACGAACAGCCCGCCGAGTGCGCGGTTGATCCACGCCACCGCGCCGGCCGATTGCCGGATGCGGCCCGCGGCCCGGGCCGCGAAGGCGGCGATGCAAAAGCACCACAACGTGCCGCTGGTGATGAAGATCAGACCGAGCACCAGAAACGCCAAGGTCTTGTGGGCCGACTCCGCCGCCACGAACTGCGGCAGGAACGCCAGAAAGAACAGCGCCACCTTCGGATTGAGCACGTTGGTCAGGGCGCCCTGCCAGAACACGCGGGCAAGCGATGTCTCGCTGCCTGCCGAGCCATTGCCTGCCAGTCCCGCCTCCGCCAGCGGGCGCGAACGCGATAGCAGCATCTGGACACCCGTAAACAGCAGATAGGCGGCGCCGACCCATTTCAGGACCGCAAAGGCCGCGGACGACGCCATCAACAGCGCCGACAGGCCGATGGCGGCGCCGAACACGTGAACGAGGCAGCCGGCACTGATTCCGGTCGCTGCCGCCGCCCCGCCGCGCCATCCGAACTGGATGCTGCGACCGATAATGTAGGCCGTGTCCGGCCCCGGGGTGATATTGAGCAACAGGCCCGAGAGGATGAATAGCCAGAGTTGGTGAATGCCGAGCATCTCTATCATCATTTGACGGTTCCCTTGGCGCCAGCAACCCTGTTGCGCACATGCCAATCCCTTAGGGATTGCAGTACTATCATGAGCAAATCGGGCTTCCACCAGATTGCGCATATTTTATAAACATTGGAATTGGTTGGCTGACCGCGTAGTGGTTATCCTGCCCGTTCGGGTGTCATTGGGGATATAGTGGGGATATGGAAAGACGCCTGGCAGCCATCGTCTGCGCTGACGTCGCCGGCTACTCCCGAATGATGGGAGCCGACGAGGCGGGGACGCACGCCACGTTCAAGGCCCATCGAAGCGCGATCTATCCGATCATCCTCAATCACGGCGGCCGTCTGGTGAAGAACACCGGCGACGGCTTCCTCCTGGAGTTTCCCTCTATCGTCGGCGCCATCGAGGCCGCGGTCGCGATGCAGATGGTGATGGCGGAACGCAACGAGCACCTGCCCGCCGATCGCGCCATGCAGTTTCGCATGGGCATCCACATGGGCGACGTGATGGCCGACGAGGACGAGGTGTTCGGCGATGACGTCAACATTGCGGTCCGCCTCGAATCGGTTGCCGCCCCCGGCGGCGTGGCGGTTTCGGGCAAGGCCTGCCATGAAGCGGGCAAGCGCCTCAGCGTCACATTCGTCGACGCCGGTCCCTACCGGTTCAAGAACATCGAGGAGCCGATCCATGTCTGGACCTGGCAGCCCGGGGGGGCCGATGCCGTCGGCCCGGCACCCAAGGCCGCGTCCGAGACATCGGCTACCAACCTGCCTGCCCAATATCGCACCGCGATCGTGGGCGTGCTGCCGTTCACGAACTTGAGCGAAAGCGCGGACGAGTATTTTTCCGACGGG
Source organism: Bradyrhizobium sp. AZCC 1577 (assembly GCF_036924575.1). NCBI lineage: Bacteria > Pseudomonadati > Pseudomonadota > Alphaproteobacteria > Hyphomicrobiales > Nitrobacteraceae > Bradyrhizobium > Bradyrhizobium sp. AZCC 1577. Next base: position 7,131,090 of record NZ_JAZHRQ010000001.1, read on the forward strand.
CTGACCGAGGACCTGATCCACGCGCTATCACTGCAATCGTTCTATCGGGTACTGAGCCGCAACTCGACGTTCTCGTTCAAGGGCAAGAATGTGAGCACGCGCCTGATCGCGCGCGAGATCGATGCCACCTACCTGATCCAGGGCTCGGTGCGCCGCGCCGCCAACAAGATCCGCGTCACCGCCGACTTGATCGCGCCCGAAACCGGCGAGCAGTTATGGACCGGCCGGTTCGACCGCGACATGGGCGATCTGTTCGCGATGCAGGACGAGCTCACCACCAGCCTGTCGGCGGCGATCGCGGCCGAAATCTACCGGGCGGAAGCGTCCGCCCCGCCCCGCTCCTCTTCGAACGACATCACCGCCTGGGATCGCTTCCTCAAGGGGCTGTCCTACTACTACCTGCACACCAAGGCAGACTACGAAACCTCGATCAGCCTGTTCAAGGAAGCCATCGCGCTCGATCCGACGCTGTCGATCGCACGCGCCTATCTCGCTACCATCCAGATCCAGGGCATTCAGTTCGGATGGATCAAGAGCACGCGCGAATTGTGGGACTCCGCGATGTGTCTTGCGGAGAGCAGCGTCCGGCTCGATCCCCGCTCGTCTTTCGCGTTTCAGATTCTGGCCTATCTGCACGCTGTCGAAGGACACTACGAGGCGGCAATGGATGCCGCAAAGCGCGCAGTCGGGCTCAATCCGTACGACATGGGTGCTCGCGGCGTGCTCGGCTTTTGTCATCTGATGAGTGGCGAACACCGGCAAGCCATCGAACTGTTTACGATGGCGGCGCAGCAAGGCAACAACGACCCTCGATATCAGTGGGCCGCCGTCAACGCGTTCAGCCATTACCTGCTCGGGCAATACGACGCTTCGCTGTCCTGGTCGCGCGAAGAGCTTTATGTCAATCCCAATCATCTCCAGGCGCTGGCGATACGGGCGGCAGCGCTCGCGCAGTTGGGACGAACCGCGGAAGCCGAGAGCGCGGCCAAGGTTCTGCTGAGCAACTATCCAAACCTGACCGTCGACCGGTACTTGCGGAACTTTCATTGGAAGTCGGCGGCCGACGTCGCGCACTACCGCGACGGCCTTGTGAAAGCCGGCATCCCCTTCACCAGATTGACCCTCGTCGAATCCTCGCCAAAGCTTGCCGCAGATTCCTGAGCGTGTGTGAGCCGGTCGGTTGACACAGCGTCGAATTCCGCCAAAACTTGCCACACCCTGAAGTAGCGCCCCCGCCGAATTTTCTTTTCAAAACCGTCATCCGCTCCGCGTCGGTGACAGGCCATTTTTCATATTCGGCGCCTTTGAGGATTTGAGCCATGTCAGACCACCACATTGCCACCGCCCCGGGCGCTGCGCCTGCCGGGCAGTCTCCCGTTTCGCCCAATAATCCCTGTCCCTTCCTGCGCGCCTTGGTCGCCAACGGCTATATCGACGGCCACGTCGTGCCGCTCTCGCAACTCTCCGAAATGATCGGATTGGCCAGCGGCGAAACCGGCTCGGCCCAAAAAGAGGTGCGGCGGAAAGCCTGGATGGTCGCCGTCATTGCCAACGGCCTCGGGCCGCTGCGCGTACTCAAGAGCGCAACGTCTGGCGCCGTGCTCGACGAGTTGCGCAACGGCCCGCTCGACAAGCATGGCGGCGGTTCACGCATTCTCGACGCCGAAGCGAACGTCCACGAAGACCAAATCGAACGGCTCGCCAGTTTCAGCAAGGACTGCAAAGATCCCGCTGGAGGCATCGAGATCGGGCTGACAGCGAAGGAGATCGAGGCCTTCATTGCAGACAATATCAAGCGCGACGGCGATGCAGCGCGCTGGTACTTCCCGATCCTGATGAAGGGCGAGTGGCCGGTCCTGTTGAAAATCCTCGGCAAGGGCGAAGGCGAGGCGCGCTACCTCAGCGTCGCCGAGGTCAGAACGCTGTTCGTCGAGAAGCGGCTGCCCGAGCGGATCACGGCACGGCTGCCGAAGCCGGCGGCCGCCAAGATGTGAGCTCTCGTGTCCCGGACGCGGTGCGGCGTGTAACGCTGCTCCGCAGCGCCGGGACCTACTTATGGACCCCGGATCGGCAGCGCACCACGCCGCTCGCCATAGCGCGTTGAAGACGCGCGTGAACGCGCTTATGGCGCTGCGCAGCATCCGGGGCACGCCGGCGCGTACTTGCGCAATCACTTGAACAGCGGCGTGCCCGGCACGAACGCATCGAACGCCGCCCAGAATTGCGAGCGATAGCGGTCCTGCTCCTGCAGGATCTCGTGCTTGGAGCCTGCGATCACCAAATGCGAGCCGGCGCGTAAGTGATAGGCGAATTCCTCGATCGCCGCCGTTGAAACGATGGTGTCGTTGCTGGCGGCGAGCATCAGGATCGGTTGGCGGATTTCGGACGGGTAGTTCACGCCGCGAAAGGTATTCATTGCCCTGAACGCGGTATCGGCCCAGGCCACCGTCGGCGAGCCAATGCCCAGCGTCGGGTCTTCTTCCAGGATCGCGGCGTTGCGGGCGTAGCGCACGGGATCGCTGGTGAAGGGGTTGTTGATGAAGGATTCCGTGCCGGTCAGCGCATCGCTGCCGCCGGGCACGTAGCGGCCGCCTTGCCCCATCAGCCGCATGATCCGAAGCAGCGCCCGGGTCGGAAACGACGTCGTGCGCCCCGGCAGATCGATCATCGGCGCCGACAGCACCATGCGGTCGAACCAGCGCTTTCCCGCATGCGCCACCCGCAGCATGACCGCGCCGCCCATCGAATGCGCCAGCGCGAAATAAGGCGGCGGACAATCCGGCAGCACCACCTGCTGCACGAAGGTCTCGACGTCCACTTCGAAATCGGAGAAGTCGCGGACATAGCCTTTGCGCGGATCACGCAGGCGGCGCGAGGAATGCCCCTGGCCGCGCCAGTCGATCATCGCCACTGCAAAGCCGCGATCGCGCAAGTCCCGCACCGTCTCGAAATATTTCTCGATCTGCTCGCTGCGCCCGGTGAAGACGCAGACCGTGCCCTTGCGCCCCGCCGGCGGCGCCCAGCGCGCGAACCTCAGTTCCGCGCCGTCGGGCGTCTTGATGATGCCCGAGACGACGTCCTCCGGAACCGGATTGGCGGGGATGGAGACAAGCGTCATGACGGGAACCGGCTAGGTGAAAAGGGCTAAAAATCAAGGCGGGAGCGTAAAAAAGGGCCTGTTTCGCCCCTCTTGAACGCCGTTTCACCCCTCCCATATCACTTCTGTGCAGGCCACTGCCAGTGTTTCGGAACCAAAGCCCAAGGCTCCAAAGACTGAGGCTGCACGGGACTAAAGCCCGGCCCAATGGCGGGCGGGTTATTGCAACAGTCGCTCAATGGAGGACTATCCTATGCGTACCTACGATCTTACCCCGTTTTATCGTTCCACCGTCGGCTTCGACCGCTTCTTCAACCTGCTCGATCAGGTGACCTCCGACGGCAGCCCCGGTTATCCGCCCTACAACATCGAGCGCACCGGTGAGAACGCCTACCGCATCAGCGTTGCGGTTTCCGGCTTCTCGCAGGGCGAGCTTTCGATCGTCGCGAAGGAAAACACGCTGACGATCAAGGGCGAGAAAACCGCCAACGAGAACGGCAAGGACAAATCCGAAGTGCTCTACCGCGGCATCGCCGCGCGCGCCTTCGAGCGCGTCTTCCAGCTTGCCGATTTCGTGCAGGTAAAGAACGCCTCGCTGGAGAACGGCCTGCTCCACGTCGATCTCGTCCGCGAGATCCCCGAGGCCAAGAAGCCGCGCAGCATTCCGATCAATTCGGGCGCGCAGGCCCCGCAGGTGGTCGACGCTTCCGTCGCCGCGTAACACGGTAGGTTCAGCCGGTATTGGCTGAACGCGAAAACGCCCCGGGCACCCGGGGCGTTTTTTTGTGCGCGCATAACGAAGACGGCGCAATCCGGCTCCGCTCATTAACAGCGAATTTAACTGATGTCCGCTTCTGCAACGACTATTTGACCGCGTGCCCCGGCACCGGCGGGACCGAGACGGGTAACGTTTGCAGTTCGACGACGTATTCACCTTTGCACCCAGCGCTTCAACAGACGTATCAAATCAGGAGAGATCGATGACAAGGTTACGAATCGTTGCGGCGCTCGCCGCCAGTGTGTTTGCAGGATCGTTTGGCGTACTCACCGCGCCGGCGCAGGCCGCGGCACCGGTCAAAGTGAAAAATGTCGTGCTGGTGCACGGCGCCTGGGCCGACGGATCGAGTTGGTCGAAAGTCATTCCGCGGCTGCAGGCAGCGGGACTTCACGTTACGGCCGTCCAAAATCCGCTGACGTCACTGGAAGATTCCGTAGCCGCCACGCGCCGCGCGCTGGCGCAGCAGGACGGGCCGACCGTGCTGGTGGCGCATTCCTGGGGCGGCACCGTGATCAGTGAAGTCGGCACCGACCCGAAGGTCACGGGGCTGGTCTATATCGCGGCCCGCGCGCCCGATGCGGGCGAGGACTTCGTGGCGCTCTCGCAGAAATTTCCAACGGGGCCGGCGCGGGCCGGCGTTCAGGAGCATGACGGCTTCACCAAATTGTCCGAGGACGCGTTCCTGAAATATTTCGCCAACGGCGTCGACCGGAAGACGGCGGAAGTCCTCTACGCCGTGCAGGAGCCGACCGCGGCATCCCTGTTCGCCAGCCGCACCACCGCGGCCGCCTGGCGCAGCAAGCCGAGCTGGTACGCCGTGTCGAAGCAGGACTACACTATCAATCCCGATCTCGAGCGGTATCTCGCCAAGCGGATGAATGCCACGACGGTCGAACTGGAGGCCGGCCACCTGTCGCTAGTCTCTCAGGCCGACAAGGTCGCCGACCTGATCCTAGCCGCCGCCGGCCAGCACGAATAGCGCATCGCAATGAAAAACGCCCCGGGGAGACCGGGGCGTTTTTGTATTGCCTGCGAACGCAGGGACCCATACCGTGTGATCTATCAATTAGCCGATATGGCAGACGCCCTTCGCAAAACGACCGCTGGTGGTTATGGGTCCCTGCGTTCGCAGGGACGACGATAGAGTTACTCCAGAGAGTTACTCCAGCCCCTGCACGTCAGGCATCGCCTGCGTCGGCGCAATCTGCGGCGCGGGCTTGGCCGGGACCGAACCCGTCACCGCCGGCGACGCTGCGGCCTGCGCTTCGGTCGGCTTCGGCGCAGGCGCGGCGGCCTGCTTGACCGGCGCCGATGCAGGTTTGGCGGCAATCGGACTGACCTTCGGCATCGGCACCGCGCGGCTTGACGCCTGGGAAGCCGGCCGCTGCGGCCGCGGCGCGGCCTGGACATTGGCCGGGGTGGCCGGCGCATGGGCCTGCGGCGGCGGAGCCCCCTGAGTTGCCGGAAGCGCGCTGTGCTCTTCGTAGAAATTGTCGCCCATCCGGGAGGACGGCACGAAACGGATGATCCGGCCGTTGCGTGCGTCGATCACCAGCCGGCCGTCCTCGCCGCCGCGGTCGAGCGCCGCAATCGTGTAAACGATGCCGCGCAGCCTCGGGATACCAAGCGGCGAGAATCCGTTATCGCGCAGCACGGAATAGACTTCCGTCGACGGCATCAGTCCCGGACCGTATCCATACTGGGGCGCGGCTCCGTAGCGCGGCCCGGGCTCGTCGTACGGCCCGGGAACCGGTTGCGGTGCCACCGCATAGGGAGCGTCGAAATCCGATGCCGCCCTGTATGGCGAGCGCCCGATCTCATAAGGCCCGGGCACCTGCGCCTGCGCGCCGCCCACAAGAAGGACCAGTCCCGCCGCCAAAGATCCCGTGAACAACTTCATCACCGAAAGCTCCTGTAAACCCCGCAGCCTCCGGACCGTAACCGGAGCATTTTGCTCACTCACCGACGGCCCAGGGCGAATTTCATTGCGAAATCCGGCGGTCCTTGGGCCGGATCGGGGCGCCGCTGCCGCAAACTCCAGCGGCTGGCTTTTCCCCCGGGCCACCAGACGCCGATCCGCATGCGGGCGAGGACTTTCACGCGCTTGTGTGATAAAGAAAAATTTGGCATGGTCGAAGTTAGGACAGTATCACTGTCTCAATTGCGGAGCCGTCCCGGCACAGGGATTGCAACGAAACCGTGGCGACACGAGCTCCAGGGCAGTGCAGGCAAGGCCGTTCCTCAGGGACGTTGAACGCCCAAGCCTGAATTTAAGAAATTGCGGCTCGCGGCGGACGAGCGGTGGCCCGGTGGGTGCCGCAAGCGTCCAAGGTGCGCCGACGATGCGGTGAGGCCCTTAGCCTTTTTGAGAGGAATGAGATGAGCGGGTCGGAATTCGAGCGCGAAAACATCGTGACAGAAACCCTGTCGGCGACCGCGGCTTCGAAACCGGCCGACATTGCGCGCGAGCATGACTGGCGCCCGCCGGCCGAGGGCCTGTACGACCTCGGCATGGAGAAGGATTCCTGCGGCGTCGGCTTCATCGCCAACATCAAGGGCCGCAAGTCGCATCAGATCGTCTCCGACGCGATCAGCATTCTCTGCAACCTCGAACATCGCGGCGCGGTCGGCGCCGATCCGCGCGCCGGCGACGGTGCCGGCATTCTGGTGCAGATCCCGCACGCGTTCTTTTCGCGCAAGACCGCCGAGCTCGGCTTCAAGCTGCCGGAGCCCGGCCACTACGCGATCGGCGCGCTGTTCATGCCGAAGGAGACGGCGTGGCGAAAAGTGATCCAGAGCATCATCGCCGAACAGATCAAGGAAGAGGGCCTCGTGCTGCTCGGCTGGCGCGATGTGCCGTCCGACAACGCTTCGCTCGGCGAAACCGTCAAGCCGACCGAACCCTACCACATGCAGGTCTTCATCGGCCGCAACGGCACGGCAAAGACCGAGGACGAGTTCGAGCGCAGGCTCTACATCCTGCGCAAGTCGATCTCGCAGGCGATCTACCAGCGCCGCGACCGCGGGCTCGCCGGCTATTACCCGGTCTCGCTGTCATGCCGCACCGTGATCTATAAGGGCATGTTCCTCGCCGACCAGCTCGGCAAGTACTATCCCGATCTGCACGAAGCGGATTTCGAGAGCGCGCTGGCGCTGGTGCATCAGCGCTTCTCGACCAACACCTTCCCGACCTGGTCGCTGGCGCATCCGTACCGGATGATCGCCCACAACGGCGAAATCAACACGCTGCGCGGCAACGTCAACTGGATGGCGGCGCGGCAGGCTTCCGTTCACTCGGAGCTCTACGGCAAGGACATCAGCCGCCTCTGGCCGATCTCCTACGAAGGCCAGAGCGACACCGCCTGCTTCGACAATGCACTCGAATTCCTGGTGCAGGGCGGTTACTCGCTGCCGCACGCCGTCATGATGATGATTCCGGAAGCGTGGGCTGGCAATCCCCTGATGGATGAGCAGCGCCGCGCTTTCTACGAATATCACGCCGCGCTGATGGAGCCGTGGGACGGCCCTGCCGCGATCGCGTTCACCGACGGCCGCCAGATCGGCGCCACGCTCGACCGCAACGGGCTCCGTCCCGCGCGCTATCTCGTCACCAAGGACGACCGCATCGTGATGGCGTCCGAAATGGGCGTACTGAAGATCCCGGAGGATGAGATCGTCACCAAGTGGCGGCTGCAACCCGGCAAGATGCTTTTGGTCGACCTCGAACAGGGACGCCTCATTCCCGACGCCGAGATCAAGGCGACGCTGGCCAAGAGCCACCCCTACAGCGACTGGCTGCATCGCACCCAGCTCGTGCTGGAGGAATTGCCCGATGCGCCCGTCAAGGGCATGCGTTCGAACCTGCCGTTGCTCGACCGGCAGCAGGCGTTCGGCTATTCGCAGGAAGACATCAACATCCTGATGACGCCGATGGCGGCGACCGGCGAGGAAGCCGCCGGCTCGATGGGCAACGATACGCCGATCTCGGCGCTGTCGGACCGGCCCAAGCCGTTGTTCACCTATTTCAAGCAGAACTTCGCGCAGGTCACCAACCCGCCGATCGACCCGATCCGCGAGGAACTCGTCATGAGCCTCGTCTCGATCATCGGGCCGCGGCCGAACCTGTTCGACCTGCAGGGCATGGCCTCGACCAAGCGGCTCGAGGTGCGCCAGCCGATCCTGACCGATGCGGACCTGGAGAAGATCCGCTCGATCTCCGATGTCGCTGACACCCATTTCAAGTCACGCACGCTCGACACCACATTCCATGCCGGCTTCGGCGCGGCGGGGATGGAGCAGGTGCTCGACGAACTCTGCGCGCGCGCCGAAGGCGCGGTGCGCGAAGGCGTCAACATCATCATCCTGTCCGACCGCATGGCGGGCACGGACCGGATTCCGATCCCCTCGCTGCTCGCCTGCGCCGCCGTGCATCATCATCTGATCCGCACCGGCTTGCGCACCTCGGTCGGCATCGTCGTCGAATCCGGCGAGCCGCGCGAGGTGCATCATTTCGCATGCCTGGCCGGCTACGGCGCCGAGGCGATCAATCCGTATCTGGCGTTCGAAACCATCATCGCGATGAAGGACCGCCTGCCGGGCGCGCTCGACGACTATGAAATCGTCAAGCGCTACATCAAGTCGATCGGCAAGGGCCTGCTCAAGGTGATGTCCAAGATGGGCATCTCGACCTACCAGTCCTATTGCGGCGCGCAGATTTTTGACGCCGTCGGGCTGAAGGCCGATTTCGTCGCGAAGTATTTTGCCGGCACCCACACCCGCATCGAGGGCGTGGGCCTGGTCGAAATCGCCGAGGAAACGGTGCGGCGCCATACGGATGCATTCGGAGACGCGCAGGTCTACAAGACCGCGCTCGATGTCGGCGGCGAATACGCCTACCGCACCCGCGGCGAGGATCACGCCTGGACGGCCGAGTCCGTCTCAGCGCTGCAGCATGCCGTGCGCGGCAACTCGCAGGAGCGCTATCGCGCGTTCGCGAAGATCCTCAACGAGCAGTCGGAGCGGCTGTTGACGCTGCGCGGCCTGTTCCGGATCAAGACCGCCGAGGACGAGAAGCGCAAGCCGGTGAAGCTCGACCAGGTCGAGCCAGCCTCCGAAATCGTCAAGCGTTTCGCCACGGGTGCGATGAGCTTCGGCTCGATCTCGCGCGAGGCGCACACCACGCTGGCGATCGCGATGAACCGGATCGGCGGCAAGTCGAACACCGGCGAAGGCGGCGAAGAGGCCGATCGGTTCAAGCCGATGCCGAACGGCGATTCAATGCGCTCGGCGATCAAGCAGGTCGCCTCGGGCCGCTTCGGCGTGACGACGGAATATCTCGTCAACTCCGACATGATGCAGATCAAGATGGCCCAGGGCGCCAAGCCCGGCGAAGGCGGCCAATTGCCTGGCCACAAGGTCGACGCGACGATCGCGCGCGTGCGGCATTCGACCCCCGGCGTTGGCCTAATCTCGCCGCCGCCGCATCACGACATCTATTCGATCGAGGATCTGGCGCAGCTCATCTACGATCTCAAGAACGTCAATCCGGACGGTCAGGTCTCGGTCAAGCTGGTTTCCGAAATCGGCGTCGGCACGGTGGCCGCGGGCGTTGCGAAAGCACGCGCCGACCATGTCACCATTGCGGGCTTCGAGGGCGGCACCGGTGCCTCCCCCCTCACCTCGATCAAGCACGCCGGCAGCCCGTGGGAGATCGGCCTTGCCGAGACCCACCAGACGCTGGTGCGCGAGCGGCTGCGTAGCCGCATCGTGGTCCAGGTCGACGGCGGCTTCCGCACCGGGCGCGACGTCGTGATCGGCGCGCTTCTCGGCGCCGACGAGTTCGGCTTCGCCACCGCGCCGCTGATCGCGGCCGGCTGCATCATGATGCGCAAGTGCCATCTCAACACCTGCCCGGTCGGCGTCGCGACCCAGGATCCGGTGCTGCGCAAGCGCTTCACCGGCCAGCCCGAGCACGTCATCAACTATTTCTTCTTCGTCGCCGAGGAAGTGCGCGAGATCATGGCGCAGCTCGGCTACAGGAAGTTCGACGAAATGGTCGGCCAGACCCAGATGCTCGACCAGTCCACGCTGGTGGCGCACTGGAAGGCCAAGGGGCTCGATTTCTCAAAACTCTTCGTCCGTCAGAAGGAAGAGAAGGGCCAGAAGATCTATCACGCCGAAGCCCAGAACCATCATCTGGAGAAGGTGCTCGACCGCCGCCTGATCGAGAAGGCGCAGGCCGCGCTCGACCGCGGCGCGCCGGTGAAAATCGAGGAAGAGATCAACAACACCGACCGCTCCGCCGGTGCGATGCTGTCCGGAGCCGTGGCGAAGATCTACGGCCATGCCGGGCTGCCGCATGACACCATTCATGTTAGCCTGAAGGGCACCGCAGGCCAGGCGTTCGGCGCGTGGCTGGCCAAGGGCGTCACCTTCGAGCTCGAAGGCGAAGGCAACGATTACGTCGGCAAGGGCCTGTCGGGCGGCCGCATCGTCGTCAAGCCGCCGAAGAATTCCGGCATCGTGCCGGAGGAGTCCATCATCGTCGGCAATACGGTGATGTACGGCGCGATCGAGGGCGAATGCTACTTCCGCGGCATCGCCGGCGAACGCTTTGCGGTGCGCAACTCCGGCGCGATCGCGGTCGTCGAAGGCGCCGGCGATCATTGCTGCGAATATATGACCGGCGGCATCGTCGTGGTGCTGGGCAAGACCGGCCGCAACTTCGCAGCCGGCATGTCCGGCGGCATCGCCTATGTGCTCGACGAGGCCGGCGACTTCGCAAAGCTCTGCAACATGGCGATGGTCGAACTGGAACCGGTGCTCTCGGAAGAGATGATCAACCAGAACACCTACCACCATTCCGGCGATCTCGAGCAGCATGGCCGGGTCGACGTGTTCCAGAACCTGCTCGACTCCGACATCGAGCGGCTGCACGTGCTGATCACGCGCCACGCCAAACTGGCTGGGTCGAAGAAGGCCGCCGAGATCCTCGCGAACTGGAAGGCCTGGCTGCCTAAATTCCGCAAGGTGATGCCGGTGGAATACCGCCGCGCGCTGAAGGAATTGAAGGTCGACGCCGACGCCGAACCGAAAATCGCGATCGGGGCTTAGTTACACCAGCCCGTCATTGCGAGCGCAGCGAAGCAATCCATAGCGCGACGAGCCGAACCATGGATTGCTTCGCGGCTCACGCTCCTCGCAGTGACGGAGGGTGACGGAAACAGATAGATGCGAACGAGAGATGCAGGGGCATCAGGTTTAATGGGCAAGATCACAGGTTTCCTCGAGATCGACCGGAACGAACGCAAGTATGTGCCGGTCGCCGAGCGGTTGAAGCATTATCGCGAATTCGTCATTCCCCTGAGCGAGAAGGACACCCGCGACCAGGCCGCGCGCTGCATGAACTGCGGCATCCCCTATTGCCACGGCACCGGCTCGGTGGCGCCGGGCACGCCGGGCTGCCCGGTCAATAACCAGATCCCCGATTTCAACGACCTCGTTTATCAGGGCAACTGGGAAGAAGCCTCGCGCAACCTGCACTCGACCAACAATTTCCCGGAGTTCACCGGCCGCATCTGCCCGGCGCCGTGCGAGGCGTCCTGCACGCTCAACATCGACGACAACCCGGTCACCATCAAGACGATCGAATGCGCGATCGTCGACCGCGCCTGGGACAATGGCTGGCTGAAGCCGGAAGTCGCGCAGGCCAAGACCGGCAAGAAGGTCGCGATCGTCGGCTCCGGACCTGCGGGCCTTGCGGCCGCGCAGCAACTCGCGCGAGCCGGCCATGACGTCCATGTCTACGAGAAGTTCGCCAAGGCCGGCGGATTGCTTCGTTACGGCATTCCCGACTTCAAGATGGAAAAGCATATCATCGACCGCCGCGTGGCGCAGATGGAGGCCGAGGGCGTGACGTTCCATTACGGCGTCCATATCGGCGGCACTTCACAAGGCGCGATCGATCCGCGCGAGCTGCTCAACCAGTATGACGCGGTAGCCTTGACCGGCGGCGCCGAAGCCGGCCGCGATCTGCCGATCCCCGGCCGCGATCTCGACGGCATCCATTTTGCGATGGACTTCCTGCCGCAGCAGAACCGCCGCGTCTCCTCCGAGCCGCTCGGCGACGTCAAGGATATCCTGGCCGGCGGCAAGCATGTCGTCGTGATCGGCGGTGGCGACACCGGTTCCGACTGCATCGGAACTTCGTTCCGGCAGGGTGCGAAGTCCGTGACCCAGCTCGAGATCATGCCGGCGCCGCCCGAGCACGAGAACAAGGGCGTGACCTGGCCGAACTGGCCCTTGAAGATGCGGACCTCGTCGAGCCAGGCCGAGGGCGCGAGCCGCGAATACGCGGTGCTGACGCAAAAATTCTCGGGCGTCGACGGCAAGGTGCAAAAGCTGCACTGCGTGAAGGTCGACGACAAGTTCAAGCCGATTGCGGGCACCGAATTCGAGCTCGAAGCGCAGCTCGTGCTGCTCGCCATGGGCTTCGTGCACCCGGTGCACGAAGGCATGCTGAAGACGCTCGGCGTCGACCTCGACCAGCGCGGCAACGTCCGCGCCAACATGGCCGACTACAAGACCTCGCTGCCGAACGTCTTCTCCGCCGGCGACATGCGCCGCGGGCAATCGCTGGTGGTGTGGGCAATCCGTGAGGGGCGTCTGTGCGCGCGAGCGATCGATCAGTATTTGATGGGGACGACGACGCTGCCGCGGTAGCACAACACCCAAAGCTTTTTTGTGTTACCTCGTGCCCCGGACGCGGTGCAGCGTGTAACGCTGCTCCGCAGAGCCGGGACCCATGGCGCCGCTCGCATGGACCCCGGATCAGCAGCGCATCACTTCGTGCTGCGCAGCATCCGGGGAACGCACGCGGAGAGCCGAGCGCCTAGTTCTGCAGCCGCACCCCCAGCATCACCACAGTCGACGCCGTGCTATTCCCCACCAGGTTCGAATCCAGCCAGTCGCGCCGCAGCGTGCCCCTGAGCCAGACGTTGCGGTTCATCTTGTAGATGGCCTCGCCCGACACCGCGTAGATCTTGTCGCGCCTGGGATTGCCCTGATAGTCGAGCGAGCCCCAGGTGAACTTGCCGATCGCGGTCAGCCAGCGGCGGAAGTCGTGGTCGACTTCGACGGTGTAGACATGCGTCAGGACGCCCGACGTGCCTGGCAGCGTGGTCTCCGTGATCGTGGTGTCGGAATAGAATTTTGCCGTCGTCAGCGGCGTCGCGGTCCAGACCAGCGAGGACGAGACGAGCAGGCCTTCCAGGCGATCGAGCCTCGGATCGACATAGTCGCGCGCGGCATAGCCGACGGCGATTTCGCCGGTCAATAGCCGCGAGAATTCGACGCTGGTGCCGCCCTTGACATAGCCGCCACTGGAATCGCGCGCAAATCCGCTGCGGTCGAGCCTGACGTCATGCACGCGGCTGTCGCCCTGCACTTCCACGAACGGCTTTATGCCCGGCTTCAAGTCATAGCTGGCGCGGCCGACGCCGCCGTACTGGCTGAAATTGCGGTCGTCGTTGGTCGTTGAAGTGCCGTCGGTGAGCTTTGAATTGGTATAGTCGGTGCGGTCGACAGTGGCGCCGGCGGAAACCTGCAGCCGGTTGAAGCTCTGGTCGACGCCGATAGTCGTGCCAACCGTGGTGAGGATCGGATATCTGGCGAGACCGGCCTGCACGTTCGGGCTGCCGGGATTGTCGGTCGAGACGAACAAGCGTCCCTGCGCGGTCAGCCTCGTGTTCTGGCTGACGTCGAGCCGGCCGTCGACATGGCCGAGGAAGTTGGGCCGGTCGACATCGAGCGGCGCCGACAGCGGCGTGCCGTCGGCGTTCGGCGTGAGGTTGCTGGTATAGCCAGTGAAGGAGCCGCGGAGATCGGCCACCAGCGCATGGCGCTCCCAGTCGGAGATCACCAAAAATTCCGGCGCGATCACATAGAACGGCTTGCCTTGCGCCGGGGCGAGCCGGCCGGGATTGGTATCGTAGCCGCCGGAGAATTCGACCGCCGACTTGATCAGGAAGCTGCCGGCGTAATCGCCGACTGCGCCAAACGGATCGTCATCGATCCTGAGACGCTTGCGCGGCGGCTGTCCCACGACCGTGCCCGCCATCGCCGGTGGGATGGGGGTTTTGTACGCTGATTCCGATGGGGCAATCGACAGCCGCAGCCGCGTGTTCGACGCAATCGGCGACGGCGGACTACCGGGTCCGACCGGCGGCTTCGGCTTCGCCTGCCCCGGATAATATTTCGGCTTCTTGCGCTTGCGGTTCAGCGAATCGTAGCCGATGTCGGCGGCGCCGCTCGCGGCCGGCAGACCGTATTTCGGGATCTGTCCGATCCGCGACGGCGCGGGCTTGTCGCTCTCTTGCAGCTTCGGGCTGTTGAGGGGATCGTTCACCTCCGCCGCCGTCCGGTGCAGCGGCGAATCCGGCGGCAGCATCTGACTGGTCCGCCTTGAGCTGAACAGGTCCGGCGTGAGGGTTTGCGCTCGCGCTGCGGTTCCGGTCAGGACGATCAGCGCAAGGCACGGCAAGGCTGCGCGGAAGAGGCGCGCGCGGCCGTTCCGGCCCGATGCTGGCCCCGCCATCACGATAAAATATACCCCAACAAAAACAGATACTTGGTGGACGAACGCCGAACGCTCGCGGAACACGTCGTTAATGGAGTTAAAACAATTATGGTTAATGAGCCGTTGAGGGCGGCAGCCCCGCGTCGCTTCGCCGGACGGCCCATGCTATGCAGGGTTCGGGGCGCGAAGCCCCTCCTTCCCTGGGACAGACATGGCCAACCCGAATCCGCTGATGGTACAATCATCCGGCTCTGGACCCGCTGATGCCGCCGTCCAATCGGCGCTGCGCACGCTCGATGCCGAGGGCAGCGGCATCGCCGCGATTGCGGCGGCGCTGCAGTCCGACCTTCGCGCACCCTTTGTCGCTGCCGTCGATCTGATCCGGAACGCCAAGGGACGGCTGATCGTCACCGGGCTCGGCAAGTCGGGCCATATCGGCCGCAAGATCGCCGCGACCTTCGCCTCCACCGGCACGCCCGCCTTTTTTGTCCATGCGGCCGAAGCGAGCCATGGCGACCTCGGCATGATCACGCCGGACGACGTCATCCTAGCGCTATCGTGGTCCGGCGAGCAGCCGGAGATGAAGAATCTGATCACCTATGCCAAGCGCTTCCGCATTCCCGTGATCGCCATGACGGCGGAGCGCGAATCTTCCCTCGCCAAGGCGGCCGGCATCGCGCTGACGCTGCCGAAGGCCCGTGAGGCCTGCCCGCACAATCTCGCGCCGACCACCTCCTCCCTGATGATGCTGGCGCTCGGCGACGCGCTGGCGATCGCATTGCTGGAAGGCCGCGGCTTTACCTCGGTCGATTTCAGCGTGCTGCATCCCGGCGGCAAGCTCGGCGCGCTCCTGAAATACACCCGCGACCTCATGCATACCGGCGACGCGGTGCCGCTGAAGCCGCTCGGCACCAGCATGTCCGAGGCGCTGGTCGAGATGACGTCCAAGGGCTTTGGCTGTGTCGGTATTGTCGACGCACGCGGACACATCGTCGGCATTGTCACCGACGGTGACCTGCGCCGCCATATGGGGCCGCAGCTCATGTCGGCCACCGTCGACGAGGTAATGACGAGGAATCCGAAGACGATCGACCGCGACGTGCTGGCCGGCGAGGCGCTGGAGATCCTCAACTCCTCGAAGATCACGACGCTGATCGTGACCGACGCCAGCAAGCCGATCGGCATCGTGCACCTGCACGATTTCCTGCGCGCGGGAGTGGCGTAACTCCCGACCTCTCCACGTCATTGCGAGGAGCGCAAGCGACGAAGCAATCCACCTATCCGTTATGCCGCGAGATGGATTGCTTCGCGGAGCCTGTCATCGGGCGCGCATTCGCGCGACCCGGTGGTTCGCAATGACGGGGTTAGGCCTTCGGAAACCGCACCGCGTTCTCCTCCAGCGGCAGTGCCAGTCCGTTCGCGAGATACGACACGGTGCGATAGAATCCGCACAGCAGGATGGTCTCGAATATTTTCGCCTCGTCGTAATGCGCCGACAGCACCGCGAATTCGGCTTCATCAAGCGTGGCGCGCTCGTGCAGCGCGTCGACCGCGGCGATCAGGGCCTGCTCCGCTGGCGACCAGCATGCGTCGGTGGCGGCGCCGAGCACGGTGGCGCGGATCTGCGCTTCCGTCAGATGCGCGGCCTCCGCGAACGTCGTAACATGCACGCCCCATTCGTACTCGCAGCCTGTTCGCGCGCAGGTACGGTCGATGACGATCTCGCGCTCCCGCAAACTGAGCGGGCCGCGATCCAGCAGGCTGCCGGCGCGGAATTTCTCCCAGGCCCGCGCATTGCCCGCCATGACGCGAAACAGCACCAGCGGCGGCGCGCCGCGCATGATGCGGTCGAACTGCTCGGCAATGTCAGGTGCATAAGGCGGCTCAAGTGGCGCGATGCGCGGCACGGATTGTGACACGGCCAACCTCCATTGCTACTAATACAGTAGCAATGCTACACTTTTGGTAGCATAATGCAAGGAGATGATGGAGCGCTAAGCAGCCGCCACCGTCAGGCTGGCGCCATCGGCCTGCACCACCCTGACCCGGCTGCCGGCCGGCGCGTCAGGGCCGGCGACGCGCCAGACCGTGTCGTCGATCCGCACGGTGCCGGTGCCGCCGACGATCGGCTTTTCCAGCGTGAATTCCCGGCCGATCAGCGCCTTGGTCCGGTTGTTGAGAAACGGGTTGCTCAGGCTGCGGCTGCCCTCGCTGCGCGCAAAGTGCCGCCATGCCGGTACCGCGGCAACCGCGAACACGGCAAACATCAGGAGTTGCGTCTGCCAGGACGGGCTGATCGCAAACGACACGAGCCCGACCAATAGCGCCGCGAGCCCGAGCCAGAACATGAAGACTCCCGGCGCGAGCAACTCCAGCGCCATCAGGACGAAGCCGAAGATCAGCCAATTCCAGGTGCCTAACGTCGAAAATATGTCGGTCATGACACGAACCTCTAATCGATCTTCCAGATCAAGCTCTCACCGCTGCGGCGTGACCGGCGGTGGGGTGGGACCGGTGTTCGGCACCGACGATGTCCGCCGTGCGGCGGCCGCAGCGGAAGCTGCGCTCTCGCCAAACGTCGCCTTGGCGATCTCCCCGATGCCGGCGAGCGAGGACAGCACGCTGGTTGCTTCCAGCGGGATCATCAGGATCTTCTGGTTCGGCGAATCCGCGAACTGTCCGAACGCCTTGATGTACTTGTCGGCGATAAAATAGTTCAACGCTGCGACATCGCCCTTGGCGATGGACTCGGAGACCATCTGCGTCGCCTTGGCTTCCGCCTCCGCCAGGCGCTCGCGCGCTTCGGCGTCGCGGAAGGCGGCTTCGCGGCGGCCTTCGGCCTGCAAAATCTGACCCTGTTTGGCGCCTTCCGCCCGCAAAATTTCCGACTGGCGCTGGCCCTCGGCCTGCAGAATGTCGGCGCGCTTGACGCGCTCGGCCTTCATCTGCCGGCCCATCGCTTCCACCAGGTCGGCCGGCGGCACGATGTCCTTGATCTCGATGCGGTTGACCTTGAGCCCCCATGGCGAGACGGCTGCGTCGACCACGCGCAGCAGCCGCTCGTTGATCTCGTCGCGATGCGACAGCACCTGGTCGAGGTCCATCGAGCCCATCACCGAGCGGATGTTGGTCATGGTCAGCACGATGATGGCCTGCTCGAGATTGGCGACCTCGTAGCTCGCTTTCGCGGCGTCGAACACCTGGAAGAACGCGACGCCATCCACCGTCACGGTGGCGTTGTCCTTGGTGATCACCTCCTGCTCGGGAATGTTGATCACCTGCTCCATCATGTTCATCTTGCGGCCGACGCGGTCGAAATAGGGAATGATGAGGTTCAACCCCGGCGACAGCGTGCGGGTGTATTTGCCGAACCGCTCGATGGTCCAATCATAGCCCTGCGGCACCGTTTTGACGCCCGCGAACAATGTGGCAATGACAAGTAGAACAAAGGCAATCGCGAAAATGTCGAAGCCACTCATAAAGTCCCTCCAAAGCCGGCAAGGTGCGTTGCCCGGCGCGATCTCTCATTTGTCTGCAACGGCGCGGCGCCGGTTCAGCCGGCGGTTCTCAGTTTATGGCTATATAGCTAGGGAATAGTTTGCGGGCCACCAGATGTTCTTGGGCTCCGAACGGCGAGTGGTTGTTGATGTGGTTAAATCCAGCCTTGAAGCTCGCGCAAAACGAGTTGGCGGATGACGTCCATGCCGGGCTCGCTGTCGTTCAGACAGGGAATTGCGGAAAACTGCTCGCCGCCGTTGTGCCTGAAGATCTCGGCGTTTTCCTGCGCGATCTCCTCCAGCGTCTCCAGGCAATCGGCGGAGAAGCCGGGCGTCACCACCACAATGCGTTTCACGCCATCTTTCGCCAATTTTTCGATGGTCTTGTCGGTGTAGGGCTGCAGCCACTCGTCGCTGCCGAAGCGCGATTGAAATGTCAGGATCAGCTTGGCGGCATCAAGGCCCAACCGCTTGCGCAAGCTTTCCGTCGTTGCGACGCACTGCGTGTAGTAAGGATCGCCCTTGTCGACATATTTCTGCGGCATACCGTGAAACGACGCCACGATAAGTTCGGGCTGGAACGGCAGGGCCGCCAGATGTTCTGACATCGAGACGGCGAGCGCTTCGATGTACTCGGGATTGTCGTAATAAGGCGGGCTCACCCGCAGCGTCGGCTGCGCGCGCATGTCGGCGAGCGCGCGAAACACCTCGTCGCAGACCGTCGCCGAGGTCGCCGCAGAATATTGCGGATAGAGCGGCACCACCAGCAGGCGATCGCAGCCTTGCGCAGCCAGGGCATCGATCCGCGAGCGGATCGATGGATTGCCATAGCGCATCGCCCAATCGACCACGACGTGCTCGCGATCGGCGATCGCCGCCGCGAGCTTTTCGGCCTGCGACCGGGTGATGGTCTTGAGCGGGGATTCGCCTCTCTCGGCGTTCCAGATCTTCTGGTAGTCGCGCGCCTTTCTGGCCGGACGCACCCGCAGAATGATGCCGTTGAGGATCGCTTTCCAGACGAGGCCCTGATCCTCGATCACGCGGGGGTCGGAGAGGAATTCCTTCAGATAGACCCGCACCCCCTGGGCATCGGCGGTATCAGGCGTGCCGAGATTGACCAGCAGCACGCCGATGCGTTGCTCTAGGGCTGCCGGTGCCGTTGCATTGCCAAGGGGGACGACCGCGGTCATGATTTCGATGGCTTCGCGCGTTGCACTATCCTTGTCAAGATAACCGCCGGTTCGCTACGCTTGCCAAATGGCCGCGGGGCGCGCGTGCGCGGGGAGGAACCATGACGATCGCCGAATGGTGCGTTTTCGGAACGGTGCTGCTGTATCTGCTGACGATCGCATCGGTCAAATGGGCCGCCTACGGCCGTTTCGACAATGCCAAGCCGCGCGATCCCGCCTTCTACCAGGACCCGATCCGCGCCCGTGCACTTGGCGCGCATCAAAACGGCATCGAGGCGTTTCCGTTCTTCGCAGTCGCCGTGCTGCTGGCGGAATTTCGGCTCGGGCCGCAGCGCCTGATCGACGAACTCGCGATTCTGTTCGTGATCGTGCGGATCGCCTATGTCTTCACCTATCTCGGCAACCGCCCAACGCTGCGCTCGATCCTCTGGAGCATCGGCTTCGCGATCAATATCGCGATCTTCTTTCTGCCGGCGATCAAGGAGTATTTGCCGGTATGAGGTTGGCGTCCCGTCGTCCCTGCGAACGCAGGGACCCATAACCACCGCTGCTGATCGTTGCGGGAAAGTCGTCGACCATCCCCGCAAGACAACATCCGCCGCGGCGTATGGGTCCCTGCGTTCGCAGGGGCATCAGAGAAGAGTGATCGCCGATAGATGGTGGGCACGGCGCTATCGCGCCTTTGCCCACCCTACGATGTCGAGGACGACTTGGCTCAGCCCAGATGCCGCTCCCGCGTCGCGATCAAATCCCGAATCTCCTTTGATATCGGGACCGGGCGATGCGTCTTCTGATCGGTGTTGACCCAGACGCTCTCGCCGGTCACGAGCGCATCACCGGCACCTTTCAGGAAGATCGCGAGTTCGAAGGTGAGGCTCGAATTGCCGATCCGCGCCACCCGCGCGCCGACGTCGAGCTCCCAGTCGAACCGGACCGGCGCCTTGTATTCGATGACGGATTTGACGACGTGGAAATCGACGCCGGATTTCTTGGCGTCGGCATATTGGTCATAGCCGAGCGCGCGAAAATATTCGGTGATGGTGGTGTCGAAATAGGTCAGGTAATGCGCGTTGAAGACGACGCCCTGGCCGTCGATCTCGGAGTAGCGCACCCGGAACGGGTGGAAGAACCAGAATTGCTCGCGTGACATGGGGTTCCCGGCTTTGCGTGTTCGGGCGCTTGAATAGCGCAGCGAACCAATTTCATAAAGCCGGCAACTTGCGTTACCGAAATAGAGTTGCGGAATCTAACGCGGTAGATTGTGGTCCATACGCCGTGCCGCAAGTTTTAAGAAATCCTGTTCGACGGCTTTCATCCACCAACTTGATCCTGTGGTTATGGGTCCCCGCGTTCGCAGGGACGACGGGATAGAGGCGAGAACCTCTCAACTTGTCGCCCCTGCGAAAGCAGGGGCCCCATAACCACCGGCTTTTGTTGTGTGATAAGGTGTCTGCCACCGCGCTTCCTCGATAGATCACGCGGTATGGGTCCATGCGCCGAGTGCGCGATTGCGCACGGAGGCAAGGACGACAGTTCGTAGCGTGGATCACAAACACGTCGCGCGTTCGGCGGCGAGATAGCCGAACAACAGGCCCAAGCCGAACAAGAGCACCAGGCCGGCGGCGCCGAATTCGATGCCGCGCATGACCAGTGCGCCGCCGCCCTCGCGCCCGGCGCTCAGCCGCTTTGCCAGACCCTTCGCCGATACGGCGATCACGGCGATGGTGGCGACCGTGATCGCAGTCCCGAGGCCCATCACGAAGGTCGCGGCGATGCCGGCCAGGAACAGGCCCTGCGCCAGCGAGAATACCAGCACCAGGATGGCACCCGAGCACGGCCGCATGCCTACCGCAAAGATCGTTCCCAAGCCGCGCCGCCAGCCGCCGGGACCGGCGAGTTGGTCCGGTGTCGGCCCGTGCGAATGGCCGCAATGCTCGTCATGAACATGGGCATGGCCGTGATGATCGCCGTGATCATGGTGATGGTGATGGGCGTGGTCATGATCGTGACGATGAGCCGTGGCCGATGCCATCGCCAGCTCCGGCTTCGCCTGCAGCGCGCGCATAAAGCCGCCGCCCTTGGTCCAGACCAGCCGGGCGCCTAACGCGGCGATCAGCGCGTAGCTGACGATCTCGATCGCCTTCTCCGCAGAGCACATCGTCTTGGCCGTGGAAGAGAGCAGCCAGGCGAAGACGGCCACGATCGCGACTGCCACTAACGCCTGCAACAACGCCGAGGCGAACGACAGCACGATGCCGCGCCGCGCGGTTTCCTCATTGGCGACAAGATAGGACGAGATCACCGCCTTGCCGTGGCCGGGGCCGGCGGCATGAAAAATGCCGTAAGCAAAGGAGATTCCAAGCAGCGTCCAGACCGCGCTGCCGTCCGATTTCGCCGCGCGGATGGTGGCGGACATTTCGCGGTAGAACTCGGATTGCTTGGCCAAAATCCATCCGATCACGCCGCCGACCTGCGGCTCGGCCGCGGGACGTGGACCGCCGAACGGATTCTGCGCCATCAGCGCATGCAAGGCAGCATCGAAAATCACAACGGCCGCGATCGCCGCGGCCGTCATTGCGATACCTCGCGCGAGGCTCGTGGGGAGCATCCGCCTCATGGGCAGTTCACCGTGACCTTGTTGGCGAACATCGCGCCATAATTGGAATTGTCGCCGTTCAAGAAATTCTGCTCGTTCAGGCGCTGGGTGTTGGCGGTCTCGTCGTTCGGCCGCTGGAACTGCATCTGGCAGGCGGCGGGCGCACCGATCAGCTTGATCGGGTCCTTGTCGTCGAACTTGAAGTCGATGAAGTAGGAGGGGTCGAACACTTCCAGCGCCAACTGCTTCGAGCTCGCCGGCGCCTTCAGCGGCAGCACGAAATGCAGCGTCAGCGCGCTGTCCTTGTATTCGAGATAATAGTCGACCGGCTCCTCGAACTTCGCCTTCTTGCCGTCGGCTTTGGCGAAGGTGAAATAGGCGAAGTCCTTCAGCGACTCGACATTGGTTTGTGCCAGCGGCGCCAGTTCCTCGCGGGTGTAGACGCCCTTGGTCTTGGTCGCGACACCCTGCAGCGCATAGGTCGAGAACATGTCATCGAACGTCCAGGCGTGACGCACGCCCGTCATCGCGCCGTTGGGCGCGTAGACCACCTCGCTCCTGGCGGTGATCCAGACATGGGGATGGGCCTCGGCCGCGGCAGAGCCGAGCGACAACGCGACGATCAAGCCTAACAAACCGAACATTCTACGTAACACGTCATCCCTCCGAAGGCGGGGACCGATACGCCGTGTCGTCTCATTTTGGCAATGTGGCAAAGGCTATTCCTTCACAACGAACATCAGAGGTTATAGGTCCCTGCGTTCGCAGGGACGACTCGTGGAAGCGGCGCCGGCTGATCAGGCCGCCGGCGTTGCTTCGAGCAGGCCGCGACGGCGCAACAGCGCGTCGGCCTCCGGCTCGCGGCCGCGGAAGGCGACATAGGCGTCCTCGGGGTCGCGCGAGCCGCCCGACGAATAGATGTCATCGTGCAGGCGTTTTGCCACCGCGGGATCGAAGATGTCGCCGGCCTCCTCGAACGCGCCGAAGGCGTCGGCGTCCATCACTTCCGACCACATGTAGCTGTAATAGCCCGATGCGTAATGATCGCCGGAGAAGATGTGGCCGAATTGGGTCGGCCGGTGGCGCAGCGCGATTTCGGCGGGCATGCCGATCTTCTCCAGCTCCGCCTTTTCGAACGCCGCCACGTCGCGGCTGGCAGCGGCCGGCTGGGTGTGGAATTCGAGATCGACCAGCGCCGAGGAGACGAACTCCACGGTGGCAAAGCCCTGGTTGAATTTTCGCGCGGCGAGGAAGCGCTGCAGCAGGTCGTCCGGCAGCGGCTCGCCGGTTTGGTAGTGCTTGGCGAACTGCCGCAGCACCTGCGGCTGCTCCTGCCAATGCTCGTAGAGCTGCGAGGGCAGCTCGACGAAATCGGTGAACACGGATGTCCCCGACAGCGAGGGATAAGTGACGTTGGACAGCATGCCGTGCAGGCCGTGGCCGAACTCGTGGAACAGGGTGCGCGCATCGTCGGGCGACAGCAGCGACGGCTGGCCGTCCGCGCCCTTGGCGAAATTGCAGACATTGATGATCAGCGGGGCGATATCGACGTCGAGCTTCTGCTGGTCCCGCAGCGAGGTCATCCAGGCGCCGGAGCGCTTTGAGGGTCTGGCGAAATAATCGCCATAGAACAGCGCCTTGTGCTTGCCGGCGGCGTCCTTGACCTCCCAGACTCGGACATCCGGATGCCAGACCGGAATGTCCTTGCGCTCGGAGAAGGTGATCCCGAACAGGCGGGTGGCGCAGTCGAAGGCGGCCTCGATCATGTGGTCGAGCACCAGATAGGGCTTTATCGCCGCGTCGTCGAAATCGGCCCGCCGCTGCCGCAGCTTTTCGGCGTAGTAGCGCCAATCCCACGGCGCCAGCGCGAAGTTGCCGCCCTCCTCCGCGATCAGCGCCTGCAGCGCGTCGCGGTCGGCGAGCGCCTGGGCCCGGGCGGGCTTCCAGACCCGCTCCAGGAGGCTGCGCACCGCCTCCGGCGTCTTGGCCATGGAATCCTCCAGCCGGTAGGCGGCGTAGGTCGGAAAGCCCATGATCTTGGCGGCCTCCTCGCGGAGCGCGAGGATCTCGACGATGGTGGCGTTGTTGTCGTTGGCGTTGCCATTGTCGCCGCGCGCGGTGAAGGCCTTGAAGACCTTCTCGCGCAGGTCGCGGCGGGAGGAGCTCTTCAGGAACGGCTCGACCGAAGAGCGTGACAGCGTCACAATCGCCTTGCCCGCCATGCCGCGCTCTTCAGCGGCGGCCTTGGCCGCGGTGACGAAGGCCTCGGGAAGGCCGTCACGATCGTCCTCGCCGAGCTCCATGAACCAGTCCTGCTCGTCGCCGAGCAGATGGTGGCTGAACGAGGTGCCGAGCTGGGCCAGCCGCTCGTTGATCTCGGCCCGGCGCTTCTTGGCGACCTCGTCGAGGCCGGCGCCGGCGCGGTGGAAGTTGGTGTAGGTGCGCTCCAGGAGCCGCATCTGTTCGCCGGTCAGGCCGAGCGTGGCGCGGTTCTCGTGCAGCAGCGCAATGCGGCCGAACAGCACCGCGTTCATCATGATCGGGTTCCAGTGCCGCGCCATCCGCAAGGAGACTTCCTTGTCGATCTCCAGGATCGCCGGATTGGAGTGCGCCGAGACCAGGTCGTAGAACACGGCAGAGACCTTCGCGAGCAGCTTGCCCGAGCGCTCCAGCGCCGTGATGGTGTTGGCGAAGTCCGGCACCGAGGGATCATGGGTGATCGCCGCGATCTCGGCGGCGTGATCGGCAAAGGCCTGCTCGAAGGCGGGCAGGAAGTGTTCCGGCTGGATCTCGCTGAAGGGCGGTGTCTCGAATGGCGTCTGCCACGGCCGGAGCAGCGGGTTTTCGCCAGCTTCCGAAGGGGCCGCCGTCTGCAGGGTTTCTGACATCACAATTCCCGTTTTTGCCTCGTTTTCGTGGCTCGTTTTCTCGAGCTGAAACCGGTACCGATTTCGCTCGAAAACCGCTCCAGAAGATGCGGCAATCTATAGCACGCGATGCGGCATTTTTGGGCCTTTTGCGCTTGATAGATGGGGCCTTTTCGGAGAGATTGCGCCCCTTGAACAGGACCTTTTTCATGAGCCCACAGCCCGCCTCCACATCCTCCCGCCGGATCGTCTGGCCGAGCGTCATCACCGTCATTTCGGCTGCGATCCTGATCGGCGCGGAAGTGTTCGGCGCGGCGTTTGCCGGCGGCTGGGCGCTCGCGATCCTGTTCGATCTCAACGACACCAGCGCGCACATTCTCCAGGCGGTGCTGTTCGGCATCGGCGTGCTGGTCATGGTGGCGTTCATCCGCGGCGCGCAGCGCATCGAGCCGTTCTCCAAGCGCGCCTGACGCGCGTTCAAGAAAGCGCTGCGGCACAGGCGCTGAAGCATTCATCGCCTGCCTGAGAAAATCTTAACTTCCATTCATGTTTGTCGTGAGCCGTGCGCGCTGCGAACGCTTTCGTAAGCACACGTCGGGGAAATTTGTCCCCAGCCTAAAAAAATTCTTGCGAAGCCGATTCAAAAGACTTATTTCCAGCCTTGCCCAATTTCGCACGTGCCTGTGGTCGTGTGTCAGTCGGTAGGTATCCGGACAAGAGGCCGGACAGCCGCCAAGGGATGAAGAACCGAGGGTCGTTTTTCGAAGCGGCCAGCATCTCTCTCAAGAGATGCCGTTGAAGGTCTCTCCATCCTTTGCAACCGTGACTGGCAGCCGGAGGCGAACCGGCGCACCCCGCTCTCAACGGGGGACGCGACTTAAAGCAACGACGGATCGGGCTTTTTTGGTCTCTACCGGCATTCCACCGCCGGCGCGGGCTACTGAAAAGGCTTGTCCTTCATTGCCAGGTGAGCGGGCGGGAAGATTCCCAACCAATCCACGGCAGCACAATTCGGTTCTTGAGTTCGAGGCTTCGTCGCGTCTCCATCGTGCGACAACGCCAAAGCACTCACGTCCGAGATCAAATTTGAACGGGACCCGTCGCTGGGCCGTTTGGAGGGGTGCTATGACCGAACGTATTCAGGAATTCCTGCGTAACCGCCGCAGCGAGGGCCAGGACACCGAGCCGTGCCTCGTCGTCGACCTCGAAGTCGTGCGCGACAACTACCAGACCTTCGCCAAGGCGCTGCCCGACAGCCGCGTGTTCTACGCGGTGAAGGCCAATCCTGCGCCCGAAGTGCTGTCGCTGCTCGCCTCCATGGGCTCCTGCTTCGACACCGCAACCGTTGCCGAAATCGAAATGGCGATGGCTGCCGGTGCGACGCCGGACCGTATCTCCTTTGGCAACACGATCAAGAAGGAGCGCGACATCGCGCGCGCCTTCGCGCTCGGCATTCGCCTGTTCGCAGTCGACTGCGCCGCCGAAGTCGAGAAGATCGCGCGTGCCGCTCCCGGCGCAAAGGTGTTCTGCCGCATCCTTTATGACTGCGCCGGCGCCGAATGGCCGCTGTCGCGGAAGTTCGGCTGCGACCCGGAGATGGCGGTCGAGGTGCTCGACCTCGCCAAGCGTCTGGGGCTGGAGCCGGTCGGCATCTCGTTTCATGTCGGCTCGCAGCAGCGCAAGGTGAAGGCGTGGGACCGCGCGCTGGCAATGGCCTCGACGGTGTTTCGGGACTGCGCGGAGCGAGGGATCAACCTGTCCATGGTCAACATGGGCGGCGGCTTCCCGACCAAGTACCTCAAGGACGTTCCTCCGGTCGTGCAGTACGGCCGGTCGATCTTCCGTGCGCTGCGCAAGCACTTCGGCAACCAGATCCCGGAGACCATCATCGAGCCGGGCCGCGGCATGGTCGGCAACGCCGGCATCATCGAGACCGAAGTCGTCCTGATCTCCAGGAAGAGCGACGAGGACGAGGTGCGCTGGGTGTATCTCGACATCGGCAAGTTCGGCGGTCTCGCCGAGACGATGGACGAGTCGATCCGCTACGCCATCCGCACGCCGCATGACGGTGCGGAGATGACGCCGTGCGTGCTCGCAGGTCCCACCTGCGATAGCGCCGACGTGCTGTACGAGAAGATGCCGTACCCGCTTCCGGTGACGCTCGAGATCGGCGACAAGCTGTTGATCGAAGGCACCGGGGCCTACACGTCGACCTACTCGTCGGTGGCGTTCAACGGCATCCCGCCGCTCAGGACCTACCACATCTGAGCTGCCTCTTTTTGAGGCTCGAATAGCGGGAGCCGGTGCGCCGGCTCCCTCCCCGTCATTTGCGAATTTTTGACAACGCTTTGCGCGGCAAGTTTGCCGTTGCGAGCGGGGACTGACGTGCCATGACTGCTTTGCGGAAGACCACCGTTGCCCTCATCCCCGATGCCGCTCCGTTTGCGATCCGCAGCGAGCGGGCCTCGGACGTCGCCGCGCGCGAGGCGCTGCTGGATGCCTGCTTTGGCGACAACCGCCATATGCGCGCCTGCCAGCGCCTGCGCGACGGACGCGCGCCCGCCGAAGGCCTTAGCCTTTCGACTGTGAGCAGGGGCCGGCTGGTCGGTACGTTGCGGTTGTGGCACGTCAGCGCCGGGGGCATCCCGGCGCTCATGCTCGGCCCGCTGGCGGTGGAGGCTTCCTCCCGCCAGCTCGGGGTCGGGGCTGCGCTGATGGACCACGCGCTCGCGGCGGCGAAGGCGCGTGGCCATCGCGCGGTAGTCCTGCTGGGCGATGCGCCGTACTACTCCCGCTTCGGCTTCTGGGCCGCGAAGACCGGCGAGCTGTCGCTGCCGGGCGCTTTCGAGCGCGACCGGCTGCTCGGCCTGGAGTTTTGCGAAGGCGCGCTCGATGGCGCCTCGGGGATGATCGTTCCGACCGGTGCACGCTCGCCGAAAACAAAGGCAGTGCGGACCAGGAAGGCGAAGACCTTGCTCCTGCCGCGCGTGGCCTGAAAGCGATGTCGGAGTGCCCTCCCGCCGCCGTGCGCCCGCGCTGGCGCAGCGTTGTCACGACGGTCCTCCTGGTCATCATCTCGGTCATGATCGTCAGGGACATTCTCGTGCGTCGCTGGAGCGCCGGCGCGCCGCCGGCCTCCGACTTCACCTGGCATTCACGGTGACATCGCCAGGGGTTGCGCACGCCGGGGAAAAGCCCTTAAACCGCGCCCATCCCGCCGCCGGACCATTCCCAGGATCGTTCCCAAGACCGAGGTTCCCATGCCCCGCCGCCTGATTTCCACCGGCTCGCCGTTCGAGAAGACCGCCGGCTACAGCCGCGCCGTCATCGACGGCGATTTCGCCTTCGTCGCCGGCACCACCGGCTACGACTACAGGACCATGGTCATTCCCGCCGATGTCACAAGCCAGGCGCGCAACTGCTTTAGGAACATCGAGGCGGCGCTCAAGGAAGGCGGCTTCGCGATGGCCGACATCGTCCGCGCCACCTACTACATCACCGACCTCGCCGATGCGGACGCCTTCTTTGCGGTCTGCGGCGAAGTTTTTAGCGAGATCCGCCCGGCCACAACGCTCCTCGTCGTCGCGGGGCTCTACAAGCCCGAGATGAAGATCGAGATCGAAGTGACCGCGAAACGCCGCACCGCCTGATCCCTCCATTCCCACGAATTTCTGTTTCCGGAGACCAACTGATGAACGCCCTCGCAAAAATTCACGCGAAAGTCACTGGCCCCATCGTGATGATCGGCTTCGGTTCGATCGGCAAGGGCACGCTGCCCTTGATCGAGCGCCATTTCGACTATGACAAGTCGCGCTTCGTCATCATCGATCCGCATGAGGATGGCGAGCTCGCCAAGAAACACGGCGTGCGCTTCATCAAGCAAGCCGTGACCCGCGACAATTATCGCGAATTCCTGATCCCGCTGCTTACCGAAGGCGGCGGCCAGGGCTTCTGCGTCAACCTCTCCGTCGACACCTCCTCGGTCGACATCATGACGATGTGCCGGGAGATCGGCGCGCTCTACATCGATACCGTGGTGGAGCCCTGGGCGGGTTTCTATTTCGACAAGAACATCGGTCCCGAAAAGCGCTCCAACTACGCCCTGCGCGAGACCTTGCTCGCCGCAAAGCACAAGAGTCCGGGCGGCACGACCGCCGTCTCCACCTGCGGTGCCAATCCCGGCATGGTATCCTGGTTCGTCAAGCAGGCGCTGCTCGACATCGCCCGCGACACCAACACGCCCTTCAACGAGCCGAAGAGCCGCGAGGGTTGGGGTCAGCTCGCGCAGAAGCTCGGCGTCAAAGGCATCCACATCGCCGAGCGCGACACCCAGCGCTCCAGGAATCCGAAGCCGATGAATGTGTTCGTCAACACCTGGTCGGTGGAAGGGTTCGTGTCCGAGGGCATGCAGCCGGCCGAGCTCGGCTGGGGCACCCATGAGAAATGGATGCCGGATAACGGCCGCCAGCACACCGAAGGCTGCGGTGCGGCGATCTATCTGCTGCAGCCGGGCGCCAACACCCGCGTGCGTTCATGGTGCCCGACGCCGGGGCCGCAATACGGCTTCCTCGTCACCCACAACGAGTCGATCTCGATTGCGGACTATTTCACGCTACGAGATGGCAACGAGGTGATCTATCGCCCGACCTGCCACTACGCCTACCACCCAGCCAACGACGCCGTGCTGTCGCTGCACGAGATTTTCGGCGCGACCGGCAAGATGCAGCCGAGCTGGCACATTCTGGACGAGCACGAGGTCGTCGACGGCATCGACGAGCTCGGCGTACTGCTCTACGGCCACGGCAAGAACGCCTATTGGTACGGCTCGCAACTCTCGATCGAGGAGACCCGCCTCGTCGCGCCTTACCAGAACGCGACCGGCATGCAGGTGTCGTCCGCCGTGCTCGCCGGCATGGTATGGGCGCTGGAGAATCCCACCGCTGGGATCGTTGAGGCCGACGAAATGGATTTCCGCCGCTGCCTCGAAATTCAGATGCCGTATCTCGGCCCGGTGAAAGGGTTCTACACCGACTGGACGCCGCTGTCGGACCGGCCCGGCCTGTTCCCGGAGGATATCGACACGTCGGATCCCTGGCAGTTCAGGAACGTGCTGGTGCGGTAACACCGCAACACAGCAACACAGGCGCTGCAGCTCCCGCTGCAGCGCACATTGA
The DNA here is from genome assembly GCF_036924575.1 of Bradyrhizobium sp. AZCC 1577. Lineage (NCBI taxonomy): Bacteria > Pseudomonadati > Pseudomonadota > Alphaproteobacteria > Hyphomicrobiales > Nitrobacteraceae > Bradyrhizobium > Bradyrhizobium sp. AZCC 1577. Next base: position 7,160,865 of record NZ_JAZHRQ010000001.1, read on the forward strand.
TCTTCCATGGCCCTCGACCGGCGTAGAACTACGCACGGGAACCCGGCGCCGTGTAAACAGTCGATTAATCCAATCGCGCCATCCTGAAGGGTGAATTTCTGCGAGGGCCCTTGGGCCGTCGCCAAGCTTTTGAGCGGCGGCTCCGTCGATGGAGCGAGCAACATGCGCAGCATCATTGCCATCGTGCTGTCGGCGGCGGCACTGGCGTCGTGCACGCCCGAGAGCGGCAGCAATGCTGACGTCACGGGCTCGATCGACAATTGCGCCCGCAAGCTTTTCAGCCAGTACAATCCCAAGGACAAGAAGCAGTGCGTCGCGGTGTGCATCGCCTGCGAGCGCGGCGTGGTGACGACCTGCTCGACCGCCTGCACGCTCAGGGGCGCACAATAGTCGCACCCCTGCGGCGGATCTCCGTTACGCGACGCCGCCGAGATAGAGCCGCTTGACGATATCGTTGGCCTTCAATTCATCGACCGACTGCGCAGCCACCGCGATCTCGCCGTGAACGATGATGTAGCCGCGGTCGGCGATCCGGATCGCCTGGTTGAAATTCTGCTCCGCCATCAGCACCGTCAGACCGACGCGCTGCTTGAGCTCGCCGATCTTGGCAATGGTCTGCGACACGAGTAACGGCGACAGCCCGACCGACGGCTCGTCGATCAAGAGCAGCCGCGGCGACGACATCAGCGCGCGCGCAATCGCCAGCATCTGCTGCTGTCCGCCGGACATGGTGCCGGCGAGCTGGCTGCGCCGCTCCTTCAGCACCGGAAAGGTGTCGAAGACGAGCGCGAGATTCTGCTGGATGGCGCTGCGGGCCATTCTCCTGAACGCGCCGAGCATCAGGTTTTCCGTCACCGTCAGCTTGGGAAACAGCCGCCGCCCCTCCGGCACCAGCGCCACGCCGAGATCGACGATCGCCTCGGGCGAGAGCTTCGTGAGGTCATGCGCCACGCCGTCGATCGACAGCGCAAGCCGGCCGCTATCCGGACGCACCAGGCCCATGACGCACTTCATCAGCGTGCTCTTGCCGTTGCCATTGGTGCCGAGCAAGGCCACGGTCTCGCCGGCCTCGACATGCAGCGTGACGCCGCGCAGCGCCTTGACGGCCCCGTAGCCGGCATCGAGGCCTTCGATAGCAAGGCTAAGTGCCAAGATAGGCCTCCTGCACCCGCTTGTTGGCCATCACCTCGCCAGGCGAGCCGAGCGCGATGATTTTTCCGGCGTCGAGACACATCACCCGCTCCGAAAAGCGCATCACCGCCTGCATGATGTGCTCGATCATGATGATGGTGATGTCTTCCTCGCCAAGGCTGATCAGGAGGTCGAGCACCTCGTCGACCTCGGAAGACGACAGCCCGGCCATCGCTTCGTCCGAAATCAAAAGCTTCGGACGAACCGCCATCGCGCGCGCGAGCTCCATCTTGCGCAGCTCCACCTGGCTCAGCGTAGCGCTCGCCGCGCCGGCTTTCGAGGCGAGCCCCATCCGCGTCAGGATCGACATCGCGATTTCTTCCTCCGCCGCGGCTGAACCGGCGGCGGCGAAGTCGAGCCCGACCATGAGGTTTTCCAGCACCGTCATGCTCCTGAACGGCCGCGGAATCTGGAAGCTGCGGGCGATGCCACGGCGCGCGCGCAAGTGCGGCGGCAATTGCGTGATGTCCTCGCCGCAGAACACCACGCTGCCGACCTGCGGCTTCAACGCGCCGGAGATGCAGTTGATCAGCGTGGTCTTGCCCGAGCCGTTCGGGCCGATCAGGCCGAACCGTTCGCCCTTTCGGATATCAACGCTGATATTGTCGAGCGCGGTGAAACCGCCGAAGGTCCTTGTCAGAGTCCCCACCTGCAGCAGGGGTGCGTCGCCGGCTGCCGTATTCATTGCTTGCCCCCCGCGCGCAGACGGTAGCGCGGCCGCAATAGCCCAATGATGCCCTTCGGCGCGCCGACCACGAACAGCACCAGCATGATGCCGAGCACCAGCACGTTGACCTCCGAGGAGATGGTCACGGCGAGGAGCTGTTGCGTCGAGCCGAGCAGGATGGCCCCTAACACCGGGCCGATCCAGTGCGCGGTGCCGCCGATCAGCGCCATCGCCAACGCCGACACCGAGTAGCTCAGGTTGAACGCCGAGGACGGATCGGCATATTGCAGGTACATGGCAGCGGGCGCCCCGGCCGCGGAGATCAGCGCGCCCGAGATCATGCAGGCGATCAGTTTCAGCTTCAGGGTCGGCACGCCCGTGCATTCGGCGGCGAGCTCGTCGTCCCTGAGCGCCTGCAGGCCGCGGCCGATCCGGGAAGTCTGGACGTAGCGCGCGATCGCAATGGCGATGACGGCCAGGACGGCCTGCACGAAAAACAGCATCTTCACATAGCTGTCGAACGGCGCCATCACCGGCGGCCGCTGGATCTGGATGCCGGCCGCGCCGCCGACGAACCGCCAGTTCATCACAAAGGTCTCGATGATGATCGCCAGCGCAATCGTCGCGATCGAGAAGAAGATGCCGCGCATCCGCAAAGTGAGGAGGCCAACGCCAAAGCCGAGCGTCATGCCGACGACGGCGGCGGCTGCGATCTGCACCACGAGCGGCGCGCCCGTCGCCTTGAACAGCGCTACCGCCGTATAGACGCCGACGCCGAAAAAGGCGTTGGTGCCGAAATTGACGTAACCGGCGTAGCCGCCGAGGATGCTCCAGGCAACCGCAAGCGCGATGAACTGCAGGATGACGTAGCCGGCAAAAAACGGATATTCGTTGCGGACGATCTGCGTCATCGACAACACGGCGACCAGGAAGACGGCGACGGCGGCCCAAAATGCAATGCTGTGGTTGCGCTTGTTCATCGGCCGAGCAGACCTTGCGGCCGGACGGCGAGCACGCCGAGCAGCATTGCGAACGAGATCGCCGGCGCCCAGGAAGCCCCGAACAACGTCAGCACGATGGATTCGGCGACGCCGAGGATGATGGCGGCGATCAGCGTGCCGCTGATGCTGCCGAGCCCGGCCATGACGACGACGCAGAAGGTCCGCCCGATATAGGCGCGATCGAGCGTCGGCTCGACCGGCGCCACGATGATCAGGAGCGCGCCGGCGATGCCGAGCACGGCAGTGGCGATGCCGAAGGCAAATTGCTTGATGCGGACCGGATTGGCGCCCATCAGCCGCAGCGCCTCCTCGTCCTGCGCGACCGCGCGGATCGCGCGGCCCATGAAGGTTTTCGACAGATACACGGCAAGCAGCACCGTCAGCGCAAGCGCCACCGCGAAAGCCACCAGTTGCCGGATCGGTATCCGAAACTCGCCGAGCCGCCACGACTTGCCGATATAGGTCGCGGAAACCGAGCGCTGGTCGACGCCGAATTGCAGGATGATCAGCACCTCGATGATGAAGGCGATGCCGAAGAAGAAGGCGATGCCGCGGACGGCGGCATCACTGCCGCGCCGCTCGAAGGTTTCGTAATAGACGCGGTAGGCCAGCAGGCCGAACACGAAGAACAGTGGCGTGATGGCGAGGCCCGCCAGCAACGGGTCGATGTCATAGCTCTCGTTGAGCTGGAATACGCCATAGGACGCCAGCACCAGGAACGCCGGATGCGCAACATGGGGAACGTCGAGCAAGCCGAACGAGACGGACAAGCCGACGCTGACGGCTGCATAGAAACAGCCGAGCAGCACGCCAAGCACGACTGCCCCAAGCAGCAGGTCCATCGAAAACAATTCAAGTCCCCCCTTGGCCCTGAGCCGGAAAAGCCACGAGGCCTAGTTTCGGGCAGCCTCGAAGGGAGTGATGAGCTCTCCGGTTTTCAATTTGTCAGGGAATAGAATCACCTGCTTGCCGGAGGAGCGGAACTGTTCGATATCCTTGTCCTTCACACCGCGGAACTGGGCCTGCAGGGTCGCTGTTTCCTTGCGCTCGCCATCGGCCGAAAACGCGATCGACCCGACGATGGTCTTGTGCTCGTTGTCGCGCAGGTATTTCGCGATGCCCTTCTGGTCGAGCGACTTGGTCGCGCCGACCGCCGCCTCGATCATCTGGCCCATCGCATAGCCGAACGGCGCCAGATAGTAGCCGAGTGGATCGACCTTGGCCTCGACGGCGCGCTTGGTGTACTTGTCGAAAAACTCCTTGGTGCCGTCGAAATACATGCTCTTTTCCGGCAGCCAGGTATTGTAGTTCACGACGCCGTTGAGCAGCGAGCCGAGATTCGACATCACAGCGGCAAATTGCAGACCGACCATGCCGCCGCCGAAAATCTTGACGCTGTCGCCGATCCCGATCTCGTTCACGGCACGCAGGATGCCGGCCGAATCCGGCGGATAGGACGCGACATAGACGATGTCGGGCTTGGCCGCCTTCAACGCGCGAATGATGGACGAAAATTCAACCGTGTTCGGCGGGTAGACCTGGTCGAAAACGATCGGGATATTGCGCTTCTTGGCGACGTCCCGCGCCGTGAGCGCGAGGTTTTGCGCGAATTCCTGATCCGCCGTTAACAGCGCCATGTTCTTGCCGCCGGCCTTTTGCGCCAGGTCGAGGAACGAAGCCGCCCAGCTATCGGCCGGCCCCCAGGGTGCATTGTTGAACCACATGTCGTGGCCGACCTTGCTGTTCACCTGGAACGAGAAATTCCCCATCAGCAAGAGGCCGCGCTGCTTGACGAACGGCATGATCGGCGCGGTCGGTACCGTTGCATAGGGCGCGAACAGCAGGTCGACCTTATCAACATCGACCAGCTTGGCGTAGATCGCGGGCGTCTCCGATGCGCTCGACTTGTCGTCATAGACGACCAGTTCGACCTTGCGGCCGAGCAGTCCACCCTTGGCATTGACGTCGTCGCGCCAGATCTCGATGCCGAGCAACGACGCCTTGCCGCCGCCGGCGAGGCCGCCGGTCTGCGGCATCGACATGCCGATCTTGATCGGCGGCTGCTGGGCAAGAGCGCTCGACCCGTGCCCTACCACCGCGACGGCCATTGCGCCGCCCAGGAATGTTCTGCGTTTCATCGATTCCCCCTTGTGTCGTTTATGTCGTTGTATTTCTGCGTCCGCCGGATCTTCGCCCGGCTGCGGTGGAGTGGATCGCGTCAGTCTCGGGCTAGCCGCCGGCACCCGCCGAGGCCGGTTCGCTTTTGGCTTGTTTCATGATCGCCGACGGATCGGCGCCGACGCGCCCGCTGGTCTTGTCGGCGGCGCTTTCGCGCGACAACCGCATGTCGAAGCGGATGCTCGGCATGCCCTTGATCGGGCAGTCCGGATCGTTGGCTACCACGTCGACGGCAAGATCGCCCGACGAGCCGAACACGACATCATCGGCCAGATGGGGATCGTCACGCAGATAGAGCGCCGTGACCAGTTCGCGATAGCCGGCTGCGCCGACCAGGAAGTGAATATGCGCCGGCCGCATGCCATGCCGCGCCTGCGCCTTCACCATCGCGCCGACCGGGCCATCCATCGGGATCGAATAGCCGAGCGGTTTCACGGTGCGCAGCACATAGAGGCCATCGGCATCGGTAGCGAACACACCGCGGTAATCGACCGAGGTCGCGCTGGCCTGGATGTCATAGAGGCCGTCGGCGCCGGTCTGCCAGATCGAGACGGTGGCGCCCGCGACCGGTTTGCCCGCGGCATCGGTGACGCGGCCATACAACACGCACTCGCTGCCGGGCTTCGGGTTCTTGGCGATCGAACTGCCGGCTGCAAGCGTCGGCGTGGCCTCGCGGTAGAACGGGCCGAGCAGACTGGTGTGGGTGGCTTCCTCAAGCGCGGTTGCGTCGTGCAGTCCGTTGACGAGCGCCGAGAGGCCGAGCGTGTCGGATAGCAGGATGAATTCCTGCCGTTCCGGCGAACACATCTTGCCGGCGGCAGTCATGAATTCGATGCCCTTGATCCATTCCGCCGGCGTCAGGTTGACCTCGCGGGCGAAGGCATGGAGATGTTTTACCGCCGACGCCATGATCTCCTTCAGGCGAGGGTCTGGCGTCGTCGCCATCTGGTCGAGCACGGCGTCCGTGATCGTCTCCGGCGTTAACTCACGCATGCGTCACTCCCTGAGCTGCCGGCCGTTATTCGACCTGCCGGCTGTTTTGCAGCAAGCCTAACCGCTTGTTGGGGATCAACACAAGGCGTTCGAAGGCGAGGCCTGCGCCCTCTCCTACGAATTGATACGGGCGAATAGGTTACATGGCCCACACACTCGCGCATCAAACGAGCGCGGCAGGGCCTCAGCCCACGATTTTGCGATTGCACAATCGGCGCAACGGCAGTGGGATCATTTTTCCTTTTCGCGGATCGGCGGCGCGGTCTTCTCCGCCGGCGCCGGCGGCAGCGCGGGCTGAGCGCCCGATTTCTGCGCATCCGGGTCTGGACGGGCAGGCTGCGGCGGAACGTCTGATGGCCTTTGCCCGGTCGTGCCCGGTTCGGACGGCGCAGGCGGCGCGGGCGGTTTGGTTTCTGCGTCTGGCGTCGATTGCGTTGGCGGCGTCGCCTGCGCGACGTGCTGGGAATCGCGCGCCACGATCTCGCTCAGCGACAGGGCCGAAATGATTAGCCCGACCGCGATCAGCGTGGACGCGCCCAGCATTTCCCTTCGATATTTGCGTTGACGGGCATCGGCAGGCATATCGTTCGACCCACAAAATGGTTCGTGGGCTCAACGGCCGGCAAGGCCCATAGTTCCGCGGGGAACCTGTATGGTAACTGGCCCGGGACGCCTAGAATTCGGAAGATACACATCTTAAGCCGTGTTTCCGATTGAGTTGCCGCCCCATTTCTTCGCCAGAGCCACGCAAAAGGCTCTGGGCCACTACTGGCGGCGCCGCGGAGCCCCAAGAAAAACAAAACACACGACGAAATCCCGATATGTCGCCCCGCAATCTTGTCGGAAGAGGATAGCGAAATGACTGAACGAATTTCGTTAGAAGGGAAGGTCGCGGTTGTGACTGGGGCAGGCCGCGGGCTGGGGCGGGCACACGTCGAACTTCTCGCCGAACGCGGTGCCCGGGTCATGGTAAACGACCTAGGGACCGACGTATTGGGGTTCGGGAAGGACTCCACGATAGCGGAACAGGTGGCCGACCTCATTCGGTCACGTGGAGGTGAGGCAATCGCGAATGACAGCGATGTTTCCACCCCTGAAGGTGGTAGTGACCTGATCGCGATGACCATCGAGCATTTCGGGAGAATAGACCTTCTCGTGAACAACGCTGGTATCTGCGGAAGCCAGCTATTCACGGACGCTACCCTTGACGATTTCGATCGCTATTGGCGCGTGCACATCGGCGGGCCGGTTAACACGGTGAAGGCTGCCTGGCCCTATATGGCCGCACAACGCTATGGGAAGATCATCCTCACTACCTCAGTCAGCGGCCTGTTCGGACTACGTGGCCAAGCCACCTATGCGGCGGCCAAGTGCGCAGTAGTCGGATTGATGCGCATTCTTGCAATTGAAGGTGCTGAGCATGGGATTCTCGTGAACACCATTTCGCCAGTCGCGTACACGAGGATGCACCCCGCCGCTGGATCCCGCTTGGCTGAAGCAGATGGAAGAGCCGCCATGCCGGTTGAGGCTGTTGCGCCAGCGATCGTTTGGCTGGCAAGCGATAGTTGTTCGGAGACGAACAGGATCTACAACGTAGGAGCCCGAGCAATCCAACGTATCGCTATCGTCATGGGACCTGGCTTCTACGATCCACATCTGACACCCGAGAGCATCGCCGAGAACTACGCAAAGGTCGAATCGATCGAGGGCTACTCCGAACCAGGCCCGTTCGAGCCTGGTGGTGCGTAGACACAGACACCTGCAACGGCGAAACGATGAGACGTCAATTGGTGGTTACAGCGGCAAACGACGAGTGCTCGCGACTCTCCTACTCACCAATGTCGTCGGGTCAGCCGCTCATGCAACTCGGCTCGGGCGAGGGGATAGGACGAATAACCGCCGAAAACCTGGTAGTCGCGAAGTACGTATTGCTGATCGGGTACGCCTGTTAAGTCTCGGCCGCCGTGGTTGAAGGCGGGTTTGGTGGTCACGAGTGACGCAACGGGCACAGACCAGTGTCAGGGCGGTCGTTTTCTAGAATTCCAGCATCCCGGCGTCGCCGTCCTCGGTGCCGAAGGCCAGCAACGTGCCCTTCGCGTTCCAGGCCAGCGCCGAGACCGGCTCGCTGCCGTTGCGGCGCACCAGAATTTCCGCGCCATCCTCGAGCCGCACGATCAGCACGGTGCCGTCACTATAGCCTGCGGCCATGATGTCCTGCTTCGGATGACAGGCCACCATGGAAACGCGCGCCTGCAGCGGCGCCAGCATCGCAGGCTCCTTGCCCATCGGACCATCCTTGCTGGCGAACGGCCAGATGATCACGCTGTCCGCACCCGACGTGGCGAGCCCCTTGCCGCCCGCGCTCCACGACATCGAGCGGACGCGGCCGGGATAGCCGCTCATCCGCATGTGCCTGTTATCGGCAAGCCGCCAGCCATGCAGCGCCGGCTCGTGCATCGCGGTGACCAGGAATTTGTTGTCGGGGCTGAAGGTGACGGCGAGATGCGAGCCGGCCCATTCCAAAAATTCCGGCTTCGCCGCCATGTTGGGAAACCACAGCGTCACGCCGTTGTAATGGGCGACCGCCACGCGCAGGCCTTTTGGCGCGAAGGCGAGGCCGCCGACGGTCGACGGCGCATCAAAAGTCTTCTCCTCGCCCTTGCCGCCGCGGACGAACGCCGTCTTGCCAGCCGACCAGGCAAATGCGCCATCGGGATGCAGCGCGACATTGTCGATCCAGCGCCGTTTGGCGTCGGTCGCAAGCACCGACGTCTCACCCTTTGCATTCAATGCAACGAGCCTGCCGTCGTCGCCACCGGTGACGACGCGCTTGCCATCGGACGCTGTGCAGAGGATGGCGCCGCTGTGCACGACCACATGGGAGATTTCGCCGGTGGCATCGGCGATTGCGACTTTTTCCTCGGCGCACACGAAGGCAGCGCGCTCGCCGAGGAAATGCACGGCGGAGACGGGTGCACCAACCGCAACGGATTTCACGCGGTCGGTCAGGGATGCAATGGTGAGCTGTTCGGAAGACATGATTTCCGTCTCACGCAGCAATGCAGCTTTCGAAACCTTCGCGGATTGTCTTTTCCGGCAATTCGCGGCCGATGAAGACGACGCGGCTTTCGCGCGGCTCGCCTTCCTTCCACTTCCGCTGATGATCGCCTTCCAGCATCATGTGCACACCCTGGAACACATAACGGTCGTCGTCGTCGGTGAAGGAGAGGACGCCCTTCGAGCGCAGGATCTTCTGGCCCTCGGTGGCGACGAGGGTTTGCAGCCACGGCATGAACTTGGTCGGGTCGAGCGGCTTGTCCGACCGCAGCGACAGCGATTGCATGTCCTCGTCGTGGTAGTGCTTCAATCCGCCATGGCTGTGGCTGTGATCGTTGTGATGATGGTCATGATGGTGATCATGATCGTGATGGTGATGATCGTCTCCGGCGTCGAGGAATTCCGGCTCGATCTCCAGAATGCGATCGAGATCGAACGCGCCGCGTTCCAGCACGTCGGATAGCGCGACCTTGCAGCGCTCGGCGCGGTGCAGCTTTGCATATGGATTGATGCCGCGAATTCGGGCCTCGACTTCGGCCAATTCCGGCTTGGAGACGAGGTCGGTCTTGTTCAGCACGATGACGTCGGCAAACGCGATCTGGTTCTTGGCTTCCGGCGCGTCCTTGAGACGATCGCTCAGCCATTTGGCGTCCGCCACGGTGACGACTGCGTCGAGCCGCGCGTTCTTCTGCACGTCTTCGTCGACGAAGAAGGTCTGCGCCACCGGCGCCGGATCGGCCAGCCCCGTGGTCTCGACGATGATGGCGTCGAACTTGCCCTTGCGCTTCATCAGGCCGTCCATGATGCGCACGAGGTCGCCGCGCACGGTGCAGCAGATGCAGCCATTGTTCATCTCGAACACTTCCTCATCGGCGCCGATGATGAGGTCGTTGTCGATGCCGATCTCGCCGAATTCGTTGACAATGACGGCGTATTTCTTGCCGTGGTTTTCCGACAGGATGCGGTTGAGCAGCGTGGTCTTGCCGGCGCCGAGATAGCCCGTCAGCACGGTCACTGGAATTTTTTGGGACGAAAGTTCAGACATAATGGCTCCGGAGCGGAAATGGTTTTGCGCACCGGCAGCAGGGAGGCCCCTGCCCTATGGGCTCAGCGCGCTGGTCAGGGCCTTTATATTGTGCCTGACCATCGCAATGTAAGTGGGAGAATCGCCCTTTTCGCCGGTCAAGCTGTCGGAATAGAGCGTTCCGCCGACCCTGGCGCCGGTCTCGACCGATATCCGGCTCATCAGGCGGGGATCGGAGATATTTTCGAGAAAAACTGCCGGTATTTTGGCCGCCCTGATCTGGGTGATGATCTTTGCGACATCGCGGGCGCTCGCCTCGGATTCGGTCGATACGCCGACCGGCGCAATGAATTCGATGCCATAGGCGGCGGCGAAATAACCGAACGCGCCGTGGGTCGATATCACCTTGCGACGGCCTTCCGAAATTTTGGCGACTGCCTCGCGCACCTCGCGGTCCAATGCGTCGAGTTGCGCCAGATAGGCGCCGGCGTTGGACTTGAAGGTTTCGGCACTGGCGGAATCGGCGGCCACCAGCGCGTCGCGGATATTGGCCACGTAGATCTTGGCGTTGGCGACCGATTGCCAGGCATGAGGATCAGCTACCGAGCCGAGCTTGAGCGGCGTAATGCCGGTAGTCGTGGTTACGATAGTCGCCTTTCCGCCGGCGGATTTGACGAGCCGCGACAACCAGCCCTCGAACCCAAGACCATTGACGAACACAAGCTTTGCACCCGCAACCCGTTTGGCGTCCGAGGGCGCCGGCACATAAACATGCGCATCGCCGTCGGGCCCGACCAGCGTCGTGACCTCGACGCGATCGCCGCCGACCTGGCGAACGAAATCGCCGATGATTGAGAAGCTTGCAACGACGTTGAGGCGATCCTCGGCGCGGGCCGGGCCTGCGACCGCGAGCATGGCGAGAGCGATAAGCCAGTACCGGATCATGACTACGCCTCGAGATGACGGCCGGGAAACATCTGCCGGACCAGACCGCTGACAGGGCCGAACAACAGCGATGCGATATACAGCACCGCCGCGATCAGGATGACCGCGGGGCCTGAGGGAATTTTGGTCTGAAACGACAGCACCAGTCCGGCATAGCCCGAGACAATCGCGCTCGCCACCGCGATGCAGATCATGCCGGTGATGTCCCGCGACCAGAACCGGGCGATGCCGGCGGGCAGGATCATCAGGCCGACGCCGAGCAAGGTGCCGAGCGCATGAAAGCCGTTGACCAGGTTGATGACGACCAGCGCCAGGAACGCCAGATGCGCGGGCGCGCCGGCGCGAGAGACGGTGCGCAGGAACACCGGATCGACGCATTCGATCACGAGGGGACGGTAGATTACCGCCATCACCAAGAGTGTAATCGTGGCGTTGAAGGCGATCACCAGCAGCGTCTGGTCGTCCATCGCGAGGATGTTGCCGAACAGCACGTGTAGCAAGTCGATATTGGTGCCCTTGATGGAGACGATGGTAACGCCGAGCGCCAGCGACACCAGATAGAAGGTCGCGAGCGAAGCGTCTTCCTTCAACTCGGTGTTGCGCGCGACGAGGCCGGCGAGCAGCGCGACCGTAAAGCCCGCGATCAATCCGCCCGTCGTCATCGCGAACAGATTCAACCCCGAGACCAGGAAACCGATCGCAGCGCCCGGCAGGATCGCATGCGCCATGGCGTCACCGACCAGGCTCATCCGCCGCAGCATTAGGAACACGCCGATCGGCGCGGCGCCGAGCGCAAGCGCGATCACGGCGGCGAGCGCGCGGCGCATGAACTCGAATTCGATGAAGGGCGCGAACAGCGCGTCGTACAGCATCAGGCCGCCCGTGATGGCATATCGGCGGCGCAAGCGGCGGCGCTGTCGTCGAAGGCTTCGCACATCTTCATCGCCACGAGCAGGTTTTCCGGTGTCAGCACTTCGGCGGTCGGCCCCCACGCAACCGGCCCGCGCGCCAGCAGCAGGGTTTCGGGGAAGTGGCTTCGCACCATCTCCAGATCGTGCAGCGCCGCCAGCACGGTGCGCCCCTCGCCATGCCAGCGCCGGACCAGCGCGATCAGGTCCGCCGAGGTTTTTGCATCGATGGCGTTGAACGGCTCATCCAAAACGATGAGGCGCGAATCCTGCAGCAGCACCCGCGCAAACAGCATGCGCTGCATCTGCCCGCCGGACAGCGTGCCGATCGCGCGGTTCTCGAAACCGTTGAGCCCGACCGCGGCGAGCGCCGCCAGGATCTTCTCGCGCGCGGCCTTGCCGATGCCGCCGAACGGACCCGTCGAACGCCACAGCCCGCTGCCGACGAAATCAAACACCGAGATCGGAAAGCTGCGGTCGATGTCGACGCTCTGCGGCAGATAGGCGATGTCCCTGCTATCGAGACCGCCGAGACCAATCGCGCCGGACAGCGGCTTGAGGATGCCGGCCACTCCCCGGAACAGCGTCGACTTGCCGGCGCCGTTCGGCCCGATCACCGCCATCAGCGCGCCCGGCGCGACCTCGCCGTTGAGGTGATGCACCGCCGGATGCCGGTCGTAGCCGAGCGTGACGTTTCGAAATTTTATCTGCGCGGTCATGCTCACCTCATCGCCACCAGGACAACGGCCCACAGAGCGACGCTGACGGCGAGCGCTGCGGCAAGGCGGGCTGACACAGTCATCCGCAGGATCGACCAGGGCGCGGCCTGCGCCGGATGCGGCGTCGCCGGGCCGTGGCTGTGGGCGTGGGCGTGATGCGCGTGGTCGTGGGAATGAGGCATGGATCGACGTTATAATATAACATTACGGGAGTCCACGAGGGGCGTGGCCGTAGATCGGTATTCTCAAAGGCTACCGTCTGTCATGCCCCGCGAAAGCGGGCATCCATTACGCTGCGGCCTGATTGGCGGGCGCGCCCAGCAATCGAGCGGACCCGCAAAGAGGCCGCCAACCGAGGCGACCCCTGTCATAAGGCTTTCAAATAGGTTTGCTTGTGTTTCGTTGGCTGGCTATGGCCGCTGCCTATGGGGCAGGACGATTAATGTGGCCGGCAGGGACCGTCTGAATTTCAGAGCAAGGCAGGCGGTCCCGCTAAGCCCTCAAGCTTCGAGTGGAAGGCTGGATCGTGAGACGATAGGCAACGAGCGTGCTGCCGTCTGTTGCCTCCAGCGCCATATCGCAGACTGGGCAGTGATATTCGCCCTTCGTCCCAACCTGAGACGAAAGCTCAAGCCGTCTGAATCCCGCCCCGCAGTTTGGGCAGGTTACGTCGCCCTTCTTCATGTACACCCCTACATCGGCTGGTCCGCCCCCCGGCGGGGCGAGTCTTAGCCGATATTCACGGACAGAACCAGTTCATCATCCGGTGAATTGCGGGGTTTCTGCCGATCTATGATTTACGATCATATAAAAACATCTTGAGCGTGCACCTCACGGCTTGCCGATCACCATCGCGATCGCGGCCGCCAGAAACGGAAACGGCACCGAGACCACGGCGCGAAACCAGACGAAGCGGGCCGGCATGAAGGGAATTTCCCAGAGGATCATGCGCTGAAAGGCGAACAGCGCCCAGGCGACGACATAGGCGATCACCTGCGGCGGGCCGCCGCCGACTTTCAGCGCCACCGCGCCGATCGAAAAGCCGACCACCGGGCCTCCGGGCGTCGCCGCACCCGCAATCACCGCAGTCAGCACGCCGAGCCAGCCGCTGTCGGGGCCGAGCCAGCCGGTGATGACTTCCGGCGGGATGACGGCGGCGATGTAGCCCGAGCCGATCACGCCGAGTGCAATGCGCGGCACGATGTTGATGAAGTCCATCGAGCCTTCGCGCACCGACGACACCAGCACGACGCGGCCTCGCCGCCAAGCCATGAAGCCGAGAATGGCGACCGAGGCCCACAGCGTGATGTCGATGATCAGCGCAGACGCCGTCACGACGGCTCGCCCTTCGGATACATCCGCACGAAGACGACGCGGCCGAGCCAGCCTGCCAGCACGGGGATCGGCAGCGAGATCACAATGCGCCACAGCGTGAAGTCGGTGCCGAGAATCGGCAGCTCCCAGGCGACCGCGCGGCCGTAGCCGATCAGCGTCCAGCTCACGACCATGGCGATGGTGGCGCCGAAATCGGCGCCGACCGTGAGCAATGCCGCCGCCACCGGATAGGCGGTGAAGGGACCGCCCGGCAGGATCGCGCCGAATGCCGTTCCGATCAAAAGTCCTTTTAGCCCCGATTCCGGCCCGAGCGATCGCGAGACTTTGTCGTGCGGCAGAATTTCCGCGATGAATCCGCCGAGCAGGCAGCCGGCCAACACACGCGGGATGATTTCGCCGAACAGCAGGAGATCGTGGGTGAGAATATTGAGCACGCCGTCGATGCCGTCGCGCCGCCACACTAGCGCAGCGCAGATCGCGACGAGCGCGCCGATCACGATCATCGACCAGCCGACCGGCTTGCGGGCACGCTGGGGTTTTGGCTCGGCGTCGTCGGCTGGCGCCGGGTCTGTTGGCGGAGTTTCTGACAAGGCCGTGCGTTGGCGGGTGAAGCGGATCCATCCTGCTTAGTCCCGCGCGTGTGGCGAATCAAACGGAAGCTCGCGCGATACCCATGCGCATCTCAAGGACGCCCATGCGAGGACGTCACGCGGTCATATGGCGGTTGGTTCAGGTGAACTGACGCACCAGTGCGAGACCGCCGAACAGCCCGGCAATCGAAAGCATGACGGAGCCAATCACGTAAAGCGCCGCGAGCCCAAGCTCGCCGCGCTCGTAGAGCAGCGCGGCATCGAGCGAATAGGCCGAGAACGTGGTGTAGCCGCCGAGGACGCCGGTCATCAAAAACAGCCGCCAGGGCTGCGAGGCCTCGCCCTTGAAGGCGAGATAACCCGCGATCAGCCCCATCGCGGTCGAGCCTGATATGTTGATGATGAATGTGCCCCAGGGAAAGCTGGTGCCGAGGCAGCGGGCGCAGGCGAGATTGATGAGATGACGCAGCGTCGCGCCAAGGCCGCCGCCGAAAAAGACCAACAAATAGCTTGTCGCGTTACCCACTATTGCCCCGGTGTTCACCCTCCCCTGGAGGGGTCGAGACGAGCGTAGCTCGCTCTCTAGGTCGACGCGAAGCGGCGGGGTGGGGTGACGGTCTCTCCACATCCAACAGTGCCTGTGTTGAGAGATCACCCCACCCCGTCTCACATTCCGCTGCGCTCCATGTGAGCCGACCCTCCCCCTCCAGGGGAGGGTGAAACGGCGCTATCGCGCCTGGTCGTCAGGCTCCGGCCTTGCCGAACAGCTCGTCGACATAGTCCCAGTTGATCAGGTTATCGCAGAACGCCTTGAGATAGTCGGGACGGCGGTTGCGATAGTCGATGTAGTAGGAGTGCTCCCAGACGTCGCAGCCGAGAATCGGCGTCGCGCCGTAGACCAGCGGGCTCTCGCCATTCGCGGTCTTGGAGATTTCGAGCTTGCCGTTCTTGACCGACAGCCAGCACCAGCCGGAGCCGAACTGGCCAACGCCGGCGGCGGCGAAATCGGCCTTGAACTTCTCGAGCCCGCCGAGGTCCTCGGTAATCTTCTTATCCAGACGCCCGGGCAGCTTGCTGCCGCCGCCATTCGGCTTCATCCAGTTCCAGAAATGCAGATGGTTATAATGCTGGCCGGCATTGTTGAACACGGCCGGATTCTTGCCGAACGAACCCTTGACGATCTCCTCCAGGGACTTGCCTTCGAATTCAGTCCCCTTGATCGCGTTGTTTCCGTTGGTCACGTAAGCTTGGTGATGCTTGTCGTGGTGGTACTCCAGCGTTTCCTTGGACATGTGAGGCGCAAGGGCGTCGTGGGAATAGGGGAGATTGGGCAGCGTGAAGGTCATGGGGTGATGTCCGAACTGATGGGAGACGAAGTCTAACGGGAACCCTTATAGAAGGTTCCATTGGTCTTAAACACCGCATTTTGGCAAAACGGCAGGGGTCTTGCGTAACGCCCCTCCGCGTCCAGCGTATGACGGATAAGGGCGCCGCGACGAGGGAATGACATGAGTATCGAGATCGACGTCCTGAACGGCGAGGCATCATGGCCGAGGGCCGAACCGCTGATGAACGCGGTGTGGCCGCGCGATGTCGTGGAAAAATTGCCCTGGGGTCACGTCAAATGGGCCCACGCCGATCTGCGCGTGCTGATTGACGCGCCGGAGGATTCGCCCAGCCCAGGACTTGCCTGCCATGTCGGCATCTACTTCCGTGACGCTACTTGGGACGGGCGCAAGGTTCATGTCGGCGGCATTGGCGGCGTCTCGACCCGGGCGGATTGCCGGGGACGCGGCTATGCGACGCTGGCGCTGAACGCCGCTGTCAGGACCCTGCGCGACCACGAAGCGGTGCGCTTTGCGATGCTGTTCTGCGAGCCGCACAATGAAGCATTCTATCAGGCGCGCGGCTGGCATGCGTTCAACGGCGAGGTCTATGCCGAACAGCCGGAGGGACGGGTTCGCTTCGAGGCCATGGCGCCGTTCGTGTTCGATTTTACCCGCAAACCGCGCGACGGCGTCATCGACCTATGCGGCCTGCCGTGGTGACCCCTGCAGCGGCGCGGGGGTGACTTGCGCCGGCCCGGTCCGATAATATGTCATCCATAATCTATTTCATTTGGATGACGTGACGCATGACCATGGACGCCCCCCTCGACATGCGCCCCGCCGCGGTCCCGTCAGCTCCGACCAGTGCCCTGCTCACCTCGCCGATCCTGTCGACGCTCCTGACACTTGCGCTTCCCAACGCGATCGCCATGGTCGGAATGACGCTGGTTGCGGTCGCCGAGACCTCCTATATCGGCCGGCTCGGCACCGAGCCGCTCGCGGGAATCGCGCTGGTATTTCCCTTCGTCATGCTGACGCAGATGATGTCGGCGGGCGCGATGGGCGGCGGCGTTTCCTCCGCCATCAGCCGCGCGCTCGGCGCCGGCGACCGCGACCGTGCGGCGACATTGGCCCTGCATGCGGCGATGATCGGCGCCTGCGCCGGGCTCTTTTTCACGGCGATGATGCTGGCCTTCGGCCACGCGTTTTACGCGCTGCTCGGCGGGCGCGGCGGCGTGCTCGAACAGGCCATGCAATATTCGAACGTGCTGTTCTCCGGCGCGATCGCGATCTGGCTGGTCAACACGCTGGCCTCCGTGGTGCGCGGCACCGGCGACATGCGGATTCCATCGGTCACGCTGATCGGCCTCGCGCTGGTGCAGATCGCCGTCGGCGGCGCGCTGGGCCTTGGGCTGTTCGGACTGCCCGGGCTCGGCATGCGTGGCGTTGCCGCAGGCCAGCTCGCCGCCTTTACGCTGGGGGCCATCTTCCTCGTCTGGTACCTCGTCAGCGGCCGCAGCCGGCTGACGCTGAGCTTCAACGGCTTCAAATTCCAGCGCGACATGTTCTTCGACATTCTCAGGGTCGGCGCGGTGTCCTGCCTGTCGCCGCTGCAAACCGTGCTGACGGTGTTGATCTTCACCAAAATCCTGGCCGGCTATGGCACCGAGACACTGGCCGGCTATGGCATGGGCTCGCGGCTGGAGTTTCTGCTGACGCCGATCGCCTTCGCATTCGGCGTCGCCTCGGTGCCGATGGTCGGCATGGCCATTGGCGCGGGCCTCGTGACGCGCGCCCGGCAGGTGGCGTGGACCGCGGGCGTTGCGGCCGGCATTACCGTCGGCGCCATCGGACTGATTGTCGCGGCAAAACCGTCGCTCTGGGTTTCGATGTTCACCGGCGATCCCGGCGTCACCGCCGCCGCCAATGCCTATTTCACCTGGGCAGGCCCGGCCTTCGCGTTTTTCGGGATCGGCGTCAGTCTCTATTTCTCCTCGCAAGGTGCTGCGAAGGTCGGCGGTCCCGTGATGGCCGGCACCGCAAGGTTGCTGATCGTCGGGGGCGGCGGCTGGTGGCTGGCCTCCATGGGCGCGCCGGCATCGACCTTGTTCGCACTGGTCGGCGCCGCGATGGTCGTTTACGGCCTCGGCACGGCGTTGTCGATCCGACTGACCCCCTGGGGCAAATGATAACGGCAAGTTGCACTCAATCCGACGTTGCACAAATCTGATTTGTTGCTATGCAGGCCTGCTTTTTCGTAAGGAATGATTCATGGCTTGCAGAACGGCTTTCATCATCGCGATCTCAGCGGCATTGCTGGCCGCGCCATCCGCCTTCGCGCAAGGCGCCGAGCCGACCGGCGTCTGGCTGACCCAGGCGGGCGATGCCAGGGTGAAAATCAGCAAATGCGGCGGTGGAATTTGCGGCGTGATCGTCGGGCTGAAGGAGCCGATCGATCAGGCCACCGGCCAGCCTCAGGTCGACGACAAAAATCCGAACCCGGCCCTGAAGCGGCGGCCGATGATCGGCCTTCCCCTGTTCAGCGGCATGAGCCCCAGCGGTCCCAACAAATGGTCGGGCCAGATCTACAATGCCGATGACGGCGGCACCTACGCCAGCAGCGTCTCGGTAACAGGCGCAGATACGCTAAAGGTCGAAGGGTGCGTCGGCGCGCTCTGCGGCGGCGAGAACTGGACGCGCGTGGGGCGGTGAACGAACAAAATTGATACTGCCGCTGCGGCGCGAGCCCCCACCCTAGCTGGGGTGGGGGTGCCGCCGCATATTCGAACGGCAGACGGCGTGCAAATCGTCACCCCCACACTGCCTACGCCGCCATCGCCTTCAGCGCTGACGCCGCCGACGCGTAGCCGCCGCGGGCGCCGTCGATGAAGTGGACATGATCGCTGCGCATCACCGAGGGGGCGAAGCAGGTCATCATCGCGGCGTCCTGCCGGTGCAGGCCGTAGCGCACGATCTTGCTGGAAGCCGCCTTTGCCAGAAGCTCCGTCAGCGCCCGTTCCAGCTCGACCGTGCAATCGAGGATCATCCGCAAGCCATCGTCATATTTGCGGAAGTCAGAATTCTCCACCACCTGCTGCACGTAGTTCTTCGGCACGAATTTGCCGACCTTGATGCCGAACCGCATCACCACATAGGCCCAGAGCGTGACGGCGAGCACGATGGTGCGTCGCTTAAACAACGGCCCGCCGCGCGCGGCGCGCGCCTCATATTCGACGCCGGCCGGCGGCCAGCGCAGCGGTGGCCCATCCGGCGGCACCGGCCGGCCCGCATCCGGGCTCTGCTCGACCAACTTGATGAGGTCCTCGATCACCTTGCGGAAACGTTGCGGATCGGCGCCCTTGGCCGGCACCACCAGCACCGACAGAATGAGCCCGCGGGAAGAAGGAATTTCCTCGAACCGGCACGACAGCCCGGACAGATCGGGCTGCGTTCCCGGCTTCGCCGGCGGGACCGCGAATTCGCCCCGCTTCATCGCGGCATCCGCCCATCCCAGCCCGCCGCCGGAAAACATCGCATAGGACAGATTGGACGACGGCCCGAAGCGGGCGACTTTGATATCGAGGCCCTGCGCGCGAATGTCCCTCACCGGCACCAGCGCTACCCGCATCATCAGATCGAGATCGGCGCTGACCCAGGCCGCGGTCGCCGCCAGTGCCTCGCGCGCGTTCGAAAGATCCGCCGGGGAGATCGCAAAGCTCGCACCATCGCCGCCGAACACGAACGGAAACTCGCGGCCATCAAGCGCATTGGTCACGGCCGCGATCACGGCAGCGCCGGCCATGTTGACCGCCTTGTAGCGCTGATTGGCGATCGCCCTCGTCGACTCGACGATGTCGGCGACACCGACGGTCCAGTCGTCCGGCAACGGCGTATACAGCGCCGGGTCCATCAGGCTGCCGAAGCCGCGAAAGACCGGAATCGCGCCATAGAAAATGTCGGTGCCGTCAGACGTCGTCATGGCGATCTGCGCTACCCCGCGTTCGCACTTTCCTAGCAGATACGGCCGGTCTTGGAATTCGGTTCAAACAGGCGACCGAATGTCCTAACCCTTTGCGATCCCCCGCAGCACCAACTGGTTCAGCCGGTTGGCAAACGCCGCCGGATCTTCCGGCAGTTCGCCGTCGAGGATCTGCGCCTGCTCCAACAGCAGGAACGACAGATCCTTTGATAGATCCTTGGCCGCGTCCTTGTCGCCGGCAATCGCCGCGACCAAGGGATGGCGCATGTTGATCTCGAGGATCGGCTTGGTGGTCGGCCCCTTGTTCTGCATTGCGAGCAGCCGCTCGAGCATGCGGTCCTGTGCGCCGCCGCCGGCGACGAGGCACGACGCGCTCGAGGTCAGCCGCTGCGAGGCGCGCACGTCGGAGACGCGCTCGCCGAGCGCGTCCTTGATCAGCGCGATCGTCGTGGCTTCATCCGCGCCGCCTTCGTCTTTCTTGTCATCGGCCTTTTCATCCAACAGCGGGATCAGTCCGAAATCGATATCGCCCTGGCTTAACGATTTTAGCGGCTTGCCGCCGAAATCGAGCGACGCGGAGGTCCAGAACGCATCGACCGGATCGGTCAGCAGCAGCACCTCGATGCCGCGAGCGGTTGCGGATTCGAGTTTCGGATTCGACTTCAGCCGTTCGACGCTCTCGCCGGTGAGATAATAGATGTCGGTCTGGTTCGGCTTAAGATCCTCGACATATTGCTTGAGCGAACGCTCCTCGCCCTTTGTCGTGGTGAAGCGCGACAATGCGAGCAGTTTCTCGCGGGGTTCAAAGTCCTCCCAGATGCCTTCCTTGATCACAGGGCCGAACGCGTCCCAGATTTTTGCGAACGCTTCGGGCTCCTTTTCGCCGAGGCTTTCCAGCTCCGATATCACGCGGCCGGTAACGGCCTTTCGGATCTGCGCGAGTTGCGGATTGTTCTGCAGCATCTCGCGCGAGATGTTGAGCGGCAGGTCTTCGCTGTCGATCACGCCGCGGATGAAGCGCAGATAGGCCGGCAAGAGATCGGCGTCGTCAGCGATGAAGACGCGGCGGACGTAGAGCTTGACCTTGCCCTTGCGCGCCTGGTCGAACAGGTCGAACGGCTTTGTCGACGGCGCAAACAGCAGCACCGCATAGGATTGCCGGCCTTCGGCGCGATAATGCAGCGTCATCGCCGGTTCGTCGAACGCGCCGGCGACCTGCTGATAGGCCTGCTTGTAGTCCTCCGGCTTGAGCTCCGATTTTGGCCGCTGCCATAGCGCGCTGGCCGAATTGATCTGGCGCGGCTCGCCCTCCTCCGGCACCAGTTCGATCGGAAACTGGATGTTGTCGGACCAGGCGCGGACGACACGTTCGATCTCGTAGGTCTCGAGATATTTTGATGCCTCTTTCTTCAGGTGCAGGACGATCTCGGTGCCGCGGGTGACGCGCGTGGCGTCTTCGTCGCTGGCTTGAGCGATTTCAAATCCGCTGCCGCCGGAGGACGACCAGACGAAGACCTGATCGGAACCGGCGCGGCGGCTGGTAACGACGATGCGCTCGGCGACCATGAACGCCGCATAGAAGCCGACGCCGAACTGGCCGATCAGATTGGCGCCGTCCTTGGCCTCGGTGAGGCGCGAAAGAAACGACTTTGTGCCGGAGCGCGCGATGGTGCCGAGATTGTCGATCAGCTCCTGCCGGTCCATGCCGATGCCGCTGTCGACGACGCTAAGCGTATTGGCCTTCTTGTCCGGCGCGATACGGATCTTGGGCGGCGCGCCGTCGGCAATCAGCTCGGGCGCCGATATCGCCTCATAGCGCAGCTTGTCGCAGGCGTCAGATGCATTCGAGATCAGCTCGCGCAGGAAGATTTCGGTCTCCGAATAGACCGAGTGCACCATCAGGTTCAGAAGCTCGGCGACCTCGGCCTGGAACGGCTGGGATTCGGGGGCAGTGGTGGTGGTCATACGGGGCTCGCAATGCAAACAGGGCAGGACGGGAAGCCCTGATATAACGATGCCATCTGGGGTGGCAAGATTTGCGACGACGCGCCAAAAGCCTGTTTGCCCCCTTACCGCTCGACGAAAGCGCGCTGGAACTGATCCAGGATCGGCTTGAACAGATAGCTGAGCATGGTCCGGCTGCCGGTCTGCATGAACACTTCCGCGGGCATGCCCGAGACGAGCTGCAGCCCGGCGAGCAGCCGGCGCTCCTCTTCCGGCAGCATGATCCGGACCGTGAAATACGACGTGCCGGTCTGCTGGTCGCGGGTGGTGTCGGGCGAGACGTACGACACCTGACCGATCAATTGCGGCGTCACCCGCTGGTTGAAGGCCGAGAAGCGAACGAAAGCCTGCTGGCCCTTGCGCACCTGATCGATATCGTTCGGCTGCAACCGCGCCTCGATCTGAAGATCGTCGGAATCCGGCACCACTTCCATGATGGTGTCGCCGGGGCGAATGACGCCGCCGATGGTGTGCGCGTTGAGCTGATGGATCACGCCCGACGTCGGCGCGCGCATCTCGATGCGCTCGAGCACGTCGCGCGCGGCGACGGAGCGCTCGCTGAGTTCGGCTTCCTTGCCTTGCGCCTCGCCGAGCTCCTTGACGACTTCCGTCCGTACGTCCTGGTCGAGCCTGACCATCTGAAGCTTCGCCTCGTCGACCTTGGTTTTGGTCTCGGCGATCGTGGAGAGCAACTGGCCGCGTTCGCCTTCGATTCTGGCACTCTCGCGCTGCAAGGCCGTGAGCCGCGCGATCGGCACGAGACGCTTGTCGAAGAGCTCCTGCACTCCCGTGAGCTCACCGGTGATCAGCTCCAGTTGCTTGGCCTTGGACGCGACCTGCGCTTCGAGGCCGATGATCTCTTCGCCAAGCTGCGACACCTTGCTCTGCAACAGCTCCCTTTGGCTCTCGCGTGCGGTCACCCGAGCCCTGAACAGCGAGGCTTCGGAGGCCAGCACTGTCTTGACGTTGCCGTCGTCCAGCCGGGTCGATAGTTCGGGCGGTATCGCCGGTTTGGGCAGACCGTCGCGCTCGGCGACCAGCCGCGAGATTTTCGCCCGCACCTCATCGAGCTGCTTGCTCACGACCTGAAGGCTGGCCTGCGCCTGCGTCGAGTCCAGCCGCAGCAAGAGATCGCCGGCGTTGACCCGCATGCCATTATTGACCGCGATCTGTGCGACCACACCGCCGGTCGGATGCTGGATGGTCTTGACGTTGGACTGCACCACCAGATTACCCGGCACCACGACGGCGCCCGACAAGGGCGCGAACGCCATCCACCCGCCTGCCAGCCCGCCGACGACGAGCAGCACCCGCAGCCCGGTGCGCAACTCATTCTCGTAGGCGCGCGCCGCCCGCAGCACGATGCTCTCGCCGGGCGCGGCCGCCACATCCGGCGATGTATCGCGATTGGCAAGGAATGCAACGCCTGCGGTCACGCCGTTGCGAACCACCCGCGTCACCGAACGCCCGCGCGCCACAGCGCCCGCCGGGCTCGGCGGCGCCAATTGGGGAGCCTCGATGCGAGGCGGCTCCCGCCGGTCGTCGATCTGCAAAAGCTCCGGTCTCGACCTCGGCATGTTCATGAGCGACGGATCGTCCGGCGCGATGATCGGGCCGCGCGCCTGCCGTTCATTCGGCCCCGAATTGACCGCCGGGCCGCGGGGGCTGGCCGTCCGTGGCGGCGGCATAAACTGCGGCTCACGCGCCGCGCGTCCACTGCGCGCCGGCGGCGGCTCGGCATCGATGCTGTCGGACTGCGATCCAAAAGGGCCGAGCCACGCATCGAGCACGCGACTCATCTTGCCCTTTTTCCGCCGCTTCGGCCGGGCCGGACGCCGCGCGCCCGGACGTGGTTCGTCGCGCGGTGGACGCCGCAGCGGCGGCCGCTGCTGATTGTCCTGTTCGAATGCCTGCCGCAATCGCTGCAGTTCGAGAATCAGCGCCTGGCCTTGCGGCGCAGCGGCCTCGGCATCCGTTCCTTCGAACCGGCTCCGCACCACTCTTTCGTCGGCATGGACGTGATCAAAATTCTTCATGACGAAACACTCTCGGCAAGTGATGCGCGCTGCTCTGCCTTGGCCTGCGGCGCGGGCTGCGACGGCGCGCCCTTGCCGTTGGCGTTGCGAACGCGCGCGAACACCTCTTCGCTCGGGCCGAACGCGATCGCCTTGCCCTCATAGAGCACCATCGTCATATCAAGCGCGGAAAGCGCGCTTGGGCGGTGCGAGATGACGACGACGACGGATTTGTTCTGGCGCATGATTGCGATGGCGCGGGTCAAGGCGTTCTCACCGTCGGCATCCAGATTGGCGTTGGGCTCGTCGAGAACGATCAGAAACGGATCGCCGAATACCGCCCGCGCCAGGCCAACGCGCTGCTTCTGTCCCGCGGACAGCGAGATGCCGCCCGCCCCTATTCGCGTCGCATAACCTTCCGGCAGGCGCAGGATGATGTCATGAACGCCGGCGATCTGGGCGGCCTTGAGGATGGCGTCGGAACTTGCGTGTTCGTCGAAACGGCAGATGTTCTCCGCTACCGTGCCGTCAAACAAGCCGACATCCTGCGGCAGGTAGCCGACGTGCCGGCCGAGATCCTCGTTGCGCCATTGATCGAGGGAGGCGCCGTCAAGCCGCACTGCGCCGCGATGCGCTGGCCAGATTCCAACCAGCGCTTTGGAAAGCGAGGTCTTGCCCGACGCGCTGGCGCCCAGCAGCGCCAGCCCCGCGCCGGCCTTGAGCGAAAACGTCACGCCAGACACGATCGGCATGTCGAAACCGGGCGCTGCCACCGCGAGGTTTTGCACGGACAATTCGCGGCACGGACGCGGCAGCATGACCGGCGGCGCCGGAGGCTGCGCGGTCGCCTTGCAGATGTCGCGCAGACGGGCGAGGCCCTGGCGGGCGGCGGCCAGTTGCTTCCAGGTGCCGAGCGCGATTTCAACCGGTGCGAGCGCGCGCCCCATCAGGATCGACGACGCGATCATGACGCCACCCGACGCCTTGTCGACCACGACGAGATAGGCGCCGATACCGAGCATTCCCGATTGCAGAATGTAGCGCAGCACCTTCGCGGCCGAACCGAGATTGGCATAGACGTCGGTGGCGCGGATGTTTTCCTGCAGGTAGCGCTCGTTGGCCTGCGACCAGCGCGCCGTCAACCGGTCCGTCATGCCGAGCGCGCGGACGATTTCCGCGTTGCGCTGCGTCGCATCCGCCAGCACCTGGCGCTGCGCGTTCATGTCCATCGCCGCCTTGGCTGAATTGCGCGAGATCCGCTCGGTCAGCAAGGTCATCGCAATGATCGCCGCAGTACCCAGCAGCGCCGTGAAGCCGATGGCGGGGTGAAACAGAAACAGCCCGATCAGAAAGACCGGGATCCACGGCATGTCCAGGAATGCCGTCGGGCCCATGCCCGACATGAAGGTGCGCACCTGGTCGAGGTCGCGCAGCGGCTGCTGCATCAGGACCGGCTTGACGCCGCGCAGCGGCAAGGTGGCGAGCGCCGAATGGATCGAGCCTTGCAGGCCGGCATCGAACAGCGTTGCGACCCGGCACAGCATCCGCGACCGCATCGCGTCGAAATATCCCTGCACCAGATAGGCGAACAGCACCATCAGGGACAGGCCGAACAGGGTCGCGAGGTTACGGCTCGGAATCACCCGATCGTACACCTGCAACATATAGAGTGGGCCCGACAGCATCAGGATGTTGATGACGCCGCTGAATACGGCGACGCCGATCATGCGGCGCGCACTGGCGCGCAGCGCATTCGTGACAGGATCGTCGGCGGCCAGCGTCGAACGCAGGCTCGAGACCGCGCGGGGCACTGCCCGCGCCCGGTCCTGCGTCTGCCCCTGAGCGATACTCATTGAACTGCCCTACGACCCGCCCCATCGGGTCTCCCTGCAGGTCTCCTTGACGCGCGATGCGGACCATTTTTCGGCAACAATGCGACGAATGCCGATTGTTCAAGTTCGCTCGTGGGTAGAACGGTGGCAAACGCTCGGCGGTTGCCGAAACGGCGTGCACACCTCCGGCTAGGATGCCGGCACCGAAGACACGGCGCGTCAGACAAGGGCTGCGATGCCCTTGTCGCGCGCGCTTCATTCGCCGTTTTCCCGCACGGCGTGCGTCATGGATTTGTCCGTCTATCACCTTGCTTCGGCGCTCATTGGTCGCTGTGTCGGCCGAATGACGCCATCAAGCTAAATGATCTTTCACCATGCGCGACATCCCGCCCCCTGGCGGATGGCCGCGCCTATGCGTCAATGGATTCGACTGGACAGCAGGGGACGAACAATGGCTCGCTTGGCTCACGGGGATCAGCCCGACGCTGATCTCGATCTCCCGATCGATGAAGTCGCCAGCCCGCCAGTCGCTCCGGCTTCCCCGTCCACGACACCGCCCGATGAAACGCCGCCGGCCAGCCAAACGACGTCACGGCCTGTCGGTTCGAATTTTTCCGACCTCGGCTCAACCTTCAACGGCATGGCTCGGGCGCCAGTGGATGTCTCGCAGCAAAGCGCGCTCGGCAACGGCACCCAACCAGCCGGCAGCATCGCAAGCTACACCAACGATCTCACCGCGGTGCAGAACAATCTGCTGGCCGAGCTCAATACAGGCCAGTTTTCCGGCGCCGCGCTCGGCCATGTTCAGGCGATCCTGTCCGACATCACCAGCGCCATTTCGGCGGCCAACGCCTCGGTGAGCGCGGCAGGCTCGTTCGGCAACGCCGCCGGCGCAGAACAAGCGCTTCGCGTCAGCCAACTCAGCGTCATCAATGCCGTCAGTACCGATCCCGTGCTGGCTAATCCGGCGCCGCCCGCGCCGCTGCCCACTGCCCCCGCCGCCACGGCGCCTCACAATCTCGCGGAGATCGGCGCGATCTTCGAGGACGTGGCCAGTCAGATCCTTGGCGGGGTCAATGACGGTAACCGGGCGCAGATCACCGATGATATCAACGCCGTGATATCGGACATGCAGGCGCTGATGACCGCCAACCCGGAGCTGTTCGACGGCCTGACTGGCGTCCATGCCGATGAGATCGTGCAGCAACTCCAACTCGAGCTCGTCTACATCAACGACCCCGGGATAAGCCCCAATGCGGCACAGGCCAGCGCCGACAACATCCTCGACATCATCGACATCATCCAGAGCGATGCCAATCTGGCTGATATGGCAACGCAAGACGGCATCGGCGGCCTTACGCCGCTTCCGGATGACACCTCGCCGGCTCCGAAATATCTCGACAATGATGTGCAGACGGCGTTCGTGGCCAATTTCATTGCGCGGTCCAATTCGCTTGGAAAGCAAGCCGTCGACATCGTGGGAAGCCAAGACAGCGAGGCGATCGCCGCGCTGATCGGCGATCTCAGGGCATTCGAGAAGAGCGTCACCGATTTCGACGCGGACCTGGGCGGCATCCTCGGCGCCGAGATTGCCGCAATGATCAAGGGATTGCAGACCGGCAACGCGACGCTGGTCGTCGCTGCCGCGGACCAGATGCACGGCAATGCGGCCGATGTCGGCGGCAACAATACCCCTGTTACCGGCGGCACCTACAATCCGGACGGCTTGACGGTCGCCGAGGTACTGGGGACGCCGGTCGTGGAGACGCCGGTCGCCGAAACGCCGCCGGCGCTGGCCGCGGTAGCCACATCGGACGTGCAACAAGTCGCAGCTCCCGCCATCAGCGGCGAGCCGGTGATGTTTGCGGCTGCCGACGTGGAGATCGGGGGGGCGGACCAAGCCAATTCGGACATGCCCGAATTGGCACATCATTTACATCATATGTGGGGATAGCGGCGCGCGGCGCGACCTCCGGCGCCCCCGACACGTCGGGGACGCTGGAGGCCGATACATCAAACAAGAAGCGCGTTCGCCGATCCGGCTCACGCGGCGGGCGCAAAAGAGCTCTTCACCGGCCAGTGCCCGCAAAGAACGATCTTGGACGATGGCCTCACCGACGGCTTTGAGGACCATCACTAGTACGGCAGCGACATCGGCGGTTGGCGGGATCGGCGCCAACAGTTGCTGTCCGGTAAGTGAAGTAGCGGGGCGTATGTGTGAGGCAGCGTAAGACGGACTATGGGACCATCATTCTACACTGGACGTTCGTGGCCGCATTCGTCGTTGCGCTCGTCACCGGCTTACGCATTGCGACGGAAACGCCCGACCGGACCTGGATCAACTGGTTCGACGCCGTGCTGCCGCGCGACAGCGTATGGATCGCCCATATGCAGGCGGCCGTCGTCCTGGTCGCCGTGGCGATCGGCTACGTCGTCTACATGCTCCGCTCCGGCCTCGGACGCCGCGTCCAGCTCGACAAGGTTCGCCTGCGCGGCTTGTTCGGCCGCGGACAGGCCAGATTGAGCGCCGTGATTGCCCTGATGTACTGGATTTTCTTCGTCACGATGTTCGGTTTGCTGGTCAGCGGCGGCGCGCTCTATTTCGGCTTCTACTCCGGCTACGACGTGGCGATGCTGCATTGGGTGGGGACCTGGGTGATCCTCGCCTTTGTCGCCCTTCATGTCCTGACCCAATACAAAAGCGGCGGCATCTCGCAACTGCTGCGTATTTTTCGTCCCGCTCCGCTGCCGGCGCCGCCGCCGCGGCTCGATGCCGTCGAGCTCTTGGGACTGCTGGCCGAGCGATCGGCGCGGGCGCCGGAACCCGAAGACCCACCGCCTGAGGTTGCATCGCATCCACTGCAGCCCGGCGCAGAGGCGCGGCGCGATCGGACGCGTGAGCCGGATCCGGCGCCACGATCCCATGCCGGGCCTTCGAGATCGCGAAACCCGACGCTGCAGGCCAATCCGTTCCTCGTGGCGGCCGCCGCTGCGATCACTGGCGCTTCGCTCCTCGTGGCTACCGATCGGCTGGCGGTGGACGGTGTTCAGATTCGCCGCATCAATCCCGCCGACGCGCCGGCCCTCGACGGCGACACGTCCGATCGGGCCTGGCGCGGCGTCAGGCCGTTCTCGCTATTGACCGGAGAAGGCGGAAATTTCGACGGCAAGGGCGAGACCCGAATCGAAATTCGCGCGGTGCATGACGGCACCTATGCCTATTTCCTCTTCACCTGGGAAGATTCGACGCGCTCGCTAAAACACCTGCCGCTCGTCAAGCAGGCCGATGGATGGCACCTGCTTCATTCCGGCTTTCAGCTTGGCGACGAGCATCAGTACAACGAAGACAAGTTTTCGGTGCTGCTGACCACGTCGGATGTCACGCTGGCGGGCGGGCGAACCTTTCATCCCGGGCCGCAGCCGGTCGCCGGCGCGCCTGCCACTATGAGCGGCCGCGGACTGCATTACACGGCATCCGGCTATGCCGATGTCTGGCAGTGGAAGGCCACGAGCGGCGCGACCGGATGGATGGACGATACGCATTTCGGGCCGCCGCTCGACCCGACCCCGATGCAGGCGGCAAACGTCGTTCCGTACAAGGGCGGCTTCGCGCCCGACCCGGGCACGGCAAACTACCGGGACAATTTCACCGTCGAGGCCGACACGTCAGGCGGTCCACGCCGCAGCCGGCTGATCGCTCCGCTGCGCCTGCCCAAAGTCGTCGCCGACACGACGAACGCGATGGGGGATATCGACCTCGATCCCAATCACGGCGAAAGCGACGGCGCGCGATGGTTCATGACCGAGCAGGATTCCGTGCCGTATTCGACCAACGTCGACGCCCGCATCCCGACGGGGACCGTGATCCCGGGCGTCATCCTGGGCGGCGAATTTTCAGGCGACCGCGCCGACATCAGAAGCGCAGCCCGCTGGGCTTCCGGCCACTGGGCGCTCGAGGTGAAGCGTCGGCTCGACACCACAAGCCAGTTCGACGTGCCGATCAAGACCGGCATCTTCATGCGGGTCGCCGCTTTCGACCACAGCCAGATCAGACATACACGGCACGTCCGTCCTATTCGTATCGAGGTGGAATAAATGTCAAGGATTTGCAAAGTCACTGTTAACAACGAGCCGTATTTGGCCAATCGCGGCGAGCTTCTGCTCGACTGGGCGTTGATGAACGGGGTCGATCTTCCGCATGATTGCCGTTCCGGAATTTGCGGCGCCTGCCGCGTGCGGCTCGTGGACGGCCAGGTATTCGGCGGCCATAGCCGGGGCGACGACATGATCCATGCCTGCCAGGCCAGAATCGTCTCCGATCTTGAAATCGCGATCGAGGCGGCTCCCGAGCCGGTGGCACTGTCGGCGGAAGTGGCGCAGACCGTTCAACTCGCGCCCGACGTGGCGGGGGTCGACATCGAGCTGCCGAAGCCGCTCGACTATCTTCCCGGCCAGTACTGCAAGCTGCAGTTTCAGGGATTCCCGGCAAGGTCCTACAGCCCGACCTATCCGCTGGAAGGCCGGCCCCACGATCGCATCCTGCACTTTCATATCCGAAAGGTCGCGGACGGTCTGGTATCCTCGGCGCTCGGACACGAGATCCGCGCCGGACATCGCGTCAAGCTGACGGGGCCGTACGGCCGCGCCTTCTTCAGGCAAGGCCATGCCGGGCGCATCGTTCTCGTCGCCAGCGGCACCGGTTTCGCCCCGATGTGGTCGGTCGCGGTCGCCGCGATCATGGAGCAGCCGCAGCGCGAAATGGTCTTCGTGGTGGCGGCCCGGAGCATCCGTTCGCTCTACATGCATGCGGCGCTGTGCCGGCTGGCGCTGTTTCCCAACGTCACGCTGATTCCGATGGTATCGGAGCCGCAAAATATCTCGCACGCCGTTCGCAGCGGTCGGCCGACCGATCATTTGCCAAAACTCACGCCGGATGACGTGGTCTACACCGCGGGCGCGCCGGCGATGACCGATGCGGTAGCGCGAATTGCAAAGGCCGCGGGCGCCCGATGCTACACCGATCCCTTCGTGCAGGAGCCGCGGACGGTGGAGCAGGCCGGCCTGATGTCGCGCCTCACCGGCTGGCTCAGCGAGCCGAAGAGCGCCATCCCGTTGCAGCCGGCGCAACGCGAGGCGCCGATGCCCCGCGGTGTGTCCGCGGTTGGCGCGGGTAACCGCTAGCCGCGGCGTTCCCCGGATGCAGCGCAGCGCGCCGCGCTTGCGGCGTGGTGCGCTTCTGATCCGAGGTCTACGTGCTGCGGCGGGTCCCGGCTCTGCGGTGCAGCGCTCTGCGCCGCACCGCGTCCGGGACACGGGACTGTCTCAGCCAGAGATCGCTGCGATGTATCGCTGAACGGACATTTCGAACGCCGCCTTTGCATTGCCTTCGATGTTGCGGCCCCACCATGCGCCATAGATGCGGTCGAACGTCAGCGGCTCGACCGCGCGTGCGATCCGGCGCACGGCTGCGGCATTGAGCGGGATATAATTCGGATAGCTGTGCATGAAGCTGAGGGAGCGGCGATCCATCGCCACCATGGCGACATCACCGGTGAGCAGCGCACCACGGCCCTCCGCGCCAGCGCGCCAATGCAGGACCGTGGCACCTGCAAAATGTCCGCCGGTTCGTACCAGCAGGATATCGTCCGAGAGCCGGAGGCTGTCGCCGGTCCATGGCACGATTGTCCGGTGCGGCCGCGTGACGAAAGCGCGGTCGTCGCCGTGCAGGTAGACCGGCACGCCGCCGAACGCCTCGCTCCAGTCGGCGACCGCGCCATAGTAGTGCGGGTGTGAGACGGCAATCGCCTTCAGGCCACCGAGCGAGCGGACGTAGTCGATCGCCTCGGGCGTGGCTAACGGCACGCAATCCCACATCACGCAGCCATCCGCCTCGCGCACGAGTAGCGCGCGCTGTCCGATCGCAAAACTCGGCTTGAGTCCGATACCGGGAATGCCGAGATCATCACGCCAGACGAGCGTGTGATGTTGCGCCAATTCCTCGCGCGTGAGCCACGCCTGTCCCTTCCAGTTCACAAATTGCCGTTCGTCCTCGCAGACCGGACACGCGGCCGGTGGGTCGGCACTTTCGGGAAACTGGGCGCCACATTGTTCGCAGGTCCATAGCGGCATCGGCATCACTCCTGTCGGAAGGAGTGGTAACGCATAACGGCAGGGCCAGCCAATGCGAAGCGCGGATCAACATTTAGTAACCGATCGCCGCCCCGTCGCTGCGCGGGTCCGAACCGCCGCTCAGCACGCCGTTCCGCCGGTCGATCGTGATGCCATGCGCATGGCCGGCCATTTCGTTCCAGGCGTCCCAGCGGTTGATGGTGTGGCCGCGCTGTGCGAGCGCATCGATCGTATCTATAGGGAACCGCCCTTCGATATGCAGCGTGTCGCGCGCCTCGCCGAGCGCGAAGCGGCCGGAGAGAAATCGCGGCATCTCGATCGCTTCCTGGATATCGAGTCCGAAATCGATCATGGCGGAATAAAGCTGGAGCTGAATTTGCGGCTGGCCATCCGCGCCCATGCAGCCGAGCACGCTCCAGAGCTTGCCGTCGCGTTTGGCCATCGAGGCGATCAGCGTATGCAGCGGGATCTTGCCGGGCTCGAGGCGATTGGGATGATTGCGGTCCAGCGTGAAATACGCGCCGCGATTTTGCAGGATGACGCCGGTGTTTCCCGCGACCACGCAGGCGCCGAACGCGCCATACAGGCTTTGAATCAGCGACGCCGCGTTGCCGTCACGATCGACAACGGCGACATAGACTGTGTCGCCGGCAAGGCTGCCGAAGGATGGGACCATGTCCCATTTCAATGCCGACCTCCCGTCGATCAGCCGGCCGCGCAGGTGCGCGTATTCCTTCGATATCAGCCGCTCGACCGGCACCTCGACAAAGGAGGGATCGGCGAGCATCTGATCGCGGTCGTGATAGGCAATCTGCTTGGCCTGTACCATGAGATGCACATGGTCGGGCCCGAGAAAATCCTTTCGATGCAGTTCGTGCGGCTCGAGGAGGTTGAGCATCTCGAGCACGGTAAAGCCCTGCGTCGGCGGCGGCGTGTTGAAGACGGTGACGTCGCGGTAGCGGCCAGCAAGCGGCTCGCCCCAGATCGCCTTTTGCCGGCCGAAATCGGCCAGCCGAAACAGCCCGCCTTTCTCTTCCGAAAAGCGCGCCATTTCAGCCGCGACCTCCCCTTGATAAAAGCCCGACCATCCGCGATCCGCGATCGATTGAAGCGTGCGGGCAAGGTTTGCATTGGTGAGCTTTGCGCTTGGCCGCGCTGCCGTGCCTTGCGGAAAGAACAACGCGGCGGCCTCGCGATCCCCAACCAGATCATCGCGCATCATCTCGATGAAGCTGGCAAGGCGGCCGGTGACCGGGAAGCCATCGCGCGCATAGCCGATGGCGCTCTCGAGCACGCGCTGCAGAGGCAATCGGCCATGGAGATTGTGCGCCTCAATCCAGCTCGCCACGGCGCCCGGCACCGTGAGCGTCGCCGGCACGATTCCCCGCAGCGGGATTTCCTTCAACCCTCGCTGCTCGATCGACGAAAGCGTGGCAGTGGCTGCCGCCTTGCCGCCGCCATTGAGGTAGCGGATCGCGCCGCTGGCGCCGTCGTGAATGAGCCAGAACGCGTCGCCGCCGAGACCCGTCATGTGCGGATAGACGACGGCGAGCACCGCGCTCGTCGCAATCGCGGCATCGATGGCGGAGCCGCCGGCGCGGAGCACGTCGATGCCGGCCATGGATGCCAGCGAATGCGGCGACGTCACCATGCCGTTCGACGCAAGCGTCACCGGTCGGCCGGTACGAATGTCCAATTCAAGCCCCTGGAATATGCCGAGCCGTCAGGCGCGAATTCGCCTGATCATGTACCTGCGATTCATGGTCAGTCTCCTTGCTTGATGAAAAGAAAGAGCGAACCCGCGGACGTCAGCCGCAGCATGAACCCTTGTCGCGGTTGTCCCGGCTCGCAGCGTTCCGGTCGGGCGGCAGGTCCATCGCCGGATTCTCGGCAAAAAAGCCGTTCGGCTTTAGCGTGAAGCCGACATATTCGACCGGCATCACCGGAAAATCCTCGGGCCTGCAGACATGCGTCGCCCCAAAACTGTGCCAGACCACGATATCCTGGTTTTCGATGGTGCGGTTCTGGGCGATATATTTCGGCAGACCGTCGCCGCCGGCATGCTGGTTCGGAAACTCGCCGCTCGCGTATCGCTCGTCGGGCGCATAGCGCGTCACCCAGACGTGCTTGGTTGCAAATCCGCCGCGCGAGGTCATGTAACAGCCCTCTTGCGCCAGCATCGCGGGCGCACTGTGCGCTATCAGCTTGTACGATGTCGGACCGCCGACGCTATTCGTTTTGTTGGGGTTGCTGATCTTCCAGTACCGCCCGGTCCGCCCGTCGGCTTCTCGGGCCGCGTCGCGCTCGCGCGAGAGCGTTCGGGCCGTGACATCGAACACGTTGCCGTATGGGTTGTCCGTACCCCACGGCCGCGGGCGGAACTCGTGCTCGGTGACGGTGTTGCCTTCGCCGTCGAGCATCATGTGCAGGCGGGCATTGAAGAAGTGCTGATGGGTTGGGCCGCCGAGATACTCGGCGACCATGCCGCCCCACGGGTAGTCCTTGCCTGCGGCGATCGCCGCGGTCTGGATGATGCCGGTCAGTTTGACTTCGAGCTGGATCGTGCCGTCCTGATAAAAATACCAGAAGAAGCCGTAGTCGTAGTTTCCGACTGTGGTGAAGAAAGAGATGACGAGGCGGCGCGACCGCCGCACCTCAAACGTCTCGTTGCGGAACTCGTAATGCTTCCAGAGGATCCCGTAATCCTCCTCATGCAGGCAGATCGCGTTCTTCATGATGCCGGGCTTGCCGTAGTCGTCGGCGACCGGCACGTCGAAATAATTGATATGGCCGAGGCAATCGCAGCCGAGTTTGAGCGCGTTGGCGAGCTTGCCCAGCCCATACTCGCCGGCATCGAAGGCGCATTTCCAGAAATGGTTCGCGGTCGGATCGGCATAGGGCACGATCATGTCGGTGACGCTGGCGCGGTAGATGATCGGCCGTTCGCGCGCACCGTCGCGGAACGATATCTGGTGCAGCACGAGGCCCTCGCGCGCGGTCCAGCCGACGCGGAACGACCAGTTCTGCCAACTGACCTTCCAGCCCTCGACCGTGAAGCTCGGGCCGTCCTTCTGCACGATGTCGAGCGGCTTGACGTCCTTGCGCGTTTGCGGGATCGACGCCCGGTCGTAGTTGCGTGATTTTCTCGGGATCGGAATGATGTCGGGCTCGTCGACCAGATGGACGATCCTGTTCTCGATCAGGTCGACCAGCGCGACCACGCCCTCGATCGGGTGCGCGTAACCATTGTCCTTGAGATCTCTGCGCCAATAGGACACGGCGCTGACCAGCCTGCGGCCCTTCTCCACCTCGCGGTCGAAATAGCCGGCCGAGAACGGATCGACTTGAACCAGCTCGATGTCCTTGTCATCGAGGCCGCGCCGCTTCATCGCGCGCCGCCAGTCCGCGTCGGCCTTGACGATGTCGCCGACCTTGAACACTTCCTCGATGGTGATCGGCGGCTGGCCGTAAGGATGTGCCTTGGTCGAATATTCGCGCCACGCCGTCACGGACTCTGATTCAAGGTCTACGGTGGCGACATGCGTCGCGCCGGTCTTGCTGTCGAACAGGGTGGCGGCGGCCCGCCGTGGCAGCCCAACGCCCGGCTCCCAGCCGAGGACGTCGGACTTGGCCGGCTCTTCGAGCTGCACATGCGTAAATCGCGCGTGCGGGCCGAGTCTCTTTTCTTTCCTCAGTATTTCGGACGCCAGCGCGACTTCGGCCTCGCTGAGCGGGTCGAGCGGATGATCGGCATCTGTGCCGACAGATGGCTTTGTAGGTATCATATCGGACCGAATTCCCATGGACTGGTTGCAGGTTACGGCGGTCCGAGACGGCGTGTCTTGAATGAACCTGCCACGTCCGGCGCTGGTTCGCCCTTGCCAGAGCCACCAATCCTGCGCGACGCTGGGGGTTCATCAACCGGATGTCGTCACGCGATGCCGATCAGCGTCTCCACCGACCCGATCCGTCCGACGGAGCGTCAGGCCTTCTGGACCGAGGCGATCTGCCGGTCTTTTGCCAATATCGAGACCAAGCCGCTCGGCTCCACCGTCGTCAGCGGCCACTTCGAGTTCGTCGAGATCGGCGATGCCAAGCTCGTGCGCTTCGACAGCAGCCCGCAATGCTACACCCGCGATGCCAGGCTGGTGAGTCGGGCCGGCTCGGACGAATTCATGTTCGACTTCCAGCGGCGCGGGCGCAGCGCGATGGTGCAAGCCGGCAACGAGGGCACGATCGATCCGGGATATGGCGTGCTCTATGACGCGCGGCGTCCGTTCGAGGATCGGCTGTTCGGCCCCGAACAGTGCGCGGAGCTGCTGATCGCAACGGTCCCCGCCGCGCCGCTGTTGCGGTCCGTTCCCGGCGCGGAGCGATTATGCGCCAAGCCTGTACCGCTATCCGGGACTGTTGCGCGTTCGATCGCAGCGATGGTTCGCAACGCGATTTCCTTGCCCGATCCGCCAGGACGACAAGATGAGCCAGATGTCGTTGCCTTCCTGTCGGCTCTGCTGCGTCTTGCCGCAGGCGCTGGCCATCAACTCACCCGTCCCAACCTGTTCCGCCTGATCGACACCTATCTGAGGGCCAATATCGTCGCCGTCCGGCCAGTGCCGGCGCTCGCCGCCGAGTTCGGCATCTCGGAGCGGACCTTTCATCGCATCTTCGCCGACCGCGAGACCACGTTCGAACGGCATGTCCTTCATCTGCGGGTCGAAATGCTGCGCAACCTGCTGCGGCAGGCTTCGCTGGCCAACATTTCGATCGCGAGATTGGCGCATCAGTGCGGGTTTGCCGATGCCGCTCACGCTGCACGCGCGTTCAAGAACAAACATGGCACCACGCCGCGGGATTTTCGCGCAAGCGTGCCGGTTCGGTTCTAGGCAGGCGTACCGGTTCTAGGATGCGGCCATCGCCCGGTTTGCTTCGTAATAGCTGCGATACCAGGCCGCGAACTTCTGGATGCCGTCCTCGATCGGGGTTGCCGGGCGAAAGCCGACGTCGCGCACGAGGTCATCGACATCGGCATAGGTGGTTGGCACGTCGCCCGGCTGCATCGGCAGCAGTTCCTTGTTGGCCTTGCGGCCCAGCTCCCGCTCGAGAATGTCGAGTACGAGCATCAATTCCTGCGGCTTGTTGTTTCCGACATTGTAGATGCGCCAAGGGGCGATGCTCGATCCCGGGTCCTGAATTCCGTCCAGCCCGGGCCCGGGCTGCCCGACCTGCGGCGCGCGATCGATCAGGCGGACCAGAGCCTCTGTCACGTCGTCGATATAGGTGAAGTCGCGAAGCATCCGGCCGCCATTGAACAGCTTGACCGGATCGCCGCGGACGATTGCGTCCGCAAACACGAACAGCGCCATATCGGGCCGATACCACGGGCCGTACACCGTGAAGAAGCGCAAGCCTGTGCACGGGATTCCGTAAAGATGGCTGTACGAATGAGCCATCAATTCATTGGCCTTCTTGCTCGCGGCATAAAGGCTGATCGGATGATCGACATTGTCATGCACCGAGAAGGGCAACTTCCTGTTTGCCCCGTACACAGACGACGAGGATGCGAACAACAAATGGCGGCAGCCATGGTGCCGGCATCCCTCCAGGACATTGGTGAAGCCGACCAGATTGGCGTCGACATAAGCGTGCGGATCCTGCAGCGAGTAGCGCACGCCTGCTTGCGCGGCCAGATGAATGACGACGGGAAACCGATGGCGCGCGAACAGCGCCGGTATCGCGACGCGATCCGCCACGTCCAGCTCTTCAAACTGAAAACGCGGATCGTTGCGCAGGATCGCGAGCCGGGCCGCCTTCAGTTGCGGATCGTAGTATGAATTGAGGTTGTCGAGCCCGACCACGCGATGGCCCGACTGCAGCAACCGTTGCGCCACGTGAAATCCGATGAAGCCCGCGGCTCCCGTTACCAGAATTGCCTGATCCGGCATCATGCGTGCATCCTCCACCAGCCGATGTCATGACGGCTCATGCTTGTCAGTACGCCACCGATTTCGGTCGCCCCACGCCGCAGTAAAGAAAGCCGTTCCGCCTCACCTCCTCCGGAGAGTAGATGTTGCGCAGATCGACAATCACGGGACAGGCCATGATGGTGGACAATTCCTTGAGATCCAGCGCCCGGAACTGCTCCCATTCAGTGACGATGACGAGCGCGTGGCATCCTTTCGCGCAACGATAGGCGCTGTCGCAGAAGGTAACGTTCTCGAACACCTTCTTCGCCTGCTCCATGCCGACGGGATCGAAAACGCGCACCTCGGCCCCCATGTCCTGCAGCGCGGTGATCAGCGGAATGGATGGCGCGTCGCGCATGTCGTCGGTATCCGGCTTGAACGTTACGCCGAGCACCGCAATGGATTTGCCCCGGATGTTGCCGCCGAACGCATTCGCGACCTTGCGTGCCATCGCCCGCTTGCGCTGGTCGTTGACGGCGACCACCGTCTCGACGATGCGTACCGGCGATTCATTGTCCTGACCGGTCTTGATCAGCGCCATCGCATCCTTTGGAAAGCAGGAGCCGCCAAAGCCCGGCCCCGCATGCAGGAATTTCTGGCCGATCCGGTTGTCGAGGCCGATCCCGCGCGCGACTTCCTGCACATTGGCGCCGACCTTTTCGGCGAGATCGGCGATCTCGTTGATGAAGGCGATCTTGGTGGCGAGAAAGGAGTTGGCGGCGTATTTCGTCAATTCGGCGGTGCGGCGATCGGTATAGAGGATTGGGGAAGCGTTGAGATGAAGCGGCCGGTACACCTCGGCCATCACGCTGCGGGCGCGTGCATCGTCCGTTCCGATCACGATCCGGTCGGGATGCTTGAAGTCGCGGATCGCCGCCCCTTCGCGCAGGAATTCGGGATTGGAAACGATGGCAACTTTGGCGTCGGGATTTTCTTCGCGGATGATGCGCTCGACCTCGTCGCCGGTCCCGACCGGGACTGTCGACTTGGTGACCACCACCGCCCGGTCGGGAAGCACGCCGGCGATCTCGCGCGCTGCCGCATAGACATAGGAAAGATCGGCATGGCCGTCGCCGCGGCGCGACGGCGTGCCGACCGCGATGAACACCACTTCCGCACCGCTAACGGCCGATTTCAGATCGCTCGAAAATGAAAGGCGGCCTTGGCCAACGTTTCGCGCCACCAGTTCGGCCAGTCCGGGTTCGTGGATCGGCATCTCCCCGTTGTTGAGGCTCGCAACCTTCTCCGCATTGCTGTCGATACAGACGACCTGATGGCCAAAATCGGAAAAGCACGCCCCTGACACCAGCCCAACATAGCCGGCGCCAATCATCGCTATATGCATTACGGTTCCTGTCTGAATAGCCGCGCGGCCCAAAGGTCGCGCCGGCAGAGAGGCGGTGAAACGACGCGCTAGCTGCTCAATATCGATTCACCGTCGAGATGCCGGGGAAAGAAGAAGAAGTTGTTGACGTAGAACTGTCCGTTCTTGCGGCCGCCGTCTGGCCGCAGCGCATCTGCATCCTGAAGCCTTCGGGAATCGAACTGTTCCACTCCAATCACGTCGTTGTCCTTCAGGAAGAACCCCCGATAGGATTTGTTCCGAAAGAATTCGAACACCAAGCGGGTCGCCTCGGTGCGATGCCGGTCCTCCGCCTCGACCAGGAATACCGGCTGGCAGCGCTCCAGAAGCTCGACGGCGCCGTTCAGCACATTCAACTCGTGGCCTTCGACGTCGATCTTCACGAACGCCACGTCCTGGTCGATCACAGCGTCGAGCCGCGCGATCGGCACATGAGCGGAAACGACCTTCGCCGATGAGTCGGCTCGCGCCTCCAGCGAGGCAAGGCCGTACACCAAACCATCTTCGCCTTGCGGGATGAACAGCTCGGCATCGCCGTCATGATCCGACAGCGCGATCTCGTGAACGCTCACATTGCGCGCCGAGGTTCGGCGCAGCAACCTCGCCATCTGCTGCGAAGGCTCGAAGGCGTGGACCTGGCGGGAAAGCCGCGCCAGCCGCCGCGTGTAGAGGCCGCAGTTTGCGCCGACGTCGACCGTCACCGCGTCGTCGGGAATGACCTTGTCGAGATAGGACAGTTCCCGCTCCGCTGATTTGGGGCGCTTCATGAAGTGCCATTGCAGCCATATCGAGGGAAACGCATCCTTCACCAGCTCCTTGACGTGTTGTTTTGTGTTCATCGCTGCCTCCCTTCGTGTCGCGCGCGCACGCCTCGTTGCGACGTGCCTCGCCCTCGATGCGGATGCTGCCTCCCACCCCACCACACCTCAAACGCGGTCATAGATATCCTGCACGCGGACGATGTCGTCCTCCCCGAGATAGGCGCCCGACTGGACCTCGATCAGGTTGAGGGGAACCTTTCCGGGATTCTCCAGACGATGCATGC
This sequence comes from Bradyrhizobium sp. AZCC 1577, assembly GCF_036924575.1. Lineage (NCBI taxonomy): Bacteria > Pseudomonadati > Pseudomonadota > Alphaproteobacteria > Hyphomicrobiales > Nitrobacteraceae > Bradyrhizobium > Bradyrhizobium sp. AZCC 1577. The sequence continues at coordinate 7,201,131 of NZ_JAZHRQ010000001.1, forward strand.
ATCCCAAAGGGACGAAGATCGACTCGTTCTCGCGCAGCAGGATTTCCTCGTCGTCGCGCGTAACGATTGCGGTGCCGTTCACCACGACCCAATGCTCGGCGCGATGATAATGTTTCTGCAGCGACAGCTTGGCGCCGGGATTGACGGTGATGCGCTTGACCTGAAACCGCTCCCCGGCATGGATCGATTGATAGTATCCCCAGGGGCGATGGACGCTGTGGGTCTGGGTCGCCGAGCGATGGCCGTTTGCTTTCAGGCGCTCGACCAGTTTTCCGACGTCCTGGTCGCGTTTCCGGCTGGTCACCAGCACGACGTCCGGCGACGTGGCGATGACGAGATCCTCGACGCCGAGCGCCGCGACCAGTTGCCCGTCGCCCCGCACGTAGCAACCCGAAGCATCTTCCACCACCGCATCGCCAATCACGACATTACCCGACGAATCCTTCTCCGCCATCGACCACAGCGCCGACCAGCTTCCGACATCGCTCCAGTCGAACGTGGCGGGAACCACCACCGCATTGTCGGTCTTCTCCATGATCGCGTAGTCCATCGAGATGCTCGGACAGGCCTCGAAAGCGCGCTCATCGAGCCGGAGAAAATCAAGGTCGCGGGTTGCGCCCGTCAGCGCCTTGCGACAGGCGGCCAGGATCTCGGGCGCCCGGTGCGCCAATTCGTCGATGAACTGACGCGCGGGCAGCAGAAATATCCCGCTGTTCCAGACATGCTCGTCGCAGGCCAGCAGGCGCTCGACCGTCACCAGATCCGGCTTCTCGACGAAGCTGGCGACATTACGAATCGGAGAAGCGGCTTCCAGCTCATCGCCCATCCGGATATAGCCGAATCCGGTTGCTGCCGACGAAGGCCGCACGCCGAACAGGACGAATCGGCCGCAGCGCGCGGCCGTGATGCCCGTCGATATGGCGGCGCGAAACGCAACGTGATCCCGCACCCAGTGGTCGACCGGCATCGCCAGTATCACGGCGTCGGGATCGGCTTCGCTGGCGAGCAGGGCTGCAACCGCAACCGCGGGAGCAGTGTTTCTTCCGAACGGCTCGAGCACGATGGTCGGACGGTCGACGCCGACCGCGCGCAACTGCTCGCCGATCGCAAAACGATGCTCGGCATTTGCAATCACCATCGGGTCGGTAAACAGCGAGCGGTCGTCGACCCGTAGCGCCGTTTGCTGCAGCAGGGTGTTCTCGCCGAGTAGCGAGAGCAGTTGCTTGGGATAGGTTTCGCGCGAAAGCGGCCACAGCCGCGAGCCGGCGCCACCGGACAGGAGAACGGGTACGATACGGCCGCGCGGCTCGATCATCGGCATTGCATGGTCCTTCGATGTTGCGACGTTGAGTTCGGTCAGAATCCGCTTCCCGACAGGAACTCTTTGCGGATCGTGCGGATGATGATCATGATGTCCATGCGCAGCGACCACCTCTCGATATAAACGAGATCGTAATCGATCCGCGAAACCGCAGGACCAAACTCGGCCGTGCTTCCCCGGCATCCGCTGACCTGCGCGAGCCCGGTAATGCCCGGCCGCGCCGTATGCCGCTGAAAATAATAAGGCACGAGGTGTTCGTAGGGCAGATCCGCCGCCAGCATTCCCGGCACATGCGGTCGCGGCCCGACCAGCGACATATCGCCTTTGATCACGTTGATCAGTTGCGGAATTTCGTCGAGGCTGGTCTTGCGCAGAATTCGCCCCACAGGCGTCACGCGCGCGTCGCCCTGAACCGTCTGCCTTACGCCGCGCACATCGCCCGCATCCGCGCGCATGGTACGGAACTTGTAGATCTTGAAGCGGCGGTTGCGATAGCCGTATCGATACTGGAAGAACAGCACCGGGCCCGGCGACGTCAGCTTGATCGCAACTGCGATGACGATCAGGAGCGGCGCGAAGAACAACAATGCGCCGCTTGCCGCAGCAATATCGAACACACGCTTTGCAAGCGACGAGGATGGCTCGTTTCGCGCCCTTCGGCGCGAGCGCCGGCGGGCTCGATACGCGCCATGCGTACTGCCGCCGGCAAACTCGACAGGACGGACTGATATCTCAGTTCGCTCTCTTCGAATCGGCGCAACGTTGCTCCGATCGAAGTTGGCTGTCACGATGGAGGCCATGACTCTCCTCTCTCTGCGGGAACCGGACTGTGAATTAAGCGCGTGGAGTTACTCGACCGCGAGCGCGACGATTTCGCAGCAGCGAACGTCCGCACTTCGCGGTCGCTAAGACTTTCCAGAATTTTGAGCGAAGTTTGGCGCAAATGCGAAAGCGGTGCCGCACCACCGCGGAACTGAATCGTTAACGGGATTTGTGCGACGCGATATTCCGATTTGTTCGGAGATGCTTAGTCTCGATTTGCCTGGTTAATGAGCTGCGCGCGAATCGAGGCTGCCATGCATAATCGAAAAGTGCGGAACAAATTCCATTGTTCGATTCTCGATGAATGTAGCGTCGCTGCACGGGCAACAAATGCCTGTCTCGTCGTTGTTTTGTTAGTCGAAGGCCAAGCGATCCTCTGCAGCGTGACGACTGGTGGTGATTAAGGCGCACGGCTGCTGCGGTGATCGCAAGGTTGGAAAAGAAAACAGAGACGGCAGCGATTCGCGAGCCGTCCACCTAGCGGAACGCTTCCAGGGAGGCGCTCATGATGGCCCAACGTCTGCACAGCCGTGCGCTGGTGCCGGTGCCGCACAGCACATTGTCGCCCGATCGCAGGCTGAGGAACCGCATCATCATCGCAAACGCGGCGGCGTGGATTGCGATCGTGATCCTGATCTGCCTGCTCTTTTACTAGCTTATCAGCCATTATGCCGGTGGCTGCATCTCAAGGATCTTGCGTCATGGATTGACCGCCGCACGGTTCCATGATCGACATCTCACATTATGCACCGATCGCCCGCGGCACCTTCGCGCTCCGTTAACGCTTCAGCGCCTGCCGGTACACGCATCTATGCGGTCGGCGACATTCATGGGCGTGCCGACCTGCTGAGCGAGATCATTGCACGCATCGACGATGACATAAGGCGTAGACCGATCGCGCATACGGTCGAGATCTATCTCGGCGATTACGTTGATCGCGGACCGCACTCCAAGACCGTGATCGATCTGCTCACGGTCCGACTCGTTGCCAATCACGCTGTGTGTCTACGCGGCAACCACGAGGCCGTGATGGAAGGGTTCCTTCAGGATCCGGCCATCCTGCAGTATTGGCTGCAACTAGGCGGCATGCAGACGCTTGCATCGTATGGCGTTGAACTACATGACGAAACCGCGACGGCGAGCGAGGTGCATCGCCGCTTTCTCGACGCGTTTCCGCGTGCACACCAACTGTTCATGCAGTGCTTGCGCAATCAATTCAGTTGCGGCGATTTCCTTTTCGTGCACGCCGGCATTCGTCCGGATGTCCCGATCGAGCATCAGGATCCCAACGATCTGATTTGGATTCGCGATGAGTTCCTGGGCTCTACGCGGGATCACGAACAATTCATCGTGCACGGCCATACGCCGGTGCCGCATCCGGATATCAGGCATAACCGAATCAACATCGATACTGCTGCGTGGCGGACGGGAACATTGACCTGCATTGCGATCGAAGGATCGGCGATTCTCTTCCTGTGACTCGCATGCAACGTTTCGTTAACGCATGCGCGCATGTTGGGCACATGGAACTTCGTCATCACATTCTTTCGCCGTTTTTGCTTCCCTATCATCCGCGGCTGTTACGTGCATTCATGGAGATGCAGCCATGCAGCAACGGTCGTCCAGCGCCGGCCCGACGCTTTCCTCTCTTCTCTTCGTCCTTGTAATCGCCGGCATCAGTGCCGGATTTTCGATTCGTGCTTCAGCACAAACGCCGCCATCCGCATCGTCTGCGGAGCGTTACGTACTCGGTCCGAACGATCGAATCAGGCTGAAGGTCTACGGCGAACCTGACATCACCGGCGAGTATGAAATCGACAATGGCGGTCAAGTTTCGATTCCGCTCGCCGGTCACATCAAGGCTGCAGGCGCCACGACGCGGCAGCTTGAAAAGGCGATAGCATCCGCGCTTGCAAAGGGAATCGTGCGCGATCCGCGCGTCAACGTCGAGATCGCGCAGTATCGCCCGTACTACATCCTCGGCGAAGTGAAGAAGAGCGGCGAGTATCCATACCGCAATGGGTTGACGGTCATGGACGCGATCGCAAGCGCCGGCGGATTCACGTACCGCGCCAACGAAAGCAAGGTCTATCTCCGCCGTGCAGGTGCCGGCGCGGAAGAGACCCACCCTCTCGATGCTCCCGTCCCGGTCTATCCCGGCGATAACATTAGGGTTCCGGAACGCTACTTCTAGCGTCTCGGAATTCAGATGGAGTGCATGCGCACCTGAGCGGATGATGGTGCGCATGTTGCGCTGTTGTCACAGTTCGCATTTTGCACATGCGAAATATTTTGCGACGCGAGGAAAACTTTTTCCGGCAAGGCGCGTTGCAAGCGAGCGCATCACTTCAATCTCACAACTCAAAACCTTGCGCCCGCGTACCGAGTATGAGGCCTGCCGTTCTTATGCGCAGTCGACGATCATTATTTGAGCGATGGGCCTCGCCCGATAAGTGTTCGCCGCCTTCGCGTTCCCGCAAGGGATGGGTGATGGGATTCGAGTCTGCATCGCAGAATACGTCTGAGCGACGCGGAGAGCGATCGCATTCCATAAGCGTGCCCGGCCGCTTCAGCTTCAACCTGTTGCCTGCTCCGGCGGCTGCCATCCTGCTCGGTCTCGGATCGCCCGCAAATGCACAAGCCATTCCGTGGACCAGCGGAGAGTTCGCTTCACCCTGGAACGCGCAGAAAATCTTTGAACCGTCATCGCTGCCGGACAGGACCGATCCGGACAACCGCGAAGAGATACCGCCCGAGGACATGCCGGTGAAAAAGCGACAACAGCCTGGCTATGAGCCCGTCGGCATTCGCTCCGGCTCCTGGATGTTCAACCCGTCGCTGACCGCCGGTACTTTTTACGACAGCAACGTCTTTGCGTCGAACACCGCGCCGCGTTCCGACATCGCGGCGGTGATCGAGCCGACGCTGCGCGCGCGCTCGCTATGGGGGCGGCATGGCGTCGATCTGAAGCTGGATGCGCAGTCGACGACCTATAGCCAGTTTTCGAGCCTGAACCAGACCAATGGCAGCCTGAAGGGCAATGGCTGGCTGGACATTACGAAAGACACGATGCTGCTGGGCAGCTTTCAGATCGCACATCTGAACGAAGGCGTCGGCACGCTCACTTCCCCCGCCAACGCCATATCGCCGACGCCATACAATCTGATGTCCGGCGACGTCACGCTGCGCAAGGAATTCAACCGGCTGACGACCTCGATAGGCTTCCGTACCGATTCCTACGACTACGGATCAACGCGCGCGCAGGACGGCACCGTCATCAACCAGGACGCCCGCGACGGACAGATCTACGCGCTGCACAGCCGGATCGACTATGCGATTTCTTCCACCCTCGGCTGGTTCGGCGGCGTGGAAGGCAATCAGCGCGACATCAGGGGGACGCCAGGCCACACGCTGGACTCGCAAGGCTATCGCGCGCTGACCGGCGTCACGGTCGGCTTGAGCAATCTGGTGACCGGCGAGTTCGGCGCCGGCTATGTCCAGCAGCGTTTCGACGATCCGTCGATCGGCAACATCGAAGGCCCCTCCTACCGCGCGCGGCTGACGTGGCGGCCCACCCGTCTGCTCGATGTGCATTTCAATGCCGAACAGCTCGTCACGCAGACCACCGACACCAGCGCCACCGGCGTGCTTGCGAATGCGGTTCAACTCGGCGTCGACTACGAGCTGCGGCGCAACGTGATCGTATCGCTCGCGGGCGGTTACGAGAACGACCGGTTCTTCGGCCAGGTCCGCAAGGACAACGTGCTGACATCAGACACGCGGGTCAAATATCTCATCAACCGCTTCGGCGCCGTTTCCGCCTACTACCGATACACCAAGCGCGACAGCGACGTTCCCGTCTTCAGCTTCGACAAACACTTGGTAGGAATGAATGTTACAGCGCAATTCTGACCTGCCCTATGTGGTCCCCGACGAGCCTTCGGTTCGCCCCGCGGAAAGCTGGCAGTATCCGACCGTCGATCTGCGCGAGATGGGCCGCATCCTGCGCCGTCGGTACAGGCTGCTGGTATTGCCGGTCGCCGTCCTGCTCGGGCTGGCGCTGACCTATCTGATGCTCGCGACTACTTTATATACGGCGACGTCGACCGTGCTGGTCGATCCGCGCCGCGCCAATGTCGTCGAGACCAACCAGTCCGTGCTGTCGAATTTCGGCACGGACGATGCAACCATCGAAAGCCAGACGCTGCTGATTCAGTCGGTTGCGATCCTGGTGCGCGTCGTCGGCAAGCTGAAGCTGACGGAGGATGCGGAATTCAAACCCAAACCCGGCCTCCTCGATCCGATCAAGCCGCTGTTCAGCATGTTCAGCAGCAGTGGGCCAAGCGACGGTGCAAGCGCCGAAGACGCCGCCGAGGCGCGATCGGTCGAGATCCTTCAGAGACGGATGAAGGTAACAAGGCAGGGCACCACCTTCCTCGTCGATATCGCCGTCAGTTCGGAATCGCCGCAGAAGGCCGCAACCATCGCCAACGCGGTTGCGGACGCCTATTTCGACGAGCAGGTCCGCGCCAAACACGACGCCACGCGTATTGCCGCGAATTGGCTCAACGGCCAGATCGACGAGTTGAAGTCGCGAGTCGTTGCGTCCGAGAAAGCGGTCGAGGATTATCGTTCGGCCAACAACCTGATGGTCTCGCAGGGCGTAACCCTCAACGACCAGCAGCTCACCGACCTCAATAACAAGCTGATCGCCGCGCGCGTGCAAACGGCGGAGGCGCGGGCAAAGTACGAGCAGGTCCAGGACATCGCGAAATCAGGCGGCGATCCCGGCGGCATCAACGCAGCCATTTCCTCGGAAATGATCACCAAGCTGCGCACGCAGTATGCCGACATCGCCAAGAACGAGGCGGATCTGTCGAGCAAATACGGCACGCGTCATCCCCTCGTCGCCAATGTGCGGGCGCAGCGGCGCGACACCCAGAAGCTGATCAACGACGAAATCCGGCGAATACTGGAGAGCACGAAGCACGACTATGACGTCGCGCGTTCGCGCGAGGTGTCCCTGCAGCAGAACCTGGACCAGCTCCAGGGCGTGTCCACTTCCTCCGGCCAGGCGCAGGTACGCTTACGCGAACTGCAGCGCGAGGCCGAGGCCAGCCGCACGCTCTACGAATCCTATCTGGCGCGCTCCAAGGAAACCACCGCGCAAGAGAGCCTGGAGATGCCGGATTCCCGGATCGTGACCAAGGCCAGCATCCCGATCAGACCGTCGTCACCCAAGACGATGCTGATCCTGGGGCTTGCCCTGATGCTCGGGCTCGGGGCGGGCAGCGTGCTGGCCTTCCTCACCGACTATCTTGACGGCCGCGTCAAGACACTCGAACAGGCCGAATCCATTGCGGGTGTCCCGGCCCTTGCCGCGGTGCCGTTGATCGGCACGCGAGAGCTGGCCCGTCTCGCGCGGCGCGGACGCAGCGAACTGGACAGCTACGATCCGAAGACCACCAAACTGCTGCCGCCGGCGTTGCAGCCGCCTTTGACGCGTTACGCGATCGACGAGCCTGGCACGTTCTTCGCGGAGGCCATCCGCGCGGTCCGCCTGTCGCTGCAACGGACGATGCGGTCGCAGCCGGTGAAGGTCGTGCAGGTCACCTCGGCACTCGACAGCGAGGGCAAAACCACGCTTGCCATCAACCTGGCGCAGTCGCTGGCGACCCTTGGCATCCGAACGCTGCTCATCGATGGGGACCTCCGCAATCCACAAGTGACCCGTTCCCTGTGTCCGCGCGCCGAGGCCGGACTGCTGGAAGTCGCGATCGGACACGTCGCCCCGGAACGCGCCGTCCTCGTGGATCAAAGCACCGGGCTCTCTGTGTTACCGTCGACCAGGATCAAGCACGTCGAGTTCATCACCGAACTGATGTTCTCCGACCGGATCGTCGACGTGCTCGATTATTTCCGCCACCGCTACGAATTGATCGTGATCGACTCGCCGCCGCTGGTGCCCCTGGTCGATGGCCGCGCGCTCGCCGAACTGGCCGATCGCATCATCCTGGCGCTCGCGTGGGACCAGACCCCCCGCGAAGTGCTGTCCCATGCCATGGACCTGCTGTCCCCCGTCAGTGACCGGATCATGGGAACGGTACTGACCCGCGTCGATCTCAGCCGCCTGCAATTCTATGACTATTACCGCAGCTCGGCTTACCTGAAGCCATACGGCACCGCGGGCCTGCATGCCGGAGCGGCCCGGTGAGAGCGCGCGGACCGCTAAATGGATCGGCCGGTGTCGCACGGGTGCGTCCTCGTCACCTTGCTTCACCGGCAGTGCGGGCAGCTTCCCCTGGCGGTCGGCGCGTCGCGAATGCCGACGCGTTCATCGAACGGATCGCGACCGGCTTGATGCTGCTGGCCGTCATGGCGACATTCACGCTCTCGTCCTCTGTGCTGACCAACTGGAAAATCCACTATCTGACGGCGGGCGGAAATTTTTACGAAAAGCTGCATCCGGCAACCTATTTCACGGTGCTGGCACTCTCCCTGCTACTGATGCGCAGCCGCGGGCCGGTCGGCGAGATCAACCGGATGTTTTCCGAGTCGAAGCTGCTGCTGGCCTATCTGCTCTGCTGGCTGTTTCTGCTGATCCAGGTGATCGTGCTCGAACGCCCGTTCACGGTCATCATCGACACGTTTCTGCTGCCGATCCTGATCGTGATGGTGATGTGGCAGTTGTCGCCCGCGCAAAGGCGCCCGCTGGCCTGGGCCATTCACCTCACGATCCTGCTGAACGTCGGACTCGGATATTACGAATATTTCTCCGGGCATCGGCTGATCCCGCTGACGCTCGGCGACGTCGTAGTGGTGGGAGAATGGCGCTCAGCGGCGCTGCTGGGTCACCCGCTCACGGCATCCGGCATCGTCGGCGCCTACGTGCTCGCGCTGGTGCTCCGTCCGGCGATCTGCCCGCCGCTCCTGGTACGGCTGCCGCTGATCGCATTCTGCCTGGCGTCACTGATGGCCTTTGGCGGCCGGACGTCGCTGGTCACGGTGCTGGCGATGATCGGGCTGGTCGGAGGCTTTGAAGCGATCCGCCTGATACAGGGAAAGCGAACGCAGCTTCCCGCGGCCATTCTCGCCATCTGCGTGCTGTTTGCCGCCGGCGCCATCGTCTTCGCCGCGCTCGACCTCGGCATTTTCGACAAGATGCTGCTGCGCTTCTCTTCCGACAAGGGCAGCGCGCTCGCGCGCTTCGCCACGTTCAACCTACTCTCGCATTTCGATTGGCACGAGCTGATCCTCGGCCCCAATCCGGTCCGGGTGAATGCATTGCAGTCGCAGCTCGGCCTCAACTACGGCATCGAGAACTTCTGGATTGCCGCCATCGTCCAGTTCGGCCTCATCCATACCGTCGTTCTGACGACCGGACTGATCTGCTTCTTCGTCGAATTGCTGCGCCGTTCGAGCGCCGCGGTATGGGCGATCGTGCTGCTGATCATCGTCATCGCCGCGAGTTCAGTGAGCTTCTCGTCGAAGAACATTCAGCTCGCGCAGTTCGTGATCCTCATTTCGATCCTGCTGCCGCGCGAGCAGCGGCGCATCGCCGCGTCCCCGCAAGTCCGCGCGCCTGTCACCTACCGGTCCGTTCCGGCATAACTTCAGGATTCCCTTTCGTATGGCCATCTACGTCGACAACACCCACCTCGGACGCCACGTCACCGGTCTCGAACGCATTACGCTGGAGCTGTTCTCCGCCGCAGCGCTTGCGCCGCTCGATGTCGTGCCGGTGACGGCGAAGGGTCTTCGTCAGATGCTGACGACGCAGACCCTGGGCCTGCCGATGCGGCTCGCCGCTTCGTCCTCGATCCTGCTCTGTCCCGGCTTTCCGCCCAGCCCGCTGCTGCGGCCGTTCGCATCGCGGGTGCTACCCTATATCCACGACGATTTCCTGATCACGCGGCGCGCGGAGCTCAACATGCGGGCGCGGCTTTACATGGCCGGCCCCTTCAGGCTCGCGCTGCGCCACTATCCGCGCTTTCTGGCCAACTCCGGCGATACCAGGCGCAAACTTGCCGCGCATTGCCGGTCCGATGCCGAAGTGACGCTCTATCGTCCCGCGGTGCGCAATGTGTTTGGCCTCGACCCCGGACAGCGCGGCGAACGGAGCGCGCGGCCCCAACCGCTTCGGCTGATCGCGCTGGGCACGGTCGAGCCGCGCAAGAATTTTGGAGCGGCGGCGAAAATCCTCGACGCGTTGCGCATGCAGGGATTTCCCGACGCTACGCTGGATATCGTCGGAAGGCCGGGATGGGGCGACGACTGGCAAGCCCTCGAGAAGCAGCCGGACGTTACGCTGCACGGATATCAGTCGGCCGACCGCGTCAATCAATTGCTTGACGCCGCCGATCTGTTCATCTGCACCTCCCATGACGAAGGCCTGGGATTGCCGCTGCTGGAGGCGCAATACGCCGGCCTGCCGATCATCGCCCCCGATGCTTCCATCTTTCGCGAGGTGCTCGGCGAGTCCGGCATCTACATCGATACCGCAGATCCTGCTTCGGCGGCCGCGCGGATCGCGGCTGCGCTCTCGAACGAGGACTGGCGCGCCCGATACGTGGCGCAGGCACTACGGAATCTGGCGCGCTGGAACGATCTGGCCCGCGGCGACCGCGAAAACGTCATCAGCCTGATTGCCCGCCTTGCTCACCTCCAGGGAAGCGCTACTGCGGAGTATCGCCGCCTTGCATGACACCAGCGCCACAAGGCACCAGGATGGATTGCGGATCATCGCGGCCGGCGCCGTGGTGATCCTTCACTATTCCGACTACTTCAAGGACTTGCCAATCGGCCGTTTCATGGTCGCGCACACCTGGCATTTCAATCTGTTCGTGGACCTGTTCTTTGTGGTCTCCGGCTTTGTCATTGCGCGTCAATACTTTGGCCGCGTCGACGATGCCGCATCGATCGGCCGCTTCCTGTGGCGTCGCCTCGCTCGCATCTATCCGCTGCATCTCGCCACGCTCGCCTTCTATGTTGCGCTTGCCGGCGCACTCCATTTCGGCGCTGCCCGGACGGACAACCCGGCCCGATATCCGCTTTCAGATCTGCCCGCGCAGTTCCTGCTGCTTCACGCGTTCATTGGCGAGCGCTTGACGTTCAACTTCCCGAGTTGGTCGCTCTCGGCGGAGATGTTTTGCTATCTGCTTTTTCCGCTGGTCGCGCTGGTCGCGCAACGCCGCAAGGAGGCGGTTATTGCGCTCGTGGTCCTTGCCGCGCTCGCCAATTCCCTTTGGGCATCGGCTGCCGGAACGCCACCGTGGGCCGACTGGATCAACCAAGGCGGCGCCTTCAGGGCGCTGCCTGCCTTCAACCTCGGCATGGCCGGCTATCTGTTTCGCGGCCGGATCGCGCGTTGGCCCGCGATGCCCGGCGCGCTGGCAGCGTCGCTAGCGGCTTTTATCGTACTCGGCTCCCTGCTGCCGACGACGACCGCGCTGCTTGCGGTCTACGCCATCGCGATGCTTGCGATTCAGGCCGACTGCGCCGGACGTGAGACGCTACTGTCGCGGCTCGGCTTCGATCGCTGGTCGGCGCTGACCTATTCCTGTTACATGCTGCACATCCCGGTTGCGACCGTCGTCATCACCCTTGGATCACGCCTGCTTTCCTTATCGGAGCATGAACGACTGATTCTGGCGCCGGTAGCGATCATCGTTCTTGCATTTGCGAGCATCGTCTCGCTGCGCACATTCGAAACGCCGCTGCGGCGATATCTGACCGAAGTTTACGACCGCCGCGCCCTCAAACATGTGCCGTCTCCAGCGATCTCGCGGCAGGAGAGCACATGATGGCAGTCGTCGAACGCGTATCAGCAAGCCCGCCATCTCTGAGCGTCTCGCGCGCAACGGCCCAAAGCCGCAATAGCGTCGTCGACACGATGCGCGGCATCGCCATTTTGATGGTGATCGGGATCCATTCGCTGCCGCAGCCGCTCGACGCCATCTGGACAAAATCACTTGATGCAGCGCTACGGCCCTGCGTGCCGGTGTTCCTGTTCGCTTCCGGATATCTCACGGCGCTTTCCGGCCGCGTCCCCCTGGCAAAGCGGTTAAGGGTAGCCCTGGTCCCTTACGCGATCGCGTTCGCCGCCGCCTACATCTACATGGCCCTGCATAATCCGGCGATGGATCATCGCATCGGCACGACGCTCGCCCGGTTCGGGCTGGGATATGTGTTCGTCTACTATTACGTCTTCGTCTATGTCTGCTGCACGCTCGGTCTGCGGCTCATTTTTGCGGCCGGCGGGGACGGACAACCCGCTTCAAGGCAACGGATCACCGCGCTGCTGCTGCTCTCGATCGGCAGCGGTTTGCTTGCCGGCAGCTATTTGGATCCCGCCATGTCGAGGCTCGGAGCGTCGGAGGCGCTGCTCGACGAAATCCGCATGCGCGACATTCCGTTCTGGTTCTCGTTTGCCGCGCTTGGCGCGCTGACCGCGATGTTCAGAGACCTGCTCGAACAGGATATGCGCCGCGCGCTCCTTGGCGCTGCGCTGGCTGCCTATTTGTTCTATGCCGCCGTGCGCATTCTCAACCTCGGCGACGCCGCCACTTACGATTCGACCGCCTTCTTCCTCTATGCGGCCCTGTTCTGCGTTGCGCTGTTCGCCATCCAGCCGAAATCCGCGCTACTCGGGTGGATCGGCTCGGGCAGCTACTTCATCTATCTCTGGCACATCTTCATCGTGATGGCGCTGCGCGATCATACCGTGCTGCGCCAACTCGGCGGCGTCGCCAGCTTTGCCGTCTCCTGCATCTTGACGGCCCTCATCTCTACCGCGGCGCTGCTCGCCGTACGGCAATTCGCCTCGCCCCGAATCTGCCGCTGGCTGGGGGCTTGAGCGATGCTCCTGAAGCACACTTTGCTCTATCTGCCCGCGCAATTCGTCGGACCGCTGTTCCAGCTTCTGGCGATGATCGTATGGACGCATGTCGTCGACGAGCACACGCTCGGCGTCATCACGCTGATTACGGCCACGCACGAATTGCTACAGATCGGCTTTCTCGCCTGGTGGTCGCAATTTGCGTTGCGTTTCCTCGGACGGTACCAGGACGTCAACGACGCGCCGCGCTTCTATCGCACCGAAAATGCGGTCTTGCTGGCATCCCTCGCGTTGCAAAGCGCGGCCGTCGTCGGAATTCTGCATCTGATCATCGCGCCCGGCGCCGGAACGGGCCTTCTGCTCGCCGCCATCGCCTATGTGATAACCCGGTCGCTCAACCTCTACATCGGTGAACGCGCCCGCGCGCGGCAGCAGATCCGCGTCTATACGATCCAGCAGGTGTTCGGGCCATCCGTCGGATTTGTCGTGGGCCTGGTGTTGATCAAACTGCTTGGCCAATCCCCGGATTGGCCACTTGCGGGTTACGCCGCCGCGCAACTGACGGCCGCGCTCATCGTCCTGCCCTGGATCGGCTGGGGTCACCGCTTGTGGCCGATCGACCGGGAGATCGTGGTCCACGCCCTGCGCTACGGAATTCCGCTGATCATCGGCGGCGCGCTCGGCTGGGTCGGCCTCAATGCATCGCGCTTCATCGTCAACGAAATGTCCGGAGTGGCCGCCGCCGGTCTGTTCGCCGTCGGCTATGGCCTCGGCCAGCGGGCCGCGGCGGTCGCGGCCATGCTGGTGACGGCAGCAGCGTTCCCGCTGGCGGTGAAAAGCATGGAGCAGCACGGCGACCAGGCCGGGATGCGCCAGCTCGCCAACAACAGCGCCCTCCTCGTCGCAATCCTGGCGCCAAGCCTCGCCGGCATCATCATACTGAGAAACGAGATCGTGCATCTCCTGATCGCAGCGCCGTTCCAAGCGGTGACGCTCGCCATCCTCCCGCTTTCCACGCTCGCCGGCGCAATCCGCAACCTGCGCGCCCATTTCGGCGACCAGGTCTTTCTCCTGCAAAACCGCACGCGCTGGATGATGGCCATTGCCGCAATCGACGCGTCGATGACCGTGGTGTTGAGCGCCTTGTTCCTGCCGCGATGGGGACTGCCCGGCGTCGCCGGCGCCACCGTGCTGGCGGCACTGGCCGCCGCCACCGTGAGTTTTTCAATCGGGTTTACACGATTTGGCCTGCGCCTTCCGGTCGGCCATCTCGTGCGCATCGCATTGGCTACCATCGCCATGGCGGCCGTGCTGCGAATGTTTCCGGAGGCCCGAACGACCCCGATTCTGGCGGCCCACATTGCGGCGGGCGCTGCCACCTATTTCGCAGCGCTTGCCCTGTTCTATGCACCGTCGCTGGTGCGGATGCTTCGGCCGCGCCCCCAGCATTCAGGGGCGTGAGGCATTCGACACGATCGGCGCCTACGACTTTCTGGCATTCTCGAACGCGCGCGCCATCGCGAACCAAAGCGGCTTCTTCTGCATCGACGAATCGAACGGAAGCGGCCGAGGCAGCCGTTGCGCGAGTGGATCCTTCTTCTTCGCCGCGTCGGTATAGAACGAGTAGTTATCGGCAAGTTCCCACGCGATCACCATTTTGACGGCCGGCACCCGAAGCGCGTTGGTCAGGAACTTCTCCGCCGTCTCGGCGATCATGGCATCGCGAGTTGCTATGTCGTCCGGAAACGTATCGTCGCGCACGTCGAACTCGGTCAGATAGATATCGACACCACGTTCGGCGAGCGCGTGAAGGAATTCGGTAAACCGTCCGGGATCGTGCGGGTAGCGAGGCTGCAGGTGACTCTGCAATCCAACGGCATGCAGCGGCACGCCGGCATGCTTCAATTCGTCGACAAGCTGCAGCAGGCCGCGGCGAACCGCGAGGCCGACGTCGTCGTCGCGTTCGCTCTGCGCCTCGTTGAGAACCAGCTTTGTCTTTCGGTCGATCCTCGCCACGCGTTCGAAGGCACGGCGCACATAGCCGGTACCGAATGTGTCGTACCACGGACCGAGCCGGTAGCCGCCGGGCGCCTTGTGCCCAGGCCAGAACGGCTCGTTGACGACATCCCATGAATGCAATTTGCCTACATAGCGGGCAGCCACTTCGTCGATATACGAATCGAAGAACCTCTCACGCTCGGCACCGCTCATGTTCTTGATCCATTGCGGAACCCATTCGTTCCAGATCAGGCAATGACCGCGCATCGGAATGTTGTGACTCGCACAAAATTGCAGCAGACGATCTGCACTCTCGAATCGCTTCGGCCCCGGCTGCGGCGCGATGGTTCCCATTTTCATTGCAACGTCCGTTGTGACGATGCGCGTCTGCGTCTGATACAGCTCGCGATACGCAAGATCCTTGTCGATCACCGGACCAGCAGCCGCGCCGAACACGATTCCGTTACGAGCCGCGATGACGCCGAGGCTTTGCGCAGGCTGCGCGGCGAATACTTTCTTCCCGCACGAAGCAACGCTTGCTCCTGCGATGAGAGCGAGCGCATCTCGCCTCGACCACTGCTGCATAGCTGATCTCCATCATGTGAATGATTCGTCGCGACGTCTCGTCCTTCGCAACGCGGCATCGCCATCGTTGCGTCGCATTAGTCCGATTTCGTGACGAATGTCCGTCGAGAAAATTTTCGGCACGCAGTTCCCCTCGCGAAGCAACGCGTCTGCCGAACGCGTCTGTCGATCGTTCCCAGTGCGTCTCTCGATTACATCATCAGCAGGAGTCGATATGTTGGAACCACCAGCGCAGTTGCAGCCGGGCCTCACTGTCGATGGGATAACGATCAATGTTCCCTCGCTTCCGGAAGCCGTGTCTTCGATCGTGTCGGCCGCGCAACATGGCGACAACTTCAGCGTCTGCACGCTCAATCTCGACCACGTCGTCCAGCTTCAACACCACGCCAATTTTCGCGCGGCCTATCGTCGTGCCCGATTTGTCACCGCCGACGGGTTCCCCATTGTCGTGCTGAGCCGCCTCATGGGCGTGCCAATCGAACGCACGACCGGCGCCGATCTCGTCGAGCCTGTTTGCGCGGAAGCCCGCAAGAAAGGACTCCCGGTCTTTCTGCTGGGGGCGAACGATCTCACGCTCAAGACAACGGCACGGCGTTTGTCGGAACGATTCAAGGGATTGCAAATCGCGGGATGCTTTGCGCCGGGACCGGGTTTTGATCCCTATTCCAGCGAAGCCGATGCTGCGATCGAACGCATCCGAGCCTCGGGCGCCAGAATTTGCTTCGTCGCGCTGGGTGCGCCACGGCAGGAGCTGTTCGCGGCGCGATGCCTCGACGAGCTGAATGGAACCGGAGTGTTGTGCATCGGAGCCGCACTCGATTTCATCGCCGGCACGCAAGACCGCGCGCCGTCCATCGCGCGCAAAACCGGGCTGGAATGGGCATGGCGCATGCTGCGCGAGCCGCGCCGGCTCGGCCCCCGCTATATCAAATGCATGACAGTCGTTCCGCGCCTCGTTGCGCGAACCATTCCGCAAATTGTCCAGGCACGCATGAGGAAAGCGGCATGACTTCAACATTGACCCTGGCGCTACGGGCGCGAAACGCCAACCGGATCAAGCCACGTTACCAGATCTGCCTGATCCACCCGTTCGACCCGCGCGGCCAAAAGGTGGGCGGCCTCGAAACATACATTCGCGACTTCATTACATTCCATCCGACCGACACCGACATCCTCTTCATCGGTGTCGACTCGACGGGCGAGCTGGAGCTCGGCAAGCTTCACCGGATGACATTCCGAGGCCGCGGCTTCGACTTCCTGCCGATCCTGCACTATTCGGACCAGCAGGCGCGCGAAGCGGCCCGCAGCATCCGCACCTCGCTGACCGGGCAATTCTTCATGGCACTGCTCCGCCACTTCGGTCCGATCGCAAGGCTGATCCGCGCCAGGCGGTGCTCGGTCGATCTGCGGCGGGTGGAATTCTCCTGGTTGCCGGCGATCCTGCGGCTGCCGTTCGTGCAGATGCTTCACGGCGAGGGCGCGCCGAAACTGCAGATGGATTCGCTGCTGCGGAAATACGCCTTCGTCCACAATACCGGCGAGCGGTTTGCCGTCGCCATGAGCGAGAAATTTCTCTGCGTCAATCCGTTCATCACCGAGCGGTTGCAGCGGACCTATCCGCGCCGCAAGGACAAGATTGATACGCTCTGGACATGGGTCAACACGGATATCTTCAAGCCGCAACTCTGGCCGCTGAACTCGTCGCCATTTCAGATCGTGTTCGCCGGCCGGCTCGATGAATTCAAGGATCCACCGCTGATGTTTCGCACGATCGACCGCCTGCGGCGGCGATTGAACGGCGACGTACGGTTTCACTATATCGGCACCAGCGACCCGCACCGGTTCGAAGAGTTCGCCGCGATCGAAGACATCACCGTCCGCCACGGCTTCAAAGACGCCGCCGGCATGGCGGAGACGCTGGCGAGCGCGCATGCCGGCATCCTGACATCCGAATTCGAAGGCATGCCGCGCTGCGTGCTCGAAACCCTTGCGGTCGGCCGGCCCGTCGTCGCCATGCACCTGCCCCAGCTCGAGCCCGTGATCCACTCTGGTGTCAGCGGCTATCTGGTGGCGCGAAGCGGCAGCCGCGACGACATGGCCGATGCGCTCGCACAGCGGTTCGTCGACGTCCGGAATGCCATCGACGCGGGCACGATGAATCCGGTACAAATCGCCGATTCGATCCGGGCGTTCACGCCGGGCACCCAGCTTGCGCGAGTCTTCCGCTATCATCAGGAAATTCAGGATGCCCGCGGACTTGCCGCCGCGGCGCCGACTTACTGAGGGCGCCGGGTTGAACATCCTTCTGTTGACCAGCGAGTTCGCCCCCGCGATGGGAGGAATTGGGACTTACGCGCGCGAAATTGCGGCGGCGGCGAGCCGGCTCGGCGCCAAGGTCACCGTGGTGGCGCCGGACTACGCACAGCAGACGGCCGACGACGATCGCATTCTTCCTTTCGAGGTCGTGCGCTACAGCGGCGGCCTCCACTCCATGCGCGACATGCCGCGCAAGATCATGCTGGCACGCCGCGGCGTCCGCGGCGACCGATATGACGTGGTCCATGCCGCCGATTGGCCGTTCTTCATTCCGGTTGCGCTTTCGAGATGGCGCACGCAGGCGCGGGTACTGATGACGGTGCACGGCACCGAGATCAACGAAACGCAGACGCCGCTAAAGCGCATGGCGATCCGCGGCGCCGGCGTGTTCGGACCGCGGACGGAGATCATCGCCAACAGCGGTTTTACCGAGACGCTGTTCCGCGAGCGGTTTGCTGTCGACCCGCGCCAGATCAGCGCGATCAGTCTCGGCGTATCGGAGTTCTGGTTCGGCGGACGACGGACGCGCCGGGAGATTCGCCTGGCCCATCGCCTGCCGGAAGACCGGCTGGTGATGATCACGGTCGCGCGCATCACGCGCCGCAAGGGACATCATCTGACGCTTGCCGCGCTATTGCAGCTTCCGGACGATCTGCGCCATCGCATCACGTGGCTCGTGATCGGCCCGGACGGCGAAGCCGATTATGTCGATGCTCTGCGGCGCAACGCCGAGGCGGCGGCCTGCGACATTCGTTTCCTCGGCCCGCAATCGAACGAAGACATCCGCGATCTCTACGCGGCCTCGGATTTCTTTTGCCTGACGGGTCTCCCCGATACGACCGGCCGGGTGGAGGGATTTGGGTTGGTCTATCTCGAGGCCGGGGCCGCCGGCCTGCCAAGCGTCGCGACCGACGTCGGCGGCGTGCCTGACGCCGTGCTCGCCGACGAGACTGGAATTCTCGTGCCGCCGTCGGCCGAGAGCATATCGCAGGCGATTGCAGAGCTGGCCGCCGATCGGAATCTGCGCGCCATTCTCGCGGCAGGCGCATCCTCCCATGCCCGCGCCCTTTCATGGGAACGATGCGCGGCGATAACCTATGGCCTGCCCTACACCGGCAAGCCGGCATCTGCAGACCGCGCCATCGGAATAACGGCATGAAGCTGCTGGTCGCGACTGCGATACTGCTGACGCTCGCGAACGGTGCAGCGCGGGCGGACAACGAGAACTGCCGCAAGAGCCGCGAGTATCTCCTGGGAACGCCCGGCGGGGACCTGTCCCTGACGCCGCAGACCTATAACGACCTGTTCAAGATCTGCGTCGCGGCATCGGCCATGCCCAACGTTAAGGACGCGTATATCCTGCGCGATGGCGGCATCGCCGTGGTCCCCAAGCAGGACAGCGTTTCAGCGACGGCAGCCACGCTGGCTCAGTTCTGCGACGCCTATCCTCGCGGCGTGCTCCGCTTCATCACCAGCAAGGAAAAGCTTTCCATCCGGTCCGTAACGGACGTCGCACGGATGTCGTCAACCTCGTCCACGCCATGCAAGAAGATTAAGGGCGTCTCTTAGAGCGCGCGCCATCCGTCTCACTTCTGCCGGTTGTAGTAATCCGGCATGTCATGCGGATCCATCGCCTGCTCGGCTCTGCGCCCCAGAAAGAAGAAGCCGCTGGCGGCGTCTGCTGCGGCCCGTCCGCGACCGAACGCATCGAGATATCTGATCCAGAAGAACGGCAGCACGATCAGGCGTGACAGCTTGTTGCCCGCGCCGAGAGCGCGTGCGAAATAGCGAATTGACCATTCAAGCGCCACACCGGCGCCGCCGACCGGTCCGGCGTTGATCTCGGAAAATCGCCTGAACAGCCAGCGATGACCGCTCTGCGTGAAACGCGAGAAGTCATAGGCCCGCTCGTGCACCTGCTGCATGAACGGCGTCTCCGCATAGACCAGGCCTTCCAGCCGCAGCACCCGATGCAGCTCGGCAACGACCGTTGCGGGCTCCAGCACATGTTCCAGCACCGCCTGCACCCAGACGCCGTCGAACACGCCGTCTTCGAAGGGTAGACTGTGGGCGTCAGCCACCAGCACGGTGTGCGGCGAAGCGTAGACATCGGTGCCGACAAGCTCGATGGAATCGTCCCGGTAGAGTGCGTCTGCGCCCAAACCGATCGTCCCGCCTCCGACAACGAGTACAACCGGCCGCCTCGACCCCCGCTTCAACAGCTCGATGAACGTTGCGCTGTTGGCGACTGCAACCGGATTGCCTCCGAAGGTAAGGCGATGCAGCCGCGATCCAAGGGAACTGCGACTGACGTCCCGCCGCAGCGCCGAGCCATTCTCGGCCTCGTACATCCTGCGTTCAAAAATGCTGGCTGCGAAATCGATCAGCACCGGCTGCGCGCCGATCATCGGAAACCCGGCTCTGCTATAATCGCAGGCACGGTTTGAGCACGTTGGCTGTGACCACACGTTCCGCAGCGGCGACGAGCAGCGAGGACAGCGAAGACGCTTTTTCCAGTGCGCGGGTTCCGTATTCGCTACCGAATGATCGACGGCAGAAAGCTGCAAAGAAGGACCTCATATGTCATTTCTTCTGCCCTGCCCCGCTCATGACTCGCAATCGATGCTATTTCGAATGCAATGACAGCGCAACAATGCGGGACCGGGAACAATTCGGATGGTTGCAATTGGATGTCGCAGGAAGCTGCAGCCAGATGCCACCGTGAGGGCTTGCGAGAACGCAACGCACAAACCCGCCCTGCTGTTTCGAACAAACTTTAGGATTTGTCGAAAGCCTTGCAGCCGGCTCGTTTCGCGTCGCCTGGTTGGCGAGATCGGCCTCAGCCGACGAAACCCGGCATCTGCCCGATCAGGTGAAGAGCAGATGGTCCCATATCAGGTGCGTACCGCCGCTGAACGCGATGGATACATCATGACCGGGATCGATCTGCACCACGCAGTCCCCGATTGACTCCCCTGCCTTGAAATCCCTTGCCACATCATGCCTGACCATCTCGCTGAAAATGAACGGATCGCGGCTTGCGCTGTTCAGGACGGCGCTGACAACCGTCCGGGTCAATGTGACTCCAGCCTCATCGGTGTTCCCGATAGGTAAGCCGTCATGATTGTCGAAGGTAAGCCGCTCGCGGGTGCCACCGACAAACGGCCTCAAGAACCCAAGGAGACGTCCCTCCACATCAGGGCTGACACTTTCAATCCTATCATCGCCACCGAGCAGTGGCGGTGAGACGGAGTTGCCATCGGTCGCCGGCATTTTCGGCGTGCTGCCGGAGCTCTGCGCCGGACTGGCGAACAGCCCGTTGGCGTCGACGACGCCATCGGCGAACTGCAGGAATTCGAGACGTGTGAGATGATCGGTGCCGTCGCGGCCCGCGACTCGGTCGTTCACCACCAGTTGACCATCGACAATCGAGATGTCGTAGTCGCGCTCGTTGCCGGAAAAATTCGCCGTATCGACGCCCTCTCCGCCATCGATGATGTCGTCGCCGACGCCCGCTGTGATGAGATCGTTGCCCGCGCCGCCATCGATCATGTCGTTGTCCGTCGCCGCGCCGGAAAGCCAATCCTGGTGGTCGGTCATGTCGACATGGATATTGTGAACGTAGAGATCGAACGTGCCGGGCGAGCTTGCATTGGCGGCGTCGGCCGGCGTCAGCGCGACGCCGTTGATCAGGAAATCCTTGATATGCAGTGCCCGCCCCGGTGTGGCGTTCGCCAGGTTGATGTCGATGGAGGCGATCGGGCCGAAATCGACGAAGCTTATCGTGAAGGTCTGGTATTCAGATGGATCCGCGGCCGGGTTGAACTCCATTAATCCGGATACCGGCTCGCCGTTCAACTTGATTTGGGCCTGCGCGCCAACGCCGCCAACCGCGGAGCCATAGCCCACGAGGGTAATCGTTGTTACCGCCAGTTTGCCGCTGCTTGCGGGCCCGCCGACAATGACATCCGCACCGGCACCGCCATGAATGATGTCATCGCCAAGCCCGGCATTGATCGTGTCATCCCCCCGGCCGAGGTCGATCAGGTCGGCGATGGCCGATCCCCTCATCGCAAGATCGGGCACCGCCCCGTCGCCATGAAAATACTGCGAGACGATCGCCTCGGCCGGCTTTCCCATGACGGAATAGCCCGTGCCCGAAAATTGATTATTGAGATCCCATTGCCAGAGCTCGACGCCCTTGAACCAACTGCCGCCATGGGCGGCCCAGACCTGGAAGAAGGCACTGAAGGCGTCCGCCTGCTCCAGCAAATCAACCGTACCATTGCTCGTCCACGATCCCGGAGAGATCGCGGTACCATCGATGCTGCGATAGCCGACCTCGGTCATCAGCAGTGGCTTGTCGTATTTGGTCGCGAGCGAATGGAGAAAATCGACCGGTGATTTGTAGTCGAATGCTGCCGCGTAATAGGGATTGACCGGAACGGCAGTCCACGCGTCGACCAGATCCTGCACGGTTGGCGCATTGCTGACCGTCAATGGCGGATAGGTGTTGACGCCGATGGTGTCGAGCTGATCCCAAAAGCTGACATGCGAGGCCTCATCGGTCGCCGCCGCATAGGTCAGTTCGCCATGATAGACCTCGCGGACTGCCGCAATGAGATCGATCCAGTAGCCGCGATACGGCTCGCCGGACAGGCTGCTCATCTCGTTGCCGATCGCGAACATCTCCACGCCACCGGCCTGCGCGACGGCAGCTAGATGCACGATCTCGGCCTTGTAGGACGCGAAAAAGCCGGCGACATCCGCCGGTGCCAGACTCGATACCCTGGTTCCGTTCAACGTCGAGAGCGCGGCCTTGAACAGCACCGACAGGCCGGCATCGTGCGCGGCCTGAAAGCCTGACAAGAGGCTGGCGTCGCTTTCGGTCTTGGCTGGTTCGGCAAAGACCGAGTTGGACGTTCCGGTCTGTGTCCATATCCGCGCCGTGAGCTCGATCGAATTCGATCCGAGCGAGGCGATCCTTTGAAATGCCTGCCTGGCCGAGGCGCTTGAGAACTGTCCATTCCATTCGGACAATGCGCCAAAACCCTGAACCTCGAAAATACTTGCCACCCGCGCACCCCGCCCTGTGCGACGGATAGCGCGAGGGATTAACATTCAGCTTAAGATGACCTCGGACTTGTACGGAGCAGCCCTCGCTTTTTTCGGCGCGTGTTTCACGCGCTGAATGATCGCACGCTAAGTTCCGGCGCGGGAACTTCACTTAGGCTTGCCGTCAAGCGCTGTGGTTCACCATTTCCGTTTCGAACGTCCAGGCGCTGCGCGGCTGCTCGTAGAGCCGCCCAATGCGGCTCGCCGATAAAATTGGTTGATAGCTGCTAGAAGCAACCTTTGATACCTCAAGAGAACAATGTCGGCTAAGACCGGGTCCTGACAAGAACTGCCGATGTCCATGGAGTGAAGACGATGCGCCTGTCTGCGGCGATGATTGCGGCTGCCCTGATGGCCGTGCCTGCAAATGCAAGCGAACTGACCGGAACGCTCCAGAAGATCAAGGAAACGAACAGGATCATCCTCGGCATTCAGGAAGCTTCGGTGCCATTCAGCTATCTGGACAGCGATCAAAAGGCGATTGGATATGCGGTCGACATCTGCATGAGGATCGTCGACGCGGTCAAACGCGAACTCAAAGTCTCGACTGTTGCCGTCGAAACGCTTGCCGTCACGTCATCCAATCGCATTCCGCTCATGATGAATGGGACAGTCGACCTTGTCTGCTCTTCCACCACCAACAATGCGGAGCGGCAGCGCCAGGTGACGTTCACAAATTCGCATTTCCTGTCGGCGACCCGTTTTGCCGCGAGAAAGTCCGACAACATCGCGACAATCGACCATCTGAAAGGCAAGCCCGTTGTTGCGATATCGGGCTCGACCAACATGGTACAGCTTAATCAGGTCAATAATACGCGAAATCTCGGCATTGCAGTGCTGGCCGCCAAAGATCAGGCGGAGGCCTTTCTCATGCTGGAGACGGGACGCGCGGCCGCTTACGTCCTCGATGACGTGCAACTCGCCGTCGCGATCGCGCGATCAAAGGATCCGTCCGCCTACATGATCAGCGAGGAAGCCCTGTCCAGGGCCGAGCCTTACGGGATCATGCTGCGCAAGGACGATGCACCGTTCAAGACCGTGGCCGACCGGGCGACCGCGGATCTATACAGAAGCCCGGAGATCGAATCGATCTACAGGAAGTGGTTCGAATCGCCGGTGCCGCCCAACAGCCTCAATTTCAAGACTCCGATGTCGGCGGTCTTGCGCAAGGCATTCGCGCATCCGTCGGACAACCCAGACCCGGCAAGCTACGAGCGCTGAGGACCCGCGGCAAGCATGACGCAACCCCGCTGAACAGCCTTTAACCCTCGGGAGAATGCTGCCTGCTTCGAGCGCCATTTGAGCACATTGCCGATACTTTCCAGGCCCGGCGCAGATCAGCGACCATCTTACGCCAAGCGTCGCCGCTCGACCCGCCGAAGCGGCGGACGTAGGCCGGGTGAAAAGTGATTTGCAGGGGACGGCCATCAAATTGGAGCTTTGCCTTGCGCGACGCTCGGATCGAACGCGACGCCCTGAATAGGCGAGCCGCCGTGCTGCCGAGCGCAACGACTACGCGCGGCTTGGAGCGCCGGATGTCCGTCAGTACCGCGGCGCCGTATTGATTGATTTCCTCGATAGTCGGAGCGCGATTGCGCAGCGTGGATTTTTCCGTGCATTCTATCGGCCGAAATGGAATCGCGTTGGCCAAACGTAGTTGTCTGAGATCGATCCCAGCCTGCTCGAGCAGTTTGCGCAACGCGCAGCCAGCCGGTCCGACAAAGGGCCTTCCCTGCTCAGCTTCTTCGGCGCCGGGCGCCTCGCCAACCAAGTATAGCCGCGGTCGCCGGAAGAGACCCTCAGGCGCGACCCGGCGCTGATCGAGTCGCTTGTTGGCAATGCTTGTCTCGGCCATCGGTGTCTACACTCGCCAAAAAGCCTGGTCACGCGAATGTCGTTCGGCCATCTCGTCTTGCTTTTGCGGGTGATGACGTACGCGCCCCCCAACGGAGCCTTGCCAACATGATCAAGGGCATCAGGGCCGTTCGACGAGCTCTAACATCGGTCTTTAATGCGACATCAGTACCGGAACGGTCATCGTGTCGAGAATGCCACGCGTCACGCCCCCGAGGAAGAACTCGCGCAGCCGCGAATGACCGAAGCCGCCCATTACGATAAGGTCGGCTGATAGATCTGCCGCGTGCGACAGGATTACGTTTGTGACATCAGCCCCATCGGCGGTGAGCGCTTTGGTGCTGGCATTCAAGTCGTGGCGCGCCAAGTGTCTGCCAACGGCCGCCAGGGATTCTTCGGCTTCCCGACCCCTATTGCCTACGTTGATCACCTCGATCGACTTCGCGCGCTCCAATAACGGCATTGAGTCCGCGAGCGCCCGCGCGGCAGTGCGGCTTCCGTCCCAGCAGACGAGAATGCAGCCGAGCTTGATGCCGTCCGTTTGGATACCGGGTACGACGACGATAGGCCGACCGGATTCAAACATCGCTGCTTCAGCGGCAAGACCCGTGGAGGTCGTCACTTCGGGCTCGGCCCGCGCAACGATTGCAAGATCGAACGTCCGAGCAATACGGCCAAACGTCCTTGGGATTCCTTCAATGCTGGTCTCGACCATCTGCGCCTCGGCAGGAAGATGAGCCTGCGCCG
Organism: Bradyrhizobium sp. AZCC 1577; assembly: GCF_036924575.1. Lineage (NCBI taxonomy): Bacteria > Pseudomonadati > Pseudomonadota > Alphaproteobacteria > Hyphomicrobiales > Nitrobacteraceae > Bradyrhizobium > Bradyrhizobium sp. AZCC 1577. The sequence continues at coordinate 7,226,726 of NZ_JAZHRQ010000001.1, forward strand.
CTGCCTGTTTGAATCTTTCGATGGCCCCGTTTGCCGCCCTGGCGCTCTCTTCGCGCAGGGACTCGATTAGGTCGGCCGGAACAGCCTCCATGCCACCAGCCACAATCGCTGGGGAGTGACACATTGCGATCCCTGCAATCTGGGCGTCGAACATCCTGGCAACGGATATCGCGTACGCTGCTGTTGGATCGCGAGAGTTACCGGTCGCCAAGTTGACGACAATGTCTCGAATCACGGCCAGCCTCCTCATGATGAGCTGCCCTTGTGGGGCAAAGGGCTTGCGAGTTCGTTCGTGTAAAGCGGCCGCTCAAAATGAAGAACTCCGGGCGGTCCGCATTAGTTCCGGGCGCAAAGGCCAGTGGCGCGGTCCCGCCGAGAGCAGAACACGTCCGTCCTCAGGTTTCGCGATCGTAGAAGGATTGCTCCATCATCCGCGGTGTCCCAGCCGCTGCTTGGGCACAATTGCCGGCTGCGGCGAGAGCCGCCCGCCGTGCGCCTCTTCGTGCATCGACCGCAAATAGTGTTCGGCGTGCTGAAGATAACTTTCCGCTGCGATCAGATCTCCCTTCAGCGCTTCAGCGCGCGCCAACTCTACGTAGCGCTCGTAATTTCTTTGTGCGTTCTGAGACTGCCTCGGGAGGCGGGTCCTGACGACTTTGCTTTTCCGTGACTGTGTTCTTCTCGCCATTGTGGTAGCTGTAAAATTGATCTTTTGCGCAAGGCTATCGCCGACGACGCGTTCTGGTCCGGGCTGCCTTTTGGCTGCCGCAGAGCGCTGCGCCGGGCCTTTGGTCTTTACGGCCTTCCGAGCCGCCGCTGAGCGGGCCGAGGCGGAGCGACGCGAGGCGGCGCTTCGTGCTTGTTTCGACAGTGCCGCACGCGACGCCGTACCGCGTGGTTCACGCTTGAGGGCCTGCGATACAGCACGTGAAACGCGCGGCCGGCGTCGGGTCTTTCGGTTGCCCTGGCCCGCCTCATAGGCGTATTCGGCACTTTTGCGGGTTCTTGCCTTGGCCTTGCCTTTTGCCGGCGGACGGAGCGGAACGCCCGCACGCCGTGCCTTGGACAGGCCGATTGCAATCGCCTGCTGTGGCGATCTCGCTCCATGTTGGCCGCGGCGGACTTTGCGAATCTCCTCGTGCACAAACTCGCCCGCCTGGGTGGTTGGCGACTTGCCCGCGCGCTTGTCCCGCTTGGCCTTCTGCACTGTCCTCCGCTCTGGCATGATCGTCTCCAGTTGCTTGTGCATCGCCCCGCGAAAAGGCTTTGCCAGTGGCCGTTCTCTCAAGACACTAACGTCCGACCGCGGGAAATGGTCCCGGACGCTTAGGCCAGATACCCACGAGCGCCGGCTCACTGCTTGTCACCGAGAATTTCGGCCGATCTCGTACGATGCACGCGACGCTCTGTACGGCGGCTTGGACGCGATCTTGGGCTGGATGGCCCGCCAGGACGATGGCAAGTCCACCAAAACGAAAAACTCCCGCAGCGTCAGCTACGGGAGTGTCGGTATCGTTGGTTGCGGGGGCAAGATTTGAACTTGCGACCTTCAGGTTATGAGCCTGACGAGCTACCGGGCTGCTCCACCCCGCGTTAAACCGTTGCACTGCCTTCGAAAAAAACCGGACCCGACGTGAAGCCGGCCAACGCGTGGTTGCGCCGATCGATCCCGTCCGGAGGCTTCCTGAGAAGGCGACCCGGGCAAGGCCATCGGGTGCGAGGGGTATGTATCAACGTCACCTCGCTTTGGAAAGGGGCAAGAAGGGGCTTTTGCAGATTTTATGACAGCAAAAACGAGGAGTTGGAGCGCCAAAACCGGCCTTTGGAACCGCTCTTGCCATAAACGCCGCAAAAGCGGAGTTTTGCGCCCAAAGCCGCGGCCCATCAGGTCGCCAGAACAAAAGTCCGGGAGGGGGCATGGGCGTGACCGATATCTTCGATTTCGTGGTGGTGGGTGGCGGCTCCGGTGGCTGCACGGTGGCGGGCCGGCTATCGGAGGATTCGAAGACGTCGGTGGCGCTACTCGATGCCGGCGGCCGGAATGACAATTGGGTGGTCACGACGCCGTTCGCGCTCGTGCTGATGGTCGCAGGCCCCGTCAACAACTGGGCCTTCAGCACCGTGCCGCAGAAGGGCCTCAACGGTCGCATCGGCTATCAGCCGCGCGGCAAGGGGCTCGGCGGCTCCTCGGCGATCAACGCGATGGTCTATATCCGTGGCCACCGCGCCGACTATGATCGATGGGCCTCGCTCGGCAATACCGGCTGGTCGTTCGCCGACGTGCTGCCCTACTTCAAGCGCGCCGAAGACAATGCCGATTTTGACGGCGAATATCACGGCAAGGGCGGTCCCCTCGCGGTCAACAAGTCGCGCACCGGCAATCCGGTGCAGCAGATTTTTCTACAGGCGGCGCAGGAAGCGCAGTTTCGCCTGCGGGAGGATTTCAACGCCGACGAACACGAAGGCCTCGGCATCTATCAACTGACGCAGCGGAACGGCGAGCGCTGCAGCGCCGCGCGCGCCTATATCCACCCGCATATGGGCAACCGTGCCAATCTGCGCGTCGAGACTCATGCCCACGCCACACGCCTCATGTTCGAAGGCAAGCGCGCGGTCGGCGTTGAATATCGGCAGGGCAAGGAGCTGAAGCAGATCCGCGCCCGGCGCGAGGTGATCCTCTCCGCCGGCGCGTTCCAGACCCCGCATCTCCTGATGCTGTCGGGTATTGGCGACAGTATCGAGCTTGCAAGGCACGGTGTCGCCACCGTGCATCACCTGCCCGGCGTCGGACAAAACCTGCAGGATCATCCGGACTTCGTGTTCGGCTACATGTCCGACAATCCCCACTTCAACGGCATTTCACTTAATGCGTTGCCGCGGCTGCTGCGGGCCATCCGACAGTATCGCCGCCAACGCACCGGGCCGATGACATCGAATTTCGCCGAATGCGGCGGCTTCCTGAAAACCCGACCCGATCTCGACATCCCCGATATTCAGCTTCATTTCGGCATGGCGATGGCCGACGATCACGGCCGCAAGCGGCATCGCGGCACCGGCTTCTCCTGCCACGTCTGCCTGCTGCGGCCGAAGAGCCGCGGTAGAATTTCGCTGTTCGGCGCCGATCCATTTGCGCCGCCGCTGATCGACCCGAATTTCTTCGGTGACGCGGACGACCTGGAAGCCATGGTCGCCGGCTTCAAGACCACGCGCCGGCTGATGGAGACGCCGGCGCTGCGCGCGTTGCAGAAGAAGGAGATGTTCACGGAAGGCGTGCATAGCGACGACGACATCCGCGACGTGTTGCGCGCCCGGGTCGACACCGTCTATCACCCGGTCGGCACGGCCAAGATGGGCGTCAATGATCCCATGGCCGTGGTCGATCCGAAGCTGAAAGTGTACGGCGTCGAAGGATTGCGCGTGGTCGATGCGTCGATCATGCCGACCCTGATCGGCGGCAACACCAATGCGCCGACGATCATGATCGGAGAAAAGGCCGCCGACATGATAAGAGCGGAGATGCGGGCGGGTTGATTTTCGTTGTAGCGCCCCTCTGTCATTGCGAGGAGCGAAGCGACGAAGCAATCCATCTATCCGTTATGCCGTGGCATGGATTGCTTCGCTTCGCTCGCAATGACGTGGAGCGAGCCGATTTCCGAGATCGCAATTATGCATTATCAGCACGCTCCACGGCTTATCAGCAGCATCCGATTTGGCTAGAGTGGCCGCATCGGACTACAAGAACATCACCTGACGCAACGGGAGAGAAAAAGTGGATCTTGGGATCAAAGGCCGCCGTGCCATCGTCTGCGCATCGAGCAAGGGCTTGGGCCGCGCCTGCGCCATGGCGCTGGCCAATGAGGGCGTGCATGTCACGTTGACCGCGCGCGGCGCGGAGGCGCTGAAAAAGGCGGCCGACGATATCCGCAAGGCCAGTCCGGGCGTCACGGTAACCGAGATTGTCGGCGACATCACGACGCCCGCCGGCCGCGAAGCCGTGCTGAAGGCCTGTCCCGAACCGGACATCCTGATCAACAATGCCGGCGGCCCGCCGCCCGGCGATTTCCGCAACTGGACCCGCGACGACTGGATCAAGGCGATCGACGCCAACATGCTGACGCCGATCGAACTGATCAAGGCGACGGTGGACGGCATGATGGCGCGGAAATTTGGCCGCATCGTCAATATCACCTCGGCCGCGGTGAAGGCGCCGATCGACATATTGGGGCTTTCCAACGGCGCGCGCGCCGGACTCACCGGCTTCATCGCGGGACTGTCGCGCAAGACCGTGATCAGCAACGTCACCATCAATGCGCTGCTGCCGGGACCGTTCGACACCGACCGCCTGCGCGGTGTGGGGAAAGCAGAAGCCGAGAAGCGCGGCATCCCGCCGGACCAAGTGTTTGCCGAGCGCGCCAAGCAAAATCCAGCCGGGCGGTTCGGCGATCCGGACGAGTTCGGCTACGCCTGCGCCTTCCTGTGCGGCGCCAAGGCCGGCTTCATCACCGGCCAGAACATCCTGCTGGACGGCGGCGCTTTCCCCGGCACGTTATGAAGGCAGTCTGGTACGAGCGAACCGGGCCAGCACAGGAAGTGCTGGCCTATGGCGAGACGCCGACGCCGGTGGCCGGCCCGGGCGAAGTCCGGGTGCGGCTGGAGGCGTCCGGCGTCAATCCCGCCGATGTCGGCCGCCGCGGCGGCGGCTACCGGCCGATGGAATATCCGCGCGTCATTCCCAACAGCGACGGCGCCGGCATCATCGATCAGGTCGGCGACGGCGTCACGCGGCTCAAGATCGGCCAGCGGGTCTGGCTGTTCAACGGCCAGCGCAATGGCCGCGCGTTCGGCACCGCGGCTGAATATATTGCGCTCGCCGAACATCTGGTGACGCCACTGCCGGACAACCTATCGTTTGCCGAAGGCGCCACGCTGGGCATTCCCGGCATGACGGCATGGTGCTGTCTCTATTGCGACGGGCCGATCGTGGGGCAGACCGTGCTCGTCACCGGCGGCGCCGGCGCGGTCGGGCACTACGCCGTGCAGCTCGCCAAATGGGGTGGCGCCAAGGTGATCGCGACCGTCAGTTCGGCGGCCAAGGCCGAGCAGGCACGTCTCGCCGGCGCCGATCTCGTCGTCAACTACAGGACGGATGACGTTGTTGCGAAGGCGATGGCCTTCACCGCGCAGCGCGGCGTCGACCGCGTCGTCGATGTCGATTTCGGCGGCAATATCGCGACCACACTGAAACTGATGGGCACCAATTCGACGATTGCGGTCTACGCCACCAACGGCAACCGCACGCCCGTCGTACCAATGCGCGAATTGATGGAGAAATGCATCGCAGTCCGCGCGCTCGTGTTGTTTGCGCTGCCGCCGCCGCTACTGGCGGCGGCGCAGGCCGACATCACGAAATGGCTCTCGGCAGGCCGGCGCATCCACAACGTCGCCGCGCAGTTTGCACTCTCGGACACCGCGCTGGCGCACCTTGCGGTGGAGAAAGGCGACAAGCTGGGCACCGTTATCGTGGATTGCGCTCGTCTTCTTCCCGCTGGCTGACACCGGAGGAATCCGCCGTCGTTCGCTCCTCGTTCCAGGTAAGGCCGAACTCGTCGAGCCCCTGCGCCAGCAAATCTCCAAGCATCGGCTCGCCAAGAAGATAGCGCGCGGTGTCGAGGTCCCGCTGGCCTGCCGCCTCCGTACGCAGATCCTCCCATTCCTCGATGGTGGCGTCGCCGCGCCCCAGTCGCATCAGGGCAACGAGAGCGACCCTCTCGTCCTCGGAAAGCGAGTTGATGAAGCCGGTGATCTCGCTGACGACCGGATCTTTTCCGTTGTCCTGCAGCACGTCGATCATGTCGTCATCGCCCGCGTTCGACCCTGAGTCCGGATCGGATGCCCCTTCCTTGACGTCGAACTGCCGGGCTTTCTCGATCAGAAAGCCGATTTTCTCGGGCGAAATCATGAGTTCTGGCATCGCATGTTCCTCATACGGGCTATGCGATAACGCCGAACGCTGTCGGATGATCCATTGCACCGGCTGATGGAAACCCGCATCCTCGCCCGAACAATCAGAAACGAGAGGATGCGCCGGATGCAGTGGAACGTGGGCAGGGTCAGGATCACGAGAGTTGTCGAAATGGAGACTGTCGGCAGCACCCGTTTCATTCTTCCGCTCGCGACCAACGAGGAAATCCGGAAACTGCCTTGGCTGATCCCGCAATTTGCGACCGAGGAAGGCCGGCTGAAAATGTCGATCCATTCGTTCCTGGTCGAGACTCCGTCGCGCCGGATCATCGTCGATACCGGTCTTGGCAACGACAAACAGGGCCGCAATGTGCCGACCTGGAACAACCGAAAGCACCCGTTTCTCGACATGCTGACAGCGGCGGGCTTCCCGCCCGACAGTATCGATACCGTGCTGTGCACCCACCTGCATGTCGACCATGTCGGCTGGAACACGAAACTCATCGACGGCAAATGGGTGCCGACCTTTCCCAACGCGCGATATTTCTTCGGCAAGACGGAATACGATTACTGGCGCGACCACAGCGATGAGCCGGATAAGCTCGCGGTGTTCGGCGATTCCGTGAAGCCGATCGCCGACGCCGGCAAATCCGAGCTCGTCGCCAGCGATGCCAGATTGACGGATGAAATCACGCTGATCCCGACCCCCGGCCACAGTCCCGGCCATATGAGCGTCCACATCAAGTCGGACGGCGAGGAAGCCCTGCTAACGGGGGACGTCGCCCATCATCCGTGCCAGATGGCCCATCTCGACTGGTCCTCGACCGCCGATTCCGATCCCCGGCAATCGGCCGAAACCCGCCGCGAACTGTTTTCGCGCTTCGCCGACACGCCGACGCTGGTGATTGGCGGGCACTTCAGCGCCGGTCACATCAAGCGCGATGGCGATGCTTTCAGTTTCGTGGCGCTGGGGTGACTCCGGACTGCCCGCCCCTCATCGTGAGGAGGCGCAAAGCGCCGTCTCGAACCATGTAGGCCCCACTCGGGCCACATCCTTCGAGACGGCCGCGCTGCGGCCTCCTCAGGATGAGGGTCTGGTATGTATCGCTGGGGTCGGGTCGGCAGTTGAATTTCCTGCCCCGCTGTTCCATGAAGCGTCTGAAGTTTACGGAAATTCCCCCGAAATCCTCAAGAAAACCCCGCAGGGAGCGATAAAATGAAGCTTGTTCGTTACGGCGCCAAGGGTGCGGAAAAGCCCGGCCTGATCGATAAATCCGGCCAGTTGCGCGATCTTTCCGCCCACGTCAGGGATCTCGACGGGGACGCCTATGCGCCGGCCTCGCTGGCCAAGCTGGCGGCGCTGGATACCTCCAAGCTTCCCGCCGTCGACGGCAAGCAGCGCCTGGGCGCGCCGGTCACCGGCATCTCGAAATTCGTCGCGATCGGCCTGAACTACAGCGACCACGCCAAGGAGACGGGATCGCCGATCCCGACCGAGCCGATCTTCTTCATCAAGGCCAACACCTCGCTGTCGGGCCCGAACGATGCGGTCGAAAAGCCGCGCGGCTCCACCAAGCTTGACTGGGAAGTCGAGATCGCCGCCATCATCGGCACCCGCGCCAAATATGTCTCGGAGGCCGACGCGCTCAACCACATCGCCGGCTACTGCGTCTGCAACGACGTCTCCGAGCGCAATTTCCAGATCGAGCGGCTCGGTCAGTGGACCAAGGGCAAGTCGCACGACACGTTCGGCCCGCTCGGCCCGTGGCTGGTCACCAAGGACGAAATCCCCGACGTGCAGAACCTGTCGATGTGGCTCGACGTCAACGGCAAGCGCTGCCAGACCGGATCGACCTCGACCATGATCTTCTCGATGGCGAAGTGCATTTCGTATGTCTCGCAGTTCATGACGCTGTTGCCGGGCGATATCGTCACCACCGGCACCCCGCCCGGCGTCGGCCTCGGCATGAAGCCGCCGACCTTCCTCAACGTCGGCGACGTCGTTACGCTCGGCATCGAAGGGCTCGGCGAGCAGCGCCAGGAAATCGTCGCGGCCTAGATGTCATACCCCGCGAATGCGGGGTATCCAGTACGCCGCGGCGTGGGTGAGAAAACCGAACCGCCGCGGGGTACTGGATTATCCGCCTTCGCGGATGATGACAGCGAGTGGTCGTCATCGCCGGACAAAACAAGAAGAAGCCCTCGAGGACAGCATGAAACTCACCTTCTCTCCCGCCTCGCCGTTCGCCCGAAAAGTTCGCATCGTCGCGATCGAAACCGGTCTGATCGACCGAATCGAATTCACTCCGGCGACGGTTGCTCCGGGTCAACCCAATGAAGAATATTCGAAGATCACGCCGCTGAAAAAGCTGCCGGTGCTGATCCTCGACAATGGCGACGTCATTCTCGATTCCTACGTCATCGTCGAATATCTCGACGAGCTCGCCGGCGGCGGAAAGTTGATCCCCGCATCCGGGCCTGAGCGATGGAAGGTGAAGAGCGACCATTCCCTGCTGCAGGGCATGCTCGATTCCATGCTGCTGTGCCGGTACGAAAAAATGGTGCGGCCGGAAGGGCTGCGCTGGGACGCCTGGCACGACGACCATTGGAGCAGAGCGTGGGCCGGCATGGCGCGGTTCGAGAACAAGCCCGACGTGCTGTCCGGTCCGTTCAACATTGTGCAGATCGGCCTGGTTTGCGTGCTCGGCTATGCCGACTTCCGCTTTGCCGATTGCGGCTGGCGCAAGGCCTATCCAAAGCTCGATGCCTTCCATCAGAAGATGATGGAGCGGCCGTCGGTGAAAATCTCGGCGCCGCCGCCGGCGTAACCCAAACAACGGAGACGGTAGCATGCGCGAGGTTGGCAAAAAATTGCGGCACCTCGGCTTCGCTGCCGTTTTCGCGCTCGCCGCATCCGGCGCATCCGCCCAGCTACAGGAATTCTCCACCGGCCAGCGCAATCTCGCCGGCGGCAGCCCAGACGCGATTGGCGACGGTTGGCTGACTGCTGGCGGCCGGCAGATCGTTTCGGTCGAATGGATCGAGCAATCAGTCACGCCGCGTTTTCGCGCGATCGGTTTTTTCGGCGACCTGCCAACTTCATTATTCCTTACGTCCGGGACAACAACGCGCGACAATTCAGCAGGAAAACCATGAGCCTGAAATTTGCCGTCGGCGACCTCACCATCCACCGCATCATCGAGCAGGAAACCACCTTCCTGCCGGCTTTGGAGATGCTGCCGGGGCTGACGCCGGAGGTCTTGGCCGAGAACCGACCGTGGATGCAAAAGGCCGGCGCGCTCGACCATAACGACGTGCTGATCCTCTGCTTCCAGTCTTACGTCGTGAAGACGCCGCACCACACCATCCTGATCGATAGCTGCATCGGCAACGACAAGCCGCGGCCGCAGCGGCCGAAATGGAACATGAAGACGGACGACACCTATGCGCGCGCATTGGCCGCCGCCGGGATTTCCATCGAAGACATCGACTACGTCATGTGCACGCATCTGCATGTCGATCATGTCGGCTGGAACACGCGGCTCGATAATGGCCGCTGGGTGCCGACCTTCCCGAAAGCGCGTTACGTGTTCGACAAGACCGAATTCGACCACTGGACCGAGACGCACGCGAAGACGCCGGTGCCGCCATTTGGCGACAGCGTGCTACCGGTCGTCGAGGCCAAACAGGCCGAAATCGTCCGCAGCGACTACGCCATCGGCGATCACACCCGCATCCTGCCGACGCCGGGCCATACGCCCGGCCATGTCGCCTTCACCTTCGGTCGGGCCAAGGATGACGCCGTATTTTCGGGCGACCTGATGCACTCGCCGCTGCAGACGCGCTATCCGGAACTATCCGTGAAGTTTGACGTCGATCCGGCGCAGGCGGCGGCGACGCGGCGCGGTTTCCTGGAACGCTACTGCGACACCGATACGCTATGCTGTACCGCGCATTTTCCGTCGCCTTCGGTTGGGAAGATCCGGCGCGCGGGCAACGGATTTATCTGCGAGGCGATATGAGTTCGAACCCATCCGATTTCGAGACGCTTTCGATCGAACCGGCCGACGAGCACGTGACGATCATTCGTCTCAATCGGCCGCATGCCTCCAACGCGCTCAACACCCAGATGGGCCGCGATCTCGTGCGCTATTTCGAGGAGGTCGCGCTCGATTCCATGAGCCTGCGCTGCATCGTGCTGACCGGCGCCGGTGACAAGGCGTTCTGCGCCGGCGGCGATTTGAAGGAACGGCGCGGCATGACGGATGAGGCGTGGACGCGCCAGCACGTCATTTTCGAGCGCATGGTGCGGGCGCTGATCGACTGCCCCGTCCCGATCATCGGCGCCGTCAACGGCGCGGCCTATGGCGGCGGCTGCGAGATCGCAGGCTGTTGCGATTTCCTCTACGCCGCCGAGAGCGCGCGCTTCGCGCTGACCGAGGTGACACTCGGCATCATGCCGGGTGGCGGCGGCACGCAAACCTTGCCGCGCGCCGTCGGCGAGCGCCGCGCCAAGGAGCTGATCCTGACCGGCAAGCCGTTTACTTCAGCGGAAGCACGTGACTGGGGTTTTGTGAACGAAGTCTTTCCGCTGTCCGAACTATTGCCGGCGGCGCTGGCGACCGCCTCGCGGATCGCCCGCAACGCACCGATCTCCGTCCGGCAGGCAAAGCTCTCGATCCATCGCGGCCTGCAACTATCCCTGCGGGACGGCCTCGCGCTCGAGATCGAGGCCTATAACCGCATGGTGCCGACGGAAGATCGCCGCGAGGGCGTGCTGGCCTTCAACGAGAAGCGGCCGCCCAATTTCAAGGGCCGGTGAACGCATAGCGTTTTCGAGCGAAGCCTGCCCCCGACGTGATCCGGGATGGGTACCGGTTCGCGTGAAGAAAACGCGTCAAAACAAGAGTCTAGAGCTTCGGTTCTGATTCAGTCAGAACCGAAGATTTAATCGAACAGGCTCGGCGTGTGGTTCACCGCCGCGCCTTCGATCGCCAGCATCTTCAGCTTCGTCACCACCCCGCCATTGGCGGAGAAGCCGCCGGGCTTGTTGCCCGCCGCCAGCACGCGATGACACGGCACCACGATCGGACAGGGGTTGCGCCCGAGCGCCTGACCGACGTCGCGCGACAGCTCCACGCCGCCCAGCTTCTTGGCGATATCGCCATAGGTCATGGTCTTGCCCGGCGGTATCGTACGCGCGATGTCATAGACACCGCGGTTGAATTCGGGGACGCCATCGAGATCGAGCACGACGTCGGTGAGATCGTTCGGCTTGCCTTCGAGCAGTTCGACGATGCCGTCGATCGCGGCCTGCACCTTTGCCGGCGGCGGCGTCTCGATCAGGTCGCCATGGCGCTGCTGCAGGCGGGCGCGGGTCTTCTTCTCGTCGCCCATCGGCAATTGCACCGAGGTAATGCCGCGCTCGCCCCAGACGATGCCGCAGCGGCCGATCGCGGTGTCGAATATCGTAAAATGGTGCCCGGTCATGACTGGCTCCATATTCTCCTGTTCAGTGCCACCCAGCTTTCCTCTCAGGTTCAAATCTAGGCTTGGAGATTATTGCTATCCACCCGAATCCCGGGGGAACTTGACGGCATGAACAACTTCCGCTGATCTGGGGCTCCCACCGACGCCGTTCAATGGGCCCTCGCCTGCTTCCAATTCCGCGAGCTTCGTATGCAAACCTTTCACGTCAACGGCTATGACATGGCCTATCTCGACGTCGGCTACGGCACCGGCAATGGCCCGCCGCTGGTGTGCGTGCATGGCTCGCTGTGCGATTTTCGGATCTGGTCGTCGGTGCTGGGACTGCTTACGCGCAAGCATCGGGTGATCGCGCTGTCGCTGCGGCATTTCTTCCCGGAGCATTGGGACGGCGTCGGCGATACCTATTCGATCGCCCAGCATGTCGAGGACGTGATCGGCTTCATCGAAAAGCTGGACACAAGGCCAGTCGACCTGATGGGCCATTCCCGCGGCGGGCACATCTGCTTCCGAGTCGCGCAGCACCGGCCTGATCTGCTGCGCAAGCTGATCCTGGCCGAGCCCGGCGGCGAACTCGATGCCACGCTCGATCCGGCTTACATGCCCGGGCCCCTCGCCGCTGGCCGGAATGATCGCGGCTTCCGCCAGCGTGATCGCCAAGGGCGACATCGACGGCGGCCTGCAGATTTTCATGGATGCGCTGGAAGGTCGCGGCGCCTGGAAGCGCCTGCCGGCGACGCCGAAGCAATTGCTGCGCGACAACGCGACGACGCTGATCGGGCAGATGCGCGACCACCGACCGCCCTTCTCCAAGGCGGATGTGGAAGCGATCACGACGCCGACGCTGTTCATCGGCGGCGGCAACACCAGGGGTACGCTGCCAAAGGTGCTCAATGCCTTGGCCGCCAACGTCAGGGGATCGCGCGTCGAGATGATCCCGGGGGCCACGCATCCGATGTTCGAACAGGCGCCGCAGAAATATTGCAAAATCGTGCTGTCGTATCTCGGGGAGGATTGATCGCGATGCAGACCTTGAACATCAACGGCTACGACATGGCCTATCTCGATGTCGGCCAAGGCGCTGCCAACAACCCGCCGCTGGTTCTCGTGCACGGCACGCTCGGCGATTTCCGTACGTGGAACGCCGTGCTGGGGCCGCTGTCGAAACGCCACCGCGTGATTTCGCTGAGCCTGCGGCGATTCTTTCCGGAGCATTGGGACGGCATCGGCAACGACTATCTGATGGCGCAGCACGTCGTCGACGTCATCGGCTTCATCGAAAAACTGAATGCCGGGCCGGTCGATCTGATCGGCCATTCGCGCGGCGGCCATATTGGATTCCGGGTGGCGCAGGCGCGGGCTGATTTATTGCGCAAAGCCGTCCTTGCCGAACCGGGCGGCGATCTCGAGCCGTCGCTGCAGCCGAGCAGTCCACCTCCTGGCCCCGTGCCGCTGGGCCCGCGCATTCCGGTCGCGGCCGAGATGGTGCGAAACGGTGACATCGACGGCGCGCTGGCGCTGTTCGTCGATGGCATCGACGGCGAAGGCGCATGGGCGCGATGGCCGGCGGTGGCGCGGCAGCAATTGCGCGACAATATCCATACGCTGCTCGGTCAAGTCGGCGAAAACCGCAAACCATTCCTGAAGAGCGAAGCGGAGGCGATCAGGACACCGATGCTGCTGATCGGCGGCGGCGACACCAGGGGCGCGCTGGCGGTAATCTGGCGCGTGCTGGCCGAACATATTCCGGGCGCGCGGACGGCGGTGATCCCCGGCGCGCGCCACTGGATGTTCGAACACGCACCGCAGGAATTTTGCAACGTCGTACTGGATTTCCTGGCGCCGTAGATGCGCCGCCGACTTCTTACTTTTGGTCGAGCCGCCACGCACCATCCCAATCCGCGGCCGGCGGGTTGAGCTGAAAATTCTCGACACGCTTGGCTAGCGCCGTGGCCGGTCCGTCGCTGGGGACCGCTTCGAGCGCCGCATGAAAGGCCAGGCGCGCATCGTCCCAGCGGCGCTCCCGATAGGCGGCGAGACCTTCGGCATATCGCTCCCGCAACGCCAATTGCTTGTCGGTGAGCTCGCCCTTGCGCCCCAGGATATCGAACACTGCCTGGGGAACGGTCTGACCGGCAACCACCAGCCGATCGATCTCGCGGGATTCGACCGCATCGCCGGCCGCCGTGATCGCCACCTCCGAAACCAGCGAATGACTGCCATAGACCTTGTTGGCGTTCTCCAGTCGCGATGCGAGGTTAACCGCATCACCCATCACCGTGTAGCTCATCATGAATTCCGAGCCGATGCTGCCGACCAGCACTTCACCGGTAGCAACCCCAATGCGAACGTCGCAGTCGCTCGGCACGGTGCGTATGCCGAGCAATTCAGGCAACTCCCTGCGCAGCGCCGTACCGCGATCGGCCATCTCGACGGCAGCGAGGCAGGCCAGACGCGCCTGCTCGCTGTGCTCGGTAAAGGGAGGCCCCCAATAGGCCATGATCGCGTCGCCGATATACTTGTCGATGATGCCGCGATGGCTGCGGATCGGCTCCGACATCGTCGACAGGTAGTGGTTCATCACCTTGACGAGGCCCTGGGGCGTCATACCCTCGCTGAGGCTGGTAAAGCCCTGCATGTCGCAGAACAGCACGGTCATCACCCGCCGCTCGCCGGCGCCGGCAGTCAGCGATCGCTGGTCGATCAACCCTTCCACCACGCGCGGATCGACGTAGCGGCCGAAAGTCTCGCGCAGGTGCTCCTTGTGGCGCAGTTGCTCGACCATGTTGTTGAAGGCGGTCGTGAGCTGGCCGATTTCGTCGCGCGTGGTGACGTCGATCGATCCGTCGAGCCGGCCGGCCTCGACGGCGCGGGTGCCGTCCAGCAGCCGCCGCACCGGGCGAGTAATACCGATGCTGACAAAAAACGCGAACGTCAGTCCGAGGATGGCCGCAAGCATCGTCACGATCGCGGAGATGACAATCGCGCGCTGCTGATCCCGCATCGTCACGGCCGCATCGCTGCGGACCTGCTCCAGCATGTCGTGCCGGATTTCCTCAATCTTGCGATTGAATTCGTCGCGAAGCGCGTCGGTTCGAACAAGGCTGGCCCGTACCTCCGGCATGTTGCCGGAATCGAGCTGCGGCCAGATCCGCCTATGCTCTTCGTCCAGATAACGGCGAAGGTCGCTCGTTATGGTCTCGATCCGGTTTTCGATCCGTCCGAGCTTGGCGTCGTCGGAGACGGTGGTCGGATCCTCAATGATTGCAATGATCAGGGCGCGGGCGGCCTGTGCCTCCTGGTCGATCTCCCTGCCCTTCGCCTCATAGATGGTTTGCTGATCTGCAAAAGCGGTCTCGTCCGGCGGCGTTTGTATCTTGAGGAATACCATCCGGCGAACCACCACCGCTTGCTCCAGGGAGCGGACGTTCATTCGCGCCAGATGCCCATATGCTTCGACATATTTGGTCGTCAGCTCATCGAGCTGATGCGCAATTTTTCGCGTCATCACCGTCGACAGCGCCGAGATGATCACCATCAGAAAGATCAGCCCGATGGCGATGCCGAGGATTCGCTTGCGGATGGTCGGTCGCAGCATCGAGGTATATTCTAGAACCAGGGACATGTTGGGAAACGGATGAAGGCAACAAAAAGCGAAAGCCCGGCTGATCCGGCCGGGCTTGATGTTTAGCGCGCGCCGGTGAATTAAGCACGTTCCGGCGCGTTAAAATTGACGATAGTTTTGGGGCTTCCGTCCCCGCTATACCTTCCAGACGCCCACAGGCTGACGCACGGCTACATTGAGCCTGTTCCAGACATTGATGTTGGCGATCGCCAGAATCAGCGCCGAGAGCTCCGCCTCGTCGAAATGCTTGTCGGCCTCACTCCAGACCTCGTCCGGCACCGGATCGGCGCGGTCGCTGATCCGTGTCAGCGCTTCCGTCAACGCCAGGGCCGCGCGCTCGGCTTCGGTGAAATAGGGCGTGTCGCGCCAGGCGGCTACCGCGAACAGGCGGTCGTCGGTTTCGCCGGCCTTCCTGGCGAGTTTCGGGTGCATGTCGACGCAGACGCTGCAGCCGTTGATTTGGCTCGCCCGCAGGTGCACCAGCTCAAGCAGTTTTTCCGGCAGGCTGTTCTTGGTCAGGTCGCCCAGCGCCTGCAGCGCCTTCATGGCGTCGGGAACGACCATGACGGGATGATTCATTCGGGCTTGCATCATTTTGCGCTCCATATGGTTGGTTCTGTTTTTGACGCGGCGGCGCCGATTTGCTGTCACATCGGCGCGCTTTCGTTCGTCATCACCATGACGGAACGCGACATGGGAATGTGACCGATGGACGAGAAAAAGTTTCTGGCTGAGAAATTCGAGGCCAACCGACCCCATCTGCGGGCGGTGGCCTACCGCATGCTGGGTTCGACCAGCGAGGTCGATGATGCCGTGCAGGAAACCTGGCTGCGGCTGAGCCGTTCCGATACCAGCGCGGTCGAAAACCTCGGGGGTTGGCTGACCACGGTCGTCGCCCGCGTCTGCCTCGACATGCTGCGCTCGCGCAAATCGCGGCGCGAGGAACCAATGGGTCCGCACGTGCCGGAACCTGTCGCCGATGACCAGCATGGGCGGGACGCAGAGATGGCCGACTCCGTCGGCGCAGCGCTGCTGGTGGTGCTGGAAACGCTCGCGCTTGCGGAGCGGCTTGCTTTCGTGCTGCACGACATGTTCGCGGTGCCGTTCGAGGAGATCGCGCCCATCGTCGGCCGCACGCCGGCCGCGGCACGGCAACTGGCCAGCCGCGCCCGTCGCCGGGTGCAGGGCACGCCGCCGCCGGATCCCGACTTCGGCCGGCAGAAAACCATCGTCGAGGCCTTCATCAAGGCTTCCCGCGAGGGCGACTTCGAAGGGCTGCTCGCGGTGCTCGATCCCGAGGTGGTGTTCCGCGCCGATTCCGCCGCGCAGCGACTGGGCTCGTTCGCGGAAATCCGTGGCTCTGCTGCAGTTGCCGAAGTCTTCAAGGGACGCGCACAAGCCGCCAAGCCGGCGCTGGTCGACGGTGCAATCGCGCTCGCTGTCATTCTCGGAGGGCAACTGCGCATCGTGGTGCGGCTGACGATCAGTGGCGACAGGATCTCGGCGGTGGAAGCGGTGGCCGATGCCGAGCGGATTGGCCAGTTCGACGTAAGCCTGCTCACGTGAGCGACGTCATCTTTGTTGCGGAGAACACGATCGCCTGAACCGGCATCCGGCCGGGATCGCCGAATTCGCGGCGAAACGCCTGCGCCATCGTGTCGGCGATCTGGTCCGGATCGACGCCGCCGCGCGCCCGGACCTGATCGATCAGCGGATTACCATGGACGGCTGCCCGCGCGAAGGTCGCGACGTCAGGGAGTTCTCTTACCTGCCTGATCACGGCAATGCCGATGTCGCCGAAGCCAGCCGTGATCAGCATCTCCTTGATCGGATCGATCTGGTGGCAGGAGAACGGCACGTTGTAAAACTGCGGCGGGTCGGTCGCGAAGAAACGGCCCGCCACTTCATGCGCGATCCGGCCGAACGGATTGTAGCGGTGAGAGTCCCAAACGCTGAGCACGTAGCGGCCGCCGGGCGCGAGCACACGATTGGCCTCGGAAAAGGATTTTGCCTGGTCCGGAAAGAACATTAGGCCGAACTGACAAACGATCGCATCGAAGCTTGCATCGGCGAATGGAAGCGCGACCGCATCGGCGGGCTGGAAGGCGACCTGCTCGCCGGTCTGAAACTTGGCGCGGGCAATATCGAGCATCGGCGGATTGAAATCGGTCGCCGTCAGTTGGGTATCGGCCGGCAACGCATCGCGTAACTTGCGCGTAACGATGCCGGTGCCGGCCGCCGTCTCCAGGACGCGCGCCGGGCGGCCAGCCGCGACGCGTTGCGCAATGTCGGCGGCATATTCGACGAAAATGACCGGTCCGAGGCCCTGATCGTAATAATGCGGGATGCTGCCCGTGAAACTCGCGGCATTGTCCATGATCAATCCTCCGATCACGCGCCCCGTCGAAATATAGCCTGCCGGGCGCGCGGCAATTGTGAGTTTCCCCACAGCCCCTTGACGCAGCCAGGGCCGGTCGCTAATTTCTGAATTCGGAATTCCGTATTCCAAAATGGGACGACCGGCATGATCCCCGTGGATCCACTCCCCAACCTGATCGACCAGGTCTATGCCCGGATCCTCGAAGCGATTACCGATCGTTCGTTGCCGCCCGGGCATCGCATCCGGCAGAACGAGCTTGCAGAAAAGCTCGGCGTATCGCGCCAGCCGGTGTCCCATGCGCTGCATCTGCTGCATCGGCAGGGGCTCGTCGCCGAAAGCGGCCGCCGCGGCTTTGAAGTCATCCGGCTCGATCCCGAACGCATCCGCCAGCTCTACGAAGTGCGAGGCGCGATCGACGCGCTGGCGGCAAAGCTCGCGGCTGGGCGGGCGAGAGCCGATGCTTCCGGGCGCGCGCAGCTCGAGGCGGCGCTGCAGGCCGAGCGGAGCATCGGCAAAGACACGCCGCTTTCGCGGCTGATCGCCCTCGACGTCGATTTTCACAGCGCCGTCTATCGCCTCGCGGGCAATCCGGCGATCGAGGAAATGATCGCGCCGCAATGGCCGCATATGCGCCGCTCGATGGCGACGGTGCTGGCAGAGCTCGATTACCGCGAACGCGCCTGGGAAGAGCATGAGGCGATCGCCGCGCAGATTCTCACCGGCAACGCCAGGGCGGCGGAGGCCACAGCGCTGGCGCATGCGCAGACGGCCGGGCGGATGACTGAGGAGAGACTGAGGGCGACGGATAGAGCGGCGTAACAACGCGCGTTCGTTCCGGGGCATGCGAAGCATCGAACCCGGAATGACAACAACAAGAACCAAAGGAGGAAACACCATGAAACTGACGCCACAGCAGATCGAATTCTTCAACCGCGAAGGCTGGCTGTTCCTGCCGGAGTTGTTCAGCCCGGAGGAAGTGGGTTATCTCGCCCGCGAGGCCGTCAGCATCTACGACGCCAACCGCCCGGAGGTGTGGCGCGAGAAGAGCGGCGCGCCGCGCACCGCCTTTGCCGCGCATCTCTATAACGAGGCGTTCGGCGCTCTCGGCGCGCATCCACGCATGATCGAGCCGATCGAGCAGATCTTCGGCGAGAAGGTCTACATGCATCAATTCAAGATCAACGCCAAAGCCGCCTTCACCGGCGATGTCTGGCAGTGGCATCAGGATTACGGCACCTGGAAGCGCGACGACGGCATGCCGGAGCCGCGCGCGATGAACATCGCGATCTTCCTGGACGAGGTAATGCCGATCAACGGCCCGTTGATGCTGGTGCCGAAGAGCCAGCACGCCGGCGACCTCAAGGCCTCGCATGATCTGGAAACGACGTCCTATCCGCTGTGGACCCTGGATGAGGAGACTGTCACCCGGCTGGTGAAGGAAGGCGGCATCGTCGCGCCCACCGGCAAGGCCGGCGGCATGCTGATGTTCCACGGCAACCTGGTGCACGGATCAAGCGGCAACATCACGCCCTACCCGCGCAAGATCGTCTACCTGACGCTGAATGCGGTCTCGAACTACATCCGCACCCCCACGCGGCCCGACTACATCGCGCATCGCGACTTCACGCCGATCCAGACGGTGGACGACGACGCGCTGCTGCGGCTCGCGCGTGCGCATCGGCAAGCCGCGGAGTGAGGCTCTCTCGTGCCCCGGACGCAGCGCAGCATGAAATGATGCGCTGCTGAGGCGGGACCCACGCTATACTTTCCCATCGGTCCCGGCTCTGCGGAGCAGCGTTGCCGGACGATGCTTCGCATCGCCTAGGCTGCACCGCGTCCGGGACACGTTTCAGATAGCTTGTCGGATTTCTCATGAACCTCCACCACCTTCTCAATGCCCGATTGGCGGCCGGCAAGCCGGTTCGCGTCGCGCTGATCGGCGCCGGAAAATTCGGCTCGATGTTCTTGTCGCAGGTGCCGCATACGCCGGGACTCGAAGTGCCCGTCATCATCGACATCGATCGCGATCGCGCCCGCGAAGCCTGCCGCACCGTCGGCTGGGATCAGGCGCGCATCGCGCGGACGGTCTTCACCGACGACGGCGCGCGCGCAATCGCCGACAGCGCAGTGGACGTCGTGGTGGAAGCTACCGGTAACCCGGCCGTCGGCATTAGGCATGCCCGCGCGGCCATTGCGGCGGGCAAGCATGTCGTGATGGTCAATGTCGAGGCCGACGTGCTGGCCGGGCCGCTACTGGCGCAGGAAGCGCGCAAGGCTGGCGTGGTCTATTCGCTGGCCTATGGCGACCAGCCGGCGCTGACGGCGGAGATGGTGGATTGGGCGCGCGCGACGGGCTTTCGCGTCGTCGCCGCCGGCAAGGGCACCAAATACCTGCCCGCCTATCATGACGTGACGCCGGACGGCGTCTGGCAGCATTACGGGCTGACGGCGGGCGAAGCGCAATCGGCCGGCATGAATCCGCAGATGTTCAACTCGTTTTTGGACGGCACCAAGTCCGCGATCGAAATGGCGGCGATCGCGAATGCGACCGGACTGGACGTGCCGTCGGACGGGTTGCTGTTTCCACCTTGCGGCGTCGACGATCTGCCGCATGTGATGCGGCCACGTAATAAGGGCGGCGTGCTGGAGAAGGCCGGCCTTGCGGAAGTCGTCTCGTCGCTGGAGCGCGACGGCCGTCCCGTATTCCGGGATCTGCGCTGGGGCGTCTATGTCGTGCTGGAAGCACCGAACGATTACGCTGCCGATTGCTTCAGGCAGTACGGGCTGAAGACCGACGCATCAGGCCGATATGCGGCGATGTACAAGCCGTATCATCTGATCGGACTTGAGCTGAATATCTCGATCCTCTCGGCCGCGCTACGCAACGAGCCGACCGGTCAGCCGCATGATTTTCGCGGCGACGTCGCGGCGATTGCAAAACGCGATCTGCGCGCCGGCGAAATGCTGGACGGCGAAGGCGGCTACACCGTGTGGGGCAAGTTGATGCCGGCATCGAAAAGCCTCGCCGCCGGCGCGTTACCGATCGGGCTTGCTCATCGCGTCAAGCTGAAGAACGACGTCGCCCACGGCGAGGTGGTGCGCTGGATCGATGTCGAGGTCGATGAAAACAGCGACACCATCAAGACGCGGAGGGCGATGGAAGCGGCATTCTCCACCAGACGATGATCACGCGGCGCGCGTCGGAAACAAGTTGCAGCCGAAAACTCCACTGCGCTGCGCATGCACTTCAGGTCGAATGATGGGCGCTGTCCTCCGCGCCTGCGCGGCGGAATTACCGCAATGCGGCAATCCGATTAACCAGTACTGCATCTGGGCCGCTCGATATTCAGGCAGCTCTTCGCACTTGCGGCTAACCAGAACGCTTGATTATCAATCACCAATTCGTCATCCTGCCTTCAGGTCCACAAAGCCGGGAAAATTGATTGCAGCACCAAGAGCCTAGGTTTCAGGGCCCACATTCCTAAACAACAGTCCGGCACCGCCCATCGGAAAACCAGAGAAGACGACGTGAGATCGTTGTCCCTTGGTCGGTCTCGACGATAACAGAGGGGAGACAAATGAAACGTCGTGATTTCTTGAAGGTGGGCGGCGTCGGTCTTGCCGCGAGTGCGGTTGCCGCGCCAGCGATTGCGCAGTCCAACCCGGAGATAAAGTGGCGCTACACGGCAAGCTGGCCGAAGGCACTCGATACGCTGTATGGCGGCTGTGAATATTTCGCCAAGCGGGTTGCCGAAATCACCGACAACAAATTCCAGATTCAGGCGTTCGCGGCCGGCGAAATCGTGCCCGGTCTGCAGGTGCTCGACGCCGTCTCGAACGGCACCGTCGAGATGGGCAACACCGCGCTTTATTACTATTGGGGCAAGAACCCGGCGTTCACCTTCGGCACGTCGCTGCCGTTCGGCCTCAACACGCGCTCGCATATTTCCTGGCTGCGCTTCGTCGGCGGCATGGACATGCTCAACGACCTCTTGAAGGAGTATGGCTGCATCGGCCAGCCGACCGGCTCTACCGGCGCGCAGATGGGCGGCTGGTTCCGGAAAGAGATCAAGTCGATGGATGACTTCCGGGGCCTCAAATTCCGCGTCGGCGGTTTCGCCGGCACCATCATCGCCAAGGTCGGCGGCGTGCCGCAGCAGATCGCGGGCGGCGACATCTATCCGGCGCTGGAAAAGGGCACCATCGATGCGGCCGAGTGGGTCGGCCCTTACGACGACGAGAAACTCGGCTTCGTGAAGGTCGCGAAGTACTACTACTATCCGGGTTGGTGGGAAGGCACCGGCCAGGGCCACAACATCATGAACCTCGAAAAATTCAACGCGCTGCCGAAGCATTACCAGGCCGCGATCGAGACCGCGTCCTACGATACGTTCACCTGGGTCACCGGCAAATACGACTACGTCAATCCGCCGGCATTGAAGCGGCTGTTGGCTGCGGGCGCGATCCTCAGACCGTTCCCGCAGGAAGTGCTCGAGGCTTGCTACAATGCCGCCAACGGCATCTACGCAGATCTCGCCAAGAACAACCCGCACTTCAACAAGATGTATACGAGCCTGTCGGCGTTCCGCAACGAGTCGCTGGCATGGAATCAGGTGGCTGAGCTGAGCTACGACAGCTTCATGATGCGAATGCGCACCCGCACCTGAGGCGCACTACCGCTGACAAAAAGGAAGCCCCGGAGATTTCTCCGGGGCCTCTTCGTTGAACGGGTGGCTCTCTAATCTTTACGCGTTTTCTTCACGCGAACCGGTCCACCCTCGGATCACGTCCGAGGGCATGCCTCGCTTGAAAACGCTTGCGGCTTACTCTTCGCCCTCGCCGAGCGCCTCGGCGAGCTTGTCGTAGTATTTCGCGACGAGATCGATGTTGCCCTTGTTCTCGATTGCCGGCGGCGGCGACTTCAGCGCCTCATTGAGATCGGCCAGCACTGCCTTCTTGTCCTTGGCCGGCATCTTCTTGTCGGCCTGGACCTGGGAGATCTGTGCTTTGAGCACGGCTTCGGCGCCGACGAACTTCTTCGTCGCCGGATCGAAGCCGCCGAGCACCAGGCTGATGTTGTCGACGACGGTGTTGTATTCGTCGTAGCTGGCAAAGCCGTGCTTTTTCGCGACGGCGTCGAGTTGCGCATCGATCTTCGGGTCGGGCTTGGCGTTGTCGGGGATCTTATCGGTGATCGCGTCGACATCCTTTTGCGCCGCTAGCACGCTCTCGATCTGCTTGTCGGTCAGCGCGATCTGCTTGATGGCGGGGACCTCCTGCTGGGCAGGCGGCGGCGCGGCCTGGGCAGGAGCCTGCTTCGGCGGCGCCTGCTTGGCCTGCGCCAGCACCTCGCCGCTGGAAACGGCCGATAAGGCGAGCGCGAGACAGGCAGTGCTCAAGGCAACGGCGGCGGGGCGAAAGATCTCACGCATGGGGCGCTCCTTTGAGAAATTAGACAGTGTTCGGACCTCGTCCAAGAGGTATGGGAACCCGGCTGAATGGCTTGTGAACTCGGGCGGAAGCTGATGCCGAATCGTGGCCGAATGATCACGACTCGTTCAGAGTTTGGTGATCGTGGCGCTCTGCCCGGCTACCGTTTTAT
This sequence comes from Bradyrhizobium sp. AZCC 1577, assembly GCF_036924575.1. Classification (NCBI taxonomy): domain Bacteria; kingdom Pseudomonadati; phylum Pseudomonadota; class Alphaproteobacteria; order Hyphomicrobiales; family Nitrobacteraceae; genus Bradyrhizobium; species Bradyrhizobium sp. AZCC 1577. The sequence goes on from NZ_JAZHRQ010000001.1 coordinate 7,249,781, forward strand.
CCCGGCATGGAGACTCTGAAGGCACGCGTTTAGCTTCGCGATCGAGCTTCACGATAACGACGCTGCCGGCTCCTCAAGCGAATCCGAGGCCGCCGATGATTCACCCCCACCATCGAGCGGCGCAACAAGATTTCGATCGAGGAGGGACGCCGAGATCTACGCTTGCCGCGAGCGGCAGCCCAGACCGCCCACAGCAACGCGGGTACGCAAGTCCCGTACG
>NZ_JAZHRQ010000001.1:7252500-7744523 GCF_036924575.1 Bradyrhizobium sp. AZCC 1577
TTAAGCTTGCTCGTTAAATTAAGTCGCTGGCCCATAATACAAAAGGTACGACGTCACCCAGAACGTATCTTGGGCTCCGTCTGTTTGTAGGTGTCCGGTTTCAGGTCTATTTCACTCCCCTCGTCGGGGTGCTTTTCACCTTTCCCTCACGGTACTGGTTCACTATCGGTCGCTGAGGAGTACTTAGGCTTGGAGGGTGGTCCCCCCGTGTTCAGACAGGATTACACGTGTCCCGCCTTACTCAAGGATACATCATCGCATTACCCGTACGGGGCTATCACCCTCTGAGGCCCTGCTTTCCTGACAGGTTCCGGTTGTCTTTGATGTATCACTGGCCTGGTCCGCGTTCGCTCGCCACTACTAACGGAGTCTCGATTGATGTCCTTTCCTCCAGGTACTTAGATGTTTCAGTTCCCTGGGTTCGCTTAAAACCTCCTATGAATTCAGAGATTTCATACCTTCACTTGATAACTGGAAATCCAAAACCTCACGGCTTGGTCTCACACATTGCTGTACGAACCCCAAGATAGAGATCTTGGAGTTCCAGCTATCGAAGGTGGGTTTCCCCATTCGGAAATCCGTGGATCAAAGCTTCTTCGCAGCTCCCCACGGCTTATCGCAGCGTAGCACGTCCTTCATCGCCTCTCAGCGCCAAGGCATCCACCGAACACCCTTAAGGCACTTGATTGCTCTCATTATCAATGTCCACACACTCGGCAGAATGTTGTCTGCGCAACAGCCATTGAAGGCACGCATCCTCGATGAATGCGATTGCAACAGCGCGGACACTGATTAGAAAGACCAGCTTGCTTCGTAAGATCGAACCGATAGCGAGGCGGTCAAGCTTCGCTAAAAAGATCATTCACAACCCGATCATCTTGCGATGAGCGAGCGCCGAAATGACCTGGAGATTATGATTGAGAGCCCGCAAATTGCTTTGCAGATCCCAAACTCGGATCGATCTCCTCTTTACGATGTCAGATATCACGCATGACGCTATCCATCCGGACTGCGCATGCGAAGTGATGTTTCGCGGACGATTATTCGAGGCATTCCCGATCTTCGATTTCATCTGGTGGAGCCAGACGGGATCGAACCGACGACCTCATGCTTGCAAAGCACGCGCTCTCCCAGCTGAGCTATGGCCCCGTACCAGAAGACGAATGCTCCGCACTCGATCAAAGTGGTGGGCCTGGGAAGACTTGAACTTCCGACCTCACGCTTATCAAGCGCGCGCTCTAACCAACTGAGCTACAAGCCCCTAACACGAGGGACTCAAGCTCGCGCGCAATCGGCTCACGCCAATGCATCGCACAAGCGCCAAACCTCCGCACAGCGCTAAGCCCCTGGCGCGTGTTCGTCCGCGAAGAAAGAGAAACGAAGACGGCGAAATCCCGCCAATGCAGCTCAACAATCCTGACGATTGTTGGCCACTGATGTTTCTAAAACGATCCGATAGATAGCAAGCTATCTGAAGGATCATCCTTAGAAAGGAGGTGATCCAGCCGCAGGTTCCCCTACGGCTACCTTGTTACGACTTCACCCCAGTCGCTGACCCTACCGTGGCCGGCTGCCCCCTTTCGGTTAGCGCACCGTCTTCAGGTAAAACCAACTCCCATGGTGTGACGGGCGGTGTGTACAAGGCCCGGGAACGTATTCACCGTGGCGTGCTGATCCACGATTACTAGCGATTCCAACTTCATGGGCTCGAGTTGCAGAGCCCAATCCGAACTGAGACGGCTTTTTGAGATTTGCGAAGGGTCACCCCTTAGCATCCCATTGTCACCGCCATTGTAGCACGTGTGTAGCCCAGCCCGTAAGGGCCATGAGGACTTGACGTCATCCCCACCTTCCTCGCGGCTTATCACCGGCAGTCTCCTTAGAGTGCTCAACTAAATGGTAGCAACTAAGGACGGGGGTTGCGCTCGTTGCGGGACTTAACCCAACATCTCACGACACGAGCTGACGACAGCCATGCAGCACCTGTCTCCGGTCCAGCCGAACTGAAGGACCCCGTCTCTGGGGCCCGCGACCGGGATGTCAAGGGCTGGTAAGGTTCTGCGCGTTGCGTCGAATTAAACCACATGCTCCACCGCTTGTGCGGGCCCCCGTCAATTCCTTTGAGTTTTAATCTTGCGACCGTACTCCCCAGGCGGAATGCTTAAAGCGTTAGCTGCGCCACTAGTGAGTAAACCCACTAACGGCTGGCATTCATCGTTTACGGCGTGGACTACCAGGGTATCTAATCCTGTTTGCTCCCCACGCTTTCGTGCCTCAGCGTCAGTATCGGGCCAGTGAGCCGCCTTCGCCACTGGTGTTCTTGCGAATATCTACGAATTTCACCTCTACACTCGCAGTTCCACTCACCTCTCCCGAACTCAAGATCTTCAGTATCAAAGGCAGTTCTGGAGTTGAGCTCCAGGATTTCACCCCTGACTTAAAGACCCGCCTACGCACCCTTTACGCCCAGTGATTCCGAGCAACGCTAGCCCCCTTCGTATTACCGCGGCTGCTGGCACGAAGTTAGCCGGGGCTTATTCTTGCGGTACCGTCATTATCTTCCCGCACAAAAGAGCTTTACAACCCTAGGGCCTTCATCACTCACGCGGCATGGCTGGATCAGGCTTGCGCCCATTGTCCAATATTCCCCACTGCTGCCTCCCGTAGGAGTTTGGGCCGTGTCTCAGTCCCAATGTGGCTGATCATCCTCTCAGACCAGCTACTGATCGTCGCCTTGGTGAGCCATTACCTCACCAACTAGCTAATCAGACGCGGGCCGATCTTTCGGCGATAAATCTTTCCCCGTAAGGGCTTATCCGGTATTAGCCCAAGTTTCCCTGGGTTGTTCCGAACCAAAAGGTACGTTCCCACGCGTTACTCACCCGTCTGCCGCTGACGTATTGCTACGCCCGCTCGACTTGCATGTGTTAAGCCTGCCGCCAGCGTTCGCTCTGAGCCAGGATCAAACTCTCAAGTTGGACTTGAAACCTTGAACCGGCTGATCACAACGTTTGACGAGGTCCCACCATATTTATCGCCCGCGATTCACATCGCTGACGACGATGGTGTAACCTTTAAAACGTGTACCGCCGAAGTCTTTCGTCCAGCCTCAACGCTTCAATACTTGCGTATTCAAGCGATCGAGACTCGCAAGGACTCCGCCGTCCACGTTTCTCTTTCTTCATCTTCACTTGTCAAACAGCCCGGGACCGCTTGGGATCCCATCCTTCCATCTCTGGAAGGTTCCGTAGTCACCCATCCGACGACAAATAACAACCGACTTGTATCGGCTGTTGAGTCACTCATCGTAATGAGGAGCTTACGGGGCGCGAAGAGATGCCTTGGCCTCGGGGCCAATGCATCGCCGCGCTCAGTGGCCGGGTTATAGGCCCGCCCGATCGGGGTTGTCAACGCCCTTCGTCAACAAATTGTCGCATCACGTCGAAGAATTTTGGGACGCCAAGAAGTCCCTATGTTTCGGGCCTTTGGCCGCACTTGAGCCACAATCCTGCGACGTTCTGACTATAAGGTAAGCATTGAATCACCGGATGCCAGTGGGGGCTGCCCGGTGTTCATCTACCCGGGACAGGCGGTCTCGAGGAACCCGTCGCCTTTCCCACGCGGCCAGGAAACTTCGAGAGATCTGCTCACCATTGACGTTCGAGACTGCGGCCCGTCTTCTTCTGGCCTCTGATTCCCGAATTTCCATGCGTGCGGCAACGCCATGCTCCGGGATCGCTCCCTCAAAAGGGCGGAAACGCGGGGTCTGGATCGGGCGAGGTCTTGTCGGATGTCGATGGAATTTGGGGGGACACAGGGTTGAGCCAGAAGGCGCCACGCGGAAGCGGCTATGGACGCGAGATCGGGATCATTGATCTCGGTCACGAGCCGCCACTTTCCGTCGATGGCTCCGAAGCCGCGGTGATTGATCGCCGCCGTGTCTCTGTACAGTGGTTCAGCGGCACTATCCTCACCGGTCTGTGCGGCGCGGCCCTCATCGGCGGCGCCGTTTTTGCGTCCCTCGACGGCGAAATGACCTTTGCCAAAGTGCCGGAGCGGGTCGAAGGCGCGTTGCGCGGGGCATTCGGCGCCAATGACCGCACCGCCACCCTGCACAAGAGCGACCGCCTGCCGCCGCCCGGCGAATCCACCGCCTCGCGCAATGTAATGCGGGTATCGACAGTTACCCGCGTCGGGAACCGCGACGTGATGCGGGTGCGGCCATTCGTTCGCATCTCCGGCAATCTATCGATGACGACGAGCGATCTCGCCGCCAAGATCCCGCCGTTCAACGCGCAGCGCATGCTCACCGATGTCGGCAGTTCGACTCAGCCGGCTTCCGAGGATCCGAACAATCCCGAGGCGGTCGAACCCGACGCCGAGGTTTCCTTCGTGACCAAGGATCTCGCAACGGTGCTGCCGAAGGCGAAAGTCTCCGCCGTGGTCGCGCTGGACGAAGTCCTGATGCGGGTGCGGGATGCCGCGAACTGGCGCGGCTCGGGCGGCGTCCGCTACACGGCGCTTGCCAATGCCGCCGCTGACACCAGCGGCGTGCAGTCCGATCTCAAGCTCGCCTATGCCACCGAAGGCAACGTCTCCGATCCCTATGCCGGCTTTGAAACCCGCATCGTGCCGGAAAATGTCACCCTGCTGCCGAAGACCAAGGACCAGATCACCGGCGGCAACCCCACCGGCGAACGCGTTCACATCGTGAGGAAGGGCGACAGCATCGCTTCAATCCTGCGCGACCAGGGCGCGACGCCCGATGAAGCCAGGGCGATCGCGTTGACCCTTGGCGCCCGCGGCCGCGACGGCGGCCTGAAGGAAGGCCAGAAGCTGCGCATCCTGATGGCGCCCTCGGGCCTCGGGCCTGCCGCCCGGCTGCAGCCCTATCGCGTGATCGTCGCCAACGACACCACCGTCGAAGCCGTGGCCGCGCTGTCGGACGTCGGCAAATATGTCGCGGTCGACGTGCAGAGCATGAATACCGTCGCCGAGGCTCCCGCCGGCAAAGATGACGAGGATGACGACGAGGATGACGGCAGCGGCGTCCGCCTCTACCAGAGCATCTACGAGACCGCCATGCGCAACAAGGTGCCGGCCGCGGTGATCGAGGACATGGTCCGCATCTATTCCTACGACGTCGATTTCCAGCGCAAAGTGCAACCGGGCGACTCCTTCGACGTGTTCTTCGCCGGCGACGACGAAGCCACCCCCAACACCGAAAAGACCGAGGTGCTGTTTGCTTCCCTCACCGTCGGCGGCGAGACCAAAAAATACTATCGCTTCCAGACCCCGGACGATTCCGTCGTCGATTTTTACGACGAGACCGGCAAGAGCGCGAAGAAGTTCCTGGTCCGCAAACCCGTCAACAACGCCATCATGCGGTCGGGCTTCGGCGGCCGCCGCCACCCGATCCTGGGCTTTACCAAGATGCACACCGGCGTGGACTGGGCGACACCCTACGGCACGCCGATCTTCGCCTCCGGCAATGGCGTGGTCGAGAAGGTCGGCTGGGAAGGCGGCTACGGCAAATACGTTCGCCTGAAACACAACAACGGCTACGAGACCGCCTACGGCCACATGTCGGCGTTCGCCAAGGGCATGGAACCCGGCAAGCGCGTGCGGCAGGGTCAGGTGATCGGCTTCGTCGGATCGACGGGCATGTCGACCGGCGCCCATGTCCACTACGAAATCCTGGTCAACGGCCGCTTCGTCGACCCGATGCGCGTCAAGCTGCCGCGCGGCCGTTCGCTCGAAGGCTCAATGCTGGCGAGCTTCGAAAAGGAGCGCGACCGTCTCGACGCCCAGATGAGCAACCGCGGCAACTCGGCGCGGGTTTCCGAAGCCACCGGCACCACGCCGCAGACCCGCCAGGTCAGCCGCTGAGCCTTCAGGCCGCCCCGAGAGACAACTTATCTACGGCGCCCCGCGAGCGCTGATCAGGAAGACTATTCCGATCGCCGTAAGTCCGAAGGCAACGGCGGCCAGCGGCAGCAGCATGTCGATTGCCGCCTGTGTACCATGGATCTTGCTGCCCCAGACGGCGAAGTCGCCAATTCTCCAATCATGAAACGAGGTCTCGTCGGAGTGCGGTTGATGTGGCTTCGCGTGCCTCTTCCAGACCAGCGACAGCGACCACGGAAGCAGGACGGCAACCAGCAACAATACGCTGACCATGGCCAGCAGAAGTCCGATGTCACTCTCGCGGTCGAACAATATCCAGGCCGCTGCCGCAAACCACGCCACAAGCCCGACGGCGGCCCCATAGATACTGGGGTGGATCTGATCGAAGACGGGTCTGTTGCGTAGGACTATTTCTTTTGTCATCGGAGGGAACCCTATCTTTGGGTTTCTGGGCCGGTGCTCCCGGCAGTAGCCGACGCCCACTACCTGCAAGGGCAATTGCAGCGCCGCCCCGCGGTTTCATTAATTTGCGTTCAGTCGCGGCCCCGATGGAACCCGAACGGCCGTTATACGGTTGACTAAATGGCAAAATCTTCAATGGAGGATGCCATGGAGAATTGGAGCAACGCAAAATTGTGCGACGTCGCGAACCTGGTCCTCGGCGCGATACTGTTCTTTTCGCCGTGGATGTTCAGCGGCTTTGAGGCCGGAACGGTTTCCGCCAACGCCTACGTCACGGGTCTCGTGATCGCGATCATTGCGATAGCGGCGCTGGCAGCGTTCGCGGTCTGGGAGGAGTGGCTGAACCTGATCGTCGGACTGTGGGCGCTGGTATCGCCTTGGGTATTGGGCTTCCAGGGGACCACGGCGATGACGGTGCATGTGTTGATCGGCGCTGCCGTGGCGGTGCTGGCGGCGATCGAAATCTGGCTCATGACGCAATACCCGCCGCGGCTTACTACGGGCCGCTGAGGCACCTTGCTCGCGTACCGCCCGCCGCATGCTGGCGGCGGGCGGTTGTTGGTGCGACGTGAAGGGGATGAGCAGCAATGAACCGCATTACCCGGGACGACATCATCAAGGCAGTCAGCGGGGCTGATGAAGTTACGATCGCCCAGATCATCGGAACCGGCGCCACAGTAGATGAGCTGGCGGAGGCTCAAGCCTGGATGGCCAATGACGAGCCGATGCTGAATGCGGGGCGGCCGCTGGCGACCGGCCGGGTCCGCGAACTCGTGGATATACTGACGGAGCTCGAGCCCGAGGACGATGATCCCGGTGAGCCGGGGCCTGCCGTCAGTTCAACGGAATGACGTAGCCACAGGCGCCTTAGCCAAAAGCCCCGAACATTGCGTGTTCGGGGCTTTTGCGTTGGTGTGGCTCAATTCAGCTTGCGCTTCGGCACCGGCGCTTCGAACTGGGCGATCTCGGCGGTTTGCGCGGCCTTGCCGTTGAAGGTCAGCACGTTGCCTTCGCTCGAGATCACGACGCGGTCGCCGTCGGCGATCTCGCCGGCGAGGATCATCTCGGCCAGGGGATCCTGCAGGTTGCGCTGGATCACCCGCTTCAGCGGGCGGGCGCCGTAGGCCGGATCCCAACCCTTGGCGGCCAGCCAGTCGCGCGCCGCGGCATCCAGCGTCAGCGTGATCTTGCGATCCTCCAGGAGCCTCTGCAGGCGGGCGAACTGGATTTCGACGATCCGGCCCATCTCGCTCTTCTGCAAGCGGTGGAACAGGATGATCTCGTCGACACGGTTGAGGAATTCGGGCCGGAAATGCGCCCGCACCATCCCCATCACCTGCTCGCGCACCGCCATTGTGTCCTCGCCTTCCGGCTGGTTCACCAAAAACTCCGAACCGAGGTTCGAAGTCATGATGATCAGCGTATTACGGAAGTCGACGGTGCGGCCTTGGCCGTCAGTCAGCCGGCCGTCGTCGAGCACCTGCAGCAGCACGTTGAAGACGTCGGGGTGCGCCTTTTCGATCTCGTCGAACAGCACGACCTGATAGGGCCGCCGCCGCACCGCTTCGGTGAGCGCGCCGCCCTCGTCATAGCCGACATAGCCGGGAGGCGCGCCGATCAGCCGCGACACCGAGTGCTTTTCCATGAACTCGGACATGTCGAGGCGGACCATCGCGGTCTCGTCGTTGAACAGGTACTCCGCCAGCGCCTTCGTCAGTTCGGTCTTGCCGACGCCGGTGGGGCCCAAGAACATGAACGAGCCCATCGGGCGGTTCGGATCCTGCAGGCCGGCGCGCGAACGGCGCACGGCGGTTGCCACCGCACGCACGGCTTCGGCCTGGCCGACCACGCGCTTGCCGAGGCTATCCTCCATCTTCAGGAGCTTGTCCCTTTCGCCTTCCAGCATCTTGTCGACGGGAACGCCGGTCCAGCGCGACACCACCTGCGCGATGTGGTTGGCGGTTACTGCCTCCTCCATCATCTCGCCCACGTCTTCCTTGGCTTCGATTTCGGCGAGCTTCTTTTCGAGTTCGGGAATTCGGCCATAGGCGAGCTCACCCGCACGCTGGAATTCGCCGCGGCGCTGGGCATTGGCGAGTTCGATGCGCAAGGTGTCGAGTTCGCTCTTCAGCCTCTGCGCGTTCGACAGCTTGTTCTTCTCTGCGCTCCAGCGCGAAGTCAGGTCGGCCGATTGCTTCTCGAGTTCGGCCAGTTCCTTTTCCAGCGTCTGCAGGCGGGTTTTCGAGCCGAGATCGGTTTCCTTTTTCAGGGCCTCCTGCTCGATCTTCAGCCGGATGATTTCCCGGTCCATCAAATCGAGCTCTTCCGGCTTGGAATCGACCTGCATCTTCAGCCGCGCCGAGGCCTCATCCACGAGGTCGATGGCCTTGTCGGGCAGGAAACGATCGGTGATGTAGCGGTTCGACAGCGTGGTCGCGGCGACAAGCGCGGAATCGGTGATGCGAACGCCGTGGTGCTGCTCGTATTTGTCCTTCAGGCCGCGCAGGATCGAGATCGTATCCTCGACCGTCGGCTCGGAGACGAAGATCGGCTGGAAGCGCCGTGCCAGCGCGGCGTCCTTCTCGACATGCTTGCGATATTCGTCGAGCGTCGTCGCGCCGATGCAGTGCAGTTCGCCGCGCGCCAATGCCGGCTTCAAGAGGTTGGACGCGTCCATTGCACCGTCCGCCTTGCCGGCGCCGACCAGCGTATGCATCTCGTCGATGAACAGGATGATCGAGCCTTCGGCTGAGGTAACTTCCTGCAGCACCGCCTTCAGCCGCTCCTCGAACTCGCCGCGGTACTTGGCGCCCGCAATCAGCGCGCCCATGTCGAGCGAGAGCAGTTTCTTGTCTTTCAGGCTCTCGGGCACGTCGCCGTTGAGGATACGCAGCGCCAGGCCTTCGACAATCGCGGTCTTGCCGACGCCAGGTTCGCCGATCAGCACCGGATTGTTCTTGGTGCGGCGGGAAAGCACCTGGATGGTGCGGCGGATTTCCTCGTCGCGGCCGATCACCGGATCGAGCTTGCCGTCGCGCGCGGCTTGCGTGAGGTCGCGGGCGTATTTCTTCAGCGCGTCGTAGGCGTTTTCGGCCGATGCGCTATCGGCTGTACGGCCCTTGCGCAGCGATTCGATTGCCGCATTGAGGTTTTGCGGCGTGACGCCGCCCTTGCTCAGAATGGTACCGGCCTCGCCGCTCTTCTCGAGCGTCAGCCCCAGCAGCAGCCGCTCGACCGTGACAAAGCTGTCGCCGGCCTTCTCGGCCGCTTTTTCCGCCGCGCCGAAGGCCCGCGCCATATCTGGGGCAAGATAAATTTGCCCGGCGCCGCTGCCCGAGACTTTCGGCAGCTTCTTCAGCGCGTCCTCGGTGGTCTTGAGGATGGCGCGGGAATTACCGCCCGCGCGGTCGATCAGCCCGCCGGCCAGTCCCTCGCTGTCGTCCAGCAGCACTTTCAGCACATGCAGCGTCGAGAACTGCTGGTGCCCATCGCGCATGGCGAGCGATTGCGCAGACTGGATGAAGCCGCGCGCCCGCTCGGTGTATTTTTCAATATTCATCTTTTGCTTCCCTCGGCATGCCGCGCCCACCCGGGGCGCGATCAGCAAAAGTGGAAACCGGTTTTGCGTCCGATCGCGCCCCATTTATGTTTGGCGCGTGACCTTGACGCGAAACCGCACACACTTTCGCGGGTCACGCGTGGCATGATTGCGGCATCTTCATTGGGTATCCGCGAACCGCATTGACATTCCTCAACCGGCCGCAGTCGTCGCCCGCTTTTCAGGCTTGCCTCGAATGTGGGCATCGTGGGGAAAAACGGAAGAGGCCCACTCACAAATTCGGGAACGGTTGGCGAAGGCCGAAGGAATCTCTTAATAAGCCGCATGGACGCCATCTCCCCCGCCCGGATCGCCGGGATTTACCGCTACCCCGTCAAAGGCCTGACCCCGGAGCAGCTCGACCGTGCCGAGCTCAAGCCCGGGCAAACCCTTTTGGCTGACCGCCGCTACGCCATCGAGAACGGCCCCTCCGGTTTCGATCCGGCGGAGCCGAAATGGCTGCCGAAGCCGCACTTCCTGATGCTGATGCGGGATGAGTGGCTGGCCGGCCTGCACACTGATTTCGACGACGCGAGCAACGTGCTCTCGATCCGCCGGAACGGCGAGATTGCGGCCCAGGGCAATTTGGCGACCGCCGAAGGCCGGCGGACAATCGAGAACTTCTTTGCCACCGCCTTTGCCGGCCAGATCAAGGGCCCGCCAAAGGTGCTGGAAAGCCCCGGCCACAGTTTTTCGGATGTCGCCCGCAAGGTCGTTTCGATCATCAACCTCGCCAGCGTCCGCGCCATCGAGGACATCGTCGGCGCCCCCGTTCATCCGCTTCGCTTTCGCGCCAATCTCTATGTCGAGGGCTGGCCGGCCTGGCACGAATTCGACCTGCTCGACCGGACGCTTGCGATCGGCGACATCAGGCTGAAGGTGGTGAAACGCATCGTCCGCTGCGCCGCTGTCAATGTCGATCCCGATACGGCCGAGCGCGATCTCGCGATTCCCCCGGCGCTGCAGCGCCAACTCGGCCACGGCGATTGCGGGATCTATGCCGAGGTGATCACCGGCGGCAGCATCAGCACCGGCGACGCGATCGCGGCGGAGCAGGCCGAGTTGTTGTGATTCGCCTCGCCGCTCCTCGCGATGACGGGGAGAGATAGCAGCGCACACTCGACTGTCATCCCCGCGAAGGCGGGGATCCAGTACGCCGCGGCTTATCGGTTCAATCACTGGCGGGTAACGACAATTGAGTGTGCGTCGACATTCTCGCGACGCATTGCGCCCGAGGCTTGCTATCAACTTCCCGCCCTCTCGTTCAGAGGGCGCAGGGAAGACCGGGTGCGCGCCGCACCCGCGGTCTCGTGTGCAAAGTGCGCAAAAGAAAACGCACACGAGCATACAGGTACAGCGGGAGCATCCCGGCCTTCCCTGCGCAATGGCTTTACGGCTTACTTCGTGCTCTCCCCGGCGAACGGCTCTTTTGCCACCGTCGCTGCGCGAGAATAGCCCCACGCAACTTAATGCCAGCACCGCGACATCAGGACCACACGACTTCGCCGTACGCATCCTGCGCGTACGTCTCGCGCGCATTCCGCGTCCACCGCATCTCACCGCACGTTCGTGACGATGGCCAACGCCCCTCATCTGCCGTGAGACGGGCGGAGTTATGCGGCTGATTTGCCCCTCGTGTTAAGCGGAATATTTTTGATTCCCGGGCTTGACACGATTTCTGAAAATCAGAAGTGATTTGCCTGTCGCACGAGATCGCGCCTGCAAGGGCAGGCAATCAGTAGCGGTAGGTGGGCAAAGGCCTCTTGGCCGTGCCCACCATTCTCGATCCCGAAGCCGGATTCGGCGGCCCCGACAAGCTCGATGGAACTATTCCGCCGGCGCAAGCTGGCCCCTGCTCGAGCGTGCTGCAGCGGTCTCGCGCACCCGGACACGGGCACGGCGCTTGCGCCACCAGATCACGACGCCGGTCACCGACAGCGCCGCAACGACCAGCCCCATCACCGAGATCAGGATGCGGCCGGGCAGCCCGACGATCCGTCCGGAATGCAGCGGGAACTGCGCCTGCACGAAGATATCGGCGGCGGTGCCGACCCACGGCAGTCGCTCGCCGATCGGGCGTCCGTCCTCGCTGTCGTAATAAAGCTGCGCCGGGCCGACGCCGCCGGCGCCATGATCGTCGCCGGGATGGAAGAAGGCCGCAGCATACACGCCGTGGGCCGGGCCGTAATTGATCGAACCGACCGGCGTGGTCCATCCTCTGCTCTTGCCGTCGGCCGCCGCCCGCGCGGCGATATCGGCATACGTGACCTTGGGTTCGATCGGATCGTCGAGATGCCGGTACGGACGCTGCTCATACGGCGTCGGAGTGTAGTTCGATACCGTCTTCATCAGCGGCGAGAACACCTCGAAATACAGGTTGAGCGAGAACGCCGTGAAGGCAATGACGAACAGCAGCGCCCAGGTCCACAGGCTGAAAGCGCGGTGGATATCGAAATTGATTCGGTAGGCACTGCCCGAGGTCTTGATCTTCCAGGCCGGCGCCCAGCGCGCCCAGAAGCCACGGCCGAGTTCGCGCGCAACGGCAGGCGCCCGTTCTGCCCTGGCGCGGCGACGGGACGGCAGCGTCAGATAGAAACCGACGAAGCAATCGATGGTCCAGATGATCGCGATAACGCCAAGCACCCGCATCCCCCAGCGATCGCTGCCCCAGAATTCCGGGATGTGCATGGTGTAGTGCAGCTTGTAGAGGAACGAGACGAAGTTGGCGCGCGTCACCGGCCACACCGCGCCCCAGTAGCGCCGCCCGAGCTCTGCGCCGGTGTTGGGATCGAGGAAGATCTGGTTGTAATCCAGGCTAAATCGCTTGCCGGTAGCGGGATCGATCCGCGGCAGCACGAAGAACCACAGCGATTCGCCCTTTTCCGGCGTCATGAACATGTGGACGACGCGCGCGCGCGGATCGCGCTGCTCGATCAGCTTGACAAGTTCGACGGAGGCAATCGCGGGACCGCTGCTGGTCACGTCGAACAGGTGCTTGTTCAAGAGGTCGTCGATCTCGTGATCCCACGAGATGATCGCGCCGGTGATGCCCGAAAAAAACAGAAAGCCGGCGGTGAGAAGGCCGGCCCAGCGATGCAGTCGCCCGAAGATCGATTTCATGGCTTCGCCCATGCTGTTGGGTACTTCAATGAGCAAACATCATCACCGCCGGTCGACCGACCGGCGGTGATGTATCCGTTGCATTTCGCGGTCGACCTACCATCGATAGGTCAGCTTGGCGATCGCCTTGCGGCCCTCGGCATAGAAGCAGCTCGTATAGCCGTAGCAGGCCGCGACATAGCGGGTGTCGGCGATGTTGGTGACGTTCAGCGCCAGGCGATAGTTGTCTTTGGTGTAGGCCAGCAGCGCGTCGACCGCGGTCGAGGCCGGCACCTTGAAAGTGTTGGCATCGTCGCCGAAGGTCGAGCCGACATAACGGACGCCGCCACCTACCTGGACGCCGGCGAGCGGCCCGCTCTGCAGCGTGTAGTCGGTCCACAGCGCGAACCGGTTGAGCGGCACGGTGGTCGGCGCCTTGCCGACGTTTACGGGGTCCTCCGTGACCACGGCATCGATGTAGGAGTAGGCACCGCGAACGTTGAAGCCTTCGATCAGCGTGGCCGTGCCTTCGAGCTCGATGCCGCGCGAGTTCACCTGCCCCCTCTGCTCGGCGGTGTAAAGCGGCGGCGCGAAGGTGACGACATTGGACCGCGTCAGATCGAACGCCGCCAGAGTGATCAGCGCATTGATTCCGACCGGCTGATATTTCACGCCGACTTCATACTGGACGCCGGTTTCCGGCTTCAGCAGCTCGCCCGCGGCGCTGGTGTTGAGCACCGGCAGGAATGATTCGGCGTAGCTGAAATACGGCGCGATACCGTTGTCGAAATTGTACATCACGGCGGCGCGGTGGGTGAGTGCCGAGTCATTCGTTCTCGCGGAAGACCCGGGTCTCGCGGCAGCCGCGGCGAGAAAGTCGTCCAGATCGGTCGTGGCGAAGTCCTGCCGGGCGCCGAGCAGGAACGAAAGCCGGCCGAGCTTGATCTGATCCTGCGCGTAGAATCCGATCTGCGACTGCTTGATGCTCATATCGTCAGCAGGGCCGAGATTGGTCCATGTGTTGGTGTAGACAGGCGCAAACACGTTGATCTTGCCGGTGCTGTACGCTGAAGCGACGTCCCGGAACGAGGTGTTGCGGTAGTCGATGCCGAACAACGTGGTGTGGCTCAAAATGCCGGTGACGAATTTTCCCTGGAGCTGATTATCGACTGCGAAGGAGTTGATGGTCGTTGCACCGCCAGAGCCGGCACGCGACATCAGGCCTGCGGCTTCGTCGGCCGCCGAGGCGTAGCCCAGGCCGTAGAAGCTCTGCTGTTCATTGTGCATCCACGCATAACGCAGGTTCTGCCGGAACGTGAGCGCCTCGTTGATGTCGTGCGAAAGCAGGTAGCCCGCCGTGGCCAACTCGGTATCAAACCGGTTGAAATTGGGCTCGCCGCCGAAAAACGTATTCGGAATGATGCGGCCGTTGTTCGGAAACACCGTGCCCGACGGCGGCAGGAATTGCAGGCCCCAGCCGGCGGTGTCCTTTTGATAGTTGGCCAGCAGCGTGATGGTGGTGTCTTCGTTCGGCTTGATCGTCACCGCCGGCGCGATGAAGACGCGGTTGTCCTTGGTGAAATCGACCTGGGTTTCGCCGTCGCGGACAGCGCCGGTGAGGCGCCACAACACCGTGCCTTCCTTATTGGCGGGGCCGCCGACGTCAAACTGGCCCTGGTAGCGATTGAAGCTGCCGCCCGAGACGGAGATCTCGCCGAACTGGTGGGCCGTGGGCAGCTTGCTGACATAGTTGAGAATGCCGCCGGTGCCGCTGCCGCCGTACATCACCGAGGATGGACCCTTCAGCACTTCCAGACGCTCGGCGCCGTAGGGCTCCAGACCGAGGAAGTGCACATAGCGGCTGCTGGGCAGCCGCAGGCCATCGAGATAGAGGCCCGGCATGGTCATGTCGAAACCGCGGATCTGCAACCCGCCGAAGCGCGTGTCGGAACCGCCGTTGACGTCGCCGCTGACGCCCGCCGTGTAGCGCAGCGCCGCGCCGACCGATTCCGCCCCCTGGTTTTTGATCTGGTCGGTGGTGACGACGGAAATCGACTGCGGGGTTTCGATGATCGGCGTGTCGGTCTTGGTCGCGGTGCCGGTGCGGGTTGCGACAAAGCCGCGCACGGGACCGTTGGCGCGTTCGCCGGCACCTGGGCCCGATGCAGGCACAGCCGGTGCCGGCTGCGGGTTGGCGGCGGCGCGAGTGACGCGCGTCGTGCGCGTGGTCGCAGCGCGGCGGGATGGTTGGGCCGCGGCCGGGCGCGCGCGCTGCTGAGGCGCGTCCACGGTGACCGGCGGCAGTGACGACTGCGCCAGCGCAGCGCCTGTCTGCAGGGAGAAGCTGCTGACGGCCCCGAGGCAGATCATTCGCAAGAGTTGAAGTCGAGTGGCGGAAAACGAATGAAATGCTGTCAGTGTCACCCTTAGATACCCCGAAGTCTGCCGGCTTGGCCGGTAGGATTTTTGATGCCCCGCTCTAACGCAGACATCTTCGGAGTTCGATGGGTGGTTGCTAGAATTGCTCCAGACTGCGCGATCGATGGGGAATATCCCGGAAATCGTTCAATACGCGCACGTCGTTTTGCAAACAGCCACCACATACGGCGGTGATCTCATCATCACGTCAATGCGACGGGAGAGAAGCGCCGGTTTGCCGATGGCAACAGCGCGAGAGACTTGCGATCGCGTCGTTCAATCGTGACGCGCATCAGCGTCGCGCCGACGCACAGGGTCGCCTCGAACTGGATTTCAGATTCCAAGCGCAAGAAGGCCAGTACAAACCACAATCAAACTGACGACGATAACCGCAAGAAAACTGGATGAAGCAAAATCTTCGCGCATGACGACACCTACTGCCTCAGGCAAATCTCTCGTGAGCCTGAACCCTCGCCCCAGGGAGTCTCACATAGCCTCCGGTTGTTTGGCAGAGCCATCAAACCACTGGTTTGTTTCAGGGTGTCTTCGTTGGACTGATAAAACGACTTCGTCGGAAGGTCCTGCTGTTGCGTCCCAGAGTTCCCACGAAACCATCACGAAGCGTGCTCGACGACGAAGCGTGCTCGACGATAGAGGGTGGGCACGGCGCACGCGCGCCTTTGCCCACCCTACCGTTTAGCCGCGCCTCAGCTCGTCGGCATGACGTAGGCGTAGTTACGGCCGCGCGAGACTGGGGCCGGCGTCCCTAAACCGTCGCCCGTTCGCCGGCCATCGCACGCTCGATCGCGTCTATCAAGACCTGGAGCTCGACGAATTTTAGGCGCGCGCGCTCCGCCTTGTCGCGATCGAACGGCGCGGCGAGCACCTTTGCGTGTGCATCGCGATCCTCAATCATGCGGTCACGAGCCTTCTTCAAAATCTCATGGCGTTCGTTCATCTGGTCACTACCTCCATCGCGCCGAAATCCCTCAGGCGAAGCGGACTACCAATTGATGATCACGGCGCCGGCAATGACCAGCCCCAGGAAGACCGGCAAAAGTATGGGTGGGACAAGCCCCTCGCTGAGAGCGAATTTTTTGGGATCGGGCATATACTCACCTGTTCAGTTCAGGCGGGACATGCCGCCGCATTTCTTTTCGAGTCAGGCCTGCTCGATCTATGCGCGAAAATCGATGCCGCGCAAAATAATGCCTGGGGGGTTGCCTTCAAATTCTCCGGCGAGAAATTTCCGGGAAGCGCATTGCTCGATCCGATCCCGCAGCCGCACGAATTGTCGTTCGCGCTGGTCCGCCGCTGTACGCGAGACATGTTCGAGATCGTCCATCGCTGCGGCGCTGATGGCGCACGGTATCACCGTGGCACCGTCCATCATCGAGAACAGCACCACCATGCGATTGAAGTCATAACCACCGATGTCGCCGCGCACGAGTGTCATTTGATCCATCTCCGGCTGGTAAAGGCCATGCCGCGAGCTTTCATGCTCATCATTTCTTTCGAACGGGTTGAGGATCGATCTCCGCAATCCTGCGCAGGCATTCGGCTTCCGAATCGTGCGGACCAGAGACGAATGTTCCGCTGACTTTGGTGGAGTACCATCCGGAAACGACGCCGAGGCGGAGCGATTCTTCAGTCTTGACGTGACGAGGCGAGAGATTTTGCATTCGGTGCTTTCAGTTGCGCGTTCGAGGTAATTCGAGTGCGTGGCAAGAAGCTCGACGGCCGAGCCGGAATATTCGCCACGTCAGCTTTCACCAGCGAGGCGGGTGAGGTCGGCCAGTACGGTGGCCACGAGGTCGCGGTGATGCGTGTCGGTCGGCGCCAAATCCGCCGCATAGAGATTAAGGACGTACCGCGCCTTTGCGACCGCTTCCGGCCACGACTCAGCCGGGACGGTCAGGAGCTGTAGCTCGAGGGCGGCCTGGCGGTCCCGCTGCAGCTTTGCGTTAGCCTCGACGTCGGCGAGCGCGCGGCGGATATCGGTCGCCTTTTGCGCCGCCATGCCCCGGTGCTTGTCGAGATCGACCGGGGTTTCACTCACGAGACGCGATCGCGTCGTCGCGCTGCGCATCGGAAAGATCGACCGAGCTGATCGAGATCATTTCCGTCGAAGCTTGGCGCGGCGCCGCGCCGGGGACCATGATCATGGTGGCGACGCGGCGGAAGCTCTGAAATGAAAGTCCTTCGATCATTTCCTCGTCGGTGATGACCTCATAAGCACCAGGCGGCAACAGCCGGCCGACCCCCTTGAGATGGAACGGACGCTTGAAATGAATCATTTCCCGTCGCGAGCGCATGGTCATGTATCGACCGTGCGCCCTTTCCCCGCAAATAGCTATCGATTTCTCGAACACAAAGCGGCATTCGTCCAGGTTAGGGTAACCCGCGCCAGCCGCTGAACCGGGGACTAATACGGCCCGGCATCGCAATTACGAGAACAATCGATCGGTCGCCTTGTCGAGCCGCTTCGCCGAACCGCTCGCGTCATTTAGATGACCAACCAATTCACCGGATAGCCGGTAGATGTTCTTGCCCTTGAGGTCAAAGAGCTTCTTGCCGCTAAGATCGAAAATTTCGGGACCGACCACCACAGCGACGCGGGTTCCCTTACTGTTGAATATGCTGCCGTTCATGAGCGGCCTCCTTGTTTGACAGCCCGCTGTGAATGCTGCGCCCATTCGGTGTCAGTAGCGAGATAAATCGACCGGAGCCCGCGCCTTTACTGCGGCGGCCTCAGCGGACTGCCCAACCATCCCAGCGCCGGCCGCCGAGGTATCTGTCTTCCCGGCCTTCACCCCGCTTGCAAGCATCATCGTGAAGGCAGCCTCGCCCCGCAAGGAACGGGGCGAAGCGCCGCGACGCAATCCGCCCTCAGCTCGTCGGCATGACGTAGGCGTAGATGCGGCCGCGCGAGACTGGCAACTCGCGGACGCGGTTGCCGCTGTTGCCGGAGATCATGATCGGATTGCCCTTGGCGTCGATGCCGGTGATGATGCCGACATGGCCGCCGCGGCGGCCGCGCGACATCACCGCAATGGCGCCGACCTGCGGGCCGGCAACGCGCTGGCCGTATTTCGCGAACGAGCTCGCCATGTCCGAGCCGGTGCCGCGATAGCCGGAATGCTGCAGCACCATGTTCATGAAGCGGGCGCACCACAGGCTGCCGCGCCCCGTCGGGTTGCCGCCGAGATATTTCCGCGCTTCGGCGACGACGTTCGAGGATGTGTAGCCTGAGGCCATCGCGCCGCTGGTCGGCGTTACCGTTGAATTGGATTCGACGCTCGTTCCCGGCGTGACGCTAGCGTTGGCATCGGCAAGACCACGCGCGTGCATCTGCGTGACCGCGCGCTCCCAGCGCGATGTGTGCGCGGCGTGCCGGATCCGGGCGCGACGGCCGGTGCGATCGGCGCGCGCTGCCTTGACTGTGTTGGACGAGACGAAACCGCCGGGTGTCACCATCTCGGCGCTGCTTCCCAGGAAGCTCGGGTTATTCTCGGCGAAGCCGCCCGTCTGCATTTGTGCAGCCCTGCGCTTCCAGCGCGACATCCTGAGAGCTTGGCGATGGTGGCGATATGCATAATGCTTCACGTGATGGCCGGCGTGGTGGGCCCGCGCGTGTCGCCCTGCGCCGTGATGTGGTCTTGCTGAAGCCGGAGAGACAAATACGAAGATGGAAGCCGAACACAGTGCCAGCGCAATGAAACGAAGCGACCGGCGAAACGCAAACAACTGACTCATACTTGGACCTCTAACACTCCCACACTTTGCGTTCGTCTACGAACGAACGCGGCCGGCGTTTTGCGTTTGGCGATGTGACGAGAGGAAGATTTTGTGTGGCGGAGAGGAAACAATTTCGGGGTGATTCCACGACGATTCGATGGCGAAAATGAACCTTTCCTGCCGCATTGCAGCCCCGAGAATTAATTGCAATTTTGTGGGTTAGCTGCGCAAGGAAGTTACGAAACGACAAGAAAATCGAGAGGAATCCGAAATGCCCTATGCCGTCGCCAAGGATCGCGTGCGTCTCTATTTCGAGGAGGCCGGAAGCGGGACGCCGATTATCTTCCTGCACGAGTTCGCGGCCGACCACACCAATTGGGAGCCGCAGATGCGTTATTTCTCGCGCGGCCATCGCTGCATTGCCTATTCGGCGCGCGGCTATATACCTTCCGATGTGCCGCCCTCGGCCGAGGTCTACACCTACGAGTATTTCTACACCGACGCGCTCGGCGTGCTCGATCACCTCGGCATTGCCAAAGCGCATTTCGTCGGCCTGTCGATGGGCTCCTATTCCTCGCTGCAAGTCGGCCTAAATGCGCCGGAGCGCGCGCTGTCGATGACGCTCGCCGCCGTCGGCGCCGGCTCCTCACTCGAACATCTCGACGCCTTCCGCGCGCAATGCGTCGCCAATGCCGAGCAATATGAGGCGATCGGATCGGGTGAAGTCGCCAAGGTGACGCGTGAGGCGCCGAGCCGGATTCCGTTTTTGCTGAAGGACCCGCGCGGCCACGCCGATTTCTACGCCGCGCTGGCGCGGCATGATGCCAGGGGCTCGGCCAACACCATGCGCAGCTTTCAGGGCAAGCGACCGTCGATCTACACCATGACGGATGCGATCCGACGCGTGCCGACCCCGGCGCTGATCCTGTGCGGCGACGAGGACGACAACTGTATTGAACCGAGCCTGTTCCTGAAGCGGCATTTGCCGGCCGCGGGGCTCACGTTCTTCCCGAAGTCGGGCCACGTGCTCAATCTGGAAGAGCCGGCGCTGTTCAACGAGATGGTGGAGCGGTTCATCGCGCTGGTGGAAGCCGGGCGATGGCCGGCGCGCGATCCGAGGTCGATGGTGGCGGCGGTGGTCTAACTGCAGCGCAGCACACGTGATGGACGCACCGGCGGAAGGGTTCCCTCTCCCCTTGCGGGAGAGGGTTAGGGAGAGGGGTGCCGCTTGCTCCGTCGTTGGACGGATAAAGATGGCCTCTGCGAAGACCTTCTCTCGCGATGCGAGTCGTGTTGAGCTCACGATATCTCTTCCGCCGGAGCCCGGGGCTTACCCCTCTCCCCAACCCTCCCCCGCAAGGGGGAGGGAGCCCTGGCAGCGTGCTGACCTCACTCGAGGATAGATGGATTGCTTCGTGCTATCGCTCCTCGCAATGACGGTGGTGGCTACTTCCCCTTCCCGCCCCTACTCAGCAAGAACACGCCCTGCTCGCCGAACATGTTCCAGACCCACCAGGGCAGGTTCAGCGGCACCGGGCGGCCGTAGAGATCGAGCGCCACCGCGCGCTCCATCTTGACGTTGATCTCGTCGCAGAGCTGGACGAAATCCTTGATCGTACAGAAATGGATGTTCGGCGTGTCGTACCAGGTCGCCGGCAGGTTCTCCGTGCGCGGCATGTGGCCGCCGACGAGCAGTTGCAGCCGCATCTTCCAGAAGCCGAAATTCGGAAACGACACGATCGCGCGCCGGCCGATGCGCAGCAGGTTTTCCAGGACCGGTTTCGGCTGCCGCGTCGCCTGCAGCGTCTGCGACAGGATGACATAATCGAAGGCATCGTCCGGATAATTGACGAGGTCGGTGTCGGCGTCGCCCTGCACTACGGCGAGCCCCTTGGCGACGCAGCGATTGACGCCCTCGCGCGACAGCTCGATGCCGCGGCCATCGATGCCGCGGCTCTCCAGAAGTTGCAGCAATTCGCCGTCGCCGCAGCCGACGTCGAGCACTTTTGAGCCAGCCGGAATCATTTCGGCGACGAGGAGATGATCGGTGCGATATTTGCCGGTGCGATCGGGCGCGATGCCGCCGAGCGGCAGGGCCTGTTCCTGTAACGCCATGTCAGGCTCTATCTCTCTTTTTTGACGCGGTTTCTTCACGCGAACCGGTATCCACTTCGCTCGAAAACGCTTTGCTATCAAGGCCGCGCGCATTGCCCGCGGATTCCAGGAAGGCGCGAGAAATGTCGAAGAACTCGGGCACGTCGAGCAGGAAGGCATCGTGGCCGCGGTCGGTCTCGATCTCGGCGAACGACACTCGCGCGCTCGAAGCATTCAGCGCATGCACCAGCGCCCGCGATTCCGAGGTCGGAAACAGCCAGTCGGAGGTGAACGACACCACGCAGAAGCGGGTCTTGATGCCGCGAAACGCTTCCGCCAGCACGCCGTCATGGTCGGCGGCGATATCGAAATAGTCCATCGCGCGCGTCAGGTAGAGATAGCTGTTGGCATCGAAGCGCTCGACAAAGGAAGAGCCCTGATAGCGAAGATAGCTTTCGACCTGAAAATCCGCATCGAACGAAAATGTCGGCAGCTCGCGATCCTGCATCCGCCGCCCGAACTTGCGATGCAACGCGGCGTCGGAGAGATAGGTGATGTGCCCTGCCATCCGCGCCACCGCCAGTCCGCGATGCGGATGCGTGCTGCGCTCGAAATAGCGCCCATGGTGCCAGTCCGGATCAGCCATCACGGCCTGCCGGCCAAGTTCGTGAAACGCGATATTTTGCGCCGAATGGCGCGTCGAGCAGGCGACCGGTAGCGCCGAAAACACCCGTTCCGGATAGGCTGCCGTCCATTGCAGCACCTGCATGCCGCCCATCGATCCGCCGATCACGCATAACAATGTTTGGATGCCCAGCCGGTCGAGCAACATGGCCTGCGCGCGGACCATGTCGGGAATGGTGATGATCGGAAAATCCAGTCCCCACGCCTTGCCGGTCGCCGGGTTGGTCGAGGCCGGACCGGTCGATCCCATGCAACCGCCGATCACGTTCGAACAGAGGATGAAATATCTGTCGGTATCGAGCGGCCGCCCTGGACCGACCATGATTTCCCACCAGCCCGCCTTGCCGGTCAGAGGATGCACGTTGGCGACATGCTGATCCAGCGTCAGCGCGTGACAGATCAGGATCGCGTTGGAGCGGTCGGCGTTCAGTTCGCCATAGGTCTGGTACGCGATCTGGAATGGCGCGAGATCGATGCCGCAATCGAGCTTCAAGGGCTGCTCGATGCCGAATTTGACCACCGGCGAGGTCGGATGATCGGCCTCGTGGGCGCGGTCCTCGCTGTGAATCGACGGGCTGGATACCGACTGCAATTGTGTCATCCCGACCTTCCTCCTCGCGGAGGTCCTTACAGACAGAAATCAGGCCGCAAAAAACCCGGCCTGAACGAAAGGTTCGGCCGGGATCAATCTGTCCCCGGCCTGTTTAGCGAGTTGTTTAACGTGGCTGCAAGCCGGCCGGCTCAAATGACCACGGAATGGAACAAAGCTAGTCCGAAGCAGGTCCCTCGTCAAGGCAGCCGCATGGTTAACCCTGCACCGATCATGGCGGATCTGACGTTTCTCTTTGCTTTCGACGGCCGTCTTTTCTAATCAATGCACCTTGCTGGGTGGTGATTTCAGACCGATCCGGCGCTGAAGGTTTTAACATGTCCAAGGCTCCCCCGGCTCCGCCCTCGCTGCAGGAATTGCGCAAGGAGATCGACGCGATCGACGAGCAGGTCCATCGCCTCTTGATGGCGCGCGGCGACATCATCGACCGCCTGATCCAGGTGAAGCAGACCCAGGAGGTGGGGTCGGCGTTCCGGCCCGCGCGCGAGGCCAGCATGATGCGCAGCCTGGTCGAGCGCCATCGCGGCATCCTGCCGCTCGATACCATCGAGAGCATCTGGCGCGTCATCATCTCGACCTTTACTTACGTCCAGGCGCCGTTCTCGGTGCATGCGGATGTCTCGGTCGGCGAGCCCGCGATGCGGGATTCGGCGCGGTTTCACTTCGGCTTTGTCGTGCCCTATGTCGGCCATTTCAGCGCACAGGCCGCGGTTGAAGCCGTGGCGAAATCCAAGGGCGATCTGGCGCTGGTCTCGGCGGTCTCGAGCCGCACGCCGTGGTGGAGCGCGCTGGAAGCCGAAGGCGCGCCAAAAATCATTGCCCGGTGGCCGTTCCTCGAGCGCGCCGATCATCCGGCCGCGCTGCCGGTGTTCGTGATCTCGCGCGTGGCCGATGATGCCATGGTGACGGAGGTGCAGATGTGGAGCGTCCGCGTCTCGGGGTGGAACGCCGATATCGCCCGCGCGCTCGCCCCGCTCGCCGAAATCGTCGCCGTGCCCGATACCGCTTTCGACGGCGCGGCGCTTTTGGTGTCGGATGCCGGCGCCGGGTTCGAAAAGATCAAGACCGCCCTGATCCAGGCCGGCGCCTCGGTGCGCTCGTCGGCTCTCGTCGGCAGCCACGCAACACGCTATACGGTGCCCCCGAACGGGTCGGCGAAGCCTTAAACGCCGTCCGAAATTCCGGAGTTGAAGATGAACCGCCCCGTGCCGAATCCCGGCATTCTCGATATTGCGCCCTACACGCCCGGCAAGACCCCGGTGCCGGAGCCGGGCCGCAAGGTGTTCAAGCTGTCGGCCAACGAGACCCCGTTCGGGCCGTCGCCGAAGGCAATCGAAGTCTACAAGGACGTGGCGGAGCATCTGGAGGACTATCCGGAAGGAACCTCACGGGTGCTGCGCGAAGCGATTGGGCGCGCCTACGGGCTCGATCCCAACCGCATCATCTGCGGCGCCGGCTCGGACGAAATCCTTAATCTCTTGGCGCACACCTATCTCAGCCAGGGCGATGAGGCGATCTCGACCGCCCACGGCTTCCTGGTCTATCCGATCGCGACGATGGCGAACGGCGCCAAGAACGTTGTCGCGCCCGAGACCAATTTTACCGCCGACGTCGATGCCATTCTCGCGCGCGTGACGCCGCGCACGAAACTGGTGTGGCTCGCCAACCCGAACAACCCGACCGGCACCTACGTGCCGTTCGACGAGGTCAAGCGATTGCGCGCTGGCCTGCCGCCGCATGTGCTGCTGGTGCTCGACGCTGCGTACTCCGACTACGTGTCGCGCAACGATTACGAGCTCGGCCGGGAGCTGGTGGCCACCACCGAAAACACCGTGATGACGCACACCTTCTCCAAGATTCACGGGCTGGCGGCATTGCGGATCGGCTGGATGTTCGGTCCGGCGCACATCATCGACGCGGTCAACCGCATTCGCGGGCCCTTCAACGTCTCGACGCCGGCGATGCTGGCGGCGGTCGCCGCGATCGAGGACACCGCGCATATACAGAAGTCGAAGGCGTTCACCGAAGAGTGGCGCAACTGGCTGACGGAGGAGATCGGCAAACTCGGACTGAAGGTGACGCCGAGCGTCGCCAATTTCGTGCTGATTCACTTCCCGACCGAGAAGGGCAAGACCTCGGCCGATGCGGACGCGTTCCTGACCAAACGCGGCTTGGTGCTGCGGGCACTCAACAATTACGGCCTGCCGCATGCGCTACGCATGACCATCGGCACCGAGGAGGCCAACCGCCTCGTCGTCGACGCCTTGCGCGACTTCATGGCGGCCAAGTGAGTACGGTACCGATCTTCCGACGCGTCGCGCTGATCGGCTTCGGCCTGATCGGCGGCTCGATCGCGCGCGCGGTGCGAGTCCAGGGGCTCGCGAGCGAAATCGTCACCACCGCGCGTTCGGAGAAAACCCGTGCGCGAGTTACCGAGCTCGGCATCGTCGATCGCGTGCTGGAGACCAACGCGGAAGCCGTTAACGACGCCGACCTCGTGATCCTCTGCATCCCCGTCGGCGCCTGCGGGCCGGTGACGCAGGAGATCGCGCCGTTCCTGAAAGCGGGCGCGATCGTTTCCGACGCCGGCTCGGTCAAGGGCGCCATCGTCCGCGAAATGGCGCCGCATTTGCCGGGCCATGTTCATTTCGTTCCGGCACATCCGGTCGCCGGCACCGAGCATTCGGGCCCTGATTCCGGCTTCGCCGAACTGTTCATCAACCGCTGGTGCATTCTCACCCCGCCCGAGGGCACCGACCCCATGGCGGTCGAAACGCTGCGCGCGTTCTGGGCTGGCATGGGCGCCAAGGTCGAGACCATGACGCCTGATCATCACGACCTGGTGCTGGCGATCACCAGCCATTTGCCGCACCTGATCGCCTACACCATCGTTGGCACCGCGGACGAGCTGGCGCAGGTAACGTCATCGGAAGTGATCAAATTCTCCGCCGGCGGCTTTCGCGATTTCACCCGCATCGCGGCGTCGGACCCGACGATGTGGCGCGACGTGTTTTTGAACAACAAGGAGGCCGTGTTGGAAATGCTCGGCACCTTCAACGAGGACCTTTCAAAACTCACCCGCGCCATCCGCCGCGGCGACGGCGAGGCGCTGTTCGAGCATTTCACCCGCACCCGCGCCATCCGCCGCGGCATCGTCGAGATCGGCCAGGATTCCGCCGCGCCGGATTTCGGGCGCCCGCATCCACCGCTGAAGAAGACGGAGTGAGAAGGGCGCGGCTTCGCGCATGCGTGCCGGACGTTCCATCGTCATTGCGAGCCACCCGGTCGACGCGAAGCGCCGCCGGATGACAGGCTCCGCGAAGCAATCCATTTTGCCGCTTGCGGAGGAATGGATTGCTTCGTCGCTCGCTCCTCGCAATGACGGAGTTGGCCGCTCCACACTAGGTCGTCATACCCGCGAATGCGGGTATCCAGTACGCCGCGGCTTCCCGATTCAATCATTGCTGTCTCTGGAATACTGGGTCACCCGCTTTCGCGGGTGACGACAATTGAGTATGCGTTCACGCGACGCTAAGCGCCCGCGGCTTGCATGAACCTTCCCCTCAAACAGAGGGAGCAGGACCGGCACGCCTGCTGATCTCCGGAACCTTGGGGTGTTCTGGGAGTTATGAACCAAGCGGGATTGCGCGATTTTGCTTTCGGCTCAACACACACATGTGCCGCCTGTCGTCGCAAACGGCGGCATCGCAGGAGGCTCTCATGAGCATCAAGCGAATCCTGGTTCCACTTCCCGGCTCAGCCAGTCACACCGGTCAAATAGAAACGGCCCTGTCTGCCGCGAAGGCGTTGGGGGCTCACGTCCAGGCACTGTTCATCAGTGAGCCACCGCCGCCGGTCACGCGTGGCGGCCTAACGGTCACCGAAATGGGACGAACGGCGGCCATCCCGGTAAACTGGCACGCCGAGGAACGGGAGCGAGCTGCGCGGGATGCGCGTGAGGTATTCGCGCAGGCCTGCGCGGTAGTCGGCATCCCGATGCTATCGGCGAGCGACGAGCCCGGCAGCCCGCTCGCAGCATCCTGGCGCGAAGCCGAGGGATCGTATGTGGAAATCGCGGTGCAACGTGCCGCTGCCTTCGACCTGATGGTCGCCGCAAGCGCCACCGTGATGGAATCGCTCATGGCCATTGCAGAGCAATCGCTGCTGCGGACCCGTCGCCCCGTACTGTTGGCGCCGGCTAGTCTGCAGAGTGATCTGACCGACAGCGTGATGATCGCCTGGGACGAGAGTCCGGAATGCTGGCACGCGGTCTCGGCTGCCATACCGTTCATGCAACTCGCCAAATCAGTGCAGGTCATAAGCGTTGACCGGGACGCCAGCAATCGCCAAGCCTCGCAGGCGGAAGTGCTTGCCTATTTGCGCTGTCATGGCATCGGTGCGACCGGGCAGGTGGTTGCACCGGAATTGCGCTCGGTGGGAGATACGCTGCTCGCGGCGGGGGCAGAGCATGAAGCCGGCCTACTGATCATGGGCGCCTATTCCCACAGCCGCCTGCGCGAGATGCTTCTGGGTGGGGCCACGCGCCACATCCTTAAGAACGCTTCGGCACGCCCCGTTCTCTTGGCGCATTAGCCCTCGTCAGAACGCAACCCAGCTCAGGTTGCCGCCAACGCCAACACTATGGCCCGCCGAAGGCGGGTTGGGGGCCGTGCCGGATTTCGGTCGCCCGCATCCGCCGCTGAGGAAGACGGAGTGAGGCGCGGCTTAGGCGATTGCGCTCCGCTCAACACGAGCGAAGCGATAACGAGATTGCACAAAGTCGTCATACCCCGCGAAGGCGGGGTATCCAGTGCGCCGCGGCCTATCGACTCAATCACTAGCGCCTCTGGAATACTGGATCGTCCGCCCCAGTGCGCAATTGCGCACAAGGCGGACGATGACGGCGGAGGCGAGATCGATTTGCCTATTCACAACGGCGGATCACGACCGCCGTCATCAAAACAGCGGCGGCACCTGGCCCACTTTCAGCGGGCCCAGAAACACCGCGCCATCAACAAAGCGCAGCGGGAAGGCGCGCGCTTTCCGCCCCTCGAGCTCCGCCTCCTTGCCGAGCGAATTGATGCCGGCCGCGACGCCGGCATTGGCGTTCTGCTTGACGACCTTGCCGAGCCCCGGAATCGCCTTGTCGAGCGCGCCGAATAGATTGTTGAGGTCCTGGCTCTTGACGCCGGGTGCGACGCGATCCAGCGTTGCCTGCGGCACGCCCTCCTCCAGCATCTTCTCGAGGCCAAGCACCGGAATTACTTTCTCGATTCCCGCCACCGTCATCTGCAATTCGCCGTCGATTCGACCCTGCGCATTGAGGCTCAACGTGCCCGCGGCCAACGAGATCAGATCGCCCTGCTGAATCCGCGACCGCACGATCTCGACATGGCCGCCCGCTGCCTGCAGCTCCCTGAACCGTTCGGGCCACGGCTTCGGCGTAAAATCCCTCAAACCCGTGAGCTTCGTCTGGATGTCGGCGTCGAACGGCTGCGCCAGCACCGGGTGCACCTCCTGCACGTTGCCGCCCGATATCTGCAGTACGGCTTCGATCACGGGGTGATCCTTCGTCGAGCCTTCGGCAAGACGGCCGTGCAACTCGACGTGGCGGGCGCGCGCGAGCGGGGTCTCGACCGGTCCGTTGACGCGGTCGATCGAGGGATTGTCGAACACGATGGAAGCGCGCTGCGGCACATCGGGCAATCCGCTCACGCTGCTGCGGCCCAAGGTCCAGTTCACCTTCATCGACGGCGGCTGGCCGCGATCGGCGAGCGTGGCCGGAGCCTTGAATTCGGCGATCAAGAGTTTCGGCTGGTAGATCTGCGCGATCACCAGGATCTCGCCGAGCCGCGCGGTGAACGGCACCTGCGCGCCGGCGGTCTGCGAGACCAGCGAAACGCTGGCGTCGTCGCAGCGGACTTCGAAGCGGAACGGGAAGCCGGCCACCGAACGCTTGCCGCACGCATAGACCCGACCGGCTTTCGCCTCCTGTGCGGCCCACGCATCCGCGCGCACGCCGACTTCGGACGCGGCATAGAACCAGAACGCGCTCCATGCCGCGGCGGCAATGACGAGCAGCGCAGGCATGATGAAGAGGCGCCACAGCGGGCGCCGGCGCGGCGCGGGGGTCATGTCAGGCATGCGGCGTCCTTTGGCTAGCGATTTTGGCGAATGTAAGTATCCGCTCGTCGCAACAAAAGGCATTGAATCCACTTCGCTTTGTCGCGCCGTTCTGGTAGCGGTGCACCCGGCATGTCCGCAATTGAGTTCAACGATACGGAATTCTCGAAAGGCGACCTCTGGGTGTTCGGCTACGGCTCCCTGATGTGGCGCCCGGGCTTCGAATTCATCGAACGGGTTCCGGCGCGGCTGATCGGTGAGCACCGCGCACTCTGCGTCTACTCCTTCGTCCATCGCGGCACGCCGGAAAAGCCCGGCCTCGTCCTCGGACTCGACCGCGGCGGCGCCTGCCGCGGCATCGCATTCCGCGTCGCGGAGAAGAACCGCGCCGCCACCATCGCCTATTTGCGCGAGCGCGAGCAAGTCACCTCGGTCTACCGCGAGGTGATGCGGTCGGTGTGGCTGGAGAACGATGCGCGTCAACGCGTCAGTGCACTCGTCTACGTGGTCGATCGCGGCCACGTGCAATATGCCGGCCGGCTGTCGCTTACCGAGCAGTTGCGTCACGTGATGCAGGGGCACGGCCAATCCGGCGTCAACCGCGATTACGTTCTGGCCACCGTGAAGGCGATCGAAGCGGAAGGCCTTCGCGATTCGCAACTGCACCGGCTCGCGGCGATGCTGCATACCCAGCATCCACCGCCTCTTCCCACAGAGAACAGCGACCGTTGAGCTGGGTGTGGACTCATAAAGCCGGACTGAAATGAAGCCCAGTGCCGCGATAGCCCGCATCCGCCATTGGAGGCAAAGCGGACCTCGAAGGTCGGGGCCGCGCACGTCTGTTAGTGACCGCCCCCTTAACCGACCTATGGACCGGATGCGAGTGCCATGAGGATTGTGCGCAGGCTTAAGAGCACTACGACGCAGCCGACTAGAAGCATCAGGACTTTATCCGGGATGTGTTTGGTCGCAAGCGCTGCGAACGGCGCCGCGATGACTCCCCCTATGATAAGACCGGCGATGATAGGCCACAGGCTCAGGCCAACGGTGAGAAAGAAAGTCGTTGATATGGTCAAAGTGACGAAAAACTCGGCCAAGTTGACTGAGCCGATGGCGTAGCGCGGCGTCGCACCTTGGCCAAGGAGTGTAGAGGTTACGACCAGGCCCCAACCTCCTCCGCCAATGGCGTCGAGGACGCCGCCGAACAAACCCAGAGGGCCGACTGCGCGCGGAGTAGGTGCCTCAATGGGGCGAGCCGCTAGCGCCTTCCAGACGATAAAAGCGCCAAGCAGAAGGAGGTAAGCGCTGATGAAAGGCTTCAGGGCTTCGCCGGGGAGTTCGGAGAGTGCATAGGCGCCGATTGCCCCACCAATCATTCCCGGAATGGCAAGACGCAGGAGCAGTTTGCGGTCAACATTGCCAAAGCGCCAATGGGCGAGACCCGAGGCGCCGGTGGTGAATGTCTCCGCCGCATGCACACACGCGCTTGCGGTGGCGGGAGGCACGCCCAGGCCGAGGAGCACAGAGGTAGCCGTTACGCCGTAGGCCATGCCGATCGCACCATCGATCATTTGCGCGACGAAGCCTATGATGACGTAAAGGAGTACGTCGTCCCACATGGGAATCCCCGATCGACCTGTTTCCGCCGGTTACGAACGCCAGCAGCGCGCACGGCGTCCACACTATCGACCTCATATTCTTAACAAGCCAAAGACGTCCCCAATTTCATCAACAACACGCACTGCTGTTCCGCAAAATCGCTCTAGTCTAGTTGACTTGCGCCGTCGCCGGCCGGCCCGGCGCGGGCGCAGGCTGATCGGAAGGTTCCGGCACGAGATCGATGCCCGCTCCGGCGAGCCGCACGCGCACCTCCGCGGCGACATATTTCGCATATTCCGACAGCAACAGACGCAGCGTCGCGCCGCTGGTCCACCACGGCTCGTCACGCCATTTTTCGCCGATCACCGCGAACGGTATCAGCGTGACATCAGGCATCGCATGCGACAATTCCAGA
Organism: Bradyrhizobium sp. AZCC 1577; assembly: GCF_036924575.1. NCBI lineage: Bacteria > Pseudomonadati > Pseudomonadota > Alphaproteobacteria > Hyphomicrobiales > Nitrobacteraceae > Bradyrhizobium > Bradyrhizobium sp. AZCC 1577. The sequence goes on from NZ_JAZHRQ010000001.1 coordinate 7,283,248, forward strand.
ATGGCCCGCGGCATGTGGTAATTCGACGTCACCACGATCAGCGACTTGAAGCCGCGCTCCTGCGCCCAGCGCCGCGTCTCGGCGGCATTGCTGCGCGTGTTGACCGCGGAGCGGTCGAGATCGACGCAACAGCCGAGCAGCGACTGGTTGTCGGGCAGCGAGCGGGAAATGTCGCGCACGGCGTTGGTCGGATGCACACCCGAAATCAATAGCCGCTTGCCGTAGCCGCCGGCCAGCAATTCCATCGCATCCGAAACCCGCGACGAACCGCCGGTGAAGACCACGATCCCGTCGGCGCTGCGCGCCGGCTTGATTTCGACGCCGCGCAATTGCGAGAGAAAGGCGATGAAGCCTACCGCCGCAGCGACGAACAGGATCGCCATTGAGCCGACGATGACCGCACGCAGCCATCCGCGCGGCCGCGCGGCACCCGCCCTCGGCGTGCTATCGTCGTGCTGCAAATCCATATCGTCCGGCAACCCTCGTCCCACGGATAATTCTAGAACGTTTTCACGCGAAGTGGAGTCCCGGTCCGCGGGTCAAGTCCGTGACTTGCTTCACTTGAAAACACCAATGGCCCGAATCAATCGATATCGTCCAGCGTCGCAAACAGCGTCCGCCGCGACGCCCAGGCGGTAATGGCGGCAATCGCCACGGCCTGTACCGCCAGCGCCAGATAGCCGGACGGCGGCAGCGAAAATGTCCCGAGCAGCGCCGCGAACTGATCGCCGACAGGGGTGCCCGAGAACCAGCCGGCGATCGATTCGGAGAAGCCGAAACCGAGCATCGCGGCGCCGCCGCCGATCACCCCGCCCTCCAGCCCGAGCCGGAGAAAATGCCGCAGGAAATGGTTGGCGATATAGCGATCGCCGGCGCCGACGAAGTGCAGCACCTCGACGATCGGGCGATTCGCCGCCATCGCGCCGCGGGTGGCGAACGACACCGAAATGATCGTCGCCACGATCACCAGCGCGAGAATGCCGATGCCGGCAAACACGGTAGCTCCGGTCATCGAGCGCATGCGCTCGATCCAGGCGCGGTGATCGTCGACGCTTGCCGACGGCGCCACTTGCGTCACCCTGGAGCGCAATGCCGCGAGGTCGAGCGTAGTGCCGGGCTGGACGCGCGCGACGACGACGCGCGGCACCGGCAACTGCTCGATCGACAGCCCGCTGCCGAGCCACGGCTCCAGCAATCTGGCCGATTCATCCTTGCTGAACGGTTTGACCTGGACGATGCCGGGCTGCGTCCGCATCGCCTCCACCACCGCGGCCGCGTCGCGCTCGAGATCGCGCCCTGCCTGCGGGCGCACCTGAACGGTGATTTCGCTGGCGACTTCGGACTGCCATTCCGCCGCCGATGCGCTGACGAGCAGCACGGTGCCGGTGGTGATGGAAGCAAGGAACGTCATAATCGCGACGACGGCGACCAGCGCGCGGCCGGAGATCGACGCTCGCGGCACGATCGGCGACATGTTGCGCGCCCGCGCCGGCACCTGCGGACGTTCGTTGCCGAGGTCCACCAACGGCCCATGCTCGTCACCGGCCCTACTCATAGATGTGCAGCCGTCCCTGGTGCAGCACCATCCGCCGCGCCTCGTACTGGTCCATCAGCGTGATGTCGTGGGTCGCGATGATCACCGCGGTGCCCAGCCTGTTCAATTCGATGAACAGCCGCAAGAGGCGCCGGCCGAGCGTCGGATCGACGCTGCCGGTCGGCTCGTCCGCCAACAGCAATTGCGGCCGCGAGATCACCGCGCGCGCGATCGCCGCGCGCTGCTTCTCACCGCCCGACAGGATCGGCGGCAGCGCGTCCATGCGCTCGCCGAGGCCGACCCACTTCAGGAGATCGATCACCTCGCGGCGATAGCTGGATTCGTCACGGCCCATCACGCGGAACGGCAGCGCCACGTTCTCGTAGGTCGTCATGTGGTCGAGCAGACGAAAATCCTGCAGCACGATACCGATGCGCGTGCGCAGACCCGCAATCTGATCCTTGCCGAGCAGCGAGACGTCCTGGCCGAACAGGTTGACGAGGCCGCGGGTCGGCCGCAGCGACAGAAACAACAGCCGCAGCAGCGAGGTCTTGCCCGCGCCCGAGGGACCGGTGAGAAACTGGAAGGAATGGGCGGGAATCACGAAGGAAAGGTCGCGCAAAATCTCCGGGCCGAGCCCGTAGCGCAAACCGACATTTTCGAACCGAACCAAGCTCAGCTCCGCTCGACATGTACCATGGCCGAGCTCCGCTCGGCATGGACCGTGGCCGAGCTCCGCTCGGCGTGGACCGTGGCCGGAAACCCCGGACTTGAACCTGGACCCGAACCTGAACTTTGGGCTCGTGGCCCGCTGGTTTGGGCGCCAACCGGACAAAACGGTTTTGCGGCCGTTATGGTTTCCGATTCGTTAACGGTCGGTATGTAGCATCCGGGCGAAGACACTGGTGAGATGGGCTCCATGCATATCGTTTGTCCCCATTGTACAACATCTTACGCCATCAATCCGACCACCTTGGGCACTGGCGGGCGCACCGTCCGCTGCTCCCGCTGCAAGGAAACCTGGCCGGCGCGGCCCGAGGACGCGATCGAACTGGCCGCCATGCCGGCAGCCATGCCAAATGCTCCGCTGCCAAATGCTCCGCCATCTCCGGCGCAATCGAGCCAGCCGGCCACAAGCGATGCCGCGGCCGAATGGGAGGCGATGGCGCGCGAGGAAGAGGAACAGGACACCCCGGTGGTCGACAGTCCCTCGATTTCGGCAGGCTGGCCGGCCGAGGGCGAAGGGTCGCGCCAAGGCGGCAACAGAGGCGGCGACAGCGACTGGCCATCGGTTGCCCGGCACGATGCGGAAGACCATGGGGATATCCCGATCACCACGCACCGCGAGCGGCTGGCCCGTCTTTTCCGGCTGCGCTCCCTGCCCCGTATTCCGTTCATCCCGTCCGTCGGCCTGCCGACCGCCTGCGCCGCGATGGGCGCGCTGATACTGGCGCTGATGATCTGGCGCACCGAAATCGTGCGGCTGCTACCGCAAACCGCGACGTTCTACAAGATGGTCGGGCTGGAAGTGAACCTGCGCGGGCTGGCGTTCAAGGACATCAAGATCAGCAGCGAGACCGTGGACGGCAAGCCGGTTCTGGTCATCGAGGGCGTGATCGTCGGCGAGACCAAAAAGCCGGTCGAATTGCCGCGGCTGCGCTTCTCCGTCAGCGACGCGCAGGGTGCCGAGATCTACGCCTGGAACGCGGTACTGGAACAGCCGGTGCTCAAGCCCGGCGAGCGCGCCTATTTCAAGTCGCGGCTGGCTTCGCCGCCGCCCGAAGGCCGTAATATTGACGTACGCTTTTTCAACAAGCGGGATCTGGCCGGCCACGCCTGAACCTGGCCGCGCTTCCGCAAGGCGAGAGATCAAGACTTCATGCCACGCGTGCTGATTGCCGATGACGAAGACTCCATGCGCTCGCTGGTGGCGCGCGCCATCGCCATGGATGGCCACGAGACCGTCACCGCCGAGGACGGCGCCGACGCGCTCGATATCCTGACGCGCGAGCAAGGCCTATTCGACCTGCTCTTGACCGACATCCAGATGCCGGTCATGGACGGCATCGCGCTGGCGCTGACGGCGGCGCGGGATTTTCCCAACCTGAAGATCCTGCTGATGACGGGCTTCGCCGACCAGCGCGAACGCGCCTCCGGCCTCAATGCGATCGTGCACGACGTGGTGACGAAACCGTTTTCGGTGCACGACATCCGTACGGCTGTGGCCGATGCGCTGGCGGCGCGGAAGAACGGGTAGGTTAATCCACGGTCGTCGTCCCCCGCGAAGGCGGGGCACCCAGTACGCCGCGGCCTTTCGATTCTAGCGCTGACGTCTCTGGAATACTGGATCACCCGCCTTCGCGGGTGATGACAGTTTGTGAGTGTTGACAGAGCTACAGGATCAATAATCCTTCAACAGCCGCTCGATGTAATCCAGTTCGATCTGCGGACGGGCCGGATCGCCGAGACGGCGGCGCAGTTCTTCCAATATCCGGCGGACCCGCTGCACGTCGATCTCGCCGGGGATCTTCACCGAATAGTCGTCGGTGAATTCGTTATGGCGCATCGGCCGTCCGAGCGGATCGGTCGAGTTGGCGGCGCCCTGCTGGCGGCCTCTGGGGTTGCCGGGGCCGTCGCCCGGCTGGTCGCCGTCACCCTGCTGCATGGCTTCCGCAAGGCTCTGGGCGCCCTTGCGCAGCGCGTCCAGCGCACGGCCCTGCGAGTCCACCGCGCCATCGGCATTGCCCTCGCCGAGCCGGCCGGTGGCATCGCCCATGGCCGAATCGGCCTGATCGAGCCCGTCCTCGCCATCGCCTTGCTCGCCGCCTTGCCCCTGCTGGCCTTGACCCTGCTGGCCCTGCTGGTCGCCACGCTGACCCTGCTGGCCGCGCTGGCCCGGGCCCATGCCGCGCTTGGCGAGCTCTTCCTGCAACTTTTTCAGGCGGTCGCGCAGGCCCTGCTGGTCCTGCTGCAGGTCGCCCATGCTCTGATCGCCCTGCTTGTCACCCTGCTTGCCGCGCATGCGGTCGCGCCGCGAATCCTGGCCCTGCTTGTAGGTCTTGTCGCGCAATTGCTGCTGCTTGCGGATCATGTCGCCGAGTTCGTTCAGCGCCTGCTCCATCTCGTTGTCGCCGCCCTGGCCGGGCTGCGCCATCTGCAGATTTTCCAGCATCTGCTGTAGTTGTTCCAATAGCTGCTTGGCGGCATCCTTGTCGCCGGAACGCGACATCCGCTCCAGCCGGTCGAGCATGTTCTTGAGATCCTGCTGGCTCAACATTTTCGTGTTGGGATCGAGCGGGCGCGCCTGTTGCTGCGGGTTGTTGCGGAACTGCTCGGCGAGCTGGCGCAGGAAATTGTCCAGCGCAGCACGCAGATTATCCGTCAGCTTCTTGATCTCCTCATCGGTGGCGCCACGCTCCAGCGCCTGCTTGAGCGCGTCCTGCGCCGCACGCAGCGCCTTCTCGACGTCGGTGATGTTGCCGTCCTCGATGGTGACGGCAAGCGCCCACATGCTGGCGACGACCTCGCGCAGCGCGGCGTCGGTGCGCGCCTCCTCCAGTTGGTGCTTAACACTGAAGAGACCGAGATAGTGACCGGCTTCGGGCGTGAACAGTTCCGGCGCGATCATCAGCGCATCGAGGGCGGTATAAACTTGCGAATTCTGATTGGCATCGAGCGCCAGAATGCGGCGTTGTTCGATCAGGGCGCGGGCGAGCGGCTTGGTGAACAGCCGTTCCGGCAGCCGCATGTTGAACGGCTCGCTCTTGCCCTCATTGCCGGCCTCGTCCTTGGCCGTGAGCGTCAGCGTCACATCGGCGCCGGCATAGGGATCCTCGCTGAGATCCTTCACGGTCTGGCCGACGCCATTGCGCGTGCGCGCATTCGGCAGCACCAGCGCAAACTGCGGCGGCTCGAACAGCGGCCGTGGCTCGGCCTTCTCGGCCTCCTTGCTCTTGTCTTCCTTGTTACCTTCCTTGTTCCCTTCCTTGCCGGAATCGGGAACACGGACGGCGAATTGCGCGCGCGCTTCGGTGACGCCGTAGTCATCCTCGAGCTTGTAGGACGTCTGCAGCGAGCCGCGGGCCTGACGCTCCGGATCTTTCGCCAGCGAGATGGTCGGGGCACGGTCGGGCGTCGCCGCGAAGCGCCACAGCGGCTGGCCGGAGGGCGCGCGGACATGCGCGGTGCCGTCACCCGTGATCTTGAAATGCCGTTCGTTGGTGCCCTTCGGCGCCTGCTCGCTGGGCGCGACCTCGGTCACGCCGCCGCCGACCACGACGTCGATATTGCCGCCGCTGGAGCGCACCAGCAGCGTGCTGCCTGCAGGCACCGGCAATGGTGCCCCGCTATCGGGAGAAGCCGCATCCCTGTTGGCGGCAGACAGAATGACCGGCGGCTTGCCGGTATAGAGCGGCGGAGTCACCCAGGCATCGACCCGGACGTTGGCCGGCGCCAGCACGCCGTTCCAGTCGAATGCCGCAGCAATTCGTAGCCGGCGCTCGTCGCCGGCGGCGACATAGGCGGCCGCCAGCATTACCATGACCAGCGCACGCAGCGCCCAGGGGTCGTGGATCGCCAGCCGCGGCGAAGGCAGCCCGGCGCGGATCCGCTTGATCGAGGCCAGCGTGCGCTCCCGCTGCTCCCGCCACAGCGCCTGCGCGATCGGATCACTGATCGAGAGTGTGTCGGTCAGCGCGGTCGCCGGGCGATGGCGAATGCCGGTGCCGCGGTCGAGCCGGCTCAACGCCTCTTCGCGGCTCGGCCAGCGAAACCGCACGAGCGGGAACAATGCGGCCAGCGCCGCGAGGGCGAACAGGCCAAGGCAGATCGCGCGTGCAAGGAACGGCAGCGCCAGCCACAATCCGGCCCAGGACACCACCAGGAACAGCCCAATGACGCTCAGAAACCGGACGAGCCCTGGCCAGGTACGTTCCCACGCAATCGCGTATTGGGCCCGTTGCAGAGCCTGCGTCAGTTGAAGCCGCGCGACGGCATCCGGCTCGCGCGCTGGCTTCGTGGGGTCGGGGGTGGCGCCGCTCAACAATCTCTCCGGGTTGTCGACAAGTCAGCCTAGCACAACGGCGGCAATGAGGCACCCGTCCCCGGGGTAACCCACACCCGGAAATACGCATAACATTACACGAAGGCGTGACTGCGGGCGTCCCGCGCCGTAACGTTCGCGCCGAACCGTAAAAATACGAGGAAGCGACATGGACCAGAAGACACACGACAAGGGGCTGGAAATTCGCAAAGCGGTGCTCGGCGAGGCCTATGTCGACAACGCGCTGAAGAGCGCCGATAGTTTTAACAAGCCGTTCCAGGAACTCGTCACCGAATATTGCTGGGGCGCGGTGTGGGGCCGCGAGGAACTGCCGCGCAAGACCCGCAGCATGCTCAATCTGGCCATGATCTCGATCCTGAACCGTCCGCACGAACTGAAGGCGCACATCAAGGGCGCGCTTACCAACGGCGTCAGCCGCGACGAGATTCGCGAGATATTCATGCAGGTTTCGATCTATGCCGGCATCCCCGCCGGCGTCGACAGCTTTCGCATCGCGCGCGAGGTGTTCGCGGAATTGGACAAGGGCTGAGGCGCAGCACCATGGAAATCGGATTCATCGGCCTCGGGAAGATGGGCTTCCCGATGGCGCGCCGCCTGATCGAGGCCAAGCATCAACTCACCGTGTTCGATACGCGGCAGGAAGCCATAGGCAAGCTCGTCGCGCTCGGCGCGCAGGCGGCATCGTCGCCGAAGGATATCGCCGACCGCTGCGAGACGGTGCTGGCGAGCCTGCCGTCGCTGCAGGCGTCGCTTGAGGTGGCGACCGGCGCAGGTGGCGTGATCGAAGGGAGGCGCGTCAAACGCTTCGTCGATCTCTCTACCGTCGGCTCGCAGATGGCGGCCAGGATTCACGGTCTTCTGGCGAAGAATGACATCGTGCAGATCGACAGCCCCGTCAGCGGCGGCGTCGGCGGCGCCGAGAAGGGAACGCTGGCCGTGATGGTCTCCGGCCCGCGCGCCGATTACGAGTTGACAAGACCCGCGCTCGACGTGATCGGAAAAGTGTTTTTCATCGGCGAAAAGCCCGGCTCGGCGCAAACGATGAAACTGGCGAACAACTTCCTGTCGGCGACCGCGATGGTGGCGACGTCGGAAGCGGTTGTGATGGGCGTCAAGGCAGGGCTCGATCCGGCCGTGATGATCGACGTCATCAACGCAGGTTCCGGGCTGAACACGGCAAGCCGCGACAAGTTTCCGCGCTCGGTGCTGCCGCGCAGTTTCGATTTCGGCTTTGCCACGGGACTGATGGTGAAGGACGTGCGGCTCGCGCTGGAGGAGATGAAATCGCTGGGACTGTCGATGGAAGTCGCCGAAGCGGTCGGACGCTTGTGGGAAGTCATCATCCGCGACGAGGGCGCGGAGTCGGATTTCACCGCGGCGATCAAGCCGATCGAAAAGGCGGCGGGAGTGGTGGTCGGCGGTGGCGGGAAGAGAAGTAACGCGGCCGAATAGACGCCGCCGTCGTCCCTGCGAACGCAGGGATCCATACTCCGCGGCCGGTGTTGCTTAGAAAAGAAAAATAACGAGCAGGTCGCGAAACAACTAACGCCTGTGGTTATGGGTCCCTGCGTTCGCACTAGGGCATGCACACTTGTTGCGCCGCAAATACTCATGAAAAGCCAAGGGTTTTTGCACTTCTCAAGTGTTGCGACGTAGTTTTGCTGCGCGCGCTCTCCACCCCACCGAAGCGCTGGATTCCGATCTTGCGCGAAAACGCCAGCCTCGATTCCAAAATTTCGATGAGCGCGCATCTTCGATTCTAAAATTGCATATGAAGCCTGAATCGCACTGCAACATGTGTGCATCCACTAGTGCGTTCGCAGGGACGACATCGTTGTTGTCGCGCCACCAGTGTCATCACAGCCACGGCGCCGGCTTATCCATCGCGATCAGTTCATCGACCTCGATGCGGGGGCGGACCACGGCGTACTGGTCGTCCTTGACCAGGACTTCCGGCACCAAAGGCCGCGTATTGTAGAAGCCGGACTGCACCGCGCCATAGGCGCCGGCGGTCATGATGGCCAGGAGATCGCCGGCCTTGGGCTCGGGCAAATTGCGATCGAGCGCGAGATAGTCGCCGGTCTCGCAGACGGGTCCGACCACGTCGGCCGTGATCGTCTGCGCATCCTTGGCCGGCTCGCGAACCGGGAGGATGTCATGGTGGGCTTCGTAGAGCGTCGGGCGGATCAGATCGTTCATCGCGGCGTCGATGATGACGAAGTTCTTGGCTTCGCCCGGCTTCACATAGATGACGCGGGAGACGAGGATGCCGGCATTGCCGACGATCATCCGCCCGGGCTCGAACATCAGCGTACAACCGAGATTGTGCGTCACCCGCTTGACCATCGCGGCATAGGCCGACGGCAATGGCGGCGCCTCGCGGTCGGCGTGATAGGGGATGCCGAGCCCGCCGCCGAAATCGATATGCGAGATCGTGTGGCCGTCGGCGCGCAGCGTCTGCACGAATTCGGAAAGAATCCGGAACGCGGTTTCCATCTTGGAGAGATCAGTGATCTGGCTGCCGATGTGCATATCGGTGCCGGTCACCTCGATCCCCGGTAAGCTGGCCGCACGGGCATAGACCTCGCGTGCGCGTGCAATGGGAATGCCGAACTTGTTCTCGGACTTGCCGGTGGCGATCTTGGCATGCGTGCCGGCGTCGACGTCAGGGTTGACCCGCAACGAAATCCGCGCGGTCTTGCCGGTCTCGACCGCGAGCTTCGACAGCAGTTCCAGTTCGGGTTCGGACTCGACGTTGATGCAGAGGATATCGGCCGCGAGCGCCGCGCGCAGTTCCATCTCGGTCTTGCCGACGCCGGAAAACAGAATCTTGCCGGGCGGAATCCCCGCCGCCAGCGCCCGCTTCAACTCGCCGCCGGAGACGACATCGGCGCCGGCACCAAGTTTCGCCAGCGTGCGCAGCACCGCCTGGTTGGAATTGGCCTTCATGGCGTAGCAGACCAGCGTCTTCTCGCCGGCAAAGGCCTCGGTGAAGACGCGGTAGTGGCGCTCCAGCGTCGCGGTCGAATAGCAATAGAACGGCGTGCCGACGGCATCCGCGAGTTCGGACAGATTCACGGCCTCGGCGTGCAGCACGCCGTTGCGATAGTCGAAGTGATTCATGGCGTGCTCAGTCCAGCAGCGGATCGAGAACGAATTTCTTCTTGCCGCCCTTGGGGGCGCTGGGGCCCGCCTCGGATCCATAGGTCGAATTGAAGACGCCGGGCTGCGCCGCGCGCTCGGCCTCGGTATCCGACGTGGCCTGCGCCTGCGGCGGCGCACTTGGCGGCAAATCGAGCCCGCCCTTGCGTCCGCAGCCGCCGAGTGCGAGCGCGGTCACACTCAACACGATGATGGCCCATCCCGACGATGACGGGCGGTAGTTACTGATCACGACGAAAATCCCCAATGCGCGCCGCACCATACAAAGGTTGCCGCAGTCTGGCGAGTGCCGATCGGCCACGGAAACCCAAGAAAAACCCAAGGAAAAACCCAAGAAACTGGAGCGAAATTTTCGCTCAGCCCGATTTTTGCTCTTTTTCCAGCCGTTTCAGCCAGGCTTTGGCCTGCGAAAGCACGTTCTTCGGCGCGGTGCCGCCATAACTGGTCCGGCTTTTGACCGAGGCCTCCACCGACAGCACGCGCAGGGCGTCCGCGGTGATGTCAGGCTCGACCTCCTGCATCACCTTGAGCGGCAATTCGTGCAGCGCCACGCCCTGCTTCGACGCGAGCGCCACGATTCGCCCGGTAACATGATGGGCGTCGCGGAACGGCATTTTCAGCATCCGCACCAGCCAGTCGGCGAGATCGGTGGCGGTGGCGTAGCCCTCGCCGGCCGCGGCCTTCATCCGCGCCTCGTCGGGGACGAGATCGAGCACCATGCCGGTCATGGCGCGAATCGCGAGCGAGAGCGCGGAAAACGCCTCCATCGCGCCCTGCTTGTCCTCCTGCATGTCCTTTTGATAGGCGAGCGGCAGCCCCTTCATCACGATCAAGAGCCCGTTGAGCGCGCCGATCACCCGGCCGGTCTTGGCGCGCACCAGTTCGGCCGCGTCCGGATTGCGCTTCTGCGGCATGATCGAGGAGCCGGTGGTGAACTTGTCGGAGAGCCGCACCAGCCCCACCAGCGGCGAGGTCCAGATCACGATCTCCTCGGCAAAGCGCGACATATGCACGGCCGCGATCGACGCCGCCGATAGGGTTTCGAGCACGAAGTCGCGGTCCGATACCGCGTCCAGCGAATTGGCCATGGGGCGGTCGAAGCCGAGCGCCTTGGCCGTGGCAGCGCGATCGATCGGAAACGAGGTTCCGGCGAGCGCCGCGGCGCCGAGCGGCGATTCGTTCAGCCGCTTGCGCGCGTCGGCAAAACGGCCGCGGTCGCGCGCCGCCATCTCGACATAGGCGAGCAGATGATGCCCGAAGGTGACGGGCTGGGCGGTCTGCAGATGAGTGAAGCCCGGCATCACGGTTGCGGCATGCTCCAGCGCGCGGGCAGCCAAAGCATGCTGGAAGCCGGCCAGCGCCGCATCCATCTCGTCGATCGTGTCGCGGACATAGAGCCGGAAATCGGTCGCCACCTGGTCGTTGCGCGAGCGGGCGGTGTGCAGCCGCCCCGCGGCGGGCCCTATCAATTCGGAAAGCCGGCTCTCGACATTCATATGGATGTCTTCGAGCGCGCGCTTGAAGTCGAACGAGCCCTTGCCGATCTCTGACAAAATCGTGTCTAGACCCTTGCCGATATTTTTCGCATCACTCGCGGTGATAATGCCTTGCGCGGCAAGCATTGCAGCGTGGGCCTTGGACGCGGCAATGTCCTGGGCATAGAGGTGACGATCGACGTCGATCGAGACGTTGATTTCCTCCATGATCGCATCGGGGCGCTCGCTGAACCGGCCGCCCCACATCTTGTTGCTCATGACTTCCCAAGCCCTGCCATCTATATCGTCGTAGCAGCGCGAAACGCCGCGCCGGTTTCGACCGTAATTCGACCGTAACCCCGATCGCATTCTTGAGCCCTGCATAGCCGTATCTGACACAGGATGACAAACGATATGCCCGAAATGTCCCCGCCCCGCCCCGCCACGAGGCGCCGGATCCCGATCGCCATCGGCGCGGTAGCGGCTGCGGGCGTCGTCGGATTGGGCGCGTTTTACGGGCTCGGCGGCTTCAAGCGCGGAACGGGCGGCGATCCGTCCTGTGCGGCAGCCGTCGAACTGGCCCGCAAGATATCGCCTCTGGCGCATGGCGAGGTGGCCGCGCTGACCATGGCGACGACACCGCTGCGGCTGCCCGACCTCGCCTTCGAGGATGCCGAGGGTAAGCCAAGAAAGCTGTCGGAATGGCGCGGCAAGACGGTGCTGGTGAACCTGTGGGCCACCTGGTGCGTGCCTTGTCGCAAGGAAATGCCGGCACTCGACAGCCTGCAGGCCAAGCTCGGCGGCAAGGATTTCGAGGTGGTCGCCATCAACATCGACACCCGCGACCCCGAGAAGCCGAAGAACTTCCTGAAAGAGGCCAATCTGACCCGGCTCGGCTATTTCGCCGACCAGAAAGCCAAGGTTTTTCAGGATCTTAAGAGCATAGGCAAGGCGCTGGGCATGCCGACCTCGCTGCTGGTGGACGCCCAGGGCTGCGAGATCGCCAACCTTGCCGGTCCCGCCGAATGGGCCAGTGACGACGCCATCAAGCTGATCAAGGCCGCGATGCAGCCGATGAAGGCGGGGAGTTAGGCGCTAGGCAAAGCGAAGCGTGCCCACCAAAACCCTGTCCGGGCGCAACGATGGTGGATACGGCGCAGGCGCGCCTTGGCCCACCCTACAAGACTGTCAAGCCGCTATATTGAGGTTGCCGCCGACGCCGGGGGCGAGATTGGCGGTCGAGGGCGTGCCGAGCAGCGTCTGAACCGCGGCCTTTTCGGCGTCCGCATTCTGCTTGATGATCGAGGTCTGGATCTGCTGCTGCGTGCCCGCCGCCTGCATCGCAAGCATGCTCGAAACCATAGCCATCATATCCATACGCAGCACTCCTCAAACCTGAGGGCACCGTACCCCGGCACCGGTTAATGAATGCTTGGCGAAACTGAGCGGTGGAGAAGTGAGCTGAGTGCAACCGACGAATCTGTACGAATTCTCGATCGTCAGCGCGTCGGGACCGGTTTGTCGCCGCGGTAGTCGTAGAAACCGCGCTGGGTTTTGCGCCCCAGCCAACCGGCTTCAACATATTTCACCAAGAGCGGGCACGGCCGGTATTTCGAATCCGCCAGCCCCTCATGCAGTACCTGCATGATCGACAGACAGGTATCGAGCCCGATGAAATCGGCCAGTTCCAGCGGCCCCATCGGATGGTGCGCGCCGAGCTTCATGGCGGCGTCGATCGCCTCGACGTTGCCGACACCCTCATAGAGCGTGTAGATCGCCTCGTTGATCATCGGCAGCAGGATGCGGTTGACGATGAACGCCGGGAAATCCTCGGACACCGCGATCTGCTTGCCGAGTTTCGTGACGAATTCCCTGGCGGTGTCGAACGTCAAATCGTCGGTGGCGATGCCGCGGATCAGCTCGACCAGTTCCATCTGCGGCACCGGATTCATGAAGTGAATGCCGATGAAGCGCTCGGGACGGTCGGTCGAGGCGGCGAGCCGGGTGATCGAGATCGACGAGGAGTTGGTGGCGACGATCGCTTCCGGCTTCAATACCGCGCAGAGTTCGTGAAAGATCTTGCGCTTGACCTCTTCCTTTTCGACCGCGGTCTCGATTACGAGGTCGCAATCCGAAAGCCCGTCGAGCGTCTCGGTGGAGGTAATCCGCTCCAGCGCCTTCTTGCGCGCGTCCTCGGTAATGATCTGCTTGGCAACCTGGCGCGACAAATGGCCGTTGATGGTCGCCATCGCCGATTTCAGTCGTTCGTCGGAGACGTCGTTGAGCACCACGTCCAAGCCGGCGAGCGCCGCCACATGCGCAATCCCGTGGCCCATCTGGCCCGAGCCGATCACGCCGACCTTCTTGATTGTCACCGCCATTTTGTCATCCACCGGAACGGCGCGCATATCGCGCCTGTTCATCTCTAAACCTCAGCTACGATATCATCAGACGCGAGGTTTCAGTCCCACCATTGGCACGTATTCTTCACGCGAAGCTTAATCCCCTTCGCCCGCATCCGCTTAAGGTAAACACCAGCCGGACGTTTGCGCGTCCGGCCGGTGTTCCGTTACTTTCCGAGCTTGCCGAGCGCGTCGGTCAGTTCAGGAACCGCCTGATAGAGGTCCGCGACCAGGCCGTAATCGGCGACCTGGAAGATCGGCGCGTCTTCATCCTTGTTGATCGCAACGATCACCTTGGAATCCTTCATGCCGGCGAGATGCTGGATCGCGCCGGAGATGCCGATTGCGACGTATAGTTCCGGAGCGACCACCTTGCCGGTCTGGCCGACCTGCCAGTCGTTGGGCGCATAGCCGGCATCGACCGCGGCGCGCGAGGCGCCGACGCCGGCGCCGAGCTTGTCGGCGAGCGGCTCGATATACTTGGCAAAGTTCTCGCGGCTCTGCATGGCGCGGCCGCCGGAAACGATGATCTTTGCCGAGGTCAGTTCCGGACGGTCGCTCTTCGCCACCTCTTCGCCGATGAAGCTGGAGAGGCCCGGATCGGCCGCAGCGGCGGCGTTCTCCACCGGAGCACTGCCGCCCTCACCTGCCGCGGCAAAGGTCGAAGTCCGCACCGTGATGACCTTCTTGGCGTCCTTGGACTTCACCGTCTGGATCGCGTTGCCGGCATAGATCGGCCGCTCGAAGGTATCGGGCGAAACCACCTTGATGATCTCGGACACCTGCATCACGTCGAGCAGAGCTGCGACGCGCGGCATCACGTTCTTGAAGCGCGAGGTCGCAGGCGCGACGAGAGCATCGTAACCGGAGGCCAGCGACACGATCAGCGCGGCCAGCGGCTCGGCGAGATCATGGGCATAGGCGGCATTGTCCGCGAGCAGCACCTTCTTGACGCCGGCAAGCTTGGCTGCGGCATCGGCCGCACCCTTGGCGTTCTCGCCGGCGACCAGCACATGCACGTCGGCGCCGAGCGCAGCGGCTGCCGTCAGCGTCTTGTTGGTGGCATCCTTGATCGACGCGTTGTCGTGTTCGGCAATCAATAGCGTCGTCATCAGAGAACCCCGGCTTCGGTCTTGAGTTTGGAAACGAGCTCAGCGACGTCCTTGACCTTGACGCCACCCTTGCGGCCGGGCGGTTCCGATGTCTTGAGCACTTCGAGATGCGGCGTGAGATCGACGCCGTAATCGGCGGCGCTCTTGTCGTCGATCGGCTTCTTCTTTGCCTTCATGATGTTGGGCAGCGACGCATAGCGCGGCTCGTTCAGCCGCAGGTCGGTGGTGACGATCGCCGGTCCCTTCAGCTTCACGGTCTGCAGGCCGCCGTCGACCTCGCGCGTAACCTTGAAGTCTGCGCCTTCAACTTCGAGCTTGGAGGCAAATGTCGCCTGCGACCAGCCGAGCAGGGCGGCCAGCATCTGGCCGGTCTGGTTCGAATCGTCGTCGATCGCCTGCTTGCCGAGAATGATGAGGCCGGGCTTCTCGGCATCCGCTACGGCTTTGAGAAGCTTCGCGACCGCCAGCGGCTCGACATTGCCTTCGGCCTTGACCAGGATGCCGCGGTCGGCGCCCATGGCGAGACCAGTCCGGATCGTCTCCGATGCCTGCGCCGGGCCAATCGACACCACCACCACCTCGGTCGCCTTGCCGGCTTCCTTCAGCCGCAACGCTTCCTCGACCGCGATTTCGTCGAACGGATTCATCGACATCTTCACGTTAGCGAGTTCCACGCCCGTTCCGTCGCTCTTGACGCGGACCTTGACGTTGAAATCGACCACCCGCTTTACCGGCACAAGAACCTTCATCGATCCTCTTTCGCTTGAATTCTGGGGTTTGATCAGCTTGTTATTAGCTTGGGCGCGGAACCTAAAGGTCCCGCTATCGGCGGTCAACGCGCGAAAGCCAAAAATCGGCCCCCGAAGGCCCTACCTTCAAGGCCTACCTTAACGGTTCTGACCCGGCACCCACAACACGTCTCCGGCCCCATTATCGTTCATGGCGCGGCTGGCCACGAACAGGAAATCGGACAGGCGGTTCATATACTGAATGGCAGCCGCGCTCACCGGCTCCTCGGGCCGCGCGGCGAGTTCCACCATGACCCGTTCCGCCCTGCGGCATATGGTACGGGCGAGGTGCAGGTATGCGGCAGCGGGGGTACCGCCGGGCAACACGAACGAGGTCAGCGGCGCGAGATGATCGTTCAGCGCATCGATGTCGCGCTCGAGCCGCTCGACCTGGCTCGACAGCATCCGGAGCCGCTCGGCCTTGCCGTCGCGCTGGGGCACCGCAAGGTCGGCGCCGAGATCGAACAAATCGTTCTGGATCCGGCCGAGCATTGCATCGAGTTCGCGGGCATCGCCGAGATGCAGCCTCACCACGCCGATAGCGGCATTGGTCTCATCTACGGTGCCGTAGGCGCTAATGCGCAGATCGTATTTCGGGCGGCGTTCGCCGCTGCCGAGCGCCGTGGTGCCGTCGTCGCCGGTCTTCGTATAGATGCGGTTGAGCACGACCATGGCCGCTTCCCCTTTCCTGATCCTTATCTACCCAACGCCCACACCACGACCATGGTGATGACGATGGCGATGAACTGCAGCAGCACCCGAAGCCGCATCAGGCTCTGCGAGCGGTTCGGCGAGCCGCCCCGCATCATGTTGACGAGGCCGAGCAACAGCACGATAGCCACGGCCGCAAGCGCGATGGGGAGGACGATCGAACTCAGAAAGGATATCATCGGCGGTACATAACACCGCGAGGCGCTGACTTCCACACGATCACAACTCTCGCACTATTGCTCGACGATCTGGCTTTTAACCCAATAATATCAGATGCTAGCCCCGGCTTTAGGACCGGACCGCGATACCCCGATCGAGGTGAGATGTGAAGCTCATTCGCTACGTCTACCTCGTCGTCATGGAGGCGTTTTATACGTTCCTCGCCGATGACGGCTGGGCGATCGCGAGCCACATCGCGCTGTCGACGTTGATGGCGCTATTTCCGTTCCTGATCGTGCTGACGTCGCTGGCTGGCTTTTTCGGCTCCAAGGAACTGGCCGATGGGGCCGTCGGACTGTTGCTGCAAACCTGGCCGCAACAGGTCGCCGACGCGCTGTCAGGCGAAATCCACGACGTGCTGACGACGACGCGCGGCGACATCCTGACCGTCGGTGCGGTGCTGGCGGTCTATTTCGCCTCCAACGGCGTCGAGGCGCTGCGGGTCGCGCTGAACCGCGCCTATTCGGTGGTCGAGCCGCGGGCGTGGTACTGGCTGCGGCTGGAATCGATCGGCTATACGCTGGTCGCCGCCGTCACGTCGCTGTTGATGGCGTTCCTGATCGTGCTCGGTCCGCTGATCCTGGAGACGGCGCGCCGCCACATTCCGTTCTTCGTCGAGTCCAACGAAAGCCTTCTCACCTTCGCCCGCTATGGCATCACGATCACGGCGATGACAGTGGCGCTGTTTGTGCTGCATGCCTGGCTGCCCTGCGGCCGGCGGAGTTTTCTGCAGATCCTTCCGGGCATCGTCTTTACGATGGTGGGATCGCTGATCTCGGGCGTCGTGTTCGGCCAGTATCTGGCGCGCTTCGCCAGCAATTACGTGACGATGTATGCGGGGCTTGCCTCGGTCATCATCGCGCTGGTGTTTCTGTATTTCATTTCGGCGATTTTCGTCTTCGGCGGCGAACTGAACGCAGCCATCATGAAGTCGCAACTGCCGAAGGGGATGTCGCTGCATGCAGCGCAGTCGCCAGGGCGCGCGGGCTCACAGGCTTGACCAGAAAGATCTCGGCGCCGGCGGCGCGCGACGCCGCCTCGTCCTCGCTGCGGCCTGATATGCCGATGATCGGAATGCGCCCGAGCGGCGGCTCCAGCGCGCGAATGCGTCTGATCGCCTCGACCCCGTCGATTCCCGGCAGGACCATGTCCATCAACACCGCATCGAATGCGCCTTGCGCGAGCCGCTCGGGCGCCGCCTCGCCCTGGCCGATGAAGTCGGTCTGATGACCGAGTTCGGTCAGGATCGTGTTGAGCACGACACGGCCGAACGGATTGTCCTCGACGCTGAGCAGGCGCAATGGCCGAGGCGAACTGATCGATACCTCGCCATCGGCACCGGGCGCCGCCGTCACGACGTCCTTTGCGGGCGACATTACGACGTTGAGGGTAAAGGTGGTGCCGCCGCCGCGGCGTTGCGTCACGGTGATGTCGCCGCCCATGGCACGCGCCAGTTGCTTGACCGACGACAACCCGAGCCCGGCGCCGCCGAAGCGCGATGCAATGGAGGCATTGGCCTGCGAGAACGGCCGGAACAGGCGCTTGATTTCGCTCAGCGCAAGGCCGATCCCGCTGTCGGAGATCGCGAATGAAACAGCGACCTTGCCCTTCGGACCCCGCACAGGCGTGACCTGCAGCCCAACGCTGCCCTGTTCAGTGAATTTTACCGCATTGTCGATCAGGTTCTCCAGTGCGGCGCGCAGGCGGACGGGATCGCCGATCGCAAACCCTGGAAGCTTTTCGGAAATATCGACCGACGACTGCAGGCCCTTGGCCGCGGCGCGCCCGGTCAGCGAATCGCCGGCATTGCGGGCAAGCGTCTGCAGGTCGAAGAAGTCCTGCCGCACCTCGAGGCCCGGACCGCCGCTGCGCGCGGCGTCGACGAACAGGGTCGCAAGGCTCGCCAGATGTTCCGCGCCCGCCTTGATGGTGTCGACCCAGCGCCGTTCGCGTTCGTCGAGGTCCGAGGTCGCGAGCAGATTGCTGATCGCGAGAATGCCGGTCAGCGGCGTGCGGACCTCGTGAGCAAAGGCCGCCAGTGCGGTCTCGACCATGCCGGGCGCAGCGATGGCGGACTTGCGCGTGCCGCGTTTTTTGACCGCGGCGCCGGATACGCGCTTTTTCGCTCGCCGCTTCTTGACTGTTCCCGTGGTGCCTGGTGAGCGCCGCTTTGCCGCCATGGTCCCCCTTCCTCTGCCGCGACCAGCATGACACGCGATGGCGGCTGGTGTCACGGAGACGTTTTCAACAACCGGCAGTAGTACTACAGGAATCGCTGGACAAGCCGACGAGACTGCGAATACCCGCAGGGGTGACACCTTGCCCTCGCAATTCGCGCAAGGCCGTGGCTTGCGTCGATTTCGACAGCTTGAGTCCCGACGCATCCTCGATGAGGCGGTGATGCCGATACACCGGTTGCGGGATACCGAGCAACTGTTGCAACAGCAGGTGGACGCTCGTCGACCAGAACAGGTCCCTGCCCCTTACCACGTCGGTCACGCCCTGCAGGGCGTCGTCGATCACGACCGAGAGATGATAGCTGGTCGGCGTCTCCTTGCGCGCCAGGATGACGTCGCCCCACGCTTCAGGGCGCGCGGCGACGACGCCGGTCTCGCCACCGGGCCCTGCACCCTCCTCCTGCCAGGCCAGTTCCTTCGTGCGCGCGAGTGCTGCCTGCATGTCGAGCCGCAGCGCGTAAGGCGCGCCTTGCGAGATCAACTCGCGGCGCCGGTCCGGCGGCAGCGATTTCGCGACGCCCGGATAGAGCGGCGCCCCGTCGGGATCCCGCGGCCAGGGCGCCCCGGCCTCGCGTTGCGCGACCAGACGGGCGATTTCCGCGCGGCTCTCGAAGCTCGGATAAATCAGGCCTAAGCCTGCCAATTTTTCGACCGCTTCGCGATAGCGCGCAAAATGCTCCGATTGCCGCCGCACCGGCGTTTCCCAGGAAATCCCGAGCCAGGCGAGGTCTTCATAGATCGCCGCCTCGAATTCCGGCCGGCAACGCGTCGCGTCGATATCCTCGATCCGCAGCAGAAACCGTCCACCGCGCTCGCGCGCGAGGTCAAAATTCAGGAGCGCCGAATAGGCGTGACCGAGATGGAGGTAACCGTTCGGGCTGGGGGCAAATCGGAAAACGGGTGGCGGCATCAGTTATCAACACTGTCATTGCCGGGCTTGCCCCGGCAATCCATCGTTCATGAACCCTTTACGATATATGTTGGATGCGCGCGTCCCGGCTACGCCCATGCTTCGCCGGGCGCACCAGCGTCGGACCGGCGAAGCTTAGCGGAGCCGGCAAGCCCGCGCATGACAGTGAGTTGACAGCATTCGAAATGACCATCCACCTCAACAGCCAGTCCGATCTCGAAGACGCCGTCCACGCGTTGGTCAAGCAAGACCCAAGGCTCAAGCCGATTTTTGATCTCACAGGCATGCCGGCGCTGCGGCAGCGCGCGCCGGGGTTCGCGGGGTTAGCTGCAATCGTCTGCGGCCAGCAATTGTCCACCGCCAGCGCCGGCGCGATCTGGGCGCGGCTGACGGCCGCGTTCGATCCGTTCGATCACGAGGTCATCCGCAAGACCCGCGCCGACCGCCTCGGCCGGCTCGGGCTTTCGGCCGCCAAGATCAAGACGCTGAAGAACATCGCGCGCGAACTGGCTGCCGAGCGGCTCAATCTCGAGGTGCTGGCGGAAGAGGATGCGGATGCCGCCCATCACACGCTGACCGCGCTGCCCGGCATCGGCCCGTGGACCGCCGACATCTATTTGCTGTTCTGCCTCGGCCATGGCGACGCCTGGCCGGCCGGCGACCTCGCGGTGCAGGAGGCCGTGAAGATCGGGCTTGGCCTGAAAACGCGCCCGACCGTCAAGCAGATGGCGCCGCTGGCAGAACCGTGGCGTCCCCTGCGCGGCGCGGCGGCGCATCTGTGGTGGAGCTATTATCGCGTGCTGAAGAAACGGGAAGGCGTGCTTCCCGACAAGCTCATCCCCGCAACCTCACCCGATCCTCCCGAGCGCAAGCGGTGACGAAATCGATCACGGCGCGCACGGCGGGCAGGTCGACGAGATCGGGATGGGCGAGCAGCCAGAGATCGGCCACGCTGACGAGTTTTTGCGGGGCGACGCGGACGAGTTCCGGATAGGCGGTGGCGACGAAACAGGACAGCGTCGAAATTCCAAGACCGGCGCGTGCGGCGGCGAGCATGTCGCCTTGCGAGGAGCAGCGCATCACCATTGAACCCTGCCGCGTGATCGCGTCGCTCCAGCGCGCCAGCCGCTCGTTCGACAACCGGTCGGCGAAGCCGATGACGCTGTGGCCCTTCCATTCGTCGCGCCGCTCAGGCAGGCGCCGCCGTGCGGCATAATCGCGCGAGGCGTAAAAGCCGGTGCCGAGCCGGCCGATCTTGCGGCCGATCAAATTCTCCTCGCCGCTGTCGACGGGGCGCAGCACGACGTCGGCCTCGCGGCGGCGGACGCTCGCCGGATACGGATGGGTGATAATCTCGAGCTGAATATGGTCGTGCTGGCGCAGGAACGGCCCGAGCCGCGGCATCAACCAGTGCGAGGCGAGCGTGGCACCGATCGACAGCTTGACCACGCCGCGCGCCTGCGCACCGGTCGCCGATACCGCGGCTTCGGCGCGCAACGCCGCCGCGGCCATCGCATCGACATGCTCGCGAAATTTCTGCCCGTGCGAAGTCAGCGAAAGACCTTCGTTGGACCGGGCGAACAGGGGAATGCCGAGCTGACCTTCGAGTTCGGCGATCTTGCGCCCAACCGTCGGATGACTGGAGCGCAAGCGGCGCGCGGCCGCCGCGAAGCTGCGGGTCTCGGCCACCGCGACGAAGGTCTTGCACAGGTCCCAGTCCATCGGTGCTCCCCGCGGTTCAGATCGGCCTGTTCATAGCTGGATGAACATATGTTCAATATTGAACGGATGGCGGCTGCCGTCCAGCCTTATAGTGGCGGCAACAACAGCGCCCGGCCGGCGGCTCCGCCCGCGGTACGGCGCTCTCAATCAACATTATCGACGCAGTCCGGATTTTAAGTCCCGGCTTGGCGTTGCAAGGGAGAGACCGAATGCCGTTGCCTGCTTCGCTTGCCAATTCGCTCGAACTGCCGGTGGTCGGCTCACCCTTGTTCATCGTCTCCGGGCCCGAGCTCGTCATCGCCCAGTGCAAGGCCGGCATCGTCGGCTCGTTTCCGGCGCTGAACGCGCGACCGGTCGAAAAGCTCGACGAATGGCTGAGCCGAATCGAGAACGAGCTGGGCGAGTACAAGGCGCTGCATCCGGAAAAGAAGGTCGCGCCCTACGCGGTCAACCAGATCTGCCATTCGTCCAACGACCGGCTGATGAAGGACATGGAGACCTGCGTGAAGCACCAGGTTCCGGTCATCATCACCTCGCTGCGCCCGCCGATCGAAATCGTCCAGGCCGCGCATTCCTATGGTGGCGTCGTGTTCCACGACGTGATCAATGTCAAGCATGCGCGGAAAGCGGCCGAGCACGGCGTCGACGGCCTGATCCTGGTCTGCGCCGGCGCCGGCGGCCATGCCGGCACGCTGTCGCCGTTCGCGCTGCTGCGCGAAGTGAAGCAGTGGTTCAAGGGCACCGTGCTGCTGTCGGGTGCGATCTCAGATGGCTGGGGTATCGCGTCCGCGCTCGCGCTTGGCGCCGACATGGCCTACATGGGCACGCGCTTCATCGCGACGCGAGAGGCCAATGCCGATCCGGCCTACAAGGCCGCGCTGATCGACCACGCCGCCCATGACATCGTCTATTCCAACCTGTTCACCGGCGTGCACGGCAATTATCTCGGCCCGTCGATCGTGGCCGCGGGGCTCGATCCCGCCAATCTGCCGCAAAGCGACAAGTCGAAGATGAATTTCGGCTCCGGCGGCAACACCAAGGCCAAGGCGTGGCGCGACATCTGGGGCTCCGGCCAGGGCATCGGCCAGATTGCGGATGCGCCGCCGGTCGCCGAACTGGTGGAGCGCCTCAGGTGCGAATTCGCCGACGCAAGCAGTGACTTTCTCAGCCGAGCGCGCGCCTAAGACGCGCCGGTTTCAACAGCCAATCAAATAAAACAAAACAGAGGGACGGAAACAATGAGGGTGTCGCGACCTTTAGTGACGATCGCATTCGCGGTGTTGGCAACTACTGCCGCTCTCGCCGAGGGCGACAAAGACGAGATCCGCATCGGCCAGACGCTGCCCTACAGCGGCCCGGCATCCGGCTTCGGCATCATCGGCCGGGCGCAGGAGGCCTATTTCGAGAAGATCAATGCCGAAGGCGGCATCAACGGCCGCAAGATCAAGTTCATCAGCCTCGACGACGCCTACTCGCCGCCCAAGACGGTCGAGCAGACCCGAAAACTCGTCGAACAGGAGGAAGTGCTGCTGATGTTCGGTTCGCTCGGGACCGCCACCAACAACGCGGTGCATCGCTACCTCAACGGCAAGAAGGTGCCGCAACTCTTCGTGCTCAGCGGCGCGACCAAATGGGCCGATCCGAAGAATTTCCGCTGGACCATGCCGGGAATGGCGGCCTACCAGTCCGAAGGCGTCGTCTATGCCAAGCATATCCTGCGGACCAAGCCTGACGCCAAAATCGCCATCCTTTCGCAAAACGACGATTTCGGCCGTGATTACGTCGCCGGCTTCAAGCGCGGCCTGGGAGACAAGGCCGCGACCATGATCGTGTCGGAAGCAACTTACGAAACCAGCGCGCCGACCATCAGCTCGCAACTTGCGACGCTGAAGGCCTCCGGCGCCAACGTGATGTTCGGCGTCGTGCTCGGCAAATTCACCTCGCAGATGATCAAGGGCGTGGCCGAGATCAACTGGAAGCCTGAGCTGTTGTTCGTGCCGACCTCAGCCTCATCGATCTCGTTCCTGGAACCGGCTGGCCTGGAGAACGCCGTCGGCCTGATCTCATCCAGCAACGTGAAGGACACGCTGGACGCGCAATGGGCCAATGATCCCGGCGTGAAGGAATATTTCGCCTTCATGAAGCAGTATCTGCCGAATGCGGATTTGACCAATTCGAACTACGCCGCCGGCTATCATTATGCCAACCTCATGGTGAAAGTTCTGATGGCCTGCAAGGGCGATCTCAGCCGCGAGAACATCATTAAACAGGCGGCGTCGCTGCGCGAGGTGCCGTTGCCGCTGTTGCTGCCGGGCATCACGGTATCGACCGATGCCGACGACTATCTGCCGTTCCAGCAATTGAGGCTGCGTCGCTTCGACGGCAAAAGCTGGATCGGCTTCGACGAAATTCTGGATGATGGCTAGGGCTGAGGGCTTCGGCCGGCCGGGGAGGATAATTTGACATCGATCATCAGCGGCGAACGCCAGATCAGCTATCCCGACATCCACGCCCGCATCGCGCGGGCGGCAATGGGCTTCAAGGCGCTCGGCGTCAGTGGCGGCGTGCCCGTCGGCATGATGCTGCGGAACGATTTTGCGTTCTTCGAAGTCTCCAGCGCCGCCGCGGCGCTGGGCAGCCCAGTGGTGCCGATCAACTGGCATTTGAAGGCCGAGGAAGTCGCCTACATCCTCGCCGACAGCGGCGCCAAAATCCTGGTCTGCCATGCTGACCTGCTGCCGCAGATCAGAGACGGCCTGCCCGCCGACGTGCGGCTCCTGGTGGTGGCTACGCCGCCCGAAATCGCGGCCGCCTTCAACGTCGCGCCCGCACTGATGCAAGTCCCCGACGGCATGACCGACTGGGACCGCTGGCGCGACACGCATGCGCCCTCGCAGGAATCGCCGATCGGCAGCGCGCCAATGTTCTATACCTCGGGCACCACCGGCCTGCCGAAGGGCGTGCGCCGCAAGCCGATGACGCCGGAACAGGCTGCGGCTTCGGCGCGGGTCGGCGGCATCGCCTATGGCGTCAAACCGAACGAAGAGCAGGTCATCCTGATGAACGGGCCGATGTACCATTCGGCGCCGAACTCTTACGGCATGCTGGCATTCCGCAGCGGCTGCACAATCGTGCTCGAACCGCGCTTCGATCCCGAGGACATGCTGCAACTGATCGAGCGTCATCGGGTTACCCACATGCACATGGTGCCGACGATGTTCGTGCGCCTGCTGCGGCTGCCGGATGAGGTGAAGCGCCGCTACGATCTGTCGTCGCTACGCTTCGTCGTGCATGGGGCGGCGCCCTGCCCGCCGCAGGTCAAGCGCGCCATGATCGGTTGGTGGGGACCGGTCATCAACGAATATTTCGGCTCGACCGAGACCGGCATCCCGGTGTGGCATTCGGCCGAAGAGGCGCTGGCAAAGCCCGGCACCGTCGGCCGCGCCATCGAAGGCGGTGTCGTGAAAATTTTCCGCCCCGACGGCCAGCCGTGTGGCGTTGGCGAGCCCGGCGAAATCTTCATGCGGCAAATGTCCGTGCCGGATTTCGACTATCACGGCAAGGCCGAGGCCCGCGCCGAGGCCGGCCGCGACGGCCTCGTCAGCGTCGGCGACGTCGGCTATCTCGACGCAGACGGCTATTTGTTCCTGTGCGACCGCAAGCGCGACATGGTGATCTCGGGCGGCGTCAACATCTATCCCGCCGAGATCGAGAACGCGCTGATCGGCATGGACGGCGTGCGCGACTGCGCGGTGTTCGGCGTTCCCGACGACGAATTCGGCGAGCGGCTTTTTGCGTGCATCGAGCCGGAAGCGGATGCGGCGCTGTCCCCGGCCGCCGTGCAGGAATTTTTGCGCGGACGTCTCGCCAATTTCAAGGTGCCCAAAGACATCCAGTTCATGGACGCCATGCCGCGCGAAGCCACCGGCAAGATTTTTAAGCGCAAGCTGCGCGATCTATATGCCGAGGGTAAGCTGCGGGCGATTGGGTGAGGGCTAACCCTCCGCTCCCTCCACGTCATTGCGAGCGAAGCGAAGCAATCCATCTATCCCCGCGGGGATAGATGGATTGCTTCGTCGCTCCGCTCCTCGCAATGACGAGGATAGCCTTCCTGCAACCAAATCCGAACAGCGTTTTAAACATCATTGCTGTTGCAAAACGGTCATTAGACGGCGCGAAGATCGCTGCCAGGTGAAGCAGGGATCGAAACAATGCCATCCACCGACTTCGTCGTCGCCCGCAACGATCTGCAGCAATGCAAGACCATCGAGACGCAACTGCCCGACGCGGCCGCGCTGCCTGACGAGACGCTACTGGTAAAGGTGACGCGCTTCGCCCTCACCGCCAACAACATCACTTATGCCGTGCTGGGCGATCATCTAAAATATTGGCAGTTGTTTTCGGCGCCCGAAGGTTTCGGCAACGTTCCGGTATGGGGGTTTGGCGAGGTGATCGCCTCGAAGCATGCCGGCATTGCCGCAGGCGAAATACTGTTCGGCTACTTCCCGATGTCGACGCATCTCGTCATCGAGGCTGCCGACGTCTCCAAGCGAGCCTTGCGCGATGCCGCCGCGCACCGGCAGGGCGTGGCGCCGGTCTATAATGCCTATGCGCGCGTCAGCGGCGATCCCTCCTTCGCAGGCAGGCAGGGCGACTATCAGGCGCTGCTGCGCCCCTTGTTCATGCTCTCGTTCCTGGTTGATGACTTTCTCGCCGAGAACGAGTTTTATGGCGCAAAAGGCGTAGTGCTGTCGTCGGCTTCCAGCAAGACCGCCTACGGGCTCGCGCACCTCCTGCATGCGAGAGACAACGGCATCAAGACGATCGGCTTGACCTCGCCGGGCAACACGACCTTCGTCAAATCGCTCGGCTGTTACGACGAGGTCGTGACCTATGAGGACGTAAGCTCGCTGCCGACGAACTCTGCGGTCGCCTATGTCGACATGGCCGGCAATACTCCATTACGTGCAACGCTGCACCAGCACTTCGGCGACCAAATGAAATACAGCGGAATCGTTGGGCTGACGCATCGCAAGTCGTCGCCCGCGGATTCGGCACAGGCACTACCCGGCGCCAAGCCGCAATTCTTCTTCGTGCCGGACTACATCCGCAAGCGCGCCAAGGAGTGGGGACCGGGCGGCGTCGACATCCGGTTCGGCGCCGCATGGTCCGGCTTCGTCCCGAACCTGGAACGTTGGATGAAGGTGACCGAGAACCATGGGCCCGCGGCGGTTCAACGCGCCTATCTCGACACCCTCAACGGCCGCGTGCCGCCGGATCAGGGGCTGATCCTGTCGCTCTCGGAATAGGCGGCATCTCCTTGCGCCCTTCCTGCGCCGTCCGGAATAGGTATAGGCTCGCCCACAGGAAAACGCCGCGAAGACGGCCGGTGATGGGAAACGCCCATGCTCGACAGAACGGACGACAGTTCGGTTGCCGCCGACACTTGGCTTGCGCAATTCGAGGAAGCGCTCGGGAAACCCGATGACGCTCTGTTGAAAGCGTTGTTCCATCCCGACAGCTATTGGCGCGACGTGCTGGCACTGAGCTGGAACATCCAGACCCTGAACGGCAGGGACACCATCCTGAAGGCGCTGCCGCCGCTGGCCCGTGGCGCTGAGCCCTGCGGCTTCGCGATCGCCCCCGGTCGCGCTGCGCCGCGCAAGGTGATGCGCGCCGGCACCAGCGCAATCGAGGCGATCTTCAAGTTCGAAACCAGGGTCGGGCGCGGCAACGGCATCATCCGCCTGATATCAGATGCGGACGATGGCAACCGCCTGAAGGCCTGGACGCTGCTGACCGAGCTTGGCGAGTTGAAAGGCCTTGAGGAACAGCTCGGCGTGAATCGCCCGCGCGGCAACGCCTATTCGCGGGACTTTCGCGGGCCGAACTGGCTCGACCTGCGCAAGGCCTCAGCCGGATATTCGGATCATGATCCCACCGTGCTGGTCATCGGAGGCGGGCAATCCGGGCTGTCCATCGCCGCGCGGCTGAAGCAGTTGAATGTCGATACGCTGATCGTCGATCGCGAAAAGCGCATCGGCGACAATTGGCGCAAGCGCTATCATGCGCTGACGCTGCACAACCAGGTGCAGGTCAATCACCTGCCCTACATGCCCTTCCCGCCGAACTGGCCGACCTATATTCCGAAGGACAAGCTGGCCAACTGGTTCGAAGCCTATGTCGAGGCCATGGAGCTGAATTTTTGGACCGAGACCGAGTTCGAGGGCGGCAGCTACGACGAGACGGAAGGTCGCTGGACGGTGACGCTGCGCTGCGCCGACGGAGCTAAGCGCAGCATGCATCCACACCATGTCGTGCTGGCGACCGGCGTCAGCGGCATTCCGAGCGTGCCTGACATTCCGGGATTGAAGGATTTCGCCGGCAAGGTGATGCATTCCAGCCAGTATGACGACGGTGAGAATTGGAGGGGCAAGCGCGCCATCGTGATCGGCACCGGCAACAGCGGCCACGATATCGCGCAGGACCTGCATTCCAGCGGCGTAAAAGTCACGCTGTTCCAGCGCTCCTCCACGCTGGTCGTCAGCATCGAGCCATCGGCGCAACTGGTCTACGCGCCTTACAATGAAGGCACGCTAGAGGATAACGACCTGATCGTGACCTCGATGCCGCTCAAACTGGCACGCAAGAGCCATGCGATCACCGCGGAGAAATCCAAGGCGCTCGACACGGAACTGCTCGAAGGGCTGGAACGCGTCGGCTTCAAGCTCGATTTCGGCGAGGACAATACCGGCTGGCAGTTCAAATATCTCACCCGCGGCGGCGGCTATTATTTCAACGTCGGCTGCTCCGACCTGATCATCAAAGGCGATATCGCGCTGAAGCAATTTGCCGATCTCGACACATTCACGGCCGCAGGCGCGAAAATGAAGAAGGGCGAGACCATCGCCGCCGATCTCCTGGTGCTGGCGACTGGCTACAAGCGCCAGGAAGAGCTGGTGCGAAAACTGTTCGGCGAGGCGGTGGAAAAGCGCGTCGGCACGATCTGGGGATTTGGCGAGCAGCAGGAACTGCGCAACATGTACAGGCGGACCGGTCAGCCCGGCCTGTGGTTCATCGCCGGCGGCCTCGCGCAATGCCGCATCGGCTCAAAACATCTGGCGCTGCAGATCAAGGCGATCGAGGAAGGGCTGTTGCCGCGAGGCGCGTGAGTTCCGCCTCGCGATCGCTGATTTGCCTGATGATGAAGGCTGCCGCGCGACGCCAGGCTTCGTCGTTGTCGCCGCGAAAGCTGACGAGGCGTTCGAATACCACCTTCCGCGCCTTCACGTCGATGATGTCGAATTTCGCCCATTGCACGAGCGTGCTCATCTTTTGAACGCTGCCGATCAGGAGAAGGTCGGCGCCGGCCGCCTGCGCCTTGCCGAGCAACTGAGCGACGGTGAGATCGCCGACCGAACAGGCGTTTGCCGGACAATCGAGATCGGCGCTTCGCAGCTTTCCGCTCGCCGCCAGATCGGTACGTAGCGAGGCTTCGAAGGTGCGCCGGCGCCGCAAATGGTCGGCGCTTTGATCGATGACCTCGCCCGAGGTGTCGATATATTCGATTTCGGCGACTGCGAAGATGAGCGGCTTGTCCTGCGCCCGATCCAGCAGACGGTTCTGGATCAGCCACCGCGCCCCGCGGCTCCAGGCCACATTGGCGCCCATGCGCAAATCCGTCTGTTCGACCGCGACCATCGCCCCGGATCTGGCGTCCCGTATCTTGAAGGTGACCGCGTATTCCGTTCGGGTGATACGCGTGACGATCCCGATCATCGACTGATCTGCACCGAGGCCGGCGGCGATCCTGGCTTCGCAGCCCTCGCAATTCCGCAACCTGCCTGCGTTCGCCGCTGGGTCGTTCGCCGCGCTGACATCGACGATTTTGTAGCGCCCGGACGCCGCGATCAGCCGGCGCGCTTCCTCCGTCGAAAGCCGCAATTGCTCGCGATCGATGTCATCAGGAGGGACGTAGGCGGCCCCGGCACTGAAATCCTCCAGTTCGAAGGGAAAGACTGCAATTTTGATCGGAGGCGGCGCGGGTGTTTCAGCGGCCTCAGCCGTCGCGAGCGTGGCCAGCACAATGGCCGGAGCGAGGATAGTGGCGATGGAGCGCATGGATCACCTCGGAACTGCTAACGCGGAGCTGCCTTACCCGCCGCGATTTCGCCCGATCTGCTGCCCCGCCGAAACGGCAGCTTTCCCTGCATCGGCCGGGTGAAATACCCGATCTTGGCTTGCCCCGCTTTCTTCCCGGGGAAATTTGCTTCTATAGTCTAAGCCTATGGGAGGGAGCTTGCGACAGGCATCCAACTCCGTGGCGAGGCCTATGCCCGCCATCGATCTGAAGCTGCGGCTGGCGTTACGCGTCGCGGCGCTGGCGGCAGTTTGCTTCGTCGCCGTCGCGGCCTACGCCTTGTTCGACAGCGACCGTGCCGCGAAGGCCAAAGCGAGCCGAATCGCCGAGATCGTGGCCCGGGATCTCTCGTTGCAGCAATCGCAGGCGCAATGGCTCTCCGTCTCCATCAACGCAACGCCGGATTTGCAGGGAATCGCGGCGCTGATGGAGCCGGGCCTTTGCATTGCCTACCGCGACAATACCGGCGCGTTTCGGCAAGGGGTCTGCAGTGGAGCGCCCGCAGACGAAATGGCCGCGCCCGAAAGCTTCGCCTCCCTCTATCGCACCGTCTTTCGTCCGGGTGAACCGGTCTCGATGCCGGTCCTCGTTGCCGGCAGCGCTCGGGGCATGGCGGTCGCAACCTTCGACCCCGCGACGCAGATCGGCCAGAGCTGGCGCGAGGTGAGCCGGCTGCTCTCCATCATGGCTTTTGCGCTGGCCGGGCTTTGTGTTGCGGTCTATGCAGCGCTGGCGCGGGCGCTGCGGCCGACCCAGGCCATTGCCACGGGACTGCGGCAACTGGCTGCGAACGATCTTTCCGCGCGCCTGCCGCGTTTCGACCTTGCGGAATTGTCGGCAATTTCCGGCGTCTTCAACACCCTTGCACAGCGGCTGCAGGCAACGCTTGCCGAACGCAACGCCTTGACGCGAAAACTGATCGAAGTGCAGGACGAGGAGCGGCGCCATCTTGCGCGCGAGCTGCACGATGAATTCGGCCAGTCGCTTTCCGCCATCGCGGCGCAGGCTGCCGCCGCCGCTCACACCGCGGAGCGCCAATGCCCGCCACTGTACGAGGAATGCCGGGGCATCTCGCGTACGACGGCGCATATGATGGAAACCTTGCGCGGCGCGCTGGTGCGTCTGCGGCCGCCCGACGTCGAGGAACTCGGCCTCACCCTCAGCCTCGAAAGCCTAGTCGCGAGCTGGAATGGCTTTGAGAAGGGCCGCACCCGATTCGAGATTGCCGTCAGTGGCAAGGCCGACGATTTGCCGCCCGGTGTCAGCGCCAGTCTTTATCGCATCGCGCAAGAAGCGATCACCAACGCAGCAAAGCATGCACAGGCTAGGTGCGTGCAATTGCGTCTCGAGGCCGGAGACGCCGAGATCGTCCTGACCGTCGAGGACGACGGCGAAGCGGCCAGCCCCAACCTGAAGCCGAAAGCCGGCATGGGACTTCTCGGCATGCAAGAGCGCGTGGTTTCGCTCGGAGGGTCCTTGCAATTCGAGCGGCAAGAGGCGGGCGGTGCCCGACTTGTCGCGCGCATTCCCACGATGCGGGTGGAGTCTTAGAGATGGCAGCCTTAGATTTGGCGGACACCGCAGGCCGCACGCGCGTGATGCTGGTGGACGACCATGCCATCGTGCGCGAGGGCTATCGCTCGCTGCTGCAGAAGCAGGATCGCCTGCAAGTCGTCGCTGAAGCCGACAATGGGGCCGACGCCTATCGCGTCTACAAGGAAGCCAGGCCCGACCTCGTCATCATGGACCTGTCGATGCCGGGAATTGGCGGGGTCGAGGCTATCAGGCGCATCCGGCAATGGGACAAGTCGGCGCGCATCCTGGTCTTCACGATGCACCAGAGCGCGGCCTATGCGGTCCAGGCGATCAAGGCGGGCGCACGTGGCTTTGTCACAAAAAGCAATCCGCCCGACGCGCTGCTGCGCGCGATCGCCGAGGTCATGGCCGGACGCATCGCGCTCAGCCCCGACATCGACCACGAACTCGCCATCAACCGGCTCGCCGACGAGCCTTCGGCAGTCGACGCACTGAGCCCACGCGAATTCGAAATCCTGCGCATGCTGCTGGCGGAGAAGTCCGTGGATGAGATCGCAAACACGCTGCATATCAGCGTGAAGACCGCGGCCAACACGCGCTATCAGATCCGCGCCAAGCTCGGCGTCGCCTCCGACATCGAATTGGTGCGCCTGGCGCTTCGCCAGCGGATCATCGCGGCGGAGGATATGGGAAGCTAGAGCGTTTTCCAGCGAAGTGGACACCGGTTCGCGTCAAGAAAACGCGTCAAAACAAGAATCTGGAGCCCGGTTCTGATTCGATCAGAACCGGGCTCTAGTCTGGAAGAAACGTGCCATGCGCAAATCCCCCTCGTGCTTCGGGCAGGTCTCTGCAACACTCCCGGCCAACAAAAATATCGGATTGGGGAGAAGCGCATGTCGGCCATTCTCGGCTCGGGCGAGCACCGTTACCGCGTCGTCGAAAACTGGGCGAAACTGCCCGATGGCTGGAGTCTGACCGACGTCGCCTCGGTCGCCGTCGACAGCAAGGACCGCATCTACGTCTTCAACCGCGGCGCCCATCCGATGGTGGTGCTGGACCGCGAGGGGAATTTCATCAAGAGCTGGGGCGAAGGCCTGTTCAACCGCGCGCATGGCCTGCACATCGACGCCGACGACAATCTCTATTGCACTGACGACGGCGACCACACCGTGCGCAAGTGCTCCCCCGACGGCAAGGTGCTGCTGACCATCGGCATCCCGAACAAGCCCGCGCCGTTCATGAGCGGCGAGCCGTTTCATCGCTGCACGCATACGGCGCTGTCGCCGCAGGGCGAGATCTACGTCTCCGACGGCTACGGCAATGCCTGCGTCCACAAATATTCGCCTGACGGCAAGCTCCTGAAGACCTGGGGCGAGCCCGGCACCGATCCCGGCCAGTTCAACATCGTTCACAACATCGCCACCGACGTCGACGGCTGGGTCTATGTCGCGGACCGCGAGAACCACCGCGTGCAGGTGTTCGACGGTAACGGCAAATACGAGACGCAGTGGAACTATCTGCACCGGCCGTGCGCACTGTGCTGCTGCGGCGGCAAGCAGCCGAATTTCATCGTCGGCGAGCTCGGCCCCGGCATGGCCGTCAACCGCAAGGTACCGAATCTCGGTCCACGGCTTTCGATCGTGGATTCGAAAGGCAGGCGCATTGCTCGGCTCGGCGGCGAAAACGGCCCGGGGCTGGAGGCCGGCAAATTTCTCGCCCCGCACGGCATCGCACTGGATTCCAAGGGCGACATCTATATCGGCGAGGTCGGCGTCACCGACTGGAAGACCAGCTTTCCGGACACACCGATGCCGCCGGAGGTCGGGGTGACGCGCTGCCTGCAGAAGCTGGAGAAGATCTAGACCATGATGAGATTAGGTCGGATTGCAGCCGCGACGGGATTGCACCCCCTCTCCCGCTTGCGGGGGAGGCGTAGGCGGCCTACGGCCGCCGTCCTTGGTTTAAGAACGCCGATGCGTAGCATCGGCTATGGGTGGGGGTGCCTCCACAATTGACACTCCCCATGTGGAGAGAGTCCCCACCCGGCGCTCCGGCATAGCCGAGGCTTTGCCTCGGCGTCTCAGAGGACGGCCACTGAAGGTGGCCTACGCCTCCCCCGCAAGCGGGAGAGGTGAAGCAAGTCCGCGGCCAAATCGATCTAACCAAGAGTCATCAGGCTATGGACGGGCGCGAACCGCAACGTGCGTCGCTACTGGCGATCGGCGGCGCGGGACCGGCCTCGCCCGTCAAACAGGCTGTGCTCACGCGCGAGGCCTTCTCCAACGATATCGAAGAAGGCACGCACGCGCGCCGTCTTCTTCAGATCAGCATGTGTCACGATCCACAATTCGCCAACCAGATCCGGCACCGCATTCGGCAGCGCGCGGGCGAGATCGCGATCGTCGTCACCGAGATAGCAAGGAAGCAGCGCGAGACCGATGCCGGCCTTCGCGGCGATGAACTGATTGACGAGGCTGTTGGTCCGGTAGACGAAGGCATCATCTGGCATCATTCGATTGAGCCAGTCGGCCGCCATGATGCCAACTGCGGTTTCTTCCCATCCGATCAGGGCGTGACGGCCGAGGTCTTCGGGGGATGAAACGGCCCCGCCTCTTTCCTTGAGATAGCCGGTTGCGCCGTAAACGGTCCACGCGACGTCGGCGAGTTTGCGACCCCAGAGATCGCCTTCCTTCGGCCGCATCGGACGAAGCGCGATATCAGCCTCGCGGCGCGAGAGATTGAGGACGCGGTTGTCGACCACGAGCTCGACGACGATGCCGGGATGGGTTCGCCGGAACGCGGCAAGATGGCTGGTCAGCTTTCGATACGCCAGCGTTTCCGAGGAGGTTACGCGCAGGCGGCCGGAGGGACGGTGATCCCGCCCCGCAATGTCGCGGTCGATGGCGAGCGCCTCATCTTCCATCCGCTCGGCCGCTGCCGCCATCCGCTCGCCGGCCGGCGTCGCTTGATACGCTCCGCCGGGAAGACGCTCGAACAGACGCACGCCGAGCCGCGTTTCCAGAGCATTCAGGCGCCGAAACGCGGTCGAGTGATCGATCTCAAGCGCCTTGGCGGCGCCGGTAAGGCTGCTTGCCCGATGCACCGCCAACACGAGTTGGGGCTCGTTCCAGTCCTCCATGGCGCAGACGTAAGCGCCGCTTGCAGTTTCGCAAGTGACGCTGGCGTACCTCCAACGTGCTTTCCGCCGCGCCAAACGTTACCTACCGCAACGGGAAGCGAGATGAGGAACTTCAGGTGACACCGATCCGGCCTTGCACCGGAGCGTGAGGCCACGGCCTCCTCGCATCGACAACCTTCAACACATGGGAGTCCAAGAAATGGGTGCTCCGTCCCCCGAACTTTGCAATCTCTGGCTGGCACGCGCGTTCAATGCGCAGGACGTTGACGCCGCGGCAGCGATGTACCACCCCGACGCCTCGATCGTTCAGGTCGACGAGGTCCATGGCGGCAGCACCGTCGCGCGCGGCGCCGACGGCATCCGCAAGACGATGGCGGCCTATGTCGGATTGAAGCCGCACATGGACGTCGTGACCCATCACACGACGGTTTCCGGCGACTTCGCGATGACGCGGTCGCAGTGGCTGATCAAGGGCACCGACGAAAACGGCAAGCGCACCGAGGTGCATCACCATGGTATGGAGGTTCACCGCAGGATGCCTGACGGCACATGGGTATTCTTCATGGATCACCCGTTCGGTGCCGATCCGAGCTGGGCGGTCGAAGCTCCGCCGCACACCGAATAGTCGCGCCATACAGCCCACGCCGGAGGCGAATCGCCCGGCCCGGGCCGCCTATCACGATGGATTGACCGCGAATGTCCGGCATTGGCGAGGTCAGGAACCGAGGCTTTTTCCAGGGTCACGGCAGAGAATCACGCGTTCCCGCTGCTGGATAAGCCTTGGAACGCTCTTCACAATCCCGTCACGCTGCCTGTAGTATGCAGGGCACACGCTGCTTCGCAGCTAACATGGGGGTCAGGAGCGTTACTTGAACGCACATGTCTCGCAGGGCGGTTGGCCGGTATTGGTGCTGAACGCGGATTTCCGGCCGCTGAGCTATTACCCGCTGTCTCTCTGGTCGTGGCAGGACGCGATCAAGGCGGTGTTTCTCGATCGCGTCAACATCGTCGAGCACTACGACCGCGCGGTGCACAGCCCGAGCTTCGAGATCCAGCTTCCCAGCGTGGTGTCGCTCAAATCCTTCGTCAAGCCGACCACGCATCCCGCCTTCACCCGCTTCAACGTCTTCCTGCGCGACCGCTTCGTCTGCCAGTACTGCAACGCGCATGACGACCTGACCTTCGATCACATCATTCCGCGCAGCAAGGGCGGCCAGACCACCTGGGAGAACGTCGTCGCAGCCTGTTCGCCATGTAACTTACGCAAGGGCAATCTAACCCCGCAGCAGGCAAAGATGTTTCCGCGGCAACACCCGTTCGCGCCGACCGTGCATCAGTTGCACCGCAACGGGCGATTATTTCCGCCGAACTATCTGCACGATAGCTGGCTGGATTATCTTTACTGGGACACCGAGCTCGATCCGTAGCAGACCGCCGCGGGCTGTTGTTGATGGTCGCCTGATCGGAGGCACGCCGAGCCCCGATCCATAGGCGGAGCGGTTCAGAATTCGTAGAGCGAGATACCCATCGCCGACGAAACGATGATTGGCGCGGTCGAAGACGCGCCAATCACTCCCGAGTTAGATCTGGTAATCCATATCGGCCATGCTCGCACCCGCACCCGGAGTTGTCGGCGGCGACTTCTTCTTCGGAAGTTCAGCAACCATTGCCTCCGTGGTGACGAGTAGGCCAGCTACCGATGCTGCGTCCTCAAGCGCGGTTCGCACCACCTTGGTGGGATCGATAATCCCCTTTGAGATCAGGTTGCCGAACTCGCCGGTCTGGGCATCAAAGCCGAAGGCGTACGTATCCTTATCCAGGATCTGTCCAATCACGAGCGAACCATCCTCGCCCGCGTTGATCGCGATCTGGCGGGTCGGCCACGAAAGCGCTTTCTTGACGATCTCGACGCCATAGCGCTCGTCCTCGTTGGCTGGTTTCAGCCTGTCGAGCGCCTTGCCGGCGCGGAGCAGGGGAACGCCGCCGCCGGGCAAAATGCCTTCCTCGACTGCCGCGCGGGTCGCATGCAGCGCGTCGTCGACGCGGTCCTTGCGCTCCTTTACCTCCACCTCGGTCGCCCCACCGACACGGATCACCGCGACACCGCCCGCGAGCTTGGCAAGCCGCTCCTGGAGTTTCTCACGATCGTAGTCGGAGGTGGTCTCCTCGATCTCGGCCTTGATCTGGGTAATGCGAGCTTCAATGTCAGCCTTCTTGCCGCCGCCGTTAACGATCGTGGTATTTTCCTTATCGATCCTCACATGCTTGGCGTGGCCGAGCATTTTGATGGTCACGCTCTCCAGCTTGATACCGAGATCCTCGGAAATCATGGTGCCGCCGGTAAGGATCGCGATATCCTGGAGCATCGCCTTGCGACGATCGCCGAAGCCGGGCGCTTTCACCGCCGCGACTTTCAATCCGCCACGCAGCCTGTTTACGACGAGGGTGGCGAGCGCCTCGCCCTCGACGTCCTCGGCAATGATGAGCAGCGGCTTGCCTGACTGCACGATGGATTCGAGCAGCGGCAGCATTGGCTGCAGTCCCGACAGCTTCTTTTCGTGGATTAGAATGTAGGGGTCTTCGAGCTCGACCCGCATCTTTTCGGCGTTGGTGATGAAGTAGGGCGAGATGTAGCCGCGGTCGAACTGCATGCCCTCCACCACTTCAAGCTCGGTCTGCAGCGACTTCGCCTCCTCGACTGTTATTACACCGTCGTTACCGACCTTCTTCATGGCGTCGGCGAGGAAGCGGCCGATCTCGGCGTCGCCGTTGGCCGAAATGGTTGCAACCTGCGCGATCTCATCGTTCGATGTGATCTTTTTCGAGTTCTTCTCGATATCGCCTATCAGGGCATCGATAGCGCGGTCGATACCCCGCTTGAGGTCCATCGGATTCACGCCTGCGGCGACAGCCTTCGCTCCCTCCTTCACGATCGCCTGGGCAAGCACGGTGGCCGTGGTGGTGCCGTCGCCAACCCGATCGGACGTCTTGGACGCCACCTCGCGCACCATCTGGGCGCCCATGTTCTCGAACTTGTCTTCGAGCTCGATCTCCTTGGCGACGGTGACACCGTCCTTGGTGATGCGCGGCGCGCCGAACGACTTTTCGAGAACGACGTTTCGGCCTTTCGGGCCGAGCGTTACTTTCACCGCATTGGCAAGAATGTCGACGCCGCGCAGCATCTTCTCGCGGGCATCGACCGAAAATTTGACTTCCTTGGCAGCCATGGTCTTGCTCCTAAGATACTGTTCATCGGTTACCCATTACATCGGGCGGGCTTTCAAGCGGCCTTGCGACTGGCGCCGGACTCCACCAGCACGCCCATGATGTCGTTCTCTTTCATGATCAAATACTCGGTGTCGTCGATCTTGACCTCGGTGCCCGACCATTTGCCGAACAGCACGCGATCGCCGACCTGAAGGTCGATCGGAACGAGCTTGCCGGCCTCGTCACGCCCTCCGGGGCCGACCGCCACGACCTCCCCCTGTTGCGGCTTCTCCCTGGCGGTATCGGGGATGATGATGCCTCCGGCAGTCTTTTCCTCGGCCTCAATGCGCTTGACGACTACCCGATCGTGAAGCGGACGGAATTTCATTGCGCTCCTCCTCGGCTGCTTGTGGAGATGACAGGAAATCACAGCCGTCGACAGGCGGAAGTCTGCGACAGGCGGAAGTCTACGGCTGACACATGCGACCTAGGTGGGTCAGAATTGCGCTTCAAGGGACTTGCAAAAAAATGATTGACGACAGCGGGGGTTGCAGGCGTTCCAGGAACAAACGGCTCCACGCGTCTGTTATGTCGTTGCCTGCCGCACAGGACTGCCGCGCCTTTGCAGAGCGCCCGTCCTGAGCAGGCTTGAAAAGCAACCGACGGTTCGTGGAGGCGCAGCCGTGCTTACCGCGCCTACATATCAATTGCGCCCGTCGCCGCATGTGGTCGTGGTCGGAAACGAGAAGGGCGGCTCGGGTAAAACCACAATCGCGATGCATGTTGCCGTTGCGCTGCTGAAGGCCGGCCAGCGCGTCGCAACCATTGACCTCGACGGGCGGCAACGGACCCTCACCCACTACATCGAGAGCCGGCGCGGTTGGGCGCGGCGGAGCCAGGTCGATCTGGAACTGCCGACGCATTTCTGCATCGCACGCGTCGAAGGCCCCATGGTGGCTGAAAACGAGGCCGCCGAATGCTCCGATTTCCAGCGGGCCGTTGCCGCCGCGCAGGATCGCCATGACTTCGTCGTGATCGATACGCCCCCGCATGACAGCTACCTGATGCGGCTCGCCCATTCGATCACGGACACCCTGGTGACGCCGCTGAACGACAGTTTTCTCGACCTCGACGTGCTGGCGACACTCGATCCGGTTACGTTGACGGTCACCGGGGTCGGCCATTACGGCGAGTTGGTGCGCGAGATACGCCGGCATCGCCGGCCGGTTGACGGCGCCCTCATCGATTGGGTGGTCGTGCGCAATCGCATTTCGGCGCAACGATCATCTACCGCCCCGGTTCTTTGCGGCTGCTTGCAGGAACTGGCTCTCAATGCAGGTTTCCGGGCCGCGACTGGCCTTCAGGAGCGGGCGATGTATCGCGATCTTTTTCCCCGCGGGCTCACCGCGCTGGACGAGCTAAGCGAGACTATGCCCGACACCGACGGGGAGGAGACATCTCGTCTCCCCGCGCGCCGCGAGGTTCAGGGCCTGATCGAGGCGTTGAAGCTGCCAATCAACGATCGCGGTCGCCGCCGTGCAGTGCTTCGCGCCGAATGGTTTGCTTCTCACAACAGCCCGCTGGATACCGAGATCCTGGCCGGTCCGTGAGCGGGGGGGCGCGTCATTACGGAGCCTGCGTCCAAAAAACTTCGTGAGCACCGGAACGCCCGTGCGCGGTGTGGGTTCGTTGGAAGCCGTAACAAGCAGCAAAGGAGATTGCGGAACATGACAAACAAGTCGCGCATTTGCTCGATGGCCGGCATGGCGATCGCCGGCTCGTTGGCCCTTGGCATCACCAGTGCATCCGCGCAGGCAATCTATGTCGATAGATACGTCGACCCCTATCCCGTGGCAGTGGCTCCCGGCAGCGTCTACGTCGCACCGGCGCCGGTTGTCGCGGCACCGCCGATTGTGCGGCCACGCACCGTCGTGGTCAGCCGTCGGGCCTATGTGCCGAACCCTGCGTTTGGCGCGCCGGTGCCTGTCGACTACGGACCCTACGGCTACACCACGGAAGTCGGTTATGGCATTTCCGACTGGTGAGCCCATCGCGTAGAAGCCCGACGCCTGCGTTGGAAGGGCCCCGCCGAGGCGGGGCCTTTTCTTTTCGCGCCGCGCGCCGATCCGTCGAATTCCTTGAGGAGCGGTTGGGCAGGACTAGGCGGCGCGCGCAATCTTGGAACGCAAGCGGCGCCTTCACTCAACCGTCCAATTCTGTCACGATAGTTTTTTGAGGCGCCCGCCTCGTCACAACCACAAGAGCGACATCAACGCTCCAACGGAAACGTCCCATGCTCATTCCTATCGCCGACGTGCCTCGCTGGTATGCCGAACGAAAGCCGAAGGATACGATCGCGGTTAGTCACGGCGCCGATGCCATCACTTGGGAGCAGCTCGAACGCAACGCCAACCGCCGCGCCCGCGCCTTCGCCGCCAAGGGCGTCAAGCCCGGCGATTTCGTCGCGATCGGACTTCCCAACAGCAACGTGTTTTTCGAAACTACGTTTGCGGTTTGGAAGTGCGGCGCGACACCGACATCGCTGACTTGGCGGCTGCCGCGCGGCGAGGCCGCAGCCGTGCTCGATATCCTCAAGCCATCGCTGGTGGTCGGCGGCCAGGCGGACTGGAATGCGCCGAATTCGCTGCCCGCCGATTTCGTCCCCGAAGGTTTTTCGGACGAGCCGGTAACCAATCCGGTAGCACGCTACTGGAAGGCGATGACCAGTGGCGGCTCGACCGGGCGGCCCAAGGTGATCCTCGATCACCGGCCCGCCGTGGTCGATACCGCCGGACCGGCGGCGCTTGGCATGCCACTCGGCGCTTCCGTGCTCAACCCTGGCCCGCTCTACCACAACGCGCCCTTCATCGTTTCGCACACCGCGCTGTTCAACGGCGGACGCGTCACCGGCCTCGTCAAATTCGACGCCGAGGAATGCTTGCGCCTGATCGAGGCCAGCCGGGTACAGTGGGTCAATTTCGTGCCCACCATGATGCACCGAATCTGGGCGCTGCCCGAGGAGGTGCGCAACTGCTACGACTTGTCGAGCCTGCAGATCGTGTTTCACATGGCCGCGCCGATGCCGCCATGGCTGAAGGAAAAATGGATCGAGTGGCTGGGCCCCGAGCGCATCTACGAACTCTATGGCGGCACCGAAGCACAGGGCGCCACGATCATATCGGGCGTTGAATGGCTCGAACACCACGGCTCGGTCGGCAAGATCGGCGATACCTGTCGCTTAAGGATCATCGGCGAGGACGGCAACGATGTAGCGCCGGGCGAGACCGGCGAGATTTATTTCCTGCCCAATGACGGCCCGGGCTCCACCTATCACTATCTCGGAGCCGAGCCGAAGCGCCGGCCTGACGGCTGGGAATCGCTCG
The DNA here is from genome assembly GCF_036924575.1 of Bradyrhizobium sp. AZCC 1577. Taxonomy (NCBI): domain Bacteria; kingdom Pseudomonadati; phylum Pseudomonadota; class Alphaproteobacteria; order Hyphomicrobiales; family Nitrobacteraceae; genus Bradyrhizobium; species Bradyrhizobium sp. AZCC 1577. Next base: position 7,323,987 of record NZ_JAZHRQ010000001.1, read on the forward strand.
GCGACATCGGCCGGCTCGACGCAGAAGGTTATCTCTATCTCGGCGACCGGCTCGCCGACATGATCCTGCGCGGCGGCGCCAACATCTATCCGGCCGAAGTCGAGGCTGCGGTATCGGCGCATCCCGATGTGCGCTCCTGCGTCGTGGTCGGCCTGCCCGATCCCGAGTTCGGGCAGCGCGTGCACGCTATCCTCGAACTCGACCGGGGCGCAGACGCGAAGGCGATCGCCGACGGCATGGCTGCGTTCCTGGCCGACCGGCTCAGCCGCTACAAGCACCCGGAAAGTTTCGAGGCCGTTGATGTCGGCCTGCGCGACGATTCCGGCAAGGTCCGCCGCACATTGCTGCGCGACGAACGCGTCGGCTGGTTGAAGGAGAACCGCGATTTCCGGATTGTGCCGGCCCGCGCGCGGGCAAATGTGGAATGATCCTTAACTGGCCCTGGAACAATTGTGAATCTGCCCGCCTTATAAGTCGCATACCGGCCCATTTGGGGGACACTTTCAAGACGGCCGTTTGCAGCATAGACTGTGATGAATTTCCCGCGCTTTCGTCCGAAACGCGCTCCGGTTCGCCAGGAGACCATCCATGCCTTCTTTGACCGAATGGAGAGTGCCGCCCGCAAACCAGCCGCGCCCGGGCGATTACGCCTTCGACCTCGACAAAGCCCTGTCGTCGGTGGTCGGGCTACATTCGATCATTCCACCCGATGCGTTCAGCGCCGAGACGCTCGGCACCGAACGCGCCGGCAATGGCGTCGTGATCGATGACGGGCTGGTGCTGACGATCGGCTACCTCATCACCGAGGCGGAGGCCGTCTGGCTGCACCGTAGCGACGGCCGCGTGGTGGAAGGCCACGCGCTCGGCTTCGATTTCGAGTCCGGCTTCGGCCTGGTGCAAGCGCTCGGCGACCTTGACCTCGATCCGCTGCCGTTCGGTTCTTCGGCCACTGCTGCGATCGGCGACCGCGTCGTGGTCGGCGGCGCGGGCGGGCGCACGCGCTCGGTCGCCAGCCAGATCGCGGCAAAACAGGAATTCGCGGGCTATTGGGAATATCTGCTGGATGAGGCGATCTTCACCCATCCCGCGCATCCCAATTGGGGCGGCACCGGGCTGATCTCGAGCCGCGGCGAACTGATCGGCATTGGCTCGCTGCAGCTTGAACGCGAGCGCGACGGCAAGGCCGAGCACGTCAACATGATCGTGCCGATCGATCTGTTGAAGCCGGTACTCGATGACATCAGAAAATTCGGCCGCGTCAACAAGCCGGCGCGACCGTGGCTCGGCATGTTCACCACCGAAATCGACAACCGCGTCGTGGTGGTCGGCATCGCCGGCAAGGGACCCGCGGCACTCGCCGAACTGAAGACCGGCGACGTCATTCTCGCTGTCAATGGCGACAAGATCACCAGCCAGACCGGCTTCTATCGCAAGCTCTGGTCGCTCGGCAGCGCCGGCGTCGACGTACCGCTCACGGTCTACCACGAGGGCCTCACCTTCGACGTGGTGCTGGCTTCGACCGACCGTGCCACGCTATTGAAGGCGCCAAGACTTCACTAGATGAAGACTTCACTGGATTGAGGCTGCATTGCAATAAGGGATGGCGTGATGAGTGAGGCCGTGGTGGACGACATCGTGGCCGTGCTGCCGCCACTGCTGCAGTCGCTCGAAGCCCTCGGCTTTATCGCGCGCTACCTGAACCCGCCCGATTTCGACCGCGTGATGGAGGCCGCAGGCCAGCCTGACGAGGCCTTGCGCGCGGTTCGGTCGAAGCTCGCAGAATGGCCGGCGGAGTTCGCAGATATCAAGACCTCCCTCGACGCGGCGAGCGATGCGGCGCTCGCCGCGTTCGCTGCTCTGCGCGTCGTGCAAAATGGCAATGGCGATCTCGTTAGCGTGTTTCGCGCACTTCGCTACGCTCCGCGTGCGCAGGAGGCACTATATGCGCTGGCTACAAAATTGCCGCCGGTGAGCGAGTTCTTCGTCGACCCGTCGCTGCGCGACGACGACGATCTCGCGGCGCGGCTGGCGGCGCCAGCCAATCCAAATACCGGCGTCTTTCACGATCATAACGAGTCGGGCAGCCGCGGCGGCTTCTCCGCCTACGTGCCGGAACATTACACCCCCGACCGCGCGCTTCCGCTGGTGATGGCGCTGCATGGCGGCAGCGGCAATGGCCGCGGCTTTCTGTGGAGCTGGCTGCGCGATGCCCGCAGCCGCGGCGCGATCCTGGTCGCCCCGACCGCGACCGGCTCGACCTGGGCGCTGATGGGCGACGATACCGACACGCCGAATTTGATGCGCATCATGGACGCCGTACGCTCACGCTGGAACGTCGATCCCAGGCGGATGCTGCTGACCGGGATGAGCGACGGCGGCACGTTCTGCTATGTCACGGGATTCGAGAGCGCCTCGCCCTTCACTCACCTCGCGCCGGTCTCGGCAACGTTTCATCCGCTGATGGCCGAAATGGCCGATGCCGACAGGCTACGTGGCCTGCCTGTTCACATCGTGCACGGCCGGCTCGACTGGATGTTTCCTGTACAGGTGGCGCGGCAGACAGCCCAAGCGCTGTCGGCCGCTGGTGCCAACGTCATCTATCGCGAGCTCGACGATCTCAGCCACACCTATCCGCGCGAGATGAATGCAGAGATATTGCAATGGCTGAACAGCCATGCCTGACCACCGATGATGCTGCCGACACAATCTCGTCGCAAGCTGATGGCGACCGGCACAGCCACGGGGGCGGCACCTTCCGCCTCGGCTCCCCGCCCGGCGCCGCCGAAGGCGCGATCCTAGATCGGGGAACCATCCCTCGTCTTGCGCGTTAGTGAGCGGTCACGGAGGTATCGCATGCGGACGTTTGTCGGAATGATTTTGGGCGCGCTGCTGCTAGTTTTCGGCGTCTATGTCTACGATTCCATGCGGACGTCGAGCGTCGCCAGCGGCCAGGTCGCGCAGGCCAATCGCACCCTCGTCAACTGGGATGTCGTGGCAGAGGACTGGAAGGCGCTGAAAACGCGCGCTCACGACGATTGGGTCAAGCTCTCGTCGCGATAATTGCTTGATAATCTCCTGGCGAGATCAATCGTAACATTCGAACGCCGTCGTCCCGAACGACGGCGTTTTGGCGCTCTAGCTAATTGCTTTTCTTCGCCTTGCGCGCGTCGGCAATCACCATCTCGAATTCCGCCATGGTCAGGATTCCCGGCACGCGGAACTTGCCGACGATGAAGGACGGCGTTCCCTTGAATCCGAAGGCCACCGCCTGATCGTGGTTGCGGGCGAGAATGGTGTCGATTGCCTTCGCATTCGAAGTGAGGTCGCGGTTGAGACGGTCCATATCGATGCCGGCGCCTGCCACCAGTTCGCGGATGCGCGGTTCGGTCAATTTCGAACTGACGCCGATCATCGCCTCGTGCGCCGGCAGGTATTTGTCCTGATACTTAGCGGCGAGCGCCACCCGCGCCGCGTATTTTGAGACGTCGCCCAGGATCGGCCAGTCCTTCAGCACCAGGCGGACCTTGCCGTCGTCCTGCACCACCTGCTGGATCTCGGGCGCGATCTTGCGACAATACGGGCAGTTGTAGTCGAACCATTCGACGATGTTGATGTCGCCGTCGAGATTGCCGGTCGCGGGAGCGTCGGGGTCGCGGAGCACCAGGGCTTCGGTCAGGATGTCGTCGCCTTGCGCGAACGCCGGACGCGACATGCCCGCGCCGAACAGGGCCACGCCCGCGCCGAGCAAGCCAAGCGCTTCGCGCCGCGTCGGGCCTGGGATCGTCCCGGCCGGATTATTCAATCGCTTCATCTGGGTCTCGCCAAGGGCCGCATTTCCTGTCTACGGCTGAGATAGGGATATGTTACGCGCCAGCATATAGAGCGCCACGGCAATAATGACCACGGCGAACACGATGTTGAGCGCGCCGCGGCGCTCGGCGAGGTGCCGCGCCGAACGCGTGCCGGCCAGTCCGCCGGCGAGGCCGCCCGCCACGAACAGTCCCGCCAATGCCCACGACACCAGCCCGGACCAGGCATAGCTGGCGGCCGTGGTCAGGCCGAATGCGGTGACCGCGACCAGGGAGGAGGACACCGCGTTCATGATCGGCATGCCGGTCGCCAGCATCAGGGCCGGTACGATCAGGAAGCCGCCGCCGATGCCGAAGAATCCCGACACCGTTCCGGTGGCGAGGCCGAGGCCGACGATAGCTGGCATGTTCGCCATCGAGACCTTGACGTCAGGCATGCCGATCCGCGAGCGCGTCTTCAGCATCAACAGCGCGATGACGATCATCACCAGCGCGAACAGCGCCAATAGCCGCTGACCGTCCATCATCTTGCCGAGGATCGAGCCACCGAAGGCGCCGGCCATGCCGGCCGCGGCGAAGATCAGCGCGCAGGACCAGATCACGGTGCCGCCGCGCGAATGGTTGGACAGGTTGAGCGCGGCGTTGGCGGCCACCGCAATCGCGCTGGTGCCGATCGCCATATGGGGCTCTGCCACGCCGACCACATAGACCATCAGCGGCACCGCCAGAATCGAGCCGCCGCCGCCGACTAGGCCAAGCGAGAAGCCGACCAGCATCCCCGACGCCAGTCCCAGCACACCTTGCGCCGTGGAGATGATCAAGTTGAAAGACTCAGTTGCACGGCGCAACCATAGAAGAATTTTCTGCAGATCGCCATGGCCGCAGCACAAAGCTGCACTGCAATGCGCATCAGCCGATCAGGCTGCGACATGCCCCCTCTCTGGCGATGCGCCCTCGCGGCTGGTCAGCGCCATCAGCGTGCCGGTCATGGTCGCGATCAGCGTCTCCTTGCCGTCATCCGCCGCATAGGCGCGGGCCTCGCACACCGTCAGCGTGCGGCCGGGCTTGACGACGCTGGCGCGGAACGCGAACCGCTCGCCGCGCGCCGGCGCCAGCAAGCTGGTCTTGAATTCCACGGTGAGAATCCCCGCACCCGGCGGCATCAGCGTGAAGGCGGCGATGCCACAGGCATTGTCGAGCGCGGCCGTGATGATCCCGGCGTGGATGAAGCCGTGCTGCTGGGTGAGGTCGAGCGCATAATCCATCGCGAGATCGACCTCGCCCGGCTCCAGCCGCGCGATCGAAATGCCGAGCGTCTTCATCGCGCGCTGCTGCTCGAACATGGCGGTGGCGAGCGCGCGATAATCCGGGTTCTTCGGCTCGAAGCGCGGCATGGTCACGCCATCGCCGGTTCGAGATGCCGCATTGTCAGCCCGAGCCGGGCGAACAGATTCCAGTTCGCCTCGTCGAACTTGCCGACATACCACATGATGTTCATGTGCCCGACATGATCGCATTGCCACGGATAGACCGTGCCGCGATAGGTCGCGTCCGTTTCCATCGTTTGCTCCCGCTCTTTTGTTTCTTGATACGGTAGCGTATCAGGCCCTCTCCAGGTTAGCAATACGGTACCGTATCGACACTCGGTGGGACCGGACCATGAGCAATGCCAAAGAAGCGGCGCGAACCGGAGAGGCGCGCGCCGGCGAGGTTCGCCACGAGAGCTGGATCGAGGCCGGCTTTGAGGAAATCGCCCGGACCGGCGTCGAGGGCGTACGGGTCGAGGTGCTGGCCAAGAACCTCGGCGTCACCAAGGGCGGTTTTTACCGCCGCTTCCGCGACCGCGCGGCTCTGCTGGACGCCATGCTGCAGCACTGGAGCGCGGGCCGCATCGCCGCGATCGAGAAACAGACCAGCCTCGACGGCGCGACCGCGCGCGAGCGGCTGAAGGCGCTGATCGCGCTCTATTCCGAGCGCATGAACACCGAGGCCATGGCGGTCGAACTGGCGATCCGGCAATGGGCCCGCTCCGACGAGCTGGCAGCCAATGCGGTGGCGAGCGTGGACGCTGCGCGGCTGAAGAATGTCGGGCATCTCTATCGCGCGACGGGACTGGCGGCCGAGGAGGCCGACGCGCAGGCGTTCCTGTTCTACTGCTTCGTGTTCGGGCAGAGCCTGCTGTTTCTCGAACGCGGCCAGCGCAAGCGCGCGCAACTGGTGGCGAAGTCGGCCGAAACATTGCTCCGCGAAATATAGGCGCGGCCGAAACCTCCGGCCGCGCCCACGTCGATTGCTGGCTAGGCCGAGCCCTTCAGCTTCTTGTTGCATTCGCTGTAATAGCCGCCGCCCTTCTGGATCCACTTCATCCCACCATTGGCGTTGCTGGCCTTGTTGGCGTTGTATTGATCGAGGCAGGTGTGGAAGCGCTGCTTCGTCGCCGTCTCCTTCGAATATTTTGCGTCGACCGCGCTCGGAAAAGTTGCGGGGCCGGACGGCGCCGCCGGTGCGGCTTCCTTCTTGGCAGCCGTCTTCTCTTCCTTCGGCGCGGCGGCCGGAGCCGCAGCGGCGGCAGCGGGCGCGGCGTCGGCGCCGCACTGGGCTTTCCGGAAGTCGTTCCACTTCTGGCCGCCGAGCGTGCCGGCGGCCTTCGCAGCCTGGTATTTGGCGCTGCATTCCTGCGCCGTCAGGGCATTCGCCTGCGAGGTCATCGCAAACGCAGCCAATGCCGACAGCGCACACGCGCCCAGTATTTTTGCCTGAATAGTCATCCCTGGTCTCCTTAGGGCAGTAGTCATCTGCGGTGCCCATCCTAGCGCAACCACAGCTTGCGACAACGCATCGGACGAACCCTGCGGTAAAAATTTTCTGACGGCGAAGAGGCGCGATTCGTCGTGGCATTCAGCCCGTGTTCAGCCAACGCTACGGGACGTTTGTGCAGGCATTGTGCAGACGCTAGCCACGCATTGCTGCAATCGCGTGACGCATTTGTCCGGTGCAAGCGGATTTGCCATAAGGCGGCGTGAGCCTGATCCCCGCCTCGATATCCTCCGCTATGGCCGATCGCGCCAAGATTCTCGGCACGCTCGAGACGCTTGTCGTCGGCGCCGCCGGCGGCCTCTTGTTTCTGTGGCTCAACCTGCCGGGTGGGTTGATTTCCGGCGCGATGGCTGCGGTGGGCGTCGCCGCGCTGGCGGGGCGGCCGGTCACCATGCCGGCGATCCTGACGCAGAGCGTTTTGGTGCTGCTCGGCATCACGCTGGGCTCGCTGGTGTCGCGGCAATTGATCCAGCACATGAGCGCCTATCCCCTGACCATCGGCCTGTTGGCGCTGGCGACGTTCTGCTCGACCTTCGGCTCGAGCTTCTATCTGCAGCGCGTGCACGGCTGGGACCAGACCTCGGCGCTGCTGGCGGGAAGTCCCGGTGCGCTGTCGCAGATCACCATGCTTGCCGCCGAGAAAGGCGCCGATGTCGCGGCAATCGCCGTGGTGCAGACCATGCGCGTGATCATCCTGACCGCCGCCCTGCCGCTGCTGCTCGCCTTCACCGGCGTCGCGCAGAGCGCGCCCATGGAGCTGATCAGCCTCGTCGTCGCCTCGCCGCTCGAGCTCGTCGTGCTGGCCGCCGCTGCCCTCGCCGTCGCGCTGCTGCTTCGGCTGGCAAAGTTTCCGGCGAGCTGGATGTTCGGCGCGATGATCGCCTCCGCCGCGCTGCACGGCACCGGCCTGATCGAGGGCGGCCTGCCGCCCTGGATGCGCGGCGTGGCGCTGGTCGGCATCGGCGCCGTGATCGGCACGCGCTTTGCGCGGATCAGCAAGTCGACGCTGCTCAGCCACATCAATGCCGGGCTCGGCTCGTTTGCGGTCGCGATTCTCATCTCCTCCATTTTCGTCACGGTGATCGTGCTGAGCACTTCTGTGCGCTTCGCCGACGTCGTGGTCGCCTTTGCGCCGGGCGCGATGGACGCCATGCTGGCGCTGGCGCTGACGCTGCACATCGATCCGATTTTCGTCGGCGCCCATCATCTGTCGCGCTTCGTGTTCGTCTCGATCACCACGCCCGGCATCGTGCACCTGTTCGGCCGCCCGCAGGAGGACGTGGACGATTAGATGAGGTCGATTTTTTGCGGCCGATCCGCTCGTCGTCCCGGCGAACGCAGGGCCCCATAGCCACCGCTTGCGGAAATGGCGCTACGCGAGACGGCTTCTTCTCACAACAAACAGTCGTGGTTATGGGTCCCTGCGTTCGCAGGGACGACGGGATCGAGGCGAGGACCTCTCAACATGTCGCCCCTGCGAACGCAGGGGCCCATACACCGCGGCCCGCGCAAAGGGCACAAGGGGCGACGGCTGCCCTTCGACAATGTAGGCTGGTGATTGGGTCCTGTTTTTCGCAGGGACGACGACTACTGCGACCGAGCTACGCCCGCTTCGCCGACACGATGCCCCACATGGCGATCGCCGCCATCGCCAGCGAGATCAGCACGTTGTAGCCGGCAAGCGAGAGCCCGAGGAAGCGCCACTGCACCTCGTCGCAGCGGATCACCTTCACCGTGTCGAGACGCTGCAGCAGCGTGCCGGCGGTGCCGAGGTCGGCCAGCGGGCCGGAGCAATCGGTCGGGCCCTGCCAGAATTGCCATTCGACGCCGGCGTGATAGCCGCCGAGCCAGGCATTGGCGAGCGCCGCCAACAGCAGCACCGCAAACCCGGCCAGCGCTACCTGCCGCGGCGCCCCGCGCGACGCGGCAAAGGCGATCACGAGGCCGAGCGGGACCGCCAGATAATAGGCGTAGCGCTGTTCGAGGCAGAGCGGACAGGGGCGGATATCCAGCACGAGCTGGAAGAACCAGGCGCCAGCCAGCGTCGCCGCGGCGACGACCGCGATCGCCAGTGCGGCAACGACGACCGGATCGGCGGGATGGCGCGCGTGCGACGAATGGAGGGCATCTGACGTCACGGATGTGCTCCGGAGCATGGGTTCATGCTCAAAATAGGCATCAGCCTCCTATCCCGCCACCGCCCAGGTGTCGAGACACACCACAATCACTTCCACGCGGGTTGACCCGGAAGCGCCGCCCGCTATATTCCGCCGGCTTCGCCGCACCGGCCTCCGGGCCTCGCGTCCGAAGGCCCCTGTGGCGGAACTGGTAGACGCGCTCGACTCAAAATCGAGTTCCGCAAGGAGTGCTGGTTCGATTCCGGCCAGGGGCACCACGCTTCGCTGCTTTGCAGCTTCGGCTAGGCAGGCGGCCGACAGCGACGGCTAAATGGTAAGGCCGCGCTCCCAGCTTAGCGACGCCTCGAACATCGCCATCGCCGGAGCCGTAGGCGGCAAGGACTCGGGAACGATCAGCTTGATCTCCTTGGCGAGTTGGGCCCCTTCAATTCGAAGCGCGGCGAGCTGCTCTGTAGCGACTTCGTCAGCAACTGACGCTTCCATGACAATCGACGCACCGTGGCCGGCGCGGACTGCGCGCTTGACAGCCTCCGTATTGCCGAAACCGTCAATGATGGTCAAAGATTTCGCGAGTGGACCGAGTTGCTGACGCAGCAGATACCCCGTGCCGGTCCCGGATTCACCGCCCAGCAGCGGCTCGCCTTGCAGTTCGGCCACGGATACGGAGCCAAGCCTAGCCCAGCGGTGATCAGGTCCGACGATGACGACGAGTGGCTCCCTCGTCCAGGTGCGCGCGGTAAAGCCGGGCCTGCCGTCCCACCATTCCATCGCTGCAACATCAGCCTCGCCCCGCTCCAGACGGGCGGCGACATCTGCGTTCGATCCAATCCATTGTTCGACGGGAACGCCGGCACGCTGCCGAAAGACTGCAATGTGGGGCTGCAGCAGATAGGTGCCGACGTTGCTCGATGCCGCCAGGCGCAGCACCGGGAGATGAATTAGGCTGCGCACGCGGGAGGCCGTCTCGACCAGCGAGCGTGCCAGTGGAAGGAAGCGCGCTCCTTGATCGGTCGGCATGGCGCCGCCACGCTGCCGTACCACCAGCGGCGCAGCCAAGACTTCTTCAAGCTGGCGGATGTGATCCACGATGGTGGAAGGCGCCAGATCGAGCTGGCGCGCGGCCGCACGAACGCCGCGGGCGGCGATCACCGTGACGAACGAGCGAGCATGGGTCAGGTTCAGCATTTCATGCGGTCAATGCAGGATTTCCTAGGCGCACCGGCCTGTTGATGAGCCCGCCAGGCACCTTGCCGGCGAGCGCCTCGATGATGCTGGTCGCAGCGGATAACTCGATCTCGCGACGCACCGACATCACGGCCGATCCGGATGTGGTGTCAACACGGTCCGGGCGCCCGGCCGAATCAGCCTTGCGTCGATCGTTGCGGGCCGTTCCTGCCGCGCCCAATCCTCGCATTCGAAAACGTCGGCGGCATATCCGCTGAGCTGACCACTCTCGAGCGCATCGGCTACGGCCGCTTCATCGACCAGCGAACCGCGCGCGGGGTTGACGAGCAGCGCCCCGCGCCGCATCCGGCCGATCGCTTCGGCGTCGATCAGGCCGGTGGTGGATTCGGTCAGCGGCAGGCCCAGCACCACGAAGTCGGCGAGCCCCAGCACGTTCTCCAACGCCATTCCCTCGACACCGGGGCTCTCGAACGGCTCGGCGTCATACGCAATGATGCGACAGCCGAATCCCGAGAGCCGGCGCGCGATGGCCTGGCCGACGCGGCCGAACCCGACGATTCCCACCGTCGAGTTGTCGATGCCCGTGCCGTAAAGCTGGGGCCGCCAGCCAGCGAATCCCACTGTGCGAATTCCGGCATCGCCGGCCGGAATATGCCGTCCAAGCGCGATCATCAGTCCGATGGCCAGTTCAGCCGTCGGCTCGGTGAGAAGATCCGGCACGATTGTCACCTGGACGCCGCGTTCGCTTGCCGCATCCACATCGATATTGTCATAGCCCTTCAAAGCGGCGCCGATAACCTTCAGGTTCGGGCATCGCGCGAGAAAGGCGCGATCGACGCAATCGGTCATGAATGCCATGAGCCCGGCCGCTTCCCTGCAGCGTTCGATTACCTGGTCATAGCTCCATGGCTCGGGCCCATCGTTGGCAACGACGCGAGCAACGCCTTCGAACGCGACGCGCGTCTCGGGGAAGACCCGGTTTGTCAGCACAATAAGCGGCAATTCTGTCATCGGGAGACTATTACTTGAGCGATTTTCGCAAGTACGCGCCGACGCTGTCGACAATGACGACGCAGGCGAGGATCGAAAGCAGGATGGCCGACACTTGGCTGTAATTCAGTAGCCGCAGCGCCGAGATTAGTTCGAAGCCGATTCCCCCTGCACCGACGATGCCGAGCACGGCGGAAGCCCGGAAGTGATATTCCCACCGGTAGATCGTAACATCGGTGAGTTGCGGCAGGACTTGCGGCAGAACAGCGTGCTGGATGACCTGTAACGGCGTCGCGCCCGCGGCGCGAGCCGCTTCCAGCGGCTTGGGATCGACATGTTCGATGGCCTCGGCATAGAACTTGCCAACCATGCCGACCGAATGCAGCGCCAGCGCAAGGACGCCGGGCAGCGCGCCGAAACCGACCGCCGCGACAAACAGAACGCCAAGGATGATCTCCGGCACCGAGCGCAGGAAAGCGAGGAATGTCCGCACGGCCAGATAAACAATTGGGTGCGGACTTGTATTGGGCGCAGCCAGAAGGGCGAGCGGCAGGGAGAAGGCCACTGCGAGCGCGGTGCCGGCGATCGACATCGCAAGCGTATCCAGAAGCGGCCGCAGCCATGACTGCCAACGGCTGAAATCCGGCGGCACCATTTCGGAGGCCAGCGTACCAATCGCCGGCCCGCTTTCCAGAAACCGTTGCGCGTCGAAGAAGCCGGTGGCCGCCAGGGCTGCGACGCACGCAGCGACGATCAAGCCGACGAGGCCCGCCCCGCGCAAGGCGGAGCGGCGTTGCTCCTCAAGAATGGCGTCGAACGTATGGGAAACCGATTTCATCTTTTTACAGCTTGGCTACGTCGAGCTGGAGCACTTTCGCCATGTCGCGCAACACGTCGTAATCCTTGTCGGTTGCGGTCGCGATGCCTTCAACGCGGAACAGCTTGAGAATGGCGGGATCCTTCAGATCAAGGAATGCCCGCTTGATAGCCTCCTTGAGCTCGGGTTTCAGAAAACCTTGCACCGTTAGCGGATAGTTCGGAATGGGTTCGGACAATGCGAGCTGCCGGATCCTGGTCGGATCAATCTTCTTGGTCTCGACTAAGACGCGATAAATCTGCTCCGAGAGAGCGCCGGCTGGCACCTGCCCGGCAGCGACGGCACGCGCGACAGCATCGTGCTGGCCGAGATGCACGACCTTGTAGTCCGCGTCGCCGATCAGCCCCTGTTTGGCGAGATGGGCGCGCGGCGCAAGATGGCTCGACGTGGAAGCCCGGTCACCGAACGCGAATGGCTTGCCCTTGATGTCGGCCAGTCCTTCACCGGACCATCCGCGTTGGCGATGAGGATCGACTGGTAATTGGGCTTGCCCTTGTCCACGCCGACACCGAAGGGCTCGATTTCAGGTGCTTTCGACTTGGCAAGCACGTAGGAGAACGGGCCGAAATATCCGACCTCGATGCGACCGAACCGCATCGCCTCAATCATCGACGAATAGTCGGTGGTGACGATGATCTCGACGGGCTTCTTCAGCACGTCCTCGAGATACTTCTTGAGCGGCTGTGCATTCTGAATGATCGTCGATGCATTTTCGTCAGGCAGCAGGGCGATCCGCAGCTTATCGGGGCTGGTCTTGTCGGCGGCAAACACCGGAGCGGCGAGCGCGCAGAGGCCGGCCGCGGCCGACCCGACAAGGAAATTGCGGCGTTGCATCATCTGATTTCTCCATTCAGATTGACGGCTCGACTAGGCCGCCTTGGCCAAGCCCTTGCGTTCCGTCGCGTAGATATGATCGAGCGTGACCGATCCGAGTTGATCCGGCGCGCCTTCGAAAACGACGCGCCCCTGCGCCAGCCCGATGATGTGATCAGCGAACCGGCGTGCCAGATCGACCTGATGTAGACTGACGATCGCGGTAATGCCGTCCTCGCGGCAAATTCGATGAAGATCCTCAAGCACCCGGACGGAGGTACCGGGATCGAGGCTTGCGACCGGTTCATCTGCAAGCACGATCTCGGGCTTCTGGGCCATGGCGCGTGCAATGCCGACGCGCTGTTGCTGTCCTCCGGAAAGCTGGTCGGCTCGGTCCAGCGCCCTGTCGGCGAGACCGACCCGGTCAAGCGCTTCCAGCGCGAGCAGGCGGTCAGCGCGTGGCAGCGGAAAAATCGATCGCAGGACACTGTGCGCGGCGAGCCGTCCAGTCAGCACGTTGTCGAGTGCCGACAGCCGGCCGATCAAATGATGTTGCTGGAACACCATGCCGGTCCGCCGCCGATGCGCCCGCAACTGGGCGCGGCTGCCGAAGATCGATCCGCGACCTTCAACACAAACCTCACCCGAAGTCGGCCGCACCAGCCCGTTGAGGCTGCGCAGCAACGTCGATTTGCCCGCGCCTGACGTGCCGAGAAGAACGATGAACTTCCCCCGCTCGAAAACGGCGGTGGTCGGCCGCAGCGCCTCGACGCCGTTGGCGTAGGTAACGGTCACGTTCTGGAGTGATAGCATGTCCAAATCCGGAAGCTGTTCGTCATTTCCGAACAAAGGCCTTCGTTGTTCGCTTGGTCTGGCTATCAACGATCCATGACGTAGGGATGACGCCGCTCGACGCAGGCCGATGCCTGACCTGCTGGCGGAACTCGACGGACGTGCTCGACTAAAAATCGGCTTTTGCAAGCAGTGGTCGTTTGATTCCGACGAGCGGCACTTGCCCTCACTGCAACGCGGCTTCGACTGGGCAAGCCGATCAACGCTTGCGCACGAACGTATCCGCACAACCGACAAGGCGCCGCCTTTGCCGCGGGCCTTTGGCGTTACCTTGAGCCCAGCGCCATGCCTTGGCGGGCTGGCTGCATCAACGACATGCAATGGTGCGTCGAAAGCCCGCGACACCCTCTTGATCAACACGATCATGACCGTTGCGACGATCAGGAAGATCGACCCGATGAAAGCCACGATGATCGGCATCAGCCAAAGGGAAAGCACGCCTCGGATGGCCGCCGATTCGGGTACATCGGGATCGTAGAGAACCGAGACAGTTTGTCCGGCGCGGTAAGCCGGCGGATTGCTGCGCAGCCCAGACTGAAATTCAATGGTGCGACCGTCCCTCGTCTGGAAGCGCACGACTGGCGCAAACAGATACCCCTTATCCTCACTGTCGCGCATGCGCACCATCTCGATCACCGACCCCGGCGTTTCAATTGCGCGCGCAATCCATGTTTTTGTTGACCAGACGCTGAAGCCCGCTCCGAGCAATAGCAGCAGGCCAACCGGTATCAGGACGAACTTGCCAATACGGCCGAGAAAAATTGCAGGATCTTCCATGAAAAGACGCGCCCTGCGGCAAACATTGTTGTAGGCGAGGGTGTGTCTTGGCGCGGACCGAAAGGTTCAATGCCCCGAGCAGGTGTCGAGGTTTACTCTTCCAACCGCCGGCCTTCCCTCATTTCTTCCCGAACGCGCCGAGCAGTCCGCCCAACAGCTTCGATGCAATCCCACCCAGCGCGCCGAAGCCGCCGGTGGCGCCGATTACGCCGGTGATGATCGGAATCAAGGTCGCCATCGTCGAGCCTGAAACCGGCGCGGTTGTGGTTGGCGCCTGACCGGCGATCGCTCCCAAATTGAAGGGCAAATTGAGAATGCCCGCCGACTGCAGCAGGGTGACGATACCGAGCATGCCGGCAGAAAGCTGCACGCTCGGCCGCGTCATCGCCGGCGCGAGCGGCTCGGCGGGCTTGTCCGGTTTTTCGGTACCCGGGAATGGCTTGCCGGTCAGCCGCTCGTACAGCAGCGGCATCAGCACGGTGATGAGATCGACCGGCGCAGCGGCGCCAGGCTGTTGCGGCGTTGCCGGCTGCGAGACGACCGGCGCCGGGACAGTGTTGACCGGTTGCGCGAGCACCGGCGTGTTGGCAATCGGCGTGACCGCCGGCGCCGGCTTGCCGGTCGCAAGCACGGTAAGAAGCTGCGTGATGTCGAGCTGCTTGCCGGTGAGCGCCGACTGCAGAATCAGCGGCAGCAGCAGTTCGAGGCCTTGGCCCGGCTTGGCAGGATCGGCGGCCATCGGTTTCTCCTTCGATAGCAACATGAGAATGAGTGGGAGCAGTTGCTGCAGGTCGAGCGCAGGAGCGCCAGCGGCGGGACCCGTCTCCGCCACCGCGACGCCGGGCTTAACGGTTTCCGCCTCGAGCGAGATGCCGAGCGCTGCCGCCGTTTCCGGCCCGACCGCGCCATCGACGACCATGCCCTCGGCTTCCTGGAAACGCAGCACGGCGGCTTGCGTGTTCAGTCCGAACTCGCCGTCGATCAGGCCGGGATCGAAGCCTTTCGCGGCCAGCGCCGCCTGGATGCGCGCAACCACGGCCATATCCATGTTCGGCGCACCGACCTCGTAGATGACGGCAGGCGGGCTGACCTTGATCGGCGCGGCACTGTCATAGGAGATGCCGGGAATCAGGATGCCGGTATGCCAGCCGCGGCCATGCACCGTGTCCGCTACCACGCCGTAACGCCGTCCCTTTGCCTCGATGGTGCCGCCATTGCCGTCGCATACAGCGATGTGGCCCATCTTGCCCGGACCCGGCGGATAGCGGAGCACGATGCCGCCGACGGTCGCCGCCGCCTCCTCCACCGAAACGCGTTTTCCGAGTCGCTCGAGGTCGGCCTTCCAGGCGCCGGTATAGGCATCAGCCTTCGCCGGCTGTGCCGTGTGGTCGACGCAGCCGTAAAGCGTGCCGGCTTCCTGATAGACCAGCCATGAGACGAACTCGGCGCAGTCCCACGGGCCATGCCAATGCGGATCGTCTTTCGGCACCTGCGTGTTGACATATTGCTCGCCGATATGCGCGCGGGCGCGCTGCACCAGGCCCGCACCCGAGGGCACACCGCTCGCGGGCGGCTGGGCAATGGCTACGGCTGGCAGACCGTCGAAGAAGGCGTCGGCGCTGCCGGCCTTGTACATGCGATGGGCCTGACGCCACTGCTCCTCGGTCAGGTTATTGCCTTTGCCCGACTCGCGGCCAGCAATGGCTTTCAGCAAGGCGATCGCCTGCACGGGATCGTCGACCATCTCCTTGGTCAGGATGGCGTTCGGATCATAGCCCGGCACGCCGAAGCCGTGCGCGCCGGTCCACTTCGTTCCAGCTTCGCCGATCCGCATGCCGACATAGCTGCGCGACAACAGGTCGAAGTTCGAGGCGGCGCCGTTCACCGGCGAGGGAAAGCGTGCGATCTTGTGGCCGCCACCGATGATCCCATAGCCGGTCTGGCCGAAGCGCGCGGCGCGCGCACTGGGATATTGAGCGCCGGGATTGTTGTAGCGGAACGAAGCGACCTCGCTGCCTGCAACGTCGTCGCGATTGTCAGCCGTCGAGGGGTCGGTAGACCTGCCGATTTGACCCATTGCGCGCTCCCCCGTTTGTGTGCCTGCTGCCAGTTTCCTCTTCGCCGATCGCTGCGTCCTCGGCCTCGGTTTGCTGCTCATTGGCCGGCCCAGATCTGCCCTTTCGGCACGATGATCCGATCGCCCGGCCAGTGACACCGGCCGGACGCGTTGTCCGCACTATCGATATTCGCTTGCGCAGCCGGAGCATGACAGCTCACGGCGAACCGTGAAGAGCTTACATCGTTTTGCAGCCTTCACGTGTGAGCTAGCTAACAGTTGCGATGCAGGTCACCTGCAATTCGACATCCCACCTGCCGCGCCTGAACGGGATAGCGTTCATTGCCGCGGCTGCCGGCGCGACAGTCGATTGCGCGCCGGCGCCGGCCCAGATGCGGGCCATGGCATTACGGTGGCAGTGCACTCAATTGGCGCGTCACGCCTTCGCTGGCATCACCTGCGATTAGGCACCGTAGTTCGCATGATAGCCTTCCACTTAGATGATGCGTGGCAGGGCGGCGCCCGCTGCGTGGTCGATGACGTAGCGCCAGGTGCCATCGGACTGGCGGCGGACCAACTCGACCGAGCTGCCGGACGCCACGATGGAGCCGTCCTGGGCGCGCAGTTCCCAATCTGCGCGCAGCAGAGCGACGTCACTGTGCTGGACGCAAAAGTTATTGCGCGACGTCATTGTGCCGGATGCTTGCAGGAGGCCCTGCAACGCACTAGCGATCGCGTCGAGCCCTATCAGACTTCGCTCGCTTCCATCCACGCGCAGGACGGCATCCACCTCGTAAAGCGCGAGCAGATTGTCTATGTTACGGCTGTTGAAGGCTTGAGCGAATGCCTCATTCATCTGGGCTGGCTCAGTCACGGTCATGTCTCATCTCCTCGTTGGGGAGAAGAAAGGAAGCACGTCCGTTCAGTGCTAACCAAACGGGAAGGAAGCCGCATTGTCATCTGCTGCGCTACGATTAGAACTCGACAATCCGCAACCGCGTCGCCCCGCTGATTGCCCGGTCGAGGATTGGCTGGCCTTCCTGGGCCACCGGTGGAACGCGCTTGTGCTCTGGCACCTGAAGGACGGCCCGAAACGGCACGGCGAGCTGGCGGAGCTTCTACCCGGCGTATCTCCGAAGGTGCTTTCTGAGCGTTTGGATGGGCTTGAAGATCGAGGCTTGGTGCTGCGCTCCCCAACCGTCGCGTTCCCACGGCGCGTGACCTACTCGCTCTCGCTCAAGGGCACCGAGCTCCTAAGCATCCTCGATCGGCTTGAGCTTTGGTCACGCCGGGATGATCGAGCGGCTGCTCGGTCGCATGACCACGCAAGCTGACGGAGTTAGCGCAGAAGCGTGATCGCCCGGCACACCAGTAAGCCCGCTCTCACCCCTCCCGATACCAGCTCGCTAGCTGCCACAAATCGTTGTCCCAGCCCGAGATATGCGCGGTCAGCTTGTTGCCGAGCGCCGCGACCCGGGTCCGGGAGGCGATGGGCTGGATGTAATTGTCTGTCACGACGAGGTCGTTGAGCTTGATGAACAGCGCCGCGCGCTTCACCGCGTCGAGCTCCCGTTCGGCCTGCTTGTAGATCTCGTCGTATTCCTTGCTTTGCCAGCGCGAGACATTGCGCCCCTGCCACTTGTTTTCCTTGTTCGCCACCTGCCACGACACATACTGGTTCATGAAGAACTGCGGATCGGCTTGCGGCATGGTGGTGTTGTACATCTGCGCGTCGCAATAGAAATGCGTGTAGGTGTCGGGATTGGCGGCGTCGGAGGAGAAGAACACCGATCCCACCACTGACTTCAGCTCGACGTCGATGCCCGCTTTCTGGCACGCCTGCTTGACGATGGCCTGGGTCTTCTGCCTGGGCGCATTGATCGAGGTCTGGAACACGAACTTCAGCGGCTTGCCGTCCTTGGCGCGAATACCGTCGCCGCCCTTTTTCCAGCCGGCGGCCTCGAGGATCTGGTTGGCCTTCTCGATGTTGAATTCGAATTTGGTGTTTTTCGACCGGAAGCGTTCCGGGTTGTTGAGAAAGTTCGCGGTGGCCCGCGCCGTGCGGCCATAGATGAATTTCTCGATCGACGCGCGATCGATCAGGAGATTGACGGCCTGCCGCACGGCCGGATCGCTGAACAGCGGATGTTTGGTCTTTATGCTGGCGCGCTCGCCGTCGACCTCGATCGCGGGATCGGTCGAGTTGAGCTGCATGAATTCGACATTGCCCGACGGGGTGATGTTCACCCTGCCCTTTCCAGCGGCTTCCAGCTTCAGCAGGATGTCCTCTTCGACCAGCATGTTCCAGGCATAGTCGTATTCGCCGGACTGCAGCACCGCGCGCGCCGCCGACACCGCGTCGCCGCCGCCCTTGACCTCCACCTCATCGAACTGCGGCCGGTTGGCGACGTGGTAGTTGGGATTGATCTTGCCGCGGAGCATGTCGCCCGGCTTGAAATCCACGAACAGATAAGGGCCGGTGCCGACCGGCTTCAGATTGTGCGGCGCCTCGCGCGACCTGGCGCCGACATAATCCTTGAACAGGTGCTTCGGGATGATCATGCCGTAATTGCCGACAAAGGCATCGGCCCAGAACGGCGTCGGCTTGGCAAAAGTGAGGCGGACGGTGAAGTCGTCGATCTTCTCGACCGTGATGTCCTTGTAGTTGGCAATCGAGACCGCCGCAGTCTCCGGCGTTTTGGCATATTCCCAGGTGAAGACGACATCGTCGGCCGTGAACGGCATGCCGTCATGCCATTTGACGCCGCGTTTCAGCTTCCAGACCACAGAGCGGCCGTCTTCGGCCAATCCATGATTCTCCTTGCTCGGAATCTCGGCGGCGAGGATCGGTACCAAATTGCCGTCGCCATCCCATCCCGCCAGCGGCTCGTAAAAGATCCGGCAGCCTTCCTGGTCCTTGGTGCCGACGGCGAAATGGGGATTGAGCAGGGTGATGGCCTGCCAATACAGCAGTTTCAGCACGCCGCCGCCGCCGGCCTTGGTCGGCTTGTAGGGAAGCGCGGTCGCAGCCATCGCGACCCCCGACTGGCTCAGCATCATCCCGGCCATCGGCGCCGTCAGGCCTGCGGCGATCATTCGCTGGACAAAGGCCCGCCGCGACAGCCGGCCAGTCTTGACGTCTGCAATCAGGTCTCGAAGTTGCCGTTCTTTCATGGGGGGCCGACTCCTCACTGGTGATGAATGCCTCGTCACGCTCGATCAAGGAAATGGATCAGGTCAGCGCGAACCTGTCAAAGCAGGATCCGGGCCATCCCGGTACCGTAACGGTCGTCCTGGCATCACCTGCAATTGAGTGCATCGGCGCGCCAGTTCCCGGCTTTGTCGTCTTGACCGCGCTCGCCTTTGTTACAACCATTGATGATACGGCCACTTTAGCCGAGGAGCTCTCATGTCGTCGACATCCGATCTGCCGCGTCTGAACAGGAGAGCTTTCGTTGCCGTGGCTGCCGGCGCGACACTCGGTTGCGCACCGGCGCTCGCCCAGCATGCGGGCCATGGCACGCCGTCAGGCACAGCGCTGCCCGAAGCAGCGCCCTCCGCCGATCCGTTCGCCCGGCTTCACGGTGGCACGCCGCATCACCTCACCACCGAGCAGATTGCCCAGCGAAAGGTGGATAGTCCCGCGCCGCAGGGCCCGCAGGGGCGCTGGGCACCGAAGGCGGCGTCGCCGCTGCCGCGAAGCGAAATGGCCTGGGCCACCGCCTGGGCGGGGCGCATGCATATTGTCGGCGGCTATGGCGAAGGCCGTGTCGATCGCGCCTATCATCATGTTTACGATCCGAAGGACGATCGATGGTTCAACGCCGCGCCTTTGCCGCGCGGCGCCAACCATGTTGCCGTCGTGGCGGATGCGGGGCGCGTCTACGCGCTCGGCGGCTTCATCGAGCAGAACCGCAATCCCGACCCGAATGCGTTTTTCTACGACGTGGCCGCCGACAAGTGGACGACGATCGCGCCTTTGCCGCGCTCACGTGGCGCTGCCGCGGCAGTCGCACTCGACGGTAAGATACATCTGATCGGTGGCGCCGGCGCGCCCACCAACGAGCGCGCCAGTGTCGGCTGGCATGAGGTCTATGACCCGCAAACCGACAAGTGGGAAATTCGGAAAGCGCTCCCCGCCGCGCGCGACCATGTCGGCGCTGTCGCCTATAACGGCATGATCCACATCATAGGCGGCCGCTTCAACACCTTTGAATACAACACCGACCTTCACCACCTTTACCTGCCTGTATCAGACACCTGGAAGGAGCGCGCGCCGCTGCCCACGGCGCGTTCGGGCCACGGCCTCGTCGTCTACCGCGACCGCTTGTTCGCGATGGGCGGCGAATACGGCGTGCAGGACAGAGGCCAGATCTCGCAAGGCGTCGTATTCGGTCAGATGGAGAGTTACGATCCGAAGACCAATACCTGGCAATCTCATGCGCCGATGCTGACACCGCGGCACGCGGTCGGCGCCACCACGATCGGCGATACCATCTACGTTGCGGGCGGAGGCGCGGTGACGGGCGGCGCAGTCCAGTCGTCCGTGCACGAGGCGTTTACGCTGGCGGCTTGATTGCGATCTCGTCGCCGACCACGCGAAGATCGATCCTGCCGATCAGATCGGAACGAAGCGCCTCGGCCTCGCTGATGGCGGCCATGGTCTGCCGCAAGGTGCTGGCGTTGGAGCCGAGCGACACGATGCCGCCCAGCACCGCGGCAATCGAGCCCAGGGCAGCGACCTGATTGGACCCGAGCAGGCCAAGCATCGTGACGAGCATCAATCCGGCACCGAGCGCGATCACCGACTTCGAGACCAGCGTGATCTTGCGGCACCGCTCGGCGACCTCGGCCAGCTCCTCGAGCCGCGCTTCGATCCGCGAAATCTCGTCAATCGGGTCGTCGTCCTCGTCCATCAATATCAAAATCCGGTTCTGCAGGTTTCGTTTCAGGAATCTCGGCGGGCAGATCTCTTACCGCAAATGACACGCCGATGCCCATCGGCCTCACCTCTCCCGACGATCATCCAGCCGCGGTCGTCCGGTCCACGCCCGATTGAGCCACCGGGTAGCCAGCTCGAGCCGCGGCTTCCCCTGCAGCCGCGCCTGCGCTTCGTGATAGGGGCCGACGTAGCGGAGGCGGGTCGGCAGGTGCGGATACAGGCGGCGTATCCACTTGAGCGCGCGATCGGCGGCCCTCTGATCGCGCTCGTCGAGATCGAAGCCGAAACCTGTGCGCAGCCGCTCGGGCAACATCTGTGCGCTCAGGGCCACGTACCAGCGCGGCGGCCGCAACCACGGACGTGCGCCGGTTAAGATGTGGTGGGCCACGTCACGCGCCGCGGTGCTCACGGACAAAGTATCCGATCGAGCCATCGCGGCGTTGTAGTCGGTGAAGGATGACCAATCCGCCGGCAGGTCCGCAGGTCTCAGCCCGAACAATGCGCCGAACAGCCGGCTTTCGGCCCAATATTGCTCGCGCTGTTCGGGCGAGAGCGGAGGCAAGATAAGGTCGTGCGCGATGGCAGCGGTTTCGACAAGGGTGGCGTGAACCCAGCGCAACGCGGCGATGTCGTTGGCATTGTAGGATGAGCCTTGGTCGAAGCGGCCGGCCGTTTCCGGCAACACGCCGGAGATCATCGCGTGCCGCCGATGCAGACGCCGGGCCGCGGCAGTCGCGCCATCGAGCGAACCGAACACCATTGTGAACATCAGCTCAAAGGTTCGATGAAAGCGGCCGACAGGATCGGCAAAGGTGCGCGAGTGCTCGGCAACGGCAGTCGCGACCCAGGGATGCGCCAGTTGAAGCAGCAAGGCGCGCCCGGCTCCCAGAAAGATCACGGCTTCCCTGTCGATCCGCCACGTCATCGACGCCGGGCCAAAAATGCCCTCAGCCGGCCCGGCGGCACCGGCCCTGACGGCATCGAGAGTAGCGTCTAGATCGCTTTCCGAGACCAATTGACAAACCTTCCAGAGAGATCGACCTGGTTTTCGCGACGCGGATTCTACCGCAACTCAGCGTACGCGGGCAGAGATATCCTGAGCATCGGTAAAGCCAAACCAGGCGAGCGGCAACGCGAGGCCGCAGAGCACCGCCATCGCAACGAACGCCCCTCCGCCATACCTGGCATAGAAAAGCCCCGAAAGCAGCGTCAGTGCGGCCGTCACCACGCCCGCACCAAACGCGTAGATGGCTTGAGCCGTTGCGGCCATTCTGGCGGGGACAAGAGCTGCCATCAACCGCATGCAAGAAAGATGCAGCAGCGCGAACGTCAATCCGTGCAGCGGCTGCACCATCGCGAGCGCCACGACGGAAGTCGTCGTCCCCGCAACCGACCAGCGGATGATTCCGGCTGCTGCCGCCAACGCCGCCGCACCACGCGCGCCGAGCCGGTTGAGCAAGGCCGGTCCGATCAGAAAGAACACGATGACTTCTGCGGCGACGGCCTCCGACCACAAGACGCTTATGACGGAGGTGTCTATTCCGGCATTGCTCCACCGGATCACCGCAAAGGCGTCATGCATGGCGTGGCTGCCATAGATCAGAGCCGAGACGAGGATCAGGATTCGAAATCGCTCGATCCCAAGCAGTCCACGAACCTCGCTCGCAAGCTGCGATGCGCCGGTATGCGGCACCGATGAAGACGAAACCCTGGGTACCAGCGCGGTTGCCCCAGCGGCAGCGACAAGCAGGGCTGCGTTCAGCCCGACCACACGCGTCAGGTCAGTGGACGTGATGAGTTGCCCGATGATCAGCGTGCCGCAGACGAAAGCCGCCGATGCCGAACCGCGGATCCAGCCATATTCGAACGGCCGCCCCGCGATCTGCGGCCTGGCCGCGTTGACCGACAAGGCGTCGGCCATCGACGTCGTAGGCGCCAGTGCCACGGCTTGAACCAGCGCCAGAAGCAGCAACAGCCAAAAGCCGTCGGCCCACAGCAACGCCACGGCCGTTGCTGCTGCCAGGGCGGCGCAGAATGCGAGCACGAGGCGCAACGATTGCAGGAAGTCTGCAAACATCCCGACGAGTGGACCGGCGACAAGACGCGCCAGCAACGCAGCCGCCAGTATCAAGCCGATCTGCTCGAACGTGAGCGCTCTGGTTTCAAAAAACTTCGGCCAGAACGGCGATGCCACGCCGAACGCTGCGTACAACGCGGCATAAAGAGCGATGTAGGCGACCGGCCCGGGAACGCGCATTTTTTGAAAGTTCCATTCGGTAGAATTACGGACGAGAAGAACACTGCTCTGCCGTAGTTCATCCGCGAAATCTCCACATCCAACTTCTATCCGACCGGCCTTCACACAAATGGATGGAAGTTGATGCGATATCTTTTCGCCGCCGTGATTGCTGTGTTCGTGGTCGCGGCGGATTTTGAAAGTTCCGAAATCAGGTCAGCGTGGACGGAACTATCTTTCGTTATTGCCGAAGCGCAATCGGAACCTGCCACGACATCGAATTCTCACACTGGAACTGTGACTGCGTCGGTTGAGCATTCGCAAGAACCGGACGCAACAAACGTCGTCACCGCGCCGTACGAGTCGGCAACGACAGCCGATGCCGCGGCTCATGCGGTCGCCTCGATAAAGGAGGAGGCCGCGCCACCGAACCCGATCTGTGAAGCGGTCAGAAGTGCCGCTGAGGAACACGATATTCCGATCGGCTTTCTCGTGCGCCTGCTCTGGCAGGAAAGCAGGTTTAAAGTGGCGGAGGTCAGTTCGGCAGGCGCGCAGGGCATTGCGCAATTCATGCCGCGAACGGCGGTCGAAATGGGCTTGAAGGACCCATTCGATCCGCTGCAGGCGATTCCTGCGTCGGCAAGATTTCTTCGCAAGCTTTATAATCAGTTCGGAAATCTCGGGCTTGCGGCGGCAGCCTACAATGCGGGCGGCGGCAGGATCGAGAAGTGGCTATCGCGGCGCGGCGCCTTGCCGAAGGAAACGCGCGCTTACGTCAAGATCATCACCGGCAACAAGGCCGAGGCCTGGACGGACGCAAACAACACTGTCCACATGCCGACGGACCTGCCGGATAAGGCGCCATGTGAAGGCGTCGGTGGCCTGTCGAAGGAAGACCAGATCGCCGAAATTCCGGTCGATCTGGCGCCTTCGATCAGCGGAATGGTGCGCAAGGTTGATATTGCCGAAGAGAGCCACGCGGCTCTCAAGAAGCGGCGAGTTGTTGCAAGCCGAACCGCAAGGGCCGTACGTACGGCGTTCCGGAATGCACATGCCCGGGTAACCCGGCTGGCAGCAAAGGCTGCGACACGGGAGCCCGGCAAGCAATCCGCCACCCGTTTTGCGTCGGCCGCCGGCAACGGCAGCCGGACAAAGTCATCGAAAGCATCGCGGGAATTGTAGGCTCGGATCGACCCGCCAGTTGGCACGCAAAAAAGCCCGCATTGCTGCGGGCTTTTTTTCTCGCCGGCTGTCTTACCAGCGACCGGTGCCGAAGCTGAAGGTTACGCCGGGACCGCCGCCATAGTAGCGGGGACTGTAGTACCCGTACCGGCGCGGCGCGTAGTAGCCGTAGCTATCGTAGTACGGGCGATAGTGCCGGTGGTAACCCCAGTGCCGATGACGCCAGTGGCGGCGATGGGCGCTGAAGTCAGTGGAAGACTGCACAGTATCCGTCGCAGGTTTCGCCTTTACCGCATTGTCGGCGGCGTTGGCGGCGGAACCGCCGATCAGCGCAGCAGCACCAACGGCAAATACGATGGCTAGTTTCTTCATCATCGAACTCCAGTGATTGTGTCCACTCTACCGAGTCTAATCACCGCGCCGCGATCACGTTCCGTCTGCGACATTAAGACTGCGACAGATCGTTGAACAAATATTCATGAATATGAACGGTGGTGGTTCCTTCGATGACTGATCGTAGCCGCGTATCACGCGCCGGAATCGCTGGCGTTGGGATAGAACAACTGCTCGCCGTTGATCTTGTAATCGGCGATCGCACTCTGGCCCTCTGATGATATCAGCCAATCGATGAATTGTTGGCCGAGATCCTTCTTGACACTCGGATGTTTCTCCGGATTCACCAGCATTACGCCGTACTGGTTGAACAGGCGCTTGTCGCCTTCGACTGAAATCACGAGGTCGCCGCGATTCTTGAACGACAGCCAGGTGCCGCGATCGGCGAGCACATAGGCGTTCGAGGCCGACGCGGTGTTGAGCGCAGCGCCCATGCCCTGCCCGATCTCCTTGTACCAGGGACCCTTGTCCTTTGCGATGTCGATGCCGGCGATCTTCCAGAGATTGAGCTCCGCCTGATGCGTGCCGGACTTGTCGCCGCGCGAGATGAAATCGGCCCCCTTCGCCTTGATCGCGGAGAGCGCCGCAACGATGTCCTTCGAGCCCTTGATGCCGGCCGGGTCGCTCTTCGGCCCGATCAGGATGAAGTCGTTGTACATCACGGGATGGCGCCTGACGCCAAACCCTTCGGACACGAACTTTTCTTCCGCAGGTTTGGCGTGGACGAACACGACGTCGGCATCGCCGCGGCGGCCGGTATCGAGCGCTTGTCCCGTGCCCTGCGCCACCACTTTTACGTCGATGCCGGTCCTGGCCTTGAACATCGGCAGGATATAGCCGAACAGGCCGGAATCCTGCGTCGAGGTGGTCGAGGCCACCACGATCGATTTATCCTGCGCGACGGCGTGGCTCGCGAAAACCAGGCTGGCGGTCGCCGCAATCAGCAGACGGCGCGTGAGTATGCTCATTTGTTTTCCCTTCTTTGGTTTGCGCATGATCTTTTCGGAACCTGTAACCACTTTTCCGGATCATGCGCTAAATCAACAGTTCGCCGGCGAGGAACGCCCTCGCCTCGGCGGTTTGCGGCGCGTCGAAGAACGATGCGGCTGCACCGGTTTCGACAATTCGGCCGCGGTGAAGCATGACGACCTCGCCGGCGAGCCTGCGCGCTTCGCCGTGATCGTGGGTCGCCATCACGACCTTGATGTTGCGCTCGCTCACAGTGCGGATGATGTCTTCCACCGCCTTGGTGGCGATGGGATCGAGGCTCGCGGTCGGCTCGTCCAGGAACAACACCGCGGGATCGCGCGCCAGCGCCCGCGCCAGCGCCAGCCGCTGCTGCTCGCCGCCGGAGAGCCTTCGCGCCGCGCGGTTGGCGAGCGCGTGCAAGCCGACCAGTTCGAGCAACTCGGCGACGCGTCGCGCATGCTCCGCGCGCGGAATGCCGGCGGCGCGCAGCGCAAAACGGAGATTGGCGGCGGCGCTGCGCCGGAGCATCGCCGGGCGCTGAAACACGATCGCACGCTTCAGCGGGGAGACATGTTCGAGCCCGCCCCAGGTGATGCGGCCGCGCGACGGTGCCAGCAGCCCCATCGCCAGGCGCAAGAGCGTCGATTTGCCCGAGCCGTTGGGGCCGATCAATACCGTGGGCAGGCCCGGCGCCAGCGTGAGCGCGATGTCGTCGAGGATCGTGACCCCGCCGGCCGCTACCGTGACGCCATCAAATTTGATCGGCAGTTCGCTCGAAGGCGCGCGCATGGTCATCCCGCCAGTCGCTCGCCGGCGCGGCGCACGCTCCACGCCAGCGCGTTGACCGCGATCACGATCGAAATCAGCACGAGGCCGAGGCCGACCGCGAGCGGCAGGTCGCCCTTGGAAGTCTCCAGCGCAATCGCCGTCGTCATCGTGCGGGTGAAGCCTTCGATGTTGCCGCCGACGATGATGATGGCGCCGACCTCCGCGGCTGCGCGGCCGAAGCCGGCGAGCAGCGCCGTGACCAGGCTGAAGCGCGAGTCCCAGATCAGCGCCATGACGCGGCCGAGGGGCCCGAGGTTCATCGCGGTGAGTTCGTCGCGGTATTCGAGCCAGAGATCCTCGATGGTCTGGCGCGTCAGCGCAGCGATGATCGGCGTGACCAGCACGGTCTGCGCGACGATCATCGCGCTCGGGGTGAACAACAGGCCGAACGCGCCGAGCGGCCCGGAGCGCGACAGCGCGAGATACACCGCGAGGCCGACAACGACCGGTGGCAGGCCCATCAAGGCGTTGAGCAGGACGATGACGCCCTGGCGGCCGGGAAATCTCGTCAGCGCGATCCAGGCGCCCAAGGGAATGCCGATCAGCGCGGCCAGCGCCACCGCTGATAGGCTGACATAGAGCGACAGCCGCACGATCGCGAACAGCGCGGGATCGCCGCTGAGGACAAGTTGAAGGGCGGACGGACCGTCTGGCATTTGTAATTCCACTAGCGCTGGGCATCTTGCGCAGATAGCGACGATATGGTCAATTTCTGTAATATTTGCACTCGAATGCATATTGGTGCCGATGCCGGAGCTCCTCACGACAGACGAAGCGGCGGATTATCTGCGGCTCTCCGAGCGCAAGCTCTACGAGCTGGTGGCGAACCGCGCGGTGCCCTGCAGCAAGGTGACCGGCCGCTGGCTGTTTCCGCGCACGGCGCTGGATCGCTGGGTGTCCGCCGGCCTGATCTCGCCCACCGCGCTGGCGCAGGTGGCGGCGCCGCCGATCGTCGGCGGCAGCCACGATCCGCTGCTGGAATGGGGCTTACGTGAGAGCAATTCCGGCCTCGCCAGCCTGGCCGAAGGCAGCGAGGAAGGCCTGCGTCGGCTGACGCGTGGCGAGGTGATGGTCGCGGCGATCCATCTGCACCGGCTCGACGGCGATGACGAGAGAGCCAATGTCGAGGCGGTCGCCGACGCGCCGGGCCTGCATGATGCAGTCCTGCTCGGCTTTGCGCGGCGCGAGCAGGGCATTCTGGTCGCGTCCGGCAATCCGCTGGACTTGAGCGACATGGCCTCGATCGCAACATCGCGCGCGCGGATGGCGCAACGCCCGGCTGGCGCCGGTGCGCAATTGCTGCTGCTCGCGCTGCTGGCGCGCGCGGGCATCACGCTCGACGATCTGAAACTGGCAAAACCCGCCTTCCCCACCGGACCCGATATCGCGCAAGCCATCCGCGCCGGCCGCATCGATTGCGGCATCGCGACGCGAAGCGTGGCGAAATCGGCAGGGCTCGATTTCCTCCCCGTCACCTGGGAGCGTTTTGATCTCGTGATGCGGCAGCGCGATTACTTTATGAAGGGGCCGCAGGCGCTGTTCGAGTTCATGCGCGGGCCGAGCTTCCGCGATCGCGCGGGCGAGCTCGGCGGCTATGACGTCAGCGAGGCCGGTGCGGTGCGGCTGGTGAATTGAGGGGCGCGAACGAGTCCCTCGCTGCTTTTGGCCTGGAAGGGCCGTTTTGCCATCTACTCTCGTGCAAGGAAAACCACGGAAGGTTCTACCTCGACGAGGAATTCATCGTTGGCGAGGCTCGCCACCCCAATCCAAGTTGCACACGGTGGATTGTCGCCGAAAGTCGCTTTGAGAGCGCCACTGATTGCGTCGCTTTCATGCATGTGGCTTTGCTTGATGTAGAGGCGTAACGCGCCGACCTGATCGAGTCTCGCGCCGGCCGATGCCAGTGCGACAGCAAGGTTTTCAAGGCTCTTCTGGAGTTGGCGACCGACATCGCCAGCACCGACGATGTTTCGATCTGCATCGCAAGCAACTTGACCAGATACGTGTATAGCGTTGCCGACAGGTGTCGGGATGACTGCTATCTGCGCAAAACCATAGCGCCGGCTGTCAAAGAGTTCGGAAGGAACGTGAACTGATCGGGTCATTGCGGCTCCTGCTTGTGGCTCCTCTCGGGCGACATGCTTTGCTCGAAAACGCCATGCTTACCTTCGCCCCGGCAGCCACGCGACAAACCCCGCCTCCCCAAGCCGCTTCATCACCTCGTCCAGATGCACGCGATCCCGCGTTTCGATGACGACTTCGAGCAGCGTGCCCTTGGCGGGGAGATCGGAGAACGTTCGCTGGTGCGAGACTTCGATGATGTTGGCGCCGGCTTCGGCGAGCAGCGCCGAGACGGCGGCGAGTTGGCCGGGCCGGTCGACGATGTCGATTGCGATCTGGGTCAGCCGCCCCTCTCGCGCGAGTTCGCGGGTCAGCACGGAGGCGATCAGCCGGGTATCGATGTTGCCGCCGGTTAGCACAAGGCCGACGTTGCGGCCGGCAAAGCGCTCCGGCGCGGCCAGCACCGCGGCGAGGCCCGCAGCGCCGGCGCCCTCGACCACGGTCTTTTCGATCGCGATCAGCATCGCCACCGCCCGCTCGATCTGGTCCTCGGTTACGAGCACGATGTCGTCGACGAGATGGCGGATGATCTCGGTGGTGATCCGGCCTGGCACCTTCACCGCAATGCCTTCGGCAAGCGTATCGCCGCGCATCGGCAGACGATCGCCCTTGATGGCATTGTACATCGAGGGATAGAGCTGCGCCTGCACGCCGACGATCTGCAGATCCGGCTTCAGCGATTTGGCCGCAACCGCCATGCCGGAGATCAGCCCGCCGCCGCCGATCGGCACCACCAGCGTATCGAGCTGCGGCGCCGCCCGCAGCATTTCGACCGCGATGGTGCCCTGCCCCGCGATGATCAAGGGATCGTCGTAAGGATGGATCATGATCATGCCGTGCGCCTCGCCATGCGTGCGCGCGAATTCGCCTGCCTCCTCCAGCGTCTTGCCGGAGATGATCGTATTCGCGCCGTGACGCCGCGTATTCTCGATCTTCACCATCGGGGTGCCGACCGGCATCACGATGGCTGCGGGTATGCCAAGCCTATTTGCGTGATAGGCCACGCCCTGCGCGTGGTTGCCGGCCGACATCGCGATCACGCCGCGCCGCCGCTCCTCCGGCGACAGCGCCAGCAGCCGGTTGAGCGCGCCGCGCTCCTTGAAGGTCGAAGTGAACTGCAGGTTCTCGAATTTGAGCCAGAGGTTGCAGCCGCAGATTTCGCTCAGCGTCCGGCTTTGATCGCATTCGGTAACGAGGACCGACCCGGCAATGGACGCGCCCGCGGCCGTGATGTCCTCGGGCATGACCGCAAGGCGACCGGGTTCGGAGGCGACTTTCGTCGGCGGTACATTTTTAGGAGGATTCGGCATTTCGGTGGCCTCGTTGAGAGGCAATCGTAT
Organism: Bradyrhizobium sp. AZCC 1577; assembly: GCF_036924575.1. Classification (NCBI taxonomy): domain Bacteria; kingdom Pseudomonadati; phylum Pseudomonadota; class Alphaproteobacteria; order Hyphomicrobiales; family Nitrobacteraceae; genus Bradyrhizobium; species Bradyrhizobium sp. AZCC 1577. The sequence continues at coordinate 7,354,312 of NZ_JAZHRQ010000001.1, forward strand.
AGGCTTTTTCCGCTCCTTTCGCCTCCCTCGAATCTCGTAAAAATCCCGCCCCATGAACATGGGTGTCGCAAAAAACTGTCACGGGGTTACACTTGCGCGGGCTGCAGGGACAGGCAGCCGGAGTTTTCAGATGAATTCATTGAGCGATGGGCCCAAGGCGGAAGCCATCACGGTCGTGCTGGTCGAGGACGACGCGCCGACGCTTTGGCGGCTACAGGACGCGTTGGCCAAAGCCGGATACCAGGTCAGGGCCGCGGGCACGCTCGCGGAAGCCCGCGCCTGTCTCGCGCAAGGCGCACCAAAGGTGCTGCTGACCGATCTTCAGTTGCCGGATGGCCATGGCGTCGACCTGATCCGAGAGACCCGTCGGCGCTTTCCCGATACCGAGATCATGGTGATCTCGATCCTCGGCGACGAGGAAAGCGTGATTTCGGCGATCACCGTCGGCGCGACAGGCTATCTGCTCAAGGACGCCTTCCCGACCGACATCGCCGCCACCGTGCGCGACCTCGTCGCCGGCCATTCGCCGATCTCGGCCTCGATCGCGCGTTTCATCGTGCGCCGGACCCAGAGCACGCCGGAGCCGCCGCCCGGCCCAGTACTCAACACCACCAAACTGACGCCGCGCGAAATCGACATTCTCTGGGGCATCGCCAAGGGCTTTAGCTATGCCGAGATCGCCAGCCATCTCGGCCTGTCGCGCCAAACCGTGCCCGGGCATATCAAGAGCATCTATCGCAAGCTCGAAGTTCATACCCGGGGCGAGGCGGTGTTCGAAGCGGTCCAGCAGGGCTTGATCAAGTTGTGAACGATCACGGCGACGACGTGCAACCGGAGCTGCCCGGCCGCGCGCGGCGTCGGCTGCGGTCGTCCCGTCTCATCCAGTATCTGCTGCTGCAGGCGGTGATCGCCGTCGTCGGCGTCGCGGTGCTTCTGCAATCGCTGCCCGGACCTCCCGCGCAGTATCAGGTGACGGCCTTTCAGCTCACCGAAGCCGGCGCCGAGCGGGCGGTGACGCTGCCGTACTTCTCATCGTTGCGGAATGCGATGAACGATCCGCCCCGCTTCAGGGGACACTTCGTCCGCTCGGCCGGCGAGGCCTCGCGGGCCTGGTCGGTGTTCCTGCCGCGCTTCACCAACGGCGTCGAGGTCACCGTCAACGATGTCGTGATCCTCGACAGCCGGCGCGATCCTGCCGCCAACCGCCCGGACCGCAACACGCCGGCGATTGCGGTGATCCCCGCTTCCGTGCTGCGCGATGGCGACAACGCCATCTCAATCCGGCTGTTCGTCTGGGGCCCGATCACAGGCTTCCTCGATCGCATCTGGGTCGGCCCGGACGAAGAGTTGCGCCCGACCTACAATCTCAGAACGCTGGTGTTCGTGACGTTGCCGGTGGTGTTCTCATCCTGGCAGGCAATTCTGGCGGTGATCCTCGGCATCATGTGGGTGATGCGTCGCCACGAGCCGGCCTACGGCGTTCTGGCGGCGGCGATGGCCGTGGGTGTCGGCCAGGCGTTCCTGCAAACACCGATGGGCGAGACGCCGTTTTCCAGGTTCAATGTGATCCTGATTTCCTCCGCGCCGATCGAAAGCGCACTGGTGCTGGTCTTTGCGCTGCTGCTCTCGGGCTGGAAGTGGCAGCGCTACGCCTGGGTCATCTTCATTCCGGGCATCGCATTGGCGCTGGCCGGCCTGTTCGGAAATCAGGCGCTGGTGCGCGCCCTCTTCCTGATTCTCGCCGTACCGATGGTCGGCATCTCCCTTCTCATCATGGCCGTCGTTACCGCGCGATCGGCGCTGCAGCGGCAGAACGTCGCGAGCTTCCTGCTCGGATGCGCGGTTACGATCATGCTGACCTGCTGGATCGTCGACCTGCTCTCGGTATTTCAGATGATGCCCAACCGCATCTTCACCGCGCGGCTGTCCTATTCGGCGATGCTGGTCGCGATCGGCGCGGGGCTCACCTGGCGGTTCGCCCGGGCGCTGAACCAGGTCGACGGCTTTGCCGGCCGTCTCGTCACCCAGGTGCGCGAGGCGGAGGAGAAGCTGAAGGCCAGTTTCGCCCGCGAGGAGGAGCGCGCCCGCGCCGCGGCGCTGGCGCGGGAACGCACGCGCCTGATGCGCGACCTGCATGACGGGCTCGGCGGCCAGCTCGTCAGCATCGTGGCGCTCAGCGAACGCGGCAATGGCAGCGCGGGGATCGGTGATGCGGCGCGCGCCGCGCTGAAGGATTTGCGCCTCGTCATCGACTCCATGGACGACATCGGCGGCGATCTGATGCTGGCGCTCGGCTCATGGCGCGAACGCGCCATGGCGCAGCTTCGTCCGCATGACATCGCGCTGGACTGGCGCGCGGTTACGGCGCAGGGCCTGCCGGTTCATCCCGAACTGCGGCCATGGCACGTCATCCAGATCGTGCGACTGCTGGACGAAGCGGTGACCAATGCGGTCAAGCACGCCGAGGCGGGGCGCATTACGGTGAGGATCGAGACGCTGGCGGGCGCCGACGGCCTCGAGCGCGGCTGCATCACCGTCGAGGATGACGGCAGGGGGTTTGAGATCGCGCCTGACGGCGGAGCCGCAGGAGCTGCGAAAACGACGCGCGGCCTGCGCAACATGCGAAGCCGCGCCGCGCGCTGCGGCGCCGAGCTGGAACTGAGCTCCAGCGCCCAAGGGACTCACAAGGGTACGCGCGTGAGGCTGACCTTGCCCCACCGCTTCCCCGACAGCGACGGCGCTGCCGGTTAGCATGCACACTTTTAGCTTACGCCTTTTCTTTACGCGAACCGGTGTCCATCCCGGATCAAGTCCGAGGGCATGCTTCGCTTGAAACGCTTTGCCTCAGCGGCGGCCGACGCGGTTGACCGGACCACCGCGGTTCATCGGCGTACCGGCCCGAACGCCGACGCCCCGAGCTCCGACGCCGACAGCGCCGACGCCCACGACCGGCGTCACGACCGCAGCCGCCGCGACCGGCGTCGGGCGCGCGACGCAGCCCTTCGGCACGCCAACCGTCTTGCAATAAACCACTGCCGCTTGGGCAGAGCCTACGCCGCCGACTGCAAAGGAAGCCACGGCCGAAAACGCCGCGAGCGTCAGACCTGCGCTCAGCCAACCTGTCTTCTTCAACATGTGTCATCTCTCCCGAATTGGGCGTGCAGCTCTTTGCGATGTACCGATCGGTCACCGCAGCCGACGCGAGATGTACATGGTCCATCGAGATGCCCGGCAACATCCCATGAAAATGGTGTGGGCGCGCGCGGGGTGATTTTGCGGCCCGCTGCCGACGCCATGAACATGGCATGGACCGCGGGCGCAACCTCGACGAGTTTTCGCGCGCTTTCAATCTCCCATTCTCGTCAAAAGGTGATCCATGATGAAATCCATTCATGCCGTGGCCGCGACCGCAGCCCTGATCCTGTCGCTCGGCGCAGGCTCGCTGGCTCAGGCCCAATCCGGCCCCACTCCCCAGGAGCAGATGGCCTGCCGTTCGGATGCCGGAAAATTCTGCGCCGAGCATATCGGCAAGCCGCCGCAGATGAATGCCTGCCTGAAAGCGAACAAGACGAAGCTGTCGGATGGCTGCCGCAAGGTGGTAGAATCGCGCGGCGGCTAAGACGTGCGGCGGCTAGCTGAGACGTAATGTTTCATTTCATTGAAGCGGCGCGATCGGTCCAGCGTTCCCCGGATGCTGCGCAGCGCGCCGCTAGCGGCGTGGTGCGCTGCTGATCCGGGGTCATATGTCGCGGCATTGGGTCCCGGCTCTGCGGTGCAGCGCTACGCGCTGCACCGCGTCCGGGACACGACAGCGATTCAAGAAGGATGTGCCGCGACTCTTCCGGATCGATCAATCCTGATCGAACAACCTGATCCGGGGCATTTCGATTCGTGCGGGCTCGCCAGCGAACGCTTCTTCGCGGATGATGATGCGCCGCGGCTCGGTTGCTTCCCGGACCTGCGTCTCGACCGCCTCGAGGTCCTGCTCGCGGGGCTGCTGGAAGCGGCGCTTGTCGGCCCAGCGCTGGCGCCGCTCGACGCGCCGCTGTTCGGCGGCAGCCCGTTTGAGATCGGCATCACGCGCCTTGGCAAACGCCTCCTGGGGCGTAGCAGCCTTCTCCGCAGCGGTCTTTTCGCTGGCCTGTTCGGCGGGCTTCGAGGGTTTCGGCGGTGGCGGTGCAGGTTGAGTGGCCGCTGCGCTATTGGCCGTCTTCTCTTCGGCGGAAGCATTATTAGCAGCCGGCGCTGCCGCCGCCGTTTGCGGCTGTGGTTGCGTTGGCGGCTGTGGCTGCGTCTGTTGGGGCTGCGTTTGCGGCTGCTCCTGGGCGGGCGCGGTATTGGCCGCGGCCGCCGTCGCCGCGACATGGGGCACCGGCTCCGATGGCTCCGTCGAGACGGATATCGGCTCCGCTGACATCCGGCGTTCCAGTTTCGAGATCACATGTGTCGGCGGACTGACGATGTTGGCAGCCAGATATCCACCGCCAACACCGGCGGCGACCGCGACAATCACGGTTCCTGCCCCCGCAAAAAAGGCGGTTGATGTGCGCATCGGCAAACTCCCTCATCCACGCGGGCAACGCGTGGGGTAGGGTGATGTTCCGGTGCGGCGTTATGTGTAGGAGTTCTGTGTAAGGGTCGGAACCAGCGGCGCAGATCGCCGCTCAGATCATCGCGGCGACTTTTTCCAGCCCGATGATGCGGGCAAGCGAGCGCACTTCGCTCTTCTGGTCCTCACGCAACTGGAACAGCAGCGGCATCGCCGCCGATTTCAATTGCTGGACTTCCGCGGACTCTGGATCGATCGGCACGCCCGTCGCATTCGGGTTGGCCTGGCGGCCCGCATGAATCTTGCGGGCGACGGCACGCAGCGCAGTCTCCACCGGCGGCCAGTAGTACTCCTGCGACGCCGTCAGTTTCAGGCGGTCCTTGATGCCGGCGATCTGGCCATCGCTCAACAGTGTGTAGCTCTTCTGCGGCTGGGGCTTTGCTGCGGCCTTGGGCTTGACGGGCGCAGGCGCCGGCACCGGTGCCGTGCTCGGCTCAGCGGTGAACGTCGTGGGCGGGGCGGCGGGCGCCGCGATTTCCTTCGGCATGGCCATATCGACAGGCGAAGTCGAGGCATAGGCCCGGCGCAGCGATTCGTTCAGCGCGGGATCCCTGGGCTGGGGCTCAACCGCGGCGGTGGCGTAGCTCAGGACCGCCAGGCGATCCTTTTTGCCTTCCTTGTTCGAGACCGGCGCCTGGACGGAGGAAGCCGACGCCAGTTCGAACCGGGCGGCAGGTAGGCTGTCGCGGCCGACAATGGCGGTGACGGCGGCGCCGGCCACGAGAAAACAGATCAGCGCGACAATCGTCATAGTCTTGGTCAAAAAGGTCTCCATTCCCGCCGACGTTTGGCCCTTTTGCCGAAAACTGGATGATAATTGAGGCTATACGATGCCAATCGCCGCGCTGACGCGGTCGAAAAGATGGGGAAAAAGTCCCAAAAAAGCCCCGGAATCAGGCCGCTGCGGCCAGTTCATAGGCCTCCTGGATATCGGCAACGATATCGGAAGCTTCCCACAGGGCGTCGGGGGCGACCTGTTGCAGGGTGACGGTCCAGTTGCTCTTGCGGTTGCGCGGCATGCTGACGACGTCGAATTCGATACCGCGGCACAGCGGATGCCGATCGAGCGCAAACATCACCCGGCGCCGGATCTCCTCGAGCGTTGCCGGGGTTTTGGCGAAATACCGATCGAAATCCATTCCATACCCCTTTCGATTTGCCGTCCGACCGTGGCGGCGGACCATCGTCTGGGGCTATTGTTGGGGCCGATATGGTTAACGGCGCGTTAAGCCTTCGGAATGGCAACCGCCGGGAGCCGAGTAAACGGCGGAGCGGAACAGCCCGGCATGGCTGAAGCGATATCCCAGATGACGTCGGTCGCTACCGGGCCATCGGTTCGCGCCGCGCTGGTGGCGGCGATCGCGATTTCAGCCTTCACGCTGTCGATCGCGACGTTCGAACTGTCGATGGCGGACTGGCCCTCCGGCTTCGTCCTGCTGGCCGTCGTGCCGCTGGTCGCGCTGGTGTTCTTCGGCTGCCTCGTGTGGTCGGCTTCGCTGCTCCCCAGGATCCGAACCGGTGGCGCGAAGTTCGCCCTTCCCTTCCTGATCTCCGCGCTCACGCTTGCCATTCTCGCCTACGCCCCGCTGCACCAGGTCGCCCTCCAGCAGAATTTCCGCTGGCACCGGGCCGACCGCGAACGGATCGTGGCGCGGGTCGAAGCCGGCGAGTTGAACCCCAACGTCTCCTACAACAAGAACCTAGTGGCGCTCGGCGACCGCGAGCCAAATGTTTCCGTCGGCAACGACATCGTCGTCGACGAGACGGAAGAAGGCACCTATGTGCTGTTTTTGACCTCACGCGGCCTGAAGCACCATTTCACCGGCTTCCTGCACGTGCCGCCGGGCGGCGATCCCAAAAACTTCTTCGAATTCGCCGACAAGCCGCCGAGCCGGCTCGAGCGCTACGACGAGAATTGGTATTTCGTGGCGAATTAGGTCGCATTCGCCCGGAGTGACCCGCCGGCGATGGTGCCAAGCGCGATGCCGCCGATGATCAGCACCATCGCAAGAAACAGCGACGGCTCCAGCGGCTCGTTTAGCATCACGGTCGCGCTGACGATGCCGAGCAGCGGCGTCGCCAGCAGACACAGCGATGTGGTGACCGCCGGCAGGCTGCGGTTCACCATGGTCATCGCCCAGTTGGCGAATGCCGTGCAGACAATTCCGCTATGGAGCATCAACGCGGAAAGACGCCATGTCCACGCGATGTGCGGCGGGCCTTCCACGAGCCACGCGATGAGCGACAGCAGCGCCGCCGCCAGCAGCACCTGCCAGAACACGAGTTGAAAGGGTGTCGAGATCCATTTGTGGGCCCTGACATAGACGATGTTGCCGGCCCAGCAGAACGCGGCAATCAGAATCAGGCCGCTGCCGAACAGCGCGTTGCGGTCAGCCCAGTTCAGCGTCTGCGGATTGAAGATGACCGCGAGGCCGGCCAGGCCGCAGCCGATACCGATCGCGCGCCGGCGCGTGATATGCTCCGACAGAAACATGGCTGCTCCGATCGCGACCCATAGCGGCGTCGTATAGCCAAGCACGATCGCCCTGCCGGCCGGCACGAATTGCAGCCCGGCCGCCACCAGCGCGGAAAACGCCACCAGGTGCAGGATCGAGGTGCAGAACACGACCGGCAGGTCGCCGCGCTTCGGCACGATGAACGTCCCCTGCGCCCACAACATCGGCGCCAGCGTCGCGGCGGCGATCATGCAGCGCAGCGCCGTCGCCCATAGCGGGGACACGTCGTGCACGATCATCTTCGTCACCGGCCAGTTGGTCCCCCACGCGAACACGACACCGGCAAGCAGCGCCGCCGCGCTGCGGGTTGAAAGTCCACTGGCCATCTCGAACACGCCCCGTCACGAGCCGCTCGGCATTGCCTAGCCCTTTAACTGGCTCTAACGAAAGAACCAGTTTTTACGATTTACTGGAGCCAGTTGTGGACGACCTGATTCCCGGAATGCTGCATCTGGCGCGCGACAGCGGCGCGACCTTGACGCGCCAGCTCACCGACCAGTTGCGGCACCTCATCACGGAAGGACGCCTCGCGCCCCGCCAGCGCCTGCCCTCGAGCCGGCAACTGGCGGAATCGCTCGCCCTCTCACGCAACACCGTCTCGTTTGCGATCGAGCAATTGGCCGCGGAAGGCTATCTCTCGCTCTCCGCCGGACGCCGTCCGGTGGTCGCCGAAGGCCTATCGCTCGATCGTCGCAAAATGTCGCCGCGAAGCAGCCGGGCCGGAAGCGAGCGGATAGGCCTGTCGTCCTGGGCGCGCGGCCTGCAGCGGGCGGACTGGCCGCCTGTTCATGAGGGACGGCCGCGGCCGTTTCAGCCCGGGCTGGCGGACGAGCGCGAGTTTCCGCACGATGTGTGGAGCCGCTACCTGCGGCGCGCGGCGCGAAACGCACCGCTACGCCGTGACCGGCCCATCAACCATCGACCGCTACAGGAAGCGCTGCTCGGGCATCTCGTGGTTCATCGCGGAATCAAAGCCAAGGCCGACCAGATATTAATCGTGCCGACGGCGCAATCCGGCCTGACGCTGGTCGCAGATGCGCTGCTCGAGCGCGGCGATCACGCCTGGATCGAAAGCCCGGGCTATGGCGGCGCCAACGTCGCATTGCATGCCACCGGCGCCATCGTTTCCGCCATACCGCTCGACGCGCAAGGCATGGCCGTCTCATCCCGCAAGGAGGCGCCGCGGCTGATCTTCGTCACGCCGTCGCATCAATATCCGACCGGGCGGCTGATGCCGATCGGCCGCCGTCTCGAACTGCTGCGTTTCGCCGAAACCACGGGCGCCTGCATCATCGAGGACGACTACGACGGCGAATTTCACTACGAGGCCCGCCCGGTGGCCGCCCTGCAGGGGCTCGCAACGTCGCCGCGCGTGTTCTATCTCGGCACCTTTTCGAAAGCGACGTATGCGGACATTCGCTTCGGTTACCTCGTCGTCCCGGAAGCCCTGATTGATCAATTCGAACTGGCGCAGCGCCACATGGGAATGCTGACGTCGATCACCATGCAGGACGCGCTGGCCGAGTTCATCGCATCCGGCGCCTATCTCGGCCACATCAGAAGGATGACGCGCCTCTACAAGGGCCGGCGCGACCGCATGCTGCAGGCGCTTGCCACTGAAGCCGGCGACCGTCTCGCGATCGAAGCTCCGGCCGGCGGCATGCAACTGCTGGCAAGGTGCAGCGGACCGGCAAACGACCGGCGATTGTCGGCGCGCCTGCTCGACGCCGGCGTCGCCAGCCGGCCGTTATCGAGCATGCTGTATCACAAGACCAATGAGCAGGGCCTGTTTCTCGGCTTTGCGGCATGGAATGAAAAAGAGATCGATCAGGCGGCGCGCATCCTTGGTCGAATCCTGCGTTGAGGCACGCGGATAGCGTTGCGTGACGAACTAGCCCGCCGCCCGCCTGGGCTTCGCATTCGCGGCGGCACCGGCGGGCGCCGGAACCTGCATCAGAATGGTTTGGCTGGCGGGCGCGATTTCCACGCCGCACTCCTGGAATCGCCGCTTCATGCGGCGGTTGAATTCCCGCTGCACCGGCCAGCGGCCGGCATCGCTGCAGCGGATCTGGCCGACGATCGAAGCCATCGAGCCGTCTACCTTGTCGACCCCCCACAGTTCGAGATCGCCGCGGATCAGGTGCTGGAATTCGGGCTCGCGCCGCATTTCGGCGACGATGTCCTTCAGGATCTGGCCGGCGCGGTCGGTGTCTTCCTTGTAGGCCACGTTGACGCTCACGGCGGCGTTGCCGGCGCCGCGGCTTGAATTGGTGATCGTCGTCACCGCACTGAACGGCACGATGTGCACGGAGCCGTCGCCGGCGCGCAGGCGAAGGGTGCGGATCGAGACATTCTCCACGACCCCTGACAGGCCAGACAGCGTGACGGTGTCGCCGACTTGCACCGTGTTCTCGATCAGGAGAAACAGCCCGGTAATGAGGTCCTGCACCAGTTTCTGCGAGCCGAAGCCGATGGCGATACCGACGATACCGGCGCCGGCGAGCAGCGGCGCGACATTGACGCCGATCTCGCTGAGCGCCGTGAGGCCAACGACGACGACGATAAGGCACAACAGTGCCGTTCGCAGCATCGGCTGAAACGTGCGCAGCCGCGCCGCGCGGGCGTAGTGACCGTCGCGCGACAGTGCGGTAACCTTGCGGTCCAGCAACGCATTGCTGATTTCCCAGATCGCCGCAGCAGCCAGTGCTGCAATGCCGACGGTAACCACCGCCGACACGAGCCGGCTGCCGATCTGGCCGCCGTAGAACCAGACGATGGCGTCGATGCCCCAGACTTCCAGCAGCGCGACAAGGCCGATGAAGGCGATCGCGGCCGAGATGACGTTGCGCAACAGCGGCAGATAGCGGTTGGCGCGGTTCTCCAAGCCCGGAAAGCGGCGCAGGAGTTCTGGGCTGATGCGGAAGCCACGATCGATCAAGCTCAGCACCAGCATGGTGGAAAGACGCACGATCAGCGCAACCGCGACGGTGCCGACGAAATATTGCAGGAGCAGCGCGTAGCCGTTGCGGATGTTGAGCGCCCACACTGCCCATAAGGCGAGGTCGAGCGCGATCGCAAGATAGTGCCACAGGCCGGCGACGCGGTTGCGCACCCTGGCGGCTGTGCCGTCGCGGCCGGCCGGCGCGCGAATAGCATCCGCAACCTGGCGGCGGCACTGCAGGATAATGACGACGATGAAGAGATGGACGACCAGCATCACCAGGCGCAGCAACGCCATGTAGCCACCGCGATGCAAGCCCAGCAGCAACGCCACATTGGCGAAGGCAATGCCCGAGACACCGACGGTGACGATGCGCCGCGCCCATATCTCGATATAGGCTGCGGTCTCGGCGCGAACGCGAAACAGGCCGAAAGGTCCGGCCAGAGCCCGTACCACGCAGATCAGCCCGCGAGTCAGCGCATAGGCGTTCACGACCGCGAGGATCACGAGCCGGGCGGTTGCGAGATCGCCGATCCCGGTTCCCAGCAACGTCGTGGCGGTACCAATAAAGACAAGCACCGGGAGCAATTCGAGCGCGAGCCGTCCCAGCACGAAGGGCAACCTGACCAACGACTGCCAGGTGCGCGCCAGACTGAGGCGGCGCCGATGCAGCTCGGGCGCGGCCGTGACGTCAGCCACGGAGGATGGCGGATCGGCCACCGCCAAAGTCGCCACCGGCGCGCGCGCCGCTTGCGGCAGGCGCGCCTCCAACAGCGCCACCGGGCGCTTGATCAGGCGGAAAACCAGCCACTCGGCAGCGAGGGCGCAAAGAAACACCAGCGCCAGTTTCCACGCGATGTCGAACAACTGGTGATAGGCGGACGGATCGTTGGCGGTCCGCACGAACCAGTAATAGAACGCCCGAAAGTCCGTCAGCATCCGCGCCACATCGGCGACCTCGCGCGAGATCTCGCCGACCCGCTCGGATACCGTCAGCAGGAGCTGTGCGCCGAGGCTGTCGGCGGTGAGCGGCATCGCGGATTGCTGTTCGGGCGCGGGAGCCGCGCCTTGCGGTGGCGGCGAGGCACTGGCGATCGCACGTAGCGTCTCGATGACTTGCGCGCGCTTCTTGTCATCGGAAAGCGTCTCGAGCGCCCGCTTCGCCTGATCGGGCGTCAGGACGTCAGCTTTATCGGTAGGGGCGGCAGGCGCAGCACCGGGCTGCGCGAAAACCGGGAAGTTAAACAGCGCGCAGATGAGCAGGATCGCGGGGAAGAGCTTGTGCGACACGAAGGCCTCGCTGAATAAAATGCGCCCGGCGGCGAAACCTGGAATCGGTCTCGCCTTCGCGCGTGCGTCATGTCGGATTGCCTGTTTTCGCCGTCATCCTGTGTCGGAAGTTTGCCAGCGCGGCGGCTTTCTCTTGGCATTTGCCGTTGGGCGCGCCTGGCATTGCTGCATCACAAAAATGCAGTGGCTGGATCGCCGGGAACCCTTTGTGCTCTAGCCTAGCTAAGTCGCAGGCGCGTGGCAGCGTCCCGATATTCCGCCGCTGTGCGCGCAACCATCTCGTCGACCGAAAGAACCTCCGTCACGCCCGAAACGGCATGTCCCGCACTCCAAATATCCTTCCAGCGTTTCGGGCGGTTCTCGCGCGCGCCGATGTCGATATCCTTGGCGATATCGATCGCGCCCCGCTCGGGAAGATCGTCCGGATCGAGACCGGCGGCCTCGATCGAGGGGCGCAGCATGTTGGTCTGGAGGCCCGTGAATGCCTTGGTCAGCAGGATGTCGTCGGCGCTGCTGGCGACCAGCATCTCCTTGTAGCGCGCGTCCGCCATGCTCTCCCGCGTGGCGATGAATTTGGTGCCCATATAGGCGAGATTGCAGCCGAGCGCCTCGGCCGCGCGCAGGGCGTGACCATCCGCGATGCCGCCCGCCAGCACCAGGGGTCCGTCGAAGAAGGCGCGCACCGCGCGCACGAACACGAAGGGATTGAGCCAGCCGGTCTGACCGCCCGCGCCTGCCGTTAGCAGCACCAGCCCATCGGCACCGGCAGCCGCCGCGCGCTCGGCATGGCGGATGGATGCGACGTCGGCAAACACCAGCGCGCCGGCATCGCGCAACGGCTTCAATACCGGCGCCGGCGAGCCGACGGAGGTGATAACCATTTCCGGCCGATGATGCAGCAGCACCTGCAGATCCTGCTCCAGCCGCGCATTGGAGCGATGCACGATCAGATTGGCGCATACAGGCGCTGCGGGCTTGCCGCTTGCATCCGAGTGCTCCTTCAGCCGGTCATCGATGTCCGTCAGCCATTGATCGAGTTGTTCGGGGCTGCGGCAATTTACGGTCGGAAACGAACCGATCACGCCGTTGCGGCAGGCGGCTACCACCAACTCGACGCCGGAGACGAGAAACATCGGCGCCGCAATCAGCGGCAGGCTGAGGCGGTCGCGAAAGCGCGAGAGCAAGTCGACAGGTGGCAAGGCGTTCTTCCCGGCTTGAGCAGGCTTCTTGTTGTGCTAGCGTTACCCGACATTGGCACGGACGAAGGCCAATTACAAAACAGCGGGAGGAAGAAGATGGGCAATCCGCTCTACGCGTTTCCGGCGGCATGCGAGCAGACGTTGCTGGCGCTGGCGCGCTACCCGGAGCGCACGGCGTTCGCCTGGCCGGGCGGATCGCTCACCTATCGCGGCGCGACCGACATGATCGGGCGCATGCAGAGCGTCTTCATGCAGTTCGGCTTCCAACCCGGCAGCCGCGTCGCGTTTCTCACCGCCAACCGCGCCGACACCTGGTGCGCCGGTGTCGCCGCGCAGCTCTCGCGGTTGGCGATTACCTGGCTGCATCCACTGGGTTCGCTGGACGACCAACTGTTTCAGCTCGAGGATTCCGAGGCGCAGATGCTGGTGGTCGACGCGGTTACCTTCCGCGACCGCGGCGGCGAACTCGCGGCCAAAGCGACCGGTCTGAAGACTGTGCTCACGCTCGGTCCCGCCAGTTACGGCGACGATCTCCTGCAGGCGATTGAAGCCGCCGGCAGCGCCACGGCGCGCAGCTTTGCCGGACCCGACGACATCGCCACGCTCAATTACACCGGCGGCACCACGGGCAAATCCAAGGGCGCGCTCCGCTATCACCGCGAATATGGCGGGTTTGCCAGCGCGATCCTCGCTGACTTTGAAATTCCTGATACCCCGCGCTACCTGACGGTTGCGCCGATCAGCCATGTCGCGGGGACAAAAGTGCTGCCGACGCTGATGCGCGGCGGCACCGTGCATATGCTGAAAGGCTTTGATCCCGAAGCCGTGTTCAAGACCATCGAGCGCGAGAAGATCAATTTCACCCTGTTCGTGCCGACGATGATCTACGTCATGCTGGATCATCCCTCCCTCGACAAGACCGACCTCTCCTCGCTCGAACTCTTGCTGTACGGCGCATCTGCGATGTCGCCGAGCCGGCTGGTCGAGGGCATCGAGCGAATCGGGCCGGTGTTCTCGCAGCTCTACGGCCAGACCGAATGTTATCCGGTATCCGTGCTGCGCAAGGCCGACCACGATCCCAGGACGCCGGAGCTGTTCCTGTCCTGCGGATTCCCGATTGCCGCTTGCCAAGTGAAGATCCTCGACAATGACGACCAGGAAGTCGCAACCGGCGAGGCCGGCGAGATCTGCGTGCGCGGCACGCATGTGATGGCCGAATACTGGAAACGGCCCGACGCGACTGCGGAGACGCTGAAGAACGGCTGGCTGCACACCGGCGACATCGCGCGATCGGACGAACGCGGCTACATGTTCATCCTCGACCGCAAGAAGGACATGATCGTCTCCGGCGGCTTCAACATCTTTCCGCGCGAGGTCGAGGATGTCTTGTCGCAACATGCCGACGTCGCCATGGTCGCCGTGGTCGGCGTGCCCGACGACAAATGGGGCGAGGCCGTCACCGCCGTGATCGTCGCCCGCGAAGGCGCGCGACCGAATCCGGACGAGCTGATCAACCTCGTGAAGGCGAAGAAAGGCTCGGCGCACGCGCCCAAGCATATCAAGTTCGTTAGCGAGTTGCCGATGACCGGCGTCGGCAAGGTCGACAAGAAGGTGCTGAAGGCAGGCTTCTGGACCGGCCGCGAGCGGATGGTGGGGTAGCGATTAATTAGCTCGGTCGGCAGCGCGCCTTTCAGCCGGCCATGCGCTTTTCGGTAGGAGCCTTCTTGTCGAAATTATTGGGCACTTCGATATCGACTTCGAGTGTCGACACCGTCTTGCCGCGCTCCAGCTTAACCATCACCTTGTCGGGATCGAGCACCACGTGCTTCGACACCACCGCGAGGATTTCCTCCCGCAGCGTGGCCAGCAAGTCGGACTGACCGAGTAGCCCGCGCTCATGCGCTAGCAAGATCTGCAGCCGCTCCCGCGCAACGGGGGCGGATGCATTGCGGCCGCTAAACAGCCGCAGCAGATTCATGCTCATGCAGCTCTCCGTCCCAGCAAGCGGTTCATGAAGCCCTTGCGCTCGGCCGGCACGGTCATGGCGACTTCCTCGCCCATCAGGCGGCGTGCGGCATCGATATAGGCGCGGGCCGGCGCGCTCTCGGCATTGTTGAGCGTCACCGGCGTGCCGACGTTCGACGCCTTCAGGACATCCTGGCTCTCGGGAATGATGCCGAGCAGAGGCGTCGCGAGGATTTCCAGGATGTCGTCGATGTTGAGCATCTCGCCGCGCGCCGCACGCGCCGGATCGTAGCGGGTGATCAGCACATGCTTTTCCACCCGCTCGCCGCGCTCCGCCCTCACCGTCTTCGAATCGAGCATGCCGATGATGCGGTCGGAGTCGCGCACCGAGGACACTTCGGGATTGGTGACGATGACGGCTTCGTCGGCGTAGCGCATGGCGAGCGTCGCGCCGCGCTCGATGCCGGCCGGGCTGTCGCACAGAATCCAGTCGAACCGGCTCCTGAGCTCGGCGATAACGCGGCCGACGCCCTCGTCGGTCAGCGCATCCTTGTCGCGGGTCTGTGAGGCCGGCAGCAGCCAGAGATTTTCCAGCCGCTTGTCGCGGATCAGGGCCTGCGGCAGCTTGGCGACACCCTGCACCACGTTGATGAGGTCGAACACCACGCGGCGTTCGGCGCCCATCACCAGATCGAGGTTGCGCAGGCCGACATCGAAATCGACCACCACGACGCTTTGCCCGCCTTGCGCAAGCGCCGCACCGAGCGCGGCCGTCGAGGTGGTTTTTCCAACGCCTCCCTTGCCCGAGGTAACGACCAGGACCTTGGCCATACTTGATCTCCTTAGCCGGTTAATTCAGCGGGGTAATTTTCATGGTGTCGCCCTCCAGCCAGGCTTGCGCCGGGCGGTTGCGGAGCGCGACGTCGATTTCTTCTGCGGTCTGGTAGTAGCCATCGATCGCCAGCAGCTCGGCCTCGATTCTCTGGCAATAGATCCGTGCGGCCGAATTGCCGTTGACGCCAGCCATCGCACGGCCGCGCAGCGTGCCGTAGATGTGAATCGATCCGCCGGCGACGATCTCCGCGCCCGACCCGACCGAGCCCAAAACCGTGACATCGCCTTCCATGAAGACGATGGACTGGCCCGAACGTACCGGGTTCTCCAGCAGCAGCGAGGTCGGCTTCTTCGGCTCGGGCTCCGACTTCTGCGTCGGCTCGTTTCGCGTGATCACGCAGGCACGGCCGCCGGTCAGCAAGGGCGGCATGTTCGCCGCGAGACGATCTTCCTCCACACCCTCGATGCCGAGGACGCGGATGTTGCGCTCGTTGAGACTGCCGACGAGATGGGCGATGGCGGAGCTTGAGAGGTCGACGGCTGAGAGATCGAGCACGATCGGCTTGCCGACGAAGTATCCGGGCGAGCGCGCCAGCGTGGCGTCGATCTCGGCGAGCCATTCCACGATCGGCACGACAGGGCTGAATACGAACGCGACATAGGACCGGCCGCGCAGCCGGACCAGTTGACGCGTGGGATCCGCTCGGACGTCCATGATGTTCGACTCGCCTTTCTTATTGAATGGTTAACAATCGACGAACTTGGTTAACGAGTAATTAATGTGAAAACCCGCGCTACGCGCAGAAAACAGCGCAACGAGCGGCGAATCCGGCGTATTTGTGGCCGATTCATGCTGCTTATCGTGCGGAACGCATGCCAAACCCTTTGAAAACAGAGGTCACGTGAGTTGTAGTTAACGCGAGCTCAACTTACTTTCGTCACGTTTCCGACCTAAATTAGTCCTCGCTCGGCTCCAACAAACTTATGTGTGCTGGCGGATCTCTGCGGTCTGGCAGCTCAATCCGTCGGACAGACGGAACATTTGCCGGCAGGGGACGAGGCAGTGGAAGCCGTGAGCGTTGTGTGGTCGCGAGATTCGATCTCGCAGGCAGGTGTCGCCGGACGCAGGGACGGCGCCTCACACCTTGATTCAAATCTTCCGAGCAAGCTCGACAGCGGACAGAAAGCGGACGTCGACGATCCCGCGCGCCTCTTCCGCGACCTGGAACTCCTGATCGGTACGTCACCTGCCGTTCCGCCGCCGAGCAGTCCGCCGGTCAATCCGCCAAGCGACATGAGGAGTAAGCGTATGAGTAGTGTGAGTGAGCAGGACCACATCAATCCCCGCGATCCCCTGTACTACGCGCCGCGCTCGCTACGTGAGCGGTCGGCTTCCATGCGCGACGCCAGCCCCGCAACGACACCGTTCTCTCCGGCGTCGTTCGACTCCCAGCTCGAGAGCGCCGTATCCGATGCGCTGCGCCATCCCCTCGATCCCGAGATCATGCGCGAACCCCAACTGGAATCGAAGAAGGCGTTATGGAGCGTCGCAGCGCGCTTTGGTGCCGCCATCGGCGCCTCCGCTCTCGTGGCGCTGTTCTTCGTCGTCGTCGTGCCCGGGGTCGCGGCAGAGCGACGGTGAGCCGTCGGCGTCCTCCGGAATCGTGCAGTCGATCAAGGCTGCCCTGTTCCAATCCGGAGAGGCTTCGCCAAAGCCTGCAATCAGCGAATTCCAGGCCGTTCTCGCCTCCACGCCACCGAGCGCCTCGCCTGCGCCCGAGCAGTCGCAGTTGCTCAAGCAATTCATGCAGTGGCGCGAGAAGCCGGATCCGGCGTCGCCGCAACGCGCCAACCCATGATCCAGATGGAAGAATGACAATGCCTGAGAACCGACTCTCAAGGAGTTTGCCATGACCTCGCACCGCATCGCCTTGCTGGTTGGGGCCGTGCTCTTCGGAATCGCAGGCAGCGCCCAGGCTGCCGGCGACATTGCGATCGTGCGCGACCTTGCCGGCCGCGTCGGCCCCGTGATCGGCTCGGCCCAGGCCTGCCGCGACATTGCGCGTCCCCGCATCCAGACCATCGTCGACAAGTTTTCACAGGTGATCCGGGAAGCCTCGTCGAACGAGGCCGAGCGTTCTGATCTCACCCTGACATTCGATCGCAGCGTGGCCGACGGCCGCGCCGCCGTTAGCTCGGGCAAAATCGATTGCATCCGGGCCGATCGTCAACTTGCCGATCTCGAACGCTCGATCTCGGGCCCTAGTCTTTCCAGCGTCATCGGTCCGTCCCCTGCTGCTGCGGCAACGGCCGCGAACGCGGCGACCGCGCCGACGGCCCCAGTCCCGACCGGGCCGCTGCCACGCGGCATCGGCGAAAAGGAAATCCGCTTCGGCATCGCCGCGCCCTTCTCCGGCTCCGCGCGTGAGCTGGGACGCCAGATGAAGCTCGGAATCGAGACCGCCTTCAACCGGATCAACGATGCCGGCGGCGTCGACGGGCGGATGCTCAAACTGCACGCCGCCGACGACGGCTACGAGCCTTCACGCACCGCGGAAGCGATGAAGCAGCTCTATGAAAAGGACCAGGTGTTCGGCATCGTCGGCAATGTCGGCACGCCAACCGCGGCGGTGGCGATCCCCTATGCGCTCGAACGCCGGATGCTGTTCTTCGGAGCCTTCACCGGCGCCAACATCCTGCGCAACGATCCGCCGGATCGCTACGTGTTCAACTACCGCGCCAGCTATGTTCAGGAAACCGACGCAGTCGTCCGCTACCTCGTCAAGATACGCCGGCTGCAACCCCGGCAGATCGCCGTGTTTGCGCAGCAGGATTCGTACGGCGACGCCGGATTTGCCGGGGTCGCCAAGGCGTTTCGCTCCATGGGCGTGAACGACGGCGCCATCCTCCGGCTCAATTATGCGCGAAACACCGTCGACGTCGACGACGCGATCAACCAGTTGAAGCTCACGAAACCGCCGATCAAGGCCGTCGTCATGGTCGCCACCTACCGGGCCGCGGCGCGGTTCATCGAGAAGACGCGCGACCTCTATCCCGGGATGATCTACTCCAACGTCTCGTTCGTCGGCTCCACCGCGCTTGCCGAAGAACTGAAACTCTTGGGACCGCGCTACACCAACGGCGTGATCGTGACGCAGGTGGTGCCGGCGGTGTCGGGCTATTCGTCCGCCGTGCTCGAATACAAGAATGCGCTCGCCAAGTATTTCCCAGGCGAAGCGCCCGACTACGTTTCGTTCGAGGGCTATGTCGCCGCCAACGTGCTGATCGCGGGCATCAAGCGGACCGGCCCGCAGCTCGATACCGAGAAGTTGATCGACACCTTGGAGACGATGCGCAATCTCGACCTCGGTCTCGGGACCCAGCTCAGCTTCGGCCGCTCCGAGCACCAAGCCTCGAACAAGGTGTGGGGCACGGCACTCGACGAGAGCGGGCGTTACCAGCCGATCGATCTCGAATGATTGAAGGGGCCGCAATCTCGGTGATTGTGGTCCCTTTACGTACCGACCCCGCGCAGTCAGCGCTTCTCGATGACAAGGCTCTGGATGGCGCGGCCGAAATAACCGCGCTCGTCGGCGAGCCGCGCCATTGCCAGCCCCGCGCCATCGGGACCGATCCAGGACTCGGCATCGAGCAGGATCCAGTCGCCGACCGGCTCACGCGCAAAATTCACGGTCAGGTCGGCATTGAGAAAGGTCCACGCGCGGAAATCCAGCACGGCCGAGGTGCCGTTGCAGAAATCCGCCGCGGCCATCGCCCGCATTGCCTGCGAAACGGCTGCGCCTTCCACGATCGGCCGGTCGACGCGGTACCAGATCGCACCGGGACCGGGCTCGCCGAAGCGGCCGCGCGCGGCGCGCAGCGACATGCCTGATACGAACGGGCTGGAGGAAAAATCCGCGGGCTCGACGCGCGATCGATCCGGCCCCGGCAGCTCGACCGGCAGGATCTCGGCCTCTAGCGGCAATTCCTGGGCCTGCACCTTGATCTTCAGGACGGTCGCGCCGACCACGACGACGCCGTTAGCCAGTAGCCTGACCGCGCAGAGCTGGATCTTGCGCCCCTCGCGCAAGACTTCGCTCTCGATGGTCAGCGGCGCCACCGGCACGGGACGCATCAGGTCCACGGTCACGCGCGCAACCCGCATCGGGACCGGCGTCGGAATCCGCTCCGCCGCCCACACCACCAGCGCCGCCGGCGGCGAACCGTGCTGCATGCTCGGGTCCCATGGGCCTGCCGCAAGGGGGCTGGTGACGACGTCGTTGCCGTGAACGCGAAAAATGCCGTCCATTGAATGAGAAGTCCTGTCGATCAAGGGACGAGCTTCTTGCCTGCTTCGGCAGAGCGAGTCGAGCCCGCGGCAGGCAGAGCACCGCGCGCCATTCGCGGGAGACGGCGAGCAAGGCGGCGCATCAAATGAACGCCATGCCGCCATTGAGGACGATGGTCTGCCCGGTCATGTAGCTGTTGCCGAGCACCATCGCGACGGCTTGCGCGACTTCCTCGGCCTGGCCCATGCGGCCGAGCGGGATGTTGCGCGCCAGATCCGTCCGGCTGCCCATCATGTCGGTCTCGATCAGCGACGGCGCCACCGCGTTGACAGTGATGCCTTCCTTGACGAGGCGCGCCGCGTAACCGCGCGTCAGTCCTTCCATGCCGGCCTTGGAGGCATTGTAGTGCACGCCGATCGCGCCGGCGCCGCGCGCCGCGCCCGACGAGATGTTGACGATGCGGCCCCATTTGCGCGCCCGCATCGCCGGCAGCACGGCCTGCGTGCACAGGAACGCCGATTTCAGGTTTACGGTAATGGTCCGGTCGAAATCGTCCTCGGTGAGATCGTCGACGCCACGCACGATAGCTAAGCCGGCATTGTTGACGAGAATGTCGATCGGGCCGAGTGCGGCGGCGACCTGTTCGACCAGGCCGGCAACGGATGCGGCCTGCGAGACGTCGGCGGCGACCGCGATGGCGCGGCCGCCGGCAGCCTTGATGTCAGCGACAACCGCGTCGGCGTCGGCGGCGCGCTCGCGGTAATTGACCGCAACCGCGGCGCCAGCTTCCGCAAGCATCCGCGCAATCGCCGCGCCAATGCCGCGGGACGCACCCGTTACCAGCGCAACATGGGCGCTCAGATCCTGTCCGGCCATCACCGATCCTCCGTCGCATCCATCACGGGGCGCGCTCCGCAAGACGCCTTACAATGCGGGGTCGACCGCCTCGTCATATTCCTTCTTGAACCGCGCGATCAACTCGGCGGCCGGCACCACCTTGCCGATGCCGCCAATACCTTGGCCGCTGCCCCAGATCTCCTTCCATGCCTTCGGCTTGGCGCGCTCGCCGGAGGCGTCGGTGCCAAAACTCATCTTCGAGGGATCGGAGGTCGGCAGGTCGTCGGGATTGAGCCCGGCCTTGACGATCGACGGCTTGAGGTAATTGCCGTGCACGCCGGTGAACAGGTTCGAATAGACGATGTCTTCCGCCGACGACGACGTGATCATCTCCTTGTAGGCTTCGACCGCGTTGGCTTCCTGGGTCGCGATGAAGGCGGAGCCGATATAGGCGAAGTCGGCACCGAGGATGCGCGCCGCACGGATGGCGCGGCCGTTGGCGATCGCGCCCGACAGCGCGATCGGTCCGTCGAACCAGGCGCGCGTTTCCTCGACGAAGGCGAGCGGCGAGATCGTGCCGGCATGGCCGCCGGCGCCGGCCGCCACCAGGATCAGGCCGTCGGCGCCCTTCTCGATCGCCTTGTGCGCGAATTTCTGGTTGATCACGTCGTGGAAGACGATGCCGCCCCAATTGTGCGCCGCCTGGTTGAGATCCTCGCGCGCGCCGAGCGAGGTGATCAGCATCGGCACCTTGTACTTCTCGCAGGCCGCAAGATCGTGATCGAGCCGGTTGTTGGATTTGTGAACGATCTGGTTCACCGCAAACGGCGCCGACGGCCGCTCCGGATGCGCCTTGTCGTAGGCTGCGAGCTCTTCGGTGATCCGCGCCAGCCATTCGTCGAGCAGCGAAGCCGGCCGCGCATTCAGCGCCGGAAACGATCCGACCACGCCGGCCTTGCACTGGGCGATCACGAGATCGGGCACGGAAATGATGAACAGCGGCGACCCGATCACGGGTATCGACAGGCGGCCCTTGAACAGCGCGGGCATGGACATTCGAAGCGATCCTCTGGTTATTCAGGCAAGCGATTTGGCTCTAGAGATGCCAGGCATCATACCAACCAACAAGGCAATCTTTCCAGTGTCAAGTATTGCGTTTTGGCGCTGCGAGATGAC
Source organism: Bradyrhizobium sp. AZCC 1577 (assembly GCF_036924575.1). NCBI lineage: Bacteria > Pseudomonadati > Pseudomonadota > Alphaproteobacteria > Hyphomicrobiales > Nitrobacteraceae > Bradyrhizobium > Bradyrhizobium sp. AZCC 1577. Next base: position 7,375,968 of record NZ_JAZHRQ010000001.1, read on the forward strand.
GGAACGACCTCTACTGGCAGAGCGCCCTCGTCACGTAATTTTCCGTCTTGCAGTCGCCAGACTGCCGCTTGTAGCCGGGCAGGAACACTTTCGGCGAGCATTTTTCGGCCGCGTCAGTATCGAGGCTCTTGCCTTCCTTGTAGCCCTTGCTCTGGCACAGCCGGTCGGCGCCGGCCTTGCAGTCCGGCGCACCGTTGGCCGCCACCAGACACGCCGCACGCCCACTCACCATGACTGATGGCCTGGCGATGTTCGACAGGCTGTCGCCGGCACCCTTGGCGCCGGCGTTGAGATCGTCGATGGTCTCGCTTGGGCTCTTCAGCGGCGGCAGCAGCGATTTGGATTTCTCGAACAGCTTTCCGATTTCGTTGATCAGGCCGGGATTTTCCTGGCGCGGCGCTTGCTGCGGCTCACTCTGCTGCCGCTCAGGCTGAGCCGGCACCGGCTGCTGGGCCGGCGACTGCAGGCCGAGCGAGGGCTGCGGCGCGCCTTGCGACCAGCCGGCATCGGGAGCGATCGCAAGCACGGATGCAACGAGCCCAACGGTCGCGCGTTGCATCCCGAATAGCTTGATCAAACGGCCGATTCGATCGGGCATGGGACGAAACGTAGCTTGAAGCCGGGATGCCGGCAAAGCCTAGACCAGCTTGAACGCGGCGTAAAAGCCGAACACCAGGACGATGGCACCGATGGCCACCCAGGTGCCGAGGCGCTTTTCCAGCTCGGCCCGGATCGCGTCGCCATAGCGGTTGAGCAGGACCGCGACCACGAAGAACCGTCCGCCGCGCGCCACGATCGAGCACAGGATGAACAGCCAGATGTTGTAGCCGGCAAACCCCGAGGTGATCGTGACGAGCTTGTAGGGGATCGGCGTCAGCCCCTTCAGCAGGATGATCACCGCGCCCCATTCGGCATAGGAGGCGCGGAAGGTTTCGACCTTGTCGCTGAGACCGTAGACCGTGATCAGCCAGTGCCCGACCGAGTCATAGAGCAACGCACCGATGGCGTAACCGACCACGCCGCCGGCAACGGATGCGATGGTACAGACGGTCGCAAACCACCACGCCTTCTTCGGCTGCGCCAGCGACATCGGCAGCAGCATGATGTCGGGCGGGATCGGGAAGAACGAGCTTTCCGCGAAAGACACCGCCGCCATGATCCAAAGCGCATAGGGCTTGTCGGCGGCGTTGATACACCAATCGTAGGTCCGTTTGAGCATGGGCGCATGAACCATCATGGAGCGGATTTGTCCATGCCGGAAAACGACGGATTTTGAGGGGATTTACTACCGCTTGCGTACAGAACGGCCTTCCAGCGCGACAATTCGCCGCCGGACTGCGGGGCCTGCCGCTGCCTTGGGCAGCGGCTTGGTTGGCGCCGTTTTCGGCGACTTGACGGGCTTTGGCAGCTTTTCGGCAATGCCCAGCAGGTCCTCGCGCCGCTCCATTTCGCGCCAGACGTCCTCCGGCTTCACGCCGGCCGATGCCCACAGCACGGTCAGGTTATAGAGCAGGTCGGCACTCTCGCGGACCACCGCGTCGGCCTTGCCGCTGACGGCATCGATCACGACTTCGATGGCTTCCTCGGCGAGCTTCTTGGCCATCTTGGAGGGGCCGCGCTGAAACAGCCGGGCCGTGCGCGACGTTGCCGGATCGAGATCCCTGGCCGCGAGGACAGCCTGATAAAGCCGTTCGAGCGAATCACTCATTCTTCGAGCCTAATGCAAAGCCATGGCCGGCGTGTTAACGGCCACCTCTGCAACCATAAAAAAATCCACCGGCCGGGGTGGCCGGTGGATTCATATTGAACGGATGACATTTTAGCGGTCGCGTTTACCAGCCGCCATAGTAGGGGCCGCCGCCGTAATAGTAGGCGCGAGGCCGGTAATAATACGGGCTACCGTAATAGACCGGGCCGCCACCATAATAGCCATAGCCGCGATCATAGTAGTAATCGCGGCGGTTCTGGGTGGCCGCAATCGCAAGTCCCGTACCGACGATGCCGGCAAAGGCCGCCGCTGCCGCCGCGCCACCGCCACCGCGATAGTACCTGCGGCGGGCGCTGATATCGGTCGCGTCGCTGGTCCCGGTCGAGGCCGTCACGCCCTTGCTCGACGGTGCGGAGCCCGCGAATGCCGTGGTCGTCGGCGCGACTGCCGTCAGTGCAACGGCCACAACCGTTGCCACCGCGCCGGCGCGGCCGATCGATGAAAACACACCCTTTTGCGCAAACATCTCGACATCCTCCGTGGGAGCTGGCCTGACAGGCCTTCGATAGCTAACCACCGAACGGATACTAGGTTCCCGAATCCGAACGGCGGCTGAACGATCCCTGGCAAAATCGTGGCAGTCATCGACCATTCAGGTTAGATGCTGCACAATAGCTCGCCTAAAGGCCAAGTCTGCCGTTGGCGATGTCACGAAACCGACATCACCGGCGCGGCAACTTGTCCCACCTCTTGCTGATGTCATCTCGATGCGTGCGATCAGGACCAACGCCATCCGCTCTCGCCTGGGCGTTCTCTTGGCTTTCCTTGCCGGGCTGTGCGCCATTGCGGGCTTCTCAGCGAATAGCGCCCTCGCCGCCGACGAACCTCGGCCTCCGCTCGCAATCCAGTTTTCGCTGGATCGTCCGATCGATGCCGCGGCAGCGCCGTTCGTGATGGCGGCTGCCGGCGGCCTGTTCAGCGCTGAGGCGCTTGCGGTCACGATCAACATCGCCAGCGGATCGCCGGACGCGATTGCGCGCGTCGCGGCCGGCACCAGCGATTTTGCCGTCGTCGACGTCAACGCATTGATGCGGTTTCGCGACAAGGACAAGCAAGGTGGCCCGCGGATCAAGGCCGTGTTCGTGCTGTTCAACAAGGCGCCCTATGCCATCATCGCCCGCAAGAGCCGCGGCATCCGCGCGCTGACCGACATTGAGGGCAAGACTCTCGGCGTCGCCGAAGGCGACCTGTCGGGCCGGCTGTGGCCGGCGGTAGCGCACCAGAACAGCATCAAGATCAAGAGCGTGAAGCAGAGCAGCATCAGTGCCGCGGTGCGCGAGCCGATGCTGTCGGCGGGCCAGATCGATGCGGTGACCGGCTTCTCCTATCTGTCGGCGATCAATCTCAGGGATCGCGGCGTGCCTGCCGACGATCTGGCGGTGCTGAAATTCGCCGACTATGGCTGTGAAGCCTACGGTTTCGCCATTATCGCCAATCCGGCGCTGGCGGCCGCCAAGCCCGAGGCGGTGAAAGGATTCGTGCGGGCCGTCATCGGCGGGTTGCATCTCACGGTCAAGGACCCCGAACGCGCCGCGACCGAGGTCGCAAATCGCATGGACGGCGGCTCGAAGGACCTCGAACTCGAGCGGCTGCAAAGCATCCTGCGCGACTACGTCCTGACCAGCGAAGTGAAACGCAACGGCATCGGCGCTATCGATCCGGCCCGCTTCGAACGCTCGATAGATCAGGTCGCGGACGACTTCAAGTTTCAGAAACGGCCGCAGGCCTCCGACATTTTCGACGACCAGTTCCTGCCCCCGCTCAACAGCCGGCTGATTAATTGAGTGGCGGCTTCTTCTTCCGCCAGTGCCCGCGGCTTACCCCTCTCCCCAGCCCTCCCCCGCAAGGGGGAGGGAGCCTGATCAGCGTGCTCACCTCACTTCGCGTTGCTGTGCTGAAGTTGCAAACACGTAAGGGAAGCACCGGCGGATGGGTTCCCTCCCCCCTTGCGGGGGAGGGTTAGGGAGAGGGGTGCCGCTTGCTCAACTGCCTGCCGAAGTCGCCTACCTCACTCCTGACGAATGCGCCTGCCTCACTAGTCGTCCCGAGCGATCCCTGTTTACAATGGGCGATTGAATCGCCTTGCGAGTCCTCATCTGATGTCCATGCTGCGCCTTTACACCCGTGTCCTTGAGCTGCTTGGCAAGGAGGCGCGGCTGGGCTGGATTCTCGCCGTCGCCAATCTCCTGCTGGCCGGGGCGCAATTCGCCGAGCCGGTGCTGTTCGGCAAGATCGTCGACGTGCTCTCGGGCAAGCCGCAGAGCGGGCCGCTGGCCTCGAACTCGGCCTGGCCGCTGCTGGCCGCCTGGGTTGTATTCGGCCTGTTCACCATCGCGTGCAGCGCGCTCGTCGCGCTCCACGCCGACAAGCTGGCACACCGCCAGCGCCAGGTGGTGCTGACGGATTATTTCGAGCACATCATGCAGTTGCCGCTCACCTTCCACACCGGCACCCATTCCGGGCGGCTGATGAAGGTGATGCTGAACGGCACCGACGCGCTGTGGCGGCTCTGGCTTGCCTTCTTCCGCGAGCATTTTGCGGCGATTCTCTCGCTGGTCGTGCTGCTGCCGCTCGCGCTTTACATCAACTGGCGGCTGGCGATCCTGTTGTTCGTCCTGTGCGTGGTGTTCACGGCGCTGACCACGTTTGTCGTCCGCAAGACCTACGGCATGCAGAGCGACGTCGAGGCGCAGTACAGCGATCTCTCGGCGCGCGCGTCTGATGCACTTGGCAACGTCGCGCTGGTGCAGAGCTTCGTACGGATCGATGCCGAAGTTCAGGGCCTGCGTTTCGTCGCCGACAAGCTGCTCGCCGCGCAGATGCCGGTGCTCGGCTGGTGGGCGCTGGTCACCGTCATCACCCGCGCTTCCACCACCATCACCGTGCTCGCGATCTTTACCGTCGGCATCTACCTGCACGCGCAGGGGCAGACGACGGTCGGCGAGATCGTGATGTTCGTGAGCTTCGCGACCATGCTGATCCAGAAGCTGGAACAGGTGGTGAGCTTTATCAACAGCGTGTTCATGGAGGCCCCAAGGCTGCAGGAATTCTTCGACGTGCTGGACGCTGTACCCGCGGTGCGCGACCGGCCCGGAGCGGTCGATACCGGCCGGCTTTCCGGGCTCGTCGAATTCCACGACGTATCGTTTTCCTATGACGGCAAACGGCCCGCGGTCGAAGACGTTTCGTTTACCGCTCTGCCCGGGCAGACCATCGCCCTGGTCGGCCCGACCGGCGCCGGCAAGTCGACGGCGATTGCGCTGTTGCACCGCGCCTTCGATCCGCAGTCCGGCATCATCAAGATCGACGGCATGGACATTCGCGCGTTGAGGCTGACGGCGCTGCGGCGGAACATCGGCGTGGTGTTCCAGGAGGCGCTGCTGTTCAACCGCTCGATCGCGGACAATCTGCGCGTCGGCAAGCCGGACGCGACCGATGAGGAAATGCGCGTCGCCGCAAGCCGCGCCCAGGCGCTGGAATTCATCGAGCGCAGCGAGAAGAAATTCGAGACCCATGCCGGCGAGCGCGGCCGGATGCTATCCGGCGGCGAGCGGCAGCGTTTGTCGATCGCCCGTGCGCTGCTGAAAGACCCGCCGATCCTGATCCTCGACGAGGCGACCAGCGCGCTCGACGCCGTCACCGAGGCCAAGGTCAACGCGGCGCTCGACGAGGTGATGAAGGGCCGCACCACCTTTGTGATCGCGCACCGGCTTTCGACCATTCGCAACGCGACCCGCATTCTGATGTTCGACAACGGGCGGGTGATCGAAAGTGGAACTTTCGATGAACTGGTGGCCATGGGCGGTCGCTTCGCGGAACTCGCCAAGGCCCAGTTCATGGTGCAGGCGAATGCCCGGGCCGGTATCGAGGTTAAATAGGCCGGCAAGCATCTGTTACGGTTCAACTATCGCCGAAATTGCGCCAACTTCGTCCACGATTAAATCGCCGGGCCTCTGTTCTGAATCGCCAAGCCGGTATAGGTTTGCGACCTGCCGCAATGCGACGGCGCCGGACACGCTTGAAACCCGAACATTTGATTTAAGGACCTCTCCTTTTCGAAGGCGGGTCTCAAAGGACCGGAACGGAAAAGTGCATCTTCTTCGCCCGTTGCTTCGCGCTTCCTCATTGAACCTGATTTTGCTGGCGACGGCGCTTGCCGTCATAACGCCGCGCGCCGTGCACGCCGAAGCGCTGTTGGTGGTCGAAGCCGATACCGGCAAGGTGCTGCAGGCCGACAATGCCACCATGCCCTGGTATCCCGCCTCGGTGACCAAGATCATGACGGCTTACGTCACGCTGAAGGCGGTTAAGGAAGGGCGACTGTCGCTCGACACGCTCTTGACGGTGTCGCCGGTCGCCGCCTCGCAGTCGCCGTCCAAGATGGGCTTTCCTCCGGGCACCCAGGTCACCGTCGATAACGCGCTCAAGATGATGATGGTGAAGTCGGCCAACGACATGGCCGTGGTGCTCGCCGAAGGCGTCGGCGGCTCGGTCGACGGTTTCTCGGCGATGATGAACCAGACCGCCTTGCGGCTCGGCATGACGCAGACGAGCTATGTCAATCCCAACGGCCTGCCCGCGGACGGACAGATCACGTCGGCGCGCGATCTCGCGATGCTGGCACGCGCCGTCATTCGCGACCTGCCCGAGTACGAATACTTCATGCAGATCCCCTCGATCCGCTACGGCCGCAGGGTGACGCAGAATTTCAACAAGCTGATCGGGCGCTATCCCGGCGCCGACGGTTTCAAGACCGGCTTCATCTGCGCTTCCGGCTACAATCTGGTTGCGTCCGCGACGCGCAACGGCAAGCGGCTGATTGCTGTCGTGCTCGGCGCATCCTCAGGCCAGGCGCGCGCAGTGCGCGCGGCGCAATTGCTGGAGCGCGGCTTCGGCAACGGACTGAGCTGGCTGACGCCCGCGCTTGGCACCGTCGACAAACTGGTTCCGGTCGATGCGACGCCGCCGAACCTGCGCGACGAGATGTGCAACGGCAAGCGCAAGCGGCCGGCTACCGATGAGGACCCGGACGTCGTCGCCAGCAACGGCAACACTTCGACTGGCGAGACCGCGGTGAACTTCTTCACGGCGGGGCTGCAGAACCACCCGGTCAAACCTGCGGATCTGCTGGCGGCTGCGGCGGAGCCGTCCGAGCCTGTTCCGGTCTATACCGGTCCAACCAAGACCGGCCCCGCATTGATCGCCGCCGTTGCGGCGGAGGCTGAAAAGCAGGCGTCCGCAAAGCGCGGCAAGAAGTCGAAGATTGCCGCGAAGAAGCCCGACGGCGCGGCAGCGCCCAAGGCTGAAGCCAACGCAAAGCCGGCAGCCAAGCCTGCTGCCGTCAGGCACGCAAACGCCAAACCGGATGCTGCCGCCAAGCCGGCCGCCTCGGCTGAGAAAAAGCCGGCTGCTTCGGCTGAAAGAAAGCCAGCCGTCCAACCCGCAGCCGCCAAGCCCGCAGCCGTCGGAGACAAGCCCGCGCCGAAGCCGGCCAAGCCAAACGCCGCCGCTAAACCCAAAGGCGAAAACAAGCCGGCTGGTTAACGGGCCGCGGAGCCACGTAATTAGGCAGCTTTCCTGCCGTTCGGCCGAACGATTCCAGATCGCCGAAATGCGTCGATAGCGCGCAGCCGCTTGCCATCGGCGGCGGCATTCACAATACTGCCAAAAACAAGGCATGCCCGGCCGAGAAACAGGGAAACAAGCAGAGGGGAGATACCATGGAGCGGATCTGGCTCAAGCAATATCCGGCCGGCGTGCCAGCCGATATCGACGTCACCCAGTACTCATCGCTGGTCGAGCTGTTGGAAGAAAGCTTCAAGAAGTTCGCCGATCGCAAGGCGTTCATCTGCATGGACAAGTCGATCAGCTACCGCGACCTCGACGAGATGTCCCAGGCGCTCGGCGCCTATCTGCAGAGCAAGGGCCTGCAAAAGGGCGCCCGCGTCGCGCTGATGATGCCGAACGTGCTGCAATATCCGGTTTCGACCGCCGCCGTGCTGCGCGCGGGATATGCCGTGGTCAATGTCAATCCGCTCTACACGCCGCGCGAGCTCGAGCATCAGCTCAAGGATTCCGGCGCCGAAGCGATCATCGTGCTGGAGAATTTCGCCACCACGGTGCAGCAGGTGATCGCGAAGACATCCGTGAAGCACGTGATCGTCGGCAGCATGGGCGACCTGCTCGGCTTCAAGGGCGTGATCGTCAATCTCGTCGTGCGCAAGGTGAAGAAGATGGTGCCGGCGTGGTCGCTTCCAGGCTCCGTCTCGTTCAACGATGCGCTCTCTGCCGGCCGCAGCATGAAGCTCAGCAAGCCACAACTGACGCGTGATGACGTCGCTTTCCTGCAATATACCGGCGGCACCACCGGCGTCTCCAAGGGCGCGACGCTGCAGCACAAGAACATCCTCGCCAACGTGCTGCAGAACGACGCCTGGTTGCAGCCGGCGCTGAAGAAGTCGCCGCATGTCGACCAGCTCTTCGTCGTCTGCGCGCTGCCGCTCTATCATATCTTCGCGCTGACCGCGTGCTTCCTGCTGGCGGTGCGGGCCGGCGGCGTCAACCTGTTGATTCCGAATCCGCGCGATATACCGGGCTTCATCAAGGAATTGATGAAGTACCAGGTCAACAGCTTCCCGGCGGTCAACACGCTCTACAACGCCCTGCTCAACGCGCCCGGGTTCGACAAGGTCGACTTCTCCAAGCTGAAGACCTCGTTCGGCGGCGGCATGGCGACGCAAAAGGCGGTCGCCGAGAAGTGGCTGAAGGTCACCGGCTGCGCGCTGTCAGAAGGCTACGGCCTGTCCGAGACCTCGCCGACGCTGACCTGCAACCCCGCCGACGCCGATCAGTTCTCCGGCTCGATCGGCATTCCCGTGCCCTCGACCTACATCTCGATCCGCGACGACGACGGCAAGGAAGTGCCGCTCGGCGAGCCCGGCGAGATCTGCGCCAAGGGACCGCAGGTGATGGCCGGCTACTGGAATCGGCCGGAAGAGACCGCGAACGTGATGACCGCGGACGGCTTCTTCCGCACCGGCGACATCGGCGTCATGGACGAACGCGGCTACACCAAGATCGTCGACCGCAAGAAGGACATGATCCTGGTCTCGGGCTTCAACGTCTATCCGAACGAGATCGAGGAAGTGATCGCGGGACATCCAGGCGTGCTCGAATGCGCCGTGATCGGTGTGGCGGATTCGAAGTCGGGCGAGGCGGTGAAGGCCTTCATCGTCAAGAAAGACCCAAACCTCACGGCCGATGACGTCATCAAGTACTGCGCCACGCAGCTCACCGCCTACAAGGTCCCCAAGCAGATCGAGTTCAGGACCGATTTGCCCAAGACCAATGTCGGCAAGATCCTGCGCCGCGAGCTGCGCGACGAGAAGAAGGCCGCGGCGTAAGGCGCAGGCGGACCTCTCGACATGACGGAGACTAACGTCGCGCCAGCCGACATTCTGGCCTTCTGGCGCGACGCCGGCCCTGATCGCTGGTACACGCGCGACGACGCTTTCGATGCGGAGGTGTGCCGGCGCTTTCTCAGCCTTTGGCAGAGAGCGGCGGCCGGCGAGCTATCGTCGTGGGAAACGAGCGATGACGGCGCGCTGGCGCTCGTCATCGTGCTCGACCAGTTTCCCCGCAACATGTTCCGCGGCGACGCGAGAACCTACGCCAGCGACCGCCTCGCGCGTGAGGTGGCGCACCGCGCCGTCGATCACGGCGTCGACGCGCGGATCGATCCCGCTTTGCGCGAATTCCTCTATCTGCCTTTCATGCATTCGGAGCACCTGGGCGACCAGTTGCGCTGCATCGAGCTGTCACGCGCGGCCGGCCATACCGAGAGCCTGAAATGGGCCGAGCACCACGCCGATATCATCCGGCGTTTCGGCCGCTTTCCCCACCGCAACCACCTTCTGGGCCGCGCCACTACGCCGGAGGAGCAGGCATTCCTCGATGAAGGCGGCTTTTCGCCGTGATGACGCAAGCGTGAACGGTCTCGACTGTTGCCGTTTCTCCTTCCCTGAATATTGTGCCGTTCACCTGCCCGGTCTGGAGCGTTCGCTCCAGATTGTTATTTTAACGCGTTTTCTTCACGCGAACCGGTACCCACTTCGCTCGAAAACGCTATAAGGCACACACCGCACATTGAGGGAGAATTGACGATGACGATCCAAGTTGGCGACAAGCTGCCGGAAGCCAAGTTTCGCGTGATGACGGCGGAAGGCCCGCAGGTCAAGACCACCGATGACATTTTCAAGGGCAAGAAGGTGGCGCTGTTCGCGGTGCCCGGCGCCTATACCGGCACCTGCCACAAGATGCACCTGCCGAGCATCTTCCTCAACGCCTATGCCATCAAGGACAAGGGCGTGAACACCATCGCCATCGTCTCCGTCAACGACGCCTTCGTCATGAATGCGTGGAAGCGCGACACCGACCAGCGCGACGAAGCCGTATTCCTCGCCGACGGCAATGCCGACTTCACCAAGGCGATCGGCATGGAGCTCGATGCCTCCGGCAATGGCCTCGGCATCCGTTCCAAGCGCTATTCGATGCTGGTGGAAGACGGCGTGGTGAAGAAGCTCAACCTCGAGCCCGCGCCGGGCAAGGTCGAAGTTTCCGGCGGCGATACGCTGCTGGGGCAGTTGTAACTTCCTCCGTCATTGCGAGCGAAGCGAAGCAATCCATCTCTCCGCGCGCGCTGAAGCAAAGCATGGATTGCTTCGTCGCTTCGCTCCTCGCAATGACGATGGATGGACGCCCCGTTCCCTTCTCCCCTTGTGGGAGAAGGTGGCATAGGCGGCCTGTGGCCGCCGTCGCTTAGAACGCCGATGCTTTGCATCGGCTATGGCGCCGGATGAGGGGTTCTCTCCGCACACGCAGACGTTTCAGACTAGGGAATGCATACCCGCGGAGAGAACCCTCACCCGTCTCAATCGCGCTTTGTGCGATTGATCCACCCTCTCCCACAAGGGGAGAGGGGAAGAGAGGCGCCCTACTTCCCCACTCTCTCCTGCAGCCTCGCCATCGCCACGCCCTCGCGCGCCAATTGATCGGCGCGCTCGTTTTCGGCGTGGCCGGCGTGGCCCCTGATCCAGTGCCAGCGCACCTCGTGCGGCTTTAGCGCCATGTCGAGGCGCTGCCAGAGGTCGACGTTCTTGACCGGCTTCTTGTCCGCGGTGCGCCAGCCGTTCCGCTTCCAGCCATGGATCCAGCCGCTGATGCCCTGGCGGACATACTGGCTATCGGTGGTGAGATCGACTACGCACGGCTTCTTCAGTGCTTCCAGCGCCGAGATCGCAGCCATCAGCTCCATGCGGTTGTTGGTGGTGTGCGGCTCGCCGCCCTTCAGTTCTTTCTCTTTATCGCCGAACCTCAGAATCGCGCCCCATCCGCCGGGGCCGGGGTTGCCCGAGCAGGCGCCGTCGGTGAAAACCGTCACGTGAGGCAATTCGCTCAAGCGACAAATCCGGGCTGGGTCAGACCGTAATCGCGCACGCTGGAAACGCTCTGGTGGAAGCGCAGCTTGCGGACGTATTCGAGCGGGTCCTTCGGCTTCACCAGCGCGCCCGGCGGCACGTTGAGAAAATCGACCAGCCGCGTCAGCAGGAAGCGCAGCGCCGAGCCGCGCGCCAGCAGCGGCAGCGCTTCCTGCTCGGCTTCTGACAATTGCCGCTCGCGGCCATAGGCGTTGAGCAGCGCGCGCGCTTTGGTGACGTTGAACGAATGATCCGGCTCAAAACACCACGCATTCAGGCAGATCGCGACGTCGTAGGCCAGGATGTCGTTGCAGGAAAACGGGAAGTCGATCAGGCCGGACAGTTTGTCGCCGAGGAAGAAGACATTGTCGGGAAACAGGTCGGCGTGGATGACGCCGAGCGGCAGATCTTTCGGCCAGCGCGCCTCGAGGTGATCGAGCTCGCGCGCGATGAAGTCCTGCAAGCCAGGCGCGACGCTGTCGGCGCGCGGTGCGGCGAGATCGAACAGCGGCCGCCAGCCCTCCACCGACAGCGGGTTCTTTCGGAACATCGGGAAGTCGCGGCCCGCCACATGCATCTTTGCCAGCGCTTCGCCGACGCCGGTGCAATGCGCGGCGTTGGGCCGGCGCGGCCACATGCCTTCGAGGAAGTTGATGATCGCTGCGGGACGCCCGGCCAGTTCGCTGTAGACCTCGCCCTTGCGGTTTCTGGCGGGCTGCGGACAGCGCACGCCGCGCTCGGCCAGATGCGCCATCAGCGACAGGAAGTACGGCAGGTCGTCCACCGCCACGCGCTTTTCATAGAGCGTGAGGATGAAGGCGCCCTTGCTGGTATGCAGCAGGAAGTTGGAGTTCTCGACACCCTCCGCGATGCCCTTGTAGGAGAGCAACTCGCCGATGTCGTAGCCCTTCAGGAACTCCGCGAGGTCTTCGGCGGCGACGTCGGTGTAAACCGCCATCGCGACTACTCGGCGGCAGCTTCGGGCCGCAGCGAACGCGGCAGCGGGAAGAACTCATTCTCCTCCGCGGCCGACACCGTCTCCACATGCAATTCGAACCGCTCGGCGAAGGCGCCCATGATTTCCTCGACGATCACTTCCGGCGCGGACGCGCCCGCCGTGATGCCGAGGCTCTTGATGCCCTCGAAGCGCGACCAGTCGAGATCCGAGGCGCGCTGCGCCAGCACCGAGACCGGGCAGCCCTCGCGCTCGGCGACCTCGCGCAGGCGCTGCGAGTTCGACGAGTTCGGCGCGCCGACCACGATCAGGGCATCGACCACCGGCGCCACCTTCTTCACCGCGAGCTGGCGGTTGGTGGTGGCGTAGCAGATGTCTTCCTTGTGCGGGCCGTTGATGTTCGGGAAGCGCTCCTTGAGCAGCGCGACGATCTCGGCGGTGTCGTCGATCGACAACGTCGTCTGGGTCACGAAAGCGAGGTTGTTCGGATCCTTCGGCGCGAACGTCTTGGCATCCTCCGCGGTCTCGATCAGCGTCACCGCGCCCGTCGGCAACTGCCCGAGCGTGCCGACCACCTCGGGGTGATGCGAATGCCCGATCAGCAGGATTTCACGGCCGCGCTTGAAGTGGATCGCGGCCTCGCGGTGCACCTTGGTAACCAGCGGGCAGGTTGCGTCCAGCGAGAAGAAATTGCGGGCGCGGGCGTCCGCCGGAACCGACTTGGGAACCCCGTGGGCCGAAAACACCACCGGGGCGTTGGTATTATCGGGGATTTCGGCGAGTTCCTCGACGAAAATCGCGCCCTTGGTCTTCAGGCTGTCGACCACGTAGCGGTTATGCACGATCTCGTGGCGGACATAGACGGGGGCGCCATAAATGGCGAGCGCCCGCTCCACGGTATCGATGGCCCGCACCACCCCGGCGCAGAAGCCGCGGGGAGAACAAAGCACGATTCTGAGGTCTGGTTTGGCTGGCATGGGGGCTATCTCAGGACCGAATCACCCCTTGCCGGCGGGCAGGGAACGGCCAATTCGGATAAGGACTTGGGACTGGTTTCGGGCTGTGTCAAGGCACTTTAGCAGACCATTGCGCCAAAGGGGTTGGAAGGCGTATATAGCCCTCAATTCCCGTCATCAACGATGACCACAGGCTTCGCCTCCTAAAAAGAGGTGGGCGAGGCACAAAGGAGATTTGCCATGAGCAATGCACCGCTGATGCCCAAGGCGACGGCCGTGTGGCTGGTCGACAATACGGCGCTGACCTTCGACCAGGTGGCCGATTTCACCAAAATGCACCCCCTTGAGGTCCGCGCCATCGCCGATGGCGATGCGGCCCAGGGCATCAAGGGCATGGACCCGATTTCGACCGGCCAATTAACCCGCGACGAGATTGAAAGGGGCGAAAAGGACCCGAATTACCGCCTCAAGCTCGGCGAGAGCAAGGTGGTGCTGCCGCCAGCAGCCAAGAAGAAGGGCCCGCGCTATACCCCGGTGTCGCGCCGCCACGAGCGGCCGAGCGCGATCCTGTGGCTGGTCCGCAACCATCCCGAGCTGAAGGACGCGCAAATCATGCGCCTGGTTGGCACCACCAAGACCACCATCGCCTCAGTCCGCGACCGCACCCACTGGAATGCCTCGACGCTCACCCCGATGGATCCGGTGACGCTCGGCCTGTGCTCGCAGATCGAACTCGATTTCGAGGTGCAGCGCGCAGCGAAGGAAAAGCCGGTGCCCGCAGCCTACGGCGGCGCCACCCTGCTGCCGGCCTCCGAGACCACGAAGAAGGAGCCGGAATTCGAGCCGCGCGAGAAGTCGGAGGACGACCTCAACGTCGATGCCGTGTTCGCCAAGCTCAAGAATATCGGCGGCAAGAAGCAGGACGAGGAAGAGTAGAAGCTATCGGCTACGGCTGATGTTGAACGCGGCGGGGCAACTTGCCGCGTTTTTGTTTGGGGCTCAGCCGTATTTCAGCTTCATGAACAGGATCCCGCCGGCCAGGACGATCGTTATGGCATTGGCGATGATGAGCGGGACATCACCGGAAAACAGGCCGTACAGCAGCCAAAGCACGAGCCCGAGCAGCATGACGAGGAACATGCCCAGTGAAATGTCCTCCGTGGAGCGGGTTCTCCAGACCTTGATGAATTGCGGGGCATAAGCAAGGGTTGTGCACGTCGCGGCGGCAAACCCCAGCAGCTTGATTGCAAGTTGTTCCATGCGCGACTTATAGCACCGATTCGAAACGTGCGCGGCGGTGGCAGGACAAGCCGTTACTGCAAGGTATCTTTTTTGCGCAACGGCCGTGCGTTGCCCCAACAGGGGCTTCGCCTGCAACGGCAGGGTCCCGAAGTAACCGCTCAGCCCAGCTCGATCTCGTCGTCAATCTCATGCGACAGGCCGATGCCGCTGATCGTGAGAACCATCTTCGCCGACAGCTTTTCATGGCCCTTCAGCTTTCCCGACTCGATGGCATCGCGCACGGCCTTTTCGACCTCACGCTGCGAGGTGACGCCGACTTGCTTGAGAAATTTGCGCAGGCTTGCGTTGAAGGTGTCTTCGTTCATGGTGGCCTCCGTTACGGCCTCGTCGGATTGTTCAGCATCTGCTCGGCGAGATTGCGCTGGGCGCGGTCGGTACGCGCGTTGGCATTGGCGCGCTGGACGTCGCGGTTCTTGCGGCAGATGACGTAGTCGTTCGAGCCCGGCGCGACATTGTTGGAGCGACAGAACGCGTCATCATCGGCGCTGGTGTCGACCATGGTCGGCTGGCCGCGTTCGAGGCAACCCGCGAGCAGTGGTGCGATGAGGAGGAATGCGAGTGGCAGGTTCCGTCGCATGCTCTGTCCCTTCCAGGTTTCATCATTGCCGGGCGCGCGTCCCCGACTCGATCGGGATGAGCCGGCAATCCATCGAAATAATGGCAGCCTGCTTTGACGATGATGGATGCCCGGGTCAAGCCCGGGCATGACAGCGCGGGTGGGTTGGAACCCTACACCCTGCCCTTCAGCGCGTCGCCGATTTCATCGAGCACCTTGGGGTCCTCGATGGTGGCCGGCATGGTCCAGCTTTCGCCGTCGGCGATCTTCTTGATGGTGCCGCGCAGGATTTTTCCCGATCGCGTCTTCGGCAGGCGCCCCACCGTGATCGCCAGCTTGAAGGCTGCGACGGGACCAAGTTTTTCGCGCACCAGCGCCACGATCTCCTTTTCGATCTCGGCCGGAGCTCGCGTCACGCCGGCCTTCAGCACCAGGAAGCCGCAAGGTACCTCGCCCTTGATCGCGTCCTTGATGCCGAGCACGGCGCATTCGGCGACATCCGCGTGAGAGGCCAGAATTTCCTCCATACCGCCGGTGGAAAGGCGGTGGCCGGCGACATTGATGATGTCGTCGGTACGGCCCATCACCCAGACATAGCCGTCCTCGTCCTTGTAGCCGGCATCCGAGGTCTTGTAGTAGCCGGGGAATTCGGTGAGGTAGGCTTCCCTGAAGCGCTCATCCTGCTGCCACAGCGTCGGCAGGCAGCCGGGCGGCATCGGCAGCTTGATCACGATCGAACCCATGGTGCCTGCTGCGACCTGTTTGGAGGCCTCGTCGACCACATCGACCTGATAGCCCGGCATCGGCACCGTCGGCGAGCCGTGCTTGACCGGCAACATGCCAAGGCCCACCGGATTGCCGGCGATGCACCAGCCGGTCTCGGTCTGCCACCAATGATCGATGACCGGCACCTTCAACTGCGCCTCCGCCCATTCCACCGTCGGCGGATCGGCGCGCTCGCCGGCGAGAAACAGCGTGCGGAATGTCGACAGATCGTATTTGCGGATGAACGCGCCGTCCGGGTCTTCCTTGCGGATGGCGCGGAAGGCGGTCGGCGCGGTGAACAGCGCAACCGCCTTGTGCTCGGAAATGACACGCCAGAACGCGCCGGCGTCGGGCGTTCCGATCGGCTTGCCCTCATACATGATCGAGGTCGCGCCATGAATCAGCGGGCCATAGACGATGTAGCTGTGGCCGACCACCCAGCCGATGTCGGAGCCGCACCACCAGACCTCGCCGGGCTTGACGCCGTAGAGATTGAACATCGACCATTTCAGCGCGACCAGATGCCCGCCATTGTCGCGCACGACGCCTTTCGGAATTCCCGTGGTGCCTGACGTGTAGAGAATATAGAGCGGATCGGTGGCGAGCACCGGCGTGCACGGCGCGGCCTTGCCAGCGTCGAGCGCCGCGCGGCGGAGCGCCGCCCAGTCGTGATCGCGGCCGGCCGTGAGTTCGCAAAGATGCTGCGGCCGCTGCAGGATGACGCAGGCCTGCGGTTTGACACTGGAGAGTTTGATCGCCTCGTCGAGCAGCGGCTTGTATTGCACGATGCGGCCGGGCTCGATCCCGCAGCTCGCCGAGAAGATCAGCTTCGGCTTGGCGTCATCGATCCGGGTTGCGAGCTCTTTGGCGGCAAAGCCGCCGAACACCACCGAATGCACCGCGCCGATCCGCGAGCAGGCCAGCATCGCAAACACCGCTTCCGGCACCAGCGGCATATAGAGGATGACGCGGTCGCCCTTGACGACACCGAAATCGGCCATCACGGCGGCGAGCGTCTGCACCTCCTTCAGCATCTCGGCATAGGTGAATTTCGAGATCGTATTGGTGAGCGGCGAATCGTGGATCAGCGCGACCTGGTCGGCGCGTCCGCCCGCGACATGGCGGTCGAGCGCGTTGTAGCAGGTATTGACTACGGCGCCGGCGAACCAGCCGCCATAGGCGCCCATCGAGGGGTCGAAGACCTTCTTGGCCGGCTCGATCCAGTCGATCTCGCACGCCGCCTCGGCCCAAAATGCTTCCGGGTCCGCCAACGAGCGGGCATGGACCTCGTGATAGCGGCTGTTGTCTTGGATGTTCATGGCGCACTCCCCGCTAGCCCGCCTGTGTCGTCATGCCCGGCTTGTCCCGGGCATCCACGTCCTTGCTTCACCTCGAAATTGGCAAGGCGTGGATGGCCGGGACAAGCCCGGCCATGACGGCTGGGCAAGCATTTCAGGCATTGTCACGGGAAGCGGCAGGAGATCAAGCCGGGAATGGCTTGGCCGTTCGACTAAACTCTACTGCCGGGCGATGGTAGTGAGCTTCTCACCGACAGCCATCGCGCTGCGCTGGCATATCCCCTCATCAGGCCCAAAACGGCCTAGTATCCGGCGATCCCGTTGATCTGCTGCAGGCGCTCGCGCATGGCCTTGTTCAGGTCGTAGCCGGGCTGGCCGTACTCCGCGTTCCGGCGGACGATGTATTGCTCCTGCTCGCGCCGCAGCTTGCGCGCCTGCTGTGGGGTCATCTTCCCAGCGGCCGCCCTGACATACGACGCTTGAACCTCGCGGTCGAGATCGGCGAGTTCGGGATTGGCGCAGATCGCCTTCTCCACCTGGCGCCGCGCGGTGGCGCAGTTGAAGCTCGGTTTGCCGGCGACCGCTTTCAGGGCGCCCTGTCGCTCCGCCTCCTGCGCCAGCGCCCGGTGGTTGGCTCTTGCGACGACGTGGTCCGGATTCAGCTTGATCGCCGCGGCAAAATCGGCCACCGCCTTGGGTAGATCAGCCTTCTTGCGCCAGAGTTCGCCACGCGCGTTGTAAACATCGGCGTGCGCCGGATCGAGCCGCAACACGCCATCATAGTCGGCGATGGCACGGTCGATCATGTCCTTGCGCTCATAGGCGGTCGCACGGGCAATCAGTGCCTTGATGCGGTCGGCCTTTTCGGTCTTTGCGTTGTCGATCAGCGCACTGCAGAGATGCACCGTCCTGTCGTGATCATGCGCAAGGCCAGCGGCAAGACAGGCCGCAGGATCAATGCGTATATCCTCGCCCGGCTCGGTCCCGGTCGCCGATGCATCATGCGCATATGTCAGCGACAGCAGGGAAGCCACGACCAGGCTGCGGATGTGAAGATAGCCTCGCATCAATTGATCCGGAAAGCGCTGTCTATTGCGACGCGATCCTAGCAAGCGACCTGCATTTTCGACAAGCAGCCTGCAAATTTCCCGTTCGCACAAGAACAGATTTTGGCCGAAACGTGACCTGCGGGAAACGTAATTCTCTTCACAGACGGAAGAATACAATCCGTGAGAAAATCTGCTGTGAACCTATTGCAGTTTTCGCGGACTCAACAACCATGACCACATTGATCGACTTCAATCCGCCGCGCGCCATCGCGCAATCCCAATCAGGCTATTTCTACTTCTACATGGCGCTGGCCTGCATGGCAGTCGCCTTTCTCGGCTTCGCGCCGACCTACTGGCTGCCAATGGCGAAGCGATCGTTCTCGGCCTCGCCCGTCGTGCACTTTCACGGCCTGCTATTTTTCGCCTGGTCGCTCTATTTCGCATTCCAGAGCTGGCTTGCTGCATCCGGCAAAGTCGCCCGGCACCGCGCCATCGGCATGGTCGGCGTCTCGCTGGCGACCGCGATGACGATTTTCGGCTTCCTGGTCGCGGTCAACGCGATGAAGCGCTCCGCTGCGGCAGGATTGACCGACGAAGGAATCGCGTTCGTGATCGTCCCGCTCAGCGGAATTCTGTTCTTTGCCGTGGTGTTCACGCTGGCGATTGCCGCCATCCGGCGGCCGGAAACCCATAAGCGTCTGATGCTGCTGGCCAGCATTTCGCTACTCGACGCTGCGGTCGCCCGCTGGTTTCTCACCTTCCTCGCGCCTCCCGGTCCGCTCGGCCCGCCGCCGGTCCCCGTGACCATCCCGCCGGCCATCGTCGCCTATCTCCTGCTGGTGGCCGCCATCGTTTTCGACTGGCGCACGCGCGGCCGGCCGCATCCGGTCTATGTCTACGGCGGCATTGCGCTGATCGCCGTGAAACTCCTGAATTGGCCGATCAGCGTCACGCCGCTCTGGCATTCCTTCGCGGGCAGCATCCTGGCAATGGCGCAGTAGCGTCGAGTACACCTTGCCAGGCTGAGCTGATCTTCCGAATAAGGACAAGCTTCAGCCGGGAAAACCTGCCGGTTTTGGTGCTAGATTGATGGCGACATTGATCTCGGCCGGCAGGGAATCCCGAATTGCAAGCATTTGAATGGATCATCGGGCTGCTGCTTGGCGCGGTGCTGCTGTCCGCGCTGGCGCGGCGGCTCAAGGTACCTTACCCGACATTTCTTGCGCTCGGCGGCATGCTGCTGGCATTCGTGCCTTCGGGGCCGCAATGGACACTGGAGCCGGATCTGGCGCTGGCGCTGTTCGTGGCGCCGGTGTTGCTGGATGCGGCTTTCGACACCTCGCTGCGCGACCTCCGAAACAACTGGCTGCCGGTCTCGACACTGGTGCTGGTCGCGGTCGGGGTTACGACCGCCGCCGTGGCTGTCGTCGCGCACTGGCTTCGCTCGGACATGCCATGGGCGGTCGCGATCGCGCTCGGCGCCATCGTGGCACCGCCCGACGCCGCGGCGGCCACCGCAATCCTGCGCCAGGTCAAACTGCCTTACCGCATCCAGAAGATCCTCGAGGGCGAAAGCCTGCTCAACGATGCCAGCGCACTCCTAATCTACCGCGTCGCGATCGGCCTGGTTGCCGCCGAGCACATGAAGGTGCACGAGTTCGTGCCATCCGTTGCGCTGGCGCTGTTCGGAAGCCTCATTGCCGGCTTCCTGTTCGCGCGGGTCTGGACGCAGATCACGCGCCGCATCACCGAGGCGCCGAGCGCGATCATCACGCAATTCGCCGGCACCTTTATGGTGTGGATCGTCGCCGAGCATATCGGGCTGTCCGGCATTCTCACCATAGTGGCCTATGCGATCACGATCGCCCGCACCGCGCCCGAGCGTACCCCGGCGCGGCTGCGCGTGGCCTCCTATGCGGTGTGGGAAACGGTCGTGTTCGTGCTCAACGTGCTGGCATTCATGCTGATCGGCATGCAGCTCAATCCGATCTGGTCCGGACTCGACGACGAGGTGCGGTTTAAATATTGCAGCTTCGCCGCCGCAATCCTCGCCGTCGTGATCCTCGCACGCATCGCCTGGGTAATGCCGTATGGCGCCTTGCTGCGCGCCTTGAACGCGCACGGCCTGCTTCCTCCGCATGTGTCTCCCGCGGTACCGACGGTGGAACGCGGCATCATCGTGTCCTGGTGCGGGATGCGCGGCATCGTTACACTGGCGGCCGCCTTCGCGCTACCCGAGAGCTTCCCGTATCGCGATCTCATCTTGCTGACGGCCTTTGCCGTCGTGCTGGGGTCGCTCGTGATCCAGGGCCTGACGCTGCGGCCGCTGATCCTCGCGCTGAAATTCGAGGAGGACGATCCGGTTGCGCGCGAGGCCGCTAATGCCCGCTGCATCGCCTATCGCGCCGCGCTCGAGGCGATCGAGTCCGATCCGTCCGAAGAGGCCGAGATCCTGCGGCTCGAATACCGCGCCGTGCTGCTACGTGCCGAAACCGAACCCGACGTCGGCATCGCGACCAGCGAGCTGCCGGCCGATCCGCTGCGCCGCCGCGCCATCGGCGCGGCACGAGAGGCGCTGTTGAGGATGCGTCATTTCGAGGAGATCGGCGACGACGCCTTCCACCAGGTGGAAGAAGAGCTCGACCGCGCCGAATTGAGCGCACAAGCATAACGGGGCAATAGCGCGTCACGCGCCCGACTTGCAGGTGATCCCGCCGTCGACCACGAGCTCGATCCCAGTGACGTAACGGGATTCGTCGGAAGCGAGAAACAGCGCGGCATTGGCAACGTCCCAGGCGTCGCCCATGTGCCCCATCGGCACCTGCGCATCGCGCGCCCGCCACATCGCTTCGACGTCGCCGGCCGAATAGCTTGCTGCAAGACCGGCGGAGTGCTCGACCATCGGCGTCTTCATCAGGCCCGGCAGGATGCAGTTCACGCGAACGTGGTCTTTCGCGAATTGCACGGCGGTGGTGCGCGTCATCTGGTTCATCGCCGCCTTCGAGGCGCCATAGGTGACGTAGGAGATGCCGAGATGACGAATCGATGCGATCGACGAGATGTTGATGACCGAGCCGCCACCCTGCTTCTGCATCACGGGAATAACGTGCTTCATGGCAAAATAGGCACTCTTGAGATTGACCGCGAAAACGTGGTCCCAGCTTGCCTCGTTCACCTCAACAACGCTGCCCATTTCGGCGATGCCGACATTGTTGTCGAGTACGTCGATGCGGCCATAGGTCTTCAGGCACGCCGCCACCATCGCCGCGACCTCACCCTCGCGCGAGACGTCGGCGGTGAAGGCGGCAGCCTTGCCGCCCTCGCCCGTGATGATGCTGACGGTTTCTTTTGCGGCAGCCGCATTGCGATCGACGCAGAACACGCTGGCGCCCTCGCGCGCGAAGGTGACGGCGGTCGCCTTGCCATTGCCCCAGCCGGGACCGATCGATCCCGCGCCCACCACCATCGCCACCTTGCCCTTGAGCCGTTCCATCGACTTCTTCTCCCTTTGGTTTGTCGTTGCATTGCAGCGTGCACGAACGCGGCGCATTCGAATTTTGGGGCGGGAAATTGGACGGACGGCGGCCCTGGGTCAACCTGTCCGAAAAGCTAAAGCAGCGACTTGGACACAGGCCGAAAAGCCCCTTGCCACCGCCCCCCAAACCGGACTGAATGCGGCCCGCGAAGGAGGCCCGCCGGCAATCGGGCCGGAAAGTTAACCGGTCCCCGGGGGAAGCATGGCCGTAGACAAGACAACGCCGCCCAATGACGAGGTCGTCACCGTTTCGGACGAAGCCTTGCACAAGGCGGAAGCCTACATCGAGGCGGAAGAAGGCGCGACCAACCGCCTGATGGGGTGGGCAGGAAGGATTTCGACCACGATTGCCGTGGTCATGAGCCTGTTTCACCTCTATGCGGCCTATGCCATCGTTCCGACCCAGGAGCTTCGCTACACCCACGTCGCCTTCACCTTGATCTTGAGCTTCCTGCTGTTTCCGCTGGCGACGCGGTTTCGCAACCGTGTGCGCTGGTGGGACGTCGTTCCCGGGATCGTCGCGGTGGCGACCGTTATCTATGCGCTGTGGGGTGGCGAGGATTTTACCGACCGCGCTACCACGCCCGATCGCTGGGACGTGATCGTCGGCATCGTGTTCATCGTGATGCTGCTGGAGGCGACGCGGCGCACCACCGGCGCAATCATGCCCGTGGTGTCGCTGCTGTTCATCGCCTATGCGATGCTCGGGCCGTATTTGCCGGCGCCATGGACCCATCGCGGCTACGACTTGGCCCGCCTGGTCGGTCACCTCTTCATTACGCTGGAAGGCATTTTCGGCGTCGCAGTCGACGTGTCGGCGACGCTGATCATCCTGTTCACGATCTACGGCGCCTTCCTACAGCATTCCGGCGCCGGCAAATTCTTCATCGATTTCTCGCTGGCCTTGATGGGCGGCAAGCCGAACAGCGCCGGTCGCACCGTGGTGTTGTCGTCGTTCCTGCTCGGCGGCCCCTCCGGATCGGGCGTCGCCACGACCGTGATGATCGGTACGGTGGCCTATCCGATGATGGCGAAGGCGGGCTTCGAGAGGAACGCCGCGGGCGGATTGCTCGCCGCCGGCGGGCTGGGCGCGATCCTGTCGCCGCCCGTACTCGGCGCCGCCGCGTTCCTGATCGCCGAGTTTCTCAAGATCAGCTATCTCGACGTCATCTGGATGGCGACCATCCCGACCTGCCTTTACTACATGTCGCTCTTGTTCATGGTCGAGCTGGACGCCAAGAAATTCCACGCCAAGAACGTGACCTTCACGCCCGAGATGTCGCTCGGCCAGATGACCAGGCGGTACGGCTTCCACTTCATCTCGCTGCTCGCCGTCGTCTTTTTCATGGTCATCGGCTACTCGCCGTCGCTATCAGTCTTCTACGCCATTGTCGTTACCTTTGCGCTGAGCTTCCTGCGCCGGGAGACCGCGCTGGTGCCGAGCAAACTGGTGAAGGCGCTGGCCGACGGCTCGATCGGCGCGCTCAATGCTGCGACCACCTGCGCTTGCGCCGGCATCGTCGTCGGCATCGTGACGCTGACCGGTCTCGGCCTCAAATTCTCGTCGATCGTCATCGCCTATGCCGGCGGCAGCCTGTTGCTGACCGCGATCTACACCGCGCTGATCGTCTGGATCATCGGCCTCGCCGTGCCGGTGACGGCGTCCTACATCATCTGCGCGGTCATCGCAGCGCCCGCGCTGGTCAAGCTCGGCGTGCCTGATTACGCCGCGCATATGTTCATCTTCTACTATGCCGTCCTGTCGGAGGTCTCGCCGCCGACCGCGCTGTCGCCGTTCGCCGCGGCCGCCATCACCGGCGGCGATCCCTACAAGACCACGCTGCAATCCTGGAAATATACGCTGCCGGCATTCCTGGTGCCGTTCGTCTTCGTGCTCGATCCGCAGGGCGGCGGCCTCCTGATGTCGATCCCCAAGGGCGGATCGTGGGTCGACATTCTCGAAATCACGATCAAGACAAGCTTGGGGCTGCTGGCGCTGGCTGCATTTGCCCAGAACTGGGCGCTGCGACAAAATACAGCGGTCGAGCGCGGCCTGCTTCTGCTATCGGGATTGCTGCTGGTGTTCCCAAGCCTGATTGAGGCAATGGTCGAATGGATCACCGGACGCGATATCAGCTACACCTATGTGCCGGGCCTGATCATCGGTTTCGGCGTATTGCTGTGGCAGGCCAGAACGCGGTCGCCAGAGCGGCCGGCGGTCACAACATAGAGAAGAAGCAATTGAGGAGACAAAAAATGAAAAAGACCACAGCGATACTGGCGATGGCTCTGGGGCTCGCCTTTGCCGGCGCAGCCCATGCGCAGCAGAAAACCATGTCGATCGGCACCGGCGGCACCGGCGGCGTCTACTATCCGCTCGGCGGCGCGGTTGCCAACGTGCTCTCGAAGAACCTTCCCAACGTGCAGGCCACGGCCGAGGTCACCGGCGGCTCGGTCGACAACCTCAAGCTGATCGGCGCGGGAAAAAGCGAGCTTGCCTTCACCATGGCCGATGCCGCGCTCGATGCTTTGCAAGGGCAGGACAAGTTCAAGAGCGGTAAGGTGCCGCTGCAGGCGCTGCTCGTGGTCTATCCGAACCGCATGCATGTGGTGACGGTGGAAGGCACCGGCATCCAGACCATGGCAGACCTCAAGGGCAAGCGCGTTTCGACGGGTTCGCCCGGCAGCGCCACCGAAGTGATGGCATTCCGCGTCATCGAGGCGGCCGGCCTCGACAAGGACAAGGACATGAAGCGCGAACGGCTCGGCGTCGCCGAATCCGTCAACGCAGTCAAGGACCGCAAGATCGACGCCTTCTTCTGGGTCGGCGGCATTCCGACCGCTGCAATCACCGATCTCGCGGCGACGCCGGGACTGAAGATGAAGCTGATCGACCATGGCGATCTGGCCGAGAAGATAAATGCCAAATACGGCAAGCTCTACTCGTCAAGTAAGATCAAGGCGGGCTCGTATCCCGGCTACGACAAGGACAACTCCATCACGGACGTCTGGAATCTGATCGTCACCGGCGACAAGATGAGCAACGAGGACGCCTACACCATCGTCAAGACGTTGGTGGAGAAGAAGGCCGACATTGTTGCCGTGCACAAGGAAGCCGAGAGTTTTTCACTCGACAACCAGGTGCAGGACCGCTCGCCGATCCCGTTCCATCCTGGCGCGTTGAAGTACTTCAAGGAGAAGGGCATCGGCGGCTAAGGCAGCGTGCTGGAGCCAATTCGCTTGCGTCATCAGTGACCGCGGTCTGCCGAGGACCGCGGTCATTCTTTTGGCCAATGAAAGGGTTGTGAGCGTTGCGGCATTGCTGCTCCTGCGAGGAGCGTTCAGGCGACGTTCGCTAAGCCGCGAACCTCGCGGCGCCGGCGAGCGACCACAGGCGTTAACACGCGAGGCTGATCAAATGTTGCCCAAGCCGGGCATCAGCGCGTTGAAGCCGATGAAATGACCCCGTCGAGTTGCCCGGGCGCTGGTTGGCTGCGTCGCGGCAACAGTTTCCCTAAAATTTTATTCGTGTCTGCTGCTTTAACCCTACTGAAGTAATCATGTGACCTGCCGCAAAATTCCATGATTGCGACCGCAACGCCGATGTACCACTGGCGTTGGGGTATCTAGTGGGAGGGTGGCATGGAGCAAATCAACGTTGTCGAGTATTCGCGCGCGGCGCACTTTGGGCACCGGAAGCTGGCGCCCAGAGCGTGCGTCGTCGACAGCAAAAAGCACCTGCGATTGTTTCTTTCCGACGCTCTCGAGGATCTCGGGTTCGTCACCTGCGAATGCGGCCAGGCCGGCGATTTGGCAGGCGTACTGCAGGCGGAGCAGCCGGACCTGATCGTGCTCAGCGTGTGCGCCGACGGGATCAATGTCGGCGAAATTCTCGAGGCAATCGTCCGGAAAAATTTCCGCGGCAAGGTTCTCGTGATCGGTCAACCCGACACGATCATGGTTAAGGCCGTCAGGCAAATTGGCGAAGAATACGGCATTGCCATGCTGCCCTCCCTGCCGACGCCGTTCGGCGCGGCGAGCCTGCGCGCCAGCCTCGCGACGCTGCTGCCTGCCGAGCCGGCGCCAAGCCCGGCCGTCGACGTCGCCGAGGCGTTGAAGGCCGGCTGGCTCGAATTGTGGTATCAGCAGAAGATCAACACCCGCACGCTGGTCCCCAGCGGAGCGGAGGCGCTGGTCCGGATGCGGCATCCGGCCTGGGGCGTGGTCCCGCCGGCCTACTTCATTCCCGACGACAAGGATCCGCATTTTCGCAAGCTTTCCGAATTCGTGATCGGCCGCGCGATCGAGGACTGGCGCTATCTGCTGGAGAGCCAGGGCCCGGTCGACCTCTCGATCAACCTGCCAATATCGTTCTTCGAAGACGCAGCGGCGGTGCGCGATCTGTGCCGCGCCATGCCCGCCCATCCGGCGTTCGGCGGACTTTTGATCGAGATCAACAGCAGCGAGGTGGTCGACCATCCGGATCTCGCAGTGGACACCGCAAGACGGCTGCGCCTGCACAATATCGCGATCGCCATCGACAATGTCGGCGCGGAATGGCCGTCGCTGCTGGAGCTTCGGAGCTTCCCGTTCATCGAGCTGAAGGTCGACCAGCAATACGTCAAGGGCTGCGCCGACGATCGGCTGAAGCAGACGGTATGCCGACGCATCGTCGAACTGGCCCAAGACAACGGCGCTCGCGCCGTCGCCCAGGGCATCGAGACGCGCGCCGATTACCTTGCCGCGCACGACATGGGGTTCGATCTGATTCAGGGCCATCTGTTCGGCAAGCCCGTCGGCGTGCGCAAATTCGCGCGGTCGCGCCCTCAGCTTGCAGCCGACCCCGAGAAGGCTCCCTGAGCGAAGCTCACTCGAACTTCATGTCGATGCATTTCGCGATGTCGGAGCCGAGACCGGACGAGATGATGATGCAGCCGCGCACCTTCAGATTATTGTTGTCGCTGGCCCACACCGCATAGCCGCCGGGGCCGAAGAACGAATTGGTGTTCGGCCCCTCGGTTTCGGTGGCATCGAACGAATAACTCGAATCGGCATCGAAGATACGCGGCTTCTTGGTGCAGCCGCCGTCGGCCTGCACGTTGATGACTTCCTTGTTGTCCCGCGTCAGCGCCATCGAGACCTGGCAGCGGAAATACTCTGACGTCTTGGTGTTGAACACGTAAGCGTAGGATTTGCAGGTCGCGGTGTTGAGCTTGCCCGCGCTCAATCCCCGACTGCAGGCGATTCGCTGGTTGTTGGACAGCTTGAAGTTGTCAGCCTCTGCTGCTTGAGCCGGCGTCATGAACGATAGCGCAACACCAAGACCGATCTTCATGACGTGGTTCATCCTGACCATCCCTATGACGTTTTTCGCAATGCATGCTTGTTGCCGGAAAGGCGAACATAGTCGCGAAGTCGGACGCGGGAAATCACAAAGTCTCAAGAGCCGTGTGATGCGTCGAAGGTGCAGATTGACGGCACGACGCCGTTCGTGATTTGTTCAAAGCATGGGGCAAGAAGCCGAATGGCTGTGGGGAGGATGGATGATGACGTGCATTTCAACGAAGACGGTTTTGACGGTGGCCGTACTGACGGGGTTGGCGACATCGGCATTAGCGCAAGGCGCGGCACCGACTCCTTGGGAATTGAAGTCGGACATGGGTTACGCCTACGGCAGGGACGGCAAGACACTCGCCTACAAGCTGGGCACCAATAATGCCGGCTTGCTATTGAAGGGCGCCAAGAAAGTGCCGAGGGGCACGTTGTTCTTTCTTGGCCAGAACGGGCAGCTCTACATGCGCTCAGGCCCCTATCTGGAAAGCGACGGCAAGTTCATGTTCGGATCGGAGTGAGGCGCTACGAGGCTGGCGCTGACTTACCCTCCCCTGGAGGGGGAGGGTCGGCGAGCATCGCGCAAAGCAAGATGCTCGCCGGGGTGGGATGACGGTCTCACCCCACGATCGGTGCCCGAGTTGAGAGATCACCCCACCCCGTCTCACATTTCGCTGCGCTCATGTGAGCCGACCCTCCCCCTCCAGGGGAGGGTAAAACTAAAATGCCGTCGCCAACTCCTTCGCGCCGGGCTTGCTGGAGTTGAAATCCATCCGCTCGTCGGTGATCGCCAATAGTTTCGCC
Organism: Bradyrhizobium sp. AZCC 1577; assembly: GCF_036924575.1. Classification (NCBI taxonomy): domain Bacteria; kingdom Pseudomonadati; phylum Pseudomonadota; class Alphaproteobacteria; order Hyphomicrobiales; family Nitrobacteraceae; genus Bradyrhizobium; species Bradyrhizobium sp. AZCC 1577. The sequence continues at coordinate 7,403,763 of NZ_JAZHRQ010000001.1, forward strand.
ACCGTGTTATGGCGGATTGCGACCGGGTTGCGCTCGTAGCCGCCACGCTGGAAGAAATTCGAGGTCGGCACCTGCTCGCGCATCGCCTGCGGCATGGTGACCATGTCGAGGCCGGTGCCGTCGCCGGTCAGGTTCATCATTTCGAGCTCGGCCGCCGTCAGCGGACGATTGTAGCCCTTGGCGCGCGCGAAATGGACCGATGTCAGCAGCTTGTGCGTCTGCAGCATCGGTCCGACGTCGATATCGAGCACCATGGCGTGCACGGCCCAGCCCTGCGGGGTATTGGCGAGCTTCTCATGTTCGGACCAGGTATCCGGCACGGTGCGCGTAAACGCCACCATCCTTTTCAAGACGGCAAGCTTGTGGTCCATCGCCTTGCGCGGCGCGCCCGACAGCATCGCGGCCCTTGCCGTCAGTTCCTTGATGATTTCGTGGCCCTGTTCGGCCAAAAGCTCGACGCTGTTGGTGGTGAGCAACTGATTGTAGCCGATCGCGGTCGAGATCGCGCGCGAGCCCGGTTTCGAGGGGTTCAGCCCCGACTGCATGTCGTAATTGCCGCTACCGCCGGTCTCGAACGAGTAGACCCGTACCGCCTGCTCACGCGTCAATCCCGCGGCCAGCGCGTAGCGGGCATAGGCGCGCTTGAATTCGACTTCGGTTGCCGGCCGTTGCGGCGTGAACTGGAAATGCTCGGCAGCCGCTTTAAGAAAATCGGCGACCACCGGCAGCGGCTTGCGCTCGCGCGGCGGCTTTTCTTCTTCCGGCTCGGGACTGACCGGGCGCTTCGGACCGGTGTAGACCGGCGGCTGTGTCAGCACGTAATCGTTGAGCGTGATGGCCTGGCGTTCCCGGCGCTTGGCGTTACGGCCCTTTCGCTTCTCGGAGATTGAGGCCCAATAGACGCCCGCCTCCTCTTCGAACGCGGCGCGGGCTTCCTGATACTCTTTCAGCTTGCGACGGTATTCGGCCATCGCCTGCGGCGAGGCGGCTTGCGCCATGGCGTCGGCGGTTGAGGGAGGGAGCGGCTCCGTCGCCACGGCAGGCGGTGCACTCGCCAGCAGCGCGAGCGCAGCTAATCCGGAACCCATGCGAATCAATGGCAGGCGCATGGCACGGTTGTAGCAAGCGCCGCCGCGATGTCAGCCCCGAAAGGGAGCGACTCTTTTTCCTTTCCCACAACGGGAGAAGGGAGAAAGTCACTCCTGCTCGACGCCGCTGGCCTTCACTAGCTGCGACCACTTCTTCTCGTCCTTGTCGATGAAGGCCGCATAGTCTTCCGGCGTGCCGGGGGTGATTTCGGTGCCGTCATTGCCCAACTGCTTCTTCACCTCGTCGGAGGCGAGCGCGTCGCGCAGCGCCTTGTTGAGCTTGTCGACGATCGGCCGCGGCGTGCCGGCGGGCGCGACGAGACCGTAGTAGAGCGAAGCGTCGAAGCCGGCTAGCCCCGCCTCCATCAGCGTCGGCACGTCGGGCAACAGGCTCGATCGCGTGGTGCTGCTGACCGCAAGTGCGCGCAATTTGCCGGCGGAGACGTTGGCGTGCGAGGCCGGAATCGGCGCAAACGCCATCGGGATGTGGCCGCCGAGGAGATCGGTCAACGCCGGGCCGGTGCCCTTGTAGGGAATATGCACCAGCTTGATGCCGGCGGCGCGGGCGAAATATTCGCCGGTAATGTGGCTCGCGGTGCCGGCGCCGGCCGAGCCGAAATTGACTCTGTCAGGATTGGCCTTCGCATGGGCAATCAACTCGGCGACACTCTTTGGCGGGAATGACGGATGCACCACCAGCGAATTCGGCGCGTTGCCGATCATGCCGATCGGCGCAAAGTCCTTGCGCGGATCGTAGCCGGGGTTCTTGTAGAGCGAGGGGCCTATGGCGAGCGTGCCGGTGTAACCCAGGAGCAGCGTGTAGCCATCGGGATCGCTTTTCGCGACCGCCTTGGTGCCGACCGTACCGCCAGCGCCGGGACGGTTGTCGACCACCACCTTCTCGCCGAGTATCTCGCTCATTTTGTCGGCAATGGCGCGGCCGACGATCGAGGTGCTGCCGCCGGGCGCGAACGGAATGACCAGCGTGATGGCGCGGGCGGGATAGGTTTGAGCTTGCGAAACGTCTGTTGCTGCGCTCAAGCCGAGCATGGCGGCTGCGACGCAAAGCCACTTTCTCCCGATGGACATGGTGGGGCGACTCCCGGATCTGTTCTTCTTCTTGACTCAGCTATCGTCTCCGAAACCGCCGACATCCGCAACCCGCGCTGCGTGAGCCCGCTCTCTCACATGGTGAGATGAGCAGCCGCTTCGGCGGCTAGCGCCGACTCTATTTCCAGGCGAACACCGGCTGCTCCAGTTCGGCCACACGGGTCTCGCGGCCCGCCAGCACTTCGGCAAATTGATAGATCAGCGCCGCCGTTGGCGCGTGGATGTGCTGGCCGGCATGGCGGAAGCGGATCACGCGCCGCGTGCTTTCGGGAATCCTGGTGAAGCTGAAGACGTCGGCTCGCTCGATGTCATCGAGCGCAACGCGATGCACCGAGGCGACCTCCGCCGGATTGGGGATGATATCGGCGCTTGTACCGACCCAGACCACCACCGGCGTGATCAGATAGCCTGAGCGCGTCGGGTAATCGTCGAGCAGGCCGAGCACATCGCTTTCGCCGAGGCCGACGCCGAGTTCTTCGTGGAGCTCGCGCAGCGCGGCCTGCGCCGGCGTCTCGCCGTGGTCGCAGCGCCCGCCCGGCAACGCCCATTGGGCAGCGTGGGCGCGCAGGCTTGCGGCGCGGCGGGTCAACAGAAATGTGGTGCCCGGGCCGCTCTCGGCTTCCGTCAACGCGATGGCAACTGCGGCGCGCTTCAGCTCAGGCTCTGCGCGCTGCGAGGGCGCCCGCGTAAATGCCGCGCAAAGCTCCGCAATATTCCGCCGTGTGGTATCGTCAAATGGCCTGGCCATCCCGCTTGACTACAACACCAGCGCATCAGATGAAATGACCCCGGACAGCAAGATAGCCCGCAGGAAACGGAAAGCACGACATGACAGTCAAGGCCGCGGACAAGCTCAAATCCGACGGCTGGAAGATCGTCGAAACCTCCGGCTTCCTGCACCTGATCGGCCCGCTGTGGCAGCGCGTCGTCGACGGCACGCATGAATACGCGCTTGCCACCGAGGACAAGCACCACAACCGCCGCGGCTTGGTACAAGGCGGCGTCATCATGACCTTCGCCGACCGCACCTGCGGCATGACCGCCCGCTTCGTCTCGGGCAAGCCGACGCTGGCGACCGTGCAGCTCGATACGCACTTTGTCGAAGCCGGCAAGATCGGAGAGGTTTTGGTGTCGAGGCCGCACGTGGTGCGCTCCACCCGCAGCCTTATTTTCATCACGACAGAAGTGACAGTCGACAAACGCTGTATCGCGATGGCGAGCGGCGTGTTCAAGATATTGAAGAGCGAGGGTTGACCCCAATGCAATACCGCCAACTCGGCCGCAGCGGCCTGAAGATTTCACCGATCTGCCTGGGCACCATGATGTTCGGCGGCCCGACCGATGAAGCCACGTCGTCGCGCATCATTGCGAAGGCGCGCGAGGCCGGCGTCAACTTCATCGACACCGCGGATGCCTATAATGGCGGCCAGTCCGAGCAGGTGGTCGGCCGTGCCATTTCAAACAATCGCACGAACTGGATTCTGGCGACAAAGCTTGCCAACCAGATCGGCGAAGATCCCAATCACGGCGGGCTGTCGCGGCGCTGGGTGATGCAGGCGGCGGAAGAGAGCCTGCAACGACTGGGCACCGATTTCATCGATATCTATTATTTGCACAAGGAGGACCACGCGACGCCGCTGGAAGAGACGGTGCGCGCGATGGGCGATTTGATGCGCCAGGGCAAGATCCGCTATTTTGGCGTCTCCAACTACCGCGCCTGGCGCGTCGCCGAGATCTGCAACATCTGCGACAACAACGGCATCGATCGCCCGATCGTCAGCCAACCCTATTACAACGCCATGAACCGGATGCCGGAGGTCGAGCACTTTCCGGCTTGCGGCTATTACGGCCTCGGCATCGTGCCCTATAGCCCCTTGGCGCGCGGGGTGCTGACCGGCAAGTACAGGCCGGATGCGGCGCCCGACCAGGACACGCGTGCAGGGCGCGCCGACAAGCGCATGATGCAGACCGAATGGCGGCCGGAATCGCTGCGGCTCGCCCAGGAGATCAAGCGGCACGCCGAAGCGCGCGGCATCACCGCCGGGCAATTCGCGGTTTCATGGGTGCTGAATTCGTCATTCGTGAGCGCGGTGATCGCGGGCCCCCGGACCGAACAGCAATGGGATGATTACATCGAGGCGTTGGACTATCGCTTCACGGCTGAGGACGAGGCGCTGGTCGACCGGCTGGTGGTGAGCGGCCATCCCTCGACGCCGGGGTTCAATGATCCGGCCTACCCGATCGAGGGCCGGCGGGCGCGAACGGGCGGCCAAGCTCGCTGAGCGGAAGCGGCGGTCCCGCGGCGGCCCACGACTTGGCGTTGCATCCGGGTTGGAACGCTCGGTAACGGGATAGTAACCTCGCCCGTAGAGAACTTCCCTGTTTAGGTGGGAGGTCCATGTGGTGGACGAGCACAGGATAGCGCCACGGCGTCGGCTCTTGAAGGCGGGCAAGATTTCGTTTGGCGGCGCCGTCATCGATTGCACAGTGCGCAACCTCTCCGAAACCGGCGCTGCGCTCGAGGTGATCTCCCCGGTCGGCATTCCCGAACGCTTCACGCTGGTGATCGAAGCCGACCACATCCATGTGCCGTGCCGCGTCGTGTGGCGAAAAGAGACGCGGATCGGGGTTCATTTCGAAACCTGACCGGCGCACTCCAGCACCCGTCGCGCGCGGCACGCGACCGCGCACGACGAATCGTCTGAAACACACGCCGAGTCCCGGACTCGAAGGGTCAGTGTCTGGATTCGAGACTGACGATCACGCCTGTCGGCTCGGGCTCGTGTGGCGACAATTTCGTCAGCGTCTCATCGCTCCAATAAGCAAGGTTTACAATCATGCCGATTGTGGTTTCCCGCTCGGAAGCCTCGGTCGGCTCCAGGACGTTGAGCCCGCCGCTGTCGAGGAAGAATGTATGATCCCCAAACATGCTGGCTAGCTGCGGAACCACCGGATGATCGTCGGGAAGCGCCTGGGCTTCGAATTGCGTCAGAGCGCGTTCCACCTGTGCCGAGTTCAATTTCATGCACGATCTCCTTACTTGGCTTCTGGTTGGTGAGCACCGCGTGACGGCCTTGACCGCGCGCGGCTCTTCTGCGGAGGGAATTGACGTCAAGCGTGTCGGATCCTGATCGCTCGTCCCCACCGGCGTCACGCGCCGGCTCGCAGCTTCGCTTTCAATTCCGCAAGCACGCCGAATTGAAGTCGGGACAGTGGTGCCTCTTGGCGCCGCTTCAAGCCAGCAACGAAATTAAATTCGCAATGTTCCGCAGAAAGGCATTTTGAAATCGCAGGGAACCAGCGGGGAAGTTCCGGCGATCCACCGCGTGACTGCCACCAACTATTTCCCGTCGGGAATGGGATGCCGCCTTGCCAGTTCGTCGAGCGGCAGATGCGCTTCCTCGTCGCTCAGCGCAAAACGCACGATGACATCCTGACGCCCGACCTGCCCCCAAAGCCCATCCGATGACCATTTCTGCGGCGCAGGCCCTCGCAGGCCTTCCACCCAGACAAAGTACCATTCCGTCATCGCAGCACCTCCTGGGTCTTGAGATCAGGTCTTGGAGATCAGGTCTTGGACCGGAACCAGATGCCTCGCGGCCTCGTTGGAATGACGTCGCCTCACACGCATCCTGAGAGAAGGATTTCGCCATGGAGATCAAGAATTTCAAGGATATGTACATTGCCGAACTGCAGGAACTGGTGAGCGTCGAGGACCAGCTTGCGGAAGCACTGCTGCGGATGGCGGCGGCAGCATCCCACCCGGCACTCAAGGACGCGCTGGTGGACCATCACGCGGAGACGGTCACACAGAAGCACCGCCTTGTCGCCATCCTTCGCCAGCATGGTGCTGACCCGACGGCGCATGTCGACCAGGCCATGGAGGCGCTCATCCGTGAGACCCGCAAGATGCTCGGCATGCTGGAGGGCGATGATCTTCGCGATGCCGGCCTGATCGCATCCGCCCAGAAGCTCGAGCACTATGAAATCGCCGCCTACGGCTCGGCCGCCGCGCTGGCCGGTCAGTTGGAATTGCGCAACGACCAGGCGACGCTGCACGAGAGCCTGATGGAAGAGAAAGAGATCGATGCGCTACTCACCGATATCGCCAAGGGTGAGGTCAATCCGGATGCGCTGGCGGCGTGACCGGCGCTGCTGGCGCTCGCGCCAGCATGAGGTGCAGCGTCCGCGAATGTGACGCTGCCGCTCAGGACGGCGACACGCGCTGACAGCGTCATCGCGGCGATCTCCGGCGCGATCTTCGGCGTGTTCGGGATTTAGGTCCGCTGCTCCTGGTTTCCGATTCAACTATCAAACAGCGAGAGGGTGTGCGTCCGCCTTCACCACCCGCTTGCGGCTGCTGCCGACCTTCTTGACAGCCTTCTTCACGGCCGAGGCCGACTTGCGGGTTTTCTTTGCGATGTACCGTACCTCGTAACTCTGCCCGCCGGCCACGCGCGCACGATCCTGATTGCGTCCGCGCAGCGACTTCTTCGCTTTCTTCGCCATTTCGCATTTTCTCCGAATGCCCCGCAGCGCAACGCGAGATATGGAACTGAGTTCCGGATCACGCGAATTGCGCGAGGCCGTGTCCGACCGACCAATTCTCTTTCGCGGCCTCGAGAACGTTCACAAACACGTTCTCCGGCCGGATGCCGGGGCTTTCGGCGAGCAACCCCGCCGTGCGCCGGAACAGCTCTTTCTTCTGTTCCGGAGTGCGGGTGTTGAACACGGTGATCTGGATGAACACGACATCATCGCTCCGCGCGACGCCATAGGCATCGCCGTAGCGGAAGTTCGCCGCGTCGTGCTCGGTGATGGTCATGAACTGGTCATCTTCAGGCACGTCGAGCGTTTCGCGCATCGCGCGGTAAAGGCTGTCGAAGATCGCCTGCCGGTAGGCTTCCGGCTTTCCCGCGCGCAGTGAGATGTGAATGAGCGGCATCGCGGATCCTTTCAGAAAGCGTCACGCGGATGCGCACCACAGCAGCGGCTCCCGCAAGTGGCGGGCCACCACGAAATGAGCTATCCAGCCCGACACGTTTTTAACATAGCGTTCAAAACCACGTTCTTGACGTCGTGTCAAATATTTTTTGACGCTCGTCAGGTAGCGGCATCGAACCGATGGGATGCGGGGAGGCAAACATGAGACCGCGAGAGTTCGACCACGACGACGTCCTGCGCATCGCGTTCGATCAATTCTGGCGCAAGGGGGTGCGCGGCACGTCGCTGTCAGACATTGCGCGTGACGCCGGCGTCCAGCGCGGCAGTCTCTACAATGCCTTCGGCAGCAAGGCAGCGCTGTTTCTCTGCGCCTACGAGCGCTATGCGAGCGAATATCTCGGCACTGTCGAAAAGGCGCTCGGCTCCGGGGCCTTGCGAAAGCGCCTCACGGCATTTTTCGATCTAACCATAGAAAACTTTCGTTCTGGCTCGCCGCCCCGCGGATGCCCCACCACGCGAGGACTGATGGAGTTGGCGTCGGTCGAAGGCGAAGGGCTGGATGAGAACGCGCGTAAAACCTTCGCGGATCTGGTGACGCGCATCACCGACCTGGTTCAGGAAGCCTTGTCAGAGGGCATCAAGCGAGGCGAGTTCAACGGCGACCCCGAGTCCGCGGCTCTACACATCGTCACCGTGACGCGCGGATTGGCCGTGCTCGAACGCGCTTTTGGCGATGAGGCCCAGCTTCGGAAGATTGCGAGGCACACGGTTGAGCTCATGCTCGGCAAGGCAAGTCGGTAGGCCTGCTAAGCCACGGCTTGCTCTCGGCAAGGCCTTGCAGCAAGAGTTCGCCCAACGGCGGGCTTGCCGAAGAAATAACCCTGGCCCAGGGTAATTCACTTTCCCTTTCCCATACTCTCTTGATGTTTTTCCGACGAGTTCCCATCGGACCAGCGGTGCATGGCTCGCTAGATATGGCCGCTATGCGCCGACAGCCGACACGAGCCCCACTGAATCGGTCGTGCACAAAGTTGGTGCAAGACGCTGAACCGTCGTCATAGATACCGAATCGGCGATGGTCAGTCAGCGTGCGCCACCAGCAACCACGCTCAGCGCAATATGCTAGGCTGTGCTCACAACGCGCCTGATCAGAGCGGCGCTGCAAGGGGAGACCAAGATGGAAGTCGCCGATCTGGTCCTTCCTGTGTTTGCGATTATCGTCACAGGCTGGCTGGCGGGTTGGCTTGGCTACATATCGCGGTCGCTGGCCGACGGGCTCGTGCATTTCGCCTACAACGTCGCGATGCCGGCGCTGCTGTTCGTCACCATCGCGCAGGAGTCGGTACGTAATCTTCTGGAATGGCGCTTTCTGCTGGCATTTGGCGGTGGCTCCATCCTGTGTTTCGCGCTGGTCTTTCTGGCAGTTCGCGTGGGGTGGGGGCGCGACGTCGCCAGTAGTACGATCCATGGAATGACGGCGGCGATGACCAATACCGGATTCGTGGCGCTGCCGATCCTGCACTCCATCTACGGGCAGCCTGCCGTTCTGCCCGCCGCCATCGCAACCGTGTTCGTGGCGGGGGTGATGTTCCCCGTGACTGTCATCCTCCTGGAAAGCGAGAGACGCGGCGCGCCCGGGAAAGCGGCACGCTCCGTCGTCCTTGTGAAGCAGATCGTGCTCAATCCGATGGTGCTATCAACCCTGATCGGTCTGGCGTGGGCGATCACAGGCCTGCCGATTCCGGCCCCGCTCGCGGCCTATATGAACATCTTCGCGGCCGCGCTCACGCCGTGCGCTCTCTTCGCCATAGGGCTCGGCCTCTCGGTTGAAGGAATACGCTCGAACCTCAGAGCGTCCATCGTGCTCGCGGCCGTAAAGCTCATGATCATGCCGTTAATCGTCTACGGCATGTGTGTGGCGTCAGGCCTCAATCCGCTCTACACGATCGCCGCTGTCATCTGTGCCGCCGTGCCGACCGCCAAGACGGTGTATATCCTGGCAGGCGAGTACAAGGTGGAGGAACCGCTGGTCGCAGCCACGGTTTCGATCACGACGCTGCTGTCGGTCGCGACGCTGCTGGGCTGGCTCTACGCCCTTCCAGGACTCTCGGCACAGGCGGGCTAAGACGCCGAGGCGCTAAGCGCGTGTGTATGGCCGGATAGTGCACTAAATCAAAAGGGAACGTTTGGTGCACTGTCACCGGAATTTGTAATTTCTCCCTAAGCTCCCCTGCCATCCTGTTTGCCAATCACGCAGCGCCATGCCGCCAGGCGCTCGGCCGGATGCTGCTTCATCCACTCGGCGAGCTGCGGCGCGCCCATCAGGCAGGACCGCACCGACAAGGCGACGAAGTCCGAAGTGGTGACGGTCTGCTCGTGGCAGTTTGTCGGAGAGGAGAGACTGCATAGCACGGCGATGATCTTGATCACGACAGGAGACTCCTATCGCCACGATTGACGCCGGCGACCGAATGACCGATCGGTGCCTTGCCCTGCTGCTCGCTGACCGGTTCAGCCGGCGGGAAGATGCTGTCATATGTCGCGCGGGCTTCTCGAATTAAGCGCGCTCGCTCGCGCTCAGACTTCGGGACAAATCGAATAACTTCACCCATGTTCACTCCAAACCTTGATTAGAGAGCAGTTCCACCATGAGATGATGAAAATCATTTCATCCGAATCTAAGATCCCAACTCCAACTTAGAAGCGGTGCAGGTGGTAACGAGGAATAAAAAGCTTGTGACCGGGCGCCGGCATCCAAACACCACAACATTTGCTTCCGCAGGGTTGGCTGTGAATGCGATCTTCCAACGCATGCAGCAAGTAGGCCCGCATGAGGTTACGGGTCCGCGCGAACGCATGCCCCGCGACGAGCGCAATTGCGCTCGCGCAGTGATGACAGGCTCGATAAGGGATCGGCACAAACCAAAAGCCGGATGGCCGCCTCGCTCATGCGGCTATGCTTGCTGTTCGCTGTTCGTCGCCAAGCCGAACAGATACAAGCGACACACGTAGATCGTCGGTCGCGCTGCGTAAGGCGGCGGGGCAATTCCAACAACAAGAAAAGGGTGGAATGTCATGCATGTTAGGGTCGTCGCGCTGGTTGCAGCAGCATTTGGGGTCGTAGCTTGCGGGCCAGCTTGGGCGGGATGGCCGGACGACAAGCCGATCGAAGTTGTCATCGGTTTTGCTCCCGGTGGCGGAACCGACGTCATGGCGCGCAAGCTGCTGCCGTTCGTCGAGCAGAGATTGGGCGGCAAGGCCAAGTTTGTTGTGCTGAACAAGCCTGGTGCCGGCGGAGAGATCGCGTTTGCCACGATTGCCCGCGCCGCGCCGGATGCTTACGCGATGGGCGTGGTCAATGTGCCAGGCTATAACTTCATTCCGATGACGCGAAAGACCCAGTACAGCATGGATGAAATCCGTCTGGTCGCGCGCGTGGTCGACGATCCCAGCGTGATCGTAGTGCCCTCAGAAAGCAAGCTTGCAAGCGTTGCGGGCGTTCTGGCTGCGCTGCGCAGCAAGCCGGGTTCGGTAACGTTCGGCCATAATGGTGCGGGCACGAACGGACATCTGGCGATTCGCATGTTGGCGAACGCTGCCAGCGTCGAGCCCAACGAAATCTCCTATCGCGGAACGGCCGCGCAAAGGACCGATCTTTTGGGCGGCCATTTGCAGGTTGGAATTGTCAGCCTCAGCGAAATTCCCGAGCTGCACGGCTCCAACAAGGGACAGCTCCGCGCGATTGCAATTCTGTCGAAGCAGCGTTCTCCGTCACTCCCCGACGTTCCGACGGCAGAGGAAGCAGGCATCCCGGTCACGATGACCGCAGAACGCGGCTTCGCCGTACCGAAGGCCGTTCCAGACGACGTCGCCAGAAAGCTTGAAGCTGCGATTGCGGACGGCTTGCGCGATCCTGAATACATCAAGAGCTCACCCGGCGACGCCCCCGTTCTCGCGTTCATGCCCGGCGCAGAATGGCAGAAGCGTCTCGACGACATGAACCAAGCGCTGCGGCCATTCGCGGAAGAGATGCGCGCGCAAGAGCAGAAGTGAGAGGGCGTCACGCTGGGCACACCATCTTGGCCCTCGTTGAGCTCGACGTCGAAATCGGGAATTGTGCGAGACGACGGCAATCGCCAAGAGGGAACTGAGGGCGGGCCGTAGATCCGGCCCGCCCGCGCCACCTCAAGCGGTCACGAGGAAATTCGCGGCGTTCAACTCGTTCGGAAGAAGGCCCAAGAACAGCACCTGATCGCCCCCGCCGAGATCAAGGGTGGTACCCGAAGCTCCAGCGCTCAGATTGTCCAGCGGGTTGAAGTCGGCTCCAAAGCCTTCCAACACTGCGACGTCCTGCGTTACGTCGAAGTCGGTGATGGTATCATTGCCTCCAGACTCGCGAAAGATAAACTGATCGGCCCCACCGAAACCGGCGAGGTTGTCGTCGCCGGCGCCGCCTTCGATCGTATCACCAGCATTGCCGCCGAAGATGGTGTCATTCCCGCGGTCTCCGAAGAGACGGTCGGGTGCGTGATCCGCCAACTGCTGGTTGGCGACCGCCCGGATGAGGTCGTCACCGTTACCACCAAAGATCGTGTCGGCGGCAACGTCGCCGCCGCGCAGCGTATCATTCCCGGCGTCCCCAAACACGACGTCGCCGGTAGGGTCGTTCCAGACGATGGAATCATCGCCGGCACCGCCGAAGACTGTATCCGCTCCGGCCATACCGCCGACGGTATCGTTGCCGCGGCCGCCGAAAACCAGGTCATTGCCAGCGCCTGTATTGATATCGTCGTTTCCCTGGCCGCCCCTGATAATGTCGTCGCCGTCGCCGCCTTCAAGCCTGTCGTTTCCGGCGAGGCCACGGATGATGTCATTGCCGCCGAGCCCGGGAAGAAAATCGTCGCCCGGCGTTCCGACGACGACGTTGTCGTTGTCGTCTGCGATTGCGATCAACTGACCCCGGATCTCGCCTCCCTGAAATTGATTCGTGTGGACGTTGAAATAGATCGGGATCTCCGATCCCACCGGAGCTGAGCCGAATTCGTCGGCGAAGTCAGTGATTGAAACGCTGGCGGGGTCCGTCGTCTCCCATCGACCGCTTACCGTCCAGGAGCCATCCACATTCAGGGCGATGTTGAGATCATCTTCGTCCTGTGCCGGGTTGATCTGCCCGAAGACAACGGGCCCGTTTGCTCCTCGCACTTCATTGTGAAAATGCGTGGAGATGACGTCGTCGTCGGTCGACGGCGTCTGGGCGGGACCGCCCGTAATCGGGCCATAATCGACGCCCTCGATCTGAAACGTATAGCTCGCGGCAATTTCCGTGCTGTCAAAGATAACAGTGCCGAGACCGCTTGCAGTCGAGTTGTTCGGGGGGACTTCCTGAGAGCCTTCGAGAACCACGCGGAACGCTGTGGACATGAGAGCCTCCTGCTCTTTTGCTCAGCAGGTCGGGCGGCCAGCGACGCCGGCCTGCACATGTGGCAGATGTTGCACCCGGCTCGCGCCGGCATGAACTAGGCGCCGCGTCGCTCCGCTATCGCGGAATCGGCGCGTTGTCCTTCTCGCGGTATTTCGGCCGAGAACAAGGGACCGCTGGATCGCGCCAAGGTAGGTTCGCCGCTGTAGGCCATCGACCGGGCGCTATTGTGACCCTTTTGCGCGATCGAGGCATTGTGATGCAATGTCCGGTTGCCGACGCTGAGCTTGTGCTCTGGTGCCACCCAGCGTGCACATCTCGATCGCGCACAACCTTGGAACCATCAGCAAGTAGCCCTCATGAGCGAAGCGACATGCGGGGATGGGGATATCAATGAAAACTCCCGGACATCGCGGAGCCTGTCATCGGGCGCGCATTCGCGCGACCCGTTGGCTCATCCGGGCCTGCTGCATCTGCTTCACGCCTTCGCTGGCGGAAGGGTTTCAGGTCGTTCGCCGGTGGCGGCCGCGAAATCCCATGAACAAAGAAAGCGAGGCAAGTTGTCGGGAGCCGCGCCGGTCGTTCGTCCTCTGGATGCAAACCGCAAGAACGGAATATCCAACCATGAGAAAGATCGTCGCAATCACGCTCATCAATCTCGACAGCGTCATGCGATCAGCCGGAGCCTGCCAATGATCCCCACCATCACGGCCTTTGAACGGTCGCCCGACCGCGGCAAGGGTCTGGCGCGTGACATGCGCGTTCGCTGGGCGCTTGAAGAAGTGGGCCAGCCTTACGACGTTCGCCTTGTTTCCTTCGAAGCGATGAAGGAACCCGCGCATCTCGCGCTTCATCCTTTCGGACAGATTCCGACCTATGAGGAAGGCGATCTCGCCCTGTTCGAGACAGGGTCGATCGTGTTCCATATCGCCGAGCGCCATGCGGGCCTGCTGCGGGACGATGCCAATGCGCGGGCGCGCGCGATCACATGGATGTTTGCCGCGGTCAACACGGTGGAACCGCCGATCCTCGAACTCGTAACCGCCAGGTTGCTGGAGGGCGACAAGCCCTGGTCTAAGGAGCGTCTGCCTCTGGTCGAGAACCGCGTCCGCGATCGGTTGAAACAACTTTCCGCTCGCCTGAGCGACGCCGACTGGCTCGATAGCGCGTTCAGCGCGGGCGATCTGATGATGGTGTCGGTGCTGCTCAGGTTGAAATCTTCGGGCATACTGGATGAATATCCGAACCTTTCCGACTATGTCGCCCGCGGCGAAGCGCGGCCCGCATATAAGCGTGCTTTCGACGCTCAACTGGCGGTTTTCACCGCCGCATCGAGCGGCTGACGAGGCCGCTTCGGGTTACTTGACCCCATCGGAGCGAATGCCCGGTGATAAACGTTCGCTGAGAACGTCCGCAACGGGTTGCGCGAACAGCTCGCGCGGAAGCTCGCCCGGATACCACTCTGAGGATCGACAAGACCTTAGGAGAATTTTGGTGCCCAGGGGCGGGATCGAACCACCGACACTGCGATTTTCAGTCGCATGCTCTACCAACTGAGCTACCTGGGCATACCCGAGGGCTTAGAAGGCCGCACCGAGCGGGCGGTTTATAGAGAGGTCGGGCGGCCGTGTCCACCCAGCTTCGCCAAAGGCTTCGCTGGGCGCGGCCCGCCTTCGCCTGCGGCTTCGGCGCGGCGAGCCCCGCTTCGGGCTCATCCCCAAACATTTGGCGAATCACCATTATTCGGCGTCTTCGGGGTCGGTGGGGCGACCGGGGATGACGTAGCGGCCGGAGAGCCAGCGGTTCAGGTCGACGTCGCGGCAGCGTTTGGAACAGAACGGCAGCGTGGCCGGATCGGCCGGCTTGCCGCAGACCGGGCAAGGTTTCCGCGGCGGCTTGGGCGCGCCGGTATCCTTCGGGCCGTCCTTGGGGCCGTCAACTGGCATTGAGCCAGCCGAAGCGGATCGGAAAGCCCTCCCCGCCGAGCAGCGTGACCGATTCGTAGAGAGGGAGGCCAACGACGTTGCTGTAAGAGCCGACCATCTTGACCACGAAGGAGCCGGCGATGCCCTGCACGGCATAGCCGCCGGCTTTGCCGCGCCATTCGCCGGAGCCGATATAGGCCTGGATGTCATCCTCGCTCAAACGCTTGAAGCGCACGCGGGTTTCGATCAGGCGCTGGCGGAACGCCTCCTTCGGCGTCACCAGGCAGATCGCGGTGTAGACGCGATGATTGCGCCCCGAGAGCAGCCGCAGGCACTGCGCGGCCTCATCCACCAGATTGGCCTTCGGCAGAATACGGCGGCCGACCGCAACCACGGTATCGGCGGCCAGGATGAAGGCGCCGCGCAGCTCGTCGTCGAGGTGAACGGATTTCAGCGCTGCGTCGGCCTTGGCCCGCGCCAGCCGATTGGCGCAGGCGCGCGGCAGCTCGCCCCGCTTCGGGGTCTCGTCGACATCGGCCGGGCGCAGAGCGTCGGGCTCGATGCCAGCCTGGTTGAGCAGGCTGAGCCGCCGCGGCGAACCGGAAGCAAGAACGAGTTTGGGACGGCCAAGCATGCTGGATGTGTCGGGGAGATAAGGATTCGGATGGATCGCGCGCGGAACCTATCGGAAGGCACTCCATTCCACAACCGGGGAACAAGTGGTTGTAAGGACTTTGGTTCTTCCGTCGTCCCTGCGAACGCAGGGACCCATAACCACAGGCGGTTATCATGGGAATGACAGTGGCGATTGGCACTTCCTCAAATCCCTTGGCTGCGGGGTATGGGTTCCTGCTTTCGCAGGAACGACGGCGAGAGCTTTACCCGCTCGCCGTCTCGTGTCCCGGACGCGGCGCGGCACGCAGTGACGCGAGGCAGAGCCGGGACCTATGGCTGAGATGGACCCCGGATCAGCAGCCCAACACTTCGTGTCGCGCAGCGTCCGGGGAACGCCGGCCGGCGGTTCGCCTCCGGGACGGCTACCCGCTCGCCGCGCCCGCCTTGGAGAACCGGCGGCGGATGCGCATCATGAGCCCGTCGCAGACGTCGCGATAGGCGGCGAGCTTTTGCTCGCGGTTGCCTTCCGCGTCGGTCGGGTCCGGCGTCGGCCAGTATTCGACGTCGGCGGCATGCGTGCGCGTCAGCTCCAGCGCCTTGTGGTGGGCTTCCGGCGACAGCGTGATGATGAGGTCGAAATTGAGCCCTTCCCAATCCTCGAGCTCCTCGAACGTCGTCGGCTTGTGGCCGGAAATATCCTGGCCGAGCTCGGCCATCACGGCGACCGCGAACGGATCGAGCTCGCCCTTTTTGACCCCGGCGGATTTCACATAGAGTCCTTGCGGAAACATCTGCTGCAGCAGGCTCGCCGCCATCGGCGAGCGCACGCTGTTCAGCCCGCATGCGAACAGCACGGCCTGCGGATTGCGCGCGCGGGGCGGCGCCTCCATGCGGTCAGGCTTCTCGCATGGCGTGATCCGAAAACCGCTGCGCACTTTGCGCTAACGCGGTCCTTTGGGTCGGCGTCATGCGTCCTGCCCCTTCCAGTGCAGCACGCAGATCAGCGTGAACAGGCGGCGCGCGGTTTCGAAATCGACGCGGACCTTGCCTTTCAGCCGCTCCTGCAGCGTGCGCGAGCCTTCGTCATGGATGCCGCGGCGGCCCATGTCGATCGCCTCGATCTTGTCAGGCGTGGCGGTGCGGATCGCCTGATAGTAGCTGTCGCAGATCATGAAATAGTCCTTCACGATCCGCCGGAACGGCGTCAGCGACAGCAAATGCGCCACCAGGGGCGTGCCGTCCTCGTGGCGGATGTCGAACATCAGGCGGTTGCCGGTAATGGCGATGTGCAGCGTATACGGCCCCTGCACCGCGCCTTCCGGCGCGAACAGGTTCTGCTCGATCAGGTCGTAGATCGCAATCGCCCGCTCATGCTCGATATCGGGGCCGGAACGCCCGATCGATTCCTCGTCGAGCGTCACCGCGACGATGCGATTGTGCTGGTCATCGTCTGGTGGCGGCTTGTTCATGGCAAATTGAGGCGCAATCCGACGGAGCGTGAATGGGCATCCAAACCCTCGGCCTTGCCCAAGGTCATCGCGGCGGGCCCCAGCGCACGCAACTGGTCCGGCCCGCATTTGAGAATCGAAGTGCGCTTCATGAAGTCTAGCACGCCGAGCCCCGACGAAAACCGCGCCGAGCGCGCGGTCGGCAGCACGTGATTGGAGCCGCCGACATAGTCGCCGATCGCTTCCGGTGTGTGGGCGCCGAGGAAGATCGCGCCGGCGTTGCGGACCTTTGCCGAGAGCGCTTCCGCATCCGCGGTCATGATCTCCAGATGTTCGGCCGCGATCGCGTTCGCCAGCTCGACCGCTTCGTCGAGCTCTTTCACCATGATGATGGCGCCGAAATCGTTCCACGAGGCCCGCGCGATCTCGGCGCGCGGCAGCGTCGCGAGTTGCGACTCCACCGCGCGCTCGACCTCGGTGGCCAGGTCTGCGCTGTCGGTGATCAGAATCGACTGCGCGCTGGCGTCATGCTCGGCCTGCGCCAGCAGATCGGCGGCGATCCAGCCGGCATTGGAGGTCGCGTCGGCGATGACGAGCACTTCCGAAGGACCCGCGATCATGTCGATGCCGACCTTGCCGAACACCTGCCGCTTGGCGGCGGCGACATAGGCGTTGCCAGGGCCGACGATCTTGGCCACCGGCGCAATCGTCGCCGTGCCATAGGCCAGCGCCGCCACCGCCTGGGCGCCACCGACGCGATAGATTTCGGAGACGCCGCCGAGATGGGCGGCCGCCAGCACCAGCGGATTGAGCTTGCCGTCCGGCGACGGCACCACCATGACGACGCGCGGCACGCCGGCGACCTTGGCCGGCACCGCGTTCATCAAAACCGAAGACGGATAGGCCGCCGTGCCGCCGGGCACGTAGAGGCCGACCGCATCGACCGCGCTCCAGCGCCAGCCGAGCTCGACGCCGAGCGGATCGGTGAAACGCTCGTTCCTCGGCAACTGCCGCTGGTGGAAGGCCTCGATCCGGTCGCGGGCGAATTTCAGCGCGTCGACGGTCGCGGCATCGCAGGCCTTCACGGCGGCGTCGATCTCGGCCGCGGTCACGCGCAGGCCCGAGGCCGCAAGCTCGAGCCGGTCGAATTTCCTGGTCGCCTCGATCAGGGCGGCGTCGCCGCGCGCGGCCACATCGTCGACGATGGCCCTCGTAGCGCGCTCGACGTCGGCCGACACCTCGCGCTTGGCGGCGAGGAATTGCTTGAATTTCGGATCGAAATCGGCGCTGCTGATATCCAGGCGAACGGGCATGGCGGCTTTCTGAGAGACGTCGGAGGCCCCTGCTCAATGGCGCGGCGGCCAAGGGCCGTCAACCCTCCACGTCGTCCCTGCGAACGCAGGGACGACGATAGAGGGGATACCCCTACCCCTCCGGCCCCAGCGGCGCTATCGCCAGATCGCTGGTGCCGAGATCGTCGGTGCCGAGGTCGGTCAGCTCGCATTCCAGGCACTCGAGGTCCAGCCGCAGCGCCTCGCCATGGCTGAACAGGAGAAGCGCGCTGCCGCTGGGGGCCTCGCCCGGGTGGAATTCGATCCCGACCAGTTCCAGCGTCGCTTCACGCCGCTGCAGATCGATGTTGCGCGACTTGCAGGCCAGCACACGGTCGAAGCGCAGTGCCGCGATCGAGCGGCGCGGTTCGGTTCCGCCTGACAGCGTCTGCTCCCAGTCCAGCCGGCTCATGCCGACCACCAGCCGCTTTTCGCCCTGCCGCCAGACGATATCGGAGGCCAAAACGCGGGCGTCCTGCACATGGGCCGATATAACAGCGAGATCGTCGGCGTCGAGCGCAATCAGTTTGAGCGGGTCCGCCGGCATAGAATCCTCAATAGCCCCCTAATCGCTGATGCGCTGGATCAACGCGCCGCAGGCCGAAAGTTTTTCCTCCAGCCGCTCGAATCCACGGTCGAGGTGATAGATGCGGTTGACCATGGTTTCGCCCTCGGCGGCAAGGCCTGCGATAACCAGCGAAACTGACGCCCGCAAATCGGTCGCCATGACAGGCGCGCCGCGCAGCTTTGCGATGCCGTCGATGGTCGCGGTCTCGCCATCCAGCGATATCCGCGCACCGAACCGCGCCAGTTCCTGCACATGCATGAAGCGGTTCTCGAAGATCGTCTCGGTGATCTGCGAGGAACCGCCGGCGCAGGCCATCAGCGCCATCAATTGCGCCTGCAGGTCGGTCGGAAAACCCGGGAACGGCGCGGTCGACACTGTCACCGGCTTTATCGGGGCACCGTTTCTGGCGACACGAATGCCGTCATTGTTGACGGTGATGTTGGCGCCGGCCTGCTCCAACACGTCGAGCGCCGACTGCAACAGTTCGGGGCGGGCGCCGGAAAGCTGTACGTCGCCGCCGGTCATGGCGACCGCCATCGCATAGGTGCCGGCCTCGATCCGGTCAGGCAGCACCGTGTGGCGGGCGCCGTGCAGCGTCTCGACGCCCTCGACTGTGATGCGAGGCGTGCCCGCGCCACTGATGCGCGCGCCCATCTTGTTCAGGCAGTCGGCGACGTCGGTGATTTCGGGCTCGCAGGCGGCGTTGCTGATAACAGTCGTGCCCTTGGCGAGCGTTGCCGCCATCAGCGCGACATGGGTGCCGCTCACCGTCACCTTGGGAAAATCGATCGCAGCCCCGCGCAGGCCGCCGGGCGCTTTCGCCACCACATAGCCGCCGTCGATTGTCAGCTCGGCGCCGAGCTTCTCCAGCGCCATGATCAGGAGATCGACCGGCCGGGTGCCGATGGCGCAGCCGCCCGGCAGCGAGACTTTCGCTTCATGCATGCGCGCCAACAGCGGCGCGATCACCCAGAAGCTGGCACGCATCCGCGACACGAGCTCGTAAGGCGCCGTCGTGTCGATGATGTTGGCGGCGGAGATGTGCAGGGTCTGGCCCTGATATTGGCCGTCGCCCTGCCGCTTGCCCGCCGACATGATGTCGACGCCATGGTTGCCGAGGATGCGCTGCAACTGCGCGACGTCGGCAAGCCGCGGCACGTTGTCGAGGATGAGCGTTTCCTCGGTCAGTAGCGCCGCGATCATCAGCGGCAGGGCCGCGTTCTTCGCGCCCGAAATCGCGATGGTGCCGTTGAGCTTGCTGCCGCCGACAATACGAATGCGGTCCATGCCATGCCCTCTGCTGTGCACAATTTATGATCGGGTGCGTCCCGCAGCAGAAGCAGCGATATTTGCGGCGATTTGATGGGGTGGGCAAATCAGCCGTCGTCATTCCGGGGCGCGCGAAGCGCGAGCCCGGAACCCATTTCTCCTCTAGCGCTTGCGGCCCAATGGATTCCGGGCCTGCGCCAAGAGGCGCATCCCGGAATGACCAAGCTTCACGACCTGATAAACGCCAGCAAATCGGCGTTGATCGTCGCGGCTTCCGTGGTCGGCATGCCGTGCGGAAAACCCTTGTAGGTCTTCAGCGTGCCGTTCTTCAGAAGCTTCGCCGACAGCGGCGCGGAGTCTTCGTAAGGAACTATCTGGTCGTCGTCGCCGTGCATCACCAAGACCGGCACATTGATCTTCTTGAGGTCCTCGGTGAAATCGGTCTGCGAGAAGGCGACGATGCCGTCGTAATGCGCTTTCGCACCACCCATCATGCCCTGGCGCCACCAGTTCTCGATGACGGCTTCCGACGGCTTGGCGCCCGGCCGGTTGTAGCCGTAGAACGGACCGGCCGCGATATCGCGATAGAAGTTCGTGCGGCTCGCGGCGAGCTGCGCCTGAAACCCGTCAAACACTTCCTTGGGCAGTCCGCCCGGGTTGGCCGGCGTCTGCACCATCAGCGGCGGCACGGCGCTGAGGATTGCCGCCTTCGCGACCCGGCTCTCGCCGTGGCGGGCGATGTAATGCACCACCTCGCCGCCACCGGTGGAATGGCCGATGTGAACGGCGCCTTTGAGATCGAGATGCGCCGTCAGCGCCGCAAGGTCGTCGGCGTAGTGATCCATGTCGTGACCGTCGGCCACCTGGCTGGAGCGGCCGTGGCCGCGCCGGTCATGGGCGATCACCCGAAAACCGTTGTTCAGGAAGAACAGCATCTGCGCGTCCCAATCGTCCGCCGACAGCGGCCAGCCGTGGCTGAACACGATGGGCTGACCCTTGCCCCAATCCTTGTAGAAGATCTCGACGCCGTCTTTGGTAGTGATGGTGGGCATTATGAATTCTCCTCTGGTTACGCCGTCATCCCGGGGCACGCGTCATTGCGTGGCCCCGGAAGCTGATGTGGCTGATTGCGATGTGCGGATTTACCTCGGCAGATACCAGAGGCCAGCCTATGTCGGCGTCGGCTGGTATCGCCTGAGCACGCCGATGATCACGACGACGAAGAAGACCAGCACGATGCCCTGGACGATGGCGAACGGTGGCTCGGCCGGTGGCACGCTCGGCGCCAGCGCATGCAGCGCCGGCACTTTGAGGAAGGACTGGATCACCAGCACGAATACGTTGAGGTAGAGCGAGACCAGCGCGGTCAGCGCGTAGATCCAGCGCCAGGCACCGTTAAGCTTCATGCCGTAAAGCGCAAAACAGGCGATCGCCAGCAGCACCAGCGAGAGAATGCCGATCATATGCGACGGCAACAGCTTCTCGGACAAGAGAGGCGGAATCGGAAATCCTGACGCGCTGGTCAGGATCGTGAACACCAGGAAGATCGCGGTCAGGCCCGGCATCCGCTTCGAGCCGAGCATTCCGAACATCACGATGATTCCCGCGACGATGGCGATCAGGCTGATGATGACGTGCACGAGAACGAATGTCGCCAAACTCATACCTAAAATCATGACGCGCCCCCTTCGTTGGAAATCTTCTAAACGTTACGACGCGGCGCGAAGAATTTCCACACGCATCGCGTGCGGCCTTCGGCAAGGCAGGCATGTGCGTGAATGAAAGCACATCAACGAAAGTTGTATGATGCACGAAATATTTGCACTGCCGTCACAAACGACGGCAGCCACGCCGTATCATAGCGATGGCTTCATGGCGTCGGCGAGATAGCCATGCAGCGCGGCCACCACCTGCGCACCCTCACCGATCGCGCCGCCGACGCGTTTGACCGAGCCGGAGCGCACGTCGCCGACCGCGAACACGCCGGGCACCGAGGTTTCCAGGGGCGGCACCGGGCGGCCGAGATTATGCTCGGACTGCGCCCCCGTCACCACAAAGCCCGCACGGTCGAGCGTGACGCCGCAGCCGTCCAGCCAATGGGTCGCCGGGTCGGCGCCGACGAACAGAAAAAGGTTACGCACATCAAAACTGTGCTGTTCGGGCGCCAGCCGGCTCTTCCAGCGCACGCGTTCGAGCGATCCGTCGCCGCCGCCTTCTACCGCAATCACCTCGGCGTTGAAGACCAGTTCGATGTTGGGCGCCGCCTCGATCCGCTCGATCAGATAGCGCGACATGCTGGCGCCCAGCCCACCGCCGCGGATGATCATGTAGACCTTGCGCGCATGCCCGGAGAGGAACACCGCGGCCTGGCCGGCGGAATTGCCGCCGCCGACCAACACGACGTCCTGGCCTACGCACAGCTTGGCCTCGATCGGCGAGGCCCAGTACCAGACGCCGCGGCCTTCGAACGCTTCGAGATTTTCGATCTCCGGCCGCCGGTAGCGCGCCCCGCTCGCCACCACGATGGATTTGGCGCGCAGCGACTGCCCGCATTCGGTGGCCAGCGCGAACACGCCGTCGCGCTGCGAGCAATCCAGCGACCGGATCGAAACCGGGATAAGCATCTCGGCGCCGAATTTCTGCGCCTGATTGTAGGCGCGCCCCGCGAGCGCCTGCCCCGAGATACCGGTCGGAAAGCCCAGATAGTTTTCGATGCGCGCGCTGGCGCCGGCCTGGCCGCCGAACGCCCGCGCGTCGAATACCGCCACCGACAATCCTTCGGAGGCGGCATAAACCGCGGTGGCGAGACCGGCGGGACCGCCGCCGACCACCGCCACATCATAGAGCCTCTCATGCGCACGGTTTGTGATCATGCCAACCGCCAGCGCCAGCTCCGTCTCCGACGGATTGCGCAGCACGGTACCGTCAGGACAAACCGCCAGCGGCAGATCGGCGCGCGAGGTAGCATAGCGCGCGACGAGATCGGCTGCGTCCTTGTCGGTCGCGGGATCGAGCACGTGGTGCGGCTGGCCGTTGCGCGCCAGAAAATTCTGCAGCCGCGCGGTGTCGCCGAGGGAGGACGGGCCGATCAGCACCGGCCCGCCGACGCCGCCCTGGATCAGGCTGACCCGGCGCAGGATCAGCGCGCGCATGATGCGCTCGCCGAGTTCGGCTTCCGCGACCAAAAGCGCGCGCAACTGGTCCGGCGGGATCAGCAGTGTTTCGACGTCACCTTCGGCGTGGCCGTCGACCAGCGCGACGCGCCCGGAAAGTTGTCCGATCTCGGCCAGAAACTGTCCCGGGCCCTGGTCGATGACCGGCGTGATATGGCCGAGGCCATCGCGCTGGGTGATCGCGACCGTGCCCGACAGCACCACGAACATGCCGGGGCCTACCTTGCCGGTCTCGAACAGGGTTTCGCCATCCCTGTAGGTCCGAAGCTCCCCGAATCGGCGCATGCGGGCGATTTCGTGATCGGTGAGCGCCGGGAATGTCTGTTCGTAACGGGGAAACGCGGTGGAAGCCGCGCCGGTCGCCGGACCGGCCGTGATGTCTGCACTCATGATCGCCACCCACAGAAACAAGAACTGTGCAAAGAACTGTCAGGCCGCCCGGCGAGCGATCGGGGGATTCCCCTCTGCGCTACTGGCCCGGCTTTTCTCCGCTGGCGTCATCTAGGGACGCACTGGGGTTTTCGGAAGATGCGCCGGGATCACTGCGCCCGCGCGCCTGCGACTTCCGCCGCTTGAGATTTTCGCGCAGCGCCAGCTTCAGCCGGTGCGATCGTGAATCCTTCACATCCGCAGCCGTCTTTCCTGCGCCCTTGCCGTGATCACCCTTCATCGTCAGTCCGCCGAATATGTCTTGCTCAAGACGGCATCAGCGACGCCGCCATTCGAAGATAGTCGCTTTCGATCAGCCATGCCGCAATCGCGCCCGGCCTGCCATCGTCCCGAACCGCCGCGGCAAGTAGCGGAAGCCGGGATTCGGCCGCTCAAGGCAAGGTCGGGAACCGGAGCAAGGCCCGAAGTTGCCCATTTGCCCTTGGTCCTGATCATCGCAACGATTTTTACCCCATTTTGGTGCTTTTCTAGCCTGCCCGCGCGCTTGCACCAGAGAGGCCCTTGTGGCAAGAACCGGCCGCCTGTAGGGGCCTTTAGGGCCGATTCCCTGAATACCGGGCATGCTGCCGTAGCTCAGTGGTAGAGCACTCCATTGGTAATGGAGAGGTCGACAGTTCAATCCTGTCTGGCAGCACCAGCTTTTCCTCTGAACCATCAGCCACAAGGCCCCGGCGCGTCGGGCTGTGGCGGTCATTCGCTTCCCTCGAAAACGGTGCGATTTCTTGAGCGTCGTCGTGGCCGTCTGTAGGAAGTTATGTAAGCTCGAAAACGATCATGCACCGTAGAGTTTGTCGGTCGACGCAAAATGCAGGTGCGACCCCACGGCTTCATCCGGGACGATCCGATCGGTTGCACTACGTATGATGTCGTAGCATTCGCAGGTTGCTTCCTCGAGCCGCGCCCTGTCGATTTCAACTAGGCCCCGCCGAGCGGATCTGATGGCACCTAGGGCGCGGAGTTTGGCAATCACCTGCGTCACGGTCGTTCGTCGCACCCCGAGCAACTGCGAAAGTGTCCCTTGCGTTAATGATAGGACGTTGTTGCCCTCGGTTCGATCGTGCAGGTGAAGCAGCCACCGGGCCATGCGGGCCTCGACCGAGTGCAGTCCGTTGCAGGCTGAGACGTGCTGGAACTGCATGAGTATCGACCTCGTGTGCGCCTCGACCACATGTCTGATGGCGCCGCTTTTCATGTAGGCTGCATGAAACCGCGACACGGGGATTTGCGATGCGGTGCCGCCTACCCGCACGACCGCGGTCACGGACGACAAGAAAGAGGGCCCCAGCACCGATAATGCGCCGATCGCTCCCTCGCGCCCGATTACCGCGGTTGCGATCGTTTCTCCGTTCGGAAGGCCGAGCATGAAGGAGATGGCCCCGCTATGGGGAAAGTAAACGTGGTGGCGTCGATCTCCCGCTCGTATCACCACGGTGTCCTGTTCGAGCGACACCTTCTGGAGATGCGGCGTGAGCAACGCGAGGTCTGCCGGCGGCAACGCGGTGAGAAGACGATTACCGGCGCTCGCCGGACGGCCCATCACGAGAGACTTCTTCCCTCGGAAGAACACGGAGTTCTCCTGGGATGTCTTTGGTACGAATGTCTTCTGCGCTGCGCCGACACTAACTCCACTTTCATCGTGCATCGTTCCGGCGTTGAGCTGCCTACTTGGATACGATACTCGCTGAGTACCCTACAGCGCCGCACCGGTAAAGGTACGGCGAACCCTTGGGTGACCGGGCGGAACCGCTTCGGCACGAGCCTCAGGACCGCTGGCGAGGCGAAAAAGTTCCATAAATTCAGTTGGCGGGGTGTTTCTCGCGACGGTTCCCTGTCTGGCAGCACACCCCTAAGATGCCCGATCTCAATCGGATCAGCGCGGGATCATCCCGCGGCCTCATCCCGGCCCGAGCGCGACGTTACGGAACGCCCTGAGCAGCGATCCTTCGAGCTTGCCCTCCATGCCGCACAGGATCTGGTAGGCGGCGGGCCTCGGCATTGGCGGACGGTATGACCTCGACTCGATGAGCGCAGCGAAGATGTCCGAGATCGTCAGCAACCGGACCAAATCGGAAATCTGCGAGGCCTTCAGTCCATCCGGATAACCCGAGCCATCGAGATATTCGTGATGGTGCCTCACGCCGTCCAGAATCTCCGAGCTGATGCCGGATATGCCCTTCAGCAGTTCATATCCGATCGCGGGGTGGCGCTTGATGATCTCCTCCTCGTCGGGGTCGAGGCGTCCCGGCTTGTCCAAAATCGACAGCGGGATGCGCGCCTTGCCGATGTCGTGAAGGGTCGCCGCCATTCCGAGCCGCGATACATCTGTGCCGGAGAACCCAATATCGAGCGCGAAGCCGACCGCGACGCCGGTGACGAGCAGGCAATGCTGAAATGTGCCCTCGTGGTAGCGGCGCACCTCGTCGAGCCATGCCGAAAGGCCATCCTGCCCGACGCGCTGGATGATCTTCGACGTCGCACGCTTCGCATCCGCAACTTTCACCGGCCTGCCAAGGCGCGCATTCGAAAACATCGAGGCGAAGACGGCCACACCCTCGTCCATCTCCGATGCCGAAACCGCAGTTTTGTCCTCTGCGGCCGCTTCAACCGCTTCGATCTGCGCAACCTTGGGAATGGCTTCCTTGGCGCGTGAAAGGACCGCGGTCGCGCCGAGCGCATAGGCCTGCGCTACCATCGAGCGCGAGAGATTGTGAACGACGAACAGTTTTTCGGGAATGCCGGCGAGGTCCTGCAATATGAACCTGAGCCGATCGACGCGCGGCATCTGCCGCAGGTCGACGTCGACCATCAGCACGCCATGCGACCTGATCCGGGTGCCGTCGCCGCCCAGCAACCAGGGCACCACGGCGTGTTGCGGCTCGAACATCGCACGAACTGCAGGCAACTTCGTCGGTTCGTCTGTGACATAATAGACGAGCATGTCGAGAAAGTCCGTACGCACCAATATTGAAGAAACCGTCTCTCAACCTTGGAGAACTGAAAACAAATTGAACGGTCGATGGTTCGAAAGGCCGAGCCCGTGCTCGGCGCCATCGACATCAGGCGCTCTAACGCGCGCCATTCTTGGACATCAGGGCTACCTTGCCGTTAAGTATCCACCTCGTATAACTACGTACTTCAAACGAGGTATGCACGCCGTTCGTCCGCAGACCACCAGATCGAGGACATCGTCAGTGAATGATCTCCTGTCGTCGCGAAGCGAACGGCGGACCGAGAGATTGATGCTGTGCTCTTTGGTCTTGATCGGCTACCTGTTCGCCGCTGGCCCGGCGTCCGGGCAGGCTGATCTCGCCGGCGCGACGACCAAACTCACGCTGCAGGTTGCGACCGCCATGCTCGGCGAGCGCTGCCGCCGCGTCGAAGCGCCGAACCCCGCATCGTTCGCATCGGTATCGCTGCACCGGACTTTCCACGACGATTTCGACACCCATCCGCTGCTGGATGAAAGATGGGCGCCGTACTACGCCGGCGGCGCTGCCTGGCCGGAAGCGCGTTACTGGGGTGGCGAGGGCTCCGACTTCAGGCGCAAGACCAGCTACAATGGCGAACAGCAGATCTATGTCGATCCGCGTTATGGCGGGCGCGAAACAAAGCCGCTTGGCCTCGATCCGTTCAAGGTCAAGGATGGCGTTCTCTCGATCGTCGCCAGCCGGACCCCGCCAGCGCTGAAGACCGTGCTGTTCAACAACGAATATATCTCGGGCATCCTGACGACCCAGAGCCGGTTTGCCCAGAAGTACGGATATTTCGAAATGCGCGCCAAGGTACCGGTCGGCACCGGCGTGTGGCCGGCATTCTGGATGCTCGCCGATGACGGCGGCTGGCCGCCGGAAGTCGACATCATGGAGGGCCGCGGACAACGGCCGGGCGACATCGTGATGACGACGCATTGGCGGATACCGGAGACGCAGCGCGTGGAACGCTGCGGGTTTGACTTCATTGTGCCGGACGCCCCGACCGCGTTCCACGACTACGGCGTGCTGTGGCAGCCGGATCGCATAACCTATTTCATCGACCGACAGCCGGTCTCCGAGATCAAGGTCCCGGTCGGCTTCCACGAACCCATGTACATGATCGTGAACCTTGCGATGGGCTCGAAGACTCTCGAGGGCGTGGGATTCGTCGATGGCGAATCTCCCAATATTGTCGCATTCGAGATCGACAGGATATCCGCCTACCAAATCGACGAACGCTGACGGAGATCACGATGCTCGGAAAATTCTCGCGCCGGCATTTTGCAAAGCTTGCAGGCTTGTCCGCGCTGGGCATCGCCGCCGCGCCAGCCGATGCCGCCACGCAACCGGCATCCGACCGGCCCGCGCCGGCGAGCTTTCCGAAAGACTTCGCCTGGGGCACCGCGACGTCGGCCTATCAGATCGAGGGCGCCGTGAACGAAGACGGCCGCGGCCGCTCGATCTGGGACACGTTCTCGCACACGCCCGGCAAGATCGAGGACGGCACCAGCGGCGACCGCGCCAACGAACACTATCACCGCTACAAGGAAGACATCGGCCTGATCAGGGAATTGGGCGCGAGGGCTTACCGGTTTTCGATCGCCTGGCCGCGGGTATTTCCGGAGGGAACGGGCAAGCCGAACCCGAAGGGCCTCGACTTCTACGACCGGCTCGTCGACGAACTCCTCAAGAACGGCATCGAGCCGTACGGGACGCTATATCACTGGGACCTGCCGCAGGCGCTCGAGGACAAGGTCGGCGGTTGGCGATCCAGCGAAACGTCAAAAGCGTTCGGCGATTACGCCGGCCATGTGGCGGCGCGGATCACGGATCGCGTCCGGTCGATCTTCACCATCAACGAAGCCGGAAGGTTCGTGAATTTCGGCTATGGCTGGGGCATCGATGCCCCCGGGCTCAAACTGCCGGACGCCGAGGTCAATCAGGTCCGCCACCATGTGGCGCTGGCGCATGGCCTCGCCGTGCAGGCGATCCGCGCCCATGGACGCAAAGGCACCAAGGTGGGGCCGGCCGAAAACATCGCGGCCTGCGTGCCGGCGTTCGACACGCCGGAAAACGTTCGCGCGGCCGAGATAGCGACACGCGAATTGAACTCAGGTTTTCTCGGCGTCATCCTGGAAGGCAAATACACCGACGGCTTTCTGCAGTTCGCCGGCAAGAACGCACCGAAATTCACCGCTGAAGAGTTGAAGATCATTTCGCAGCCGAACGATTTCGTCGGCCTCAACATCTACGCGCCGCAGTTCTATATCGCCGCTTCCGACAAGCCGCCGGGCTGGAGCGTGCTGCCGTTTCCGGCCTCGTTCCCGCACATGAATTCGGAATGGCTGCGCGTGGGGCCGGAGACGATCTACTGGGCGCCGCGGCTGGCGGCAAAGGTCTGGAACATCGAGACGATCTATATCAGCGAGAACGGCACCTCGTCGGAAGACAAGCTTCGCGCCGACGGCCAGGTCTACGACCTCGATCGCGTCATGTATCTGCGCAATTACTTGCGGCAATTGCAGCGCGCGACGTCGGAGGGCGTGCCGGTCCGCGGCTACTTCCTCTGGAGCCTGATGGACAATTTCGAATGGATCTATGGCTACGAGAAGCGCTTCGGGCTCTACCACGTCGACTTCGAGACGCAGCGCCGGACGCCGAAACTGAGCGTTGCCTTCTATCGCGACGTGGTAGCGCGGAACGCGATCGGCGTCTGAACGCCGGCGCCGGCCTTCAATACCTCGCGGCTTGCCGGATTGACGCCGGGACCTCGGTGATGGGCCGCTGCTTGCTGTCAGTTGCCACAGTCGTTGCGGGTTCATGCGCCAGCTTGCGCGATGAATCGTGACTGACGAAGACGCCTGCAGCCGTGAGCATCAGCACGACATAGAGGGCGAACATGCCGCCGACCCAGTTCCAATAAATCCGGCGGGCCTTGGGGGTAAGGCTTTCAAGTAATCGGCGCATGGTTACCTCCTCATCAGGAAACCTAATAGGCTGCGTATAGCCCTCACGCCCGATGCGGTGTGTGACGCACTTCACAGATGTCGATTTGTAATGGAGAACCCGTGACCGGAGCCGAACTGAAGAAACTTCGCGAGCATCTCGGTGAGGCCATCGGCCAGCCGCTGTCGGTGGCCGACATGGCCAAGCTCTGCGGGTTGCCGGCCGCGGACGGCGCCGACACCATCCGTAAATGGGAGGTCACCGGTCCGACCGGGCCGGTGGCGGAGCTGTTGCGCATCCTGGCGATGGCCAGCGACCACTACCCGATCCTCGAAATGTTCAACGTGTTCGACCGCCACGACGTGCCGGTGAAAGATCGCCCGGCGCGGCGGCAAGCCTTCCGCGAACAGATGCGCAGCGACGTCCGCCACCGCATTGGTTAAGCAAAGCTTGCCTGAGACTTGCGGAGCTAGCGAAAATTAAGCCTTTCCTTACCTTTGATTAGGCCTTCATTAAGTACAAAAAACGTTTGCCTGCCAATGGGTTGGGTTACCACCCACTGTCACCCGGGAGTGACAGCATTTTAGATAAAAGCTGTCTATGTGCGTGGCGATGGATGACGCCCCGCACGAGGGTGTCGCCGAACGGTTTTCGGAGACCAACACAATGAAAAAGATCCTCGCCGCCCTCGTGGCCTTCGCAGCCCTCACCGCCGCCGCACCCGCCCTTGGCGCCGATCTCGGTGCGCGCCCCTACTACAAACAGCCGCCCGTCTATGCGGCGCCTCCCTACTGGACCGGCTTCTATATCGGCGGCCATCTCGGCGGCGCCTTCAGCGGCAGCCACGACTTCAACGGCGCGGTGCTGAGCGACTCCAGCGCCCGGCTGCTCGGCGGCGTTCAGGCCGGCCTCGACTGGCAATTCGCGCAGAACTGGGTGCTCGGCACCGAGGGCCAGTATTCCTGGCTCGGCAAGAATAACCTCACCGCCACCTTCCCCGGCGCCTACGTCTACACCAATGATCAGCGCGGCCTCGGCTCGGTCACTGCCCGCATCGGCTACACCTGGGGTGCAGGCCTGCTCTACGTCAAAGGCGGCTACGCCTATTCCGACAACCGCGAGAGGCTGACGCTCGCTGGCGCGCCGATCCCCTTCCTGCTCGATGGCAACCACAGCCACGGCTACACCGTCGGCGCCGGCGTCGAATACATGTTCGCCCCGAACTGGGCAGTCAAAGGCGAGTACATGTATTACGACTTCGGCAGCAGCCGCTTTGTTTCCCCTGCGGCGCTGGTGCCGTTCGGAAGCTTCCACAATGACGACCACACGCTGAAGCTCGGCGTCAATTATCGCTTCAACTTCGCCAGCCCGGTGGTGGCGCGCTACTAAGCGCTTTCAATTGAGAATTGCAGAAGGCCGGCTTCCACGCCGGCCTTTTTGTTTGTTTTGTTCATTCGCCTGCGTTTTCCGGTTCACGGAAAAATCCAATGCGGCAAAGGCCTACTGCTAAAATTATGGCGAAAAAGGTTCCGTTTTTCCAAACTTGTTAACCGGGTATCGCGATACTGCCGCCCGAAACATCCCAAGGTAGCGTGGACGGGGCAGCGGGCAGATGGCGTCATTCAATTCAGGGCTCAAGGGTTTTCGCTTCGGCGTCAGGGGCAGTCTGTTTGCCGCCTTCGCCGTCATCGCCGGCATGGCGATCATCATCTCTGCCGGCGCCGGTCTGATGCTCGGGCGGCTTGGCGGGACCATGGTGGACTTAAGCGGACGGGATATTCCCCGCCTCGCCGCCAGCCTGCAACTCTCGGCGCAGAGCGCAAGCCTCGCCAGCCAGGGGCCGGCGCTGCTGGCTGCGCGCAGCGAGCAGGCGCTGAACGATCGCACCAGGAAAATGAAGGAAACCCAGGCGGTCGCGCTGCAGAAGCTCGGCGAGATCGTCGAACTCGGCGCCGACAAGGCGGTCGTTGCCGCACTCAACGAGAACATGAAGAACATCGATGAGGTGATCAAGAGCCTCGGCGCGGCTGCACACGAGCGGCTCGAACTGGCCGCCCAGCACGAAAGACTGTACGAAGCGGTGCGCAAGGCTCAACGGCGCTTCATTGCCGCCGCCGGCCCAGCGGCGATCGACGCGCAGACCGAACTCTACAGCATCTACGCCGCTCCCAACTTCTCGCAGGCCGATGCCATCAAGGCCCACAGGACGGCCGACCAGCTCGCCGACATCGCCGCGAGCGGCAATCTGATGGCGTTCGACATGATCGCCGCGTTGTCGGCCACCAGCGGCGATACGTTGGAGGCCATCGGGAAGGAATTCCGCACCGCCCAGGCGCGCGTGAAGTCGAATGTCGAGAAGTTGCCCACGACCACGGCGATGAATGTCGTCCGCAAAGCGACCCTGGACTTGCTGGCGCTTGTCGACGGCAAGACCGGCGTCTTCAAGGTCCGCCAGCAGGAGCTTGACGCAGACGATTTCGGCCAGACCATTCTGGAGGAAACCCGCAAGCTCAATGTCGGCCTCGGCATCAGCGTGCAGCAATTGGTCGATGGCGTGCAGAAGGAAACCAACGCTGCGGCGTGGCAGGCGCGTCAGGAGATCTCGTTCGGGACCATGGTCATGCTCGCCCTCGGCATCGGCACGCTGGTCGGCTCGATCCTGTTCGTCTGGCTCTATGTCGGCCGCAACATCCTGCGGCGGATCAGCAACCTGCAGCGCTCGATGCAATTGCTGTCCAGTGGCGACCTCGACTCGGAGGTCTTTCAGAGCCATCACCAGGACGAGATCGGCGCCATGGCCGACTCGCTGCACGTGTTCCGCGAGAGCATGATCCAGAGCCGCACGCTCTCCGCCGAGCAGGACAAGGACCGCATCGCCAAGTCGGAGCGCGCCTCCCGCATGGAAGCCCGCATCGTCGAGTTCGAAAGCACCGTCCGCACTGCGCTCGACAGCCTGCAGACCGCGGCAGGCTCGATGCAATCGACCGCGCAAAGCATGTCGGCGACCGCCGATCAGTCCAGCGCTCTGGTGACCGCGGTTGCGACCGCCGCCGAACAGACCTCGGCCAATGTGCAGACCGTATCGTCGGGCACCGAGGAATTGTCCTCCTCGATCGAGGAGATCGGCCGTCAGGTCATCACCTCGGCGGAGATCGCCCGCAAGGCGGTCGACGACGCCGGTGCGACCGACGCCACCATGCAGGGGCTCGCAGATAACGCGGCGCGGATCAGCGTGGTCGTCGACCTGATCCAGACCATCGCCTCGCAGACCAACCTTTTGGCGCTGAACGCCACCATCGAAGCGGCACGCGCCGGCGATGCCGGCCGCGGCTTTGCCGTGGTCGCCTCCGAGGTAAAGAGCCTCGCCAACCAGACCGCGAAGGCCACCGACGAGATCCGCCAGCAGATCGTCAGCATGCAGACGGTGACGGAGACCGCGGTCTCCGCGATCCGCAACATCAGCAACACGATCAGCGAGATCAACGAGGTGACCACCGCGATCGCGGCCGCGGTCGAGGAGCAGGGTGCGGCGACGCGCGAGATCGCGCGTAACATCCAGCATGCCGCGGGCGGCACCAGCGAAGTCTCCAGCAACATCGTCGGCGTCTCCAGCGCCTCGGCGCAGGCCGGAACCGCCGCCGGCCAGGTGCTGACCGCCTCCGACGCGCTGCGCCGCGAGGCCGACGTGCTGCGCGAGGAGATCGACGCGTTCCTGTCGAATATCAGGGCGGCGTAGCCACAAACGCTGTCATTCCGGGGCGTTCGAAAGGACGAACAGGGAATCTCGAGATTCCGGGTCTGGTGCTTGCGCACCATCCCGGAATGACCGCCAGCACTTTTTTCGGCTAGCGCGGCGCCGCCTCTACCGCTAAGCCGGTAGCATGCATTCGAAAACCGACACGGTGCAGTCCTCGGCCGAGGCACTGCGGTACCCCTTCGAAAGCCACCCGGGCCACGATCAGGTCGTCGAGGTGGTGCCCGGCGTGCTCTGGGTCCGGCTCAAGCTGCCGTTCCGGCTCAACCACGTGAACATCTATCTGCTCGCCGATGGCGATGGCTGGGCGATGGTCGATTCCGGCTTCGGCAACGAGGAATCCATCGCGGCCTGGACCATCCTGTTCGAGGGCCCGCTGCGGCATGTGAAGATCACCCGGCTGATCGTGACCCATTCGCATCCCGATCACGTCGGTCTTGCCGGGTGGATCGTCGAGCGCTTCGACTGTCCGCTGCAGATGTCGCAGGTCGAATACCTGCAATCGGTCTATCACCAGAACCGCGGCACCGAGGAGCGGCGCAACGCGCAGCGGCTGTTCTTCCGCCGCCACGGCATGGACGAGAGCCTGACCGACAAATTGCTCGGCCGCGGCCAGGACTATTTGAAGCGGGTTTCGGTGCTGCCGCCCTCGTACCGCCGCATCTCGCATGGCGACGAGGTCGTGATCGGCACCCGCCGCTTCAAGGTGATCACCGGCGGCGGACACGCGCTCGACCAGGTGATGCTGTACTGCGCCGCCGACAAATTATTCCTATCCGCCGACCAGGTGCTGAGCAAGATTTCGCCCAATGTCAGCGTCTGGGCCGTCGAGCCCGACCAGAATTCGCTCGGGGAATATCTGGCTTCGCTGGCGAGCCTCACCACGACGCTCCCTTACGACGTGATGGTGCTGCCCGGCCACGGCGTGCCGTTTTACGGGCTGAAGACCCGCATCAAGCAGCTCGCCGATCATCACGAGGATCGCTGCCGCCTGATCGCGGAAGCCTGCCGCGAAGTGCCGCAGACCTCGAAGGAGCTGGTGCCGATCGTATTCCACAAGCACGTGCTGGACGAGCACCAGATGGGCTTTGCCGCCGGCGAACTGGTCGCCCACGTCAATTACATGCTGGTCGAGGGCCGCCTGACCTGCGAAGTCAGCGATGGCGTGCTGCGGTTCCGCACGACCTGAGACGCAGCGACCTGAGCCACGCCGAATGGTCCAGTCACGCGGGACCGCTACCCACCTAGCGCGTTGATCCGGATCAACATTTGCTCCGGCTAAGTAGCATCCCGGAGGCGCGCCGAAATGTGGGAATTCGCATAGACATCAAAGCTGGAAAGGCTCTAAAAAGGCCCGACGCCAATACGGCCGGTTCCGTTCCAGGTCTTGTGATGGATTACAGCAAATTCTTCCACGCCGCCCTCAACCGCCTGCATGACGAGCGGCGCTACCGCGTTTTCGCCGACCTCGAGCGGATCGCGGGCCGTTTCCCGCATGCGGTCTGGCACTCGCCGAAGGGCAAGCGCGATGTCGTGATCTGGTGCTCCAACGACTATCTCGGTATGGGCCAGCACCCGAAAGTGGTCGGCGCCATGGTCGAAACTGCGACCCGCGTCGGTACCGGCGCCGGCGGCACCCGCAACATCGCCGGCACCCATCATCCGCTGGTGCAGCTCGAGCAGGAGCTGGCCGACCTGCATGGCAAGCAGGCCTCGCTGCTGTTCACCTCGGGCTATGTGTCGAACCAGACCGGCATTTCGACGATCGCAAAGCTCATTCCGAACTGCCTCATTCTATCTGACGCGCTGAACCACAATTCGATGATCGAGGGCGTCCGCCAGGCCGGCTGCGAGCGCCAGATCTTCCGCCACAACGACCTCGCCCATCTCGAGGAACTTTTGATCGCTGCAGGCCCCGACCGGCCCAAGCTGATCGCCTGCGAGAGCCTTTATTCGATGGACGGCGACGTCGCGCCGCTTTCGAAAATCTGCGATCTCGCCGAGAAATACGGCGCCATGACCTATGTCGACGAGGTTCATGCGGTCGGCATGTACGGCCCGCGCGGCGGCGGCATCGCCGAGCGCGACGGCGTCATGCACCGCATCGACGTGCTCGAAGGCACGCTCGCCAAGGCGTTCGGCTGCCTCGGCGGCTATATCGCCGGCAATGCCGAGATCATCGACGCGGTCCGCTCCTATGCGCCGGGCTTCATCTTCACCACCGCGCTGCCGCCGGCGATCTGCTCGGCCGCAACGGCTGCGATCCGGCATTTGAAGACCTCGAACTGGGAACGCGAGCGCCACCAGGACCGCGCCGCCCGGGTCAAGGCGATCCTCAATGCTGCCGGGCTGCCCGTGATGTCGAGCGACACCCACATCGTGCCGCTGTTCGTCGGCGATCCCGAGAAGTGCAAGCAGGCCTCCGACATCCTGCTGGAAGAGCACGGCATCTACATCCAGCCGATCAACTATCCGACGGTCGCCAAGGGCACCGAGCGGCTGCGGATCACGCCCTCGCCCTACCACGATGACGGGCTGATCGATCGGCTCGCGGAAGCGCTGCTGCAGGTCTGGGAACGCCTCGGGCTGCCCGTGAGGCAGAAATCGCTGGCGGCCGAGTAACCCTACCCGTCCTAATCCCTTCGAATTGGGCCGGTGGCGCCGTGCGCTGCCGGCCCAAAGCGTCTATATTCACCTCTTCCGGCCATGGCGTTTACGAGCGTCCGGTTTGGCGTGAAAGGCACACGTCCGCAATCCAAGCGCCGGGAGAGGGAGGACCCGAGAGCGATGCTGCACGACTGGGGCGTAATCGCCACCGCGTTCGCCTATATCGGACTGCTGTTCGTCGTCGCCAGCTACGGCGACCGCCTGTCGCCGAGCCAGCGCGGCCGCGCCAGCATGCTGATCTATCCGCTAT
The DNA here is from genome assembly GCF_036924575.1 of Bradyrhizobium sp. AZCC 1577. Classification (NCBI taxonomy): domain Bacteria; kingdom Pseudomonadati; phylum Pseudomonadota; class Alphaproteobacteria; order Hyphomicrobiales; family Nitrobacteraceae; genus Bradyrhizobium; species Bradyrhizobium sp. AZCC 1577. Next base: position 7,439,692 of record NZ_JAZHRQ010000001.1, read on the forward strand.
CGATGGCGATCTATTGCACCTCCTGGACCTTCTTCGGCTCGGTCGGGTTCGCCACCCGCACCAGCGTCGACTTCCTCGCGATCTATGTCGGGCCGATCCTGATGATCGGGCTTTGCACGCCGCTGTTGCGTCGCGTGATCCAGCTCGCCAAGTCGCAGAACATCACCTCGATCGCCGACTTCATCGCGGCGCGCTACGGCAAGAGCCAGGCGGTCGCCGCCACCGTGGCGGTCATCGCGATCGTGGGCTCGGTGCCCTACATCGCGCTGCAGCTCAAGGCGGTGGCCTCATCGCTGGAGACGATCCTGAGCGAGGACAAGCTGTTCTCCTCTATTCCGCTGATCGGCGACATCGCACTGGTCGTCACCTTGGCGATGGCGGCATTCGCGGTGCTGTTCGGCACCCGCCAGACCGACGCCACCGAGCATCAGCACGGCCTGATGCTGGCGATCGCCACCGAGTCCATCGTCAAGCTGGTGGCCTTTATCGCCGCCGGCGCTTTCGTCACCTTCTGGATGTTCACGCCCGTCGAACTGATCGAGCGGGCGATGAAGACACCGGAGGCAGTGCGCGCCATCAGCTACGTGCCGTCGATCGGCAATTTCCTGACCATGACGCTGTTGTCGTTTTGCGCGATCATGCTGCTGCCGCGGCAGTTCCACGTCAGCGTGGTCGAGAATTCCAGTCTCGAGGAGGTCAATCGGGCCCGCTGGCTGTTTCCGCTCTATCTGATCGCCATCAACCTGTTCGTGATTCCGATCGCGATCGCCGGTCTCGTCACCTTCCCGTTCGGCGCCGTCGACAGCGACATGTATGTGCTGGCGCTGCCGATCGAGGCCAATTCCGCGCTGCTCAGCATCGCCGTGTTCGTCGGCGGCCTGTCGGCCGCGACCGCGATGGTGATCGTCGAATGCGTCGCGCTCTCCATCATGGTCTCCAACGACATCGTGCTGCCGATGGTGCTGAAGGGAAGTCCCGGGGCGCGCTACGGCAGCAAGGATTTCGGCGACTTTCTGCTCAAGATTAGACGCATCGCAATCTTCGCCATCATGGTGATGGCGTATTTCTACTACCGCGCGCTCGGCAACACCCAACTGGCGGCGATCGGCCTGCTGTCGTTCGCGGCGCTGGCGCAACTCGCGCCGGCGTTCTTCGGCGGCCTGGTGTGGCGCCACGGAACCGCACGCGGGGCGATGGGCGGCATGCTGGTCGGCATCGCCGTGTGGCTCTACACGCTGTTCCTGCCGAGTTTCCTGGAGGGCAGTACGGCCGGCCTTCTGTTGCTGCAGCAGGGGCCGTTCGGCATCGTGGCGTTGCGTCCCCAGGCGCTGCTCGGCACCGACCTGCCACCGCTGATGCATGGCGTGTTCTGGTCGCTCGCGCTCAACATCCTGACCTATGTTGTGATGTCGCTCGCGCGCCAGCCGTCCTCGATCGAACGGCTGCAGGCGGACCTGTTCGTGCCGAACACGCTGGCGCCGATCGCCCCGACGTTCCGGCGCTGGCGCACCACCGTGACCGTGCAGGACATCCAGAGCACGGTGGCGCAATATCTCGGCCCCGAGCGCGCGGCCCAGGCCTTCGAGACCTTTGCGGCCAGTCATCCCGGCAACCTCGATCCGGCGGCACCTGCCGATTTCGAGTTGCTGCAATACGCCGAGCGCCTGATCGCCTCCTCGATCGGCGCGGCCTCCTCGCGCCTCGTGATGTCGCTTCTCTTGCGCAAGCGCACCGTCTCCGCCAAGGCCGCGCTGAAGCTGCTCGACGATTCGCACGCCGCGCTGCATTTCAACCGCGAGATCCTGCAGACCGCGCTCAACCATGTGCGCCAGGGCATCGCGGTGTTCGACGCCGATCTGCAACTGATCTGCTCGAACCGCCAGTTTGGCGAAATTCTCGCGCTGCCGCCGCACCTCGTGCAACTCGGCATTCCCTTGCAGGAAATCCTCGAATTCATGGGCGCGGTCAGCGCGTCCGGCGCCGGCGATCCCGATACGCTATTGACGCGGCGGCTGGAGGCCTACACCACCGAGGGCAAACCTTATCTGGAGCGCCTGGCCGATCGCCATATGGTGATCGAGGTCCGCTCCAACCGGATGCCGGGCGGCGGCCTCGTCATCACCTTCTCCGACGTGACCCCGAGCTTCGAGGCCGCCGAGGCGCTGGAGCGCGCCAATGCGACGCTGGAAAAGCGCGTGCGCGACCGCACCGAGGAGCTCACCCGCCTGAACTCCGAACTGGCGCAGGCCAAGAGCACCGCCGAGGATGCCAACATCTCGAAGACCCGATTCCTCGCCGCCGCCAGCCACGACATCCTGCAGCCGCTCAACGCGGCGCGGCTCTATGTGACAAGCCTCGTCGAGCGGCAGAACGGCGGTGAGGACTCCCGCCTGGTCGAGAACATCGACGACTCGCTGGAGGCGATCGAGGAGATCCTCGGCGCGCTGCTGGACATCTCGCGGCTCGATGCGGGGGCAATGACGACCTCGATCTCAAGCTTCAAGATGGCCGACCTGATGCGCTCGCTGGAGATCGAGTTTGCGCCGATCGCCCGCGCCAAGGGGCTGGAGCTGACCTTCGTCCCCTGCTCGCTGCCGGTGCAGTCCGACCGCTCGCTGCTGCGGCGGCTGCTGCAGAACTTCATCTCCAACGCGATCAAATACACTCCGCGCGGGCGCGTGCTGGTCGGCTGCCGCCGCCACGGACAATCCCTGCAGATCGCCGTCTACGATACCGGCGTCGGCATTCCCGTTATGAAGCGCGGCGAGATTTTCAAGGAGTTCCACCGCCTCGAGCAGGGCGCGCGGATCGCCCGCGGCCTCGGCCTTGGTCTATCGATCGTTGAGCGGCTGGCGCGCGTGCTCAACCACGGCATCGCGATCGACGCCAACGCCAGCGGCGGCTCGGTGTTTTCGGTGACCGTGCCGGTCGCCAAGGCGGTCAACTACACCCACGCCGTCACCAGCGCGACGCCGCTTTCCAAGATGCCGATGGGTGGCGCCTTGATCGTCTGCATCGAGAACGATCCGGCGATTCTCGACGGCATGAAGACGCTGCTGACGGCCTGGAACGCCGAGGTGATCGCGGTAGCTGACCCGGAAGCCGCGATCGCTGCGATCGAATCGTCCGGCCACAGCGTGACCGGCCTTCTGGTCGACTATCATCTCGACCGCGGCAACGGCGTTGCCGCGATCCGCGAGATCCGTCGCCGCTTCGGCGACAACATTCCCGCCATCCTGATCACGGCCGATCGCAGCCCCAACGTCCGCGCCGCCGCGCGCGAGGAAAACGTCGCGATCCTCAACAAGCCGGTCAAGCCAGCCTCGCTCCGCGCCCTGCTCGGCCAGTGGCGCGCGCAGCAGATGGTGGCGGCGGAGTAATGCACACCGTCATTCCGAGGCGATGCGTCAGCATCCAACTATGGTGCGCAATGCGCACCTGAGAACAATCGAGATTTGTGGTTATGGTCCCCGCGTTCGCGGAGACGACGGTGAAGCTTGCGGAGCGTATGGCTCCACCTTCGCAAACCGGTCATCCAGCGCATCCCCTGCGCCGCGGACAGGCGGAATAAGCGCGGGAATTTCTCAACGACGTCGTCCCTGCGAACGCAGGGACCCATAACCACAATTGTCTGTGGTTATGCCTCGCTGGAGCTCCAGCGCATTTCAACAATCGAGATTTGTGGTTATGGGTCCCCGCGTTCGCGGGGACGACGGTGGAGCTTGCGGAGACGACGGTGGACTTTGGAGCTCCAGCGCGTTTCAATCTCGAGATTCTCAGGGCGCAAGGGCGCCCCATAGCTCGCTTCGCGCCCCGGAACGACGTCCCCCCAATCACCCCGTCGGCGTGCCCTGGCGCCATTGGCCGCCGGAGATTTTCGCCGCCGCGATCACGGCCTGCGTGCGGCTTTCGACGCCGAGCTTTTGCAGGATCGCCGAGACATGCGCCTTGATGGTCGCTTCGGAGACGCCGAGCTCATAGGCGATCTGCTTGTTGAGCAGTCCCTCCGACAGCATCATCAGCACCCGCACCTGCTGCGGGGTCAGCGTCACCAGGCGGTCGCGCAGCCGCGTCATGTCGGGGTCGGTGGCCGAGGAGAGATCGGTGTCCGGGGGCACCCAGACGTCGCCCTCCATCACCTTCATGATGGCGTCGCGCAGCGTCTCGACGCCGAAGCGCTTGGGGATGAAGCCGGAGGCACCGAAATCGAGCGACCGCCGGATCGTGCCCGCATCGTCGCTCGCCGACACGATCACCACCGGGATCGCCGGATATTGCGCCCGCAGGTAGATCAGGCCCGAGAAGCCCGAAATCCCCGGCATCGTGAGATCGAGCAGAATCAGGTCGACGTCGGAATCCCGCTCGAGCAGCGCCGTGAGTTCGTCGAACGTGCCGGCTTCGCTGACGACGGCCGAAGCCACGACACTGGCAACCGCCTGCCGCAGAGCGTCGCGAAAGAGCGGATGGTCATCGGCGATGACGAGGTGGGTATTGGCAGCAGCGATCATCTGTTCCGGGCGCCGACAAGAGGTCGGGAAAGCATGCAAGTCGTTGCTGATTGACAGCAATTTGATTGTCCACTGTCAGGAAGCGACTTGCAAGGCAACCTTGCCCGCGTCGCGCAAAAGCAGTTAATCGGCACCAGTTTCCTTCGAATGGTGCAACGCAAAAAAATGAACAATTGGGGATTTGGGGCCAGCCCGGCCGAGCCCACAGGGAACTCGGAGAAAAATGCTGCGCTTTCGAAAAGACGCGTTGCGTCAATCCTTGAACAGGAGGTCGCGGCCGAGCTCATCGATGGTGGAGACAGCATCGAGTGCCGCACGCAGCCGATCGAGGTCACGGCCCGACAATCGCTTCACGGCAACCGCGTTGGAAGGCGGGATGCCGTGGGCGATGTCCTCAACCTGCTGCGACAGGATGAGATCGAGAAAGGTGCCCTGGGCTTCGCCAAGCGCATCGAGATCGCTCTCGCTCGCCTGAACCCCCGCCTTCACGCCGGCCAGTCGCGCCGACGTCGACCGTTCCATGACGTGATAGCGGATTGCCATCGCGCGCACCCATGCAACGAGACCAAACAATCCGGCCGCCTTGAGGTCGATACGGCCGGCGACCGTGCGGATCCCGCCGAAAAATTTCAGGCTCGCCGGAACGCTGACGTTCTCGACCAACAGCTTGATGAACGCGACCTGGCCTTCGGCCGCCGCGAAGGCCGCCTGACGCACCGAGACGGCAAGGCTGCCGTCGCCGTGAACCGCCCGCAGGTCGAAGAAAATATCGACGGACAACAGATCGGCGGGACCGGAACGTGTGATCCACTTATCGACGCGATCCCGCCATGTTGCCACCGAGCCGCGCCAAAGCGCGTTCTTCGCCATGACACCGCCCTTGCAATAGGGCACGCCGACCTCGTGCAGGATATCGGCGACATGCGTCCCGAGTTCGGCAAACCAGCGATCCTCCTCGCCGTCGGGCTCGCCCTGCGCGAAGATCACGGCGTTGTCCTGATCCATCGCCAACAGGCTCTCGCCGCGTCCGGCCGATCCGAGCACCAGCAGCGCATACTCGCACGGCGGCCCGCCCCGGCCGCTCTCCCGCATCATCCGCTCGGCGATCACCGCGGCCTGGCGGGAAAGAGCGCCCAGTTCCAGGGAAATCACTTCGGCGATATCGCGACCGGACAATCCTTCCGCCAGAAGCATTCGCGCGACGCGCGGCAACTGCGCCCAGGCCGCCGACAGCGCATGCGGGTCGCCTGCATCGTCGATCTCCTCGCCGAGCGATATGGCGTCGCCCGCGCGCAGGCGCAGCAGATCGCGCGTCGACAATGCACCGGCCACGTGGCCAGCGTCGTCGACAACACCGAGATGGCGGGTCTTGAGACGATTCATCCGGGCGATCGCGCGATAGACAAGCGCATCCGCCGGGACCGCCGCCAGCGGCGTGCTCATGATCTCGGCGACTGGTCGCTGCAGCGCCCGGGCACCGAGCCGGGAGACGGCGCGCAGCACGTCGCGCTCCGTCACGATACCCGCCTCAGCCGCCCTGATTTCCGGGCCCGGCTGCGGTCCGCGCACGTAAATGGCCGATATCTTCTCGTCCGCCATTTGCGCCAGCGCTTCGCCGACCGTGGCATCCGGAGGGACGAAGATCGCCGGCGTCCGCATGATGCCGCCGACGCGGTGGCGGAACGCATAGCTATCGAAGCGCTTCAGGGTCTGCTCGGAATCGAGGCGGGCCGCTGCGTCGACTGCCTCGATCCAGCCGCTGCGCACCTGATCGTCGAGCACGGCGGTGAGCGCGCGACAGGCGCGTTCGGCTTCGGCAACGGTCCGGATGCCGTGTTCGCGCAGCTTCGGCACCAGCGCCAGGAATATCCGCGCCGTTGTGATCGCATCGCCCAGTGCAGAATGCCGGTCGACCATGTCGATGCCGAGCCAGGCCGCGAGCTTCTCCAGCTCATAGCCGGCCAGTTCCGGCGCGGCGATCTCCGCAAGTAACCTGGTATCGAGCGTCCGGGGCCGCGACCATGGCAACCCCGCCAGTTCGCATTCGCGCTTCAGCATCGCGAGATCGAAACCGATCATGTGCCCGACGACGACGGCCCGACCGACAGACGCGTCGAAGCGCGGCCAAACCTCCGAAAAACGCGGCGAGCCGGCCACCATGGCATCGTCGATGCCATGGATGCGTGTCGTCTCGGCTGGGATTGTCTCGCCGGCCGGCCGAACCAGTTGACGGAACGAACCGTCGGCAACCAGTTTTCCAGCGGTGAGCCGCACGCCAGCAAGCTCGATCACCCGCGCCTTGCGTGGATCGAGCCCGGTGGTTTCGACATCGATGACAACGGCGTCGAGTGACAACAGCGGGACACTGCCAGCCGTCCTGTCCATCAGCCTCCTCCCCTCACCTGGTGCCGGTCGACAAGCTGGCGTTGGCAATGTGCCTGACGCCCTATTCAAGCAGTGCGCTGGTCACGGCAGGCGCATCGATCCGATCGACCAACTCGTCATGGATGTTGCACAGGCTGACACGCAGGTAGTTGCGCGTGGTCTGGAAATCGCGCCCGCGCAGCTTTTCGTGGATCGGCATCATGGCAAAGTAGCTCTCGGCCAGCGGTTCGGGAACGTCCATCACCCGCTTGGGCGCGTGCCCGCCGACCAGGTCGAGCCGATGCGCCAGTTCGCGCCGCGCCTCCTGCCAGGCGGCCTCGCCGATCGAGGGCGGCACCGGATAACGGTCGAACACCGAAAGGACGACCGCGATGATCTGGTCGAGCACCGCCCGGCGCTGTTCCCCGGCGTGCGGACGCAATACGACGTCTACCGTCTCGCCGACCATCGATAGCCCGAGCGGAAAGGCCTGCCAGCGTGCGTGTTCAACCGATTTGGCAAAGCCCTCCTCGGCAAACAGCACCTTGGCGTAATGGCCTGCGCGGGCGCGCGAATACTCGTAGATGCCCTTCTGTACGATGTATGCCGATTGGGCGTCGATGAAGTCCGCGAGCGCCTCGCGGTCCCGAATCGGCGGACGGGGTCGAAACAGTTTTTCGAACAGCTTCATCGCAGTCCTTTCCCGTGCGGCGGCCTGGATCAGCTTGTCCAACTTTCCGGTACCTGCAAAGCGCAATGATTCCAACGCGGCATCGCTGTTAGCAGTCGCAACATATTCTACCCCCCGAAAGTATTATTAAGAACTGACTGTTCGTGATGTAGCCTTCGTTAGTTCCAAACCGGCACAAGAGCGGTTGGGACTGCGGCGCAGGGGGGTGCCGCGCTGACGGGATTGCAATCCCCTCGATCATTCAATCCCGGCGCACTTGCTGACCGGTGTCTTGAGGGAGGATTTGCAACCCATGGCTAACCCCACAGATCTGAAAGCAAAAGAAGAAGCACACTGGGCGAAGACCTCGCGCCTGATGTTCACGCATCTCGGCATCTGGTTCTTCTTCGGCTTCGTGATCCACATGTTCGTGAAGCCGCTCAACGCTATCGTCATTCCGATTCTCGGCTTCCCGCTCGGCTTCTACATGGCGGCGCAGGGGTCACTCATCGCGTTCGTTGTCATGCTGTTCATGTTCGCGAAACAGCAGGACAAGATCGATCGCGAATTCGGCTTTGCCGAGGAAGATTGAGGGGATGAGATCATGGCTACACAAGCTTCTGCCGGCACCTCGGACTTCATCAAGAATTTGGGGAGGATGTACGGTACTTATACCGGCGGCTTCATAGGATTCATCATCTTCCTCGCGATTCTCGAGCAGGTTGGCGTTCCGAACAAGATCCTCGGCTACCTGTTTGTCTTCTTCACGCTCGCAGTCTACGCCATCATCGGCGTGATGACGCGAACCGCCGAAGTCTCCGAATATTACGTCGCCGGACGGCGTGTTCCGGCTTTCTATAACGGCATGGCGACCGGCGCCGACTGGATGTCGGCGGCATCTTTCGTCGGCATGGCCGGCACCCTGTTCCTGCTGGGTTACGACGGCCTCGCTTGGGTGCTGGGCTGGACAGGCGGATTTGTGCTGGTGTCGATCCTGATCGGGCCGTATCTGCGCAAATTCGGTGCCTATACCGTGCCCGACTTCCTGTCGTTCCGGTACGGCGGCAACTTCGCCCGCTTCCTCGGCGTGATCGTGCTGGTTGCCTGCTCGTTTACCTACGTGACGGCGCAAATCTACGGCACCGGGATTATCGCCTCGCGATTCCTCGGGATGCAGTTCGAGCTTGCGGTCTTTGCCGGACTTGTCGGCATTCTGCTCTGCGCGATGCTGGGCGGCATGCGGGCGGTGACCTGGACGCAGATCGCACAATACATCGTGCTGATCATCGCCTACCTGACCCCCATCGTTATCCTGTCCACCAAGAATTACGGGATCCCGATTCCGGAACTCACCTACGGGCAGGCGATCACGGATATCACCGCGCGCGAGCAGCAAATGCTGGCGACGGGTCTGACGACAGCCGCGGCGCTGAAGCCGCACATCCAGCCCTTCATCAACTATAGCCCGCTCAATTTCTTTGCGATCATCATGTGCATGATGGTCGGCACGGCGTCGTTGCCGCACATCTTGATGCGTTACTTCACCACCCCGTCGGTGCGTGAGGCACGCCAGTCGGTCGCCTGGTCGTTGCTGTTCATCTTCCTGCTGTACTTCTCGGCGCCGGCCTACGCGGCGTTCTCCAAGCTGGAGGTCTACACCAACATCATCGGGCGAGACCTGTCCGCCATTCGCCCCTGGTTGTTCAGCTGGGGTGAACTCGGGCTGATCCAGATCTGCGGCAAGAATGCAAGCAACATTGACGCGATCGTTGCCGCGTGCAAGGCGATTGCCGATCATCCCGGCGTGGTCCGGCTGCAGGACTTCGTCATCAATACGGACGTGATCGTGCTTTCCACACCAGAGATCGCAGGCCTTCCCTATGTGATCTCGGGTCTGGTGGCAGCGGGCGGTCTCGCCGCCGCGCTCTCCACCGCCGACGGCCTGCTGCTCGCCATCGCCAACGCGCTGTCGCACGACATCTACTACAAGATGATCGATCCGAACGCTCCGACCATTCGCCGTCTCACGGTGGCGCGCGCTCTCCTTGTGGGCGTCGCCGTGGTCGCGGCTGCGACGGCGGCAACCAAGCCAGGCGACATCCTGGCCATGGTCGGCTGGGCGTTCTCGCTTGCAATGGCCGGCAACTTCCCGGCACTCGTGATGGGCGTCTGGTGGAAGCGAACCACGGCAACGGGAGCAATCTGCGGCATCATTGCCGGCTTCGGACTCTGCCTGTTCTACCTCGTGACAACACGGTACTTCCCGGGCGCAGGCGTGAAGTACTTCGGCATGACCTCGCTGACCAACCCGCTGACGGGGGCACCGCTGGTCGACATCGCGAAAGCCATGGCACTGCCCAATGCTATGGAGAGCTTCCCGACACTGGCCCACCCGATGGCCAACAAGGTCGGCTGGTTCGACCTCAACAACATCGCCTGCGGATTGTTGGGAACGCCGCTCGGCTTCGCTGTCATCTACATCGTCAGCAAGCTCGGCAGAGAGCCATCGGCCGAAATGCAGGCCTACGTCGACGAAATCCGCAAGCCGCGCGGCAGGACGGTGCTCGAAGAGAAGACCACCTAGGTGCTTTGACTGGAGATCGATGGACGGGGCCCTTCAGGGCCCCGTCTTTGTTGGTGGCCCCTTATCCGTCTTGCCCGAACTTCGCGCTCTTGCCATTGTTGGCGGAAAGCGGCCGATTGCGATGCTCGGCCGGTTGTCTCAACTAATCAGGCTGCGAGGAGAAACATCCTTGGATATCGCAAGCTCGCTCGCGGCGTATTGGTACTTTCATCTGCCTAACTTTGTTCTTGCGGTGTTGATGTACACATTGCTCGGCCGCGTCCTGCTCGGCCTGATGGTGGATGCGGATTCGCCGAACTACATCTGGCGATTTTTCTGCCGGATCACCGATCCCGTCGTCGCCGCCGTCTCGATCTTAACGCCTAAAGTTACCCCGCCGGTTGTTATTTGGCTGTTCGGCTTCGTCTGGCTGTTCTGGCTGCGCGTCGCCCTTCACTACACCCTGCTGCTGTTCAATCTGGCGCCCCGACTTGGCGGAGCCGCATCATGAACCGCAACTTCTATTTCATCGGAATCGCGTTCTTCGGCATGATCAACGGCATCTTCAATCAGCTCGCGCTGATTTTCACGCTGCTGTACGTTCAATTGCTCGCCGGCCCGCTGCTGTTTGGCAGCCTGTCCCTGACGCTGATGTTCGCATCCCTGATGGTTTCGACCGCCACCGTCATCCTGGGCGGGATTCCGGCGGCGATCTACGAGCGGATCACCGGGGGCTCGGAATCAAGCGACGCATCGCTCTGGATATGGCTTGCGGGAACCGCCCTTTTGGCGCTGCCCGCGGCCGGTAACTTTCTCAAGATCGGCCTGTAACAGCCCATTCGCAGAGTTGAGCACGGGCCGTGCCGCCGCTACCCTGCGGCCGGCTTTTGAACCGGCACATGTCCTTGATTGACGGGGTGGCGGATCATGGAAGAGATGCGCCGTATCGCCTACGAAACAGTGCTTCGCGCCTGCGGCTTCGCTTCGCTTGCCATCTTCTGCATCATGATCGGATTGTCCTTCCTGCCGCGCTCTGCCTTTCAAGCGGGAGGTTTTCTCAGCATCGTGATGACGCTGGTTCTGATTTTGAAAGCCTGGGAGGCACGGACCAAGGATCACCGCCGGACCGAGTTGTGGCTCTATCTCCCCAAAGAGAGCCGTCCGCCGCAAGCCTCCGCGCAGCGGACAGTTTCGACGGTCATGCGCGAGACGTATCTGCTGTTCGCGCTCTGGACCGCAATGATCTCGATCGTGATGTGGAGCATCGCGCTCGTCTTCTCGGTCATTGGACTTTAGTCCGAAGCTGCACAGATAAACGGCAGATCAGCAATCGCGGCGGCCAAAACGACGCGAAAACGGTGCCGGTCCCACCGAAAGTACTATTGGGCCATACCTTCCAAGCATGTAGTGAGCCCAATTCATAACGCGCCGATTAGCGCAACGCACATCTTTGCGATCATAAAAGGGGAGCGAATCGGAAATGTCTACAATAACTGCCACGTCCGGCAAGGCCGCCGGAATGACGAAAGACGAACGTTTCGTCATTCTAGCCTCTTCGCTCGGCACCGTCTTCGAATGGTACGACTTTTATCTGTTCGGTTCGCTTGCCAGCATCATCGGCGCGCAGTTCTTCGGCGTCATTGATCCCGCGACAAATCAGCCGATGTTCAACCAGGCCACGCGCGACATCTTTGCGCTGCTGGCGTTCGCCGCTGGCTTTATCGTTCGTCCGTTCGGCGCCATCGTGTTCGGCCGTGTCGGCGACATCGTCGGCCGCAAATACACCTTCCTCGTCACCATTCTGATCATGGGCCTGTCGACCTTCATCGTCGGCGTGCTGCCAAACGCGGCCACCATCGGCATTGCGGCACCGATCATCCTGATCGGTTTGCGCCTGCTGCAGGGCCTCGCGCTCGGCGGCGAATACGGCGGAGCGGCGACCTACGTGGCCGAACATTCACCGATGGGCAAACGCGGCTACTACACCTCGTTCATCCAGACCACGGCAACGCTCGGCCTGTTCCTGTCACTGCTGGTGATCCTGTTCACCCGCACCGCGCTCGGCGAAGCGGAGTTCGCCAAATGGGGCTGGCGCATTCCGTTCCTCGTCTCGGTGGTGCTGCTCGGCATCTCAGTCTGGATCCGGCTGCGCTTGAACGAGTCACCCGTGTTCCAAAAGATGAAGGACGAGGGCAAGGGCTCCAAGGCGCCGTTGACCGAGGCCTTCGCCAACTGGAGCAATGCAAAACTCGTTCTCATCGCCCTGATCGGCGGCGTGATGGGTCAGGGCGTGGTCTGGTACACCGGCCAGTTCTACGCGCTGTTCTTCATGCAATCGATCCTCAAGGTTGACGGCTACACCGCCAACCTGCTGATCGCCTGGTCTCTGCTGCTCGGCACCGGCTTCTTCATCGTGTTCGGAGCGCTGTCCGACAAAATCGGCCGTAAGCCGATCATTCTGGCAGGTTGCCTGATCGCGGCGCTGACCTTCTTCCCGATCTTCCGGATGATCACCACCAACGCCAACCCGGCGCTGGAAAAGGCGATCGAGTCGGTCAAGGTCGAGGTGGTGGCCGATGCCAAGGGCTGCGGCGACCTGTTTAACCCGGTCGGCACCCGCGTCTTCTCGGCACCATGCGATACCGCTCGCGCCTACCTGGCACAGCAGTCGGTCAAATACTCGACCAGCTATGGCGCTGCAGGCTCCGGCGTGAAGGTCGTCGTCAATGGCAAGGACGTAGCTTACACCGACGCCAAGACGTCCAATCCGGCGGTCCTGGCGGCGGTGCAGGCCGCAGGTTATCCCAAGGCCGGCGACGCCCAGATCGTGAAGATGGCTCACCCGTTCGATATCTTCAAACCGAACGTCGCCGCCATCATCGGACTGCTGTTCGTGCTGGTGCTCTTCGTCACCATGGTGTACGGGCCGATCGCGGCGATGCTGGTCGAACTGTTCCCGACCAAGATCCGCTACACCTCGATGTCGCTGCCCTATCACATCGGCAACGGCTGGTTCGGCGGCTTGCTGCCGGCGACCTCGTTCGCGATCGTGGCCTCGACCGGCGACATCTACGCAGGTCTCTGGTATCCGATCATCTTCGCTTCGATCACCGCGGTTGTCGGCCTGTTCTTCCTGCCGGAAACCAAGGACGTCGACATCACGAAGTAACGGTTTCGCCGACGGCAACAGCCGCGGCGATACGAGACTCCCAACCAAGCCGGCCGCGGATCGCTCCGCGGCCGGTTAGTTTTGAGCTGGGATCACAACCAACTGCGGGCCGATCTCACGCAAGCGCGGCAGCCGCGATGCCCAATCGAAATGATCGACGCTCGCGATCCGGTTTCACGTTCAAGCCAACGACATCGCAGCGAGACCACCCACTGGGTTCAGTGCCGTTGTTTGGTACCCGTGATCAGGCTAGATGTTGATGATATGGCCTCTCGAAAAGGCAGAGCAGGATAATGAAACATTGGCGCTATATCGCTATGCACACCGCGGCTGCTGCTGCCTTCATTTTCCTGCTGCAGCGGTATGGATTGAACGCGTCACTTGATTCAAGCCTGATCTGGGCGCTTACCTTCGGTGCATGCGCTGCTGGGCTTGCCTATATGCAATCCAATCGCTGATCTCGGTCCGGCTGCGGTCTCTTTGCGGTGCTTCGGTTCCTAGCTCGTCGCACCGGTAAACTGCAGCACGACCTCGCGCCGGTGCGGCAGGGCGCGATGCTCGACCAGATAGATCGCCTGCCAGGTGCCCAGCGCGAGTGCGCCCTGCAAAACCGGGATGTGCAGCGAGGTCGCCGTCAGCATGGTCTTGATGTGTGCCGGCATGTCGTCCGGCCCCTCGGTGTCATGACGCCAGCCGGCGTTTTCGGGCGCAAGCCGGTTCAGCGCGGTGGCCAGGTCGACCAATACGGCGGGATCGACATTTTCCTGGATCGTCAACGACGCCGAAGTGTGACGGATGAACAGCGTCACCGCGCCTTCGCGCGCATGTGCGTCACGGACGAATTTTGCGACTTCAGCCGTGAGGTCGGTAAAGCCCGCGCCGCGCGTCTGCACGGTCAATTGCGAGGACACGATGGTGTTGGCGCTGACCGTGGACGGAGCAGTGCGGGAAAGGGATTTGGGTGCGGTCATGAATTCGCTCTCTCAACATGTCGTCCCTGCGAACGCAGGGACCCATAACCACAGGCGTTCGTAGTTGCGAGCGATCGACCTCGGTCTGTGCCGATTCCAGAGGCTGCGGCGTATGGGTCCCTGCGCTCGCAAGGGACGACGAGAGCCTGTCAAATCTTGCCGCTGAAATCCCGCTGCAGCCGGTTGGCGATCTCGATCAATCGCTGCCAGGCCCGCTCGAGGAATGACATCATGCGATCCATGTCGCGGTCGCTCGGCAGCGGGATTTCGATCTTGCGCTCGCCCTCGGCAACCTTCGGCTCGCTCTTCTTCAGCGAGTCAGATTTCGGCAACGGCTCCTCGATCTTGCCCGGTACGGTCGGTTCGCGCGAGGCGAGGTCCGCCTTGAGCCGCTCATTCTCGGCCTGCAGCCGGACAATGTCGGCTTGCTGACGGCCGATTTCCGCGTCCATCGCCGCGCGCTCGTCAGGTACGGCATAGCAGGCCCAGCCCGCACCCGAATTGTTGCAGGTCGAGACTGCGCCGGTTCGGGTATCCAGGCGAAGCACGCCGTCGCCCGTCGGCGACAGCGTGTAGCGGCCGTTCTCGGTTTCCGGCATCGGGCCCGCAAGCGCCTGACCGGCGCCGGCAAGACAAACGGCCAGCACAGTGACGCCGGCCAATTTCGAGGACGATTTCGCTTTGCTCATGGGCTTGCTCCCGCCTCAGGACAGCACCGGTTTCCGCGACCGTCCGGGCGCTTTCAAGGCGCGCCCCTATACCCTTGAGGTATAGGGCGCGCGGCCGGACTTCAACGCGTCTCCGAGCAATTCGATGCGGTCCTGCCCCCAAAACACCTCGCCATCCAGCACGTAGACTGGCGAGCCGAACACGTCGGCCGAGAGCGCGTCCTGCCGGTTCTGCTCATAGGCTGCGCTAATTTCTTCCGAGCTCGAGCGCTCCACCAATTGCTTGCCGGGCAGCCCCGATTCATCGGCAAGTTTCGCAATCGTTGCGGGATCGGCAAGGTTGAGCTGCTCTTCCCAGACGCCGGCAAAGGCCCGTCGCAGATATCGGTCAGGATCAAGGCCGGCCTCCAGCGCCGCAATCACGACGCCATCGGCCAGACGCGCATTGAATGGCCAACTCGCCGGCTGCAGGTGGAATTTCAGTCCGCGCTTGTCGCGCCAGCGCTGTAGTTCGACCATCCGATAGCGCTGTCGCACCGGATGGCGCTTCATCAAGGGCAAGCCGCCGGTCTCCGAGAACAGATCGACCAGCACCACCGGCTTGTGATTAACCTTGAGATCGTAAGTACTTACCAGGTCACGAAAGGGCTGATGGCCGATATAGGCCCACGGCGATTGGATCGAGAAATAGTAATCGACCTGACGCGGCATGCGGGTTCCAGGGACGGGGATTTTCGCTTCGCTCGAGACATCCCAGCAGACCGCCCAAATCCGCGCAAGATCGATCCCTGTGGCAATACTGCTGCACTGCGATCGCAGGTCCGCAGGGCAGCAGGCGACATTCGAATAATTCCAGAAAAATCAAGGCACTAGCTGGTTACGGCGTAATCTTGACTTGATTAGACGCGGTAAGTATGGTCCGCGCGGCTTTCAAGGGTGACGGGCGTAATTTCCATCAACCGTTGGCATCGTTTAGAGTCTTGGGCATGGCCGAAGACAAGAACGACAACGCAAGTGGGAATCGCGATCAGCCGTCTTCCGACGAAGCTGCGCTTTCCGCAAGGCTCGGAAGTCTGGATCAACGGTTGTCCGAAATTCGTGACAGCCGGAAACTCAGGACTGATCAACCCGGAACTGAAAGCGGAGACAGGGCTGCCAGAGCATCTGCGATGGCGCTGGGTTTCCGGCTTTCCTCGGAGTTGGTTGCGGGCGTTGTCGTCGGGGCGGCGATTGGCTGGGGGTTCGACCGTTTGTTGTCGACGTCGCCGTTCGGTTTCATCGTGTTTTTGCTGCTCGGCTTCGTCGCCGGTGTGGTCAACGTGGTGAGATCTGCAGGCGTAGCTTCCCGCAGACGCTGAGCATCGACGGGAAGTCACGACATTTGAAATTCGATTGCCGGCCAGGCCGGTGGATAAAGAGCCGCGCGGATGAAAATCGACCCGATCCACCAGTTCAATATCGAACCCCTCTTCACGATCGGCCATATCGGCAACCAAACGATCGCCTTTACCAACTCCTCGCTCTACATGTTCCTCTCGGTAGCGGTGATCTCGCTACTGATGATCGGCGGCATGGCGGGACGCCAACTGGTTCCCGGGCGACTGCAGTCGATCGCGGAAATCTCCTACGAGTTCGTCGCCTCGACGATCCGCTCCACGGCCGGCGCGGAAGGCATGAAGTTCTTCCCGCTGATCTTCTCGCTGTTCATGTTCATCTGCATCTCGAACCTGATCGGCATTATCCCCTACACGTTCACGGTTTCGAGCCACATCATCGTCACCGCGGCGCTGGCCCTCCTGGTTTTCTTCACCGTCCTGATCTACGGGCTCTACAAGAACGGCTTCAAGTTCTTCAAGATTTTCGTGCCCTCCGGCGTGCCGATCTACATCCTGCCGCTGGTCATGTTCATCGAAATCCTGTCGTTCTTCCTGCGGCCGGTCTCCCACAGCGTACGTCTGTTCGCCAACATGCTGGCGGGGCACATCGCGCTGAAGGTGTTCGCGGGCTTCGTCGCGATGCTCGGCGTGTCGCTCGGCGCGCTCGGCTGGGTCGGCGGCATGCTGCCGTTGGCGCTCACGGTAGCGCTGACCGCGCTCGAACTCCTGGTCGCGTTCCTGCAGGCCTACGTGTTCGCGATCCTGACCTGCATCTATCTCAACGACGCCATTCATCCGGGACACTAAGCGGTCCGGGGAATTTCCACCCACACCTTTGTCTTACCCCCTCAAGGAGCTATAGAAATGGAACCGGCAGCAGCTAAACTTATCGGCGCGGGCATCGCATGCATCGGCATGGGCGGCGCGGGCGTCGGCGTGGGCATCATTTTCGGCAACTACCTCGCTGCTGCGGTGCGTAATCCTTCGGCGGCCCAGGGCCAGTTCGGCAACCTGATTTTCGGCTTCGCCGTGACCGAAGCGCTCGGCATTTTCTCGCTGCTGATCGCGCTGCTCTTGCTGTTCGTTCCGCTCTGAGCTGCACCCACTCGCGCCGCCTCCGGGCGGCGCGCTGACAGCAACAGGAGACCCCCGTGGCTGAAAAAAGTCCTGGTACCCCGGCCAAGGGCACCGGCGCCCATACCGAAGCCGACGGCGGACACGGCGGAGGATTTCCTCCGTTCGAGTCGAGCACGTTTGCTTCGCAACTGGTGTCGCTCGCCATCGCGTTCGTCGCGCTCTATGTGATCGTGTCCCGCTTTGCGCTGCCGCGCGTCGAAAGCGTGATCGACGCACGTCAGAACGCGATCGAGGGCGATCTGGCTGCGGCGCAGAAGCTGAAAGACGAGTCGGACGCAGCGCTGAAAGCGTATGAGACCGAACTCGCTTCCGCTCGCACCCGCGCCCAGGCCATCGGCAGCGAGACCCGCGAGAAGCTGAACGCGATCGCGGAAGCCGAGCGCAAGACGCTGGAAGACCAGCTCACCACCAAGCTTGCCGCCGCCGAGAAGCAGATCGCGGCGACGCGGGAAGCTGCGATGGGCAATGTCCGCGGCATCGCAGCGGATGCGGCCGGCGCGATCGTCCAGCGGCTCACCGGCGTGCTGCCCGACAAGAAGACGGTGAGCAAAGCCGTCGATGCGTCGTTGAAGGGATAGACCGATGTTCACCGAACCGGAAACCTGGGTCGCGATCGCCTTCGTCATCCTGCTGGTGCTGTTTGCCTATCTCGGCATCCACAAGACGGTACTGACGGCGCTCGATCATCGCGGCGAACGCATCAAGGCCGAACTTGACGACGCCCGCCGTCTGAAAGAGGAGGCCGCCAAGCTGCTCGGCGAGTATCAGACCCGCCGCGCCAGCGCCGAGCGCGAGGCCGAGGAGATCGTCGCCAATGCCAGGGCCGAAGCCGAGCGCATCGCGACCGAAGCCAAGGCCAAGATGGAAGACTTCGTCGCCCGCCGCACCAAGACCGCCGAGAGCAAGATTGCGCTTGCCGAAGCTCAGGCGCTGGCCGACGTCCGCGCCGCCGCCGCCAACGCTGCGGTCGAAGCCGCCTCGACCATCCTGTCGCAGTCGGTCAAAGGCTCGGTTGCCGACGACTTGTTCGCCAAGGGCATTGCCGAGGTTCGCGCCAAGCTGAACTGAGCGCTTTCCACCATCGATCAAAAGCCGGCGCGAGACGATCGCGCCGGCTTTTTGTTTGCCTGGAGCACGACGATTTTTGGTTAGATGACTTTAGCCGCGGACGCGCTTTACCTCTCCCGCTTGCGGGGTCGAGACGAGCGAAGCTCGCTGTTAGGTCGGCGCGAAGCGCCAGGTGGGGCTCTCTCCACTTGGGCAGTGTCGCCCGCGGAGACACCCCCACCCCAACCCTCCCCCGCAAGCGGGAGAGGGAGTGCACCTTCTTCAATCAAATCTAATTCGTCATGCTTGAGGTCTTATTGCCTCTTCTTTTTCGGCGCTGGGCGCTCGGGCTTCAGGGCCTGCGGGTCGAACCCGATATAGAAGATGTAGCTGTCGCCGGCAGCGCCGGGGGGTACCGGATAGGTGAGATCTTCGGCCACCAGCGTGAACGGTTCGCTGCCGCTTTCGGTCATGTTGACCGTGGTCTGGTAGGCCTTGGTGGCGATGGTCTTCTCAGATACACCGCCGTGCACCACTGCGACACGTATCGGGACCTGGACCGAAGCCGGCGCGCCGGCGGGACCCGCGATGACGCGGCCCTGAATGCCGATCCGCGCCGTGATCACGCCGCCATTGACGCTGCATTCGCGGGCCATCTTGCTGATCGTCGCCTGGAACCGCAGGTCGTTGCCGACCGGCTGCTTGCCGGGCGCAGCGACGGCGTAGGTCGAAGCGCCTGACCGCACCGTGACCGGCGGACAGGTCAGGTCACCGGTGTCCTGCGGTACCGGCGCGGCAGGCGCGTCTGTGGCCGGCTCGTCCGACTTCCCCCCGAACAGGCTCTTGAAACGATCGGTCAGCGATTGCGCCGATGCCGGTGTGGCCATCGTGCAAGCCAGCCCCCCCGCGATCGCAGCCGCGATCGCTACCCTGAGCAAACGATTGTCACCCATGCGACGTCCCTGCCATCCCCATCATCGTCTATTCCCGCGGCCTTATAGCAGCCCAATGGCGGCGAACCCAAGGCACCCAAAAGGCCTAGAAATCAACGGTTCAGCCGCGGAAATCCTCATGCAGCAGGCCAAACAGCAGGTGGTCCTGCCAGATGCCGTTGATGCAGAGATAGCGCCGCGCCAGCCCCTCGCGGGTGAAGCCGCACTTCTCCAGAACCCGGATCGACGCCGTATTGGAGGGAATGCAGGCCGCCTCGATGCGGTGCAGATTGAGCTCACCGAACAGCGTCGGCAGCAGCACCCGCAGCGCCGCGGTCATGTAGCCGCGGCAGGCGTAAGGCTCGCCGACCCAATATCCGATGGTCCCGGCCTGCACGATGCCGCGGCGGACATTGGCGAGCGTGATGCCGCCGATCATGGCACCATCACGCTCACGGAAGATGATGAAGGGATAGGAGCGGTCGGCGGCGATATCCTCGGCGTAGCGGCGCAGTCGGCGGCGGAACCCGGCGCGGGTCAGATCGTCCGACGGCCAGATCGGCTCCCATGGCGTCAGATAGGTCCGGCTTTGTTCGCGCAATTGCGCCCATTGCGGGAAGTCCGCCATCTGGGGAGCGCGCAGCAGGAGGCCGTGGCCACGCGGCACGAGCGCAGCCGGTCCGCTGGTTGGCAAACGAAACAGGGCCATGCCCGCTCTCCCCAGCCCTACCTCAATGTAGAAGGGTTTTCGCCTTCGACTGCGTCAATCCTTCCGCAAAAGACACCGCCGTGTCCAGTCCCCTTCCGCTGCCAAGCGCGACAACCGCTGGCCGGCTGCGGGACAATAGCGCGTGCGCCGCGTTGCGGGTCGATTCGATGGAGACAGCATCGATCCTGGTGACCAGCTCCTCCACCGTCAGCGGCCGTCCATAGGCCAGCACGTGCCGCGCAAGCTGTTCGGCCCGGGACGAGCAGCTTTCCAGCGCCATCAACAGCCCCGCCTTCATCTGCGCCTTGGCGCGAGCGATCTCGGCTTCGGTCAGGGTTTCCACGGAGTCGTTGATGACGTCGACGATGACCTCCATCATCTCCGGGGCGTCGCCGGGATCGGTGCCGGTGTAGAGGCCGAAGAACCCGGTGTCGGTATAGGGCGCGTGGAAGGTGTAGATCGAGTAGCACAGGCCGCGCTTTTCGCGCACTTCCTGGAACAGCCGCGACGACATTCCGCCGCCCAGCGTGTTGGTGAAGACCTGCAGCGAGAACAGCGACGGGTCGGTCTGCGGTACGCCTTCGAGCGCCAGCGTCAAATGCGCCTGTTCGAGGTCACGGTGTACCACGCGCGAGCCGCCCTTGCCGAACATCGCCGGTTGCGGCTTCGGCGACGGCGTGGCGTCGAAGCTGGCAAATTTCTGCGCCGCTTCCTCCACCACGCGCTTGTGGTCGACCGCGCCGGCGGCCGCCACCACCATGTCGGGACCGCGGTAATGCGTCGCGAGATAGCCGCGCAACATGTCGCGATCGAAATTCTTCAGCGTCTTCGCGGTGCCGAGCAGCGACCGGCCCATCGGCTGGTCCGGAAAGCAGAGCTCGTTGAGGTGCTCGAACACGACGTCGTCGGGCGTATCCTGCGCGGCGCCGATCTCCTGCACGATGACGCTCTTCTCGCGCTCGAGTTCATCCGGCACGAAGGACGGATTGGTGAGAATGTCGGAGAGCACGTCGAGCGCCAGCGCTACGTCGGCCTTCATCACCCGCGCGTAATAGGCCGTCGTCTCGGTCGAGGTCCCGGCATTGAGGTCGCCGCCGACTGCCTCGATTTCTTCCACGATCTCGCGCGAGGAGCGCCGCGTGGTGCCCTTGAAAGCCATGTGTTCAAGAAGATGCGAGATGCCGTGCTCGTTCGACTTTTCGTCGCGGCCGCCGACGCCGGCCCAGACGCCGAGCGCCGCCGTTTCCAGATGCGGCATGGTGTCGGTGACGACGGTCAGGCCGGATGGCAGCTTGGTGACATCAACGCTCATCCGGCAACTCCCTGCTTCGCGGCACGGCTGACCGAGCGCACGAATCGCTCCACCTCGGTTGAATCGTTTTTCATCACCGTGATGTGTTCGGATTTGGTCATGAGGCCGTCGAGCCAGGCCGGCCGTTGCGGCCGCACGCCGCACGCAGCCTCCACCGCATCGGGGAACTTGGCCGGATGCGCCGTCGACAGCACGATGTTGGGGATCTTCGAATCCGACGTGTCGCGATCGGCGACCGCCAGCGCCACCGCGGTATGGGGATCGACAAGGTCGCCGGCCTCGCGCCAAGCGGCGCGGATCGCGGCCGATGTCTCGGTCTCGTCGGCGCGGCCGGCGTCGAACTCCGCGCGGATCGCGGCCAGCATGGCATCCGGCAGCACGAACCGTCCGGACTGTTTTAGCGAGGCCATCAGCCGGCGGACGCTGTCGGCGTCGCGGCGGCTCGCCTCGAACAACAGCCGCTCGAAATTCGAGGAGACCTGGATGTCCATCGAGGGCGAAGCGGAGGCGTGAACTTCGCGAACTTCATAGATGCCGGTCTTGAGCGTACGCGGCAGGATGTCGTTGACGTTGGAGGCGATGCGCAGCCAGCGCACCGGCAGGCCCATCCTCTTCGCCACGTAGCCTGCAAAGATGTCGCCGAAGTTTCCCGTTGGCACGGTGAAGTCCACGGTACGCGCGGGCGCGCCGAGCGCCACCGCCGACGTAAAGTAATACACCACCTGCGCGACGATCCGCGCCCAGTTGATCGAATTGACGCCCGACAACGAGACCGCGTCGCGAAAGCCGTGATGGTTGAACATCGCCTTCACGATCGCCTGGCAGTCGTCGAAGGTGCCCTCGATCGCCAGCGCATGCACGTTGGACGCGCCCGTCGTCGTCATCATCCGCCGCTGCACGTCGGAGATGCGCCCGTTCGGGAACAGCACGACGAGGTCGACATTGTCGAGATTGGCGAACGCATCGACCGCGGCGCCGCCGGTGTCGCCTGAGGTCGCGACCACGATGGTGGTGCGCTGATTGCGCTTGGCCAGCACATGATCCATCAGCCGCGAGATCAACTGCATCGCGACGTCCTTGAACGCCAGCGTCGGGCCGTGGAACAGCTCCAGCACGAATTGATGGGGGCTGACCTGGTTCAGCGGCACCACCGCGGGATGGCGGAACGTCGCATAAGCCTCATTCGCCATGCGGCCGAGATCGGCGTCGGAAATTTCGCCCGCGGCAAACGGCTTGATGACGTCGACGGCAACTTCCCAATAGGGCCGGCCGAAGAAGGAGGCGATGGTCTCGCTCGATAATTGCGGCCAGACCTCAGGCACGTAGAGGCCGCCGTCGCGGGCGAGCCCGGTCAGCATCACATCGCAGAAACCCAGGACGGGGGCCTCCCCCCGCGTCGAAATATAGCGCGTCAAACCACCCTCCAAAGGCGCAAGCCCTATGCCAAGCCTTTGATACTAGTCATGAATTAGATTTCGCCAAGCGCGAAGCGAGGGCGCACCATAATGGGTTTTGTGGCGAAGGGGAAATGGCTCGTGGACGAAAAGAGCGGGGTCGGGTCTCGCCAAGCAACTGCGGTCGTCCCTGCGAACGCAGGGACCCATACTCCGCGGCGGGAATCATTTGGGTGCGCTGGTCGATGGTTTTCTTCAACAACGCAAGCCGGTGGTTATGGATCCTTGCGTTCGCAGGGACGACGATGGACCGTCATTCCGGCGCAACGCTCTACCCATATCGGAGCACATCGACCGGATCGAGCCGCGCGGCGCGCCAGGATGGATAGAGCGTCGCGAACAATGACAGCGTCAATGCCATGGCCACGACGGCGGCGGTTTCGCCAAAATCGATCTCCGCCGGCAGCTTCGACAAGAAGTAGAGTTTTGGTGGAAACAGCTCGGTATTGGTCAGCCAGGACAGGAATTGCCGGATCGTTTCGATATTCAGGCAAACCAGCATGCCGACGAGCAGCCCGGTCACCGTGCCGAGCACGCCGATAGCAGCACCTGCGATCAGGAATATCCGCATGATTGCCCCTCGCGAGGCGCCCACGGTGCGCAGAATCGCGATGTCGCCGCCCTTGTCCTTCACCAGCATGATCAGGCCCGACACGATGTTCAGCGCGGCGACCAGCACGATCAAGGTCAGGATCAGGAACATGACATTCCGTTCGACCTGAAGTGCGGCGAAGAAGGCCGAGGTGCGCCGCCGCCAGTCGACGAGGAACACCGGCCGTCCCGCGGCCTCAGCTACCGGCCTTCGGAAGCTGTCGACCCGGTCAGGGCTGCCGTCGATAAAAATTTCGATGGCGCTCACATCATCGGCGGGGTTGAAATAGGCCTGCGCCTCGGCGAGCGGCAGAAAGACCATGACCGAATCATATTCCGACATGTCGATGCTGAACACCGCCGCAACCTTGTACGGCTTGATCCGCGCCATCGTGCCCTTCGACCGCGCTGCGCCATCTGGCGCGACCAGCGTGATGTTGTCGCCGGCACGCAGCGACAATTGATCGGCAAGCCTGCGTCCGATCGCGACCCCTTGCCCCTGGTCGAATCCTTCCAGCGAGCCCTGCTGGATGTTGCCGGCGATCGCGGCCAATTTGTTGAGATCGTCGGAGCGAATGCCGCGAACGAGCACGCCGGAGGCGTTGTGCGCCGACGATGCGAGGGCCGGAGCGTCAACCACGGGAACGGCGAGCCGTATGCCTGGAACCTGACTGATGCGCTCGGTGACGTCCTCCCAATCCGTCAACGGCTGCTCCAGCGGTTGCACCAGCAGGTGCCCGTTCAGGCCGACGATCTTGCCCACCAGCTCCTTGCGGAAGCCGTTCATGACCGCCATCACGATAATCAGCGTCGCAACGCCGAGCATGATGCCGAGGAAGGAAAAACCGGCGATAACGGAAATGAAGCCTTCCTTGCGACGCGCCCGCAAGTAGCGCCCGGATAGCAGCCATTCGAATGCCGAGAACGGCAGGGGGCGCGGATTCTCCATGGTCCATTCATAGCGCGTTTTTGGAACGATTGGCGCGCTAGCTTTGAAGAATGGTTCTCATCCACCGCCATATTCCTGCCATGCCAGATCAGGTGGCGCTTCCCTTGCGGATGCCCTGGGTCGAGCCTCGAAGTTCAATACGCGTTCGCTCAAGCTCAACCGACGTCCGGCATTTCCTCCAGCAGCTTGTCGAGCGTGATCGGATAGTCGCGCACGCGGACGCCGGTGGCGTTGTAGACGGCGTTGGCGACCGCCGCCGCCACACCGCAGATGCCGAGCTCGGCGACACCCTTGGCCTTCATCGGCGACGACATCGGGTCGGTCTCGTCGAGGAAGATCATGTCCTGATGCGGAATGTCGGCGTGAACCGGGACCTCGTACCCAGCGAGATCATGGTTGACGAAGAAGCCGGCGCGCTCGTCGACGACGAGTTCCTCCATCAGCGCCGCGCCAACGCCCATCGTCATCGCGCCGATCACCTGACTGCGCGCGGTCTTCGGATTGAGGATGCGGCCGGCGGCACAGACCGCAAGCATCCGGCGCACACGGGTCTCGGCCGTGGCGGTATCGACGCCGACTTCGACGAAGTGCGCGCCGAAGGTCGATTGCTGATACTTCTTGTCGATGTCGCCATACTCAATGCCGTCCTCGGCACCGAGGCCGCTATCGCCCGCGGCCTGCGCCAGCGGCACGCGGCGGTTACCCGAGCGAACCTCACCATCAGCGAACTCCGCTTCCGCCGAGTTAAAACCAAGTTTTTGCGCGACCGCCTCGCGCAGCTTGACGCATGCGGCATAAACGCCTGCGGTCGAGTTGTTGCCGCCCCATTGTCCGCCGGAGCCTGATGACACCGGGAAGGTCGAGTCTCCCAAACGCACCACCACTTTCTCCATCGGCACACCCATCATCTCGGCCGCAGTCTGCGCGATGATCGTGTAGCTGCCGGTGCCGATGTCGGTCATATCGGTCTCGACGGTTACAACGCCGTTGTTGTCGAGCCGCACACGCGCGGCCGACTTCGTCAGCAAATTGTTGCGAAACGCGGCAGCGACGCCCATGCCGACCAGCCAACGCCCGTCGCGGACCCTGCCCGGCTGCGGATTGCGCTTGGTCCAGCCGAAGCGCTCCGCGCCTGTCCGCAGGCACTCGGTGAGGCGGCGCTGCGAGAACGGCCGCTCGGGCTTTTCCGGATCGACCTGGGTATCGTTGATGATGCGGAACTCGATTGGATCCATGCCGAGCCGCTCGGCCATTTCGTCAACCGCGATTTCGAGCGCCATCATGCCCGATGCCTCGCCCGGCGCGCGCATGGCGTTGCCTTCGGGCAAGTTCAGCTCGGCGAGTCGCGTGGCGGTCATGCGGTTGGCGCCGGCATATAGCAGCCGCGTCTGGGCGACCGCGCCCTCGGGCCTGCCGCCGGGCAGATTGCCGGACCACTCTTCATGACCGATGGCCGAGATTTTGCCATCCCTGGCCGCACCGATGCGGATGCGCTGGATCGTTGCGGGGCGATGTGTGGTGTTGTTGAAGACAAAAGGCCGCGGCAGCGCCACCTTCACGGGCCGCCCGGTCGCGCGTGCGCCGAGTGCCGCGAGCACTGCATCCGAACGAACGAACAGTTTTGAGCCGAAGCCGCCGCCGATGAAGGGCGAGATCAAGCGAACATTCTCCTTTGGAATGTCCAGCGTCTTCGCCACTTCCCCCACTCCCCAGGCGATCATCTGGTTCGAGGTCCAGAGCGTGAGCTTGTCGCCGTTCCAGGCGGCGATCGAGGCATGCGGCTCCATCATCGCATGCGCCTGATCGGGTGTGGTGTAGCGGGCGTCGAGTTGAACCGGCGCTGCGGCGAATGCGTCGGCAAAATCGCCGACCGCGGTATCGGCCGGACCGCCGAACACGGCCCGCGGCTTGGCAATGTCCTTGACCGCCGCGAGATCGAAGGCGCCATCAGTTCGGACATAGTCGACGCGGACTAGCTCCGCGGCGGCGCGGGCCTGCTCGAAGGTATCGGCAACCACGAGCGCGATCGCCTGGTGATAATGCTCGATGTCGGGACCGCCGAGCAGCTTCGCAGTGTTGCGGTCGCCCTTGCCGAGCTTGCCGGCATTGTCAGCCGTGACGATAGCGCGCACGCCGGGTGCCGACTTGGCGGCAGTGAGATCTATACCGGTGATCCGGCCCTTGGCGATGGCCGAGCCGATCACGTAGCCGTAAGCCGGATTTGAGATGCCTTCATGGTGCTCGTAGGCATAACGCGCGGTGCCCGTGGTCTTGAGCGGACCATCGATGCGATCGGCGGGCCTACCGACCACCCTGAGCTGGTCGATCGGATTGATTGTGGCAGGGGTTTCGAATCTCATGGATCAACCTTTCGGATCAGCCTTTCGCTTCAACCAGCACGGCGCCCAACGTGCGTTCGGCCAGCGCCACCTTGAATGCATTCTCCCGCGTCGGCCTGGCGTCGGCGAGCAACTGTGCGGCGACCGCCTTGGCGCCACGCGGCATCTGGGCCTCGGCCGCCTCGACACGCCATGGCTTGTGCGCGACGCCGCCGAGCGCGACGCGTCCCGTTCCGTCGCGCTGCACGATCGCAGCCACCGATACCAGCGCGAAGGCGTAAGAGGCGCGGTCGCGCACCTTGCGGTAGATCTGCTTGCCACCAACAGGTTTTGGCAGCGTCACCGCCGTGATCAACTCGCCCGGCATCAACGTCGTTTCGATATGCGGCGTATCGCCGGGCAGACGGTAAAATTCGGCAATCGGGATCGTTCGCGTCGCGCCGTCGGGCCGCACGGTTTCGACGGTGGCATCGAGCGCGCGCATCGCCACCGCCATGTCGCTCGGATGGGTCGCTATGCAGGCCTCGCTTGCGCCTACGACGGCATGCTGACGGCTGAAGCCGCCGATCGCCGCACAGCCGCTGCCGGGCTTCCGTTTATTGCAGGACTGGTTGGTGTCATAGAAGTAAGGGCAGCGCGTTCGCTGCAGCAGATTGCCTGCCGTCGTCGCCATGTTGCGCAGTTGCCCCGAGGCGCCCGCGAGCAGCGCGCGCGACAATACGCCGTAGTCGCGCCGCACGCGCGTGTCCGCGGCGAGATCGGTGTTGCGGACCAGCGCGCCGATGCGTAGTCCGCCCTCTTGCGTCGGTTCGATCTTGTCGAGTGCAAGGCCGTTGACGTCGATCAGATGGGCCGGCGTCTCGATCTCGAGTTTCATCAGGTCCAGGAGATTGGTGCCACCGGCGATGAATTTGGCATCCGGCTTGCGCATCGCGGAAGCGGCAGCCTCAGCCGGCGTGCGGGCGCGTTCGTAGGTGAATGATCTCATGCGGGCCTCCCGGCGACTTCCGATATTGCCTCGGCGATGTTGGAATAGGCGCCGCAACGGCAGATGTTGCCGCTCATGCGCTCGCGGAGCTCGGAATTACTGAGTTGCGGCGGCGCGTTCAGGTCGGTCCTGACGTGGCTCGGAATGCCGGCCTTGATCTCGTCGAGCACTGCGACGGCCGAGCAAATTTGTCCCGGCGTGCAATAGCCGCATTGGTAACCGTCATGCTTGACGAAAGCGGCCTGCATCGGGTGCATGTTCTCGGGCGTGCCGAGCCCCTCGATGGTCGTAATGCGCTCGCCTTCGTGCATCACGGCGAGCGTCATGCACGAATTGATCCGCCTTCCGCCAACGATGACGGTGCAGGCGCCGCACTGGCCGTGATCGCAGCCCTTCTTGGTGCCGGTGAGATGCAGGTGCTCGCGCAGCGCGTCGAGCAGCGTGGTTCTCGGGTCGAGCGTAAGGCCGCGCGCCGCTCCGTTCACGGTGAAGGAGACTTTCCATACGGCGGAGACGTCAGCGACGGCAGCCTCCACGGCAGGCACTTGCGCATTGACGATGGATGGCGCCGCCGTCAGCGCTATCGATGCGGCGCTTCCCGCCAACAGCTTACGCCGCGATAATTCGAAGTCGCTCGGACTTTTCATGTCGTGTTCCCGTTTGTGCTTTTTTGCCCGGATCACGTTCGAGGTAGGGCGCGTCTTTGCCGCTGCCCGCGTGAAATATCCGGCTGCGCTCCTGTAACTGCGCCGCGTTTCGGCTGTTCCTGGCCGGCGTTCACGTTTGATAGAGCGCGACGGTGCGAGCGACGCCGGGCCCGACATCTAGAGGCCACAGGCGCGCTCTATTAGATGGCACAATTGATTTATACCTATGAACTGGATTCATGAATGGCGCGGCAAAACGTTAGTGATCTCACCGCGTTCCTTGCAGTGGCGCGCGAAAGAAGCCTCACCCGGGCGGCGGCGCAGCTCGGTGTTTCACGCCGCCTCTGCTGTGCTGGTTGAGGCGTTGGACTACCGGCGCTGATGCTTGTTGCCGGCCCAACAAAAGGGCCGCAGGCGAACCTGCGGCCCTCTCTCCTGGAAGGGTCCGTCACTGATTTGTGCAGACCTTCATGGTTTCCATGTTGGTTTCGGCCGCCATCCGGGTAAGGCTCCAATGATGCCGGCAACGCGCGAGGGAATCGATTGTTCCAGTTTTTCCCGATCTAACGAGGATGGACCGTCGGACCAAGCGGCGGCGAACTAGTCCTCTTGGGGTCGTTCCAGGCTTTTGAGATATTTGAGCCCCTCGACCGCCAGCAGCTCCGTGTCGGTCTCGCCCGTCATGCAGCGCTGGCGGATAAAGCGCTGGAGGCCGGCGCGGCGTACATCGTTCTCGTCGATACCGCTGTGGATCAGCCGGTAGACGCTCCAGGCCCGTGCAAAGGCGGCTTCTGCGATATCGGGGCTGTTCATCCAGCTCTCCTTGCAAATGCTCCGCAAGGTTACTTTGCCTATTTTTCCCGTCAACTGACGGCGGACTATCCGCTTCATCCTTCTTGCTTGGTCGCAACGCAACAAAATCGACTTGTGGGTGATACGCGAATTGCAGCGGCGCGAGCGGGTCGCGCCCGCGCGGCGCAGCCGGTCTAGCCTGCTAGCGTTCAGCCGAGCCCCAGCTCGACCGCGATCCGGATCAAGTCCGAATGGTTCTTGGCGCCGAGCTTCTGCTTGAGCAGCGAGGTGGTGTTGGCCACCGTCTTGTAAGAAATCTCCAGCGCGTCGGCGACCTCGACGATCTTGTCGCCACGGCCCAACAGCCGCAGGATTTCCAGCTCGCGTGCCGTCATCAGCGATGCCGGATTGGCCTTGATCGACGCGCCTGAAAACGTCACCGCCTCCGCCAGTTGCGGTGAAATGAAATTCTCGCCCGCGGCCACCTTGCGGACGGCCCTCACCAGCATCCTTGGATCGTCGCCCTTCGAAACATAGCCCTGCGCGCCCATCTCGATGGCGCGAACGACGAACGCCGGATCGTCATTCATGCTAAACATGATGATCCGGGCGCCCGGATCGTCCTTGCGGATGCGCCGCATCAGCTCGAATCCGGAAACGTCGGGAAGCTTGATGTCGATAACCGTGACGTCGGGCTTCCTGGCAATGTAAGCGCGGTGGCCGGACTTGGCGTCGGTGGCCTCCTCGATCTTGACGGAATTGTCCGAGGCGAACAGCGAACGGCAACCGGAAAGGACCACCGGATGGTCGTCGACGATCAATACCTTCGTTGCCGATCTGGCGGAATTTTGCATCATCCATCCCCTTTCGGGATAAATAAGCGGTTGGCGGTATTTGAAAAGAGAAATCTTGGGTTGCGGGAACTAAAATAGTGCAAATCTGGGAAAGGCTTTCTCTTAGAACTCGGCTGTTGCTGCCGCTCGGCCTGATGTTCGTGGCCGCCCTGCTGGCCGGAGCCGTTTCGCTCCAGATCTTTGCCTCTGCGCAACTTGTGGAGGAGGCCGAGCCAGGGACTCGCTCGGCCAAAACGGTCGCGACGGCGCTCAACGCTGCGCTTGAAGCCTCGGCCAATCCGCAAACAACCCTCGAGGCGTTCGTGCAATCACTTGGAACGTCGGAAACAATCCGGTTTCGGCGCCTCGGGACCGACCTCGATGTTTACCCTCCGGAGGTGCAGACTCCCCTGGGAACGGTGCCTGACTGGTTCGTCCATCTCCTCGCCATCCCCGAAATCGGGACAGCCTTCCCCGTGATGGTCGAGGGGAAGCAGGTCGGCGACATCGTATTTGCACCGGACATGTCCGCCGACATCTACGAAAAGTGGATCGGATTTCTGGCGATCGCCTGCTCCGGAATTGTCCTGATGCTGCTGACGGGGGCGATCGCCCACTTCACCGTGCGCTCCGCATTGGTACCGCTGCAGAATCTGGGCGACGGCCTGACCCGCATGCGAACGGGGAACTACGAACAGCTAATTTCCCCTGCCGGCCCGCCCGAGGTCCGCAGGAGCGCGCAGGAAGCCAACGAACTCGCCCGGACCCTCAATCGCCTCAGCCAGGATAATCGTAGCCTGCTGCGCCGGATCATGTCGCTGCAGGATGACGAGCGGCAGGACATGGCGCGCGAGCTCCATGATGAGCTCGGGCCGCTGCTGTTCGGGATCCGCGCCAACACGGTGGCGCTCTTGGAAACCATCCCGTCCGCGAACGCGGAGCTGAGGAGCGCGGCCGATGGCATTCTGCAGTCGGTCGAAACGTTGCAGCAGGCGAACCGCCGCATCCTCGACCGCCTGCGGCCGCTCTACATTCAGGAGCTCGGCCTGGAGAAGAGCATCCGGACGCTGCTGCGGAATGCGAAGGCGCAGTCGCCTGATCTCAAAGTGACGTCGCAGATCGACACTGATCTGAACGAGGTCGATGGCCTGCTGTCACAGACGGTCTATCGCGTGATCCAGGAGGCGGTGACAAATGTGCTCCGCCACGCCAAAGCGAAATCGATGCATGTCGCGACAGGCATCAACGAGCGCGAAGTGATCGTGGAAGTATCCGATGATGGCGTCGGCTTTCCGGCCGATCGGGTGTTCGGCCGGGGGCTGACGGGAATGCTGGAGCGCGTCCGAGCGCTGAGCGGGACGCTTGAGCTGCTGCGCGAGGCAGGGCGCACCAGCGTTCGTTGCCGGCTTCCAGCCGGCGATTCCGCCTCACATTCGCAACACGCAGAACGGAGCTAATGGTCAGTCGCCAATGGCGGCAACTTCCTTGCGCAACGCCTGGCCCGAGGGGGCGCAGGTGGTGCGCAGGATCTTGGCGTCGCGCGAAAAGGTGAATGCGATGCGGACGGGCGTGCCTTCGTGGCTCAGATAATCGAGCGTGACGCCGTCAGTGGTCGGCGTGATTTCCTCCAGCCCGAATGCGGTGGGTGCGATCGCATCGAGGCGCGGCCGCCAGTAGGCTTCGAGTCCGGCGCGGCCTTCACTGACCTTGGCCTCGCCGCACCGGCATTCGGCCATCGCCTCATCAGCATAGAGGTCGAGCAATGTCGCAAGGTCGCGATTGCGGCACGCGTCCAGCCAGTCGACCACCAATGCTACCTGATCGAAATCATCAGCCAATTCCGCGATCCCATCCACGTTGCCATACCTTGTCCCGAGTGCTGACGCGGGTGACGGAGTATGGCGATCGTCGTGAATGGACACTGAACGGCCTATCTTCCAGAACTCACCGTGGTACCTAATGATTGTGCGGAACAAAGGTTCCATTGGGCTAGTCCGGACGAATACGGGGTCTCACGCTCGACGTTGCGCGCGCCACCACACACCGAACGCGATGACGACTGCAAAGGCAAGCGTGAACCAGGTGATGGCGTATTGCAGGTGATCGTCCTTGAGGTGCACGGAGAGCGGCCCGGGCTTCGGAATGCCGCTCTCGGGCACCGGTTGTTCCAGATCGACATAGAACGGCGCGACGGCCTTGCCGCCCTCGCCCCAGCCGAGCGCGCGCGCCATCGCGACATGATCGCGGGTGAACCAAAGCCGTTTTGCCACGCTCTCCGGCGGCGTCAGCGTGCCGGCGGTTTCGGGAAAACGGATGTATCCGGTGAGCTGCGTGGGCTGGCCGGTCACGAGCCGACCGACCGCGCGATCCTGCTGGTTGCGGTCCTGCATCGTGTTCTGCACGAAGCCGGCATTAACCGCGATGATAGACCCGTCGGCGAGTTGCGCCGGCAGGAAGGCCCAGGTGCCGGGACCGGAGACATCGTCGCGGACTGCGGAGCCCGCGCTGTAGACCATCGCGTCAGGCCGCCGCGCATAGACCGCGGTGAAGCTGACGCGGCGGAATTCGTCCTTGGCCGGCATCAGCGTATGCCATTGCGTTTGCGCCGGCAGCGCCTCGGGCGCGGCCGCGAGCCGCTCGTTCAACCTGGCGATCAGCGCGTGCTTCTCGACCCGGCGCTGCAATTGCCAGACGCCAAGGCCAGCGAAGACCGCCACCATGATCAGCGTGAAGACGGCAAAGCCGGCGACCGGCCGCCGCCGTACCAAAAGGCCGGTCATCTCGGCTCGCGGTCGATCAGCCGGCCCGGCGCCGCCTTGTGATGGAATTGCAGCGCGATCAGCAGCGACTTCATCGAACGTAACGGCAGCAGCGTGGTCGCTGCGATCAGCGGCAGCCAGAGCGCCGCATGCAGCCAGAACGGCGGCTGATATTTGACTTCGACGATCAGGGCGGCGGTGACCACGATGGCACCCGCCATCATGATGATGAAGATCGCAGGACCGTCGCCAGAATCGATGAAGGCGTAGTCGAGGCC
Source organism: Bradyrhizobium sp. AZCC 1577 (assembly GCF_036924575.1). Lineage (NCBI taxonomy): Bacteria > Pseudomonadati > Pseudomonadota > Alphaproteobacteria > Hyphomicrobiales > Nitrobacteraceae > Bradyrhizobium > Bradyrhizobium sp. AZCC 1577. The sequence goes on from NZ_JAZHRQ010000001.1 coordinate 7,472,748, forward strand.
GCAAGCTTCGCAATTCGGGCGCAGGTCGAGGAAGCCCGCATAGAGCTTGCCCTTGCCGCAACGCGGGCAGCGACAGGCGAGGCCGCGGAGTGCGCTCTGGGTTAGTGTGGGTTGCGTCTGATCGATCATCGATTCCTTCCCTCTCCTCTTGCGGGAGAGGCGGCGGATATTCGTGTCCCGGACGCGATGCGGCACGAAGTGACGCATCGCGGAGCCGGGACCCATTGATGGGCCCCGGATCAGCAGCGCATCACGCCGCAAGCGCGGCGCGCTGCGCAGCATCCGGGGCACGCGAACAAAGAGGGGCGGTCCTTCCGACCGCCCCTTTGTAGCACGTCAAGCCTGCATCAGTGCCCGGCCACCGGTCCCGCGCCGCGGAACCAGACGTAGATGGTGACGAACAGGAACAACCAAACCACGTCGACGAAGTGCCAGTACCAGGCCGCGAATTCAAAGCCGAGGTGCTGCTTGGAGGTGAAGTGGCCGGCATAGGCACGGAACAGGCAGACCAAGAGGAAGACAGTGCCGACCAGCACGTGGAAGCCGTGGAAGCCGGTCGCCATGAAGAAGGTCGCGCCGTAGACGTTGCCCGAGAACGTGAACGTGGCGTGGGCATATTCGTAGGCCTGCACGGCGGTGAAGCAGGCGCCGAGCACGACGGTGAGGATCAGGCCGTACTTCAGGCCCTGACGGTCGTTCTCGAGCAACGCGTGGTGCGCCCAGGTCACCGTGGTGCCCGAGGTCAGCAGCAACAGCGTGTTGAGCAGCGGCAGGTGCCAGGGATCGAAGGTCTCGATGCCCTTCGGCGGCCAGGTGCCCGGCACGGGGCAGGCACCGGCAGCCGTCCCCGGACCGCAACCGAACACCGCGTCGCGGGTGGCGTGGACCGCATCAGCAGGGAACAGCGCAGAATTGAAGAACGCCCAGAACCAGGCGACAAAGAACATCACCTCGGAGGCGATGAACAGGATCATGCCGTAGCGGTGGCTGATCTGCACCACGCGGGTGTGGTCGCCCTTGTACTGAGCTTCGCGGATCACGTCGCCCCACCAGCTCGCCATGGTATAGAGCACGCCGATGGTCCCGACGCCGAAGATGATCGGGGCGGCGGCGAACATGTGATGCATCCAGGCGATCGCGCCCACGGCCATGATGAAGGCCGAGATCGAGCCGACGACCGGCCACGGGCTCGGATCGACGAGGTGGTAGTCGTGGTGCTTCGCGTGCGCCGTAGCCATTGCGGTCTCTCTCCGTTAGATGTGCCGTTCCCTTCGGCACATGTTCGTCTCAACAATCAAATCGCGAAATCCCGCCAGATACGGAATTCCGAGCTTACAGGTTTCCCTTGCGTTTATCCGTTTCGCCGGCCGCAAGCGGCCTCTGTGCCGGTTCGCGCACGGGATAGAAGGTGTAGGATAGCGTAATCGTCTTCAGTCCATCGTTCTCGCTGTCTTTCGCCAGCGCCGGATCGACATAGAACACCACGGGCATCTCGCGCTTCTCGCCGGGGCCCATGGTCTGTTCGGTGAAGCAGAAGCAGTCGATCTTCTGGAAATAGGCACCGACGGTGAGCGGCGCGACGTTGTAGGCTGCAACGCCGGCGGTGGCGCGCGCGGCCTGGTTGGTCACGGTATAGAAGACGGTGACGACCTCGCCGATGCGGACTTCGATCTCGTTCTGCTCGGGCTCGAATTTCCAGGGCAGTCCGGGACCGACATTGGCGTCGAACCGCACCGCGATCTTGCGCTCCAGCGGCACGTCTGACGGCGCCGAGGTCGCAACCTGCGTGGTGCCGTTGAAGCCGGTGGCGCGGCAGAACCAGTTGTAGAACGGCACGGCGGCATAGGACGCGCCGACCATCAACACCACGACGAAGCCGCAGATCGAGGCAACGGCCGCATCGCGCGTCAAGGTACGGCGCGAGGCAACTCTCTCGCCTTCCGCTCCGCCCTCGCTGATCTGCGGCTCGTTCTGCATCTCAATCACAACGGACGGACGAGGACGCCCGGCCCCTTGACCATGGTGACTGCGAAAAACAGTACGACGAGGACGCCGAGCGCGAGCGCAATGGCGATCGAGCGCTGACGGCGGCTTCGCTTCTGCGCCTCGGTGAGGACGATTCCATCTGGCTTGCGCTTGTCGTCCATGAGCGTTCCATGCGCCCCCTACCCGACCATAGCTGCGACGGCGCGAATCACGACCTCGAGCAGGAGCGTCGCAAACAGCGCAAACAGATAGAGGATCGAGAAGGCAAATAGCCGGCGGGTGGCGCGGCTCGCCTGCTTGCCTTCGCGGTGACGATAGACCTCGATCGCAAGCCACATCATGCCGGCGCCGAGCGCCAGCGAAGTGACGCCGTAAACCGCATCGAAATAGCCGAGCGGCCAGGGCGCTGCGGCGATGGCGACCAGCACGATCGTGTAGAGCAGGATCTGCAGCCGCGTCGCGTCGGGGCCAGCGACGACAGGCAGCATCGGAATCCCGGCGCGGGCATAGTCGTCGCTGCGGAACAGCGCCAGCGCCCAGAAATGCGGCGGGGTCCAGAAGAAGATGATGAGGAACAGGAGCAGCGGCTCCATCGACAGCGAGCCGGTGGCCGCGGCCCATGCCACGACAGGCGGCAGCGCGCCGGCGGCACCGCCGATCACGATGTTCTGTGCGGTCGAGCGCTTCAGCCACATGGTGTAGACCACCACGTAGAAGAAGATCGTGAACGCCAGCAGCGCGCCGGCGAGCCAGTTGACGAGGGTGCCGAGCGTCATCACCGAGAAGAACGACAGGATCAGGCCGAACGCCGTGGCCTCGCCCTGCGTGATGCGTCCCCGCGGGATCGGCCGGTTGGCGGTACGCGACATCAAAGCGTCGATGTCGCCCTCATAGGCCATGTTCAGCGCGCCCGAGGCGCCGGCCCCGACCGCGATGCACAGGATCGAGGTGAAGGCGATGACCGGATGGACGTGGCCGGGCGCGATGAAGAGACCGACCAGCGCGGTGAAGACCACAAGCGACATCACCCGCGGCTTCAGCAGCGCGAGGTAATCGCCGACATCAGCCTCGGAAATCCGAGGCAGGGCATCGATGGCGTTGTGGTCGACTACCGACAAGATTTATCTCGCTTCACTAAAGCCGCGGCGCGCAACGTGGCGCGCCGCGAACAACCGTTTACTGCACGCGCGGCAGCACTTCGAACTGGTGGAAAGGCGGCGGCGACGTCAGCGTCCATTCCAGCGTGGTGGCGCCGGCGCCCCACGGATTGTTGGCAGCCGCCTGCTTCTTCATGAAGGCATCGACCACGCCGTAGATGAAGATCAGCACGCCGAAGCCCGAAATGTACGAGCCGACCGAGGACACCAGGTTCCAGCCCGCGAACGCGTCGGGATAGTCGACATAGCGGCGCGGCATGCCCGACAGGCCAAGGAAGTGCTGCGGGAAGAACACCAGGTTGACGCCGATGAAGGTGACCCAGAAGTGCAGCTTGCCGATGGTTTCCGAATACATGTAGCCGGACATCTTCGGGAACCAGTAGTACCAGCCCGCGAAGATTGCGAACACCGCGCCCAGCGACAGCACGTAGTGGAAGTGCGCGACCACGTAGTAGGTATCCTGCAGCACGCGATCGACGCCGGCATTCGCCAGCACGACGCCGGTGACGCCGCCGACCGTGAACAGGAAGATGAAGCCGATCGCCCACAGCATCGGCGTGCGGAATTCGATCGAGCCGCCCCACATCGTGGCGATCCAGGAGAAGATCTTCACGCCGGTCGGCACCGCGATCACCATGGTGGCGGCGACGAAGTAGGCTTGCGTCGCGCTGGACATGCCGACCGTGTACATGTGGTGCGCCCACACCACGAAGCCGATGCCGCCGATCGCGACCATGGCGTAGGCCATGCCGAGATAGCCGAACACGGGCTTGCGCGAGAAGGTGGAGACAATCTGGCTGATCATGCCGAAGCCGGGCAAGATCAGGATGTACACTTCGGGATGGCCGAAGAACCAGAACAGATGCTGGAACAGCACCGGATCGCCGCCGCCGTCGGCGGAGAAGAAGGTGGTGCCGAAATTACGGTCGGTGAGCAGCATGGTGATGGCGCCGGCGAGCACCGGCAGCGACAACAACAGCAGGAACACCGTCACCAGGATCGACCAGACGAACAGCGGCATCTTGTGCAGGGTCATGCCCGGCGCGCGCATGTTGAAGATCGTGGTGATGAAGTTGATGGCGCCGAGAATCGAGGAGGCGCCGGCCAGATGCAGCGACAGGATCGCGAAATCGACCGCCGGTCCCGGATGGCCCGAGGTCGACAGCGGCGCGTAGATGGTCCAGCCCGCGCCGACGCCGTTTGCGCCCGGCTCACCCTCGACGAAGGTGGACATCAACAGCAGCGCGAAGGAGGCCGGCAACAGCCAGAACGAGATGTTGTTCATGCGCGGGAACGCCATGTCGGGCGCGCCGATCATCAGCGGCACGAACCAGTTGCCGAAGCCGCCGATCATCGCCGGCATCACCATGAAGAAGATCATGATCAGGCCGTGCGAGGTCACGAACACATTGTAGGTGTGGGATTCGTGGAAGAACTGGACGCCGGGATACATCAGTTCGATGCGGATCGCGATCGACATCGCAGCTCCGATGATGCCCGCGAAGATCGCGAAGATAAGGTACATCGTGCCGATGTCCTTATGGTTCGTCGAATAGAGCCAGCGCCGCCATCCGGTCGGATTGGCATGCGCATGGTCATCATGGGCGTGATCGTGGTGTGTCGCTGCGGTCGTTGCCATTTTGTAATCCTGCCTTGCAGTCCCTTTTCGGACCTTTTCAGGTCCGGTCGCCCTTGTCCCTTGCTTGTCCCTTGGCCCGCGCCTTACTGCGCGACCTGACCACCAGCCGAGGCGTAGGTGTTCGCCGGGTTGGTCGCATACTTCTTCTTCGCCGCCTCAACCCACTCGGCGAATTCCTGATCGCTGACCACCTTGACCGCGATCGGCATGAAGGCGTGATCCTTGCCGCACAGTTCCGAGCACTGACCGTAATACATGCCGGTCTTGGTCGCCTTGAACCAGGTCTCGTTGAGACGGCCGGGGATCGAGTCGATCTTGATGCCGAACGAGGGCACCGCGAACGCGTGGATCACGTCGGCGCCGGTGGTCTGGACCCGGATCACCTTGTTGACCGGCACCACCATTTCGTTGTCGACGCCGAGCAGGCGCGGCTGCTTGTCCTGCGCCATCAGCGAGTCGAACTCGAACTTGCCGTTATCCGGGTAGGCGTAGCTCCAGTACCACTGCTTGCCGGTTACCTTGACGGTCAGGTCGGCCTTGGGAACGTCGAGCTGCTGGAACAGGAGGCGGAACGACGGCACCGCGATGCCGACAAGGATCAGCACCGGGATCAGCGTCCAGGCCACCTCGATCAGCGTGTGGTGGGTGGTCCGGGAGGGGACCGGATTGGCCCTGGCGTTGAACTTCACCACCACGATGACCAACAGCGCCAGCACGAACAGGGTGATCAGCGTGATGATCACCAACAGCAAATTATGGAAGCTGATGATGTTTTCCATCACCGGGGTCGCGGCTTCCTGCAGCGTGATTTCCCACGGCTTTGGCTGCTGCCCAAATGCCGTCCCGCCGGAGACGAGCGCCATGCCCGTTACCGCCAACCCCAGCAACCGCCGGCCCATCAGGCCCTTCGACATCTTCATGCCGCTCGCGCTCCTTTAGAAATAATCCCCAAAGCATTTCGGCCGGATGGCCGGAAATGCCGCACGATCCGCCCTCACAAACGGCCTACCGGAGGTACTTTGGAAGTACATCTTCGAAAGTACCTGCAACAGTATTGCTGCAGTACCCCGGGCCAGATCGTTAGAACGCGTCGAAATCCAGCCTCTCAAACCATAATTCTAAGGCTCTCGCAATGCAGTAGTGGGGCGCAAAGCCATGCGTCACCTGCTATTCGCCGGACGTCGGATTTTCCTGACAAATCAGGCAAAACCTGCCGTTTGGCAGGCCTGCACCGCTTGACAGGCCGATTGCCGGATGTAGGCACAGTCACGGCGTTCCCGAGCGACCTGATTCGCTTGGGTCCGATGGTCCTCGATGGCGCGGATTGGCTCCCGGACTGCCTTCAAGGCGCCGTCATTGCGTATCAGTCCGGGTAAGTCCAGTTACAAAATATGTGCTGCCGGCGCTGCCGGAAATCGTGAGAGGATCGACCCGGATGGGGCGTTCGAAACATAGGGCGCGACGACATCAGGCAGGATATCGCTTGGAACCGGCCCGCTGGCTCGGCGGGCTGCTCGCCGTGTACTTCCTGCTCGGCCTGACCCAGGCGGCGAGCGCACAAGGGGCAGTGAGGTCGGTGCATGGCGACTGGCAAATCCGCTGCGACACCCCGCCCGGCGCCCAAGGCGAGCAATGCGCCCTGATCCAGAGCGTGGTCGCCGAGGACCGCTCGAACGCCGGCCTGACCGTGATCGTGCTGAAAACCGCCGACCAGAAGAGCAAGCTGATGCGGGTGGTCGCCCCCCTCGGCGTACTGCTGCCCTCTGGTCTTGGGCTCAAGCTCGACAACCAGGACGTCGGCCGCGCCGGGTTTGTCCGCTGCCTGCCGAACGGCTGTGTCGCCGAGGTGGTGATGGACGAAAAACTCTTGGGCCAGCTCCGAGGCGCCAAGACGGCGACTTTTATTATCTTTGAGACGCCCGAAGAGGGCATCGGGTTTCCGCTCAGCCTGAACGGGCTGGGTGAAGGATATGACAAGCTGCCGTGAGGGGGCGAGCCGATAGCTCCCCAAGATTCGGCTGATCGACTTAACCGGCGCTGGCGTAGTAGTCGAGCAGCCGGCGCGCCTCGATGGAAAGCCAGTCTGCTTCACCGCTGATATAGCCTTCGACTCGCCCGGTGATGCCGATCAAAAAGGTAATGGGCATGCCATAGAGCGCGAACGGCGTGTCGGCTTGGCCGCTTGCGCCGGCTCTTGCCACAAGTCCTTGCGGATCAAGCCCGATCGCAAGGCGCCGAAGCTTCAGCCCCTTTACGAAAGGCGCAACCACCGAGCGGTCGCGATCCGTCGCCACGGCGATCACTGCGAAGTCCCTACGGTCGCTCGCCGCCAGACTGTCCAGCATCGGCAGTTCGGTCCGGCAGGCCGGACACCAGGTCGCCCAGAAATTGACGAGCACCACCTTCCCTCTCAAGGAGGTCAAATCGATCGCCCCGCCGGAGAGACGCGGGATCGGCACGGACGGGACAGGCCTCGCGCCACGAAGCTGGATGAACTGATGCCGGGAGGTGGCGAATGGCGGCGGACCAGCGGCCTGGGCGCGCGTTGATGCGGCCGGGATCGCAACCGAGGCGCCGGCCCCGAGCAGCCCTGCAACGACCGTGCGGCGTGTTAGCCCGCGATGTAGCGTCATGGCGCGTGTCCGCTTGTCATGACCGGATGTAGGACCAACCGGCTTCCTGCAATTCGATGATGCGTCCGGGCCCGCTCGGCACCAGATCGACATTGTCGATCAGCGTGATCGGACGGCCCTCGCTGCGCTGCATGCCCTGCTTCGTCGCATCGCAGACCACGAAGCGGATGTTCGGATTCACCGCCCTTACCACCTGCAGCATGTCCTTCACCGGCGAGGTGTCGGCACGAAACATGTGAACGCCGGCATTGTAGGCAACGACCTCGATCATAAACGGCTCGTTGCGCTCCTGATAATATTTCGGAAGGTTGAGCGAGGTCGAGATCAAGGCCCGCATCGTGGTTGGATCGTCGCTATTGATCGGCAGCACCAGCCGATGCACCGGAGGCAATGCGCGCTTTGCCTCCGGTTTCGAGACAGCGGAGCCCGGCTCGGTCAGCAACAACGTCACGACCAGCGGCACGATGAAGGTCAGAGCCAGCCCGACCCATTTGATTGCCCGGCGGAAAGGCAGGCGCATTGTCGCTGCTTCAAAACGCCTTGGCGAGAGAGGCAATCGCCTCACGCTCCGAATAGGCCACGAGCGCGTTGAGCGAGAGCAGGACAATTGCCGGCACCGGCGATCCGCCGATGACGAACAGGTGCGTGATCACGGCGCCGATCATGATGCAGATCAGCAGCAGCGCACCGAAGCCGGCCTTTCGTGGAAGCAGCAACAGGATTGCCCCGATGACCTCGAGACTGCCGGTCAAATAGCGAAACCATTGACCGAGCCCAATGTGGTGAAACTCGTCCACCATCATCGGCACGCCGTAGAGCTTGACGCCCCCGGCCCCCAGAAACGCCAGCGCCAGCAATCCTCTGACAATCCACACGCCAACATGGGTCCAACGGCGCCCGGCAGGCACAGCAACGTCCGACATCGAAAACTCCAGAAAGTTTGAGAAACGGTCCCCAGGTGTCCAAGACTTAAGGTGCCTAAGGCTTAAGGCGCCCAAGACTTAAGGTGCCCAAGGCTTTCAAAATCAAAATTCGGCACTAAGATGAAATTGACAAGTAGGATGATTTTTCTGGGGTAGTATGAAAAAGCAGACCAATGAGCCCGCACCGTCCGAATGCCCCGCAGCGCCGCAGCTTCAGCGCGCCCTTCGCGTGCTTTCCGGCAAGTGGAAGGGCGAAATCCTCTGGCAGTTGGTCGGCGGCAAGCGCCGGTTCGGCGAATTGCGGCGCGCCATTCCCGACGTGACGCAGCACATGCTGACCACGCAACTGCGCGATCTCGAAAACGAAGGCCTGGTGAAGCGCACCGTGTTCCCCGAAGTGCCGCCGCGGGTCGAATACGAAATGACGCCGGCAGCGAAGGACCTGAAGCCGGTATTCGACGAACTGTCCCGCTGGGCCAATGCGCACGGCAGGCTGGAGTCCGATTCGGAGGCCGCGAATGCGGCCGGCAAAGCGCATGACAAAGGGCTGTGAGGAACCCTCCCCTTTTGCTGCGGTCATGACTATCTTCCGTGATCGTCGTCCCTGCGAACGCAGGGACCCATAACCACAGATGTCCGCGTTGTAATGTGAACTCGCCGGACGTCTGCGCTTAGAATCGGCGCTTGTGGTTATGGGTCCCCGCATTCGCGGGGACGACAGCAAACATTCGCATCGGAGCCTGCATGACCAATCTCGCCACCACCTCCCTGCTCGACCGCGCCAATCTCGACCGCGATGCCGTCAGACGCGAGATCACGCGGGGGCTTTTGGGCGCTGACGACGGCGAGCTGTTTCTGGAATACGGCCAGACCGAAGCGCTCGGCTTCGATAATGGCCGGCTGAAGCAGGCGACCTACGACACCTCGCAGGGATTTGGCCTGCGCGCGGTGAAGGACGACGCGGTCGGCTATGCGCATTCCTCCGACGTATCGCTGCCGGCGCTGATCCGCGCGGCGGACGCGGTCGCCGCGGTGCGCGGCGGCTACAGCGGCAATTTTGCCGCTGCTCCCGCGCATACCAACGTTCGGCTTTATGGCGACGAGAATCCTTTGGATGCGCCGGGGTTCGAAGCCAAGGTCAAGCTGCTGGCAGAGATCGACGCCTATGTTCGCGACAAGGATCCGCGGGTGCGGCAGGCTTCCATCAGCCTGGGCGCCACCTGGCAGGTGGTGGAAATTTTGCGGCCCGACGGCGAGAGCTATCGCGACATCCGCCCATTGGTGCGCGTGAATATTTCCGTGGTCGCCGGACAAGGCGACCGGCAGGAAAGCGGCAGCAAGGGCTATGGCGGCCGCGAGGGCTATGCACGCTTCATCGAAACCAAGGCGTGGCGCGAGGCTGCCGACGGCGCCATCCGCGAGGCGCTGGTCAATCTGGAATCGGTGCCTGCACCCGCTGGCGAAATGGACGTGGTGCTGGGCGCCGGCTGGCCCGGCGTGATGCTGCATGAAGCGGTCGGTCATGGCCTCGAAGGCGACTTCAACCGCAAGCAGACGTCGGCTTTCGCAGGACTGATGGGCAAGCAGGTCGCGGCCAAAGGCGTCACCGTCGTCGACGACGGCACCATCGCGTCGCGGCGCGGTTCTCTTTCAATTGACGACGAGGGCACGCCGACCAACCGCACCGTGCTGATCGAAGACGGCATTCTGGTCGGCTACATGCAGGACCGCCAGAACGCGCGGCTGATGAACATGAAGCCGACCGGCAACGGCCGTCGTCAGAGCTACGCCCATGTGCCGATGCCGCGCATGACCAACACCTATATGCTGGCCGGTGATCGCGATCCGGCAGAGATCATCGCTTCGGTGAAGAAGGGCGTTTATGCCGCGAATTTCGGCGGCGGCCAGGTCGACATCACCTCGGGCAAGTATGTGTTCCAGTGCACCGAGGCCTACAAGATCGAGAACGGCAAGCTCGGCGCGCCCTTGAAGGGCGCAATGCTGATCGGCAACGGGCCGACCGACCTGCACCGCATCACCATGGTCGGCAACGATCTGGCGCTCGATACCGGCATCGGCACCTGCGGCAAGAACGGCCAGGGCGTGCCGGTCGGCGTCGGCCAGCCGACGCTGCGGATGGAAAGGATCACGGTCGGAGGTACGGGCTAGTGAGCGACGAGAAACTGGTAGGTGATCAAAAGGACGCCTCTCTTAGCAAGGTAGCGAGTTGGCGCGCCCAGGCGGTGCAACTGGCGGCGATCGTTGCCGTCGTCTTCATCGCCAAGGGCGCGCTGGCCGAGCCGTTTTACGTGCCGTCCGGCTCGATGGAGCCGACGCTTCTGATCGGCGATGCGCTACTCGCCTCGAAATATCCTTACGGCTATGGCGCCGCGTCGCTGCCGATCCAGATCACGCTACCCGAGACCGGCCGCCTGTTCGGCGAAACACCCAAGCGCGGCGACGTCGTCGTGTTCCGCTGGCCGGGCGACCGCTCGCAGGCCTGGGTGAAGCGCGTGGTCGGATTGCCGGGCGACCGCATCCAGTTGCGGCAGGGCCAGCTCTTCATCAACGACCATGCCGCGACGTTGGAGCCGGACGGCCTGGCGCAGGCCGAAGACGATCGCGGCAACACCGAACGGGCCTACCGCTTCGTCGAGACGCTGCCGAACGGCGTCAGCCATGCCATCTTCAAGATGCGCGACAATGGAAGGCTCGACAACACGCCCGAGGTCATCGTGCCGCCGGGCAAACTGTTCGTGCTCGGCGACAACAGGGACAATTCCGCCGACAGCCGCGTCTCCGTGCGCGACGGCGGCGTGGGATTGTTGCCGATCGACAATCTGATCGGCCGCGCCGATGCCGTGGTCGGCTCCTGGGATCTCGGCATGCGCAACCAGCCGGTATGGACCTGGCTGTCGGGTTTCCGGCTGGCGCGGTTTTTTACGTCCGTGCATTGAAGACGCAGCCCGGCGCGCATGACCTTCGACGACGTCCGCAAAATCGCGCTGGCCTGGCCGGAGGTCGAGGACGGCACTTCCTACGGCACGCCGGCCTTGAAAGTGCGCAAGAAGATGCTCGTGCGGCTGAAGGAGGACGGCGACAGTTTGGTGATGCCGGGCGTGCCAAGGGATGAGCGCGAGATGCTGGTGGAAAGCCAGCCGAAGGTATTTTACTTCACCGATCACTACCACGATTATCCGATCGTGCTGATCCGCCTCTCGAAGGCCAGCCGTGCAACCGCCGAGCCGCTGTTGCGCCGGCACTGGCGCACGCTGGCGTCGAAGAAAGCGGTGAAGGAATTCGACGCGAATTTGTAGAACGTGTACGGCGGCGTGCCTATGGATAGAGACCAATTCCTCACCGCCGCATTACAAAATCCCATCAACGAAATCATCACCGAGGAACTGTTTCGGCTATCGCTGCCGGACGCGTGGCTGGTCTCCGGCTGCCTGGTGCAGACGGTGTGGAACGTGCTGACCAAGCGCGCGGTCGATTACGGCATCAACGATTACGACGTGTTCTATTTCGATCCCGATACGTCCTGGGAAGCCGAGGATGCCGTCATCCGCACGCTGACGCGGCGCTTTTCAAGCCGCGGCATCGCGGTCGAGGCGCGCAACCAGGCGCGCGTGCACCTCTGGTACCCGGAGAAACATGGCCTGCCCTACCCGCCGTTGCGTTGCTCGACCGATGGCATCGACCGCTTCCTGACCAAGAACACCCAGATCGGAATCCGGCGCACGCGGGATGGCTATGAGGTTTACGCGCCGAATGGTTTTGATGATGCCGCTGGGATGATCGCGCGGCCCAACCCGGGACCAAATTTCTCTGCTGCGAATTACGCGGCAAAAGCTGAGCGATGGAAGGCGCTGTGGCCGGAGCTCACGGTACTGCCGACGAATGCACCATAACAATCATCGTCGTCCCTGCGAACGCAGGGACCCATAACCACCAGCCTACATTGTCGAAGCGCAGCCGTCGCCCCTTGTGCCCTTTGCGCGGGCCGCGGTGTATGGGCCCCTGCGTTCGCAGGGGCGACATGTTGAGAGGTCCTCGCCTCTATCCCGTACAAGGCCGCTACCGCACCACGCCTGAGGTAAACCCCGCCTTCCTTCGCGGCGGCTTGATGTCCTTCTTCAGGAAGCAATGGGCGTCCTTGCCGGCGTAGCCGGGGCGCGCGTAGGTCCAGGCGCGGCATTTGTTGTCGGCGGCGCAGGCTGCCTTGCAGACGTCATCGCCGTCGCCGTCCTTGAGATCGAAATTCTTGTAATCGCCGCCGACGCGGTCGATTGAGGTTTCAACGCTATCATTGCGGCGCTCGACCACGCCGGCGCCGCGCACGCCGGAAACGCAGCAATCGCCGCTCTTGATTCGGGGCGGCACGCTGCCCTTCAGCCAGCAGACCGCGCCCTTGATCAAGCCGGTCGGATAATTAAAGCTCCAGGCGCGGCAGCGCCGATCGCGCTCACAGATCAGCGCGCATTCCGCCGGATCGCCCGAGGTCACGGGAGCGCTGAGATAATCGCCGCCGGGACGGTCGAAATTGGCCTGCGCCAGCGCCGGGCGCGTGCATACGGCCGCCGCCAAAAAGGCGAGCGCCACCATACACGCCCTGAGCAGGCGACCAGTCTCCATCTGCGGTTGCTTTCGAATGCGCGCGTTGTCAGCGCGGGATGACTTTCCTCGAAAAGTCGTCCCGCCCTCAGCCCATTGATTCAGCATGATTTTTTCGAAAGACCGGCAGGCGGTCGTTCGGATCATGCTGGATCGGCCGTCATTTGAGCGTCATCAACCTGTACGGCGGATGAACGGCCCGAAGACCAGGCAACCCGTTTAATCAGAACGCGTATTCCTGATAGACCGGCTCCACGGAGCCACCCCAATCGCCGTTGAATTTATCCAGCATCTCTTCCGCCGGCGTGCGGCCCGCTTCGAGGATGCGCTCCAGCGGTTCAAGGTGGCGGCTCTCGTCGCGGCCGGAGTGGTCGACGCGGTTGCGCCGCCGCAAGCCCGCATGCGACAGCTTCAGGCATTCCTTGGCCATCTCGAACAGATAGCGGTCCTTGATCCTGGCCTTGAAGCCGAAGCGCGGGACGTCGTCGCGCAACGCCTGACGCTCCGCGGCGGTCCAGTGGCTGACCAGGTCCCAGGCCGCGTCGAGGCTGTCATTGTCGTACAACAGGCCGACCCAGAACGCCGGCAGCGCCGGCAGGCGACCCCACGGCACGCCATCGGCGCCGCGCATTTCCAGATAACGCTTCAGGCGAACTTCCGGGAAGATCGTCGACAGATGATTGGCCCAATCTGATATCGTCGGGCGCTCGCCGGGCAACGAATTGTTGCGGCCCTCGAAGAAGGCGCGGAACGACGAGCCGGCGACATCGATATAGGTCTCGCCGCGCTTGACGAAGTACATGGGAACATCGAGCGCGTAGTCGACCCAGCGCTCGAATCCCATGCCGTCCTCGAATACCCACGGCAGCATGCCGGAGCGCGCGTTATCCGTGTCGCGCCAGATCTCGGAGCGAAACGACAGGAAGCCGTTGGGCTTGCCCTCGGTGAACGGCGAATTGGCGAACAAAGCGGTCGCCACCGGCTGCAGCGCGATCGACACCCGCAGCTTTTTGACCATGTCGGCTTCGGAGGAGAAGTCGAGATTGGTCTGCACCGTACAGGTCCGGTACATCATGTCGATGCCGTACTGGCCGACCTTCGGCATGTAGTTGGTCATGATCTTGTAGCGGCCCTTGGGCATCATCGGGATCTGCGACCGCGACCAGGACGGCGTCATGCCAAGCCCGAGGAAGCCGATGCCCAACGGCGTCGCGATCTCGCGGACCTGCGCCAGGTGCGCCATCAGCTCGGACTGGGTCTGGTGCACGTTCTCGAGCGGGGCGCCCGACAATTCGAACTGCCCGCCCGGCTCCAGTGAGATCGCGCCGCCCCCAGTGACGTCATACAGCCCGATGATGTTGCCGTGCTCCATGATCGGCTCCCAGCCGAGCAAGAGCTGCATGCCTTCGAGCAGCGCGCCGATGCCGCGCGCGCCTTCATACGGCACAGGCTGGCGGCCCTCCAGCGTGAACGGGGTCTTCTCATGCTCGGTGCCGATGCGAAACTCGGACGGCTGTTTGATGCCGGCCTCGAACCACGCGACGAGTTCGTCACGCGATTGCAGCGGCGTCATATCGATCTGGTCACGCGCCATGAAAAAATCCGGATATCTGGCGATTCGACCGAACGCGCCGTGTGGCTGAAGGGGTGCGGGCAGCAACGTCCGCACCAACGAAACGTATCAAAGATGTCATCGCGCCGGCACGCCGTCGCGGGCAGCGGCCGCCTTGACGTCGGAGCACGAACAACCCAGCCGGTCGAGCAGACCGCAAAGCTTCATGGCGTCGGCATCGGACAGTTTGGAGCCGACGTGCTTTTCGATCGCCGCCGAATAGGCGCCCCACATCTTCTTCTGCAACTCGCGCCCGGCTTCGGTGATCTCCACGAACTGGCCGCGCTTGTCGATCTTGCATTCGCGCCGTGCCGCCAGGCCCTCGTCCACCAGGCGGTCGATCAGCCGCGAGGTGGAATATTGCGGGATCAGCATCTGCTTTTCCAGCTCTACCGGGCGCATCTCGCCGGACGGGGCGCGCGACAGTTCCAATAGCGCATCATACCAGGCGAGCGGCGGAAAGCCCGCCTTCTTCAAATCCTGTTCGACGGCATCGAGCACCCGGCTCTGCACCCGCATCAGGCGGATCCAGGCGGCGGTCGCCTCGGTCGATGGTTTGCGTTTCATAGCCCAATCCGTATCTGTCACACATCACTGTACCGCACTAAATGCATCTGCATCAATCTTGACTATTCCATGCAAATGCATTTAGTCATCCCGCCAATAATATCGAGGGAAGGAAAAATCCAATGAAACTGTATTATTCCCCGGGCGCCTGTTCGCTATCCCCCCATATCGCGCTTCTCGAGGCCGGTCTGCCCTACGACCTGGTCAAGGTCGACCTGCGTGCCAAGAAGCTGGAGAATGGTGACGACTTTTTGAAGGTCAACCCGAAGGGCCAGGTGCCGGCCCTCGCCCTCGATTCGGGCGAACTGGTCACCGAAGGGCCGATTATCGTCCAGATGATCGCCGACAAGGCGGGCAAGAACCTGGCGCCGCCCCGCGATTCGGACGAGCGCTACAAGCTGCTGGAATGGCTGAACTACATCACGACCGAGCTGCACAAGAATCTCGGACCGATGTTCTCACCTCTGCTCGCCGACGACGCCAAGGCGTTTTTCAAGGACCGCGCCATGGGCAAGTTCAAGTACCTGGAAACGGCGCTCGCCGGGCGCGACTACCTGATGGGCAAGCAATTCACCGTGGCCGACGGCTATCTGTTCACCATGCTGATGTGGGCGACTGACCGGTTGAAATTTGATCTCTCCGATATGCCGAACCTGCTCGCCTACAAGGCCCGCATCGCTGCGCGCCCGAAGGTGCAGGAGGCGATGACCAAGGAAGGGCTGCTGAAGGCGGCGTAAACGTTCGACAGAGACAACGGACAAGGGCCGGATCGACGATCCGGCCCTTTTTCTTTCCGTCATTGCGAGCGCAGCGAAGCAATCCATATCGCGGCATAACGGATAGATGGATTGCTTCGTCGCTTTGCTCCTCGCAATGACCTGTCGCTGCCCCTTACGCCGCCTGCTTCTTCGGCGGGAAGCGGCCGTAGAAGGTCTCGCCGCTTGCCGCCATATCTTCGAGGAGCTTCGGCGGGGTGAAGCGCGAGCCGTATTTGGCCTCGAGCTTGTGGCAGAGCTCGACAAACTTCCGCGTGCCCATGAAGTCGATATAGGACAGCGTGCCGCCGGTGAATGGCGCGAAGCCGAAGCCCAAGATCGAGCCGACATCGGCCTCGCGCGGGTCGGTGATGACGTGGTCCTCCACCGTACGCGCGGCCTCCACCGCCTGCACCACCAGGAAGCGCTGCTTCAATTCCTCTACATCGATTGTGTCGGGGTCGAGCTGCTTCGGCTGCAGCGCGGATAGTCCCGGCCACAGGCTTTTCTGGCCCTTGCCCTTTTCGGGATAATCGTAAAAGCCCTTGGCATTCTTGCGCCCCAGGCGGCCCTGCTTCTCGACCAACTCCACCATCAGCTTCTTCTGGTCGGGGTTGATGGCGTTGGGGCCGAGATCGGCCTCGGTCGCCTTGATGACCTTCAGGCCGAGGTCGAGAGCTACTTCATCCGACAGCGACAGCGGACCGACCGGCATGCCGGCCATCTTGGCGCAGTTCTCGATCATCGCCGGCGGCACGCCTTCGAGGAACATCTCGTTGCCTTCGGCGATGTAACGGCCGACGCAACGGTTGGCGTAGAAGCCGCGGGAATCATTTACGACGATCGGCGTCTTGCCGATCACCCGCACATAGTCGAGCGCGGCGGCGAGCGCGACATCGCCGGTGTTCTTGCCGAGAATGATCTCAACCAGCATCATCTTCTCGACCGGCGAGAAGAAATGGATACCGATGAACTTGCCCTGCTCCTTAAAGCTTTCGGCCAGCGAGGTGATCGGCAGCGTCGAGGTGTTGGACGCGAAGATCGCGTCAGGCTTGAGATGTTGCTGCGCCTTGACGAAGGTTTCCGCCTTGACCTTGCGGTCCTCGAACACCGCCTCGATGACGAGGTCGCAATCCCCTAGCGCGGCGTAATCCGCTGATGGCGTGATGCGCGCCAGCAGCGCGTCACGGTCGCCTGCCTTGGCGCGGCCCTTGGCGATCTGCTCGTCGATCACCTTCTGCGCATGGGCCTTGCCCTTGTCGGCGCTTTCCTGGTCGCGGTCGATCAGGACGACGTCGAGGCCAGCGCGGGCCGAGACGTAGCCGACGCTGGCGCCCATGAAGCCGGCGCCGATCACGGCGATCTTCTTCACCTTGGTCGGCGGCACGTTCGCAGGCCGCCGCGCGCCCTTGTTCAGTTCCTGCATCGACAGGAACAGGCTGCGGATCATCGCGGCGGCTTCCTTGGAGCGCAGCACTTGCGTGAAGTAGCGCGACTCGACGCGGAGAGCGGCGTCGATCGGCAACTGCAGGCCCTCATAGACGCAGCTCATGATGGCGCGCGCCGCCGGATAATTGTCGTAGGTCTCGCGGCGGTAGATCGCATTCCCCGCCGGGAACATCATCATGCCGGCCTTGGAGAACACCGGTCCGCCCGGCAGCTTGAAGCCCTTCTCGTCCCAGGGCGCGACCGCCTTGCCGCCGCCCTTGATCCAGTCCTTCGCCGCCTTGATCAGGTCGGAAGCCGGCACGATGGCGTGGATCAGGTTCAGCGACTTGGCCTTCTCCACGGTAACCGGGTCGCCCTTGAGCAGGATCGTCATGGCGTCCTGCGGCGGCACCAGGCGCGGCACGCGCTGGGTGCCGCCAGCACCGGGGAATAGGCCGACCTTCACCTCGGGGAGGCCGAGCCGGGTCTTGGGATTTTCAGCCGCAACACGGTAGTGGCAGGACAGCGTCACCTCAAAACCGCCGCCGAGCGCCAGCCCGTTGATCGCGGCCGCCCACGGCTTGCCGCAGGTTTCGATGCCGCGCAGCACCAGCGAGAAGCGCCGGCTCTGGTCGAACAGCATCTGGTTGGCGGCAACCTCGCCCTTTTCCTTGAAGACTTTCGCGTATTCCTTGTTCATGCCCTCGAGCATGGAAAGATCGGCACCGGCGCAGAACGCTTCCTTAGCGGAGGTGATGACGACGCCCTTTACGGCGGCGTCCGCCGTGGTCTGTTTCAGGATCTCCTCGAGCTCGGTGGTCGAGGTTTCATCGAGTACGTTCATCGAACGTCCCGGAATGTCCCAGGTGACGAGCGCAATGCCGTCGGCGTCGGTCTCTAGCTTGAAATTCTTGAAGGCCATGTAGTTGCTCCCTCGGTGCCGGCAGCCGATGTCAGGCGCGGCGGTTGTGTCTGTGATCTCGTAGAGCGGGCAAAGGCGCACTTGCGCCGTGCCCACCATCGCTTGCGGAGAATTCCATGGTGGGCACGCTTCGCTTTGCCCACCCTACCGCAGTTACACCCGTTCGATGATCGTAGCTGTCCCCATGCCGCCGCCGATGCACAACGTCACCAACGCAGTCGATTTGTTGGTGCGCTCCAACTCGTCGAGTACGGTGCCGAGGATCATGGCGCCCGTTGCGCCTAGCGGATGGCCGAGCGCGATCGCACCGCCATTGACGTTGATCTTCGAATTGTCAATCTCGAACGCCTGCATGTAACGCAACACGACGGAAGCAAAGGCCTCGTTGAGCTCGAACAGGTCGATGTCCGACTTCTTCATGCCGGAACGCTCGAACAGCTTTTCGGTGACATCGACCGGGCCGGTCAGCATCATTGCGGGCTCCGAGCCGATATTGGCGAAGGCACGGATTTTCGCGCGCGGCTTCAGGCCGTGCTTGGCGCCTGCTTCCTTGCTGCCGAGCAGCACCGCGCCGGCGCCATCGACGATGCCGGAAGAGTTGCCGGCATGGTGGACGTAATTGACGCGCTCGATCTCGGGGTGCGACTGGATCGCGACCGCATCGAAGCCGCCCATCTGCCCGACGACGGTGAACGACGGCTGCAGTTGCGCCAGCGACTGCATCGTCGTCGTGGGCCGCATATGCTCATCCTTGGCAAGGATGGTCAGGCCGTTGACGTCCTTCACCGGAACCACGGACTTGTTGAAGCGACCCTCGTCCCAGGCCTTGGCAGCGCGTTGCTGGCTCTGCACGGCATAGGCGTCGACGTCGTCGCGCGAAAAACCGTATTTGGTGGCGATCAGATCGGCCGAGACGCCCTGCGGCATGAAATAGGCCGGCACCGCCATCGACGGGTCCATCGGCCAGGCGCCGCCGGACGCACCGATGCCGACGCGGCTCATCGATTCGGCGCCGCCGCCGATCACCAGTTCATGCTGGCCGGCCATGATCTGGGCGGCAGCAAAATTCACGGCGTCGAGGCCGGAGGCGCAGAACCGGCTGATCTGCACGCCGGGGACGCTTTCGCCGAGGCCCGCCTTCAGCGCCGCGAAGCGCGCGATGTCGCTGCCGGCTTCGCCGACCGGATCGACCACGCCAAGGATGACGTCGTCAACGACGTCTTCAGCGAGGTTGTTGCGTTCCTTCAGCGCCTGCAGCGGCACGGTGGCGAGCGCCAGCGCCGTGACCTCGTGCAGCGCGCCATCGGGCTTGCCGCGGCCGCGCGGGGTGCGAACGTGATCGTAGATATATGCCTCAGGCATGACGCCCTCCTGGTATGAGGATCATAATATTATAGGCAGATCGAACGGGAAACGGCGAAAAATCAGAACGCTTCCGCCGCCAGTTCCATGGTGGTCGCGCAACCGGACTGAATGCGCGCAAGATGGACGTGGGTCTCCGGCAGCATCCGCTCCATGAAGAAGCGGCCGGTCACCAGTTTGGTCGTCAGATAGGGCGTGGCACCATCAGCCGCAATCTTGTCCTGCGCCACCTTCGCCATCCGCGCCCACATGTAGCCGAAGGCGACGAGGCCGAACAATTGCATGTAGTCGGTGGCGGCGGCGCCGGCGTTGTCGGGCTTGGCCAGCGCGTTCTGCATCAGCCAGCCGGTGGCCTGCTGCAGATGGCCGAGCGCGGTCGAGACCGGCGCCACGAACGGCTTCATCGCCTCATTGCCGCCATGCTCCTTGGCAAAGCCTGCAACCTCGGCAAAGAACGCCATCACGGCGCGGCCGCCGTTCCGCGGCAGCTTGCGGCCGACCAGGTCGAGCGCCTGGATGCCGTTGGCGCCCTCATAGAGCATGGCGATGCGCGCATCGCGCACGAACTGCTCCATGCCGTGCTCGGCGATATAGCCGTGGCCGCCATACATCTGCTGCGCCAGCACCGCGTTGGAGAAGCCGACGTCGGTCATCACGCCCTTCATGACCGGGGTCATCAGGCCCATATGATCGTCGGCGGCCTCTCGATCCTTCGGATCAGAGGAGCGGTGGGCGACGTCGCTCTTCAGCGCGGTCCACACCACCATGGCGCGCGCCGCCTCGTTGAAGGCGCGGATGGTGAGCAGCACGCGGCGAACATCCGGATGCACGATGATCGGATCGGCCGGCTTGTCCGTCTCCTTGGCGCCGGTGAGCGAGCGGCCCTGCAGGCGCTCGCGCGCATAGGCGACGGCGTTTTGATAGGCGACTTCGGACTGCGCCAGGCCTTGCACGGCGACGCCGAGGCGGGCCTCGTTCATCATCACGAACATGCCCTGCATGCCCTTGTTCTCTTCGCCGATCAGCCAGCCGGTGGCGTTGTCGTAGTTCATCACGCAGGTCGAATTGCCGTGGATGCCCATCTTGTGCTCGATCGAGCCGCAGGACACGCCGTTGCGCTGCCCCAGCGATCCGTCGGCGTTGACGAGGAATTTCGGCACCACGAACAGCGACACGCCCTTGATGCCGGCGGGAGCGCCTTCGATGCGCGCCAACACCAGATGGATGATGTTCTCGGCGAGGTCATGCTCGCCGGACGAGATGAAGATCTTGGTGCCCGTGATCTTGTAGCTGCCGTCGGCCTGCTTCACCGCCTTGCTGCGCAACAGGCCGAGATCCGTGCCGCATTGCGGCTCGGTGAGGTTCATGGTGCCGGTCCACTGACCCGCCACCATCTTCGGCACGAACATGTTCTTCTGTTCAGGCTTGCCGTGCACCAGAAGCGCAGCCGTCGCGCCCATGGTCAGGCCGCCATACATCGAGAACGCCATGTTGGCCGCGCTCTGGAATTCGGTGACGACCTGGCTCAACGTCACCGGCAGCCCCTGCCCGCCATATTCCGCCGGCGCCGACAGACCGAGCCAGCCGCCTTCGGCCACCTGCTTGAAGGCTTCCTTGAACCCCTTCGGCGTCGTCACCGTGCCGTCGTCATGCCGCTTGCAGCCTTCGAGATCGCCGACACGGTTGAGCGGCTGCAGCACCTCTTCGGAGAGTTTTGCGGCCTCGCCCAAAATCGCCTCGCGCACATCCGCGGAAGCGTCGGTGAAACCGGGCAGATTGTCGTAGCGATCGATCTGGAACACGTCGTTGAGCAGGAAGGTGACGTCTTCCACGGGGGCTTTGTAGATCGGCATGATGTTCTCCCGGCAGGGCAGGCTTGAATACTGGCGGCGGCGCTTGAGTTGAAATTGTGCGGCGTTCCGGAAAGCGACCTTATCCGGTTCGCGATGTCCTAGGGAGTGACCAGGCCAGCAAATATCCCGACAGCCATTGCGACATAAACGACGCCGGGGATGGTGGCGGCCTTGATCTCTCGCCCCTTGTCACTGCTTGGCGAGTTGTTCCCCCATCAAGCGGTGTAGCAGATTGATTCCCTTCAGCGGACGCACCATCACCTTGAAGTGCGTGATCTTACCGTCATCGCTGAAGGTGATGATGTCGACGCCGTTGATCTTGATACCCTCGATCACGTTTTCGAATTCGAGGACCGCGCCGTGCGGGCTGCGCCATTCGCCTGTGTATTTGAAGCCGGGGCCGCCCAGCACCTTCGCGGCGCTCGCCAGATATTTGAAGGTGATGTCGCGCCCGTGCTGCGGCGTATGGACGACCGGGCTTTCGAACACCGCATCCGGGTGCAACAGATCCCATAGCGCCGCCGTGTCATGGGACTTCATGTAGCCGTACCACTTGTCGAGGCCGCTCATGGTCATCATGTCTCCTATCCGGCGATGACGGGCTGGCGCCGGGGAATGGCTTCTCCGGAGCTTATGCGCGTTGACGCATATGCAACTTTATGCATACTGTCAAATCACATGAAAGCCGGAGGCCGGCGTCTTGGCGCTTGGTGACGCGATCCTTGCCTGTCTGACCGAACGTCCGATGACGGGATATGAACTCGCCAAGACGTTCGACAACTCGATCGGGTTTTTCTGGAAGGCTGACCACCAGCAGATCTACCGGGAACTCACAAAGCTTCGCGACCGCGGCCACATCCAGGGCCGCGAGGTGGTGCAGTCCGGCAAGCCGAACAAGCTGGTCTATACCCTCACACCGGAGGGGCGCGCCGCGCTTCGGCACTGGGCCGCGCGGCCGAGCGTTCCGGCTTCGATCAAGGACGACCTCCTGGTGCGGCTCTACGCGCTCGACAGTGTCGACATCGAACCGTTGCGCACCGATCTGATGGCGCGGCTGGAACACCACCGCGACCGCTTCGCCCGCTACGAACGCCTGCTCAACAAGCGATTTCCTGACGGCAAGGCGCCCCCGGCCGATGTCGGCAAATTGCTGGGACTTCGCATCGGCCTAAGCCACGAACGGGCCGTGGCCGAGTGGTGCGAAGAGGCGATCGAGGCATTGTCGGCCCTGTCTCCCGGCGTGGAGCGGACCAGCGTCGTACCGATCGAGGACGGCAAACGCGGCTAACGCCGGCCGATTTGGCCGCCTGGTAACTTTTGGGGCCGTCCGTCCCATTCCTTAACCGCTTCTTTACCGTAACGCGAAAAAGTCAGTTCCGAGGCAGGCGACCCGCGCAAAAATACGATTGTCTCTCCAGTGGGACGCGCGGGGAGGCTGATGGCGCGGGTGGGGCGCCGTAGCGGAACCGGACGAGAGCATGAATTCGCGCGTATCGTGGAGTGTTGACGGCATCGATCCATCGGTGCGCGACAGGGCCGAGGCGGCTGCGCGCCGCGCCGGCATGTCGCTGAACGAATGGCTGAATTCCACCATCGGCGAACCGGCCCCGCCCAGTTTCGGCGCGCCCTCCGGTCAGCGGCCGGCGACGCCGGGCCGCCAGATCCCCGACGTGGCCGACATTCACCAGCGGCTGGATTCGATCACAAAGCAGATCGAGCAGATTTCGCGGCCTGCAGTCCGCGGCGAAGCCGCTCATGGCGAGCCGACGGTGGCGCGCCAGCTCAACGAGGCCATTTCGCGCCTCGACGCGCGGCTGTCGCAGATTTCGAATCCAGTGCCGGCGCGCCAGGCGCAGATGCAGGAAAGACAGCGTCAGACCGATTTGGTCGAGCGTGCCGCGGCCCAGGTCTATCGCCCGGCGCCGCCGCTTAGCCCGGCCTCGATGGATTTTGCGATCGCCGAAATCGCCGCGCGCCAGAACGAACTCGATACTCCGCCGCCGCGCCAGATGCCGCCGCGCAATGCCGCGCCGACGACCCCTGCCGCCCAGCCCCATTCTGCGCAGCCCAAATCTGTGCAGCCAGTGACGCATGCCGCGCCTACGGGGCCGGACTTTTCTTCGCTCGAACGGCACCTGATCAAGATCACGAGCCAGATCGAGGCACTGCAGCGTCCCGATCATATCGAACAGTCGATCGCGGCGTTCCGCAGCGAGCTTGCCGAAATCCGTCAGGCCATCACCGAGGCGGTGCCGCGCCGGGAGATCGAATCGCTCGAGAACGAAATCCGCTCGCTGTCCCGCCGCATCGACGATAGCCGCCATAACGGCACCGACGGCCAGATGCTGGCCAACATCGAGCGCGCCCTTAGCGAAATCCGCGAAGCGTTGCGCTCGCTGACGCCGGCCGAGCAGCTCACCGGCTATGACGAGGCGATCCACAATCTCGGCGCCAAGCTCGACCTGATCCTGCGCTCGAACGACGATCCGTCGACGGTGCAACAGCTCGAAAGCGCGATCGCGGCGCTGCGCGGGATCGTCTCCAACGTCGCCTCCAACGACGCGCTGGCCCGGCTCGCCGACGACGTGCACACGCTGTCGGCCAAGGTCGACCAGCTTTCCCGCTTTGACGGCAACAGCGATGCCTTCGGCATTCTCGAACAGCGCCTGGCCGCGCTGACCTCGACGCTAGAATCCCGACAGCCGCCGGCCGCAAGCGAGAATTCGGAATATGTCGAGAACGCGCTGCGCTCGCTGTCGGAGCGGCTCGACCGCATTCCGGCCGGCGACGACAATGCGTCGGCGTTTGCCCATCTCGAACAACGCGTCTCGTATCTCTTGGAGCGCCTGGAAGCCTCCAACGATCGTTCCGCCGCCGCACCCGCCATCGACCTCGGACGGGTCGAGGAAGGCCTGCACGACATTCTGCGTTCTCTCGAACGCCAGCACGCCAGCCTGGTCGCGCTTGCCGAATCCAACCGCAACTCCGGCGGTGCATCGCAGCCGACGGACTCCGGCATCGTCGATCTGGTCAAGCGCGAACTATCCGATATCCGCTTCAGCCAGTCGGAAACCGACCGCCGCACGCAGGACTCGCTGGAGACCGTTCACAACACGCTCGGCCATGTGGTCGATCGCCTGTCGATGATCGAAGGCGATCTGCGCGGGGCTCGCGGTGCGCCGGCGACCTCCGCCTCTCCGCCTGCAACGGCCGAAACGCGCGAGGAAGCGCCCCGCCCGACCACGCCGCTGATGACCTATCCGCAGCAAACGAAGCCGGAATTGCCCAACCCTGCCGCGCTGCAGGGGAATGCTCCGGAGCCCTTTGCCGCCGCCCCGCGCGAATTCCACGCCGTGCAGCCAGTCGCGCCGCCACTACCGCCGCGGGCCATCAGCGAAATTCTGGAGCCGCATGCCGCCGCACCGCGCGCCGCGATCGCGCCTGAATTGCCGCCGGATCACCCGCTCGAGCCCGGCACGCGGCCGCCGCCGCGCGTCGCTTCGCCATCGGAACGGATAGCCGCTTCCGAAAACGCGATCAGCGAGATTGCTTCCGCACCGAAGGAGCCGGTCAGCTCATCGAGCTTCATTGCCGCCGCGCGCCGCGCCGCGCAGGCCGCAGCCGCCGCGCCCCCGCCCGAGAAAGCCGGACGTTCGGCTGCGAAGGTCGCATCGAAGGACAAGGGCGGCGACAAGGCCAAGGCCGGCGACAAGAACGCGCCGAACATTTCCTCCAAGATCCGCTCGCTGCTGGTCGGCGCGAGCGTGGTCGTGATCGTGCTCGGCACCTTCAAGATGGCGATGACGCTGCTGGATACCGGCAGCGTGCTGCAACTGCCGATGATGGAGCAGCCCAGAGAGCCGGCCCCACCGGCGCAGGCCCCCGCCCCCTCGGAGAGCAGCGCCAGGCCAGCACCCGCAATCCCCGCGCCGCAGGCGCCCTCGATGATCTCGCCGACGCCGGTCGAGAAGCAGTCGAACAATTCTTCGGCGCCGAACACGCTGGACAGCGCGCGGGTCGCAGCTCCGCCGCAGGCCATGGCATCCCCGGTTATGGCCAGCGATATCACCGGCGCGATCCAGGCGATGCCGGCCAGCGGCGCCAAGCTTGCGATGATCGCGGTGCCGTCGAGCGAGCGGTTGCCCGATGGTATCGGCGGGCCGGTGCTGCGCGCCGCCGCGCTGAAGGGCGACCCGGCCGCGGCTTACGAGGTCGGTGTGCGCTTTGCCGAAGGCAAGGGCGTCGCCCCGAACCTCGACGAGGCCGCCAAATGGTACGACCGCGCGGCGCAGGCCGGCGTGGTGCCCGCACTGTTCCGGCTCGGCACCTTCTACGAGAAGGGCATGAGCGTGAAGAAGGACCTGGATATCGCGCGGCGTTACTACCTGCAGGCGGCCGAGCGCGGCAGCGCCAAGGCGATGCATAATCTGGCCGTGCTCGACGCCGATGGCGGCGGCAAGGGTGCCAACTACAAGAGCGCGTCGATCTGGTTCCGCAAGGCCGCCGATCGCGGCGTCGCCGACAGCCAGTTCAACCTCGGCATCCTCTATGCCCGCGGCATCGGCGTCGAGCAGAACCTCGCCGAATCCTTCAAATGGTTCAGCCTCGCAGCCGCCCAGGGCGATGTCGATGCCGGCCGCAAGCGCGACGATGTTGCCAAGCGCCTCGACGCCCAGTCGCTGGCAGCGGCCAAGCTTGCAATCCAGACCTTCACCGTGGAGCCGCAGCCCGACGAGGCCGTTAACGTGGCGTCACCCGCCGGCGGCTGGGATTCGCCGCCCGCACCTGCCACGGGCAAGCCCGCCGCCAAACCGGCTGCGACGACCAAGCGCACCGCCGCCGTTCACTAGAGCCATTTCGGTTCTGATTGAAGCAGAACCGGGCTCTAGGTTTTTGTTTTGACGCGTTTTCTTGACGCGAACCGGTGTCCACTTCGCTCGAAAACGCTCTAAGCGCCTGCTGCCGGCATTGCCGCCATATCCTCGGCCACAAATTCGTATTAGTGCTTCTGGTCAGCCTGATCCTGAACGGGTCCGGCTCGCAAAGAGGATCGATTGTCAGCCGACGACAGCCAGAACGGGGGGAAAATCGCGTCCGCCGCTCGCCGACGGGCCCTGCGGTTGCGCCACCGCGCCTCCCGCCCGGTCAGGCGCCGGCGCCGCCGCCTCAGCCACCCCGGCGCCAATGGCAGTTTTGGACGGTGGCGATCTTCATCCTGCTGGTTGCCGGCGTCTGCATTCGTGCCTACCGGGACCTATCGCAACCGGAGGCCTGGCACTACTGGAAGGACCAGTATGTCTCGCCAAGCCTGACATCCCAAGTGATCGATGCGCTGCACCTCGATGGTTCGAGCCGGGGGCGCCGCGCCCTGTTCGTCAGCGGCACGATCGGCCCCGCCGCGGCGAGCTGGTTTCGCAGCAGGCTGGACCAGGCCAGCCTCGCACCCGGTGACATCGTCTTGTTGGCCTCTCCCGGCGGTGATTTGAACCAGGCCGTGATCATGGGCGAGATCATCCGGTCACGGGGGCTAGCGACCGCGGTAGGCGCCGCCGACGCTGCGGGCCGCATCAAGCCCGGTTACTGCGCCAGCGCCTGCGTGCTGGCCTATGCCGGCGGCAAGGCCCGCTACGGCGTATTGGGCTCGGCATTGGGCGTTCAT
This sequence comes from Bradyrhizobium sp. AZCC 1577, assembly GCF_036924575.1. NCBI lineage: Bacteria > Pseudomonadati > Pseudomonadota > Alphaproteobacteria > Hyphomicrobiales > Nitrobacteraceae > Bradyrhizobium > Bradyrhizobium sp. AZCC 1577. The sequence goes on from NZ_JAZHRQ010000001.1 coordinate 7,499,858, forward strand.
CGGTTTGTCACGACCAGGCCCGTGAGCGATCCCGTCGCAGAGGCCCAGCGGATATCAGGCGCGGTGTTGGGCTACATGACCAAAATGGGGGTTTCATCCTCGATCGTGGAAGCGATGTCCGAGACCAGGGACATTCGCTGGCTCAGCCCCAAGCAGGCGCTGGCGATGAACCTCGTCACCGACCAGCTCGGAAAGCCCTGAGCCGGCCGAGTGCCGACCCCCACGAACAGACTGGCTTTCCGGATTTTGTAACAGCGTTTCAACGTGCTGAGACACGCGCACGTACGGCAAAAATTTGCCTTGCCGGGCATTTTTAGTCCCTCACGCTGCCGAATTCAGTTATGCAAAGGCGCGGGAACCGGCCCTGCGCACGCAAAGGTGCATGCGCGAACCGGATTTCCACTGCCGGCAAACACACAAATACAAGAGAAACCATGCCCTGAACGGCTCCTCGGCCGTCTCTTGCGGCAAAGCTACAAAAGCAGACGCGCGTGCAGCTCTACCTCCCGATCGCCGACATTCCGGTCAATGTTTTCCTCATCCTGGCGATGGGCGCGGCGGTCGGGTTCGTCTCCGGCATGTTCGGGATCGGCGGCGGCTTCCTGATGACGCCGCTGTTGATCTTCGTCGGCATTGCGCCCGCGGTCGCGGTCGCCTCGGTCGCCAGCCACATCGCAGCGTCCTCGTTCTCCGGCGCGATCTCCTACTGGCGGCGGCGCGCCATCGATCCCGTCCTGGCGGTGGTGCTGCTGAGCGGCGGCAGTTTGGGCACGGCGCTAGGGGTCTGGACCTTCACGCTGCTGCGCTCGCTCGGTCAGCTCGATCTCATGATCGCGACGTCTTACGTGATCCTGCTGACCACCGTCGGCGGCCTGATGTTCTGGGAAGGCCTGCGGGCGCTGCTCCGGGCCCGCCGCGGCGGTCCGGTCACCACGCGCCGCCCGGGCAGCCATGTCTGGATTCACGGCCTGCCGCTGAAGATGCGCTTCAAGCGCTCGAAAATCTATCTGTCCGTCATTCCGGTCGTCGTGATCGGCCTGGTCATTGGCTTCATCGGTGCCGTGATGGGGATCGGCGGCGGTTTCATCCTGGTGCCGCTGCTGATCTATGTGCTGCGGGTGCCGACCTCGACCGTGATCGGGACCTCAATGGTGCTCACCCTGGTCACGATGGTGTTCGCCACCATGCTGCATGCCGTGACCAATCATCTGGTCGATGCGGTGCTGGCGCTGATCCTGATGGTCGGCGGCGTCACCGGCGCCCAGTTCGGCGCCCGCGCGGGGCAGAAAATCCGCGGCGAGCATTTGCGGCTGCTGCTCGGGCTACTGGTTCTCGCCGTGGGCATTCGTTTCGCCGTTGAACTGGTGATCCGGCCCGAGGATCTCTTCACCGTCCGGGAAACGGGAGTGACGGGATGACCGCACGCCTGGCCCGCACGCTCGGATGGCTTGCGCTGGCCGCGGTGCTTGCGGCGTCGCCGGTTCGGGCCGAACGGCTAATCGTTTCGGTATCGAATCATCGCGTCACCGTGACGCCGAACTATTCCGGCGAGGAGCTGGTGCTGTTCGGTTCGGTCGAGAAGGACGCCAGCACGCCGGCCAATCGCATCTACGATCTCGTGGTGACGGTTGCCGGCCCGCGCGCCGACATGGTGACGCGCCGCAAGGAGCGCCGGTTCGGGATCTGGATCAACACCGACTCCCGGCAGTTTCTCCAGGTGCCGACCTATCTGGCGCTGTTTTCCAACCGCCCGTTCGACGCCATCGCCTCGCCCGAGGTGCAGCGGCGGCAGCAGCTCGGGCTGAACAACGTGCTGCTCACCCAGCGCGTCGGGCCCGACTACGCCGACGTCGTGCCGGACGATGCGTTCCGCAGCGCCTTCGTGCGGCTGCGCAAGCAGCATGGCCTTTATCGCGAGGAGACCTCGGCGGTGACATTCCTGACGCCGACGCTGTTCCGCACCGGCATTCCGCTGCCTGCGGAGGTGCCGATCGGTCTCTATAATGTCGAGATCAAGCTGTTCGCCGAAGGCGCGCTGGTGGCCAAGACCGACACTGCGTTTGAAATCGTGAAAGTCGGCTTTGAACAGTTCGTTGCGACGACCGCGCGCCAGAACGGATTTGTCTATGGGCTCGTCACTGCGTTCATGGCGCTGATGACAGGATGGATGGCATCGATCGTGTTTCGGAAGGATTGAGGCGTCAATGCGTAGGACGGGTATCGCTTCCGCCTACGCTCGTTGAGCTACGGCGGACAAGTCGAGCTACGGCGGACAAGTCGTTCCACCTATCCTACGATCTCCCGGCAAAAAACCCCATTCCCATCGCGACGACGCTGAGCAGCATCGCCGCAGTGGACAGCCATCCCAGCCAATAGAGTGGCCCCTTGATGACGTAGCGGTCCATCACGTCCCTGCGGCGGGCCATGAGCATCAGCAGCACCATCACCGGCACGGCGAGCACGCCGTTGATGACCGCGCTCCAGTACAGCGCCGAGATCGGATTGATCGGCGTGAAGTTCAACGCGATACCTATGCCAGCCGAGAGCGCCAGCACCGCGTAGAACGCGGCGGCGGCCTTGGGCCTGCGCGCGAGCCCGACCGGCCATCGCCGTCCCTCCCCGACCGCATAGGCGGCGGCGCCGGCGAGCACCGGAATTGCCAGCAGTCCAGTGCCGACGATGCCGAGCGCAAAAATCGTTTCAGCGAACGCGCCGGCGATCGGACGCAGGGCTTCGGCCGCGTCCGCCGAGCTCTGGATATCGGTCTTGCCGGCCGCATGCAGCGTCGCCGCGGCGGTTACGATGATCGACAATGCGATCAGGTTGGAGAACGCCATGCCGACGATGGTGTCGGCGCGAATGCGATTGAATTCCTTCTGCGCGCCGTGATGCTTTTCGACCAGCGGCCGCTTCGCCTTGTCGACGCGCTGGTCTTCGGCTTCCTGCGAGGCCTGCCAGAAGAACAGATAGGGCGAGATCGTGGTGCCGAAGATGGCAACGATGGTGGTGAAATAATCGACACTCCAGGCCGGGCGCGGAATGAGAATGCCGGCGAGCGCCTCGCCCCACGGAACCTTGGCAAAGGCGAGCGCGGCGACATAGGCAAACAGGCTGAGCGTCAGCCATTTGAGCGCCAACACGTAACGCCTGTAGTCGAGGAAGATCTGCGCCGCGACCGAGGTCACGCCGAACAACAATACATAGAAAATGCTGTGGCCGCCGATTAGCAGTTTCGTGGCGTCCGCCATGGCGCCGAGATCGGCGCCGATGTTGATGGTGTTGGCAATGAACAGCAGCGCCACCACTACATTGAGCAGCCAAGGCGAATAATGCCGGCCCGCGTTGCCTGCGATACCATGCCCAGTGACGCGGCCGACGCGCGCGGAGATTTCCTGGATCGCCGCCATCAGCGGAAACGTCAGCAGCATGGTCCAGCCGATGCCGTAACCGAGCTGTGCGCCTGCCTGACTATAGGTGCCGATTCCCGACGGATCGTCGTCGGACGCGCCAGTGATCAGGCCCGGCCCGAGTGCTCTCAGCGCATCACGGAAGCGAAACGAACGATGTGCCTTGGCCTGCGCTGCCGGTTTGTTGTTTCCGGTTCCCGTATGCGCGTGGCGCTTCCGATGCGACTTGTTGCGAACTGACATGCCAAGGGTCCAGCCCCGGCGACAACGAACCTGACTGGAACAGGTTCCAGACCACGAGCTTGTCCGTTGCCTCCGGGTGGTCCGTCACGCAGCGCCTAGCGGCTCGATAACCGTCGCTACGCCCGGCTCCAGAATTCGCAACCGCGGTCCAAAACCCAGGGTGTCGAAGGTGGCGCGCAGATCGTCCGCACTTTGGCGGAAATGCTTCCAGCCTTCCGTATGTACGGGCACGATCACCGCATCCGGGAATGCGCGCGCGGTCTCGATCGTATCGTTGGTGTCCATCGTGATGTGGAAGGGGCCGCGGGTTTGCGCCGCGCCCGCGAACGGCAGCACCACGCCGGCCTTGAACCGCTTCGCCACTTCGGCAACGCCGTCGTACCAGACGGTGTCGCCACTGATGTAGATCGGACGGCTGCCCGGCTTGCTCGACGAAACCACGAAGCCGATCACGTCGCCCGCGAGCGGCTCGATTCCCGCCGGGCCGTGACGCGCGGGCGTCGCGGTGATGGTCAGCGAATGACCGTTATTGCCGGTCAATTCGGTCGACGCCCACGGCGCAAAGCCTTCGGCATGGCCGCCGAGCCGCTTTGCGCCAACCTCCGTCGTCAGCACGCGCTTGGCGGATTTGAGAAAATCGCGCCCGGAATGGTCAAGATTGTCCGAATGCTGGTCGTGGCTGAGCAGCACGGCATCGACCTCGCCGACATCATGCGCGCTAACGGCGGGACCGACCAGTTTTTCCAGCTTCACATGCGGCAGTTGATAGGCACCGGGCTCGTCGAACGTCGGATCAGTCAGCAGCCGGAAGCCGTCGAGTTCAATGAGCGCCGTCGGGCCGCCGATCAGGGTGATGGTAACTGTCATTGACTTGCTCCTTACGAAGATTGAACTGCAGCCGCGGCGGGACGTGTCACCAGATAAATGCCGAGCGCTACGGGAACGATGCCAAGCAGGTCGCGCAACTCCATGTGCTCGCCGAGTACGAGGAAGGCGAACAGCATGCCGAGCGGCGGCATCAGGAAGTGATAGGCGCTCGCGGCCGTCGCGCCGCAGACCTTCAAGAGGTGAAACCAGAGCAGGTAAGCCAGGATCGATCCGCCGAGCACGAGGAAAGCGAACGCGCCGGCGAGCCGCGCGCTCGGCACGATGTCACTGAGGCTGGAAAGCGTGAACGCAAACGGCAGCAGCACGACGCCCGCGGCGAGATTCTGCACGCCATTGCCGACCCAGAGACTCCCTTTCGGCGCCAGCACCTTGAACAGGATGGTGCCGAGGACGATCGAGGCCAGCGAGGCCAGCGTGAACAGGATGCCGTGAAAGCTGTCCGTGCCGACCGACATGCGGTGCCAGACGATGAAGGCGACGCCGGAGATGCCGAGCAAAAGTCCCGCCACCTTGCGCCAGGTCAGCGCCTCGCCGAGAAACAATGCCGCAAGCACAGCAGTGAAAACCGGATTGGCGCTGACAATCAGGCCGCCGAGGCCGGCCGATACCGTCTGCAGCCCGGTATAACCGAGACCAAGATAGAGCGCGTTGTTTGCGACGCCGAGGATGGCGAAGATTCCGGCGTCGCGCCAGGTCAGCGAGGACCATGCCTCGCCGCGCAGCGCCGTGATGCCGAGGATCAGGACTCCCGCGAGCGAAAATCGCGCTGTGAGCAGGATCAGCGGCGGACAGTCGGTGACGCCGACCTTGCCGGCGACGAAAGCAAAGCTCCAGAGCAGACAGAACAGGCCGATATAGAGCGGTAACAGATTGAAGCCGGCGCGGGGGACCGCGACCGAAGGGGCGAGCGACATGGATAGTCTCCTTCACCCCTGATCTAGGGTCTTGCCTTGATATTTGGAAATTAAATGATAGACTGATGATCAGTGGATTTACAAATGGAGCATTCACATGCTCGATCTCGAACTGCTGCGCAGCTTCGTCTCCGTGGTCGATGCCGGCGGCTTCACCCGCGCCGGCGAGCGCGTCCACCGCACGCAATCGACGGTCAGCCAGCAGATCAAGCGGCTGGAAGACGATTTCGGCCAGCCGCTGTTGAACCGCAACGGCAAGGACGTGACGCCGACGGAGGCCGGCGAGCGGCTGCTTTCCTATGCGCGGCGGCTGTTGTCGCTCGCCGAGGAAGCCCGCGATGTGGTGGCGCGGCCGGAAAGCGAAGGTGCGATCAAGCTCGGCATCCCCGAGGATTTCGCCGCCTATCGTCTCGCCAAGTTGCTGGCGACGTTTTCGCGCTCGCGGCCGGGCCTGCGGCTCGATGTGCGCGCCGACCAGAGCACGTATCTCAGGCGCGACATCGAACGCGGCGATCTCGATCTGGCGCTGCTCAAGCGCGACGCCGGCGAGAAAGGCGCGATCGCGGTGTGGCCGGAGAAGGTGCATTGGGTCACCAGCAAAACCCATCCGATCGATATCGACGCTGGCTCGGTTCCGCTGATCGGCTTTCCCGCCGGCTGCCTCTATCGTGCGCGCGCGATCCATGCGCTGGAAAGCGCCGGGCGCTTCTGGCACATGGCCTATACTTCTTCCGGCCTCGCCGGCATCCAGGCCGCGGTCGCTGCCGGATTGGGATTGAGCATTCTCTCCGACATCGCGATCCAGGCCGGCCATCGCGTGCTCACGGCGAAGGACGGCTTTGCGCCGATCGACAAGACCGAACTGGCGCTGGTGGCCTCGCCCGACGCCAGCCCCGCAACGCTGCGGCTCGCCGACCGCCTCGCCGAGTTCTGCGACAGCGTCGACGCGAAGGCGGCGTAGAGCAGCACGGGAGGTGCGCTCCCTCTCCCGCTTGCGGGGGAGGGCCGGGGTGGGGGTGGTGCCGCATAACAGATGTTCGAATTCCGGGAGAGACCCCCACCCGCCGCGCTCTTCGAGCGCGTCGACCTAAGAGCGAGCTTCGCTCGTCTCGACCCCGCAAGCGGGAGAGGTAAGAAACGCCCCGCATCAGATGCTCAATAACACCTTGACGCGGCAATCGCGTGCACACGGTTGTCGCCGAGCACATGCGCCATCAGGCCCGGCATTGGAAAAATCTTCGCAAACGCGGGATCGCGGATGCTCAGGCCCCCGGTATAGGCGCCGAAGGCGGGCATCACCGCGCGCTCGCCGTCACTGGCAAAGCACCTCCGTTCCATCGATCTCCCCCTTGTGGCGACGCGCGCCTTGGGATGCAGATGGCCGGCGATTTCACCCGCCGCCCCCGTCGGCTCATGGCGGAACACGATCGGCCCGATCGCGACTTCGTTCGCCACAGTGCCGCCGAGGTCGGGCGGCAGCGCCGGATCGTGGTTGCCCGAGATCCAGATCCAGTCGCGCCGCGCCTGCATTGCCGAGAGCGCGTCGCGATCCGGCGCCGACAGCCGCTGATGCGCGTCGCGATCGTGAAAACTGTCGCCGAGCGCAATCACCATGCGCGGGTCGTGCCGCGCGATCACGGCGGCGAGCCGGCTCAGCGTCGCCACGGTATCGTAGGGCGGCAGCAGTACGCCGCGCACGGCAAAGCTGGAGCCTTTTTCCAGATGCAGGTCGGAGACGACGAGCAGGCGCTGCTCCTGCCATAACAGCGCGCCGGAGAGGTCGGCGCGGAACGTCACGTCGGCAACCATGACCTTCGAGGCGCGCATCTGTTGATCGTCTCCCGAAGACTGCGCCCCTGCCGTCACGTGCCTTCCCGCTTATCCCATCGCCTCTTTGACGAGCTCGTCGGCGGCCTCCGCCAGCAACTCATCGCCTGCTTCGCCATAAACTGACTCGCGGCCGATTTCCAGCATCACGGGAACGGCGAGCGGCGAAACGTGTTCGAGTTCCCGATGGCTGATTCGCCCGTGAATACGCGAGAGCATATCACCCAGACGCTTGAGATCGAGCAGGCCTGTCGCGGCATCGGCGCGCGCGGCGCGCAACAGCACGTGGTCCGCCTGATGTTTGCGCAACACATCGTAGATCAGGTCGGTCGAGAACAGCACCTGGCGGCGGGATTTCTCCTCGCCGGTGAAGCGCCGCGCGATCAGGCCGGAGATGATGGCGCAGGTGCGGAAGGTACGCTTCATCAATGCGGATTCGGCGAGCCACACCTCGAGGTCGTCGCCCAGCATGTCCGGATCGAATAACGCGTTGAGATCGAGCTTGCCGTGCCGGATCATGAACGACATATCGCCGAGGCCCCATACGGCAAGTGCATACTCGTTGGCGACGAAGCCGAGCGGCCGCACCCGCGCCCGCTCCATCCGCCGTGTCAAGAGCATGCCGAGCGTCTGGTGCGCCAGCCGGCCCTCGAAGGGATAGCAGACGAGATAATGCTTGTTGCCGCGGGGGAAGGTCTCGATCAGCAGTTCTTGCACCGCCGGCACGCGGGAAAAATCCCTCTGCAACGATAACCAGTCGCGCACCTGATCGGGCAGCGCATTCCACGCGCGCCGGTCGTCGAGCAATTTGCGCACGCGCTCGGCGAGATAGGTCGAAAGCGGAAACTTGCCGCCCATATAGGACGGCACTTTCGCGTCCTTGTCGTTGGCACGCGAGACATAGACCTGATCTTCGGCCAATGCCTCGTAGCGCACGACTTCACCGCCGAACACAAACGTGTCGCCGATCACGAGGCCTTCGATAAAGGCTTCCTCGATCTCGCCCAGCATCCGCCCGCCGCGGCCGAGCGCACCGGTCGAGCCGGACCCGCCGCTGCGCGAGCGCACCAGGCGAACCTTCAGCATGGTCTCTTCGACGATGGTGCCGACGTTGAGGCGATAGCTCTGCCGCACTTTTGGATTGGCGACGCGCCAGCGACCCTGCTTGTCCTGCTTGATGCGCGCAAAGCGTTCGTAGGTCTTCAGCGCATAGCCGCCGGTGGCGACGAAATCGACGACATCGTCGAAATCGGTTCGCGTCAGCAAGGAATAAGGCGCCGAGGTCAGGACTTCCGCATAGAGTTCGTTGGAAAAAAACGGCTCGCCGCAGGCGCAGCCGAGCACGTGCTGCGCCAGCACATCGAGCGCGCCAGTACGCAACGGTGGCGTATCCTGCGCATTCTCCGCAATGGCGTCGATCGCGACGCGGCACTCCAGCACCTCGAAACGGTTGGCCGGGATCAGGACCGCGCGCGAGGGTTCATCCAGTCGGTGATTGGCGCGGCCGATACGCTGCATCAGCCGCGAGGAACCTTTCGGCGCGCCGACATTGATGACGAGATCGATATCGCCCCAGTCGATGCCGAGATCGAGCGAGGACGTGCAAACCACGCCGCGCAGCTTTCCCGCCGCCATCGCGTCCTCGACCTTGCGGCGCTGGGCGACGTCCAGCGAGCCATGATGCAAGGCAATGGCAAGGCCGTCGTCGTTCATGCGCCAGAATTCCTGGAACAGCATTTCAGCCTGGCTGCGGGTGTTGACGAAGATCAGCGTGGTCTTGTTGCGCCGGATCAGGTCATACATTTCGCCGAGCGCATGGCGCGCGGTATGGCCGGCCCAGGGCAACCGCTCCTTTGTGTCGAGCATCTCGACGATGGGCGCCGCCGCGCCACCGGCCACGACGATATCGGCTGACACGTCCTTGCCGTCGCGCTGCGGCATCAGAAACCGCGCCAGCGATTCCGGCTCGGCTACCGTCGCGGATAGTCCGATCGCGCGCATCTCTGGCGCCAGGCGCCACAACCGCGCCAGGCCAAGCGACAACAGATCGCCGCGCTTCGAGGTGACGAGCGCATGCAGTTCGTCGAGCACGATGCGTTTCAGCGACGAAAACAAAAACGGTGCGTCGTCGGACGACAGCAGCAGCGCCAGTTGTTCCGGCGTGGTCAGCAGAACATCCGGCGGATAACGCCGCTGCCGTTGCCGCCGCGACACCGGCGTGTCGCCGGTGCGGGTCTCGACCTTGATCGGCAGCCCCATCTCGGCAATCGGCGCTTCCAGGTTGCGCGCGATGTCGACTGCGAGCGCTTTCAGCGGCGAGATATAGAGGGTGTGGAGACCGCCGGTGCGTTTGACGCTGCGGCCGGTGGACATGAGGCTTTTCGTGCCCTCGCGCCGTTGGACGGAAGGGCGCGAAAGCTCCACCAGCGTCGGGAGGAAGCCGGCCAGCGTCTTGCCGGCGCCCGTTGGGGCGATCAGCAGTGCCGAACGATCGTCGCTGGCCTTTGACAGTAGCGCGAGTTGATGCTCGCGCGGCGACCAGCCGCGCGCGGCGAACCAGCGCCGGAAGCGGTCGGGCAGCAACGCAGCCGTTTCAAGCGGCGTGAGGGGCAAGGGATCGAGCGACGGCACACCAGGAGAAGTAAGCCGTTGGAGCGGGTTCGTCGAGGGCCTGGCAAGTCACCTCGCCCCGCTCGTCTCGTGTCCCGGGCGCGGTGCAGCGTGCAACGCTGCGCCGCAGAACCGGGACCTGCCGCAGCATTGTGGACCCCGGATCAGCAGCGCACCACGCCGCAAGGCATAGCGCGTCAACAGACGCGCGTAAACGCGCTGCTGGCGCTGCGCAGCATCCGGGGAACGCCGTCCGCCTCCTACTCCGTCACCGGCTTGTCGGAGATGTCCCAGTCCTTGCCGTTGAAGATCGAGATGTAGAGCGTCTTCATCGGCGTGTAGTCCTCCGGCGTGTAGCTGTAGTTCACGCCATCGAGGAAATAGGGCGAATGGAAGCCCGCCAGCGTCGTGGCCTGCTTGAGCACGTTGGCGCGGGTGAGTTCGTCGCCGCAGCGGCGCAGGATTTCCGCCATCGACGCGACCTGGCCGTAGCCGGCAAAGGCGATGGTGTTATCAGGGTCGACGTTCGGCAAATATCTTTTGCGCAACTCCTCGAACGCCATCACGTCCGGGTCCTTCTCGAAGCGCGGCACGCCGACTTCCTTGGCGTAACGGATGGCGACAATGCCGGTTGCGTTTTCGAGGCCGGCGGCGGTGAGAATTGAACGGCCGGTCGATCCCGCCGACAGCAGGTGCAGCGGCTTCCAGCCGAGTTCAGCCACTTTGCGGATCGACTGCGACGACGCCTTGCCGGTCGAGATATTGTAGAAGACGTCAGCGCCGGATTTAGAGAGATTGATGATCTGCGAATCGATCGTCGGCTCGGTCAGATCGTAGGTCTGCTCCATGGTCACCTTGGCGGTACCGCCGGCATCCGCCAGCACCTTCTTGAAGGGACCGAGAAAATCGCGGCCGAAATCGTCGTTCTGGTAGAGGATGCCGATTTTCGCGTTCGGCTTCACGCTCACGACATGCCGGGCGAGAATGCGCGCTTCGGTCGGATAGAGCGGCAGGCCCGCCATGGTCCATTTGAAGTTCTTAGGGTCGTTCCATTTCGACGCGCCGGTATTGAGCAGCAATTGCGGCACGCCCTTTGAATTGAGATATTTGTGCACGGCAGTCTGCGGCGCGGTGCCGAGCGAGCCGTACAGCGCCAACACTTCCTCCTGCTCAACCAGCCGCCGCGTCGCCTCGACGCATTTCGGCGCGCTGTAGGCGTCGTCCATGGTGAAGAATTTCACCTTGCGTCCGTTGATGCCACCCTTCTCGTTCAGCATCTGGAAATAGGCTTCGCCGACACGGCCGAGCACGCCGTAGAGCGAGCCGGGACCGGAATGCGGCACGGTCTGCCCGATCTTGATTTCGGTGTCGCTGGCGCCGGGATCGTATTTTTTCTCCGCGGCCCAAACGAATGGCGCGGGCAGCGTTGATGCAAAAGCGGCAGCGAGCGCGGTGGCGCCGAATTCACGGCGAGTCTGTTTCTTGTTCATTGTTATTTCTCCCTTATGGGAGCTTTGATCAGGCATTCCGGCGTCCCTGGCAATAGCTGACATGTCGCACGCAATCCCACCATTCGCGGTGTGCGTAGCGCCTAGACTCAAGTTTTCGCGGCGACGGCGACCAGGCCAGGAACCGGCACATGATCCTCGTTGCGGGCGGATAATTCTTCGAGGCGGGATAATTGTAGGCCGCACCCCTCGACGGCCGCGCGCACGTAAGCCGCGGCGTGCGCGTAGCGGAGGCCCTGCCCGAGCCTGACACCCTCACCGTCATGGGTTTCCGTGGTGAAGGCGATGAGACCGCCCGGCACCAACACGCGCGCTGCTTCCGCCAGCATGGGAGCGATGTCGGCGACATAAACCATGGCGTCCGCGGCGAGAATGAGATCGGCGCAGGCTTCCCTCCTTGCGCGCAGGCCCTGCAACATGTCCGCGACTTCCAGCTCCGCATAAAGGCCGGTGGCGCGCGCCCGCTCGACCATGCGCGGCGACAGATCGACGCCGATGAAATGATCGACCTCCCTGGCAAACGCCGACGCCGCCAGCCCGGTGCCGCAGCCGAGGTCGATCGCGCGCTTGAAGAACGCCGGCTTGCGCGCGGCTGATCGCACCGCCAGCACCGCCTTGAACAACAGTGCCGGGCCGCGATAACCGAGATCGTCCACCAGCGAGGATTCAAACCGCGGCGCATATTGATCGAACAGCGTTTGCACATAGGCTTGCGGCATGCCGGTCAACGGTTCGGCGCCGAGCCGCATCAATCGAAGTCCGGCGCCGCGGCGGTCGCCCGGATCGCTGGCCTGGGCCTGGCGAAACGCCGAGATCGCCGCGTCATGCTCGCCGAGTTGCTCGCGGATATCGGCGAGCGTGAACCAGGCGGAGGTGAAATTCGGCGCCAGTTCGATCGCCTGCATCAGCAGATCGGCGGCGGCCGCAAGATCGCCCTTCAATTGCAGATCGCGCGCGAATTCGAACCGGCGGTCGGCCATCAGATCGCCGGAAGACAGAAACAGGCGGGCAGGCATGGGTTCCCAAGCTTGTCATTGCCGGGCTTGGCCCGGCCATCCATCATAAAAAGCAGACTCTTCAAAAGATGGATGCGCGGGTCAAGCCCGCGCATGACAGCTAGACATCACACGGCTGAACATCGCGGGGAGACGCCCTATATAAGCCGGATGCGTCCGCACGACATCCTGTTGCCAGTTGCTGCCGGCCTGTGCTGCAAGCCGGGCGGCTTCCATATCGATCCCGTTCGCCCGGTCGAGCGCGCCGTGATTACCCATGGCCATTCCGACCACGCCCGTCCCGGCCATGGCGCCGTGCTCGCCACGCAGGAAACGCTCGACATGATGCGGCTGCGCTATGGCGACAATTTTGCGCGCAGCACGCAGGCGATAAGCTATGGCGAAGAGGTCCGCCTCGGCGACGTCAAGATCAAGTTTCACCCGGCGGGCCACGTACTGGGCTCGGCGCAGATCGCCGTTTCCTGCAAGGACCTCTGCATCGTTGCATCCGGCGACTACAAGGACGCGATCGATCCGACCTGTACGCCATTCGAAGTCGTGCCCTGCGACGTCTTCATCACCGAAGCCACCTTCGGCCTGCCGGTGTTCCGCCATGGCGATGCGGCGGATGAGGTGAAAAAGCTACTCGTGTCCGTCGCGCTGTTTCCGGAACGCGCGCATCTGGTCGGGGCCTATTCGCTCGGCAAAGCGCAGCGCGTGATCGCGCTGTTGCGCGAGCAAGGCTACGACGCGCCGATCTATCTGCATGGCGCGATGGAAGGGATCACGCGCTACTATGAGAGCCGCGGCATAGCGCTCGGCGAGCTGCGGCTGGTGAAGGGCATGAAGAAGGCCGACCTCGCCGGCACCATCACGCTGGCGCCGCCGACGGCTACCTCTGACATTTGGACGCGGCGATTCCCCGATCCGGTCACGGCGTTTGCCTCGGGCTGGATGCGGGTGCGGGCGCGCGCCCGCCAGCGCGGCGTCGAACTGCCGCTGGTGATATCCGACCACGCCGACTGGGACGGGCTGACCGCCACCATCGCGGCCACCGGCGCTGGCGAGGTCTGGGTCACGCACGGCCAGGAAGACGCGCTGGTGCATTGGTGCAGGGCGCGCGGGCTTGCCGCGCGGCCGCTCGATCTGGTCGGCTACGGTGATGAGGAGGAACACGAGGTGGTGGCGGCCGACGAGGCCGAGACATGAACCGCTTTGCCGAACTGCTTGACCGACTCGCCTACGAGCCCGGCCGCAACAACAAGCTGCGGCTGATCACGGCCTATTTCCGCGACACGCCCGATCCCGACCGCGGCTACGCGCTGGCGGCGCTGACCGGCGCGCTGTCGTTCAAGCACGCCAAACCGGGGCTCGTTCGGGACCTGATCATGGATCGTACCGATCCGGTGTTGTTCGGACTGTCCTATGATTATGTCGGCGATCTCTCGGAAACGGTCGCGCTGATGTGGCCGAAGGGCGGGGTTGGCGACGGGCAATCTTTGCTGGGCCACCCCTCTCCCCCGCCCTCCCCCGCAAGGGGGGAGGGAGCGCAGTTGAGTCCGCCGCAATCATCTCGGGACAAACTAAAGGCCACATCAACAACTCTCACCGTTCCCTCCCCCCTTGCGGGGGAGGGTCAGGGAGAGGGGTACCACACGGGTGGTGCCAATAATGAACCGCGAAGCCACAACAACCCGCCTCCCCCCACCCTCTCCGAAGTCGTCGTTACCCTTCGCACGCTCGGTAAGACCGAGCTGCCAGGCCAGCTCGCGCGCTGGCTCGACGAACTCGACGAGACCGGCCGCTGGGCGCTGCTAAAGCTGGTCACCGGCGCGATGCGGATCGGGATTTCGGCGCGGCTGGCGAAAACGGCCGCGGCAGCGCTTGGCGACAAGGATCCGCACGAGATCGAGCTGATCTGGCCGGGGCTCGCCCCGCCCTATCTCGAATTGTTCGCCTGGCTGGAAGGTCGCGGCGAAAAACCGGTCAACCGCGATCCGGCGCCGTTCCGCCCGGTGATGCTGGCGCATGCGATCGAGGATACGGATTTCGCCAGTCTCGATCCGGCCGATTTCATCGCGGAATGGAAATGGGACGGCATTCGCGTGCAGGCAGTAAGCGGTCGCGACGAGCGCGGGCACATGCAGGCGCGGCTCTACTCGCGCACCGGCGAGGACATCACCAACAGCTTTCCCGACCTCCTGCCGTCGCTGCATCTGCCCGGCGCGATCGACGGCGAGCTATTGGTGTTGCGCGATGGCCGCGTGCAGACCTTCAACATATTGCAGCAGCGGCTCAATCGAAAGGTCGTCTCACCGAAATTGACCAAGGACTTTCCGATTCACCTGCGCGCCTACGACCTGCTCGGCGACGACGAGAACGACCTGCGCGAATTGCCGTTTATCGAGCGCCGGGCGCATCTTGAAGTGTTCGTCCGCAAGCTGGACGACCCGCGCATTGACCTGTCGCCGACCATTGCCTTCGATAGCTGGCAGGCGCTGATGGCCGCGCGCGCCGACCCCGCCAGCGCCGGCGCCGGCCAAGATGCCGATGCCGTCGAGGGCGTGATGCTCAAGCGCCGCGACGCGCCCTATCTGCCGGGCCGGCCCAAGGGCCAGTGGTGGAAATGGAAGCGCGATCCACACGTCATCGACGCCGTCTTGATGTATGCGCAGCGCGGCCACGGCAAGCGCTCGTCCTATTATTCGGATTACACCTTCGGCGTCTGGACCTCGGGCGAGGACGGCGAGCAACTGGTGCCGGTCGGCAAGGCCTATTTCGGGTTCACCGATGAAGAACTGTTGCAGATCGACCGCTTCGTCCGCCGCAACACTACGGAAAAATTCGGCCCGGTCCGCCATGTCGTGCATGAGCCGGACCAGGGGCTGGTGCTGGAAGTGGCGTTCGAGGGGTTGGCGCGCTCGCCGCGGCACAAATCCGGCGTCGCGATGCGGTTTCCGCGCATCAGCCGGCTGCGCTGGGACAAGCCGCCGCGTGAGGCCGACCGGCTGGAAACGCTGGAACGGATGTTGAAGGACGTGACGGCAAATTAACATTCCGCAGGCGCATGGCGGCCATTGACTGATATGAGCGGGTTCCCCATGTGCCCCGCCGTGCCTATAATGCGCACGACCCGCGAGGAGAAACCGATGCCCAACGACGTCCGAGACCTGCCGGCCAGCCATGACGGCCTGTATCGTTTTCTCGGCGGCTCGCCGCTGTCGGTGGCGTTCCGGCTGATCCTGTTGTCGATCCTGGTCGGCGTGGTGCTCGCCGCGATCGGGTTCGATCCCTGGAATATCGTGCACAGCATCCGCATGCTGTTCCAGCGGCTGTGGGATCTCGGCTTCGACGCCGTCAACTGGCTGTGGCGCTACTTCCTGCTCGGCGCTGTGATCGTGGTCCCGATCTGGCTGCTGTCGCGGCTGTTCGGCGCCCCGCGCGGGCGCTAGTCACTCATTGGGCGGTGGCAGCCGATGCAATTGCAATTTGTCGGCTGCGGCGACGCGTTCGGCTCCGGCGGCAGGTATAATACCTGCTTTCACGTCACGGGTAGCCGCGTCAATTTTCTGATCGATTGCGGCGCGTCGTCGCTGCCGGCGCTGAAGCGGCTCGGCCTTGCGCGCGATGCGATCGATCTAATCCTGATCACGCATTTCCACGGCGACCATTTTGGCGGCCTGCCGTTCCTGCTGCTGGATGCGCAGTTCACGCGTCGCTCCCGCCCGCTCGTCATTGCCGGCCCGCAAGGGATCGAGACAAAACTCGCCAGCCTGATAGAAGCGCTGTTCGAGCATTCATCGAAGACAAAACAGCGTTTTGATCTCTCGGTTGTCGCGCTTGAACCGGAGCAAAGCCGCACGTTCGGCGAGGTCAAGGTCACGCCCTATCCCGTCGTTCATGGCGAATCCGGTGGGCCATTCCTGGCTTATCGCGTCGAGGCGGAGAACCGCGTCATCGCCTACAGCGCCGACACCGAGTGGACGGAGACGCTGATCCCAGCGGCGCGCGACGCCGACCTGTTCGTCGCTGAGGCGTATTACTTTGACAAGATCGTCAAGAACCATCTGAGCCTGAAAACGCTCGCAGCGCATCTGCCCGAGATCAACCCGAAACGGCTGGTGCTCACGCACATGAGCGACGACATGCTCGGGCGGCTGGGCGAACTGCCCTATACCGCTGCCGAAGACGGCATGGTCGTCGAGCTCTAGGCATGCACTCGCCGCTAGCTCCATCGAAAGTCACGACAGCACAGGTGTTTGCCATCGCGGGTCCCGCGATGGTCGCAAACCTGACCACGCCGCTGATCGGCATCGTCTCGACCACGGCCATCGGGCGGCTCGACGACGCCACGCTGCTCGGCGGCGTGGCCTTGGCCTCGGTGCTGTTCGACTGCATGTTCTGGCTGTTCGGATTCCTGCGCATGAGCACGGTCGCCTTTACGGCACAATCGCTCGGCGCCGGCGAGACGTCGGAACTGCGCGCCATCCTGGCACGCGGGCTGATCGTGGCGGCACTGGTCGGCGCGGCGCTGATCGCTCTGCAGATCCCGCTCGCCACCGTTCTGCTCAACACGATGGGTGGCAGTGAGGGCGTCACGCGCGCGGCGAAAACCTACTTCATTATCCGGATCTGGTCAGCGCCGCTGGCGCTCGGCAATTACGTGGTGCTGGGATGGCTGGTCGGACAGGCCCGGGCCAAGCTGGCGCTCGGCACGCAGATCACGATCAACCTCATCAACGTGGCGGCAACCGTCGTGCTGGTGCTGGCGCTCGACTTCGGAATTGCCGGCGCCGCAATCGCCGCGCTGATCGCGGAAGCCGCAGGCCTGATGCTCGGATTGCAGATCGCCCGCCGGCTTTCGAAAGGGCAACTCGGGGTTTCCCGCGCGATGCTGTTCGATCCGGCCAAGCTGATGCGCATGCTCTCGGTCAACCGCGACATCATGATCCGCACCGCCTCGCTGATCGCGGCGTTCTTGTTCTTCACCGCACAGGGTGCGCGTGCCGGCGACCTGACGCTCGCCGCCAATGCCGTGCTCAACAATTTTCTGCTGTTCGGCGCCTTTTTCCTCGATGGCCTCGCCAACGCTGCCGAGCAACTCTGCGGCCGGGCCTATGGCGCCCGCAACAAGGCGGCCTTCGCCGGCGCCGTCAAGCTCGTCGTCATGTGGGGCTTTGGCTTCGCGCTCGCGGTCGCCGCCTGTTTCCTGCTGTTCGGGCCCGCGTTTGTCGACATGATGACGACAAGCGTGGAGGTGCGGCGCATCGCGCGCGACTATTTGCCGTTCGTGATTTTTGCGCCGTTGCTCGGCGTGTTCGCCTTTGCCTTTGACGGCATCTACATCGGCGCCACCTGGGCGCGCGACATGCGCAATCTGATGGTGGCTTCGCTGGTGATCTTCCTCACCGCGTGGTTTGCGCTGCGGTCGTTTGGCAATGCCGGACTGTGGGGCGCGCTACTGATTCATTACGCCGCGCGCGGTGGGTTAGAGGCGCTGCGATATCCGGCGTTGTTGAGGAAGTCGTTTGGATGAGAAGGGCGACGCTCTTCTCCCTCGCCTCGCTCTTGCGGGGAGAGGTGACTAGGGAGGCGCTTGCGCGACGAGCCTACCTCACCGGCCAGTCCTCGGCCGTGATTGTCGCTGCATCCGCACCGACGATTTCGGATAGCGAATCGCGCCCCGTGCGCAGCAAGGTCGAGGCGAGATCGTTTTTGATGTCGTCGACGAGACCAAGTCCCTTGTAGACCAGCGACGAATAGATCTGGATCAGGCTGGCGCCGGCGCGGATTTTGGTCAGCGCTGCGCCGCCGGAATCGATGCCGCCGACGCCGATCAACGGAAACGCGCCCTCGGTGCGGACATAAGTCTCCGCCACCATGCGGGTCGATAGTCGAAACAGCGGCCGTCCCGACAATCCGCCCTGCTCTTTCGCACGGGCCTGTTCGCGCAGGATCGAAGGGCGAGCCAGCGTGGTGTTGGCGACGATCATGCCGTCGACTCGGCGCGAGCGCGCGATGTGCACGACGTCGTCGAGTTCGGCGAGGCTGAGATCGGGCGCGATCTTCAGCAGCACCGGCGAATCCCCGGCATTCTTCCGCACCCGCTCGCGCGCATCGATCACCTTGGCGAGCAGTTCGTCGAGCGCTGCCGCTTGCTGCAAATTGCGCAGGCCCGGCGTGTTCGGCGAGGAGACGTTGACGGTGAAATAGCTCGCGACAGGTGCAAAGGTCTCGATCAGCTTGACATAATCGGCCACACGGTCGGACGAATCCTTGTTCGCCCCGACATTGACGCCGATAATGCCGCCATGGTGGGCGCGCGCCGCCAGCCGGCGCAAAGCGACTTCGGCGCCGTCATTGTTGAAGCCCATGCGGTTTATCACGGCTTCATCCCGCTCGAGCCGAAACAGCCGCGGCCGCGGATTGCCGCCCTGCGGTTTCGGCGTCACCGTGCCGATCTCGACAAAGCCGAAACCGAGCCGCAACAGCGCGTCGGGCACTTCCGCGCTCTTGTCGAAGCCCGCGGCCATGCCGATCGGATTGGGGAAATTCAGGCCGAATGCGCGTACCGCCAGTTTGTGGTCGTCGGCGCGCGGCTTGACCAACGGCAGTAGCCGCAGGCCCTGGATGGCCATGCGATGCGCGTCCTCCGGGTCGAACCAGCGCAACAGCGGCAGCGAGAAGGCGTCGAAAGCGCGGATCACGGGAGTAGCTCCGGAATGTCGTGCGTGCCATCGGACCGCGCGCGCATATCGAGAATGCCGGTTACCGCGCCGAGATCGAGTTCGCCGTAGAGATGCGGAAACAGTTCGTCGTTGCGCGAACGCTCCCAGCGCAACGCATCCCCCAGCGCGTCGGCGTCGACCGCGACCAGGAACAGCCCGGTCTGGCCGAAATAATGCTTGCGCGCGGTCTCGGCGACCTGGGACGCGGTCGAAAAATGAATGAAGCCGTCACGCAGATCGTCGCTACCTCCCCGGTAGACGCCCTGCCGTTCGGCCTCGCGCCAAGCCGAGGCGGGAGTGATTTTATAGATCGTGGGCACGGCTATCCGGACTTCCTGCTTGTCGTTGAGTCTTTTGGGATTTTCCCGGAAAAGGCCGGGCTGGCGGCCGACCGTAAAGGCGGCCCGCGCCTAACTCAAGCGCTGCGGTCACAGACTTCGGCTGGAAGAATTGCGCAAACCGGCCAAATGAGGCAATAATTCCTAGATCGCTTCAGGGATTTTCGATGGCCAGACAGGCCAAGGCGCAACGCATTCTGACCCACAGCCAGATCTGGACCGCGATCGACCGGCTGGCGGAACGTGCCGGCATGTCACCCTCGGGTCTTGCCAAGCGCGCCGGCCTCGACCCCACCACGTTCAACAAATCCAAACGCATCGCCGCGGACGGCCGTGAACGCTGGCCGTCCACGGAATCAGTTTCCAAAGCGCTGGCCGCGACCAATTCGTCGATCGAGACCTTCGTGCAATTGATCGGCGACGGCGCGCGCAGCCAGCAGTCGCTGCCGCTGCTCGCCCTGGCGCAAGCCGGCGGCGGCCATTTCGACGATTCCGGCTTTCCCGCCGGCAAGGGCTGGGGCGAGGTGGCGCTGCCGTCGACCAGCGACGAGCATGCCTACGCGCTGGAAATCTCGGGCGACGCGATGAAGCCGACCTATCGCGACGGCGACATCATCGTGGTGTCGCCGGGCACGCCGATCCGGCGCGGCGACCGCGTGGTGCTCAAGACGTCAGACGGCGAAGTGATGGTCAAGGAATTGAAGCGCCGGACCACCAGGGCCCTGGAACTGCAGTCGCTCAATCCGGCGCATGCCGATCGCACGCTTGAGGCCGACGACGTCGCCTGGATCGCCCGGATCGTATGGGCGAGCCAGTAGGATTGCCGCCGTGCCGGACGTGCTGAGCGACCTGCTGCAACATTCTCTTCGCATCGTGCTGTGCGGAACCGCCGCCGGGACGACGTCCGCTGCCCAGCGGGCCTACTACGCGCACCGGCAAAACAAGTTCTGGGCGATCTTGCACGAGACGGGGCTGACGCCGGAGCTGCTGCGGCCAAATCAATATCGCAGTCTGCTGCGACATGGGATCGGCCTGACCGATCTGGTGAAAGCGGGCGCGGGGATGGACCGCGCCACGCTTCCCAAATTGACGGCAGCGGATCGCGCCCGGCTGAGCAATGCAATCGCGACATTCCGTCCGCAATTCCTTGCGTTCACCAGCAAGACGGCGGGGCAGAAATTCTTCGACGGCAAGCGGGAATATGGCGAGCAGTTGGAGCTGATCGGCGATACCAGGGTGTGGATACTACCGTCGACTTCAGGTGCCGCAAATGGAAGCTGGCGCCCGGAGATCTGGCACCAGTTTGCGGATGAGGTGAGAACGGTGGGCGCGCGGGCAAGCCGCTGATTTCACCACAGCGTCGCCCTGCGAACGCAGGGCCCATAACCACAAATGCTCATGGCGAAGAATAGCGTCTCACAGCCTGCCCTTTCCGCAGGCCGCGGCGTATGGGTCCCTGCTTTCGCGGGGACGACGGAGAATTACGTCGCGTAATCAGGCTCTTTCCGATCCAGCATCCGTTTCAACGCATCGAAATGCCGCTGCGCTGGGGTCGGGCCCTTGTAGAGATGCTCGTCCTTATAATCGCGCTTGGTTTTCTCCACCACAGGCGCCGGCAACTGTTTCAGCTTCTGCCCGGTCCACATCGCGTAGATCTGCACCTGGGCGGCACGCTCGACGTAATACAGCATGTCATAGGCTTCCGCGATGGTGGCGCCGACGGTGGAGATGCCGTGATTGGCCATGAACAGCACGGTCTTGTCGCCGATGACTTTTGCGAGCCGCGCGCCTTCGGCGGGATCGAGCGCCGGGCCGGTATATTCGTCGTCATAGGCGATGGCGCCTGACAGCCCGACCTCGGTCTGGCCGATTTCCTTGATGCGGGGATCTTCTAGCCGCGTCAGCGCGCTGGCATGCGGCATATGGGTGTGAAACACAGCTTTCGCCTGCGGCAGCGCCTTGTGGATCGGCGCATGGATGCAATAGCAGGACCGCTCCACCTCGCCCTCGCCGCTCTTAACCTCGCCGTCGTCGATGCCGACTTCCATGAAGCAGGACGCGGTGACCTCGGACCAATGCGTGCCGAACGGAATCTGGTAGTAGCGGTCGCTCTTGCCCGGCACCACGAAGGTCAGATGGTTGAAGATGCCTTCGGAAAATCCCTGGATGAAGGCCAGCCGGTGCGCGGCCGCGAGATCGACCCGCGCCTGCCATTCCTCGGCGCTGTACTCGCTGAGCGTCTGTGGCGAAACCCTGAACTGCATGAGCTTTCTCCCTGATCCGCTTATTTGCCGCCCCTCGGTGGAGGCTTTGACGACTGTTATGCACACTAGTGTAGCGCAATCCGGCGCCGCCATGGCTGAAATTGCGGCGGACCTGCCATCCCGGTTTGCGGGTCCGCGGCAGCAGCCAAGCCCTCCGGCGTCGTCCCGGCCTTGAGCCGGCACCTATAACCACAGACGTTCGTTGCTTGCATCAAGCTGGAGCCACAGCGAAGCCGATAACATCGGCCTGTGGCTATGGGTCCCTGCTTTCGCAAGCGACGACGGAAAGAGCTACGCACTACTTGCCAGCGCGCCGTCGATCATCGCGATCGCATTCGATACGCCGTACACCGCGACGAACGAGCCGAAGCGCGGGCCCTTCTCCTGGCCGAGCAGCACCTGGTAGAGCATGTTGAACCAGTCGAGGGAGACGCCCGGCCGGCCGTCCTTGCCCTTCTTGACAGGATCGAGGAACGGCTCGCGGCGGCCGATCTCATAAACCACGTTCTGGATGTCTTCGGCGCTCGATCCCGCCGGCAATTGCGACAGCGCGTCACGCAGATCCTGCAGCGCGGCGCGTTCGCTGTCGGTCGGCTCGCGGAACTTCTTGGTCGGCGCCACGAAGTCGCGATAGTAGTTGATGGCGTAGCCGACCATCGCGTCGAGCTTCGGATGCGTCTGCGGCGTGACGCCCGGACGATAGCGGCCGATAAAACCCCACAGCGTTTCAGCGTTCTCCGCATTCGACGACGACACCAAGGTCAGCAGGAGCTGGAAGGTGACGGGCATATCCGCCTTCGGCGGCTTGCCGGAATGGATGTGCCAGACCGGATTGGCAAGCTGCTGCTTGGCATCCTGCCGCGGAAAGCCGTCGAGGAATTGCTGATAGTCGTCGACATTGCGCGGGATCACGTCGAAATAGAGCCGCTTCGCTGCCTTCGGTTCGCGATACATGAACAGCGACAGCGATTCCGGCGAGGCATAGCGCAGCCATTCGTCGATGGTCAGCCCGTTGCCCTTCGACTTCGAGATCTTCTGGCCCTTTTCGTCGAGGAACAGCTCGTAGTTGAAACCCTCCGGCGGCGTGCCGCCGAGCGCCGAGCAGATCTTGCCCGACAACTTCACGGAGTCGATCAGGTCCTTGCCGGCCATTTCGTAGTCGACGCCAAGCGCAAACCAGCGCATTGCCCAGTCAGGCTTCCATTGCAGCTTACAATGCCCGCCGGTGACGGGGACCGTGACGCGCTCCTTGGTCTCGGGATCGTCATAGGAGACGGTGCCGGCCTTCACATCGTGCTGGACGATCGGGACATACAGCACCATGCCGGTGCGCGGGCAGATCGGCAGGAACGGCGAATAAGTCGCCGCGCGTTCCTCGCGCAAACTGGGCAGCATGATCTTCATGACGGCGTCGAGCCGTTCCAGCATGCGCAACAGCGCTGTGTCGAACCTGCCCGAGGTGTAGTAGTCGGTCGACGAGGCGAATTCGTAGTCGAAGCCGAAAGTATCGAGGAACGCGCGCAGCCGCGCATTGTTATGCGCGCCGAACGACGGGTGCTCGTTGGAGAACGGATCTGGTATCCGCGACAACGGCTTTCCGAGATGTGACGCCAGCATCTCCTTGTTCGGCACATTGTCCGGCACCTTGCGCAGGCCGTCCATGTCGTCGGAGAACGCAAGCAGCCGGGTCTTGACCTTGTCCTCGGTCAGCACGCGAAAGGCGTGGCGCACCATGGTGGTGCGCGCGACCTCGCCGAAGGTGCCGATATGCGGCAGGCCCGACGGACCGTAGCCGGTCTCGAAGAGTACCTCGTCCTTCGGGTTCTTCTTCAGCCGCGCGACAATGGCCTTGGCCTGCTCGAACGGCCAGGCGTTGGATTGTTCGGCGAGCGCGCGCAAATCGCTCGGGCTGGCGGCAAGGTCGATGACGGACATTTAAAGGCTCTCTGTGGAAGCTGCGGAAACTAGCGCCTCCGCGGCAAAATGCAAAATGACGGCAGAGCCGTCGTTCCGGGGCGATGCGAAGCATCGAACTCTGGGGCGCCCTTGCCCCCCGAGAATCTCGAGATTCTCAGATGCGCAATTGCACATCATAGTTCGCTTCGCGTCCCGGAATGACTCCGCTAAAACGGACTAATCGAAAAATACCGCAGCCACAGATCGGTGAAGCGACCTTTTTCCCAGATCCGGAACAGCGCCCAGTTCAGGGACGTCCGGAGCAGATCATTGCCCTTGCGCACCGCAATCCCGATGCCTTCGCCGAAATAGCGGCTCTCAACGAAGGGCCCGCCGGAAAAGGCGCAGCATTCGGCGGAATCGGTGCCGTTAATCCAGAACGCCAGCGAGATCGCATCGCCGAAGATGAAGTCGACCTCGCTCCGCCTGAGTGCCAGCCGCAGCGCGTCGTCGTTCGGGTAGGACTTGATCTCGGCGTCGGTGAACATCGCCTTCAGATAGGCCTCGTGCGAAGTGCCGGCGATGACGCCGACCTTCTTGCCTTCGAGATATTCCGGGCGGACCTCCGGCATCACGGCATCGCGCCGCGACACGAAGCGCGCCGGCGCGCGGTAGTAGGGATCGGTGAAATCGAGCCTTGCGCGCAAGGCCGGCGTCACCGCCATGGAGGCGATAATGGCGTCACCGCGATTGCTTGTGATCGCATCGACCAGCGTCTCGAACCGGCGCATCTGGATGGTGCAGGAAATCTTGATCTCGTCGCACAGCGCCCGCGCCAGATCGACGTTGAAGCCGGCGGGGTTGCCGTCGGGGCCGGTAAAGTTGAACGGCGGGTAATCGGTCTCGGTCAGGAACCGGATCACCGTGAGGCGCGACATGTCGGGCCGGTCCGGGCGCCGCCGCGGGTCCCAGAAGCCGGGCACCGCCTGCGGGGCCGCCTCGACCGCGGTGCGGGGTTGGGTTTGCGCCTGCGCCGCATTACCGCCGCCAGCCATCAACGCGGACACGATCGACAGCCCGACCAGCCACGCGCTGATGGTTCGATACAGTCTTGCATTGGTTAACTGGACGTTAAGATATGACATCTGCGGCAATGGCTTTGCGGAATTTCACGGCCTTATAGACCATCCGGCCCGCGATGCGAGGCCGTTTTCGCTCCTCGGCCAGCTTGCCGCTCAGAGATAGCGCTTCAGATCCTTAGCGGCTTCCTCGGGTGTCCGTTTCAGGTTGAAGGGCGCTACGAAATTGCCATCGCGATCCATCAGATAGATCAGCGCGGTGTGATCCATGGTGTAATCGCCGTCCTTGAGCGGGACTTTTTTTGCATAGACCCGGTAGGCCGAGAGCACCTTTGCGATCGCCTCCGGATTGCCGGTCAGCCCCTTCAAATGCGGGTCGAAGCTGGAGAGATAGTCCTTCATCGCGGCCGTCGTGTCGCGCTCGGGATCGACGGAGACGAACCAGGCGTTGACGCGGTCGGCGTCCTTGCCCATCGCCTTCAGCACTTCCGAAATCTCGAACAGCGAGGTCGGACAGACGTCTGGGCAATGGGTGAAGCCGAAGAAGATCAGTGTCGGCTTGCCCTTCAAATTCTGCTCGGTGACGGTCTGGCCGGCCTGGTCGGTCAGTTGAAACGGTCCGCCGATCGCGGCCGGCGCCGTGACGGTTCGCAAGCCGCCCATTGCCCACAGCATGATCGTCAGCCCGACCGCGAGGCTCGCGGCGAAGGCAGCGATAATCACCAGCGGGCGAATGGTCCGGTCCATGTCAGGAATTCCTTATTGCCCGGTCAGAAGCAGGCCGAGATGCCGGCGGCGATCATTTCGAAAAACACCGTGGTGCCGTAATGGAACCACAATGCAGCCGCGCCGAGCACGGCCAGCGCACCGAGGCCGGCAGCGCTCCAGACGATCACGGACGCGACCCGGCCCTGACGCGGGGCCGCCGCCATCGTTCGGACTTGCGTGGAAATCGGCTGAACCATGGGATTCAGATAGGGGCAGTTCCCGGTGCAGGCAAGCGGAATGGCCGTGCCCAACATCACGTCATGCGGAGGGCAAGTCGGGCGAGAGGTGCACCAAAAGCAAATGGCCGGGACGGGCCCGGCCACCGCGTTACTTTTTGGCGAAACGGCTGCGCTGGTTCAGCGCGAGGCAGGCTTGTTCGAGGAGGCCTGGGCGTCGAGATAGCAGGGCCTGTACATCGCCTGAAGCTGCTTGCCGCGCAGGAAGAGCATGCGCTGGGTCAGGCCACCGCGCGCCGCGATCCACCTCCGTACCGGCGGCGGATACATCGAATACAGCATCTGGGTTGCTTCGGGGTTGGTGATGGCACGGCCGTTGGCGCCGAAATCCCAGGCGGCATGGAAGCCGAGATTGGCGTGCGAGGTAACGCAGATCCGGTCATGGGGAACCGCGCCGAGCACGATGGTGCAGGCCGAGGCGCACAGGCCGTCGATGATCACGGTTTCGCCTGAGGTGCGTAAGCCCTGGTATCTGTCAACATAGGTGCCGATCCGGCCGCCGCGATCGTCGGCTATCCGCACCACCGCCTGGCTTGCCCCCATTCCCGCCAGCAGCAGCACCGCGGCAAGCAACCCCGTCACCAGCTTCATATCCCGCCCCAGTTCAAAAATATCGAAACCGAATCTGATCGTCTTCGTGATGCAAGACGTGGTGTAGCGTCGTTTGAGATCGTGATTTTGTCTAGGCAGCCACAGCAGGTCAAAACAAATTCAAATTAAGTGTTGCTTGGCCGCTGCACCCTCTGCGCGTAAAGGTCCCAAACTGGAACAAACGACTCTTGCCGAGATGGCGACGCAGCCGCAGGCAAGAATCCGTTTGCCGTTGACCGCGCGCGAGGACGCGGGCTTGAATCAAAAACGGCGTGGGGGAGGAAACGATGGCTGACGATGCAGACGTAATTGTGGTCGGCGGTGGCTTGGCGGGACTGGTCGCGGCGACGGAGATCGCAGACGCCGGCAAACGCGTCATTGTCGTCGACCAGGAAGGCGAACAAAGCCTTGGCGGACAAGCCTTTTGGTCGTTCGGCGGATTGTTTCTGGTCGATTCTCCCGAACAGCGCCGGCTGGGCATCAGGGATTCGTTTGATCTTGCCTTGCAGGATTGGATGGGCACCGCGGGCTTCGACCGCGACGACGACCATTGGCCGAAGCGATGGGCGGAAGCCTATGTCGCGTTCGCGGCCGGCGAGAAGCGGGAATGGCTGCGCGCGATGGGCCACCGTATTTTTCCGGTGGTCGGCTGGGCCGAGCGCGGCGGCTATGACGCGATGGGCCACGGCAATTCGGTGCCGCGCTTTCACGTCACCTGGGGCACCGGCCCCGGCATCGTCGAGCCGTTCGAGCGCCGTGCGCGCGAAGCGCAAAAAAATGGCCGGTTAACGTTCAAGTTCCGCCACCGCGTCGACACACTCATGATGGCGAACGGCGCGGTCGAGGGGGTCGGCGGTTCGGTGCTCGAGCCCGATAGCGTCGAGCGCGGCAAGAGCTCATCGCGCCAGGTCATCGGCGATTTCACGCTGCGTGCGCACGCCGTGATCGTCGCCTCGGGCGGCATCGGCGGCAATCACGACATGGTCCGGCAGAACTGGCCGAAGCGTCTGGGCGAGCCGCCGAAATTCATGATCTCCGGCGTGCCCGAACATGTCGACGGCCGCATGATCGGCATCGCCGAGGCCGCCGGCGCGCGGCTGATCAACCGCGACCGCATGTGGCACTATGTCGAGGGTATCCGGAACTGGAACCCGATCTGGCCGCGCCACGGCATCCGTATCCTGCCCGGCCCCTCCTCGATGTGGTTCGACGCCACGGGCAAGCGCCTGCCCGCGCCGCTCTTCCCCGGCTCCGACACGCTCGGCCAACTGCAATACATCATGTCGACCGGCTACGATTACTCGTGGTTCATCCTGACCCAGAGCATCATCAAAAAGGAGTTCGCACTCTCCGGCTCCGAGCAGAATCCCGACCTCACGGGCAAGAGCTGGCGCATGACGATCAAGCGCGCCACCAACAAGGGGGCACCGGCGCCGGTGGAAGCGTTCAAGCAGAACGGCGCCGACTTCATCGTGCGCGACAATCTCGGCGACCTCGTCAGCGCGATGAACGCGCTCGCCGGCAACGACCTGCTCAAGCACGATCACATCAAGGCGCAGATCGAGGCGCGCGACCGCGAGATCACCAACCCCTATGTCAAGGACGCGCAGGTGATGAACCTGCACAATGCGCGCCGCTACATCGGCGACAAATTGATCCGCACCGCAAAGCCGCACAAAATTCTCGACCCCGAACACGGCCCGCTGATCGCGGTGAAGCTCAACATATTGACGCGCAAGACACTGGGCGGTTTCGAGACCGACCTCGACTCGCGCGTGTTCGGCACCAACGGCGAGATCATCAGGGGCCTGTACGCCGCCGGCGAAGCCGCCGGATTCGGTGGCGGCGGCATGCATGGCTACCGCTCGCTGGAAGGCACCTTCCTCGGCGGTTGCCTGTTCTCGGGGAGGAATGCGGGACGCGCGGCGGCAAAGGCAGCTTCCTGATTTCCCGCCGTGATGGCCGGGCTTGTCGCGGCATGGCGGGCCCAATCTCAATGCAAATAACGCAGTGGCGCATGGGACACGAGCGCGCTAAGTAACCGCCGCCCCCTACTAGGAGAACAATATGACCATCCAGCGCTTCGAAACCGGACCTCGCATGAGCCAGGCCGTCGTCCACGGCAACACCGTCTATCTCGCCGGCGTCGTTGCCGGCAAGGCCGCCGGCAAGAGCGTGACCGAGCAGACTCAGGACATTCTCTCGATCATCGACGGCCATCTCGCCAAGGCCGGCACCGACAAGTCGAAGCTCTTGTCGGCTACGATCTACATCACCGACATGAAGACCTTTCCCGAGATGAACGCGGTGTGGGATGGCTGGGTCTCGGCCGGCAACACGCCGGCCCGCGCCACCGTCGAGGCCAAGCTCGCCGCCCCGCAGTACAACGTCGAGATCATGGTCGTCGCGGCGAAGTAACGTCGGTCAGCCGCTAACCGTCTTGTTGCCCCGGATTGCAGGCGCAATCCGGGGCATTTTCATCTGCCTCTCACGCGCTGATCCGTGCCCCCGTGACATCGCCGATATCAGCCTGAAGCCACCGCGCGATCCGGCGCCAGGAATGGCGCAAGGCCCTGCGCCCCATGAAAAGGCCGAGGTGACCGCATGGCTCGGAGGCCCGTTCCAGCCATGCTTGCGGCGCGCCCAAAAGCCGCTCGGTTGCGAACGCCTGATCGGGCGGGACGACGATGTCGTTCTCTCCCGCCAGCAGGAAGACCGGCACGCGCACCTCAGCAGGATCGATCCTGCGGCCGAGCGCGACGAAACGCCCTTCAGCGATCTGGTTCTCGCGAAAAACCCGGTCGGTCACCTCGAGATAATAGGCTCCCGGCAGATCCAGCGTCTCACGATCCCAGCGCTTGAAACGGTCCAGCAGCATGCGCGCCTCGTCCGATCCATCGCGAAGATTCCTTTGCAGCACGGCTTCGACGTCATGCTGGCTGAATGGAATGTTCCAGAACCGCAGCATGTGCTCGCCGTTCACGATCCCTTCACCCTGCTGCACCATCTGCTCGAAAGCCGCATGCGGAAGTGCGGCCACCATCTTCGAGAGTTCTGACGGCGCGGAAACATCGACCGGCGCACCGGCGAGCACCAGCCTCCGCACCTTGCCGGGGAAACGAGCGGCGTAGACCAGTGACAGCCACCCGCCCTGGCACAGGCCGACAAGATCGACCGGCGCGCCGATCTCGTCGATCGCCACATTGAGTTCGGCAAGATAATTGTCGATCGACAGATGGCGCATTTCCGGCGTGGCCGAGCGCCAGTCCGTGACATAGATGCGGTTCATGCCGTCTCGTTGCAGCGCTCCTACCAAACTGTGGCCCGGCGCGAAGTCCGCGACCAGCGCGCCGTGCAGCGCATAGGGCGCGCAAACGAGCACCGGCTGCCCCGCATTGCCTCGCGAAAACGCCCGCAGCCGCATCGACGGAAGTTGCAGCGCCACGACGTTTGGCGTGGTCCAGGCCAGCGGCATCTGCTCCGGGGCGCGGGAAGGCGCGGGCCTGGGATCGGCGAACCATTGCGCATAGCTGTCGAGCGCCAATCGCGTCGCTTCCAGCGGCCACAGCCATACCTGCTGCGCCCAATCGGCGCCCGCATGCTGCTCCGGCGTCTCCGGCATCTTGGGTTTCTCTGCCACAGCCGTTCCCGATTGATCGTCCCACCATGGTGAGGACGGCAAGAGCCGAGGTCGCATGCTTTTACGCCAGATCCGGCGCAGGCCCTAGCCTGATCGATCGTCGGAAATAGGTCAGCACCGCATCCGCAAGATGCATGATTGCCAAAAATCGAAATCCTTGACCTCTGAGGTAATCGATTGGCGCGTCGGATTTTTCGATAGTCGGTCAGCCGGCCCATTCGGCCGGAACGAAGGAGAGCATGATGACCGACGTCAACAAGATTGCCCGCAGCTACATCGATCTGTGGAACGAGCGGACGCCAAGCCGCCGCCGCGAAATTCTCAGCCAGAACTGGACCAGTGACGCCCGCTATGTCGACCCGCTGATGTCGGGCGATGGCCATGACGGCGTGGACGCGCTGATCGCGGGCGTGCAGCAAAAGTTTCCGGATTTCAGGTTCAGGCTGATCGGCGAGCCCAATGGCTTTGGCGACCACGTCCGCTTCTCCTGGGGCCTCGGCCCCGACGGCGGCGACAGCCCGATCAAGGGCACGGATTTCGCAGTCCTCCGCGACGGCCGCATCCGCAGCATCACCGGCTTCCTCGATCAGGTGCCGGCGGGGGCGTAGCTGAGTCTCGACGCGCGGGCGGTCGGCTCCCTCCCCCCTTGCGGGGGAGGGCTGTCCACCGCATCTCACCGCACGTTCGTGACGATCGCGAGCGCCCCTCAATGGGTGAGACGGGCGGAAATATGCGACTGATTTGCCCCTCGCGTGAAGCGGAATATTTTTGAATCCCGGGCTTGACACGGTTTCTGAAAATCAGAAGTGATTTGCCCCGTCGGCTTATCTTGTCCCGGGTCATTGCATGATTGCGCTAGCGCGCGCGGCAAATCAGACCGTCGTCCTGGGCAAGCGAGCAACGCGAGCGCGACCCGGGACCCATACGCCGCGGCGTAAATTATTTCGCGCGCGCGTAGACGGCCTCCGTCAACAACGCAAACCTGTGGTTATGGGTCCCTGGGTTCGCAGGGACGACGCGCATCAGAGAAGTGTGATCGCCGATAGATGGTGGGCACGGCGCTAATCGCGCCTTTGCCCAACCCTGCGCTGAAAAATAGCTTGCTCGGAGCAAAACGTTCTGCTGCAACAACGATGGTCCGGCCGGCCCTGTCGCGACGTTGCGGAGCATAGAACCGGCGCGGGATTTGCTTCGCTGAGCCGATCGAGAAACGGAGCTGTCATGAGCATCGACCTGACCCGCCGCACCCTCCTTCACCTGGCCGGCGCCTCGTCGTTGAGCGCGGCCGCCACGGCGGCAGCGCTGGCGGAAGGAGCGGCTGACGGCGCTGCCGGGCCGACCTTCGCCAACCGTACGCCGATGCGGATCGGCATGGTGACCTTGCGCGTGCGTAACCTCGATCTCGTCACCAATTACTATCGCGACGCCATCGGGCTCACCATCTTGCAGCGCACGGCTACCGGCGCCCGTCTCGGCGCGGGCGGCGTGCCGCTGCTCGATCTCACCCTGCGCGCGGGCGCTGCCAGCGAGGCGCGGAATGCCGCGGGCCTCTATCACACCGCCTTCCTGATGCCGACCCGCAAGGATCTCGCGCGCTGGCTGGTGCACGCCGCAACGAATAAGGTGCCGCTCTCCGGGTTTGCCGATCACCTCGTCAGCGAGTCCGTCTATCTCGACGATCCCGAAGGCAACGGCATCGAGGTCTACGCCGACCGCGCGCCCGAAAGCTGGAAATGGGATGGCGGCACGGTCGCGATGGCGACCGACCCGCTTGATATCGACGGCCTGCTGACGCTGACGAATCCGCGCATCTCCAACTATGCCGGGGCGCCCGACGGCCTTCGCATCGGCCACATGCACCTGCGCGTCGGCGACCTCGAACAGGCCGACCGCTTCTATGGCGGCGCCATCGGCTTCGACCCGACTCGCAAGCGCACCGGCGCCGCGTTCCTCTCGTCGGGGCGCTATCACCACCACCTCGGCATCAATGTCTGGCAGAGCGCCGGCGCCGGCCGGCGGGATGATGCGGCCACGGGACTTGCATGGTTTTCGCTCGAGGTCGCATCGGAGGAGATCCTGCAGGCCCAGCAGCAGCGCCTGCGACAGGCGGGCGCGCCGGCAGCAGCGATTACGAACGGCATCGAGACGGCCGATCCCTGGGGGACGAAGGTGCGTCTCATCAAGGTTTGACGGCGCGACAAACGAATGAACGACAGCGTCCCCTGCGCCGGGGTCAAAGCTGTGCCGAGAGGGTAGTCCAATGACTTTGCCGATGAGCTGGGACGAATGGGCCGATCATGACGCCGTGGCGCTGGCTGCGCGTGTCGCGAAGGGCGAGCTGACGGCCAAGGATTTGGCGGCGCAGGCCGCCGCCGCCATCGCCAAGGTCGATCCCCCACTCTCGGCCGTCGTCGAAGTGTTCGAGGATGCGGTCGCAGATCCCGCCACCGACGGTACCAATCTCGGCGGGCCGTTTG
The DNA here is from genome assembly GCF_036924575.1 of Bradyrhizobium sp. AZCC 1577. Taxonomy (NCBI): domain Bacteria; kingdom Pseudomonadati; phylum Pseudomonadota; class Alphaproteobacteria; order Hyphomicrobiales; family Nitrobacteraceae; genus Bradyrhizobium; species Bradyrhizobium sp. AZCC 1577. The sequence continues at coordinate 7,532,267 of NZ_JAZHRQ010000001.1, forward strand.
CCGGACTTCCGTTCCTGATGAAGGACCTCGGTCCGACGCTGAAGGGTCGGCTGCAGGAGATGGGCTCGCTCTACATGCGCGGCAATCGCGCCACGGCCGATACATTCATGACCAAGAAGATGCGCGGAGCCGGGCTCAATCTGATCGGACGCACCACGACGCCGGAATTCGGCGTCTGCAGCTCGGCCGACAATCCCGCCGTCTATGTCACGCGCAATCCCTGGAATACCGACTACACCACCTGCGGATCGTCGGCCGGCAGCGCTGCGATGGTCGCCGCCGGCGCGGTGCCGATCGCGCACGCGACCGACGGCGGCGGCTCGATCCGGATTCCCGCCGGCGTCAACGGCAATATCGGGCTGAAAGTCTCGCGTGGCGTGTTCTCGCTGTCGCCGCACCTCTCCGATTTGAGCGGGCTGGTCTCGATTCAAGGCTGCCAGTCGCGCACGGTGCGCGATACCGCGGCCTTCGTCGATGCCTGCCGCGGTCCGGCGCCGGGCGAATTCATGCCGTTCTGGAGTCCGCCGGAGCCGTATACGCGGATGATCACACGCGATCCTGCCCGGCTGAAAATCGCGCTGTCGTATCAGTGGGGTGATTATCGCGCGACACCGCATATCGCGGCCGAGCTGCAGAAAGCCGGGCGCTTTCTCGAAGGCCTCGGCCATGATGTCGATTACGCCCTGCCGGATCTGGACTATGGTGAGGCCTTCGCGGCGCAGACCACCTGCTATATCAGCAACTTTTCCGTCGTCATCTCCAACATGCTGGCGGCGCGTGGCCTAGAACAGCCGCCGGAAGATCTGATCGAGCCGATCAACATCCGGATCTGGGAGCGTGGCCGGCACACGTCCTACGCGGACCGAGCGCGCATGCAGGCGGTGTTCAACACGACCTCGCGCGGCTTCGGCGCGTTCTTCGAGGAGTGGGATATTATACTAACGCCGATCACCGCGCTGCCGACGCCGAAGGTCGGCACGACCGAGTATCTCACGATCAGCGACAATCCCGACGTGCTGGACTGGTTCGGCAATCTCTGGCGCAATTTTGCCTTTACGCCGCTCGCCAATCTCTGCGGCATCCCGGCGATCTCGCTGCCGCTTGCCACCCACGAGCACGGTCTGCCGCTCGGCATCCAGGCCATCGCCAAGCAGGCCAATGACGGCTTATTGTTGCAGCTCGCGGCGCAGATCGAGCGCGCGATCGGCGGCAAGTGGAATGCGGGGCAAAGGGCTGGCGTGCATGTGACGAGCGATTGAACGGCGCGCTCGGCACCATCTACATTCGGGATAGCGCCGGAAGTATACGGTAGCGAGCCATTTCTGTCGGAAAGTTGGCGCGGTTGGCGAGCAGGAGCATGCCGATCTTTCGCGCGGGGACCAGCCCCATATAGGCCGATGCGTTGTTGAGACCGCCCGGCTTGTCGACGATGCTCACCCCATCGACGTCGACATTCTCCCAGGCCATCGCCTGTCCGAACATCTCGCTCACACGGAACATCTCGCGCTGCGTGATCTGCAAGGCTTCGCGCAACTGCGGATCGATCGCTCTGCCGTCGACACAAGCAGCAAGGAAGATCGCCAGATCCCTCGCCGACGAGAACATCTGTCCGGTCCCGGCGAAATGGTAATAGCTCTGCTGGTTGCCCGGCGGCCCGATTGGCGTTCCGTCCTCGGAATAGCCCTGGACGGCGCGCTGCATGAACTCCGGACTCATGATGGCGCGATTGTCCGGCCCGCGGTCCGGAAGCAGCGTCGAGTTCATGCCGAGAGGCTTCAGGATGCGGGTTTCGACCAGTTCCTTGATTGGAAGCCCATACCGACGCTCGAGCGCGAGCTGCAACAGCACATAGCCGGCGTGCGTGTAGACGCGCTGCCTGCCCGGCTGCTCGCCCGCATGGGGAGTCCAGGCGTTGAGCATGTCGAGAAAGTCGGCCAACGAGTACGTCTCGTTGGGCCAGGGCGGATGATCCGTTGCCAGCAGCAGGCCGGACGTATGGCTTGCAAGCTCGCCGATCGTGACCCGACGAATATAGTCCCCCCGCAATTCGGTGACGTATTTGTCGATGGGATCGTCCAACCTCAGTTCGCCACGAAGCGTTCCGAGCGCCACCAGCGTAGCTTCAAACACCTTGCGCATGGACGCGATATTGAACAGCGAGTCCGACGTGATTGTCGTTTTCCTGGCTTGATCCGCGAAGCCGTAATTAAAAAACTCCACGCGGCCTGCGATGTAAACTGCGGATGCGGCCCCGCCCGGATGATCAGCCGTCGCTTCGGGGGCGAGGTGGCCTGCCACGAGGTCTCGAACCCGCGATTCCATATCAGGGTCGGCAATGACAACTGGCGCCGAACCGGACAGGCAGGCAAGCAGAAAGGTCAGCCCTGCAGCGCGACACCACCATCTGATCGAAGCCGTTGCCATTTGGAGATGTACCGCGAAATCGCCAGCCGCTGTTGTCAGCCGAGCGATGCGATGATTGATGGAAACAACATGACAGGTCCGCGCGGTAGTGGTGATCCCCGGGTTATGCTCCCAACCGAAACGCGCTGTTCCTGCAATCGCTCCTCAAGGACACGGTCATTTGATGAAGCGCCCTCCGAAGTTTTCAAGGAACGCCACCGTGGACATCGCCCTGCACGCCGCCGTCAACGCACCTGCGTTCGTTGCAGTCAGTCTGGGCGTGCTGCCCGCTTGATGGTGTGGAGTGGGATGACTGATCTTCGAATCGTCATCCCGCTCCATCGCTGCTTTCTCCGGGCAACCCGCCAGCTCTACTTCCACTTCGCCAGATAGAACCGCGGCAGTTCGTCCGGGTATGGCGTGAAATCGAGCTGCTTGGAGTGGCCGTAGGTCGTTACATAGGTGTGCAGCGGCGCCCAGTAGGCCTGCTCGGTGATCTTCTTGATCGCCGCCGAATAGGCCTCCTTGCGCACCTCCGGGTTGATGGATGAACCGCCCTGAAGCAGCCATTTCTGCACATCGGAATCGCGCGCGTAGTCGTCGGCGCCGCCATCGAAGTAGTTCGGCAGAATGGCCGAGACGTCGTTGATCGAATAGCTGCCCCAGCTTCCGAGATACATCCTGAGTTCGCCGGCCTTGGCGCGCTGGATCAGCGCCGCGGTCTGGAGCTGGTTGAGCTTGGCACGGATGCCGACCGCATGCAGATAGTTCTGCACCGAGGAGCCCCATTGCGGCAGCACGTAGCTGGCAAGCTCGACGTCGAATCCATCGGGATAACCGGCCTCGGAGAGAAGCTGCTTGGCCTTGGCCGGATCGTAGGTGTAGGCCACCGCGGCTTCGGCATCGCAGCCGAACTGTGAGGGGAAGCAGGGCGCAGCCGGAACGCGACTACCGCCGGTGACGAGCTTGTCGGCAATCGCCTTGCGGTCGATCGCGTGCCAGATCGCCTGACGCACCTTGAGCTTGGTCAGGGGATTGTCGGCGCCGGTGCGGCCGCCCGCATCCATCGAGAGAAAGCCGATCCGCATCGATTCCTTGCGCACCGCCTGCAGATGCGGCATCCGGTTCACGGGCTCGAGCTGGTCCGGGTTCATGTTCCAGATCCAGTCGGCGCGGCCGGCGAGCAATTCGGTCATCTCGGTGCCGGCATCCGGCACGAAGCGCACGCTCATCTTCTTGATCGCAGGCTTCCCCTTGGGGCTGCCGGCCCAGTAGTCCTCGAAGCGCTCGAAGTCGATGGAGACGCCGGGCTCGACCTTCGTCACCTTGTAGGGACCCGCGCCGACCGGCGCCTTGGCGTAACCTTCTGCGCCGACCTTCTCGCGATAGGCCTTGGGATAGATCGGCAGCACCAGCGCGAAATATTCCAGCGCCGCCGGGTTCGGCCGCTTCAGCTTGACGCGCACCGAAAGGTCGCCGGTCTTCTCCGCCTTGTCGATCCAGTTGTAATTCGACGGGGTCGAGACGCGGCTCGCCGGATCGGCGACGATATTGATGGTGTAAACGACGTCGTCGGCCGTGAACGGGCTGCCGTCATGAAACTTGACGCCGGGCCTTAAGCTGAACTCGATCGTGGTCGGATCCGGCAGCTTCCATTCGGTTGCGAGCAGCGGCTCCAGCTTGAACGTATCGGGATTGCGGTAGACCAGCGCATCCCAGCCCTGGTGGTGCATCACCACGCCGGTGCGCAAATTGTTGTAGAAGGGATCGATGTTGGGCAGCGCGTCGCGCATCACGATCCGCAGCGTGTCGGCGGATTTCTGCGCCGCCGCTGGCAACGCAGCGACACCCGATAGAACCGCCGCCAGAATTGCAACGCCGAGCTTTTTTTGCATACGCATATCGCTCTCCATTTTTTTCTATTACAGACGGCGGAAAATACGCCCTATGCCAGATGACACTCTACCATTCCCTGGGGCGGGCGGACCATGGGCATTGGCGCCTCATGGCGGCAGCGCTCGACCGCGATGCGGCAGCGCGGGTTGAACCGGCAGCCCGGCGGAATATTGGACGGATCCGGCATGGCGTCGCCGAGACCAATGTCCGGCACGCCCTTGCCCGGCTCCGGCGTCAGCACGCTTTCCAGCAGCGCCTGGGTGTAGGGGTGGCGGGGCTTGCGAAACAGCGCGTCGGTTTCGTTCCGCTCGACGAAACGGCCGAGATACATCACCGCGACTTCGCTCGCGACATGCTCGACGACGGCGAGATTGTGGCTGATGAAAAGGTAAGTGAGCCCGAGGTCGCGGCGCAGGTCGGCCAGGAGATTGAGGATCTGCGCCTGCACCGAGACGTCGAGCGCGCTGGTCGGCTCGTCGCATATCACGATCCGCGGCTCCAGCACCAATGCGCGGGCAATCGCCGCGCGCTGGCGTTGCCCACCGGAGAGTTGCGCCGGCATGCGTTCGCCCATCGCGGCCGACAGGCCAACGCGCTCGAGAATGCCGCCGACCCGGCGCTCGATCTCGCCGCGCGAGAAAGTGCCCTGGGCTGCAAGCGGCAGCGCGACGATATCCTTGATGCGCCGGCGCGGATTGAGCGAGGCGAACGGATCCTGGAACACCGGCTGGATCAATCGCGCCCGCGCCTTGCGGTCGAGGTCGAACAGCCGCTTGCCATCGACCAGCACGGTTCCCGCCGTCGGCTTGAGCAGCCCGAGGATCAGGCGGGCCAGCGTGGACTTGCCGCATCCGGACTCGCCGACGATGCCGAGCACGCTACCGGCCGGCACGCTGAACGTGACATCGTCGACCGCGACCACGCGCTTTTCCGCCGACATCAGTCCGGTGTGGACGCGGAATTCGCACCGCAGGTTCTCGACCTCGATCGCGGCGGTCATGCGGGTTGCAGCTCCGCCCAGTCCGGCTCGAGCCGGCAAAGATAATCGTGCGCATCGCCCGTCCGACGCCGCGGTATCGCGCGTGTACACGTTTCATTGGCGTGGGCGCAGCGCGAGCGAAAGGCGCAGCCGGCAAAGCCTGGCCCGATCGCCGGCACAACGCCGGGAATCGAGCCGAGCGGCCGGTCGCGCTGCACGCGGCCGGGCACCGGCACGCAGGACAGAAGACCGCGGGTGTAGGGATGCTGCGGCGCGCGGAACAGGTCCGCAGTCGGCGCGCGCTCGACGACCTCGCCGGCATACATCACCGACACGTGGTCGGCGACGCGCGCGACGATACCGAGGTCATGGGTGATCAGCAGGATCGAGAGGCCGAGCTCGCGCTTGAGATTGGCGAGCAGCCGCAGGATCTGCGCCTGCACGGTGACGTCGAGCGCGGTGGTCGGCTCGTCGGCGATCAACAGTTCCGGATCGCACATCAGCGCCATCGCGATCATCACGCGCTGGCGCAGGCCGCCGGAGAGCTGGTGCGGAAACTGGCCGAGCCGCATGCCAGGTGCGGTGATGCCGACGCGGCCCATCAATTCGGCGGCGCGGTCGAGGGCCGCCGCGCGCGAGCCGCCCTTGTGGCGCGTCATCACCTCCGCCATCTGCGAACCGATGGTGAAGGCCGGATTGAGGCTGGTCATCGGCTCCTGAAAGATCATCGCCATGCGGTTGCCGCGCAGGCGCGCCATCTCGCGGTCCGACAGCGATGTGAGGTCGGTACCGGCAAAACGCATCCGTTTCGCCGAACGCTGGCCGCCGCGGGCGAGCAGGCTCATCACCGCCAGCGCGGTCACCGACTTGCCGCAGCCGGACTCGCCGACCAGGCAATGAGTCTCGCCCCTCTCGACCCGGAACGAGGCGCCGCGCACCGCCGCGGTGCGGCCGAACGTTACCTGAAGCTCCTCCACGTCCAAGAGCGCACTCATCGCAGCCGCTCCGCGCCGAGCAGATTGCGCAGTCCGTCGCCGACCAGATTGATGCCGAGCACCAAAACTGCCAGGGCTACGCCGGGGATCATGATCACCCAGGGCGAAAAGAACATGTAGTCCTTGCCCTCGGCGATCATCAGCCCCCAGGACGGCAGCGGCGGCGGCACGCCCAACCCCAGGAACGAAAGGGCAGCCTCGAGCAGGATGGCCAGCGCCATCTCTAGCGTTGCCACCACGGCAAGATGGCTCGCGATGTTCGGCAAAATCTCCTTGATCAGGATGTGCGGCATCGAGGCGCCGGCGCACCAGGCCGCGCTGACGTAGTCGTGGTTGCGAACCTGCATGGTGGTAGCGCGCGCGACGACCGCGAAGCGGTCCCACAACAACAGCCCGAGGGTGGCGACGACGAGCCCGAGGCCCGATCCCATCAGCCCGACCACCGCAAGCGCGACCAGCACGACAGGGATCGACAATCGCGTCGTGATGGCGAACAGCACGAAATCGTCGACGCGGCCGCCGAAAAACCCGCCGAGCACGCCGAGCGTGATGCCGATCAGCCCCGACGTGATCACCGTCATGATGCCGATCAGGAGCGAAATGCGCGCGCCATAGACCAGCCGCGCGAGATAATCCCGGCCGAGTTGATCGGTGCCGAGCCAGTGGCCCGGCTGGGTGCCCTCCATCCAGAACGGCGGCTTGAGGCGATTGCCGAGGTCCTGGGTGAACGGATCCTGCGGCACCAGCGCGTTGCCGACGAGCGCCGCCGCGACGACGATCGCGACGATGGCAATCCCGATCGCAAAGCCGGCGGCGCCGATGCGCGAGCTACCTATGCTCGAAGGCTGCGGCGCCTGAATGGCAATCGGCTCGCTCATCCGGTCCTCAGCCTCGGATCAAGCAGCGCATTGAGGATGTCGGCCAAGAGCGTGAGGCCGATATAGAACACGGCCAGCACCAGCACCACCGCCTGCACGACAGGGAAATCGTTCTTGGCGATGCTCTCCCAGCCGAGATAGCCGACGCCATGCAGCGCGAACACCGTTTCGATGACGATCGAGCCGCCCAGCATGAAGCCGAGCTGGACCGCGGCGATCGACACCACGGGAATGGCGGCGTTGCGCAGCGCGTGCTTGAAGATGATGCGCGCCCGCGACAGGCCTTTTGCGCGCGCGGTGCGGATGTAATCGGAGGCCATCGCCTCGATCATGCCGGAGCGCGTCAGCCGCGTCAGCGCCGGGATCGCGGTGAAGGCAAGCACGATGCCGGGCATCACGAAATGCTGCCAGGTGCCGGTGCCGGATATGGGCAGGATGCCGAGCTGCAGGCCGAGCACGATCATCAGAATCAGCGCCAGCCAGAAGCTCGGCACTGCCTGCCCGACCATCGTGAACAGGGTGACGCCGCGGTCGATCCAGGTGTTTTCGCGCAGCGCCGCCAGGATGCCGAGCGGCAGCGAGATCAGCAAGGCGAGGCTTAAGCCGACCAGGCCGAGCGTCAGCGTGATCGGCAGCCGCTTCTGGATCAGGTTCGCCACACTGTCCTTGAAGAAATAGCTCTGGCCGAAATCACCGACCATGGCGCGGCCGGTCCAGGCAAAGAACTGGACATAGAGCGGGCGGTCGAGGCCGTAGGCCTTGCGCACGATTTCGACGTCGGCCTGCGTCGCCTGCGGGCCCGCGATCGAAACCGCAAGGTCGCCGGACAGCCGCGTCAGCAGGAATGCAAGCGTCATGACGGTCAGCGCGACCAGCACACCGAGAGCAAGACGCCGGGCAATCAGACGCAACATCAACAAACTCCAGCGCCGACCGGCGCGCAGGCGCATTCCTCGGGTCGGCGAAGCAAGGGCAAGTGTCACCAAACTGTCGTCCCATGCAAGGGACGATTGCAACGATTTCCCAACGCGACGCCTGCCTGTTGCGACGATGCAATGTGTGTGCCATTGCAGGCTGCAATCATGCGACAAGCACCTGGCCCGGTGCAACTTTTGCGGTCAAAAGAGTCCGAACGAGTCCAGTTTGGCGCCGGGTGCGCCAGCTCAGTCTCGAATGTAGCGAGCCGGCGCGAACGGCGTAACGTCATACGGCGGCGACGCGCCGGCAATCATGGCGGCAATGGCGGCGCCGGTTGCGGGACCGGTCGTGAAGCCGATGTGCTGGTTGCCAAAGGCAAGCCACAGGCCGGCATGCCGAGGCGCTGGTCCGATCATCGGCAAGCTATCCGGCAGCGTCGGCCGTGAGCCGCGCCATGCATCGCCGACAGCGTCGCCGAACTCCACGACGCCGCGCGCGAGCGGAACCACCTGGTCAAGCTGGTCTAACGAGGATGGCGCATCGCGATCGGTCAGTTCGACGCCCGAGGTGACGCGGATACCCTGCTCCATCGGGGTCATGATAAAACCGCCGTCGATGTCATAGATCGGACGCCGCAACGCACGCGCCGGGTTCGGCTTGAATTCGCGATGGTAGCCGCGTTCAAAGGCGAGTGGCACGCGATAGCCGAGCGGCCGCAACATATCGGCAGACCAGGGGCCCAGCGCGGTCACCACATGCCGTGCCGAAATCTCGCCATCGGCCAGCATCACGCGCCAATCATCGCCGTCGGGTATGATCGCCTTGATCTCCGCCTGCCTCACCTGGCCGCCGGCGTTCGCGAACATCCGTGCATAGGCCTTGACCACCTCGCCTGGCGAGTCGACCGAGGCGGTATGGGTGTGCAGCAGGCCCGCTTTATAAACGGGCACAATATCCGGCTCGAGCGCGGAGATGGCCTGGCGGTCGAGCCATTCGCTGGCGATGCCGTATTCAGCCAGCTTGGCCTGCTCCTGCTTCGCCGCGAGAACCGCATCGCTGCGCCACGCCCTGAGCCAGCCGGTCTCGCGAATGCGATGTCCCGCTCCCGCTTGCACGATCCATTCCCGATGCAGTTTCGCCGATGCACCGATCAAGCCATGCAGCGCGGTCGCGCGCGGCCGAAGTCGCGACGCGGCCGAATTGGCCAAGAAGCGCGCGACCCAGCCCGCGTTCTTCACCGCCCAAAGCGGATTCCAACGCAATGCCGCATGGCGGTTGGTCAGGTATTTCGGCAGCGACTTCCACAGCGATGGATTATTGAGCGGCGTGATCGAGCCGCTGCTGATGATGCCGGCATTGCCGTATGAGGTCTCGCTGCCCGGCTCGCGCCGATCGACGAGTACGACCGACATCCCGCGCTGCCGCGCGGCAAAGGCCGTCGATACCCCGACGATGCCCGCGCCGAGCACCACGACATCCGCTTTATCTTCCAGCATCGCCTTTCCAAACACCTTCCCAAGGAGATCTTACAAAGGAGACTTCACATCATGGTCGGACCACCGCCGACCGGCAACACCGGAAAGTTCCCTTCCCAACAAATCATCACCAAAACGCCGCATGTGAGTCCGCAACCTTTCTGACGCCCGTGGCTTCTTGCAGCGCGACGTTCGTCGCATTCCAGCCAACCTTCATAGGAGTTGACTATATGGCTGCACTACTCGGAAACCTGCTTGGTACCGTCGATGGCCTGCTCGGAACCGCCACCGGCGTACTTGGCGGCGCCAGCGCCAGCGGTAGCGCTTCTGCCAGCGCCAGCGGCACGGCGGACCTGTCGCACACGCTCGATCTCGGCGCAGTAGTTGAGACGAACCCGAGCATCGACCTCTCGGCAGGGCTCAACGGTGTCGACGCCTCGGTTTCCGCACCGACCTTGATCGGCGCCAGCGCCGATGTCGGCCATCTCGATGTCGGTGGCCTGCTCCACGGCCTCGCCTAACTCCAGTTGAGTTCGGACATTTCAAAACTGCGCGGCGTGGGGAGCGCATCCCCACGCCACGTCTCGATTGCCTCACTGCACGAGTGGATCGCGCAGCATCGTGTCAACTCGCTTAAGGTGATTGCCGAATGCCTACGGGCATGCTGACCGCCCTTGACGACTCCGTCGCCCCGGCGCGACGGATCGATGACGTTCGCCAGGCGCTGGTCGCGCTATGGCCGCAATTCCTCTGGGCCGGGCTGTTCTCCAGCGCCATCAACCTGCTCTATCTGAGTTCGCCGCTCTATTTGATGCAGGTCTATAACCGCGTGCTGCTCAACGAGAACGTCTCCACGCTCGTCCTCCTCACCCTGATCCTGGCGATCGCTCTGCTCACCATGGCGGCGCTGGATGCGGTGCGCTCGTACATCCTGATCCGCTGCGGCATCCGCCTCGACATGGAATTATCGGCACGCGTGTTCGAGGCGCTGGTGGTGCGCTCGGCGCAGCGCGGCGCATCGCGCGGCGCGCAGCAATTGCGCAATCTCGATCAGTTCCGCACCTTCGTGACCGGCCCCGGCATCTATTTCGCGTTCGACCTGCCGTGGATTCCGATCTATCTGATGCTGCTGTTCTTCATCCATCCGCTGCTGGGCATCGTCGCGACCATTGGCGCGGTTCTCCTGCTTGGCCTCGCCGGTCTCAACGAGGTGATGACCCGCGAGCCGATGAAGGAAGCCGAAGCCGCAGGCAACCAGTCCTATGTGTTCACCGAAAACATCCTGCGCCACGCCGACGTGATCCGCGCGATGGGCATGCAGCCGGCAGTGGAGCGCAACTGGCAGAACCAGCGCTCGTCGATGCTGGTGCAGCAGGCGCTTGCCAGCGACAAGAACGCGGTGATGACCTCTTCCATCCGCTTCTTCCGCCTGCTGTTGCAATCGCTGATGCTCGGCACCGGCGCCTGGCTCGCCATCGACCACGCCATCACGCCGGCGACCATCTTCGCCGCCAGCATCGTGATGGGCCGGGCGCTGGTCCCGGTGGAACAGGCGGTCGGCACCTGGAAGCAGTTCATCGGCGCCCGCGAGGCCTATGCGGAAGTGCGCGAGCTGCTCGGCGAGATCGACCTGACGCCGCCACACACCATCGTGCCGCGGGCGCGCAACACCATCGAGGTCCGCGAACTGCGCTGCCTGTTGCCGGCGCGCAAGGAGCCCGTCATCAGGGACCTGACCTTCGAGCTTGGCGGCGGCCAGGCGCTCGGCATCGTCGGCCCGAGCGGCTCCGGCAAGAGCACGCTGGCTCGCCTTCTGGTGGGCGCCATCCTACCTGCCGATGGACGGTTGCGCTTCGGCGGGCTCGACTACAGCCATTGGGACCCGCTCGAATTCGGCCGCCATGTCGGCTATTTGCCGCAGGACGTCGGCCTGTTCGCCGGCACCGTGCGCGAGAACATTGCTCGCTTCGGCGATGCTTCGACGGACGAGATCATCGACGCCGCCAAACGCGCCGGCATTCACGAGATGGTGCTCGACCTGCCGAAGCAATACGATACCCGACTGGGTCCCGGCGGCGTCGGCCTGTCCGGCGGCCAGCGCCAGCGTCTGGCGCTGGCGCGGGCGCTGCTCGGCCGCCCGCCGCTGCTCGTGCTCGATGAGCCCAACGCCAATCTCGACGCTCCCGGCGAAGAGGCGCTGAAGGTGGCGCTGCTGCAGGCCAAGAGCGAGGGTGCCACCATCATCGTGATCACCCACCGCACCACCATCCTCGACATCGTCGACGTCATGATGGTGTTGCGCGGCGGCATGCTCGACATGCTGGGTCCGCCGGGCGAGGTCTACCACGCGCTCCAGCAGGCCGCCGCGGGGCGCGCGTCATGACGGCGATCGGCGACGGCTTCGCCCCGATACGCGACCGTGCGCGCTACGCACGTCCCTCGCGGCCGGCGCTGCTGGGTGCCGGCGTGGTGGCGGCGTTCCTTGCCGCGATGACGATGTGGGGAACGCTCGCGCCGATCTCCGGCGCAGCGATCGCAAGCGGCAACCTCCAGGTCGAGGGGCGGCGGCAGAGCGTGCAGCACCCCTATGGCGGCGTTGTCCGCCAGCTCACCGTGCGCGACGGCGCGCGCGTCGAAAAAGGTCAGCTCCTGATCCGGCTCGACGACAGCGACCCGCGCGCCAAGCTCGACGTGCTCACGGCCGATCGTGACGCTGCGCTCGCCGCGCGAGCACGGCTGGTCGCCGAGCGCGACCGAAAAGATGCGCCGGAGTTCGACGAACATCTCCGCGCGCGCAGCGAACTATCCGCGGCGCGCCAGGCCATGGCCAACGAGACCGCGATGATTGCGGCGCGAAAGCACCAGTTCGCTGCCGAGACAGCGGTGCTGCGCGGCAAGATCAAGGAGCTCGAAGCGCAGATCGCGGGCACGCAGGCGCAGCTTGCCGGCACCGAGAAACAGCGGGAACTGCTGACCGACGAGATGAACGGCGCGCAGCATCTGTTCGCGCAAGGCTATACGCCAAAGACCCGCATCCTTGCTTTGCAGCGCGAGGACGCCCGGCTGAAGGCCGATATTGGCGCGCAGCAGGCCAGCATCGCCGGCATGCAGCAGCAGATCGCGCAGAACGACCTCGAGATCGCCAGGGTGGAACGCGCACGGATGAGCGAGATCACTGACCAGTTGCGCGGATGCGAAAACAAGCTCGCGGAACTGGCGCCCAAGATCGACGCCGCCACGGACGTGTTGGTCCGTACGCGGATCACGGCGCCGGCGACCGGCTCGGTGGTCGGCCTCGACGTCTTTACCGAGGGCGGCGTGATCCAGCCCGGCGCGCGGCTGATGGACATCGTGCCCACCGACAACCCGCTGATCGCCGCCGCAAAGCTGAAGCTCTCCGATATCAACGACGTCGCCGTCGGCCACCGTGCCGAAGTGCAGCTCACCGGCGTCAACTATATCGAGCGTCCCCGGCTTTACGGCACCGTGCACACGGTTTCCGCCGACCGCCTGACCGACGACAAATCCGGGCAAGGCTATTACGCCGTCGAGGTCGCGCTCGATCCCGACGACGTCAAGAAGTCGCGCATCGATCTGCAGGCCGGCATGCCGGCCGAGGTGATCGTGCCGACGCGTCCGCGCACCCTGTTCGAATATCTGCTCGGTCCGCTGCGCGACGAGATCACCCGCGCGTTCCGCGAGCGCTGAGGAGGAGATGGTCATGGCCGACGCCGTCAAGAACGCCCGCCGCTCTGACGAAGCCGAGCGCAGCCGTCATCTCGCGGCAACCGAATCGGTTGCTTTCGCCACCATGCTGCTCGGCCTGCTCAACGATGCCGACACCGCGCTGCACCGCCTGGAGCACGAGGGGGAAGCCCGCGCGGCGCAGCCGGCTGCCCTGCACCCGCCTCCGGCAGATATTGTCGCGGCCGCGCGGCAGCCGGCCGATCCCGCACCCGGCCATGACGACCAGCATGCCGGCGTGATCGAACCTCCTGCGGCCGACCTTTCGCCTGCGGTCCACGCCGACGCCACGGCAACGAACACGCCGCAAGATACGACCGCGATGCTCGCCGAAGCTCCATCAGGCGACGTGCTCGCCGCGCAGGCTTTTACATCGACGCCCGTGCTATCGAGCTTCAGCGCAGCTCTGGATCACGCGCCATCGGCAGGCGCAGGCAGCGCGCCGTCCAGCAGCAGCATCGCATCACCGTCACTCGATCTTGGCGCGTCCGTTCACAACCTTGCAGACAGCCTCACCGGCATCGTCGACACCGCGCTTGCAACGGTATCGAGTACGATCGCAAACGTGAGTGCCACCGTAGGCCAACTGACGGCGACCGTGACCCGCACCGCGAGCCATCTCCTCGACGGCCTGACCGGCACGGTGACCGGCCTGATCCAGGACGCGCCGGCCCCCAGCCTGCTCGAGCCCCTGACGACGAACCTTTCCGGCTCGACATCCAGCACAACGGATTTCTCCGGCGCCGCGCAGCACGACATACCGCTGCTCGACACTGCGGGCGCGATACCGACCTCGCTGCTACATCCGATCCCGCTGCAGCTCGGCTTTCTCGGCCAGCCGACGATGGACGGCCATGAGCCGCATGACGGCGCATTCTCGGCGCTGGGGATCCATCATTTCTGAGACAGCGACGGCGCCATAAGCGGCGTCCGAGGGGACGTTCCCGGCATCCCCCGACGACGCTCAATCCGGCCGCGTCGGCGTTCCCTGTGATGTGGTGCTACGACGGCCATTGCCCTCGGCCATCCAATCAACTATGAAGCCTGCTTCCGCGCGACTGGCGCTCAGATGGAGGACCATCGGGGAACGCGGAAGCTAGATGCCGCGCGCCTGGGCACCGCTCTTTACGGAGGTGCCATGACTGCGGAAATCATCGACGGGCGCAAACAGGCGCAAATTCTTCTCGACAGTGTTGCGGGTGAATTGGGGCAGCTATCCCAAGCACCGGGCTTGGCGGTGGTGCTGGTCGGCGATGACCCGGCCAGCCACATCTACGTCCGAAGCAAGATCAAGACAGCGAAGCAGTTGGGCTTGCGCGGCGAGACGAAAATCCTGCCGCATGGCGTCAGCGAAGCCGAGCTGCTTTCCGTCATTGCGACGCTGAACGAGCGGGACGATATCGACGGTATTCTCGTCCAACTCCCATTGCCGGCGCGCATCGACACGTTGCGCATCATGGGCGCGATCGATCCGGCCAAGGATGTCGACGGCCTGCATGCGCTGAATGCCGGCCGCCTGCTGCATGGCGCCGATGCCCTCGTGCCATGCACGCCGTCGGGTTGCCTGAAACTCATCAAATCGATCGCGCCGGATCTTACCGGCTATCACGCCGTCGTCATCGGCAGCTCGAATATCGTGGGCAAGCCGATGGCAGCGCTGCTTCTGGAAGAGCGCGCGACGGTGACCCAAACGCATGTCCATACACGCGGCATCGCGTGCATCTGCCGCGAGGCGGACATCCTGGTCAGCGCAGTCGGCAAGCCCGGACTTGTGCGCCGCGACTGGATCAAGCCGCAAGCCATCGTCATCGACGTCGGCACCACGCGTGTCGCGAAGCAGGACGGCGGATATGCCGTTCAGGGCGACGTCATTTTCGAGGAGGCGGTGCAGGTTGCCGGCGCCATTACGCCCGTGCCGAGAGGGGTCGGTCCGATGACCATCGCATGCCTGATGGAGAATACGGTGAAGGCAGCGAGAGGCCGGCTAGCGGCAAAGATGCGGCGGGCGTCTACCGCGGCACACTAACTTCGCCCTTCCCTGCACGCTGCCGCGCCTACCCAACCTTCATTTGCTTGGCTGGAGTCCGGTCGACCTCGGCAGCAACGTCGGTAATTATCTCGCGCAACCAAACAAGTGCGGGATCCAGGTGAAAGGACGCCGGCCATTTGAGAGCTTCCCGGAATGCGGGGATGCGGACCGGCGCACGCAGCAGCTTCAGCGGAAAGTTTCGCGCGAAAATTACAGCGAGGCGATGATGCATTGTCGCGATGCGGTCCGTTCCGATCACCATGGCAGCCATCGCGGTGAAGTTCGGGGCAATGACCTCGATGCGGCGCTTATAACCTAACTGCACGAGGGCGCGTTCATCGAAGGATACTCCGTGAATGGGCCCGAGCTGAGCTGTTATGTGTCCAAGCTGAAGATAGCGGCCAAGCGAGATCGAGCGCCCGATCTGGCGGCTTCCGCGCCAGGCGACGCAGCAGAATTCGTCTGCAAACAAATGCTGGCTGGGATGGCCATCAATGAGATTTGTATCGGGGATCACGACGAAATCGACCTCCCCTCGCTGAAGCTGGTCATCGACCCGATCACCGAAGGGAAGAATTTCAAGGCAAACCCGCGGTGCCGCACGATACACACGCTTCATGACGGCGTGCATCAATACGATGCTCGCATAATCGGAAACGACCAGCCGGAAACGCCGCTCGGAACTCGCCGGGTCGAATTTTGGCGGCGAGATCAGATTGGCCCGGATTCGCAGCAGGATGTCCCGCGTTGGTCTTTCCAGCGACTGCGCCAGCGGCGTCGGCACCAGCTTTCGCTGTGAAATCGTGAAAATCTCGTCGTTGAAATACTGACGCAATCTGCCAACAGCGGCGCTCATCGCCGGCTGGCTGAGATGAAGGCGTCGACTGGCTCCCATGACGCTGCGTTCTTCAAGGATCGCATCAAGCGCGATCAGGAGATTGAGGTCCAGGCCTTCGAACCGCATCGGCTTACATCCATCATTCAAATATCACAGATCAAATATAATCGATTTTTCAAATTTAAAAGTCCCGTGTACTCAAGACGCAATCAAGAAATAAGTCGTGCATTGGGAGAAACGCTTTGATCAAGCCATGGATCTTTGAATTCATGCAGGCCCCGAACCTGAGCGACGGGGAGACCCTGCGCAGTACCGTGACTGCCGTGTTCGACGAAGGCTACGCGCATTGGCTCGAAGCCGAGAAGCTAGGGTTCGAAGGAATATTCTTTAGCGAACATCACTTCGGTCACTCATATAGCCCCTCTCCCAACCTCTTGATCGCAGCTATTTCTCGTCACACGACCCGGCTGCGGCTGGGAACGATGGGAATGGTCGTGCCGCTCTATGAGCCATGGCGTGTCGTCGAAGAACTGACGATGCTCGATCACCTGACAAAGGGACGCCTCGAGATCGGCTTTGCAGCGGGCGTGCCGCAGGAGCTCGCGCGGATAGGCTTAGGGATCGAGGAGGCCCGCGAGCGGTTCAACGAGGCTTTGGAGATACTCGATGCCGCCCTCGTGAACCACGTCATCAGCCACAGCGGAAAGTATTGGAAATTCGACAACCTCAGCCTGATGCCGAACGTCTTCCTGCAGCCGTCTCCGCCAAAATGGACGACTGTTGTAAGTACTGGATCCGCGCAGAAATCCGCTCAAAGGCAGTCCAGGATTTGCACCGGATTCGAATCCGTCGCTCGCATATCGGAAATCTTCGACGTGTATCGGAAGGAGTCTGCCCGGTTGGGATTTCCGGCAGGGCCCGATCAGCTCGCAATCCGGCGCAATGTCTCCATTTCATACGATGCGGCTGAGGCGCGCGACGAATCCCATGCCGCGAAGGCAGCGACACTGAAAGTTGTGGCTGGCGATCCGCGCGTTGTCCAAGGCACATCCTCATTGCTCGATGCGCCGCGGGCTGGAGCCGGCTTTTCACTGCATGACGACGACTACATCGCCGGCACGCCGGCACAGGTCGCTGAACAAATCATCGATCAATGCCGCAAATGCGGCGCGGGCCATTTCCTCGCGATGCTGGGAAGGAGCTTTACGCCGCGTCGCCGTGGAACACTCGCTCTCTTCGGCGAGGAGGTGATCCCCCAATTGCGGCGCGCGCAGATAGGTTGATGAGCCCGATTGCGAGCCGAGCATTGCGGGCTTGCGGCACAACAACTGGAGCGAAGCATGATTCAGGATAAGCCTCTTGTTCTCGGGATAGGAGGAACCCCGCGGCGCGGGTCATCGTCCGAACGCGCGCTCGTGATCAGCCTCAAGGCCGCCGAGGATGAAGGCGCAAGGACCCTGCTTCTCTCCGGTGCAGAACTGCTTCTGCCGATGTATATGCCCGGACAGCAACAGTCCGATCAGGCTTCGCGTCTCCTGGCCGCGCTTCGTGAATGCCACGGCATTATCATCTCGTCGCCGGCCTACCACGGATCGATATCTGGACTGATAAAGAACGCGCTGGACTACGCGGAAGAACTTAGAACGGATACACGCGCTTACCTGGATGGAATTCCCGTCGGCTGCATTGCTTGTGCTGGCGGATGGCAGGCGGTTGGGCAGACATTAGCCGCGCTTCGGACGGTTGCTCATTCCCTTAGAGGCTGGCCAACGCCGTTTGGTGCAACGTTGAACACATCCAGCGCGCTGTTCGACGCCGAGGGAAATTGCACCGATGCGGCAACCAAACGTCAGCTCGAGACGGTGGGCCAGCAGGTGATCGATTTCGTGCGCACGCAATCTCGCGGCAGATTGGCAGCGTACTCCTTCTCGACAGAAACGATGGTCCAACCGTAGTCCGGCTCGCGGCCAAAAGGGAGTTTGACGTGGTATTCGAAACGATAAAGCTCGAAATCGATGCCGTGGACACGGTCATAAAAGTCATCGGAAGGGGTCCGGCCGTGCTGGCGCTTCACGGAGCGGCAACGATCGAGGGGCAAGAATGGGCGCGCGGTTTGGCCGACAGGTTTCGGGTCTATCTGCCATTCCACCCCGGCTTCGGCGAAAGTGGACCTGCGCCGCATATCTGCGGGATGCAGGATTTGATCGTCCACAATTTGCGGCTCATCGCAGCATTGGGGCTGGATCGGCCGCACCTCGTCGGTCATTCCATGGGCGGCTGGATGGCGGCAGAAATGGCGGTGGTCGCCGGCGAACGCTTTGCTCGTCTGGTGCTGAACGCCCCTGCCGGGCTCAACCATCCTGACCATCGCGGCGCCGACCCCACCAAAATCGCTCCGCAAGATTTGCCTCACTACCTGGCGCATCGAACGGAAGTTGCGGCCCGATACTTTCCCGGAGGCTCGCTTGCACCCCCGCCAGCCAGAGCAGTTCATTGCGGCAAGGGAGAAGGAAAGCCAGGCGCTGAGCAACATTCGGAAGGCCCACGGCATGGGACACCCAAATCTTGGTCGATGGCTAAGCCGGATACCCAACGAAACGCTCATCGTGTGGGGCGACAGGGACAGGATCGCGCTTGCCAGTCAGGCGGAACTTTGGGCAAGCGCGATTCCAAAAGCCCGCATACATATCGTGCCCGGCGCTGGGCACTTCGCCATGCAGGAAGACCCCGCCTGTGTCGCGGCGATCGGCGATTTCCTCGCGGGGTGAAGGTGATTTACCGTCGCTCTCTTTCAAATGCGGAACGGGATGCTGCGGATCGATCGAGCGACCCATCGCCATTCCTTCAAATAGCAAAACCCGGGGAGATAATCATGAAAGCCATTGTGGTCGCGATCGCCTTCACCGCGAGCCTGATGTCCACTTCGCTGGCACAGAGTTGGCCGAGCCAGTCCATTCGCCTCATTGTCAACTTTCCCGCGGGAGGAGCAGCAGATCAGCTCGCGCGCCTTGTAGGTCAACCTCTCAGCGAAACTTTCGGTCAGTCGGTCGTAATCGAAAACAGGGGAGGCGCTGGCGGAAATCTGGGCGGAGAATCCGTGGCGACGTCCGCGCCGGATGGCTACACCCTGCTGATGTCTTCAGGCGGGATGGTGGCGATCAATCCGCATCTGTATGCCAAAATGCCATTCGACCCCACGAGGACATCATCCCCGTCGCCTCAGTTGCGCGCGTGCCTTTCTATCTCGTCATTCGGGCGGACAATCCGGTGCGGGATTTCAAGGAATTCATTGCTGATCTGAAGGCCAATCCGGAAAAGCGGAATTTTGGATCGCCCGGTATCGGCAGCTCTCCCCATCTTGCGGCAGAAATGTTGAAAAACATGACCGGCACAAGCGCAGTGCACGTGCCTTACCGCGGCGCGGCACCTGCGCTCAATGACCTGCTCGGGGGGCAACTCGACTTCCTGTTCGATCCCGGCATCGCCATCGAGCACGTGAAAGCCGGCAAGCTGCGCGCTCTTGCGATCGGAAGCCCCCAACGATCGCCCCAACTTCCGAATGTACCCACGCTCGACGAGCTCGGCCTTACGGGCTTTGACGCGGATGCCGTATTCGGCATCTACGCGCCAGCCGGAACATCATCCGACGTTGTCGCGCGTTTGAACAAGGAAATTAATCGATCGCTTGCAACCGCCGCGTTGAACGAGCGTATCGCGACCCTCGGAAACATCGCCGCACCGATGTCTCCGGAAGAGTTCAAGGAAAAGTCCCGCAAAGACTCCGAGCGGTTCGGCGCGATCATACGTGAGCGGGGCATTCGCGCCGCGAACTAGCTGCAAGTTTCGTAGCCGGCCTCTGTGGCGCTTGACGTGCTGATCAGGCTCCACTTTCAGTTCTGGCGCACGGGTTGGCGGATCACGGTCTTGAGCCTTTCAGGCGCCGTCTTGCGAGGGTCGCTCAGATAGACCTCATGATGCCGACCGGCGAAGTCGTAGCCGCCCGAAGGCATGATCTCCCCGTGCAACCTCGCGAGCAGCGGTCCTTCGTCGTCATAGCTGCCCACGTGCAATGCCTGGAGGCAGAGGCCTTCCTCCAGGCTTTCGAGCCTCAGACTGTCAGGAAGCGCGCCGAGCTTCTCTCGCGCCTTGATCCTGGCGGCCAGAAAGGTTTCGTCATCCACATAGTCCGGCACCATGATCATCATGGTCCACTCCCATTCGTCCTTGCGCCGTGCGGAGAAGCTCTCAGGGTCGGGAGCTGACCAAAGTCCCTCCAATGGCATCACGACGAAGTCTTTCCCGTTTGCCTTGCAGGAGAATTTGATCGTAAAGGCCGTCGCGTAGAGGCTTTCGACGGCCAGCCTATAAGCTTGGGCTGTGTTCGGGTCACCATGACCATCTATCATGAGGTAGGAAGCCGGCGGCACATCGATCGTCACGAAGCGGTTAAGGGGAGCGGTGAAGAGTGGCTTCCTCACCTTCTTTAGATCCAGCTTCTCCATCTACCCCTCACAGCATTCTGAACATGTTTGGACGGCCGAACCAGATCAGCCTTACTAGACCACACTAGACCACCTCGCGCAGAATACCTCGAGCCCGGAGAGCCAAAGTGAGGAGGCGGCACCTTATGGAAAAGAACGTAAAGGACTTGTTTGAGCGCTATGAGAACCTGTTCCGAACGGCGCTTAGGGATCAAGTGGATATGGACCAAGTGGCGTCTTCATACGCCACTGCGTTCGTTGCGGCCTCTCCGGCTGGCGTCAGTGTTGGCCGGAATGACGAACACCTGAAGCAGATGATGCAACAGGGGTTTGAAAATTATCGCCGGATCGGTACGAAGGATATGCGACTTCGCAATGTCCGCATCGCACGGATCGACGAGCAACCATTGCCTGGCGCACGTCGCTTGGACCGCCATCTACGACCGTGGCAGCGAACCGGATGTTTCCATTGATTTTGAGGTCCATTATCTGGTGCAGCAGCTCGAAGACACACCAAAGATCTTTGGATGGGTGTCAGGGGACGAGCAAGCCGTTCTGAAAGAACACGGCATCGTCTGAATTCCGCTTCCCACACCGTTCGCGTCCCGGTGCAGCCTGCGATTTTGTGCTATGCTTGCAAATAGCCTTCAGCCAGATCAAGCGCGGTTTCACCGGTCCCGTTATGGCTGACATAACAGATACCGCTGGCGTCATTGTCCGGCCGCCGATCGCGTGGGCGCTCGCGGTGCTCGCCGGGTTCGCGCTCAACTGGCTCATGCCCTTGCCGTTCTTGCCGGCCGCGCTACCTGCAGGCTGGCTAGGCGCGACAGTGTTTTCCCTCGCGCTGGCGCTGGTCGCGTGGGCGATCTCTACCATGACCCGGGCCGGCTCGAACGTGCCCACCAACCTGCCGACCACGACCATCGTGGAGGCTGGCCCCTACCGCTTCACGCGCAACCCCATCTATCTCGGCATGGTGCTGGGGCTCATCGGCTTGGCCATTGCCTTCAACAGCCTCTGGCTGTTGATGACGCTGCTGCCTTTCGCGCTAGTCATCCGCTACGGTGTGATCGCTCGCGAGGAAGCCTATCTCGAGCGCAAGTTCGGGGACGTCTATCGCCGCTACTGCGCGCGGGTCCGGCGCTGGCTATAGGGCGCTTGTCGGCCAGGGACCAGCGCCGGGGAACCCGTGCCTCGCCGTTCCCGCTCCGCAAATCGGCATGGGCATGGGTCGTGGGAAGGCGTATAATTGTGTGGTCCTTCGCGCAAAATGATCAACCTCTCGTGGAGGTGGCCATGAAATATGTGCTGCTTGGTAATCTGAGCCCGGAATGGGCAAGCAAGCAATCGGAGCGGATCGGCAAGGCCAAGACAAAACTCGACAAGCTAGGCATCAAGGTCGAGTCGATCCACTACACGCAGGGCTACTACGATTTCGTCGACATCGTCGATGCCCCGAATGAGGCGGCGATGCTCGCGTTCTCCGTCTGGTACGCGACCCAGGGTCTGGGGCGGGTCCAAAGCATGCCGGCCTTCGACCCCAAGACCTTCGAAGCCGCTATCAAGGACGCGGCGAACTAGGCGTCGCGGCGTGGCTCACGGCTTTCCTGCGAACCACCCGTGCCCACTTCGCTTGGGCGAGCGGGGTGTGGCATTGTTCCCGGGCGCGGGTGCCGCGCTTACCCCGGAGTGATCGAAGGCCGGGCGCGCCACGGTCGATGAAGGATGCCGCAAGCCGCTACACAGCGATTACTGCGGTGGTGCGGCTTGGTCCGGACCTGTGGCTCAATCTGCAGAAGCGCTACGATCTGGAGCGGGCCGAGCAGGAGCTTGGCGAGAAGATCAATGCTATTCCCACATTGGAAGTGGCGGTTCGCTGACCGCTTGACGCGGCTCGCCGCCTGTGTTCTCTTTTTGTTCTTTGGGCAACGCGTACGAGGTCTTTCCTTTCATGCATGACATTTGCACCGACGCCGGGTCGATCACGCTCTTCATTCATAATGACGACGATACGCCCGTCGAATTCGTCCGGCAGCTCCTTCGCAACGTATTCGGCAAGTCGGAACGGGAAGCGATCGCATTCACCGCGCTGATCGAGAACAAAGAGAAGGTGGCCTGCGGCCCCTACCCGGGCTCGGTCGCCAAGGCGCTGCTGGATTCGGCACGGCAAAGCATCAGCGCCGCCGGTCATGGTTTGCTGATCACCAGCGAAACCGCGACCACGAAAGGTGCATGCGATCTTTGCGGAGCACCGGCGACTGGCAGTGAAATCCTGCTCGCCGGCGGCACGGCGTGCCTCTGCAACGGCTGCCTGCTTGCCGTCAGGCGCGCATCGGAGGCCGTGCCTGGAGACGAGTTCAAATACGCCTGGCTCGCGCTTGACTGGCACTTTGCCGGAATCCCGCGAAACCAATTGGTGACGAGAGCGCGGCAGTTTCCCGGCCACATGCTCGCCGACGTCCAGGTCGCGGTCGCCCAGTTGCTCGCCTCGCCGCTGCACTTCTTCGGCATTCACGAGGAGTATCGCTATGAGACGCTGGTATTGCGGCCCTGATGAAGGATGGCCGGAACGCACCCGCGCTTGCGCCGCCGCAGTACCACGACGTCGAGATCGGTGAAGCGCAGCCGGTGAAATGCCTGCATAACGGACTGTGGCTGTGCAGGGCCGGCGAACTCCGCTACGCCGTGCTGCTATCGTTTCATCGCGAATACCAGCATGAGGCTGCGACACGCATCGAGATCGCCGTGCCGGCCGGCGCCGCCGGCGACGCACTCGTACAAAGTTCGTTCGCCGGGCTTGAAGAGGCGGTGCACGCCGCGCGTTCCTATCGCGGCAAGATCCTTTCGCTCGAAGGTGGATCCGACTATCGCGGACGGTCGAGCGGGGTCATGGTGCACCGGCTGCCGGCAGTCGGACGTGAGGAAGTCATCTTGCCCGAACAGACGCTGAAGCTGCTCGATCGCAACGTCATGGGCTTTGTCGGCAATCGCGCGGCGCTTCGCAAGCTGGGCCAGTCGACCCGCAAGGGCATCCTGCTTTACGGTCCGCCGGGCACCGGCAAGACGCACACGATCCGTTACCTCGCGACCAATTTGCCCGGACATACGACGTTGATCATCACGGCCGAGCAGGTGGGGTTGCTCGGCGCCTACATGAAGCTGGCGCGCCTGTTGCAGCCGACGATGGTAGTGATCGAGGACGTCGACCTCATCGCCCGCGATCGCGAAGAGATGGGATCGTGTGAAGAGCCGCTGCTCAACAAGCTGCTCAACGAAATGGACGGGCTGAAGGAGGACTCCGACATCCTGTTCGTCCTCACCACCAACCGGCCGGAGCAGCTTGAAGGCGCGCTGGCCGGCCGGCCCGGACGCATCGACCAGGCGATCGAAGTGCCGCTGCCCGACGGCATCGGCCGCAGCAAGCTTGTTCGGCTCTATGGCAAGGACCTGCCGATGGATCAGACCATCATCGATGAGACCGTGAACCGCACGAAGGGCGTCAGCGCCGCGTTCATCAAGGAATTGATGCGGCGTATCGCGCAAGCGAGCATTTTTCGGGACGGCGGTTCGACGGTCGAATCCGGCGACATCAGCGAAGCGCTGGACGACATGTTGTTCACTGGCGGCAGACTCAACGTCACGCTGCTCGGCGGCGCGCAGGAAATGGCAGGCGCTTGATCGGACCTGGCTTGGTAGAATAGGTTTTGACCCGCTACCTGCCATGAACCCGATCGTCTGAGCCAGCGGCCATGAGCGTTTCAGCCGACGCCCTGTACAAAATGTCCGACGTCGAATTGCTGGCGGCCTATGTAGAGGCACGGCGACAGTTCGTCGAAAAGAAGTTCGCGCGCGATACGCAGCGGGCGCGGCTCGAGTGGCTCAGAGCCAAAATGTTCGTCGGCAGCCCGGGCGGGGTCACCGAGCGCAACATGGCTATCGACGTTTCCGAGGAAATCGCGCGCAAGGGCCAGGAACTGCGTGAGATGACGCGAGAGCTCGATCTGCTCAAGGTCGATGTCGACGTCATCGGAATCGTCATTCGATCCCGCGGCGCGCCGGCACTGGTCGCCGCACAAGCGGAAGACGCGGTTCAGGGCGACGCCGAGCGCGAAGGCCATTGAAGCGCAGGGGTGGCCTCGCAGGTCAAGATATTTGCGCGATGCAGTCGATAAATGGCGCGCCGCGGCCGATGAAGATGGGCACTATTGCTTCACCGTGGCGCCGCGCCCAGATAATGTGAAGCTGCAACGTAGGACTTGATCGATGCTTCTGGCAATTGAGCAGGGAAACACCAACAGCCTGTTCGCGGTTCACGACGGCGACCATTGGATCGCCCAATGGCGATCGGCTACCGAACCTAGCCGTACAGCCGATGAGTACGCCGTGTGGCTGTCGCAGCTCATGGCGATGCACAAACTTGAGCTCAGCCTTTTGAATGCCTGTGTGATATCGAGCGTAGTGCCGCAGTCGATCTTCAACCTGCGAAACCTGTCGCGTCGTTACCTGCACGCCGAGCCGTTGATCATTGGTGAGAACACCGAGCTAGGCATCGAGGTGCGGACCAAGAAGCCCTCGGAGGTCGGATCGGACCGTCTGGTCAATGCGCTCGGCGCGCTCAAGCTCTATTCCGGGCCATTGATCATTGTCGACAGCGGGACCGCCATCACGCTGGACGTGATCGCGAGTGATGGCGGCTTCGAGGGAGGTGTGATCGCGCCAGGCGTCCACCTGTCGATGGAGGCCCTGCATGCAGCCGCCGCGAAGCTTCCCAGAATTGCGCTGCAAAAGCCACGACGGGTGGTAGGCGATGACACGGTTAGCGCCATGCAGTCCGGTATTTTCTGGGGTCACGTTGCGCTCATCGAAGGAATGATTGCTCGCATTAAGGCCGAGCGGAACGAAGCAATGACGGTCGTCGCCACCGGCGGCGTCGCATCGTTGTTCCACGACGCCACCAAGGCGATAGATCACTTCGATCCCGACCTGACGATTCGCGGTCTGCTGGAGATATACCGGCGAAGTACGGGATTAAGGTGACGATGCACTCGAATACAATCCGCCGTTCCTACTTCGCCAGCGCCGCTAGCGAGCGCAGATCGCTGCGATTTCCATCCGGCGAGTCGCGAGATTAAGCAGGAACGTAGGTCAACCTGATCACATCCTCGCCAATCCGATCATGAGTCACAAGGCGGAGCGGCGGCCGGGGTCCGGCGAAATATGGCTTGCCGTGGCCAAGCACGACAGGGTGCAGGTAGATTCGATACTCATCGATCAGGCCAAGTTCGGTGAGGCTTTGCGCCAAGTTCGGGCCAGCAACTTCGACCTCCCCGTCGCGCTCGGCCTTCAGCTTGCGGATCGCGCCCTCGAGATCATCCTCAACAAGCCTGGCGTTGGGGCCGACCGACTTCAACGAGCGCGAGACGACCCATTTCGGCTGTTTCCGCCACGCCGCCGCGAAGGCGTGTTCCTCTGCACCCCACTCAGGATGATCGTCGTCCCAGTAACGCATGATCTCATACATTTGGCGACCGTACACACTACCTGCCTGCCCCTGAGCCTCCTCGATGAAGTGGCGGAAGAGCGTAGGGCTTGGCGCAAACGCCATATGGTCGACGTAGCCGTCCAGGGACTGGTTCATTCCGAACACGAGCTTAGCCATACCCAATTCCTTCCTCACGCGGCCCATCCACGCGGTTCTGATTGCGTCATGAAATCGGTTGTAAGCTAGATTGACTGATTTTAAATCGCAATTGGGAACGGCGACGGCACGTTCGCCCGCGATCAAGTGCGCGCACTGTCGCGCAGCGGGTGTAAGTCGTGAGCCGGAAAGAGGTTCGCATTCGTGGGCTGCGGAGCGAGCTGCTCCAAACGCTAACCGCCGCCTCTGGCGTAGAGGCGGCGGTGCTAGGCGTTCGTGCCTTTGAACCGAAATGGCGCGCCACGGTCGATGAAGATGGGCACTACTCGTTCGCCGCGGCGCCATGATGCCGTGGCCTGCCGCGCGTTCCAGCCGGCAAAACTGCGAGGTTGCACGATTGCGCGCTACGCCAACGATCAGCCCGAATGATACGGCGCAAAGCGAGCAAATGAACCCACAAGTCCGGGTATGCCGGCAAGGATCAATATCGCGCCGATGGCGCGCGTCAGCTCAAGCCCAAGGAATGGCGATCGAACCTCCCAGTGCGTAACCCGCCATGGGAGGAGCACTGCCAACACGCCGGGCGCGGCGACGAGGAAAAGAGCGGAGCCCAAAACAGCACGCGTCTTTGGCATGCCATCCACCTGGTCATTGAACCCGCCGCGGGGCGGAGCGGAAACGCAGCATGATAGCGGCGCGTTTTGGCGGTGAAATCGTACAAATCGCAAAATGGCGCCCGAGCGTAGATGAAACTGATAACTACGTTTTCGCCGGAACGCTATGACGCTGCAGCCAGCCGCGAGACCGCTATCGCTCGAAAAGTTGCGACAGATTGCGAAATCGCACTACGCCACGCGATCCAGCTGAAGCGTGGCACGTCCAAACCCCACCTGCTGACGCGGGCGGGGTTCTCCCTTAACCGTTACCGATTACTACCGAGTGGTTCTGCCAGTCCGATGAGGAGTCCTTCGGGGCCGCGGATGTAGCAGAGCCGATACGAATCCTCGTACTGAACCACTTCGCCGACGAGCTGCGCACCGTGCTTACGGAGTCTGGTGAGTGTTTCGTCGATGTCGCTCACTGTGAACATAGCACGCAGGTAGCCGAGGGCGTTCACCGGGGCGTTCCGGTGATCGGCGACTACAGACGGGGTGAGAAAACGCGAGAGCTCGAGGCGGCTGTGGCCGTCGGGAGTGAGCATCATGGCGATCTCGACGCGCTGATTACCCAGTCCAGTGACGCGTCCGGCCCATTCTCCTTCAACCATGGCTCGCCCCTCAAGCGTCAGGCCAAGCTCGGTGAAAAAAGAGATGGCATCATCGAGAGATTCCACCACGATGCCGACATTGTCCATTCGTAGCAATTTACTTTTAGTCATGATTTCGGTCGTGTCCCTGGTGATGGTGTAGCTGCTGGACGGTAGCACTACGCCATCCACGGCGCGAAGAGCTTCGGGCACGCTCATTTCGGACTGCCTGCGATTTTACGCTACGCCTGCAAATAACTTCGGCTGGCTACATCGAAAGGAACGCAGGTTCCGCCATGGCTGACACGGCAGGTACCGCTGACGTCATTGTCCGGCCGCCGATCGCGTGGGCGGTCGCAGTGCTTACTGGGCTCGCGCTCAACCGGCTCACACCCTTGCCGTTCTGGCCGGCCGCGGTATCTGCAGGCTGGCTCGGCGCGATAGTATTTGCCCTTGCGCAGGCCGCGTGTCTTCCAAAAGGGGGCGCGCCATCCATGCTGGGCCCGCGTTCCCAGCATCGAGTTTGAATCAGAGGTTCTCCAGACTGGGAATCCGGATTCCGGTAAAAAACAGCATGCTCTAGCGTTTTGTGGCGTGTGCTCGGGACGAGGTTGGCCGTTAACCCTTCGTCTTGGCCTGCATGGGCGCGCACGATGCCCTGACACCGCTTAGCGCTTCCATTTTGCGATACCATGCAACGGTGGCGGGTGTCTTTGGCGAAGCGTCGGCAAGATAGAGTTGGGTCAGGTTCGATGCAATCGACAGGTCCGCGATCGTTGGCGTGTCTCCGGCGACATGGGCGGAACGTGACAGCCTGGCTTCCAGGACCGGAGCGACATCCGCCAATCGCCGTTCGCCACGCTCGATTGCGGAGGCGTCGCCATTGGGGCCGAGGAATACCTTGTTGAGGACGATATCGACCACGGCGGGGCCGAGGCGGCACTGGTTCCAGTCAAGCCATTGTTCCACCTGGGCGCGCGAGTCGGCGGCCCGAGGATACCACTCAACCAAGTCATGCTGGGTGCAGAGGTAGCGCAGAATAGCGTTCGATTCGGTGAGCGTAAGATCTCCATCGATCAGCACCGGGACTTGATGGTTCGGATTGATTTTGCGGAAGTCGTCAGACATGTGCTGGCCGGACGCCATGTCGACGACGCGCAACTCATAGGGAATGCGAGCTTCCTCAAGTAGCGCGACGACCCGTCGCCCATGCTGAGAAAATGGAAAGTGATAAAGGATATACATGGGGTCTCTCCCTTGGCGTTTGCTTGCGATATCTGCCTACAGCAACCGCTGCCGACAGCGCCTTTCAGGATCGTGTGTTCTACCGAGAGGTAGTCTGCCGAGCGCATTGCATCTTTCTGATGACGCCGACAGCGCAATGTGCCGCGCTTGAGATCATCGGCGTGGTACGGCACCGTCACTTTGCGCGCCGAATCGGCTCGGTGGACCAGCCGATAGTGGCTGCCGGAGGTGCGGGTCACGGCAAAGCCGCGCGCTTGATCGCAGTGAAATGGCGCGCCCGAAGAGATTCGAACTCCTGACCCCCAGATTCGTAGTCTGGTGCTCTATCCAGCTGAGCTACGGGCGCGTTTTCGCTTGGCATTTGGGCTTTAAGAGGCCCGGATGCGTCCGACAAAGACCTCGGACGGTCGCGAAAGAGCGCTTTAGCTACCCGCTCCGGCTTCGCTTGGCAAGGTGGGGAAATGCGATCGGGGGGCCAATTCCGGGCAGTATTTCCGTCATTCCGGGCGCATCACAGCGCAAACCTCGGATGTGCCCCGCACATCGGGGAATCTCGCGCCACGACTTCTGGATTCCGGCTTCGATGCGGAGGATGCAGAGCCTGTCATCGGGCCGCGCTTCGCGCGGACCCGGTGGCATCGCCCCGAACGACGTGGAGGATCAACTGCTTACGCCCGGGCCCGCTCGTTGCGGACGCTCTGTAGTTCCACCGGGCGGTCGGGAATCGAGACGCGGAAGGTGGCACCAATGGTGCCTTCGACCAGGTGGATGTCGCCGCCATGGGCGCGGACCAACTCGGCGGCGATCGCCAGGCCCAGCCCGCTGCCGCCGGGGCGGCCGGAGGTCTGGAACGCCTCGAACAGGTGCTCGCGCGTCTTTGCCGGCACGCCCGGACCGGTGTCGGAAACCTCGATGATCGCGACCGAGCCTTCGCGGCGGCCGGTGATTCGGATCTGCAATGTCGCGGTGTCGCCCTTGGGGCGGCTGTCGAGCGCCTGCACCGCGTTGCGCACCAGGTTAAGCAGCACGCGAAAGAGCTGGTCGGGATCGGCGTCGATCGAAAGCCCGCGCTCGATGGCGTTGATCCAGGTGATCGAGGCGTCGGCGGCAAGGCCGGCAGATTCGCGCACCTCGGTGACCACGGGTTCGACCTGGATCAAGCGGCGGTCGGGCTCGGCTTCCTGAGCCCGGCCATAGGACAGCGTCGATTGGCAGAAGTCGATGGCGCGCTCCAGCGAGCGCATCAGTTTCGGCGCAAAGCGCTGCACCCGCGGATCGGGCACACTGGCCAATTGATCCGACAGCAATTGCGAGGACGCCAGAAGATTGCGCAGATCATGGTTGATCTTCGACACCGCAAGCCCGAGCGCGGCAAGCCGGCTCTTCTGGGAGAGCATCGAGACAAGGTCGCGCTGCATGTCGGACAGTTCGCGCTCGACGACGCCGATCTCGTCGCTGCGCTGGCTCGGCACGATGATGCGCGCCGCGCTTTCGGGGTTTTCGTGGAAGCCGACGAGATTGGCAGTCAGCCGCCGCATCGGGCGGACAAACAGATAATGCAGCGCGAGGTAAACCAGCCCCGCGGCCAGCATCGCGATCCCCAGCGAGACCAGCAACAGATTGCTGGAAAAGCGGTACATCGCCAGCCGCAACGGCTTCTCGTCGACCACGACTTCGATGAATTGGGCGCCGCCGGGCGCGGGCCCCACCACGCGGATGGTCTGGTTGCCTCGCTCCAGCATGGTCTCAAAGGACTCGACGATCGCGGACCACACCGTGAGCGTCCGCATGTCGATGTCACGGTCGATCGCCGGCGGCAGGTCGGCGCTGGCGAGCAGCCGACGCTGCTGCCCCATCTTGATGGCGACCGCCCGCGCGCCGACGCTGGTCAGAATCTGCCGGGCCAGCGAATCCGGGACCATGCCGAGTGGCGCGGCGTCCAGCACCAAGGCGGCGGTATTGGCCGCGGCGAGGCGGTCGTTCAGCCGATTGGTCCAGAAATTCGCGATCGAAGGCACGTAGATCATCAGGAGTGCGATCATCACGAGCGGGATGGTGAGGAGCAGGAGCTTGCCGGACAGGCCGAGCCGCCGCGGGCCCGAAGGCCGCGGCGCTTGAAGAGTCGGCTGGTCGGTCGCTGACACGATTATCCGCCTTGATATCTCTGCTTTCGGAGCCCGCCGAACCCAGGTCGCGCGGCCCATATAAGTTCGCGTTCCCGTGATTCCGAGGATGCGTTTGGGCCACCGAACGGTCAAATTACCGATCGCTAATGTGCCGTGGTTCCAATGGTCCGGGCGCGTCGCCGTCCTGCCCCTGAAAACCCCACGAAAACAGATATATTCGCCCCAATTGCGACGTTTCAAAGAAGGGCTGATGCGGCAGCCCCCGACATTGACGAAAACAGGTCGCTCCCGTATAAGCCGCGCCAATTGTCCGCGATGGCCCGGTTTCAGCCGGGGGCGGCTCGCTTTGGGCCGTAAATGGCCCATTTCGGGCCGGCCCGCATCATCGGACGCATCTCAATCCAACAGGCAAATTGCCCGGTCAGCGGAGAACTACCCGTGAAGCGGACTTATCAACCCAGCAAACTGGTGCGCAAGCGCCGTCACGGCTTCCGCGCCCGTCTCGCCACCGCCGGCGGCCGCAAGGTTCTCGCCGCTCGCCGTGCGCGCGGCCGCAAGCGTCTGAGCGCCTGAGCCGGAACCTTTCCGGAGATTTCATTCATGGATCGGCTGAGGCAGCGGGCGGACTTTCTCGCCGTTGCCAATGGCACGCGGGCCAACAGCGCTGCCTTCGTGGTGCAGCGCCGAGCCCGCGACGATGACGGCCCGATCCGAATCGGCTTCACCGTTACCAAAAAGAACGGTACTGCTACCGAGCGCAATCGCATCCGGCGCAGGCTTCGCGAACTGGTGAAGCGGCTGGACGTCATATCGATGCGACCGCACCATGATTATGTGCTGGTAGGCCGTCGCGCCGCGCTCACCCGCGACTTCGCAACCATGCTCGACGATCTCCGCTCGGCGCTGCATCGCCTCGACCGGCAGCCGACCAAACATCCGAATTGAATGGCGAGACCTCAAAAACGATGACCGACAACCGCAACACCATCCTCGCCGTCATTCTGTCCGGCCTCGTGCTGATCGCCTGGCAGTATTTCTACAATATGCCGCAGATGGAGCGGCAGCGTGCGCAGCAGCAGACCCAGGCCGAACTTAACAAGTCGCAGCCGCAGACGGCTCCGGGCTCCACCACGCCGCAACCGGGCGCGACGCCCTCCGCCGGCGCGCCTGCCGGCCAGCCGGCCCAGCCGGTCGTCAGCCGCGACACCGCGATTGCCGCCTCGCCCCGCATCAAGATCGAGACGCCGCGTATTTCCGGCAGCATCGCGCTGAAGGGCGCGCGCATCGACGATCTCGCATTGGAGAAATTCCGCGACACCGTCGATCCGAAGTCGCCGGCGATCGTGCTGTTCTCGCCCTCGGGGACGGCGCATCCCTATTACGCGGAATTCGGTTGGGTCGCCGCCTCCGGCTCAACCGCCAAGCTTCCCGATCGCGAGACGGTGTGGCAGCAGGAAGGCTCCGGCAGCCTGAGTCCCGAGAGGCCGGTCACGCTGAAATGGGACAATGGCGAAGGTCTCACCTTCCGCCGCACCATTGCGGTCGACGACCGCTATCTCTTCACCATCAAGGACGACGTCACCAACGTCGGCAATGCGCCGGTCACGCTCTATCCGTTCGCCCTTATCTCCCGCCACGGCACGCCGGAGGTCTCGGGCTACTACATCCTGCATGAAGGCCTGATCGGCTATCTCGGCGACCAGCGCCTGCAGGAATACAGCTACTCGAAGATCGACGAAGTTAAGTCGGTCGCCTTCAACGTCACCAATGGCTGGCTCGGCATCACGGACAAATACTGGGCGTCGGCGCTGTTGCCGGACACCACCGCCAGGCTGCAGGCGCGCTTCTCCTCCAACCTGGCCGGCACCAAGCGCACCTACCAGACCGACTACCTGCTGGATCCGCAGACGATTGCGATCGGCGGCACCGGCAGCGCCAATGCGCGGCTGTTCGCCGGCGCCAAGGAGGCCAGCGTCGTCGGCATCAACTTCCCGTTTGCCGGCCATGGCGGCTACAACAAGCAGCTCGGGCTCAACCAATTCGATCTATTGATCGATTGGGGCTGGTTCTACTTCATCACCAAGCCAATGTTCCTGTTGCTCGACTATTTCTTCCATCTGGTCGGCAATTTCGGCCTCTCCATCCTGCTGGTGACGGTGCTGATCAAGCTGTTGTTCTTCCCGCTCGCCAACAAGTCCTACGCATCGATGGCGAAGATGAAGTCGGTGCAGCCGCAACTGCAGGCGCTGAAGGAGCGCTATCCAGACGACCGCCAGAAGCAGCAGCAGGAGATGATGGAGATCTACCGCAAGGAGAAGATCAACCCGATCGCGGGCTGCCTTCCCATTGCGCTGCAGATTCCGGTGTTCTTCTCGCTCTACAAGGTGCTGTTCGTCACCATCGAAATGCGCCATGCGCCGTTCTACGGCTGGATAAGGGATCTCTCGGCGTCGGACCCGACCAACCTGTTCAATCTGTTCGGTCTGCTGCCTTTCGATCCGACGCACATTCCGGTGATCGGATTTTACCTCGCGCTCGGCGTCTGGCCGATCATCATGGGCATCACGATGTGGTTCCAGATGAAGCTGAACCCGACGCCGCCGGATCCGACCCAGAAGATGATCTTCGACTGGATGCCGCTGATCTTCACCTTCATGCTGGCCGGCTTCCCGGCGGGTCTCGTGATCTACTGGGCCTGGAACAACCTGCTCTCGGTGATCCAGCAGAGCTACATCATGCGAAAGAACGGCGTGAAGGTGGAGCTGTTCGACAATCTCAAGGCGACGTTCGCGCCGAAGAAGGCCGCCGAGAAGACGTGACGCGGCGGCGCCTTCGGCTGCCATACCGACATTCTCCAACCCGTCATGCCCGGCCTTGTGCCGGGCATCCACGTCTTTACGGTGCTGGTGACGGAAACGAACATGGATGGCCGGGATAAGCCCGGCCATGACGAAGGGCATGGGATCTTCGCATGAGCGCTGACATCGATGCGGAGCTGATCGAAGAGGGACGAAAACTCTTCGCCGGCGAATGGAAGTTCGTCTGGGCCTCGCCCTCGATCGAGACACTGCCGCCGATGGCGGGCGTGGAAGTGGCGTTTGCCGGCCGCTCCAATGTCGGCAAATCGAGTCTCATCAACGCGCTCACGGGGCGCAACGCGCTGGCGCGCACCTCGCATACGCCGGGCCGCACCCAGGAACTGATCTTCTTCGAAGGGCCTGACAAGGCCGGGCTGCGGCTGGTCGACATGCCCGGCTATGGCTATGCCTCGGCGCCGAAAACCAAGGTCGCCTCCTGGACCAAGCTGATTCATCAATTCCTGTTAGGACGCGCCACGCTGGCGCGGGTCTATGTGCTGATCGACGCGCGCCACGGCATCAAGGATGTCGACCAGGACGTGCTGAAGACGCTGGATAAATCCGCCGTGAGCTACCAGGTGGTGCTGACGAAGGCGGATCAGGTGAAGGCCGCCGAGCTTCAGAACAATATCACCGAGACAACGGCCGCGCTCGCCAAGCATCCGGCGGCGTTTCCGGATGTATTGGTGACCTCCTCGCGCACCAGTGCCGGCATGCCGGAATTGCGCGCGGCGATGGTGCGCCTGTTGAAGGAGCGCGGCTGATGAACCGCACCGGCCGCATCCTGATCGTGCTCGCTGCCATCATGGGCGCTGATGGTGTCATGCTGGCGGCAGCCTCCGCCCATGGCGCGGATGCGTCGCGGCTGGTGTCGGCGTCGTCGATGCTGTTGTTTCACGCCAGCGCGGTATTGGGCACCGTCGCGTTGGCCGAGCGCGGGATGGTTCACGCGAAAATCGGCATCGCGGCCGCTTTCGGCCTTGTTCTCGCAGCGAGCCTGTTCGCCGGCGATTTGACGCTGCGGCACTATGCCGGGCATGGGCTGTTTACGATGGCCGCGCCGACTGGCGGGACACTGCTGATCGCGAGCTGGCTGGCCTTGGCGGTTTCGGCGGCCTGGCCGCGGCGGGAGTGACTCTTCCTTCTCCCACAAGGGGAGAAGGAAACAACCCACTTTGCGCCCTGCCCGCCAATCGGATAGAACCCGGCCCGACATCCGAAAATGGCGAGACCCGCTTCATGACATCAGCGCAAGATATCAGCCCGCTCGATCAGGCCCGCATCCTGTCGGAAGCGCTCCCGCATATGCAGCAATATGACGAGGAAACCATCGTCATCAAATATGGCGGCCACGCCATGGGCGCGGAGGAAACCGCCAAGGCGTTTGCGCGCGACATCGTGCTTCTGGAGCAGACCGCGATCAATCCGGTGGTGGTGCATGGCGGCGGGCCGCAGATCGCGACCATGCTCAAGCGGCTCGGTATCCAGTCGGAATTCGCCGCCGGGCTGCGCATCACCGATGCCGCCACGATTGAGATCGTCGAAATGGTGCTGGCGGGCTCGGTGAACAAGCAACTCGTCGGCTACATCAATGAAGCCGGCGGCAAGGCCGTCGGACTGTCCGGCAAGGACGGCAACATGGTGAAGGCGACCAAGACGTCGCGGACCATGGTCGATCCGGATTCCAACATCGAGAAAGCGATCGATCTCGGCTTTGTCGGCGATCCCGACAAGGTCGATCTCACGCTGCTGAACCAGTTGATCGGCTATGAACTGATCCCGGTGCTGGCGCCGCTGGCGACCTCGCATGACGGCCACACCCTCAACATCAACGCCGACACGTTTGCCGGCGCGGTGGCCGGCGCGCTCAAGGCCAAGCGACTATTGCTGTTGACCGACGTTCCCGGCGTGCTCGACAAGTCGAAGAAGCTGATTCCGGAATTATCGGTGAAGGACGCGCGAAAGCTGATCGCCGACGGCACGATTTCCGGCGGCATGATCCCGAAGGTCGAGACCTGCATCTACGCGCTGGAACAGGGCGTGCAGGGCGTCGTCATCATCGACGGCAAGATGCGGCACGCCGTGTTGCTCGAATTGTTCACCAATCAAGGCACCGGCACGCTGATCCACAAGTGATGAGCAAAGCGGCGACGCGCATACGGGCCGTCATGGCCAAGCATGACGAGCGGAGGGCATTGCGACGGCCGCGCTTTGCACGCTTCCTGATTTCGCTGCCGGCCGCAATGACCTCGCTGTTCGTTTCCGCGCTGCCCGCGTTTGCCGACTTAAAGCTCTGCAACCGCATGAGCTACGTCGTCGAGGCCGCGATCGGCATCGACGAGAAATCGGCGACTGCGACGCGCGGCTGGTTTCGGATCGATCCGGCCGCCTGCCGGGTGGTGCTGCAGGGCGCGCTGACCGCCGACCGCATCCTGTTGAACGCGCGTGCGCTCGGCGTCTACGGCGCCTCGCCGATCCCGCAGAACGGCAACGACACGCTGTGCATCGCGCCGGACAATTTCGTCATCGCCGCCGCCCGCCAGTGCCGCGGCAACCAGACGCCGGCGCCGTTCACCCAGATCACGCCGACGCGGACCGACGACGGCACCCTTGTCGCCTATCTGGCCGAAGATTCCGAGTATGACGACGAGCAGGCGCGGCTCGCCGGCATCCAGCGGCTCCTGGTGATCGCGGGCTATGACGCCGCGCCGATCGACGGCGTCGACGGACCGAAGACGCAAGGGGCCTTGAGCGCCTTTCTGAAGAGCCGCGGACTGGCGGCCGAAATCGTGCAGTCGCAAAACTTCTTCGCCACCATGATCGACGCCGTGCAAAAGCCCTCCTCCACAGGGCTGACCTGGTGCAACGACACGCCGCACAAGATCATGGCGGCGGTCGCCACCGACGACGGCAAGGCGGTGACCAGCCGCGGCTGGTACCGCATCGATCCCGGCAAGTGCCTGCATCCCGATGTGATCGGCCAGCCCAAACAGGTCTACAGTTTTGCCGAAGCCGTCGACGGCGAAAACCGCGCCATCAAGTATCGGGACAAGCCGTTGAACTGGGGCGGCCCGAAACAGCTCTGCACGCGCGAAAGCAAGTTCGAGATATCCGAACAGAGCGATTGCGGCACGCGCGGACTTGCCGCAATCGGCTTTGCGACGGTCGATATGAGTAGCGGCGGCGAGACGCTGCGATTTGCGATGCCGTGATGAAGCACGGCGCACGCTCTATCGTCGTCCCTGCGAACGCAGGGACCCATAACCACCGAACCGAGTTAGGCCTAGGATCCTACCCGCGACAAAAGGCAATGCGCACTGTGCTCACCAACAACCGCCGCGGCGTATGGGTCCCTGCGTTCGCAGGGACGACGGGGAGATAGAGCAGTGTCAAAAATGAGATCCCCCCGCTCCTTCAGCCACATCGACACCTGGGTGTTCGATCTTGACAACACGCTGTACCCGCATCACGTCA
Source organism: Bradyrhizobium sp. AZCC 1577 (assembly GCF_036924575.1). Classification (NCBI taxonomy): domain Bacteria; kingdom Pseudomonadati; phylum Pseudomonadota; class Alphaproteobacteria; order Hyphomicrobiales; family Nitrobacteraceae; genus Bradyrhizobium; species Bradyrhizobium sp. AZCC 1577. Next base: position 7,569,490 of record NZ_JAZHRQ010000001.1, read on the forward strand.
ATCTGTGGCAGCAGGTCGACGCACGGATCGGCGAGTTCATCAGCGCTTACTTGAAGATCTCCGCGGAAGAAGCCCGCGTGATCCAGAAGGACTATTACCGCCGTTACGGCACCAGCATGCGCGGCATGATGACCGAGCACGGCGTGCGCGCCGACGATTACCTCGCCTATGTGCACCAGATCGATCATTCGCCGCTGGAGCCGAACCCGACGATGGGGGCTGCGATCGCAAAGCTTCCGGGGCGCAAGCTGATCCTGACCAACGGCTCGACCGATCATGCCGGCGCGGTGTTGGAGCGGCTCGGTCTGGCTGCGCATTTCGAGGCGGTGTTCGATATCATCGCCGCCGAGCTGGAGCCGAAGCCGGCGCCGCAGACCTACGACAGGTTCCTGCGCGTCCACGGCGTCGATCCCCTGAGGTCGGCGATGTTCGAGGATCTCGCCCGCAACCTCGTGGTGCCGCACCAGCTCGGCATGACCACGGTGCTGGTGGTGCCTGACGGCGCCAAGGAAGTGGTGCGCGAGGACTGGGAGCTGGAAGGCCGCGATGCAGCTTACGTCGATCATGTCACGGATGATTTGACGGGGTTTTTGCAGAGGTTGAGCGGCAACGGATAACTCTTTCCGTCGTCCCTGCGAACGCAGGGACCCATACGCGGCGGCCGCGCTGATTAAGGTCGGTGGTTGACGCCATGCTCAATTCACCACGGCCTGTGGTTATGGGTCCCTAGGTTCGCAGGGACGACATCGTGCCTTGACTCTCACCCTCCAAATCCCGAAAAAGCCCACCGACTTTGCCCAATCCCCCGAGGAATCCCGATGTCCCTGTCCGCGCTCGAATCCACCGTCAATTCCGCCTTCGATGCCCGCGACGGCATTTCGACGGCGACCAAGGGCGAGGTTCGCGAGGCCGTCGATCACGCACTCGAGCTGCTCGACAAAGGCGAGGCGCGGGTGGCCGAGCGTGAGGCCTCGGGCAAGTGGAAGGTCAATCAGTGGCTGAAGAAGGCGGTGCTGCTGTCGTTCCGCCTCAACGACATGGGCCAGATTCCCGGCGGCCCCGGCAAGGCGTCGTGGTGGGACAAGGTGCCGTCGAAATTCGAGGGCTGGGGCGAGAACCGTTTTCGCGATGCCGGTTTCCGCGCCGTGCCCGGCGCGATCGTGCGCCGCTCGGCGTTCATCGCCCGCAACGTCGTGCTGATGCCCTCCTTCGTCAATCTCGGCGCCTATGTCGATGAGGCGACCATGATCGACACCTGGTCGACGGTTGGTTCCTGCGCGCAGATCGGCAAGCGCGTGCATATTTCCGGCGGCGTCGGCATCGGCGGCGTGCTGGAGCCGCTGCAGGCCGAACCTGTGATCGTCGAGGACGACTGCTTCATCGGCGCGCGCTCGGAAGTCGCCGAAGGCGTGATCGTGCGCAAGGGCGCGGTGCTGGCAATGGGCGTGTTCCTCGGCGCCTCCACCAAGATCGTCGACCGCGAGACCGGCGAAACCTTCATCGGCGAAGTGCCGGAATATTCGGTCGTGGTTCCCGGCGCCCTGCCCGGCAAACCGCTGAAGAACGGCCAGCCCGGCCCATCGACGGCCTGCGCCGTGATCGTCAAGCGCGTCGACGAGCGCACCCGCGCCAAGACCAGCATCAACGAATTGCTGCGGGATTAGGGCTCGAACCTAAAATCCCTCCGATGCGACCAATCTCCGGGCCGCGGGCTTTGCCGCCGCCCGGGGTTTCGCATGGACTGGGTCTGGTTCCTTTTCCGCTTCGACGGCCGCATCAACCGCGCCAAAATGTGGCTCGCGATGCTGGTCCTGTTGGGCTTGATGATGTCTTTGGGGACGGTAATCGTTGCGATCCACAGCCTGTTCGGCGGCCCCGGTATCCTTCCATTTCGGCGCTACGGACCTCTTCAAGCTGGTCGATCCCGACGCATATCGGTCCCTGACATTGGCCGACCTCCCCCGGCTCTTGATCAAGCTGGTCAGCACGTCGCTGCTCATGTGGGTCTATTTCGCGACCTCCATCAAGCGGCTGCATGATCGCGATAAGAGCGGATGGTGGATGGCGCCGTTCTTCGTTCTGCCCGGCCTCTACAATCAGTTTGCAGACCGGCTTCCCGATTCCTACGCCGACCTGCCGCTAGCCGTTGCCGCGTCCGTCCTCTGCGTGTGGGGCTTCGTCGAAATGTACTGCCTGAAGGGCTCGCGAAACACCAACCGGTTCGGCGCCAACCCGCTGACGCCGCCTCCGCCGCGCGATGCGCGGCCGCGCTGGGATCAGCAAAGCGAGATCGAAATGGCGCCGCACAAGGCTGGCCCGCCGCCGGTTTGGCGTGTTAAGCCGGGGTATGAATGACGCCGTCTCCATCACCCGCGATCTCGTCCGCTGCCCTTCTGTCACCCCTGCCGACGCCGGTGCGCTCGGCGTGCTCGAACGTCTGCTGAAGGGCGCCGGCTTCGAGGTGCATCGCGTCACCTTCGGCGAGCCAGGCACCGCCGATATCGACAACCTCTACGCTCGGATCGGCGACAGCGCGCCGCACATCACCTTTGCCGGCCATACCGACGTGGTGCCACCCGGCGACGAGGCCGCGTGGACGCTTGGCGCGTTCTCGGGCGAGGTCAAGGACGGCTATCTCTATGGCCGCGGCGCGGTCGACATGAAGGGCGGCATCGCCTGCAGCGTCGCAGCCGTGCTGCAATATCTTGCCGACAACGGCGGCAAGCCCCAAAAAGATGGCCGGGGTTCGATCTCATTTTTGATCACGGGTGACGAAGAGGACATTTCGGTCAACGGCACCATCAAGCTGTTGAAGTGGTGCGCCGAGCGCGGCGAAAAATTCGATCATTGCGTGCTCGGCGAACCTTCCAACGTCGAGGTGATGGGTGATTGCATCAAGATCGGCCGCCGCGGCTCGCAGTCCGGCACGCTCTACGTCGACGGCGTGCAGGGCCATGTCGCCTATCCGCACCGCGCGTCGAACCCGGTGCCTGATATTTCACGGCTGATCGCAGCGCTCTCCGACGAGCCGCTCGACCATGGCAGCGCGCAGTTTCAGGCGTCAAACCTCGAGTTCACTTCCGTCGATGTCGGCAATACTGCTGGTAACGTCATCCCCGGACAGGCGCGTGCAAAATTCAACATCCGCTACAACGACAACCACACGCAGGAAAGCTTGCGCGCGCTGGTCGAGGAGCGGCTGGCAAAGGCCTGCGGCAACCGCATCCGCGCCCGCATCGTGTGGGAATATTCCAACTCCAACGTGTTCGTGACGAAGCCGGGCGCGTTCACCGATCTCGCAGTAAGCGCGATCGAGGAAATCACCGGACGCAAGCCGGAGCTCTCGACTTCCGGCGGCACCTCGGACGCGCGTTTCATTTCGAGCTACTGCCCGGTGATCGAATTCGGCCTCGTCGGCCAGACCATGCACCAGATCAACGAACGCACGCCGGTGTCGGATCTGGAGAAGCTGACGAAGATCTATCGCGGGGTGTTGGAAAGGTATTTTGCCTAGTGCACCGCCGCCACCATCCGCACAGAACCGTAGGATGGGTGGAGCGCAGCGATACCCATCATCTCGCCGCGAACATGATGGGTATCGCTTCGCTCCACCCATCCTACATCGTCAGCGTCAGCTAATACTCCACCCGCACCAGATACAGCCCCTCCGGAGGCGCCACCGGGCCGCAGGCGGCGCGGTTGCGGGCGGCGAGCGCCGCGGCGAGGTCGTCGGCGCTCCAGCGGCCTTCGCCGACCCAGACCAGTGAGCCCACCATCGAGCGGACCTGGCTGTGCAGGAACGAGCGCGCGGAAGTGAGGATCGAAACCTGATCGCCTTCCCTGATCACGTCGAGCTGGTCGAGCGTCTTCTCCGGCGATTTTGCCTGGCACTCGGTGTCGCGAAACGTCGTGAAATCGTGCTTGCCGAGCAGCCTCTTGGCTGCGGCGTCCATCGCATCCGTATCGAGATGCCGCGGCACCCGCCAGCTCCGCTTGATATCGAGCGCCAGATTAGCGCGGTGGTTGGTGATCCGGTAGCGGTAGTGGCGTCTCTTGGCCGAGAAACGTGCCTCGAAATCATCGGCCACGATCTCCGCCGAGAGCACACCGATCGGATGCGGGCGCAAATGCGCGTTCAGCCCATCGCGCAGCCGGCCCGGCGGAAACGGCTTTTGGATATCGCAATGCGCGACCTGCGCCAGCGCATGAACCCCGGCATCGGTACGGCCCGAGCCATGGACGCGCACGTCCTCGCCGCAGATCGCCTTCACCGCGGTTTCCAGCGCGCCCTGCACGGTCGGCGCGTTATCCTGGATCTGCCAGCCGGAGAACGGCGTGCCGTCGTATTCGATGATGAGTTTGTAGCGGGGCATCTCAATCCAGTAGGGCCGTCGTCATCCGCCAACCGGTCCGGCCTTTGGCCGGCCGGATGACAGGCTCCGGCGGATGATCCAGTACGCTGCGGCTCCTCGGTTCAATCTCGAAGGCCGCGGCGTACTGGATACCCCGCCTTCGCGGGGTATGACAGCGTTAAGAAAACCGCGCACCAGCCTTCAGCGGCGTACCGCGCAGGAAATCCGCGGCCTTCATCCGCGCCTTGCCTTCGCGTTGCAGTTCCAGAATGCGGATCGCGCCGTCACCACAGGCGATCGTCAAACCATCGTCGAGCACCTCGCCGGGCGCACCTGAACCTTTCGCCAACTCACAGCGCAGAATCTTGATCCGCGCCGGCTCGCCGTCGGCAGCCAACTCGCACCAGGCGCCCGGAAACGGCGACAGTCCGTGAATATGCCGCAGCACCTCGCGTGCCGGTCGCTTCCAGTCGATCCGCGCCTCGGCCTTGTCGATCTTGGCGGCGTAGGTCACGCCGTCTTCGCTCTGTTTCTTGAGCTGCAACCCGCCGCGCTCGAGCCCGCCCATGGCGCGCACCATCAGGTCGGCCCCGAGCGGCGCCAGCGCGTCGTTCAGGTCGGCCGCCGTCATTAAGTCCGTGATCGCGAGCCGCTCGGCCATGGCGACGTCGCCGGTGTCGAGGCCAACATCCATCTTCATCACCATCACGCCTGTCTCGGCATCACCTTCCATGATGGCGCGATTGATCGGGGCGGCACCGCGCCAGCGCGGCAGCAGCGAAGCGTGCAGGTTGAAGCAGCCGTAGCGCGGCGCGTCGAGGATGGCCTGCGGCAGGATCATGCCGTAGGCGACGACGACGGCGGCGTCGGCATTGTGCGCGCGGAATTCGGCAAGCGCTTCCGGCGTCTTCAGCGTCCCCGGCGTCATTACGGGAATCCCAAGCCGCCGCGCTTCCTGCTCGACCGGGGTCGACTGCAGTTTCATGCCGCGCCCTGCCGGCTTTGGCGCACGGGTATAGACCGCCACAACCTCATGGCCGTGGGCCACGAGTTCGAGCAGCGTCGGCACTGCGAAATCGGGCGTGCCCATGAAGATCAGGCGGAGTGGCATGAAGTGAAAAATCCCGGGACGGCGTTAGTTTATTCCGTCATGGCCGGGCATAGTAGTCTGCTTTGCGCAGACTACGTACACTTGTCTGCGCCCCCGGCCATCCACGTCTTTAGTGCGGCACAAAAAGGACGTGGATACCCCGGGTCAAGCCCGGGCATGACGGCTGATGGATCACGGCGGAAAAACGCCTACCCCGCCGCGCGCTTGGCGGCTTTCATAAACTTCTTCATCACGCGGTCGCGCTTCAGCTTCGACAGATAGTCCACGAACAGCACGCCGTTGAGGTGGTCGATCTCATGCTGGATGCAGGTGGCGAACAGGCCATCGGCGTCCTCCTCATGCACCTTGCCGTCGAGATCGGTGTAGCGGATGCGAACCCGCGCCGGGCGTTCGACCTCCTCGTAATATTCGGGGATCGAAAGGCAGCCCTCCTCGTAGACCGACATTTCCTCGGACGAGGAGATGATTTCCGGGTTGATGAACACCCGCGGCTTCGGCTTGGTCTCGCCGTTCTCGTCCTTCTTGGCGAGATCCATGGTGATCAACCGCAAAGGTTGCGCGACCTGGATCGCGGCCAGACCGATGCCGGGCGCGTCGTACATGGTTTCGAACATGTCGTCGGCGAGCTTGCGGATCTCCGTCGTCACCTTTTCGACAGGTTTGGAGACGAGCCGCAACTGCTTGTCCGGCAGGATGATGATTTCTCTGATGGCCATGATTTTTCTCTGGCGCGGGATTTAAGCCGCTGACCTGCCGGGGTCAATCCGCCGCAGCGGCCGTTAAGGCGGCCTTAACCATGATTTTTAAGCCGGCGTTAACCACGAAAATTGATCCATCATTTACCATAAATGTTCCCCCTTCGTTCGCTTCAAGCGGCGAATCGGGCTACAAGGCTGACATGAACGAAATTCTCTTCATCGTCGGCGACCTGCCGATTCACGTGGGCGAGGCGCTGGTGGGCTTCGGCGCGCTCGCATTGGCGCTGCTGCTGACGATTGCCATCGTCATCGCCCGCTCCGCCCGCCGCGGCGCGGAACTGGCAATGGCGCAGGCGATCCGCGCCGACGAGCTGGAAGAGCGGCTGAGCGAGATGCTGCGAGCGCAGAGCGAATCGACGGGGCGGGTCGACGCCATGGCGCAGGCGCTGGCCGGCCGCCAGGCCGAGATGGCGCGCGCGGTCAACGAGCGGCTGGATTCGGTGACGCATCGCGTCGGCCAATCGATGGAAGCGACCACGCGCCACACCATGGATAGCCTGCGCGTGCTGCATGAGCGGCTCGGCATCATCGACAACGCGCACAAGAACCTCACCGACCTGACGTCTCAAGTGACAACGCTCCGCGACGTCCTCGCCAACAAGCAGTCGCGCGGCGCCTTCGGCCAGGCGCGGATGGAAGCAATCGTGCAGGACGGCATGCCGCAGGGCTCGTATGAGTTCCAGTACACGCTCTCGTCCGGCAAGCGGCCGGATTGCGTGGTGTTCCTGCCGGATCAGCGCCCGCTCTGCATCGACGCCAAATTTCCGCTGGAGGCAATGACCGCGCTGCACGACGCGCGCAGCGACGAGGAGCGAAAATTCGCCACGCAGCGCCTGCGCAACGACGTGATGAAACATGTCAATGACATCGCCGAGAAGTACCTGATCGCCGGCGAGACCCAGGATACCGCGCTGATGTTCGTGCCGTCGGAATCGGTCTATGCCGAAATCCACGACGGCTTTGACGACGTGATCCAAAAAGCCTACCGCGCCCGCGTCGTGCTGGTGTCGCCCTCGCTATTGATGCTGGCGATCCAGGTGATGCAACAGATCCTGAAAGACGCGCGCATGCGCGATGCCGCCGACCAGATCCGCACCGAAGTGCTCAACCTCGGCGACGATCTGGGCCGCTTGCGCGACCGCGTGCTGAAGCTGCAAAAGCATTTTGGCGACGTCAACGAGGACGTCCGCCAGATCCTGATCTCCGCCGACAAAATCGAAAAGCGCGCCGGGCGGATCGAGGAACTCGATTTCAGCAAGACCGATGCGCCGGTGGAAGTGCCGCGCTTCGTCAAGAGCAGCACCCCCGAGCTGTTCCCCGCCCCGCGCAAGCTGCAGGCGGGGGAGTAGGGCCGCATATTAGACTGTCATCGCCCGGGCGATGACAGTGTTGCAAAATCTGCTAACACCCCTGCATGACAGCACCAGAAGCCACCTCCGCGCCCGAGAAAGCCCCCGCGCCAACCTGGCGCGAGGCCTGGGCTGTGTACCTCCAGCCGCGCGTGCTGATCGTCCTGCTGCTCGGCTTTTCGTCCGGGTTGCCGCTGGCGCTATCTGGATCGACGCTCCTGGTGTGGATGCGCGAAGCCGGCGTCGATCTCGGCACCATCGGACTGTTCGCGCTGGTCGGTACGCCCTACACGCTGAAATTTGCCTGGGCGCCGCTGGTCGATGCGCTGCATGTGCCAATCTTCACGCGCGCGTTCGGCCGCAGGCGCGGCTGGCTGGTGTTCTCGCAACTGCTCCTGATCGGCGCGATTATGCTGCTGGCGCTGACCGACCCGGCGCGCTCGCCGCTGTTCGTGGCGCTCGGCGCACTTCTGGTCGCGACCATGTCCTCGACGCAGGACATCGTGGTCGACGCATTCCGCGTCGAGAGCCTGCCCGAAAGCGAACAGGCCGCCGGGATGGCCTCCTACGTCGCGGCCTACCGGATCGGCATGCTGGTCTCGACCGCCGGCGTGCTGTTCCTCGTAAGCGCGTTCGAGGACACCGGCATCGGGCGTAGCTCGGCGTGGATGTGGGGCTATGTGACCATGGCCGCGCTGGTGCTGATCGGCACCGTCACGGCGCTGGCCGCTACCGAGCCCGAACAATCGGTGCGCGCGGAGGCCAAGACCCACGATGAGGCTGCATTCTCGCGCGTTATGCATGCCGCCATCGGGGCGTTCTCTGAATTTCTGGTCCGCAAGCATGCCTTGACGGTGCTGGCCTTCGTGGTGCTGTTCAAACTCACCGACGCGTTTTCCGGCACCATGACCGCGCCGTTCGTGATCGACCTCGGCTTCACCCGCAACGACTACGCCGCCATCGTGAAGGGCGTCGGCCTCGCCGCGACCCTGATCGGCGGCTTTGCCGGCGGCTATGTGGCGCGGCGATATTCGCTGGTCGCAAGCCTCTGGATCGGCGGCGTGCTGCAGGCGATCTCCAACCTGGTATTTGCGTGGCTCGCCTTTGTCGGCACCAACCAATGGGCACTGGCGGCCGCCATTTCGGCGGAAAACTTCACCGGCGCTATCGGCACCGTGATCTTCGTCGCCTATCTCTCAGCGCTATGCCGGAACCCGTTGCACACGGCGACCCAATACGCGCTGCTCACCGCACTGGCCGCCGTCGGGCGCACCTATCTATCCTCCGGCGCCGGCTATGTGGCGGAGGCGACGGGCTGGCCGCTGTTCTTCGTGATCTCGGTTGCGGTCGCGGTGCCGAGCCTGATCCTGCTGACGTGGCTGCAGCGGCGCGGGCATTTTGAAGCGGTGGGACCGGTGAAGGTTTAATCTCTCCGTCGTCCTGGCCAAGCGAAGCGCGCGCCGGGACCCATAACTACGAATCTTGCTTGTTGAAATGCGCTGGAGCTCCAGCGCGATCTAACCACGAGCACCTGTGGTTATGGGTCCCTGCGTTCGCAGGGACGACGAAGATAGATGCAAGACGCGTCGATCTAATGCTTGGTTACCACGCTCCACTTCGTGATCACGGCTTCGCTGATCTGCCCGGCGTCCTGCGCGCAGGCGACTTCGTCGACCTTCACGGAAATTTCCTTGCCGATGAAATTCTTCAGTTGCGCGGCCTGGGCGTCGCTGCTGGTGACGAGCTGGAACGTCTCGGGCCCGGTTTCGAGATTGCAGAGCCCGTTCGGCGGCGGCAGCCGGCGCGGCTCGCTGGTGATCTGGTAGGTCGCGGCGCGCTTCTTGCCGCCCTTCATGGCGTTGAGTTCGCCGGACAGCACGTCGCCGGCCTTGATCGGCCTGCCGGGCTTCGGTGCGGGCTCGACCTGCTGCGCCCACGCGGAAGGCGCGATCAAGGTCGCCGCCATGATGACCGCAAAACAATAGCGTTTGCCGAATCGAGGTTTCGTCATGTCGATCAGTTCCATTGGTGATGGTTAGAACAGCGTGCGCTGCCGCATGGCAGCCGATAGCGTACCTTCGTCGAGATAATCAAGCTCGCCGCCGACCGGCACGCCATGGGCAAGCCGGGTGATCTTGACGTTGGCGTCCTGCAGGAGATCGGTGATGTAATGGGCGGTGGTCTGGCCGTCGACCGTGGCGTTCAGCGCGAGCACGATTTCGCTGACTTGCGACTCGTGTGCGCGGGCCACCAGCGCGTCGATGGTCAGGTCCTGCGGACCGATGCCGTCGAGTGGCGACAATGTGGCGCCGAGCACGTGGTAGCGGCCGTTGGTCGCGTTCGCCCGCTCCAACGCCCAGAGGTCGGCGACGTCGGCGACCACGACGATGGTCGAGGGATCGCGCCTCGGGTCAGTGCATACCGTGCAGGGATTTTGCGTATCGATATTGCCGCAGGTCTTGCAGACCTGAATCCTGTCGATGGCCACCTGCAGCGCGCCAGCCAAGGGCGTCATCAGCGCCTCGCGCTTCTTGATCAGGTGCAGCGCCGCGCGCCGCGCCGAGCGCGGCCCGAGCCCCGGCAGGCGCGCCAGGAGCTGGATCAGGCGTTCGATTTCAGGGCCGGCAACGCTTGCGGCCATTTCAGGTGAGACCAAGTCCAGGCGGCAGGCCGAGCCCGCCGGTCAGCGCCTGCATCTTTTCCATCGCCGCGGTTTCCGCCTTGCGCCGCGCGTCGTTCTGCGCGGTGACCAGCAGATCCTCGAGCACTTCGCGCTCCTCGGCCTTCATCAGCGACGGATCGATCTTCACGCCCTTCACTTCCATCTTCGCAGTCATGCGAACGGCAACCAGCCCGCCGCCGGAAATGCCCTCGACCTCGAGATTGCCGAGCTCTTCCTGCATCGCCTGCATCTTGGATTGCAGCTCCGCCGCCTGCTTCATCATGCCGAGAAAATCAGCCATTCATCCGTCCTCTCGAGAGTCCGATCAGTCGTCGTCGCCGTCGGAAGTCTCGTTCAAGTCGTCAGTGATAATATCGGATTCCGGCGGCTCGGCGGCAAGCCTTCGCACCTCGACGACCTTAGTGCCGGGAAACCGCGCCAGCACCTCCTGCACGCGCGGATCGGCCTCGGCTGCGCGGGCGTGCTCGTTTCTCGCTTGCTCGTTCTGCGAGCGCAATGTCGGCTGGCCGGCCTCGTTGGAGACGATCACAGTCCAGCGCCGCCCGGTCCACAGTTCCAGCTTGCGGGAGAGGTCGTTGACCAGCCCCCGCGCCGCATTGCGCTCCAGCGCCACCTCAAGCCGGCCGTCCTCGAAGCGGACCAGGCGCATATCGGCTTCCAGCGCCGCCTTTGTCAGGAGATCGCGCTTTTCGCCGGCGAGTGCGACAAGCTGCGGGAAAGTGGTGATCCGCAGAACCGGCGCGGAGTCCGTTTGTGCCGACGGCGCCGCCATTTGTGGGCGCGCGGACGCTTCTGCGCCGGAGCGGGGCGAGGCCGGCGTCCGCATCGGCGATGCGGCAGACATTGAAGATACCGGTGCGGTGGGCGCAGCCCGTGACGGCGCCGCGCTACCTGACGCGATCTGCGCGCCCCCGCCGTTCTGGTCGAGCATCCGGATCGCCTCATCCGGTGTCGGCAAGTCGGCGACATAGGCGATGCGCACCAGCACCATTTCGGCGGCAGCCGCCGGCCGGGTCGCGGTCTGCACTTCCGTGATGCCCTTGAGCAGCATCTGCCACATCCGCGACAGCACCCGCATCGACAACTTTGCGGCAAATTCACGGGCGCGGACGCGCTCGGTCTCGCCGAACGCGACGTTGTCGGCGGTGGCGGGGACGATCTTCACGCGGGTGACGAAATTGACGAATTCCGCGAGGTCGGACAGCACCACGATCGGATCGGCGCCGACGTCATATTGCGAACGGAATTCGCCAAAGGCGCTGGCGATATCGCCGCGCGCCAGATGCTCGAACAGGTCGATCACCCGGGTGCGGTCGGCAAGCCCCAGCATCTGCCGTACCGCGTCGGCACGGACAAGCCCCGCCGCATGGGCAATCGCTTGGTCGAACAAAGAGAGCGAATCGCGCACCGAGCCTTCGGCGGCGCGCGCGATGATGCCAAGCGCTTCCGGCTCGACCTCGACACCTTCCTTTTTCGCGATGTTGGAGAGATGCCCCATCAGCACGTCGGCCTCGACCCGGCGCAGGTCAAAACGCTGGCAGCGCGACAGCACGGTGACCGGGACTTTACGGATCTCGGTAGTGGCGAAGACGAATTTGGCATGCTCCGGCGGCTCTTCCAGCGTCTTCAGGAAGGCGTTGAAGGCCGCCGTCGACAGCATGTGGACTTCGTCGATGATGTAGACCTTGTAGCGGGCACTGGCCGGCGCGTAGCGCACGCTGTCATTGATCTGGCGGACGTCGTCAACGCCGGTATGGGAGGCGGCGTCCATTTCCAGCACGTCCATGTGCCGGCTTTCCATGATCGCCTGGCAGTGCACGCCGAGATCCGGCATGTGGATGGTCGGCCCCTTAACCGAACCATCCGGCTTCTCGTAGTTCAGCGCGCGGGCTAGAATCCGCGCCGTGGTGGTTTTGCCGACGCCGCGGATGCCGGTCAGGATCCAGGCCTGCGGAATTCGCCCCGTTTCGAACGCGTTCGAAACGGTGCGGACCATCGCTTCCTGGCCGATCAGATCGTCAAAACTGGACGGACGGTATTTGCGTGCCAGCACCCGGTAGGGCTTGGCCGTCTCGCCCTGGCCGCCGAGCTCGAAACCGCTCTGGCCGGCGCCATCTGACTTGTCGGGGGGAGCGCCAGCATCACTCATCGGTCGATCCGCAATTGATTGTCTCTCGGGGCCGGCTTGCGGATAGGAACGGAATCGAGCGCAGGGCGCTGACTGGCCGCGTTCATGCGCGATTCGCTCGAAAAACAGGTAGGAGACTGACGAGCGACCCGATCCGGACCTCGTTAGGGCTGCTTCCTTCCGGACCTGACCCGGTTGGCGAGTGGCTCGTCCACCGCCAATCTCCCGGTCCCTATTTGGGGCCAAAAGGACCGGAAAGCAAGCGGGGCTTTCCCTGTAATACTCCGCGTTTCCCTGTCATACCCCGCGAAAGCGGGGTATCCAGTACGCCGCAGCCTAACAGTAAAACGGAAGGGCCACGGCGTACTGGATCATCCGCTTTCGCGGATGATGACAGCTTGGTATGAAACCATAGGAGTGCTCACAGAAGGCACTTATTAGGCCCGACATGCATCGGGCACGGGAACCCTAATGCCCTCTGATTCCTCCACCTGGTCGCTGCATTCCCAGCTCAAAAAGGACACCATCGACATCGGCGACCTGCCGCTGTGCAAGGTGCTGGTGATCAAGGACGCGCATTACCCGTGGCTGCTGCTGGTGCCGCGCCGGGCAGGTGCGGTGGAAATCATCGACCTCGACGACGTCGAGCAGGCGCAGTTGATGACCGAAATCTCCCGGGTTTCGCGGGCGCTCAAAGAGATCACCAAATGCGACAAGCTCAATGTCGCGGCGCTCGGCAATCTGGTGCCGCAGTTGCATGTCCATGTCATCGCGCGGCGCACCAGCGATGCGGCCTGGCCGCGCCCGGTCTGGGGCGTGATGCCGCCGCTCGCGCACGACGTCGAGGAAGTCCAGAATTTCATCAACGCGCTTCGCCGCAAGATCTGGTTGGGTTGAATAGATGTCCGCATTCGACAAATATCCGCTGGGGAAGCCCGCTTTCGTTACCCATATTCTCGATCGCGCCGCGCATCTGCGCACCAATGACGAAAAATTGTTCGCGCTGGAGAACCAGCGCAACGCCAGCGCCTATGTGATCTATCGCGACTCGCTCCTGGTGAAGCAGGAGGCGGATGGGCCGCGCGTGCTGCTCGGCGTCGAAGAGGCGGTGAAGCTCGGCGCCAATCCCGGCACCATCTTTCTGGGCCTGCGCGACGGCGCGCCGGTGTTCGGCATGGGCATTTCGGCGGCCGCCGTGGAAAAGCTGATGACGCGCGACGACGTCGCCGTGACCGAGCTGCGCGGCATGGCCATGCAGGGCACCGTGCCGCCGGAACAACTCTCCGCGATCGCTATGGCTAAATCGATGGTGACCTGGCATCAGCGCCACGGCTATTGCGCCAATTGCGGTACCCGCACCGCGATGAGGGAAGGCGGCTGGAAGCGCGAGTGCCCGAGTTGCAAGGCCGAACACTTTCCGCGCACCGATCCGGTCGTAATCATGCTGGTTACGCACGGTGATCGGTGCCTGCTCGGCCGGCAGAAGCAGTTTATGCCTGGAATGTGGTCGTGCCTCGCCGGCTTCGTCGAAGCGGCCGAGACGATCGAGGACGCGGTCTGCCGGGAAATTTTCGAGGAATCCGGCATTCGTTGCACCGACGTGAGCTACTACATGACGCAGCCGTGGCCCTATCCGTCATCGCTAATGATCGGATGTTCCGCGCGCGCGCTCAACGAGGAGATCGTAGTGGACCGCGCAGAGCTCGAGGACGCGCGCTGGTTCGATCGCGCCGAAGTCGCTCTCATGCACAAGCGCCAACACCCCGACGGCCTGTTTGCCGCGCACCCCTTCGCGATCGCGCATCATTTGATCGGCCAATGGTTGCATCCGCGGGGATAACTGCGCGTAGCACGGAACCGGCGCCTGCTTGCTCGATTAACTCGGGACTTTGAACGGACATGACGGACTCACGCATGAACTTTCAGGACAAGGCGCCGAAAATACCTCCGCGTGTCCTCTGCATCGGCATGCCGGTGCGTGACCTCACTTTTCATACGCCGGGCGTTCCCGGGCGTGGTTCCAAGGAGAACGCCACCGCATTCGACGAAATCTGCGGCGGCAACGCGCTCAATGGCGCGATCGGCATCGTTCGGCTCGGTGGCCGCGCCTCGATTTGCGGGCCGATGGGCGATGCCAAGGAAACATCGAGCCGCTTCATCTTCGAGCAGATGGCGCATGAGGGCATCGAGACAAAACATCTCATCCACATGCCGGGGCTGGTGACGCCGATCTCGGCGGTGATGATCGATCCTTCCGGCGAGCGCACCATCGTGACCTTCCGCGATCCGAACCTGTGGCATGTGAAGTTGCCCGACTTCGACACGCTGCTGGACGATTGCGCCGCCATTCTCACCGAGAGCCGCTGCGCGGAATTCTGCACCGAACTCTGCGCCGAGGCGGTCCGGCGCGGCATTCCCGTCATTGTCGACGTCGATCGCGCGATGTCGATGCGCGAGGGACTGTTGAACGCCTCGACGCATCTGGTGTTCTCGAGCGAGCCGCTGCAGGAGACCGCAGATGTTAGCGACGATGCCCAGGCGCTGAAGAAAATTGCAAAGCTGACCCCCTCGTTTCTGGCGGGAACCCGAGGCCCGAGGGGCACGATCTGGCTCGACGAGAACGGCGGTATCCAGGAAACCCCGGCTTTCCCGGTGCATACGGTAGACACCCTGGGCGCCGGCGACGTGTTCCACGGCGCGTTTGCGCTCGCGATCACCGAGAAGCAGGAACTGCGGCAGGCGCTTCGATTTGCCTCCGCCGCGGCGGCGTTGAAATGCACCCGCTTCGGGGGAGCTTTCGCAGCCCCGCAACGTGCTGAAGTTGAAGAGTTTTTGACTCACGGCCAAGCCGCAGGCCAGACCCCGACCAACCACTAGCGGCTTGCTATAGAAGAATTTTCTATATATGAGAGGATCAGACCTTTCATATGGAACATTCTTCTCATGACTGACCTAGCCGTTCAGCTCCCTGAAGCCAGCCGCCGGCTGGATGCCATCGACCGCAAGATCCTGACCGTGCTGCAGGAGGACGCCTCGCTATCGGTTGCCGAGATTGGGGACCGGGTTGGGCTGTCGTCGACGCCGTGCTGGAAGCGGATCCAGCGGCTGGAGGCCGATGGCGTGATCCTGCGCCGGGTGGCGCTGGTCGACCAGAACAAGATCGGGCTCGGCATTTCCGTGTTCGTCTCGGTCGAGAGCGCCGACCATTCCGAGGCCTGGCTGCGAAAGTTCGCCGACGCCGTCAGCGCCATGCCCGAGGTGATGGAATTCTACCGGATGGCCGGCGACGTCGATTACATGCTGCGCGTCGTGGTCGCCGATATGGCGAGCTATGACGTGTTCTACAAAAAGCTGATCAGCGCAGTGCCGCTGAAGAACGTCACCTCTCGGTTTGCGATGGAGAAGATCAAGTCGGTGACCGCACTGCCAGTGCCGGCGGCGTAGAGTTATCGCCATTCGCGAAGCTGTCATCGCCGGGCTTGACCGCCCAGTATTCCAGAGACGCCCATTTTCGATCGAGAAGCCGCGGCGTACTGGTAGATCCCCCGCCTTCGCGGGGGGACGACGATCGAGAGTGGGGCAGCAATGCGCCCCCTCAAATCTTCTGGTTATACTCACCCACTTCCGGATGCGTGCGCAGCACGGAATCCATCGCTTCGAACATGTCGCGCATGCGCGCCTCACTCACCGGGCTCTCGACCACGACAACCAGTTCCGGCTTGTTCGATGAGGCCCGCACCAGGCCCCAGCTTCCATCTTCCACGGTAACGCGCACGCCGTTGACTGTGACGAGATCGCGGATCTTCTGGCCGGCGACCTTGTCGCCCTTCTTCTGCAGCGTTTCGAAGTGCTTCACCACGGCGTCGGCGACGCGGTATTTCACTTCGTCTGCGCAATGCGGCGACATCGTCGGCGACGACCAGGTTTTCGGCAGCGCGTTCTTTAGGTCTGCCATCGACTTGTCAGGTGCGCGATCGAGCATCTCGCAGATCGCAACTGCCGAGACCAGGCCGTCGTCATAGCCGCGGCCGAACGGCTTGTTGAAGAAGAAGTGGCCAGATTTCTCGAATCCCGCCAGCGCGCCCATCTCGTTGGTGCGGCGTTTCATGTAGGAATGGCCGGTCTTCCAGTAGGCCGTTTTTGCGCCCTGCTTTTGCAGCACCGGATCCGTGACGAACAATCCCGTCGATTTCACGTCGACCACGAACTGCGCTTCCTTGTGGATAGCCGACATGTCGCGCGCCAGCATCACGCCGACCTTGTCGGCGAAGATTTCCTCTCCGGTGTTGTCGACGACACCGCAGCGGTCGCCGTCGCCGTCGAAGCCCAGGCCCACATCGGCCTTGTGCTTGAGCACGGCGTCGCGGATCGCGTGCAGCATCTCCATGTCTTCCGGATTCGGATTGTATTTCGGAAACGTGTGGTCGAGCTCGGTGTCGAGCGGAATTACTTCACAGCCGATCGCCTCCAAAACCTGCGGCGCGAACGCGCCCGCAGTGCCGTTGCCGCAGGCGGCAACAACCTTCAGCTTGCGCTTCAGCTTCGGACGCTTGGTGAGATCGGCGATATAGCGCGCCGGAAAATTCTCGTGGAATTGATAGGAGCCGCCGACCCTGTTCGAGAAATCGGCGTTGAGCACAATCTCCTTCAGCCGCGTCATCTCGTCGGGGCCGAAGGTGAGCGGGCGGTTGGCGCCCATCTTGACGCCGGTCCAGCCATTGTCGTTGTGCGAGGCGGTGACCATGGCGACGCAGGGCACGTCGAGATCGAACTGCGCGAAATAGGCCATCGGCGTCACCGCGAGCCCGATGTCGTGCACCTTGCAGCCCGCGGCCATCAGGCCGGAAATCAACGCGTATTTGATCGAAGCCGAATAGCCACGGAAATCGTGGCCGGTGACGATTTCCTGTTTCACGCCGAGTTCCGCAATCAGCGTACCGAGCCCCATGCCCAGCGCCTGAACACCCATCAAATTGATTTCCTTCTCGAACAGCCAGCGCGCGTCGTATTCGCGGAAACCAGTCGCCTTCACCATCGGCCCGGATTCGAAGTCATAGGTATTCGGAACCAGCACGGATTTGGGCTTCGGGAACATGGGATAGCCTTGTCATGAAAGCGAGGGAACCGCAGCCATAGCGAATACGCCGGCCCGGCGATAGGCGGGACCGGCGCCTTGTGGCGGCTAATTGCGGCGAATTTGGCAGTTGCGGCAAACGGCGCCACCGGACTTAGGCGCCCGATCTCCGAATCTCTGCTTCGATGACAAATTGGGCAGCAACGTCCTCGTAGTCGTGACGATAGACGTTTCCGGCGTCTGCCATTTTCTTCGCCAAATCGATGTGATGGAGGATATCGCGGAGCGCGCGGTTCGTAGGATCAGAAGGCATAGATCGCGTCGGCCATTGCCGCCGGGCGGACATAAGGCTTGAGCCCTTCGCGGTTCACAACGTCCACGGGCCGATCAAAAAGCTGCGCGATGTATTCCTTGATATCCACGTAGTCGAAGACCGTAACACGAGCCTCCGGATCGAATTCGATCATGATATCGATATCGCTGTCAGGACGATTTTCGCCGCGTGCCACAGACCCGAACAAGGCAGCATGCTTCACACCCCGCCCGCGCAGGGCGTGTTCGGAGCGTCGCAGGGTCTCCAAGGCTTCGGAACTGTTCATCTGAAAAATATAGATGCCGCCAGGCCGGGCGGAAAGCTCTACTGTTCCAGCACCATCTTGCCGTTGGCGTATTCGAAGCGCTTCAGCTTCGACAGGAACGACAGGCCGAGCAGGTTCTCGGACAACGCCTCGTCAGGCAGCACCACGGCGTCGACGTCGCGCACCACGAGGCCGCCGAGTTCGATCATCGCAAGCCGCGTACGCGCGGCCTTGATGGTGCCGTTGGCCGTGGTGACGGTCGCGTTGTAGTCGCTGCGCGAGGGACGCAGGCCAAACCGCGCCGCCGACTTTTCGTTCAGCGCCACCAGCGAGGCGCCGGTGTCGACCATGAAGTTGATGCGCTGCCCGTCGATGCGGCCGTCAGCCTGGAAATGGCCGCGCGCATCGCGGGGAATGTCGAGGCTGCGGCTGGAGGCTTGCGCGACCGTTTGCACGGGAGCTTTTTGAGGCGACGTGCTGGCGGAGGCCGAGGCCGGCGACATCTTATTTGCCATCTGCGCCATGTAGGTGCCGAGGCCGACCAGGACGGCGGCAAGGATCATCAGGTTACGCATCACGCCACACTCGACTGCCAGACCGCCGATATCACCACGCCAGCCGCGAAACCGCGACTAACGGCGATGACTGGGCCTGCCATTTTGACGAAAAGGATGAGCGAAGTGTTAATGGGCCGAAATCGTCATGCGCGGGCTTGACCCGCGCGTATCGGTCCCCTCACGTCCCGCGCGGCTTGACCCGGCGGGTCGGCAGCGCGGTGGCCGGGTCTTCCGGCCAGGGGTGGCGGGGATAGCGGCCGCGGAGGTCGGAACGCACCGCGGCATAGCTGCCGCGCCAGAAGCCTGGAAGGTCGCGCGTCACCTGCACCGGGCGTTGCGCCGGGGACAGCAATTCGAGCACCAGCGGCACCTTGCCTTTGGCGATCGAAGGATGGGTGTTGAGCCCGAACAGTTCCTGCAGGCGCACAGCGATGGTCGGGCCCTGCTCGGCCTCGTAGTCGATCGCGAGCATGGTGCCGGTCGGAGCCTCGAAATGCGTCGGCGCCTCGCGCTCCAGCCGCGCGCGCAATTCCCATGGCAACAGCGTCATCAGCGCATCTGAGAGATCGCCGGGGAAAAAATCCTTCAGCGAGGTCTTGTCGTAGAGCGCGGGCACCAGCCAGTTTTCGGCTTCGGCTGCCAGCGCAGCATCCGACAGATCGGGCCAGCTCTCACCTTCCGCCTTGCGCAGGAACATCACGCGGTCGCGCCATTGCTTCAGGGATTTCGACCACGGCAGCTTATCGAGTCCGGCGGCGACCAAGCCCGCAGCGAAGATGCGTGCGGTCTCTGCCGACGGCGACAGCGCCATCGGCGCTTCCGACAGCGTGATTGCGTGCAGCGTCCGCTTGCGGCGCGCACGCAGCGCCATCGCGCCGCGATCGAACGAAATCTCTTCGGTGCTTTCGATCTGATCGGCGAAATGCGATTCAATGTCTCCTTGGGCGATCGGTGCTGCCAGCAGAATGCGTCCCTGGGCTGCGGTGCCGGTCAGTTCGGCGACCGCGATATAGGGCGCGCGCGCCAGCGACGAGGTTTGCTCGACGGCGGCGCCACGGCCGTTGGCGAGCACGAAACTGCCGTTGCCGCGGTTGCGGGCGACCCGATCGGGAAAGGCGAGTGCGAGCATGACGCCTGTTGAAAGTTCGGCGTTAGGGACGCGAGACTGCCCGGGCTCCCCTCCCCCTTGCGGGGAGGGGCGGGGGAAGGGGGTTGCCGCAGGAAAGACTGCCCGTGTGGCCCCCTCTCCCCGGCCCTCCCCCGAAAGGGGGGAGGGAGAAGAGAGAGCCGACTCGTTGGCGCGCTCCGTCGCCGCCACCTGCTGGGCCCAGCGCTGTGCGAGGCTACGCGCGCTGGAAGCACGCGGCGAGCGGTCGCGGCGGAACTGATCGAGCCTGACATCGAGATCGACGCTGTCGCCGCCGAGGCCGCGCTCGGTGAGAACAGCGGCGATTTCGGCGGCCTCTTCGCCCGCGCCTAGCCGGTGCGAATCCACGATCATGCGCGCCAGCCGCGGCGGCAGCGCCAGCGCACGCAGGCTCTTGCCCTCTGCGGTGATGCGGCCGTCGCCATCGAGAGCGCCGAGTTCGAGAAGCAGGCTGCCCGCTTCCTTCAACGCCGGCGCCGGCGGGAGATCGAGAAACGCCAGCGTCGCCGGATCGCGGACGCCCCATTGCGCGAGATCGAGCACCAGCGAGGATAGATCGGCCGAAAGAATTTCGGGCTGGGTGTAGGCGGCAAGCGACGCCGTCTGCGGCTCGTCCCACAGCCGGTAGCACACGCCGGGCTCGGTGCGGCCGGCGCGGCCGCGGCGCTGGTCGACCGCGGCGCGCGAGGCGCGCACGGTCTCCAGCCGCGTCAGGCCTATATCGGGCTCGTAACGCGGCACCCGCGCCAGGCCGGAATCGACGACGATGCGGACGCCCTCGATGGTGAGCGAGGTCTCGGCGATCGAAGTCGCCAGCACGACTTTGCGTTGCCCCTTCGGTGCCGGCGCGATGGCGCGGTCCTGCACGGCGGCCTCCAGCGCGCCGAACAGCGGCACGATCTCGACGCTCGCGTCATGAACCCGCTCGGCGAGAAAATTCTGCGTCCGGCGGATTTCGGCAGCGCCCGGCAGAAACGCCAGCACCGAGCCGGGATCGGCACGCAGCGCGGTCGCGATCGCATCCGCCATCTGCCGCTCGATCGGCGCATCGGCCTTGCGGCCGAGATAGCGCGTCTCCACCGGAAAAGCGCGACCTTCGCTGGCAACGACAGGCGCGTCGCCGAGCAACTTGCCGACCCTTGCGCCGTCGAGTGTCGCCGACATCACGAGGATGCGCAGGTCCTCGCGCAGGCCGGTCTGCGCATCGCGGGCGAGCGCGAGCCCCAGATCGGCGTCGAGCGAACGCTCGTGAAATTCATCGAACAGCACGGCAGCAACGCCGTTCAACTCGGGATCATCGAGAATCTGGCGTGAAAAGATTCCCTCGGTGACCACCTCGATCCGGGTCGCGCGCGAGATCTTGGAGCCGAAGCGGACGCGATAGCCGACGGTCTCTCCTGCCCGCTCGCCGAGCGTCCGCGCCATTCGTTCGGCGCTGGCCCGCGCCGCGATCCGCCGCGGCTCCAGCATGATGACCTTCTTGTCCTTCAGCCAGGGCGCATCGAGCAGCGCCAGCGGCACCCGCGTGGTTTTGCCGGCCCCCGGAGGCGCCACCAGCACCGCCGCGTTGTTGGCCGCGAGCGTACGCCCGAGTTCGTCGAGCACCGCGTCGATCGGCAGGGGCGTGTCGAAGGTAAGAGGCAATATCTCTCATCCGTCATCACCCGCCTTGTGCGCGATTGCGCACTGGGGCGGATGATCCATAAACGCAGACGCTACTGATTACGAAGATCGTGCGTACTGGGTACCCCGCCTGCGCAGGGTATGACAACTGTGGTTGCGGCTACACCTTCGGCTCAGGCGCCCGTCCGACACTCTCATACGTGAAGCCCTGCGCGGCCATGTCCTCGGGGCGATAGATGTTGCGCAGGTCGACCACCACGGGCTGCGCCATTTCATTCTTCAGGCGCTCCAGATCAAGCGCACGGAACTGGACCCACTCGGTGACGATCACCAGCGCATCGGCGCCGCGCGCGCATTCGTAGGGGTCGGTGCAATATTCGATCTCGGGCAATTCCTTCTTCGCCTGCTCCATGCCAACCGGATCGTGTGCGCGCACCTTGGCGCCCATGTCGAGGAGACCTGTCACCAGCGGGATCGACGGCGCCTCGCGCATGTCGTCGGTATCGGGTTTGAAGGTGAGGCCGAGCACCGCCACCGTCTTGCCGCGCAGGCCGCCGGTTGCGTTGGAAACCTTGCGCGCCATCGCCCGCTTTCTGATGTCGTTGACGCCGAGCACGGCCTCGACGATGCGGAGCTGCACGTCATGGTCCTGGGCGATCTTGACCAGCGCGCGGGTATCCTTCGGAAAGCAGGAGCCGCCGAAGCCCGGACCGGCATGCAGGAATTTTGAGCCAATGCGGTTGTCGAGCCCGATGCCGCGCGCGACTTGCTGCACGTCGGCGCCGACTTTTTCCGAGAGATCGGCAATCTCGTTGATGAAGGTGATCTTGGTGGCGAGGAACGCGTTGGCCGCGTATTTGATCAGTTCGGCGGTGCGCCGCGCCGTGAACATCAACGGCGCCTGGTTGAGCGACAGCGGCCGGTAGACGTCGCCCAGCACCTTGCGCCCGCGTTCGTCGTCGGTCCCGACCACGATTCGGTCGGGGAATTTGAAGTCGCGGATCGCGGCGCCCTCGCGCAAAAATTCCGGATTGGAGGCGACCACGACGTCGGCCGACGGATTGGCCTCGCGGATCAATCGTTCGACCTCATCGCCTGTGCCGACCGGCACGGTCGATTTGGTGACCACCACGGTGAAGCCGGACAGCGCGGCTGCGATCTCGCGCGCAGCGCTGTAGACGTAGGTGAGGTCGGCATGGCCGTCGCCACGCCGCGAGGGCGTTCCGACGGCGATGAACACGGCGTCGGCTTCCGCCACCGGCGCGCTCAGGTCGGTGGTGAAATCCAGCCGCTTGGCCCTGACGTTGGAGGCCACCAGCGCGTCGAGCCCGGGCTCGAAAATCGGGATCTCACCTCGGCGCAGGGCTTCGATCTTGCCGGCGTCCTTGTCCACGCAGGTGACCTGGTGGCCGAAATCGGCAAAGCAGGCGCCGGATACCAGCCCCACATAGCCCGTGCCAATCATGGCGATTCGCATGAAAACAATCCGTATTTGATGGTTAACGCCAATCCCGATTTTGCGGGCGTCTTAGAGCATTTTTCACCAAAGGGGGAAACCGGAAAAAGCGCCCGATCCCGGCATGTGCTTTGTATGGATAAAGAAGAAAGCAACGGATCGGGCCGAAGATGCGGCCGCCTCGCGCCGAAAAGGGACACCGATGACTTCAAACGGTACATCCGCCGTCACGGAACGCTCCACCCGCATCGACTGGGTGGACTACGCCAAGGGCATCTGCATCATCATGGTGGTGATGATGCATTCGGTGCTGGGGGTCGAAGCGGCGGCCGGCCAGAGCGGCTTCATGCATGCGTTCGTGATGTTCGCAAAACCGTTCCGGATGCCGGATTTCTTCCTGATTTCGGGCCTGTTTCTTGCCGTTGTCATCGACCGTGACTGGCGCACCTATCTCGACCGCAAGGTCCTGCACTTCGCTTATTTCTATGTGCTGTGGGTGACGATCCAGTTCGGCTTCAAGGCTCCTGGCTTCGCCGCTGAATCGGGTTGGCGGCATGTCGGATTCATGTATCTGGAATCCTTCATCGAGCCGTTCGGCACGCTGTGGTTCATTTATTTGTTGCCGGTATTCTTCGTTGTCACAAAATTGTTGCGTGGCGTCCCGCCGCTCGCGATCTGGCTCGCGGCCGCGGCGCTCGAGATGGCGCATATCACGACCGGCTGGACCGTGATCGACGAATTCTGCGG
The DNA here is from genome assembly GCF_036924575.1 of Bradyrhizobium sp. AZCC 1577. NCBI lineage: Bacteria > Pseudomonadati > Pseudomonadota > Alphaproteobacteria > Hyphomicrobiales > Nitrobacteraceae > Bradyrhizobium > Bradyrhizobium sp. AZCC 1577. The sequence goes on from NZ_JAZHRQ010000001.1 coordinate 7,593,053, forward strand.
GCGTTTCGTCTATTTCTATTCCGGCTACCTGTTCGCCAACTACGTGTTCGCGTTGTCGGACCGCGCGCGGGCGCGCCCGGCCCTCGCACTCGTGGGCGTCGCGTTGTGGACGCTCGTCAACGGCGCGCTGGTCGTATCCGGCTTTGACGAATGGCCGCTCGTTTCACTGGCGCTCGGCTTTGCGGGCGCCGGCGCCATCATCGTCATGGGCACGCTGCTGGCGCGCATGCAGTGGCTGAATTTCCTGCGCTATTGCGGCGAGCATTCCATCGTCATCTATCTCGCCTTCTTCCTACCGATGGCGGTGACCCGAACGCTGCTTTTGAAGACCGGCCTGATCGCTGATATCGGGATGGTCTCGCTGATCGTGACGGTTGCAGGCGTCGCCGGAGCGGTGGTGATCTGGCGCCTGGCACTGGCGCTGCGGGCGAACTTCCTGTTCGAGCGCCCGGCCGCGTTCTGGATCGTGCCGAAAAAAACCGCACCGGCGCTGCAGCCGGCGGAGTAATCTCTATCGTCGTCCCCTGCGCACGCAGGCCCCATAACCACCGCTCCCCGCGGTTACATCGGCTATCGCCCCGGCCCAGTACAAAACTACTCTCCGGGATTATGGGTCCCTGCGTGCGCAGGGACAACGAAAATTGGCTGTGCGGCAATCCCAAATTACCGCCCGTCAAGGCTGTCAATCCGCGCAAAAATCCCTAAATTTCGGCCATGCCGAAATCAGCCCCCAAAGCCGCGAAACCCGCTCCCGCCAAAGCGCCTGCCAAGGCGCCCGCCAAAGCCCCTGCCAAGGGCGACCATGTCTTCCTGGTCGACGGTTCCGGCTACATTTTCCGCGCCTACCACGCGCTGCCGCCGCTGAACCGCAAATCCGACGGGCTGCAGGTCAATGCCGTGCTCGGCTTCTGCAACATGCTGTGGAAGCTGTTGCGCGAGATGCCCGAGGATAACCGGCCGACGCATCTGGCGGTCGTGTTCGACAAGTCGGAAATCACGTTCCGCAACAAGCTCTATCCCGATTACAAGGCGCACCGGACAGCGGCGCCGGACGATCTGATCCCGCAATTCGCGCTGATCCGCGAGGCGGTGCGGGCGTTCGATCTGCCGTGCCTGGAACAGGTCGGCTTCGAGGCCGATGATCTGATCGCGACCTATGTCCGCATCGCCTGCGAGCGCGGCGCCACCGCCACCATCGTGTCCTCGGACAAGGACCTGATGCAGCTCGTGACCGATTGCGTCACCATGTACGACACCATGAAGGACCGCCGCATCGGCATCCCTGAGGTGATCGAGAAATTCGGCGTACCGCCTGAGAAAGTCGTCGAGGTGCAAGCGCTGGCCGGCGATTCCACCGACAACGTTCCCGGCGTGCCCGGCATTGGCGTCAAGACCGCCGCGCAACTGATCATCGAATATGGCGACCTCGAACAATTGCTGTTCCGGGCCGGCGAGATCAAACAGCCGAAACGGCGCGAGGCACTGCTCGAGAACGCCGAGAAGGCGCGGATCTCGCGGCAATTGGTGCTGCTCGACGACAAGGTCGATCTCGAAGTGCCGCTCGATGACCTTGCCGTGCACGAGCCGGATGCGCGCAAGCTGATCGCCTTCCTCAAGGCGATGGAATTCTCCACCCTTACCCGCCGTGTCGCCGAATATTCGCAGATCGATCCCGCCGATATCGAGCCGGATGCAGGCAACAAGAGCGGCGCCAGTGTGTTCGCGGTGCCGCCATCGGGCAAGAAGCCGGAGGGCTATGAAGGCGCGACGTTGGATAGCCCGCCCGCAGGCAAGGCTGCCACCGCACCGGGCAAGACCGGCGGCGACAAGCAAGACAAGGCGGCGAGCCACAAGGGGACGCCGATTTCGCTGGCGGCAGCCCGCGCGGAGGCCGTGCGAAAACTGCCGGTCGATCGGACCAAGTACCAGACCATCCGCACGTTCGATGAGCTCAATGCCTGGGTTGCGCGGGCCTATGACGCCGGCACGTTTGCGATCGTCGCCAAGGCGAGCTCGGACGATCCAATGCAGGCCGACATCTGCGGCATCGCGCTGGCGCTGGCGCCAAACGACGCCTGCTATATTCCACTCACGCACAAGCAATCCGGCGGCGGCGCAGGCTTGTTTGACGCCGGCCTCGCGCCGGACCAGATCACGGCCGCCGAGGCGCTGGCGGCGCTGCAGCCGCTGTTGGAATCGCCGGGCATTCTCAAGATCGGCTTCGACATCAAGTTCAGCGCCGTGATGCTGGCGCAGCACGGCGTCACCCTGGGCAACGTCGACGACGCGCAATTGATGTCGTACGCGCTCGACGCCGGACGCAATTCACATGCGCTGGGGTCGCTCGCCGAACGTTGGTTTGGCCATGCCGTCACGAGCGAAAGCGAGCTAATCGGCAACGGCAAGAACAAGCTGACCTTCGACCAGGTCGCGATCGACAAGGCGGTCGTCTATTCAGCCGAAAGCGCCGACGTGATCCTGCGGCTGCATCGCGTGCTCAAACCGCGGCTTGCCGCGGAGCACATGATGACGGTCTACGAGACCCTGGAGCGGCCGCTGGTCACCGTGCTGGCGCGGATGGAGCGGCGCGGCATTTCGATTGACCGCCAGGTGCTGTCGCGGTTGTCGGGCGATTTCGCCCAGACCGCGGCGCGCGTCGAGGCCGAGTTGCAGGAGATCGCCGGCGAGCCGATCAATGTCGGCAGCCCCAAACAGATCGGCGACATCATCTTCGGCAAGATGGGCATCCCCGGCGGCACCAAGACCAAGACCGGGGCGTGGTCGACGTCGGCGCAGATTCTCGACGAACTCGCCGAGCAGGGTCATGAATTCCCGAAGAAAATTCTGGAGTGGCGGCAGGTCTCGAAACTGAAATCGACCTATACCGACGCGCTGCCGAATTACGTGCACCCGCAGACCCACCGCGTGCACACGACCTACGCGCTGGCCGCGACCACCACGGGGCGGCTGTCATCCAACGAACCAAACCTGCAGAACATTCCGGTTCGCACCGAGGACGGCCGCAAGATCCGCCGCGCCTTCATCGCGACGCCCGGGCACAAGCTGGTGTCGGCGGACTATTCGCAGATCGAATTGCGGCTGTTGGCCGAAATTGCGGACATCCCCGTTTTGAAGCAGGCGTTCCGCGACGGGCTCGACATTCACGCCATGACGGCGTCCGAAATGTTCGGCGTGCCGATCAAGGACATGCCGGGCGAAGTGCGGCGGCGCGCGAAGGCGATCAATTTCGGCATCATCTATGGCATCTCGGCATTCGGCCTTGCCAACCAGCTCGGCATTGCCCGCGAGGAAGCCTCCGCCTACATCAAGAAGTATTTTGAGCGCTTCCCGGGCATCCGCGCTTACATGGACGAGACGCGGGATTTCTGCCGCACCAACGGCTACGTCACGACGCTATTTGGCCGGAAGATGCACTACCCCGACATAAAGGCCTCCAACGCCTCGGTCCGCTCCTTCAACGAGCGCGCCGCAATCAACGCGCGCCTGCAAGGCACCGCCGCCGACATCATCCGCCGCGCCATGATCCGCATGGAGGACGCGCTGGCGGAGAAAAAGCTGTCGGCGCAGATGCTGTTGCAGGTGCATGACGAGCTGATCTTCGAGGTGCCGGACGACGAAGTGGCGGCGACGCTGCCGGTCGTGCAGCACGTCATGCAGGACGCGCCGTTCCCGGCGGGGGCGCTGTCTGTGCCGCTGCAGGTGGATGCTCGGGCGGCGAATAACTGGGATGAGGCGCATTGATTCTTACCTCTCCCGCTTGCGGGGTCGAGACGAGCGAAGCTCGCTCTTAGGTCGACGCGCGTGAGCGCGGCGGGTGGGGGTTCTCTCCGCGAACTCTGACATCTCTTATGCGGCGACACCCCCACCCCAGCCCTCCCCGCACGCGGGAGAGGGAGCGCACCGCCGATGCAGCTCCATAGAAATGTCCTCGGAGCAATATACGAAATGACATCGCCGCGGCTCGCACGTTAGAAACGTGCGCATTCCTCGCCGCGGGTCCCCCCATGCCTCATCTCCCTACCCTGCTCGGTTTCGCCCTGGTCTCGCTCGGCATGGTGCTGACGCCGGGGCCGAACATGATCTACCTGATCTCGCGCTCGATCACGCAAGGGCCGGCGGCCGGGATCGTGTCGCTGGGCGGCGTCGCGCTCGGGTTTGTGTTTTACATGCTGTGCGCGGCGTTCGGGATCACGGCGCTGTTGTTCGCAGTGCCCTATGCTTACGACGCGTTGCGGTTTGCCGGCGCTGCCTATCTGCTGTGGCTGGCGTGGCAGGCGCTGAAGCCGAACGGGCGTTCGCCGTTTCAGGTGAAGAAGCTGCAAGTCGACGGCCCGCGCAAATTGTTTGCGATGGGCTTCGTCACCAATCTGCTTAATCCGAAGATCGCGATGCTGTATCTGGCGCTGCTGCCGCAGTTCATCGACCCTACGGTGGGAAGCGTGCTGACGCAGTCGCTGGCGCTCGGCGCGATCCAGATCGTGATCAGCGTCAGCGTCAACGCAGTGATCGCACTTGCCGCCGGATCGATCGCAATGTTTCTCGGCTCGCGTCCGACGTGGCTGTTGCTGCAGCGCTGGCTGATGGGAACGGTGCTGGCCGGGCTTGCGGTGAAGATGGCGTTCGAGGCGAAAAAGGCGTGAGCTCCGGCCGTCATCGCCCGGCCTTGTACGCAATTGCGCACAAGGCCGGGCGACGACAATGGTAGGTCGGGACAGCGCGTATCAATCCAGCTTGGCTTCCATGCCGCGCTTGGTCGCCGGGCGGGCCATCATCGCGTTGTACCAGCGCTCGACGTTCGGAAAATCCTTCAGCTCCACCTTGTGACGCGGATGGCGCCAGGCCCAGCCCAGGATGGCGAAGTCGGCGACCGACAAGGCATCGGCGACGAACTCCCGGCCCTCGAGCCTGCGGTCGAGGACGCCGTAGAGCCGGCGGGTTTCGGCCATGAAGCGTTTGAGGCCGTAGGCGCGGTCGGTTTCGTTCTCCAGCGCGATGAAATGATGCACCTGCCCGGGCATCGGACCAAAGCCGCCCATCTGCCACATCAGCCACTCATAGACCGGGATACGCTCGGCCAGCGGCTTGGGCAGGAACTTGCCGGTCTTCTCGCCGAGATAAAGCAGGATCGCACCGGATTCGAAGATGCCGACCGGCTTACCGCCGGGACCGTCGGGATCGACGATCGCCGGGATCTTGTTGTTCGGGCTGAGCTTGAGAAAGGCAGGCGCCATCTGCTCGCCCTTGGTGATGTTCACCGGGATCACCTTGTAGGGCAGCCCCATTTCCTCCAGCGCAACCGAGATCTTGCGGCCGTTCGGCGTGTTCCAGGTGTGCAGTTCGATCGTCATTTTTTGTCATCCCCGCGACCCGTCTCCGCCAAGGCTCCGCCGGGGTTTGCGATAATGGGTCCGCCGGAGCTTTAGCGAAGGCGACAAGCGGGGTATCCAGTACCCCGGAACTTCAGGGCGTTACAACCGCCGCTGCGGAATACGGGGTCATCCGCTGGAGCCTGTCATCGGGCTGCGCGGTGCGCCGACCCGATGGCCGAGACGACATTGTGCCCTGTTGACGGCGTCGGATCGGCGCTAGAATCTGCCCAGCAGCGCCGATAGATTGCGCCCGCCTGAAACCTTCGGGGAAACCGTCTTGTCCAAATCAGCCTCCCGCGCCCGCCTCGCCGAGATCATCCGCAAGCGCTCGTTCGGCCGCGGCGAGATCACGTTGGCCTCGGGCCGCAAGAGCGACTTCTACTTCAACCTCAAGCCGACCATGCTCGACCCCGAAGGTGCGGCACTGTTGGCGGAACTGACCTATGAGGCGCTGAAGGACGACAATCTCGATTTCGTCGGCGGGCTGGAGATGGGCGCGGTCCCACTGGCGGGCGCGATCGCGCAGCTCTCCTGGATCAAGGGCCACCCGATCGCCGCCTTCTTCGTGCGCAAGAAGCCGAAGGAACATGGCGCCCGCCTCGCGGTCGAGGGGCTGGCCAAGGGCGAGACCTTGCAGGGCAAGCGTATCGTGATCGTGGAGGACGTCACCACCACAGGCGGCTCGGCGTTGAAGGCGGTCGAGGCCGTGCGCGAAGCCGGCGGCGAGGTCGTGCTCGTGCTTACGATGGTAGACCGCGAGGAAGGCGCGACCGAAGCCTTTGCCGAGGCAGGGCTTGAGTTTCGTTCGCTGTACAAGGCGGGTGAATTTTTGAAGGGGTGAATAGGTCTTCCCCACCCCCGCTCATCACTCATTTACCATCCGCCGTTAAGGTTACCCGAACTGAAGCCGTCGCGCTTCAGCGCGTTTGTTGCGTTGGGTGGAGTTGGCGTTGCGTACAGAGTTGGCTTTTTCGCGCATGCGGCGCCGCGCGAGGTTTGTTGCCGCAGCGATCCTTTCGGGCGCTCTCCTGCTCGCGCCCGGCAGCGTTTCCGCCGAAGGCCTGTTCGATTTCCTGTTCGGCGGCGCGCAGAAGCAGCAGACGCGGCAAGCGTCACCGCAAGCCAATTTCTTCGCCGATCCGTTCGGCCTCAATCAGCAGCCATCAGCGCCCGCCCCGGCCCCGCGCGTGGCCGGCTCCGGCCCAGCGTTTTGCGTCCGAAGCTGCGACGGCAAATATTTTCCGCTGACCATGCGCGGCACCGCCTCGCCGGTGCAGACCTGCCAGGCGTTCTGCCCGGCCAGCGTCACCAAGGTGTTTTACGGCAGCAACATCGATCACGCGACCGCCAGTAACGGCGAGCGCTATGCCGACAGCGAGAACGCCTACGCCTATCGCAAGGCGCTGAGCGCCGACTGCACCTGCAACGGCCGAAGCCCGTCCGGGCTTGCGCCGGTCGATCTCACGCTCGATACCTCGCTGCGCTCCGGCGATGTCGTCGCCACCACCGACGGCCTGGTGGCCTATACCGGCGTGCGCCTGGGCGCCGACCACACGGCGGAGTTCACGCCGGTCGCCTCCTATCCCGGCCTCACGGCGGATGTCCGCGCCCGGCTCGGCGAAATGAAGGTCGCGCCAGTCAGCGCCGAGATGGTCGCCGGCACCGCGCCGCTGCCCGAAGCACGGCGCGACGACGAACTGCCGACCGCCTCGATCCCGAAGACGGCCGCGCCGAAAGCGGCGAAGCGGGCGGAAGGGCGATAGGGCACCCGCAGTACACCGCAGGGCCCAAACTCAAAATTGCGAAAACAACCCCATGCAAAGTAGCGTGGGCGCCGGCCTCGCAGCATTCACATAGCTGACGCCAGCACTACCGCCCGACGATGACGCCGATCACGTTCGGCGCCGACAGATATTTTTCTTCGATCGCCGCACGCGCCGCGGCGCGGTTTTCCGGCGTCAGCAGGCCGCGCTTCTCGGCGAGAATCATCCAGCAATAGCCCCACCAGTCCGTCAGCATGCCCTGGTCGTCGACGAGATCGTAGCCTGCTTGGGCTGCAAAAATCCGCGCCTGCGCCTCATCCAGCGAATCGAGAAAGGCGTGATCCTCGATCGAAAACAGTTCGTCGCTGAAATCGTCCGTGGTGTAGCCCCACACCGACATGCAGACCGCGTTGAATTCGCGGTCGATCGCGTCGTCGTCGACGAGCTGGCGACGCGAGGCCTGATGCAGACGCGACAATGAGCGCGCGAAATCGGCGATGCGGGTGAGAGCGAACTGATCGAAAGCGATGGTGGACATGTCGTCCTCGCAGAGACTGATAGACCATAGATGTTGTGTCGGCATCGCGCCGAATCACAATGATATATCAAAGACTTGCTAAAGTGTTCTTAATTTGTTCCAGCTTCGTGCCGAAATTTCGCCTATCCGGTTGCCGCGGAATCGAGAATCATGGACGGGGCGCGAGCCAGCCAGATCCGGACGCTGTTGCTGGAAGTGGCCGACGCGAGAACCTTGGGATCGCGCGATGGTATGAACCATCCGCAACTCAATCCTTCACATCGCCGACAACAGCTTGTCGCCGCAATAATTGGCGTAGAATTTTCCGCCGCACTGCCGCTTGATCGCGGCACAACGCGCTTCTGGTGAAGCGCCCTTTGCGACGCTGAACGAGCAGCTTACGCCGTCCGCACTTCTGCCGGTCTTGCCCGCGGCAAAGGCGGCGCTGGTGGCGCTGATGCAGACCATCAACAACGCGGCGGCAGCGATCTCGATCGTCAATCTCATGACAGGCCCTCCCCGTTCTGCTGGCACGCGATTCCTTGAACCCCAATCGGCATCTACCCACCAAGCCCAGCGATCCCTGTACTTTGGTATGGAATTATAACACCAAAAGCCGGCCGCCGGTGCCGCGAAATCGGCCCGGTCCTTGCATAAATTCATACCAGCGCAGTGCACAACATACTCCGGCGTTCTCCGGCGTTTCGATTATCGGACAAGACGCCTATGTTGTGAGTCTCAATGCAGGGATCGACGTGTTGCAGGAACAAATCGCAGGGAACTATCCGGCACTTGGCCAGCCGGTCGACGAGCTCGCGCTCGCCGAGATCAAGGGCGCCATCCTCGCCAAGCTGCGCCTTGCGATCGGCAAGGACGCCGGCATGGCGACGCGTCGCGACTGGTACAAGGCCGCGGCGCTGGCGCTGCGCGACCGCATCGTGCACAGCTGGCTGACGGCCGAAAAGGAGAGCTACGACACGGGCAGCAAACGGGTCTACTACCTCTCGCTCGAATTCCTGATCGGCCGGCTATTCACCGACGCGCTGAACAATATGGGCCTCTTGCCGGTGTTCGAGGCGGCGCTTGGCGATCTCGGCGTCGACCTGGATGATTTGCGCAAATGCGAGCCGGATGCCGCGCTCGGCAATGGCGGTCTCGGACGGCTGGCGGCATGCTTCATGGAAAGCATGGCGACGCTGGCCGTTCCCGCTATCGGCTACGGCATCCGCTACGATTTCGGCCTGTTCCGCCAGATCATTTCGCAAGGCTGGCAGCAGGAATATCCGGACGAATGGCTGAGCTTCGGCAACCCCTGGGAATTCCTGCGGGCAGAGGTGGTCTATCACGTTCATTTCGGCGGCTATGTCGATCACGTCGACGACCACGGGCGCGACCGCGCGACGTGGCGGCCGGCGGAAACCGTGCAGGCCGTCGCCTATGACACGCCGATCGTGGGCTGGCGCGGCCAGCACGTCAACGCGCTGCGGCTATGGTCGGCGCGCTCGCCCGATCCCTTGCGGCTCGACGTCTTCAACACCGGCGACTACCTCGGCGCCGTCGCCGAGGAAGCGCGCGCGGAATCGATCTGCAAATTCCTCTACCCGAACGACGAGAGCCCCGCGGGGCGCGAACTGCGGCTACGGCAGGAATATTTCTTCGTCTCGGCCTCGCTGCAGGACCTGGTCAAGCGGCACCTCGCCTCGGACGGGCAGTTGCGCAATTTGGCAATGAAGGTCGCGGTGCAGCTCAACGACACCCATCCGAGCCTCGCCGTCACCGAGCTGATGCGCATCCTGGTCGATCTGCACAATTTCCGCTGGGACGAGGCGTGGAAGATCACGGTGGCCACATTTTCCTACACCAATCACACGCTGCTGCCGGAAGCGCTGGAGACATGGCCGGTCGAACTGTTCGAGCGGCTGCTGCCGCGGCATCTCGAAATCATCTACCGCATCAACGCTGCGCATCTGGCGCTGGCCGATCAGCGCTGCCCCGGCGACATCGAATATCGCGCGTCGGTGTCGCTGATCGATGAGAAGTCCGGCCGCCGGGTGCGGATGGGGCAGCTCGCCTTCGTCGGCTCGCACCGCATCAACGGCGTGTCGGCGATGCACTCCGACCTGATGAAGGAGACCGTGTTCCACGATCTCAATCATCTCTATCCCGGCCGCATCACCAACAAGACCAACGGCATCACCTTCCGCCGTTGGCTGATGCTGGCCAATCCGAAGCTCACCGGGCTTATGCGCGAGGTCTGCGGCGAGGCCGTGCTCGACGACTTCTCGCTGTTCGAGCGCCTCGAGGCCCACGCCAGCGACAACGCGTTCCAGCAGCGCTTTCGCGAGGTCAAGCATCACAACAAGGTGGCGCTGGCGCGGCTCATCAACGAGCGCCTTGGCGTCAAGATCGATCCGTCGGCATTGTTCGACATCCAGATCAAGCGCATCCACGAATACAAGCGGCAATTGCTCAATGTCGTCGAGACCATTGCGCTGTACCAGGCGATCAAGGACGAGCCGCAGCGCGACTGGGTGCCGCGCGTAAAAATCTTCGCCGGCAAGGCGGCGGCGAGCTATCGCTACGCCAAGCTGATCATCAAGCTGATCAACGATGTCGCCGAAGTCGTCAACAACGACGCTGACGTCGCAGGAAGGCTGAAGGTCGTCTTTCTGGCCGACTACAATGTCAGCCTCGCCGAAGTGATCATTCCGGCCGCCGATCTATCCGAACAGATTTCGACCGCCGGCATGGAAGCCTCCGGTACCGGTAACATGAAGCTGGCGCTGAACGGCGCACTGACGATCGGCACGCTCGACGGCGCCAATATCGAAATCCGCGACCATGTCGGCGCGGAGAATATCGCAATCTTCGGCATGGAGGCCGGCGACGTCATGATCCGGCGCAAGCAGGGCCTGGATGCGACCGATGTGATCAGCCGCTCGCCGCGGCTGGCGCGGGCCATTACGGCAATCGAGAGCGGCGCGTTCTCGCCTGACGATCGCGCCCGTTTCGCCTCGATCAGCCACGCGCTGCGCTATCTCGACCACTACATGGTCTCGGCCGATTTCGATTCCTATTACACGGCGCAGCGCGGCATCGACGCGCGCTGGCAGGTGGTGCCGGCCTGGACCCGCGCCTCGATCCTCAACGTGGCGCGGATGCCGTGGTTCTCCTCCGACCGCACCATCCGCGAATATGCCGAGGATATCTGGAACGTGCCGGTGCGCGCGACGTCGGCCGTGCCGGAAACAAGCGCGCAGCGCGGGGCGACGCGGTAAATCCCGGGGCACGGGAACCATTACCTCAGACGTCATTGAATTCGACCGGATAGTCGCGATACTACGTCCACGTCATTGCGAGGAGCGCAAGCGACGAAGCAATCCATTCCTCCGCTTGCGGCGCGATGGATTGCTTCGCTCCGCTCGCAATGACGGCACTTGCGGCAAGGCTGTCGCCTTTGAAAATCGAAAGTATCCATGCTGACAAAAGCCCCACACCTCTTCGATGATGCGACGCGAGTCACCGCCGGTGACAGTTGCTGGCAAGGCAAGACCAGCCCGGATTACTGGGCCTTTGTCGGCCCGTTCGGCGGCTGCACAGCCGCCACCATCCTGCGCGCGCTGATGGAGCATCCGCAGCGCGCAGGCGATCCGTTGTCGGTCACGGTGAATTTCTGCGCGCCGGTCGCCGAAGGCGGCTTCGATCTCGACGTGCGCCTGGTCAAGGCCAACCGTTCGAGCCAGCATTGGTGCGTGGAGATGACGCAAGGCGGCGGCGATGTTGCGACGCTGGCAACCGCCGTGTTCGCCGAGCGCCGTCCGTCCTGGTCGCACCAGCAGGCAAGATTTCCGGGCGCCACGCCGTTCGAGCAGGCGCGTTCGTTTCCGAACACGCCGATGACCTGGACGCACCAGTATGATTTCCGCTTCGTCGAGGGTGAGCCGAGTTTGTACGGATCGCCTGCCACGGCACCGCTCGATGCGTTCTCTAAACAGTGGATCGGCGACCGCACGCCGCGGAAGATTGACTTGCTGTCGCTGATGTCGATGTCGGATGCGTTCTTCGGACGAGTATTTCTGGCGCGGCGGGAACTGGTCCCGTTCGGCACGGTGTCACTGACGACGTACTTCCATACCGCGTCGGACGATCTCGCGGCCGAGGACATCACGCACATATTGGCGGTGGCCGACGCCAAGATATTCCACCGGAGTTACGGCGATCAGAACGGCGAGCTGTGGTCACCCTCCGGCCGCCTGCTCGCGACCACGACGCAAATCGCGTATTTCAAGGCCTAAGCGGAACATTGGGCCCTTACCTCTCTTGTAGGGGCAAAGGCGCACTTGCGCCGTGCCAACCATCGATTCAATCATTGCATTGAATGGTGGGCACGCTTCGCTTTGCCCACGCTACAGTTTGATCGAGGCTGCCTGCATGTCCGACGCCAACGCTCCCCGCATCGCCCTGCTCGGTGTCCCCCTCGAGATCGGCGCCTCGCAGGCCGGCACGCTGATGGGACCGGCGGCGCTGCGCACCGCAGGCATCGGCCGCATCCTCGATCAACTTGGTTTTGTCGTCGAAGACCATGGCGATATGCTGACGCCGGCCATTGCTCCCGCCGAGGGCCCGCCGCCGGCGAACGCCAAATATTACGACGTGATCAAAACCTGGATCCGCGCGCTCAGCGAGCGTTCGTATTTGCTCGCGCGATCCGGCGCCGTTCCGATCTTCATGGGCGGCGATCACTCGCTCTCGATGGGATCGGTGAACGGCGTCGCACGGCACTGGCAGGAACAGGGCCGGCCGTTGTTCGTGCTGTGGCTCGATGCACATGCCGATTACAACACGCCGCAGACGACCGAGACCGGCAACATGCACGGCATGTCGGCGGCCTTTCTCTGCGGCGAAGACGGCCTCGAGGGCCTGCTCGGCGACGTGCCCCGCGCCTCGATCGGTCCCGAGCGGCTCGATCTGTTCGGCATCCGCTCGATCGATCCGCTGGAGAAAAAGCTGGTGTTCGACCGCCGCGTCGCGATCGCCGACATGCGCGCCATCGACGAGTTCGGCGTCGCCGTCCTGATCCGGCGCGTGATCGAGCGCGTCAGGGCGAGCAACGGGGTGCTGCATTTGAGCTTCGACGTCGATTTTCTCGATCCTGCGGTCGCCCCCGGCGTCGGCACCACGGTACCGGGTGGCGCGACCTATCGCGAAGCGCATCTCATCATGGAGCTGCTGCACGATTCCGGTCTGGTGCGATCAGTCGACGTCGTCGAGCTCAACCCGTTCCTGGACGAACGCGGCCGCACCGCGCGCGTCGCGGTCGAATTGATCAGTAGCCTGTTCGGCCTGCAGATCACCGATCGCCGCACGCCCAGCAACGCGGTCTTTCCGGACAACAGCCAAATTCGTCGGAAAAGCAAAAAGGGCGGCCCATGAAGCCGCCCTTTGGAGCAGTTGCCTGCGTTTGAGCCTTACTCCGCCGCGAGTTTCAAATCCGGCGCGGCGGCGCGAATTTCGGCGTCGACCTGGGCTTCGAACTTGGCAAAGTTCTTCTGGAACATGCCGACCAGTGCGCGCGCAGTCTTGTCGAACTCGGCCTTGTCCTTCCAGGTGTTGACCGGATTGAGGATCTCGCTGGGCACGCCCGGCAGCGCGGTCGGCACCGCAAAACCGAAATACTTGTCGGTTCGGAATTCGACGTTGCGCAACGAACCGTCCAGCGCTGCGGTCAGCAGCGCGCGCGTCACCTTGATCGGCATCCGGCTGCCGGTGCCGTATTTGCCGCCGGTCCAGCCGGTGTTGACCAGCCAGCAATCGACGTTGTGCCTGGCGATCAGTTCGCGCAGCATATTGCCGTAGACGGACGGATCGAGCGGCAGGAACGGCGAGCCGAAGCAGGTGGAGAATTCCGGCTGCGGCTCATTGCCGAGACCGCGCTCGGTGCCGGCGACCTTGGCGGTATAGCCGGACAGGAAATGATACATCGCCTGCGCCGGCGAGAGTTTTGCAATCGGAGGCAATACGCCGAACGCGTCGGCGGCCAGCATCACGACGTTTTTCGGCTGGCCGGCGCGGCCGGTACGCGAAGCGTTCGGGATGAAATCGAGCGGGTAGGCCGAACGGGTGTTTTCGGTCTTCGAGCCGTCGTCGAAGTCAGGTACGCGGGTGCTCTCGTCGAGCACCACGTTCTCGAGCACGGCGCCGAAGCGGCTGCTGGCGGCGAAGATCTGCGGCTCGGCTTCCTTCGACAGCTTGATGCACTTGGCGTAGCAGCCGCCTTCGAAGTTGAAGACGCCGTCGCTGCCCCAGCCATGCTCGTCGTCGCCGATCAGCGTGCGGTTGGGATCGGCCGACAGCGTGGTCTTTCCAGTACCGGACAGGCCGAAGAAGATCGCGGTGTCGCCCTTGGGTCCGACATTGGCCGAGCAGTGCATCGGCAGCACGCCCTTGGCGGGCAGATAATAGTTCAGCGTGGTGAAGACCGACTTCTTCATCTCGCCGGCATAATAAGACCCGCCGATCAGGACGATCTTGCGGGCGAAGTCGATGGCGACGACGTTCTCCGAGCGCACGCCGTGACGTTTGGGGTCGGCGCGGAAGCTCGGCAGGTCGATGATGGTGAGTTCAGGCACGAAATCCTTCAGCGCTTGAGCCTCGGGGCGGATCAAGAGCGTGCGGATGAACAGCGAGTGCCAGGCAAGTTCGGTGAACACGCGCGTCTTGATCTGGAAGCTCGGATCGGCACCGCCGTAAAGATCCTGCGCATACAGCGTCATGCCTTCGGCATGCTTGAGGAAGTCGGCATAGAGCGCAGCAAACTGCTCCGAGGTGATCGACTGGTTACCGGCCCACCACATGTTCTTGTCGGTGGTCGCATCACGCACCGTGAACTTGTCCTTGGGACTGCGGCCGGTGAATTCACCGGTGTCCGCGCAGAGCGCGCCGTCGGCCGACAACACGGCCTCGCCGGCCGTGAGTGAATGTTGATAAAGCTGCGGCGCGCCGAGATTCCAGTGCACCGTCTTGAGATTTTTTAAGCCGAATTTGTCGGCGCCGAAGGCACCGTTGCGTAGACCCGTCTCTTGCACGAAGAAAGTCCTCCTCGAACCCGCGTTACTCGAATCGCGCGCATGTCGCTTGACGCGCTCTGTCGCGGTGACCCTGAATTATAGCCTGCCGGCCTCGGTCCGGCGACCTATATTGATGAACGCCGTGCTTGCCAAGCCGATCCACGCGATTTGGTTTATTCCAGCGCGGAAGGTTGATTTGTATCAATCGCTTGCTGCACTGCTTTGCGCTGGTTTGCCCTCTTGGTTGCGCGACCATCCGCCGTTGACTGGATCGGCCGGCAATTGCTGCGTCGCACCATCAGAACATTTCAGCGTGCGGAGCGTGTTTTCATGACGAAGCTTTCCGCCCGTGACCGCGAACTGCACCATCGCTTCGATTTACGGCAGCAGCGCCTGAATCTTCTTACTGTCATCGGCGATGAATTCGACGGTGCGGCGTAGTTGCTCCGTGATGGCAAGCGTTAACTCTTGTTAGCCCTTGCCCCGCGCCTCGCCCGCCAGCCGCACGAGCATCTTGCGCAACGCCATGGCGCTGGTGACCCGTGCCGGGAAATCGAGCCGCAGCGTCGCGGAGCCGGCCTGCATGTCCATGCCGTCGGGGTCGCAACCGGTGCAGCGCCAGTCCGCGGACTCGGCGCCCAGCAGTTTGGTCGCGTAGAGGTTCATCGCCTCGCGGTGATCCTCATTCATATGCTCGACAGCGTTTTGCTCGGCTTCCTGCAAATCGGCGGCATCGTCGATCTCGGTCATGAACTGCTCGGGCCTGAGGTCGATGATGCGGCCGAAACCCGCGACCAGATGCAGGCCTGATGGGACGATCCGAAAGAACGAGAAGTCCTTGAAATCTACAAACGCTTCAGCCGATGGATGAGCGTTAAGATAGCGCCGGCGCAGGATTTTCGCAGCTTCCCCTTGGGCCTCCTCGGCCCCTCCTGCAAGCATGATTCGTGCGCCCTCCAGCGGATCGCCGGCGGCACGTTCGTCCAGCATCAGCGATACCCTGCCATCGTTGAGGATGTTTTTTGTATGCAGCGCCAGCCGCGAAAGCAGCAGAATCGGCGACGCATCGGCATGGCTAGCGACGTTCACCCGCGAGCAATAGGGATCGCCACTTTCGGGCATAAGCGTGGCCAATGCGCCCTGCCGGCTACGCCTAAGCAGCGATCGGGCCAGTTTGGAAGCATCAAAATCTGCGGTCGGCTGCATGGTTCCTTTCCGGCCATCTTATTGCAAAAAGGGCCTTTTCTCAGCGGGTCAGGGTGCTATATGGGGGCCGCGCGTCTCCTTGGGGGAGCGTTTTGCGGAACTCGGTCACACTTCAGCCCAGCTTGCATTGCTCGTTGACTGTGTACGAAGCCCATTTATGCGGCGTCTGGCTCAAGTGCCCGCCGTTTAAGCCACTCTCTTATTCGAAAGCAGAGGCTCATGCCCACAATCGCCCTGGTCGATGATGACCGCAACATTCTCACTTCCGTATCGATCGCGCTCGAAGCCGAAGGCTATCGCATCATGACCTATACGGATGGTGCCTCGGCGCTGGACGGCTTCCGTACCTCGCCGCCGGACCTTGCGATCCTCGATATCAAGATGCCGCGCATGGACGGCATGGAAACGCTACGCCGGTTGCGGCAGAAGTCCGATCTGCCGGTGATCTTCTTAACGTCCAAAGACGAAGAGATCGACGAATTGTTCGGCCTCAAGATGGGCGCCGACGATTTCATCCGCAAGCCGTTCTCGCAGCGCCTCTTGGTCGAGCGGGTCAAGGCCGTGCTTCGCCGCGGCCAGCCCAAGGATCCGACCGCCGTTCCGAAGGAGCCGGATGCACGCGCGCTGGACCGCGGCCTGTTGCGGATGGACCCGGAGCGTCACACTTGCACCTGGAAGAACGAGCCGGTGACGCTGACGGTGACGGAGTTCTTGATCCTGCAGGCGCTGGCCACGCGGCCCGGTGTGGTGAAGAGCCGCAACGCGCTGATGGATGCGGCCTATGACGACCAGGTCTATGTCGACGACCGCACCATCGACAGCCACATCAAGCGGCTGCGCAAGAAGTTCAAGGTGGTCGACGACGATTTCGAGATGATCGAGACGCTGTATGGCGTCGGCTATCGCTTCAAGGAAGCCTGATCTGCGTTTTCGGGCGGAAGTGTTAACTGACACGTCCGCCCGTTCGGCGTAAAGGCGTAGAGCTAGAAATCGGCGCATCACAACCGGCAGTTCAGCCATTGCTAGATCGAACGCAGCCCGATCCCAACCTGAACCACGAGGATGCTTTGGAGCTCCTCGATCGGGAACGCGTTGCCGAGGATGATGCGGGCGAGAAGGGCTGGCGACGACCGCTCGGCTGGTTGCGCCGGGCCGGGCAGTTCTTCTTCGCGCTTTCCTTCTCCAGCCTCACGCGCCGGATCGTCTCGCTCAATCTGGCAGGCCTCGTCGCGCTGGTGGCGAGCATTCTTTATCTCTCGCAATTCCGTGCCGGCCTGATCGATGCGCGGGCGCAGAGCCTTCTGGTGCAGGCCGAAATCATCGCCGGCGCGATTGCCGCCTCCGCCACCGTCGAAACCAACACCATCACGATCGATCCGGACCGGCTGCTCGATCTCAAGCCCGGCGAAAGCTACGGCGCGCCGGACGAATCTTCCGGGCTGGATTTTCCGATCAATCCGGAGCGGGTCGCGCCGGTGCTGCGGCGGCTGATCTCACCGACCAAGACGCGCGCCCGCATCTATGGCGGCGACGGCGGCATGATCCTCGACAGCCGCAGTCTCTATGGCCGCGGCGACGTATTGCGATTCGAACTGCCGCCACCTTCCACGGAGAAGCCGGGCTTCGTCGAACGCGCGCTGATCGCGACCCGCACCTGGCTCAATCGCGGCGACCTGCCGCTCTATCGCGAACTGGGCCCGGAGAACGGCAAGGGCTATCAGGAAATCGTGCAGGCGCTCGACGGCGTCAAGAGCAGCATGGTGCGCGTCAACGACCGCGGCGAGGTGATCGTCTCGGTCGCCGTCCCCGTGCAGCGCTTCCGTGCCGTACACGGTGCGCTGATGCTCTCGACGCAAGGCGACGACATCGACCAGATGGTGACCGCCGAGCGGCTGGCGATCCTGAAGGTCGGCGGCGTGGCCTCCGCGGTCATGATCGTGCTGTCGCTCTTGCTCGCGAGCACGATCGCGGGTCCGGTGCGGCGGCTGGCCGACGGCGCCGAGCGTGTCCGCCGGCGCATCCAGACTCGCGTCGAGATTCCCGATTTCACCCGCCGCCGCGACGAGATCGGCCATCTGTCCGGCGCGCTGCGCGACATGACGAACGCGCTCTACAGCCGCATCGAGGCGATCGAGATGTTCGCCGCCGACGTCGCCCATGAATTGAAGAATCCGCTGACCTCGCTGCGCTCGGCGGTGGAAACGCTGCCTTTGGCACGCAACGACACCAGCCGCGCGCGCCTGCTCGAGGTGATCGAGCACGACGTCAAGCGGCTCGACCGGCTGATCTCGGATATTTCAGATGCGAGCCGCCTCGATGCCGAATTGCAGCGCCAGGACATGGCCCCGGTCGATCTGCGCCGGCTGCTGACGACGCTGACCTCGGTCGCCAACGAAACCCGGCTCGGCCACGACGTCGCGGTCGAAGCGCGCTTCGACGGCCGCGGCGCCACCGATACGTTCTCGGTCCCGGGCCACGATTCCCGGCTCGGACAGGTGATCTCCAACCTGCTGTCCAATGCACAATCCTTCTCCACCCCCGGCGGGAAGGTGCGCGTCACCTGCCGCCGCGCGCGCTCGGAGATCGAAATCATCGTCGATGACGACGGACCGGGCATCGGCGAGGATGCGCTGGAACGCATCTTCGAGCGCTTCTACACCGACCGTCCCCATCAGGGCTTTGGCCAGAACTCAGGTCTCGGCCTATCGATCTCCAAGCAGATTATCGAAGCGCACAATGGGCGGATCTGGGCGGAAAACCGCCACGGCCCGGCCGGCGCCGACGGCAAGCCGAGCGTGGCGGGTGCGCGGTTCGTGGTCAGGCTGCCCACGCCATGACGGCGGGCGCGAGCGTGCATGCCTCCGCCGTGCTGGTGGGCGATCGCGCCGTGCTGATCCGCGGGCCATCAGGCGCCGGCAAGTCGCGGCTGGCCTTCGATCTGATTCTCGCCGGGCGCGCCGGACAGGTTCCGCGGGCCGTTTTGGTCGGCGATGACCGTGTCCATCTCGACACAGTCGCCGGACAATTGTTGGTCCGCCCGGCGCAAGAATTGGCCGGGCTGATCGAGGTACGGGGCCTCGGCATTCGCCATTGTGACTTTGTTGGGGAGGCGGTGGTGGGCCTCGTCGCCGATCTTGCGGCCAGCGATGCCGAGCGGCTGCCGCCGCCAGAAGCGCTCTCCATCCGCCTGAATGGTGTTTTACTACCGAGAATCCCCGTCGGAACCGGCTACGACCCCCTCCCACTGATTGTAGCAGCTCTGACAACAACCGCCGGTTCAGGTTCCGTCCAACCTTTGGATGATTGTTCGAAGGGGATTGGTAACCATATAAGCCCCAATATCGCCACCGAATAAACCGGCGCAGGCCTCACTCTTTACCGGCACATTCCGGAACAATAGCCAAGATGCCCTCTTGCGCGGGGCCTCTGGATGGTCAAAGTGGCGCGTTCGTGCGGTGCACCAAAAAGCACCCGCGAGGAGTTTCCGATGATTGGTCTAGTGCTTGTGACCCATGGGCGCCTTGCCGACGAGTTCAAGGCGGCGCTCGAACATGTCATGGGTCCGCAAAAACAAATTGAAGCCATCACGATTGGAGCCGAAGACGACTCCGATCTGTGTCGAAGCGATATCATCGAAGCGGTGAATCGCGTCGACAGCGGCGATGGTGTCGCCATCCTCACCGACATGTTCGGCGGCACACCTTCCAACCTCGCAATTTCCTGCATGAGCCGCCCCAAGGTGGAAGTGCTCGCAGGCATCAATCTTCCCATGCTGGTCAAGCTTGCCAAGGTGCGCGAAGAGCGCTCGCTTCCCGAAGCCATCGCGATGGCGCAGGAAGCCGGCCGCAAATACGTCACCATCGCCAGCCGCGTGCTCGCCGGCAAATGAGCGACGAGGCCGCGCCCGACAAGGAACTCGGGCCGAGCGTGCCCGCGGGCGCCATCTCACGGGAACTTCAGATCATCAACAAGCGCGGCCTGCACGCGCGGGCCTCGGCCAAATTCGTCCAGATGGTCGAGCGCTTCAACGCCGAGGTCTGGGTGACGCGCGGCAGCGAGACCGTGGGCGGCACCTCGATCATGGGGTTGATGATGCTGGCCGCGGGACCTGGAACCTCGGTCACGGTCTCCGCGATCGGCCCCGAGGCGCAACAAGCGGTCGATGCGATCGCAGCGCTGGTCGCCGACAAGTTCAACGAAGAAGGCGTGTGAGACACCATCAAAACGGGTTCGTCACAATCCCGCCGTCGGCGCGCAGCGCGGCGCCGTTGGTGGCGCTGGAGGCTTTTGAACAGACGTAGCAGATCAGATTGGCGATCTCTTCCGGCGCGGCGTAACGCTGCAAGAGCGACGCCGGGCGGCGTTCGCTGAAGGTGCGCGAGACGAGATCGTCGACGGTCGTGCCCGCAGCTTTCGCGCGCGCGGCCAGGCGAACCGGCGCCATCTCGACCCAGGTCGGGCCGGGCATCACCGAGTTGACAGTCACGTTGGTGCCCTTGGTGGTTTCCGCCGCGCCGCGCGCGATGACGAGCTGCGCCGATTTCGAGAAGCCGTAATGCACCATCTCCTTCGGAACGAAGACACCGGATTCGCTGGAGACGAACACGACGCGACCCCAGTCCTTGTTATCAAGCATGCGCTTCAAATAGTGCCGCGTCAGCCGCACCCCGCTCATGACGTTGACTTCGAACATCCTCGACCAATCGGAATCCTCGATCTCGAAAAAGCCCTTTGGTTCGTAGATGCCGAGATTGTTGACGAGAATGTCAACGTCGGGAAATTGCGCCACCAGCGCGGCACAGCCCGCTGCATGGCCAAGATCGAATGCCGCCGCGTGCACCTTGGCCGACGGCGCAGCCTGTTCAACTTTCGCCACGGCCTCGCCGACCGCCGCCTGCTCGCGGCCGTTGACGATCACCTCCGCGCCCATTTGCGCAAGCCCGATGGCGGTCGCTAGCCCGATGCCGCGGGTCGAGCCGGTCACGAGCGCCGTTTTATCCGTCAGGTCGATATCCATGCGTTGCCCCTTCGAGTGATTTCTATCTGGCCGGCGGTACGATGAAGATGTTCCAGGCCGTCGCGAGGCCAGCCTTGCCGAGAAAGAATCGCCGCGTGGTCATCACCATGCGCTCGGCATTGGCGGCATGGGCCTGCATCCACGCCTCGCATTTTTCCAGCTTCCAGTCGCCGACCTCGCAGATGCCTATGAAGCCCGATCGCTTCGCCTCCTCGAGCGAGGTCAGGCCGGACGACCACGGCTCGTCCGGCGTCAGCGGCGCCGGATGGTCGGGGCTGTAGAAGGTGACAGCCTGGCCGGTATCGGTATAGGCGGCGACCACCGGCCAGCGCGAATAAAACCGCGTGTGCCAGGCTTCGGTCAGTTCGCGGGCGAGTTCGGAACGCGCCCGGTAGGGCGCGCCTGCGGTGCGCTTTTCATCCAGTTCGTAGGCGACGATCCTTGGCGATATCGCCAGCACGACGAGCGAAATGACGAGCCAGGTCGTCGTCAGGTTCAACAGCGCGATCTTGCGGATCCGCACCGCAGGGATCGCGACCAGCGCGAGCGGCACCAGGAAGAACAGCGGGATGCCCCAGTCGGTCTTGATGTAGACGTGGAATATCAGCGCACCCAGCGGCGGACCGATCGCCACGACCGCCTGGACGATCCAGACATTGATCGCCTGCGAAATGTTGACGCCGGTGTTGGCGCCGCGCGCGAAGGCCGGAAACGGCATCAGGCGCAACGGCCGCCACATCAGCGCGATCGCGCCGAGTATCACCGGTGCGGCCAGCAGCGCGAGATTGTGCCCGACATAGCCCAGCGCGAGATCGTCGATCATCGCGCGATCGGTGAGAGAGTAAGTATCGCCGGCATAGGTGAGCGGGACGAAGTTCACCTGCTTCAGCCACATGAAGTGCGGGAGCATTACGACCACGAGCGTGGCAATCGCGACCCATGGCGCCGGCGAACGCAGGAACTGCAAACGCTGCGGATGGATCAACGCGGCAAGGCCGACGGCGCCGATCATGGTCAGCACCCAGTATTTGGTCATCAGCGCCAGCGCACCGGCGAGCCCGAGCCACACGCCCGATTTGAGGCTGCGTTTCTCGAACGCGTCGAGATAGGCCAGCACGACGAGCGGCAGCGTGACGAGTTGCAGCAGGTCCGGATTGTACTTGAAGCCCTTGAAGTTGAAGATCGGATAGAGCGCGAGCATCGCCACGACGAAGAACGCGCGGCGGCGATCGACCACGCGCAACGCCAATAGCCAGCAGATCACGAGGGAGCAGCCGAGCGTCGCCATTGCCAATGCATAGGTCGCCCAGTCCGTGACCGGAAACAGCATGAACCAGATGCCGGCGACCCATCCCGACAGCGGCGGGTGCTTGCCATAGCCGAGCAGGAACTTCTGCCCCCAGGCGAAGGCTTCCGCGACGTCCATATGGACGTCCTGCCCGG
The DNA here is from genome assembly GCF_036924575.1 of Bradyrhizobium sp. AZCC 1577. Lineage (NCBI taxonomy): Bacteria > Pseudomonadati > Pseudomonadota > Alphaproteobacteria > Hyphomicrobiales > Nitrobacteraceae > Bradyrhizobium > Bradyrhizobium sp. AZCC 1577. The sequence continues at coordinate 7,615,456 of NZ_JAZHRQ010000001.1, forward strand.
TCTTCAGACTGACCAGGATCAGCGTCCACAGCACGGCGTGGACCACGGCAAAGCCGGTCACCAGCCACAGGCTGGCTTTGGGATCACTGGCGCGTGAGGCCAGCCACGCCGCCAGCCGCCGGATCGAGGGAATGCGCCTCAAGCGCGCGGCCGTGGGCGAAATGGATGCAGTCGACATGGCCATTGCCTAGCGTGTTTTCGGCCCAAGTGGAATCAGCTTGGCGTGAAGAAAGCCCCTTAAAATACAGCAAGATGGTTGCCGCACGGGGACGCGAATGCTATCCCGCGCCCCATGACAACTGCGCCCATTTCCAACATTCGCAACTTCTCCATTGTCGCGCACATCGACCATGGCAAATCGACGCTGGCTGACCGCCTGATCCAGATGACGGGCGGGCTGTCGGACCGTGAAATGGCGGGCAAGGAACAGGTGCTCGATTCCATGGATATCGAGCGCGAGCGCGGCATCACCATCAAGGCGCAGACGGTGCGGCTGAACTACCGCGCCAAGGACGGCAAGGATTACATCTTCAACCTGATGGACACGCCTGGCCATGTCGACTTCGCCTACGAAGTCTCGCGGTCGCTGGCGGCCTGCGAAGGCTCTCTCCTGGTGGTCGATGCCAGCCAGGGCGTCGAGGCGCAGACGCTCGCCAACGTCTATCAGGCGCTCGACAACAATCACGAGATCGTGCCGGTCCTGAACAAGGTCGACCTGCCGGCGGCCGAGCCTGACAAGGTCAAGCAACAGATCGAGGACGTGATCGGCATCGATGCCTCGGACGCCGTGATGATCTCGGCCAAGACCGGCCTGGGCGTTCCCGACGTGCTGGAAGCCATCGTGACTCGCCTGCCGCCGCCGAAGGGCGACCGCGGCGCGACGCTGAAGGCGCTATTGGTGGATAGCTGGTATGACGTCTATCTCGGCGTCGTCGTGCTGATCCGCGTCGTCGACGGCACGATGAAAAAGGGCCAGCGCATCCGCATGATGGGCACCAACGCGGCCTATGATGTCGAGCGCGTCGGGTTCTTCACGCCGAAGATGGAGCAGGTCGACGAGCTCGGCCCCGGCGAGATCGGCTTCATTACCGCGGCGATCAAGGAAGTCGCCGACACGCGCGTCGGCGATACCATCACCGACGACAAGAAGCCGATCACCGAGATGCTGCCCGGCTTCAAGCCGGCAATCCCGGTGGTGTTCTGCGGCCTGTTCCCGGTCGATGCCAACGATTTCGAAACGCTGCGCGCGGCAATGGGCAAGCTGCGGCTCAACGATGCGAGCTTCTCCTACGAAATGGAGACTTCGGCCGCGCTCGGCTTCGGTTTCCGCTGCGGCTTCCTCGGGCTGCTGCATCTCGAAATCATCCAGGAGCGGCTGTCGCGCGAGTTCGATCTCAACCTGATCGCGACGGCGCCGAGCGTGATCTACAAGATGCACCTGACCGATGGGCAGGAGATCGAGATCCACAACCCGGTCGACATGCCCGATGTCGTCAAGATCGCCGACATCGAGGAGCCGTGGATCGAGGCCACGATCCTCACGCCGGACGAATATCTCGGCAGCGTGCTAAAACTGTGCCAGGACCGCCGCGGCGCGCAGAAGGAGCTAACTTACGTCGGCTCCCGCGCGATGGTGAAATACGATTTGCCGCTCAACGAAGTCGTGTTCGATTTCTACGACCGGCTAAAATCCGTCTCGAAGGGCTACGCCTCGTTCGATTATCATCTGACCGACTACAAGGTGGCCGACCTCGTCAAGATGCAGATCCTCGTCAACGGCGAGCCGGTCGATGCGCTGTCCATGCTGGTGCACCGGACGCGCGCGGAGGGCCGTGGCCGCGCCATGGTCGAAAAGATGAAGGAGCTGATCCCGCCGCACATGTTCCAGATCCCGATCCAGGCCGCGATCGGTGGCAAGGTGATCGCCCGCGAAACCGTCCGCGCGCTGCGCAAGGACGTCACCGCCAAATGCTACGGCGGCGACATCACGCGCAAGCGCAAGCTTCTGGAGAAGCAGAAGGAAGGCAAGAAGAAGATGCGGCAGTTCGGCAAGGTCGACATCCCGCAGGAAGCGTTCATTGCCGCGCTGAAGGTGGATAGCTGAGGGCTGCTCGCGAAGCACTAACGATCTCGTGTGCCGGGCGCAGCGCGCCTCTCCGATGGGCCTGGACACAAAATCGCGAAAACAACCCCATGCAAAGTAGAATGGGCCCTGGCTCGCCGGCGCTCGCGCCGCGCTGTGGTCAAGAAGTGGAGCAAGCCCAGAAAAGCCTTCGAATGGGCTTCGTGTTCGTTCACAAATTATGACAGACAAGATGATCGCGCTGCGACACGATCGTGTCCGGAGCATCATCGGCCAAATCGATTCCAAACAGCTCGATCGTGCGCTGCTCGTCGTCCTCGGCGCGCGCGCGATGCTCCGCCGAATGCAACGCACAATCAGATGATCTTCGAATGAGAGGGTTGCCTTCCACCGCATTGCGCGACGACGCCAAATAGGCCACCATTATCCCGCGCATACAAATAACAGCACACGCGCAAGGAAACGCATGGGCAAGGCCTCCGGTTCTTCCTACGGCTGGGTCGTCGTCGCCGTAGGCGCGCTGATGACCTGCGTCGCGTTCGGCTCGATGCTGTCGTTGGCCGTGTTCCTGCAACCGATTTCGGAGGCCATGGGATGGTCGCGCAGCGGCGTCTCGGCGGCAGCAACGATCAACTTTCTCGCCATGGGATTGGCGGCGTTCTTCTGGGGCACGCTATCCGACCGGTTCGGCACCCGTATCGTCGTCCTGTCTGGCACGCTGCTGCTTGGCGCCGGGCTGATCGGCGCGAGCCAGGCCACCAGCCTGTGGCAATTTCAGTTGGCGTTCGGCGTCTTGATCGGGATTTCGGCCGGCAGCTTCTATGCACCGATGGTCGCGGTGGCGAGCGCCTGGATCGAACATCGCCGCAGCCTTGCGGTGGCGCTGGTGTCGGCCGGCATGGGCGTATCGCCGATGACGGTCGCGCCGTTCGCAAGCTGGCTGATCGCCTCCTATGACTGGCGCACGGCGATGCTGGTGATCGGCATCGTCGCCTTGGCGCTGTTGATCCCGGCCTCGCTGCTGGTGCGGCGGCCGCCAGAACCCTCAACGCCCGTCGCTGCCCATGGAACCGGCGCGCCTGACGGGCAGTGGACGGTCGCGCAGGCGCTGCGAACGCCGCAATTCATCATCCTGGCATCCGCGCATTTCGCCTGCTGCGCGGCGCATTCGGGGCCGATTTTCCACCTGGTGAGCTACGCCATGATCTGCGGCATCGCGCCGCTGACCGCGGTCACGGTCTATAGCCTCGCCGGCTTCTCCGGCCTCGGCGGCCGCTTGCTGCTCGGCTTGCTGGCCGATCGCTTCGGCGCCAAGCACGTTCTGGTCGGCGGCCTGTTCGTACAGGCCTTGGCGATCGCAACCTATCTCGCGGTCGGCCAGCTCGGCGAGTTCTACGCCTTGTCGGTTGTCTTCGGCCTCGCCTATGGCGGCGTGATGCCGCTATACGCCGTGCTGGTGCGCGAATATTTCGGCGTGCGCATCATGGGCAGCATGTTCGGCGCCGTGTCCGCGTTTGCCAGCCTCGGCATGGCGCTGGGGCCGCTCGCCGGCGGCTGGGTATTCGACGCCTTCCACGGCTATAGCTGGCTCTATGTCGGCTCTTTCACGATCGGCATGGCCGCCGTCGCCATAGCCTTGAGTTTTCCGTCCGCCAAGCGACCGCCGCAGCCGTCGCTCAATATCGGTCGCGCGGCGGCGTGAGTATAGAAAACGCCAAGAAGAAGAGAATGCGAGGAAACGCATGAACAGGCAGCCTAGCATCGACCTCGTGGAACGCGCGCGGGCGCTGGCGCCACTGATCGCGCGCGAGGCCGACGAGATCGAGCGGACCCGCCGCCTGACTTCAGCGGTGACACAGGCGCTGATCGAGAACGGGCTTTACCGCGCGCTGCTGCCGAAGAGTTTTGGCGGCGCCGAAGTGCCGCTGGAAACGTTCATGCAGATGCTGGAGGAGGTCGCCAAGGCCGACGCCTCGACTGCATGGTGCCTTGGCCAATGCAGCGTCTGCGCCATGACCGCGGCCTATCTCGATCCCGATGCTGCCAACGAGATCTTCAACATTGCGCCCGGGATTCTGGCCTGGGGAGCGATCAACCACGAGGTGCAGGCGGTTCCCGGCGGCTACAAGGCCAGCGCGCGCTGGGATTTTGCTTCCGGCTCGCGGCAGGCAAGCTGGCTCGGCGCCCATGTCCGGGTCGTCGAAGCCGACGGCACCCCGCGGCGCAAGCCGGACGGTTCGCCGGAGATTCGTACCATTCTGTTTCCGGTAACCAGCGCCACGATGCACGACGTCTGGGACGTGATCGGCCTGCGCGGCACCGGCACCGATTCCTATTCGGTCGACAATCTGTTCATCCCGGAAAAGTTCGCAGCGCTGCGCGACGATCCGGCGGCACTGCGCGAGAACGGGCCGCTGTACAAACTCTCTACCAACATGGTTTTCGGCATGGGCTTTGCGGCAACCTCGCTCGGCGTCGCGCGCGCCACGCTCGATGCGGCGACCGACCTTGCCCGGGGCAAGACACCGCAAGCGTCAAAGGCGATGCGCGACAACAACGCCGTGCAGGGGCTGATCGGGCGCACCGAGGCGCAACTGCGCGCCACCCGCGCCTATCTCTATGCCACTGCTGCGGATGTATGGCGTGACCTGTCGCAAGGCGCTGTTATCACCGAAGCCCATCGCGTGGCGCTGCGCCTCGCCTCGACATGGACGATCCATCAATCGGCCGCCGTGGTCGACACCGCCTATCACATGACGGGCGCAACGGCCGTGTTCAATGCCAACAAGTTCGAGCGCCGCTTTCGCGACATGCACGCGATCGCGCAGCAGATCCAGGGCCGTGACGCCCATTACGAGGATGCCGGCCGGGCGATCCTCGCCGGCAATCTCGACGCACCGCCGACGACGCGATGAAGAAGCGGGGACCCGGCACGCCGCGGACAGGTTGCGATGACAAAAACACGAAGGATCGCTTCGGTGAGCAAGAAGCGCGTGGAGGTCCCGGAGCCCGCCGTCAATGCGGTCTTCAGCGCTTATCCCAGCCCGGTCAGGGCAAAACTGCTGGCGCTGCGCCGGCTGATTTTTGACACCGCAAAGACCATCGAGGGCGTCGGCCCGCTGGAAGAGACGCTGAAATGGGGGCAGCCGAGCTATCTCACGACCGAGAGCAAGAGCGGCAGCACAATCCGGATCGACCAGGTGAAGGCGGAAGCCGGCCGCTACGCGGTCTATTTCCACTGCCAGACCGATCTGGTCGAGACCTTTCGCGAGCTCTATCCGGAACTGCGCTACGGCGGCAACCGCAGCATTCTGCTCGACGCCGGGGACAAACTCCCCGAGGCCGCGCTGCGCCACTGCGTGGCGCTGGCGCTGACTTATCATGCGAGGAAGAAGACGGGACGGGCGAAGTAGTCTCCACCGTCATTGCGAGCCAACAGGTCGCGCGAATGCGCGCCCGATGACAGGCTCCGCGAAGCAATCCACTCTTGCTTTGCGGCCCAATGGATTGCTTCGCTGCGCTCGCAATGAAGGCTGTGAAAGCGATGCCAGCCTCACGCCACCAGCGCTGCACCTGCCGGCGCGCTCCAGTTGCCTTGCGTCTTCAACAGACTGACGATTTCCGCATTGGGCCGCGCGCGGCTGAACAGGAATCCCTGCCCCTCATGGCATCCCTCGTTGCGCAGGCAATTTACCTCGGCCTCGCTCTCGACGCCTTCCGCCGTGATCGTGACGCCGAGGCCCTTGCCGAGGCTGATGATCGAACGCACGATCGCCTGGGCATCGGGATTGGCGGCGAGATCGCGCACGAAGGACTGATCGATCTTGATCTTGTCGAACGGAAAGCTGCGCAGGTAACTCAGGCTGGAATAGCCGGTGCCGAAATCGTCCATCGAGATGCGAACGCCGAGCGCGCGCAGCGCATGCAAGGTCGCGAGCACCTCACTGCTCTTTTCCAACAGCAGCGTCTCGGTAATCTCAAGCTCCAGGCGCTTCGCCGGCAGGCCGGACTGCTTCAGTGTTTCCACGACCAGTGACAAGAGATTGCCGACGCGAAACTGCAGCGGCGACAGATTGACCGCGACGCGAACGTCGTCAGGCCATTGCGCCGCATCCGTGCAGGCGCGGCGCAGCATCAGACCGCCGACGGCGTTGATCAGCCCGGTCTCCTCCGCAACGGGGATAAACTCGGCCGGGGAGATCATGCCGCGCTCGGGATGCGGCCAGCGCACCAGCGCTTCGAAACCGGTGATGCGCCCGCTCGAAAGATCGACCAACGGCTGGTAATAGGGCCGCAGCGCATCGGCGTGCACGGCCTCGCGCAATTCGGTTTCGATCTTGCGGCGGGTCTGGGCGCGCGCATCCATTCCGGCCTCGAAGAACGAGAACGTGCCGCGGGAATCGTTCTTGGCGCGCGACAATGCGAGGTCGGCGTTCTTCAGCAGTTTCTCGGATTCATCGCCGTCGCCGGGCGATATCGCAATGCCGATGCTGGCGCCGATCACGACCGAATGCCCGTCCAGAAGATGGGGATCGGCGATCGCATCCAACAAACGCCTCGCCATGAACACGGCATCCTCCGGTCGCGTCACCCCGCTCTGGATGACGGCGAATTCGTCGGAGTCGAGCCGGGCCAACGCATCATCCTCGCGCAGGATCGACCGCAATCGCTTCGCGACGCCGCGCAGCAGCTTGTCGCCGGTGCCGTGGCCGAGCGTATCGTTGACCGCCTTGAAATGGTCGAGGCCGAGCACGAGCACCGCCACCTTCTCGGCGTTGCGGCGGGTGCGCAGCAGGATGTCGTCCATCTGCTGACGCAGCAAATTGCGGTTCGGCAGCCCGGTCAGGCCGTCATGCTGGGCCATGAACGTCAGCCGCGCCTCGGCGCGCTTGCGTTCGGTAGTGTCCATCAGCGCGAGCAGGACCGCAGGCCGATCGCCGTAAACAAGATGGCGCGAATAGATCGCCAGATCGATCAGCGCGCCGTCGGCCCTGACATGCTTCCAGGCGTGGGCCGCGCGCTCGTCGCCGGCGTGTTCGCCGGCCCATGGCGGCTCGACGTCGAAGGCCTGCAGGTTGCGGATCGTGAGCTTCTCGAATTCACTGCGGCCGTAACCGTAGTGCTGGATCGCGGCGTCGTTGACGGCGAGAATTCGTTCGTCACCCAGCGCGCAGACGATCATCGGAACCGGATTGCTGTCGAACAGAAGCCGGAACGAAGCCTCGCGCTGTTTCAACTCGGTGATGTCGACGCGCAGTCCGATGATGCCGCCATCCCGGGTCGCAGCGGGCTTTGCGGGCCGGCCAGGAAAACGGACAATCGACTGTTTCGGCTTCCTGGCAGCTTTTGGCTTCTTCTTCCGCATTACCACGCTCTACTCGCACTGTGCGTGCAAAGTTTTCAGATAAGTCTCTGAAAAAAAGGTATCTCTTGTCGTAGAAACTACTACCTCACGCGCTCATGCGCGGCCTGACAAAACTGCACACACACGCTTTGCGTGTACAAGCGCGGTGCGGACCGCCGATCCACGGGGCATAATCGACGCGCGGCCGCCGGGCACGGCTTCTCGTGCGGCGGATGCACAAGGAATGCGCGAAACGCCGAACGTGCGCACAAATGTCCGTCAGTGACCGGGAGGGTTATCGCGCAGTTAATACGACCACGTGCAACGACTGTTCAGCACAGCGAAGATGCCGCGGCCTGCGCTTCCGGTACCACGTCGTGATCGTAAAGCCGCCTGCGGAACGCCGCATGGGCTGATATCTCGGCATCGCGCACGCCGAGATCGGCGTAGGATGAGTCGTAGCGCATCCCATTCTCGCGCGCACCGCGCTGAACGGCCGCTACCCGCTCGCGTCTCAACCGCTCATAAGCCAGCAGCGCGACCGGCACATTGGCGCGCGACGCCTGCGCCAGAATTGTTGCCAGCGCCATGCCGTCCTCGATCGACTGGTTGGCGCCCTGGCCGAGATGCGGCAGCATCGGATGCGCGGCATCGCCGAGCAGCGTCAGGCGCCCGCGCGTCCAGGCCGGCAGCGGCTCGCGATCGTACAGCGCCCATCGGAACGTCTTGTCGACCTGGCTCAGCAACGTCCCGATGCGCGGGTCCCAGCCCTCGAACTCACGGCGAAGCACGTCGGGATCTCCGGGCGCAGACCAGGATTCCTTCATTTCGGCATCGGCCGGCACGAAGCCGACATAGTTGATGAGCTCGCCCGATCGAACCGGAAAGCTGAGAAAAATGTTTTCCCTGGCCCAGCCACATCTGCCAGCAGTCGGTTGGCCAGCGCGGAATGCGCTGATGCGGCAGCACGCCCCGATAGGCGACGGAGCCGTGAAACACCGGCCGGGACGGCGGCGCCGCATAGCGCCGAAGCTCCGAGTGGATGCCATCGGCAGCGATGACGACGTCGCCTTCGGCGGCGGCGCCATTGGCGAATGTCACGCGCGCAACCTGATCGGCCTGCTCGAAGCCTGTAGCGCGATGGCCCGTGCGAACTACGGCGGGCGGCAATGCCTTGGCCAGAATTTCGACCAGGTCCGCGCGATGCATGCCGAACGTCGCATTCCAGCCCGCGGAGTCCGTCACCTGAACCGGGGCGATCGGCGCGCCATCGTGGCGAAAATAGTGAGAAGCGGTACCGACCCTGGCCCCCCATCTTTCCACCTGCTGTCCGAGCCCCACCCGCTGCAACTGCCGCACGCTGTTGGGTGTCAGAAACACCCCCGCCCCGACCTCGCCAAGCGCGGGCGCCTGCTCATAGACGGAAACATCGAAGCCGTGAGCGATCAGCGCGTTCGCGGCGAACAATCCGCCAATGCCACCTCCAATGATCACAACAGTGAGCTGCGGCTGCGTCATCATCCCACGCGAAAAATGCTTCGGAAGCTTGCTCGTTCAAGCTATCCTCTCTTGCTGTAAACACCAAGCGCCGGCGCGATAGACCGGGCGAAGAACGACAGTGGGAGGAGTTTCAATGCACGGCTCCATGCCAGCTCTGCTTGCCGCCCGCCGTAAACTGGCGCTCCTGCCGCTGGTTCTGGTCATGTCCACGCATTTGTATGCGCGTGCGTTGGCTGCGGACTATCCGGACCGCCCCGTGAAGATCGTCGTGCCTTTTCCGGCTGGAGGAACGGCCGATGCCATTCCACGGATCATCGCGGACTGGCTGTCACGCAAATGGAGCCAGCCGGTGGTCATCGAAAACCGCACGGGCGCCGCGGGAAACATTGGGGCCGAGCAGGTCTTTCATTCGGCGCCTGACGGCTACACCCTGCTCTCGTCACCGCCGCCGCCGCTCGTGATCAATCACAATCTGTACCCCAGGCTCGGCTTCGATCCGACGAAATTCGAGCCGATTGTGGTGATGGCCCAGGTACCAAACGCGCTGATCGTCAATCCGAACAACGTCAAAGCATCGAGCGTGCCCGAGCTTATCGAATATCTGAAGGGCAATTCCGACAAGGCGATCTGCGCCACGCAGGGCAACGGCACGACCTCGCATCTGACGTCGGAGCTGTTTCAATCGATGGCGAAGGTGAAGCTGCGACACATTCCCTATCGCGGCTCGGCGCCCGCGTTGCAGGGGCTTGTCGCCGGCGACGTCGACGTCATGTTCGACAATCTCGGCGTCTCGCTGGCGCTTGTCCAGGCGGGCAAGTTGAAGTTGCTCGCCGTGGCCTCGCCCGAACGGCTCCCGGCGCTGCCGGACGTGCCGACGATCGCCGAAACGTTGCCGGGTTTCGAAGCGGTCGCCTGGTACGGAATCGTAGCGCCGCCCAAAACTCCGAAAAACATCGTCGAGAAGATCAATGCCGATGTGAACGAGGCCTTGCGCCAACCTCAGGTGCAGGATCAGCTCAAGAAACTGTCCGCCGGTATTTTCGGCGGCCCGGTCGACAAGTCATCCGCTTACATGCGCGAGGAAATCGACCGGTGGGCCGCGGTGATCAAGTCCGCCAACATCGAGTTGCAGTGAGGGCACGCGTGAGTTGACCCCGATACGGGTGTTGCGCGGATTGCCGCGCTGGCGAGGGGCCACGCAATTGTGCTAGCCGCGCCTCTCCCCTGTTGCCGATTTCATGCTACGTTTGCGCGAATTGAGTGATCACTGAACTCTCTGGTCCGATGAATCCTCGCCTGTTTCTGATCCCCCTCATAACCTTGCTAGCCGCCGCCTATGCCGCAAGCGCATGGGCGCAGGACAAGGGCACGGTCCATCCAAAACCGCTGCCGCCGCTGGCCAATCCCAACGATCCCAACATCGCTGCCAAGGAACTGTTCGGCCGCAAGGTGCTGCCGACGGCAATGCCGACGCGCGTGCACGGGTTCTATGCCCATGGCTGCATCGCGGGCGCGGAAGGGCTGCCGATCAACGGCGATAGCTGGCAGGTGATGCGGCTGTCGCGCAATCGCTATTGGGGCCATCCTGACCTGGTCGCGCTGGTCAAGCGGCTGGCCGCAAGAGCGCGCCGGGATGCCGGCTGGCCCGGCATATTGGTCGGCGACATGTCGCAGCCGCGCGGCGGGCCGATGTTGACCGGGCATGCCAGCCATCAGGTGGGGTTAGATGCCGACATCTGGCTGACGCCGATGCCGAACCGGCAACTATCGCGCAATGAGCGCGAGGAAATGTCGGCGGTGATGATGGTGCGCAGCGACCGGCTCGATATCGATCCGCAGGCCTGGACACCGACGCATCTTGCCGTGATCCGCGCCGCGGCGCTGGAGCCCAGCGTGCAACGCATCTTCGTCAATGCCGCGATCAAGAAGGCGTTGTGCCGAGAAGCCAAGGGCGACCGATACTGGCTTCACAAGGTGCGGCCGATGTACGGCCACGACTATCACTTCCACATCCGCATGAAATGCCCGCCCGGCGCCGGCGAATGCGAAAGCCAGCCCGAGCCGAACGAGGGCGAAGGCTGCCAGCCTGCCGACCTTGCCTACTGGTTCAGCGACGCGGTGCTGCATCCGAAACCGCCGAAAGTGCCGCCGAAGCCGAAGCCGCCGATGACGATGGCGGCGCTACCGCCCGCCTGCAAGTCGGTGCTGAACGCGCCGGATACCAAACACGAAGTGTCAAGCAGACCCACCGGAGAACGACGATGAAGATTTGGCCCCTGATTGCATCGATCGCATTCGTCACGAGCGCGCACGCACAGACCCCTTATGCAGGAATGCAGACGCGCTCGATCAAGGCGCTATCGGAGCAGCAGATTTCCGATCTTGGCGCCGGCCGCGGAATGGGCCTGGCGCTCGCGGCCGAACTGAACGGCTATCCGGGGCCGTTGCACGTTCTCGAGCTTGCCGACAAGCTCGAACTCTCGGCCGAGCAACGCGCCAGCATGCAGCGCCTGTTCGATTCCATGAAGGCCGAAGCGATGCCGCTAGGCGCCAAGCTGATCGAGCAGGAAGCCGAACTGGACAAGCAGTTTGCCACCCGCGCCGTCACGCCCGAAAGCCTGAAGGCGTCCACCGCGGCCGTTGCCGCCACGCAAGGGATGCTGCGCGAGACCCATCTGAAATATCATTTGTCGACCGGCAGCGTTTTGACCCCGTCGCAGATGACTGGGTATGCGGAGCTGCGGGGTTACGGCGGTGGCGGGCACAAGCGACACCATCACCATTGACGGCCCGGCTGCACCTTGCAAGCCGGTGCAGCCGCCTTTACCTCCTTTCCCATCCTGACTATTGTCAGGGCTGGCGATATCCCGGTCGACCGCAAGTCTTTCAGGGAATACCGGAACGGCGCTTCCGATGGGTCGCCTTACCCAACCAACGCCTGTCTTGCGCGCGGCAACCGCAGCTCGCGATCATGCATGGAGCGCCCGATGAATCGTCTTGCCGGCCTTGTCCTGGCCTTCGCCTTATCGTTAGCCATCCCCTCGCCCGCCGCCGCGCAGAACAAATCGCTGACCATCTTCGCCGCAGCCTCGATGAAGAATGCGCTTGACGAGATCGACGCCGCCTACGCCGCGAAGAGGGGCGCCAAGATCACCGTCAGCTACGCCGCCAGTTCCGCGCTCGCCCGACAGATCGAACAGGGCGCACCGGCCGATATATTCATCTCCGCCGATACCGACTGGATGGACTACGCAATCGGGAAGAAGACCATCAACGAACCGAGCCGGGTCAATTTGCTCGGCAACAGCATCGTGCTGATCGCACCGAAGGATTCGAAAATCAACCATGTGAACATCGGCCCCGGCTTCGATCTTGCAAGACTCGCCGGCGACGGCCGGATCGCCACCGGCGACGTGAAATCCGTGCCCGCCGGCAAATACGCCAAGGCAGCGCTGGAGAAGCTCGGCGCATGGCAGGCCGCCGAGCCGAAATTTGCGATGGCCGTTGACGTTCGCGCCGCACTGACGCTGGTGGCGCGCGGCGAGGCTGCACTCGGCATCGTCTATTCCACCGACGCCAAGGTCGAGACCGGCGTCAAAATCGTCGGCACCTTTCCGGCCGATTCCCATCCGGCGATCATCTATCCCGTCGCGGCGACGATGACCGCGAAGCCGGATGCCTCAGACTATCTCGTCTTCCTGCGTTCGATCGCGGCGAAGGGCATTTTTGAAAAATACGGCTTCAAATTCCTCGTCAGCCCGTCAACCTGATGTTCGAGATTTCGCCGGCCGAATGGACCGCCATCCTGCTGTCGCTGCGGGTGGCCATCATCGCAACGCTGGTGGCGACGCCGTTCGGCATCGCGTTGGCGTGGCTGCTGGCGCGGCGTGAGTTCTGGGGCAAATCGGTCCTCGACGCCCTGGTCCATTTGCCGCTGGTGCTGCCACCGGTCGTCACCGGCTATTTGTTGCTGCTGACCTTCGGTCGCCGTGGCCTGGTCGGGGCGTGGCTCGCCGACAACGTTGGCATCGTGTTCGCGTTTCGCTGGACCGGCGCCGCGCTTGCCTGCGGCATCATGTCGTTTCCGCTGCTGGTGCGGCCGATCCGGCTCTCGATCGAGGCGGTCGACCGTCGCCTCGAGCAGGCGGCAGGCACGCTCGGCGCGGCGCCGTGGCAGGTGTTTGCGACGGTAACCCTGCCGCTGGCGTTGCCGGGCGTACTCGCAGGCATGGTGCTCGGCTTCGCCAAGGCAATCGGCGAGTTTGGCGCCACCATCACCTTTGTCTCCAACATTCCCGGCGAAACCCAGACCATTTCGTCGGCGATCTACTCATTGATCCAGACGCCGGACGGAGATGCCGCGGCGGGAAGGCTGGTTGTCGTTTCCACCGTGATCGCGATGGGCGCCCTGATCGCCTCCGAATGGTTCGCGCGGCGCGCCACGCAGCGCCTGCACGGGAACTGACCATGCTGCGCGTTGACGTCACCAAGCAACTCGGCGAATTCTCGCTTGAGGCCTCGTTCGAAAGCCAGGGGCGCGTCACCGGCCTGTTTGGCGCATCCGGCGCCGGCAAGACCTCGCTGATCAACATGATCGCAGGGCTCTTGCGGCCCGATCGCGGCATCATCGCACTCGACGATGAGACGCTCGATGATACATCCGCAGGCGTCCACGTGCCGCCGCACCGGCGACGGATCGGCTACGTGTTTCAGGACGCCCGGCTGCTTCCGCATCTCGACGTGCGGCAAAACCTCGACTACGGCCGGCGCATGAACGGTCTCGCGGCGGATCCCGCGCAATTCACGCGCATCACCGACCTGCTCGATATCGGCCATCTGCTCGATCGCCGTCCCGGAAAACTCTCCGGCGGCGAGCGCCAGCGCGTCGCGCTCGGCCGCGCGCTGTTATCGAAGCCGCGGCTGTTGCTGCTAGACGAGCCGCTGGGATCGCTCGACGAAGGCCGCAAGGAGGAAATCCTGCCCTACCTGGTGCGGCTGCGCGACGAAGGCATCCCCATGGTCTATGTCAGCCACGACGCGGCCGAGCTGCGTCAGCTCGCGACCCAGATCGTGATGCTCAAGCGCGGCCGCGTCACCGCGCTCGGCGGCGTCAAGGTGCTGACGTAGCGCTCACTCCGGAACGATCCGCACCGCGCCGCGGGCGGCGCTCGTCGTCAGCGCGGCATAGGCCTTCAGCGCCATCGACACGTTGCGGCTGCGCTTCTTGGCGGGCTTCCAGGCGTCCGCCCCGCGGGCCAGCATGGCTTCGCGGCGCTTTGCCAGCGTCGCGTCATCCACCACGAGGCTGATCGAGCGCGCGGGGATGTCGATCTTGATCAGGTCGCCGTCTTCCACGAGGCCGATCAGGCCGCCTTCAGCCGCTTCCGGCGAAATGTGTCCGATCGACAGGCCCGAGGATCCGCCGGAGAACCGGCCATCGGTGATCAGCGCGCAGACCTTTCCGAGGCCCTTCGATTTCAGATAGCTGGTCGGATACAGCATCTCCTGCATGCCGGGACCGCCGCGGGGCCCCTCATAGCGGACCACGACGACGTCGCCGGCCTTGATCTTGCCGCCCAAAATGCCTTCGACCGCGGCATCCTGGCTTTCAAAAATCCGCGCCGGTCCTTCGAACTTCAAAATGCTCTCGTCGACGCCCGCGGTCTTCACGATGCAGCCGTCGAGCGCGAGATTGCCCGAGAGCACCGCGAGGCCACCATCCTTGGAGAAGGCGTGCGCGGCGTCACGGATGCAGCCGGTGGCGCGGTCGGTATCGAGTTCCTCGAACCGGCGCTCCTGGCTGAAGGCGACCTGCGTCGGCACATTGCCCGGCGCCGCCGTGAAGAACTTTCTGACGCTTTCGCTCCTGGTCTGCTTGATATCCCAGCGGCTCAGCGCGTCTTCCAGCGTCTTGCTGTGAACCATCGGCAGACCATGGTTAAGCAGCCCGGCGCGGTCGAGTTCGCCGAGGATGGCCATGATGCCGCCGGCGCGGTGTACGTCTTCCAGATGCACGTCCGCCACCGACGGCGCGACCTTGCACAGCACCGGCACCCGCCGCGACAGCCGGTCGATATCCTGCATCGTGAACGGCACCTTGCCTTCGTAAGCCGCCGCCAGCAGATGCAGCACGGTGTTGGTCGAGCCGCCCATGGCGATGTCGAGCGTCATCGCGTTCTCGAACGCCTTGAAGTTGGCAATCGTCCGCGGCAACGCGGTTTCGTCCTCCTGCTCGTAATAGCGCCGCGCCAGGTCGACGATCAGGTGCCCGGCCTCCACGAACAATCCCTTGCGGTCGGCATGCGTCGCCAGCACCGAGCCGTTACCCGGCAGCGCCAAGCCAAGCGCCTCGGTCAGGCAGTTCATGGAATTGGCGGTGAACATGCCCGAGCAGGAGCCGCAGGTCGGACACGCCGAGCGTTCGATCTCCTCCACGTCCGCATCGCTGACATTGCTGTCGGCGGCTGCGACCATGGCATCGATCAGGTCGACCGCGCGGATCTTGCCCTTGAGGTTGACCTTGCCTGATTCCATCGGGCCGCCGGACACGAACACGGTCGGAATGTTGATGCGCAGCGCCGCCATCAGCATGCCGGGCGTGATCTTGTCGCAGTTGGAGATACAGACCATCGCGTCGGCGCAATGCGCGTTGACCATGTATTCGACGCTGTCGGCGATGATTTCGCGCGACGGCAGGCTGTAGAGCATGCCGTCATGGCCCATCGCGATGCCGTCATCGACCGCGATGGTGTTGAACTCCTTGGCGACGCCGCCCGCCTTCTCGATCTCGCGCGCGACGAGCTGGCCGAGGTCCTTCAGGTGCACGTGGCCGGGCACGAACTGGGTGAAGGAGTTGACGACCGCAATGATCGGCTTGCCAAAGTCCTCGTTCTTCATGCCGGTGGCGCGCCAGAGGCCGCGGGCGCCCGCCATGTTGCGGCCGTGGGTCGTGGTTCGGGAACGATAGGCGGGCATGATCTATCCTTTTGGAAGCGGGAAAGGCGTCTTTTAGACGGTAAGCCCGACCGCTTAAAGCGGCTTGCTGCAGGGTCGCCATGCGCGGGCATGCTCAAAACGGGACAGGGAGCAGACGCCCCTGCCCCGGCTACCGCTAGACGACCTCGCGCGCGCGCAGTTCCGCGATCGTCTTCGTGTCATAGCCGAGCGAGGCCAGCACCTCGTCGGTGTGGGCGCCGAGCGCGGGCGCCATGTGGTCTAGCCGTCCGCCGCCATGGGCGAGCTGAAAGCCGCTGCCGGCAAAGCGCAGGCGGCCATAGGGCGTATCGATCTCCTGAATGGCGCCGCGCGCGGCGATCTGCGGGTGGTCGATCACCTCCTCGATCTTCCAGATGCTGGCGCAGGGCGCGCCTGCGGCTTCCAGCAGCTTTTCCCACTCGCGCGGGTCCTTCCTGGACAGCGCCTCCTCGATGATGGCCCGCAGCGACGGCTCGTTTTCCTGACGGGCAAACCAGTCGACAAAGCGGGAATCCTCAAGCGCATCGGCGCGGCCGAGCGCGGTCATCAAGGCGCGGTATTGCTTCTCGCTGTTGACGGCGAGCAGAAGATACCCGTCGCCCGCCTTGAACAGGTTGGCGGTGGGCCTTCGGCTCACGGCCTGATTGCCGGAAAGCTGCTGGCGGTGGCCGGCGACCGAATAGTCCGCGACCTGCCCAGACAGAAACGCCAGCGTCGCCTCGAGCATGGAGACGTCGACCATCTGTCCCTTGCCGGTATGGGTGCGCTGGAACAGCGCGCTCGACACGCCAAAGGCTGCGGTCGCGCCCGACAGCACGTCGCAAACCGCAAAGCCGGCCCGCGTCGGCCCGGTCTCGGCGTGACCGGTGATCGACATGATGCCTGATAGCGCCTGGATCTTGCCGTCATAGCCGGCTCCCAGCCGTTCCGGCCCGGTCTGGCCGAAGCCGGAAATGGCGCAATAGATCAGCCGCGGGTTGATCTCAGACAGCGCGGCATAGCCGATGCCGAGCTTGTCCATCACGCCGGGACGAAAATTCTCCATCACCACGTCGGCCTGCGCGGCGAGCTGCTTGACGATGGCAATCGCTTCCGGCCTCGAGAGGTCGAGCGTCAGGCTGCGCTTGTTGCCGTTGATCGCCTGCCAGCCCGGCGCGAGGCCGCGCTCGGCCCATTCGCGGCTCAGCGGCGTGCGGCGCATATCCTCGCCCTCGCGCCGCTCCACCTTGATGACGTCGGCCCCGAGCAGCGCGAGCTGGTAGCTCGCATAGGGGCCCGCCAGCACCTGCGTGAAGTCGAGAATCTTCACGCCTTCGAACGGTCGGGTCAAAGGGGTATCCTCCTGCTTCCTCTCCCCTTGTGAGAGAGGATGGCCGTGAAGTCCACCCTCCCCTGGAGGGGAGGGTGACGGGGTCACGCCGCGCGGTTGCCGCGTGCGATTTCCTTCTGCTTGTCGAAGTCGGCGCGGCGCCGCGCCAGTTCTTCCGGGCTCATCTGCGAGATGTTGTTGTAGTCGAGCTTCCAGGAAGCATTCTCGCTCCAGCGCAACGGCGACTGCATCGTGGTGCGCGCGCCGGGCGCGGACTCGAGTAGCCGCAGCGCCAGTTCGAGCGTCAGCGCCTGCGACGCCAAATCATGCGGCTTGCCGGCGGAATTGCCGAGCGGGAAGTCCGAAAACAGGAAACGCGGCGCGGCCGCGTATTCGACAATATCCTTGGCGCAACCCATCACCACGGTGGCGATGCCGTTGGCTTCGAGGTGACGAGCCACCAGAGCAGAGGTCTGATGGCAGACCGGGCAGTTCGGCACGATCACGGCGGCATCGACCTTGTCGGCGAGGCAGCGGGCGAGGATGTCGGGCGCGTCGACGTCGATGGTGACGCGGTGACTGCGATTGGTCGGTGCCCCGAAGAAGCGCGGCGCGACCTCGCCGATCCGC
The DNA here is from genome assembly GCF_036924575.1 of Bradyrhizobium sp. AZCC 1577. Classification (NCBI taxonomy): domain Bacteria; kingdom Pseudomonadati; phylum Pseudomonadota; class Alphaproteobacteria; order Hyphomicrobiales; family Nitrobacteraceae; genus Bradyrhizobium; species Bradyrhizobium sp. AZCC 1577. Next base: position 7,633,297 of record NZ_JAZHRQ010000001.1, read on the forward strand.
CCCGAGGCCTTGGCCTTCAGAAGCTGCGGCAGCGGAAACCAGGTGCCGCTGTCGGTGGCCGTGGTGTGCTTGCGGTCGTAGCCGATATGCGAGATGCGCAAATCGTGCTCTTTGGAGGTGTCGCCGTCATAGATCTGGTAGAACTTGGCGCTGCCGTTGTACGCCGCGCCCGGTCCCTGATCGCCCTTGGTGGGATCATATTGGGCAGCCGTGGTGACGATGGTGACGCGCGATTGCGCCAGCGGCTTTTTCAGCGGCTGGAACGGCGCGTCGACATAATGCGCCCAGCGGTAGGGCGTGGTGTAGCCGATCGCCGCGTAGTAGTCGCGGGTCCGCTGCATATAGGGAACGGCAGCATCATAATCGGGCGCAAAGCCGAGCTGGTCGTCAGAGGGGCCGGACATTGTTGTGTCTCCTGCGTTTCCACCGTGCGGCCGTGAAGCGGCGGCCTTGCCCCGCAAGGCTAATGATACTCCGTTCATTCCTCAACTGCGGATATTGCATCAGACCTGCGCGGAATCGCTTCCTGAGCGCACGAATGCAGGCTGGATGGCATTGAACGCTTGCTGCGTGCTGCAGGTCACACGTGAACGCGCGTTCATAAAAATCCCTCGAACTTTCTCCGCCCCGGGCACGTCTCACAGGCATATCAGGCAATCATGCCTGGAGCGGAGAACAGAAATGTTTCGTAAGATTACCCTCGCTGCCGTCGCCGCCATTGCCATGACCGCGGCTGCGGTCGCACCGGCGTCCGCCGGCGGCAAGCATGGTGGCCATCACGGCCACGGCCACGGTCATCACGGCCATGGTCATCACGGGCATGGACATCATGGACATGGTCACTGGGGCCATCGCCACTTTGGAACGTCGTTCTATGTCGGCGGGAGCTGCTACAAGACCATCTTCACCAAGTATGGTCCGCGTACCGTGTACGTCTGCGCTCCCTACATCTATTGAGAGCGCATAGTACATGATGGGAAGGCCTCAGCCGACGGCTGGGGCCTTTTCGTTCGCTCAATCGCCCCATTAGCCACCGGCTTTCGATGGAACAGAAGAGCTTGAGAACTCGTTCAGAATAGACACGCTCCTGACCGCATCAGAGCGTTGAACAGGAGGAAGCAGGCACCAATCGCCGCAACGGAGGTTTGCAATGCCCAGTACCGCTGGAACGACAGATCACGTTTACAAGATCCTGGATCTCGCCGGATCGTCCGAAAAGAGCATCGAGGATGCCATTCAGAACGCCATCACCCGCGCATCAAAGACCATTCGCGAATTGAAATGGTTCGAGGTCGTGCAGACCAGAGGCCATATCGAAAATGGATCGGTTCGCCATTACCAGGTCACCTTGCGGGTCGGGTTTACGCTGGAGGAGTAACGGCTGCACAACGCGCGCCCCGCGTCGAATCCAAACGGCGCGCTCTGTGATGAACCACAGCCAGAACAAGTTTTGTGGCGATCAAACGCCTGCCACCGACGACCAGATCTCCGCAAGCTTGCGCTTGAAGGCCTGCCTCCTTGTCAGGGGTACGACCTTCTCCTCCTCTTCCGGAAGCCGCAGGCCAACCACGTTGACGCGGCCGCCGCTGATATTGCGCGCGACAAGGACGATAGGATCCAATGCCAGCTCCGCGCCTGCTTTCGGCGCGTGGTCGAGATGGATATCGAAATAATCCGACAGCGTCAGCTTGGCCTGATCCTCGCTGATAGTGACGCCATAGACCTCCGCCAGTTCACCCAGCGTGTGCTCGCCCGACACCATGAAATCCCCGAGCAGATGCGGGTCGGGCGCCGTGCTCGGCGGCATATCGACAAAGAAACGATCCAGCGCCTCGGCCTTTTCCGGCGGCGCCAGCAGATAGACGTAGTCGCCGGCTTCGATCGGATCGGCCTCGGCGGGCGAGAGAATCCGCTCGTCGCGGATGACGAGCGTCGGCTTTGACCAGGATGGCGTAAGGCCGCGCCGGAAATACAGGCTCTTCGCCCGTACCGGATAGCCGACCAGTTGCTGCTCAAGCTGGCCGGGCAGATCGAGCTCGACGCGCCGCGGACCGCGTTCGACGCGCGGCAGCGCCACGTGCAGCCACCGCGCCGCCGGCGCCAGTGTCCAGCCCTGCAACAAGAGCGAGATGATGACCACGACAAAGGCGACGTCGAAATAGAGATAGGCTTTTGGCAATCCGACCAGCATCGGGATCGAGGCGAGGAAGATCGCGACCGCGCCACGCAGGCCGGTCCAGGCAATGAAGATCTTTTCCCGCCAGTTGAACCGGAACGGTACCAGGCACAGCAACACCGCGATCGGCCGCGCCACCAGCATCAGCACCAGCGCCACGATCACGGCCGGACCGACGCTATCCAGCAGGCGCTGCGGCGATGCCAGCAGCCCAAGCAGAACGAACATCACGATCTGCGCCAGCCAGGTCGCGGCATCGAGAAACGTCACCACCGAATTATGGGCGCGCGTCGGCCGGTTGCCGACGATGATTCCCGCGAGATAGACCGCGAGAAAGCCCGACGCGTGTGCAATCTGCGCGACACCGAAAACCACCAATGCAGCGGTCGTGACGAAGGGCGCATGCAAGCCCTGCGGCAGCGCCATGTGATTGAGCGCCAGCACCACCAGGCGACCGCCGACCACGCCGAAGATGGCACCGAGCAGACCTTCGCGCGCGAGTTCGAATGCGACATGCCCGGGTGAGCTTTGACCGATGGAAATGAATTCGACCAGCATCAAGGTGAGGAAGATCGCAAACGGATCGTTGGTGCCGGATTCCGCTTCCAGCGTCGCCCCGACACGCGGACGCAGGCGCAGGCCCTGGGTGTGGACGAGCAGAAACACCGCGGCAGCATCGGTCGACGCCACCACCGCGCCGACCAGCAGCGACTCGGTCCAGCTCAGGTCGAGCGCATATTTGGCGACGGGCGCTGTGATCAGCGCGGTGAGCAATACGCCGATCGTCGCCAGCACCATCGAGGGCGCCAGCACCGTGCGGATGCTCTGAAATTTGGTTCGCAGGCCGCCGTCGAACAGGATCAGCGCCAGCGCCACCGAGCCGACCAGATAGGTGGTGCGGACGTCATCGAAGCTGAGCTGACCCGGCCCGGCATCGCCCGCCAGCATGCCGATCAGGAGGAACACCAGCAGGAGCGGCGCCCCGAAGCGCAACGCCAGCAGGCTCGACAGGATGCCCGCCATCACCAGAATGGCGCCCAGAAAGATGGCGATGCTGACCGAGTCGAGAGAAGTCATGAACCTCCGATATCGTCGCAAATACTTGCAATTGCATCCTTATCGTTGCCACACTTGATCGCCAACCCATTTCTGCGATCGCGGCAATGTGCCCGATTTACGGGGCCTGACCTTGCCCCGTAGCTGCGTATCGATGGCATCCGCACGTCGCCTGTGAGAATCTGCCTGCTATTCGCGAATCACCTTTGTCTGATGGGGCCAGAACCTCGAACGAGAATTTTCCGATGGACCTGAAAGAGATCATCGAGATCCTGCATAACGCGGCGCGTTCGGTCGGCGCGGAGGTCACCTCGCCCTGGTTCTATCTGCAACTGGGACTGATCCTGACGGCCGCAGGCATCGCCTGGGCCGGCGCCACCGCCGTGCGTTCCAGGATCGACGCGTCGTCGGTTGCAATGGGCTGGCCGGCGCCGTTCCGGCTGTTCGTCCGCGTGCTGGTCGGCAGCACGTCGACGGCGGTGTTCGCGCTTCTGATGATGCTGGCGCGCTGGGTCATGATCGCGTCGACCTGGCCGAGCCGCAGCTATCTGCTCGCGGTTGCCGCCAAGCTCGCCTTCGCGTGGCTGGTCATCAACCTCATCACGTCGGTGATCCGCAATACCTTCGTGGTCCGGCTGGTGTCGATCTCGGCCTGGCTGGTCGTGGCCCTGAGTATTCTGGGCCAGCTCGAGCCGGTGGTCGAGGCGCTCGACTCGGTCTCGATCGTGCTCGGCGATCTCAGGTTGACGCCGCTGCTCCTGATCAAGCTCGGCGCGCTCCTGATCGTGACGCTATGGCTGACCAATATCGCCAGCAACTTCGTGGAAGGGCGCATCACCCGGTCCGGCGATCTGACGCCATCGATCCAGGTTCTCCTCGTCAAGATCGTCCGGTTCACGCTGATGGTATTTGCCATTGCGGTTGCCCTGAGCGCGGTCGGCATCAACCTCGCGGCGCTCGCGGTGTTCACCGGCGCGGCCGGCGTCGGTATCGGTCTCGGCCTGCAGAAGATCGTCGCCAACTTCATCAGCGGCATCATCCTCCTGGTCGACAAGTCGGTGAAGCCGGGCGATCTCGTCACCATCGGCGACAACACCGGGCGCATCAGCACGATGAAGACGCGCTACATCTCGGTTGCCGCCGGCGACGGCCGCGAGTTCCTGATCCCGAACGAGGATCTGGTGACGCAGAAGGTCGTGAACTGGACCTATACCGACAAGAACACGCTGGTGAAGGTGCTGTTCAGCACCAATTATGACGCCGATCCGCGGGCGGTGTGCAAGCTGGCCATCGACATTGCCGGCGCCGTGCCGCGCGCCATCAAGAACAAGCCCCCGAACTGCATCCTGACCGAATTCGCCGAGGCCGGGATGAAGTTCTCCCTGACCTTCTGGCTGCCCGATCCTGATGGACTCGACAACGTCAAGAGCGACGTGATGCTGGAGCTGTGGGACGCGTTCAAGCGGGAGGGGATCCGTGTTCCCTATCCGGTCCGCGAAATCCGCGTCCGCGGCGGCGCGCTGCCGGTCGAGCCCGTGGTGGAAGTTTCCGGCTAGATGCAAGCCTTTTAAAGCCGTGCCGTGGCCCAAACCTCGGCTTGCGCTGACCGGTTGGATCATTAAATTAGGCATTCAAAATCAGTCCTTTTTCCGTTCCAGAAGTATGACCCGCCCATGAGCTATATCGAAGCCACCGACACCTCCTTGCGAAAAACCGGCCAGATCAAGCTGCATGGCGCCAGCGGCTTCGCCGGCATGCGCAAGGCGGGCGCGCTGGTGGCCAAATGCCTCGACGAGCTCACCGACGTCGTCCAGGCGGGCGTTCCGACGTCGCGGATCGACGAATTCGTCCGCGACTTCGCCTTCAGCCATGGCGCCTATCCGGCGACGCTGATGTATCGCGGTTACCGCTACTCGACCTGTACCTCGATCAATCACGTGGTCTGCCACGGCATGCCGGGCGACCGCGCACTGAAGGAAGGCGACATCGTCAATATCGACGTCACCTTCATCGTCGACGGCTGGTACGGCGATTCCAGCCGGATGTATGTGATTGCTCCGATCGCCCGCAAGGCCGAGCGGCTGATCGAAGTCACCTATGAGGCGATGATGCGCGGCATTGCCGCGGTGAAGCCCGGCGCCACCACCGGCGACATCGGCCATGCCATCCAGAGTTTTGTCGAGCCGCAGGGCATGAGCGTGGTGCGCGATTTCTGTGGCCATGGCCTCGGACGCATGTTCCACGACGAGCCCAACATCATCCATATCGGCCGGCCCGGCGAAGGCGTGATGCTCAAGCCCGGCATGTTCTTCACCATCGAGCCGATGATCAATCTCGGCAAGCCGCATGTAAAAATCCTGTCCGACGGCTGGACCGCGGTGACGCGTGACCGCTCGCTCTCGGCGCAATTCGAGCATTCGGTGGGCGTGACCGCGACCGGCGTCGAGATTTTTACGCTGTCAGAGCGCAACGGCGAGAAGCCGCTGGCGGCGGCTTAAATTCCGCTTCGGCCCAACCCGGCTACATCTAACGCAGTCGGCTCAACTTCTGGTCGCGACGCACGACGCGACTGCTTGAACGAGGCTGCCACAGCGGCCTGTTGCAAGTCGTTCTCAACACGACATCGCCTTCCTGCCGCCAGTCAACTAATCCTAACCTTTGCGGAATAGGCCGGGCGCGCCGGTGTAGGACTCGGCACGGGGCGCCTTCCGGCAGCGAGAGCCTCTGGCGGGCTAGGGATCAACCAACGGAGCAAGGGCAATGTTCGAGATTTCACGTCGCGATCTGGTCCTCGGGAGCACGGGGGCAGCACTCGTTTTCGGCCTCGAGGGACCGGTTTCGTTCATCGGGGCGGCACATGCGCAGCGCGCCGCCGACAGCCTCAAATACAAGGTCGGCGACATCGAGGCCTTCAGCCTGCATGAGGGCAGTGTCGAGCGCGCCGCCACTGAGGGAATGATCAAGAACGCCTCGCTTGACGACATCAAGAAGGCGCTGACGGCTGCCGGCATCAACCCGGACAAGTTCGACAATCCCTTCACTGTCACCGCGATCCGGACTGGCGGCAAGGTCGTGCTGTTCGACACCGGCTTTGGCGGCAATGGCCCTGCGACAGTGGGCAAGCTCGCCGACAACATGAAGGCGGGTGGCCTTGATCCGGCGACGGTTTCAACGGTCGTGATCTCGCATTTCCATCCCGATCACATTTCCGGGCTGTGGGTGAAAGAAACCAACGCGCAGGTTTTCCCGAATGCGGAAATCCTGATGCCCGAGGTGGAGTACAAGTTCTGGACCGATCCGGCGCTGGTCGAGAAGATGCCCGAGAATATGCGGCCCCTCGTCAAGCGAATCCAGGCAACTTTCCCGACCTGGAAGAACATCAAGCAGTACAATGACGGTGCCGACCTCGCGCCCGGCGTCAAGGCGATTGCCACGCCCGGCCACACCGTCGGCCACATGTCGTTCCTGGTCGCTTCGGGCGGGCAGCAGTTGTTCATCCAGAGCGACGTCACCGGCATGCACCAGTTGTTCGTGCGCAATCCCGGCTGGTTCTCGTCCTTCGACGCCGACGGGCCGAAGGCGGAAGCCACGCGGCGCGCGTTCTTCGACCGCGTCATCGCCGAAAAGGGCATGATCGCCGGCTATCACTTCGGCTTCCCGAATGTCGGCACGCTGACAAAGGACGGCAACGGCTACGCATTCGCGGCCGTGAAGGCCTGATCGCAGGTAAGAAGCGAAACGAAGGCGCCGCGCTATGTGCGCGGCGCCTTTTTCTTCAGATGCTGTCGCACTTTAGAGTTGCAAAAGCCCGCAGGCACGGCATGGTTACCGCCGATGCCTGCCAAGACCAGCTATCCCCCGGATCAATCCACAGAGACGCCGCACTATCATGGCCATCGCGAACGCCTGCGCGAGCGCTTCTATGCGGCCGGGCCGGAGGCGCTGAGCGACTACGAGCTGCTGGAGATGGCGCTGTTTCCGGCCCTGCCCCGGCGCGACACCAAGCCGCTGGCGAAGGCGCTGCTGAAAAAATTCGGCTCGTTTGCCGAGGTCATTCACGCGCCGGTGGCACGCCTGCGCGAGGTCGACGGCATCGGCGAGGCCTCGGTGAACCAGATCAAGCTGCTCGCCGCCGCCGCAAGCCGGGTCGCGAAGGGCGAGATCAAGCGCAAGATCGCGCTCTCGTCCTGGAACGATGTGATCGATTATTGCCGGAGCGGCATGGCGTTTGCCGACAAGGAGCAGTTTCGCCTGCTGTTCCTTGACAAGCGCAATCAACTGATCGCCGACGAGGTGCAGCAGACCGGCACCGTCGACCACACTCCGGTCTATCCGCGCGAGATGATCAAGCGGGCGCTCGAACTATCGGCGACCGCGCTGATCCTCGTGCACAACCACCCCTCCGGCGATCCGACGCCCTCGCAGGCCGATATCCACATGACCAAAGCGATCGTCGAGATCGCAAAGCCGCTCGGCATTTCCGTGCACGACCACATCATCGTCGGCAAGAATGGGCACGCGAGCCTGAAGGGGATGCGGCTGATCTAGCGTATTGCTACCGCTCAATAATCGTTTATCGCCAACGAGGCGACCAGCATCGTGCCGCGGCAGGACCTCGCACGGCGAATTCACGACCGATGATATCGAAATCAGGTGATCGCAACGGGCAGTTGCGCTAGTGTCCACCTGTCGAGCGTCCCTCGCCGCGCGCTTTAGCGTCGAGGGGCCGACAAACTAACGTCGGATAGGTTTTCGCATCGGAGGCCGTCATGACCAGCACTTCAGACACCGCAAAGAGCCCTCAAGCCGGTTCGGATACGGCACCGCTACGTGCCAAGTGGGGGTGGATCGTCGCACTCGGCGTCGTCTATCTGCTCGCCGGGTTTATCGCGCTCGGCAGCGTCGCAATGGCCACCGTCGTGAGCGTCTTCTTGGTCGGCGTGATGATGATCATCGCCGGCGTCGCAGAGGTGTTTAGCGCCTTCCAGATCAAGAGCTGGGGCAAATTTCTGCTCTGGGCTCTGCTTGGCGTGCTCTACATCATCGCCGGCTTCGCGACGTTCCAGAATCCGTTGCTCGCGGCAGTGCTACTGACCCTCGTTCTCGGCGCTTCGCTGGTGGTCTCGGGCATCATGCGGATCGTGCTGGCTTTCAGCATGAAACGAGAAATGCCCTGGATCTGGGTCGCGCTATCCGGCGTGATCACGCTTCTGCTCGGCGTGCTGATCCTGGTGCGCTGGCCGGTTTCGAGTCTCTATATCCTCGGCCTGTTCCTCGCCATCGATCTCATCATGGCCGGCGCTGGCTGGGTCGGGCTCGGCTTCGGCCTGCGCCGCGCTCGCTGAGGTGTGGTCGGCCGGGCTGCAGCGCAGTCCCTTGATCGACGAAAAGGAGGCGCCCATGCGCTGGATCTACCTTGCCGTCATCATTCTGTTCGTCGCGGCAACGATCATCTTCGTGCTGCAGAACTTCGAGATCGTCACCATGTCCTTCCTCGGCCTGCATGCCCGAGTGCCGCTCGCTGTGCTGATCGCCTTCGCCTACCTGCTGGGCGCGGCGACGGGCGGCAGTCTGTTCGCACTACTGCGCCGATCTTACGAAAGGTCGAGAGGAAGTATCGGAGCGTCCTGAATTGAGTGTCGTTTCATCTCCGATCAACGAGGGTGACGATGGACGAAACAGCGCGCGAACCCGTCCTGGTGGACCTTGCTTTGCAGGGCGGAGGCTCCCACGGCGCCTTCACCTGGGGCGTGCTGGACCGGCTGATCGAGGAGCCGTGGCTGCGAATCGAGGCAATCTCCGGCACGTCGGCGGGCGCAATGAATGCAGCCCTGGTGGCCGACGGGTGGACGCAAGGCGGTGCCGATGGCGCGCGGGCGGCGCTCGCGGCCTTTTGGCGCGGTGTGTCGCGCGCTGCCGCGTTCAGCCCGCTGCAGCGCTCGCCGCTCGACCGACTGATGGGCCGCTGGACGCTCGACACGTCACCCGCCTATGTCGCCATGGACCTGATGGCACGTGTGCTTTCGCCTTATGATCTCAATCCGCTCGGCCTCAACCCGCTGCGTGCCATCCTCGCCGAAAGCATCGATTTCGAGCGACTGGCCCGGGCATCCATCAGGCTGTTCGTCACCGCGACCAATGTGCGCACCGGCCGCGGCCGAATCTTCCGCAATGCGGAGATCACGGCCGACGTCCTGCTTGCCTCGGCTTGTCTACCGACCATGTTTCAGGCGATCGAGGTCGACGGCGAACCCTATTGGGATGGCGGCTATGCCGGCAATCCGACCCTCACGCCGCTGGTGCGTGAAAGCGACGCTCACGACACCATCCTGGTGCAGATCAATCCGCGCGAACGGCCGAAACCGCCGCGTACGGCGAACGAAATTCTCAACCGCCTCAACGAAATCTCCTTCAACTCGCCGCTCATGAAGGAATTGCGCATGATCGCGCTGCTGCGCCAGGTGGCGGACCCCGGACACGGCGAGGGCGCGCGCTGGGCCGGAATGCGCACGCACCGGATCATGACCGACGCACTCACGGAATTCGGCGCGTCGTCTAAACTCAACGCTGAATGGGAGTTCGTTTCGCTGCTCAAGGAAGAGGGGCGCAGGAGCGCCGACGCATTCCTCAAGTCGCATGCTGACGATCTCGGCCGGCGCTCCACCGCCGATATCGATGCACTGCTTTTGGAGTGCTGAGGGCGATGACCCTGGTGGGACTTCTCGGCATCCTGATCGGCCTCGGCCTGCTAATCTCGTTCGCCTATCGGGGCTGGAGCGTGCTGCTACTCGCGCCGCTTGCCGCGCTGGTTGCCGCGCTGTTTTCCCGCGAGCCGCTGCTGGCCCACTGGACCCAGACCTTCATGGTCAGCGCAGCAGGCTTTCTGGCCCAGTTCTTTCCGCTGTTCCTGCTCGGCGCCCTGTTCGGCAAACTGATGGAAGACAGCGGCTCGGTCGCCGCGATCGCGAGCTTCATGACGCAGCGGCTGGGCACGCGGCGGGCTGTGCTCGCGGTGGTGCTCGCCGGAGCGCTCGTCACATATGGCGGCGTCAGTCTGTTTGTTGCCTTCTTCGTGCTCGCACCGATGGCGCACGAGCTGTTTCGCAACGCCGGCATCCCGCGGCGGCTGATGCCGGCGGCGATCGTGCTCGGCACCTCCACCTTCACCATGTCGGCGCTGCCCGGTACGCCATCGATCCAGAACGCGATCCCGATGCCGTTCTTCGGCACCACGCCATTCGCCGCGCCCGGCCTTGGCATTCTGGCATCGTTGATCATGCTCGGCTTCGGCCTGTGGTGGCTCAACCGCGACGTGGCCAACTCAAAAAGAAACGGCGAAGGCTTCGGCGACGGCGTGCCGATGCCTTCCGCCCGCCTCGCCACCGACGAAAAGCTGCGCGAACGCGCCACCACCGCGCGGGAGTTCGATCCGGCGGAGATCGTACACGGTGCGATGACCGACGTTCCGCCGTCGGTTGTACTCGCCGCACTGCCGCTCGTTGTGGTGATTATCGTCAATCTCGCGATGTCGCTGCTCATCCTGCCGGCACTGGACACCCGCTTTCTCGCCGAAGCTCGCTGGGGCGCAACGTCGCTCGCGGCCGTCGGCGGCGTATGGGCTGTCATCACAGCCCTGGCCTGTGCGATCGTGACGGTCCTCGCCGTCAGCCATCGGCGATTGCCGGCCCTGCGTGCAACCATGGACGCCGGCGCCAACGCCGCCGTACTGCCGGCCCTGAGCGTTGCGAGCCTGGTCGGCTTCGGCGCCGTGGTGGCGGCGATGCCCGCCTTTGATGTCGTACGCGACACCGTGCTCGGGATCGGCGGCGGACCGCTGGTCTCGCTCGCGGTGGCGACCAACGTGCTCGCCGCGCTCACGGGGTCGGCATCGGGCGGGCTGACCATTGCGCTCGACGCACTCGGGGCGACGTATATGGCGCGCGCGGCGGAGATCGGTCTCGATCCCGCGCTGCTGCATCGCGTGGCGGTGATCAGTTCGGGTACGCTCGACAGCCTGCCGCATAACGGCGCGGTCGTCACGCTGCTCGCCGTCTGCGGATCGACGCACCGGGACAGCTATCGCGACATCGTCGTGGTCGGCATCGTCGGCGCACTCATCGCCCTCGTTGCCGTTATCGCGCTCGGCTCGGTGGCGGGATCGTTCTGAGCCATCGGCGCGGCCTGCCGTCTCAGGGCTGCTGATCTAGCTAGTCGCCTGCATTTACCATTTATTAACTCTCCGCTTCGCGCTTTGGCGAATGCGTGAGAGAGTTGTTCATCGGATGAGAGGGGATAGCTCATTCTCGATTGAGAGGGGATCGATGATGAATCAGCTAGCAGAGCGGATGAGAGGCGCGGCTCTTTCGATGAGCCCGGAGCACCTGGTCGACAAATTTCTGGACTGGCTTGAGGAACTGAGGGGCGCGCTGGCGCTTGCGGAAATCGACGGATTGGCCCGCAACGAGGCGCGAACCAGGATGCTGTACGATTGATCCGGCGACTAAAGCGCGATGACACGGTCGAACCACACAAAGGGCCGCCTCAAATGGGGCGGCCCTTTTGCTCATGAGGATCCGTCGCGCCAGAGGCGTTGTTTATGCGAAGCGTCTCGTCGGCAGGAACGGTCACGCAAGTTTGAGGGGACTGAAGCTCATCTAATGCTGTTTAGCTGAGGACGGCGCGCGAGACGCATATTGGGTCAGCCCGCCGCCATGATGGAGCATCGGATGCGCACGACACGCCGAACGTTCCTGCAAACATCCTTTGCAACGTCCGCTGCCGCGCTCTTGCCGACCTCTCTGCGTGCCCAGCAAGGCCAGCCCGCGCGCCGTCCTATTCCCTCGAGCCGCGAGGAGATGCCGATCGTCGGACTGGGGACCTGGATCACCTTCAACGTCGGCAACGATCCGGGGCTCAGGGACGAATGCGCTGGTGTCATGGCCGCCTTCTTCGAGGCTGGCGGTCGCATGATCGATTCCTCCCCCATGTATGGGTCGTCGCAGCCGGTGGTCGGCTACGGCCTCCAGAAGCTCGGGCGGCCGGCTGCGCTCTTCTCGGCCGAAAAGGTCTGGACGTCCTCGGCGACGGCAGGTCCAGCCCAGATCGAGCAATCGCGTCGCTTCTGGGGCGTGCCGAAGTTCGACCTCGTTCAGGTTCACAATCTGCTCGCCTGGAAGGCGCATCTGCAGACGCTCCTCCAGATGAAAGCCGCCGGTACGCTGCGTTACGTCGGAATCACCACCTCCGAAGGCCGCCGTCATGATCTTGTCGAACAGATCATGCGAAACGAGCCGATCGATTTCGTGCAGTTCTCCTACAATGTCGTGGATCGCGAGGCGGAGGCACGGCTGCTGCCGCTGGCGGCAGAGCGCGGGATTGCGGTGATTGTGAACCGACCGTTCCGGCAGGGCGAGCTGACCAATCGCCTCAGGAACAGGCCGCTGCCGGAGTGGGCGGCCGAACTCGGGGTGTCGAGCTGGGCGCAGCTCATGCTGAAGTTCATCCTGTCTCACCCGGCCGTCACCGTCGCAATTCCCGCGACCACGCGCGTCGACCACGTGCGGGAAAACCTCTCGGCCGCCGCCGGACCGATGCCGGACCTCGCCACGCGGCAGCGCATCTCGGCTCACGTGCAGGCCATTTGATGTCGGAGTGGTGGACCTATCGCGCGGAGGATTTCCTGCTGTTTTCGCCGCGCGTCTACTGGCGCATGTTCGAAACGCACAATGCGGCGCTCTGGCCTCTGCACGTCGTGACGCTTGCCGCCGGCCTGCTCATCATCCTGCTCATCGCGTGGCGGCGGGGAGTCTTTGCACGTTGGATCACACTCATCCTGGCGATCCTCTGGATCTTCGTCGGGTGGTCGTTCCTGTGGAATCACTATTCGGGCATCAACTGGGCTGCCGCCTATATCGCGCCGGCCTTCGCCGTTGAAGGTGGGCTGCTCCTCATCTTGTCTTTGTGCGATGGCCTTGCGTTTGACCACCGCGGGCCGGTCGCGTGGACAGGATTTCTCCTCCTTGCCTTCGGAATTGCCGGACAGCCATTGCTTGCGCCGTTACAGGTACGCGGCTGGGCCTCGTCCGAAGTCTTTGGCATCGCGCCGGATCCGACGGCAATCGCGACGCTCGGCGTTCTGCTCCTCGCCCGCGGCGGGCTTGTGCCATGGCTGCTGCCGATCCCCGTGCTCTGGTGTCTCCTGAGCGGCATAACGCTGCGGACGATGGGAGAACCGCAAGCCTGGGCCCCTGCTGCCGCCGTGGCGCTTACCGCTGCAGCCTGGATCTGGACGATCATCCGCCAGCGCGGGTCGCTTCCGGCCGCGTGACGGCACATGCGTCAGACGATCTGGGAAACATGATAGGCGATGCCACCCTCGACCAGGTATCCCGACCCGACGCAGACGATGTCGTTCATCCAGGCATATTGTTCCGCCCCGGTTTCGAACAGCGGGTTGGTGCGGAAGTAATAGCGCGACGGGTCAACCTGAGATCGTTTCGCGGGATCAGCCATTTCTGACCGCAATTCGGGCGGCGTGATCCAGCGTCCGCCATAGGTCATGTGCACCAGCGCACCGTCATGCGTGCGCAGCGTCAGGCGGACGTCGAGCGACATCGCGCCATCGCTGCGGAACAGCGCCCAGTCGCCGCCGCCGGGCACCACCTCGCCGCGCAGCTTTGGGCCTTCGAAGCTTCCGCCGGCCGCGCCGAACAGGATGCGGCGGCCAAGCGGACCATCGCCGATGTTCAGCCTTGGATTGAGATCGACGACGATGTCGAACAATGGCGCTGTCCTGATCGCGGCGACCGGTTTGACGCGTGGATCTACTGTCATCATCTGGGTCCTGGTTCGCGGGAGGAAGTCATTCGGCGGCAAGCTGCCGGACGCCGGCTTCGCCAAATATCCTGCGGCGTACCGCGTCGGTCGAGACGCCGGACTGCGCGCAGAGTTCTGCAAGGTCGAAGAAGAATCGCTCGTGGACGATCCGGTCGTCCTTGAACGCAAACCGGATGAATACCGGGAGGTCTGCGCGCCTGCCGTTCGGCAGCACGCCGAAGCGATCGCCGGTCAGTGTCATCTGCACGCGGCCCCAGCAAACGAGCGTATCGTCATTGGTGGCGCGGCCCTGCAGGACGACATTGTAATCCGGGAACGAAGCGAAGAAGCGGCTCAGCACCTTCTCGTTCTCGGCAAGGCCACGGGCGGTGGTTCCGAAGGCCGGGTTTTCCAGCACCATGTCGTCGTGGAGGACCTTTAACGCCGCCGGCACGTCCTGACGGCTCTTTGCCTCCGCCAGGGCCTGCGCCAATTCGAACATTCGATCGCTGTTCATGCCCTCCTCCCATAGCTCCCGCAGGCTCACTTTTGCCCTAAATTCATACTAGACGTTTTTAACATACCATATGTATGTTATATGTTAATAGGATCATAAGCGTCAAGTGGTATGTCGGGGGCATGCAGGAAGCTGGACGCGAACGAACCCGCCGCGAGGAGTACACGGAAGCCACGAGGCAGGCACTGCTGGCGGCCGGCCGGGACATTTTCGCGAGCGAGGGCTATCAGGCGGCGGGAATCGAGGCGATCTCGCGCGCGGCGCGCGTGACGCGGGGCGCCTTCTACCACCACTTCGAGGACAAGAAGGCGCTGTTCGACGCCGTGGTCGTGGCCCTGCAGATCGAGGCCGCGGCCAGGATCGAAGCGCGAGCGAAGATGGAGCGCAAGGTATGGGACCGCCTGACCGAGGGCATCGAAGCCTATCTCGACGCTTGCCTCGAACCGGCCTATGCGCGCATCGTCATCCAGGAAGCGCCGGCGGTGCTCGGCAATGCGCGCTACCGGGAGATCGAGGAAGCCCATCCGATGGCCCTGCTCACCGCGACGCTTGCCGCGCTGAAACGCCAAGGCGAGCTCGATTTCGAGGATATCGAGCTCCTGAGCCGCATGGTCGATGCGATGATCTGCGAAGTGGCGCTGCTGCTGCCCGGGGCAGAGAATCCGAAAAGGCTCCGAGCCCGCGGGCAAAAGATCATCGGCAGCCTGCTCGGCGCCTTCCGCACCACTTGAGCGCAAGCGCGCTCACGGCGCGACCCATCGTTGCACCGCCTCGGCAGTGTCGGCCGGTGTGGTGTTAAAGCAGATGCGCGTTTGCGGCGCGACGAGATGAACCAGATTGATGATCCGCTCGAACAAGTGCAGCCGCTCTCGCGGCTCGCGCAGCCCGGCGCCGATCATGACGCAGTCATAATGCTTTGCGCCCAGCGCCGCGGCGGCGACGGCTTCGGCGGTATCGCCGAGATCGATCAGGCAGCTATCGGCCTCATAGCCCATCGCGCGAAGCTGCTCGATCTGAGCTCCAACATAACTCGTCATCAGTTCGGCCGTGAGCCCCGGGAAAGCGCTAAAGTCGACGAAGGAAGGCTCGATGCCGATGGCGAGCACGGTCTTTTTGGCCATGCGGCTGCTCCAGGCAAAATTATCTCCGGGGAAACGCGCGCATCGTCGAACAGGTTCCGGCTTCGACATTGACATCATTATTCGACATTTGCCGAAGCATTCTTGTCGCAAGATCAGCCATTGTGATCCGCATCGCCGCTCCAACGAGCACGTGCTGAACGTTTCACAGGAGAACATCATGGCTGCTACCAACAACGCAAACCAGGACCTGATCGTCACCGCATTCTGGGAGGTCAATTCGGGTGAGGAAGCCACCGTCGCGGAGCTTCTGAAAGATTTTCTGCCGCAGGCACAGCGTGAGCCCGGCGTGAAGGCATTCCAGATTCACCAGAACATCGCAAAGCCACGAGAATTCTTCTTTTACGAGGTATTCGCAGGCGAAGCGGCCTTCGCCGAGCATCAGCAGACCGACCACTTCAAGAACATCATTCTCGGGCAGGCGATTCCGAAACTCGCCAAGCGCGAGCGGTCGCAATTCCGGTTCATCTGAAGTCAGAACGGCTTCGGCGCGCCACTGCTCGTCTCAGTGGCCCGCCGCCGCAACAATTCGCGTTCGCGCTTGTTGGTTGCAAGTGTTGACGCGAGCTCGAACGCAGCGCGGGCTTCTGCAACGCGGCCGAGTTTGTGCAGCAGATCGCCGCGGACGCTTGGGAACAGGTGATAGGTCTTCAGCGCGGGCTCGCCGGCCAATCCGTCCACGATCGCAAGCGCAGCCGCCGGCCCTTCGGCCATGCCGATAGCCACGGCCCGGTTGAGCTCGATGATCGGCGAGCGCACCAGCGCACCCAGTTTGGCGTAGAGTTCGGCGATACGCGGCCACTCTGTTTCATCAGGTGTAACGGCCCTGGCGTGACAGGCGACGATCTCAGCCTGCAGTGCATAGAATCCGCCCGCTCCGCCGAGCTCGTAGGCTCGTGCCAGCGCCAGCAATCCCCGCCGGATCTGCAGCCGGTCCCAGAGCGCGCGGTTCTGGTCCATCAGAAGAATCGGATCGCCGGCTGCGTCGGTGCGCGCCGCGGTGCGCGAAGCATTCAGCTCCATCAGCGCGAGCAGGCCGTGGGCTTCAGCTTCCTGCGGCGCCACCAGCGTCAGCACACGGCCCATGCGCAGCGCGTCGTTGCAGAGCTGCGGCCGTAGCCATTCGTCGCCGCGGGCGGCCGTATAGCCTTCGTTGAAGATGAGATAGACGACCTCCAGCACCGAGGCGAGCCGTTCCGAAAGCTGCACGCCGCGTGGCGTTTCGTAGGCCAGTCCGGATTCGGACAGCGTCCGCTTCGCCCGCACGATGCGCTGGGCGATGGTCGCTTCCGGCTGCAAGAAAGCGCGCGCGATCTCTTCCGTGGTCAGACCGCAGATCATTCGGAGCGCCAGCGCCGCGCGCGCCTCGCGCGACAGTTTTGGATGGCAGGCGGTGAAGATCAGCCGCAGCAACTCGTCACCAATATCGTCGTCGAGTGCGGCGTCCAGATCCGGCATCGCCTGTTGCTCCTGCTCGAGGTCGCGCGTCAGCATCTCATGCTTGCGTGCGAGCATGCTGCGGCGGCGCAGATGATCCAGCGCACGGCGCTTGGCCAGCGCCATCAGCCACGCCCCGGGCTTCTCCGGCACGCCGCTGGCGGGCCAATGCTCCAGCGCCGCGACCAAGGCTTCCTGGGTCAAATCCTCCGCCAGCGGCACGTCGCGCAGCATTCGCGACAGACCCGTGATCAGGCGCGGCTGTTCGATGCGCCAGACCGCGAGGATGGTGCGATTGACGTCGGCGGCCGTCATCGCCGCCGACCAGATCGGCTATGCCGCGCCATCAGGCGTGTGCGGGGGATTCGACGTCGCCGCAGGTCGTTTCCAGGCCGTGGCCGGCCATGGCGCGCAGCTCGCAGGTGCCTTCCCAGCCGGGCATGTGGTCGAGATGAAGCTGCATGAATTCCTGGGCCATGGCGAGCGCTTCCGCCTTGTCGCGGAACTCGAAGATGGCGTAGCCACCGACCACTTCCTTGGCCTCCACGAACGGGCCGTCGGTGACTCGCAGCTTGCCGCCGTCGATCGAGACCCGCGCCCCCTGCTGCAACGGGGTCAGCCCGCCCATGTCGATCATCCGGCCGGCCTTGATCTCGCGTTCGGCAAGCTTGCCCATCGCTTCCATCAGGGCGGGCGTCGGGGCCTTCATCGGTTGCGGGGAGGTAACGATGGACATGAAGCGCATGAACAACTCCTGTGCTGCGAGTTGGCGGCATCAGGCCGGCCATTCCGTCTCGCTACAGGGAACGACGATCCGGCCACGGCCGGATCGACATGCGCTTGTAAAAAAATCCAGGCCCCGGGGATACCGGCTACTGTCCCCGGATCATGATCAGGGGATCGGCGGTATCGGGCACCTTCCGCCACTGCGCATTGTCGTCGGCCTCGAATTGCCAGGTCTCGCCTTTGGCCGACATCAGGATCATCTGTCCGCGCTCCAGCCGCCATTGGTTTGGCGCGAAGGCCGCAACCGCCGGATCGCATTTCGGCTTCAGGAACACCTGGAAATTATCCCCGGTCGCCTCGGTGTTGGTCAGCGTCAGGCCGCAGACCGTCTGCCCATTGCCGCGAACCATCGACCAGTCACCGATCATCTGGTCCATCGACTTGGCGAGCGAGCGGGCGGCAGCGAGGTTCTGCAGGATGTAGACACCCTCGCCGGTCCGCAGGCCCTCGAAAATGCCGCTCTCCACTTCGGTGAAGTCGATCACCGGCTGGCCTGCCGCGTCCTGCAGCCGCACGATGTCCAGCCCCTTGATGTTCCAGGCCGTAATGTCCTTGGTGAACGGCAATGCCTTGGCGCAACCGGGCTCAAGCTCGAGCTTGAGCCCTTGCGGCGTCGCATCGCCCTTCATCGTGATGACGCAAGTCTTGCTGCGCTCGGTGGTGGCAAGTTCCCACTGCCCGATCATTTCCTTCTTCAGCGCCGCGGCATCCTGCGCCGCCACCTGCGGCGCAAGCGCGAGCAGCACTGTCAGCGCTGCTGCCGTAATGCCCGAACGCCCAAGCACCATCAGCGTCCCTTCACTGGGGTTTCCGGAACAGGCGTCAGCGGCGCCTTGCCAGCAAACCAGTTTTTCAGGTTATCGACGACCAGTTGATCCATGGCGTTCCGCGTTACCACCGAAGCTGAGCCGATATGTGGCAATAGCACGACATTTTGCATGGCCATCAACTCGTCCGGCACGTTCGGCTCGTTGGCGAACACATCGAGCCCGGCGGCGAGGATGGTGCCGGATTTCAGCGCCGCGACCAGCGCCGGCTCGTCGACGACGGAGCCGCGCGCGACGTTGATCAAAACGCCGCGCGGACCCAGCGCCTGCAACACTTCGGCATTGATCATCTTGGCGGTCGAGGCGCCGCCGGGCACGATCACGACCAGCGTGTCCACGTCCTTCGCCATTTCCAGGAGATCGGGATAATGCTGGTAGGACACGGCCGGCGACGGATTGCGCGAATGATAGCAAACCGGCACGCGCGAGGCCTCCAGCCGGCGGCCGATCGCCTGGCCGATGCGACCCATGCCGACGATGCCGATCTTGCGGTCGCGCAGCGAACCGGCGCTCAAGGGATAGTTCTGGGTCTGCCACTGGCCGGCGCGCAGATACCGGTCGGCCTTGACGAATTCGCGCAAGGTCGCGATCAGAAGCCCCATCGCGACATCGGCGACTTCTTCCGTCAGCACATCGGGCGTGTTGGTGACGACGATATTGTGCTCGCGCGCATAGGCCGAGTCGACGTGGTCGTAGCCGACGCCGAAGCTCGCGACGATTTCAAGATTCGGGAATTGCGACAGCGCCTTCGCGTCGGCCGGCACCATGTGATAGGTGACCGCCATGCCGCGGATTTTTGCGACCGCATCGGGCGTCAAGCGTTCGAGGTCGGCGCGGCTCTCCGCCATATGCAGGACGTACTGATCCGGAAAGCCGGTTTCCAGGATCGGCCTGACAGGTCCGTAGATCAACAGATCGATCTTCTCGGACGAAATATTCGCGGCAGCCATCAATTTTCCTTTCCAAGCGCGCTCTCATGCCAGCGCCGTAGTACCAGATGCGAAACTAGCGCCAGCAGCCCATAGATGACAATCCCGGCCACCGACAGCAACAACAACGCCGCGAACATTCGGGGAATGTTGAGGCGATAGCCGGACTCGGCGATCCGGAAGGCAAGGCCGGAGCCGGCGCCTGCCGTGCCCGCGGCGATTTCGGCGACCACGGCGCCGATCAGCGACAGGCCGCCCGCGATCCGCAAGCCACCGAGAATGAACGGCAGCGCCGCCGGCAACTTCAGGAACCGCAACGTCTGAAGCCGTGACGCGCCATAGAGCTGAAACAGCCCGGCCAGGTTGCGGTCCACCGAATTCAGCCCGAGCGTGGTGTTGGACAGAACCGGAAAGAAACCGACGATCCAGGCGCAGACAATGACCGCAGTCTGCTGCGGCAGATAGATCAGCAACAACGGCGCAATTGCGATCACCGGCGTGACCTGCAGGATCACCGCATAGGGAAACAGCGAATATTCCAGCCATTTCGATTGGTTGAACACCAGCGCCAGCGCGACGCCGCCGACGGCTGCGGCGATGAAGCCTTCCAGCGTGGTGAGCAAGGTGACGCCCAGCGATTCCGACAGCACCGGCCAGTCGCTGACGAGCGTCTGAAAAACCGTTGTCGGGCTCGGCAGAACGTAGGGCTGGATATCGTTGACGCGGACGACGAATTCCCACAACGCCAGGCCCGCTGCGAGCACGACAACGGGAAGCAGCATGCGGCCGACGTTCTGCAGGGAACTCATGCGCTACGCTGCCCGGAATAGGAAGGCGCCAGTGCATTCGAGACCTCGCGGCAATAGCCGGCATAGTCGGCCGAGGTGCGAAACTCCTCGCCGCGCGGCTCCGGCGTCGCGATGCGAAACTCGGCACGGACGCGCCCCGGGCGCGCCGTCATCACGATCACCCGCTGCGACAGATAGACCGACTCGAATACCGAGTGGGTGACGAAAATGACGGTCTTGTGCAGCTTCCGCCACAGCGCCAGCAGATCGTTGTTGAGCCGAAAGCGCGTGATCTCGTCGAGCGCCGCGAACGGCTCGTCGAGCAGGAGAATGTCCGGATCGGTGACCAGCGCCCGCGCCAATGACACCCGCATCTTCATGCCGCCCGACAATTCGCGGGGGTATGCACCGGCGAATTCGGCAAGACCAACCTGCGCCAGCGCCCCCTCGATACGCCGGTCGGCTTCGGCCGGCGCCGCATGCGCAAGCTTCAGCGGCAGGCAAACATTGTCGCGCACGCTCGCCCACGGCATCAGCGTGGGCTCCTGAAACACAAAACCGATGGGATGTCGCCCATCCGCCTTGTTGGCGCGATGGGGAACGCTCACCGTACCCGCACTCGGCGCACCGAGCCCCGCGATCAGCCGCAGCGCGGTGGATTTTCCGCAGCCGGAAGGCCCGAGCAGCGAGACGAAGTCGCCCTTTGCGACATCAAGATCGAGCGGCCCCAGCGCGGTCACGCCATTGTCATAGGTCTTGCTCACCGCGCGCAGACGCACGGCAAGGCCCGCCGCATCGCTATCCATCTCCGACAAAGCGGGCCCGGCCATCTCGCGTCAGTTCTTCGGCCGCAGATCGAGACCGACGGCCTTGTTGACGAAGCGAAGCGTGTAGGCCTGGCGGTAGTCGATATCGCGGCGAACCACGCCGGCCCGCACCATCTTGTCGAAGAAGCTCGCCACGCGCGCGTCGTTCATGGCGCCGATGCCGTCGCGCAACGTATCGCCGGAATCGACGATGCCGTATTCCTTCATCTTGGCGACGGAATAGCTGAGCAGCTCGTCGGTCATTTCGGGGTTGATCTTCTTGATCATCGCGTTGCCGGCGGAATTGTCGCCGTAGAGATAGGTGTACCAGCCGATGACGGAGGCATCGACAAAGCGCTGCACCAGGTCCGGCTTCTTGTCGACGATCTCGCGGCGGGTCTCGATCAGCGTCGAATAGGCGTTGAAGCCGTGATCGGCGAGCAGGATCACGCCAGGCTTGAAGCCGGCTGCCTTCTCGACGGCGTAGGGCTCGGAGGTAACGTAACCCTGCATCGCGCTCTGCTTGTTCACGATGAAAGGCTGCGGATTGAAGGTGTAGGGCTTTACCTTGCTCTCGCTGAACCCATATTCGGACTTCAGCCACTGGAAGTAGCTCGCGACACCTTCCTTGGACACCAGCAGCGTCAGCGGCTTGAGATCTTCGAGTTTTGCAATCCTGGTTTCCGGATGGGTGAGGAATACCTGCGGATCCTTCTGGAAGATCGCCGCGACCGCAATCAGCGGCACGTTGTTGGCAACGGCGTCGAACGATTGCAGCGTGTTCGCGCTCATGAAGAAGTCGAGCTTGCCGGCGGTCAGCAGGATGCGGTTGTTGGTGTTGGGCCCGCCGGGAACGATGGTGACGTCAAGGCCGTATTTCTTGTAGGTGCCGTCGGCGACCGCCTGGAAGAAGCCGCCATGCTCGGCCTCGGCGACCCAGTTGGTTCCGAACGACACCTTGTCGAGGGTTTCGGCACGCGCTTGCGTCGGTCCTGCGGCCAACGCCAGAAGACCTGCGGTTAACGCTCGCAGCAAAAAGGCCGGGTTCATGGTTGGACTCCGTCGATCATTCTGGCCCATGATGAGAGACTAAGGACAACGTCCCCAGGAGGTTTTGTCCGGGGATCGGACCATCCTCGGACTATCTAACAAACTACCCTGCAAATTCATCCAAAGAAACGCTTCGCTCGATGGCCTCAACCGTTTCCGCCCCGCGACTGGACCGACATCCGCTGGTCCGACATTGCCAAGAATGGCGCTAAGGCCGACGCCGCGCGCTGGATCGCGGTGCTGCCATTGGCAGCCACCGAACAGCACGGCCCGCATCTGCCGCTGGAAACCGATGTCCTGATCGGCGAGGCCTATCTGGCGCGGGTGCGCGAGCTGTTGCCCGTCGCGCTGCCCGTCACATTTCTGCCGCTGCAGCCGGTCGGCATCTCCACCGAGCACATCGATTTTCCGGGCACGCTGACGCTGCCGACCGAGGCCGCATTGAAGGAGTGGATGGCGATCGGCGAGCGCGTTGCGCAAGCCGGCATCCGCAAGCTTGTGATCGTGACGAGCCATGGCGGCAACAGCGCGGCGATGTCGCTGGTCGCGCAGGATCTGCGCGCCCATCACGGGCTGCTCGTGGTGACCACGAGCTGGTCGCGCTTCGGCACGCCGGATGGATTGTTTTCGGCGGAAGAGCTGCGTCACGGCATTCACGGCGGCGCGGTCGAGACCTCGATCATGCTGGCGCGCTATCCGCACACGGTGCGGAGCGAGGCGATCGCCGATTTTCGCCCCGCCAGCATCGCGATGGAGAAAAAATTTCGTTGGCTCTCGGCGCATCGGCCAGTCCCTTTCGCGTGGCAGGCGCAGGACCTTAACGAAAGCGGCGCAGTGGGCGACGCCACCAAAGCCACTGCGGAGAAGGGCGAACAACTGCTCGATCACGGCGCGCGGGCGTTCTGCGAACTGCTCGATGACGTCGACAAATTCGATCCGGAATTGTTTCTTCGTGAAGCATAAAATCGCGATTTATTCTCCTAACCATCTGAAATATCTAAGAAATAAACGACGAAACCATATTTCCGGCCACCGCCTCGAACCGCCTTTCAACGTGCTCCGTCCAACTGGGCATGCGGACCACAATGGCCGCTAACACAAGGATGGAGACTTCCATGTCGATCAAGACCAAGTTCGCCGCTCTCGCTCTCGCTACCCTTGCCGTTACCGGCGGCATGGCTTCCACACAGGCTCAGGCCAAGCCGCTGCACTGGGGTGTCGGCGCCGGCCTCGTTGGCGCAGCCATCGTCGGCACTGCCATCGCAGCTTCGGGTCCCCATTACTACTATGACGGCTATCGCCGCTGCGGCTGGGTTCGCCAGTTCGACGCTTTCGGCAACTACATCGGCCGCGTCCGGACCTGCGCTTACTGATTTCTGCGGCTGACTTGGTTGCTGTTTGAGAAGCGATTTCCTTGCAGGCAAACCACTTCAGACCCTGGCGCTTCTCGTGGATCAGCGTCCGGCACGGGCGCCTCATCCACCCCCGTGCCGCACCCGACCCGCCCGGTTGTCCCCCCGGGCGGGTCACCTTTTTGAATCCCGGCGCACCGGCCGATGTTGCAGCCATGTCACGTAACGATGTCATTTAGACGAAGCAGTTCAATGCTTCTTGCAATTGCGAATTGTTCCCAACAAAGCTCGCAAAGCGGATTGCGCTCCTGCTCGATCCGGCTTCGGCCGGGAACAGCCGCTAATCCACAAAAAGAGGGCTGGGCCGATGATTTCAGGCGATCTCTTTGGTGGTAGCGCGCCGGCAAATCTGCAGTGATAAGAGCGACCGCCGGAACGTTAGCGCCCAGAGTACCCACACGATGACCCGTCGCAGCCGATCCCGCGAGTATCTGCTGGCAGGCGTAGGCCTGAGCCTGCTCGCATTCGACGGCGTTGCCACCGCTGCAGATATGCCGTTGAAGGCACCGGCGCTGAGCGCCGTCTACAACTGGAGCGGCTTCTATCTCGGCGGCCATGTCGGTTATGGCGGCGGCAGCTTTGGCCCTGATACCAATCCCCTGCCGCTGCAAGGCGTGTTTTTTCCCCACAGCATCACCGGCCTGATCGGCGGCTATCAGGCCGGCTACAATTTTCAGCTCCCGAACAACCTGGTGTTGGGGGGCGAAGCGGATGTTTCGTTCCTGAGCACGCTGGATCGTCCGAGGCTTGCGCCGGCTCCCTTCAACACGACCTTCGACTATATTGCCACGGCCCGGGGCCGCGTCGGTTACGCCTTCGGAACGCTGTTGCCCTATGTGACCGGCGGCGTCGCCTGGGCCCGGACCCATGTCGACATCAATGATGTCGACGGAAGCGTGTTATCTACGCGCGGGCATACACATCTCGGCTGGACCGCAGGCGCTGGCGTCGAGTATGCCGCCGACGCCAGATGGAGCGCAAAACTCGAATACGACTACATCGATCTGGGAGCCCGAGCCTATGGGCTTGCGGACGTGCCGCTGCCGGACGTCAGGGTCGATCCGAAGGTCCATACGGTCAAGCTCGGATTGAACTACAAGATCTGGGACGGGCCGGGTTCTGCGACATCGAGCGATTACGCCATCAGGCCACCCACCCCTCCCGCGTCCAAGGACTGGAACGTCCACGCCCAGACGACATTCCTTCCGCAGGGCTATCCAAGCTTCCGCTCGCCGTATCAAGGTACGAACAGCCTACCGGGCGCCGGACGCGTCAGAGAGACCTGGACGGTCGGAGCCTTTCTCGGCTGGCGGTTGTGGGACGGCGGAGAGTTCTATTTTGGTCCGGAGCTTGCGCAGGGCTTCGGAATCGGCGGCACATTAGGCCTGGCAGGTTTTTCAAACGGCGAAGCGCAAAAAGGCGGCGCCGAATATCCGAGATTCCGCGCACAGCGCTATTACTTCCGGCAGACGTTCGGGCTGGGCGGCGAACAGGAAGAAGTGGCCGATGCGGCCAATCAGTTGCCGGGCAAGCGCGACATCGACCGGATCACGGTGACGGTCGGGCGATTTGCCGTCGGAGATTTTTTTGACGGCAATTCCTACGCAAAAGACCCGCGTGTGGATTTCATGAACTGGGCAATGTGGGCGTCCGCGGCCTATGACTTTCCGGCCGATCTCCCCGGATTTACCCGCGGCGCGGTGGTCGAACTCAATCGCAAGGACTGGGCCGTGCGCGCGGGCGTGTTTCAGGTGCCCTCTGCTCCCAACAGCGATGTCCTCACCTTCAAGACCGGCGGAGCTGTTGTCGAATTCGAAGAACGTCACACTGTGTTCGATCAGCCCGGCAAATTGCGGCTCGGCATCTTCGCCAATCGCGGCAATACCGGCAACTACCGCAATGCGCTGGCGATCAGCGCCGCAGATCCGACGCTCGACATCAACGACATCATGCCCAGCATCCGGCGCGAAAACCTGAAATACGGTTTCTACGTCAACGCCGAACAACAGATCATGAATGATGTCGGCCTGTTCGCCCGCGCGAGCTGGAACGACGGCCGCAACGAAATCCTGTCCTTTACCGACATCGACCGCAGCGTCTCGGCAGGCCTGTCAGTCAAGGGCAGCTATTGGGGACGCCCGAGCGATACATTCGGTTTGGGCGGCGCAATCAATGGTCTCTCTAGCGCGCACCGCGATTTCCTGGCGGCCGGCGGTCTCGGCCTGCTGATCGGCGACGGTCGTCTCAACTACAGTAACGAACGAATCCTCGAGACCTACTACGCCTACGCCATCGACAAGAACTTCACGCTCACCGCCGACTACCAGTTCATCACCAATCCCGCCTACAATGCCGACCGCGGCCCGGTCCATGTGTTCTCCGGCAGGCTGCACGGAGAGTTCTAGTGCCCCTTGAGGCACCCCATGCTTTACTTCGTGATCAAATGCGCCCTGTCCGGCATTATCATCGCGGCGGTGTCGGAAATCGCCAAGCGCAGCCCGGCGTTCGCTGCGCTCATCGTGTCGTTGCCGCTGCTTTCGCTGTTGAGCTTCCTGTGGCTCTGGCACGACACCGGCGATGCGGAGCGCATTGCCGGTGTGGCGGAATCGACGTTCTGGTACGTGCTGCCGTCGCTACCGCTGTTCCTGATGTTGCCGGCGCTGCTCAGGGCGGGCGTGGGCTTCTGGCCCAGCCTCGCCGCCGGCTGCGCGGTGACGATTGCTCTTTACTTCCTCACCGCCTGGATGCTCGCCAAATTCGGCATTCGCCTTTGAAGCGGCAGGCGGCAGCCGGGAAACTGTTAGGATTTTATCCCGCCGGCTGAAACGAATCTGCGCGCGCCATCGCCCATGCATCGCGGAAGCGCGGATCCTGGGTGCCTTCGATCAACTCGCCCGGACGCAGCGACGGATAGAGTTGCGCGAATGACAACGTGTCATTCGTGGAGGATCGCTGCGAGAAGTGGATCGGCCGCAATTGCCGCGGATGGTCGAGGCCGGCCGCGGCGATAAGCTCGGACAGGGCGTGCAGGGTGGCGTGATGATAGTTGTAGACCCGCTCAATCTTGTGCGGCACCACCAGCGCGCGGGCGCGGAGCGGATCCTGGGTGCTCACGCCAGTCGGGCATCGATCGGTATGGCAGCTCAGCGACTGGATGCAGCCGAGCGCGAACATGAACCCGCGCGCAGAATTGCACCAGTCGGCGCCGATCGCCATCGCACGCGCCATGTCGAATGCGGTCGCGATCTTGCCGGCGGCACCGATCTTGACGCGGTCACGCGCATTGATGCCGATCAGTGCATTATGGACGAAATTGACGCCTTCCCGCATCGGCATACCCAAATGGTCCATGAATTCCAGCGGCGCAGCACCGGTGCCGCCTTCATTGCCGTCCACCACGATGAAATCAGGATATATCCCGGTTTGCAGCATCGCCTTGCAGATCGCCAGGAATTCCCAGGGATGACCGACGCACAGCTTGAACCCGGCCGGCTTGCCGCCGGATAGTCGCCGCATCTCGCCGATGAAAACCATCATTTCCAGCGGCGTCGAGAACGCGCGGTGCGTGGCCGGCGAAATGCAATCCTCGCCCATGGGGATACCGCGAATTTTGGAGATCTCTTCAGAGACCTTGGCCGCCGGAAGGACCCCGCCATGTCCGGGCTTGGCTCCTTGGCTGATCTTGAGTTCGACCATCTTGATCTGATCGTCGCTGGAGACGCGGACAAATTCTTCCGGGTTGAATGTGCCGTCGCGGTTGCGGCAGCCGAAATAGCCCGAGCCGATTTCCCAGATGATGTCACCGCCGTGCTCGCGGTGGTAAGGACTGACGCCGCCCTCGCCGGTGTCATGCGCAAAGCTGCCCTTTTTCGCACCAGCGTTCAGCGCCCGCACGGCGTTGGGGCTGAGCGCCCCAAAACTCATCGCCGAGATGTTGAAGACCGAGGCCGAGTACGGCTTGGTGCAATCCGGACCACCGATGGTGACGCGAAACTGCTCGACGGCACGAGCCTTCGGCAACATCGAATGGTGCATCCATTCATAGCCGTCGCGATAGACGTCCTCCTGGGTGCCGAACGGCCGCTTGTCGAGCTCCATCTTGGCACGCTGATACACCAGAGCGCGGGTGTCGCGGGAAAACGGCTTGCCGTCCTTCTCGCTCTCGAAGAAGTACTGCCGTATCTCCGGACGAATTTCTTCGAGCAAAAAACGAATGTGCGCCGAGATCGGATAATTGCGCAACACCGCGTGGTTCTTCTGCAGGAGATCGCGAATGCCCAGCAATGTAAACGCGCCGAAGATCACGATCGGCAGCAGCAGCAACTCCCACACTTTCAGATTATTGTCGAAGATCCCGATGCCGATCAGCAATGCCGTGATGACGGCGCAGATCGTCAGCACGATGTAGCGTGGCGAGAACGGAAGCAGCAGCGTTTCCATGGAACCCCCTCACCCAAATTATCCTTGCCGGACGGCAGCTTAGTCCAATCGCCGGAACGGGCGCTACACGATATACGGAGCGACCTTCACGGAAGTGACGGCAGCTTGAAAAATAAACGGGATGCTCCCGGTCCGAATGAACCTGTCGCCTTTTTGCAGTGCAGCGTAATGGCGTGGAGACGAGTGCAGTCCTTGCCGCACAACCTCATCGCGCACCGGCACGCACGCTCTATCAACCGTCGCGGGCAACGAGCCGCGCGACGTCCGAGAGTGGTTTTAGCAGTGAGGGAGATTGGAGGTAACGTTCCCCGGATGCTGCGCAACGCGCCGCACTTACGGCGTGGTGCGCTGCTGGTCCGGGGTCCATCCATGGCGGCGGGGTCCCGGCTCTGCGGCGCACCGCCGAAGAAGCGCTGCACCGCGTCCGGGACAAGAAGTCTCAGCGCTCGACGAACGCTTTTTCGATCACGAAATGGCCGGGCGTGTTGCCGCTGCCTTCGATGAAGCCGCCGGACTCGAACATCTGCTTCAGTTCTTCCAGCATGGCCGGGCTCCCGCACATCATGATGCGATCGGTCTCGATATTGAGCGGCGGCTGGTGGATGTCGTTGAACAACTGCTCGGATGAGATCAGGTCGGTGATGCGGCCGCGATTGCGGAACGGCTCGCGAGTCACGGTCGGATAGTACAACAGCTTCTCCGACAGCAGCGGCCCGAACAGTTCGTCGTCGCGCAGCTTGGCGACCAGATCTTCACCATAAGCAAGTTCGGAGACCTGACGGCAGCCGTGAACGAGCACGATGGTCTCGAACCGCTCATAGACGTCGGGGTCCTTGATCAGGCTGGCGAACGGCGCGAGGCCCGTGCCGGTCGAGAGCAGCAGCAGGCGCTTGCCCGGAATCAGATTGTCGGTGATCAGCGTGCCGGTCGCCTTGCGGCCGACCAGAATCTCGTCGCCCTCGCGGATCTTCTGCAGCTTCGAGGTCAGCGGCCCGTCCGCGACCTTGATCGAGAAGAACTCGAGTTCTTCCTCGTGATTGGCGCTCGCCATGCTGTAGGCGCGCAGCAGCGGCCGGCCCTCGACCTCGAGGCCGATCATCGCGAACTGGCCGTTCTGGAAGCGGAAACCGGAATCGCGGGTGGCCCGGAAGCTGAAAAGCGTATCGGTCCAGTGGCGGACAGAAAGGACTTTCTCTCTATAGAACGCGCTCATGTGTTTTCGTTTTTCCTGACGTCTCGATGTAGAACGTTTCGGTCTTCGGGCCTCAAAGTGCCAAAAATCAGCGAAATCATCGGCGATTTGGCGCTTCATTTGCGCACAGCAGACACATAGTCAATATGACCTGCAGCACAATTGAGAACTCGGAATGGCTGTCGGTCTAATTTGCAAAAAGGTTCGATCGCCTTCGTTAACGCCTTCTCGCGCAATTAACTTGCTGAATTCGGCGCCGATCTGGCAATAAAAGACTACGTCGAATTAAGAACGTTTCAAAAGAGATCGCATGCGAAGCCCAACTGAGTTTCGAAAGGGAAAACCGGGCTTCTATCCGGACCAGGCGGTTTATGCAGAGTTTGCGGCTGCCGAATTCGGGCTGGCGTTTCGCGACCTCGACGGCGGCTCGGGATTGATCTTCAGCATCGCCTCGCGCGACAGGCTGCTTCATTTCGGCGCCGGCCGATGCTCCTGGTATCCGCAGAACAATGCGACGGCTTCGACGCTGGCGTCGGACAAGTTCTTTGCCAGCAGGATTCTGCGAGACGCCGGCGTGCCCGCGCTCGGCGGCGAGTATTTCTTCCTACACGATCGCCACCGCGCGCATCGCCCGGCGGGCCATGAACGCAGCGACGCGATTGCCTGCTTCAAAGCATTGGGTGGATCGGCCTTCGTCAAGCCGCTCACCGGAGCGCGCGGCGATTTCGCGCAAGCTGTTCACGGCGAAGCGGCGCTCGTTCGCTATCTCGATGAGGTGATGAAGTATTATGACGCCGTTCTGATCCAGCCGATCGTCGATGGCACCGAGTATCGCGTTTTCCTGCTCGACGATGACGCGCTCTACTGCGCGCGAAAACGCCCGCCGTTCATC
This sequence comes from Bradyrhizobium sp. AZCC 1577, assembly GCF_036924575.1. Taxonomy (NCBI): domain Bacteria; kingdom Pseudomonadati; phylum Pseudomonadota; class Alphaproteobacteria; order Hyphomicrobiales; family Nitrobacteraceae; genus Bradyrhizobium; species Bradyrhizobium sp. AZCC 1577. Next base: position 7,663,559 of record NZ_JAZHRQ010000001.1, read on the forward strand.
TCGGGCGATGGCGTGCGTACGTTCCGCGAACTGCTGACGGCCCATAATGACGCTTTGCGGGCCCGCGGCCTTTCGCCGGCTTCGCTGCCCGATCACGACCCGTCACTCGACACTGTGCCGGCAAATGGCGAACGGCGCGAGATCCCCGGGCGGATGAATCTCAGTGCTGGCGGCACGATGGTGCTGGCGGATGCACCGTCCGAACAGGCCATCGTGCTGGCGCGGCAGGCTGCGCGCGCGATCGGACTACGCGTAGCGGCCATAGACATGTTCGTAGATATCGGTGGCCAACCGGATTCCATGCAAGTCATCGAGGTCAACTCCAATCCGGCGATCCGGCTGCTGGAGGTCTCCGACCGCGGCGACCTAATCCTGAAGATCTGGCATCACACCTTCTCGACGATGGGATTGCTGTAGTGTTCGACCTGCCGAAATATGGCGACGGCGTCTGCCTCGCGCGCATGGGCGAGCTGTTGAATGAGCTCAGAATCGATCGCGCGTGGCTGCAGCGCGTCTCGGTCGTGGTGACCGGCTCGAACGGCAAGGGCAGCACGGCGGCGATGGCTGCCAGCATTGGCCGCGACTACGGCCTCCGAACCGGCCTCTTCACTTCCCCGCATCTGTTTCGTTTCAACGAGCGGATCCAGGTCGACAACATCGAAATCGACGACGACGTGCTCGCCCTTCTGAAGCGTAAGGTAGAGGCGGTGGTCGCAGACGTCTCGAGCCGTCGCGGTGAACAATTCGGTGCTTTCGAAGCGCTGTTCGCGCTCGCCTGCTTGCACTTCCAGAAGAGCGAATGCGATTTCGCGGTGTTCGAGGCCGGCATCGGCGGCCGCTATGATCCAGTCCGCCTGATCGGCGCGCGCGAGACTTGCGTTACCTCGGTCGATTTCGAGCATGTCGATCTGCTCGGCAACTCGCTTGAACTGATCGCCTCCGACAAGAGCGACGCCTGCGCCGCCGGCGGCACGATTATCTATGGTGAAAACTGCCGCGACCTGCGGCGACATCTCGTCGAGTATCATCGCTGGCGCGGCTGCAGCCCACTGTTCGTCCGTGACGAGATCAGTGTCGACAACGAGGCCCAATCCGCGTCGGGGCAGCATTTCGATTTCCAGTTCGGCTATCATGATTTTCGCCACATCGAGCTGGGCCTGCCCGGCGCGTTTCAGTTCAACAACGCCGCCATCGCGATGACCTTGTTCCTGCTCTGGCTGCAACGCGAGCATCCGCGCAAGGCTCCCGAACGGATCGAAGCGGCCATCCGTTCGGGCCTGCGCAATGTCCGCTGGCCCGGCCGCCTGGAGGTCATCGAGCAAGACCCGCTCACGGTGATCGACGTCGGCCATACGCCGGACGGCATCCGGCAATCGCTGGCGAGCCTCATGTCGATTCACGGCCGCGACGATTGGATTCTCGTCACTGGCGCCTCGCGCGACAAGAAGGGCGACGAGATCGTCGGCGCACTGGCGCCGTCGTTCGATACGATCATCTGCACGGCGGCGCACCACAAGGGCGCGGACCCGCAGGCCATCGCGGCCGCCGCGCGGCTTGGCAATTCCGAAGCAACCCTTCATGTCGCGGCGACAATCGCGGATGCCGTGAGGCTCTCGCAGGAGATGGCTCTGGAACAAAAGCGCAGAGTGTATGTGGCGGGTGGACTATTCCTGGCGATCGAATACGCAACCGTCGCAAAGGGCGGCCGCGCGGAGGATTTGGATTTTTTCTGAACGTGGCGCACAATCCGTGCAGTCGAGCGACCTTTCCGCGGCATCGGAAAGCGCCAGAATGCGACACCGAGGGAGAAACACCATGAGCGATACCGTCAATCGTCAGATCCTGCTGGTCGAGAAACCGACCGGCAAGCTCGGGCCGGAGCATTTCAAGATGGTCCAGGGCACGGTGCCCGAGCCGAAAGATGGCGAGGCGCTGGTGCGGACGCGCTATATTTCGCTTGATGCCGCCAACCGCGCGTGGATGCACGGCGCCACCTATCGCGCCGCCGTCGAGGCCAATACCGTGATGGCCGGTGGCAGCATCGCGGAGGTCGTCGCCTCCAAGGCTCCAAGCCTCGCGCCGGGCGATATCGTATTCGGCGATACCGGCTGGCAGGATTATGCCGCTGTGCCGGCAAAGCATCTGAACAAGATGCCGAAGATGGAGCCGATGACGCATCTGCTCAGCGTCTACGGCATCGCCGGCCTCACTGCCTATTTTGGTCTCCTGCATGTCGGCAAGCCGAAGCAAGGTGAGACCGTCGTCGTGTCGGCTGCCGCCGGCTCCGTCGGATCGATCGTCGGACAAATCGCCAAGATCAAAGGCTGCAACGTCATTGGCATTGCCGGCGGCAAGGACAAGTGTCAGTGGCTCACGTCCGAACTCGGCTTTGACGCCGCGGGCGATTACAAGGACGGCGCCACCTTCAAGGCGCTGCGATCAGCCGCGCCGAAGGGCATCGACGTCTATTTCGACAATGTCGGCGGCGAGATTCTCGAAGCCTGCCTTTCACTGATGAACAACCGCGGCCGCATCGCCTGCTGCGGCGCGATTTCGCAATATGACGGCGTGCCATCGGCCCACGGTCCGCGCGGCGTGCCCGGCCTGATCGTGGTGAAGCGCCTCGTCATGCAGGGCTTCATCGTGATGGACTTTATGGACCAGAGCGCTGCGGCGCTGGCCGATCTGCAGTCCTGGGTCGCCTCCGGCAAATTGAAGGTGCAGGAGGACGTGATCGACGGAATCGAGAACACGCCGAAGGCGCTGATCGGCCTGCTCGCTGGCGAGAACCGCGGCAAGCGCATGGTGAAGGTGTAGACTCTCTATCAGCCGTCGTCCCGGCCAAGCGAAGCGCGAACCGGGACCCATAGCCACCGCATCGAGTTTGGCGACGAGCTGGAGCTCCAGCTCGCCACCATGAAAACCTGTGGTTATGGGTCCCTGCGTTCGCAGGGACGACGGATAAATTGTTGCCTAATGCGCCGCCGGCGCTTGCGGCGCCGCTTTCATCCCCGCCTTCTTCACCTTCCGCTCCTTCAGCCAGTTCTCGAACCGCTGGATCACGACGAAGAACGTCGGCACGAACAGCACGGCCAGGCAGGTTGACGCCAGCATGCCCGAGAACACGGTGATGCCGATCGACTTCCGCGCATTGGCGCCGGCGCCGGTGGCGAGCACCAAGGGCACGACGCCGAGGATGAAAGCGAACGACGTCATCAGGATCGGACGGAAACGGGCCCGCGCTGCCTCGACGGCGGATTCCAACAGCGGCTTGCGGTCGCGCACGTGGAGCTCGAGCGCCACCTCGACAATCAGGATGGCGTTCTTGGCCGACAGCGCGATCAACAGAATAATGCCGATCTGGGTGTAGAGGTTGTTCTCGATCCTCAGCCCGCTCAGCACCAGCATCGGCCCGAGCAGCGACAACGGCACCGCGAGAATGACCGAGATCGGCGCGTACCAGCTCTCATATTGTCCGGCCAGCACGAGATACACCAGCAGCAGGGCGAGACCAAACGCCCAGTAGATCTGGCCGCCGACGACCTTCTCCTGGTACGACATCGCCGTCCACTCGAAGCCAGTGCCCGGCGGCAGCGTCTTGGCGGCGATCTCTTCCATCAGATTCATCGACTGGCCGGAGCTGTAGCCCGTGGCCGGCAGCCCGATGATGGTGGCCGATGGATAGAGATTATACAGGCTGATCAGCGACGGCCCGACCGCCGGCGTGATCTTCGCCACCGCGCCGAGCGGGATCATGTCGCCCTGGCTGTTGCGCACCGTCAGCCTTTCGATGTCGCGCGGCGTCAGGCGAAATTGCGCATCTCCTTGCGCATAGACCTGGAAGGTGCGGCCGAACTTGTTGAACTGGTTGACGTAGCTCGACCCCATGTAGGATGACAATGTCGAGAAGACCTGGTCGGTCGTGACATGCATGGTCTGGGCCTTGACCCTATCCACCTCGACGTCGAACTGCGGCACCGTCGAGCGGAACGGCGAGCTGACCCGCTGCAGCGCGCTTTGCGACGCCGCATTGGAAACCATCGCGCCCGTGATTGCCTGCAGCTTGCTGAAGTCGGAATTGCCGTCGCGGAGCTGCACCTGCATCGCAAAGCCGGCGGCATTGCCGATTCCCTGGATCGGCGGCGGCGGGACCACTAGGATCCGCGCCTCCTCGATGACAGACAGTCTTTCGTTCAGGCCGACGAACAGCGACCGCAGATCCTCGCCCTCGCCGCGCGCACTCCACTCTTTGAGGATCAGATAGGCCACGCCGGCATTGGCGAGGCTGGAGGAATTGTCGAGCGCGGAAATGCCCGCGATCGTGATCACCTGCTCGACGCCCGCGGTTTTACTGGTGATGTCGCTGACGCGGGTGAGTACACGCTGAGTGCGGTCGAGCGCCGCGCCATCCGGCAATTGCACCGCCACCAGCAGATAGCCTTGGTCCTCGATCGGGATGAAGCCGGTCGGCACCCGCGACAGGCCGTAGCCGCCGATCGCGATCAGGATCAGCGCGCAGATGACGGATACATTGCTGTGCGCGACCAGACGGCTGATCACCCGGCCATACCAGGCCTCCAGACGGTTATAGACCGCGTTGAAGCCCCGGTAAAAGAAGTTGCGCTGTTCCGGCGGCGCAGGCCGGCGCAGCCATAGGGCGCATTGCGTCGGCTTCAGCGTCGCCGCGTTGATGGCGCTGAGCAGCGCGGTGGCGGCAATGACCAGCGCGAATTGCGCGTACATCCGCCCGGTCAAGCCCGGCAGGAATGCCGAGGGCAAAAACACCGAGATCAGCACCAGCGTAATACCGATGATCGGCGCGAATAGCACATCCATCGCGCTGATCGCGGCGTCATGGCCGGACATCCCCTTCTCGATATTATGGGCTGCGCCTTCGACCACGATGATGGCGTCATCCACCACGATGCCGATCGCGAGCACGATCGCAAACAGCGTCGAGACGTTGACGGTGAAGCCGAGCGCCGCCATCGCCGCGAACGCGCCGATGATGGTCACCGGCACCGTCGTCGCCGGCACCAGCATCGCGCGCCAGTCCTGCAGGAAGATCAGGATCACGACGAGCACAAGCAAGCCGGCCTCAATAAGTGTCTTGTAGACCTCGTTGATCGATTCGGAGACGAATTTGGTGGTGTCGAACGGCGTGTCGTACTTGATGTCCTGTGGGAATCCCTTCGCCAACTCCGCCATTTTTCTCTGAACCGCCTGCTCGACCTCGAGCGCGTTGGCGCCCGGCGACTGGAACACGCCGATGCCGGTGGCCGGCTTGTTGTTGAGCGAGAACATCTGGCTGTAGGTCTGGGCGCCGAGTTCGACCCAACCGACGTCGCGCACGCGCGTGACGTCGCCGCTATTGCCAGTCTTGACGATCACGTTTTCGAACTCGCTGACGTCGTCGAGCCGCCCGCTGACATTCAGCGTATATTGAAACGCCTGCCCTGCAGGCGCCGGCGGCGCCCCGACCTGGCCTGCGGTGACCTGCTGGCTCTGTTGCTGGATCGCCGAGATCACGTCCTGCGGCATCAGGTTGCGCGCCTGCAGCTTGTTCGGATCGAGCCAGACCCGCATCGAATACTGGCCGGCGCCGAACACGGTCACGTTGCCGACACCGGGCAGGCGCGACAGTTCGTCGCGAATGTTGATGGTGGCGTAATTGCTCAGGAACAGGCTGTCATAGGTCGCTTTCGGCGATGTCAGCGTCACGAACAAGAGGATCGCCGTCGACCGCTTCTGCACCGTGACGCCCTGGTTCTGCACCGATTGCGGCAGTTGCGAGAGCGCGCTCGAGACCCTGTTCTGCACCAGCACCTGCGCGAAGTTGAGGTCGGTGCCGATCTTGAAGGTGACCGTCAGCGAGTAGGAGCCGTCGGCGCCGCTGTAGGACTGCATGTAAAGCATGTCCTCGACGCCGTTGACCTGTTGCTCGATCGGCAGCGCCACGGTGTCGATCACGGTTTTCGCGCTGGCGCCGGGGTAGCGGGTGGTGACCTGCACCGTGGGCGGCACGACATCGGGATATTGGGCGACGGCGAGCCGGAACAGGCAGACGCCGCCGATCAAAATCATCAGGATCGCGATGACGTTGGAAAGAACGGGGCGCTCGATGAAAAATTTTGAAATCATGGCCGGCTCCTACTTGGCCGACGCCGGCTGCGCTTCGACTGTTTTCACTTGCGGATCGACCTTCTGGCCGGGGATTGCACGCAACAGCCCGGCGGTAATCACGCGGTCATCGGGCTTGAGGCCCTCCTCGATGACGCGTAGTTCGCCTTCCAGCGGTCCGACGCGCACCTTGCGCTGCTCGACGACATTTTCGCCGTTCACGACCAGCACATAACGTCCGGATTGATCGCTGCCGAGCGCGACGTCGGGCACGAGCAGCGCGTTCTGCACCTGGTCCAAAGGCACGCGAATTCGGACGAAGAATCCCGGCAGCAGCGCGCGGTCCGCGTTGGGCAGCACGCCGCGCACAGGCAGCGTGCCGGTCGACTGATTCAGCGTCGTGGCGGCATAGTCGAGCTTGCCCTGGTGCGGAAAGCCGGTCTCGGTCTGCAATCCGACCTCAATCGGTACTTGCCTGAGATCATCGGGCGTCAGGCCGCGCCGGCGCGCTTCCTCGCGGATCCGCAGCACGTCCTGTTCGTTGACGTTGAAATTCACATAGATCGGGTCGAGCGCCACGATGGTAGCGAGTTGCGTCGGCGACGAGGCGCCGACGAGTTCGCCGACGGAGACGAGATGCGCACTGACGACGCCGTCGAACGGCGCGACCACATTGGTGTAGCCGTAGTTGACTGCCGCGATCTTGGTATTGACCTGGGCCTGCAGCAGGCTCGCCTGCGCATTGTCGCGGGCCGCGGTGGAATTATCCAGCGTGGCCTGGGAAACGGCCTGCCGCTGCACCAACTCCTGCTGGCGCTTGAAATCCGCCTCGGTCTGTCGCACCGAGGCCTGCGCGCCGGATTCCGCGGCCTGCGCCTGTTCGAGCTTCAGCTTGTAGGTGTCCGGCTCGATCGTGAACAGGGATGTGCCCTCTTTGACGTAGGCGCCGTCCGTGTAGTTGATCGATTGCAGAAAGCCCTGCACGCGCGCGACCAGATCGACATTCTTGATCGCCGCCGTATTGCCCGTCGCTTCCAGATAGCGGGTGAAAGGCCGTTGCAGGGGCGGCGCAACTTCGACCTTCGGCGGCGGCGGCGGGACAAAAGTATTTTGTTCGCAGGCACTTAAGATGCCCATCGCAGCAACGGCGAAAGCTGCGCGGCAGGCGGCAGCACCTTTTTGCGCGGCGGTGTCGTGTGATCTCAAGCGTGCAGGCGAACGCGAAGCCTTCATTTTTGGTGCCTCAATCGGTCTTGTTCTGGAAAGGCTTTATTCGGAAATCGGCTTTCCGCCATCCCATGAAAATAGCAACAATCCGCTTGCGGCGGAACTGGAAAGCGAAAATGATACGACCCGATTTTTTCTGAAAGCACATTTCACTTCGGTTGGAGCGACGGCTTCCGGCGACGACAAAGGATTTATTCAAATGATCAACACGGTGACGCGCGCGAGAAAGCTTGGACCATTACTGGTAGCCGCGACATTCGCAATTGCAGCACCCGTGCTTGCGCAGGCGCCGAGCCAGGCGCAACGCGACGCGATCAAGTCGCAGTGTCGTTCGGACTACATGGCGCGTTGCTCCAGCGTGCCGCCGGGCGGCGAGGCCGCGCTGCAATGCCTGCAGAAGAACATGTCGAGCCTTTCATCGAGCTGCCAGAGCGCCGTGCGCGCGGTGGAACCACCGGCAGCCGCGCCTGCCAAGCCGGCGGAGGCGGCTAAGCCCGCCGACCCCGCCAAGCCGGCCGAGACCGCAGCACCGAAATCCGCAGCGCCTGCTGCCGCAACGGCGGCGCCGGCCAAGTCCGCTGAGCCAAAGGCTGCCGCCCCTGCTGCCGGACAACCGTCCAGCGCCCAGATCTCCGCGATCCGCAGCGCGTGCCGCTCCGATTATCCGAAGGTCTGCGCGGGCGTGCCGACCGGTGGCGCGTCGGCAGTGCAATGCCTGGAAAAGAACAAGGGGAAACTCTCGGCCGCTTGCGAGAAGGCCGTCGCTGCCGCGACTGGCGGGGCTGCGGCTACAGCGGGGGCGGCACCCGCGGCCGCGGCGCCGGCAGCCGCCGGCCCAGCACCGGCCGCTGCAGCAGCGCCGACGGCGATCGTGCTGCGGCCGATGCGGCCCCGCGAAGAACTATTCGTGCTGCGATCGGCCTGCGGCGCCGACGTGCGCACGATTTGCGGCGACGTGCCCGCTGGCGGCGGCCGGATCGTGCAGTGTCTTGCAACCAATGCCGCCCAGCTTTCGCCGGCCTGCAAGGACGTTTTGTCCCAATTCGCGGCACGATAGTCACGCGCCTTCGGCGATCCCCGGGTGATCAGGGGATCGCCGATCATTCACCGCCGCGAAAGGCGAGGATGAGCTGAATGAGCCGTACCGACAGGGCGACATAGAGGATCGTCATCAGGATTTGATACGCGACGTGCCAGTTGAGCTTGGCCAGCTTGTAGAGACCGTCAACGAAGTTCAGCAGCAGGAGGACAACACCGAACAGCATGACGCCGCGGCCGACGAGACCGTGGCGCAGATAGCCGAACAGGACGACCGCCGGCTCGCTGCTCGATACGTGGGCACCGGCGGATATGATCAACGTCCCGATGATCATCTTCTCGACGTGAGAGAATATTTCCTTGGAGACCGGCTCGACATGTTCGGAATAGAACGCCAGCCATTTGGCTCTGACCTGCGCCATGAGTTCTCCTTGGGTTATCCTTGCGGCGATGAATGGGAGCTTCACTACAGCGGGTCCGCGATCAGGACGCAAGAAGGCCAGCCAGCCCCATCCGCGGATACTCCGGCAACGAAAAACGAGATCGGCACGCAAGGCCGACGCGATAGCATCCGCAAAACTTTCCGAAGAAAGCCTTCAAAAGGAAACTTTCAATACCTGAACATCAACCAGTACCAGTCCGGGAGACCGACATGCGTTACTTGCTGATCATTGCATCCGCCCTCTTCGCGTTCGGCACCGCCATGACCCTTGAATCGACTGAAACCAACGCCGCTGTATGCGCCAAGGGCGTCTATCGCGCCGGCTGCGCCGGAGCGCGCGGCGCGGTCGTCGTCCGCAAACCGGCGGTGGTTTGCAGGACCGTGTGGGTGAACGGCGCGAAGGTTCGCCGCTGCACCTGAGCCCGAAGCTTCGGTCAAGCCAGAGTTGCCGCAGAGCGGACAACCGTTCGCGGACACCCCGGCGCGGCTGAAACAGGCCATGGACACCGGTGGGTGACCGGACCTGGAACCGCGCGCCCGTCATCATTTTTCTGTAGCGCAATTTTCCGGCGCGGATTAGTCTCCTTTCCAAATTAGTAAGTATACTGTCGATTGGGAGGAAGACGTGCGTATCGCCGTCATTGGCGGAGGCCCCGGCGGCCTCTACTTCGCCTATCTCTGGAAGCGCCGTCATCCGGACGCGCAAATTGACCTGTTCGAACAGAACCCCGAAGGCGCGACCTGGGGGTTTGGCGTGGTGTTCTCCGAACAGGCGCTGGAATTCTTGCGCGCCGACGACCCCGAGACGGTCGACGCCATTACGCCGCGGATGGAGAGCTGGAAGAACATCACGCTCGATCTGCGTGGTGAAAGCGTCGAGATCGACGGCGTCGGTTTCTCCTCGATCGGCCGGCTCGAACTACTCACCATCCTGCAGCAGCGCGTGCGCGCGGCAGGCGTGGCGGCGCGATACGACACCACGATCCAGTCGATCGACGAACTCGGCGAATACGACTTGATCGTCGCCGCCGACGGGCTGAACTCGCTGGTGCGCCGCGGCTTTGAGAAGGAATTCGGCGCCACGGTTTCGCACTCGACCAACAAATTCGCCTGGTACGGCACCAGCAAACGCTTTGCCACGCTGTCGCAGACGTTCGTGAAGACCGACCTGGGGTTCTTCAACGCGCACCACTACCGCTATTCGCCCGCCATGAGCACGTTCCTGGTCGAATGCGATGCGGCGACCTGGCAGGCCTATGGCTTCGAGCACAAGACGATCGAACAGTCGCAGGCGATCTGCGAAGAAATTTTTGCAGAGACCCTCGACGGTCACCCCCTGGTGTCGAACAAATCGGTGTGGCGCAATTTTCCCTGGATCTGGAACGAGGATTGGTCGCACCGCAACATGGTGCTGATCGGAGACGCCTTGCACACTGCGCATTTCTCGATCGGCTCAGGCACGCGGCTCGCCATCGAGGACGCGATCGCGCTAACCAAAGCGCTGGAAGCGGAACACGATGTTCCCGCAGGCCTCGCCCGCTACCAGGCCGAACGCAAGCCGATCGTGCAGAAGCTGGTGACGGCGGCGCGCACCAGCGCCGACTGGTACGAACACTTCCCCGAACACATGAAGCTCGACCTGATGGACTTTGCCTACAGCTACATCACCCGCTCCGGGCGGATCGCTGACGCGCGGCTGCGCGCGATGTCGCCGGAATTCATGAGGCGTTACGAGGCAGCGAAAGAAATCGGGAGCCAGGCATGACCTCAGAAATTTCCGATTTGGTCCCCCGCGACAATCCGGGCGCGCGCGAGATCGGCTTTGCGATCCCGGAACGCTATAACGCGAGCCGCATCCTGTTCGATAATCTCGCGGCCGGCCGCGGCGACCGGCTGGCGCTGACCGGCCCCGGCGGCACGCGCACTTATGCAGAGCTCTGCGCGGAGGCCGCGCAATGGGGCCACGGCTTTCAGTCGCTGGGCTTGAAGCGCGGCGACCGCATCCTGATGTTCCTCGACGACACGCCGGCCTACCCGGCGGCATTTTTCGGCGCGGTGCGCTCCGGCTTCGTGCCGCTGTTGATCAACACGCTGACGCCGCCGGAGCTCCTGCAGTTCTATCTCTCGGACGCGGGCGCAGCGGTAGCGGTCGCGGAGGCCGAGTTTACGTCGCGGTTCAACGCGGAGGCCTGCAAGGGTACGCCGTTACAAACCCTTGTTGTGGTCAATGGCGTAGCGGGCGAGCACGCCGTGCCGAACCCGGTCGACGCGGCGAAGTGGCTGCAAGGCTTCGCCACCGATCTTCCGGAAGCCGACACCCACCGCGACGAGATGGCGTTCTGGATGTATTCGTCGGGCTCGACCGGCCGCCCCAAGGGCATCGTGCATCTGCAGCACGACATGGCCTACAGCGAGCAGGCGTTTGCCCGCAACGTGCTCAAGCTCGGGCCGGACGACATCTGCTTCTCGGTGCCGAAGATTTTCTTCGCCTACGGTTTCGGCAACGCCATCACCTTCCCGTTCTCGGTCGGCGCGGCGACGCTCTTGCTGCCCGGCCAGCCAAAGCCAGCAGCGATCTTCCAGGCGATCGAAAAATTCCGGCCCACCGTGTTCTATGGATTGCCGACGCTCTACACCTCGCTGACCAAGGCCGAGGGTGCGGCGACAACCGATTTCTCGTCGCTGCGGATGGCGCTGTCGGCGGCCGAAGTCTTATCGGCGGAAGTGTTCAACGGCTGGAAAAAGCTGACGGGGCTCGAGATCATCGAAGGGCTCGGCTCGACGGAAGTCCTGCACATCTATCTCTCCAACCTTCCCGAGAAGAGAAAACTCGGCGCCGCGGGCCTGCGCGTGCCCGGCTATGAGATCCTGCTCAGGGACAAGGACGGCCGCGAAGTCGCCGACGGCGAGGAAGGTATCTTGTGGGTGCGCGGCGATTCCAACACGCCGCTGTACTGGAACCGGCCGGACAAGTCGGCCGAGACCATTCGCGAGGGTGGCTGGATCTACACCGGCGACCGCTTCATGCGCGATGCCGACGGCTTCCATTTCTTCCGCGGCCGCGCCGACGACCTGGTCAAGATATCAGGCCAATGGGTTTACCCGCTGGAGGTCGAGCTCTGTCTTGCTGAGCATCCCGACATCAGGGAATGCGCGGTGTTTGCGGCCGAACTGCCGGACCGCCGGATGACCCTGAAGGCGGTGGTGGTGATGAACAAGGGCGAGTTCGACAGCGATGATGCGACGAAGAAGCTGCAGGATTACGTCAAGGCAAAGCTGCTGCCTTACAAATATCCGCGCGAGATCACCTTCATCGAGGAACTGCCGAAGACCGGCACTGGCAAGATCGACCGGCAAGCGCTGATGAGGATGTAATCCATTCGCAAACTCGCTGTCGTCCCTGCGAACGCAGGGACCCATAACCACTGATATCAGTTGTGGCCTTAGGCTGCAGCCACAGCCTGCCTAACTCAAATATTTGTGGTTATGGGTCCCGGCTCAAGGCCGGGACGACGGCGGAGTTTTTGGCGCTGACACTCGATCCCTAACGCCCCTTCACCCCGCCTTCCCCAGATGCTCCAGCGCGTCCTCGGCGCGCAGCGGCACGCGCGAGGCTTCATTGTTGAGATCGACGAGTTGCGTTAACAGCGTCAGCAGGGTCTTGCGGTCCGCAGGCTTCAGCGGCTGCAGCATCCTGACCTGGGCGCGCTCGACCGACGGCATGATGTCGCGCAGCACGGCTGCGCCCGATTTCGAGAGATAGAGCAGCTTGACGCGCTTGTCCTCGCGCGAGGGCTTGCGCTCGATCAGCGCCTTGCTCTCCAGCCGCTCGATGACGTTACCGAGGGTCGAGCGGTCGAACGCGATCACCGCCGACAGCCGAGTGGCATCGATGCCCGGATGGGTGTGGATCGCGACCAGCGCCGCATATTGCACCGGCGTCAGGTCGAACGCGCTGCATTCCTCGACGAAGATAGAGACCGCGATCTGCTGCATCCGCCGGAACAGATAGCCGGGCGCGGTATAGACCGCGTCCATGGTGATGGGGGATGGCTTACTCGGCATCGGGCTGCCTGTCCGGTGCGGCATCGGTGAATGCCTTCATTTGCTTTGCCGCGGCTTCCGCCTCGAGCAGGCGGGAAAAGGCCGAAACCTCGACGCCGAAGCGCCGCGCATTGGCAAGCTGCGGCACTAGGCAGAGGTCTGCAACCGTCGGCGTGTCGCCGAAACAGAACGGCCCGTTCTCGCCCTTGATCAGGGTCTCGCAGGCAGCAAGGCCTTCGCGGTTGGCCCAAGCCGCCCACTCCGTCACCTTCTCTTCCGGCAGGCCGAGCTGGCGCAGGCGGGCCAGCACCTTCAAATTCTGCACCGGATGGATGTCGCAGGCGATCGCCAGCGCAAAGGCCCGCACCTTTGCGCGGCGCAGCGGATCCTTTGGCAATAGCGGCGGGTTGGGATGGGTCTCGTCCAGCCATTCGATGATGGCCAGCGACTGGGTCAGCACCGCGCTATCGTCGCCCTCCAGCGTCGGCACCAGCCCCTGCGGGTTGAGGGCGAGATAGTCCGGCGCAATCTGTTCGCCCTTGCGAAGGTGATGCGGCAGGTGCTCTGCCGTGAGCCCCTTGAGGTTGAGCGCGATCCTGACGCGATATGCCGCGCTGCTGCGGAAATAGCCATGCAGCTTCATCGGAACCTCCCTGATTCTTCTGGCCTGTACGGGTTTACCACATTGACGCTATCGATATTGTAAGTATACTGTCAATTTACACGATAAGAATGACGGGAGGCTTGCCATGGAAGCCGTGCAGAAGACGCCGGAACGCGAGGCGTTCTACAAGAAGATCGACGGCGACAATCTCTCCGCGCTGTGGAACGTGCTGGGCGATCTCGTCACGCCGGAGCCGCGCAGTGCCTGCCGGCCGCATCTCTGGAGATTCGATTCGATCCGCGACTACATGACCGAAGCAGGCCGACTGATCACCGCCAAGGAAGCCGAACGGCGGGTTCTGGTGCTGGAGAATCCGGGGCTGCGCGGCCAGTCCAAGGTCACGACCTCGCTGTTTGCCGGCGTGCAGATGGTGGTTCCGGGCGACGTCGCGCCCGCTCATCGGCATAGCCAGTCGGCCTTGCGCTTCGTGCTCGAAGGCAAGGGCGCCCATACCACCGTCGACGGCGAGCGCACGGCGATGGAGCCCGGCGATTTCATCATCACGCCGTCGATGACCTGGCACGATCATTCCAACGAGACGAGTGAGCCGATGTTCTGGCTCGACGGGCTCGATATCCCGATGGTGCAGTTCTTCGATGCTTCGTTTGCCGAGGGGTCAAACGAGGATCAGCAGAAGATCTCCAAGCCCGCCGGCGACAGCTTCGCGCGCTACGGCCACAATTTGCTGCCGGTCGACGAGAAGCGAAAATCCAAGACCTCGCCGATCTTCAACTATCCCTATAGCTACACCCGCGAGGCGCTGGAGCGCGCCAAGGCACGCGACGAATGGGACGCCTGCCACGGGCTGAAACTGAAATTCTCCAATCCCGAGACAGGCGATTTCGCGATGCCGACGATCGGCACCTTCATTCAGTTATTGCCGAAGGGTTTCAAGACCGCGCGCTACCGCTCCACCGATGCCACCGTGTTCGCCGCGATCGAAGGCAAGGGCCGCACCCGGATCGGCGACCAGACATTCGAATGGGGCGCGCGCGACCTGTTCGTGGTGCCGAGCTGGCACTGGGTCACGCACGAGGCGGACGTTGATTCAGTGCTGTTCTCTTTCTCCGACCGTCCGGTGCAGCAGAAGATCGACCTATTCCGCGAAGACCGCGGCAATGCGTGAGGTTGTCGTCGTCCCTGCGAACGCAGGGACCCATAACCACCGGCTTTCGTTGTTACGAAAAGCGTCTTGCTACGTCGCCACATTGAGAGATCACGCGGCGTATGGGTCCCTGCGTTCGCAGGGACGACGAGAAGAATCGTAGGGTGGGCAAAGGAGCGTAGCGACGTGCCCACCATCGGGCACTCCGCACGTGATGGTGGGCACGCTGCGCTTTGCTACAAATCCGTCCTCTACCGCCAGTGCAACAACCGCGCTTCCAGCACATTGATCGCCTTCCCCACCGCCAGCCCGAACAGCGACAGGATCACGACGCCGGCGAGGAGCTGATCGGTCTGCATCAGATTGCCGGCCTGCAGCACGAAGGCGCCGATGCCGAACTGCGCGCCGATCATTTCCGCACTCACTACCAAGAGCAGCGCCACCGACGCCGTAATGCGGAAACCCGCAAGAATCGAGGGCAGCGCGCCGGGCCAGATCACTCTGATGACGATGGCATGGAACGGCACGTTAAAACTCTGCGCCATTCGGATCAGGTTGCGCGGCACCGCGTCGACGCCGCTATACACCGAAATCGCCGTGGAGAAGAACACACCCAACGCAATGGTCGCGATCTTCGGCTCTTCGCCGATCCCAAGCCAGAGGATCAGGAGCGGCAGCAGCGCGATCTTCGGGATCGGAAACAGCGCGGAGATGAAGGTAATGCCGACGCCGCGCGCCAGCGTCGAGAGGCCGATTGCAAAACCGACGATCACGCCGGCCACCGTGCCGATCAGCCAGCCTGAGCCGATGCGAACGACCGAAGCGGAAACGTGCTGCCAGAGTGCACCACTGACGGCGAGCTTGTAGATCGCGACTGCAATCGCCGATGGCGCCGGCAGGAACAGCGGATTGACCCAGCCGGCACTGCCGGCGAGTTGCCAGAACGCGATCACCAGCGCCAGCGCGATCCACCCGGAGGCGCGGCCACCGCCCGGCATAAAACCCGCACCGCGGAAGGCGACCGGCTGCGGAACGCTCCCGTCCTGCTGGGTATCCTGCGAGGGCGCGCGCTCAAGCATCTTGAACCTCGCGCTCGGCGTCGATCGCCTCCTCGCGGATCAGCGACCACAACTGGTTCTGCAACGTCAGCAGTTTGCCGCGGGCATCGATGCCGCCGCGTTCGGCACGCGTCATCGGAATGCTCACGACCTCGCGCACGCGGCCGGGCCGGCGCGACAGCACCACCACGCGATCGGCAAGCCGCACCGCCTCTTCCAGATTATGCGTAACGTAGACCGCGCCCATCGCGCCGTCGGCGAGCAGGCGGACAAAATCCTCCATCAGCAATTCGCGGGTCTGAGAATCCAGCGCCGACAGCGGCTCGTCCATCAGAAGAATCGCCGGCCGCACCGCAAGCGCCCGCGCGATGCCGACGCGCTGGCGCATGCCGCCGGACAATTGCTTCGGATAGGCGCCGCGAAAATCAGACAGGCCGGTGCGGCGCAGCGCATCATCGACGACGGCCTGGCGCGCGGCGGCATCGAGCGCGGTATGAACCAGCGGAAACGCGACATTTGCTTCCACCGTGCACCACGGCAGCAGCGCAAAGTCCTGGAACACGAAGGTCAGCGGATTGAAACTGTTCTCCGGCGGCGCTCCGCGCAGCTCTGCCCGCCCCTCGCTCGGCCGCAACAGCCCGCCCAGGATCGACAGCAGCGTGCTCTTGCCACAGCCGGAAGGCCCGACGATCGCAACCACCTCGCCGGAGGCGACGGTGAAGGAGACGTCATCGAGCACGTCGAGGCCGCCGAAGCGGTGACTGATATGGTCGGCGATCAGGTCCATGTGGTTCCGAACTCGCTACTTGCTCCGTCATTGCGAGGAGTCACCGGGTCCGGCCTCCGGCCGGCCCGATGATAAACTCCGCGACGACTTGTCCGCCGTAGCTCGAAGAGCGAAGGCGGAAGCAATCCATCTATCCCCATGCCGAAGCATGGATTGCTTCGCTTCGCTCGCAATGACGGCACTGGCGTAACTTGCATCAATCCGCCTTCACATATTCCTTCGCGATGATCGCATCCGCGGCAAATCCCTTGTCGACAAAGCCCTGCTCCTGCAGCCACGCGATCTGGTTATCGACGTTCTTGACGTCGAGCTTGCCGTCCGGGTCGATATAGGCGCAATTGCCGACCACCTGCTCGACCGGCAGATTGGTGTATTTGGCGATGATCTCAAGCAGCGGTTTTGTCTTGTCGTTGATCTCGGCCTTGCCGTCCTTCACGGAGGCCAGAATCACGTCGTGATACTCGCGGTCGGCGCGCACCAGCGCGCCCAAAAGCTTCATCACCAGCGCCTTGTTGGCAAGCGTCTTCGGTGAAGCAAACACCGCGCCTAACTGCCACGGCGTCTCGTCGCCGACCCAACCGAGAAACTTGGCGCCGCCGGAATCCACCAGCGCCCGTGCGGTCGAGATCGGCAGCAAGGCCGCATCGACGGTTTCGCCCTTCAGCGCCGCGGCGGCATTGGACAGCGACTGCAGCGGCATCACCTTCACGTCCGCAAGCTTGAAGCCGTATTTGTCGGCGAGCAGCCCCAGCGAATAGTGAAAGCTGGAGCCGACCTGCGTCACCGCGATCCGCTTGCCGGCGAGATCCTTCGGCGTCTTCAGCCCCGCCGCATAGGCGTTGTTGCTGGCGAAATAGCCGATCAGCGGATAGCCGGCCTTCTCGCGGCTCATGCCGCCGATCACCTTCAGCGTGCCCTTGCCGGCGAGATTGTAGAGCCCGGCGGTGAAAGCCGTGATGCCGAAGTCGACGTCGCCGGAGGTGGTCGCCACCGCGATCGGCTGCGCCGCATCGAAGAATTTCAGCTCGATGTCGAGCCCGGCCTCGCGGAAATAGCCCTTGTCCTGTGCGATGAACACCGGCGCCGAGGATGACAGCCGCAGCACGCCGATTTTCGCCTTCAGCGCATCATCGGCCCGTGCAACCCCGCCCGCCGCCATCGCCAACAGGCCCGCCAGCGCGAGCCGCGCAAACTTCATCATCCGGTTTCCTCCGCGTCTTGTTATTCGCATGCTATCCACTCGGGTCGTCCCTGCGAACGCAGGGACCCATAACCACAGGACTGGGAAATAGCAAAAGCCGTCTGCCCAATCGCCCAAAGAAGGGCCGCGGCGTATGGGTCCCTGCTTTCGCAGGGACGACAGAAAAGATTCATCCTCCGGAGTGCATCGCTTCATAATCCCTCGGGCACCGCCTGATCCCGTCCGATGAACGCACCGTGTTGTTTCAACGTTTGTTGCAACTTTTCAACGGCAATGTCGCGCGGAATCGTATTTCCGGACAGCGCCAATACCGCTGCGAGACCGGCCGCCTCCCCCATCGCAAAGCAGGCGCCGGAGACCCGTGCCGCCGATTGGCCCTCATGGGTCATCGAGGCGCAGCGCCCGGCCATCAGCAGATTGTCGATGCCCTCAGGCACCAGCATGCGATACGGCAATTCGTTGAAGCCGCGCGATTCCGGGATCGGCGGAAACTTGAAGACGACGTCGCCGGCGACATGCTGCTCCATCGGCCAGCCATTGACGCCGACGGAATCCTCGAACGCGGCGCAGCCGAGCACATCCTCGCCCGACAGCATGTAGCCGCCAACCACCCGCCGCGTCTCGCGGATGCCGAGCTGCGGCGGCAGGTCGACGATGTAGGATTTTTCGAAGCCGGGCACGGTGCGCAGGAATTCGAACGCCTGCACGGCCTGACGGCGGCCTTCGATCTCGCCGCGCGTCATCTGATCAGGATCGATGCCGCTGACTGCGCTGCCATCCTCGCGCGCAAGCTGGGTGAAATTGACCCGCCATTCGATCGCCGAACGCTGCGGCCGGACGATCGCGGACTTGCGCGGAAAACGATGCGTGCCCGCGGCTTCGGCCTTTTCCATCAGCGCCGGAATCGTCCGCCACGCCTCGCCCGCCCTTTCGGGATCGATGCCGTTGAGGCGCAGCATCATCGATGGGTAAAGCATGCTGCCGGCATTGTCGCCGACTTCGAAGGGTGCGCCCGCCCAGGCCGCGAGATCGCCGTCGCCTGAGCAATCGATGAATATGCCGGCACGTACCGCCTGACGCCCCGCCTTGGTTTCCACCATCAGCGCGTGGATGCGCTTCTCGTCATCCATCACCACGCCGGCGCCCAGTGCATGAAAGAGGATATCGACCTTGTGCGCGGCCAACAGATCGTCGGCCGCAATCTTGTAGGCCGCGGTGTCATAGGCCTGCGCGAAAATCTTGCCGAGGATAAGATGCGGCGCATTGAGCCCATCGAGCCGGTCGATCCGCGCCAGCAGATCGGACGCAATCCCCTGCACCACCCGGCGCATCTCGCCATGCACGTTGGCATGCAGTCCGCAAAAATTGGTCACGCCGGCGGCGGTGCCCATGCCGCCGAGAAAGCCGTAGCGTTCGATCAGAAGCGTGCGGCGGCCTGCGCGCGCAGCGGCCACGGCGGACGCGATGCCGGCGGGCCCGCCACCGAGGACGGCAACATCATATTCGCCATAGACTGGTACCCGGCGCGCGGGTTCTTCGATCGTTTTGGCCGACACTGGTCGCCTTCCGTCCCTGTTTCTTGTTGCTGACACTATGAATTGACACGTAACGGACTACAATCCGGCAAATTGCGCGATCAGCTTTCTCGAATCGTGAAAAGTGGATGGATACGCTCACCAATCTCCAAGCCTTTTTGGCCTCCGCCGAGGCCGGCGGCTTTTCGGCCGCGGCCCGCAAGCTCAACGTTTCGACCTCGGTCGTGTCGAAGCGGGTCACGCAGCTCGAGGACCAGATCGGCATCGCGCTGTTCCGCCGCTCGACCCGCCAGTTGCGATTGACGGAAGCGGGTCAGCGCTATCTGCATCGCGCGCGCGGCGTGGTGGCTGACGCCAGCGATCTTCTCGCGCGCATGGGCGAAAAGGACCGCGACCTCGTCGATCACCTTCGCATCAAGGCCCCCACCTCGCTCACCATCGCCCGGCTTGCCGATGCATTCAGCGCCTTCCAGACGCAGAATCCGCGGCTAAAGCTTGAAATCGTGCTGATCGACCGACCGGTCGATCCGGTGACGGAAGGATTTGATATCGCCATCGGCGCGTTCCCGCATTCTTTCGGCGGCGTCGTTGACGAGCCGCTCTGCTCGCTCAAGCGGCTGCTATGCGCCTCGTCCGCCTATCTCGCAGCCCATGGCGTGCCTCAGAACCCGCGCGAACTGGTCGATCATCATTGCCTGAGCTTTCTCCCCACGGGATCAGAATGGACGTTTGACGGGCCGCGTGGCCGAACCAGCATCCAGGTGCGCCCGCTGTTGAGCTCAAACGAAGGCCATGTGCTGGTGAAAAGCGCGATCGCAGGCAACGGCATTGCCTTGATCTCGCACTATCTCGTTGCCGACGCGCTGCGCAGCGGCACATTGCAGGCGGTGCTGCCGGATTTTGTGATTCCCGAACTGTGGGTCAAGGCAGCCATTCCGGAGCGGCGGGTGAATGCTGCAGCCGTGCAGGCGCTGCTGCAGCATTTGAGACGCGCGCTCTCGCCGGCGCTGTAAGGCGCAGGAGCCGCTTATGTTCCGACCTGCAGCGGCGAAGTGAGCTTGCGCAGCGCCGCGATTACCGAGAGCGCGGTGATGCGGCCGGTCTTCGGATTTTCCGAGGGAATGTTCTCGATCGACATCGTGAACGAGGCCGAGTCGGATTCGACCCTGATCTGATGGCAATTTCGCGTCACCGCCGGATCGGCCCAGATTTCGATCGTGGTGCGGTCGGGCCCGATGCCGGCCAGCGACAACGCTGCCACGACATTGACATTGGCGGGAAAGGCGGCGGCCGCATCGCGCGCCGAGCCCTTGAAGACACGCAGCGCGGATGTCAGGCCCTCCATGGAGATCCCGTTCTCGACGAGATAAGGCGCGCCGGCGAGACCTCGGGGCGGCTTGCGCGTGACCATCTGCACCGAATGGATAATGCCTTCGGCAGCCGCCGAAACCGCATCGAAGCCGATCAAGGCGCCGGTCGGCACGATGATCTGCCCGCCATGCACCCGGGCCAGATCGACGAGATCGGGTCGCGGCAACAGCGCGCTGGCGCTCAGCACCATCACCTGCTTGCCGGCGGTGAGCATCGGCCGGCAGATCTGGTCGAGAATTTCAGCCGGCGCGCATTCGACGACGAGGTCGGCATATTCGGGCAAGTCATCGAGCGCGATCAGCGGACAGGAGACGCCTTCACGATCGAGCCATGCTTGCGCCTTCGCCTGATCCCTCGTCGCGATCGCCGCCAGCGAGAGGCCCGGCAACCCGTCCGCCAGCTTGCGCGCCACGGCTCGGCCGATCTCGCCCAGCCCGGCAATGGCGATGCGCTTGGAAGACATTTACCCGGCCCCCCAATTCGCCGCCCGCTTCTCCGCAAACGACGCGAGCCCCTCCGACGCCTCCGCCGTCTGGCGCCGCGCCGAGTGCATCTTCACCAGCCGCGCGTAGGCCTCGTCGTCGACGCTCATGCCGCCGAACGAGCTCTCCATCGCCAGCCGCTTGGTTTCCGCCAGCGCTTCCGGACCGTTGGCGAGCAGTTGCTCGACGACCTTCGCGCCTGCCATTTCCAGCTCCGCCAGCGGCACCACCTCATGCACCAGCCCGATGCGGCGGGCCTCCTCCGCGCCGAACCGCTCGCCGGTCAGCGCATAGCGGCGGACCTGGCGGACGCCGATGGCGTCGCAGAGTTGCGGAATGATGATTGCGGCGGTGAGGCCCCAGCGCACTTCGGTGATCGAGAACAGCGCATTGTCGGCGGCGATCACAACGTCGCAGGCCGAGATCACGCCGGTGCCGCCACCGAAACAGCCGCCCTGCACCAGCGCGACCGTCGGGATCGGCAGCGTATTCAACCGCTGCACGGCCTCGAACGTCGCGCGCGACACGGCCTCGTTCTCATCAGCCGATTTCGGCCGCACGCCGTTGATCCATTTCAGGTCGGCGCCGGCCTGGAAATGCTTGCCATTGCCCTTGAGCACGACGACGCGAAGGTTTTGCTTCTTGCCGAGATCGTCCATCGCCGCGAGCACGCCGCCGATCAATCCACCATCATAGGCGTTGTTCACCTCGGGGCGATTGAGCGTGACCGTTGCGACGCCGCGCGCGTCGAGATTCCATAGAACCGGATTGGCAGTCATTCGGCGGCCCTCTGTTCAGCATGTCGTTTATGCCGAACCATAGGCCGGGACCGCAGCCGTTGTCACCGCCGACGATCTATCGGCGGCTACGCCGCTGCATCATGTCAGCCCTGTCGGCAAAGGACGTCCGCCGCGGGCCGATCGCCTCGAACTGGGCTTTCTGCTCGTCGTTCAAGGTCACATAGAAATCATCGAGCGCGGTGCGCACCTGCTTGACCGCCTGCAGCATCACATCGAGCCGCTTGCCGGCCGCCGCAAGCCGCGCCGACGGCGTGGCCCCATCCTCGGGCCGGCACGATGCGCTCAGCATCTCGCTGGCTTTGGTGTTTGCATTCTGCAGGGCTGTAAGGCCCGTGCGTTGCACGTCGGTCGGGCGCAGCCGCGCCTCGACTTCCTCGGTCGGCCATCTCAAGCCCGAGGATTGTGTGATGTCGCAGGCTCGCGCAAACGATCTTCTGCCGCGCCGTTCGGCTTTTCGTTCCTGCTCCTCAGCGACCGCATTCAGCCGCGCTTTCTGCTCGTCATTCAGAAGATCATAGAACTTGTCGAGCGCCGGCTGCACGGTCGCGACGCCCGCGATCATCGCCTCGAGGCGCTGCTGCATCGAGGCGAGCCGGCCAGCGGCTGTCAGCGATATCGAAGTCGGGCACGCCGCCTTGATCTTTTGCGCCGATGTCACCGACGCATTGGCGAGATCGTCGAGCGCCACGCGTTGGGTCTCGGTGGGCTCGATCACCTGTGCGATCAGGTCGATCGGCAGGCCGGCGATTTCGCGGCTGTCGTCACCGCAGAATTGCGCCAGCCGGTCGTCACCAGGAGAGGCACGCGGCGGCAAATAGCCGGCCAAGCCTTCGTAGTCATAAGGTCCGAAGAGGCCGGCATAGATGTCGTCATAGCCATAGTACCAGAACGGCGCGCCGACACCCGGTCCCCACAGCGTATAGTCGTAGATATCGTTGTAGGCGAAAGGCCAGAACAGCGGCCCGACCCAGCCATATCCGCCATTGCCGTGCTGCCACCAGCCACCGCCCCGGGGCCGGCCATATTGCCAGCCCGCCAGCGCCGCGCCCGCGGTCAGGCTGGCGCGGGCGGCGGGATTTCTCAGGACGGCAGTGCTGCGAGCGAGCGCACGCGCGTTCATCGCGCGGCCGCCGGCCGCGGCGCGGTTGATGCGAGGAGCGTGGAACGAGCGGAAACGCGCCGCTCTGCCGTGAAAATGGCCGCCGCCATGATGGCGCGCCCCGAAATGTTTGTGGCCATGACCGCCGCCATGATGTCCATGCCCGCCACCACGACCGCCGCCGTGTCCGCCGCCATGGCCGCCTTTCGCGACGGCATATCCGGCCGCCGACAGCGCGGTCGCGAGAACAATGACGGCAATTCCCAGCCCGAGTTTTGACATGGCACGCCCCACCATCATTGCATCATGAACCCTAACGCGCGTCGATGAACGCCAGCGGAACAGCAAAGTTCCCTCTGGCCGGGGCCGCGCGATCGCGCAACCCACCCTGTCGAACCGAGCCGGTTGCGCCCGAACAAGGCTTGTGAAAACTAGCAACGGCACTCCTTCCCCTCGCAGCAGGATTTTCCATCCATGCGGATTTGCGTTTTCGGTGCGGGCGCCGTCGGCAGCCATTTTGCGGTGCGGCTCGCACTGGCAGGACATGACGTTTCCTGCGTGATGCGGGGAGCGCACCTGGATGCCGTGAAAGCCAGCGGGCTGACGCTGCGGGTTGGAGATGGCGAGTTCAAGGCGAAGGTCAGCGCATCCAGCGATCCGGCCGCGCCCGGCCGGCAGGACGTCGTGATTTGCACGTTGAAGGCGACAGGCCTCTCCAGCCTCGCCGCTGGGCTGCAGCCGCTGCTCGGCAATGACACCGCCGTGGTGTTCGCGCAGAACGGCATTCCCTGGTGGTACGACATCGGGCTCTCGCCAAGCCATCCGCCGGTGCCGGATCTGGCCTTCCTCGATCCCGGCGGACGCCTGCGTGCGGCGATCCCCAGAGAGCGCATCGTTGGCGGCGTGGTGTTTTCATCGAATGAAGTCATCGCGCCGGGCGTGGTCGCGAACCTGTCGCCCGAGCGCAACCGGCTCTTGATCGGCGAGTGCGACGACCGCGCCAGCGAGCGCGTCGCGAAGCTGCGCGCAGCGCTGAACGCAGCTTCGATCGACTCGCCCGAGGTCACGCAGATCAGGGAAACGATCTGGTCCAAACTCCTGACCAACATGTCGATGTCGGTGCTGTGTTTGCTGACCGGGCAGACTGCGCGCGCCGTACGCGACGATCCTGATCTCGCCGACATCGTGCCGCGCCTGCTCGACGAGGCCAACAGCGTGGCGCAAAGCTGCTTTCCACAAGTCAAGCGCGTGACGCGCTCCGGGCCCGCGCCCGACCACAAGCCGTCGATCCTGCAGGATTACGAACTCGGCCGCGCCATGGAGATCGACGTTTTGGTCCGCGCGCCCGCCGCCTTCGCCCGCGCCGCCGGACTTTCGACACCGATGCTCGACATGATGGCCGCGCTGGCGATCCGACAGGCGCGCGACAAGGGGCTGTATGCAAGGTAGGCAATGAGATCCGAGCGTCATTGCGAGCGAAGCGAAGCAATCCATCGCGCCGCAAGCGGAGAAGTGGATTGCTTCGTCGCTTGCGCTCCTCGCAATGACGGTGGGTCGAATCAAGAAGTGGAAACCGCATCATGCATGTCAAAGACAAGGTCTGCGTCGTCACGGGAGCCGCGAGCGGCATCGGCGAGGCGGTGGCGCGCGCCTATGCGGAGGCCGGCGCGCGTGGCGTCGTCGTCGCCGACCTCAAAACCTCGCGCGAGAAGCTCGCCAAGGTCGCGGGCGACATCGACGGGCTGCCGATCACGGCCGACGTCGGGCTGGAGGAGGACATCAAGGCACTGATCGCGGCGGCCGAAGACAAGTATGGCCCGGTCGACGTGTTCTTCTCCAACGCCGGGCTCTCGCGCAAGGGCCAGGAGACCGCGCCTGACGCCGATTGGGAGGTGAGCTGGCGCGTCCATGTCATGAGCCATGTGTTCGCGGCCCGCGCGCTGGTGCCCGGCATGCTCGCACGCGGCTCCGGCTATCTCCTCAACACCGCGTCCGCCGCGGGCCTCTTGGCGTCGCTGAACTCGATGCCTTACGGCGTGACCAAGAACGCCGCGGTGGCGCTCGCCGAGCATCTCGCCATTCAGTACGGCGACCGCGGCATCTGCGTTTCCGTGCTCTGTCCGCAATCGGTGCAGACCGGAATGACAACGCCCGGCCCCAGCGCCGCGCGGATCGACGGCGTGCTGCAGCCGCCGGAGGTGGCACGCATGGTAATCGAGGCGATGGCGGAAGAACGTTTTCTCATCCTGTCGCACCCGCAAGTCGCCGAATACATCCAGCGCAAGGCCTCCAACCGCGACCGCTGGCTCGCCGGCATGCGCCGACTACGCGACAAGATCTACGGCGCGCCGGCTTCCGCATAATCACCGTCATTGCGAGGAGCCACCGGGTCGCGCGAATGCGCGCCCGATGACAGGCTCCGCGACGAAGCAATCCATCTATCCCCGCGGCCGCGCTATGGATTGCTTCGCTTCGCTCGCAATGACGGATCAGGCGGCGCGAACTGTTCCAATAGTCCCGTGTAGCTCTTCGCGCCCGGCGACGCATAGGAGCCCCGCCGGGAGGTCGAGAGCTTCAAACCAGCCAGCGCCTCGGCCTGCTTCACCGCGGCTGCCACACCGTCGACGACGGGGACGCCGAATTTCCGCGACAGTTTTTGCGCGAGATCGGCCATGCCCGCACAGCCGAGCACGACCGCCTCCGCGCGCTTCTCCAGCGCACGGGCAATCTCGGCTTCAAGCTTGGCTTCCGCGCCGGACCCCGGCTTTTCGAGATCGAGCACCGCGACGTCGCAAGCGGTGACCTGCACCCTCTCCGCAAAACCATAGCGGCGCACCAGCTCTTCGAGCGGCACGATCGAGCGCGGCAGCGTGGTGACGATCGCGATGCGTTTTGCGATTTGGCCAGCCGTCACCAGCGCCGCCTCGCAAATGCCTACCACGGGAAAGGGCGCGGCGGTGCGGGCCGCATCGAGCCCGGTGTCGTCGAAACAGGCGATGATACCAGCGTCAGCATCCGGCGCATTCACCAGCGCCTGGATCAGGCCGGGCACGGCAAACGCCTCGTCGTAATAGCCTTCGATCGAGACCGGCCCCATCGCCGAGGTCACGGCGGATATTTCGGTGCCTGCTGCGGCGACAGCGCGCGCGGCGGCGCCGATCGTTTCCGTCATCGAGGTAGTCGTGTTCGGGTTGACGATCAGGATTTTTGTCATGGTCGCATCGTAGTCAAGATGGCGCGCGGCGCAACTCTCTCCCCGGTCGTCCCTGCGAACGCAGGGACCCATACGCCGCGGCCTGCGGAAGAGGCACAAGGAGAGACGGCTTCTTTCAACTACGTGCTCCAGTGGTTATGGGTCCCTGCGTTCGCACTAGGGCATCTACACGTCTTGGGGACGCGACAGATTGACTCGGGGCGGCATGATGTGCGTTCGCCGCAGCGTTTTGTATGATTCTCTCTCTGGCGCTTTGATTCGAAGGAGCGCCAGAGATGCAGCAGGAACCGGATTTGTCCCTGGGTAAGTTTGGAGACGTTCGCCTCGATAAAAGGGGGCGGCGCTTCTCCGGGCTATGCTTTGCACGCGCAGTGTCTGTTTGCGCCAGATGGCGCAGGGCAACTGGGCCGCGAACATGGCGTTCTGGCGGTTTGTGAACAATCCGCAAGTCACGATCGACAAGCTGATTGAAGGCTGGAGCCTGCAGACGTCGATGGCGGTCAGCGGGCGTCATGTGCTGTCGATCCAGGACACCAGCGAGATCAACTTCCACACTCGTCCGGGACATCGGCGCGACTTGGGCAAGGTCGGCAAAGGCAATGCTCGCGGCGTGCTGCTGCATGCCATGATGGCGGTCGATGCCGATAGCGGGGTCTGTCTCGGGCTCACCGGCGGTGAGGTGTGGACGCGCAAGCGCAAGGCCAGGATCGCTCACGAGAAGCGCGCCTTGGCCGACAAGGAATCGGCGCGCTGGGTGACGACGGCTAAGCAAGGCTGCGAGGTTCTGGTCGCTGCTCGTATGATCACCGTCGTCAACGACCGCGAGGGGGATTTCTTTGCTCACTGGTCGCTGACACCCGCTGACAATGTCCACCTCCTGTCGCGCGCCATGCACGACCATGCGCTGGTCGATGGCGGCACGCTTTATCAGGCGGTCGCGCGGGCCCGCTTCTGCGACAAGGCGGTGATCGATCTACCAAAGCGAATGGATCGCCACGGTCGCCAGGCCCACCTCTCCATGCGCCTGGGAACCGTTGTGCTCAAACGACCGCAGCGCCCCGGCGTGAAAGACCTGCCACAGGGCGTCAAAGTCAGCTTCGTGGAGGTCGTCGAGTTGCACCCCCCGAAGAGCGCCAAGCCCATTCATTGGTTGCTCCTGACCACTCATCCGGTCGTCACCGCCGCCGATGCCTGGCGGATCGTCTCCTGGTACAAGCAGCGCTGGATCATCGAACAGCTCTTTCGCTCGCTGAAGAGCCAGGGTCTGCGCATCGAGGATAGTCAGCTCGACAGCGCTGAAGGCCTGATCAAACTCGTGGCGATCGCCACCAGAGTAGCATGTATCGTCATCCAGCTCGTTCAAGCCCGCAATGGCGGCGAACAATTGCAGGTCGAATTTGTGTTCACGCCGGACGAGATCGAAGCGCTCAAGGCCATCAACAAAACCCTGAAAGGCCGCACCGAGCTCCAGAAGAACCACCATCGCCCCAACACTGTCGCCTGGGCGGCATGGATCATCGCAAAGCTCGGCGGATGGACCGGTTACGCCTCTCATCGCCCACCTGGACCAATCACCTTCCACATGGGAATGGCTCGCTTCCAACTCCTCGTATATGGCCCGGCAAGCGTGTAGATGCCCTAGTGCGTTCGCAGGGACGACATCTGAAAGCTTAGCCGACAGCCCGATCCACCCATGCCGCAAACGCATCCAGCGCCTCGTCCATCACCGCGCGATCATTCCGCCCCGAACTCTTCAGCACGTGGAAGGAATGATCGGCGCCATCAAGCAAATGCAGCGCTGCGCGCGATCCTAAGCCCTTCACGACCGGCTCGAGCAGACTCAATTCCGCCAGTGCATCGCGCGTGCCTTGTAAAAACAGCATCGGGATTGTGACGTCGGCGAGATGCCTGGCCCGCTCGCTGGAAGGCTTTCCGGCCGGATGCAGCGGAAAGCCGAGAAACACCAACCCGCGAACGCCCGGCAACGGCGAAAGCGCCTGTGCCTGCGACGTCATCCGCCCGCCGAACGATCGGCCGCCCGCGATCAGTGGCAGCGAGGCAAAGCGCCGTCCAGCTTCCGCCACGGCCGCTCGCACTGTTGCATGCGCAACCGCAGGCGGATCGGGCCGCTTGCCGCCTTTTTCCATGTAGGCAAACTGATAGCGCAGCGACGCAATGCCGCGCTCGGCAAGGCCCGCGGCAACCGTCTCCATCGACCTGTGTGTCATGCCCGCGCCGGCCCCGTGCGCGAACACGTAGCAGGCGCGGGGCTGTGGCGGCTGCACCACCAGGCCGGAAACCGCCTGATCGGAGCCGATCTCGATTCGTAAGCGTTCTGCCGCTTCTGCCGTCATGTGATCTGTCCGACACTTTTCTGCATGATGGAGACTCTATACTGGAAAACGCCCGGCGAAAGATGACCAGCGAGGACCGCATCCCGCGGCCCTCAAGGATTTGGATTTATGGACAGACCTACGGCGCTACTATAAGATGGCATCATATTCAACCGCACGCCGAGGGTGATTCGCCTTGCGGCGTTTTTTGATAACAGACCGATATTGCGCGCCACCGGCGCGGTTTTAACGAGGGGCAGGCCATGCGGGGCAAAAGGATTGCGAAAATTGTGATCGCGCTGGCGGTCGTCGGCATCGGCTACGCCGCCGTCAAGGACGACATCGCCAAGCTCTGGCAGGATCTTCACGTCAAGATCGTGGAGCATCCCACACCGAAGAAGACCGTCTGGCTCGACCAGGGCATCCCCAAGGAAGAGTTGAGCTGGTTCTATCACGCTGATCAGGGAACGCGGACCTTCGGCTTTCCCTATGAGTGGTTCATGGCGCTCGAACAGCCGACGATTTCGTGGCTGCCGTTCACCAAGGTCGGCCTCTTCAGCGACCCCGCCTATCTCGATCGCTACGGTTTCATTGCGGACACCATCATCCCCGGCAAGGAGGCGCTTCCGATCGGATTCGCGAAAGGCGGTCCGATGCTGGACCCGACCGGCGCGCCGTGGAAGAATCCGCGCAACAAGAAGGATATGACCGGCGTCGGCCTGACCTGTGCGGCCTGCCACACCGGCAGCTTCACCTACAAGGACACTGCCGTCGTCATCGACGGCGGCCCTGCCCTCACCAATCTCTTCGCGATGAAGCAGGGCATGGGTATCTCGCTGTTACTGACGCGCTACTGGCCCGGGCGGTTCGACCGGTTCGCCGATCGCGTACTTGGATCGAACTCCACGGTCGATGACCGCGCGACCCTGAAGTATCAGCTCGACCAGGTCCTTGCCCAATACAAGCAGGTCAAGAATCTGGAAGAACGCGTCGCCTCCCAGAGCATCATCGAAGGATACGGACGGCTCGATGCGCTGAACCGGATCGGCAATCAGGTGTTTTCGATCGACCTGAAGAAGCCCGAAAACTACGCTGGCTCCTCGGCGCCGGTGCATTTTCCCAGGATCTGGAACACGCCGTGGTTCGATTGGGTCCAGTATAACGGCTCAATCATGCAGCCCATGGTCCGCAATGCCGGCGAAGCGCTCGGCGTGTCGGCGGAGCTCAACCTGACCGATCCGGTGAAGGGCCTCTACAAGTCGAGTGTCGACGTGAAGTCGCTCGACAAAATGGAGCAGATGATCAAAGGCGACAAGCCGCCGAGCGCGAAGGACAAATTCTCGGGCCTGCAATCACCGAAATGGCCGAATGAAATTCTGCCGCCGATCGACCAGAAGCTGGCCGACAAGGGCGCCGAGCTCTACAAGACCCATTGCCAGGAGTGTCACCGGCCGCCGGTGACAAGCGAGGCGTTCTACAATAACGAGAAGTGGTGGACGAAGAACCAGGCCGGCGAGGCGATCCTCAAGGTCGAAAACATACCGATCTCGCATATCGGGACCGATCCCGCGCAAGCGGAAGACATGGCCAACCGAAAAGTTGCCCTGCCCTCGAATCTCGGAATCACGGACAACAGGTTCGGCTTCGCTCTCAAATATCTGGTCGAGAACACCGTCAATCTCATTTACAGTGAGCACAACCCGCCTTTGAGCGATGCCGACCGCAAGCGCATGGACGGCAATATGCCGAACGAAATCCAGGCCGAGTTAGCCTACAAGGTCCGTCCGCTGAACGGCGTGTGGGCGACGCCGCCCTATCTGCACAACGGCTCGGTGCCGACCATCGACGATCTGCTCGGCGACCCGGAAAAGCGGCCGACGAAATTCTATCTCGGCAGCCGCGAATACGACCCCGTGAAGCTCGGTTACAAGGCCGACCGGATAACCAACGGATTCGAATTCGATACATCCATTCGCGGCAACTCGAACAGGGGCCACGAATTCAGGAAGGACTTCAGCAAGGAAAAGGAGATCAAGGGCGTCATCGGACCGGAGTTGTCCGCCGACGATCGAAAGGCGCTCATCGAATACCTCAAGACGCTCTGAGTCATCCGAGCTGAGTCATTCCAGCGCCTTCGCGGCCGGGCTTCGCCCGGCCGTCGCCACCTGCGCGCCGGCCCGCCGCGTCGGAATCGAACGGCTGGCCTCAACGGCTGGCCACCAGCCGCAAATGCGGCTTGATCGTTTCCTCAAGCTCGGCCTTGAGCTGGTGCACGCGCGGATCAGCCGAGCGCGCTGCGCACAGTGAATATTGGTTGACCGAGCACGCCAGTGCGCGCCGCTCGTCGGCGGTCCGTGTCACTTCCGGGCTGGACAGTTTCAGCACCATCCCGCCGAGTTGCACCAGCATTTCGTCGAGCGCTCGATCCATTCCGGCAATTTGATCCATCGCACCACTCCCTCTGGAAGGAGTAATGATCGGCGCGCCCGGCCGTTCCCCGCGCGCGCTCGGTTAGGGATAACCAGAAGTAAACGGACCGCGATTCTATCGACGCCGCCCGCATATCGGCTTGAAGGAATCATTATCAATTGAGGGATGCGGGCCCCGGTCTGCTCTGGAAAACGCCGCAATTGCGGCGGCCGCGCCCGTTACTTATGGTGCCGCCCTGTTCCGCAACGAGGCCCCGCATGATCCCGCCGCTCGATCCCGTCGTCGCCCAGATCATTCCGCTACTGCCGCTGCGCGATCCCGCGACGATGACACCGCAGAGCGCGCGCGATGCGCTCCGCGCATTGGCGGCCTCGCGCGCGGCAGTTCCGCCGCCTCCGGTGATGAGCACGGAAGACATCAAGGTGAAAGGCGCGGCCGGATTCCTTGCGGCGCGGGTCTACCGGAACTCGAACGAAAAATCGCCGACGATCGTGTTCTTTCACGGCGGCGGCTGGGTTGCAGGCGATCTCGAAACCCATGACCGGCAGGCGCGCTGGCTCGCGATCGAGACCGGCGCCGTCGTCGTCTCGGTCGATTACCGCCGCCCGCCCGAGGTGCGCTTTCCCGGCGCGTTCGAGGATGCCTTCACGGCCAGACAGGACGTCATCGCCCGCATCGCCGAATTCGGCGGCGATGCGGCGCGCGTCGGCATCGCCGGCGACAGCGCGGGCGGCAATCTGGCCGCCACCACCGCGATCGCCTGCCGCGACGCCGGCATCAGGCTATCAGCGCAATTGCTGGTCTATCCCGTCACCGACGTTGCCGGAAGTTTCGCCGACGCGACGGAAAACGCCCGCTTCCCCTCGCGCAGCGAGAACGCAGAAGGCTATTTCCTCACCCGCGCCACTATGGAGTGGTTTTGCGGCCATTACCTCGCCGACAAAACACACGGCACCGACTGGCGCGTTTCGCCGCTGCGCGCCAGGGACCTTGCCGGCGTAGCGCCGGCGATTGTCTGCACCGCGTGGTTCGATCCGCTCCGCGACGAAGGCAAGGCCTACGCCGATGCGCTAAAGGCCGCCGGCGTGCCGATCAGCTATTACGACGGCCTCGGCCTGATCCACGGCTATTTCGGCCTCGGCGAGGCGTCGGAGACCGCGAAGCGAGAAGCGCAGCGGGCGCGGGCGGATTTCAAGGCGCTACTCGAAGCGGGCGTCTAGCGAGGCGTTGCGCTATCCGGTGCTGGCGTGCTGGCGATCCCGGGAAGACTCGAACTTCCGACCTACGGTTTAGGAAACCTTTTTCGGCTCAACAATGTCAATAGCTTAGGTTCGTCGTGTTGCAAATCTGTTGCATCGACCGGCCCATGGCGTGGCCTTGTCTGACCACGCCCCGTCGAAGAGCCCGAACCTGGCCGCCAGGCCCTCGCGCAATCTCCTCCCGCCAGCGTGATCCAGCTCGATCCCGAAGTGGACAGGCAACATCGTTGGCGCTCGCAGTGTACCGCGCTAGGCTCAAGAGCTGACCGCTCACACGATTGCGAAATCCAGATCGCGCGATGCGCATTAGCAGACAATAATGCGCTAATCCCGACAATGAACACGGGACGAAGGTGCCGCAACGTCTCAGCTACGCTCTAACGTCGATCTCTGACGAGACCTTCACGTCGCACATGTGGTCCTTACTTAAATTTCACAAATCCTATCGCTCAATTGAGTTGATTTGCAGCGTCGCCGCTCAAGGTTGTCAACCAATCCGCTCGATGAAGTGCATCAGCATACCGCCTTTTATTCGTCGCAACCAAGACGGCCGACCAGCTCGACTTGCAGGCGCTGCACCGGGTGCGCGAGCGGTTTGTCGGTCAGCGCACGGGCATCATCAATCAGATCCGCGCCTTCTTGTTGGAGCGCGGAATCGCGGTGCGGCAAGGGCTGCGTTTTTCCTGCGGGCCGAGTCGCCAGGCATCCTTGCGACGCGAACCGATGCGCTCTCGCCCCGCATGTTGCACATCCTCGAAGACCTAACGGCAGACTGGCGCCGCCTGGATGCGCGCATTGAGGACTCACCAGCGAGATCGAAGCGTTGGCTCGTCAAGACAAAGGCTGCGAGCGACTGATGTCGGTCCCGGGCATCGGCCCGATTATCTCGAGTGCGATGGTGGCCGCGATCGGCGCCGGCGATGCGTTCTCGAAAGGTCGCGACTTCGGCGCATGGCTCGGGCTCGTGCCGAAGCAGCTATCGACCGGTGACCGCACGATCCTCGGCAGCATATCGAAGCGCGGCAATCGCTATTTGCGCAGTCTGTTCGTTCAGGCTGCTTGGATCGTGTTAGTTAAGATCGGGCCAAAGCATTGGAACCGCTACGGGCTTGAGTCGTGGATCGAGGCCGCAAGGAAGCGCCTACACCACAACGTGCTGATGATCGCGCTCGCCAACAAGGTCGCCCGCATCGCCGGGCGGTTCTTCACAATGGGTGCGCCTTCGGATGCGTCAAGACCAATGAAGCCGCGTACCGACCCGCTTAATCCTCGCCCCGTGCTCGGGACCGTCAAGGCGTGGCCTGGTCACGCTGGCGCGAGAGGCAAGGCACGCGCGACGGCCAACCTTGACGGTCCCTGCGCGCGGCGCATCTCTGCACCTGCAGGTCGGGACGAAGGAACGGCCGCCAGGCACGAACAAAGGAACAGCGCAAAGCCAGGAAGCTATCGATGACATGATCTATACCCTTAACCCGCCGAGTTCTGCGAGAGGATGAGACGACGATGGAGGATCGGTCTTCCCCGGCGCGTGCGAACACTGGTGACCTGAAAGGCCCGACGAGGCCTATCCGCTAATGAGATCGCATGCGCGCTGATATCCATGATGGCCCCCCGGACATGCTCCAGTCTGAGACCGAATACATTGACGCAAGACCGCATCAGCCAGCCTACAAGCCTCTTGCACCGCACGGCCGGACCATACATTCGGGTCAAAGACGGAAATGCTCCCGGCGAGCAGATGTTTTCCGTTCACCCCGCTAAAAGCGGACATCCGGCGGACCGGCCGAGATGCCGGTTCAGTGCCAGACTCAGACATCGCGACTTATTGCTCAAGCTTTCTGCATCACTCAATGTTCGAAAAAGTGCGCGTCGATCGAGAGGCTGGTCCAGTTCATGTTGGACGAACGGATAGTTGCCCCGACATGCTTCCTGTGGCGTTTGTTGGTCGAGCGCGCGCGCAAGGTTCAAGCCATGCAGGAGCGATACCGAGCATTTACGGGCGACGACGCCCGCGAGGCTCGCGGCATAACACTTTTACGAGAATAGCCAGAACAACAAGCGCAATCCGACGCGTTGAAATGGTTCGATGTCGATAGCGGAAAGCGGTATCGCATCGGCTACGGCTCAGTGACGAATGTCCATGAGATTGAACGCTGGGCGCCCTGGTGTTTCGTGCCATCCGGACACAAGTTGCGGGCGGCGTCATGCTTTGCTCAAAAATTGCCTTGGAAACGAACGAGCACGCCGCATTGTCGGTGGTCAACAAATTTCCAGTGGACCTTTGCCGAGCCGATGCACACGTGCCTCGCAGGCGAGCTTACTGAAGTACTTTCTGCTTTTCTATCACCTGAGAAAAGCAGTCGGGCGAACGCAACATCACTTGTCAGATTCGGCGAGTTCGCCCGTTCAATGATGCGCCGCCTCCTAACGAGAAACTCCGGCCAAACAGCCGGAGCTTGTTTCCGGTACCGTAGGGGTTTATCCTTGGGGCAGCGATGCCTTGCGCAAGTCATCCAGCACACGCTGCCGATCAACATCGGATTGGTAGGGCAATACGTATCGAATCTTAGCCAAGCTGACGCTCGCATTCCAGTTTTGCAATCCTGCCACTGCCAGTCTCGCTTCATCAATCTGACCAAGCGAGGCATGACTCGCTGCCCTATATACCAGATCTCTAAACGCTGGCTGGTTGATCTTCGCCAGCTCGTCGACAGCCTCCCGGCTTTTACCGGCCGCGTAGTACGCTTCTGCCAAATAAGTGTGGAACCAGGAGGGATAGCCAGGATCGAGCGCGATCGCTTTGCGAATGGAGTCCAGCGCCTCCATCGGCCGTCCCGCAAAGGTCAAGGTCTGTGATAGATCGACGTATACAATGGCATCGATCGGCGCCATGGCAAGCGTGATCTCCCGCTCGTCAAGCGCGCGGCTGTAATCCTGTTTGCAATAGAAATAGGCCAAAGCCATCAGCCAATGGCCGTGCATCTGCCCAAGCCGTGGGATGTCCTTCCCGGCCATTCCCTCACTTCCGAGGGCGAAGGCGCGCTCAAGATCGCGCCGCGGGTCCTCGCTGAAACCCCGGCGAACATCATTGAGATACGTCCAAGCGAGCTTGATTTTGATGATGGCCGAATCGGGGAACCGCTTTAGCCCCTCAAGGGCGACTTGCCGCGCTTGCTCCAGGTCTTCCTTTGGACCCCGCATGATTAACCCATGAATACGCAGGAAATAATCGTACTCCTGAAGCTTAGTCGCATCCTTGCTCCAAGCGTTTCGGTAATCCGCCGCGCGGATCTGGCCGTGCATACTGCCCACTGAACTGACAATCTTATGGGTGACCGCATCCTGCAAGGCGGCAACATCATTGCCCTCCTCATCGTAACGCTGCGCCCAGACGTGGTGCCCCGATGCCGCCTCGATTAGCTGCGCCGTGATCCGTACCCGATCGCTATCCTTCCGAACGCTACCTTCCAGAAGGTAGCGCGCGCCCAGCTCCCGGCCGACCTGCCGAATGTCGGGGGATTTTCCTTTATACGCGAAGGCGGAGGTGCGCGAAATCACACGAAGCTCCGGGTTTTGCGAGAGCCATGTAGTCAAGTCTTCGGTGATACCATCGACGAAGTACTCAAGCGCCGGATCGCTGCTCATATTTGCAAAAGGCAGCACCGCGATGGACGGTTGCTCGGAAAGCAAACCTCCACGCGAAGGTACCGGCGGCACCGCGGCAGATTCGATCGGTGAGGTTCGGTGCTGCCAATACGCAACGCTTGTCACACCTATCCCAATAAGCAGCGCCGCCGCTATGAGCGAAACGGCGCGCCGCAGCGGCAACGGCGCACGCGAGGTGCTGCTAGGGTGGACACGGTATACCCGCACGGCCTCAGAGATGTTCTTAACGTGCTGCTCGCCAAGAAAGTCGTATCGGAGGGGGAGTTTGTTCCTCACTTGATCAAACACCGCACCGGAGATGTAGACAGTGTTCGGCTCGGCCAAATTCTCCAACCGAGCAGCGATGTTCACTCCCTCGCCGTAAATGTCCCCTTGATCCAAAATGATATCGCCGACATTGATGCCCACTCGAAATTCAATCCGCTTCTCCCTCGGCACATCCACATTGCGTTCAATCATACCGAGTTGGACCTCGGTAGCGCAGCGCAGCGCGTCGACAACACTGGCGAATTTGATTAAAACGCCGTCGCCGGTCGTTTTGACAATCCGGCCTTTATGCTCAGTGATTTTTGGATTGATCAGTTCGCGCCGATGCGCCTTGAGGCTTTCAAGGGTGCCCTCTTCGTCTGCGCCCATTAGACGAGAATAGGCGACCACGTCAGCGGCCAGGATTGCGGCCAGGCTCCGCTCGGCGTGTTTTGGGGTCGTAGATTTATCCGCGCGGGACATGCGAGCCTCCCCTTCTGGAAGAATACACGTATTCGTTCGTCGAGAACTCCGATGGACCAGAGGGGCGCACTTGAACCGCTCCGATCGTGACCTTGCGCCGGCTCTCCCGGCCTCGCCGTGCTGCATCACCGATTGATCGTCATTTCTCTCTCCGAACACAATGCCAACCAAATAGCTGTCGCCTTCGTCCGGCTCGCAATGACCGAGCGTCAAGCATCGGCCATGCTTGCTCAAATCTTGCTAGACCGGTCCTTATGCTCCGAAGACGAACCGAGTTCCCACCGCCGAGTGAATGACCTTATCGCCCAGTTCGTTACGGGCGAGGTCGTAGAATCTGTCTCCGGAGCAGTGGCCGGGGACCAGATAGTCGGGATTGATCTCCTTTAAGGTCGCGACGACCTGTCGGATGTAGTCGTCATTCAGCGGGGGAACGATATGGAAGCCACCGATAACGGCGTGGATGTTCTTGATGCCCGAGACGACTTGCGCCTGCCTGATCGTGTTGATGATGCCGCGATGGCTGCACGAGGTGAGAATGACGAGACCTTTGCCCCTGACCAAAAAGTTGGTCCCGATCTCGTGCTCGAAGTCATCCGGAATGAAAGTGCCAGTATTCTTCGCTGGTGACATCTTGTCCGGGAAGCATCCAAAACCATTGACGATGCCGACCTTCTCCCTGGTCGGTTGCAGCGGCTTTTCCGAGCTTACCTGCGCGATCTTGCCGGTGGTGAAACCATGATCGGCGACGATGGCTGGCCCCTCCGCCATCATCAGCGCTAGGTCTGCGTCCATGATCGCCTCGCGGTCGAGCGCGCCGTATTGCCCGAAGCCACTCTCCCGTGTGCAGAAGCAATCTTCACCGCCGACGAAGAATGGAACGTTCTTCTTGAGCTTGCCCTTGTTCGCGGAAAGAAGTCCGACCATCCCGCCGAAATGATCGTAGTGGCCGTGGCTCAGCACGAACGCATCGAAATTCGCGGGATTTATTTTGAGAATGGACATGTTGTTGATCAGCGTTTCCGGCGTGTAACCGAAATCGACCAGAACGTTGCGCACCTCGTTGCCGCGCTGCGATTCCACATGCATCGAGAGTCCCCACTCGCCGTGCAGCGCGGTGCGCGGTGGCGCATCCGGGGTCAGATTGGCGCCCGTCCGCCGCTCGATTGTGAGGCCATCGCGCTTTTCCGACGGAATGAACTGTATGACCTGATTATCTGTGACGATGCGAACGGCAACCCGGTCGACCTCCGGAACCCTAGACCCGACCGCCTGAGCTCGCGCCGTTCGCGCATTTCCGGCCAACGTGCCGATGAGCGCTGACACGAAGCCCGCGCCGCCGGCACAGAGCAATCCGCGTCGCGATATTGGCGACCGTGGATGACAATTACAGGTACCGAACAGCATGGGCCCACTCCATTCAAGGAACTGAGAAAGGCCGCTTAAGCGCATACGCCTGCGACGACGCGCTGTTGAGGAACCCGACCACCGGCATCGCCCGCCGCTGCGCGCGGCGAGTGGCCAAGCCGTCGCGCCGCCGAGAAGCGCGATGAACTCGCCCCCGTTTCAATTGACCGAATTCATTCGGTCGCCTGCGGTCGCCTGCCAGCCGGGTCTGATCGCAGGTTATCAAATCAGCAGTGGTCAGTCACCGGGTATCAGCGCGTTTTCGCCACCATTTCGGGGGCCAATCCGACTTCCGGTTCAGGTCATTCGCGTCGATTTGGCCGGACCACGGCAACTTCCGGTCTACCTCGGTGAACGGACATTCTCAGGACAGGCGGGCATGTCAAGGTGCCACTTACGGACTCATGCACCACAGCAAACGACGAGTGCAAATGGTGCCTTGTTCAATACGTCGTCGGCGTGCACCTACCGATCCGGGTCCGTTCGGCAACCAAGATATGTGGCCACCATAAGCGTGATGCCAGCGAGTGGGCACGCCGCTGGGGATGTGGCGCTGCTTGGCGGAATCGTCTACCCGAAACCGCTCGCCGGGCACGCGCTGACTGCTGGCTGGTATACGTCGGGTTGATAACGAACCCCCGGGTCGGGGCGGTGTGCAGCGGCGCGTATTCCTCTCGCACGATGAAGAGGTCTGAATGGCTGGGAGGCCGATGGCAAAAGTAAATGTCTCCTCGGTCAGGTCGGCAAAGGAATCAGCTGAGGTCCGAAATTGACTAACGCAGACATTATCGACCAGCGGGATCGCAATTCTGACGCTATGATCATCGCTACCTAGATCACCGCGCTGGACGCGACACTATTGGTCCCTTGTGAGAAAATGGTGAGTCATCTCACAAATTGAGCAGTGCTGCGCCGCCCACTTAGAGCGACGCAGCATTTGGTCTTATGCCCAGTCTCGATGGTGCAATCCATTCGGCTCTACGTCCAACAAATCGATGGTGTCGTCGTCGCCGACTTGCAGCAGCGTTCCGCCGTGATGGTCGGAGGATACTTTGACATAAACGTCGTTCAAAAGTTGCAGCTTGTCCACTTTCGGAAAATCCGTGATGGTTGCGGTGTTGTGTTCACCCTTGAGAGAGTCAAGGTTGAACACAAAGGTGTCGGCACCGTCACCGCCGGTCGCTTCAGCTGAGCCGTCTGCCAGAATCATCTTATCAGCAAATTGCAGGCGTTCGATATTCTGCAGCGTGTCCGTGCCCTCGGCACCGACCTTGTCGGTGACCGTGATTGAGCCATCGGCATTATGATCGATCGTGTAGTTCTTTGCCCTACCCGAGAATAGGGCCGTGTCCGTGTCCGGGAGCGGCTCGCCGAACGGATTGCCGTTATCACCGATTAGGTGGTCGTCGCCCTGCCCCCCCTTCATCCAGTCATCGCCCTCGTTCCCCAGCAGCTCGTCGTTGCCGGTGCCTCCAAAGATCTGATCATTGCCGAGGCCCCCGAAGACCTCGTCGTCGCCATCGCCGGCTTTGATGCGATCGCGGCCCTCCAGGCCGACGAGCAGATCGGAGCCTGCGCCGCCCCATACCTTGTCGTTTCCGGCGGCGCCGTTGACGAAGTCGTCGCCGTCGCCGCCGGTCAGGCGGTCGTTGCCGTCGCCACCGATCACGGCATCGTTGCCGAGGGCGCCGTCGAGGACATCGTTGCCACCGTCGCCCCAGAGCGTATCGTCCCCGGCGCCGGACTGAATCCTGTCCGTCCGGTCGGTACCGCCGATCACGACGTGATCGTCGCCAAGAAACCCTAGCTTGCCTCCATGCTTGGTCATCACTAATGGATTTCCGGCAGCGTCGACCGGATAGGTTGACGGGTCGCCGGCTTCGATCGTGTAGGTGGGCACCGCGAAGACGTCGAAGGGAAGGTGAGTGGTATCAGTGTTGCGCATCACCAGCTCGGAGAATGAGGTGCCCTCGAGCTGATTTAGGAAATTCGTACCTTCCAACCGCGAAAGGTAGTAAAAGCGGTCACCATTCTGCAAATTTTCCATCTGAGTCTCGAACACGAAGTTGAAGGTCGAGCCCAGCAGCCCGCCCGACGCCAGCGGCTTCTCCGCCAGGCCCCCGATCCACAGATCAACGTCATTGAGACCAGTCTCGACGCCGGCGAAGGCTCCAGTGCCGTTGAGAAAATCAGTGTCCGGGCCAACGCTCTCGTCTGCCGCCGTGGTCGGGTCATCCGCCGTCCCATAGACAAGCGTGACGGCCGCGTCACGTTTCTCCGCCACCGTGGCGGCATCAGCGAGCAACGGATGAACGCCGTACGCTGCAATGAAGTTCACAAGAGACTCTGGGTGCTTAATGCCGCTCCCGAATTCCGCCCAGCTCGCATATGGCTTGAGATCGGGATCTCCGGTTGTTGCGTAGAACTGCTCGCGGACACTGTTGAGCGGTGCCACGCCGGTGTCACGGCCGCGCGCGAGGTTGATTGTCGCAAGGTCCAGAGGCAAACCGAGAAGATTGTTGCGCAGCGCACCGGTAACGAATTCGTCGACGCTGTTGGCGACCTCGCCCGTTGCTCCGCGCACGATCTCCGCTGCAGCATCGCCGTCGGCGCCACGCTCCGCATAGGCGAGCGGATTGAGGAAGGCGTCAATCAGGCTGAGCTGCTGGTCGCCCGCCACCTCGGCATTGGCGTCGACCACGTTGCCGTCGGCATCCAGACG
This sequence comes from Bradyrhizobium sp. AZCC 1577, assembly GCF_036924575.1. Taxonomy (NCBI): domain Bacteria; kingdom Pseudomonadati; phylum Pseudomonadota; class Alphaproteobacteria; order Hyphomicrobiales; family Nitrobacteraceae; genus Bradyrhizobium; species Bradyrhizobium sp. AZCC 1577. Next base: position 7,704,289 of record NZ_JAZHRQ010000001.1, read on the forward strand.
GTCAACAGTCTCGCGCAGCAGCGAGTGCCCGAACCGATAGACCGTGTGCGCGAACTCGGCGACGATCGCCGGATCGATGGTGACGTCGTGCGCCTCGAACTCATCGATGTTCGGCTGGATGCTGCGTGCAAAGTCCTCGAAGACAAGATGCTGGTATTGCATCTCGGTCGCAAATCTGCCGGCCTGGAACAGGTACTCGCCATTCCAGTCACTGTCCTGGATGCCGTCGGACATATCCGCTCCCGGCTTCAGCCACGGGCTCACGAATGCTGGATCATTGTCCGCTTCGGCCAGGATCACCTCCTTCAGGTGCCCGATCAGCCGGTTGTGTTCCGCGTGGAAAACGTGATGAACGGCGGTCAAGCCAATATTCTCATTCCCGCGTCCGTCGCCGGTGATGTAGTGGGCATCGAGCAGCTCATTGTCGTAGTTGCCGCTCGTATCCGACCCGTCAAGGTTCGAGAGGCTGACCTCCGTGTCGCCGTCCGCGACCTTGTCGGTCGGAACGGCATCATGGGCAATGTCGTTCAGAAAGGCGTGTCCGGTGCGGATCGCCCCGGTGGTGCTGATGGGATTGGTGGGGTTGCCTTCTGTCAGGATGTCGTCGGGCGTGCCCGCAATGCCGTCAGCGCCGGGCATCACGAGTTGGGCGTATCCATGAGCTCCGGCCAGGAAGCGCCCATAAGAGTCGGTTGCCAGCAAGGGAATGTTGGTCACATCGGCATCGGTCAGGTCGATGCCGAGCAGCTCCCGCGCTTGCGCTTTGACGTCAGCCCATGTTGCCAGGCCGCCATTGACGCCTTCGAGCAGACGCCCGGTTGCCACCGGATTGCCGTTGGGGTCAAGCATGTACTCGCGCAGAAAAACCTGGTGTGACGGATGCGACGTGTACGTCTGGTTCTGATCGATGAACGGTGTCGTCTGGTTCGTGTGCTCGTGGACATCGTCCGAAGTTCCCACGACCCCGTCTGCCCCGGCCAGGTTGGTCGCACGCGTCAACACCATGAAATTGGTCGGGCTGCCTTCAACGTAGAGAGGGTCGTCCGGCTGCAGTGGGATAAACACTGTCCCGCTGTCGCCCTTGTTCACCAGATCCAGGCCATGGTCGAAGAACTGGCCGAAGAACGTGAACCACTGATTGAACGGCGCCGCGCCATCGGAATCCACGTTCGGAATAACCCCGTCGCCATCGCTGTCGACTGCGGCGGCCGCCGGGTTGCTGTTCGCATTCTGGTCGGCAATCAGATTGCTGATGATCCGCGGTTGGGCGTCGATCACTGTATCTTTGGGCTGGGAGTAGGACGTCCCGAGATCCGCTTCGCGGAACACAGGATCGGTCATCCGCGGGAACACCCGATCCGCGGCGCCGAAGTCCGACTGGCCTGGCACCACGCTGTTGTTCGTGCCGTCAACCGTCCGCAGCCCGAACGGAAGAGAAGGGTCCTCCAAACGAGCGCCGGTTTCGGCGAATCGAATTTGCGCGAGAATGAAATCAAGGTCTGATCGAATGAGTTGCATGTCCGTCTCCCTGATTTCCGAGCTGTGGAATTCCGGACGCCTCTGCGAAGGCATGCAGGCTGGGGAGCGGGAGCCCACTCTGTGGCGCTTTAGAGATAACAATGCGAAAGGATGAAAGCTTTATCGCGCACAGGCAGCCACATATTTGGCAGCAACCGACGCCGACGCGGTCCGCAACATTTCATAGAAGTTGCCACGTTATAACCGCACTCGCAGGCTTCGTCCGATAGCGCCTGGGACATCGCGTCGATGGCTTCAGGCTCGATGCGGCGCGGTCGCCGAGATAGATCCGCATCTGCGAGCGCGTGTGGATGTCCGTGACCGACCAGAACATGATTTCCGTTGACTGAAAAATGTCGGCGAACTTCGGTGGTGGGTCGCGATAATTAAAGGTCCGCCGATAGCGGCGCGAAAGCGGACATCGCGGGAGGTCCGAGTCGGGTCACAAGCGGCGGTTCCCGCTTGGCAAATCTTGGTCCGGTTCATCTTGGACAGCAGACGTTAGAGACGAGATCGCAGGCAGTGGCTGCGTAGCGTTTTCCCGCCTCGTCAGACCCGGGGACAACCAGCAGACCTTGCATTTACGAATCCCTGAACTTTGTTAGCAGCCGGATCGGAAGACGTGGTCTTCGGCAGGAGCCATTTCGATGCGGATGACGAAGGAACGGCAGCCCGCTATGAGGACGCTGCGGGGCTGGGCCGTCTCCGTGTTGCAGGAAGCCGGACCGATCCGCGAATGCGAGGAGCATGGCTGGATGCAGGCCCGCGCTGATCCCCATGCCCAACAGCGCGCTCTCGTCATCGCCCGTCAGGATCCGCCGTCCGGCGTCTCTCCGGAGGCGGCCGTCGCTGAAGTTCGGGACGCCTGGACTCGCTCGGCGACACCTGCCCGGAGCGTCTGCCAGCCTGATTGCGCTTGCTGCGATCGGCAGACGATCGGCGATTGCGATGGAATGTTCTTCTTGAAAGTCCGTGAGGTCGGTCGGATACTGGAGCAGGTCCTTGCCACCAGCAGTCCCAGGAGGATGATCATGCCGATCCAGATCGTGATGGACCGCAGCGGCGACCGCCGTCACCCCTTCAATTCGGATGACGCACAAGAACTGGCGAAAGCGGAGCAGCGGTTCTACGAGCTCACCAATGCCGGCTTCACCGCGGCAGTTAGGACGGGTCCGGGTCAGACCTCGCACCTACGATCGTTCGACCCCACTGCGGAAGAAACTGTCTTCTTCCCCAGGCTGGTCGGCGGGTAACGGCCCGGCCATGTTCGGCTTTCGACCGTGGCCGCCGGGCGGCCGCTCCCGCATAAGCGCGACGCGAGCACTGTTCATCGGGCACGGCGCCGAGGGCACGCCGGAGGGCCGCTCGCTGCGGCTCTTGCGAGAATGGTTGTCGCCGGCGCAGCGAGAGCAGTTCGCCAGGAAGGGCTACTTCGAGGTCGTCGGAAGCGACAGCGGAAAGCGGTACAGGATCCACGCCGGGGCCTCGGTGAATGTATGCGAGATCGACAAAAGAGGTCGCCTGCTGGAGGGGCTGTGTTTCATGCCGATCGGCGCTCTGCCGATCGGAGACGTTATGCTTGCCCAGAAGATCGCGCTGGAGACATGCGAGGGCCAGGCGCGCGCCGTGGCCAGGAGGTTCACTCCGAACAGTTTCCATTTCAGGCAAAGCCGACCTCTCGGCTGAGAACGCAAATCGGCGTCGTTGCTGTGGCGGAGCCGCTCTATGCCGACTTACGCTGGTGTTTGGCGGTGGGTTTCTTCGCGGTCGCTTCCTTTGCTGGCTTCTTGCTGGCGATCGGTAGCAGCATCTCCTTCTGTCCGACGGACGCCTTCTTGGGCTTTTTCGCGGGCTTGGACGCCTGCTCCGAACCCACGCTCCGGCGCAACGCCTCCATTAGATCGACCACATTGCCAGCGGCCGGCCGCTCCTTCGGGGTGATCGGCTTGCCGGCGCGCTTCCGAAGTCTTGGGGCGGCCGGAGGTCCCCATCACAGGGTCACATGGGCACGCCACAAGAGCAGCAGGCCTGTAGACGAGATGCGCAGCGCTTTTCCCGACAGCAATTGGGCGATGATGGAGCGGTTCAACAATGCTTGCAGCAGAACAGGACCAGACTGAGCAAGAGCTGCCAAAAAGTATTTGCCAGCCACGGCATGTGAGGACCTTTGTTCTGGCGCTTAACGCGGCTCGTTGCAACGCGTTGAAAATGGGTAAGGCCGTTTTCCCGACAACAGTGAAGCCGGGCGCCGCTCCTGGCCGGCTGAGGCGATGTTGGCCGAATGAGTACGGGGCCGAGTAGAGAATCGGGTCCGGCAATGTTCAGCTCAGTCATCGATGTGAGCTAAGGGTCAGTTGCGTCGGCTTAGCGATGTCGGGACCACTTCCGCTCCTCTCCCAATAGCGACCGCGGCGCGGAACTGCGGCTCGACAGCGTGCCTGATTGGCAGGCGATCAGCGCGCGCACCTGGAATGCACGACATGCGGCTCCGTCGACACGCGCTTGGATTGCGGCGAGGCGATCAACTTCAATACGGCGTTTGCTGATTGCGCGCCCGAGCCCGTCCGAGGGGCTAGGGTCCTCATACGCTCTGGAACCATTTGTGAGAGTGCCCGGTTAGTTTGTGGGACCGATGGAGGACCATCGCCATGAGATATCTCGCTGCGATTGCGATAGCTGCCTTTGTCACTGCTGCTGGGCTGACAGTCTATTCTGTCGACTCATTGCCATCCGTGAAGCAGTCCACGCCGGCCACTACCCAATTGGCGGTCCGGTTAGCTGAGTCCGTGGATCCGTTTTTGCCTCGGTCCAGTAGCTAAAGCCGGCGCAACGCAAAACGCATTGGCGGCGCTGCCTTAGCCATGGCAGGCATCGTGTTGCTGACATCCACCGCGCAAAATTGAATTGGCTGTTAGCGCCATTAGCGGACTCGTGTGGCCGGGGTTCGCGTCGCGCAGAGTAACTCTACTTCATCTCGCCAAACGGGCCTGCCGCCAAATGAAGAAGGGCGCGCCGATGATTTCCAAAACTGTGAACGACGCCGGCGAACATCACCTAAGATCGTTGTGCAGGACGTCTGACGAGGCCGATGCCGAGGACGAGCACGCCGACTGCCAGCACCACTGCGCCAACATAGGCCAGATAGATGAGCCCGCTCGGGGCCCGTGCGTGGGGCGGTATGACGGACAGGAAAAAGGCCGCCGGAACCAGGATTGCGGCGATGGGGATCGAACCTCGCACAAGCCATTTCATCGCGTTTGAGAGGTTGGCCTCATCCACGTAGCGCAGCGCCACGAGCGCCAGGATGAGCCAAACGCCTGCATGTGCATGCCCGGCGCGCCATAAATCCTGGCGCAACGGGTTCTCCATGTACTTCGGGTCGCCGATCAGAAGAGAAAGGATGCTTACGCCACCATACATGACCGTCGGCATGACGATCAGAAGAATGCCGGCCAAGTGGCGTGACTCGTTGCTCATGGTCATCTCCAACCCTTCAAGAGCTCGCAAACACGACGAGACCTCGCGAGAGATATCCGTGACGACCGTTCGCGGCAATGTCGGCGGCGCGCGCAGGCCCCTGGTGCCGACTCGATCTTCGTCCGCAACCAATGTAATTGCACGCCTCAATGGCCGTGCATGACCGCTATGGGTCAATCGCGTCATTCTGACTGCCGGCAGATCACTTCCGGTCAACACCGATAAACAGACATCCTGGGCCTGCTTCGGCATGTCTCAAAGGTGCCAACAGGCGACATGGTCCCCTATTCGATGACCTCGTCAGCGCGGGTGAGAAGCGACGCGGGCAATTCTAGGCCGAGCGATTTCGCGGTCTTTAGGTTGAGAAAAAGCAGGAATTTGGTGGGTTGCTCAATGGGAAGTTCAGAAGGTTTGGCGCCTTTCAAAATTCGATCGATGTAATGTACCCCACGGCGAGCTAAGGCAAGAGGGTCGGGCCCATAAGCGCACAATCCGCCCGCTTGTACGAAGTGGGGAAACAGGGAGAACGACGGCAAGCCCGCATGCAGCGCGAGATCGGGCAATCGGTTTGGCGGGAAGTCGAACAACGGGTCAGACCACACAGACAAAGCCTCTGCACCCCTCGCCTTGGCCGTGGCAACGGCGTCAGGCAATTCGGCAGGGTCTCGTAGCTCAAAAAGATCGAGCTGAAATCCGAACTTGGCGACCCCAGGTGGATACTCTTTCGGATAAAGCAGCCGATGGATCTCATTTGCAGGATTGATGAACACGGCTACGCGCTTCGCCTCGGGCAAAAGCTCTCGAATGATTTCGAGCCCTTTGGTGTTAAAACCGCCCGGAACGAGCGTGGCGACGCCCGTCAAGTTTCCGCCGGGATGGGCAAGACTTGACGCAAGTCCCATGCCGACGGGATCTGCGACGAACAGCATGACAATTGGAATGTCGGAGGTTGCGTTCTTCGCAGCCCGCGCAGCCGGAGGTGTGAAAGCGACGATGAGATCGGGCTTCGAGCGCACGAGGTCCGCGGCAAGCGCCGGAAGCCGGTCGAGATGATAATCTGGGCTCTTCCACTCAATCGCGATGGTGGTGCCCTCAATCCAGCCGAATTTCTGAAGCTCGTCCATAAACGCATCATGGGGGCCAAGCTTGCAAGCGGGCGCGCAAAGCACGCCGATCCGCGCCATTTTTCGCCCCGATTGAGCTGTGGCTGACGCGAAGGTCAGCAGCACAACGAGAAGGATCGGCACCGTAACGGCAAATCGTCTCATGCGATCACCGTGTCAACGAACGGACAGCTTCCGCGCAGGTCAAGCAATGCTCCGGCAGGTCTGAGTTATAGCAACTTCGGGACGAGCGGGCGACCACAAATGACCGCTATGGGTCAAAAGCGCCGGTTTGGCCATGCGCCGATCACTTCCGATCTACCCCGATAAGCGGACAATTTCAGAACCGGTCGGCAGGTCGCAAAGTGCCATGAGCGGACTCTTGCTTTATTGAGCGCAACAGATCAGTTCGTCGGAGACGGGTTTACGTGCTCCGATCACCGAGCTTACGAGCTAACTATCGGTGTCCCGCAGCAAACAGCCTGACGCTTTCTTCCAGGCCTTTCAGGCGGTGGCTACCTTCATCGCGGAAGCGAATGTTTGATCCTGCGACAAGGTCGCGGACCGTGCTCGATACGAGAACCTGTCCAGGCTGTGCCATTGCCGCAATGCGCGATGCGATGTGGACTGCAATACCGCTTAGGTCATTGTCCGTCATTTCGATTTCGCCCGTGTGAAGTCCGGCCCTGACCTGCAAGCCAAGATCCTCAACGGCCTCGGTTATGGCCAGCGAACACCTAATTGATCGCGCCGGACCATCAAAGGTGATGAGAAACCCATCTCCGGTCGTTTTCACCTCACGCCCGCGATGGTGCAGGATCTCTCGCCGTACGATCTCATTGTGTCGATCGAGCAAGTCATGCCAGGCCCTATCCCCAATTGCCTCCGCTCTCTTTGTCGAGCCTACGATGTCGGTAAACAGAACGGTGGCAAGCACACGGTCGGGCTCTGGTATATGCCGCGACCCCGTCAAGAACTCCTCGACCTCGTCCACCACCCGTTCCGTGTTGCCGACCCACAGCAAATGATCATTTCCAGGCAACTCGACGTATTTCGCGTTTGGGATTTGATTAGCCAAGAACCGCCCCGCTTCAACGTTAACGTTAGCATCTCCTTCTCGATGGACAATAAGCGTGGGCACTTGGATTGACGGAAGGATTGGGCGAATGTCGATTTCACTATTCATGCGAATGAGTGCAGTGGCCGACGACGGGCTCGCACTGAGGCGTTCGAAGCGTGCGTAGCGTCGCTTACACGCGTTGTCAGAGAGCAGACTGGGGGCAAACAGAGCAAGGCTTTGACCCGTCCCCCAGTTTTTCTCCAAACGTTCAAGAAATGCCTCAAGTTGATCTGGGGGCATAACCCACGAGAGGAAGTGGCTAAAGGCACCATACAGGGCCAACGCCCGGGTGCGGTCCGGATAACTGGCTGCAAACAGCATTGACATCGCGCCACCCTCCGAGGCGCCGAAAAGACCCGCCTGGCGCGAGCCAACTGCATCCATCACTGCGCGCACATCGTCCATTCGCTCTTCAAGTGTTGGCACTCCCCCTATTCGGTCGGATAGTCCGGTACCCCGCTTGTCAAACAAGATAAGGCGCGAGAAGGCAGCGAGGCGGGTCCAGACCTGCGCCCGGACTGGATCTTCCCATGCCAGATCGAGGTTGGAAATAAAGCCGGGAACAAACACGAGATCGAAGGGTCCGTCGCCCACGACCTGATAAGCGATGCGAACGTGACCGCTCTTGGCGTATAGAGTGTCCGGAACCAGCATCGGGACCTCCGCGAGGCGTTTGAGCTTACTACTTTCCGACGCAGTTACCACACTGCGCCGGGCCTAAATCCGACCCAGATCAGACTGCGCGGATAGCCATAGGCCAACAACGCCACCACAGCGGCGCGACTATCCGACGGCCGAAGTTCTACTTACTCGGGTGGAACTGGCCGGCGGAGCGATCGCTCATCAAACCATTCACAGGCTCGGACGAATGATCCAGCCTCGCTGAGAATGCGAAATCCCGCAAAAAGAGTCCAAGGAGCGGAGCCCGCGCATGAGCCACCGATGGCCCGCAACTCGCAAGAGACGCGATCAGGCTGCACGTCCGAATTGGGTCAATCGAGTCAGTTTGACCGTGTATCGACGACTTCGGCTCAGCCCGTATCAACAGACATCGCGACCGTGCGTCGGCATGTCTCAAATGTGCCAGACTCGGAAGTTCCCGATTTTGCGACACTATTGCCCTGCACTTGCGAAAGCCGCCTGGGAGCCGGCGTTACCTCTCTTCAGCTCAGGGCAGATGCGACGGCAAAGCGAACTAGAGAGCGGGCAATTGCCGAATTCACCGCCCGAGGTAAAATCGATCGATTGCACCGAGACCGCTGGTAATCTTACTCAAACGGTCGTTATCCGACTTCAATTATCAGTATCCGGGATATCCGACGAATACCGACGGCTTTTGCGCGGAGGATGATCCGATGGAGTCCAGCAGTGCAGATTCTTCGACGATACTAGACCGCATTCTTGATGCGGCGGCGGACAATCTCAGGATCGCAAAGATTCTGGTTCAGATGGGTCTCGATCCGAACAACATCACCTACGACGCACTATTCAACCGGCTGCTGGAAATTGTGCTGGCCAACATCACGCTTGCCAATATGTTCGCCCTGGTTGGCGCCATCTTTCTTGTCGCTACCTTGCTGATGCATACAATGGTGCCGCTGCGCGTCGCGAACATGGCCGGCTGTACATTCTTCGTCGCCTTTGGCGCGCTCTCTGGAAACGTCGGGACTTTTATCCTGTATCTGCTGTTGCTGCCGATCAATGCAATTCGCCTCCGCCAGATGCTCAATCTGATCAAGAGGGCACGCATCGCGACGGAGGGCGATACCTCATTGGAATGGCTCAAACCGTTCATGACCGAGCGCAAATATCGCAGCGGCGATAAATTGTTCAAGAAAGATGATGCGGCCACCGAGATGTTCCTGACGGTCACTGGAAAGTTCCTGGTCACGGAGATCAGCGTCGAAATTCCGCCGGGACGTCTCATGGGCGAACTTGGCTTCCTTACTCCCAATAAACGGCGAACCGCGACCGTCGAATGCATAGAAGACGGACAAGTCCTGACCATAACTTATGAAAGGCTGCTCGAAATCTACTTTCAAAATCCGCAATTCGGCTATTACTTTCTCGTCCTGACCAGCCAGCGCCTGCTGGAAAACATCTCGCGGCTCGAAGGAATTATCGCACAAGAGAAAGCCGCGCGGCAGACTCTAGCTACGGATGACATAGCTTAACCTTTGGCTCTTGATGTCCCGCACTTTTGGTAACAGGACATCCCGACGCAGTGCGGGTCTCGCGAGGCAACAATTTCCGGTTCGGGTCAAGTGCGGCGGTCGAGGCTAACGGCAGCTACGTCCGATCCACCTCAAAAAGCCGACGCTGCGGCGTAGGTTCTGATCTTCAGCTAAGGGCCAACAGCGGACTAATGCACGATGAGCGCAGCGGTGTCGCCAGCAGCACTTTGCGTGATTACCCCTATCCTCGTGCAAGATCGAGCAGCCGATCCCTCTCGGGAGTCTGCGGCCGCGCGCGCCCTGCGCCCCTTCGGCTTCTATATGTGGCAATCGCAATTGCGATCCACGTTGCGTGGAAAGCCAGTCCGGCCAGCAGGACGAATTGACCGGGAATGGGCCCAATAGCTGCTCGCAGCCAGAACTCCTGCCCGCTGCGCGGGCGGCCTTCTTAGCGTTTTGGCGGGCCGTTTGGGCGCGCATATCCGCGCCCATGATCCGGCCGCCCCAAATGACCTCGCGTTTCTTGGTGCTCATGACTCGCAATTACAGCGCTACGGCGCCCGACTCGCAATCCACGACCCTTAGAGATGACATCGCCTCCGTGGCACTTCCACTTGGTCAAGCCAGCCGCGGCAGGACCAAGGGAAAAGTTGCAAGAGGGTTGGAACGGTGGAAGCGGAGAAGCGTCGAGTCAAGGCAAACCAAACCTTACCACCGCCGTTGAGGGTGAAATGGCCCTGCACTTCAGCCGCATTGGTCCTGCGACAGAGGAGTTAGAGATATGGAGCGCGAGCGAGTGCGGCTTTTCGTTCGTAATCAGTAACGAGAGTCGCGGTGGGCCGGGACTTCACGGCAATCCCGGCTTTGTAGCTTCTTGGCGCCCTATCCATATTAACAAAACAGCGATCAGGGTTGGGCGGATCACCCTTTAAGACGTACACCGAAGCCGAGACGGCCTGTGAGGCCATATGGTGGACGTATATTTAAGCGCCAAACGTGATCTGCTCGTTGTGAAGAAGGGATTTCCGATGGCACTTGTTGGAGCGTCGGGGAAATGGCGTAAGAGCAAGAAAAGAGTTGTCAAAGTCAGTGACGAGATCAACTCCGCGCTCCAGAAGCAGGGCTACTACATGCGCAAGCTAAGGGACCTGCATAGCAATAGAGACTAGCGCAAGAACGATCCTTCGCGGCAGCCTTCGATGTGCAATCTCTACAGCATCACCACCAACCAAGAAGCGATCCGCGCACTCTTCCGCGTGATGAACCGCTACGTCGGCAATCTGCCGCCGATGCCGGGAGTGTTTCCCGATTATCCGGCGCCGATCGTCCGCAACGCGGGCACTGAACGCGAATTGGTCCTGATGCGCTGGGGCATGCCGCCACCGCCGCGGACAGGCGGGCCGCCAGTGACTAATATCCGCAACACTTCCTCGCCGCATTGGCAGGGCTGGTTGAAGCCGGAAAGCCGTTGCCTAGTGCCTTTCAATAGCTTCGCTGAGTATGCGCCCGAACCGAACCCGGAGACCAAGAAGAAAGACGTCGTTTGGTTCGCAATCAATGACGATCGGCCGCTGACCTGCTTCGCGGGCATTTGGACCGAGTTCAAGGGCGACCGTGGCACGAAATCGAAACCCATCCCCGGTCCGCACAATGTCTACGGCTTTCTCACTACCTCTCCCAACGCCGTCGTCGAGCCGATCCATCCCAAGGCGATGCCGGTCATCCTGCAGACAGACGAGGAGCGCGATGTGTGGATGAGGGTACCGCGGGATGAAGCGAAGTCGCTGCAGCGACCGCTGCCGGATGATGCTCTGGAGATCGTTATGCGGGGAGCGGACAAGGAAGATCGGGCTGCAGCATAAACGGCCTCCTCCAAGCGCAAACTAACCTACCGTAAAAATACGGAAGTCGTGCAACCGCCGCTTGGAATACCCGCATCGGTAAGGTTGAGCAGTTAGCTTAACGCGCGACATGCGTTGCTCTATCGAGAAGTTGAGTTATCGATAGACCCGCCGGGCAATTGCCCTCGTCCGGTCCCCAAGCAAAGCCGTCAGCGAACATACTCCGCTGGCGGCTTTGCCTTCAAAGGAGCGCGCCACCGATGGCTGGCAAGTCTTGGTCTTTTGCAGATGAACGTCGCGTTATCGAGCTTGCCAAAGCATCGAAGTCTTTAGAGGAAGCCGCTCGAATCATGAAGCGCACGCCTGAGCGCATCCGCAAAGTTGCAATGCGGTTGGGCGTTTCATTCAAAACCGAGAAGAAGAAATAATCTGCCACCAGCACTGCCGCAACCTTATCCGGGCAGGCCACGTCAGATCGCTAGGAACAACCTTGTCTGCGAACCAGTTTCGTTTGTGGGCCACTCAGTACGCGTATCGGTGGCCCGGCGCGGCCCCCGCCTCAACCCCATGCCCCCGAGAGGGCGCGGGGCCGTGTCCGCCAATACCATGCGGTGGCGGTGCCAGCCCGGATGAAACGGTGCGGCTGCAACGCTGGGCCGCGCGGCCTCGCAGGTACTTAGTCCAAGTTCGCTAGTCCCTCGAAAGCGGACATCCGCCCCGTGCGATTGGCTGGTCCGCTTTGTGCCGATTGTGTTGAAAAAGTCTTCGGTTGCGCGGGTTGATGTTCGCTGATTCAGTCGTTGCGAGAGGACTGAATCATGATGGGACATCAGCGAATTGAGCAGGCCGCGTTGTTCTATGAGTTTTCGCTCGAGCGGCACGTTCCGGCCGATCACCTGTTGCGATCGATTGACAGGTTCGTGGACCTTGACGAGTTGAGGCGAGAGTTGTCTCCCTTCTACAGCGCGATCGGTCGTCCCTCGATCGCCCCCGAGCTGATGATCCGGATGCTGTTAGTCGGTTACTGCTTCGGCATCCGCTCGGAGCGGCGCTTGTGCGAAGAGGTTCACCTCAACCTGGCATACCGCTGGTTCTGCCGCCTTGGGCTCGATGGTGACGTGCCCGACCATTCGACCTTCTCGAAGAACCGGCATGGCCGTTTCCGCGACAGTGATCTGCTGCGACGGCTGTTCGAAGCCATCTTGCGCCGCTGCATCGACGAGGGTCTGGTTGGCGGAGAAGGCTTTGCGGTCGACGCCAGTCGCCCAGAACCTCCGGAAACTAGCCAAGCTGGTCCCAATGCCGCAGCCAAATCCGGCCTGAGAAGCGGTCGGCTGCACCGCATTTTGCGGCCGCCTCGGTCGCGAACCGACTTCTTCAACGGAATCTGCCAGAAGCAGACGTTCCTTCTCGCTCAGCGCGACGGGCGAGTTGATGTAATTAGTTTGTGCGACGCTAACGAGGGCGCGCTGTATCGCTGATAAACCCGATGGATCGAGATCAGAGACGCCACACCGCAGCCTGCCCTTCCGTTAGTTAGCCAGCGGTTGTGTTAAACCTTCACGCGTTCATAATTCGTGAATTGACTTTGCCGATGATCGGACCAGCCTCTGCCTTTCGATCAAGTCGCGTATGACCGAATTTGACATCCAGCTAAGGATGCCAGGTTACGCATCTCGGTCCGCTACTCGCCGCAACGGGTCGAGCCGAGCTGACACGGTTCCAAAAGTAGCCAGTCAGTCCCACCTTCATCTTTCGCGACATGTAAGTGCCGCTGCCTGAAACCTCTTGCCGGTGGTGCGACACCTTCGATGAGCTACTCATCGAAGTTTCGAGCCCAGCACGCAGCGGATTGCAGCTCCATCGGCGTTATTCGCGAAGTCCTTAATTCGTCAGGTTTCTGCGGGCCTCGCGACGCCGCGATGGCCGCCAATGTCTCGATCTCCGGGAGGGAGAGACATGATGAAGCGATCGCCTATTCTCTTTTTGGTGGCTGCCGCGAGCTTCGCCGTCATATGGCTGGTTCCCTGGTTTGTTCTGGATGCTGATCTGCATTTTAGAAAGGCGGATGCCGCTACATCAACAGCCATGCCATCCAAGGCCGTAGCTTCCGAGCCTTTCAAAACGGCCCACGCCGCTAACCAAAGGACGACGAGGATACTTGCACTGGATCAGGCTAGGCATCTCGCTTTCTGGACCTCCGTTCTGAAAAATAGAAAGCAGGCTTGTGGTGTTGTTGTTCGGACCATGTATCAAGGCGGCACCGAATCTGGGGTCGATACCTGGAGCATTGGCTGTCGGGACGGTAACCAATATTCGATAAGTATTAACCCGGACGCGCAGGGCTCTGATGCGGAGTTTCCGGTTTCAGTTTGCAGTGGAAGCGCTTTCGCCCGCAGTGCTGAATAGCGCCTGCTCAGAGCGCGCAGCGCCCGCGACATCGTCTCTGTGTGCCAGTTCTTATCGGCTGCGGCGGCGCCTCGTCGCCAACGTATGAGGATGATCATGACGGTGACCCGATCGCGACGTGAAACGGTGGTGTTCAAGCACCCGTTCCGGATCGCGAGCGTCGAACGGCTGTTTCCGGCTGGCTCATATGAGGTTATTACCGACGAAGAGTCGATGGAAGGCTTGTCATTTCCGTCCTTTCGGCCCGTCGCCACCATGATGATGGTGCCTGCGCCGGCACCCCACAGCTCCGTCGAGATGGTAACGATCAGTTCGATCGATCTGGCCGCTTCTCGGAAGCCGATGCGATGGCGCCCGGATAGTGACGCGGCTGTCGACCTCGACAAGGATCGTGGCAGGGCCGCGCCAGACATCCGGCGGATGCTGGCGGAGATCGAACGCAATGCCAAGGTGTTGCGCGGTCGGCATCTGCACCTCGAACCCGAGCTGCTCGCGACACCTGCGAAGCCACTGGTGGGTGCGCTGCCGGAGCTGAAAGGGCTCGGCCGGGACCTGCGCATCGATGCTTGCCGCGGCATTGCGCTCTGGTGCATCTTTCTTGACCACGTCCCCAACAACATCGGAAGCTGGCTGACGCTGCGGAATTACGGTTTCAGCGATACCGCGGAAGTGTTCATATTCGTCTCGGGTGTGACCTGCGCGCTGGCCTACGCCAAGGCATGTTCGCGCGACGGCTGGGCCGGCGTGATCAGCCGTACGCTGTGGCGAAGCTGGGACATTTACGCCGCATTTCTGCTGCTCACTGTCGCTTGCGCCATGATGGTTTACCTCGCAGGCGCCGGACGGTTTGCCGACGAGAGCAATACGCGTATTCTGTTGGAATATCCCGGCGCGACATTCGCACACGCGGCGATCCTTCAATACCGTCCGGTCAACACCGACGTCTTGCCGATCTTCGTAGTTTGTCATCTTTTGTTCGCGCCGCTATTGTGGCTGCTGTTGCGAGTGCCGAATCTGACACTCAGTGCCTCGCTGTTGCTTTATGCGTTGGTGCACGTCTTCGGCTGGACCGTCCCGGCATGGCCAAACAACGTCTGGTTCTTCAATCCGCTGGCCTGGCAGTTGCTGGTCGTGCTTGGCGCGTGGTGCGTTATCGCGGGCAAGGGGTTGCGGCCGTGGTTGACCTCGCGCACGGCACTTGTGCTTGCCGTTCTCTATCTGGCAGTTAGCCTGATCATCGCATTGAGTTGGAGTCTCAAACCACCGGAAGCGCTGGTCCCACAAGCGCTGGCGAAGCTGGTTTACCCGGTGGACAAATCGAATCTCGATCCTTTGCGATTGCTGCATTTTTTTGCACTTGCGATTTTGGCGGTCTGGCTCGTACCTCGGAATTGGCAATGGCTGACGACGCCGGTGATGCGCGGCGCGATCCGCTGTGGCGAGAACTCCCTGGCAATCTATTGCCTTGGCGTTCTGCTGGCGCTCGCCAGCCACATAGCGCTGGTCGACATCTCGGATGGACTTCCGATGCAGATCGCGCTCAGTCTCGCTGGCATCCTGATGATGATCGCGGCCGCAACGCTGCTGAGCTCGATCAAGATCAAACCAAGGCAGCAACCAGGAGTGACTTGAGGACGCGACTGGAGCGTAAACGCTTTTGAGCTTATCCAAAGCAGTCAAATGTCCGTTCCGGTAGAGTCGAGGATGGGCGCGGTAGCTTGGGGCCTATGGCCAACGCCCCGTTTCCCATCCCCGCTCATCAAACCGGGCGTGCCGATTGCCGGCACCCGGCTTTCCGACTGGCTTCACCGCAAGGCACACGGAGACAAACTAACCGCACGCGGCTTCGGCACGGTGAGTAACTCTCCTTCGCCCCTCGACACAGCAATCTCCGGCGGCGCCTGTCATTGTTGGTGTTTGCAGGCTCATCGCCAATCACCACGACCTCGCCATCTTCAAAAGCGCACCAGAAGTCGGGGCCCTTTGCTCCGCCGGCATTACCCGGCATCAACGCTCTTATTGCCCCGTCCGACTCCCGCCGTGACCACCGCCTATTGCGATGCTGAGGCCGCTACCCTCGTCCGCGACGGGTCTCCCCCTGTAACTGCGAACCACCCTTCCGACGTGCCGTGCCCACTACCCCGGCGGATCGCGTGGGTGCGCGTGTCGATTACTTCCCCACGCGTGCGGCCTTCCCCAAATGACCGGAGGGTCGGCATCCGCATTCGAACTTTCGAGGCCTGCTCGGGCTTCACTTTGTTACGGCCCATCGAATCGCTCAGCAGCCCAAGGCCGCCTTCGTCGCAGGGCTTCGACCCAGCCAGTTACCCGGCCGTGCCGCCTGCCAGCTTCCGGACCAATCGACAATTATCCGGGTGAGACCCTCCCTCACTGGTAGTTCGCGCCCTCGGAGCGCACGGTCAATCGCGTCGGTTTGACTGCGTAGCGCCGACGTCCGGCCAGCCCCCGTCAACGGACACCGTCAGGTCGGCCCGGCAGGCCCGTTTCGTGCCAAAAGCAGAAGCTTCTCTCGCGCGTATTTAAGTCGCCCGGCGGCGGCGGACACTCAAGACCGCGAAACGCCATCATAGCCCGAGCCGGAGAACTTCGATCAGATCCAAGCCGTTCCCAAATGGGTCTGCCATGTTCGCAATGCGACCGTATTCGCGTATCTTAACTTCGCGATCAAGCGAACCTCCCAAGGCGATCAATCGCGAGACAGTTGCGTCGATATCAGACACAACAAAATCTAGGTGAACCGGCGTCCAGTGCCGTTCGTAGCTGCGGCACACCTTTGTACTGCCGAGGTCCGCAATCGCCGGCCTATTAGCAAGAAGATAAAGGGGGCAATTCGCTCCCGCGAGCTCGATCCATGTTGGGCTCAACCGGCGCTTCAAAATCAGGCCGAGACCATGACAATAAAAGTCAATTCCCAGATTTGCTTCGGTCACCTCGACGTAAACATGTACAAGAACCATAGCCGCCTCTCCTACCGGCGCAGTTGGATGCAGGAGATTAGCACGACTTATTCAAGGTGTTCTTCTTCGTCGGCTATGGGTCTTGGCCGTGTAAAAACGCCCTTCCAGGAAGTCGATGAGAGGCCAGGACCGGTTCAGTCTCAGGCTGCGATCGCAGCCATCAGCGGCTTGGCTCCGACGATGTTCATGACCCGTGTCAGATTATAGGCCAGGACCGAGAGAGCCATCTCGGCGGCTACTTTTGGAAGCGTTTTGGTGAGGAAGTGTGTCGCCCCCATGCGGGCCTTCATCGTGCCGAACGGATGCTCGACCGTCTCGCGACGCTGGCGCATGGCTTGGGGCGTGGCATCAAGGCGCTGCTGCACAGCTTCGAGCAGATGCTCGTGCTCCCATCGCGGAATCCGCCGCTCTGGCCCTGTCGTGCACTGAGACTTGAGCGAACAATTTTGGCAGGCGCTGGTCCAGTAACGCCTTATCTGCTTGCCATCTTCCTCGCTCGTAAAACGATATGGCAGTTGCTCTCCAGCCGGACAGCGATAGGCGTCCTCCTCCGGCAAATAGACAAAGTCCTGCTTGCCGAAGCGTCCATCCGATTTGGCGCCAGACGTCTGCGGCTTGGGCAGAGTTACTGTGATGCCGGCCTCGTGGCAGGCGAGGATCTCCGCGCTGCTGAAGTAGCCGCGATCGGCAACGGCCTCGAGCGTCTCGGTCTGTAGAACAGCCTTCGCCTGCTTGCCCATATTGGCAAGTTGTGCCCGATCTGAACCGTTGTTCGTTACCTCATGCGTCACAATCAGGTGGTGCTTGGTATCCACGGCGACCTGCACGTTGTAGCCGACAACGCCGGAACCGCGGCCGCTCGTCGCCATCGAGCGGCTGTCCGGATCGGTCAGGGAGATTTGCTGGTCTGGCGAATCCAGCATCTGCTTCTCGTAAACCGCAAGCTTGCCCATTTCCTCCTTCAGCTTCGTCAGCTTCTCGGTGAGCCTTGTTACCTTTGCGGCCAGCGCCTCGCTCGGCTCCTGTCGATCGGCCGTGTCAAGCTGGCTCAGATAGCGAGCGACGCTCTCCTCAAGCTGAGCACGCCGCCGTTGCACCTTCGCCTTTGTGAAGTTCCTGTCCCGATTGCTCACGGCCTTGAACTTGCTGCCATCGATGGCGACGCTCGCCGTCGCAAGAAGCCCCATTTCGCGGCAAAGTTCGACGAAGCGCGCACAGACCTTGCGAAGCGCCAAGCCGTTATCCTTCCGGAAGTCCGCGATCGTCTTGTGATCGGGAGCGAGCCGGCCCAGCAGCCACATCACCTCGACATTGCGTCCGGCTTCTCGTTCGAGCCGGCGGCTCGACTGCACCCGGTTTAGGTAGCCGTAAATGTAAAGCTTAAGCAGAACCGAGGGATGGTACGAGGGCCGACCAGTCGCCGCCGGCTCCACTCCTTCAAAGCTCATCTCAGCCAAATCGAGCGCACCGACAAACACGTCGATGACGCGGACGGGGTTGCCCTCGTCAATGAAATCATCGAGGCACTCGGGCAGTAGCGTCCATTGCCCACGATCGGCCTCCTCAACGAAGCGCCTCATCGATCCCCCCTAGAATCACGGGAGAATCATAACAGCGGCACGGCGTTTTCACACAGCCAGGGTCATGAACGGACATCTCGTCATTCATTCGATTACCTCGTGCGGGCAAGGAGTGCCTGCGGCACGGTAATGCCGAGCGCCTTAGCGGTCTTGAGGTTTATCAGATCGACTTTCGCCGTCAGCAACTCCAGCCGCTTCGATCCGAGTTCGACATTCAACGAGGTCACACCCGTGAGATTGCCTGATTTTGTGCGTTCCAAGCCGTGCTAAAGTGTACCTGCAACTTCCGCATGAAGGAGAGTGCCATGAGCGTCGCTAACCCCAAGAGCTCCCTCAACGTCCGCGATCAAGTCAGCAAGGATGAATGGGATGCGCGCGTCAACCTCGCTGCAGCCTACCGCCTCGTCGCGCTATACGGGTGGGATGATCTCGTCTTTACCCACATCTCCGCTCGCGTGCCGGGACCCGAGCACCATTTCCTCATCAATCCATACGGGTGGATGTTCGAGGAGATCACCGCGTCTTCGCTCGTGAAAATTGATCTTGAGGGCCGCAAGGTGATGCCCTCGGAATATGACATCAATCCCGCCGGCTTTACCATTCACAGCGCGGTGCACGCTGCGCGCCAGGACGCATTATGCGTGATGCACACTCATACGCCCAATGGCGTCGCGGTATCCGCGCAGAAGAACGGCCTGCTGCCGATCTCGCAACAGTCGATGTTCGTCCTTTCTTCACTCTCCTATCACGACTACGAGGGCCTCGCGCTCAACGAGGATGAAAAACCGCGCCTCGTGCGCGATCTCGGCGACAAGAACTTCCTGATGCTGCGCAATCACGGCCTGCTCACCGCGGCCGCCTCGATCGCCGACGCATTCGCATTCATGTACACTTTTGAAGCGAGCTGCATGATTCAGGTCCGCGCGCAATCCGGTGGCAGCGAGCTGATCCCCATCCCCAAACCCATTCTCGACGGCATTCAAATGGCTCGGAATAAGGTCACTCGGGGGGTCGGCCCCGGCGCACTCGCCTGGCCAGCACTGCTTCGCAAGTTGGATCGGTTGGATCCGTCATTTCGGGACTAGCTATTTGCGACTAGCTTGCCCGCTCGGCAGATTCCAGTGTCCTTGTGCAAGAGCAGGCCGACTCTCCGCGCCTGATGCCCTGGGTAGGCTGCCTGCCCGCCCGGCTTCAAGCAGTTGAGCCAACGGCCAAGGGTGCACTAAATTGAATCACGAGGTCCGTTCCGGGTCAAAAGCGTCGTTTACACCGTCCGACGAAGACTTCCGGTGTACCCCGGTGAACGGACATCGTCAGGGCCGGTCGCCATGTCTCAAAGGTGCCAATAGGCGACATCGGATCGTTCGCGAAATGAAAGTGACGCCGCCAGGCGGCCTTACTTCAACGCCTCCGGCAAAATATCCTTTGCCCGGATAGTCATAAGTTCTTTCCCGCTTTCATCCGCGATAATCACGCTCTCCAACGGCAGGCCCGTTGCGTGCTTGATCCCGTCGGCCAAGAGTTCTCGGACAGTAGTAGTCGCCGCCGCTTGGGCCGCTTCCAAGCCGGGCAACTCTTGGCCCTCAACATCCCGGACAATCTCCCCGCCACCTCGTGAATGAATGAAAAATCTGGGCATCCGTCAGACTCCTTTGGAAACCGCGACCGCCGGCCTTGATGAACGTTCCTACTTCGGCGGTTGCAGTCTGGGCGAGGTAGCCACTCGCTGATGTACGAGCCGGTTTCGGCCCGGTTGTTAGAGTTCTCCTTGGCTGAGCAATCGACTTTCGGCCGACTTGGCTCTACGAGATTTCGTTCGACCAATCGCCGCAGGAACGGCTTTCATCGTGTAGCACCTGCCGCACTCGAAGACGCGGTTCTCGAATCCTCTCATGCCGGGGTCTACACGCTGCAAATCCATGCATTCGCGACACGTCGGGCAGCGAGGACGTTCGGTCGGCAACAGTTGAGGTAATCCACTTCCGCGCATGGACACTCTCCCGGTGAGCTATCCCTGCCTCCCAGCGAGCTATCCCCGCGTTAAAAATATACCAAAAACGATGTTGGCGTCTGTAAGGTATCCGACAGGACCAATTCAGGACATAGGACAGTGGCAACGAGCCCGTCGTGGCTCGTGCATGGCCATTTACGGCGGATAGTTCCAAGATCAAAGGGAGTTTGGCTTGAGGGGACCGAGAAGTTCATCGTAGCGCTGCTCTATCCGATCGTAACAATCGCAGGCGACTGCATGGAGGCTTTCGATGTCCAGAATGGAGATGCGCCCCCTGCCGATTTGAATAAGGCCGGCTTGTTGGAGGGTGCGCTCGACCAGATTGATGGTGGTTCGCTGGACGCCAAGCATCTGTCCGAAAAATTCCTGCGTCAGCCGGATGTCATTGCTTCCCAACCGTTTACTGCACTGGAGAAGCCACCTTGCTGCGCGACTCTCAACGTGATGAAGTGCCTGGCAGGCAGTCGATTGCTGCGCTTGTGCGAGCAGGGACAAATCGAACAGCGCAATAATCTTTCGGAAACTTTCGCTGTCTTTCCCGATGCGGTGGATTTCCGACGCCGGGACGCGCACAGTTTCGCCTCTGACTTGAACGACGCACTCGGCAAATGAAGTCATAATGCCGTGGATCGAAGACGAACCGATCATTCCCTCTCGGCCAACGATGGAAGTCTCGGCGCTCCCGCCCTGTTCGGTGCGTGCGAGGACCGAGATGATAGTGGATTGCGGGAAGTAGGCGAATTCGATGTCCGATGAGGAGCCATGAAGCAACTCACCATGCTCGACAGTCATTGTCCTCATGTGAGGTTTCAATAGGGTTAGCGTCGAAGAATCGAGCAAACTTAAAAGATGATTTTCAGCGGCCACATTAGCTCCAGCACAAAAATTCAGGCGGGAGCTTCAACGCTCTCTGTCACCGATACCTGAGGACAATTTCGGCAATAGACCCACCATGGGCGCACAAGCGGCCAATAGCGAATTAATTGTGCGACAATAGTCGGGTATCCGACAGTTCGCCCGATATATTCCCTGCATTGGGCATTCGATGGCCGCTTAGGGTCAATCGCGTCACTTTGACAGCGCGCCGCGAACTTCTGCTCTTCCCCGATCAGCGGACATCGCCGAGCGGGTGCGTCAGGTCCGAAAGGTGCCACAAGCCGACATACGCGGGTGCGCAGAAATTCCGCTCTAATGGAATGGCCCGGCCGTGCTCCGGCCCTGCCAGCATCGACAAGGAGCGGGCGCAATCGGGCTGCAATCCGCACCGAGTTTCCGTTCACTAGGGTTTGTCATCGCGTTACCATTCCTCGAACGGCCCAGGCACTACTTGCAAAACTGCGCGGGCCGTCCGGAAGGCCGGCCAGATAAGCTGCCCTGACGCTTGACTGGATCTGCCGCTGTGTCGGCTCAGGCAAACCAGCCAAGAACTCACTGTGGGTCCCTTGGCCGAAAACAGCCGGGATCCAAAAGTCTTCAAAGTTCTCGAAGTCCATCCGAATAGTGAGGAGTGTCGCAGCCACGTCCGAGAGGCCAGCATGTTGGAAAGCGGTCTGCAGCTCATTCGGCCGTGTCATCGGACGGATCAGTAGACCTGACCTTCGCTGCTCCGCCGGCGGATGGATCGCTGCAACCGTGTCCCAGAACATTCGCCGGCTTGGCATTCCTCCGAAAGTATCCCAGACCGCTGCGGCAACGACACCGCCCCGCTTCACAACACGAACCATCTCAGAAATGGCTCTGACCGCGTCGGGCACGAAGTGAAGAACCAGAAGAGATAAGGCCATTTCGAATTGAGCCGACTCGTATGGCAAAGCCATCGCATCGCCTTGTCGTACATTGATCGATGCTGCTCCCTTCCGGGTGTTTAGCGCCTCCACAAATTCGGACTCATAGTCCAAAGCATCGATCGATGCGGCTTTGCGCCGGGCGGCGATTTCGAAGGTCAAACTTCCGGTCCCACAGCCTACGTCCAGAACCGCCCCACCCTCAACGAGCCCCGCGAAGTCAAGGAAATCTGAAGCAAGTCGTTTGCTCCACCGTCCCATGTAAGAGTCATAAGCCTCCGGATCGCGCGCCACAAAGTTCGAGGGCATTGTTCACCGCTTTTCCGTAGTTCAGGCGGACTACGCTCTTGGCTGTGAGCATCATCCAACCTCTTCAATGGCATTCGTTTTGGCATGCGTCCGCTGTGATAAGCGCCTACTCCAATTTCGCGCCGGAGCGCTTCACGACATCGGCCCATTTCGCCGATTCCTTCTTGATCAGCGCTGCGAACTCCTCTGGCGTCCCGCCAGCCGGTTCGTCGCCGATTTGCTCATAGCGCGCTTTGAAGAAGTCAGATTGGATTGCACGGTTGATGGCCGCGTTGAGTTTATCGGCGATCGGGCGAGGCGTGCCGGCTGGTGCCGCGACGCCAAACCATATCGGCGCTTCATAACCGGGAACGCCGGCCTCGGCGATCGTCGGCAGCTCGGGGAAGCCGGCCGAACGCTTCGGACCGGTGACGCCCAACGCCCGGATAGCCTTCTGCCTGGCATGCGGCGCGATGGACGTGAGGCTCTCGAACATGAGATCGACGCGCCCCGCAATGAGGTCCGTGATGGCGGCGGTCCCGCCCTTGTAGGGCACGTGCACGATGTCGGTGCCGCTCATGAATTTGAATAGCTCGCCGCTGACATGGCCCGGCGAACCGCTGCCCGACGACGCGTTCGAAAGCTTGCCGGGGTTCTTCTTGGCGTACTCGACCAGTTCGACGACGCTGTGGATCGGCAGCGAGGGCGCGACAGCAAGCAGGAGGTGCCCGGTCGTGACTAGCGCGATAGGCTGGAAGTCGCGCTCGATATCGTAAGGCGGCTTGGCGACCATATGCTGCGCGATCGCGAACGCACCGATACTGGCGAACAGCAGCGTGTAGCCGTCGGGCTGCGCCTTTGCGACCGCGTCATTGCCGATGACGAAAGCGCCGCCTGGCCGGTTCTCGATGATGATAGATTGGCCGAGCTCCTTTGACAGCTCCTGCGCGAGAATGCGTGCGCCATTGTCTGTGGCGCTGCCGGGGGCTTGCGGGACGACGATCTTTATGGCGCGCTCGGGATACTGCGCTTGAGCGGTTGTCGCAAAAGCGGCAGCGCATGTCAGGCTCGCGAACAAAAGCTGTTTTATGCACATCGGCTTTCTCCTTCGCTTGTGGTTTCACCTTCGGGGGCATGTTGAAAGATCAATGCATTATCGCTCAGCAAGGCCAGGACGACGATTGATTGCTCGCCGCCGCTGAAGGTTCACGAGCTTTGACGGCATGTGACGTCGCTTGGTTCCTCTCCTCGGCTGCGCGGTTCCCACCTAGCGCGTCGCTCAGCGGTCAGTGGCATGCGTGAGCCATCTTCCAAGCTGTGTGAACACTGCCGCCCGACCGGACGCTCGTCCAATGCATAATTGCGCTAGTAAAGCATGCCGCCGCGGAATAGAAATGCCACCATGGATCTGAGGCGCCTGAAAACATTTGTTACCATTGCCGAACTTGGCACGGTGTCCAAAGCGGCGGTGCACCTGCGCATTGGGCAGCCCGCGCTGTCGCGCCAAATCAGCGATCTTCAGCAGGAGCTCGAGCTACGTCTCTTTGATCGTGTAGGACGCCGCTTGGTTCTAACGGCCCAAGGCGAGCAGCTCCTCGTGGATTGTCGGCGCGTCCTAACCGGCCTCAACAGCGTGCACGAGCGGGCAGCGGCGCTTCGGCGCGGCGACAGCGGCAGGCTGAAAGTCTTAGCCCCGCCGCACACGATTGAAAGCGTGCTATCCGGGTTTCTACCGCGGTATGCTGAGAGCTTTCCGCAGGTTCATGTCGAATTGACTGAGGCCCTTGGGCCTGAGCAACCCGCCCTACTCGAGCGCGGTGAAGCTCATGTCGGCATCAGAATTGACCCAGGTGATGATCCTCGCTTCGAGACGCGCGTCCTACAGTCCGCGGATGTGTTGGCTGTCAGTGCTGCATCCGTCGAACTCGGCAAAGCCGGTGTCATAACGATCGAGCGGCTTATCTCATACCCGCTCCTGTTACCGTCGGGCTATTCCGTCCGCCGCCTGTTCGAGGCGGCTTGCCGCCTGGCAAAAGTCCATCCCAAGGTAATGCTGGAGAGCCGCGCATCGCATACGCTATTGACCTTGGCAGAGGCTGGGCAAGGTGTGGCGATCGTCCCATCTCTTCAGCGAACTGATCGCTACAAAGTGCGCGTCGCCCGAATAACGCACGGGGGCAAGCCCATTCGAGAACGCGTTGCGGTTCAGTGGGACAGGCGCCGTCCACTTCCGCCGTACGCCCTCACTTTTTGCGAACACCTGGCCCGCTACATCCACACCGTCTTCCCTGTCACAAAGCCTACCAAGACCAACCGCTCCGTGGGCCTTCGTGCGCGCTAACGTCAACAGTTTCGTGGTCGAATTTTTAAACGTGATCCCCGCGTGACGTTATGTCTTCAAAAGGCACGCATCATGGTTCGAGAAGGGTCAAAAGCTGCCTTGAAACCGGCAGACAGAGAAGTCTGCTTTCCGCGCTAGAAAGGACATTGTTGAACTTCGTTCGTCCCGCCAAACGCAGCGGAGCGGTCGACCACAAGCCTATAAATTACCCCGATATACCCTTTTTCGCCGGGCCAAATCCCGCCGCAGCATCGCGATCGAATCCTGCACTCGCAAGAAAATCAACGCCAGGTCCACCACACTCCTTGCAAACCCGTGACCGCACGAACACGCCACGACCTTAGCAAGTCCGTCACCAACCGACCTAACGTTGCAAAACCCCTGCCCTGACCTTAGAGAAAATGTCAGACGGTACTCAAAGGTTTACGTCGAGGCCGAACTCTTGCTTGGCTAGGAGTTTGAATTCCTCGTCGCTCGCTCCGCCAAGGTTGACCACTTCTTCGTCGGTCTTGCTCGCCCGCCATTTGAGAAACGGTACCGCGTCCGGACCCACGGGATAACGGAGCTGCCAGCTGTTGCCGTCGACAATCTCGCGGATTTTTTCTCCGACAATGTAGGGCGATGTTGGGTTGGTCAGCGACTGGGCAAACAAAGCCCTTTGGCGCCGGGCATGTGGATAAGGAGTATTGTCGGGTGTCGGCTTTGCCTTGGAGAATATCGGCGTGGCGATGACGCCGGGTTCAATGATGGCAACCCGCACGTTGAAAGCCTTCATTTCCTGCGCGAGGCACTCGCTCAGTGCCTCCAGGGCAAATTTGGACGCGCAGTAAGCTGCTGCCGGCGCCATGGCCAGTCGTCCGGAGATCGACGTGACATTGACGATGCAACCATGCCGCCGTTCACGCATCCCGGGGACGACGGCCTTGATGCAGCGCAGCGCGCCGAAAAAATTGGTCTCCATGACTTCACGAAACCGTGCCGTGGAGCTCTCCTCCACCGATCCGCCGCCACCAATC
This sequence comes from Bradyrhizobium sp. AZCC 1577, assembly GCF_036924575.1. Classification (NCBI taxonomy): domain Bacteria; kingdom Pseudomonadati; phylum Pseudomonadota; class Alphaproteobacteria; order Hyphomicrobiales; family Nitrobacteraceae; genus Bradyrhizobium; species Bradyrhizobium sp. AZCC 1577. The sequence continues at coordinate 7,729,929 of NZ_JAZHRQ010000001.1, forward strand.
CCTGCGTTGTTCACCAGGACGTCGAGGCGACCGTGCTCCGCGAGGACCTTGCCCAACGCACTTTCGACCGAAGCGTCATCATCCACGTCGAGCGTCGCCAGGCTAACCGGAAGTTTCTCGGCCGCGACGATCTTCTGAAGCTCTCCTGCACTCTCCAGGTTTCGCATCGTCGCAATGACAGTATGGCCGCCCCGCGCGAGCGTCACCGCGGTCGCCAATCCAATTCCGCTGCTCGTTCCGGTAACCAATGCAATGGTCATTGGTATCTCTCCCAAACTGCTGAAGCGTATGCGTTTTACAATACAACCCGATTATCTAGTCATGCGCCAGGGACCGCCGCAACACCCATTAACGGCGTGGTCGCCTCAAATGACGTTTCGAGGCGACGAATTAGAAAGCTAAGAATTACGTTCGTGCGTTGATCGACGTTAGGTTAGGATGCGTGAGGGATCGTCATGTATCCCATGGATCATTCGCGTCGACCCCGACGGCGTCCCAGCACGCCTCCTTCGCCGCCAACGGACATCAACCCATGACGCATAAAGGTGCTAAGATCGGCCATCCAGACGGTTTACCGAGGCGGTCGGCAAGTGGCCCATAAGTCAATTGCTTGACCATTATCAAGCGGCGGCAGGAACTCACATCCCGATCCAGCTACTTGTACGCGACCGCACCGCTCGACAGGCCCGTCAGTGAGAGGAATCTTGAAGTCTCGGAATTCGGCCTGCGGGACGCATAGCGCGTTGCACGATCATCGATCATGGTTGGGGACCCATTCCTCCGCGGTTGAGTCCCAATGATGGGTGTCGTCAAAGTGTTTCCAGAGTGGCCGCCTTGGTTTGCTTTCACTCTTCTGTCGTTTTGCATTCAGTGCGCTGAGTTGGACGACGAGCGCCCCAGCCATCATCACCCATTCGCGAGCGTTATATCGGAAGTTCCATTTGATTGTCGCGAGCATCGGATGCCTCCTTCAAAGTAAGAAAGCCTTCGCCATCTTAGCCCGGGCCAAGAACACACAGGGATGTAAAGTACTTCACAGTCAGCCAACATCTTCGACATAGCCGCGCGCGCTCCTATCAGGGCATGCGTCTGCGGGGCTGGTGGGCTGAGTGTCCCAGATCATGTCCTCTCTAGCACAATGACCGGACATCATCGGCGAGGTCGGGCAGGTCCGGAAAGTGCCATGAGCCGACGTTCAGAATTAGCGGTGCGATGCTTACCTCGCGAGACGGGCAGCCAGAAAGTCATGCATCTCTTCCGTCGATTGTCGAGCGGCCTCGGCATCGTATTTCAGCCAATGACCAAGTCGGCTCATGCCATCCTTTAGCCCGGGAAAGTCGAAAGCGTGATACGCGCCCGGATAAATGACCAACTTGACAGGCGCGCCTTTCCCGTTGCGCAACTGCATCCATCGCTCGCAGTTTTTGGCCGGTGTCCAGTCATCCAATTCGCCGATGAGGACCAACGTTGGGATTGCCATCTGCTCCGAGGCGGCGCTGCAAAGAGGGTAGAAGGCAATCGCGGCGCGGAAGCTTAGATCGTTTGGGACGTCAAAGACCTTTGCGTCCCGCGCGGCAGCTAAACGCAATGTAACGATGCCGCCTTCGGATGATCCCACAACGGCAATACGTCCTTGATCGACGAAGGCGAGTTTTGACAAGTATACCAAAGCTCCCGTTGCATCCGCTTCTCGACCCGGCATCGGATGGCCACAATCCTCCTTAATGCCTCGGGTCGCAAAGCTATCCACGGCTAGGGAAACGTATCCCCAAGCATTCAGCATCTTCGCGAAATGTTCACGCGAGGCGACATTAAGCCCACTACAACCGTGCAAGTAAATGACCGCCGGAAACGGACCAGCCCCTGGCGGCTTCGACAGATGAGCTTCGATGGCCTGAGAAGTCGGCATAGCCGTCTCACCGCGCTCCGTTGCGCGACGCTGTTGGAACTGGCTGCGAATATAGGGCGCGGCGTCAAATCTCACGAGTTCATCCGACGGCTGCGCTCGCATGTTCGCAGGCGAAACGGTTGCAAGTAGGACAACTGCTACAAGCCGGTTAACACTCTTGAGCATTCTCGGGTCCTCACTAGTGTTGGCCATCAACCCCATTCATTTTCAGACAACCACCCAATGTCTGCAACGGGTCAAACTGAGAAGAACTCAATGTGAGCAAATGTCTTCCGGGTTACCCCTGAAAGCGGACATTGCTCAATATGGTCGGCATGTCTCAAACGCGCCAACTCCGGACATCCTGGGAGCCACAGTCGTCGCCTCCGGACGGGACGTCGGTCGGGTCGTGGCCGCGTACCTACCGCCGACCGAGCCGCGGGGCGGGTCAGCCACGCTGACTTGCTATATCCGTTGGCCGGAGTGAAGCTGCCGACGCCGGGTCCGATCTTCAGTCTCAGGCTCTAACCAGTTTGAGACATTGTGCATTTTGGATGCTGTTTCTCAGGCGCGTCAGGTCGCGTATAATCTAGTTGCCCTTGAAACGGGACAGCCGAAATCGCCGTCCGGGGCGAACGAGCAGTACTGATGCCATCGGCAGGCACGCTCTCTTAACAGACCGACGCTTTTTTCGGTTCGCACGACCATTCACATTCGACGAAATGCGCGCGCCGCTTCTGCGGCGGCTCGTTGTTGTAACCTCAGGAGAAAAGCGATGAATAAGATCGATCGAAGGTCAGCATTGGGAATCGGGTTGGCAGCGGCTTCGGCGGCCATGATAAAGCCAGCCGCCGCTCAAACCACGGGCTACAAGGATACGACGCCGTGGCCAGGTGTCGTGGTGCGCGCTTACGATGGCGAGACACCATCCATCATCCCCGGTTTTAAGACTGTCTCAATGCGCGATGTTATTATGCAGCCGGGATCGAAGACTATGGGTCCCCCGATGATGAATGCCATGATCTGCCATATCCCCGAGGGCGAGCTTCGGCTCGAGCAGGAGGGAAAGACCTTTACGGCCAAGAAGAACTTTGTCTGGACCTGCAACAAGGACACAAAAGAGCAGGCGTTCAATGATGGAAACGTGGTCGCAATTATGAGGATCACGGACCTGAAGGCTTAAGGCTCGTTTCTTCGTAAGAGACCGATTGCAGGTGCGGATGGCGCACCTGACGAGGCGCCAGCCGCGCTGGCAACCATCGGCGCTCGATATTCGCGGAGCACCCGGGCTGCTCTGAAGGATGCGAGAAGGCGGCGCCGAGAGTCTTGTTTGGGTCATGTGTGGACGACGCCCGCGTTGCAAGAAGAAGCTGACGTTCGGCTTGCGGTCGGGTACAAGTCATGTGTCCGGCCTGTTTGCGCGGCACCACACTGCTGGCCCTGATGTAGTCCGCGGATCGGGTCCCAATCATTCGCACGGGCTTTGACGCCCATGACCCAGAAGCGGGTTGTCCCAATCGACGGCTCGACCGTTTCGCATCACGCCATCATCACCCTCGCAATTCGGTTGTCTTGCTCCGCCGTCGCCTCAGGCTCCCATTGCCAAGCCTCTTCAGGCGGCTGCAGCAAGCTCCGGCGCTCGATAGTATCCTCCCTTGGCCATGATCGCCCAAGCGATGCGCGCCATCTTGTTGGCAACGGCAACGGCGACGAGCTTGGCCGGCTTCTTGGCCAGCAGCCTCATGACCCAAGGATGCTTTTGGGGCTGCTGCCGGGCGTGTCGAACAACGGCTGTTGCACCGATGACGAGCAACCGTCGGAGATAGCGATCTCCCTGCTTGGAGATGCCGCCGAGCCGCTCCTTGCCCCCCGTCGAGTGCTGCCGCGGAACAAGTCCGATCCATGCCGCAAAATCCCGACCGGATTTGAAGTCACTCGGGTCTGTGACAGTGGAAGCAATGGCCGTGGCCCCGATCACGCCAATCCCGGGCACGGTCTCGAGGCGGCAGCTCATGTCATTGGCACGATGATGGGCGTGAATGGCGCGATCCAGGGTCCCGATCTGCAATTCCAGAGCAGCGAGTTGATCGACAAGGGCCTGCAACGCCTGTTTCATCGCAGATGGAAGAGCTTCGCGGTTAACTCTCGTCCGTGATGATCGCGGCAAGCTGCGCGAGACCTTCGCGCCCCGTCGCCGCAACGAGGCCGAACTCGGCAAGGTGGGCTCGGAGCGCATTGATCAGCTGCGTGCGCTGACGGATTAAAAGATCCCGCGTTCGATGCAACATCAGCAAGGCTTGCTGATCGGCCGACTTGATCGGCACGAACCGCATCGATGGGCGTGTCACGGCCTCACAGATGGCGGCTGCGTCGGCAGCATCGTTTTTCGACCGTTTGACATAGCCCTTCACGTAGCTCGGCGGCATCAGACGGACGGTGTGACCGAGTTTGGAGACTTCACGCGCCCAATGATGAGCGGTTCCGCAGGCTTCCATGCCGACCAGGCAACGGGGAATCTTGCTAAAGAAGTCGATGACCTGCTTGCGCCGCAATTGGCGGGAGACGACGACCTTGCCCGCACTGTCCACTCCATGGACTTGGAACACGTTCTTGGCGAGATCAACGCCGATGGTGCTAACCTGCATGTGGACGACCCCCTCCGGTGATTCGTTGTTGAACAATCACCCTTTGGCACATTCGATGTCGGGAGCGGGCGTCGTCCACCACATCATTCGCGTCGGTTTGGCCGGACCACCGCGACTTCCTGTCTACCCCGGTGAACGGACATTCTCAGGATAGGCGGGCATGTCTCAAAGGTGCCAATAGCGGAAGGCGCGTCGTGGCCTAATCGATCAATTCGCTAGTACCGCAAGATGGAAGGGCGTCACTCTGGAAGGCCTGCGCTTTTGAGACGCCGCCTTTGTTGGGCGACTGCTTGCCAATGTTTTTCGTCACCTCAACAGTGTCCGGATTCTTCGTCGTTCACAAAACAGAGTATCCACGTGAGTTTATCGAAGCAGAGATAGCCAGCTTGTCATTCTCGGTCACCGCAATCGTTTTCCGCGTACCAGTGAGTCAAGAAAGTATACCCGTCTGCGGCCGCGAAGCAGGTTTTACAAACCGGGCATCCAAACCTAGAGCTTGGGGGCTTCTGCGCAAGTCTTAGATGCAATATCGGATCTAGGCCACTCATCAGAGGCCTCCTTGCGGTACGAAGAAGCAGAGCTCCTGTCCCGTGGATTTGTTGATGAACAGGACGGGGGTACGATCGGGCGTATCACTTTCCCTTATTATATCGGGTGGGATGATTTTCCACTCGCCATCTTTCAGGTATTGCCACTGGTCCGAGCGATCTTCACCAACCCTGAAGCGGGTCTTGAATACGTCGCCGTTGTTACAGCAAGACTTGTATGGAAGACCGAGCCGACGCTGTGCAGCCGGGTTCATTTCCTGCTTGTTGAACCATTCGTGATGCGGCATCGACGGATCGTGCGCATCAGCACGAATGGAAAACAGAAGAAGAATACCGAATGTCGTCAGTACGCGATCGAACGCTTTCATGGCAGCCTCCGTTATGGACTGTCACCAATTTTAGCATCCGCGAATCACACTAACTTTCGGCGATTAATCAGGCCACATTCTGACGAAAATGGAATCCCATTCCTAAGCAGCCTTCTGCTTTGAGCAAGACTGTTGTTTTTGGTCGATTTCTTATGCCTCACAAGATGCATTGTCTGGCGTCTCGGAACGTCCGCTAAGGGTCTTGGCTATGTGCGATGACTTGAATGGGAGTTGGATTCCTTGCTTCGGCCTCAACACGAGTTCATAGCCGAGGGCTTCAGCCCAGATGGTCAGCGTGGCCAAGGTCGGAGACCTGATGCCCCGTTCAAGCCCAGAAATGCCCGACTGGCTGTTCATGCCGATGCTGACAGCAAGCGATTCCTGGCTGATGTTGTTTGCCTTGCGGATGTCACGAAGGCTTGTGAGAATGTTGTTGGTCATGAGTTTTTCCAAACTCCAGGCTCAAAGCCAAGTGAAGCCGCTGAATTGCACCGGTGTGGCCTGCAACAAAGTCCCTGATGTGTTCGAGTACTGGTACGCCATCGATATCGCAGCGGGTTTGAATTTCTTCGGCTACTTCGTTGGAAACATCCTCGATCCAGTGCTCAAGTGTGTTGAAGGCCATGACGCGAACCGGAGCTTTGAATTGGCCGGTTAGGAGATCGGAGATGATCGTTTCGAAGTCGTCCCGCTCGATCCCCTTTTTGGGGCAATCATTGTGTGACGCTCCGGAACTATCGAACACAAGGTAGACGGTCTGATCAGCGCCGTAAGGCACTACCGTCGGCAACCAATCTGGCATAGCTGCTCTCCTTCGATGCAAGTTACTGTAACGTCACGCTACTTCTAGTCTGAAGCCGACAATCTGGATGCACTGTCGCGCAAAGTTTTACGCCATTTGATGGGCACCTTTCGTCGCCATGCAGCCGGGCATGATTGCCGAGTCGCACGCCCATCACCATCCTTATGAACCCGACGTTCGGCTCCAAGTACGCCCTGGATCGTTTCTCTGCATCGGCTTGTCCGTAACAGAAAAAGATCAACAGCTTCGGTAAGAGCGCGCGCTCGCCGTTCGCGGCTGACCTAGTCCGGCCCACGCGGTCCGGTAAGGCGCGGAGGCACGGAGGCGCATCCAGATAATCGTCGCCGTCCAGCGCGAGCACATCGAACGCGCAGAGCTGTACCTTTTCATTGCTTGCCGGAATGCAGCGCGTTGAAGTCGGAGACGCCGTCGACGCCGATGACCTTGGGCCGCCGCTCGTTGGCGCATGGGTGCACACGCCCGCATAGCTCCACGCGCCGAGCTGCTTGCTGCACGGATAAAGAATTGCCTTGGAACTAGCCGCTCAGGCTTCCTATCGCGCGGTGTTTATGTCCGACATGGGTCATTTGCGTCGTGGAGCGGCCACTTCCGGTCCGCCCCGATGAGCGAACTTCTTCGGAGTGCGTCGACATGTCTCAAACGTGTCGATTTTGCTGTAACAGTCGGGAGCAACGGATTGGGTTCGTAGCGCGCTCGCAGGAGCCGCAGCTTTGACGCGCTGCCCCTGACGCCTTTACGAACAATTACGCATCAGATTCTATATTGACCAAAACTTCCCCGGCGATGATTTCTGGGTCTCCAAGATTAAGGTCAAGCAGGCTCGCTTTAACAAACTCCAGTACCTTATCGTTCGCCGCATTGGCGCTTTCGCGGTCCTCGAATATCATCACAGCGACACCGACGCCTTCGCCCGCATCCAGTACATAATAAGATCTGAATCCGTGCGATTCCCTTAGGATCTGACCGATGCCGCTTTTGGCGCGGCGGGCAGCATCCGCAATCGAACGAACCTTAGTGTACTTTCGAATGAACATGTACATGAGGCCACCCATACGTCGGAGTTCGAGCCCCAAGGCATCAAAGCATATTGGGCCGCTGCTGGACTAGGGCCTACTTCCGAGATGGGTCACAAGCGGCGGTCGAAGGATCGCTGATACGAACGTCTGGACTGCCCTCAATACCAGACCAGCCGCAGGTGACGAAGTTGGTCGGCTTAGGGCCAAGAGCGGAAGTCAGAATCATTCGATCACCTCGTCGGGCTCAGTCTGAAGGAAGCCGCCAACCGAGGTGGTTTTCTGTTCGTTCAAGTAGGAGGCAGTTCTACTTCCCTCATGGTCGCCGCCTGGCGCGTGAGGTACTGCCTACCGACCATGATGGTTCTTGTCTCCCCGATACCGGTCCGAACACGTAACGCAGGAGGCGCAGGCACATTAGGTTGGTATCCAATTCGACGTTGAGAGTTTGTAGCGAGCGGTCAGGGATAATCCCGCGTCGGAGTGCGAAGGTCTAGCCACTGCCATACGTAAGTATAGTGGTCATGCGATATGCCATGATCGATCATTCGCTGCTGGAGCGAGATTGACCGGCATCCAATGTTCAAGACCGTTGAGGGGCAATCTGCCGCTGCGGGACGCGCAATGGCGAGCTACTCGTCCCAAAAATATAATTCGATGAGATCAATTGTTCTTCGGCAACAAAATCGACCATGCCACATCCTGCTCAAGTACCCTCTGAGATCGTCAGCAAGTGGCAGGAGATCGTGGATCTACTTGCCGAGATCGTGCATGTCCCTTCCGCCTTGATCATGCGGACGGAGCCGCCCAGCATCAAGGTCTTTATATCCAGCAGCCCCAAGAGGGATCCTTGCGACATCGTGTCGCTCGATACGGGATTCTGTTGCGAGACCGTGATGAAGACCCGCCAATCGCTGCTTGTCCCTGACGTCCGCGAGGACGAACGGTGGAAGTTGTGCCCTGACAGTGATCTGGGATTGATTTCTTACCTGGGTGTCCCGATCGCTTGGCCCGACGGCGAGATATTCGGAACTCTCTGTGTTTGTGACAACAAACGGAACGAGTATAGCCAGCTTTACCTCAGACACATGCTGATGTGGCGCGACGTATTGCAGGCCGACTTGGAAACGTTGGCAGCGCGCCAGCGTGCGGAAGAGGCGCTGCAGGAGAGCGAGGAGCGCTTTCGCATCCTCGTGCAATTCTCCTTCCAGGTGTACTGGGAGACCGACGCGCAGCATCGCTTTATCCGCCAGGAGTTCGCCGATCGCCTTGCTGACGCGCCGGCGCCGGGCTCCGAGATCGGCAAGACGCGCTGGGAAGTGCCGTACCTGGAGCCTGACGAAGAGGCTTGGCGCAGGCACCGGGAGACGCTTGATGCGCACCTCCCGTTCCACGATTTTGAGCTCGCCCGGCCGACGCCCGGCGGCGGCAAGCGCTACGTGTCCGTCTCGGGGCTCCCGGTCTTTGACAAGGCGGGGCGCTTCGTCGGCTATCGCGGCGTCGGGCGGCACATTACCGAGCGCATGCGCACCGACCAGGCGCTACGGGAGAGCGAGGCGCGTTTCCGCACCTTCGTCGACCACGCGATCGACACGTTCATGCTCCACAACCAGGATGGAATTGTTCTCGACGTGAATCGAAACGCCTGCGAAAGCTTGGGCTATAGCCGGGACGAACTAATCGGGATGACTCCGTTCGATTTCGATGCGGATCTGAACACAGTAACGTGGCAGCGTTACGGCGATCGCCTCAAGGCGGGCGACATCGTAACGTTCGAGAGTCGCCATCGCCGAAAAGACGGCACGGTGTTCCCCGTCGAGATCCGCGTGCGAGAGTTCTGCCAAGGCGGCGGCCGGCGACTGTTCATTTCCCTGAGCCGCGACATCACCGAACGTAAGCGAGCCGCTGAGGCTTTCCGCGAGAAGCAGGTGGAACTGACGCACGCCAGCCGTGTCGCAACGATGGGCCAGCTCACCGCCTCGGTCGCCCACGAAGTCAGCCAGCCCATCGCCGCGACGCTTACCAACGCCCAGGCCGCGATGCGCTGGCTCGGCTCTCAACCTCCGAATCTGGAGGAGGTGCGACAGACGCTCGCTCGCATTGTCAATGACGCCAAGCGAGCCGGCGAGGTCATCAACCAGATCCGTGCCCTCATCAAGAAAACACCCGCGCGGAAAGATAGCATGGACGTCAATAACACTATCCTCGACGTCATCGCCCTGACCCGAAGCGAAGTGCTCAGACATGGCGTCTCGCTGCAGACAGACCTCGCGACCGGCTTGCCGCTCATCAAAGGCGATCGCGTCGGGCTTCAACAGGTCATTCTCAACCTGATCCTCAATGCGGTCGAAGCAATGAGCTGCCTCGACGAAGGGGCGCGGGAGCTACGAATCAGCACGAATGCGGATACCTCGAACGGTGTGCTCTTCGCGGTGCGGGATACCGGTCCGGGGCTGGACCCGAAGAGTGAGGATCGCCCCTTCGAGGCATTCTACACAACGAAGCCGAATGGCATGGGTATGGGCCTGGCCATCTGCCGTTCGATCATCGAGACGCACGGAGGGCGGCTGTGGGTCACCGCGAATGAACCGCGGGGGGCTGTGTTCCAGTTCACCCTGCCTCCCGAACAATAGCCCGTTCGCGCCGCGCGCGTGATGGTTGGACCGGATCCCTCCATGGCACCACCGCGTGCCGAAACGCCATTCACGGTAGCGTAGTCGCGCGCCGTGTCGATTTCCCAAAGCAATCGTGCGTCGGCAGTGATAGGGGCGCAGATAGGCGCCTACCTCGCCCGAGAAGACAACTCCAGCAATCTCGCCCTGACTAGCAGCGAAAAAAGAGGATTGCCGCTAGACCGCTGGTGCGTCCCGGACAGTACGGCCAGGTTCAATCCGTTCCGGGTCAAAATGCGAAGAACTCACCGTGAGCAAATCTAGTCCGCTACACGTACATGAGGGGACCTCAATGCAACGTGCCGCCACTTCACCTACGGGCCACAAACGTACGTCGCCGATCTTCGCCGCATAGGAGCGTGTGATGCAAATGCTCATAACTAATAATCGCTAGGGCAGCCAAGGTGGGAACCCGCTCAGAAATTGAACTGAAAGTTCAAGCCGCCGTAGACGCCTTTGCCGTAGTTGCTATCTTGCACAAAGCCGAGCGAGACGCCCGTGTTCACACCAGCGACGGTAAACCCTGTAATGTGTCCACCGAGACGAACCTGGTTGTAGGTCCAGCTGCCCGAGTAGGCTGCCTCAGGTCCCACGAAAATATTTGGCGCGATTGCAATCCCTGTCTTGCCCTGCGCGTAATAGAACTCCGAGGCAGTGTTGTAATGCGCCTGGACATAGACCATCGTTTGGTCGGTCGGCTTGCCGTAGAGAGATGTTAGAACTTTAAGCCCGTACAGCTGCGCGTTGGATGGAGCCAAGCCAGGCGCGGCATAGAGGTGGCTGTTCACGGCGGTCACACCCGCAGCAACAAGCCATGACCAGCCATTCGGAGTGAACTGATAGCCCGCCAGCACATCCAATGTGGCATCGAGCCCGATACGTTTCTGACCGCTATCGACAAAACTGTAGCGGCGGGCCGAAGCAATACCCTCTACACGCCAGCCCGGCTCCCACAAGCTCCCGAACGGAGAATACAGGGCCGTAAGGTCGGTGTAAAAGGCGCCGTAGGAAGCAAAGTCACTGGTACTTTGCAAAGAAAGGCGTGGAGCCTCCTCCGCGGCTGCGACGCTCGCCAAACCAGCCATAAACATCGAAGCGAGGCTCTTCAACAGCTTCACCGCTTCCCTCCAAATGCGTCTGACTGAGGAGAGATCATGGGCCTCTCAGCTTCGCTGCTCGGCCAGCGCCGTTGTATCGCCGCGTGGATCACGCATGACTCTTCGCAGCAAGATGCCAGCTCTGATATCCTCAACAGCATCGCGCCAGCCAATCAGGCGCCAGAAGCCATAAGCCAGAAACACGGCATTCACCGCGGAAAAGACACAGAACAGCAGGCTACCTCCCCGCAAATTGGCTGCAGCCGAAATAATGGAAGTAGTCAGAAGCGCGACCAAGAAGATCAGATGGGATGGCGGCGCAGCCGTTCGACCGTCGATTTTAGGAGTGCGAGCGAAGGCGCTCTTACGCCCGGTAACTATCTGTTCCAGAGACCGATAAACTCCAGCGAGATTGACAGGGACCAGCAGCAGCGTCAGCGCATAGACCCGCACTGCATCCGACCACGTGTATCCGCATCGAATAAGGTCTCGTCCGTACAGGAAATAATACGGCGCAGCAGCGATCGGAAACCAGATATTAGAGAAGCCCTCACCGAAAGGGACCACGAGAAGCAGCAACAGGCCGATGTTGGCCAGCGCTGGCGAGATCAAATAATGAGACCGGACGAATGTCTCGAGCCCACTCGCGCGAGCTGAGCTGCGATCACGCCAAAGCGCAAGAAGGCTCGGCAAAATGATCAAACCGCCATTCGCCCATCGCCGACGCTGAATGACGAGCGCACCAAAGTCCGGAGGCGTGGCGCTATACGCAAGCCGCTCGGGATGGTTATGCAAGCGCCAACCCCGCGCAACGAGGTCAATCGTCGAGCCTGTGTCTTCAATGAGGGTCCTGTCTTGAATGAAGACAGGTAGGGCATGACCGCGCTCGGTCGTCATGGCTCTGATTTCATTCAGTGCTGAATAGCGCAGCACCGCGTTGGCGCCCACCCAGAAGGTCGCGTTGTAGGCAGTAAAACCTTGATGGACGAGATATTGGATATCGGTTGTTGCACCCGCAACTCGCTCTAACCTTGAAGGCGGATTTGGATAGGCAGAATAAGGCGTTTGCGCAATGGCGATAGCCGGATCGGATTGCATGATAGAGACGAGCTTACCGATGTAATCGGGTAGAATGATGCTGTCAGCGTCGATAGTGATGACGTAATCTGCCACCGGGACGATGAGATCTGCCTCGCTTTCGAGGCATTCCTTGAGAACCGATGTGCCATCGCGGTCCTTGGAAACGCGAAATGCGTGTCCAATCAGGCCAATATAGCTGTTGAGATTCATCGCCTTGTTAGGCGCATGCGAAAGGTTTCCGAACCGTTTGCGCTCGAAGCAATCGATCGACACGTCGAAAAGACTGACCAATCGTCTGTACTCAATCCGAATGCGCTCAAGGTCGAGGTCCGCCTTATTGCGAAGGGCCGCGGCGTGCCTACGATACTCGGCATCGAGTTGACCGATGACTTCTCGAGCGAAGACTTCGTCCGCGTGAGCAAACACCGGCTGAGAGCGCTCTGCGTAAAGTCGACCAAGCCGGTTTACGAAATTCGCGGCTGCTACGTAATGTCCAGCAAGGATTATGCGCTCTTTTTCCAAAGTCGAGCCTTCCGAGACAAGGCGCGCGTTATGGTCGCCAGCGGCCACACGAAATTGCTGCGACGCTCGACGGAAAAGATCATCCAGCTCCGAAACTAAGGCGCGCGAGGCTTCAAGCTCCATCAAAGCGACAGCTTTCCCAGTCGGTGGATCGTCAAGGAGCAGCGTAATTCGTCGATTGGGATGCTCGGAAAGAGCCGCCGACAAAACCGTTTGCATTATGACCGGGATCTGCTCCTTATAAGACGGTATGAGGATGCTGATCCTCGGTGCGTCCGCCTCACAAATCATGTCGCGATTGTTTGCTTCCTCGCGATGAGCGACGTGTCGCCTGATCTGGCCCAATCGCGTCAACTGATAAACAATGTTGCCATAGAAGAGGCTGATCACGGCGGTGCAGAAAACGAGCGTCAGGATAGCCTTCTGCACAAAGGGCCCGTCGTAGGCCGGAGACAGATCATAAATCACGCTGGCAAGGCCAAGCGCGAACGCGAGCGTGCTTACGCCCGCGGCGACGCGGGTCAATAGGATCTCGTGCTTCATTTAGGAGAAAAGCCCCTGGTGATGCGAAAGGTGCGGTGATGAGGGATTTACATGGGTCAAATACGCGGATGAAGTTGACGCAAATGCGGCTCAGCCTTTGGGAAAAAATGGCAATTACATGCAGAATATGGCCTGCTCCGCGCTCCCTAATAGGGAACCGTCGTAGCCGTGTGTTGCGGCCATTTTTAGAGTGGCTGCAAATTGGCAAGGCAGCGACGGATCAAGCATCTGCTCCAGAGCTAATCCGATCGATCCGCTTCAATTTTGGGAGAAAGAGGCAGCGCGCGAGTGTCTCATAGCGCTGGAAGTCGGCGTCCACACCCTTCAATTAAACATCATGCAATATTTGAAGTGCAGACCATTCGCGTCGCTGAGTTGCTCGCGCACCTAGCGGTAGGTTAGTTTGATCATCTGCCGAATGTGGATTTGCCGACTACAATTGTAGTTGAGCAATATCCGCTTTGGGCCTTGGCTGTGTGAAAACGCGAAGACTCTCAATCGCGATAGAAGAAGTTATTCGTCCAAGACCGCCTTAGGCCTTCAATTCGAAAGCGCATTCAACTTAGAAATCGAACTGAAGAATGCCATTCTCGTCACGTTTCGACTTTTTGCGTTTTTACACAGCCAGGGTCAGAAGCAGAAGTCCTCACCTGCCCTGCCCTACATCCGCGGTGGGTCCAAGAGCGGACGTCTGCAAGATTTCAAACGGTTTCGCCGGACCGCTCGTCAGCCGGGAGTTGCAGGCCACGTTTTTGCAAAAGCTCATTTGGGGCCGCAGCTCTGCTTGATGGCGCAGCGCTGGCAGGCGTTGGTCGAATAGCGGCGCAGGACAACTGGCCGCGGGCATAGTTCGCCTTGTCCTTGGCATGATGGCAAGAACGAACCCGCGCGACCCATCGACGGGTTTGCCTTCCGAGCCGAGTGTCAGCGCCGAATCGATCGGTACGATTTAGAGGTTTGCACCTTTGGCGGGTCCGGCGGCAGGCGGATCTATCTCCCATCCAGTCGGCAGCAGCTTCTGAACCGCCGCTATCGGAGCTCGGTAGGCGAGAAGAATCGTACATACGTTGCTGCCGAAACAGATCCCCGTTGCAATGGCTGCCGGGCTTGCAATCAGGGTCAAAAACGCACGGCGAGAATGCGCATCATCTGCAAATCCTCCAAATTTGGCTTCATGAGCAGCGAACGCGCCCCACGGTCCGGGAAAATGGGAGCAGAATAGCGGAAGCTGCCCAACGGTGAAGCCCCCAAGCCGATCCGGCGGTCTGCAGCAGGACGGGCGGCTCAGTCAGCCGATGAACGGCTTTGGCGCGAGCGGCACCCGCCGGGCCCGCCGAGCTCGCTCGGTCGATAGGCCGAAGCCAGCAGCATCAGAAAAAACGCGCGATTGGCCTGG